>NZ_CP054594.1:0-269758 GCF_013347185.1 Curtobacterium sp. Csp1
GTTCGGCCCCGCCAGGCTCGCCGCTGCGACCGGTGTTCCCGCGCGGACGATCTCCCGCATCCTTACCCGCCACCGTGTGCCGCCGCTGGCCTGGCTGGACCCGGTCACCGGGACGCTGATCCGCGCGACGAAGGCAACACAGAACCGGTACGAGCACGAGCATCCCGGCGACATGGTCCACGTGGACGTGAAGAAGCTCGGCCGGATCCCGGACGGCGGAGGCTGGCGGGTCCACGGCCGCCGCGAGGAGTTCCGGGGGCGCGGCATCGGGTTCGACTACGTCCACGCGGCCGTCGATGATCACACTCGACTCGCCTACGCGGAGATCCACCCAGATGAGAAAGGCGCGACCGCAGCAGCGTTCCTGACACGCGCGGCGGCCTACTTCGCTGAGCACGGCATCGCAACGATCGAGCGCGTGATCTCGGACAACGCGTTCGCCTACCGGCACTCGGCCGCGTTCAAGGACGCCGTCGCGGCGCTGGGCGCGCGGCAGAAGTTCATCAAACCCCACTGCCCGTGGCAGAACGGCAAGGTCGAGCGGTTCAACCGGACCCTCGCGACCGAGTGGGCGTACCGGCAGCCTTTCACCAGCAACCAGGCCCGAACTGACGCGCTTGCGCCCTGGATCGAGCACTACAACACTGGCCGGACCCACTCAAGCCACGGACTCACACCTGCAGCCCGAGTGTCACCAACCTAACGGCCTAGTACATCTAGCTCCGCGCGGGATCACCGCAGCGTGGGTCGTGTCCGACGCCACCACCACCGCACGCGCATCGAGACGGTCAGCACACCGGTGCGTTCCCACTCGCGGAACTCGTCGAGCGTGGCCCCGTTCTCCCACGCCCAGTACTCGTCGTCGTCACGGTCTGGATCGAGTGCGTCCGGCAGTGGTCGGAAGATCCTCATGAGTCGGCCTCCTGTCCAGCGGTCGGTCCTTGCGGTCGTTCGGCGTCGGCTGCGGCCCGTTCCCGACGACGGAGCGCGCGGTACGCCAGTCGGCGATCCGGTTTCGGCCACCACGATACGGTCGCGAGGTTCCGGAGCACAGCGATCGAGATGTCGTACGCACGGTCGTGCGGCTGCTGACGGAGCGCCCAGGTGAAGCGTTCCCAGGCGTGGTGGCGGATCACGGTCCGTCGCGCCTGGAACGCGCCGAACCAGCTGACGACGGCGCCGACAGTGGACGCCAGGGCGGCGATGCTCGCCGCGACGAGTGCGGTCTCCATGCCACCCAACGTCGCGCGCCGGGCGCACGCCGACGTCGGAGGCGAGCCGACCTGTGGAGGGCGCGCCGTGCCTCCAGGCTGTGGAGGAGCGCGGCAGGTGCGCAGGGCGGGGGAGCAGACTGGTCCGGTGCCCACCCCGCCCCGTCTGAGCGACCTCGGTCAGCAGGACGTCGACGCCGGCAGCCTGCGGTCCCGTGGCCGCCGCTTCGCCGAGCTGCTCGCGATCGCCCGTCGTCACCGTCTACTGCCCTTCCGCCGGCTCGACTTCTCGCACGCCCCCGAGACCGCCGACCTGCGTCGTGACCAGGCGGAACACCTGCGGCGGGCCCTCGAGGAGGCCGGCGGCGGCTTCGTGAAGATGGGCCAGTTGCTCTCGACGCGGGACGACCTGCTGCCGGAGGAGTGGACCGAGGGGCTCGCGCACCTGCAGCGGAGCGTGACCCCGGCGGACGCCGGCGCGGTCGCCGCCCTGCTCGAGGAGGAGCTCGGTGCCCCGGTCGACCAGGTGTTCGCGAGCTTCGACCCGGAGCCGGTCGCCGCCGCCTCGATCGCGCAGGTGCACCGTGCGACGCTGCAGGACGGCACGGTCGTGGCGGTGAAGGTCCAGCGCCCCGGCATCGACGCGGCGGTGCGTCGCGACGTCGACATCGCGCTCCGCGTGGTGCGGTTCCTGGCCCGGACGAGCAGCGAGGCGCGGCAGGTCGGGGTCGCCGACGTCGCGCAGCAGTACGCCGACGACCTGGTCCGGCAGGTGGACTTCTCGTCGGAGATGCGGAACCTCGCAGCACTCCGCGCCGCGCAGGCACGGAGCGCCCGGCCCGACGCGGTGGCGTTCCCGGAGCCCTACCGGGACCTGTCGAGCCGACGTGTGATGGTCATGGAGTTCCTCGAGGGCGAGACCCTCAGCGCGCTACGTGCCGCCCGGTCGACGCGGGACCTCGACGAGCCGATGCGCGCCGTCCTCGACGCGTTCCTGCGGCAGGTCGTGTTCGACGGGATCTACCACGCCGACCTGCACCCGGGGAACGTCGTGCTGCTGCCGGACGGCCGCCCGGCGCTCATCGACTTCGGGTCGGTCGGGCGGCTCGACCCCGGACTCCGCGAGACCGTGCAGGACCTGCTCGCCGGGTACATCCAGGACGACACCGCCCGGATCGCCGACGGTGTGCTGCGGATGGCGCCGGTCCGGAACGACGAGGACGAGGCCGACTTCCGCCGGGACATCGCGGCGTTCGTCGCGGACGAGCTCGGGCCCGGTGCGCGGATCGGCGTCGAGACGGTGGACGACGCCGTCGCCGTGTTCGGTCGGTACCGGCTCAAGCCGCCGCCGGACTTCGTCGCGGCAGCACGTGCGCTGGCGATCTTCGAGG
The DNA here is from genome assembly GCF_013347185.1 of Curtobacterium sp. Csp1. Classification (NCBI taxonomy): domain Bacteria; kingdom Bacillati; phylum Actinomycetota; class Actinomycetes; order Micrococcales; family Microbacteriaceae; genus Curtobacterium; species Curtobacterium sp. Csp1. Next base: position 2,603 of record NZ_CP054594.1, read on the forward strand.
GCACGCTTCGGACGCTCGCGCCGTCGTTCGACCTGCTCGAGGAGTCGCGGGACCTGGCCAGGGGGCAGATCCGGGACCAGCTGCGCCCCCGTGCGGTGCGGGACCTGGCGATCCGCGAGCTCTTCGGCGTCGTGTCCACGGTCCGTCGGTTGCCGCGACGCGTGGACCGCATCGGCGAGGCACTCGAGAACGGCAAGCTCGCCGTCAACATCCGGTTGTTCTCGGACCGGCGGGACCGCGAGGTCGTGTCGGGACTGATCCGCCGGGTGCTCCTGGTGTTGCTCGGCGCCGGTGCGGGGGTGCTGTCGATCGTGTACCTGGCGATGCCGGCCCGGCCGACGGCGGTCCTGTCCACCGGCGCCGCCGGCGGGTTGATGGGCGGTGCGGCCGTCGTGCTGCTCCTGTGGGCCGCGGTCGACGCGTGGCGGGCGCGCCGACGACGCTGACCCGCGCCCGCCGTCGCGCCTGGCCGTCCCGCGCCCGTCCGCTACACTCGTCGGGGCGTCGGCACGGGCCTCCCGGCCGCCGTCGGGACCGGACGCACGTCCGGGAGACCTTCACAACACCATCGAACGGAAGACCCATGGCGAGTACCACTGACATCAAGAACGGCGCCGTTCTCATCATCGACGGGCAGCTCTGGTCGGTCGTCGAGTTCCAGCACGTCAAGCCGGGCAAGGGCGGCGCGTTCGTCCGCACCAAGCTGAAGAACGTCGTCTCGGGCAAGGTCGTCGACCGCACGTTCAACGCCGGCGCGAAGATCGACACCGCGACCGTCGACCGCCGTGACTACCAGTACCTGTACCAGGACGGCGAGTCCTACGTGTTCATGGACACCGACACCTACGACCAGATCCCGGTCTCCGAGGCCGTGGTCGGCGACGCGAAGAACTTCCTGCTCGAGTCCGCGATGGTCACCATCGCGATGAACGAGGGCAACCCGCTCTACATCGAGCTCCCGACGTCGATCGTCACCGAGGTCGAGACCGAGCCGGGCCTGCAGGGCGACCGTTCCTCCGGCGGCACGAAGGACGCGACGATCATCGCGACCGGCCACCGCATCCAGGTGCCGCTGTACCTGGAGAACGGCACCACCGTGAAGATCGACACGCGCGACGGCAGCTTCCTCGGCCGCGTCAACTCCTAGGCGTCCGCCCGATGAGTGCTCGTTCGAAGGCCCGCAAGCGCGCCCTCGACATGCTGTACGTGGCCGAGGTGCGTGAGCTCCCGATCGCCGACGTCCTGGCGACCGAGACCGTCCGGCACCTCGACCAGCCCGAGCGTGCCTCGAGCTGGGACTACGCCCGGCAGATCGTCACGGGCGTCGACGACGACCGGTCGGCCATCGACAAGGTGATCGTGGAGCACGCGCAGGGATGGTCCATCGCCCGCATGCCCGTGCTCGACCGCTGCATCCTGCGGATGGGTGTCTGGGAGCTCCGGTACAACCCGGAGGTCCCGGACGCGGTGGCGATCGCCGAGGCGGTCGAGCTCGCGCAGTCGCTGTCGACCGACGACTCGGCGAGCTTCGTGAACGGCGTGCTCGGCGCCGTGGCGGGCGGCCGTGCACCGTCGGCGAAGGCGGCCACCGCTCCCTCCGCCGGCGCTGCCGACGACGACGCCGCACCGTCCGGCCGGACGGTCGCAGGGGACCAGGAGTCCCGGTAGGGTTGACCACGTCAGCGTCCTTTAAGTCCGTCCGGTGAGGCGGGGAAGGAGGTCGGCGTGGGCACCAGAACGGTCCTGCAACAGCCCGACATCACGCGTGCCCTGACACGCATCGCGCACGAGATCCTCGAGGCCAACCACGGTGCCTCGGACCTCGTGCTCCTGGGTATCCCGACGCGGGGTGCCGTCCTGGCCGAGCGGCTCGCGTCGCTGCTCGCGGACATCGAGCCCGAGTGGGCCGCCGAGCGCGACCAGCGCCTCGGCACGCTCGACGTGACGATGCACCGGGACGACCTGGGGCACGGCATCGGTCGTGCACCGCACCGCACCACGATCCCGACGAGCGGCATCGACGGCAAGGTCGTCGTGCTCGTCGACGACGTGCTGTACTCCGGCCGCACCGTGCGGGCCGCCCTCGACGCCCTGCAGGGCATCGGGCGGCCCCGTGCGGTGCGGCTCGCCGTGCTCGTCGACCGCGGGCACCGGCAGCTCCCCATCCGGGCGGACCACGTCGGCAAGAACCTGCCGACGGCGTCCGACGAACGGGTCACGCTACGCCTCACCGAGACCGACGGCACCGACGAAGTCGTGATCGAGCAGCCGGGGGACGACGCCTGATGCGCCACCTGCTCTCCACCGCCGACCTGTCGCGCGACGAGGCCGTCCGGATCCTCGACGTCGCCGAGGAGATGGCCGAGGTCAACACGCGCGAGGTCCGGAAGCTCCCGGCCCTCCGCGGCAAGACCGTCGTCAACCTGTTCTTCGAGGACTCCACCCGCACCCGCATCTCCTTCGAGGCGGCGGCGAAGCGGCTCTCCGCCGACGTCATCAACTTCGCTGCGAAGGGCTCGAGCGTCTCGAAGGGCGAGTCGCTCAAGGACACCGTGCAGACCCTCGGCGCGATGGGCATCGACGGCATCGTGATGCGGCACCCCGCGTCCGGCGCTCCGCGGGTCCTCGCCGAGGCCGACTGGATCGACGTCCCGGTGGTGAACGCCGGCGACGGGACGCACGAGCACCCGACCCAGGCGCTCCTCGACGCCTTCACGATGCGCCGTCGGCTGCACGGTGACGCCAGCCGGGGCGCGGCCCTGGACGGTGTCCGCGTGACGATCGTCGGCGACGTCCTGCACAGCCGCGTCGCCCGGTCGAACGCCTGGCTCCTCCGCACGCTCGGCGCCCAGGTCACGTTCGCGGCTCCGCCGACGCTCCTGCCGGCGGTCGACCGCCCGTTCGGCGGAGCAGTGCACCACGACCTCGACGCGGCCCTCGCCGAGGACCCGGACGTCGTGATGCTCCTCCGCATCCAACAGGAGCGCATGAACGACGCGTTCTTCCCGAACCCCCGCGAGTACACGCGGCACTTCGGCCTGACGGCGGCCCGCGCGGCGGCCCTGTCCGAGCGCACGCTGATCATGCACCCGGGGCCGATGAACCGCGGACTCGAGATCGCCGGGGTCGCCGCCGACGACCCCCGCTCGACCGTCGTCGAGCAGGTCGCGAACGGCGTGTCGGTCCGGATGGCCGTCCTCTACCTCGCCCTGACGGGCGAGCACGAACCGAAGGAGTCCGTCGCATGACCGCTCACCTCATCCGTGGCGCGCAGCTGGTCGACGGCACGCGTGCCGACATCCGCCTGGAGGCGCGGCGCATCACCGCGGTCGGGTCCGGTCTCGACGCGGCCGGGGCCACGGTCGTCGACGCTGACGGGCTGATCGCGCTGCCCGGCCTCGTGGACCTCCACACGCACCTCCGCGAGCCCGGTTTCGAGGAGTCCGAGACGGTGCTCACCGGGTCGCGAGCGGCGGCCGCCGGCGGCTTCACCGCGGTGAACGCGATGGCGAACTCGTCGCCGGTCGCCGACACGGCGGGGGTCGTCGAGCAGGTGCAGGCGCTCGGCGACGACGCCGGGTACGTCACGGTCCGCCCGATCGGTGCGGTGTCGCAGGGGCTGCAGGGAACCCACCTGTCCGAGATCGGGGCCATGGCGACGAGCAGGGCGAAGGTCCGGGTGTTCTCGGACGACGGGTCCTGCGTCGCCGACCCGCTGCTCATGCGCCGGGCGCTCGAGTACATCAAGGGCTTCGGCGGGGTCCTCGCGCAGCACGCGCAGGAACCGCGGCTCACCATCGGCGCGCAGATGAACGAGGGCCGGCTGTCGTCGGAGCTCGGGCTCGCCGGCTGGCCCGCGGTGGCGGAGGAGGCGATCATCGCCCGCGACGTGCTGCTCGCCGACCACGTCGGTGCCCGGCTGCACGTCTGCCACGTGTCCACCGCCGGCAGCGTCGAGGTCATCCGCTGGGCGAAGTCCCGCGGCATCGACGTCACCGCCGAGGTCACGCCGCACCACCTCGTGCTCACCGAGGACCTCATCGCCGGGGTCGACGGGGCGCCCGGGTACGACGCGCGCTACAAGGTGAACCCGCCGCTGCGCTCCCGTGAGGACGTCGACGCGCTCCGCGGTGCCCTGGCGGACGGCACGATCGACATCGTCGCGACGGACCACGCACCGCACACCGCCGAGGCGAAGTGCTGCGAGTGGCCGGCTGCCGCCAACGGCATGGTCGGGCTCGAGTCGGCGCTGAGCGTCGTGCACGCCGCCGTGGTCGAGAGCGGGCAGCTCGACTGGGCCGACGTCGCGCGCGTCCTGTCCGAGGCGCCGGCCCGCATCGGCCAGGTCGAGGGGCACGGCCAGCGCATCGCCGAGGGCGCCCCCGCCGAGCTCACGCTCTACGACCCCGCCGCGGTGCGGGAGTTCTCCATCGCCGACCTCGCCGGCCAATCGCAGAACTCGCCGTACCTCGGCATGCGGCTGCCCGGCCGTGTGGTCGCGACGTTCCACCACGGCGCCCCGACGGTGCTCGACGGCCAGCTCGTCGACGCCGAGACCGTCGCGGCGCACGCGCGCAGCGTGCGGGCGGAGGCGACGGCATGAGCGGTGACGCGCTGCGCTGGCTCGTCGGCGGGATCGTCCTGGCCCTCGTCGCCCTGCTGTTCGTCGCCATGGCGCGCACCTGGCGGACGCGGGCCAGGCGTCAGACGGCAGCCGTGCCTCCCGTCCCGGTCCCGACCGACGTCGGACCGGCAGCCGGGTCCTGGGACGGGTTCACCGTCGCGACGACCCGCGCCGACGAGCCACTCGAACGCATCACCGCCGGCGGTCTCGGGTTCCGGGGCCGCGGCGGGGTGACCGTCCACGACACCGGGGTGGTCCTGCACCACGCCGGCGCCGTGGACCGCTGGATCGCGGTGGACGCCGTGCGCGGCGCCGACCGCGCCACGTGGGCCATCGACCGTGTGGTCGAGCCCGGGGGACTGGTCCGTCTGCGATGGACGGCGACCGGCGCCGCAGGTGCGACGGACCTCGACACCTACTTCCGGTTCCCGGAAGGCGGCGCAGCAGCACTCGCCGCCCTGCAGGGACTGACGACGACGCGCGAACACCCGCACCCCGCGGGCGAAGGGACGAACTGATGACACGCGAACGGGCCGTGCTGGTCCTCGAGGACGGCACCCGGTACGACGGATGGGCGTACGGCGCCCGAGGCCGATCCCTCGGCGAGGTGGTCTTCGCCACGGGCATGACCGGCTACCAGGAGACGCTGACCGACCCGTCCTACGCCGGACAGATCGTGGTGCAGACGGCACCGCACATCGGCAACACGGGCGTCAACGACGAGGACCCCGAGTCCCGTCGCATCTGGGTGGCGGGCTACGTCGTCCGCGACCCCAGCCGCGTCGTGTCGAACCACCGCGCGAACGGCACGCTCGACGACCACCTGGAGCGCGACGGCATCGTCGGCATCTCCGGGATCGACACCCGCGCGCTCACCCGCCGGATCCGCGACGCAGGCGCCATGAAGGGCGGCGTCTTCAGCGGTGCGGACGCGGACCTGTCCGCCGACGAGCAGCTGGCCGCCGTCCGCGACCAGGCCGCGATGCAGGGTGCGAGCTTCTCGTCGGTCGTCTCCACGCCGGAGACCTACGTGGTCCCGGCCGTCGGGGAGCAGATCGGCCGGCTCGCCGTGCTCGACCTGGGCGTGAAGGCGTCGACCACCCGCTACCTCGCCGAGCGCGGGTTCGAGGTGCACGTCGTGCCGCAGGACATCACCGCCGCGGCGCTCGAGGACCTCGCGCCGGACGCCCTGTTCTACTCGAACGGCCCCGGCGACCCCGCCGCGAGCGACGCGCAGGTCGACCTCCTGCAGCAGTCGCTGCGGACCGGCCGCCCGTTCTTCGGCATCTGCTTCGGCAACCAGCTCCTCGGCCGCGCGCTGGGCTTCGGCACCTACAAGCTGCCGTTCGGCCACCGCGGGATCAACCAGCCGGTGCTCGACACCGCCACGGGCAAGGTCGAGATCACGAGCCAGAACCACGGCTTCGCGGTCGACGCGCCCCTGGACCAGGTCGTCGAGTCGCCCGCCGGGTTCGGTCGGGTCGAGGTCTCGCACTACTCCCTGAACGACCAGGTGGTCGAGGGGCTCCGCGCCCTCGACGTGCCCGCCTTCAGCGTGCAGTACCACCCGGAGGCGGCCGCCGGCCCGCACGACTCCATGTACCTGTTCGACCGGTTCGCCGACCTGGTCCGCGCGCGCCGTGCGGGGGAGCCGCTCGACGCGGCCACCGCCACCGCCACGACCCCCGCAGCCGACGTCACGAAGGAAGCCAACTGATGCCGAAGCGCGCAGACATCAACTCCGTCCTCGTCATCGGCTCCGGCCCGATCGTCATCGGGCAGGCCGCCGAGTTCGACTACTCCGGCACCCAGGCGTGCCGCGTCCTCCGCGCCGAGGGCGTCCGCGTCATCCTCGTCAACCCGAACCCGGCGACGATCATGACCGACCCGGACTTCGCCGACGCGACCTACATCGAGCCGATCACGAGCGCTTCGCTCGAGGAGATCATCAAGATCGAGCAGCCCGACGCGGTCCTGCCGACCCTCGGCGGTCAGACGGCGCTCAACGCGGCGATCAAGCTCGAAGCCGAGGGCATCCTCGAGAAGTACGGCGTCGAGCTCATCGGCGCCAAGGTCGACGCGATCCAGCGCGGCGAGGACCGCCAGCTCTTCAAGGAGCTCGTCCTCGAGTCCGGCGCCGACGTGGCCCGCAGCCACATCGCGCACACCCTCGAGGAAGCCAAGGCGTTCGCGGCCGACCTCGGGTACCCGCTCGTCGTCCGGCCGTCCTTCACGATGGGCGGCCTCGGTTCGGGCTTCGCCTACAACGAGGAGGAGCTCGTCCGCTTCGTCGGCGACGGCCTGCAGTCCAGCCCGACCACCGAGGTGCTCCTCGAGGAGTCGATCCTCGGCTGGAAGGAGTACGAGCTCGAGCTCATGCGGGACAACTTCGACAACACCGTCGTGATCTGCTCGATCGAGAACGTGGACCCGGTGGGCGTCCACACGGGCGACTCGATCACGGTCGCCCCCGCGCTGACGCTGACCGACCGCGAGTACCAGAACATGCGGAACATCGGCATCGACATCATCCGTCGCGTCGGTGTCGACACCGGTGGCTGCAACATCCAGTTCGCCGTCGACCCGTCCAACGGCCGCCTGATCGTCATCGAGATGAACCCGCGCGTCTCCCGCTCGTCGGCGCTCGCGTCGAAGGCCACGGGCTTCCCGATCGCGAAGATCGCCGCGAAGCTCGCCATCGGGTACCGCCTGGACGAGATCGAGAACGACATCACCCGCGTCACCCCGGCGAGCTTCGAGCCGACGCTCGACTACGTCGTCGTGAAGACCCCGCGGTTCGCGTTCGAGAAGTTCCCGGCGGCCGACGCCACGCTCACAACCACGATGAAGAGCGTCGGCGAGGCGATGGCCATCGGCCGGAACTACGCCACCGCGCTGCAGAAGTCCCTGCGGAGCCTCGAGAAGCGCGGCTCGAGCTTCCATTGGGACACCCGGGCGGCCGAGCTCGACAAGGACGCGCTGCTCGAGAAGGCCCAGGTGCCGACCGACGGCCGCATCGTCACGGTGCAGCAGGCGCTCGTCGCCGGCGCCACGGCGGACGAGGTCTTCGAGGCCACGAAGATCGACCCGTGGTTCATCGACCAGATCGTCCTCATCAACGAGGTCGCGGCCGAGGTCGCAGCAGCCGAGACGCTCGACGCGGGCACCCTCCGGTGGGCCAAGGAGCACGGCTTCAGCGACGCTCAGATCGCGGGCCTGCGGGGGATCTCCGAGCAGGAGGCCCGCGACGCGCGGCACGCCCTGGGCATCCGCCCCGTCTTCAAGACGGTCGACACCTGCGCCGGCGAGTTCCCGGCCCTCACGCCGTACCACTACTCGTCGTACGACACCGAGACCGAGGTCGCCCCGAGCGACCGCAAGAAGGTCGTCATCCTCGGCTCCGGCCCGAACCGCATCGGCCAGGGCGTCGAGTTCGACTACTCGTGCGTCCACGCCTCCTTCGCGCTCAGCGAGGCCGGGTTCGAGACGATCATGATCAACTGCAACCCGGAGACGGTGTCGACCGACTACGACACCTCGGACCGGCTCTACTTCGAGCCGCTCACCACAGAGGACGTCCTCGAGGTCATCGAGGCCGAGGCCGCTTCCGGCGAGCTCGTCGGCGTCGTCGTGCAGCTCGGCGGCCAGACCGCCCTGGGCCTGGCGAAGCCGCTCGAGGCGGCCGGGATCCCGATCCTCGGCACGAGCCCCGCGGCGATCGACTCCGCCGAGGAGCGCGGGCAGTTCTCCGCGATCCTCGAGCAGGCCGGCCTGCTCGCACCGCGCAACGGCACCGCGCACGACCTGGCGAGCGCGACCGCGGTCGCCGAGGAGATCGGCTACCCGGTCCTCGTCCGCCCGTCCTTCGTGCTCGGCGGCCGCGGCATGGAGATCGTCTACGACCCGGCCGCCCTGGCGGACTACTTCGACCGGATGGCCGACCAGGCGATCATCGGCCCGGAGCTCCCGCTGCTCGTCGACCGGTTCCTGGACGACGCGGTGGAGATCGACGTCGACGCGCTGTTCGACGGGGAGCGCCTGTACATCGGCGGCATCATGGAGCACATCGAGGAGGCCGGCATCCACTCCGGCGACTCGGCGTGCACCCTGCCCCCGGTCGGACTCGGCAAGGCGGAGATCCGCGGCGTGGTCGAGGCCACCGAGCGGATCGCACGCGGCATCGGCGTGCAGGGCCTGCTCAACGTCCAGTTCGCCATCGGCGCCGGCGTGCTCTACGTGCTCGAGGCGAACCCGCGCGCGAGCCGCACGGTCCCGTTCGTCTCGAAGGCGCTCGGCATCCCGCTCGCGAAGGCCGCGAGCCGCATCATGACCGGCACCTCGATCGACGCGCTCGTCGCCGAGGGCCTGCTGCCCGAGCGTGACGGCTCGTCCGTGCCCGCGCAGGCACCGGTCGCCGTCAAGGAGGCCGTGCTGCCCTTCCGCCGCTTCCGCACCCACGACGGCCAGGTCGTCGACTCGGTGCTCAGCCCGGAGATGCGCTCCACGGGCGAGGTCATGGGCATCGACCGCGACTTCCCCCGCGCCTTCCTCAAGTCGCAGGACGCCGCGTACGGCGGCCTGCCGACGAGCGGCACGGTGTTCGTGAGCGTCGCGGACACCGACAAGCGCCAGGTGGTCCTGCCGGTGCACCGCCTGCAGCAGCTCGGCTTTACGATCACCGCGACCGAGGGCACCGCCGAGGTGCTCCGCCGCAACGGCATCGAGGTCACGCTGGTCGGCAAGTACAGCGAGGGCGGCGAGAGCGTCGTCGACCTGCTCGCCCGCGACGAGGTCGACATCGTCATCAACACGCCGTCCGGTGCCGCCGGTCGCGCGGACGGGTACGAGATCCGTGCGGCGACGGTCGCGGCGGACAAGCCGCTCTTCACGACCATCGCGCAGCTGGGTGCAGCGGTCGCGGCGATCGAGACGATCGGCACGCCGCACAGCGTCCGAAGCCTGCAGGACTACGCGCTCGAGCGCGCGACCTGGTGACGGCCGGTCCCGTGGCAGCTGACACCCGGCCGGGAGGCACGGCCCCCTTCGGCGTGCGGCTCGCCGCCGCCATCGGGTCGCGTTCCGCACTGTGCGTCGGCATCGACCCCCACGCCGCCACCCTGGCGGCGTGGGGGCTCGGCCGCGACGAGCAGGGGCTGACGGCGTTCGGCGCCGCCCTGGTCGACGCGGCCGCCGGCCGCGCGGCGATCGTCAAGCCGCAGGTCGCCTTCTTCGAGGCGGCGGGGGTCGCCGGCTACCGCGCGCTCGACGCGACCGTCCGTCGGGCACGTGATGCGGGCCTCCTGGTCGTCGCCGACGTCAAGCGGGGCGACATCGGCTCGACCGGTGACGACTACGCGCTGGCGTGGCTGGACCGCGACGGGCCGTTCCGGGCCGACGCGATGACGGTCTCGCCGTACCTCGGCTACGGGTCGCTCGTCGGCACCGTCGACGTGGCGCGCCGGAACGGTGCGGGGGTCTTCGTGCTCGCCGCGACGAGCAACCCCGAGGCACGGCTGCTGCAGACCGCGGTCGTCGCCGAGGGCCCGCGTGCCGGCCGGACGGTCGCGGCCGGTATCGTGCTCGATGTGGCAGACGACAACCGGACCGGCGGCGACCAGCCGCTCGGGGACGTCGGGCTCGTGCTCGGCGCCACCCTCGACCTCGACGACTTCGGCATCGACGCGGCGGCCATCGGCTCCGCGCCGGTGCTCGCCCCGGGCTTCGGCGCGCAGGGCGCCCGGATCGAGGACCTCCGGTCGTTGTACGGCTCTCGTGCCGAGCAGGTGCTCGTGAGCGAGTCCCGCGGGCTGCTGTCCGCCGGCCCCGACGGGGTCGCCGGGCTCGTGCAGGAGCGGGCGGACCGCATCCGTGTGGCGCTGGAGGTGGCCGCGTGACGGACGGCACGGACGGCGCACCCGTGGACCGCAGCGGCCTCCCCGCGCACCGGAACCCGCCGGAGGTCGACCGGGTCGCCGCCGCCCGCGCCGCCGTGGCCGCGCGACGCGCCCGGGCAGCGGTCAAGGCGCAGGTCGCGTCGGGGGAGCGCAGCCCCCTCGAGGTCGCCCGCGCCGCCTGGTCCGACGCCGACCTGCCCGCCGAGAAGTCGCTGCGCGTCCGCGACCTCCTGACGAGCATCTCGGGCATCGGTCCCGCCCGTGCCGAGGCCGTGATGAGCGAGCTGCGGATCGCGCCGTCGAAGCGCCTCGGCGGACTCGGCTCGCGGCAGCGTTCGGCCCTGGCCGACTGGCTCGCCGCGCGCGGCCGGAAACGTGGCACGTCGAAGCTCGTCGTGCTCGCCGGACCCACCGCCGTGGGCAAGGGCACGGTGAGCGCGTACATCCGCGAGCAGTACCCGGACGTGAACCTCAGCGTCTCCGCGACGACCCGGAAGCCCCGACCGGGCGAGGTCGACGGCGTGCACTACTACTTCGTCGACGACGCCGAGTTCGACCGGATGATCCGCGACCGCGAGCTCCTGGAGTGGGCGGTCGTGCACAACTCCTACCGCTACGGCACCCCGCGGCCGCCGATCGACCGCGCGCTCGACGCCGGCGACAAGGTGATGCTCGAGATCGACCTGCAGGGCGCGCGGCAGGTGCGCGACGCCATGCCCGAGGCGGTCCTGGTGTTCCTGCTCCCGCCGACGTGGGAGGAACTCGTCCGCCGCTTGATCGGCCGCGGCACCGAGTCCGCCGAGGAACAGGCCCGCCGGCTCGAGACCGCCAAGGTCGAGCTCGCCGCCCAGGACGAGTTCGACGTGCGGATCGTGAACTCCGATGTCGGCACCGCGGCACGAGAAGTCGTAGACTTGTTCACTGCGCCCTAGCCGGGAGCGCCCGTGCCCTCCGGGGCACACACCATCTTCTGCCGACTGGAGACACCATGGCCAACCCCCAGGGCATCATCGACCCGCCCATCGACGACCTGCTGTCCAAGGTGGAGTCGAAGTACGCGCTCGTCATCTTCGCGTCGAAGCGCGCTCGTCAGATCAACGACTACTACGCGGACCTGCACGAGGGATCGCTCTTCGACAACGTCGGGCCGCTCGTCGACTCGACCATCGACGACAAGCCGCTGTCCGTCGCTCTCCACGAGATCAACGAGGACAAGCTGACCGTCACCAAGCAGCAGCCCACCGACTGACCGCGGTGACGAGCACCAACCTGCGCCTCTTCACGTCCGAGTCGGTGACGGAGGGGCACCCCGACAAGATCTGCGACCAGATCTCGGACACGATCCTCGACGCGCTGCTCACGGTCGACCCGCACGCGCGCGTCGCCGTCGAGACGATGGTGACGACTGGGCTGGTGCACGTCGCCGGCGAGGTCACGACCTCGGGCTACGTCGAGATCCCGAAGCTCGTCCGCGACGTCATCACGGGCATCGGGTACAACTCGTCCGAGGTCTCGTTCGACGGTCGCACCTGCGGCGTCGAGGTCTCGATCGGTGCGCAGTCGCCGGACATCGCGCAGGGCGTCGACGAGTCGCTCGACAGCCGCTCCGGCGCGGGCGTCGACCCGCTCGACCGGCAGGGTGCCGGTGACCAGGGCATCATGTTCGGTTTCGCGACGAACGAGACGCCGGAGTACATGCCCGTCGCGATCTGGCTCGCGCACCGCCTGGCGGAGCGTCTGGCCGAGGTGCGCAAGACCGGTGTGCTCGACTTCCTCCGCCCCGACGGGAAGACGCAGGTCACGGTCGGGTACGACGGCGTCGTCCCGAAGACCGTCGAGACCGTCGTGCTCTCGACGCAGCACTCGCCGGCGGTGACGCTCGCCGAGCTCACGGCGCAGATCACCGAGCACGTGATCCGTCCGGTGCTCGACCTGGTGGACCTCGACTCGTCGCACGTCGACGTGATCGTGAACCCGACCGGCCGGTTCGAGATCGGTGGTCCCCAGGGCGACGCCGGGCTGACCGGTCGCAAGGTGATCGTCGACACGTACGGTGGAGCGTCCCGGCACGGTGGTGGCGCGTTCAGCGGCAAGGACCCGTCGAAGGTCGACCGCTCGGCCGCGTACGCGCTGCGCTGGGTCGCGAAGAACGCCGTCGCGGCGGGGCTCGCGGACCGGCTCGAGGTGCAGGTGGCGTACGCCATCGGCCGCGCGAAGCCCGTCGGGCTGTACGTCGAGTCGTTCGGCACCGGCCATGTCGACGACGCCACGATCGAGGCCGCGATCACGCAGGTGTTCGACCTGCGTCCGGCCGCGATCATCCGCGACCTCGACCTGCTCAAGCCCCGGTACGCGCAGACCGCGGCGTACGGCCACTTCGGCCGCGAGCTGCCCGGCTTCACCTGGGAGCAGCTCGACCGCGTCGAGGAACTCCGCGCCGCCGCAGGACTCGTCGCCGCCACCGTCTAGGGCACCGCGTGCCCGTCGTCGCGCGTGTCGTCCTCGACTCGCCGCTCCCGCAGTTGGACCGTCTGTTCGACTACCGGGTGCCGGCCGAGCTCGAGGACGACTGTGTGCCGGGCGTCCGTGTCAAGGTGCCGCTGCGCACCGGGGCGCGGATGTCCGACGCCTGGGTGGTCGAGGTCGTCGCGGCGGACGCCGCCGACGCCGACACGACCTTCGCGGGTGAGCTGAGCCCGGTCGAGCAGGTCGTCTCGCCGGTGCCCGTCCTGGCACCGGAGATCTGGTCGCTCGCCCGGGCCGTCGCCGACCGGGCCGCGGGGGTCGCCTCCGACGTGCTCCGGCTCGCCGTCCCGCCCCGGCAGGTGCGCGCCGAGAAGGCCTGGCTCGCGCGGGATCCCGAGTGGTCGCCGCCGTCGGTCACGGCCGGCCCCGTCGCCGGGTACGCCGAGGGCGTCCTGGAGGCGCTGGTCACCGACCACGGACGCGCTGCGGTGGCCGCCCTGCCGCACCCCGTCGCGCTGCACCCGGACCCGGCTCTCGCCGCTCCGGAGTCGGGTCCGGATCCGGTCTGGGTCCCCGGCTGGGCCGCGACGATCGCCCAGGCGGCGGCGCACGCCGTCGCCGCCGAGCAGTCCGCGGTCGTCGCGGTCCCCGACTTCCGTGACGTGACCGACCTCGAGCGGGCCCTCCTCGCCGTGCTGCCGGCCGAGCGCGTCGTGCGCTTCGACGCCAAGCAGACGAACGGCGCGCGGGCGAAGGCACTGCTGCAGGCCCGGTCGCACGCCGTCGTGGCGATCGGCAACCGCACCGCGATGTACGCGCCGGCGACCGACCTCGGTCTGATCGTCGTGTGGGACGACGGGGACGCCTCGTTCGTCGAGCCCCGGGCACCGTACGTGCACACCCGTGACGTCGCGCTCGTCCGGGCGGCCCAGTCCGGCGCCGGGCTGCTGTTCGTCTCGCACGCGCGGAGCACCGACGTGCAACGGCTCGTCGAACTGCACTGGCTCAACGAGGTCGCTCCGTACCGGCAGCCAACCCCGAAGGTCATCCCGACGGTGCAGCAGGGCGGTGCCGAGGGGTTCGCGGCCCAGGCACGCATCCCGAGCACGGCCTGGCGTGCGGCGCGCGAGGCGAGTCAGCACGGGCCGGTGCTCGTGCAGGTCGCGAGTCCCGGGTTCGGCACCGGCCTGGTCTGCGCCGAGTGCGGGGAACGGGCGCACTGCCGGGTGTGCGGGGGACCGCTCGGCCAACCCCACCGCGGCGCGGCCCCGCAGTGTCGGTTCTGCGGCGCCCTCGCCGTGGGCTTCCGGTGCCCGACGTGCGGCAACGGCACCGTGAAGCCCGTCGGGCAGGGCGCTCAGCGCACCGCCGACGAGCTCGGCCGGGCGTTCCCGGGCACCCGCATCGTCGTCGCCGACGGTTCCCGACCGCTCGACGAGGTCCCCGCCCGCCCCTCGGTCGTCGTCGCCACGCGCGGCGCCGAGCCCAACGTGCCGGGCGGGTACGCCTGCGTGCTCCTCCTCGACGCGGAGCGCATGCTCGCCCGCGAGGGCCTCCGCGTGCAGGAGGACGTGCTGCGGTTCTGGACGGGCGCCGCGGCGAAGGGCGCCCCCGGGTCCGAGGTGTACCTGGTCGGCATCGGCGGCCGGCTCGCGACCGCGATGGCCACCTGGCGGCTCGACGGCCCCGCTCACGACGAGCTCGTCGACCGTCGCGCGCTGCACTTCCCACCGGCGGTGCGGGTCGCGACCCTGACCGGCACGGACGACGCCGTGACGGCCGCGGTCGAGGCCCTCGGGGACACCCTGGTCGGCGACGTGCTCGGTCCGGTGCCGGTCGAGGACGATCCGGTCCCGGGCACGGTCCGGGCGATCGTGCGGTTCCCGTACGCGCACGGTGCCGAGGTCGCGGCGACGCTCAAGGCCGAGGTCATCCGGCGCTCGTCCACCCGGCGGGTGCTCCCCGGCGGCAACCGCCGTCGTGCGGCACCCACGCTCCGCGTCCGGCTCGACGACGCCGAGCCCTTCGCCGAGGTCTGACCGCCCCGCGCGTCGCGGCCACCTGTGCCAGGCTGAGGGACGGTGGTCACGAGCCACCGCCGAACACACCACACGCACAACGAGGTGACGAGGTGACGCCGATGCGCGCGCTCTGGAAGCCGGACGCCGGTCCGGGACTGATCATGACCGAACGACCGGTGCCGGTCCCCGCCTCGGACGAGGTGCTCGTCCGGGTGCTCCGCACCGGGATCTGCGGGACCGACCTGCACATCGAGCGGTGGGACGACTGGGCCGCGTCGGCCGTCTCCGCACCGCTCGTCCCCGGGCACGAGTTCTCCGGCGAGGTGGTCGAGGTCGGGTCCGCCGTCCGCGACGTCGCCGTGGGGGACCGGGTCTCCGGTGAGGGCCACATCGTGTGCGGCACCTGCCGGAACTGCCGGGCCGGCCGCCGCCAGATGTGCATCCGCACGAAGGGCGTCGGCGTGCAGCGGGACGGCGCCTTCGCGGAGTACCTGACGCTTCCCGCCGCGAACGTCTGGGTGCACCACACCGACGTCGACCCCGAGATCGCCGCGCTCTTCGACCCGCTCGGCAACGCGGTGCACACGGCGCTCGCGTTCCCCCTCGTCGGCGAGGACGTGCTCGTCACCGGCTGCGGTCCGATCGGGCTCATGGCGATCGCCGTCGCACGGCACGCCGGCGCCCGGTTCGTCGTCGGCACCGACGTCAGTGCGAACCGGCTCGCCCTCGCCAGGACGATGGGCGCGGACCTCGCCGTCGACGTGTCGGACGCCGGCGCCGGACGTGGGGCGGCGACCGCCGGGTCGCAGGACGCGGTCGGGGCCCTCCGCGACGCCCAGCAACGGCTCGGCATGCGCGAGGGCTTCGACGTCGGCTTCGAGATGTCCGGCGCGCCCACGGCCCTGCCGGCGATGGTCGAGACGATGAACCACGGCGGCCGGATCGCGATGCTCGGACTCCCGTCCGGGCCGATCGCGGTCGACTGGGGGAAGGTCGTCACGCACATGCTCACCGTGAAGGGGATCTACGGCCGCGAGATGTTCGAGACGTGGCAGACCATGAGCAGCATGCTGCAGACGAGCGCGGCGCTCCGCGGTCGGATCGGCTCGCTCGTGTCCGGGCGCTTCCCGGCACGGGACTGGCAGCAGGCGTTCGCCGCGGCGGCGAGCGCGGACGGCGGCAAGGTCGTCATCGACTGGACGGAGGCGTGATGTACGGCGCGATCAAGGACCACCTGCAGGCAGAGCTCGCGGGCATCGAGGCGGCGGGGCTGACGAAGCGGGAGCGCGGCATCGCCGGCCCCCAGCGCGCGGCGATCGAGGCCGGCGGAACGGAGCTGCTGAACTTCTGCGCGAACAACTACCTCGGGCTCGCGGACGCCCCGGAGCTCGTGGACGCCGCGAAGGACGCCCTCGACCGCTGGGGCTACGGGATGGCCAGTGTGCGGTTCATCTGCGGCACGCAGGATCTGCACCTCGAACTCGAGGAACGGGTCTCCGGCTTCCTCGGCACCGAGGCGACGATCCTGTACTCGTCGTGCTTCGACGCGAACGGCGGGCTGTTCGAGGTCCTGCTCGGTCCGGAGGACGCCGTGATCTCCGACGAGCTGAACCACGCGTCGGTCATCGACGGCATCCGGCTCAGCAAGGCGCGCCGGTTCCGGTACCGGAACCGGGACACCGCCGACCTGGAGGCGCAGCTCGCCGCCGCCGCGGACGCCCGGTTCCGCCTCGTGGTCACGGACGGCGTGTTCTCGATGGACGGGTCGATCGCGCCGCTGGCCGAGATCTGCGATCTCGCGGAGCGGTACGACGCCCTCGTGGTCGTGGACGACTCGCACGCCGTCGGGTTCGTCGGCGTGCACGGACGGGGCACGCCCGAGCTGTGCGGGGTCGCGGACCGGGTGGACGTCCTGACCGGGACGTTCGGCAAGGCACTCGGCGGGGCCTCGGGCGGGTACGTCTCCGGCCGCCGGGAGATCGTCGACCTGCTGCGCCAGCGTTCCCGGCCGTACCTGTTCTCGAACTCGCTCGCCCCGGTGATCGCCGCGGGCACGGTGGCGGCGCTCGACCTGATCGAGCGATCGGACGACGCCCGCGCCCGGCTGGCCGCGAACGCCGCGCGCTTCCGGTCGTCGATGACCGACGCCGGGTTCGAGCTGCTGCCCGGGGAGCACCCGATCGTCCCGGTGATGTTCCACGACGCGGCGCGCACGGCCCGGATCGCCGACGAGATGCAGGCCCGCGGGGTCTACGTCACGGCGTTCAGCTACCCGGTGGTCCCGGAGGGGCGGGCACGCATCCGGGTGCAGCTCTCCGCCGCGCACACCCCCGAGCAGGTCGACCGTTGCGTCGAGGCCTTCGTGGCCGCACGCGCAGCCGTCCCCGCCTGACGATCCCCTCGCAACACGCAACGTCGGCGGTTCCTCGCAGCGGAGTACCGCTGCGAGGAACCGCCGACGTTGCGTTTCGCGGGCCGGCCCCCGGGGTCAGGCCCGGGGGGGGGGGGGGCAGGCCCCGGGGGTCAGGCGCCGACGGGCGTCCGGCGACCGCGCGGGAACACGACGCCGAGGGCGACCATGCCGATCGCGAGCACGAGGTGCAACCAGTTGTCGGCCCAGTTGAGCGGCACGAAGTTCGCGCCGGACATCGTGCCGGCGGTGAACAGCCCGTACACCCAGAGCACGAAGTAGACGACCCCGCCGATCACGAGGTACATGCGGGAGCCGGTCGCCCGGTTCGCCGCGAGCAGGCCGACGACGCCGAACAGCAGGTGCACGATGTTGTGCAGCACCGAGACCTGGAAGATCCCGAGCAGCATCGCCATCGAGCCGTGTCCGGCACCGCCGAGGTCGCCGGAGGTCAGCCCGGGCACGAACCCGGCGATCCCGACGAGCAGGAAGACGATGCCGACGACCATCGCGACCTTCTGGATCGACGAGCCGGCGTAGCGGTTGGTGGAGGTGGTCACGTCACTCATGACCCGGACGGTACTCAGCGGGCTCGCAGCGTGTTCGGGGATCCGCGATGCCCGCGCGCGTCGGACACCTCGGCCCGTGGGACGATGGAACCCATGCGCCTCGTCGTCGCCGGCAGCCCCGCTGCGGCCGTCCCCACCCTCCGTCGCCTCGCGGCGTCCGACCACGAGATCGCCGCCGTGCTCACTCGGCCGCCGACACCGCAGGGCCGGAAGCGCGTCCTCACGCCGACCCCGGTCGCGCAGGTCGCGGCGGAACTCGGCCTGCCGGTGATCGAGGCGACGCGGGTGGACGACGACGTCACTGCGCGCCTGGTCGACCTGCGGGCCGACCTCGGGGTCATCGTCGCCTACGGTGCACTGCTCCGCCGCCCGGCCCTCGACGCGCCCCGGCTCGGCTGGGTGAACCTGCACTTCTCCGACCTGCCGGCGTACCGCGGTGCCGCCCCGGTCCAGCGCGCGGTGATGGCCGGCGACACCCGCACCGCCGCGACGGTGTTCCAGCTCGTCGAGGCGCTCGACGCCGGGCCCGTGTACGCGAGCGACCCGTTCGACATCGACCCCGAGGCGACCGCGGGCGAGGTCCTCGCCGCGATGGCCGACCGCGGTGCCGAGACCGTCCTGCGCGTCGTCGACGCCCTCGCAGCGGGCACCGCCGTCGCCCGCGAGCAGGTCGGCGAGCCGACCCTCGCCCCGAAGACGACGATCGCGGACGGGCGGATCGACTTCACCGCACCCGCTGCGGTCGTGCACGCCCACCTCCGCGGCGTGACGCCCGAGCCCGGCGCGTTCGCCCACCTCGGCGAGACCCGCGTGAAGCTGCTGCGCAGCACCCGGGCAGTGGGGGCGACCTCCGCCGTCCCGCGGCTCGCGCCCGGCGCGCTCGGGCTGGTCGACGGGCGCCTGCTCGTCGGCACCGCGGACGAGCCCCTCGCACTGCTCCAGGTGCAGCCGGCCGGCAAGCAGGCGATGGACGGCGCCTCCTGGGCACGCGGCCTCGGCGCGCTGGACGGGAAGGTCCTGTCGTGAGCCCCGCGCAGCAGCGCCGCGGCCCGCGCGCGGTCAGCGCCCGTCGGGTGGCGTTCGACGTGCTCCGCGCTGTGCAGGTCGACGACGCCTACGCGAACCTGCTCCTGCCGACCCGGATCCGCCGTGCCGGCCTGTCCGCCCGCGACGCCGCCTTCGCCACCGAGCTGACGTACGGGTCGATCCGGATGCTCGGCCGGTACGACGCGATCATCGGCATCGCCTCCGGCCGTCGCGTCGACAACGTCGAGTCCGACGTGCTCGACGTGCTGCGGCTCGGGGTGCACCAGCTGCTCGGGATGCGCACACCGACGCACGCCGCCGTCTCCGCGACGGTGGAGCTCACCCGCGAGATCGGTGCCCGCCGTGCCACTGGCTTCGTCAACGCCGTGCTCCGCAAGGTCGCGGCCCGCACCGACGACGAGTGGGACGCGCTCATCACCGAGGGCCGGGGTGGCGACGCCCTGCTCGCGACGCGCTGGTCGCACCCGGCCTGGGTGGTCGCAGCGCTCCGGGACGCCCTCGCCGCCGAACGCTCCCGCGACGAGCTCGCCGCGCTCCTGGCCGCCGACAACGTCGCACCGCGCGTGCAGCTCGTGGCGCTGCCGGGCCTCGCGACGGCCGAGGACGTGCAGGCGGCCGAGGCCGTGCCGGACCCGGCCACGTCGGCGACCGAGGACGACCAGGCGACGCAGGACGCGCCTCCCGTCAGTCCGCAGCGGGACGAGACGGACGCGCGACCGGTGTCCCCGGTGGGCATCCGCGGGACGACCGGCGACCCCGCGCGCGTGCCGGGCGTCGCGGCCGGTCGGCTCCGTGTGCAGGACGAGGGCTCGCAGCTCGCCGCACTCGCGCTCAGCCGGTCCTCCGCCGTCCGGGCGGGGGAGCGGTGGCTCGACATGTGCGCCGGGCCGGGCGGCAAGGCCGCGCTCCTCGCCGCCGAGGCAGCGCAGGGCGGTGCGACCCTGGTCGCGAACGAACTCGTGCCGGCGCGTGCCGGACTGGTGCGGAAGGCCCTCGCGACGGTCGCCGGCGGTGACGTCGTGACCGTGGTCGAGGGTGACGGGCGTCGCTTCGGGAAGCCGGGCGACGAGCGGTTCGACCGCATCCTGCTCGACGCGCCGTGCACCGGCCTCGGCGCCCTCCGTCGTCGGCCCGAGGCCCGGTGGCGGAAGCAGCCGGAGGACGTCCCCGAGCTCGCGGCGCTCCAGGCCGAGCTGCTCGACGCGGCCGTGCGGGCCCTGGCCCCCGGCGGAACGCTCGCGTACGTCACGTGCTCGCCGCACCTCGCCGAGACGCGCGGGCAGGTCGACGCGCTCATGGCAAGGCACGGCGGCGTGCTCGAACAGCTCGACACCGCCGGGGTCGTGCGCGCCGTCGCCGCCAGGGACCCGCAGGTCGCGGACGGCCGCACCGTGCAGCTCTGGCCGCACCGGATCGGCACCGACGCCATGTTCGTCGCGCTGTTCCGCCGCACCGCCTGACGGCGGCCCGGCTCGGTCGGCCGACGTCGGCCGAGTCTCGCGGTGAGCGACGAGTCTCGGTCCTGAGCGCTCGAGACTCGTCGCCGGGCCCGAGACTCGGACGGCCAGCGCCCGGGGCGGCGGCCCGGCGGGCGTCGGTAGGGTTGTGCGGTGACCATCCGCATCGCGCCGAGCATCCTGTCCGCCGACTTCGCGAACCTCGAGCGGGAGCTGCACCGCATCGAGAGCGCCGACCTCGTGCACGTCGACGTGATGGACAACCACTTCGTGCCGAACCTGACGCTCGGCCTGCCGATCGTGCAGCGCCTGCAGGAGGTCTCGCCGGTCCCGCTGGACGTCCACCTGATGATCACCGACGCCGACACGCAGGCGCCGAAGTACGCCGAGACGGGCGCCTCGAGCGTCACGTTCCACTTCGAGGCCGCCGCTGACCCGGTCGCCACCGCGGCCGCGATCCGCTCGAACGGTGCCCGTGCCGCGGTGGCGATCAAGCCCGGGACGCCCGTCACGCAGGTCCTGCGCCACCTCGACGCCTACGACATGGTGCTGCTCATGACCGTCGAGCCGGGCTTCGGCGGCCAGTCGTTCATGCCGTCCGTGATGCCGAAGCTCGCGGACGCCCGCGCCGCCGTCGACGCGTCCGGGCTCGACGTCTGGCTCGAGGTGGACGGTGGCATCGCCGTCGACACCGTCCCCGAGGCGGTCCGGAGCGGCGCGGACACGCTCGTCGCCGGCTCGGCGGTCTACGGCGGCGAGCCGGCGCAGCGCATCGCGGACCTGCGCGAGGCAGCAGCGGCGGCACGCGCGTGACGCGGACCGACCACGTCGACGACGTGAGCGGCGAGCCAGCGGCGATCCGTGCCTCCCGTCCGGACGGTGCGTCGGCCGGACCCGCGCAGGACGGTAGCCTGGTCCCCGTGAAGACGTTCGACGACCTGTTCGCGGAGCTGACCGAGAAGGCGCGCACGCGCCCCGAGGGCTCCGGCACCGTCGCCGAACTGGACGCCGGCGTGCACCAGATCGGCAAGAAGATCGTGGAAGAGGCCGCCGAGGTCTGGATGGCGGCCGAGTACGAGGGTGACGAGCGCACCTCGGAGGAGATCTCGCAGCTGGTCTACCACCTGCAGGTCCTCATGGTCGCGAAGGGGCTCACCCCGGCGGACGTCTGGCGACATCTGTAGGCAGGCGCGTCGCGCACCGAGCGCCACCGCCCCCGCAGCCGTCCCGACCTCCAGCAGAAAGCAGACCACCTGATGCTCCGCATCGCCGTGCCCAACAAGGGCTCCCTGTCCGAGACCGCGTCCGAGATGCTCAAGGAGGCCGGGTACGCCGGTCGCCGCGACCCGAAGGCGCTGCACCTGCTCGACGAGCGCAACGGCGTCGAGTTCTTCTTCCTCCGTCCCCGGGACATCGCCACGTACGTCGGTTCCGGCGCACTCGACGTCGGCATCACCGGCCGCGACCTGCTCCTCGACTCCGGGTCGGCGGCGCACGAGGTCGACGCGCTCGGGTTCGCCGACTCGACCTTCCGCTTCGCGGGCACGCCCGGCCGGTTCACCGAGCTGCAGGACCTCGAGGGCGTCCGGGTGGCGACGAGCTACCCGGGCCTGGTCGGCGAGTTCCTCGCCCAGCACGGCGTCACGGCGACCCTGGTGAAGCTCGACGGCGCGGTGGAGAGCGCGGTGCGTCTCGGCGTGGCCGACGCGGTCGCCGACGTCGTCTCGACTGGCAGCACGCTCCGCGCGGCCGGCCTCGAGATCTTCGGCCCGGTCATCCTCGAGTCGACCGCGCTGCTCATCTCGACCGACGAGACCATCCCGGGCATCGACGTCCTCCGCCGCCGGCTGCAGGGCGTGCTCGTCGCCCGCGGCTACGTGATGCTCGACTACGACATCCCGACGGGCCTGCTCGAGCAGGCGACCGCGGTGGCGTCCGGCATCGAGTCGCCCACGGTGTCGCCGCTGCACGACCGTGACTGGTCCGCCGTCCGCGTGATGATCCCGCGCGAGGACGCGAACCTCATCATGGACGCGCTCTACGACCTCGGCGCCCGGGCGATCCTGGTCAGCCCGATCCACGCCGCACGCCTGTGAACGCCGCGACCGAAGGCACGGAGCCGACCGGCAGCCCGGAGCCGACGGCCGCGTCCGGCAGCCCGGGGCCGACGGCCGCGACCGGCGGGGTCGCGGTCCGGGTCATCCCGTGCCTCGACGTCTCCGGCGGCCGAGTCGTCAAGGGCGTCAACTTCCTCGACCTGCAGGACGCCGGCGACCCCGTCGAGCTCGCCGCCCGCTACTACGAGCAGGGCGCGGACGAGCTGACCTTCCTGGACGTCGGCGCCACGGTCGAGAACCGCGCGACGATGTACGAGACGGTCACCCGCACCGCCGAGCAGGTCTTCATCCCGCTCACCGTCGGCGGCGGGGTCCGGAGCGTCGACGACGTCTCCCGCCTGCAGCAGTGCGGCGCGGACAAGATCGGCGTGAACAGCGCCGCGATCGCCCGCCCGGCCCTGGTCGGCGAGATCGCGGACCGCTTCGGCGCACAGGCGGTCGTGCTGTCGCTCGACGTGAAGCGGAGCGACCGGATGCCGTCCGGGTTCGTCGTCACGACGCACGGCGGGCGGACCGAGTCCGACCTCGACGCGATCGCCTGGGCGCGCGAAGGCGTCGAGCGCGGTGCCGGCGAGCTCCTCGTCAACTCGATCGACGTCGACGGCACGAAGAACGGTTTCGACCTCGAACTCGTCGCCGCCGTCCGTGCGGTCTCCGCGGTCCCCGTCATCGCCTCCGGCGGCGCCGGGCACCTCGACCACTTCGCGCCGGCGATCGACGCCGGCGCCGACGCGGTCCTCGCGGCCAGCGTCTTCCACCGCGGCGAGATGACGATCGGCGACGTCAAGTCGGCGCTGCGCGCCGCGGGTCACCTCGTCCGCTGACGCCCCGGTCCCGCGGTCTGCCGCACCGGTACCGGACGGGAGGATCGTGGCGGGGCCGCCACGATCCTCCCGTCCGTCCGTCCCCATCACCGACCGGCGCAGTCCCACCACCGACCCGCGCGGTCCCACGCCGTAGGCTAGGAGCCTCATGACCGACAGCACCGACACCAGCACGGAAGCGGTCCTCGACCGCGCGCGGTTCGGTGCGGACGGGTTGCTCCCCGCCGTCGTGCAGGAGGAGTCCACGAAGGACGTCCTCATGCTCGGCTGGATGGACCGGGAAGCCCTGCGCCGCACCCTGACCGAGGGGCGGGTGACCTTCTGGTCCCGCTCCCGCCGCGAGTACTGGCGGAAGGGCGACACCTCCGGGCACGCCCAGTACGTGCGCGCCGCTGCCCTGGACTGCGACGACGACACGCTGCTCGTGACCGTGCACCAGGTCGGCGCCGCGTGCCACACCGGCGCGCACCGGTGCTTCGACGTGGACCCCCTCGACCCCGTGACCGCGACCGCACCGGAGGCCACGCGATGAGCACCTCGACCAGCACCACGCGCTCGGACTTCGACGCCCTGCTCGACGGCCACCGGGTCGTGCCCGTCGTCCGTGCGCTGTACGCCGACAGCGAGACCCCGGTCGGCGTCTACCGCAAGCTCGCGGACGGCCGCCCCGGCTCCTTCCTGCTCGAGTCGGCGGGACAGGGCGGCCTCTGGTCGCGCTGGTCCTTCGTCGGCGTGCGCAGCTTCGGCGTGCTCACGCAGGAGGGTGACCGGGCCGCGTGGATCGACACCGGCATCCCGGCGTCGCGCGCCGTCGGGTCGCTCGACGGCGCCCCGCTCGAGGTGCTCGCGCGGCTGCACGAGCGCTGGGCGACCCCGCGCGTCCCCGGGACGCCGCCGCTCGTCGGCGGAACCGTCGGGTTCATCGGGTGGGAGGCCGTCCGGCAGCTCGAGCACCTGCCGAACGTGCCGGACGCCGACTTCGACGTGCCCGGTCAGGCGCTCGCCTTCGTGTCGGAGCTGGCCGCGCTCGACCACCGCACCGGCCTCGTGCTGCTCGTCGCCAGTGCCCTGAACGACGGCACCGACGACGCCGACACGATGTGGCAGGACGCCCAGTCCCGGCTCGACCGGATGCAGGCCGACCTGGTCGCGCCGAGCGTCGCCACCGTGGCCGAGGCGTTCGAGATCGCCGAGCCGACGCCGCGGCACCGCTCGACGCCGGACGAGTACATGGCCTCGGTCGTTCGGTCGAAGGACTTCATCCGCGACGGCGACGTCTTCCAGGTCGTCATCTCGCAGCGCTTCGACCACGACGTGACGGCCGACCCGCTCGACGTCTACCGGGTGCTCCGGACGCTCAACCCGAGCCCGTACATGTACTTCCTGTCCCTCGCGGACACGGCGGACGAGCGGTTCTGGATCGTGGGCGCCTCGCCCGAGGCGCTCGTGAAGGTCCAGGACGGTCGGGCGATCACGCACCCGATCGCCGGGTCGCGGCCCCGCGGAGCGACCCCGGTCGAGG
Organism: Curtobacterium sp. Csp1; assembly: GCF_013347185.1. Taxonomy (NCBI): domain Bacteria; kingdom Bacillati; phylum Actinomycetota; class Actinomycetes; order Micrococcales; family Microbacteriaceae; genus Curtobacterium; species Curtobacterium sp. Csp1. The sequence goes on from NZ_CP054594.1 coordinate 27,554, forward strand.
ACGTGCGGCTCGGCGACGAGCTGCTCGCCGACCCGAAGGAGCGCGCCGAGCACCTGATGCTCGTCGACCTCGCCCGCAACGACCTGCAGAAGGTGTGCGAGCCGGGGTCCGTCGCGGTCACGGAGTTCATGACCGTCGAGCGCTTCAGCCACATCATGCACCTGGTGTCGAGCGTCGAGGGGGCCGTGCGTCCCGGTGCTTCCGCGATCGACGTCTTCCGTGCGACGTTCCCGGCCGGCACGCTCTCCGGGGCACCGAAGCCGCGCGCCCTCGAGATCATCGACGAGCTCGAACCGGCGAAGCGCGGCGCCTACGCGGGCGTCGTCGGGTACTTCGACTTCGCCGGTGACGCCGACCTGGCCATCGCGATCCGCACGGCGCTCATCAAGGACGGGGTCGCCCGGGTGCAGGCCGGCGCCGGGCTCGTGGCGGACTCCGACCCGCACACCGAGCACGTCGAGGCCGTCAACAAGGCCGCGGCCCCGCTGCGCGCCGTCGCGACCGCCAACCGCATGCGCGAGGTCCGGTCGTGAAGCGCTCCCGACCGATCACCGTCGTCGCCGGGCTCGCCGTCGCGGGCATCGTGATGCTCTCGTGGACGCAGACCTGGTTCACGGTGCACCTGCACGCCGGGACGGCCGTCGTGTCCCGGGTCGTCGCCGACGGGGCCGCCGCGGTCCCGCAGTACACCGCGCTCGCCATCGCGAGCCTGGCGCTCTTCCTCGCGCTGACGATCGCGGGGCGGGTGCTCCGCGTCGTGCTCGGCGTGGTCGAGGTCCTGCTCGGCGCGGGTGTCGTCGCGGTCGGTGTGAGCGCGCTGGCCGACCCGGTCGCCGCGGCGAAGGGCGCCGTGGGCGAGGTCGCCGGCGTGAGCGACATCGACGCGGTCCGCCGGGCGGTGTCGAGCGTCGACGTGACGCCGTGGCCGCTCGTCGGGATCGCCGGGGGCGTCCTCGCCGTGCTCCTCGGCGTTGCCGTCCTGGTCCTGCAGCGGTCGTGGCCCGGGCCGAGCCGGAAGTACGGCGCGGCGACCGCGGGTGCGGCGGCCGACGCCCGTGCGGCGGCCCCGACCGTGCGCGACGCCGTCACCGACTGGGACGACCTCAGTGCCGGCGACGACCCGACCGTCCTGGACGAGGCGTCCACGACCGACACGGTAGGATCGGAGCGGCGCCGATCGGACGACGGCGCCGGAGCAGAACGAGGAGCACCGTGAGCAACACTGAGCCCGCAGAACTCGGCGAAGGCCACTCGCCCGCCGCCTGGACCGCCGTCGTGATCATGCTGATCGGGTTCGCGGCCGGGACGCTGTTCTTCTGGTTCGACCTGGCGTGGGGTGTCTGGGCCTCCGCGGCGGTCGTGGTCGTCGGGCTCATCGTCGGTGCCGTCATGAAGCGCGCCGGCTACGGCGTCGACGGCCCGAAGTTCGTCCCCAAGCACCACGCGGAGTAGTCGTGCCGAACGTGCTCGAGACCCTCGTCGCGGGTGCCCTCGAGGACGCCGCTGCCCGTCGCCTCAACCGCCCGTACGCGGACGTCGAACGCGACCTCGACCGGGTGGCATCGCCCCTCGACGCACTCGACTTCCTCGCCCCCGGTGACCGCGTCAAGATCCTCGCCGAGGTCAAGCGCGCGAGCCCGTCCCGCGGTTCGATGGCCACCATCGAGGACCCCGCGGCCCTGGCTGCCGACTACGAACGCGGCGGCGCCTCGACGATCAGCGTCCTGACCGAGGGACGGAAGTTCCTCGGCAGCCTCGCCGACCTCGAGGCCGTCAAGGCGCGCGTCGGCGTCCCGGTGCTCCGCAAGGACTTCATCGCGGACCCGTACCAGGTGGTCGAGGCCCGTGCCGCCGGCGCCGACCTCGTGCTGCTCATCGTGGCCGCCCTCGACCAGGCCCGGCTCGTCGAGCTGCACGACCTGGCCGAGCAGCTCGGCATGCGCGTCCTGGTCGAGGCGCACTCTGCAGACGAGGTCTCCCGAGGCCTCGACGCCGGTGCGCGCATCCTCGGCGTGAACGCCCGCGACCTGACCGACTTCTCGCTGGACCGCGACCTGTTCGGGTCGCTCGCCGACCGGATCCCCGCCGGGGTCGTCCGCGTCGCCGAGTCCGCCGTCGCCGGCCCTGCCGACGTCGCGCACTACCGCGCCGCGGGTGCCGACGTCGTCCTGGTGGGGGAGGCGCTCGTCACGGGCGCGGACCCCGCCGCCACCCTCGCGTCGTTCATCGACGCCGCGGACGGCCTCGGCCGCCCGCGGGTCTGACCGACACCGTCCCCACCGGCGGCCGTCCACCCGACGGCGCACGCCGACCCCATCCGGGAGACCCATCGTGACCTCACTGCGTGACCTGCACGGACCGTACTTCGGCGACTTCGGCGGACGCTTCGTCCCCGAGTCGCTGGTCCTCGCCCTCGACGAGCTCGAGACGGCCTTCCGCGAGGCCTGGGCGGACCCGGCGTTCCGCGAAGAGCTCGACACGCTCCAGCGCGAGTACACCGGGCGTCCGTCGATCATCACCGAGGCACCCCGGTTCGCGAAGCACGCCGGCGGTGCCCGGATCCTGCTCAAGCGCGAGGACCTCAACCACACCGGCTCGCACAAGATCAACAACGTGCTCGGCCAGGCCCTCGTCGCGAAGCGCCTCGGCAAGACGCGCCTCATCGCCGAGACCGGAGCCGGCCAGCACGGTGTCGCGACGGCCACCGCGGCGGCGCTCTTCGGCATGGACTGCGTCGTCTACATGGGCGCCGTGGACACCGAGCGCCAGGCGCTGAACGTCGCCCGGATGCGGCTGCTCGGCGCCGAGGTGATCCCGGTCGAGACCGGTTCGCGCACGCTCAAGGACGCGATCAACGACGCCCTGCGGGACTGGGTCGCCAACGTCGAGTCGACGCACTACCTGCTCGGCACGGTCGCGGGCCCGCACCCGTTCCCGGAGATGGTCCGCGAGTTCCACAAGGTGATCGGCGAGGAGGCCCGTCAGCAGGTCCTCGACCGCGTCGGTCGCCTGCCGGACGCCGTCGCTGCGTGCGTGGGCGGCGGGTCGAACGCGATGGGCATCTTCGAGGCGTTCCTCGACGACGCGTCCGTGAGGCTCCACGGTTACGAGGCCGGCGGCGAGGGCATCGAGACCGGGCGGCACGCCGCGAGCATCTCGCTCGGCCGCACCGGCGTGCTGCAGGGCACGATGTCGTACCTGATGCAGGACGAGGACGGCCAGACGATCGAGAGCCACAGCATCTCGGCCGGTCTGGACTACCCGAGCGTCGGACCCGAGCACGCCTACCTCGCGTCGATCGGCCGTGCCACGTACGAGCCGATCACCGACACCGAGGCGATGGAGGCCTTCCGGCTCCTCAGCCGCACCGAGGGCATCCTGCCGGCGATCGAGTCGTCGCACGCCCTGGCCGGTGCGATCAAGCTCGGCAAGGAGCTCGGCCCGGACGGCGTCATCCTGATCAACCTGTCCGGACGCGGCGACAAGGACGTGGCGTCCGCCAGCCGCTACTTCGGGATCCTCGACGAGAACGCGGTGCAGCTGTGACGAACCCCGAGACCACCCGGTCGGTCGCCGCGACGATCGACGCCGCCAACACCGAGCGCGCCGGCGCCGTCGTCGGGTACCTGCCCGCCGGGTTCCCGGACCTGCAGACGAGCGTCGACGCGGCGGTCGCCCTCGCCGAGAACGGCGTCGACGTCATCGAGCTCGGCCTGCCGTACTCCGACCCCGTGATGGACGGCCCCGTCATCCAGCGCGCGGCTGAGGAGAGCCTGGCGAACGGCTTCCGCGTCGCGCAGGTGTTCGACGCCGTCGCGCAGATCACGAGCCGCGCGGACGTGCCGGTGCTCGTCATGACGTACTGGAACCCGGTGCTGCGCTACGGCGTCGACCGGTTCGCGGACGACCTCGTGGCCTCCGGAGCGTCCGGCCTCATCACGCCCGACCTCATCCCCGACGAGGGACGCGCCTGGATCGACGCCTCGGAGCGCACGGGGCTCGACCGTGTGTTCCTCGCCGCGCCGTCCTCCACCGACACCCGCGTGCAGCAGGCCGTGCAGGCGAGCCGCGGCTTCGTGTACGCCGTCTCCACGATGGGTGTCACCGGCGCGCGCGTCGGCGTGGACACCGCAGCGCGGACGGTCGTGTCGCGGCTCCGCGACGCGGGCGTCGCCCGGACCTGTGTCGGGCTCGGGATCTCGACGGCCGACCAGGTCACCGAGGTGCTCGAGTACGCCGACGGCGCCATCGTCGGTTCGGCGTTCGTGCGTGCGCTCGCGGACCTCGGCGTCCAGGGCGTCGCGGACCGTGCGGCCGACCTGACGTCGGGTGCCGTGCGTCGCTGAGCGCGCAGGCGCGCAGCGCCGCTGCTCCGCCGCCCCGGTCGGGAGGCACGGTGCGGGGGACCGACGTCGGTCACCCGCACCCTGCCTCCCGTCCGTCACAGTTCCCACAGGACGGGCCGCAGCGTTCCTGACCGGCGCGGTTCCCGCGCTACAGTGATCGGGGCCGACCCGGTGTCGGTCCCGCGGACGCAGAGCACCGAAAGGCGACAGCACCTCCATGCCCCTCCTGAGCATCCCGAGCCCGAGCACGGCCTGGCAGTACTTCGACCTGACGGCCTGGCTCCGTGACGTGTTCGGGTTCTCGCTGCCCCTCGACTTCCGCATCCACGCCTACGCGATCTGCATCCTGCTCGGGATCGTCGCGGCCGTGTTGCTCGCGAACCGCCGGCTCAACGCCCGCGGCGTCGAGCGCTGGATCATCATCGACATCGCGATCTGGGCGGTGCCGTTCGGCATCATCGGCGGGCGCCTGTTCCACGTCTTCACCCACGTCAGTGACTACTTCGGCCCGGGCCGCGACCCGCTGTCCTTCCTCTACATCTGGGAGGGCGGCCTCGCGATCTTCGGCGCGATCATCCTCGGCTCGGTCGGGGCGTGGATCGGCTGCCGCCAGGTCGGCCTGCGCTTCACGACCCTGATCGACGCGATCGCGCCCGGGGTGCTGCTCGCCCAGGCGTTCGGGCGGCTCGGCAACTACTTCAACCACGAGCTCTTCGGCATGCCGACGAACCTGCCGTGGGGCCTGCAGATCGAGTCGTCGAACCCGGCGTTCCCGAAGGGCCTGCCCGAGGGCACGCTGTTCCATCCGACGTTCCTCTACGAGATCATCTGGAACGTCTGTGGCGTCGTCGTGATCCTGCTGCTCGACAAGCGCTTCCGCCTGCAGTGGGGCAAGGTCATGGCGCTCTACCTGATCTGGTACGGCACCGGCCGCTCTGTGCTCGAGTCCATCCGCGTCGACACGAGCGAGACGTTCTTCGGCATCCGCACGAACGTGTGGGCGTCCTTCGCGGCGATCCTCATCGGCATCATCGTCTTCATCGTTCAGACGCGTCGACACACCGGCAAGGAACCGAGCCCGTACGCCCGGGGACGCCAGCCGCGTCGGACCTCCGATGTAGACTCGGACGACACCTGGTCGGAACACGACGACGACGCTCCGGCGGCCGTCACGGGCTCCGATCCGGTGCCGGCTGGCGGGTCCGCGAAGTAACGCGGCGCCCACCAGCCGACACGAGCAACAGCACCACCCAACCCGCCGCACGGTCGACACCCGCCGACCACGCGGACCCGCTGCACCGGCCGGCGTCGTCACCATCGACGCCGCGACCACGCACGTCGTGAGCGCACACCCTCGACGACGTGCACGGGCACCAGTCCCGCCCGCTCGGGCGGAACGCACCACCGGGCCACCGACGTCCCTGTTCCACTTCCTCGTGAGGACGGTTCCCCATGGCGCTCCAGCCACACCCGACCCAGGCCCAGGCCGCGCAGCGTGCACTCGGTCAGCGTGCAACCGGTCAGCGTGCGCCCGGCGCACTCCTGCCCGCGCACCGGCGTTTCTCCGCCGTGCCGGACGCGACCGGCGCGTACGACCCGGCGAACGAGAAGGACGCCTGCGGTCTCGCGATGGTGGCGACCCTGCGCGGGACGGCCGGCCACGACATCGTCGACGCCGCACTCGGAGCACTGCGCAACCTCGAGCACCGCGGTGCCGTGGGTTCGGACGCGGGCACCGGCGACGGCGCGGGCATCCTGTGCCAGGTGCCGGACGCGTTCCTGCGTGACGAGGTCGACTTCGAGCTGCCGGCAGCAGGGGAGTACGCGGTCGGGACGGCCTACCTGCCGACCGACGACGACGAGCGGCACGCGGTGCAGGGTGCCGTCGAGCGGATCGCGCGCGAAGAGGGCCTCCGGGTGCTCGGCTGGCGTCCGGTGCCGGTCCGACCCGAGGTCCTCGGCACGCTCGCCCGCGCGGCGATGCCGGCGTTCGAGCAGCTCTTCGTGGCGTCCACCCGGCACGACGTGCACGGTGCCGCGTGGAGCGGGATCGCCCTCGACCGTCAGGCCTTCCGTCTCCGCAAGCGCGCGGAGCACGGGCTCGAGGTCTACTTCATGTCGCTGTCGAGCCGGACCATGGTCTACAAGGGCATGGTCACGACGCTCCAGCTCGAGCCGTTCTACCCGGACCTCAGCGACGAGCGGTTCGCCTCGAAGCTCGCGATCGTGCACTCGCGCTACTCCACGAACACCTTCCCGTCGTGGCCGCTCGCGCAGCCCTTCCGCACGCTCGCCCACAACGGCGAGATCAACACCGTCCGCGGGAACCGCAACTGGATGCGCGCCCGCCAGTCCCAGCTCGAGAGCGAGCTGCTCGGCGACCTCGCACCGCTGCTGCCGATCGTCAGCCCCGGCGCGAGCGACTCGGCGTCCTTCGACGAGACGCTCGAGCTGCTCACCCTGACCGGGCGGAGCCTGCCGCACGCGGTCTCGATGATGGTGCCGGAGGCCTGGGAGAACCAGGTCGGCATGGACCCCGACCTGCGGGCGTTCTACGAGTACCACTCGATGCTCATGGAGCCGTGGGACGGCCCCGCCGCGATCACGTTCACCGACGGTGCGATCGTCGGCGCCACGCTCGACCGCAACGGCCTGCGCCCCGGCCGGTTCCTCGTCACCGACGACGGCCTGATCGTGATGGGGTCGGAGACCGGCGTGCTCGACGTGCCGCCGGGCAAGGTCGTCCGCAAGGGCCGCCTGCGCCCCGGTCGGATGTTCGTCGTGGACACCGAGGCCGGCCGGATCATCGAGGACGACGAGGTCAAGCGCGACCTCGCGGCGTCCGGACCCTGGGCCCAGTGGCTCGACGAGGGCCGGATCAACCTGTCCGACCTGCCCGACCGCGAGCACATCGTGCACACGCCCGCGTCGGTCACCCGCCGCCAGCGCGCCTTCGGCTACACCGAGGAAGAAGTCCGCATCCTGCTGCGCCCGATGGCGCAGACCGGCGCGGAGCCGCTCGGTGCGATGGGCTCGGACACGCCGATCGCGGTGCTGTCCGAGCGCCCCCGGCTGCTGTTCGACTACTTCACGCAGCAGTTCGCGCAGGTGACGAACCCGCCGCTCGACTCGATCCGCGAGCAGGTCATCACCTCGATGGGCATGGGTCTCGGCCCGGAGCGCAACCTGCTCGACGCCGGCCCCGAGCACGCGAAGCAGATCACGCTCGACTTCCCGGTGATCGACAACGACGAGCTCGCGAAGATCCAGCACTTCGAGACGGCGTCCGGTCGGCACCTCACCGTGACGATCAAGGGCCTGTACCGCGTGGACGCCGGCAAGAAGGCGATGCAGAAGCGCATCGCCGCGGTGTGCGACGAGGTCGACGCGGCGATCGAGTCCGGCAAGCAGTTCATCGTGCTGTCGGACCGCGACGGCAACGCGGAGCAGGCCCCCGTGCCGAGCCTCCTGCTGCTCGCCGCCGTGCACCACCACCTGATCCGGACCGAGCAGCGCATGAAGGTCGGGCTGATCGTCGAGGCCGGCGACGTGCGCGAGGTCCACCACGTGGCGACCCTGATCGGCTACGGCGCGTCCGCGATCAACCCGTACCTGGCGATGGAGACGTGCGAGAACCTCGTGCGCTCCGGGATGATCACCGGGCTCACCCCCGAGCAGGCCGTGAAGAACGTCATCAAGGCGCTCGGCAAGGGCGTTCTGAAGATCATGTCGAAGATGGGCATCTCGACGGTGTCCAGCTACGCGGGCGCCCAGGCGTTCGAGGCCGTCGGGCTCAGCCAGGAGTTCGTCGACAAGTACTTCACCGGCACCTCGTCGATCCTCGGCGGTGTGGGGATCGAGGTCATCGCGAAGGAGAACGCCGAGCGCCACGCCCAGGCGTACCCGCAGGACGGCGCGGTGCTCTCCCACGAGCGCCTGCAGACCGGTGGCGAGTACCAGTGGCGCCGCGAGGGACCGCCGCACCTGTTCAACCCGGACACGGTGTTCCGCCTGCAGCACGCGACGCGCGCCCGCCGGTACGACATCTTCCGCGAGTACTCGCGGGCGGTCGACGACCAGTCCGAGGACCTCATGACGCTCCGCGGGCTCTTCCGGTTCCGTCACGGCGTCCGGCAGCCGATCCCGCTGGACGAGGTCGAGCCGATCGAGTCGATCGTCAAGCGGTTCAACACCGGTGCGATGTCCTACGGCTCGATCTCGCAAGAGGCGCACGAGACCCTCGCGATCGCGATGAACCGCCTCGGTGCCCGCTCGAACACGGGCGAGGGCGGCGAGGACGTCGAGCGCCTGCTCGACCCGGAGCGTCGCAGCGCGATCAAGCAGGTCGCCTCCGGCCGCTTCGGCGTCACGAGCATGTACCTGACGCACGCCACCGACATCCAGCTGAAGATGGCGCAGGGTGCGAAGCCGGGTGAGGGCGGCCAGCTTCCGCCGACCAAGGTCTACCCCTGGGTCGCGCGGACCCGGCACGCCACCGCGGGCGTCGGGCTCATCTCGCCGCCGCCGCACCACGACATCTACTCGATCGAGGACCTCAAGCAGCTGATCTTCGACGTGAAGCGGGCGAACCCGTCGGCGCGCGTCCACGTCAAGCTCGTGAGCCAGTCCGGCATCGGCGCGGTCGCCGCCGGTGTCACGAAGGCGCTGGCCGACGTCGTGCTCGTCTCGGGGCACGACGGCGGCACGGGTGCCTCCCCGCTCAACTCGTTGAAGCACGCCGGCACCCCGTGGGAGATCGGCCTGGCCGAGACGCAGCAGACGCTCATGCTCAACGGCATGCGCGACCGCGTCGTGGTGCAGGTCGACGGGCAGATGAAGACCGGGCGCGACGTGGTCGTGGCCGCGCTGCTCGGGGCAGAGGAGTACGGCTTCGCGACCGCACCGCTCGTGGTCGAGGGCTGCATCCTCATGCGGGTCTGCCACCTCGACACGTGCCCGGTGGGCGTCGCGACGCAGAACCCGGAGCTCCGGAAGCGCTTCTCGGGCAAGCCCGAGTTCGTCGTGAACTTCTTCGAGTTCATCGCTCAAGAAGTCCGCGAGCTCCTCGCCGAGCTCGGCTTCCGCAGCCTGGACGAGGCGATCGGCCAGGTCGACGCGCTCGACACCGACCGTGCCGTCGAGCACTGGAAGGCATCCGGTCTCGACCTCGCGCCGGTGCTGCACGGCCCGGAGTTCGGTCGCGACGAGCCCCGTCGCCACCTGCGCGACCAGGACCACGAGCTCGACGAGCACTTCGACGTCCGGCTGATCCACGAGACCGCCGACGTGCTCGAGCACGGGGGGTCGATCGCGCTGGACCTGCCGATCCGCAACACGGAGCGCGCCGTCGGCACGATGCTCGGGCACGAGGTCACGCTCCGCCACGGCGAGCACGGCCTGCCCGCCGGGTCGATCGACATCACGCTCCGCGGGTCCGCCGGGCAGTCGCTCGGTGCGTTCCTGCCCGCCGGCATCACGCTCCGGCTCGTGGGCGACAGCAACGACTACGTCGGCAAGGGGCTGTCGGGCGGCTCGATCGTCGTGCGCCCGGACTCGGAGTCCGCGTTCGAGGCGTCCGAGAACGTCATCGCCGGCAACGTCATCGGGTACGGCGCGACCCAGGGCAGCATGTTCATCCACGGTGTCGTGGGCGAGCGCTTCCTGGTCCGGAACTCCGGGGCGACCGCGGTCGTCGAGGGCGTGGGCGACCACGCGCTCGAGTACATGACCGGCGGTCTGGCGCTCATCCTCGGTGAGACCGGCCGGAACCTCGGCGCCGGCATGTCCGGTGGCACGGCGTACGTCCTCGGGCTCCGTCGCGAGCACGTGAACACCGACGCCCTGGCGACCGGCGAGCTCCGGCTCGAGGAGCTCGACAGCGCCGACGTCGAGATCGTCACGGACCTGCTCCGGCAGCACCACGACGAGACCGGGTCGACCGTGGCGGGCGACCTGCTCGAGTCCGGCGACCTCAGCGCCTTCGTGAAGGTGCTGCCGCGGGACTACGCCGCCGTGCTCGAGACCCGCCAGCAGGCCGTCGACGAGGGGCTCGACCCCGACGGCGACATCGTTTGGAACCGCATCTTGGAGGTGACCGGTGGCTGAGACCCTCGGCACGGAACCGGCAGTTCACATCGACATCGCGGAGGTGACCGGTGGCTGAGATCCTCGGCACGGAACCGGCAGTGTGCATCAACACCACGGAGGTGACCGGTGGCTGACCCGAAGGGCTTCCTCAAGGTCCAGGAGCGCGAGCTCCCCGCACGACGACCCGTCCCCGTCCGCCTCATGGACTGGAAAGAGGTCTACGAGCAGCAAGAGTCCGGCGCGCTCAAGCGCCAGGCCGGCCGCTGCATGGACTGCGGCGTCCCGTTCTGCCATCAGGGCTGCCCGCTCGGGAACCTCATCCCCGAGTGGAACGACCTGACGTGGCGCGGCGAGGGCCGCCAGGCGATCGAGCGCCTGCACGCGACCAACAACTTCCCGGAGTTCACGGGTCGACTCTGCCCGGCGCCGTGCGAGGCGTCGTGCGTGCTCGGCATCAACCAGCCGCCGGTCACGATCAAGCAGGTCGAGGTCTCGATCATCGACGAGGCGTTCCAGAAGGGCTGGGTCACCCCGCACCCGCCGGAGCGCCTGACCGGCAAGACCGTGGCGGTCGTCGGGTCCGGCCCCGCCGGCCTCGCCGCCGCGCAGCAGCTCACGCGCGCCGGCCACACCGTCGCCGTGTACGAGCGCGACGACCGCATCGGCGGCCTGCTCCGCTACGGCATCCCGGACTTCAAGATGGAGAAGCGCCAGATCGACGCGCGCCTCGCCCAGATGCAGGCCGAGGGCACCCGCTTCCGCGCAGGCGTCGAGATCGGCGTCGACATCACCTGGGACGACCTGAAGTCCCGGTACGACGCGGTGGTCGTCGCGACCGGCGCGACCGTCCCGCGCGACCTGCCGATCCCCGGCCGCGACCTGGCCGGCGTGCAGTACGCGATGGACTACCTCGTCCAGCAGAACAAGACGAACGCGGGCACCACGGTCGACAACCAGGTGACCGCCGAGGGCAAGCACGTCGTCGTGATCGGCGGCGGCGACACCGGCGCGGACTGCATCGGCACGGCGCACCGGCAGGGCGCGCTGAGCGTGACGAACCTGGCCATCGGCAAGCAGCCGCCGCTCGAGCGTCCGTCCGACCAGCCGTGGCCGATGTTCCCGACCGTGTTCGAGGTCTCCAGCGCCCACGAGGAGGGCGGCGAGCGGCACTACCTGGCGTCGACCGTCGAGTTCCTCGGGAACGCCGCGGGCGAGGTCCGGGCGCTCCGGGTCGCCGAGACCGAGTACGTCGACGGCCGCCGCGTCCCGAAGAGCGGCACTGAGCGCGAGATCCCCGCCGACCTCGTCCTCATCGCGATGGGCTTCACCGGCCCGGAGACCGAGACGCTCGAGCCGCAGCTCGGTCTGCCGACCACGCCGTCCGGTGCGGTGGCACGCCAGGCCGACTACTCCACCAACGAGCCGGGCGTGTTCGTCGCCGGGGACGCCGGCCGCGGACAGTCGCTCATCGTCTGGGCGATCGCCGAGGGCCGCGCCGCGGCCGCCAAGGTCGACGAGTACCTCGAGGGCTCGACGATCCTGCCGGCACCGGTGAAGGCCACCGACCGTGCCATCTCGGTCTGACCGGGCGGGCGACGTGAACGACACGGGAACGCACGACCGCCAGTGAGCAGCAGGCCACCGGCACTCGATAGGGTGCTGGTGGCCTGCTGTCGTTCCGCGCGGCCCCACAGCGCGGAAACCCCAGCACCATCCACCACACGAAGGAATCCATTGAGACGCGCAAAGATCGTTTCGACGCTCGGACCCGCCACGTCGGAGTACGAGACCGTCAAGGAGATCATCGAAGCGGGCGTCGACGTCGCCCGCCTCAACCTCAGCCACGGTGACTACAGCGTCCACGAGGCCAACTACGAGAACGTCCGTCGCGCCGCCGAGGAGCTCGGCAAGCCGGTCGCGATCCTCGTCGACCTGCAGGGCCCGAAGATCCGCCTCGCCCGGTTCGCGGACGGCCCCCACGAGCTCGCCGTCGGTGACGTCTTCACCATCACGACCGAGGACGTGCCCGGCTCGAAGGAGATCTGCGGCACGACGTTCAAGGGCCTGCCCCAGGACGTGAAGCCCGGCGACCCGCTGCTCATCGACGACGGCCGGGTGCGACTCCGCGTGCTCGACACCGACGGCGTGCGCGTGCGCACCGAGGTCGTCGTCGCCGGCACCGTCTCGAACAACAAGGGCATCAACCTGCCCGGCGTCGCGGTCAACGTGCCGGCGCTGAGCGAGAAGGACGAGGCCGACCTCCGCTGGGCGATCCGCCAGGGTGCCGACCTCATCGCGCTGTCGTTCGTGCGCAACGCCGCCGACGTCGACCGCGCGCACGAGATCATGGACGAGGAGGGCAAGCGCCTCCCCGTCATCGCGAAGATCGAGAAGCCGCAGGCCGTCGACGCCCTCGAGGAGATCATCGACGCGTTCGACAGCATCATGGTCGCCCGCGGTGACCTCGGCGTCGAGCTCCCGCTCGAGGCCGTCCCGATCGTGCAGAAGCGCGCCGTCGAGCTGAGCCGCCGCATGGCGAAGCCGGTCATCGTCGCGACGCAGATGCTCGAGTCGATGATCTCGTCGCCGATCCCCACCCGTGCCGAGACCTCCGACGTCGCGAACGCCGTCCTCGACGGTGCGGACGCGGTCATGCTCTCGGGCGAGACCAGCGTCGGCGAGTACCCGGTGCAGACCGTCCGCACGATGGCCCGCATCGTCGAGTCCACCGAGGACCACGGCCTCGAGCGCATCGCCCCGCTCGGCACCAAGCCGCGCACGCTCGGTGGTGCGATCACCCTCGCCGCGGTCGAGATCGCCGAGTTCACCGAGGCGTCGTACCTCTGCGTCTTCACCGAGTCCGGCGACTCGGCCCGCCGCATGTCGCGTCTGCGCCACGGTCTGCCGATCATCGCGTTCACCCCGAACGAGGCCACGCGTCGCCGCATGGCCCTCACGTGGGGCGTCCGTTCGTTCCTGGTCGACCGGAAGACCCACACCGACGAGCTCTTCTCGCAGGTGGACGACGTCCTCCTCGAGAACGGCCTGGCCGCCCCCGGCGACCGCGTCATCGTGACGGCCGGTTCGCCTCCCGGCATCGAGGGCTCGACGAACGACCTCCGCGTGCACCGCGTCGGCGACGCGCACGCCGAGGCCGCCCCGGCTTACGTGCGCGACTGACACCCGGTCACCACGCCACAGGGCGCGGACGGGAGGCACGGTGCGGGTTCCGCACACCGCCTCCGGTCCGCGCCCTGTCGCGTCCCACGCCCGCCCTCGTCCGGAACGGAGCCGCACCCGACGACGCGGCCGCGCCCGCTCTGCGCACCCACCCGTCCACGCGCGGGCGTGAGCGGGCAGGATCGGTGGGGTGAGCCTCCAGGACGAGAACCGTTTCGCACCCACCGCGACGGACCTGCGTCGCTGGCGCCGCTACCTGGCCGACGAGCGGGCGGAGGCCGCCGTCTACCGGAACCTCGCCGCGCGACGGACGGGTGAGGAGCGCGAGATCCTCGCGGCCCTCGCCGAGGCGGAGGGCCGGCACGAGCAGCACTGGATCGACCTGCTCGGCGACCGGGCGGGGCGGCCGCTGCGGGGGAGTTGGCGGACCCGGGTGCTCGCCGCGCTGGCGAAGCGGTTCGGCTCGGTGTTCGTGCTCGCGCTCATGCAGCGTGCCGAGGACCGCTCGCCGTACGCCGACGACGACGACGCCACGGCGCGGATGGCCGCCGACGAGCGGATCCACGGCGAGGTGGTCCGCGGGCTGGCGAACCGGGGGCGGATGCGCCTGTCCGGGACGTTCCGGGCGGCGGTGTTCGGCGCGAACGACGGTCTCGTGTCGAACCTGGCGCTCATCATCGGCATCAGTGCGTCCGGCGCCGACCGGCACTTCGTCCTGCTGAGCGGCGTCGCGGGTCTGCTCGCCGGTGCGCTGTCGATGGGCGCGGGGGAGTACGTCTCCGTGCGGTCGCAGCGGGAGCTGCTCGACGCCTCGGCGCCGCACCCCGAGGCCGGGCAGGCCGTCGCCGACCTCGACGTCGACGCGAACGAGCTGGCGCTGGTCTACCGGGCACGCGGGATGACCGAGGTCGAGGCGCAGGCGCACGCGGACGAGGTCCTCGGCGGGCGGACGGTGCCGTCGGCGACCGGCCCGGACGAACACGAGGCGGTCGGCAACGGCATGAGCGCGGCGGTGTCGAGCTTCCTGTTCTTCGCGTCGGGTGCGGTGATCCCGGTGCTGCCGTACCTGTTCGGGCTCGAGGGGTGGGCGGCTGTGCTGCTCGCGGCGCTGCTCGTCGGGATCGCGCTGCTCGGGACGGGCGCGGTCGTCGGGGTGCTCAGCGGAGCGTCGCCGCTGCGTCGGGCCCTGCGGCAGCTCGCGATCGGGTTCGGTGCGGCCGCGGTGACGTACGGACTCGGCCTGCTGTTCGGGACGGGGAGCGCGTAGGACGCGCGGAGGCGTCCGGTCGGGTTCGGTGCGTGGCGGTCAGCGGCGCAGCGCGGTCAGCGTCGCATCGCCGCGCGGGGCGGCAGGAGCAGGAGCGCGGCGGCGCCGACCACGACGAGGGCGATCCCCGAGAAGACCGTGAAGACGGTGAGGGCGAGTCCGGGGGCGACGAGGACCACGACGCCGCCGAGGATCGACAGCACGCCGCTCACGACCGTCGGGACCCGTGAGGAACCGGGGTGCCCGACCACGGCGCCGACGAGGGCAGCGATGCCCTCGACCAGGAACGCGATCCCGGCGAGCACGGCGTAGACGAGCAGCGGGATCGCCGGGTCGACGAGCGTCAGGAGGCCGGCGAGCCCGACGAGGACCCCGACGATGCCCGAGGTCCAGCGCCACGCTGGTGGGGTGCCGTGCCCCCGGACGGCGGCGAACACCCGCAGCGCCCCGGCCACCACGAGGTACACGCCGAACACGAGGGCGACGAGCACGAGCGAGGGGCGGGGCCAGACGATCGCGACGATCCCGAGGACGACGGCCACCACGGCCGTCACGACGACGAACACTCGGAACGTGCGGACGGCACGGGAATCCACGGGACCTCCTGATCGATCGGGTGGCCTCCGACGGTACCCGGCGTTCAGCCGCGGCGTTGCGTCCCGAGCACCCCGACGACGCGTCGGTCGAGCTCGGCGAGCGCCCGCCGGGTCCCTGCCGACAGTCGGGCGGTCGGGACACGGCCGCCGACGGCGAGCGCGACGTCGCCGGGCAGACGGAGCACCGAGCTGTGCCCGTGCCGTGCCCGGAGGTCGTCGAGCGCGCTCCGCGGGACGTCGGCGTCGAACGGGGTGTTCACGACGACCAGCGTGCGGGTCACGGCGGTGGTCCCGAACCGACGCTCGGCGGTCGCGAGCACCGTGTCGGCGTCGTCGAGCCCGCCGCGGGTCGCCGGGACGACGAGGACGAGGACGTCGACGGGGGAGGCGAGGGCGTCGATCCCGCCGCGCAACGCATGGGCACCGGCGTCGTGCACCGCGACGGTGTCGTCGAGCGCGGAGACGTCGTCACCGTTCGGGAGTCGGAGACCGAGGTCGCCGCCGGAGTGGTCGTACAGGACCGGCGCTCCCGTGGTCGACGCCCGGCGGAGCGCCTCGAACAGGAGCGCGGCGACGGTCGTCGTGCCGACGCCCCCGGCGGTGCCCGCGACGACGATCCGGACCGGCGTCGTGGTCATCGTGCGTCTCCGTCGGTGCCGGCTCGGCTGTCCGCACCCGTCCCACCGTCGGGGCGGAAGTGTGCCACCTGCGCGATGAAGGACCGCTCGCCGCGCCGCAGCATGCGTCCCCGCCCCGGGGTCATCGGCTCGGCGTAGACCTGCGGAGCGATCTGTCCCTCGCTCCGCTCACCGGACATGAGGAACGTGCTGCCGCCGGTGTCGCGGAGCGCCTGGAGCGTGAGGTCGAACAGTGCTCGTTGCAGGCCGGCGACCGGACGGGTCAGGAGCACGTGCAGCCGGAGGTCCCGGGCGGACGGGAGGTACGGCAGCAGCGGTTCGAGCGGCTGCGTGCCGCCGCTGGCGAGGATGTCGAAGTCGTCGACCACGACGACGATCCGAGGACCGGCGCCGCGGCCGTTCGACGCCTGACGTTTCGCGAGCTCCTCGGCGATGGCGGCGGCCAGGGACCGGGCTTCGAGCGCGCTCGACGCCTGACCACCGAGGTAGTCGTCCGGGCACACGTCGGTGAGACCGCCGCGACTGTCCATCACCGCGACCACGAGCTCGTCGGGGGCGTGGCGGTCCACCAGGCCCTCGACCACGCCGCGTAGCAGGGTCGACTTGCCGGAGCGCGAGTCGCCGAAGACGAGCAGGTGCTGGTCGCGGTCCCCTAGCTCGAGGAACGCCGGTTGCATGGTGTCCTGGCGCAGGCCGAACGGCACGCGGTCCGGCTCCGCGAACGGGTCGGGGAGCTCGGCCGGCTCGTAGTCCGACGGGAGCAGCCGGATCGGCGCAGCGCCCGGCCCGGTCCAGCTCGCGGCGGCGCGACGGGCGAGCGCCTCGAGGGCGTCGGCGACGTCGTCGTCGTCCACGTCGTCCATCACCGGGAGGGCGAGTTGCACGAACCGGCGTTCCTCGGTGATCGCACGACCGCGCTGGTCGGCGCGGATCGTCTGCGAGAGCTTCCGGTCGACGACCGAGTCGGCGGGGTCGTTCAGGCGGAGCTCCACCCTGGTGCCGACGAGGGGCTGGACGGCCATCCGGAGCTCGTTCCACCGCGTCAGCGTGACCACGACGTGGACGCCGAGGCCCGAACCGCGCTGCAGCAGCTCGGCGAGCATCGGCTCGAACCGCTCGTACTCGTCCCGGACCGCGCCGTAGCCGTCGACGAGCAGGACGACCTCCGCGCTCGGCAGCTCGGGCAGCTCACCGGCCGCGTGCCGGGTGCGGAGCGCGTCGAGCGAGTCCACACCGTGCACGCGGAACACCCGCTCCCGAGCGGCGAGCATGAGCTGCAGCTCCTCGAGCAACCGCTGCATGGTGACCGGGTCGGCGCGGGTCGCCACTCCGCCGACGTGCGGGAACCCCTCGATGCGTGCCAGGCCGCTGCCGGTCAAGTCGAGTCCGTAGATGCTCACCTGCTGCGGGGTCGCGGTCAGTGCGGTCGCCGCGGCGACGGCGCGGAGCATCGTCGACCGGCCCGACTGCGGGGCACCGATGACCGCCGCGTGACCTCCCGCGCGGGTCAGGTCGAGGTGCCAGGGGCGCTGCGACTGCTCGGACGGGTCGTCGAGCAGGCCCAGCGGGACACGGAGCGCGTGGGCGCCGTCGACCCGTTCGGTCACGACCCGCGACAGCGCCAACCGCGGGGGCAACGGCGGCAACCAGATGGGTCGCGTCGTCCGGTCGGCGTCGAGCAGGCGTTCCACGGCTTCGTCGACGAGCGCTCGACCCGTCTCCGGGCGACGCAGCTCCGGCTCGGCGGTCGACCGGGACGGGTCCTGCTCGGCCGCGAGCGTGTTGAAGACAGGCAGGAGCACGGGTTCTGGTCGGGTCGACGCCTCGGCGCGTGCGGTGGTGGCCTCCACCGGCCCGGACACGTAACCCGCGCGGAACCGCCGGTAGACGGACGTGTCGACCTTCAGGTAGCCGTAGCCGGGCACGGCGGGCAGGTGGAAGGCGTCCGGGCGGTCGAGGATGGTCGAGCTCTCGGCCTCCGAGAACGTGCGGAGACCGAGCCGGTAGGACAGGTAGGTGTCGAGCCCCCGCAGACGACCGGCCTCGATGCGCTGGCTCGAGAGCAGGAGGTGCACGCCGATCGATCGGCCGATCCGGCCGATGGTCATGAGGAGCTCGATGAAGTCGGGTTCCGCCGTGAGCAGTTCGCCGAACTCGTCGATGACCAGCAACAGGTGCGGGAGCGGCGGGAGGTCCGGGCGCTGCGTCCGGAGCTCCCGGTAGTGCGTGATCGACGGCGCGTTGTCGGCGTCGCGGAGCACGCGTTGTCGTCGCACGACCTCCCCGGCGATCGAGGCCCGGGCGCGTTCGATGAGGCCGGCGTCGTCCTCCAGGTTGTCGATGATGCCGGCGACGTGGGGCAGACCGGCGAAGGGGGCGAACGCGGCACCACCCTTGTAGTCGACGAGCACCATGCTGAGGTCCTCCGGCGCGTGCGACATCGCCAGACCCAGCACGAGGGTGCGGAGCATCTCGGACTTGCCCGAGCCCGTCGCGCCGATGCAGATGCCGTGCGGACCCATGCCGAGCTGCGCCGACTCCTTCAAGTCGAGCAGCACCGGGGCGCCGAAGTCGTCCAGACCGATCGGCACGCGGAGGAAGTCCCGCGGCGACCGGGGCAGCCAGACCTGCTCGGGGGAGACCTCGGAGACGTCGCCGATCCCGAGCAGCTCGGCGATGCCGATGCCGTCCGTGGACTCCGCGGCGTCCTGCGCGGTGAGGCTCAACCGGAGCGGCGCCAGCTCGCGTGCGAGCGTCTCGAACGTCGTCGCCGGCACGCGGTCGGTCCGGAAGCGGGTCTCGACCACCTCGCCGTCGGCCTCGCGTCGTGCGTCGGTCACCGTCGCGGTGTCGTCCTCGACGACCACCCGCACCGTGACGTCCGACGGCTCGTGCAGCCGGTCGGAGAGCAGGTGCACCGTCGTGACCTGCAGGTCCGCGAGACCGAGGTCGGCGTCGGGTACCGGCAGGTCGGAGGCGACGTGGCCGTGGTCGTCGACGAAGACGACGAGCCGGGAGTTCTCGGCCTGGTCGCTCGTGCCGGCACTGCGCTTCGCGGTCGCGGCGAACTGTGCCCGGTCGGCCAGCTCGCCGCCGACCACCCCGAGCAGGGCCGGCACGTCCGGGGCGATGCGGCGCGCGGGGACGTCCCCGTCGAGCAGTTCGTCGTCGACCGCGTGCGGCAGCAGGTCGAAGCCCCGCCAGTCGTCGGCGGCACCGGCGGCGTGCACGAGCGCGAGGTGCAGGTCCTCGGGCGAGTGGAAGGCGGCGAGCTGCGCGATCATGCCGCGGGCGGTCTCGAGGACCCGTTCGCGGTCGCCGATGACGGCGACGTGCCCGGCCCGGTCGAGGTCGACGGTGACCGGCATGCCCGCGACGCTCGCGTAGTGCCGGACCACGGTCTTCGCCTCGTCGAGCATGATCGGGTCGAACGGCTGCACCGGGTTGTCGTCGTCGGGCAGCACCAGGTCGAACCACCGCACGTCGCCGACGCCCGCACGGACCCGCAGGAAGTCGTCGTGACCGCGGCGCCGCTCCCAGAGCCGCGCCGGGTCACGGACGACCTCGACCAGGGCGTCGGGTTCGGGGTTGAGCACGGTCGCCTTCGCTCGGACGTCGCGGGCGCGCACGCGCATCTCGGTCCGGGTCCGTTCGAGGAAGTCGAGGTAGCGCTCGCGCTGGGACCGTCGCGTCCTGGCCTGGTTGCCGCGTTGCGACAGCGCCATGCCGATGCCGCCGACGAGCGCGACGACGAGGACGACGGCACCGATCACCATGAACACCGGGTTCGCGTTCCGGAGCACGACGATCATCACGATCGAGGACAGCGAGCCGACGACGGGGAGCAGCGTCTGGATCGGGACGCCGCCGACCGGTCCCTCCGGGAGCGCCGGCGGGGGAGCGAGGTGCTCCGTCGGCTCCTCGCGGAGCGGTCGGCTGACCCGGGTCGGGCGGTGGACGAGTCGACGGGTCATCGTGCGGTCCTCCCCGGGGTGAGCAGCGCGGCGGCGAGACGGACGTGGGCGGTGCGTGTGGCGACGGTCAGGTCCCGACTCGATCGCGGGACGTCGCTGCGGCGGGCACGGTCCGTGGGGACGGTGGACACCGTGCCGGGTGGCCACCGGACGGCGTCGACGGCCCGCGCGCCGCCGGCACCGAGGTCGACGGCCGCGACCACGACGACCGGGGCGTGCTCGAGCGACCGCAGGGCGTCGACGACCGAGACCGCACGCTCGAGCGACGCCCGGTCGCTCCGGGCCACCAGGCACACCGCGTGACTGGCGTACGCCACCGCCGTCAGGTCGACGCCCGGCAGCCGGACACCCCAGTCGGTGCAGACGACGTCGAAGAAGCGGGTCACGGGGGCGACGGCGTCCGCCCACGTCGACTCGGTCGCCTGACGCGGTGGCGAACCCTGCTCGTCGTCGTCCGGCGCCGGACGGACGTCGAGCGTGTACAGCCCCGACCCGGTGCGGACGAGGCCAGCGGTCGCATCGGCGGCCGAGACCGGGTCCGGGCGACGTCCGGCCGTGCCCGCTGGCGGCGCGTCCGGCAGCCCGGCGTGCCACAGCATCGACCGTGCGCCGGCGGCCGCGTCGACCCCGAGCACGGGGCCCTGGCGGCGGTGCGCGACCAGGTTCGCGACCAGGGCGGCGGTCGTGGAGGCACCGACGCCGCCGGCGAGCTGCACGAAGCCGATCCGACGACTCAGCGCCAGGGGTGCCCGGACCGCGCGGTCGGCATCCCGCAGCACGCTGGTCCGCGCCGCCGTGGCCCCGAACAGCGCGGCGGGCGCCGAGCGGACGAGCGAGCCGAGCGCACCCATCAGAACGCCCCGAGGAGCTGCTCGTAGACCCCGAACACGCCGAGCAGGAGCGGGACGAGCGAGACGACCGCGAGTGTCTCGAGCACGTTCCCGAGCCGTCGGAGCGAGGCGCGCTGGTGCCGTGCGGGTGCGACGAGCACGAGCAGGGCGACGACCACGGCGAGTCCGCCGAGCACCGCCGTGGCGAGCACGCCGTCCGATCCGTGCAGCTGCCGGGTGACGCCCACGACGACACCGGGCAGGACCGCGGCCCAGAGCGCTCCGACCTGCGTCGCGAGGGGGAAGGCCCTGGTCCGCAGCGCCGTGACGAGGACGAGGGCCACGCCGAGCCACGGTGCCCAGGGGGCGGGGCCGGCCGCGACGCCGACGAGTGCGATCCCGAGCGTCGACGCGACCGCGAAGGTCGACCACGTGAGGGTGCGGTAGGCGCGGTCGACGGTGGTGAGAACCGTGCTGCGCTGCGCCAGCCTGCCCGCGATCACCTGGTCGTCGAGGCCGGTCAGTCCGGACAGTGACATGGCGTACCAGGGGACGAGGCCGACCACGACGACCGCGGCCGTGGCGAGGACCCCTGCGCCCTCGGCGGCGGTCATCGGTGTCGCGGCGAGGAGCGTCGCTGCACCGGCGCCGACGACCCCCACTGCTGCGCCGAGCGACGCCGGCGCGGAGCGGCGGCCGAGCCCGGCGACCAGGAACAGCGCGAGCCAGACCAGCGTCGCGACCGGCGCCGCCAGGGCCGGGTCCACGGATCCGGACGGACCGGACGAGGTGAGCAGCGCCTCCAGGCCGGCAGCCGTGGGCACCGCGAGGCCGACGGCCGCACCGAGCAGTGTCCACGCGACCGCGCGGGCGCCGGCGAGCGCGATTCCGAGACCGCCGAGCACGCAGACCAGCCAGGCCACCGCCGGGACCGCCGCGAGGCCGGGCGCCCCGAGCGCGGTCGTCCCGGCGGCGAGCGTCAGCGCTCCGACGCCGACCGCGCCGACGCCGAGCCGCGCGCGAGCGTCCCAGAGACCGGCGCGTGAGCCGAGTGCGTCGCTCACCGCGTCCGTTACGTCGCTCACCTCGGGCGGCGGCGGCGCCTCGTCGAGCCGGAGCAGCCGCAGCACCTCGCCGTCCGCGACCCCTTGTTCGGCTGCCGTCGCGGTCGGGTCGAGCTGTTCCCCGGTCGACCGCAGGAGCGTCAGCGGCCGGGCCACCGGGGCGACGCGCTCGTCGAGCAGCTCGACCAGCCGGGGGACGAGTGATCCGAGGGTCTCGTCGCTCGGGATGACGAGCGTCGCGCGGCGCGTGGCACCCACGACGGTGAGGCGCGTGAAGTCGGTCACCGGGCGCCTCCGGCGGGGGTCGCGGGGCTCGACGGCACGGTCGAGGTCGAACCCCCGACCTGCCCGTCACGGATCGCACCGAGGACGAATGCCGTCCCCACGCAGCCGGCGCACACCACGGCAGCCAGGACCGTGCTGCCGATCAGTCGCCGGACGTTGTCGTTGACGGTGCGTCGCTCGGTCAGCCCACCGATCAGGAACGCACCGCGGAGCCGGACCCGGTGGGTCCGCACGGACTCGAGCAGGATCGTGTCGTCGTTGTCAGGCACGGGCTGTCGTCTCCTCGTGGTCCGGTCGTGGGGCTGGGGGCGCTGCACGGGTGCCCGCGGTCACGGTGTAGCTCCGCTCGCCGAGCTCGACGCGCCAACCCGGTGCCGCCGCCGTGCGCTGCCCGGGCACGAGCGGCTGCACCGTCCCCTCGGGTGACGTGATGGTCGTGCCGTTCGTGGTGTGCAGGTCGGTCACCCACAGGAGCTCGTCCGTCCACTCGAGCACCGCGTGGTTCCGGGACAGCGTGCGCGCGATGTCCGGGAGCGCGAGCACCGTCACGTCGGGGGAGTCGGACTCGGGACGCCGGCCGACGAGGAGGGTGCCGCGGACGACGATCGTGTCGCCGGTGGTGGGGACGAGCCGCACGTCGAGCAGGCGGGTGGCGTCCCGCCGGTCGCCTCGTCGGGTCGTCGTCGCGCCGTGCGCCGAGATCTCGGGACCCCCGGCGGGCGGTCGTGCCCGGGCGGCCCGCCGACCCTCCGTGGGCGCGGGCGCGGCCGGCACCACAGCGGGTCCGAGCTCCTGGCGGTCGAGCGGGGCACGCGCCGGGGTGAGCGGGTCGCGGCCACGCCGGAGGTCGGCGGTGATGGTGGAGGGGCCCGACCAAGGTGCGAGGGTGGCACGGACCGCGGTCAGGACCGACGGGGGGAGCGCGGTCAGGACGTCCACGCGGCGCGCTCGACAGACCGCGAGTCCGACCGTCCGTCCCGAGCGGACCGTCGCGACGAGCTGCACCACCAGCACCAGGGCGGCCACGCCGACAGCCGCGACGATCCAGGTGGTCGGGCCGGTGGACGCGGTGGCGACGGCGACGGCGACGGCCGGGAGGATCGTGGCCAGCAGGTCGACGACGACCACCGTCCGGCGGCGGGTCGCGTTCGCGGGGACGACCCCCGTGAGCAGGCCGGCGGCGGTGGACGTCGCGGCACCGGTGGCTGCTCGGACCTGCGGTGCGCCGCACCGCGTGCAGAACCGCTCACCGGACGCGAGGATGCGCGAACACCGTGCACAGCTCAACGAGCCGACGAGCGCGCTCGGCATCGGTTCCTCCCCGTGGATCCGCGTGGTCGCAGGCGTCCGAGGTTAGCAGCCACGTCGGACGCCGGGGCGCTCCTGAGGCATCGTCCAGGCTTCCGGCGTGCCCCTTGCACGGGGGGTACGGATCGACGACAATTGCTCGCTGACGCAGGGACGCACGACCGATCGAGGGGAAGAAGACGTGAAGTTCGCGATGGGAGCCGACACGCTCGGTCAGCTCGGCAAGAGGACGGGGAGCGCCTCGCAGGACCTCGGAGCCCAGGTCAAGGCGTTGCTCGCCGCGGCCGAACCGCTCCAGGGCAAGTTCAACGGCGCCGGCCGAGCGGCGTTCGACCGCTTCAAGGCGCAGTCCGACCAGGTCGCGAACGAGCTGAACGCCGCGCTCGCAGCGGTCCTCAGCGGCATCGGTGGGATGGACACCGCGTTCGGCCAGGGCGACCAGCAGATGGCGGACGACGCCACACAGGCTGCCGGCACCGTGAACTTCGACGCAGCGCGCTTCGGCGCCGGTCACTGAGACGAGGGGGACCACCATGGCAGGCAACCAGGCAGACCGCCGCGACTACGACGTCGCCGCGTCGCAGAGCGCGCAGGACAACTTCAACCGGCTCGCCGCGCAGCTCGAGGCGCTCATCGACCAGCGGGACGGCGACGTCCGCGCTGCGATGAGCGACTACCAGGCCGACGGTGTGTCCGACGAGTACCAGGCGAAGGAACTGCGCTGGAAGAACGCGGCGACCGAGGTCCGCAGCATCATCGCGACCCTCCGCACTTCGCTGCAGTCGACCGACCAGACCGCGCAGCAGACTGTCCAGAAGGCCAAGAGCGCCGTCGACAGCATCGGCTGACGACCTGATTCCGGGCCGTCCCGCCGTCCAGGCGGGGTGGATCGAGGTGAGCCATGACCTACAGGGTGGACCCCGCAGGGGTGAAGAGCGTCCTGACGGACGTCGCGACGAAGAGCCAGCCCGTGATGGACGCGCTCGGCAAGATCGACGGTGCGGTCCAGACCGTCGCCACGGGGGCGCAGTCCGAGTTGATCAACGGTGCGCTGTCCCGGTTCTTCGACGCGATGTCGGCCGACGTCACCACGATCACGCGGCACGTGCCGGCGGCGATCGACGGTGCCGTCGCCGCGACGAACGCGGTCGTCGCGGGTGACGAGGAGATCGCCGCCACGATGGAGACGAACGCGGGCGTCGCCGCCACGAACGGCGACCTGTCGATCCTGGGGGTGCAGCAGTGAGCCTCATCGACCCGAGCAAGCTGCCCGGCGACAAGATCGACGCCGCTGCCGTGTCGTCCGGCGCATCGACGATCTCGACCCTCGGCACGACCATCACGACCGGCGGTGGTGACACCGTCCGGGCCTGGCAGGCGATCTCCGGGTCGTACCAGTCGGACGGTGCCGAGCACCTGTACTCGGTGATGACGCCGGTCGGCACCGCGACCACGAGTGTCGGCGACGGGCTCGGTTCCGTCGCGTCCGCACTGTCGACCTACGCCGAGACCGTCGGGCCGATCAAGACCGGACTCGACACGCTGAAGACCGAGGCCGAGGACTTCGTCCGCCGCGCGAAGAGCTTCCAGCCGCGGATGCAGGACTCCGACGACGGCTACGTCATCGCGTCCCAGGCGGTCAGCACGATGGGTGTCAGCCTGATCACGGGCACCAAGGTCGAGATCACGTCGTGGGACCAGGACCCGGACATGGTCGACGAGAACAACCGGCTGATCCGCCGGGGTGCCGACCTGGCAGAGGAGTGGCTCGCGGCGCAGCAGACCTGCGCGAACGCGATCCTGGCCGCCGCCTGCCTGGCACCGCTCCCCGGCACGAGCACCGGCACCCCCGCGCAGATCATGGCCGCGGCGGAGGCGTCCCTGCCGTGGGCGGGCGAGAGCGACATCGACACCCCGTGGGGGTCGACCGGTGACCGCAAGGAGTCCTGCGGCGAGAAGGCCGCCGGGTTCCCCGCACACCTGGTGAAGGGTGTCGTCGTGGACGGACTCGGCGGCATGGCGAAGGGTCTCAGCTCCCTCCTGACCGGCTGGGACGGCACCGGCATCCCCTGGTACGCCGAGGCGATCGCCGGCGGCATCACCGGACGGTCCGACATGGTCGACGACGCCTTCGGGCGCGCCGGCCAGACGTACGGAGGCGCCTGGCTCGGGCTCGGGCACCTCGCCTCGGCGCTGACCCCGGTCGGCACCGTCGTCAACACACTCGGCAACAGCCCGCTCGGCGACTTCCTGCCGAAGGACACCCAGCAGTTCCTGTCCGACTGGGGGCACGACGACACCACCGCCCTCGCGGACACCGTCGGGGGACTCGTCGGGCTGAAGCTCCCCGACCAGTGGTGGGAGTCGTCCTCGTGGGACGGCTACAACATCGCGCAGTCGTGGGTCGACGACCCGGGTGGCACCGCGGGCGCGAGCGCGTTCAACATCGGCACGCTCTTCATCCCGGGAGCCGGCGAGGCCAGTGCCGGCGCGCACGCGACCGCTGCGGCCGCCGACGCCGCGGGTGACGTCGCTCGTGCAGGTGGGTTCGTGGACGACGCGGCCCGGGCAGCGCGCGGGGCCGACGAGTTCGTGAACGTGGGCCACGGTCTCACTGTGGGTGACCTGGTCGACGGCGTCCGCGGAGTCGATGCGGGTGACGTCGCGAAGGTGACGCGCGAGGGAGACCTGCCCACGACAGGCGTCGACCTGGTCGGCGACGCGGGCAAGGTCGACGTCTCGACGCCGCACGCGGACGCGCCGTCCGCCCCCGCTCCGCACGCCGAGGCTCCGCGGGCGGATGCGCCCTCCGCCTCCGCGTCGCACGCCGATGCCCCGTCGACTCCCGCGGCGCGTCCTGAGGCGCCGGCTCCGCACGTCGACCCTCCGAACGCCGGCCACCCGTCCGTCGAACGTGGCGAGACGCCGACTGCCGCGCACGACGAGGCGCCGACTGCCGCGCACAGCGAGACTCCGGCCGGTGCACACGGTGACTCGCCCGTTGCACCGCACGGGGACACCCCGGCCGGCGCGCACGACGACACCCCGAGCCCCGCGCACGGCGACGACACCCCGCCAGCCCAGCACGGGGACGCTCCTGCCCCGCACGACACACCGCCGACGACGCACCTGGGGGACGACGGCGTCGAGCGGACGGTGCGCCAGTACGACTCCGGCAGCAAGGGGGCGTGGAACACCGACCTCTACCACAAGGCGATCGAGGCGAACACGCGCTACGAGATCGACGGCGGCAAGTGGGTCTACGAGACCGACGAGCACGCACGGGTCGTGCACGCCGAGGGTCACCTCGACCAAGTGGTCAAGGAGCTCGAGAACCGGTCTCGGCACGGTGGGCAGCAGACCGCAGCGGGAGGGGCGGACCGTTTGCGCGTCGACCACGGCGGCCACATCTTCGCGACGCTCTTCGGTGGCCCGGGTGAGGGCATCAACCTCACGGCACAGTGGAGCAAGGTCAACCTCGGAGCCTACAAGGCCCTCGAGAACCAGTGGGCGGCGGCGATCGACTCCGGCAGATCGGTCCGTGTCGAAGTGAACCTGACGTACCCGGACCGATTCCGGCCGTCGAGGTACGATGTGGAATACCAGATCGGTGACGGCCCGATTCGATCGGCCCGGTTCTCGAACGCCCCGACCCCATGAGCCGCCGTGTTGCGGCTCTGCACTCTGGAGAGATGTGACAGCGGAACAACAAACCCTCGAAGCGCGGATCGTGGCGGAAGCAGGTCGGCTGCTCGGCCCCCACGACGACTGGGTGACGGCTCGGTTCATCGTGGCCGAGGTGGGCTCGATGGGCACGATGGTCAGTCGATTCACCCGGGCAGACGGTTCTCTCGGATCCATGCGCGTCCGAGGGCAGTTCCAGGACCTCTGGGAACAACTCCGCGAGGTGATGGCTGATCCTGAACGGGGAGCTTGGTTCTCCGCCTCCCTCGATGTCGACCGGGCGTCCGGCAGTTCTTCGTTCTCGTACAACTGGGATGGCCGCGTCTGGTTCGACCGGCTGATCCCGGACCTCGACCCTTCGGACGTCGACCTGGCGCTGCCACTCGATGAGGCGTGGGGGGAAGAACTCGCCCGGCACCCGCGGTCGCCTGAGCACGTCCCTGCGTGGCTGCGGGCGCTCGTGGCAGGCGAGGTCACCGAGCGTCAGCCCGGGGACGGCGCTGCCGTCGAGCGGGCGATCGCTGCGGCGCCCACCTGGCCGCCGGCGCGCGCATCGCTGGCGTCGTCGGCACGCTGGTCCGAGGTGTTCGACGCCGTGTCAGAGGAGATCGTGCGGGCGCTCCGTGCGGACACGCCCGCGACGGAGCTCCTCCACAGCGAGGTCGACGACCGCGCACTCGAGCAGGTCGCAGCCGCTGCCACCGGGCCGCTGCTCCGACGGTTCGTCCACGACACCGCTTCGTGTGCCGCCCTCGCAGCCGAGCTGGACACCCCGAACGGCCCGGACCGCGCCGAGGACGACGTGACCGACGCGATCACCGACATCGTGGACTGGCAGATCGCACGGCGGTTCGACCAGTGACCGGCATGGAGAACCCGGACCTCGACGCCCGACTCGGTCGTGCCCTGGTCGACCCGTCAGCACTCGGTGAGTTCGTGGACAGCTTCGTCCCGAGTCCGCTCCTGGTGCCGATGCACATCGACGGCGAGACGGCCTTCCCGATCGTGACGCACCGGGACGACGGCCCTGCCCTGGCCGTGTTCACCGGGGAGCAGCACAGCCTGCAGATCGACCTGCCGACCGCCAACGACGTGGTGGTCCTGACGGGCGCACGGGTCATCGGGATCGCCGTCCCCGACAGCGGCATCCTGGTCAACCCGGGTCCGCGGGAACTGCACCTGCCGGCCGCCCTCGTGGCGCACGTGCACCCGCAGATCCCGGCCGAACTGCTGGCACCAGGGAAGACCCCCACGGAACAGTCCGAGCAGTCCGCACCGGCAGGGTCGATCGTCGCCACGCAGCAGGCTCAGTCGACGCTCGCCGGCAACGCGTACCGGTGGCTGGCACAGGGTGGCACCTTCGACTCGGCGGACTTCTTCGTGGGGTTCTGCGGGAGCGAACACACAGCGCGCGGCGCAGTCGTCTCCGCAGGACAGACCACCCCGGTGCAGGTGCCGGACCCGATGGTCGACGAGTTCCGCGTGCTCCGGCGTTCCGCGGCCGAACCGGAGAAGGGAACCTGGATCGGCGCCGAGCTCCACCTGACCTCGGCCGGATCGTTCTCGTACTCGTTCGTGTACGACGACCGGCTCGACTTCGGTGCTGCCGATCCCCGCGTTCCCCGGATCGACGCAGATCCGGTGCCGGGACTCGATGCCTGGCGCGCGGAGTTCGCCGCGCAGGGGCGCGGCGCGCGGTTCGTCCCGGAGTGGGCACGCTGACCGACCGCGACCGCGACCGCGACCGCGTACCTGCGTTGCAGAGCCCCCAGCCCGGCCACGCCGGAGGATGACGCCGGTGTCTGCGGGGGTCGACGCCGTCGCGCGTTCGCTGACGCGGGCGCCGGGCTACGGCCCGAGGTCGAACTGACCTCGATCGCGCGTCGGCTCCGGTGGTTCCGGACCGAGTTCGAGCGCTTCCACCGCACCATCGGGTCCGACGCACGCCGGTTCCGCGCCTCGAAGGAGTCCCTCGCCCTGGAATACGGGCACCGTCCCGGGTCCGCAGCGCTCGAGCAGCGCCGCGAACCACGCCGGGTAGTCCGGATCCAGTTGGCGCGCCCGATCGTCGAGCGTCGAAGCGAGGCCGTCGGCGACCTGCTCCGGGGTCAGCGCGTGGTCGGGGTCGTTCGGGAACGGCATGGTCCAGTCCTCCGCACCGAGGTACAGCCCGACGCGCAGTGGGCGCCCCGCGGAACCATGCCCGGAGGCGACGAGCCAACAGCGCCACGTGCCGATGGCGTACTGCTCGGGGCGGTCACGGAGCGATGACCAGCCACGCTCGTGCTGGATGCGGACGCCGTCCAGGAACGTCCGGGCGGGGGGTCACGTCCATGGTCAGGTGCCTCCGGTCAGCGGTGGGATGGTGGGGAAGTCGAAACTCGGTACCGAGAACGACGGCACCGGCACGGGTGCTCCCGACACCGGGGAGCCCGGCGCTGGCGCTCCTGGGACCGTGAACGTGCTGACCGGAGCGGGCTCGCGGTCCGACGTCCCGCGCGCACCCGGCGGTTGCAGCCCCACGGCGCCGATCGCGACGAGCCCGATGGTCAGCCCGGCGAGCGCCAGCAGCCGGTAGCGGATGCCGAGACTCCGCAGGTACCGCTGCGGCGCGAACCGTCCAGCGCGCACGGCCTCGACGAACGCCGTCGCCGTGACGAGGGCGATCGGCCACGCCGATGCGGTGACGAGTCCCGCTGGTGCGCCGTCGGACGATCCGGTCGCGGCGACCACCAGCCCGAGCACCCCGGCCCCGAGCCCGGTCCAGAGCGCGAGTTCCTGGCGCAGGCTGCCGAAGCGCCACCCGACACCCCACAGCACCCGCCCGGTCCGGGCCCGTGCGGCACGGAGCACCCGGTCGTCCCCGGGCAGCGGCGCCGCGACGGACAGCAGCCCGGCGACGACCGCGGTGCCGAGCACCCACGCGCTGGCCAGCTCCCAGGCGGGACCGTCGACGCCGACCGCCACCCAGCGCACTGCGACACCGAGCACGACCAACCCGGTCGCGACCATCGCGGCCCATCGGGCGACGACGGATCCGCGGCGGCGCAGCGTGGCGAGGTAGCTCGCCGGCAGCCGATCACGACGCCGTCGGTACCGCCGCAGCGCCGCCCAGACCGCGGCGGCGCCCCCGGCGGCGGCGAGGGTCGCCGCCACGGCTCCGGGGAGACCGGGTCCTGCCAGCGCGACGGCCGCGACGACCACCGGGACGAGCGCGACGGCGGACGCTGCTCGACGCTCCCAGGTGACAGCCGCGTCCAGCAGTTCCCGCGACTCCTCGTCACCCGGGTTGGTGACGAGCATGTCGAGCAACAACCCGGGCTGCTCGGCCACGGGTGCGTACTCGGCTCGGAGCGCCAGGAGTGCCGGGTGCTGCGGCGCCCGCTCGAGCCCCGCGGCGACGAACCCCCGCGCGAGCCCGGTGTTGCCGTGCACCCGTTCGCAGACGGCAGCGACCGTGTGCCACTCCGGTGACCCCGGCTCCAGCTCGAGCGCCCGGTGGTACGCGTGCCGGACCTGCTCGATGCGGCGGCCACGCCCGTCGATGCTCGCCAGCGCGTGCTGTGCCCACACGCCGGCGACGTCGGGCGCCATGCCGACCAGCTGCGAGGTCATGGTCAGCGCCTCCGGGGCCCGGCCGGCCACGATGAGCACGGCCACCAGCCGCAGGTACGGGGGCAGGGTGTCGGGGGCGGCCTGCAGCGCGGACCGCGCGGCCTGCTCGGCCCGCGGCAGGTCGCCACGCGCCTGCAGCAGCGCGGCCCACTCCGTCAGCAGCGCAGCGTCGCCCGGCGCCGTACCGAGCGCGTCCCGCAGCAGTCGCTCGGCAGCGTCGAGTTGCCCGAGGGCCCGCAGCGATCCGGCCCGCGCGACGACCGACTCGGTGGCGTCAGAGGACACGCTTCTGCTTCAGGTACGCCACCAGGTCGTCGTACCGGCCGTCGGCGTTCGCGAAGGCGGCGACGTTCTTCGCGGTCACGAGCCACGAGCCCGTCGACGGTCGGACCTGGCCGAGAGCGTGCTGCACGTCCGCCATCACGAGCGGCTGGATCTCACCCGCGGCGACAGAGCGGGCCATCGCCTGTTCGGCCGCGGAGGTCACGAGGTGCGCCAGGTCGGCCCCGGAGAAGTCCTCCGTCGCCGCGACGACCTGTCCGAGGTCGATACCGGCGATCGGGCGCCGGGCGAAGTGGTGGCGCAGGATCGCCTCGCGCGCGGGGGCGTCCGGCGGCAGCACGAGCGTCATCCGGTCGAGTCGTCCGGGGCGCAGGAACGCCGGGTCCACGTCCCACGGGCTGTTCGTCGCGGCGAGCACGAACAACCCGTCGTTCTCGGACCCGACGGAGTCGAGTTCGAGCAGCAGCTGGTTCACCATCTGCCGCAGTCCGCTCCAGCCGCTGCCGATGCTCGACCGTCGGGCGCCGAGCGCGTCGATCTCGTCGAGGAACAGCACCGCCGGCGTCTGCGCCCGCGCCGCCTCGAAGACGGCGTGCAGGTTCTTCTCCGTGTTGCCGAGGTAGGGATCGAGCACCTGGTCGATCCGCGCGGTTACGAAGTGCGCGCCGAGTTCGCCGGCGATGGCCCGCGCCATGAAGGTCTTGCCGCACCCGGGCGGTCCGTAGAGCAGCAGCCCACCGCGCAGCGTCTGCCCGAAGGCCGCGGCGATCTCCGGGTGCCGCATCGGTTCCAGGAAGGACTCGCGGATGCGCTGCTTGACGTCCGCGAGTCCGCCGACGTCGTCGAGGGTGACGTCGGGCCGTTCGACCTCGACGTCGACGACGTGCTCGCCCTCGCCGTCGAGCCGGATCTTCTCCGGCACGTCCGACGGCACGGCCGACGGCCCGGCCGACGCCTCGGGCGGCGGTGTCGGCCCGTCCTGCGGGCCGCCGGCGGACTCGACGAAGGGCGGCGGGACGCTGCGTCCCAGCTCCGCCTCGGCACGTCGCCAGTCGAACGCCTCCTCGGGACGGCCGGGAGGCTCGGTGCCGGTGGCCGCGTCGCCGACGTCGGTGGGTCCGGGCGTCCGGAGCGCGGCGCTCGCGTCCGCGAGCACGTGCAGGGCGAGCGCGTTGCCGGGGTCCAGCTGCAGCACCACGGCGGCGTGCTGGAGTGCCTCGGCCGCCCGGCCGCGTTGCAGGAGCAGCTGCGCGACCTGGCCGCGCAGGGCGACGTCGTCGGGCGCTGCCTGCACGGCGGCGAAGAGGCTGGCGAAGAGCGGGTCGTCGGTCATCGCGGGCCACCGTCCTGTGTCGAGAGCGCGGCGTGCGCGTGGTCCGCGATCGCCTCGGCCAGTGCGGTGCCGACGGACCCGGCGTCGTCGTGCAGGGGGACGAAGACGTCGGTCCACCACCAGCCGCCACCCTCCGCCTCGGGCGGGAGCTCGGTGAGGTCGGGCAGCAGGCGACGGACCTCGGTGTCCGAGCGGACGCGGCGGGGGTGCTGCACGGTGGCGACGACCCGTCCGTCGGCGTCCGTGAAGCGTCCGACCAGTCCGCCGCGGACGAGTCGCAGGCCGATCCCGGGGTCCACCGCGGCGGCCGCGGGGCGGAACTCGGCGTCGCCGACGAGCGTCGGACCGAGGATCGTGAGTTCACGGGGCACGGTGCTGCTCCTCCTGCGGGGTCCGGCCGGCGCCGAGGTCCCGGCCGGTCAGGCGTTCGAGGGCGTCGCGGCCCAGGTGGTCGACCACGGGGCGCAGGCGTTCCCACCCGGTGGCGTCCGGGCGCGAGGGGCCGTCGCGGAACCGCAACACGAGCGACGGCACCCGCGGACGGCCGACCCGTTCGGCTCCGAACCGGTCGCGCATCTCGTCGACGTCGAGTCCGAGGCCCTTGACAGCGGGGGAGCCGAGCAGCATCGCCACGGGTTCGGGGTCCTGCTCCAGCGTCGGGCGCACGGTCAGGTCGGCCGAGCCGACGCGGGCGAACACCATCGCGACCAGCGGGAGCGCAGTGCGGCACAGGTCGCCGAGCAGCACGGTCACGGCGTCGTGCGCGCGCTGGACCGCGTCGCTGCCGGGGACCCCGACGCCGACCAGGCCGGAGACGACCTCCTCCACCCCGTGCTCGGTACGCCGCGCGGTGAGCGACCCGGCCAGCGGCGCCCGCTCGTCGCCGACGACCACGAACCGGGCGTCCTGCGGCATCCGTGCGCGTGCGGCAGCGGTGAGGGTGTCCTTGTCCCAGTCGGCCTCGACCGGTTCGTGCGAGCCCCAACCACTCGGGGTCGTGCCGGGCCCGAGCGCGGCGAACGTCTCCCACGCACGACCCAGACGTGTGCCGGCGTCGGGGCGGTGGCGGATCGACGCCGACACAACGAACTGCACCTGCTCCGGTCGCGGGACCTCGAGGTACCGCGGGTCGACGGCGTCGGTGGTCCCCGGGGCGCGGAAGGCGTCGGCGAGTCCGAGCAGCGACGTGCCGGTCGACCCGTCGCGCAGCGCGCCGTCACCGGACCGGACGACCCAGCATCCGTCGGCCGCGTCGAGGACCTGCCGGAACGGTTCGGTCAGGCGGGAGGTCTCCGGGGTCAGGAACACCACCCGGAGTCCGGCAGCCGAGGCCTGGACGACGAGGTCCGCGCGCATCGGGGTGAGCGCCACGAGCCGCCCGACGGTCTCGCTGACGACGTAGCCGTCGCCGGTCCCGTCCACCAGCGGGTGCTCGATCCCCATGCAACCGACCATACCGGGACGGCGGCGCGCAGCGCCGGGGCGGGGCCGCCTCGCAACCCGCTGCAACCCCCGCCGCCGTAGCGTCCCGCCCGAGGCGCACAGACCATGCGCCGTCGACACCGTCGTCGAGAGGGCACCACCATGACCATCGCAGCATCGCCGACCACCTACGCCGCACCGGGCGAGGACGGAGCGCTCGTCGCCTTCCGCTCCCGGTACGACCACTACATCGGCGGCGAGTACGTCCCGCCGACGGGTGGGCAGTACTTCGAGAACCCCACCCCGGTCACCGGGAAGACCTTCACCGAGGTCGCGCGAGGCGACTCCACGGACGTCGACAAGGCCGTCGCCGCCGCGTGGAAGGCCTTCCCCGCCTGGGGGAGGACGAGCGTCACCGACCGCGCGAACATCCTGAACCGCATCGCCGACCGGATGGAGCAGAACCTCGAGATGCTCGCCGTCGCCGAGACGTGGGAGAACGGCAAGCCGATCCGCGAGACGCTCGGCGCGGACATCCCGCTCGCGATCGACCACTTCCGCTACTTCGCCGGCGCGATCCGCGCGCAGGAGGGCTCGACGGGGGAGATCGACCACGACACCGTCGCGTACCACTTCCACGAGCCGCTCGGGGTGGTCGCGCAGATCATCCCGTGGAACTTCCCGATCCTGATGGCGGTGTGGAAGCTCGCACCGGCACTCGCCGCCGGCAACTGCGTCGTGCTGAAGCCCGCCGAGCAGACGCCCGCGTCGATCCACGTGCTCCTCGGTCTGATCGAGGACCTGCTGCCCGTCGGGGTGGTCAACGTCGTGAACGGCTTCGGGTTCGAGGTAGGGGCTCCACTCGCGCAGCACCCGGACGTCCGCAAGGTCGCCTTCACGGGCGAGACCACGACCGGGCGCCTGATCATGCAGTACGCGTCGCAGAACCTGATCCCGGTGACGCTCGAGCTCGGCGGCAAGAGCCCGAACGTGTTCTTCGCCGACGTCGCCCAGGAGAAGGACGCCTTCTACGACAAGGCGCTCGAGGGCTTCGCCTTCTTCAACCTCAACCAGGGCGAGGTCTGCACGTGCCCGTCGCGTGCCTTGGTCGCGAAGGAGATCTACGACGGGTTCGTGGCCGACGGTCTGGACCGGGTGCGCGCGGTCAAGCAGGGCCACCCGCTGGACGTGTCGACGATGATCGGTGCCCAGGCGTCGAACGACCAGCTCGAGAAGATCCTGAGCTACATCGACATCGGCAAGCAGGAAGGCGCGAAGCTCCTCACGGGCGGTGAGCGCGCGGATCTCGGTGGTGAGCTGAGCGGCGGGTACTACGTCACCCCGACGGTGTTCGAGGGCGACAACAGCATGCGCATCTTCCAGGAGGAGATCTTCGGACCGGTCCTCTCCCTCACGCGCTTCAGCGGGTACGACGACGCGATCCGGATCGCCAACGACACCCTGTACGGACTCGGCGCGGGTGTCTGGAGCCGCGAGGCGACGACGCTCTACCGGGCGGGCCGCGACATCCAGGCCGGACGTGTCTGGTCGAACACCTACCACCAGTACCCGGCCGGTGCGGCGTTCGGCGGCTACAAGCAGTCTGGTGTCGGCCGCGAGAACCACAAGATGATGCTCGACCACTACCAGCAGACGAAAAACCTGCTCGTCTCGTACGCCGAGGGACCGATGGGGTTCTTCTGATGACGCATCTTCACGCCGAGGGAGCAGCGCCGGGAGGGGGATCCTCCTGATGACGCACCCCGGGACCACCGCCCGCGTCGCCGTCACGCCGGAGGCGGCCGAGCTACTCCGCGCGCTCACGGCCCGGCACGGCCCGCTGATGTTCCACCAGTCCGGCGGCTGCTGCGACGGCTCGAGCCCGATGTGCTACCCCGTCGGGATGTTCCGCACCGGTCCCGGCGACGTCCTGCTCGGCACGCTCGACGTCCCCGAGCTCGACCCCGTGGAGGTCACAGCGCCCATCGAGGTGTACATGTCCCGAGCGCAGTTCGAGTACTGGAAGTACACCCACCTCACGATCGACGTCGTCGACGGGCGGGGTAGCGGGTTCTCGGTCGAGGTCCCCGAGGGCAAGCGGTTCCTCACCCGCTCACGGATGCTGACCGACGCCGAGCTCGAGGACCTGGGCCTGGTCCCGGCGGTGTGGCCGACGTAGGCTGACGGCACCGACCGCGACGGCGCGGCGGAGACCTGCGAGGGGAGGCACCGTGCCCGCTCCCGCAGGGCTCCGCCCGCTCGTCGCCGAGTCCTGGCGTCGCTCGGCCCGGGTGGACCCGGACGGCCTGCCGACGCTCGCGCTCGACGACGCCCAGCTCGACGCCATCCGCGGCCAGGGACCGATCGGCACCGCGCTCCCCGTGGTCCGTCGGCTCCTGCTCGACGACGTCCGTGCCGCCGAGTGCGTCGTCGCGCTGACCGACGCCACCGGGTGCATCGTGTGGGTGGACGGCGCACGCGCGGCCCGGCGCGCCGCCGAGGACATGGGCTTCACGGCCGGTGCCGACTGGGCCGAGGAGCACGCCGGCACCAGCGCCCCCGGGACGGCGCTCCGCCTCGGCCGCGGCGTGCAGATCCGCTCCGAGGAGCACTACGCCACCGCCGTGAAGGCGTTCTCCTGCACGGCCGTCCCGCTGCACGCGGCGGACGGCTCGGTCGTCGGCGCCCTCGACATCACGGGCGACGACCGTGCGGTCGAACGCCACACGCTGCCGCTCCTCACGGCGACAGCCGCCGCGGCCGAGGCGGAGATCGCCCTCACCGCCCTCCGGAACGCCACGCGGGCGACCTCGACGACCGTCCCGCGCGCAGACCGAGCAGACCGAGCAGACCGAGCAGACCGAGGCCGCCGCGGTGCCGCCTCGGCCGAACTGACGCTGCTCGGTTCCGACACCGCCACCCTCCGGACCGGCGACCGCGCCGTCCGGCTGTCCGAGCGGCACTCCGAGGTGCTCGCCGTCCTGGCGTCCACGCCCGGCGGTCTCGCCGCAGCCGACCTCGCGGTCGCGGTCTACGGCGACCGCCGTGCGGTCCCCACGCTCCGGGCTGAGGTCGTGCGCCTCCGCCGCGTCCTCGCGGACCACGCGCCGGGCGCGCACCTGTCGTCGCGGCCGTACCGCCTGACCGGGATCCGCACCGACGTCGAGACGGTGCTGTCCGCGCTCGACCGCGGGGCGCGCCTCCAGGCCGTCGACGGGTACTCCGGACCGGTCCTGCCGGGGTCGGCGTCGCCGGGCGTCGACGACCTGCGGGACGCGGTCCGGTCCCGGTTCCGCGAGTCGGTGCTGACCGACGGCGGGGTCGAGGCGTTGCAGGCGTGGTCGCGGACCGCGGACGGCGCCGCGGATCCGCAGGTGCTCCGCGCCCTGCTCGGGGTGCTGCCGCGGCGGTCCCCGCGGCGGGCCGGTCTCGTCGCGGCGATCGAGGCGCTCGACCGCCGCTGACGGGGTCGGGACACCGGCCGGGAGGCGCGCCCCGCGTCGACCACGCGGCCGACGGGGTGCGCCTCCCGCAGCGCGTGCGGTCCGGTCAGGACCCGGACGTCGGTGCGGGCGTCGCCTGGTCGCCCTGCTCCGGTGCGCCAGGAGGGGTCGGTGCGTCGGTCGGGGCGTTCTTCGGTGCCTTCCCGTCCTTCCCGGGCGCGGGCGGGGTGGGTGCGTCCTTGCCGGGCGCGGGCGGGGGGGGCGCGTCCTTCGGTGCCTTCGCGTCCTTGCCCGGCGCGGGCGGGGTCGGGGCGTCCTTGCCCGGCGCGGGCAGGGCGACGCAACCCGGGGCCGCCGGAGCGTCCTTGCCGTCCTTGCCGGCGGCGTCCTTCCCGGGCGACGGCGCTCCCTCGGGCCCGTCCTTCGGCGCTCCGGACGGGGCGCCGGTCGGCGCCCCGCTGGGTGCGCCGGTGGGGGCGGTGACGGTCGGGCCGCTGCCGGCACCGTCGGCCATCGCCGCGGTGACGCCCACCCCACCGAGGACGAGCACCGCGGCCGCGGCGGTGCCGATGCCGATCGCGCGGAGCCGGCGGTGGCGGCGCGGGGCCCGGTCGGTCGTGGTCTCGTCGTGCAGTTCGTCGTTCATGGTGTCTCCGGTTCTCCGTGGCGGACCGGGGTGGTCCGCCGACGAGGACGACGGTCGAGCTCGAATCTGAAGCAGGACTGAAGCACAGGGGTTCTCCAGCTGGCTCCATGCTCCGTGCTCACCGACGGACCGTACGGTGTCCGCCGTGAACGCACCCGCACGCATCCTCGTGGTCGAGGACGACGACGCCCTCCGCACCGCCGTCGTCTCGACCCTGCGCGCCGAGGGACACCTCGTCGCCGCGGCCCCCGACGGCCGGACGATCCTCGACGACCTCGACCGAGCCGTCCCGGACCTCGTCCTGCTCGACTGGATGCTGCCCGGGCCGAGCGGCATCCTCCTCGCCGCCCGCATCCGGGCCCGGTCGGACGCCGCCGTCGTGATGATGACCGCGCGCGACGAGCTCGACGACCGACTCCGCGGGTTCGCTGAAGGTGCCGACGACTACGTGGTGAAGCCCTTCGCGATGGCCGAGCTCGTGGCCCGGGTGACGGCCGTGCTCCGCCGCCGTGGTCGTGTGCCGACGGTGATCGAGGTCGGCGACCTGGTGATCGACCCCGAGGGTGCCACGGTCCGACGGGACGGCGTGCTGCTCGACCTCACCGCGACCGAGTTCCGGTTGCTCTGCTTCCTGGCCGAGAGCCGCGGGCGGACGGTGTCGAAGGGCCAGATCACGACCCAGGTCTGGGGCTACGACGCGGTCGCGGCGAACCTGGTCGAGGTGCACCTCAGCGCGCTCCGCCGGAAGATGGAGGCGCACGGCCCGCGTCTGGTGCACACGGTCCGCGGAATCGGGTACCGGCTCGCGGCGGACCGGGGCGCCGCGTGACCGGGTCGCTGCCCACGTCCCCGCTGCGGACCACGTCGCTGCGGCTCCGCACGGTCGTGGCGATCATCGCCCTGCTGGCCGTGCTGCTCTCCGGACTCGTCGTCGCGGTCGAGGCCGTCCTCGGCGCCCGGCTCCGGGCCCAGGTCGAGGACCGCCTGCGTGACCGGGCCTCGGCGGCGGCGGCCCTCGTCGGGGTGCTCGACGCCGACGACCTGGCCGACCGGCTCTCCGCGCAGGGGCTCTCCGTCCGCATCGTGCAGCCCGACGGCGCGGCGGTCGAGGCGGGACCGACGCCCGAGCAGCTCCGCTCCGGCCCGCCCGATCCGGCCGGGCTGCCCGGCCCCGCCGGCAAGCGGGCCGCAGGGTCGGAAGGCACGACCTCGGGCTCGGCCACCAGCACCGGCACGAGCACGACGTCGGGCGCCCGGATCACCGCGTCCTCGGTGTCCGACGACGACGGCGTGCTGACCCTCCGGTCGACGCTGGACGACGGCACCCGGATCACGCTGACCGCCGGCACTCGCGATGTCCAGGAGACCCTCACGCAGCTCGGCTGGGTGATGGGCGGCGCCTCCGTCGCGTTCCTCGGCGTCGCGGTGGTCGGCGTCGTGCTCGTCGTGCGTCGATCGCTCCGACCACTCGACGAGATGACCGACACCGCGCGGTCGATCGCCGGTGGGGACCGCGGGCGGCGACTCCGGCCGTCCCGGACCGACACCGAGATCGGCCGGGTCGCGGTCGCCTTCGACGAGATGCTCGACGCCGTCGAGGGTGCGGAGGCACAGGCCCTCGCCGCAGAGGAGCGGGTCCGCGCGTTCCTGTCCGACGCCGCGCACGAACTCCGGACCCCGGTCGCGGGGGTGCGCGCGGCGGCCGACACCCTCGTGCGGAGCGGGGACGACGACGCCGCCACCCGCGAGGTCCTCGCCGTGCACGTCGTCCGCCAGGCCGACCGGGCAGCGCGGCTCGTCGACGACATGCTCACGATGGCCCGGCTGGACCGGGGCATCGCGCTCGAACGCCGGACCACCGACCTGGTGCCGTGGGTCCGCGCCGAGGTGGAGCGGCTCCGGCTCCGGCTGCCCGCCGTCACCCTGGACCTCCGCGCGCCGGACGACCCGGTGCACGCCGAGGTCGACCCGGACCGGCTCGCGCAGGTGCTCGGCAACCTGGTCGACAACGCGGCCCGTGCCACCGGGGGATCCGGCACGGTCACGGTCACCCTCGCCCGCGACGACGCCGTCGCGGTCCTCCGCGTCGAGGACGACGGACCGGGCGTCCCCCAGGCCGACCGCGAGCGGGTGTTCGACCGGCTCGTCCGGCTCGAGGCCGCACGCGACGTCCGCTCCGGCGGCGCCGGACTCGGGCTGCCGATCGCCCGCGGGATCGCCGTCGCGCACGGCGGGACACTCGCGCACGCGTCCGGGACGGGAGCGCTCGGCGGCGCGGTGTTCGAGCTGCGCCTTCCGGCGGTCGCCGTCGGGCCGACGACGGACCGGGCGGAGGGGCACGTGCTGCTAGCCTGAAGTCCTCGCGAGTGTGGTGGAACGGTAGACACGGGGCACTCAAAATGCTCTGCCTCACGGCGTGCGGGTTCGAGTCCCGCCACTCGTACAAGGACGGCTCACGGCGCGCGGGCTGCGCCGACCCGGGGGTCCCGCCACTCGTACAAGGACGGCTCACGGCGCGCGGGCTGCGCCGACCCGGGGGTCCCGCCACTCGTACAAGGACGGCTCACGGCGCGCGGGCTGCGCCGACCCGGGGGTCCCGCCACTCGTACGGACAGCCCGGCCCCGAAGGGCCGGGAGGGCCTGACGGACCGGTCTTGCTCCGTCTAGTAGGCTCTCCGACGTGAGTGACACAGAAGCAACCCCAGCAGCACCGCGTCGCGTCGTCGTCGCCGAGGACGAGTCGCTCATCCGTCTCGACATCGTCGAGATCCTCCGCGACAACGGGTTCGACGTGGTCGGCGAGGCCGGCGACGGCGAGACCGCCGTCCAGCTCGCGACCGACCTCCGCCCGGACCTCGTCGTCATGGACGTCAAGATGCCGCAGCTCGACGGCATCTCCGCGGCCGAGAAGCTCTCCAAGAACCACATCGCTCCGGTGGTCCTCCTCACGGCGTTCAGCCAGAAGGACCTCGTCGAGCGCGCGACCGAGGCCGGCGCCCTCGCCTACGTCGTCAAGCCCTTCACCCCGAACGACCTGCTCCCCGCGATCGAGATCGCCCTCTCGCGCCACCAGCAGATCATCACGCTCGAGGCCGAGGTCGCCGACCTGGTCGAGCGCTTCGAGACCCGCAAGCTCGTCGACCGCGCCAAGGGCCTGCTGAACGAGAAGATGGGCCTCACCGAGCCCGAGGCGTTCCGCTGGATCCAGAAGGCCTCGATGGACCGCCGCCTGACCATGCACGACGTCGCCAAGGCGATCATCGAGCAGCTCAGCGCCAAGAAGTAACGAGCACCCGCTCGCTCACGCAGGAGCGCCGCCGGACATCGTCCGGCGGCGCTCCTGCGTCCCCGGGCGGACAACCGGCCCACAGTCGATGGAGCAGTCCCCGTCGGGTCCGGGCGCGGGACCCGACGGGGACTGCTCCATCGACGGAACGCAACGCAACGCGGGCCTCAGGACAACGCAGCACTGCACCGGACCGGAGGCGCGTCCCGGCCCCGCCGCAGGGCCGACCACCTGGCAAGGTGGGGGCATGGACGACGTGGTGATCCGTGCCTCCCGGCTGGAGGACATGGCGGCGGTGGCCGACCTGCGGTGGCGGTGGAGCGTCGACGAGACCGGTCGGGCGCCGACGGCGACGCCCGACGAGTACCGCGAGGCGACCGCTGCGTTCGCGCGCGAGCACGCGGCGTCGCACCGGTGCGTCGTGGCGGAACGGGGTGGCGTCGTGCTCGGGATGGCGTGGCTCGCGCTGAACGCCAGGCCGCCGGTGCCGCACCGGCCTCGCGGGCGGGTCGCCGCGGAGCTGCAGAGCGTCTACGTCCACCCGGACCTGCGCGGTGCCGGCGTCGCCGGAGCCCTCGTCGCCGCGCTGCTCGACCTCGCCGACGAGGCCGGAGCCGAACGGGTCGTGGTCCACTCGAGCGCGATGGGGGAGTCGCTCTACCGGCGGCTCGGATTCGGTGACGCCCGGCTGCTGCTGCAGCGCCCGCCCGAGGACTGACCCGCCGGCGCCGGACGGGACTAGCGCCGCTCGCGGATCATGTTCGTGATGCGCACGGTCGAGCACCGACGGCCC
Source organism: Curtobacterium sp. Csp1 (assembly GCF_013347185.1). Taxonomy (NCBI): domain Bacteria; kingdom Bacillati; phylum Actinomycetota; class Actinomycetes; order Micrococcales; family Microbacteriaceae; genus Curtobacterium; species Curtobacterium sp. Csp1. The sequence continues at coordinate 69,633 of NZ_CP054594.1, forward strand.
TCGTCGTCGGTCAGGACGATCTCGTGCGTGGTGAGCGTGCCACCGAGGTGGATCGCCGTGCAGGTGCCGGTGACGCGGCCGCTCGTGGCGCTCCGCGAGTGCGACGCGCTCAGCTCGATCCCCACGGCGTAGCGGCCGGGGCCGGCGTGCACGTTCGCGGCCATCGACCCGAGGCTCTCGGCGAGGACGACGTACGCGCCCCCGTGCAGGAGCCCGACGGGCTGGCGGTTGCCCTCGACCGGGATGGAACCGACGGCGCGCTCGGCGGTCAGCTCGGTGATGACCATGCCCATCTTCTCGGCGAGTTCGCCCATGCCCCGGTCGGCCAGTCGGGGGTCCACCCCGGTGTCGGCGAGGGCTCCGGTGGTGGTCGCTTCGTCGGTCACGCGCGCAGGACTCCCGTGTCGGATGGCGTCGGTAGGCTGTCCGGGTGTCGGACTCCGCAAAGCCTACCCTCATGGTCATCGACGGCCACTCACTCGCCTTCCGGGCCTTCTACGCGCTCCCGGTCGACAGCTTCGTGAACCGCGAGGGGCAGCACACGAACGCCATCCACGGCTTCATCTCGATGCTGCTCATGCTCCTCCAGCGCGAGAAGCCCACGCACCTCGCCGTCGCGTTCGACATCTCCCGCTTCTCGTTCCGCACGCGCGAGTACGAGGACTACAAGGGCACCCGCTCCGAGACCCCGGCCGAGTTCAAGGGCCAGATCCCGCTCCTGCAGCAGGCGCTCGAGGCGATGGGCATCACGACGGTCACGAAGGAGGACTACGAGGCCGACGACATCCTCGCCACCCTCGCCCGCCAGGGCTCGGAGCAGGGGTACCAGGTCTACGTCGTGTCCGGTGACCGCGACTCGATCCAGCTCGTGAACGACGACGTCACGCTGCTCTACCCGTCCGTCCGCGGGGTCTCCGAACTCACCCGCTACGACCGCGACAAAGTGTACGAGCGCTACGGCATCGAGCCGCACCAGTACCCGGACATCGCGGCACTCGTCGGCGAGACCAGCGACAACCTGATCGGCATCGACAAGGTCGGCGAGAAGACCGCCGTCAAGTGGATCACCGCGTACGGCTCGCTCGACGGCGTGCTCGAGCACGCGGACGAGATCAAGGGCGTCGTCGGCAACAACCTGCGCGAGCAGAAGGACCGGGCGATCCGGAACCGCAAGCTGAACCGGCTCGTGAACGACGTCGAGCTGCCGGTCGGCCCCGGCGACGTGGCGCTCCGACCGCTCGACGAGCAGGCGGTCCGTGACCTCTTCGCGAAGCTGCAGTTCCGCACGCTGCTCGACCGGGTGTTCAAGGTCGCCGGCACGGGCGAGCCGTCCGACGTCGCGGAGTCGGCGGGCTCCGTCGACAGCGGTGCACCGACCCCGCCGCCCGTCACGACCGTCATCGACGAGGAACTCGGGTACTGGCTCGACCGCAAGGCCGCGAACGACGCCGAGAACGGGTTCGGCGTCGCGGTCGAGGTCATCGACGGCCGACTGAGCGCCATCGGCATCGCGACGCACGACGACGCGGTGCTCGTCCCCGGCGGCAGCGGCACGAAGGACTACGAGCAGCTCGCGGCCTGGTTCGCCTCGGACGCGCCCAAGCACTTCCACGACGCCAAGGCCGCGATCAAGGCCCTCGCGACGGTCGGGTTCACGGTGCGGGGGATCGCGGGCGACGCGCGCTTGACCGGGTGGCTCGCCCAGCCGGGCAAGCAGGGCCAGCCGCTGTCCGACCTCGTGTACCAGGAGCTCGGCGAGGAACTGCCGACCGCCGACCCGAACCAGCTCGTCCCCGAGACCGACCCGGTGAACGTCGGCGTGCACGCCTGGTACGTCCTCCGTGTCGACACCGCTCTGCGCGCCCGCGTCGACGAGTCCTCGCTCCGCGTGCTCGACACCATCGAGCTGCCGCTCGTGCCGGTGCTCGCCGGTATGGAGACCACCGGCGTCGCGATCGACCGTCCCGTCCTCACCGGGCTGTCGCACGACCTGGGGGAGCGCGCCGCGGAGCTCGCGCAGCAGGCGTTCTCCGAGATCGGGCACGAGGTCAACCTCGGCTCGCCGAAGCAGCTGCAGGAGGTGCTCTTCACCGAGCTCGCGATGCCGAAGACGCGGAAGACCAAGACCGGCTTCTCGACCGACGCCGCGAGCCTCGCCGACCTGCAGGAGCAGCACCCGCACCCGTTCCTCGGGCTGCTGCTCCAGCACCGTGACGCGACGAAGCTCCGGCAGATCGTGGACACGCTCGACGCCGCGGTCGTCGACGGCCGCATCCACACGAGCTACGAGCAGACCGGCAGCAGCACCGGCCGGATCTCGTCGACCGACCCGAACCTGCAGAACATCCCCGTCAAGACCGCGGTCGGCCGCCGGGTCCGCTCGGCCTTCGCGGTCGCCGAGCCGTACACGACCCTGGTCACGGCCGACTACTCGCAGATCGAGATGCGGATCATGGCACACCTGTCCGGTGACCCCGGACTGATCCAGGCCTTCAACGAAGGCGAGGACCTGCACCGCTTCGTCGGTGCGCGGGTCTTCGGGGTCGAGCCGGCCGACGTCAGCGCCGAGATGCGCACGAAGGTCAAGGCGATGTCGTACGGCCTCGCGTACGGCCTGAGCCCGTTCGGCCTGTCGAAGCAGCTCCGCATCGACCAGTCCGAGGCGCGCACGCTCATGAACGAGTACTTCGCCCGCTTCGGCGCCGTGCGCGACTACCTGCGCGGGGTCGTGGAGCAGGCCCGCGAGGACGGCTACACCGAGACGATCTTCGGCCGCCGCCGGCCGTTCCCCGACCTGAAGAGCCCGAACCGGGTCCTCCGCGAGAACGCCGAGCGCGCCGCGCTGAACGCGCCGATCCAGGGGTCCGCGGCGGACATCATGAAGATCGCGATGCTCGGGGTCGACGCCGACCTGCGGGACGGCGGGCTCGAGTCGCATCTGCTGCTGCAGGTGCACGACGAGCTCATCCTCGAGGTCGCCCCCGGCGAGCAGGAGCGCGTCGAGGAGATCCTGCGCACCCGGATGGGCGGCGCAGCCGAGCTCAGCGTCCCCCTGGACGTCTCCGTCGGCGTCGGCCCGAACTGGGAGGCCGCGGCGCACTGACGCGGGTCGGGCGCGGCCCGTCGGGCCCGCCCTGCTCCGTCTGCCGCGCCCACGAGCGGACGGGAGGCACGGTGCCGGCTGGCACCGTGCCTCCCGTCCGTCCGTGGTGCTGCGCCGTCCGTGGTGAGTGTTCCTGCCCATCGCACGTGACCTGGGATGGTGAACCGCGCGGAGGAGGCCGAAAGGAACGGCACCCCTCGCGCGGATCGACCTGCCACGTGCGGAACGGCACCCCCTGCGCGGATCGGCGCCCGGCGTGTGACCGTGCCCTGAGTAGGGTCGGGGCATGACCGAAGACCGTCCCGTCCGTCAGCCCTCCGCCGTCGACCGGGTCGCCGAGGACTGGGTGACCACCCTCGTCGACCTCGACCCCACCGTCGCCACGTACATCGGCGTCCCCGGACGCACCGGGGCCTACGGCGACACCTCGCCCGCCGGCGCCGACGCCCTCGCGGACGCCGCCCGCGCCGCACGCCGTGCCCTGGACGCCGCCGACGCGACCGACGACGTCGACCGGGTGACGAAGACCGACCTGGGTGCCGAGCTCGACCTCGTCGTCGAGTCCCACGAGCGGAAGCTCCACCTACGCGACCTGAACGTCATCGCGAGCCCCGCGCAGGAGCTCCGGGACGTGCTCGACCTCATGCCGACCGCGACCACCGACGACTGGCAGGACGTCGCCGGGCGCCTGCACGCGCTGCCCGACGCCCTCGAGGGCTACCGCGAGACGCTGCTCCAGGGCACCCGCGAGCAGGTGACGCCCGCACGCCGCCAGGTCGCCCTCATCGCCGAGCAGGCAGCGCGCAACGGCGCCGAGGACGGCTTCTTCCGGCAGCTCGTCGACGGGGCCGCGCTCGAGGGCGGGGAGCCCCTGCCCGAGGCGCTCCGCACCGAGCTCAGCCGCGGTGCCGAGGTCGCGGCCGCCGCCTACCGGTCGCTCGGCGGGTTCCTCGAGCACGAGCTCCTGCCGCTCGCCACCCCGGTGGACGCGGTCGGACGCGAGGACTACGCGCTGCACTCCCGTCGGTTCCTCGGCGCGGTCGTGGACCTCGACGAGACGTACGAGTGGGGGATCGAGGAGCTCGCCCGCATGCGCGACGAGCAGGAGCGCATCGCCGACCGCATCGAGTCCGGCGCCTCGGTCGCGCGGGCCATCGAGGTGCTCGACGCCGACCCGGCCCGGATCCTGCACGGCACGGACGCCCTGCAGCGCTGGATGCAGGAGACGAGCGACGCGTCGATCGCCGCGATGGACGGGAAGTACTTCGACATCGCCGACCCGATCAAGCGCCTGGAGTGCCGGATCGCCCCCACGCAGGAGGGCGGCATCTACTACACCGGCCCCTCCGACGACTTCTCGCGGGCCGGCCGCATGTGGTGGTCCGTTCCGCAGGGCGTCACCGAGTTCGGGACCTGGCGCGAGAAGACCACGGTCTACCACGAGGGCGTCCCCGGCCACCACCTGCAGATCAGCCAGGCCGTCTACAACCGCGGCGAGCTGAACACCTGGCGCCGGCAGCTCGCCGGCCCGTCCGGGCACGTCGAGGGCTGGGCGCTGTACGCCGAGCGCCTGATGGAGCAGCTCGGCTTCCTCGACGACGACGGCGATCGCCTCGGCATGCTCGACGGCCAGCGGATGCGCGCGGCCCGTGTCGTGCTCGACATCGGCGTGCACCTGCAGAAGACGAACCCCGACGGCGGCGGCTGGACGTGGGAGTACGCGCTCGACTTCATGGGCCAGAACGTCAACATGGCGCCCGAGTTCGTGCAGTTCGAGGTCGCGCGCTACTTCGGCTGGCCCGGGCAGGCCCCGTCGTACAAGGTGGGCCAGCGCGTCTGGGAGTCGATCCGCGACGAGCTCGCGGCGCGCGAGGGTGCCGCGTTCGACCTGAAGGCCTTCCACCACCGCGCGCTCGCGCTCGGTGGTGTCGGCCTGGACACGCTGCGGACCGCGCTGCTCGGCTGACGCCGGTGGCGGGCGGACTGGAGGATCGTGGCGGCGCCGCCACGATCCTCCAGTCCGCCCCTCGGCCGGTCCGCGCGACGACACGCCCGGTTGTGGGGCCCCGCGACCAATGGTTAGACTTGAGCGGCGCAATCCGCGCCAACCAATCACTGCCATGACGGCTCGTACCGACGATCGGTGCGGACCAGGGGGTCGCTCCCTCGCCGTCACGGCCCGACTCATGTCCGTTCGGAGCAATCTCTACATGACAACCACCACGACCAAGGCTCCCAAGCAGGTCGCCATCAACGACATCGGCTCGGCTGATGACTTCCTGGCCGAGGTCGAGAAGACCCTCAAGTTCTTCAACGACGGCGATCTGATCTCCGGAACCGTCGTGAAGATCGACCGCGACGAGGTCCTCCTCGACGTCGGCTACAAGACCGAGGGTGTCATCCCCTCGCGCGAACTCTCGATCAAGCACGACGTCGACCCCAACGAGGTCGTCGAGGTCGGCGACGAGGTCGAGGCCCTGGTCCTCCAGAAGGAGGACAAGGAAGGTCGCCTGATCCTGTCGAAGAAGCGTGCGCAGTACGAGCGTGCGTGGGGCGACGTCGAGAAGATCAAGGAGTCCGACGGCGTCGTGACCGGCACGGTCATCGAGGTCGTCAAGGGCGGCCTGATCGTCGACATCGGTCTCCGCGGCTTCCTCCCCGCCTCGCTCATCGAGCTGCGTCGCGTCCGCGACCTGACCCCGTACCTGGGCCAGGAGCTCGAGGCGAAGATCCTCGAGCTCGACAAGAACCGCAACAACGTCGTGCTCTCGCGTCGCGCCCTGCTCGAGCAGACGCAGTCCGAGTCGCGCACCACGTTCCTCAACAACCTCCACAAGGGCCAGGTCCGCAAGGGCATCGTGTCGTCGATCGTCAACTTCGGTGCGTTCGTCGACCTGGGCGGCGTCGACGGTCTCGTCCACGTCTCCGAGCTCTCCTGGAAGCACATCGAGCACGCCAGCGAGGTCGTCGAGGTCGGTCAGGAAGTCACCGTCGAGATCCTCGAGGTGGACCTGGACCGCGAGCGTGTGTCGCTCTCGCTCAAGGCCACGCAGGAGGACCCGTGGCAGGTCTTCGCCCGCACCCACGCGATCGGTCAGATCGCGCCGGGCAAGGTCACGAAGCTCGTGCCGTTCGGTGCCTTCGTCCGCGTCGCGGACGGCATCGAGGGCCTCGTCCACATCTCGGAGCTCTCGAACAAGCACGTCGAGCTCGCCGAGCAGGTCGTCTCCGTCGGTGACGAGGTCTTCGTCAAGATCATCGACATCGACCTCGACCGTCGCCGCATCTCGCTCAGCCTCAAGCAGGCGAACGAGGGCGTGGACCCGGAGGGCACCGAGTTCGACCCGGCGCTCTACGGCATGCCGACCGAGTACGACGACCAGGGCAACTACAAGTACCCGGACGGCTTCGACCCGGAGACGAACGAGTGGCTCGAGGGCTACGACGCCCAGCGCACCGAGTGGGAGGGCCAGTACGCGGCCGCCCAGTCGCGCTGGGAGGCCCACAAGGCGCAGGTCGCGAAGACCATCGCCGACGAGGCGCAGGGCAACTTCGACCTGCCGGCCAGCGCGTCGACCTCGTCGTCCTTCACGAGCGAGTCGAACGGTCAGGGCACCCTGGCCGACGACGCCTCGCTCGCGGCGCTCCGCGAGAAGCTCAGCTCGAGCAACTGATCGAGCGGGTCACACCGTCCCGGAAGCCCGGCACCCCCACGGGGGTGCCGGGCTTCCGGCGTTCCGGGCTTCCGGCGTTCCGGGGCCGCGCGTCGCTAGCCTGGTCGGGTGCGCATCATCGGTCTCACGGGCGGCATCGCCGCGGGCAAGTCCACCGTCTCCCGTCGATGGGCGGAGCACGGCGCCGTCGTGGTCGATGCGGACCGCCTGGCGCGGGACGCGGTGGCTCCGGGGAGCCCGGGGCTGGCGCAGGTCGCCGAACGGTTCGGCCCCGGCGTGATCGCCGCGGACGGGTCGCTCGACCGCCCGGCACTCGGGGCCGTGGTGTTCGCCGACCCGGTGGCACGGCGGGACCTCGAGGCGATCACCCACCCGGAGGTCTGGCGCCTCGCGCAGCGGGCGTTCGACGCGGCCGAGGCGGCGGACCCGGACACAGTGGTGGTGTACGACGTGCCGCTCCTCGCCGAGGCGCGGGGGAGCCGCCCGCTGCGGTTCGACGCCGTGGTCGTCGTGGACGCGCCCGCTGCACAGCGCATCGAGCGGCTCGTGGCTCACCGGGGGATGGCCAGGGACGAGGCCGAGCGACGGGTGGCGTCGCAGGCCAGCGATGCGGAGCGCCTGGCCCTGGCCGACCACGTCGTCGACGCCACGGGGACGCTCGAGGCGACGATCCGGTCCGCCGACGCGGTCTGGGAGCAGCTCACCCACTGACCGCTCGCGTCCGCGCCGGTCTCGCTCGGTTCCGCCCGTGGCGAGCAGCGCGGTCGGTGTCAGCGGTCCCTACTACCGTGGACGCCATGGCAGTGTCGATCGAGCCCACCCGGGCGATCCGTCCGTTCGAGGTCATCAGCGAGTACTCGCCGAGCGGTGACCAGCCCGCCGCGATCGCGGAGCTCGCCGGACGCATCAACGCCGGTGAGACCGACGTCGTGCTGCTCGGCGCGACGGGTACCGGCAAGTCGGCGACGACCGCCTGGCTCATCGAGCAGGTGCAGCGGCCGACGCTCGTGCTCGCGCACAACAAGACCCTCGCCGCCCAGCTCGCGAACGAGTTCCGCGGGCTGCTGCCGAACAACGCCGTCGAGTACTTCGTCTCGTACTACGACTACTACCAGCCCGAGGCCTACGTCCCGCAGACGGACACCTTCATCGAGAAGGACTCCTCCGTCAACGCCGAGGTCGAGCGGCTCCGGCACTCCACCACGAACTCGCTCCTCAGCCGCCGTGACGTCGTGGTCGTCTCCACCGTCTCGTGCATCTACGGCCTCGGCACGCCGGAGCAGTACATGAACGCCTCGGTCGCGCTGCACGTGGGACAGACCATCTCGCGCGACCAGCTCGTCCGGAAGTTCGTCGGGATGCAGTACCAGCGGAACGACGTGGACTTCGCGCGTGGCACCTTCCGCGTGCGCGGGGACACGATCGAGATCATCCCGATGTACGAAGAGCACGCGATCCGCATCGAGATGTTCGGGGACGAGGTCGAGGCGCTGTCGTCCCTGCACCCGCTCACCGGCAGCGTGATCGACGACCTGCCCGCCGTGTCGATCTTCCCGGCGTCCCACTACGTCGCGGACACCGACGTCATGCACCGCGCGATCGAGCGGATCAAGGACGAACTGGCCGAGCGGCTTGCCGAGCTCGAGGGACAGGGCAAGCTGCTCGAGGCCCAGCGTCTGCGGATGCGCACGACGTTCGACATCGAGATGATGGAGCAGATCGGCTTCTGCTCGGGCATCGAGAACTACTCGCGGCACATGGACGGTCGTGACGCCGGCGAAGCCCCCCACTGCCTGCTCGACTACTTCCCGGACGACTTCCTCATCGTAATCGACGAGTCGCACGTCACCGTGCCGCAGATCGGCGCGATGTACGAGGGCGACGCCTCGCGCAAGCGGACGCTCGTCGAGCACGGCTTCCGCCTGCCGAGCGCGCTGGACAACCGTCCGCTGACGTTCGAGGAGTTCCTCGACCGCGTCGGGCAGAAGGTCTACCTGTCGGCCACCCCGGGCAAGTACGAGCTCGGCATCACCGACAGCGTCGTCGAGCAGATCATCCGTCCGACCGGCCTCGTCGACCCGGAGATCGTCGTGAAGCCGAGCGACGGGCAGATCGACGACCTGCTCGAGGAGATCAAGCAGCGCGTCGAGAAGGACGAGCGGGTGCTCGTCACGACGCTCACCAAGCGCATGGCCGAGGAGCTCACCGACTTCCTCGGGAACGCCGGCGTCCGAGTGCGGTACCTGCACTCCGACGTCGACACCCTCAAGCGCGTCGAGCTGCTCACCGAGCTGCGCCAGGGCGTGTACGACGTCCTCGTCGGCATCAACCTGCTGCGTGAGGGCCTCGACCTGCCCGAGGTCTCGCTCGTCGCGATCCTGGACGCCGACAAGGAAGGCTTCCTCCGCTCGTCGACCTCGCTCATCCAGACCATCGGCCGCGCGGCACGCAACGTGTCGGGCCAGGTGCTCATGTACGCCGACAAGATGACCGACTCCATGCAGCAGGCCATCGAGGAGACCGACCGTCGCCGCGAGAAGCAGGTTGCGTACAACCTCGAGCACGGCATCGACCCGCAGCCGCTCCGCAAGAAGATCGCCGACATCACCGAGATCCTGGCGCGCGAGAACGACGACACCAAGGCGCTGCTCGAGGGGCGTCCGGCGGCCGACGGCCGGAAGTCGCCGACGCCGAACCTCAAGCGCGAGGGCATCGCGGGCGAGGGTGCGACCCAGCTCGAGGCGACGATCGCCGACCTCAACGACCAGATGTTGCAGGCCGCCGCCGAGCTGAAGTTCGAGCTCGCCGCGCGGCTCCGCGACGAGGTCCAGGACCTCAAGAAGGCGCTCCGGCAGATGGAGTCCGCCGGCCATGTCCGCTGAGGCCGTGTCCGCTGAGGTCGTGTCCCCTGACGCCGTGGCCGACCGGGCTCCGAGCCGGCGCACGGTCGTCGTCACGGGCGCCAGCGCCGGGCTCGGGTACCACGCGGCCGAGCAGCTCGCGGCGAAGGGGCACCGGGTCGTCCTGGCGGTGCGGAACCCGGAGCGCGGCGCTGCTGCTGAGCGGAGCATCCGGCGGCACGTCGACGACGCGGACCTCGCGATGCTGCACCTCGACCTCGCCGACCTGACGAGCGTCCGGGCGGCGGCCGAGCGCCTCGCTGACCTCGGGCCGGTGCACGCGCTGCTGAACAACGCGGGGGTCGTCGGGTCGGCCGAGCGGCAGGAGACCGCGCAGGGGTTCGAGCTGCAGGTCGGCACGAACCACCTCGGGCACTTCGCCTGGACCGCGCTCGCACTGCCGCTGCTCGACCAGCACGTCGGTCGGGTCGTGCACCTCGGGTCGATCGCGCACCGCTTCGCGACCCTCGACCCCCGGGACCCGCTCGCGACCGGCCGGTACGAGGGGCACCGGCAGTACGCCCGGAGCAAGCTCGCGGTGATGCTCTTCGGCTTCGAGCTGGCCGAACGGCTCGCCGACGCCGGGTCCTCCGTGGCGAGCGTCGTGGCCCACCCCGGGCTCGCGCTCGACGCCGCCGCGCCGGCGCGGCCGGACGTCGCGCCGACCCGTTCGGAGCCGGCCTGGATGCGGGCCGGCTCCGGCTGGGTCGCCCAGGGCAAGGACGCCGGGGCGTGGCCGCTCGTGCACGCCGCCGTCGGCGACGGGGTCAGGTCGGGGGAGTACTGGGGCCCCGGCGGCCCGCTGCAGTTCGCCGGCGCACCGGCCGTCGTGCCCGCCCGGATCCGGGCGCACGACCGCACCGCCGCAGCACGGCTGTGGACCGCGAGCGAACGGGCCACGGGTGTCGCGTTCGCTCTCGACGCACTCGTCTGACCCGATCCGGACCGCCACGCCCGGACGGATGTCGGTGCGGCTTCGTAGAATCGTCTGCGATGACCATCACCTCTGACCGCGGTACCACGACCTCGGGCCGGAACGCCTTCGGCGAGCCCGCAGACCTCCACCTCCCCGGCGGCACGGCACCGCACAGCACTTCGACGCTCAGCGTCCGGGGTGCCCGCGTGCACAACCTCCGCGACGTCGACCTCGAGATCCCGCGGGACTCCCTCGTCGTCTTCACCGGGCTCTCCGGATCGGGCAAGTCCTCGCTCGCGTTCGACACGATCTTCGCTGAGGGACAGCGCCGCTACGTCGAGTCGCTCTCCGCGTACGCGCGGCAGTTCCTCGGGCAGGTGGACCGACCCGACGTCGACTTCATCGAGGGGCTGTCGCCCGCGGTGTCGATCGACCAGAAGTCGACGAACCGCAACCCCCGGTCGACGGTCGGCACCATCACCGAGGTCTACGACTACATGCGTCTGCTCTGGGCGCGCATCGGCGTCCCGCACTGCCCCGTCTGCGGCGAGGTGATCAGCAAGCAGAGCGTGCAGCAGATCGCCGACCAGCTCATGGAGTTCGAGTCGGGGACCCGCTTCCAGGTGCTCGCGCCGGTCATCTCGAAGAAGAAGGGCGAGTTCGTCGACCTCTTCCAGGAGCTCGCGGCCTCCGGCTACGCCCGTGCGATCGTCGACGGCGAGCGGATCCAGCTGAGCGACCCGCCGAAGCTCAAGAAGCAGGTCAAGCACGACATCTCGGTGATCATCGACCGGCTCGTGGCGAGCGACGACATCCTCGGTCGGCTCACCGACTCACTCGAGACCGCCCTGCGGCTGACGAGCGGCACGGTGGCGATCGACCTCGTCGACCACGAGGGCCCCGGCGCGGTCCGGACCTACTCCGAGAACCTCTCCTGCCCGAACAACCACCCGCTCGCGCTGACCGAGATCGAGCCCCGCACGTTCTCGTTCAACGCCCCGTTCGGGGCCTGCCCGGAGTGCTCCGGCCTCGGCACGCGCATGTCGGTCGACCCGGACCTCGTCCTCGGTGACCCCGAGGCGTCCCTCCGCGACGGCGTGCTGCTGCCGTGGACCGGGACGAGCGGGCTGTACTCGTACTTCGAGAAGCTCCTCGCCGGTCTCGGCAAGGACCTCGGGTTCTCGCTCGACACCCCGTGGAGCCAGCTCGACCCGTCGGTGCAGGCGGCGATCCTGACCGGCAAGGACTTCCAGGTCTCGGTGTCGTGGAAGAACCGCTTCGGGCGCGAGATGCGGTACACGAGTGGGTTCGAGGGTGTCATGCCCTACATCGAGCGCAAGTTCGCCGAGGCCGAGTCGGACTCGCAGCGGCAGCGCTTCCAGGGCTACCTGCGCGAGGTCCCGTGCCCGGTGTGCGACGGCACGCGGCTCAAGCCCGAGGTCCTGGCGGTCACGGTCGACGGCCGGAGCATCGCGGACGTCACCGACATGTCGCTCGACGACGCGTACGCCTTCATGGAGACCCTGACGCTCACCGAGCGCGAGGCCCACATCGCCGCCGCGGTCCTGCGCGAGATCCGGGCGCGCCTCGAGTTCCTGCTCGAGGTCGGCCTGAACTACCTGACGCTCGCCCGCGGTGCCGGCGGGCTGTCCGGTGGCGAAGCGCAGCGCATCCGTCTCGCGACGCAGATCGGCTCGGGCCTGACGGGCGTGCTCTACGTGCTCGACGAGCCGAGCATCGGGCTGCACCAGCGCGACAACCGCCGGCTGATCGACACCCTCGTCAAGCTCAAGGACCTCGGCAACACGCTCATCGTGGTCGAGCACGACGAGGACACCATCCGCACCGCCGACTGGGTCGTCGACATCGGACCGGGTGCGGGCGTGAACGGCGGCGTCGTCGTGCACTCCGGGTCCTACGAGGGCATCATCGAGAACCGCGACTCGATCACGGGCGACTACCTCGCCGGCCGTCGTGCCATCGAGGTCCCGGCCGAGCGCCGGAAGGTCAACCCGAAGCGCGTGATCAGCGTGCAGGGGGCGCGGGCGAACAACCTCAAGCAGGTGGACGTCGACTTCCCGCTCGGCGTGTTCACCGCGGTCACCGGCGTCAGCGGTTCGGGCAAGTCGACGCTCGTCAACGACATCCTGTACAAGGTGCTCGCCAACCAGCTCAACGGCGCCCGGCACATCGCCGGCAAGCACACGCGCGTCAAGGGGCTCGACCAGCTCGACAAGGTCGTGCACGTCGACCAGGCGCCGATCGGCCGCACCCCGCGGTCGAACCCGGCGACGTACACCGGCGTGTTCGACCGGATCCGGCAGCTCTTCGCCGAGACGCCCGAGGCGAAGGCCCGCGGGTACCAGCCCGGGCGCTTCAGCTTCAACGTCAAGGGCGGCCGCTGCGAGAACTGCTCCGGCGACGGCACGATCAAGATCGAGATGAACTTCCTCCCCGACGTCTACGTCGCCTGCGAGGTCTGCGGTGGTGCCCGGTACAACCGCGAGACGCTGCAGGTGCACTACAAGGGCAAGGACATCTCCGAGGTCCTCGACATGCCCATCAGCGAGGCGGCCGAGTTCTTCGAGCCGATCTCGGCGATCCACCGGTACATGGCGACCCTCGTCGACGTCGGCCTGGGCTACGTCCGGCTCGGCCAGAGCGCCACGACCCTGTCCGGGGGCGAGGCGCAGCGCGTCAAGCTCGCGACCGAGCTGCAGCGCCGTTCGAACGGCCGCACGGTCTACGTGCTCGACGAGCCGACCACGGGTCTCCACTTCGAGGACGTCCGGAAGCTGCTGCTCGTGCTGCAGAGCCTGGTCGACAAGGGCAACACCGTCATCACGATCGAGCACAACCTCGACGTCATCAAGTCGGCCGACTGGCTCGTCGACATGGGTCCGGAGGGCGGCGCCGGTGGTGGCACGGTCCTGGCGGTCGGCACGCCCGAGCACGTCGCGGACGTCCCCGAGAGCCACACCGGGGTGTTCCTCCGCGAGATCTTCGACGCGCAGGACGCCCGGGTCGGCAAGCAGCAGGCCGTCGGCGCCCGCACGGCGAAGCAGAAGGCGGGTGCGCGCTAGTTGGCGAACACCGTCCCCTGGCGGCCGAAGGCGTCGGATATCCCGACCGACCCGGGCGTCTACCGGTGGCGCGACGAAGCCGGTCGGGTGCTCTACGTCGGCAAGGCGAAGAACCTCCGCGCGCGGCTGAGCAACTACTTCGCCCCGCTGCCGACCCTGCACGAGCGGACGCGCCGGATGGTGCTCACCGCCCGCAGCGTCGAGTGGACGACGGTCGGCTCCGAGATCGAGGCCCTCCAGCTCGAGTACACGTGGATCAAGGAGTTCGACCCGCCGTTCAACGTCAAGTTCCGGGACGACAAGTCGTACCCGTACATGGCGATCACCCTGGGCGAGGAGTCGCCGCGGGTGATGGTGACGCGGAACCGGAAGATCAAGGGCGCGAAGTACTTCGGGCCCTACCCGAAGATCTGGGCGGTCCACGACACCATCGACCTGATGATCAAGGTGTTCCCGATCCGCACCTGCTCCGACTCGTCGTACAAGCGGGCGATGCAGACCGGCAAGCCCTGCTTCCCCGGGCAGATCGGGAAGTGCGGCGGCCCGTGCTCGCAGAAGGTGACGATCGCCGAGCACCGCGCGATCGTCGAGCAGTTCGTCCGCTTCATGGCGAGCTACGACCGCCGGGTGATCACCGAGCTGAAGCAGCGGATGGCGGCCTCGGCGGACGCCATGCAGTACGAGCAGGCCGCGCGCTACCGCGACCAGGTCGGAGCGCTCGAGGCCGTCCTCGAGAAGTCGGCCGTGGTGCTCCGAGACTCGGTGGACCTCGACCTGTTCGGCGTCGCCGAGGACGAGCTCGCCGCCGCCGTGCAGCTGTTCTCGGTCCGCGGCGGTCGCATCCGCGGTGTCCGGGGCTGGGTCGTCGACAAGGAGCTCGACATCAGCACCGGCGACCTCGTCGAGCAGATCGTCCAGGGTCAGTACGCGACGAGCGAGGAACCCCCGCGCGAGGTCGTCGTGCCGGAGCTGCCAGAGGACGCCGAGGCCCTCGAGCAGTGGCTCAGCGCACGTCGGGGTGGCCGCGGCACCAAGCTCAGCACGGCCCAGCGCGGCGACCGGGCCGGGCTCGCCCGGACGGCCGCCCAGAACGCGGCGCAGGCGCTCATGCTCTACAAGACGAAGCGGAGCGCGGACTACACCACCCGGTCGGCCGCGCTGGCGGACATCCAGGAGGCCCTCGGCATGACCGAGGCGCCGCTCCGGATGGAGTGCTACGACATCTCGCACCTGCAGGGCACGAACGTCGTGGCGTCGATGGTCGTCTTCGAGGACGGGCTGCCGCGCAAGGACCAGTACCGCCGGTACACGATCGCCGAGACGACCGACGACACGGACAGCATGTACCAGGTGCTCTCCCGTCGACTCGCGCGGCTCGACGAGGACGCCTCGGTGCCCGACGTCCCGGACGCGACGAGTGACGACGTCGTCGAGGGCACGAAGCCGACGAAGCGCTTCGCCTACCGTCCGCAGCTGCTGATCGTCGACGGCGGGCAGCCGCAGGTGCAGGCGGCGAAGCGGGCGATGGACGAGGCCGGTGTGCACGACATCGCCCTGGTCGGCATCGCGAAGCGCCTCGAGGAACTCTGGCTGCCGGACGACGACTTCCCGGTGATCATGCCGCGCAACTCCGAGGCCCTGTTCCTCATCCAGCGCATCCGTGACGAGGCTCACCGGTTCGCGATCACGCACCAGCGGACCCGCCGGAAGCGCGACGTCCGGTCCCAGCTGTCCGAGGTGCCGGGGCTCGGCCCCACGCGGGTGAACGCGTTGCTGAAGCACTTCGGGTCGGTGTCGCGGCTGCGCGAGGCGACGGCGGAGCAGATCGCCGAGGTGAACGGGGTCGGCCCGGCGACCGCGGCCGCGGTCGTCACGAAGCTGGCGCAGACCCCGGCCAGCGCACTGACCGCCAGCGCCGCCAGCCCGGCCAGCCCGGCCGACCCGGCCGGCCCGGCCGGCCCGGGCAGCGCAGTTGAACCCAGCAGTCCGACGAGCACCCCGACCGGTCCGGTCCAGGTACCGACGGTCTCCCAGGACGGCCCCCTGCGCCCGGCCTGACCGGGGGCCCAGCAGGCCGGGTCCCGACCCGGAGAGCCGACCAGCTGCAACCGACCGGACGCGGCTGATCCGATCACCGACCAGCACCGCCGACCCGGACAGCCGACCCGGACAGCCGACCCGGACAGCCGACCCAGCGGGCCGGGCGATAGCCTGGACCCGCAGCCGACACACCCCGGGCGCGCCGCCCGGACCGCGACGACGGAGCCCCCGACCATGAGCGACAGCAACGCCGAGCACGAGCACGACAGCAGCCACCGTCACGAGCACGACAGCCCCGAGCAGGGGCACGACGGTCCCGCCACCCCGGCCCGGACGACCCAGCAGCACGACATCCTCATCGTGACGGGCATGTCCGGCGCCGGACGCTCGACCGTGGGCAAGGCCCTCGAGGACCTCGGCTGGTACGTCGTCGACAACCTCCCGACCCAGATGCTCGGCCCCCTCACCGAGCTCGCCGACCGGGCGGGGGAGAAGATCCCGAAGATCGCGACCGTCGTCGACGTCCGCGGCGGCCGGTTCTTCACCGACCCCGAGCAGGCCGTCGCCCAGGTCCGCGCGAGCGCCTCGGCCCGCGTGCGGGTGCTCTTCCTCGAGGCCACCGACGCCGTGCTCGTCCGCCGCTTCGAGCAGGTCCGCCGGCCGCACCCGCTGCAGGAGGACGGCACGCTCCTCGACGGCATCGGCCGCGAGCGGACCCGGCTGTCCGGCCTGCGCGATGCCGCCGACGTGATCATCGACACCTCGGACCTGAACATCCACCAACTCGCGAACACCGTCACCGAGCGCTTCGCGGAGGACCACTTCGTCGGCGTGCAGGTGACGCTGATGAGCTTCGGCTTCAAGTACGGCCTGCCCGCCGACGCCGACATGGTGGCCGACGTCCGCTTCATCCCGAACCCGTACTGGGTGCCCGAGCTGCGCCCCCACACCGGCCTCGACGCCCCGGTCTCGGACTACGTGCTCGCGCAGCCGGGAGCCCGCTCGTTCGTCGAGCGGTACGCGGCCGTGCTGGAGCCCGTCCTGGCGGGATACCAGCGCGAGAACAAAAGACACGCTACGATCGCCATCGGCTGTACCGGCGGCAAGCACCGTTCGGTCGCCGTCGTCGCCGAGTTGGCGAACCTCCTCCGCAGCATGCCCGACGTCGCCGTGCGTGTGCAGAACCGAGACCTCGGCCGGGAGTGACCGCCCCTCCGGCCGTCGCTCACGAGCGTGTCGTGCTCAGGAGCCCTCCGGTGCTCACCAGTGCGCGGGCCTGCGGACCCCACCAGAAGAAACGTTAGGAATGATGCTGTGCCGTTGACTGCCGAGGTCAAGGACGAACTGGCCAGGGTCGTCGTGAACCGCAACACGGTCCGCGCCGCCGAACTCGCCACGATCCTCCGGTTCGCGGGTGGCCTGCACGTCATCTCCGGCCGGATAGCCGTCGAGGTCGAGCTCGACACCCGGATCATCGTCCACCGCGTCCGCAAGGACCTCGCGGAGCTCTACGGCGTCCGCTCCGAGGCGAGCGTCGGCTCGTCCGCCTCGTCGCGTCGGGGCACCCGCTACCTGGTCCGCGTGCTCGAGGCGGGGGAGACCCTCGCGCGCCAGACCGGTCTGATGGACGCCCGTCGCCGTCCGGTCCGCGGCCTGCCGAACCGGCTGACCACCGGCAACCGTGAGGACCTCGCCGCCATCTGGCGCGGTGCGTTCCTCGCCTCCGGCACGCTCACCGACCCGGGCCGCGCGGCCGCGCTCGAGGTCACCTGCCCCGGCAACGAGGCCGCGATGGCCCTCGTCGGTGCCGCGTCGCGCCTCGGCATCGCCGCGAAGGGCCGCGAGGTCCGCGGCGTGCACCGCGTCGTCATCCGCGACGGCGAGGCCATCGGGCAGATGCTGACCGTCATGGGCGCCGCCCGCACGAACGCCGACTGGGAGGAGATGCGCCAGCGCCGTGAGGTCCGTGCGACCGCGAACCGCCTGGTCAACTTCGACGACGCGAACCTCCGCCGCTCCGCGCAGGCCGCGGTCGCCGCGTGCGCCCGCGTCGAGCGCGCGCTCGAGATCCTCGGCGACGAGGTCCCCGACCACCTCAAGTACGCCGGCTCGCTCCGCCTCGAGCACCGCGACGCGTCGCTCGACGAGCTCGGTCAGCACGCGGAGCCGCCGATGACGAAGGACGCGATCGCGGGGCGCATCCGCCGCCTCCTCGCGATGGCGGACAAGCGCGCCTCCGACCTGGGCATCCCGGGCACCGAGGCGAGCGTCCCCGAGGAGCTCGAGGGCGCCTGATCGCGGGTCTGACGACCCACCGGACGGGAGGCACGGTGCCAGCTGGCACCGTGCCTCCCGTCCGTCGTCGGGGCGCGTCCGCGGACGGCCGCGCGACCGTCCGGACGGACCGTCATCCGGCGCGGGTCCGCAGTGTCCGACTGCTAGGGTCGTTACGGCGACGTTACGGGGCGTATCGTCCACCACACGTGGGCCCGAAGGGCCCATGACTCCGAAAGCAGCGCCCCCGGGGCGCTCCACACCCACCAGGAGATCCATTGACCGTCAAGATCGGCATCAACGGCTTCGGCCGCATCGGCCGTAACTTCTTCCGGGCCGCCCTCGCGAAGGGCTCCGACCTCGAGATCGTGGCGGTGAACGACCTCACCGACAACGCGGCGCTCGCGAACCTGCTGAAGTTCGACTCCGTCACCGGTCGCCTCGGCGTCTCCGTCGAGCTCGACGGCGACAGCATCGTCGTCGACGGCAAGCCGATCAAGGTCCTCGCGGAGCGCGACCCCGCCGACCTCCCCTGGGGCGAGCTGGGTGTCGACGTCGTCATCGAGTCGACCGGGTTCTTCACCAAGGCCGCCGACGCGCAGAAGCACATCGACGCGGGCGCCAAGAAGGTCATCATCTCCGCCCCTGCCACGGGTGACGACGTCACCATCGTGCTCGGCGTGAACGAGGACCAGTACGACCCGGCGAACCACCACATCATCTCGAACGCGTCCTGCACCACGAACAGCCTCGCGCCGCTCGCCAAGGTGTTCCACGACAAGTTCGGCATCGAGCGTGGCCTGATGACGACGGTGCACGCCTACACCGCCGACCAGAACCTGCAGGACGGCCCGCACAAGGACCCGCGTCGTGCCCGTGCCGCCGCCCTCAACATCGTCCCGACCTCCACGGGTGCGGCCAAGGCCATCGGCCTGGTCATGCCGGAGCTCGCCGGCAAGCTCGACGGCTACGCGCTCCGCGTGCCGGTGCCCACCGGTTCGATCACCGACCTCACCCTCGAGACCAAGTCCGAGGTCACCGTCGACGAGATCAACGCCGCCTACAAGGAGGCCGCCGAGGGCCCGCTCAAGGGCATCCTGCTCTACAGCGAGGACCCGCTGGTCTCGACCGACATCACCACGGACCCGCACTCCTCGATCTACGACTCCGGCTTGACCAAGGTCATCGGCGGCCTCGTGAAGATCACCTCGTGGTACGACAACGAGTGGGGCTACTCGAACCGCCTCGTCGACCTCACCGAGTACGTGGGCGAGCGACTCTCGGCATGAGCCTGCGTACCCTCGAGGACCTCGGCGACCTCGCCGGCAAGCGCGTCGTCGTCCGCTGCGACCTGAACGTCCCGCTCAAGGACGGCAGGATCACGGACGACGGCCGCGTGCGGGCGTCGCTGAGCACGCTGAACACCCTGGTGAACGCCGGAGCGCGGGTCATCGTGATCTCGCACCTCGGCCGTCCCGACGGGTCGCCGGCGCCGGAGTACTCGCTCGCCCCCGTGGGGCAGCGGCTCTCCGAGCTGCTCGGGAAAGAGGTCACGTTCGTCGGCGAGACCGTCGGCGACGAGGCGACCGCGGCCGCCGAGGCCCTCGGGGACGGCGACGTCCTGCTGCTCGAGAACCTCCGGTTCAACCCGGAGGAGACCTCGAAGGACGCCGCCGAGCGCCAGCGGTTCGCCGAGCGGATCGCCGCCCTGGGCGACGCGTTCGTGTCGGACGGCTTCGGCGTCGTGCACCGCAAGCAGGCCTCGGTCTACGAGCTCGCCGCGGCGCTGCCCAGCGCCGCCGGCTCGCTCATCGAGTCCGAGCTGACGGTGCTCGAGCGCCTGACGAAGGACCCCGAGCGGCCGTACACGGTCGTCCTCGGCGGGTCGAAGGTCAGCGACAAGCTCGGGGTCATCGACCACCTGCTCCCGCAGGTCGACACGCTCTGCATCGGCGGCGGCATGCTCTTCACGTTCCTCGCGGCCCAGGGCCACGGGGTCGCGAAGTCGCTGCTCGAGCAGGACCAGCTCGACACGGTGCGCTCGTACCTGGCGAAGGCCGACGAGCTCGGCGTGACGATCGACCTGCCGACCGACGTCGTCGTGGCCTCGGGCTTCGCGGCGGACGCCGAGCACGAGACGGTCGCGGCCGACGCGATCGAGTCGACTGCGTTCGGCGCGGACGGCATCGGGCTCGACATCGGTCCGGAGACGGCCGCCCGGTTCGCGAAGGCGGTGTCCGGGTCGAAGACGGTGTTCTGGAACGGTCCGATGGGCGTGTTCGAGTTCCCGGCCTTCGCGGCCGGCACGAAGACCGTCGCGCAGGCGCTCACCGAGGTCGACGGCCTCGGGGTCGTCGGTGGCGGTGACTCGGCAGCAGCCGTGCGGTCGCTCGGCTTCGCCGACGACCGGTTCGGCCACATCTCGACCGGTGGCGGTGCGAGCCTCGAGTTCCTCGAGGGCAAGTCGCTACCCGGTCTCGAAGCACTGGGGTGGTCCCGATGAGCCGTACGCCCTTCATCGCCGGCAACTGGAAGATGAATCTCGACCACCTCCAGGCGATCGCCACGGTGCAGAAGCTCGCCTGGACGCTGAAGGACGCGCGCCACGACCACGACGACGTCGAGGTCGCGGTGTTCCCGCCCTTCACCGACCTGCGCAGCGTGCAGACGCTGATCTCGGCCGACAAGCTCGAGATCCGCTTCGGTGCCCAGGACCTGTCCCAGTACGACTCCGGTGCCTACACCGGTGACGTCTCGGGGGCGTTCCTCAAGGCACTCGACGCGCAGTACGTCATCGTCGGGCACTCCGAGCGTCGCACGATGCACGGGGAGACCGACGAGGTCGTCGCCGCCAAGACCGCCGCCGCCGTCAAGCACGGCATCGTCCCGGTCGTCTGCGTCGGCGAGACCGGCGAGGAGCGCGAGCAGCGCGGCGCGGGCGTCGTCCCGGTCGAGCAGCTGAACGTGGTCCTTCGCGCGGTGCAGCCGTCCGAGATCGTCGTGGCGTACGAGCCGGTCTGGGCCATCGGCTCCGGCCAGGCCGCCACGCCCGAGCAGGCGCAGGACGACTGCGCCGCGCTCCGTCGGGCCATCGCTGCGGCGTGGGGCGACGAGGCCGCTGCGGCCACGCGGGTGCTCTACGGCGGTTCGGTGAAGTCGGGCAACATCGCGGGCTTCCTCCGCGAACCCGACATCGACGGTGCGCTCGTCGGCGGCGCGTCGCTCGACGTGCAGGAGTTCGCGGCGATCGCGCGCTTCCGTCAGCACGTCGGGCTCTAGTCCCACTTCGCTCCCAGGCCGGTCACGTCCGCGTGGCCGGCCTGGTCAGCGTCCGGCACCGGGCCAGACCGGTGCTCGGCTGCTCCGGCGCCAGGCCACACCGGTGCCGGTGGCCCCGGTCACTCCGGCAGCCCGGTACACTTGCATGGCTGACTGACACGAAAGGTACGTCGTGGCGATTCTCTCCGTCGTGCTGCAGGTCCTGCTCGCGATCACGAGCCTCCTGCTCACGCTCCTCATCCTGCTGCACAAGGGCCGCGGTGGTGGCCTCTCCGACATGTTCGGCGGCGGCGTGACGAGCAACCTCGGGGCGTCCGGCGTCGCCGAGCGCAACCTCAACCGCATCACGGTGATCCTCGGTCTGATCTGGATCGTGTCGATCATCGTGCTCGGTCTCATCAACAAGTTCACAGCGGGGAGCTGAACATGGCAAGCGGAGGCAGTGCAATCCGGGGCTCGCGCGTCGGAGCCGGGCCCATGGGGGAGCAAGACCGCGGGGTCCAGGCCGAGCGTGTGGCCGTCTCGTACTGGGACGCCCTCGGGAACGAGGTCGTCCGGTACTTCTCGGCGACCCTCCCCGACGAGGAGATCCCCGAGACGGTCGACTCGCCGTCCACCGGGCTCCCGGCCGGTCGCGACAAGGAGAACCCTCCGGTCGTCGCGAAGACCGAGCCGTACAAGACCCACCTGGCGTACGTCAAGGAACGTCGCACCGAGGAAGAGGCAGCGCAGCTCCTCGAGGACGCGCTGCAGCAGCTCCGGCAGCGTCGCGGCACCGCGAAGTAGCCCCACGGTCGTCAGAAGGCCCCCGTACCGATCCGGTACGGGGGCCTTCGTCGTTGCCTTCGCTGCTCGCGTCGCAGGACGGGCGCGGGGGCTTCGTCGTTCGCGAGTGTGCACGACATGCCGCGGGTCGCACGTCGACCGGGCAGGAGTCGTCGCCGCGCAGTGCCGAGCGTGACAGAAGAGGCCCGCTCGCGGGGTCGCGAGCGGGCCTCTTCCGGGGGTGCGCCTAGTACGTCGACGCGATGAGGTTCTCGGGGACGTCGCGCGCGGCGTCCTGGTCGACGAAGAACACCGTGCGCTTCCGACCCTGCACGCCGCCGACGGGGACCTCGTCCACCGCGGCGCCGGCGAGGGCGAGCCCCAGGACCGAGGCCTTCTCGGCGCCGGACAGGATGACCCACACACGCTGCGAGGCGTTGATCACCGGGAAGGACAGTGTCAGACGCTGCGGCGGCGGCTTGGGGGAGTCGTCCACGGTCAGCACGGCACGGTCGGTGACGGCGAGCTGCGGGAACTCCGGGAAGAGCGAGGCGGTGTGGCCGTCGGGGCCGACGCCGAGCAGCGTGATGTCGAACCGGGGTGCGACGGCGCCCTCGGGTGCGGCGTCCCGCAGTTCGCGCTCGTACTGGGCGGCTGCCTCGTCGATGGAGTGCCCGGCGTCCGAGGCGCCCATCGGGTGGACGTTCTCGGTGGGGATCCCGACGTGGTCGAGGAAGTCGGTCTGCGTGCCGGTGACGTTGCGGTCGGCGTCGCCCTCGGGGACCCAGCGCTCGTCGACCCACCAGACGTGCACCTTGGACCAGTCGACGCTCTCGCGCGCCGGCGACTGGCTGATCGCGGCGAGGACCAGGGAGGAGACGGAGCCACCGCTGATCGCGATGTCCGCGCGCTCCTGCTCGTCGAGCACGTCGATGATCTTCGTGAGGAAGCGAGCGGCGACGGATGCGCCGAGGGCCTGCTTGTCCGGGTGCACCAGCACCCGTCGTTCGTTGGTCACGTGACTCCCGTGTTCGTGGCGGCCCGGCGCGCGAGCAGGACCGGGTCGGCCGGACCGCCACCGGGGTGACGGTCCGGCCCGGGTGGAGCTAGCCCGCGATCGACTCGCGGAGTTGCGGCACCCCGTGCTTGACGACGTCCCCGAAGAGGACGTCCGGGTCGAGTCTACGGAGTTCCTCGGCCAGGCAGTCGCGCAGGTTGCGGCGCGGCAGCGACAGGTCGTGCGTCGGCTGTCCGGGCATCGACAGGGTCGCGACGTCCACCAGGGAGCGCTCGAGGTCGATCGTGCCGGACTCGCGCTCGAGCTTCACGCCGTGGATGCCGCTCGAGCCGGTCGCGCGGGGCGACGTGACGACGCGGACGGGCACCTCGAGGCGCAGCTGCAGCCACGCGGCGAGCATGATCGTCGACGGGCTGTCGCTCGCGCCGGAGACCTCGACGCCGGTGACGGGCTCGTACGGCGGCTGATCGAGCGCCGCGGCGAGCTGGTTCCGCCAGAGCGTCAGCCGGGTCCACGCGAAGTCGGTGTCACCGGGGACGTAGGACTCGCCGAGCGCGGCGATCGCCTCGTTCGGGTCCTTCTGGGCGGCGGCGTCGGTGATGCGGCGCTGCGCGATCCGACCGAGTGCGGACTCGGACGGCTTCGACGGTGCGGCGTCGGGCCACCAGGCGACGACGGGGGCGTCCGGCAGGAGCAGCCCGGTGACCAGGCTCTCCTCGTCGGTCGCGGTCTCGCCGTACGCGCGGAGGACGATGACCTCGCTGGCGCCCGCGTCGCTCCCGACGCGGATCTGCGCGTCGAGACGACCGGGGGACTTCGTGTCCCCGGCGTTCTTCGACACGATGATGACGCGCATCGGGTGCTCGCGCGACGCCTCGTTCGCGGCCGAGATCGCCTCTTCCTCGTGCCCGAGGGCGGTCGAGACGATGAGGGTCAGCACGCGGCCGAGGGCGACGGCGCCGCCCTCCTCGCGGATGTGCACCAGGGTCTTCTGGATCTTCGAGACCGTGGTGTCGGGCAGGTCGATCTTCATGGACGCCTCCAGGTCCGGCCGTCGCGGGCGAGCAGGTCGTCGGCCGAGGCCGGACCCCACGTGCCGGGACGGTACTGCTCGGGCTGGCCCTGCGTGGCCCAGAACTCCTCGATCGGGTCGAGGATCTTCCAGGAGAGCTCCACCTCCTGGTGCCGGGGGAACAGGGGCGGGTCGCCGAGGAGCACGTCGAGGATGAGTCGCTCGTACGCCTCGGGGGACGCCTCGGTGAACGCGTGGCCGTAGCCGAAGTCCATCGTCACGTCGCGCACCTGCGTGCCGACGCCGGGGACCTTCGAACCGAACCGGAGCGTGACGCCCTCGTCCGGCTGTACGCGGATGACGAGTGCGTTCTGGCCGAGGGGGGACTGCGGGATGCCGAAGACGTCCTCGGGGACGCGCTTGAACACGATCGCGATCTCGGTGACGCGGCGGCCGAGTCGCTTGCCCGCGCGCAGGTAGAACGGGACGCCCTGCCAGCGACGGGTCGCGATGTCGAGCTTGATCGCCGCGAAGGTCTCGGTCGTGGACTCGGGGTTCATGCCCGCTTCCTCGAGGAACCCGAGCACCTTCTCGCCGCCCTGCCAGCCGCCGGCGTACTGCCCGCGGGCCGTCGCCGTGGCGAGGTCCTCCGGCAGGCGCACCGCGGAGAGCACCTTCTCCTTCTCGGCGCGGAGGTGACCGGCCTTGAACGAGACGGGCTCCTCCATCGCCGTGAGGGCGAGGAGCTGCAGCAGGTGGTTCTGGATGACGTCGCGCGCCGCGCCGATGCCGTCGTAGTACGCGGCACGACCGGCGACACCGATGTCCTCGGCCATCGTGATCTGCACGTGGTCGACGTAGTTCGAGTTCCAGATGGGTTCGTACATCTGGTTCGCGAAGCGGAGCGTCAGGAGGTTCTGGACGGTCTCCTTGCCGAGGTAGTGGTCGATGCGGAACACGTCGTCGGGCGCGAACACGCTCTCGACGATCGCGTTGAGCTCGCGTGCGGTGCGGAGGTCCGAACCGAACGGCTTCTCGACGACGACCCGGCTCCAGGAGCCCTCCCGCTGCTCGGTCAGCCCGGACAGCTTCAGCTGCTCGGTGACGACCGGGAACATCTTCGGCGGGATGGAGAGGTAGAACGCGTGGTTCCCGAGGGTGCCGCGCTCCTCGTCGAGGGTGTCGACGGTGCGCTTGAGCTCCCGGAACGCCTCGGGGTCGTCGAACGACCCCTGGACGAAGCGGATGCCCTGCTCGAGCTGGCGCCACACGTCCTCGTCGAACGGGGTGCGGGAGTGTTCCTTGACCGCGTCGTGGACGAGCTGGGAGAAGTCTTGGTCCTCCCAGTCGCGGCGGGCGAACCCGACCAGCGCGAACCCGGGCGGCAGGAGCCCCCGGTTCGCCAGGTCGTAGACCGCGGGCATCAGCTTCTTGCGGGACAGGTCGCCCGTCACGCCGAAGATGATGAGGGTGCTGGGTCCCGCGATCCGGTTCAGACGACGATCGGTCGGCAACCGGAGCGGGTTGTGCTCCGGGGTGACAGCCACCGGTGACATGAGTCGGTGAACTCCTTGTGAGTCGAACGGAGACGGCGGAGCGCAACGCTGCGGGGGCAGCGGCGACTCCGCCGTCGTGGTGGTCAGGGCCGGTCGGGAGGCGCTTCGCGGCTCCGGCGGGCAGGTCCTGACCGGTGGGTGCGCGCGTCCGGCGACGGTGGTCCCGTCACCGGACGCGGGCTCCGGTGGTGCCTACTTGCTGTTCTCGAGCGCGGTCTTCACCGTGTCGACGAGCTCGCCCCAGGAGACGTTGAACTTGTCGACGCCCTCCTTCTCGAGCAGCGCCACGACGTCGTCGTAGTCCACGCCCGCGGCGGCGATCTGGTCCATGACCTGCTGCGCGTCGTCGTAGGAGCCGGCGATCGCGTCGCCGTGGATCTCGCCGTGGTCGAAGGTGGCGTCGAGCGTCTTGCCCGGCATGGTGTTGACCGTGTTCGGTGCGGCGAGCTCGGTCACGTACAGGGTGTCGGGCAGCGACGGGTCCTTGACACCGGTCGAGGCCCAGAGCGGACGCTGCGTGTTCGCGCCGGCCTCCAGCAGGCCCAGGGCACGCTCGGTGGCGAACGCCTCGGTCCAGACCTGGTAGGCGAGCTGCGCGTTGGCGATGCCGGCCTTCGACTTGAGGGCCTTCGCCTCGTCGGTGCCGACGGCGTCCAGGCGCTTGTCGATCTCGGAGTCGACGCGCGACACGAAGAACGACGCGACCGAGTGGATCTTCGAGAGGTCGTGGCCGGCGGCCTTGGCCTTCTCGAGGCCACCGAGGTAAGCGTCGATGACGGCGCGGTAGCGCTCGAGCGAGAAGATCAGGGTGACGTTCACCGAGATGCCGGCACCGATGACCTCGGTGATGGCCTCGAGGCCCTCGACGGTCGCGGGGATCTTGATGAGGACGTTCTCGCGGCCGACCTTCTCGAACAGGAACTTCGCCTGCTCGATGGTCTTCGCGGTCTCGTGCGCGAGGCCCGGCTCGACCTCGATCGAGACGCGGCCGTCGAAGCCCTTGGTCTCGTCGTAGATCGGCTTGAAGACGTCGGACGCGTTCGCGACGTCCTGGGTGGTGATCTCGAAGATCGCGTCGGTCACGTCGGTGCCCGCGGCGGCGAGCTCCTTGACCTGCGCGTCGTAGCGCTCGCCCTTGGCGAGGGCCGACGCGAAGATCGTCGGGTTCGTCGTGACGCCGACGACGTTCTTCTGCTCGATCAGCTCGGAGAGCTTGCCGGTCTCGAGGAGCTCCCGCGAGAGGTCGTCGAGCCAGATGCTGACGCCGACCTCGGAGAGGGCGGCGGTGGGGGTGTTCTCAGCCATGGTGTTCCACTTCTTCTTTCGTCGGCCCGGAGGCCGTGGACTGTGGGCCGGGAGGCGCGGGGCGGGGCCCGCCACGAGCCTCCCGGCAGCAGGGCCGGATCCGGCGTACCGGACCCGGCCCTGGAGGGTCAGGAAGCTGCGATCGATTCCTTGGCGGCGGCCACGACGTGCTCCGTCGTGAAGCCGAACTCCGCGAAGAGCCGCTGGTAGTCGGCCGACGCACCGAAGTGCTCGATCGAGACGCTGCGGCCCTTGTCGCCGACGATGTCCCGCCAGCTCATCGCGATGCCGGCCTCGACCGAGACGCGCGCGGTGACGGCCTTCGGCAGGACCTGCTCGCGGTAGTTCTCCGACTGCTCGAAGAACCACTCGAGGGACGGCGCGCTCACGACGCGGGCGTTGATGCCCTCGCCCTTGAGCTGCTCGCGCGCGTCGACGGCGATCTGGACCTCGGAGCCGGTCGCGATGAGGATCACGTCCGGGGTGCCGTTCGGCGCCTCGGCCAGGACGTACGCGCCCTTGCCGACGTTCTTCGCCGAGGCGAAGGTGTCGCCGGAGGCCTCGCCCTCACCGCGCTCGAACACGGGGAGGTTCTGACGGCTCAGCGCGATGCCGGCCGGGCGATCCTTGTGCTTGAGCATCTCGAGCCAGGCGTAGGAGACCTCGTTCGCGTCGGCCGGGCGGACGACGTCGAGACCCGGGATCGCACGGAGGGCGGTGAGCTGCTCGATCGGCTGGTGCGTCGGGCCGTCCTCGCCGAGGGCGATGGAGTCGTGCGTCCAGACGTAGATCGCCGGTGCGCCCATGAGCGCGGCGAGACGGACCGCCGGACGCATGTAGTCGCTGAAGATCAGGAAGGTGCCGCCGAAGGGGCGGGTGTTCCCGTGCAGGACGATGCCGGACAGGATCGAGCCCATCGCGTGCTCGCGGATGCCGAAGTGCAGCACGCGGCCGTACGGGTCGGTGCTCCAGGTCTTCGTGCTCGCCTCGGCCGGACCGAAGGACTTCGCGCCCTCGATCGTGGTGAGGTTCGACTCGGCGAGGTCCGCCGAACCGCCCCAGAACTCGGGCATGAGCGGCGCGATGGCGTTGATGACCTTGCCGGAGGCGGCGCGGGTCGAGACGTCCTTCTCGGTGGAGAAGACCGGCAGGGCCTCCTCGAGGCCCTCGGGGAGCTCGCCGGCGTTGATGCGGTCGAGCATCGCCTTCTTCTCCGGGTTGGCCGCGGCCCACGCGTCGAAGGTCTTGGTCCACTCGGCGTGCTCGGCCTGGCCCTTGGCGACGGCGCCGCGCGTGTACTCGAGGACCTCGGGGTCGACGTGGAAGGTCTGCTCGGGGTCGAAGCCGAGGACCTCCTTGAGGCCCTTCAGCTCCTCGCCACCCAGGGCGGAGCCGTGGATCTTGCCGGAGTTCTGCTTGGTCGGCGACGGCCAACCGATGATCGTCTTGAGGACGATGAGCGACGGCTTGGTCGTCTCGGCCTTGGCGGCCTCGACGGCGCGGTAGAGCTCCTCGACGTCCTCGGAGTACTCGCCGGTCTTCTTCCAGTCGACGTGCTGGACGTGCCAGCCGAGCGACTCGTAGCGGGCGGCGACGTCCTCGGAGAACGCGATGTCGGTGTCGTCCTCGATCGAGATCTGGTTCGAGTCGTAGAACACGACCAGGCGACCGAGCTGCTGGCGGCCGGCGAGGCTCGCGGCCTCGTTCGTGACGCCCTCCTGCATGTCACCGTCACCGGCGATCACGTAGGTGAAGTGGTCGAACGGCGACTCGCCGTCGGCGGTCTCCGGGTCGAACAGGCCGCGCTCGAAGCGCTGCGCGTAGCCGAAGCCCACGGCCGAGGCGAGACCCTGGCCGAGCGGGCCGGTGGTGATCTCGACGCCGTCGGTGTGGCCGTACTCCGGGTGACCCGGGGTCTTGGAGCCCCACTTGCGCAGGTGCTGCAGGTCCTCGAGCTCGAGGCCGTAGCCGTGCAGGTAGAACTGCACGTACTGCAGGATCGAGGCGTGGCCCGCCGACAGGATGAAGCGGTCGCGGCCGATCCAGGTGGAGTCGCTGGGGTCGCGACGCATCACCTTCTGGAAGAGCAGGTGGGCGACGGGCGCGAGGCTCATCGCGGTGCCGGGGTGACCGTTGCCGGCGGCCTCGACCGAGTCGGCGGCGAGGACGCGCGCCGTGTCGACGGCCTTCTTGTCGATGGCGTCCCAGGTGAATTCAGCCACTTGGATGTTGACCCTTCGTTGTTGCGACATGTGCGAGGGCTCGTGCCATCGCACGGACATGATCGCCGTCCCGGGGCCGGGTGTCGTGCTGCCGTCCGAACGGCGGCCGACCGGCTCGGTACGGCCGACGTCTTCGGGGCACGCACTACGGGAGGCCCCTCCAGCATAGTGACCACGCACTCAGAAGGTGTCCAGGTGACACGGCCACCGTGTCGGTGCGCTGCAGTGGCTCTGGCGGTCCGGCGGGGCGGGGCATCATCGCGGCGCCGTGATGGCCTAAACTAAGCAGGACCCGTGTGCATTCCGGGTCGACGCACGCCCCGACGACGACGGAGCCGTCCACCGAGTGTGCGAGCTGACGCGAACAGACTGAGGTTCCCTTGCCGACTGCCACCGTGACCCGGCCCGACACCGATCGACCCCGCTCGACGCTGTCCCGCAAGGTCCGTGCGTACGTCTCGCTGACCAAGCCGCGCGTCATGGAGCTCCTGCTCGTCACGACCGCGCCGACGATGTTCCTGGCCGAGCGTGGCGTCCCCGACCTGTGGCTCGTGTTCTGGACGATGCTCGGCGGGGCGATGTCCGCCGGGTCCGCGTCGGCCTTCAACTGCTACATCGACCGCGACATCGACCGGCTGATGAAGCGCACGAGCTCCCGTCCGCTCGTCACCGGCGAGCTGTCGGACCGCGAAGCGCTCGTGTTCTCGTGGGTGCTCGCCGTGCTGTCGACGGCGGTCCTCGGCTTCCTCGTGAACTGGCTCGCGGCCGCCCTCAGCGTCGTCGCGATCCTCATCTACGTCTGCGTCTACACGCTGTGGCTCAAGCGCCGCACGCCGCAGAACATCGTCTGGGGCGGGTCCGCCGGTTGCATGCCGGTGCTCATCGGCTGGGCCGGGGTGACCGGCTCGCTGACGTGGACGCCGATCATCCTCTTCATGGTGATCTTCCTCTGGACGCCGCCGCACTACTGGCCGCTGTCGATGAAGTACCGCGACGACTACGACGCGGCCGCCGTGCCGATGCTCGCGGTGGTCCGGGGCCGCACGGTCGTCGGCCTGCAGGTCGTGCTGTACGCCTGGGCGACGCTCGTCTGCTCGCTGCTGCTGATCCCGGTCGCCGGCATGGGGCCGCTCTACACGGTCGTCGCGCTGGCCGGGGGCATCTGGTTCGTCGTCGAGTCGCACCGCCTGTACTCGCGAGCGATCCAGCACGTCGAGCACGTGCAGCCGATGCGCGTCTTCCACAGCTCGATCACCTACCTGACGCTGCTGTTCATCGCGGTGGGCATCGACCCGCTGCTGCCGCAGGTCTTCACCTTCTCGCTGTAGCGGCGGGCGCCCGGGGCTCCCGGGAGACGGTCGTCGCGTTCCGCGAGACGCCCGCCTGCGCCCGAGACGCCCTCCTGTGCACGAGACGCCGCCGGTTCCGGCGGCGTCTCGTGCGTTCAGGGGCGTCTCGCGTCGGCGGTGCGCGGCGACGGACTGGAGGCACGGGGCGGGCCGGTGCCGTGCCTCCCGTCCGGTGGGTGGGTGCGTCGGTCCGGCGGCACGCGCCGGGGTGACGGCGTGACGGCGTGACGGTCGATCGTCGCCGTCGTGGATCACCGCCGCTGTCGTCCGACCGCGGACGTGACACTCCGTCGGTCGGCGCGGTGGCGATCCCGGTCGTCCGGCGGCAGCGACGCAGCCGCGACGCGCTCGGGACGACGGAATCCCGCGGACCGAGGGCCCGCGGGGTTCCGGTGGTGGGCCGGGTCAGGCGTGCAGCGGTTCCCGCGCGGCCTGGCGTCCGGCGGTGCCCCGCGTCGACAGGACCACGACGGTCACCGCACCGACCAGGAGTCCGGCGAGGACCATGTGCGTCCCGACGAGCCCGACCGGCAGGCCCGTGCGGGCCTGGGTGAGGCCGACCGCGATCTGGATGAACTCGACCACGAGGAGCAGGAGCGCCCAGGTGCTCGGCAGGCGCAGGCGGACCGCGCCGACGACGAGCACGAGCGTCAGGGCGAACAGGGCGTAGGCCGGGATCGCGTGCAGGTGCTCCATGAGGGCGGGGTCGAACCCCGTGCGGTGCAGACGGCCGCCGTCCACGGCCTCGTCCGCGCCGGCGTGCGGGCCGGAGCCGGTGGTCAGGATCCCGACGAGCACGGTCACGGCGACCGCCGCGACGGTGCCGCTGACGACACCGCGGTACCAGCCCGGGACGAGTCGGTCGGCGGTACGGGGCCCCCGCATCGCGCGGTAGACCATCGTCGCGGTGATCGCCACGAGGGTCGCGGAGACGACGAAGTGCAGGCCGACGACGAAGGGGTTGAGGTTCGTCAGGACGCTGAGGCCGCCGATCACGGCCTGGACCGGGATGGCCACACCCTGTGCGAACGCGAGCCAGAACAGCTCCGGGCGGGTACGGCGCATCCGGACGACCGCCAGGAACGCGGCGATCGCGACGACGACGAGCACGAAGGTGAGGAGCCGGTTCCCGAACTCGATGACGCCGTGGATGCCCATCTCGGGCGTCGACACGAGCGACTCGGCGGTGCACTTCGGCCACGTGGGGCACCCGAGGCCGGAGGCGGTCAGGCGCACGAGCCCACCGGTGCCGATGAGCACCACCTCGACGACGAAGGAGGCCCAGGCCAGCCAGATCACGCGGCGGTCGACCGACCGGGGGAGGGACCACCACCGTGCGGTGCCGCCGTCCGGTGCGACGCTCTGCTCGACGGTGGGTCCGACGCGAGTCACGAGGGTGGTGCCTTCCTGTTGTTCGGTGCGGCGAACCTGTAGGATTCGAGGGTTCAGCAGCAGTCAAGTCTAGGCAGGCGCCGGCTCCGAATGGGCCGTGATCGCGGATCGGTCGGACGACTGCGTGGAACCATTGTCGTTGCGAGGCAGCAACAGCGTGGCCGACCTGCACGTGACGAGCGTGTCGGAGGTCTGCGGTGGAATGGCGTCCGCACGCCACGGGTTCACCCGGAGACGCTGCCGTGCGAGAAGGAAACGAGGAGACCATGTCCGACGTGCTCATCGACCGTCCCGAGCTCGAAGGGCTCGGCCAATACGAGTTCGGCTGGTCCGACTCCGACACCGCCGGTGCGTCCGCGCGCCGTGGCCTCTCCGAGGAGGTCGTCACCGACATCTCCACCCGCAAGGGCGAGCCCGAGTGGATGCAGAAGCTCCGCCTCAAGGCCCTGACGCTCTTCGACCGCAAGCCGATGCCCTCGTGGGGCGCCGACCTGTCGGACATCGACTTCGACAACATCAAGTACTTCGTCAAGTCCACGGAGAAGCAGGCCCAGACCTGGGAAGAGCTGCCCGAGGACATCCGCAACACCTACGAGCGCCTGGGCATCCCCGAGGCCGAGCGCCAGCGCCTGGTCGCCGGCGTCGCCGCGCAGTACGAGTCCGAGGTCGTCTACCACCAGATCCGCGAGGACCTGGAGCAGCAGGGCGTCATCTTCATGGACACCGACACGGCGCTCCGCGAGCACCCGGAGTTCTTCGAGGAGTACTTCGGCTCCGTGATCCCCGCCGGCGACAACAAGTTCGCCGCGCTCAACACGGCGGTCTGGTCCGGCGGCTCGTTCGTCTACGTCCCGAAGGGCGTGCACGTCGAGATCCCGCTGCAGGCCTACTTCCGGATCAACACCGAGAACATGGGGCAGTTCGAGCGGACGCTGATCATCGCGGACGAGGACTCCTACGTCCACTACATCGAGGGCTGCACCGCGCCGATCTACAAGTCGGACTCGCTGCACTCCGCCGTGGTCGAGATCATCGTCAAGAAGAACGCCCGCGTCCGGTACACGACCATCCAGAACTGGTCGAGCAACGTCTACAACCTCGTCACCAAGCGTGCGATCGCGCACGAGGGCGCCACGATGGAGTGGATCGACGGCAACATCGGCTCCAAGGTCACGATGAAGTACCCGTCGATCTACCTCGCCGGCGAGCACGCCAAGGGCGAGACCCTGTCGGTGGCCTTCGCGGGCCCCGGGCAGCACCAGGACGCCGGCGCGAAGATGATCCACATGGCGCCCTACACGACGTCGTCGATCGTCTCGAAGTCGATCGCCCGTGGCGGCGGTCGTGCAGGCTACCGCGGCGAGGTCCGGGTGGACCCGGCGGCCCACCACGCGGCGAACACGGTGCGCTGTGACGCGCTCCTCGTCGACACCGTCAGCCGGAGCGACACCTACCCGGCCATCGACATCCGCGTCGACGACGTGCAGCTCGGGCACGAGGCCACGGTCTCCCGCGTCAGCGAGGAGCAGCTCTTCTACCTGATGTCCCGCGGCATGCCCGAGGACGAGGCGATGGCGATGATCGTCCGCGGCTTCATCGAGCCGATCGCCCGCGAGCTCCCGATGGAGTACGCGCTCGAACTCAACAAGCTCATCGAGATGAGCATGGAAGGATCCGTCGGCTAGTGAGCAGCTCCACGCCCACCCCCCGCATCGACCAGCCGGTCGCCCCCGCACCCGGCTCGGAGCAGCACGGTGCGAAGGCCCACTCGGACGGCGGCTGGGACGCCCCGGACGCCGCCGCGAAGAAGGTCCCCGTCCAGACCCGTTCGGAGCGCCCGCAGTCGGGTGACCTCGACGCGTTCCCGCCGGTCACCGGTCGCGAGGTCAACTGGAAGTTCGCGCCGATCGCCAAGCTCCAGCCGCTGCTCGACGGCGGACTCGACGGCTCCGCCTACCCGTTCCTCGCCCGTCAGACCGAGGGCGCGGACGTCGAGTGGGGTCGCAGCGACGACCCGGCCGTCGGGACCGCGGGTCTGCCCGAGGACCGCGCCGCGGCCGCCGCGTGGACCGCGCGCGACGCGGTGCTCAAGGTCACCGTCAAGGCGACCGAGGCACACGAGTCCATCTCGATCACCCGCTCGGACTTCGGCACGCAGGCCCGCGCGGCGCACACGGTCATCACGGCCGAGCAGCACGCGCAGGGCATCGTCGTCATCGACAACCGTGGCTCGGCGCTGCTCAGCGAGAACGTCGAGATCGTCGTCCGCGACGGTGCGCGCCTGACCGTCGTCAGCCTGCAGGACTGGGACGACGACGCGGTGCACGTGTCGACGCAGTTCGCCGAGGTGGGGCGGGACGCCTTCCTCAAGCACGTCGTGGTCTCGCTCGGCGGCGACGTCGTCCGGGTCAACCCGTCCACGCACCTCGGCGCGCAGGGCGCGGACACCGAGATGTACGGCGTGTACTTCGCCGACGCCGGGCAGTACATCGAGCAACAGGTCTACGTGAACCACGACGCGCCGAACACGCGCGGCCGGGTCAACTACAAGGGTGCGCTGCAGGGCGAGGGCGCGCACACGGTCTGGATCGGCGACGTGCTCATCGGCCGCGCCGGCGACGGCACCGACTCGTACGAGCAGAACCGCAACCTCGTGCTCACCGACGGCACGCGCGCGGACAGCATCCCGAACCTCGAGATCGAGACCGGCAACATCGAGGGCGCCGGCCACGCCAGCGCCACCGGTCGGTTCGACGACGAGCAGCTGTTCTACCTGCAGGCCCGCGGCATCCCCGAGGAAGAGGCCCGTCGCCTCGTCGTCCTGGGCTTCCTGGTGGAGGTCATCCAGAAGATCGGCGCGCCCGAGCTCGAGGAGCGCCTGATCGCCGCGGTGGAGCAGGAGCTCGCCGAGGGCCGCACCGCGGTGGCCGCGCCCGCCGACGAGCAGGCAGACGCCTGATGGCCGAGAAGGTCTGCGCCGAGTCGGAGATCGCCGTCGACAGCCCGATGCGGGTCGTCGTCGACGGGACGGCCGTCGCGATCGTGAAGGACTCCGCGGGCACCGTGCACGCGATCGGCGACACCTGCACGCACGGGGACATCTCCCTGGCCGAGGGCTTCGTCGAGGGCGACACGCTCGAGTGCTGGGCGCACGGCTCCCGGTTCTCGCTCGCGACGGGCAAGCCGCAGAACTTCCCGGCCTACGAGCCCGTCCCGGTCTTCCGGGTCGAGGTCCGGGACGGCGACGTGTACGTCGACGTCCACGACCCCGTGCCCGTCGACTGAGCCCCGGCTCCTCCCACTCTTCCCGCGCGGCTGACGCCGCACCCCAGCTGCAACCGAAGGAACACACGCAATGTCCACTCTGGAAATCCGCGACCTGCAGGTCTCGATCGACACCGACCAGGGCACCAAGGAGATCCTGAAGGGTGTCGACCTCACCATCAACGAGGGCGAGATCCACGCGATCATGGGGCCGAACGGCTCTGGCAAGTCGACCCTGGCGTACACGATCGCCGGGCACCCGCGCTACAACGTCACGGGCGGCTCGATCACCCTCGACGGCGAGGACGTCCTGTCGATGAGCGTCGACGAGCGCGCCCGCGCCGGCATGTTCCTTGCGATGCAGTACCCGGTCGAGATCCCGGGCGTCACGGTGTCGAACTTCCTCCGTACCGCCAAGACCGCGATCGACGGCGAGGCCCCGGCCCTGCGCGGCTGGGTCAAGGACCTGCGTCAGTCGATGGCCGACCTCAAGATGGACAGCTCGTTCGCCGAGCGCAACGTCAACGAGGGCTTCTCGGGCGGCGAGAAGAAGCGCCACGAGATCATGCAGCTCGAGCTCCTCAAGCCGAAGTTCGCGGTGCTCGACGAGACCGACTCCGGCCTCGACGTCGACGCGCTGAAGATCGTCTCCGAGGGCGTCAACCGCGCGAAGGCCGCGACCGGCCTCGGCGTGCTGCTCATCACGCACTACACGCGCATCCTCCGCTACATCAAGCCGGACTTCGTGCACGTGTTCGTCGCGGGCAAGGTCGCGGAGCAGGGCGGCCCCGAGCTCGCCGAGCGCCTCGAGAACGAGGGCTACGACCGCTACGTCCAGGCAGCTGCGGCGGGCAACTGATGATCACCGCACTCTCCCCGGAGAAGTTCGACGAGGTCGTCGAGGGCCTCAAGGAGGTCCAGGACCCGGAGCTCGGCGTGAACATCGTCGACCTCGGCCTGATCTACGACCTCGCGATGGACGACGAGGCGAACGCGCTCGTGATCAGCATGACGCTGACCAGCGCGGGCTGCCCGCTGACCGACGTCATCGAGGGTGACACGGCCAACGCGCTCGACGGCATCGTCGACGCGTTCCGCATCAACTGGGTGTGGATGCCGCCGTGGGGCCCGGAGCGGATCACCGACGACGGGCGCGAGATGATGCGCGCGCTCGGCTTCTCGATCTAGTCGCGACCACCTGCAGGACGGGAGGCACGGTGCCAGCTGGCACCGTGCCTCCCGTCCGTCGTCTCGGCGTCGCGCGTCGGCCCGTCCCGCCGAGCGGGCCACATGTGGCCTACTCGGCGCCCTCGGCCGACCGGAAGTGCCCGTCCGGCGTTGTGCACGCGGCGTGTCGTGCACGCTCGCGGAGTGCGGTCGCTGATTCGCGAGCGCGCGGACGCGAGCGTCTCCGACCCGGACACGTAGCAGGGCCCCGCACCGTCCGGTGCGGGGCCCTGCTACGTGTGGGGGCGCCGGAGGTCAGCGGCGGCCGACCAGCTTCCACGCCAGGGGCAGCACGCCAGCGGCGATCAGGGCCTTGGCGACACCGCCGACGATGAACGGGTACAGGCCGGCGGCCAGCACCGACTGCAGGTCGTTCGGCGCGCCGAGCTGGCCGAGGACGACCGCGAGCCAGGGCAGGCCGAAGACGAAGGGAACGGCGCTGGCGATGAGCATCGCAGCGCCCGCGCGCAGGAAGTGCTTGTCCCAGTCGCGCTCGGCGAGCCAGCCGACCACCCCGGCCGCGACGACGAAGCCGATCACGTAGCCGAAGCTCGGAGAGACGAGCGCCGCGAAGCCCCCGGTGTGCTCGGCGAACACGGGGAGACCGAGAAGGCCGACGACCGCGTAGAGCAGGAGCGAGAGCGTGCCGCGGCGTGCACCGAGGGTGGCACCGACGAGGACGACGGCGAGCGTCTGTCCGGTGATCGGCACCGGCCACATCGGGACCTGCACCTGCGCCATCGCGGCGGTGAACAGGGCACCGCCGGCCACGAGGGCGACGTTGGTGGCGAGGCCGTGCGTGCGGAGGCGGTCGGCGAGGACTGCGCGGCGAGCGAACCCGGTGGCGTTCGTCATGGATTCTCCTAGAATGGACTGCTGGTCCCGTTCGGGACCATCGGTCCCGTCAGCGTAGCGGTGCACCTCCCGCACACACCGTTGTGCACATCCACCAACTGATTGGACGTCCTCTGTGCTTGCCGTGCACGAACTCGAGATCCGCGTCGGGGCCCGCCTCCTCATGCAGGACGTGTCCTTCCGCGTCGAGAAGGGCGACAAGATCGGTCTCGTCGGCCGGAACGGCGCGGGCAAGACCACGATGACCAAGGCCCTCGCGGGGGAGACGCAGCCCACCGGCGGCAAGATCGACCGCTCGGGCGAGATCGGCTACCTGCCGCAGGACCCTCGTTCCGGCAACCCCGAGGACACCGCGCGCAAGCGCATCCTCGACGCCCGCGGGCTCGGCGAGCTCGTGGAGGGGATCCGCCAGGCGACGCTCGACATGGCGAGCGAGGACCCGGACGTCGCCGAGAAGGCCATGCGTCGCTACAGCCGGCTCGACGACCAGTTCAACGCTCTCGGCGGCTACGCGGCCGAGGCCGAGGCGGCGTCCATCGCGTCGAACCTCAAGCTGCCGGACCGCATCCTCGACCAGCCGCTCAAGACGCTCTCCGGTGGTCAGCGCCGCCGCATCGAGCTCGCCCGCATCCTGTTCTCGGACGCGGACACGATGATCCTCGACGAGCCGACGAACCACCTCGACGCGGACTCGATCGTCTGGCTCCGCGAGCACCTGAAGACCTACCCGGGCGGCGTCATCGTGATCTCGCACGACGTCGAGCTCGTTGACGAGGTCGTCAACCGCGTCTTCTACCTCGACGCCAACCGGCAGTGCATCGACGTCTACAACATGGGGTGGAAGCTCTACCAGCGGCAGCGCGCCGCGGACGAGGAGCGCCGCCGCAAGGAGCGCGCGAACGCCGAGAAGAAGGCCGCCACCCTCAAGGACCAGGCCGCCCGGTTCGGTGCGAAGGCCACGAAGGCCGCGGCGGCGCACCAGATGGTCGCCCGCGCCGAGAAGCTCCTGGCCGGACTCGAGGACGAGCGCGCCGTCGACCGCGTGGCGAAGCTCCGTTTCCCGACGCCCGCCGCCTGCGGACGGACGCCGCTCATGGCCGAGGGGCTCTCGAAGTCGTACGGCTCGCTCGAGATCTTCGCCGGCCTCGACCTGGCGATCGACCGGGGCTCGCGGGTCGTCATCCTCGGCTTCAACGGCGCGGGCAAGACGACGCTGCTGCGCATCCTGGCCGGCGCGGACCAGCCGGACACGGGGGAGATCCTGCCCGGTCACGGCCTGCGCATCGGGTACTACGCCCAGGAGCACGAGAACATCGACGTGAACCGCACGGTGATCGAGAACATGGTGTCGGCGTCGCCGAACCTGACCGAGACCGAGGCGCGCCGGGTCCTCGGCTCGTTCCTGTTCACCGGCGACGACGGCTACAAGAAGGCCGGGGTCCTGTCCGGTGGCGAGAAGACCCGCCTGTCGCTCGCGATGATCGTCGTGTCCGGTGCGAACGTGCTGCTGCTCGACGAGCCCACGAACAACCTCGACCCGGCGTCCCGCGAGGAGATCCTCGGTGCGCTGGCCGGGTACGAGGGTGCCGTCGTCCTGGTGTCGCACGACGCCGGTGCGGTCGAGGCGCTGAACCCCGAGCGGGTCCTGCTGCTGCCGGACGGCACCGAGGACCACTGGAACAAGGACTACGCGGAGCTCATCGAGCTGGCGTAGGACCGCCGGGCGTCAGCGGCCGGCGCCGAGCAGCTGGTCCTCGACCTCGTCGTCGGACTTCGGCTTGGCGTCCTTCCGCCGCTGCCGCTCGAGCGCGCGCTCGCGCTCGTCGGGGTCGTCCTGGTTGAGGTTCCGGTACTCCTGCACCATCACGTAGGCCAGGAACCCGAAGCCACCGGCGGCGAACAGGAACCACTGGATGAAGTAGCTGAGGTGCAGCCCGGTGTCGGCAGAAGGGCGGTCCCAGCCGAGCGGAGCCGCCTGGGTCGGCGCGGGGGACTCGGACGCGAGCTGCCCGTACGCACCGGTCCAGATCGGCACGTCCACCTTGTCGGCGACGTCGGGCAGCGTGACCGACTGCACCTGGTCGGTGTGGGACGGGTCCGACCGGCCGGGGATGCGCGGTTCGCTCTGCTGCAGCCGTGCGGTCACGGTCACCTCGCCGCCCGGGGGAGCGGGGACGTGATCCGGGGCGTCCTGCCGGTTGCCGGTCGGGACCCACCCCCGGTCGACCACGAAGGCGCGTCCGTCGGCGGTGACGAGCGGCGTCAGCACCTCGAACCCGGGCTGCCCGTTGTGCACGCGGTTGCGGACGAGGAGCTGCTCGTCGACGTCGTACCGGCCCGTGACCTGCACCCGGAGCCAGGTGTCGCCGTCGTCCCAGCTGCTCGCCTGCGGGAGCGCTTCGGTCAGGGGGACGGGGGTGTGGTCGTAGTTCGCGGCGATCTGCTCGTTCTGCCGGACCGCCTCGTTCCGCCGGTCCCACTGCCACATGCCGAACAGGGTGCAGACGATCGCGAACGCGACGGCGATCGCGAAGTAGCCGAGCCACCGACGGCTGCGGACGAATCGCCAGCCGACGGTCTGCCCGTCGGCAGCAGTGCTGTCGGCAGCTACGCCGTCGGGGACGGTGTCGGTGTTGTCGGACGAGCCTGCACGGTGTTGTTCTGCCTGACGCTGCAGCTTGGCAGCGTGCTTCCGGCCGTACCGGCTGCTCGGGTCGAACGGGTCGGTCATCGTCCGGTGCCGGTGGAGCGCACCCCGACGTCGTTCTTCGGCGCGTCCTCACGCGTCCGGACGTCCTCGAGCCGCTCGACCTCTTCCTGCATACCCGTCACGCGCACGGGAAAGGACCGCGAACGGAGGTAGTCGGCGAGGAAGTCGCAGTGCTCGTCGCACGCGGCCCAGATCTTGACCCGGTCGGTGGCGTGGATGCGCGGGTTCCGCCAGTTGATGCGCCACTCGGCGGTCTCACTGCAGCCGGCCCGTGAGCACACCGGGGTCGAGCCCGGCTCGGTGAAGAGGTCGAAGGTCGCGCCCATCAGCGCCGGGCCTTCGACCGCGCGGTCCAGACGCGGGAGCGGTCGCCGTTCCGCTGCCATTCTTCCTGGGCGTGCTGCGCCTGTTCGCGCAGGCGCTCCTGCTCGGCGCGGTAGGCCTCGGCCCGGGCGTCCTCCTGTTGCTCGCGGAGGCGGGGGTCGACGGCGTCGTAGAGCTCGATGGCACCGGCGGGCGTCACGATGTCGCTCTCTGCCTGGCTGCCGGCGTTCGCCAGGATCACGGCGACCCAGGGGATGACGGCCGCGGCGACGATCGGGATGACCGCGAGCCACGTGTGCCACGCGGACCAGATGAGGACGGCGCCGACGAAGCACACCACGCGGAACGCCATCTGCCAGACGTACTTGGACAGGCGGTGCGCCCGGTCCAGCTCCGGGGAGTCCGGGAGCGTCGTGATGCTCTGCATCGCGGTGGTACGCGACTTCGTGCGCTGCGACTTCATACGGTGTTCTTCCTCTTCCCGGTGACCAGCCTAAGCCCGCACCACCGACAGTGGGCCAGCCGCGCGGGGGACAACTGCGGGTACCGGCTCCGGTACGCTCGTCCGGGCGTGTCCGGCGGGTCCGACCGACCGGACGCCCGGTACCACCACACGAACGGAGCGACCATGAGCACCCCCCGAACCGTCCTGATCACCGGCGGCAACCGCGGCATCGGCCACGCGCTGGCGGAGCGTTTCGTCGCAGAGGGCCACCGCGTCGCCGTGACCTCCCGGAGCGGCACGGGCGGACCCGAGGGCGCGCTCACCGTCGCCGCGGACATCACGGACTCCGCCTCGGTCGACGCCGCGTTCACGCAGGTCGAGGCCGAGCTCGGCCCGGTCGAGGTCCTCGTCGCGAACGCCGGGATCACGAACGACCAGCTCCTGCTCCGCATGTCGGAGGAGGACTTCACGAGCGTCGTCGACACGAACCTGACGGGTACCTTCCGCGTCGTCAAGCGCGCCACGAAGGGGATGATGAAGGCGAAGTTCGGCCGCATCGTGCTCATGTCGAGCGTCGTCGGTGCGTACGGCCAGGTCGGTCAGGTCAACTACGCATCGTCGAAGGCCGCGCTCGTCGGCATGGCGCGGTCGATCACCCGCGAGCTCGGGTCCCGCGGCATCACGGCGAACGTCGTCGCTCCCGGGTTCATCCAGACGGACATGACGGCCGCGCTCCCCGAGGAGCTGCAGGCCGAGTTCAAGAAGCAGATCCCGGCGGCGCGCTACGGCACCGTCGAGGACGTCGCGGCGGCCACGCTGTTCCTCGCCGGCGACGGCGCCGGGTACGTCTCCGGAGCGGTCATCCCGGTCGACGGCGGTCTCGGGATGGGCCACTAGGCCGTCCCGCGGGCCGGGTCAGCCCCGCAGACCCAGCGTGGCGAGCACGGCGGACAGGTCGCGGTCCACGACCGCCACGTCCGCCCGTGCGCGCACGAGCGGCTTCGCGTCGAACGCCACGCCCAGCGCCGCGACGCCGAGCATGACGAGGTCGTTCGCGCCGTCGCCGACCGCCACGGTCCGCGAGAGGGGCACGTCGTCCTCGGCGGCCCACGCCCGCAGGGTCTCGGCCTTCGCCGCCGCGTCCACGACGTCGCCGGACACCCGGCCGGTCAGGGCGCCGTCGACGACCTCGAGCCGGTTGGCCCGGCAGTGGTCCAGCCCGAGCCGTGCGGCGAACGGGTCGAGGACCTCGTGGAACCCGCCGGACACGACGCCCACGGTCCCGCCGGCGGCGTGCACGCCGCGGACGAGTCCGTCGGCGCCCCGCGTCACGCGGACCGCCTGCTGCGCGCGCGTGCAGACGTCGGCCGGGAGGCCCGCCAGGGTCGCGACCCGCTCCCGGAGGCTCTCGGCGAAGTCGATCTCCCCGCGCATGGCGCGCTCCGTCACCGCCTGCACCTGTGGCCGGGTCCCGGCGTGGTCGGCGAGGAGCTCGATGACCTCGTCCTCGAGGAGGGTGGAATCGGCATCGAGGACGACGAGGAAGCGGGGCACGGACCAACGGTACCGACTGCCGGAGGCGCGGCCGACGTCCGTGACGTCAGCCGCGCCTCCAGGCCGGTGGTGCCACGTCGACGACGTGACCCGCTACGCCTCGACGCGGACGCCCTTGCCGACGACCGTGATCCCGGACTCCGTCACCGTGAAGCCGCGGGCCTCGTCGGTCTCGCGGTCCACGCCGACCTGCGCGCCCGGCGCGATGACGACGTCCTTGTCCAGGATCGCGTGGTTGACGATCGCGCCGGCGCCGATGGACGCACGCTCGAAGACGATCGAGTCGAGGACCTTCGCACCGGAGTCGATCCCGCACCAGGGACCGATGACGCTGCGCTCGACCTGCGCGCCCGAGAGCAGGCAACCGAGCGAGACGATCGAGTCGACCGTGGAGCCGGTGTTGCCGTTGCCGTCGCGGACGAACTTCGCCGGGGGCAGGTTCGTCTGCTGGTTGAAGATCGGCCAGTCCTGGTTGTACAGGTTGAAGACCGGGACGGGCGCGATCAGGTCCATGTGCGCGTCGAAGAACGAGTCGATCGTCCCCACGTCGCGCCAGTAGTACCGGTCGCGTTCGTTCGAACCGGGCACGTCGTTGCGCTGCAGGTCGTAGACACCGGCGTCGCCGCGTGACACGAAGTCCGGGACGATGTCGCCGCCCATGTCGTGCTTGCTCGTCTCGATCTGCCCGTCGCGGAGCACCGCGTCGACGAGGGCGTCGGCGGTGAAGACGTAGTTGCCCATCGACGCCAGGATCTCGCCGGGGGAGTCGGCCAGCCCGACGGCGTCCTTCGGCTTCTCGAGGAACGCGTCGATCTTGGTCGGGTCGTCCTCGTCGACCTGGATCACGCCGAACTGGTCGGCGAGGCCGATCGGCTGGCGGATCGCCGCGACCGTGGCACTGCGGCCGGAATTGATGTGGGCCTCGATCATCTGCGAGAAGTCCATGCGGTAGACGTGGTCGGCACCGACCACGACGACGATGTCCGGGCGCTCGTCGCGGAGCAGGTTGAGCGACTGCAGGATCGCGTCGGCGGACCCGGCGAACCAGCGCTTGCCGAGTCGCTGCTGCGCGGGCACCGAGGCGACGTACGAG
The DNA here is from genome assembly GCF_013347185.1 of Curtobacterium sp. Csp1. Lineage (NCBI taxonomy): Bacteria > Bacillati > Actinomycetota > Actinomycetes > Micrococcales > Microbacteriaceae > Curtobacterium > Curtobacterium sp. Csp1. The sequence goes on from NZ_CP054594.1 coordinate 112,993, forward strand.
CCGAGGAGCCCCTCCATGCGCCAGGTCTCCGCGACGTGGCGGTCGAGGCTGTGCGACTTGTACTGCGTCAGGACGACGATCTTCTGCAACCCGGAGTTGACCAGGTTGGAGAGCGCGAAGTCGATGAGTCGGAAGTTCCCGCCGAACGGGACTGCGGGCTTCGCGCGGTCGGCGGTGAGCGGCATGAGCCGCTTGCCCTCGCCACCGGCGAGGACGATGCCGAATACCTTCTTTGGTGCCATGTGGTTCACAGTAGGCGTCCGGACAGCGAACCCGTTACGTTGAACCAGTGCGAGTCGATCTGCTGACCAGGGAGTATCCGCCGGAGGTCTACGGCGGAGCGGGTGTCCACGTTGCCGAACTCACCGCAGCGCTGCGGTCGGGGACGGACACGGACGTCCGCGTGCGGGCCTTCGGGGCCTTCCGCGACGAGACCGATGTCTGGGCGTACCGCACGCCCGCCGGCCTGGAGCAGGCGAACGGCGCGCTGCAGGCCCTCGGCACGGACGTCGCGATCGCGGCCGACGTCGCCGGTGCGGACCTCGTGCACTCGCACACCTGGTACGCGAACGCCGCCGGACGGATCGCGCAGCTCACCCACGGCATCCCGCACGTGGTCACCGCCCACAGCCTCGAGCCGCTCCGCCCGTGGAAGGCCGAGCAGCTCGGCGGCGGCTACCGGCTCTCGAGCTGGATGGAGCGCGAGGCGTTCGAGAACGCCGACGGCGTGATCGCCGTGTCGAAGGCCATGCGGGCCGACATCCTGCGCTCGTACCCGTCGATCGACCCGGCGACGGTACGGGTCGTCTACAACGGCATCGACATCGAGGAGTGGAAGCCGACCATCGACGAGGACGCCGTCCGCGCGCTCGGCATCGACCCGTCGAAGCGCTCCGTGGTGTTCGTCGGCCGGATCACGCGGCAGAAGGGCCTGCCGTACCTGCTCCGCGCGGTGGCCTCGCTCCCCGAGGACGTCCAGATCGTCCTGTGCGCCGGCGCCCCGGACACCCCCGAGATCATGGCCGAGGTCACCGGGCTCGTCGAGTCGCTCCGCGAGACGCGGCAGGGCGTGGTCTGGATCGACCGGATGCTGTCCCACCGCGAGGTCGTGAACGTGCTGTCGTCCGGCACCGTGTTCGTCTGCCCCTCGATCTACGAGCCGCTCGGCATCGTGAACCTCGAGGCGATGGCGTGCGGCATCCCGGTCGTCGGCACGAAGACCGGCGGCATCCCCGAGGTCGTCGCGGACGGTCTGACCGGGCGCATCGTGCCCATCGACCAGGCGCAGGACGGCACGGGCACCCCGAACGACCCCGACCGCTTCGTCGCCGACCTCGCCGCGACCCTGGACGAGGTGCTCGCCGACGAGGGCCTGGCGAAGCTCATGGGCCGCGCCGGACGCCTCCGCGTGGAGTCCGAGTTCACGTGGGACGCGATCGCCCACCGGACACGGCAGGTCTACGACGAGGTGCTCGCGCAGAACCCGTAGGCTGGAGCACATGCCCTCGGTCGTGCGCTTGTCAGACGTCTCCGTGGTCCGCAACGGGGCCACCATCCTCGACGGGATCTCGTGGGAGGTGCAGGACGACGAACGCTGGGTGGTGCTCGGCGCGAACGGTGCCGGCAAGACCACGCTGCTGCAGGTCGCGGGCGCGCAGACGTTCCCCACGTCGGGGTCCGTCGAGGTGCTCGGGACCGACCTGGGCGGCGCCGACCTCTTCGAGCTCCGTCCGCGCATCGGCTTCGCGTCCACCGCGCTCGCCCGGCGCATCCCGGTGACCGAGAAGGTCGTCGACGTCGTGCTCACCGCGGCGTACTCGGTCACGGGGCGCTGGAACGAGGAGTACGAGGAGCTCGACGTCCGCCGCGCCCAGCGCGTGCTCGAGGAGTGGGGCCTCGGTGCCTTCACCGAGCGCACCTTCGGCGAGCTGAGCGACGGCGAGCAGAAGCGCGTGCAGATCGCCCGTGCCGTCATGACCGACCCCGAGGTCCTGTTCCTGGACGAGCCGGCCGCGTCGCTCGACCTCGGTGCCCGCGAGAGCCTGGTCCGGACGCTCGGCGGCTACGCGCAGAGCAGCGACTCGCCCGCCATCGTCGTCGTCACCCACCACGTCGAGGAGATCCCCGCGGGCTTCACCCACGCCCTGGTGCTCGCGGACGGCCACGTCCAGGCCTCCGGCGCGATCGACGAGGTGCTCACCGACGCCACCCTGACCGAGGCGTTCGGCGTCGCGCTCACCGTGACCGAGGACGCCGGCCGCTGGACGGCACGCGCGGCCTGACCTGCTCCTGTTCCGGCCCGTCTTCTGGTATCGTGGACGGCTGGCGCACGCCGCAGACTTCCCGTGCGGTGCTCACTCGAGTGCCCGTACATTCCCACCATCTCCAACCGAGGAATCTCCATGAAGACCGACATCCACCCCGAGTACAACGCCATCGTCTTCCGCGACCTGGCCTCCGGTGAGACGTTCCTGACGCGTTCGACCGCGACCAGCGACAAGACCATCGAGCTCGACGGTGCGACCTACCCGGTCATCGACGTCGAGATCTCGTCCGCGTCGCACCCGTTCTACACGGGCAAGCAGCGCATCCTCGACTCGGCCGGTCGCGTCGAGAAGTTCAACCAGCGCTTCAAGGGCTTCAGCAAGTAGGTCCCGAACGCCTGACGGGCGGTCCTCCTCCGGGAGGGCCGCCCGTTCTGCGTGTGCGGGCGGGCGCTCGCGGGCGCGCGACGGGAGGGCGAGCGATGGGAGGGCTGGGCACGTTTCGGGCCCAGCGACACGTCACGGGGTCGCGAGCGCGCGAGCTGTCGCTCAGCGCGTGAGGACGGACGGGAGGCGCGGGGCGGGGCGGCACCGTGCCTCCAGGCCGGTGGGTGGCCGCGTGGCGGACGCGGGCGGACAGGCGGCGCGGCCCGGCCGGCGCGCGTCCCGGCTGCGCGGCCCGGCGCGGTCAGGCGCGCGCGACCGCCGCCGCGGCCAGCGCCACGATCTCCTCGCCGGCGCGCACGCCCGCGGCGTGCGTCACGGTGCAGTGCGGCGCGGTCCACCCGACGGCGTGGAGCTCGCCGTGCGCCGGCCGGAGCGCGACGTCCGCCCACGCGAGCATGTCCCGGTCGAGCAGCGAGTCGCCCGCGGCGACGGTGGTCGTGGCGCCGACACGCGCGGCGACCTCGGCGAGGGCACGTTCCTTCCGGATCGCTCGGGGCACCGCGTACAGCTTGCGGCCCTGGAGCGACACGACCCACCCGAGCAGGTCGAGCGCGGCGACGAGGTCCTGCAGCGCGGCGTCGGGAAGCGCCGCGCGGTCGACGACGGCGTAGACGAACAGCTCCTCGGCGCGGTGGTTCCGGAGCAGGGCGCCGGTGGGCAGGAGGCCCAGGAAGCGTTCCTCGGCCTCGGGGAGCGGCGCCGACGAGGACGCGATGTCCGACCGGAGGGACTCCGCCCAGTCGGCGTCCGGCGTGCCGCCGTGCAGGATGACGGCCCCGTTCGTGGTGACCGCCCAGCCGTCCGTGGGCAGGGGCAGGCGGATCCGCCGGTACTGCGCCACGGTCCGGGTCGTCACCGGCACCACGGTCGCGCGCGCGCCGAGGGCGCCGAGGGCGTCCTCGGCGGGACGGGTCATGAAGGACAGGGGCGCGCCCTGGTACACCTCGGCGACGACGAGCGGCGGTGCCTGGTCGTCCGGGCCCTCGAGCAGCAGGGCGGCCGCGGAGTAGACGAGCGTGCGGTCGAGGTCGAACCCGACGACGGCGCTCACGGCGTGGCCGCCGTGACGGGCTGCTCGACGACCCGGCTGCCGAGTGGGTGGATGAGCCCCACGCAGCTGTACGCCAGGTCCGGCCGGGTCACGACGGGCACGCCGCGTTCGCGAGCGAGCGCGACGACGTGCGCGACGTCGACGTCCTCGGGGTCGCGGACGAGCACCTGCCACGGGACGCGGCGGAGGAGCACGCGGGTCGTCTCGCCGACACCGGGTTTGACGAGGTGCAGGTCCTCGATGCCGTACTCGGCGCCGATCGCCTCGACGGTGCGCATGCCCCGCCAGTCCACGGCGCGGTCGGCGGCCGGGGCCGCGGTGGGGGCCTGCGCCGCGTCGGTTGCCAGCGCGGCGATCACCCGGGGGCGGACGGCGTCGAACCGGTCCTCGATCGCGGCCACGAACGCCCGCGAGTGGTCGCGGTCGCCCAGGTGCCGGTACTGCTTCGCACCGTGCAGCGTGCCGAGCGGCGTCACCGACCGGTTGAACACCGTGCGCGAGACCAGGCCGGACACCGTCGAGTTGAGGCACGCCGACGGCACGAGGTAGTCGTCCCGGGTGCCGTGCAACGGCGTGCACCCCGCCGGGTCGGCCAGGACGGCGAGGTCGTCCCGGAACCGGACGCCGTCGGTCTCCGCGAACCGGTCGAGTGCGGCCGTGAGCTCCCGGGTGATCGCGCCCTTGCCGGTCCAGCCGTCGACGAAGACGACCTGGTCGGGGTCGTGGTGGGCGGCGAGCCACCGGAGCGCGGTCTCGTCGATGCCGACGCCGCGGACGATGCTCGCTGTGACGTGGGGGAGCAGCACGCCGTGGTACCGGGCAGCCCAGCGGCGGACGAGGATCCCGATCGGGGTCCCGGCCCGGGCGAGGGACACGAGCACCGGACGCTCCCGGTCGTGCAGGACGAGCTCGGTCACGGTGCCGACCGCCTCGGCCACGCGGTCGGCCGAGCGGTGCAGCGCGTCCTCGTAGAGCCGCTCGTAGGCGGGCGACGGCACGTACTCGACGGGCAGCGACTCGGCGTAGTTGGCGCCCTCGAGCTGGATCGCGCGCTCCCGGTCGGCGGTGTCGGCCTCGAGTGCGACGTCGGCCAGGTCCTGCAGCAGCCACGTGACGTCGTCGGGCTCGTACGACCCGAACGACGGCCCGGTCAGCGGACGCGGCCCGGTGTCGGCGGGGGAGCCGCCGGACCGGTCGAGCGCCGACTCGACGAGGACCACCCGGGGCGTCACCGCGGCCAGGGCGGCGAGGAGGCCGTCGTCGCCGTCGAGCAGCGCGCGGTCCGTCCCCGGCTCGGGCAGCACGACGATCGCGTCGAAGCCGCGGACGTTGTAGGCGTACCGCTCACCCGGACCGTCGACGGTCCGTTCGCGCGACCGGAACCGGATCCCGGACCGCACCGGCCACGCGGGGTCGTCGAGCACGGCGACGGGGGAGCGGGTGGTGGTCGAGGACGTCACGTCCAGCCCGGTGCGCCGGAGCGCGTCCGCCACGACGAGCGGCGTGTGCATGTGCTCCTCGGCGCCGAGCACGAGCACGCGTCCGGGGGCGGCCCCGAGCAGGGGCCGGAGGTCGGCGGCGGTGCCCTCGACGTCGGTGCGCGGCAGGCGGGTGCGGCTCGCGGGGACGCCGGTGCGGTCCGTCGCGGTCGGCGCGGCGCGCAGGGTGGTCACCTCGGCGGCCGGCCGGGAGGCACGGGGTGCGTCCGACGGGTCGTCCCCGGTCCCGACGTGGCTGGTGCCGCCGCTGGTGGTCGCGGCGCCCGCGTCGGCGCTCGTGTCGATCCCTGCGGAGGCTGGCCGGAGGTCGACGGCGTGTGCGGCGATGAGGTCGGCGGCCGCCTGCGGCAGGCCGTCTGGCAGCGAGACCGCGCCCCGCCCGAGCGCGACGACCGTCACGGGCGCGCCGAGCTCGTCACCGAGGGCGTCGGTGGCCGCGACGTCCGCCGGGGTCCGGAGGTCGACCAGGGTCGCCACCACCCAGCGTCGCTGCGGTGCGAGGGCGTGGAGCGCGCGGATGGTGGCTCGGGCGGTCGCGCCCGTGCTCAGCTCGTCGTCCACGAGGACGACCGTGCCGTCGGCGGGGAGCCAGTCCGGGTCCTCCGGCAGCAGTCGGTGGGCGGTCGCGTGTGAGTGGGCCTCGTCGAAGCCCGCCGCGGCGACGGCACCCTCGGGATCGTGCCGGGTCGAGTGGAGGTACTGCGCGCCGAGGGTCTCGGCGACCATCGCGCCGAGTGCGGTGGCGGTCTCCGCGAAGCCGAGCACGAGGACGTCCGGGTGGTCCGGGCGGTGGACGGCGAGGTCGGTGCGGAGCGTGGTCGCGGCGCGGTGTCGGTCGGCGCGGTCCCGTTCCCCGTCCGTGGCCGTCGGCAGCAGGGCCGTGAGGCGACCGATCGTCGCGTCGTCGACGCGGCTTCCGTCGTCGAGGACGTCGGCGACGCGGGCGCCCAGGACCTCGCCGGCGGCGAGTGCCACGGCCGGCACCGTGGGGACGTGCTTGGCGAGGACGGTCGAGACGAGCAGGTGCGCGCGCTTCGGGTTCCGTCGGAGGGCGACGCGCACGAGGTCGCCGAGCGGGACGGTTGCGGTGCTGTCGGGTGCGTCGGTGTTCTTCGGTGCGTCGCTGAGCACGACCCCGAGGTCGGGGGGCGTGGGCAGGGTCACGGCAGGCTCCGTTCCAGCAGGTCGACGAAGGTCACGTCGGGTGCGGCCACCCCGAACGCACGGGCCCGGAGCAGTGTGCGCTCGGCCCACTCGTGGTGGGGCTTCATCTCGTTCATCTTGTTGCCGTAGCGCGATGCCGCCGCACCGCCGGAGGCGTTCGCGAGCACGTCCTCGGCGTCGGAGAACTCTTCGTCGCTGACGACCGACATCGCGTGCACGAGGGGCACGTGCCGGGGGTGGATCACCGTCTTGCCGGTCAGGCCGTTCGCGCGGTCGAGCGTGACCTCGCGCAGCAGCCCGTCGAAGCCCTCGAGCAACAGCTTGCGGCGGAGGGCGAGGTCGCCCGCCTGCTCGAACGGCGTCGAGCGGAGCTGCGTCCGGAAGACCCGGTCCGAGTCGGGGTAGTGCTCCCACACCGGGCCGGCGACCACGAACCCGTCGCCCGAGCGACCGAGGACGTTCACGACCTCGCCGATCACGGACGCCAGCACCTGCACGTCGTACACCGTGAGGTGCGACGGCCGCCGGAGCCCGTAGACGCTCGACAGGTCGGTCGCGCCGATGCGCACCGCGAGGACGTCGCGCCGCCGGTCGACCAGCACGTCGCGGATCGCGGTGAGGGCGTCGGTGCGGGTCTCGCGGTGGATGATCGACGGCGACTCCAGGATGGGCATCACCACGAGCCGGTGGTCGTCCGGGCGCCCGGCGTTGCAGTCGTCCAGAACCCGGAACCAGCGGTCCCCGACGCCGTCCTGCGCCTCGAACTTCGGCAGCACGATGCCGGTCAGGACGTCGAGCGCCTCTGGTCCGACCCGGTCGGCGAAGCGCGCCAGGTGCTCGGCGTCACGGACGCGGACGAACAGCTGCGGGAGCGTGTCGGGGTCCTCCGACCGCGCGAGCTCGCGGAGCGCGGCGTCGACGTTGTCCTCGGCGCGGGGCAGGTCCGCGTCGGCGACCGAATCCTCGAGGCAGAGCACGATGGACGCGGCCCCGAGCTCCCGCTGCCGGCGGACGTCACGGACCAGGTCCGGACGGATCCCCGGTGTGTACAGCGTCGCGCCGAGGGCGACCGCGCGGAGGGTGGTGTCGCTGCTCCGGGTGACGTCCTCGGGCGGCTGCCGGAAGAACGCCCGGTGCCCGTCCGGATCACTCCGTTCGAGCTCGGCGAAGTGGCGCACGGGTCAGGCTCCGATCGACGGTGCGGAGAGGGTGAACCCGAAGGCGGCGAAGACCTCGCCGTCGTGCGGGGCCCGGGGGAACGGTTCGGCGCGGAGTTCGAGCTCCCCGTCGACGACCGACAGCGCGAGGATCGTCGTCGTGTCACCGGTGCCGGGATCGACCGCGAGGGTGGTGCCGTCGTGCAGGGCGACGGTCATCCGCTCGGCGCTCCTCGCGATGAACAGCGCACGGCGCAGACTGCGGACGTGCCGGAGCGCGACGAGGGCGACCCCGTCGTCGAACCCGACGAGCGGCCGGTTGCCCGGGGTCCCGACGGCCCGCCCGGCGGTGGCGCCGTCGACGGTCGCCGCGCCGACGACGTGGTCGGTGCTCTCCCAGACCGTGCTCGTGCAACCCGCGACGACGAGGCTCGCGACGGCAGAACGCCGACGGTCGACGCGGACGACGGGCGTCCCGGCGTCGAGGACCTGCACGTCGCGCGGGTCCGGAGCCGGGAACGGACGGACCCGTCGAGCGCGGGCTGCGAGCCGGGCGGCGACGCGCGCCGAGGGGCCGGTCGACGTCGGGATCGGGGTGGACTGCGGCCGCGGAGAGGACGACGTGACGGAAACGGCGGGGGTGGTCCGCGCCGTGGGGCCGGACAGGGTCAGCCCGATCCCCGGGGCCGGGGTGCCGCCGTTCGTCGGTCCTGCGATCGGTGGCGTCGCCGCAGCGCGCTGCGTGCCGGCCGTGTCCCGCGGCACCGGTCGGACCCGCCGCCGGAGGTACGGGTGCGCCGAGGTCATCGCCGCCGACCGATGCCGTGGTCGTTCCGGAGCCCGGTGAGCCCCGTCGTGTAGCCCTGGCCCACCGCGCGGAACTTCCAGTCCGTCCGGTGCCGGTACAGCTCGCCGAGGATCACGGCGTCGATGGTGTGGTTGCGGTCCGACGGCAGCGCGAAGGAGACCAGTTCGCGGCCGTCCGGCGCGCTGACGCGGATCGACATCGAGCGCACCGAGCCGAGGTCGCCGGGGGAGCGGCGGTCCGGGTCGAGGTACACCGCGAAGACGATCTTGTCGACGACGTCCGGCACCGACACGAGGTCGACGTCGATCTCCTCGTCGTCGGACTCGTCGAGGTACGCGACGGAGGCGTCGGCGCTCTCGAGCTGGTTGAAGAAGACGAGGTCCTCGTCGGAGAGCACGAGTCCGTCCGCGCCGCACACCAGGGCGACGGGCACGAGCTCGGCCGACGGACCACGGCTGACGATCTGGTCCCACGCGATGCCGACGACGACCGCCGTCAGGCCGGGGTTCTCGGCCGTCAGCGCAGCGTTCGCCCCGGGGACGAGCCGCCCGCTCACGAGTCCGCTCCGCGGAGTCGCAACCCCGGATCGCCGTCACCGAGACGCTCCCGCAGGAACCGGCCGTGGGTGGAGAGCTCGGCGATCGCGCCGCTCCGGATCTGTTCGTGCATGTCCTCCACCGTCTCCGCGACGACGTCGAGCTGGTCGGCGAGTGTCCGGGTGGCGTCGCTGTCGTCGCGCCGGTCCGCCGCGGGCAGCGAGCGGTACGTGCGGACGGGTGTGGGCAGGTAGTCGTCGACGACGGCCTGGAACAGGTAGCGCTGCTCCGTCGAGGCGCCGCGGGCGACGGTCGTGTCGGCGGCCTCGCGCAGGAGGTCCTCGACGTGGCGGATCCGCGAGGCGATCACCGTCGGCAGGTCGGCTCCCGCGGCACGGACGAACGCGCGCAGGTCGTCGAGCCCGGCGGCGACGGCACGGTCGTCCGCCGAGCCGCCGGCACCGCGGACGTCGATCCGGGCCGCGGCGGCCGCAGCCGCTTCGTCGGGCGTCGGCGTCCGGCGCCCATCGTCGTGCCGGTGGTCGGCACGGTCGTCGTCCCGGCCGAAGAGCGCCCGGAAGCGGTCACGCACGGCGCGGGGCCGCGGAGGTCATCGGGCGACCGACCGGGGGTCGTCGTCGCTCTGCCGCGCACGCTCCAGGTAGGGCTTCGCCCGCTGGATGCCCGCCTCGAGCGCGCTCACGGTCGACGACATGTTCTTCGCCGCCTCGGAGCGGAACGAGTCGATGGCGTCCATCGTCTGGAACACGTTGTCGAACGCGCGCTGCAGGGTCTCCACGCTGACGCCGGAGTTCGTCGCCTGCTGGTGGATCCGCGTGGTCTGGTCGCGGAGCATCTCGCTCGTCTGCAGGATCATCGCGTTCGTGGTGTTGTTCACGGCGTCGATCTGGTCGAGCACCATGCGCTGGTTCGCGAGCGCCTGGGCGACGACGACCGCGGTGCGGAGGGCCGCGACGGTCGTGGTGCGCGCTCGCTCGACACCCTTGATGAGCTCGGTGTTGTTCTTGCGGACGAGGTCCATGGCGAGGTACCCCTGCACCGAGACCGCGAGCTGCGTGAGGATGTCCTGGTGCCGCTGGCGCACCGGGAACAGGACGTCGGACTCGAGCTTCTGCGCCTCGTCCACGCGGCCGGCGTTCCGCAGCGACTCGACCTTCGTGACGGCCGCCTGGTCGAGCGCCTTCGCGAAGACGGCGTACTCGCTCAGCTGCTGCATGGTCTCCCACAGCTGGACCTTCTCGTCGGCGAGCGTCGCGTTGTCCTTGCGGAGCTCGTCCTGGCCGGCCATGAGCGACTTGATGATGCGGTCGAGCTGCGTCTGCGCGGACTCGTAGCGCTGGAAGTACTTCGCGAGCTTGTTGCCGCCCGGGATCATCCCGAGGATCTTCCGGCCGGTGCTGAGGTCGGCCTGGTTCGGGGTCAGGTCCTCGACGGTCGAGCGGAGATCGCCGAGGGTCGTCGCGACCTTCACCTGCGCACTGTCGCCCGTCCGGCGGGCCCCCGCGACCGAGGACTGCGACCGCTCGAGCATCCGCGACGAGAACCCGCCGGACCGGGCGATCTCGCTGCCCGCGATCTGGTTGATGCCGTCGACCTTCTCGCCGAAGGCCGGGGAGCGCGGGTCGAGCGCGGCGACCTCGTCGACGAACTCGCGCGCCTGCGCCGCGATCTGCGCCTGCCGCTCGGCGTCGACCGGGACCATGCCGGGGGCGTCGTCTGGCGTGATCGTCTCCGCCGCGTCGGCCGGCCGCAGGACGAGGGCGTCCTCGGACGAGTCAGCGGGCTCCGGCGGTGCGAGGGGTCCGGGCATCGGTGTCTCCTGGGTCGTTCGAAGGGGTCGCGGGGTCGCGGGTCGAGGGGAGCGGCTCAGCCGAGCTGGACGCCGAAGTCGGTGGCGATGCCGGCGAGGCCGGTCGTGTAGCCCTGGCCGACGGCGCGGAACTTCCACTCGGCACCGTTGCGGTACAGCTCGGAGAAGATCATCGCCGTCTCGGGCGCCGCGTCCTCGGACAGGTCGTAGCGGACGATCTCGTTGCCGTCCTGGTCGAGCACGCGGGAGTACGCACTCCGGACCTGGCCGAAGTTCTGCCGCCGGGCCTCGCCCTGGTCGATCGACACCGCGATGACCACGCGGACGACGTCGGCGGGGAGCGCCTGCAGGTCGACGGTGATCTGCTCGTCGTCTCCGTCGCCCTGACCGGTGCGGTTGTCGCCCTGGTGCGCCACGGCACCGTCGACGCTGCGCGGCTGGTTGTAGAAGATGAAGTCGGCGTCCGAGCGGACCTTGCCCGACTCACCGAGCAGCAGCGCCGACGCGTCGAGGTCGAACTGCTCGCCCGAGGTCGTGCGCGGGTCCCAGCCGAGGCCGACCGTCGCGACGGTCAGCCCGGGGCTCGTCTTCGTGAGGGAGAGGTTGTTGCCCTTGGCGAGGGAGAGTCCAGCCATGATCGGGTCCTTCCAGGTGGTGCGGTCGGTGCGGGTGCGGAGGTCAGTCGAGGACGACGCCGAAGTCGGTGGCGACGCCCCGGAGTCCGGTGGCGTAGCCCTGGCCGACGGCGCGGAACTTCCACTCACCGTTGTACCGGTAGATCTCCGCGAAGATCATGCCGGTCTCCGACGCGGCGTCCTCGGTGAGGTCGAAGCGCACGACCTCGTTGCCGGTCTCGTCGTTCACGACCCGGCAGAAGGCGCCGCGGACCTGCCCGAAGTTCTGCCGACGGGCGTCCGCCTGGTCGATCGTCACGACGATGACGACCCGCTCGATGTCGGCGGCGACGGCGTCGAGGTCGACGAGGATCTGCTCGTCGTCGCCCTCGCCCTCGCCGGTGCGGTTGTCGCCCTGGTGGACGACCGAGCCGTCGTTCGACTGCAGCTGGTTGTAGAAGATGAAGTCGTCGTTCGAGCGCACCCGGCCGTTCGCGCCGACGAGCAGCGCGGAGGCGTCGAGGTCGAACTGCTCACCGGCGGTCGTGCGCGGGTCCCAGCCGAGACCGATCATCGCGCGCCGGAGACCCGGGTCGGTCTTGGTGAGCGAGAGGTTGTTGCCCTTGGACAGTGAGAGGGTCGCCACGGAGGTCTCCTGTTCCCTGATCAGAGGGCCGCGGCCGCGGGGGCGACCAGGTCCTGGACGGTGCGGCCGTTCGCCCGCTCGCCGATCGCGCTGAACGACCAGCCAGCCGAGCCGCGGGCCACCTTCGCCATCACCATGGCGGTGTGCGGACCGGACTCGGTGAGCTCGTAGCGCACGACCTCGGGTGCACCGGCGGTGGAGTCGTCGACGACCCGGCACAACGCGTTCTTGACGCTGTCGAAGGTCTGGCGGCTGTAGCTGCTGATCACGAACACGATCTGCGCGACGGCGGGGTGCACGGCGCTCAGGTCGATGCGGATCGTCTCGTCGTCGCCCTCACCGGCGCCGGTGAGGTTGTCGCCGGTGTGCTGGGCGGAGCCGTCCTTGCTGCGGAGCTGGTTGAACCAGACGTAGTCGATCGGCGTGCCCTGGGCGTCGAAGAAGATCGCCGAGGCGTCGAGGTCGACCTCGGCCTCCTTGCGGCCGCCGAACAGCCCGCGCTTCGCGGCGACGGCGTCCCACCCGAGGCCGAGGCGCACGCGCGTCAGTGCGCTGCCGTCCTGTTTCGTGAGGGAGAGCGACTGGCCCTTCTGGAGGCTGAGTCCCATGGTGTGACCTTTCGTTGGAGCAGTTCGGTGTCGTCCGCGCGGGACCAGTGTCGTCGCGCGGATCAGTGGACGAGCTGGGCGGGTTCCGCCGGCTGCTCGGCCGCGGCCTTGCGGCGGTTCCGGACGACGGAGGAGATGAAGGCGGCGAGGATGAAGACGACGCCGATCAGGCCCGTGACCACCTCGTTGACCTCGGTCGTGATCGTGACGAGCAGGATCACGGCGAGGGCGCCGATCGCCCAGTGCGCGCCGTGGTCGAGGTACTCGAACTCGTCGAGCGTGCCCTGGCGGACGAGGAACACCGTGAGCGAGCGGACGAACATCGCGCCGATGAGGCCGAGGCCCAGGGCGATGATGATCGGGTCCGCGGTGATCGCGAACGCGCCGATCACGCCGTCGAACGAGAACGACGCGTCGATCACCTCGAGGTACAGGAACAGCAGGAACGCCGCACGGCCGGCGACATGCCCGAGGCGGCGCTTCTTCACGATGCGGTCGGCCTCGGCCACCATGTGGTCGGTGCTCTCGAGCGCATCGCCCTCGTCCTCCGGGTCGTCGACGTCGAAGAGCCCGCCGAGTCCGGTGACGAGGAAGTAGGTCACGAGTCCGGCGATGCCGGCGATGAGCACGACGCTCTGGTGGTCGCCCGAGGACACCGCGAAGACGGCGAGCAGCACGAGAGCGACGACGACGTTGACCATCGGGAGCTTGCCGATCACGTGCAGCGGGCGCTCGAGCCACTTGAGCCACAGGATGTCGCGGTCCTCGAACATGAAGTCGAGGAAGATCATCAGCAGGAACATCCCGCCGAAGGCCGCGATCTGCGGGTGCGCCTCGTGCAGCAGGTAGGCGTACGTGCCGGGCTCGTCGATCGGGCCCTTCTCGAGCGCGAGCTGGACGGCCTCGACCGGGTTCAGCTGCGCGGTGATGCCGACGATGAGGAGCGGGAAGAGCACACGCATGCCGAACACCGCGATGACGATGCCCACGGTGAGGAACATCTTCTGCCAGAACGGGCTCATCCGCTCGAGGATGCGCGCGTTCACGACGGCGTTGTCGAAGCTCAGGCTGATCTCGAGCACACCGAGGATGAGCGTGATCACGACGGCGGTCCAGCTGCCGTAGATCAGCGCCGTGGCGAGGGCGAGGACGGTGATCACGAGGGACCACCCGAAGGTCTTCAGGAACACGTGCGGCGGTCTCCCGGTCGGTGCGTCGTCGAGCAGGGGCTGAGGACGTTCGCAGTCGAACGAGCCCCCGCGGCGATGCTACATGCTCGGCGCCGTCCCGCGGTGGGGCCAGCGGCCGTCTGCGGTGAACGCCGGATCGCGCTGCTTCCGCATGTACTCCTGGAACGAGGACGCCTGATCGGCACACCAGCCGACCTGCTTGCGGTGGAGCTCCTCGGCCGAGACGCCGAGCTCCTCCGGGTACTTCGCGGCGATGGCCTGCGCGACCCGACCCGCGGCGACGGCGTCGGCCCCGGCGTCGTGCGCGTCGTCGAGCTGCACGCCGTAGAGCGCCGACGCGGCCTCGAGCGTGCGCTTGCCCTTGCGGTACGTGTCGAGCGCCTTGTCGATCACGAGCGGGTCGACGACGTTGCCGACAACGGGGGAGGGCAGGCCGTGCCGTCGGGCCTCGCGGTCGAGCACCGTGAGGTCGTACGGGGCGTTGTAGATGACGAGCGGGATGCCGCGGGCGAACACGGCCTCGACCGCGGCGATGACCTCGGCCACCACCTCGCCGGCGGGGCGGCCCTCGGCCTGCGCCCGCTCGGTGGTGTAGCCGTGCACCGCGGCGGCGCCCTCGGGGATCGCGATGCCCGGGTCAGCCACCCAGGCGCCCTCGACGATGGACCGCCCGGTCATGTCGATGAGCCCGACGTGCGCGGTGACGATGCGGGCGGTCTCGACGTCGACGCCCGTTGTCTCGAGGTCGAACACGCCGAGTGCGTGCCACCAGGGGCGACCGGAGAGGTCCTGCACCGGGGCGTCCGGAGCGGACGTGTCGGTCACTGCTGCGGAGTACGTCACGTCAGGAGGCTAGCCGGACGCACCGACACGACCGACGCGACCCGCCCGCCGGACCCGACCCGTGCCTCCAGGCCGGTCCGCTCGCTACTGCGTGACCGGCCGTCCGACGTGCAGCCAGTAGAACGACTGCGTCCCCATCGTCAGCGTCACGTTCCCCTCGTCGTCGAACGACGGGAACGACCCGCCGCCGAACAGGTCGTACAGCGGCCGCCCCGCGAACTCCGGGGCCGACACCGTGACGGACGTCGGGTTCGTCGCGAACGAGAACACGCACAGGACGTCCTCGGCGCTCGGCCCGAACTGCTGCCCGGAGCCCTCCCAGGACCGGACGAACGCGAGGACGGAGTCGTTGGACGTCTCCTGAACGTGCAGGCTGCCCATCCCGAACACGGGGTGCGCCTTGCGGACGTGGATGACGTTCCGCACCCAGTGCAGCAGCGAGCGGGACTGCGCGAGCTGCGCCTCGACGTTGACCTGCGCGTAGTTGTAGACGAGCGACTGGACGACCGGGAGGTAGAGCTTGCCCGGGTCGGCGGTCGAGAACCCGGCGTTCCGGTCCGGCGTCCACTGCATGGGCGTGCGCGAGGAGTCGCGGTCCGGCAGCCAGATGTTGTCGCCCATGCCGATCTCGTCGCCGTAGTACAGGAACGGCGAGCCCGGCAGCGAGAACAGCAGCGCGTGGATGAGCTCGAGCTCCGCGCGGGAGTTGTCGAGCAGCGGCGCGAGGCGACGGCGGATGCCGATGTTCGAACGCATCCGCGGGTCGTAGCCGTACCAGCCGTACATCGCCTGGCGGTACTCCTCGCTGACCATCTCGAGCGTCAGCTCGTCGTGGTTCCGGAGGAACACGCCCCACGCGGCCTTCTCCGGGACGTCGAGCGTCTCCGACAGGATCGCCTTGAGCTCGGCGGCGTGCTGGGCGCGCAGCGAGTAGAAGATGCGCGGCATCACCGGGAAGTCGAACGCCATGTGGCACTCGGGCTCCTCGTCGGTACCGAAGAACGCGGCGGTCTCGCGGGGCCACTGGTTCGCCTCGGCCAGGAGCACGCGGCCGGGGTACTCGTCGTCGACCATCGCGCGGAGCTTCTTGATGAACTCGTGCGTCTCCGGCTCGCCCTCGCCGTTGCCGTCCTCGGACTGGAACAGGTACGGGATGGCGTCGAGTCGGAGCCCGTCGACGCCCATGTCGAGCCAGTGCCGGACCACGTCGTAGACGGCCTCGACAACGGCGGGGTTCTCGTAGTTGAGGTCGGGCTGGTGCGAGAAGAACCGGTGGAAGAAGAACTGTCGACGGACCGGGTCGAACGTCCAGTTCGACTCCTCGGTGTCCACGAAGATGATGCGGATGTTCTGGTAGTGCTCGTCGGTGTCGCGCCAGACGTAGAAGTCGCCGAAAGGGCCGTCCGGGTCCTCGCGGGACTGCTGGAACCACTCGTGCTGGTCGCTCGTGTGGTTGAGCACCATGTCGATGACGATGCGCATGTTCCGCTCGTGCGCCTTCGTCACGAGTTCGCGGAAGTCGTCGAGGGTGCCGAACTCCGGCAGGATCGCCTTGTAGTCCTGGATGTCGTAGCCGCCGTCGCGCATCGGCGACTGGAAGAACGGCGGCAGCCACAGGGCGTCGACGCCGAGCCACTGCAGGTAGTCGAGCTTGCCGATGACCCCCTGGATGTCACCGATCCCGTCGCCGTTCGAGTCGACGAACGAGCGGATCATGCACTCGTAGAAGACCGAGCGCTTGTGCCACTGCGGGTCGAGCGTGAGTCCGGGCAGCTGGATCGGGGCCGTGAACGTCAACCGTGCTCCTCGTCGAAGGTCGGCGGGCCGGCGGCGTGGCCCGTCCCCGCCACAGTAGGCGCGCGGCCCTGCGACTGTCCGCGGGTTGCGCGGGTCGTGTTCGGTCGCCTTCCGTCGCGTGCGGTCCGCCGGCCTGGAGGCACGGGGCGCGTCGACGGGGTGGGCTGCGGTCCGGTGCGTGGTCCGGTTCGTCGGGGTGGGCTGCGGTCCGGTGCGTGGTCCGGTTCGTCGGGGTGGGCTGCGGTCCGGGGCGTGGTCCGCTTCGTAGACTGGCCGGGATGCGAGCGCCCGTGATCTCCCCGTACCAGTCGCTGACGGCGTCGACGCCCGTCGTGCACCGCTCCGTCGTGGTCGACGGCCGCACCTCGCACTACTGGGAGTACGGGCCGGCCGACGCGCAGGAGACGGTCCTGGCCGTCCACGGGTTCCGCGGCGACCACCACGGCCTCGAGACGATCGCCGCCCACCTGGTCGGCAAGCGGGTGCTCGTGCCGGACCTGCCCGGCTTCGGGATCTCGGACCCGCTGCCCGTGTCGGACATCGACGGCTACGTCGGTTGGCTCACCGGCTTCCACCGAGCCCTCGGGCTGACGCGGGACACCGTCGTGCTCGGCCACTCCTTCGGCTCGATCGTCACCGCGGCTGCCGTCGCCGCCGGGCTCGGCACCCGGCTGCTCGTCCTCGTGAACCCCATCGCCGCGCCGGCGCTCCAGGGGCCGCGTGCCGTCGCTACCGGCATCGCGATCGGGTACTACCGCGCGGGGGCGCTGCTGCCGCGGCCGCTCGGGCTCGGGCTGCTCCGGAACCGTGCGATCGTCCGGGCGATGAGCGTCGCGATGCTGAAGAGCCACGACCGCGACCTCCGCCGCTGGGTGCACGAGCAGCACGACCGGTACTTCTCGGCGTTCGCGGACCGCACGAGCGTGCTCGAGGCGTTCCGCACCTCGGTCACGCACGACGTGTCGGAGTACGCCGACCGCATCGACGTGCCCGTCCTGCTCGTGGCGGCGGAGCACGACGACATCACCGCGGTGCCCGAGCAACGGGCCCTCGAGGCCCGGCTGCGGGACGCCGAGCTCGTGGTGGTCCCGGGCGTCGGACACCTCGTGCACTACGAGACCCCGGGCGCGGCTGCGGACGCCGTGCTCCGGCGGATGGCCGACCGACCGCGTCGCGCGGGGCACCCGCGGCGGACCGGGTCCGGCCGGGCGGACGGGGCGACCTCGTGACGCGCCTGCGGATCGGCATCGACTGCCGGTACGTCCGCATCGGGCGGCACGACGGCATCAGCCGCTTCACCGCCGGCATCGCGGCGCACCTGCCCGACCGGCACGACGCCGTGCTGCTCGTGCACGACGAACGGCAGCTCGAGTCGCTGCCGTCGGGACTGCCGTGGGAGCTCGTCCCGGCGCCGACCGACGCGGGGGAACCGTTCGTCGCCCGGGTCGTCAACCGGCTCGGCCTGGACGCGGTGTTCTCGCCCATGCAGACCATGGGTTCGCGTGGTCGGCGGTACGCTCTCGTGCTGACCCTGCACGACCTCAT
The DNA here is from genome assembly GCF_013347185.1 of Curtobacterium sp. Csp1. Taxonomy (NCBI): domain Bacteria; kingdom Bacillati; phylum Actinomycetota; class Actinomycetes; order Micrococcales; family Microbacteriaceae; genus Curtobacterium; species Curtobacterium sp. Csp1. The sequence continues at coordinate 130,993 of NZ_CP054594.1, forward strand.
CTACTACCGGAACCGCACGCCCCCGCGGGAGTTCTCGTGGCCGATCCGGCTCGGCTGGCGGCTCTTCCACCTCAGCTGGGCACCGCAGCGCTTCCTGCTCGACGGCGCCGACGGCGTGGTCACGGTCTCGCGCACGACCGCCGGCCTGATCGCGGAGCACCGGCTCACGAAGCGCCCGGTCACGGTCGCGTACAACGCGGCGGACCCGGCGGAACCGCGCGACCCGGCGGCCGGGCGGCAGCGCTCCCTCGTCTACATGGGCTCGTACATGCCGTACAAGAACGTCGAGACCCTGGCCGCCGCGCTGCCGCTGCTCGGACCGGACTGGACGCTGCACTGCATGTCCCGGGTGTCCGACGCCGACCGTCGGCGGCTCGAGGGGCTCGCGCCGGCGGACTCGATCGTGTGGCACGACGGTGCGTCCGACGAGGAGTACCTCGCGACGCTGCGGTCCGCGACGGCACTCGTCACGGCGTCCCGCGACGAGGGCTTCGGCATCCCGCTCGTCGAGGCGATGGGTGTCGGCACACCGGTCGCGGTGAGTGACATCCCGATCTTCCGTGAGATCGGCGGCGACGCCGCGGAGTACTTCGACCCGTCGTCGCCCGCGGCCGTCGCCGCCGCCGTCCGTCGGCTCGAGGAGCGCTGGGACACGGCGTCGGCGGCGTCGCTGGAGCAGGCCGCGCGGTTCCGCTGGGCGGACTCCGCCGAGCAGGTCGTGCAGGCCGTCGAACGTGCGGTGGCCGAACGGGCGCGACGCCACGGCTGACGGTCGCCCGAGCCGGGGCACCTCGCCCGGCGTGGTCCGCCGCGCACGGTGCCCGGCGTGGTCCGCTGCGCGCCGTGCCCCGTGGGGTCTGCCGTGTCACCGGTCGGCGGCGGTGACCGTCGCTCCCGGGAAGACGGCGTGCGTCCGCTCCGACGCGGTCGCGACCACGGCGTCGAGCGCTGCTCCGGTCCCGCCGGTCACCACGACGACCCGCTGGAGTGCCGCGTCGTCCGCCGTGCGTTCCGGCCCGGAGGAGCAGCGCACCGCCATCACGCCGCCGATGTCCGCGACCGAGCGGGCGACCTCGAACCGCTGCCGGCTGACGGTGGCGTCCGCGGACACCCCGACGTCGAGCGCCCCGATCCGCGCGATCGCCGTCACCCGGACGCCGTTGCCGCCGGCGTCGGCCGCGGCGGCGCTCAGCCGCGTGACCACGTCGACCTGCTGACCGGGGGAGAGCGCGGTGTCGACCACGACGACCGCGGCCACGTCGTACGCCGCGAAGGCCTGCTTGTCGGTGGTCGGGTCCTGGACCGCCTGCACGCCCGGGACCGCGCTGGCGTCGGCGCGGAACCGGTCGAGGGCCGCCTGCGGCTGCGGGAACACCCCGCCGACGCCGTTCTGCACGCTGCCGACGATGGTCGACAGCACGACGGCGATCACGACGCCGGCGACCACGAACCCGAGCAGCACGAGGGACCCCCGTCGCAGGCGCTGCGCCCCGGTGACCGCGCGGACCGCCGCCGTGTCCGGTCCGAACGCGCGGTCCAGGTCGTCGTCGGAGGCGTGCCGACCCGAGTCAGCGGCGGCGAGCCGACCCGAGGCAGCGGCGGCGTGCCGAGCCGGGACCGCGGCGGCGCGCCGACCGTCGGGCAGGGGGCGTTCGAACCACGGTGGGTCGTCGTCGGTCCGCCTGGCGTCCATGCCGTCCCCCTCACACCGTCCGGGTCGGGCGGCCCGGGAGCCGGCCGTCCGTGCAGCGGAGCGTAGTCCGGCGACGGTCAGGGGGTTGCGGGTTCCGCGGGACGCCGTCGTGGGTCAGCCGCGGCGCTCCAGCGGGTTCTGCTCCGCGAACGATTCGTCGCCGGTCTGCTCGGAGACCTCGTCCAGCGGGTCGTCGAACCGGACGAGCTCGGCTCGGAAGCGCTCGGGGTCCCAGCGGAACGAGTGCACCGACCCGTTGCGGATCGGCGTCGACCAGCGGTCCGCGGTGCCGGGAGCGGCGGCGTTGACGAGTGCACGGATCACCGCGCCGTGCGTCGCGACGACGACCGACCCGGCGTCGAAGCGGACCGCGATCTCGCCGAGGGTCTCGGTGGCGCGGGCGAGCAGGGCGCTCCGCGACTCCCGGCCGGGCACGACGTCGTCCGGGTACCGCTCGACGACCTCGGAGTCGGTCAGGCCCTCGGCTTCGCCGTAGGACCGCTCGGCGAGGCCCGGGTACGCCGAGGGGACGTCGAGCCCGAGGTGGGCGGCGATGATCGACCCGGTCTCGAACGCGCGCGAGAGCGGCGACGCGACGACGGCGTCGAACGACCGGCGCGCGAGGAGCGCCGCGGCCGCGGCCGCCTGGGAACGGCCGGTGTCGTTGAGCGGGATGTCGGTGGAACCCTGGATGCGGCGCTGCGCGTTCCAGTCGGTCTCGCCGTGCCGGACCAGGGTGAGGAGCGTCGTCACCCGTCGATCATCGCAGACGGCAGCAGTCGCGCTGCCAGGGCCTCGAGCGTCTCGGTGGTGCCCCCGTCGATCTTCACCGCTGCTCGCCGGTCACTGCGGGTGGTGCCGCGGTTCACGATGACGACCGGGTGCTTGCGGCGCGTGGCGTGGTCGACCAGGCGGACGCCGGAGTTCACGGTGAGGGACGACCCGACGACCAGCAGCGCATCCGCGTCGGCCACGATCGACACGGCCTCGCGGAACTTCTCGGCCGGCACGAACTCGCCGAAGAACACCACGTCGGGCTTCAGCACCCCGCCGCACACCGAGCAGTCGGGCACGCGGAACCGCTCGACGTCGGTGATCTCGACGTCACCGTCCGGCTGCAGCTCGACGTTCCCGGGTTCGTCGATCCACGGGTTCTCGCGGTCGAGCACGGCGGCGAGATCGGCGCGTGAGAAGACCTGCCCGCACGTCAGGCACACCGCGCGGTCCATCGAGCCGTGGATCTCGACGACCCGGCGCGACCCGGACCGCAGGTGCAGGCCGTCGACGTTCTGCGTGACGACCCCGGTGACGAGCCCCGCTCGCTCGAGCGCGGCGAGGGCGCGGTGCCCGGCGTTCGGACGTGCCGCGGCGAACGAACGCCACCCCAGGTGCGAGCCGGCCCAGTACCGCTGTCGCTTCGCGGCGTCGGAACGGAACTCCTGGAAGGTCATCGGCTTGCGGACCACCCGGCCGTCGCCGCGGTAGTCGGGGATCCCGGAGTCGGTGCTCAGCCCCGCCCCGGACAGCACCGCGATCCGCTTGCCCGCGAGGAGCTCGACCACGCGGTCCAGCTCGGCCTGCATCGGGTCGGTCAGCACGTCGTCCACGGTACCCTCAACAGCCGACCGCCCAGCCGCCTTCCCACGAAACGAGCCCCGTGCACCCCGTCCGCATCGACACCCTCGACGACCCGCGCCTCGACGACTTCGCCCGACTGACCGACGTGGCGCTCCGACGGGTCTCCGAGCCGGAGGGCGGGCTGTACATCGCGGAGTCGAACACGGTGATCGAGCGCGCGGTCCGGGCCGGGCACGTGCCCCGGAGCGTCCTCGTGCAGGAGAAGTGGCTCGACAGCGTGCTGCCCCTGGTGGCGGACCACGAGGGCCCGGTCTTCGTCGGGCCCGACGCCCTGCTCGAGCAGCTGACCGGGTTCGCCATGCACCGGGGCGCCCTCGCCGCGATGCACCGTCCGGAGCTGCCGAGCGTCGCGGACGTCGTGCGGGACGCCCGGCTCGTGGTCGTGCTCGAGGACATCGTCGACCACACGAACGTCGGTGCCGTCTTCCGGAGCGTCGCCGGACTCGGCGCCGACGCGGTGCTCGTCAGCCCGCGCTGCGCCGACCCGCTCTACCGACGGAGCGTCCGGGTCAGCATGGGCACCGTCCTGCAGGTGCCGTGGACCCGCATCGGCGACTGGCCCGCGGCGGGCGACGACCTCCGCGCGCAGGGGTTCCACCTCGCCGCGATGGCGCTCACCGACCGCTCGGTGGACCTGGACGCCTTCGTGCAGGACATCCCCGAGCGGATCGCGCTCGTGATGGGCACCGAGGGCCAGGGCCTCACGCCCGCCGCGATCGCCGCAGCCGACACGACCGTCCGGATCCCGATGGCGCACGGCGTCGACTCGCTCAACGTGGCTGCGGCGAGCGCCGTCGGCCTGTGGGCGGTCGCCCACGCGCAGCGGGCGGCCCGCTAGGCACCGATCCGGTCGGCGGGCAGCAGCACCGGCCGGGAGGATCGTGGCGGGTCAGGCGGGCAGCCACCGTCCGACGGCGGTCACCAGGGCGCGGTCCGTGTCCGGCCCGCCGGTCAGGCACCCCCCGACGGGCGCGCCGTCCACGGTGAGCACCGGCGCGCTCACCGACGGGAGGCCGCCGACGCTCGCGAGCGCGGTCATCGCGGTCGTCGCCGTCCGGACCCGCTCGAGCTCGACCGCGTCGGCGGCGAGCGCGGGAGCCGGGCCGGGCACGGTCGGCGCCAGGAACGCGCGGTAGTGCAGCGCCTCGCGGATCGCGGCCCGGACGACGGGGAACCGCTCGCGCGCCGCCGCCACCTGGTCGGCCGGAGCGGCGGCGGCCGCGGCGAACCGTCCACCGACGACGGCGCCGAGCGCTCCCGGGTGTGCGGCGATCCAGTCGCCGTGCACGGCCGTGGCCTCGGCGCCCTGCACCAGCCGGAGCAGCTCGCGCAGCTCGTCGAGTCCGGGGAGTCCGAGCGCGGCGAGGGAGGTCTCCGGCACGTCGGGCCCGACCGCGGCGCGGAAGGCCTCCCGCGTCGCCGGGTCCGCGGCGTCGAGCAGGTCCGTCAGGACCACCGGGTCGCCGACCGGCTGTCGGGCGGTGTCGTCCGGCACCGAGGCGTCGAGCGCGCGGAGGAGCGTGTCGGCGTCCCGCGTCAGCCATCCGACGGTGTCGAACGACGGCGCGAGGGGCAGGAGTCCGGCCCGGTCGACGAGCCCGTGCGTCGTGCGGAGGCCCCACAGCCCCTGGTAGGACGCCGGGACCCGGATCGAGCCGGCCGTGTCGGTGCCCAGTCCGATGCCGGCCGTCCCGGAACGGACGGCCGACGCTGAGCCGCTGGACGATCCTCCCGGTACGGCGGTCGGGACCGCCCCGTTGGGTGGGGTGCCGTGGTGTTCGTTGCGTCCCGTGAGCGCGTAGGCGAACTCGTCGGTCCGCGCGATGCCGCGGATCGACGCGCCGGCGGCGAGGAGCGCCGCGACGGCGGCCGCTGCCGTCGCGGCGGGGACCGACTCCCGCAGGTACGTGGGGTTCCCGGCACCGACGGGGTGCCCGGGGACGGCGTAGAGGTCCTTCACGGCGACGGTCTCGCCGTCGAGCGGGCCGGTCCCGGTCGGGGCGACGAGCGGGTCGCCGAGCACGCGCCAGACCGTGGTGTCGAACGCCCGCGGGCGTCCGGTGACGTGCGCCGCCTCGATCCGCCACGTGCCGTCCTGGCGGCGCCACAGCTGGGTCTGCAGGCCGGAGCCGCCCGCGTCGAAGGTGGACACGGCGACGACCAGGGCGAGGTCGTCGGCGAGCGCTCGGACCTCGACCCGGGTCAGGGTCCGGCTCGCGACCCCACCGCGCGCGCCGCGGAAGGCGCTGATCGCGTCGTGGCCGACGAGCAGACCGCGGTCGTCGCCGCGCAGGGTCGTGGGGGAGCGGACGAAGGCGTCGTCGAGCGCGGCGAGGTCGTCGGTGGCGAGGGCGCGCTCGTAGGCGTCCAGGGCCTCGAGGAGCCCGGCCGGGGCGTCCGGCCCGCTCACCGGACGTCCTCGAAGTCGGCCTTGCGGATGCGGGCGTGCGCCCCCGTGACGAGGTCGACCACCTGCGAGACGTTGAAGTCGGTCGCGGCGCTGAGGTACGCGTACGCCAGGTGCGGCTCCATGCCGTAGCGGGCGCCGAGGATCGCGATCGCGTGCCGGACGCAGGCCCGGACGGCCTCGTCGAGGTCGGGGTCCATGCCGGTCGGGACGAGGAACTCGTGCGTCTCGACGAGCGGCCACACGAGGTCGCCGAACCGCTGGACTGCCTCGGCAGCGGGCGTCAGGTCGAAGCGCAGCGTCGCCCGGAGCGAGGCCTCCATCGCCGTGAGCGCGACCTCGCCGTCCCCCTGCGCGAAGTGCGGGTCGCCGACGTACACCGACGCGCCCGGCACGAGCACGGGCAGGTGCAGCTGGGCTCCGGCCTGCAGCAGGTTGACGTCGACGTTCCCGCCGTGCCGCCCCGGTGGGACCGAGTGGAGCCGTTCGCCCGGGGTCGCGACACCGGTGATGCCGAGGAACGGGGCGAGCGGGAAGCGGGCGTACCGGTCGCGGGACTCGGTGAGCGGGATGCGGCCGAGCAGCCCGTCCGGTCCGGGGACGACGTCCGCGAAGACGCTCACGGTCGTGCCGTCGACCGGGTACTCGCCGTGCAGCGCGCCGCGGCCGTGCCGGTTCGACACGACCCCGTACGGGACCCGGGGCAGCGTCTCGAGCACCGTGACGGTCAGGACGTCCCCGGGCTCTGCGCCCTCGACCGCGATCGGGCCGGTGACCACGTGCGGTCCGTCGTGCTCCGGGTCGCGGCGAGCGGCACGGGCCACGGCGACCGCGTCGTCGAGGACGTGCTCGCGGGGCACGCCGTGCCGGGCGAAGAACGCCACCGGGTCGCTGCCCTGGTCCGGCAGGAGCCCCTCGTGGCTGAGCGTGTCGATCGTCACCTCGGCACCGGACGGCACCGTCATCACCGGGCGGTCGGCGTCGCTCGGCAGGCGTCCCCACAGCGCCTGCTCCGGGTCGACCGGCAGGTACCGGTCGGAGCGGACCGGACCCGTGCCCGGTTGCAGGACAGACACGGTGGGGGCGGACGAGGACGGCGGCACGGGCGCGGTGCCCGGGGTGGATCCGTGGAGCATGTCCGTCACGGTAGGGGGCGTCCGGGGCCGCACCGGGCCGTCCCGCCGATGTTTTACACGTTCGTCACACGCGGCACCCGGTCACGCCCCGGTACGCTCCTGTGCCGTGCCAGCAGTCGTCCGTCGCCCCCGCTCCGCCATCAGGAGGCCCGTGACGATCACCGTCGTCGCCGTCCTCGTGCTCGTCGTCGGGTTCCTCGTCGCGGCGGCCGTCGTGCCGTTCGCCCCGGCGAGCGCGCGGACCACGACGTACGCCGCCCCGACCTCGACGCTGCCGGCGCTGTCCTTCCCGGGCTACGGCGCGACCGCGGTCGAGGCCACCGACTTCCCGGAGAGCCTGCGGACGAGCGGGGACCGCAGGGCCCGGTCGATCGCGAGCATCTCGAAGGTCGTGACCGCGCTCGTCGTCCTCGACGCGAAGCCGCTCCGACAGGGCCAGGCGGGACCGACGATCACGTTCGACGCGCAGATGCAGGGGCTCTACGCGACCTACGCTGCGCAGAACGGCGAGGTCGCCCCGATGCCCGCGGGGCTGCAGCTGTCGCAGTACCAGACCATGCAGGTCATGCTCATGAAGTCCGCGAACAACTACGCCGGCGCGCTCGCACTCTGGGCGTTCGGCTCGATGGACGCCTACCAGCGCGCCGCGACGACCTGGCTGCACGCGCACGGGCTCGACGACACCACGATCCACGAGCCGACGGGCCTGGACGCGGGCAACACCTCGACCGCGACCGACCTCGTCGACCTCGGGCAGCTCGCACTCGCGGACCCCGTGGTCAAGGAGATCGTCGGCACCGCGCAGGCCACGGTCCCTGGCGCCGGGCAGATCGAGAACTCGAACAAGCTGCTCGGGATGGACGGCGTCGAGGGCATCAAGACCGGAACGCTCGACCAGGCCGGCGCCTGCCTGCTGTTCGCCGCCACCTACGAGCGGGGCGGCCGGACCGTCACGGTCGTCGGGGCGATGCTCGGCGGGGTCGACCACGACTCGCTCGACGTCGACGTGCAGCGGCTCCTGCGCTCGGTCGCCGACAACTTCCAGGTCGTCACCCTGACGCACGCCGGGCAGACGTTCGGGACGTTCTCGACGCCGTGGCGGGACGAGGCCGACGCCGTCTCGGCGAAGGCGGCCGAGGTCCTGGTCTGGGGACGGACCACCGTGACCGCGAAGACCACGCTCGAGCAGCTCACCTTCGGCGCTGCGGGGGATCGGGTCGGGCGTGTGCGCTTCACGATCTCCGACCACGACCCGGTGACCGTGCCGCTCGTCCTCGAGCGCGGGATCGAGGACCCCGGCGTCTGGTGGCGCTGGACGAACCCGTTCCAGGGCACCGCCGCCTGACCCCGAGCACCGCGTAGTGTCGGCGGGGTGACGACGACGTTCCCCCGGTCCACCCCGTCCGCCCTCGGCATCGACGCACGCGGGGTGTCCGCGTTCCTCGACGCCCTCGAGTCCACGCCGGGTGTGGAACCCCACTCGTTCCAGCTGCTCCGGCACGGGCAGCTCGCCGCCGAGGGCTGGTGGGCGCCGTACGCCCCCGACCGGGTGCACCTGCTCTACTCGCTGAGCAAGAGCTTCACCGCCGCCGCCGTCGGCACCGCGGTCCGGGCCGGCCTGGTCGACCTCGACGCCACGGTCCTCTCGTACTTCCCCGAGCTCGACGCCGACGTCACCGACGAGCGCAGCCGGCGCATCCGCGTGCGGCACCTGCTCGCGATGGCGTCCGGGCACCGCGAGGAGGCCCTCGAGCGCGCCCGCGCCGCCGACCCGACGAACCTCGTCCGCGGGTTCCTCCTGACGCCCCCGGACGAGGAGCCCGGCAGCGTCTTCGCCTACAACCAGCCCTGCACCTACACGCTCGCGGCGATCGTCCGACGCGTGACCGGCGGTTCCCTGGTCGACTGGCTCCGCCCGCACGTCCTCGAACCCCTCGGGATCGACGACCTCGCCTGGAAGACCGACGAGACCGGCGCCGAGCTCGGCTTCAGTGGCTGCTACGCCCCGACCTCGGCCGTCGCCGCACTCGGGCAGCTGTACCTGCAGCGGGGCGTGTGGGACGGCCAGCGCATCCTCGACGAGGACTGGGTCGCCGCCGCGACGAGCACGCAGGTCGCGAACCCGGACGAGGAGAACGTCGACTGGCGACAGGGCTACGGCTTCCAGTTCTGGATGGCCCGGCACGGCTTCCGCGGCGACGGCGCGTACGGCCAGTTCTGCGTCGTCCTGCCCGAGCAGGACGTCGTCCTCGCCATGACCGGGCAGAGCACCGACATGCAGGCCGTCCTCGACGCGGCCTGGCAGCACCTGCTGCCCGCCGTCGGTGCTGTGGACACAGACGCTGCGGACACCGACGTGGCAGCGGACACCGCCCTGGAGGCACGGCTCGCCTCCCTGGGGCTGCCGCCCGTCGACGGGGTGGAGCTGCACGACGACGCGAACGCGTCCTACGCGGCGACCGGCGTCGCCGACGGGGTGCGTCTCGCCCGCTCGGGCGACGGCTGGCGCGTCACGGTGGAGGTCGACGGCGGCACGCTGACGTGCCCGGTCGGCCAGGGCGCGTGGGCGGTCGAGGGTCCGCTCGCCGCGAGCGGGGCCCGCCGACGCGAGGGGGTCGTCGCCGTCGACGTCCGCTTCGTCGAGAGCCCGCATCTGCTCGGCCTCCGGCTCGACACCGGCACCGGTACGGCGACCTCGGCCTGGGCGACGCAGCCGTTGCACGACGGACCGCTGACGCTCCGGCGCCCGGCCGACTGATCGGCCGTCGCCCGCGCTAGGGCGTGTCGGAGCGGTGCTCGACGACGTCCTGCAGCTCCGGGCGCTTCGGGGAGACGCCGTCGCCGGAGGACGTGTGCCGGATCCGGCGCACCACCCACGGCACGAGGTACTCCCGCGCCCACCCGAGGTCCTCGACGCGGGCCTCGCGCCACGGTCGGGCCTCGAGCGGCTCCGGCACGAACGGCTCCAGCCCGTGGTCGACGCCCAGGGTGTCGAGCACGGCCGCGGCGACGGTGGCGTGGCCCGTGGGGGAGTGGTGCAACCGGTCCGGCGCCCACATCCGCGGGTCCCGCAGCACCCGGAGCGCCCACATGTCGGCGACGAGCGCCCCGTGCTTCAGCGCGATGGCGTGCAGGTTCTCGTTGTAGATCGCCGTCTTGCCGCGGACCATCCCGAGCACCGGGGTCATGCCGACGTCCGGGCCGGTGAACAGCACGACCGTCGCACCGTCGCTCCGGAGCCGCTCGACCATGCCGTCGAACCGCTCGGCGAGCTCGTCGGGGTCCGACCCCGGTCGGATGATGTCGTTGCCGCCGGCCGAGACCGTGACGAGGTCCGGCCGGAGCGCCAGGGCGGGCTCGACCTGCTCGTCGACGATCTGGCCGAGGAGCCGACCGCGGATCGCGATGTTCGCGTACGCGAAGTCGTCGGTGCGGTGCGCGAGGACCTCGGCGACCCGGTCGGCCCAGCCGCGGTTGCCGCCGGGCACGGTCGGGTCGGGGTCCCCGATGCCCTCGGTGAACGAGTCACCGATCGCGACGTACCTGGACCACGGATGACGATCTGACACGTCCCGAACCGTAGTCTCGTGCCATGACGAAGGCCAACCCCGCCTGGAGCCTGCCCGAGGACCTGCTCGCCCGGATCGCGGCGCGGGCGCCCGGGTACGACGCGGACAACGCCTTCTGCGCCGAGGACCTGGACGAGCTCCGTGCCGCCGGGTGGCTGCGGATCGGGGTGCCCGTCGAGCAGGGCGGCTCCGGGCTCGGCCTCGCCGCGACGGCGCGGTTGCAGCAGGAGCTCGCGCAGGCCGCACCGGCGACCGCGCTCGGGCTGGGGATGCACCAGGTCTGGGTGCAGGCGGCCCGCAGCGTGTCCGCACAGGGTGGGTCGTTCCTCCAGGCCGTCACCGACCACGCGGCGGACGACCGGCTGCTCGCGTTCGGGGTGAGCGAACCCGGCAACGACGCCGTCCTGTTCGACTCGTCGACGACGGCGGAGCCGGACGGCGACGGGGGCTACCGCTTCACCGGGACGAAGGTGTCGACGTCGCTCGCGCCGGCGTGGGACGTGCTGAGCGTGTTCGGGAAGGACACCAGCGGGCCGGAGCCGCGGCTGGTGCACGGATTCGTGCTCCGCTCCGACGGCGACGTCGAGCACCTCGACGACTGGGACACGCTCGGGATGCGCGCGACGCAGAGCCGGACCACCCGGCTGCTCGGCGTGCACGTGCCCGCGGAGCGCATCGTGCGGTCGCTGCCGGTCGGCCCGACGAACGACCCGCTCGTGTTCGGGATCTTCGCCGCGTTCGAGCTGCTCGTGGCGTCGGTGTACGTCGGGATCGCCTCGCGCGCGGTGGACCTGGCGGTCACGGCGGTGTCCGGTCGCGCGGGGCGGGACGAGGTCCCGCGGTCGCAGGACCCGGACGTCCGTCGGACGATCGCGGACCTGCGCGGCGCCGTCGACGCCGTGGCGCTGCAGGTCGGGTCGCTCGCCCGGTCGGTGGACGAGGGCGAGGACCTGGGCGCGCGGTGGTTCCCCCTGCTCGTCGGGACCAAGGCGCGGACGGTCGACGCGGCGCAGCACGTGGTGGACGAGGCGATGCGCGTCGTCGGCGGGCGGGCGTACGCGGCGGACTCGGAGCTGGCTCGGCTCGCCCGGGACGTCCGGGCCGGGCAGTACCACCCGTCCACGCGGGACTCCGCAGCGCGGACGATCGCGGCGGCGGAGCTCGGCCCGCTCGCGTAGCGGCGCCGGCGCGCGGCGGCCGGTCGTCGGTGTCGGTGGGGCGTGGCATCATCGGCGCGTGAGCAAGCAGGACGGACGCAACCGGCTCGTCTCGGACCGTCCCGTGGACGACCTGACGGCGACGGTGCTGCACGTCGACATGGACGCCTTCTTCGCGTCCGTCGAACTGCTCGACCGTCCCGACCTGCGCGGCCTGCCCGTGATCGTCGGCCACGACTCCGACCGGTCCGTCGTCACCGCGGCCACGTACGAGGCCCGGAGGTACGGCGTGAACTCCGCGATGCCGATGGCCGTCGCCAAGCGCCGCTGCCCGAACGCGATCATCGTCGAGCCGCACTTCGAGAAGTACACGGCGAAGTCCGCCGCCGTGATGCGCGTGTTCGAGAGCTTCACGCCCCGCGTCGAGAAGCTCGGCATCGACGAGGCGTTCCTCGACGTCGCCGGAGCGCTCCGGCTCTCCGGCACCCCGTGGGAGATCGGTCGGGCGATCCGCGCCGCGGTCCTCGCCGAGACCGGGCTGCACTGCTCGGTGGGCGCAGCCTCGACCAAGTTCGTCGCGAAGCTCGCGTCCAGCCGGGCGAAGCCGGACGGGCTCCTCGTCGTCCCGGCCGAGCACACCGTCGCGTTCCTGCACCCGCAGCCCGTCTCCGCGCTGTGGGGCGTCGGCGGCACCACGCAGGAGAAGCTCGAGCGGCGCGGCATCCGCACGGTCGGCGACCTCGCGCACACCCCGCTGCCCTCCCTCGTCGCGGCACTCGGACCCGCCGGCGGCCAGCGCCTGCACGACCTGTCGTGGGGGCGTGACCCGCGGGTCGTCGACACCGGCGTCAGCGAGAAGTCGATCGGGCACGAGACCACGTTCGGCCACGACCTCACCGAACGCGACGACGTCGCCCGCGAGCTCCTGCGCCTGGCCGACAAGGTGGCCGTCCGGCTCCGGCTCGCCGACGTGCAGGCCCGCACCGTGGCGCTCAAGGTCCGGTACACCGACTTCAGCACGCTGACCCGGTCGCGCACCCTCGCCGAGCCCACCGACGTCGCCAAGCGGCTGCACCACGAGGCCGTCGAGCTCTACGACGTGCTGCACCGGCCGGGCAACCGGATCCGGCTCATCGGCGTCCGCGGCGAGAACCTCGTGCCCGCCGCCGCGAGCAACGCGCTGTGGGACGACGACGCGCCGTGGCGAGACACCGAGACCACGGTGGACGCCGTCGCCGCACGCTTTGGCGCGGGCGTGCTCCGGCCCGCCTCGCTCGTCCGCGGCACGCCCGAGCAGCGGCCCCCGCACGCCCGGCAGGACCCCGCGTGACGGTAGACTCGCGTGAAGTGAGCGCAGCGGAGTACGACGACCAGCAGCAGCCCGCGACACTGTGGGGCGACACCCCCGAGACCGTCGCGGACGGCGCCGTCCGCCCGCACGAAGACGCCGTGGCCCAGGCCGAGAACGCCGGCAACGCGGCCGCCGAGCACCTGTCGCCGGCGTTCCCCGAGCGGGCCGCGTGGGGCACTGCGTCCAAGCTCCGCGCCTGGCAGGTCGAGGCCCTCACGAAGTACTTCGAGAAGGAGCCGCGCGACTTCCTCGCAGCCGCGACCCCGGGCGCCGGCAAGACCACGTTCGCGCTCCGGCTCGCGACCGAGCTCCTCGCCCGCGGCACGATCGACCGGATCATCGTCGTCGCGCCGACCGAGCACCTCAAGCGGCAGTGGGCCGACTCCGCCGACCGCGTGGGCATCCGGCTCGACCCGATGTTCAAGAACGGCGACGGCATGTTCGGCCGGCACTACCAGGGCGTCGCGATCACGTACGCCCAGGTCGGCATGAACCCCGAGGTCCACCAGCGCATCACCGCAGGCGGGAAGACCCTGGTCATCCTCGACGAGGTGCACCACGGCGGCGACGCACTGACCTGGGGTGACGGCATCCGCGAGGCGTTCACGAAGGCCACGCGCCGACTGTCGCTCTCCGGGACGCCGTTCCGCTCGGACACCGCCCCGATCCCGTTCGTGCAGTACGCCCCCGACGAGCAGGGCATCCGCACCTCGGTCTCCGACTACAACTACGGCTACGGCCGCGCGCTCAAGGACGGCGTCGTCCGACCGGTGCTCTTCATGGCCTACGCCGGCCAGATGCGCTGGAAGACCCGGATGGGCGACGAGATGTCGGCCTCGCTCGGTGAGCAGGTGACGAAGGACATCACGGCGCAGGCGTGGCGCACGGCGCTCTCCCCGGAGGGCGAGTGGATGCCGGCCGTGCTGTCCGCCGCCGACAAGCGTCTGACCGAGGTCCGCCGAGGTGTCCCGGACGCCGGCGGGCTCGTCATCGCCACCGACACCACGACGGCTCGTGCCTACGCCCGCATCCTGCAGCGCATCACGGGGGAACGACCGACGGTCGTGCTCTCGGACGAGGCCGCCGGGTCCAGCCGCATCCAGGCCTTCTCCGAGGACACCTCGCGCTGGATGGTCGCCGTCCGCATGGTGTCCGAGGGCGTCGACGTCCCCCGGCTCTGCGTCGGCGTCTACGCCACGAGCGCGAGCACCCCGCTGTTCTTCGCGCAGGTGATCGGCCGATTCGTGCGCGCCCGTCGCCGTGGGGAGACCGCGAGCGTCTTCCTGCCGAGCGTGCCGAACCTGATGGCCCTGGCCGCCACCCTCGAGCTCGAACGCGACCACGCGCTCGACCGCCCGAAGGACGCCGACGACGGGATGTACAACCCCGAGGACGCGATGGTCGCCGAGGCCAACAAGGAGGACCGCGCGTCGGAGAGCCTGCTCGAGGTGCAGCCCTTCCAGGCGCTCGACTCGCAGGCCTCGTTCGACCGTGTCCTCTACGACGGCGGCGAGTTCGGCACCGGTGGCGAGGTCGGTTCGCTCGAGGAACTCGACTTCATCGGCATCCCCGGGCTGCTCGAGCCCGACCAGGTGCGCGACCTGCTCCGCGCCCGCCAGGCGACCCAGGCCAAGCGGTCCCGCGGTCGTGCGGTGAAGGACGGCCTGCCGAAGCAGCAGCCCGCGGCGGACCGCCCGATGTACCAGACGCTCAAGGAACAACGGACCGAGCTCGCCCGGCTGGTGTCGATCTGGTCCCGGCACGCCAACGAACCGCACGGCGCGATCCACGCCGAGCTCCGACGCATCAGCGGCGGCCCGGCCGTCGCGCAGGCGAGCGTCGAGCAGATCCAGAAGCGCATCGACGTCCTGCGCTCCCGCATCGGCAACCGACGCTGAGCCGCTCGTGATCGAGCAGGTCGACGACCGCACCTGGTACGTCCGACGCACCCCCGAGTCCTCACCCGAGGCGATCATCGACCGCTTCGGCGGCGGCTACCGACTCCGCCGGTTCTCGCTCACGGAGTCCCGCCGCACCCCGCACGGTGTGTACACCGGGCCGGAGCTCGCCGAGACCGCGTGGTGGCGACTGCAGGACCGTCCACGCGGACGGTGACCGGTGCACCGACGGACCGCGGACACCCGCCGTGCCGTCGCCGGATCGCGCGGCGCGGCTTGGTGACGCGACCAGGCTTCTTCCGGTAGACCGGACGCATGGCAGACTCCATCCCCCACGTCCTCGTCCTCGGCGGCGGCTCCGCCGGCTACACCACGGTCAAGCAGCTGCAGAAGCACGCGGCGACCGTGCCGATGCGCATCACGCTGGTGGACCAGAACACGTACTACACGTACCTGCCGTTCCTGCCGGAGGTCGCCGGCGGTCACATCGCGCCGAAGGACGTCACCTTCGAGCTGCGCCGCGCGCTCAAGAAGACCCGCGTCATCCAGGGCAAGGTCACCGGCATCTCGTCGAAGGACAAGACCGTGTCGATCGCCACGGCCGGTGGTGACGACCGCACCCTCGGCTACGATCAGCTCGTCGTCGCGCTCGGCTCCGTCACCCGCACGTTCCCGACGCCGGGGCTCGAGGAGTACGGCGTCGGCTTCAAGACCGTCGAAGAAGCCGCCTACGTCCGCGCGAAGCTCCTCGACAACATCGCGAAGGCCGCTGCCACGCGAGACGAGGACGAGCGCCGCCGTCTGCTCACGAGCATCTTCGTCGGCGGTGGCTACACCGGGGTCGAGGCCATCGGCGAGCTCTTCGACGTGTCGCAGGCCGCCATCAAGACCTACCCGTCGCTCGCCGGCGAGCAGCCCCGCTGGGTGCTCATCGACGCGCTCGACCGCGTGGCGCCCGAGGTCGGCCCGGAGCTGTCGAAGTGGACCCTCGAGTCGCTCCGCGCCCGCGGCATCGACGTCCGCCTGAAGACCACCATGCCGAGCTGCGAGGGCGGCGTCGTCAAGCTCTCCGACGGCGACGAGTTCGCGACCGGACTGCTCGTCTGGACCGCCGGCGTCAAGCCGAACCCGCTCCTCGACGCCTCGGACCTGCCCCGCGGCCCGAAGGGGCACCTCGCCGCGAACGCGAAGCTCCAGGTCGAAGCCGAGGACACGCACGAGGTCGTCCCGGGCGTCTGGGGCCTCGGTGACGTCGCCCAGGTCCCCGACCTGACCGCCGAGAAGCAGCCGGCGTACTACCCGCCGAACGCGCAGAACGCCGTCCGCCAGGCCGTCGTCGCCGCCGACAACGTGGTCGCCACGATCACCGGCAAGCCGCTCGAGGAGTACCGCCACCCGTCGATCGGCACCGTCGCCTCGTACGGCGTCGGCAAGGGCGCCGCGAACATCAAGGGCGTCAAGATGACGAACCTGCTCGCCTGGCTCGCCCACCGCTCCTACCACGTCTACGCGATGCCGACCCTGAACCGGAAGGCGCGCATCGTCATCGGTTGGGTCACCGGTGCGGTGTCCGGTCGCGACGCGACCTCGCTGATCAAGGAGACGGACCCCCGCCGCAACTTCGTCGAGGCGTCCAAGTCCTAGGGACGTCACAATCCCACGGACGGGAGGCGCGGTGCCGGCTGGCACCGCGCCTCCCGTCCTTTGTGGGTCGCCTCCCACCCGACCAGGCCGAGCGTGGCGCGCACGAGCGAGAGGAGCGCGCATGCGCGCCATGACGTACCGCGGCCCGTACCGGGTCCGCGTCGAGGAGAAGCCCGACCCGCGGATCGAGCACCCGAACGACGCGATCGTGCGGGTCGAACGCGCCGCGATCTGCGGGTCCGACCTGCACCTGTACCACGGCATGATGCCGGACACCCGCGTCGGCCACACCTTCGGGCACGAGTTCATCGGGGTCGTCGAGCAGGTGGGACCGTCGGTGCGGAGCCTCGACGTGGGCGACCGGGTGATGGTGCCGTTCCACATCTCGTGCGGCAGCTGCTGGTTCTGTGCCAGGGGACTGTTCACGAACTGCCACAACGTGAACCCGAACGCCACCGCGGTCGGCGGGATCTTCGGCTACTCGCACACCACGGGCGGCTACGACGGCGGGCAGGCCGAGCGCGTGCGGGTGCCGTTCGCCGACGTCGGGCCGCAGGTGATCCCGGAGTGGCTCGAACCCGACGACGCACTGATGATGACGGACGCGCTCGGCACCGGGTACTTCGGAGCGCAGCTCGCGTCCATCCGCGAGGGCGACACGGTCGTCGTGCTCGGCGCCGGACCGGTCGGGCTCTACGCGGCGAAGTCATCGTGGTTCATGGGCGCCGGGCGGGTGATCGTCGTCGACCAGCTGGAGTACCGGCTCGAGAAGGCGCGGACCTTCGCGCACGCGGAGACGATCAACTTCGCCGAGGTCGACGACGTCGTGCTCGCGATGAAGCAGCAGACCGACTTCCTCGGCGCGGACAGCGTGATCGACGCCGTCGGTGCCGAGGCCGACGGGAACTTCCTGCAGCACGTCACCTCGGCGAAGGCGAAGCTGCAGGGCGGCTCACCGGTCGCCCTCAACTGGGCGATCGACGGGGTCCGGAAGGGCGGCACCGTGTCGGCGATGGGCGCGTACGGGCCGATCCCGAACGCGGTGAAGTTCGGGGACGCGATGAACAAGGGCGTGACGATCCACATGAACCAGGCACCCGTGAAGCGTCAGTGGCCGCGGCTGCTGGAACACATCCAGGCCGGACACCTGAAGCCGAGCGACATCATCACGCACCGGATCCCGCTCGAGCACATCGACGAGGCGTACCACCTGTTCTCCGCGAAGCTCGACGACTGCATCAAGACGGTGATCGTCCCGTGAGCACCGCCGACCACACGCCGTACGTCGCCGAGCCGACGCGCCCCGCGCCGAGCCCCGACGAGCTCCGCGCGCGCATCCCGGGGTGGGGGAGCGACCTCGACCCCGCCGACCGTCCGTCGGTGCCGAAGCTCTCCCGAGCCGTCGGTGCCGCGTCGGGCGCCCACTGGGAGGTCCCGGAGGCCCAGGCGGGCGGTTCCGGACGTGAGCGATCGATCGAGCACGCCCACGTCACGCCGGTGTTCGGCACGGCGCAGCCGCTGGCCGGTCCGGCCGGCGTCGTGAAGCGGTACGCCTACCGACGCTTCAGCGAGGGTCGGCTGGCGCACTGGATGCTGCTCGTCGTCGGTGACCGCATCGACGTCGCGACGCACCGGGTGACGGACGCGCTCCGCGGGAGGCCGGACCGGCTCCTGCACGAGACCGGGGTGCGCTCGGAGCGGGTGACGCACCCCGTGCGGGCGCGACTCGGGTCGTCCCGCCGGGACTGGCGGCACCAGCTGCTCGACCCGGTCGTCGCGAACTGGGGGTGGCTCGCGGCGATCGGTGGCGTGGTGGTGGTGGTGCGGCGGCTGCGGCGGCGCTGAACCCTGGCGGAGCCGGGGCGGCCCGTGCAGCGCCGCCCGCGCAACGCAGAAGGCCCCCTGACCGAAGTCAGGGGGCCTTGCGCTGTTCCTGTGTCCGAGGGGGGACTTGAACCCCCACGCCCTAATACGGGCACTAGCACCTCAAGCTAGCGCGTCTACCAAT
Organism: Curtobacterium sp. Csp1; assembly: GCF_013347185.1. Taxonomy (NCBI): domain Bacteria; kingdom Bacillati; phylum Actinomycetota; class Actinomycetes; order Micrococcales; family Microbacteriaceae; genus Curtobacterium; species Curtobacterium sp. Csp1. The sequence continues at coordinate 149,494 of NZ_CP054594.1, forward strand.
TCCGCCACCCGGACAGGTGTTTCCAGTTGTGTGCCAGAGCCGATCCAGGCTGTTTCCCCGGCCGTTCTGACAGGAGAAGACACTAGCACGGCCCTGAACGCCCGATGAACACGGACGCGCATCCCGGGCGCGTCCTCGGTCGCGCCACCGACCGACGCGCCGACGCGGCCCGGTAGCGTGAGGGCATGAGCGACCAGCAGGCGAGCGCCGACCCGACCGAGCAGGACCTCGAGGCGACGGCCGCGATCGCGCGGGACCTCATCCGCATCGACACGACGAACTGGGGCGAGGGGAAGTCCCGCGGCGAGACGGAGGCCGCGCACTACGTCGAGGCGAAGCTCCGCGACCTCGGTCTGGAACCGCAGCTCTTCGAGTCGGAGCCCGACCGCGTGAGCGTCGTCGCCCGGGTCCCCGGTCGTGACCGCAGCAAGCCCGCCCTCGTCGTGCACGGACACCTCGACGTCGTCCCCGCCGACCCCGCGAACTGGACGGTGGACCCGTTCGGCGGCGAGGTCCGGGACGGCATGCTCTGGGGCCGCGGTGCCGTCGACATGAAGAACATGGACGCGATGATGCTCACGTCGCTCGCCGACGTCGTCGAGCGGCAGGGAGCGCCCGAGCGGGACCTGGTGATCGCGTACTTCGCCGACGAGGAGGCCGGGGGCGTGCTCGGCTCCCACCACGTCGTCGAGCACCACCCCGAGGTCTTCGCCGGGGCGTCGGCGGCCATCAGCGAAGTCGGCGGGTACTCGATCACGCTCGGCGACCGACGCGCCTACCTGCTGCAGACCGGCGAGAAGGCGCTGATGTGGATCAAGCTGGTCACCCGCGGCACCGCGGCGCACGGGTCCCACGTCATCCGCGACAACGCCGTCACGAAGCTCGCGGCGGCGGTCGCCCGCATCGGCAGCGAGGAGTGGCCGGTCCGGCTGTCGGCGACCACCGACGCGATGGTCGCCGAGGTCGCCCGGTTCCTCGGCGTCGACCCGACGGTCACCGGCCCCGACGAGGTCGCTCTCGCGACCGGGTCGGCCTCGCGGTTCATCCACGCGGCGCTGCACACGACGTCGAACCCGACGGTCCTGACGGCCGGGTACAAGCACAACGTCATCCCGGACACCGCCGAGGCGCTCGTCGACATCCGCTGCCTGCCCGGCGACGAGGAGTCCGTGCTCGCGCGCGTCCGGGAGCTCGCGGGCGACGACGTCGAGGTCGTGACGTCCTTCCGCGACATCGGGCTCGAGCAGGACTTCGGCGGCCCGCTCGTCGACGCGGTCCGGGACGTCCTCGGCCGCCACGACCCGGGTGCCCCGGTGCTGCCCTACCTGCTCTCGGGTGGGACCGACAACAAGGCACTCTCGACGCTCGGCATCGCCGGCTACGGCTTCGTCCCGCTGCAGCTGCCGGCCGACGTCGACTTCCCGGCGATGTTCCACGGCGTCGACGAGCGGGTCCCGCTCGACGCCCTGGCATTCGGGCGGCGCGTCCTCGGCGACCTGCTCGCCACGTACTGATACATTGCCGGGTCGCCCCCGCGGCACCGTCCTGCCTGCTGACCCCTGAAAGGCCCGCACGATGCACATCCTCGAGGCGATCTTCCTCGGCTTCGTGCAGGGACTCACCGAGTTCCTGCCCGTCTCGTCGAGCGCGCACCTGCGCATCGTGGGCCTGTTCCTGCCCGACGCGAAGGACCCCGGCGCGGCCTTCACGGCGGTGACGCAGCTCGGCACCGAGACCGCGGTGCTCATCTACTTCTGGAAGGACATCACGCGGATCGTCGGGCGGTGGTTCCGCTCGGTCCTCCGGCGGGACATCCCGAAGGGCGACCCCGACGTCCGGCTGGGCTGGCTGGTGATCCTCGGGACGATCCCGATCGGGGTCGCGGGGCTGCTGCTCAAGGACTCGATCGAGACCACCTTCCGGTCCCTGTGGATCGTCGCGATCGTCCTCATCGTGTTCGGCATCGTGCTCGGCGTGCTCGACGTCGTCGGTCGCAAGGTGCGCCGCATCGAGCACATGACGTTCCGGAGCGGCCTGCTCATCGGTCTCGCGCAGGTGCTCGCCCTGGTGCCGGGTGTCTCGCGCTCCGGTGCGACCGTCTCGATGGGCCTCGCGCTCGGCTACACCCGTCCGGCCGCGGCGCGGTTCGCGTTCCTGCTCGCGATCCCGGCGGTGTTCCTGTCCGGCTTCTACGAGGCCGCGACGAGCCTCGGGGACACCGGCGCGCCCTTCGGACTCGTCGACACGCTCGTCGCCACGGTGGTCGCGTTCCTCGTCGGCTTCGTCGTGATCGCCGCGTTCATGAACTACATCTCGAAGCGGAGCTTCCTGCCCTTCGTGGTCTACCGGATCGCACTCGGTATCGTGCTCATCGTGTTGCTGTCGCTCGGAGTGGTCCAGCCGTGAGGGCCTGGGAGGCCCCATCCGTCCCCGACGTCCCCGGGGAGGGCCCTCGTCCCGTCGTGCACGACACGGCGTCCGGGCACCCGGTGGACCCGACGCGCGGCGAGGACCGCGCCGCGCTCTACGTCTGCGGCATCACGCCGTACGACGCGACGCACCTCGGCCATGCCGCGACCTACCTGGCGTTCGACACCCTCGGCCGGGCATGGCGGGACGCCGGGCTCCTGGTCGAGTACGCGCAGAACACGACCGACGTCGACGACCCGCTGCTCGAGCGAGCCGCCCGTGACGGCGTGGACTGGCGCGAGCTCGCCGCCTCGCAGATCGACCTGTTCCGTCGCGACATGGAGGCGCTCCGCGTCCTGCCGCCGGACGAGTACGTCGCCGTCACGGACGAGGTCGAGCGCGTCGCCGAGGCCGTCGCCTTCCTGCAGGAGACCGGCTACGCCTACGCGGTCCCGACGGCGGAGTCCGAGGGCGACGACCTCTACTTCGACGTGAACCGCCCCACCGAGGCGTGGACGCTCGGGGACGAGAGCCGACTGGACCGCGAGACGATGACGCGCCTGTCGGCCGAGCGCGGCGGCGACCCCGACCGTGCCGGCAAGCGCGACCCGCTCGACCCACTGCTCTGGCGCGCCGCGCGCACGGGGGAGCCGTCGTGGGACACCGTCGTCGGTCCGGGACGTCCGGGCTGGCACATCGAGTGCAGCGTCATCGCGGGCGACCGCCTCGGCCTGCCGATCAGCGTGCAGGGCGGCGGCAGCGACCTCGTCTTCCCGCACCACGAGATGAGCGCCGGTCACGCGGCGGCTCTCGCGCACCAACCCCTCGCGAACGCGTTCGTGCACACCGGGATGATCGCCTACCAGGGCGAGAAGATCTCGAAGTCGCTCGGCAACCTCGTCACCGTCCGCGGACTGCTCGACGACGGCGCCGACCCGCGCGCGATCCGCCTCGCCCTGCTGTCGCACAAGTACTCCGACGACTGGGAGTGGTTCGACGGCGAGCTCTCGAGCGCCACGGCACGCCTCGCGACCTGGGACGCCTGGGCCGCCGGCGAGCCGGCCGGACACGCAGACGACGCCGCCGACGTCGCCGCGCGCATCCGCGCACGGGTCGCCGACGACCTCGACACGCCCGGAGCGGTCGCCGCGGTGGACACCGCGATCGCGGGCGGCACGGCCGTCACGCCGGAGCTCGTCGACCTCGTCGACGCCCTGCTCGGCATCCGCCTCGGCTGACAGGTCGGCCCGCGCCGGTCGAGCGTGCACGACACGCCGCGCGTGTGCCGCTGGGCGGGCACGTCTCGTCGGCGGACGGCGCCGAACGGGCCAGATCTGGCGCGCTCGGCGCGCCGAGCGGGGGGGCGGCCCGCCGCGACGCGGCTGGCGGCTGGCGGCTGGCGGACGTGCCCGCAGACGGACGGGAGGCGCGGTGCCGGCTGGCACCGCGCCTCCCGTCCGTCTGTGGTGCGTCTACTGCTGGGGCGGCCGCCAGGGACCCTCGCCACCCGCGGTGCCGCCGTCCTTGCCGTCCTTGCGCTCCCGGCGCCGGAGGTACTGCTCGAACTCCTGCGCGATGGCGTCCCCGGACGCCTCGGGGGAGTCGACGGTGTCCCGGGCCTGCTCGAGCTGCCCGATGTAGCTCGCCATGTCCTCGTCGTCGGCGGCGAGGGCGTCGATGCCCTCCTCCCACTCCGTGGCCTCGTCGAGCAGGGTGCCGCGCGGCACGGTGACGTCGGTGAGCTCCTCCATCTTGTCGAGCAGCGACAGGGTGGCCTTCGGCGAGGGGGAGTTGTGCACGTAGTGCGGGACCGAGGCCCAGAGCGACAGGGTCGTCAGGCCCGCGGTGTCCATCGCGTCGGACAGCACGCCGAGGATGCCCGTCGGGCCCTCGTACGTGGAGCGGTCGACGTCGAAGGCCGAGCGCACCCCGGCGTCCTCGCTCGAGACGAACACCGAGATCGGTCGGGTGTGCGGCACGTCGGCGAGCATCGCTCCGACGAACACCACGGCGTCGATCGAGTACACGTCGGCGAGGTCGATCACCTCGGCGCAGAAGCCGCGCCACGTCCGCGAGGGCTCGGGGCCGACGAGCACGAAGACCTCGCGCTCGGACTCGGCACCCGTCGCTCCGACGACCGGTCGACCGTCCTGGCCGGGGCCGTACAGCACGATCCGGGGCCAGGTGATGCCGCGCGAGCCGTCCTCGGAGGTCCCGACCTCTGGTCGGTTGAACTGGTAGTCGACGTACCGCTCACCGTCGATCTCGCGCAGTTCGTCGAGCCCCAGGGCGTCGACGATGCGCCGAGCGAGACCGCTGGCCGCCTCGCCGGCGTCGTTCCAGCCCTCGAACGCGACGACGAGCAGTCGGCCGTCGCTGAAGGGGGAGTGCTGTGGCACGGAGGGGCCTCCTGGTGGTGGAGCGGGGCACGCGCTGCACGCGCGCGGCCGGACACGGTACGAGTACCCCAGGATAGGCCCGGCGCTCGTCGGGGCGTGGCGGCGTCCGCGTGCAGCGGAACCCCGACCGCTAGACTCGTCGCCCGTGACCGCCCAGCACCCCGACCGAGTCCTGCCCGCAGCCGTGCTGTGGGACATGGACGGCACGCTCATCGACACGGAGCCGATCTGGCAGCAGTCCCAGGTGGAGCTGACCGCCCGGTACGGCGCCGAGTGGACCCACGAGGACGGCCTCTCGCTCGTCGGCTCCGGCCTCGAGCGCTCGGGGGAGATCCTCCGCGACAAGGGCGTCGACATGGAGGTCGAGGAGATCGTCCAGTGGATGACCGACTACGTCACCGAGCGGCTCGACGGCGAAGAACTGCCGTGGCGCCCGGGTGCGCGTGAGCTCGTCGAGGAGCTGCACGACCGCGGGGTCCCGACCGCCCTCGTGACGATGTCCCGTCGCAAGATGGCCCTGGTCGCGGCCGAGGCCCTCGGCGCCCGCGGCTTCCGTGTCGTCGTCGCCGGTGACGACGTCGACCGCCCGAAGCCCTTCCCGGACGCCTACCTGGCCGCTGCCGACGCCCTCGGCGTCGAGGCCACGGCCTGCGTCGCGGTCGAGGACTCGGCCACCGGCGTCGCTGCGGCGGTCGCGTCCGGCGCCGTCACGGTCGCCGTCGAGCACATCGTGCCGCTCTCCGAGATCGGCGGGGGCGACGTGCACCTGACGACCCTCGACGGGGTCGACGTCGACCGCCTGGTCGAGCTCACCGGCCCGGCCCTGGCCGCCCGCACCGAGGCGGTGGCCCGATGACCGCCGAGCAGCACGACGACCAGCTGCACGAAGACCTGCAACCCGCCGACCGGCACGACGAGCTCGCCGCCCTGCCGCACACCGCGGGGGGCGCTCCGCACACCCCGCCGCGCGGTCCGTTCCGCGCCGGGGACCGCGTGCAGCTCACCGGCCCGAAGGGCAAGCTCACGACGCTGTCGCTGGAGACCGCGGGGGAGTACCACACCCACCGCGGTGTCCTCCGGCACGACGACGTCATCGGCCAGCCCGACGGCTCCGTGATCCGGGCGAGCACCGGCGACGAGTACCTCGCGCTCCGCCCGCTCCTCAACGACTACGTCATGTCGATGCCCCGCGGTGCCGCGATCGTCTACCCGAAGGACGCGGCCCAGATCGTCGCCTTCGCCGACGTCTTCCCGGGTGCCCGCGTGGTCGAGGCCGGCGTGGGGTCCGGTGCGCTGTCGCTCTTCCTGCTCCGCGCGATCGGCCCGACCGGTCGCCTGCAGTCCTTCGAGCGTCGGGAGGAGTTCGCGGCGATCGCCCGCGGTAACGTCGGGACCTTCCTCGGCGCCGTCCCGGACAACTGGTCCGTCACGGTCGGCGACCTGGTCGAGGAGCTCCCGGACGCGACCGAGCCGCAGAGCGTCGACCGGGTCGTGCTCGACATGCTCGCCCCGTGGGAGTGCGTCGACGCCGCGGCGGACGCCCTCGTCCCCGGCGGGCTCATCGTCTGCTACGTCGCCACCGTCACGCAGCTGTCCCGCACCGCCGAGGCCCTCCGCGACACCGGGCGCTTCACGGACCCGCAGTCGAGCGAGACCCTCGTGCGCACCTGGCACGTCGAGGGTCTGGCCGTCCGACCGGACCACCGGATGGTCGGACACACCGGCTTCCTGGTCACGGCACGCCGCCTGGCCGACGGCGTCGTGCTCCCCAACCTGAAGCGTCGCGCAGGCAAGGCGGAGTTCTCGGACGGGGACGTCGAGGCCTGGACGCCCGGCGCCGTGGGGGAGCGGTCGGCCAGCGACAAGAAGCTCCGCAAGGTCGCGCGGCAGGCGGCAGCGCAGGCCCGCAAGGTGGCCGCCGCCGAGGCCGGTGCAGCACAGCCCGGTCCGGTCGAGGGCGACCGGTAGAGTACCGACCGTGCCCGTCCTGCATCGAACGGAAAGAGGGTCCGTGCGCACCATCCCCGCACTCCTGGTCACCATCGGCCTCGCCGCCGCCCTCACCGGCTGCTCCGCCAGCGGTGTCGGCACGACGCCGCCCCGCTGCGCCGCCCCCGGGGCCGCGTCGCAGGCGGTCACCGCGAGCGGTGCGTTCGGCAAGGAGCCGAAGGTGAACGTCCCGGCCGGGCTCACCACGAAGGGCACGCAGGTCTCGGTGCTCCGCTCCGGTGACGGCCGTGCGGTCGAGCAGGGCACGCCCGTCCTCGTCGAGTACACGCTCGTCGACGGTGCCACCGGCAAGGTCGTCGAGACGAGCGGCTACTCCGGCCAGAGCGCGCTGCTCACCGCGGGTGCGGACAAGTTCGGGGCCCTCGGCGCCGCGCTCGAGTGCTCGAACGTCGGCGACCGCCTGGCCGTCGCGCTCCCGAAGAGCGCCCTGACCGCCGGGGCGAGCACCTCCACCGAGTCCTCGAAGACCGAGGACGCCGTCGTCGCCGTGGTGGACGTCCGCCGCGCCTACGACGCCCGCGCGACCGGGACCCCGCAGCTCGCGGGCGACAAGATCCCCGCGGTCGTCCTCGCACCGTCCGGCGCCCCCGGCATCACGATCCCCTCGTGGAGCGCGCCGACGAGCGACGAGTACCACCTGCTCCGCAAGGGCAGCGGCGCCGAGCTCACCGACAAGGACACCGCGGTCTTCAAGTACACGGCCGTGACCTGGGGCGACTCGACCGCCGACTCGAACGTCACCGGGTCGAACTGGACCGACGGCTCGGGCGCGCAGACGCTGCCGCTCGCCGAGGGCCAGGTCATCGACGGCGTGCGCAAGGCCGTGATCGGCCGTCACGTCGGCGACCAGGTCCTGGCGATCGTGCACCAGGGCGGTTCGGCGACGGCGTACGTCATCGACGTCCTCGGCGTCATGCCGTCCTGATCGAGTCCCTCCCGGACCGGCCCCGCGCACCGCGTCGAGCCGTCCACCGACCGACGCGCGGGTGCACTCCGGTGCACCCGCGCTGTCGTAGGATCGGGCTCGTGCCAGCGACCCGAGCTCCCCGTGTGCCCGCAGAGGAGCGGCTCTTCAGCCTCGTGCTGGCGCTGCTCTCGACGGAGTCCGGGCTGACGAAGGCCGAGATCCTCGCGAACGTGCAGGGCTACCGGCAGCGCTTCACCCCCGGCGGCGACAACGCGTCGCTCGAGCGGCAGTTCGAGCGCGACAAGGACGACGTCCGCGAGCTCGGCATCCCGCTCGAGACGATCGAGACCCCCGGGGCGGCCGGCAACAACCAGACCCTCCGCTACCGGATCCCGAAGGGCGAGTACGACCTGCCGCTCGACGTCCGGTTCACGCCCGACGAGTCCGCGCTGCTGTCGCTCGCCGCGATGGCCTGGCGCGAGGGCGCGCTGTCCGCCGACTCCCGCCGGGCCCTCCTCAAGGTCCGTTCGGCCGGCACGGACGACTCCGCCGCCGACGACACCGGCGCCGACGACGTCGAGGACCCCCGCGGCATGGCCGCCTACGCCCCGCGCCTCCGGACCCGCGACGCGGCGTTCGAACCCCTGCGGTCCGCGCTCGACCGGGCAGCGGCCGTGCGCTTCGACTACATCACCCCGGGCGAGCACGAGCCCCGGCAGCGCGACGTCGCACCGCTCGCGCTCGTCCAGCACGGCGGCCGGTGGATGCTCTGCGCGCACGAGTTCTCGACGGGTGGGACGAAGAACTACCTGCTCTCCCGGATCGTCGGTCCGGTGACCACCCACCACCCCGGACAGCACCCCGCGCCTGCCGGTGCGGGCGAGCGGGCCCTCGCCGAGCTCGACCGGATCTGGGCCGAGCGGACCGCGCGCATCGCCGTGCAGCCCGGTTCGGACGCCGAGCGGCGGCTGCAGCGCCGTCGGGGGACCGAGGTCGACGGCGGCGGCGTGCTCGTCGTGCACCACGTCGACCCGCAGATCCTGGCCGAGGAACTCGCCGCGTTCGGCCCGGAGGTCCGCGTGCTCGAGCCCGCCGCACTGCGCGAGCAGGTGGCGGCCCGGCTCCGCGGCCTGGTCGCCGACCACACGGACCCCGAGGAGACCGCGCGTGGCTGACCAGCAACCGCTCCAGGCGCAGGACAAGCTCGCGTTCCTGCTCGTGCTCGTCCCGTACCTGATCGACCACGAGCGCGTCTCGGTCGCCGACGCCGCACGGCACTTCGGGGTCACCGAGCAGCGCATCCGCCGGGCCGTCGAGCTCATCGCGGTGTCCGGCGTCCCCGGCGAGACCATGCAGTACCAGCACGGCGACCTGTTCGACATCGCATGGGACGACTTCGAGCAGAACGACATGATCGTGCTGACGAACCTCGTCGCGATCGACGACGCGCCCAGGCTCTCCGCGCGCGAGGCCTCGGCGCTGATCGCCGGGCTCCAGTACCTGTCCGCCCTGCCCGAGGCCGCCGACCGCCAGGCCATCCACGACCTGATGGCCAAGTTGTCGCGCGGCGCCGGGGGAGCAGCGTCGAACGTCGCCGTCGGCCAGGACCTGCACGACGCCACGCTCGCGACGATCCGGCGCGCGATGGCGGACGGCCGCGGGCTCGTGTTCGACTACGCCGGCCCGCGCACCCGCGGCAGCACCCGCCGCGTCGATCCGCTCCGGGTGGAGTCGATCGACACCGACTGGTACCTCCGCGCCTGGGACCTGGACCGCGACGCGCTCCGGACGTTCCGCCTCGACCGGATGTCCGCGGTGGTCGTCGACGACCGCGCTGCCGAGCGGTCCACCGCAGACGTGGTCATCCCGGACACGCTCTTCCAGCAGTCGGGCCAGGACGTCATCGTCACGGTCGAGCTCGACTGCTCGGCGCTGCCGCTCGTCGCGGACTTCCTCGCCGACACGGCCGACGCCGAGGACGCCGACGGCCGCGTCCGCATCCGTCTCGCCGCGTCGAACGGCTTCGACGGCGTGGTGCGGCTGGTCGCCGGGCTGCCGGGCCGCGCAGTCGTCCTCGACCCGCCGGCGGCGCGCGCGGCCGTCCGGTCGTTCGCCGAGGCGGCCCTGGCCGCCGAGTAGCGGGCGCCTGCCGGGCCGCGCGCGTCGCGTCGTGCGTGACGCGACCGCGTGACGGACGGGAGGCACGGGGTCGGCCCGCACCGTGCCTCCCGTCCGCCTCGACGCGGCCTGTGCGTCGCGCCCGCGCGACCGACTTGTCGGTGCCGGTCCCGTAGGATCGACCGCATGGCTTCGACGACCGCGAGCGGGCGAGCGGAGCGGCCCGGTCGTCCGAAGAAGGACACCGAGGGCCGCATGTCGCTCGGGCAGCACCTCATCGAGCTGCGGAACCGGCTGTTCAAGGCCGTCGTCGCGGTCGCGGTCTGCGCGATCGGTGGCTGGTTCCTCACGCCGTTCGTGCTCGACGCGCTGCGCGCGCCGGTCACCCAGCTGGCCGAGGTCGGCGGCCACACCGCCGAACTGAACTTCCCGATGATCACCGGGGCCTTCGACCTGAAACTGCAGATCGCGATCACGATCGGCATCGTCATCTCGAGCCCGGTCTGGCTGTACCAGGTGTGGGCGTTCATCGTCCCCGCGCTCGTGCGCCGCGAGAAGCAGTACGTGTTCGGGTTCCTCGGCACCGCCATCCCGTTGTTCTTCGCCGGGTGCTGGTTCGGGTGGTACATCCTGCCGCACGTCGTCGGGATCCTCGGCAGCTTCGTCTCCGCGCAGGACACGTCGATCGTCGACGCCAAGGCCTACTACGACTTCGTCATCAAGCTCATCGTCGCCGTCGGCATCGCGTTCGTCCTGCCGGTGTTCCTCGTGCTGCTGAACTTCGTCGGCGTGCTGTCGGCCGCCTCGATCATCAAGGCCTGGCGCGTCGCGATCCTGTGCATCCTGGTGTTCTGCGCGATCGTCACGCCGTCCGCCGACGTCATCTCGATGTTCCTGCTCGCCGTGCCGATGGTCGTGCTCTACATCGCGGCCTGCGCGGTGACGTGGATCCACGACCGTCGGGCCGCCAAGCGCCAGGCGAAGCTCGACGCGGAGTACGGAGCCTGATGACCACGGAACTCAGCCCCGCCGAGCGGTACCGGGCGGCGAAGGTCCGGAACCGTTCGCGCAACCTCGAGCTGTTCCGCACCGACCTGCGCTTCGACCTCGACCCGTTCCAGACGGCCGCGTGCGACGCCCTCGACCAGGGCCGCAGCGTCCTGGTCGCCGCGCCGACCGGTGCGGGCAAGACGATCGTCGCCGAGTTCGCGATCTGGCTCGCGATGCGCCAGCCCACGCCGAAGGTGTTCTACACGACGCCGATGAAGGCGCTGAGCAACCAGAAGTACGCCGAGCTCGTGCAGGCCTACGGCGAGTCCGAGGTCGGGCTGCTCACCGGCGACACCAACGTCAACCCTCGCGCCCGGGTCGTCGTGATGACGACCGAGGTCCTGCGGAACATGATCTACGCGGGATCCGACCTGCTCGACGACCTCGCGTGGGTCGTCCTCGACGAGGTGCACTACCTGGCCGACCGGTTCCGCGGCGCGGTCTGGGAAGAGGTCATCCTGCACCTGCCGACCGAGGTCCGACTGGTCTCGCTGAGCGCGACGGTCTCCAACGCCGAGGAGTTCGGCGACTGGCTGCAGACCGTCCGCGGGGACACCGACGTCATCGTGTCCGAGGACCGTCCGGTGCCGCTCGAGCAGCACGTGCTCGTCGGCTCGAAGATGGTCGACCTGTTCGACTCCAGCGGTGCCGCGGCGACGAACCGCGTCAACCCGGAGCTCCTCCGGCTCGTCGGCGGCGCGTCCCGCAGCGAGCGGCACGGCGGCGGACACCGCGGGCGCCGTGGACGCGGCGGGTACCAGGAGCACCGCGGACCGCGCACCGAGAAGATGTTCCGCGAGCAGATCGCCCGCGTCCTCGACGAGCGCATGCTGCTCCCGGCGATCTTCTTCGTGTTCAGCCGGAACGGCTGCGACCAGGGCGTCCGCCAGGTGCTCCGCTCCGGGGTGTCGTTCACCACCGCGCAGGAGCGGCGCGAGATCCGCGAGACCGCCGAGTACCACTGCCGGACGCTCCTCGACGAGGACCTCGCCGTCCTCGGGTACTGGGAGTGGCTCGAGGGGCTCGAGCGCGGTGTCGCAGCGCACCATGCCGGACTCCTGCCCGCGTTCAAGGAGGTCGTCGAGGACCTCTTCCGCCGCAAGCTGCTCAAGGTGGTGTTCGCGACCGAGACGCTCGCGCTCGGCGTGAACATGCCGGCGCGGACCGTCGTGCTCGAGAAGCTCGAGAAGTTCAACGGCGAAGCCCGTGTGCCGATCACGCCGGGGGAGTACACACAGCTCACCGGTCGCGCGGGCCGACGGGGCATCGACGTCGAGGGACACTCGGTCGTCCAGTGGTCCGACGGGCTCGACCCGCAGGCCGTGGCGTCCCTCGCGAGCCGGCGCACGTACCCGCTCAACTCGTCGTTCAAGCCGACCTACAACATGGCGGTCAACCTGATCGACCAGTTCGGGCGGCAGCGCACGCGCGAGGTCCTCGAGACCTCGTTCGCACAGTTCCAGGCGGACCGCTCGGTCGTCGACCTCGCCCGCAAGGTGCGGTCGCAGCAGGAGTCGCTCGACGGGTACCAGCAGGCCATGCAGTGCCACCTCGGTGACTTCACCGAGTACGCGGCGCTCCGTCGGCAGCTCTCCGACCTCGAACGGACGAACGTGCCCGGCGGCCGCGAGGCGTCGCACGGCGCCAAGCGCGACCGGCAGGCGGCGATCACCGAGGTCCGTCGACAGATGCAGCGGCATCCCTGCCACGCCTGCCCGGACCGCGAGGCGCACGCCCGCTGGGCCGAGCGCTGGTACAAGCTCAAGCGCGCCAACGACAAGCTCGTGCAGCAGATCCGCTCCCGCACGGGCGCCGTCGCGACGACGTTCGACCGGGTGACGGACGTGCTTCTGCAGCTCGGCTACCTGGTTCCGACCGGTGACGGCGAGGCGACCGTCGCGCCCGGCGGCCGACGCCTGCAGCGGATCTACGGCGAGCGGGACCTGCTCGTCGCCGAGTGCCTCGAGGCGGGGGTCTGGAAGGACCTCACGCCGGCGCAGCTCGCCGCGATGGCCGCCACGATCGTCTACCAGCCGCGGCGCGAGGACGCTCCCGGCACCGAGCACGCCCTGCCCCGCGGCGCGTTCCGTCCGGCGCTCGACGAGACCCTCACGATCTGGGCGCGGCTCGACGACGTCGAGCGGGATGCACGGCTCGCCGGGTCGCAGCCGCCCACCCCGGCGATGGCGGTCGGCATGTTCCGCTGGGCGTCGGGGTCCGCGCTCGACGACGTGCTCCGCACGCTCGACCTGCCCGCCGGGGACTTCGTGCGCTGGTCGAAGCAGGTCATCGACCTGCTCGACCAGGTGAAGAACGCGGGCGACGACGACCTGTCCACGACCGCGCGGCGCGCGACGGACGCGGTGCGCCGCGGCATCGTCGCCTACGCGACGGTCTGACAGGAGGCACCATGGCGGTCCTCGGCAGCGCGGTGCGCCCGCACGGTGGTGGCGTCCGGCGTCGTCCCGAAGACGACCGGCCGTCGTCGAGCGCGCCGGTGCGGGACGCGTTCGCGGCCCTGCCGCTCCGCACCGCGCTGCCGCTCGCGGTGATCGGCGGCCTGCTCTTCGCGCTCTCGTTCCCGTCCCCCGGGTGGTGGTTCCTCGCCTACCCGGCGATGGCCTGCATGCTCCTCGCCGCGATGGGACAGCGCGCCCGCCGCGCCGCGTGGCTCGGGTACGTCGCCGGTGCCGCGTTCTGGCTCCCGGCGATCTCGTGGGCCGGTCGCTACCTCGGCCCGGTGCCGTGGCTCGCGCTCGCCCTGTTCGAGGCGGCGTACTTCGCCCTCGGCGCCGTCGCAATCGCGCTCGCCTACCGGTGGGTGGGCCGGGTGTCCCGGTCGGTCGCCTGGCGGGTGTGGGTGCTGCCGGCGGTCGTCGCGGGCCTCTGGACGGGGCGCGAGTGGTTCTCCGGCAGCTGGCCTTACGAGGGCTTCGCCTGGGGGCGCGTCGGCCTGTCCCAGTCGCAGGGACCGTTCACGCACCTCGCCGCGTACGTCGGCGTGCTCGGCGTGACCTTCGTCGTCGTGTACTGCGTCGCCGTGGCGCTCTCGCTCGTCCTCGTCGTGCCCGAGGACCCCGGTGCGGTGCTCCGTGCACCGATCCGCGTCGCGACCGCGGGGCTCCTGGTCGCCGCGGTCCTCGCCGTGCCCGCGTGGCCGACCCCGACCGACGGCACCATCCGCATCGAGGCCGTGCAGGGCAACGGACCCGCCGGGTACTTCGACGGTGCACAGCCGGGCGAGGTCCTGAACGCTCAGGTGGCCGCGACCGAGGTCGGCGCGAAGGGAGTCGACCTCGTGGTGTGGCCCGAGGCCTCCGCGGAGTACGACCCCCGGGTCCAGCCGGTGATCGCCGACGCCCTGGACACCGTCGTCGAATCCGTCGCGGCCCCGATCGTCGCCGGAGCGATCACGCAGACGGCCTCGGGCGTGCTGCACAACACGTCCTTCGTGTGGACCGTCGACGGGTGGCAGTCCTCGTACGACAAGAAGCGTCCCGTGCCGTTCGGCGAGTACGTCCCCGACCGCTGGTTCTTCTCGAAGCTCGCACCGTCCCTCATCGGCCTGCTCCAGCGCGACTACACGCCCGGCACCAAGCCGAACGTCCTCGACGTCGCGGGCATCAAGGCCGGCATCGCGATCTGCTTCGACATCGTCGACGACGGGCTCACGACCGACATGGCCCGCGGGGGAGCGCAGGTGATCCTCGCCCAGACGAACAACGCCGACTTCGACGGCACCGACGAGAACCTGCAGCAGCTCGAGATCGCGCGGCTCCGGGCGGTCGAGACCGGTCGCTCGCTCGTCAACATCTCCACGGTCGGGGCCTCACAGGTCATCGACCCGACCGGTCGGACGATCGACCGGGTGCCGGCGTACACGGCGACGTCGATGATCACCGACGTGCCGCTCGGCACGGGGACGACCCCGGCGACCGTCGCGTCCGGGTCGGTCACGCTCGTCGTCGCGCTCGGGTCGCTCCTCGCGCTCCTCGCCTGCGCGCCGTGGGGTCGACGGCGCTCCACCGCTGCCCGAGGCTGAACACCGCCACCTCCCTCTGGGAACGGTCTGTGAATGCGCCTCACCGGGATGGATGCCGCGTGGGACAGTGTTGGGGACTGCAGACGAGCGAGAGGAGCACAACCATGGCTGATCGGAGTCTCCGCGGCATGCGGCTCGGAAGTCAGAGTCTCCAGAGCGAGGAGGGCGTCGAGCTCTCCGACCGGAAGCGTGCGGTCTACCAGACGACGTCGGGGGAGACCTTCGACGTCGTCTTCTCGGCCGATGCCGAGGTCCCCCAGACGTGGTCCGAGCCCCGGACCGGTCGCGAGGGTCGTCTGCTCGGCGACGACGGCATCCCCGTCGAGGTCGCTGCAGAGGACGTCAAGGCACCGAGGACCCACTGGGACATGCTGCTCGAGCGGAGGTCCCGCGAGGAGCTCGAGGAGCTGCTCGAGGAACGCCTGGCGGTTCTGCGCGCCCGACGCGGGGCCTGAGCCGCGCGGCCTGAGCGGCCGCGCACCGGCCGCGAGACCTGCGCCGCGGCACCGACGGTCGCGCGCCTGGTTCCACGCCCGCACGGCAGCCCCGCCCGCCGACACGACGACGCCCGTCCCGGATCATCCGGGACGGGCGTCGTCGTGTCCGGCCGCGCGCGTGCCAGCCCGGGTGTGACTAGGCCTGCGGCCGGTCGTCCCCGAGGACGTCCTTCGTCACGTCGTCCGCGGCCGCGAGGTGCGCGTCGACACTCCGGTCGGACTCCGCGAGCCGCTCGTCGAGCGCCGCGTCCGGGACGATGTCGGCGGCCGTCGCGTCCGGTCGGGGGTTCGACGCGGCGGCACCGTCGACCGTGGCGGTGTCGGCGAGGCTCTTGTTCGCGAGCTCCGAGATCTTCGCCAGGAAGTCGGTACCGCCGCCGGCACCCGCGACCGGGCCGGATCCGGAGCGGCTCGCCGTGAAGCCCTTCGCGATGCCGGAGAGCGCCTCGGTGAACTCGCTCGGGATCATCCAGAGCTTGTTCGACGTGCCCTCGGCGATCTTCGGCAGCGTCTGCAGGTACTGGTACGACAGCAGCTTCTCGTCCGGGTCGCCCGTGTGGATGGCGTCGAACACGGTCGCGATCGCCTGCGCCTCGCCCTCGGCGCGGAGGACCTGGGCCTTCGCGTCACCCTCGGCCTGCAGGATCGCGGCCTGTCGCTGGCCCTCGGCCTCGAGGATCTGGGACTGCTTCGTGCCCTCGGCCTGCAGGATCGCCGCACGACGGTTCCGCTCAGCGCGCAGCTGCTGCTCCATGGCGTCCTGGATCGACACGGGCGGCTCGATCGCCTTGAGCTCGACGCGGCCGACGCGGATGCCCCACTTGCCGGTGGCCTCGTCGAGGACGACCCGGAGCTGGCCGTTGATGTTGTCGCGGCTCGTCAGGGCCTCTTCGAGGTTCAGACCACCGACCACGTTGCGGAGGGTGGTGGTCGTGAGCTGCTCGACGGCTCCGAGGTAGTTCGCGATCTCGTACGTCGCCGCGCGGGCGTCCGTCACCTGGAAGTACACGACCGTGTCGATCGAGACCACGAGGTTGTCCTCGGTGATCACGGGCTGCGGCGGGAACGAGACGACCTGCTCGCGCATGTCGATGAGCGGCCGGAGGCGGTCGATGAACGGCACCAGGATGTTGAGCCCCGGGTTGAGGGTCTTGTGGTACTTCCCGAGTCGTTCGACGATTCCCGCGGTGGCCTGGGGCACGATCCGGATCGCGCGGGACAGGACGACGATCACGAAGACGACGACGACGAGGACGAGGACGAGCAGAGCGATCGTCCCGGTTGAGATGGTCACGAGGTGGCCCTTTCTCCGAGGCGGACGACCGCGGTCGACCCCTCGATGGACTCGACGACCACGGGGGCGCCGAGCGCTGGTGTGCGGTCGGGGCAGTCGGCGGCGAGCCGGGCGCTCCACGTCTCGCCGTTCGCGAGCCGGACCTGACCCGGCGTCGACGACGTGAACGCGACGGCGACCGTGCCGCGCAGGCCGATCAGTCCCTCGATGTTGGTGCGGTGCGGATCGGCGCTCCGGCCCAGGGCCGCGAGGAGCCGCGGGCGGACGAGCGAGAGCAGCAGCAGCGCGACGCCGGCGGCGACGATGGCCGCGAGCCACCACGGTGCGCCGAGCAGCGCTGCGATCAACCCCCCGGCCGCCCCAGCCGCGAGCATCAGGAAGATGAAGTCGAGGGTGAAGACCTCGACCACCCCGAGCAGCAGTGTCAGTCCGATCCAGACGATGGTCTGGATCCAGTCGGTGTTCACGCGGACTCCCTCCCTCGTCGCGCACGCCGGCGTGCAGCGTCGCGACTGCCGGTACTTCCCTCCAACCTACCGTCCGCCCCTGACCCCGGGACGAGCGCGGGCGGCGCGGCCCGGACCGGTTGGTAGGCTCGTCGGCGGCCGACCGGCCGGAAGACGCGACCAGGAGAACACTGTGACGAACCCCCTCGCCCCCGGATCCCTCGCCGACAAGCGCGCCCTCGTCACCGGGTCCTCGCGCGGCATCGGCGCCGACACCGTCGGCTACCTGGCGGAGGCCGGCGCGAAGGTCGTCGTGAACTACCGCAACAAGGCACGTCGTGCCGAGCAGATCGCCGAGAAGGTCGTCGCCGCTGGTGGTTCGGCCCTCGCCGTCGCCGCGGACCTGACCGACCACGACTCCGTGCAGGCGATGGTCGACACGGTCGTGTCGGAGTGGGGCGGCATCGACCTCCTCGTCCTGAACGCCTCCGGCGGCATGGAGGCCGACCTGGGCGAGGACTACGCGCTCCGCCTGAACCGCGACGCGCAGGTCGACATGCTGCAGACCGCCGTGCCGCACATGCCGACCGGCTCGCGGGTCGTCTTCGTCACGAGCCACCAGGCCCACTTCGTCGAGACCGCCGAGACGATGGACGAGTACGTCCCCGTCGCGAAGAGCAAGCGGGCGGGGGAACTCGCGCTCCGCGAGCTGATCCCGCAGCTCGACGCCGCCGGCATCGAGTTCGTCGTCGTCTCCGGCGACATGATCGAGGGCACCATCACCGCGACGCTCCTCAACCGCCTGAACCCGGGCGCGATCGAGGGTCGTCGGCAGGAGGTCGGGAAGCTCTACAGCGTCTCCGAGTTCGCGGCCGAGATCGCCCTCGCCGCCGTCGAGCCGATCCCCGCCGACCACACCAAGCTCGTCGGCGACGTCAGCGGCTTCACGCAGTAACGTCGTCCGGGTGACCGCCAAGCCCGGCCTGCGCCGCACCTCCCGGATCATCCTGCTCGACCCGGACGACCGCGTGTTCCTGATGGACACGCGGTCGCCGTCGTCCGACGGCGCGCACCGCTGGATCACGCCGGGCGGCGGCGTCGACCCGGGGGAGTCGCACCGGGACGCCGCGGTGCGCGAGCTGCGCGAGGAGACCGGCATCGTCGTCGACGACCCGGGTGAGCCCGTGTGGACCTGGGACTTCACCGTCGAGTGGGACCTCGCCGACCACGACCGCGGCCACAGCGAGTTCTACGTCGTGCGCACGCCGGGTTTCACCCTGTCCGACGCCGGGTGGACCGAGGACGAGCAGGTCGACATCCTCGACGCGCGGTGGTGGACGGCCGACGAGCTGGACGCCACCGACGAGCCGTTCGAACCGGCCGAGCTCCCGGGCCTCGTCCGTCTCCACAGCCGCCGCTGAGGGGCTGTCCCGGCGCCCGCCGGACCGCTACCGTCGTCGCATGGGCGACACCACCCGACACCCGGCCGACCAGCACGATCGGATCCGCGTCCGCGGCGCGCGCGAGAACAACCTGCGCGACGTCGACGTCGACCTGCCGAAACGCCGACTGACGGTCTTCACCGGGGTGTCCGGGTCCGGCAAGAGCTCCCTCGTGTTCGCCACGCTCGCCGCCGAGTCGCAGCGGATGGTCAACGAGACGTACAGCGCCTTCGTGCAGGGCTTCATGCCGTCGCTCGCCCGGCCCGACGTCGACGTCCTGGACGGGCTGACGACCGCGATCGTCGTCGACCAGGAACGCATCGGCGCCGACCCGCGGTCCACCGTCGGCACGGTCACCGACGCCTACGCGATGCTCCGGCTCCTCTTCAGCCGCCTCGGCGAACCGCACGTCGGCGGCCCGAACGCGTTCTCGTTCAACCTCGCGACCGTCACCGCCGGCGGGGCGATCACCGTGCAGAAGGGCAAGGACGCCAAGGCCGAGCACGTCTCGTTCTCCCGGCTCGGCGGCATGTGCGCGGAGTGCGAGGGACGGGGGAGCGTCTCGGACATCGACCTGGCACAGCTCTTCGACGACACCAGGGCCCTGTCCGACGGCGCCATCACGATCCCGGGATGGGGCGGGGACGGCTGGATGGTCCGGATGTACGCGGAGTCCGGGTTCGTCGACGGTGACAAACCGATCCGCGAGTTCACCGAGCAGGAGCGTGCGGACTTCCTGTACCGCGAGCCGACGAAGCGGAAGATCGCCGGCATCAACATGACGTACGAGGGCCTGGTCCTCCGGGTCCGCCGTTCGTTCCTGCAGAAGGACCGCGAGGCGATGCAGCCGCACGTCCGCGCCTTCGTCGACCGTGCGGTGACCTTCACGACCTGTCCGGCGTGCGACGGCACCCGCCTGAACGGCACCGCCCGTTCGTCGCGCATCGCCGGCCGGAACATCGCCGAGGTGTGCGCGATGCAGGTGTCCGACCTGGCCGCCTGGCTCCGCACCCTCGACGCGCCGTCCGTGCAGCCGCTCCTCGACGGCCTGCGGCACGCGGTCGACGCCTTCGTCGAGATCGGACTCGGGTACCTCTCGCTCGACCGGCCGACCGGCACGCTGTCCGGGGGAGAGGGCCAACGGGTGAAGATGGTGAAGCACCTCGGCTCGAGCCTGAGCGACGTCACGTACGTCTTCGACGAGCCGAGCACCGGCCTCCACCCGCACGACATCGAGCGGATGGACCACCTGTTGCTGCGGCTCCGCGACAAGGGCAACACCGTGCTGGTCGTCGAGCACAAGCCCGAGGTCATCGGGATCGCGGACCACGTCGTCGACCTCGGCCCGGGGGCCGGCCGGGACGGCGGACGGGTGTGCTTCACCGGGACGGTCGACCAGCTCCGGGGGAGCGACACCGTGACCGGGCGGCACCTCGGCGACCGCGTCGCGCTCAAGGACACCGTCCGTCGACCCACCGGTGCGATCCCGATCCGCGGTGCCGACCGGCACAACCTGCAGGACGTCGACGTCGACGTGCCGACCGGTGTGCTCACGGTGGTCACCGGTGTGGCCGGCTCCGGCAAGAGCACGCTCGTCCACGGATCGCTGGCGACGTTGGACGGGGTCGTCGCCGTCGACCAGAGCGCCATCCGCGGCTCCCGCCGCAGCAACCCTGCGACGTACACCGGGCTGCTCGAGCCGGTGCGCAAGGCCTTCGCGAAGGCGAACGGAGTGAAGCCAGCCCTGTTCAGCGCGAACTCCGAGGGTGCCTGTCCAGCATGCAACGGCGCCGGTGTGGTCTACGTCGACCTCGGCATGATGGCCGGTGTCTCGACGCCGTGCGCGGAGTGCGGCGGTCGGCGGTTCGACCAGTCCGTGCTCGGGTACCGGCTCGGCGGCCGGGACATCAGCGAGGTCCTGGCGATGTCCGTCGCCGAGGCCGAACGGTTCTTCGCCGAGGGGGAGTCGCGCGTCCCCGCCGCCCACACCGTCGCACGTCGGCTCGTCGACGTCGGGCTCGGGTACCTGACCATCGGGCAGCCGCTCACGACGCTCTCCGGTGGCGAACGCCAGCGGTTGAAGCTCGCGACGCACCTCGGCGACCCCGGCGGGGTGATCGTCCTCGACGAGCCGACGACCGGCCTCCACCTGGCGGACGTCGCCCAGCTGCTCGGGCTGCTCGACCGGCTCGTCGACGCGGGCCGCACGGTCGTCGTCATCGAGCACCACCAGGCCGTCATGGCGCACGCCGACTGGATCATCGACCTCGGGCCGGGCGCCGGGCACGACGGCGGCCGGGTGGTCTTCGCGGGGACTCCGGCCGACCTGGTGGCCGCCCGCTCGACGCTCACCGGCGAGCACCTCGCCGCGTACGTGCCTCCCGTCGGCGTCGACGAGCACTGAAGCAACCGGCAGCGAACGCACGGGCAACCTGAACCGAACGCGCACGGAACGCATACCGTGTGCGGTGACGGCCGGGTGCGCCCGCACCACCGGCCCCTGATCCAAGGAGCTCCCATGTCCACGAACGGTTACCCGCCGGCCCCGAACGCCCCCGGTGGAGCCCCGGTCCGCAGCGGCGGCAACGGCCTCGCCGTCGGCTCGCTGGTCCTCGGCATCGTCGGCGTCGTCTTCGCGTTCCTGGTCTCGATCGTCGGCCTCGTCGCCGGCATCGTGGGCCTGGTGCTCGGCATCATCGCCCGTCGCCGCGGCCTCAGCCGTGGCATGGTGCTCGCGGGCATCGTCCTCAGCGCCATCGCGATCGTCGTCGCGATCATCTTCATGATCCTCGGTGCCGTGCTCGCGACACAGATGCTCAACAACTGACGACGACTCCGAACGGGAGGCACGTGGCGGCGTCGCCACGTGCCTCCCGTCCCGTCCGTGGTCGGGCTGCGCACTGCGCGACCGCACCCGCGGGACCCCGCCAGGCCGCGACGAGTAGCGTGCGCCGCATGACGTACAGCCAGCCGGACCCGGCAGAAGAGACCACGCAGGCAGAGGCACCCGAGCAGCCCGACACGGACCGCTCGGACCTCGAGGAGCACGGCGAGGAGCAGGCCGCGCTCGAGATCGACAGCGAGGACGTGCCCACGGGCGACGAGACGCCCGAGCACTGACGACGACGCAGGACACGCCGCCCACGGTGACCGTGGGCGGCGTGTCCTGCATCCTGGAGTCGAACGGACCACGCCGCGAGCAAGCGCCGATAATGCATATTATGTCAACTCAGGTCGACGCGGCATGGTCCGAGGGCGGGCTGTCGCCTCTGCCCTACCGCTCGAAGACCGCGACGGTCATGCCCGCAGACGTCGGCGGCCCGTCCATCGCGACGAGCTCGTCCGGCAGGTCCGAGAACCCGACCGTCCGGCCGATCGACTCCGCCGGCCGGAGCCGCCCGGCGACGACGTCCTCGAGCATCGCGGCGTACTCGCCGACCGCGATCCCGTGGCTGCCGAGCAGCTCCAGTTCGTCACCGATCACGCGGCCCATCGGGATCGCCGGGATCGCCTCGTCGTCGAGCAGCAGGCCGACCTGCACGTGTCGCCCCCGCGGCCGGAGCGAGGCCACCGCGGCGACCGAGGTCGCACGGCTGCCGTACGCGTCGACGGACACGTGCGCGCCGCCACTCGTGAGCTCCCGGACCGTCCGGACCGCGCCGTCGCCCATCGTGACCGTGGCGGCCCCGAGTCCGGCCGCACGCTCGAGTGCAGCGGCCGAGACGTCCACCGCGACGACCCGCGCACCAGCCCCGAGGGCGACGATGACCGTCGAGATCCCCACCCCGCCGCAGCCGAAGACGACGACCCACTCCCCTGCAGCGACGCGTCCGCGGGTGTGCAGGGCGTGGTACGCCGTGCCGAACCGGCAGCCGAGCCCGGCGGCCTCGGCGAACCCGACCTCGTCGGGCAGCGCCACGAGGTTGACGTCGGCGTGCGGGACGACGACGGCCTCGGCGTAGGAGCCGGGCAGCGTGAACCCGGGCTGCTCCTGGCGCGTGCAGACCTGGGTGGCGCCGTCACGGCACTGGTCGCACGTGCCGCACGCAAAGACGAACGGTGCCGTGACGCGCTGGCCGACGGTGAAGCGGGTGACCCCGGGGCCGACCGCGTCGACGACGCCGGCGAACTCGTGACCCGGCACGTGCGGGAGCCGGACCGAGTCGTCGTGGCCCTTCCAGGCGTGCCAGTCGCTCCGGCAGACGCCGGTCGCCGCGACGCGGACGACGACGCCGTCGGAGGGCGGGGTCGGCGTCGGCAGGTCGACGATGACGGGGCGGGTACCGAACTGCTCGTACTGGACTGCGCGCACGCGCTCATCCTGACAGAAGGGCAGACCGACACACGGACGGACGGACAGACGGACCGCCGGACGGTCGGACGCCCCACCGCGCCGCGGTCACGCCGCCGTCAGTACCAGCGACGCGTTCTGCCCGCCGAACCCGAACGAGTTGTTGAGCGCCGCCCGCAGCGGCGCCCGCCGCGCAGCCTCCGCCACGACGTCGAGCTCGACCGCCGGGTCGAGGTGCTCGAGGTTGCGCGTCGGCGGCACCGTCCCGGTCTCCAGGGCCCGCACGGTCAGGATCGTCTCGACCGCCCCGGCCGCACCGAACATGTGCCCGATCGCCCCCTTCGGCGCCGTGACGAGGGCGTGCTCCCCCACTGCCCGCCGGATCGCAGCCGCCTCGCCGACGTCCCCGACCGGTGCGCGGTGTTCGGCGCGACGCTCCTCGCCGACGCCGGGGTGACCGGCGGGCCGTCGGACATCGACCTCGCCGGCACCGTCTCGGTCACCGGTTGACCCCACGCCCGTCCGGCGCGTGCGTGGACGGACGCGGGACGGTCAGCGTGCGGTCACTCGCCGAAGCCGGACCGGACCAGTGCGGTCAGCGCGTCGACGGCGTCCTGCGCGTCGGCGCCGGTCGCCTCGATGGTCACGGTCGCACCCTTGGGCAGGGCGAGCGCCATGATCGCGAGCAGGCTCTTCGCGTCCACGCCGTTCACGCGGACGCTCGCCTCGTGCCTCGCTGCGGTCTTCACGAACTCCGCGGCCGGTCGCGCGTGCAGACCGCTCTCGTTCACCAGCTCGACGGTCGCGGACGCGGCCACGTCGTCGACGCTGGCGGCCCCGACACCCGGCCCCGTGCCTCCAGGCTGGTCGCCGTCCGCACGGGAGGCACTGCTCGCCTCCGCCTCGGACGCTGCGGCGGTCGCCGCGGCAGCGAGCACCGCGTCGACGTCGCCGCCCGTCTGGGCGGCGACGGCAGCGGCCACCGTGCCCTCGACCAAGGGCGCCTGCGACACGTGCACGCGTGCCCGCGCGTCGTCGTCGAGGAAGTCGAGCGCGGTGTCCGTCGTCAGGTACGCGGAGCCGAGGTCGCAGAGGACGACGACCGCGTCGGCCGTGCCGAGCTCCTCGAACCCCGCGGTGATCGCCTCGAAGGAGGTCCCGATCCCGCCGTCCTCGGTCCCGCCGGCGGCGACCATCGGGACGTCGGCGGCCATCTGGCGGGCGAGCTCGACGGTGCCGGTCGCGACCGCCGCACTGTGCGAGACGACCAGGATGCCGACCGTCACGCGGCCTCCACCGCCGCGCGCAGGATGTACGCCGTCGACTGCGCGCCCGGGTCGCGGTGCCCGACGGCCCGCTCCCCCAGGTAGCTCGCGCGGCCCTTGCGGGCGACGAGCGGGTCGGTCGACTCGGCACCGGTGGCCGCGGCGTCCGCGGCGGCCTCGAGCACGCGCTCAGGGGCCTCGCCGGCGGTCGCGGCGGTCGCGGCGGCGTCGACGGCGGGCGTCCACGCGTCGACCATGGTCTTGTCGCCGACCTCGGCCTTGCCGCGCGCGACGACCCCGTCGCGAGCCGCGGTGAGCACCGCGACGAGCGTGTCGGCGTCGAGCTCCGACGCGTCACCGGCGGCCTGCGCGGCCTTGAGGTACGCGGTGCCGAAGAGCGGGCCGGCGGCGCCGCCGACCGTCGAGATGAGCTTCGTCGCGACGACCTTGAACACCGCACCGGGCGAGTCGAAGGAGCCGGCGTCGAGCGCCTCGACGACCGCGCGGAACCCGCGGTCGAGGTTCTCGCCGTGGTCGCCGTCGCCGATCTCACGGTCGAGCGTGACGAGCTCCGCCCGGTGGTCGTCGATGGTCGACGCGGTGCGACGCACCCAGTCGAGGGCCCATGCGGTGTCGAGCGCCAATTCGTGTTCCTTCCTGGAGGGTGGGCGGTGTCAGCGGCCCCAGCGCAGGGCCGGGGTCTCCACCGGGGCGTCCCAGAGGGCGGTGAGTTCGTCGTCGAGCACCGTGACGGTGAGCGAGAACCCCTGCATCTCGAGGGACGTGACGTAGTCCCCGACCAAACTACGCGTGACGTGGTGGCCACGGTCCGTGAGCACCTCGGCCGCGCGGCGGTAGAGGATGTAGAGCTCGGCGAGCGGCGTGCCGCCCATGCCGTTGACGAGCAGGAGCAGGTCCGACCCGGCCGGCGCGTCGAGGTCCGTGAGGATCGGTTCGAGCACCCGGTCGACGAGCTGGTCGGCCGGTGCCATGGGGATCCGCTCCCGCCCGGGCTCGCCGTGGATGCCGATGCCCAGCTCGACCTCGTCGTCGGCGAGCGTGAAGGACGGCTCCCCCGCGTGCGGGACGGTGCCGGAGGACAGCGCGAGTCCCATCGAGCGGGTGACGTCGTTGACGTGCCGCGCGACGGCGGCCACGGCGTCCAGGTCGTCGCCCCGCTCGGCGGCGGCACCCGCGCACTTCTCGACGACGACCGTGCCGGCGACCCCGCGGCGTCCGGCCGTGTAGAGCGAGTCCTGCACCGCGACGTCGTCGTCGACCACGACGCTCTCGACCCGGACGTCCTCCATGCCGGCGAGCTCGGCGGCGGTCTCGAAGTTGAGCACGTCGCCGGTGTAGTTCTTGACGATGTGGAGCACCCCGGCTCCCCCGTCGACGGCCTTCGTCGCGGCGACGATCGGGTCCGGGGTCGGGCTCGTGAACACCGGGCCGGGGACGGCGGCGTCGAGCATGCCGTACCCGACGAACCCGGCGTGCAGGGGTTCGTGCCCGCTGCCGCCGCCGCTCACGATCCCGACCTTGCCGGCGACGGGAGCGTCGGCGCGGTGCAGGTGGATCGGATCCTCGACGAGGACGACGTGGTCGGCGTGCGCCCGGGCGAAACCGCGCACGGTCTCGGTGACGACGGCCTGCGGATCGTTGATGAGCTTCTTCATGCTGTCCTCCACGGTGGCGGGGCCGCTCGCGACGGGCCACACCGCCGTCGTCGACCGGAGTGCGTTCACCCTACAGCGGCCGCCCGTTCGGTCGATGTGCACGTTCGTGCAGCACGATGCGGGCATGGCGACGGCTCGCGATGGGCAACCGCACACCGGGCATGCACGTTCGTGCACTTTCGCGAACTTCCCTCGGTGGCGCATCGCGCAGCGGCGATCCGCGTCACTATGCTCGGCCCCAATCACTCAACGGGGAGTGCCGGACGCAGCACCACCGGACCCCCGACCCCTACGCACAGGAGGTCACCGATGGACGGCATCGGCGTCAATTTCCTCTCCGAGCTCGTCGGTACGGCGATGCTCATCATCCTCGGTGGCGGTGTCGTCGCCGCAGTCTCCCTCACGAAGTCGAAGGGCTTCGGTGCGGGCTTCCTCATGGTCACGATCGGCTGGGGCTTCGCGGTCTTCGCCGGTGTCACCGTTTCGTACAAGTCCGGCGGCCAGCTCAACCCCGCGGTCAGCCTCGCGCAGGCGATCCTCGGCAACATCACCATCGGCCAGATGTTCCTGTACTGGATCGCGCAGCTCATCGGCGCGATCATCGGTGCGGTCATCGTCTGGCTCGCCTACAAGCAGCACTTCGACGAGGAGCCGGACGCAGCAGCGAAGCTCGGCGTCTTCTCGACGGGCCCGGCGATCCGCTCGTACGGCTGGAACGTCGTGACGGAGATCATCGGCACCTTCGTCCTCGTCTTCGTCGTCATCGCCTTCACCAACGGCAAGACCCCGGCCGAGCTCGGCGCGATCCCCGTCGCCTTCCTCGTGATCGCGATCGGTGTCTCGCTCGGTGGCCCGACCGGCTACGCCATCAACCCCGCCCGTGACCTCGGTCCGCGCATCGCCCACGCCCTCCTGCCGATCAAGGGCAAGGGCTCCAGCGACTGGTCCTACGCCTGGGTCCCGGTCGTCGGACCGCTCGTCGGTGGCGCGCTCGCAGCCGTGCTGTCGAAGGCTCTCCTCCCCCTCGTCTGACCCCTCCCGCACCGGTCGGCCCCACCCGGAGCCGGCCCCGGTCGACGCCCCGCGCCGACCGATGCACCGAACACACCCGCAAAGGAGCACCAATGGCCGACTACATCGTCGCCATCGACCAGGGCACCACCTCGACCCGAGCGATCGTCTTCGACCACTCCGGTTCGATCGTCTCCGTCGGACAGAAGGAGCACGAGCAGATCTTCCCGCGCGCCGGGTGGGTCGAGCACGACCCCGCGGAGATCTGGGACAACACGCGCGAGGTCATCGGCCAGGCGCTGTCCCGTGCGGACATCACCCGCCACGACGTCGCCGCGGTCGGCATCACCAACCAGCGCGAGACCGCGGTGGTCTGGGACAAGACCACCGGCAAGGCCGTCTACAACGCCATCGTCTGGCAGGACACCCGCACGCAGGCGATCGTCGACGAGCTCGCGGACGGCGACACCGACCGCTACAAGGCGATCGTCGGCCTGCCCCTCGCCACGTACTTCTCCGGCACCAAGATCGCCTGGATCCTCGAGAACGTCGAGGGTGCCCGCGAGAAGGCCGAGGCCGGCGACCTGCTCTTCGGCACCACCGACACCTGGGTCCTCTGGAACCTGACCGGCGGCACCGACGGCGGCGTGCACAAGACCGACGTCACGAACGCGTCCCGCACGCTGTTCATGGACCTCGAGACGCTGTCGTGGCGCGACGACATCCTCGCCGACTTCGGCGTGCCGAAGTCGATGCTGCCGGAGATCGTCAGCTCCTCCGAGGTCTACGGCCACGTCGAGTCGTCCAACCTGCTCCGCGAGGTCCCGATCGCCGGCATCCTCGGCGACCAGCAGGCCGCGACCTTCGGCCAGGCGGCGTTCGACCAGGGCGAGTCGAAGAACACCTACGGCACCGGCAACTTCCTGATCTTCAACACCGGCACCGAGATCGTCCGCTCCGAGAACGGGCTGCTCACCACCGTCGGCTACAAGCTCGGCGACCAGGAGACGCACTACGCGCTCGAGGGCTCGATCGCCGTCACGGGCTCGCTCATCCAGTGGCTCCGCGACAACCTCGGCATCATCGGCAGCGCCCCCGAGGTCGAGGCACTCGCCAAGACCGTCGAGGACAACGGTGGCGTCTACTTCGTCCCGGCGTTCTCGGGTCTGTTCGCGCCGTACTGGCGTCCGGACGCCCGCGGTGCCCTCGTCGGCCTGACGCGCTACGTCAACAAGGGCCACATCGCCCGTGCCGCGCTCGAGGCGACGGCGCTCCAGACCCGCGAGGTCCTGGACGCGGTCAACGCCGACTCCGGTGTCGAGCTGACGGAACTCAAGGTCGACGGCGGCATGACCGCCAACGACGCCCTCATGCAGTTCCAGGCGGACATCCTCAACGTGCCGGTCGTCCGACCGGTCGTCGCGGAGACCACCGCCCTCGGTGCCGCCTACGCCGCCGGTCTGGCCGTCGGGTTCTGGGCGAACCTGGACGAGCTGCGCGCCAACTGGCAGGAGGACAAGCGCTGGGAGCCCCAGCTCGACGACGCCGAGCGCGACCGTCAGCTCCGCCTCTGGAAGAAGGCCGTCACGAAGACCTTCGACTGGGTCGACGAGGACGTGCGCTGACCCGCGTGTGAGCTGACCGCCTGGAGGCGCGGTGCCGGTCCGACGGACCGGCATCGCGCCTCCAGTGCGTGGCCTGCTGGTGCGTCCGCTGGTGCGCCTGCTCGCGAGACGCCGCCACGACGGCGAGACGCCCCCGGATCCGGGGGCGTCTCGGCGGTTCGGCGGTGTCTCGGAGGTTCGGCTGGGTCGCCGCTCGACGCCGCGGCGTCGCCGGGTCAGGCCGCGGGGGCCGCGCCGACCCAGTCGGCGAGCTTCTGCGCCGCTGCGCCGGAGTCGATCGCCTCGGCGGCCACGACGAGCTGCTCGCGGAAGCGCTGCAGGATCGGCCGATCGGCCTGGTCGGGGTCCTCGGCGAGCCGGAAGGACACCAGTCCCGCGGCGGCGTTCAGCAGGACGATGTCCCGGACCGGGCCGGTCTCCCCCGCCAGCACCCGGTGGACCACGGCGGCGTTGTGCTCCGGGTCACCGCCGAGCAGGTCCTCGGTACGCGCGCGGGCGATCCCGAGGTCCCGCGGGTCGAGGTCGTGCTCGATCACGCGGCCACCGGTGACCTCCCAGATGTGCGAGTGCCCGGTCGTGGTGAGCTCGTCGAGGCCGTCGTCACCGCGGAACACCAGTGCCGTGGCGCCGCGGGTCTGGAACACGCCCGTGATGATCGGCACGAGCTCGAGCTGGGCCACACCGACCGCGTTCGCCTCGCACCGGGCGGGATTGACGAGCGGGCCGAGGAAGTTGAAGACGGTCGGCACGCCGATCTCGCGGCGCACCGGAGCCGCGTGCGCGAAGCCGGGGTGGAACGCGCTCGCGAAGGCGAAGGTCAGACCGACACGCCGGAACGTGTCCGCTACCCGCACCGCGTCCATCGTCAGGTCGAGCCCGAGGGCGGCGAGCACGTCGCTCGATCCGGACTTCGACGAGCTCGCGCGGTTGCCGTGCTTGACGACCGGCACGCCCGAGGCGGCGATCACGATCGCGGCCATCGTCGAGACGTTCACGGTACCCACGACGTCGCCGCCGGTGCCGACGATGTCGAGCGCCATCGAGTCCACGTCCAGTGGGACAGCGGCATCGAGGATGGCGTCGCGGAACCCGACGACCTCGTCGACGGTCTCGCCCTTCGCACGCAGGGCCACGGCGAACGCGGCGATCTGTGCTGCTGTCGCACGCCCCTGGACGATCTCCTCCATGGCCCATGTGGACTGCCTGATCGAGAGGTCCTCGCGCGCCATGAGCGCGCTGATCACCGCAGGCCAGGAGAGTGAGAGCGACATGCCTCGATCGTAGTGAGTTCGAGAGACCCGCCAGTCTGCTGCGAAAACACTGTCACAGGTTTCGGCCATAATGGAGGACGTGACTAGCACCCCTCTCTCCAGATCCGCCAGCGGTCCGGTCCTGAACAGGCCGAACGCCGTTGCCGTGGGGACGATCGTGTGGCTGGGCAGCGAGGTCATGTTCTTCGCCGGCCTGTTCGCGATCTACTTCACGCTGCGCAGCACCTCGCCCGAGCTCTGGGCGACCGAGACGTCCAAGCTCGAGGTGCCCTTCGCCTCCGTGAACACGATCATCCTGGTGCTGTCCAGCTTCGCCTGCCAGTTCGCGGTCTTCGCCGCCGAACGCTTCCAGGTGCACCGCACGAGCTGGAACCCGAAGGACTGGGGCATGACGGAGTGGTTCTTCGTCACGTACTGCATGGGCGCGATCTTCGTCTGCGGCCAGATCTTCGAGTACGCCAACCTCTGGCACGAGGGCGTCACGCTCTCCTCGAGCGCCTACGGCTCCGCGTTCTACATGACCACCGGCTTCCACGGCCTGCACGTCACGGGCGGTCTCATCGCGTTCCTCCTCACCCTGGGTCGTGGCTTCGCCGCCAAGAACTTCGGGCACAAGGAGGCGACCACCGCGATCGTCGTGTCGTACTACTGGCACTTCGTCGACGTGGTCTGGATCGGTCTCTTCGCCGTCATCTACCTTCTCAAGTAGGAACTGGACACCCCGCACAGCATGTTCAACAGAACCAAGTCCAAGAAGGGCCGCCGCTCCCCGATGGCGACCGTGTCGCTCATCGTCGTGGGTCTCATGACCACCGGCGGTGCGTACGCGCTGTTCAGCTCGACGGCCAACGCCGACGACAGCACGACCACCGTGGCCTCGAGCCAGTCGAAGGTGAACGAGGGCCAGAAGCTCTTCGCCTCGAACTGCGCGACCTGCCACGGTCTCGACGCGCAGGGCACGAGCGAGGGCCCGTCCCTCATCGGTGTCGGCGCCGCGTCGGTCGACTTCCAGGTCGGCACCGGTCGCATGCCGATGGCTGCCCAGGGCCCGCAGGCCGAGGAGAAGCCCGCCCAGTTCACGGACGAGCAGATCGACGCGATGGGTGCCTACGTCGCCTCGCTCGGCCCCGGCCCGGCCGTCCCCTCCACGTCGCTGACCGACGGCAAGGGCGACGCCGCCGAGGGCGCCGAGCTCTTCCGCATCAACTGCGCGATGTGCCACAACGTGGCCGGTGCCGGTGGTGCGCTGACCGAGGGCAAGTACGCGCCGAACCTGCAGACGGTCTCCGGCAAGCACATCTACGAGGCCATGGCCACCGGCCCGCAGAACATGCCGGTCTTCAACGACCTGAACCTCACGCCCGAGCAGAAGGCCGACATCATCACGTACCTCAAGTACGTGCAGGACAACAAGTCGCCCGGCGGCTTCGCCCTCGGCTCCCTCGGCCCGGTGGCAGAGGGTCTGTTCATCTGGATCTTCGGTCTCGGTGCGGTCGTCGCGATGACCGTGTGGCTGACCGCGAAGACCAACTGATCGTCCGTGTCGAACGACACTGAAGGGAACACCATGGCAGAGCACGACGACGAGGCACTGAGCTCGTCCTCGGCTGTCGAGAAGCACGGCACGACCAGTACCCCGGCAGGCACGGCGGTCGTTCCCGCCGACCCGTTCGAGAACCCGGGCGAGCCGCCGCACCGCGCGCGCCGCACCGACGTCGACCCGAAGAAGCAGCGCCTGGCCGAGCGTCAGGTCGCCACGTTCTTCTACCTGTCCATCGTGGGCAGCGTCCTGGCGATCGCGGCCTACGTCGCGTTCCCGATCGACCCAGAGAACTTCGGCACCGTCCGCGCTGGCAACCTCTGGCTCGGCCTGGCCATCGCCCTCGCGCTCATCGCCCTGGGCCTCGGCGCCGTCTACTGGTCGAAGACGCTCGTCGTCGACCGCGAGATCTCCGAGATGCGCCACCCCACCCGTGGGACCGACGCGACCCGCGCCAAGGCGGTCGAGGCGTTCCAGCTCGCCGACAAGGAGTCCGGGTTCGGCCGCCGCAAGCTGATCCGCAACTCGATGATCGGCGCCCTGGCCGCGTTCCCGCTGCCCGGCATCGTCCTCGTCCGTGACCTCGCCCCGGCAGAGGACCCGAACGAGCTGCTCCGTCACACGTTCTGGAAGTCGGGCATGCGCCTGACGAAGGACCCGACGGGCCTCCCCATCCGGGCCTCCGACGTCACCATCGGTTCGGTCTTCCACGTGATCCCGGACGGCATGCTGGACTCGGAGCACATGCTCGAGGAGAAGGCCAAGGCCTCCGTCCTCCTCATGCGCCTCGACCCGAAGGACCTCAACCCCGCCAAGGGGCACGAGGACTGGGGCTACGACGGCATCGTCGCCTACTCCAAGATCTGCACCCACGTCGGGTGCCCGGTCGCGCTCTACGAGCAGCAGACGCACCACCTGCTGTGCCCGTGCCACCAGTCGACGTTCGACGTCTCGAACAACTGCGAGGTCATCTTCGGCCCGGCCGCACGTCCCCTCCCCCAACTTCCGATCGCGATCGACGACGACGGCTACCTGGTCGCCCAGAGCGACTTCCACGAGCCGGTCGGACCGTCCTTCTGGGAGCGTGAACGCTGATGACCAGCACCACAACCACCACCCCTTCGTCGACGGCCACGAAGCCGGCGCCGGAGCGCGGATCCCGCATCATCGGCGGGGTCGCGAACTACATCGACGAGCGCACCAGCATCTCGGGCCTCGTGAAGGAGGTCGGGCGGAAGATCTTCCCCGACCACTGGAGCTTCATGCTCGGCGAGGTCGCGCTGTACAGCTTCGTCGTCGTCCTGCTCTCCGGGACGTTCCTGACGTTCTTCTTCCAGGCGTCGATGACCGAGGTCGTCTACAACGGCTCGTACGTGCCGCTGAAGGGCGTCGAGATGTCGACCGCCCTGCAGTCCACGCTGAACATCTCGTTCGACATCCGCGGCGGACTCTTCGTCCGGCAGATCCACCACTGGGCGGCCCTGCTGTTCGTGGCCTCGATCATGCTGCACATGGCCCGCGTGTTCTTCACGGGTGCCTTCCGCAAGCCGCGTGAGCTCAACTGGGTCTTCGGCTTCGTGCTGTGGATCCTGGCCATGGCCGAGGGCTTCACGGGCTACTCGCTCCCCGACGACCTGCTCTCCGGCAACGGTCTCCGCATCATCGTCGGCATGATCGAGGGCGTCCCCGTCATCGGCGTCTGGATCGCCTACCTGCTGTTCGGCGGCGAGTTCCCGGGCACCGACATCGTCGGCCGCCTGTACACGCTGCACATCCTGCTGCTCCCGGCGATCCTGGTCGCGGTGCTCGGCGTCCACCTCGTGCTGGTCGTCATCAACAAGCACACGCAGTTCGCGGGTCCGGGCAAGACGAACGAGAACGTCGTCGGCGTCCCGATCCTCCCAGCGTTCGCCGCGAAGGCCGGTGGCTTCTTCTTCATCGTCGCGGGCATCCTGGCCCTCATCGCGTCGCTGTTCACGATCAACCCGATCTGGAACTACGGCCCGTACGACCCGTCCCCGGTGTCCGCCGGTACCCAGCCCGACTGGTACATCGGCTTCGCCGACGGCGCGCTCCGTCTGGTGCCGCCGCACTGGGAGGTCGTGTGGTTCGGCTACACGGTGTCGTTCAACATCCTCGTGCCGATCGCGGTCCTGATGTTCCTCATCATCGCGATGTTCATCTACCCCTTCATCGAGGCGTGGGTGACCGGTGACAAGCGCGAGCACCACCTGGCCGACCGTCCGCGCAACGCCCCGACCCGCACCGCCTTCGGTGCCGCGGGCATCACGCTGTACGCCTCGCTCTGGGCGGCTGCCTCGTCCGACATCATCGCCACGCACTTCATGGTGTCGATCGAGCACGTGATCCACGTCATCCAGGCCACGACGGTCCTCGGCCCGTTCGTCGCCTTCTGGATCACGAAGCGCGTCTGCCTCGCGCTGCAGAAGAAGGACCGCGAGATCGTCCTGCACGGCTACGAGTCGGGCCGCATCGTCCGCCTGCCGCACGGCGAGTACATCGAGGTGCACGAGCAGCTCGACGAGTACGAGCGCTGGAAGCTCCTGCAGTTCAACGAGTACAAGCCCCTCATGATCCGTCCGGACGCCAAGGGTCGGATCACCGCGGTGCAGAAGACCCGTGCACGCCTCTCCCGCTTCTTCTTCGAGGACCGCATCGCGCCGGTCACGAAGTCCGAGCTCGAGGCCGCGCACGCCGCGCACCACGGTCCGGAGATCGACAGCACCACCCCGGCCCCCGCGGTCGGTGCCGGGAATCACTAAGCCTCAGCAACACTTCTCGGCAAGAACGAACGAGCCCCTCGTCCACTTCGTGGTCGGGGGGTTCGTTCGTTCGCCTCAATTTCAGAGAAACACGCTTCCGGTTCACCTCGGATTCAAGAACGGGTGGTGGACTCGTGGAGAACGGTGTGGCACTGTGTTGCACCACGCATCCGCCAACGGAACGAGACACCGATGGACAGCCGGACGGCCGAACACCCCAGGCCGAACCACTTCCTCCTCCACCTCAGCGACACCCACCTCGTGGCGGGAGACGGCGCCCTCTACGGGGACGTCGACTCCGCAGCACGACTGCAGGCGATCGTCGCCGACATCGAGGCCTCCGGCACCCACCCCGAGGCGATCGTCGTCACCGGCGACGTGGCCGACAAGGGTGAGCCCGGCGCCTACGCCCGGGTCCGCGACATCGTCGAGCCAGCCGCGGCCAGGATCGGCGCGCAGGTCATCTGGGCCATGGGGAACCACGACGAGCGCGGCGCCTTCCGCCAGGAGCTCTTCGGCCTGCAGCCCACCGACCGCCCCGTCGACTTCGTGTACGACGTGAACGGCCTACGCGTGATCACCCTCGACACGAGCGTCCCGCGCCAGCACCACGGCGAGGTCTCCCCCGCGCAGCTCGACTGGCTCGCCGAGGTCCTCTCCGAGGCAGCGCCGCACGGCACGATCCTCGCGATGCACCACCCGCCCGTGCCGAGCGTCCAGGACCTCGCCGTCCTCGTCGAGCTCCGTGACCAGGCGGCCCTGGCCGAGGTCGTCGAGGGCTCCGACGTCATCGCGATCATCGCCGGTCACCTGCACTACTCCACGAGCGCGGTGTTCGCCGGCATCCCGGTCTCGGTCGCCAGCGCCACGTGCTACACGCAGGACCTCACGGAGTACCAGGGCGGTACCCGGGGACAGGACGGCGCGCAGTCGTTCAACCTCGTGCACGTCTACGGCAACAACGTCGTGCACTCGGTGGTCCCGGTCGGGCACTACTCGACCGTCGGGCAGCCCGTCTCCGCGACGGAGACCGAAGCACGTCTCGCGGCCGCGGGGGTCTCCATCCCGGCCGCGGTCGAGCCGGCCCCGGTCACGGCGACCATCCCGGTGTTCACCCTCGACGCGGTGCCCATCAGCCCCGTCCGCCGCTGACGAGCGCGGTGCCGCGGAGTCGAAGCGCTGCGTCGCCGTGGTGCTGCGGCCTTTCGTTGCCCGAGCTGGAGCGCAACGAGCGCGCCGAACGCGCACGACACCCCGTGTGTGCGACGCCGAGCGTGCGGGGAACGTCGAGCGGCGACGCCGAGCGTCCCAGATGTGGCACACTCGGCGCCCCTCACTCGGCACGTCCGGCGCGTCCGGCGCCCCACCCCCGGCTCGCCCGGCGCCGGGCGCCAGCGCTACTCCGCGGTACGCTCCCACGGCGCCGGGAACGGGAAGTACCGCTCCAGGAACTCCGTGACGCGCGCTGTCCGCTCCTCGTCCGAGACCTCGGGGAAGCTGCCGTCGTTCAGGCAGAAGAAGTCGACGTTCCGCTTCTTGAGCAGGTCGTCGAGCGCCTTGAGCCCGGACTGCATCGTCGTGTCGACGTACCGGACGGTGGCGTTCTCCTGCATGATCGCGCGACCGGTCAGCAGTGCGTAGTAGTGGTAGAGCGAGTTCGTCACCGAGATGTTGTCGGCGGCCCGGAAGCGCGACGCGGCGGTGGCCCGGAACTCGTCCGCGAACTCGTGCTCCATCTCGGTCATGATCGACGCCCGGAGCGGCGTGGGCGCGTGCTCGAGGTGCCGCGTGGTCACCGCGCCGAAGCGCTGCTGGAGCAGGCGACGGTTCACCCGGGCAGAGTTCTCGAACCCGCTGCGTGCCGGGTTGTTCGAGCCGAGCCCGATCCGGGTCGTCGCGAGGATGAACTTCGTCACCGACCCCGGGCTGAAGAACACCGACGGGTCGACCGAGCGGCCGAGGAACATGTCGTCGTTCGAGTAGATGAAGTGCTCGCTGATGCCCGGGATGTGGTGCAGCTGCGACTCGACGGCCTGCGAGTTGTGCGTGGGCAGCACGGAGGGGTCGGCGAAGAACTCTTCACTCCGGACGATCCGCACCTTCGGGTGGTCGGCGAGCCAGTGCGGCGCCGGCGAGTCGGTGGCGATGTAGATCTGCCGGATCCACGGGGCGAAGGTGTGCACCGATCGGAGCGCGTACTTCAGCTCGTCGATCTGCCGGAAGCGGGCGGGGGCGTCGTCGCCCTCCCCCAGCACGGCGCTCGCCTGCGCGGCCTGGCGGGCGCGCTGGTACTCGATCGCGTTGCCGTCGACCCACGAGAAGACGATGTCGATCGGGAAGCGGATGTCCGACACGTGGTCCTCGAACATGTGCTCGACGGTGCGCCATGTGCGGCCGTACCGCTCGATGTCCACGACGACGAACTCCTCGACGGGCAGGGAACGCCGCATGAGGGCGTTCTCCTTCGGCGCGAGCACCTCGGTGTCGGTCACGCGCCAGAACTCGAGCTGGACGCTCGTCTCCGCCCCGTAGCGCAAGCGCCCGAGCGGCTCGAGGCGGGGGCGGAACACCCGCAGGACCGGCTCCTCGACCGGACCGAGCCCGTCGTCGATGACGAGCACCGCGGGCTTGCCCGGCGGCTTGGCGTAGAACGGCTCGTTCGCCGAGGCGGCCATCACGGCGCTCTCGGCCCGCTGGCGGTCTCGCTCGTCGACCGCGATCACGGGTCGCTGGTCGTTGCCGCGGATGAGCAGGTGGTCGACGTCGCCGGCGGTGAGCGCGTCGTCGAGGAACAGGAGGTCCTCGATCATCGACTGCTGGGGCGTCAGGTGCCCGTTGACCAGGGTCAGCCGTCCCTTGCGGACGACGACGTCGGGACGGTCGAGACCGCCCGAGGACGGTCGAGGGTTCAGCAGAGGACTCTCGGTCGCCGGCTCGGTCTCGTGGCTCATCCATGCCCTTCGGATCGTGTCGCCGGGCCCTGCGCCCGGCTCCTGTGATCCTACCGTCCGGCGGTCACCCCGGTCGGCGGGTCGGCTCGCGCCGACGACGTGGTGCGCTACGGCCTGGAGGCGCTGCTCGCGTCCGCCTGACGTGGCACCTTGACGAGGATCCCGACAGCGACGAACAGCGCGGCCACGACGAGTTGCAGGGCGGCGCAGACCTGCCCCGGGATCGGCACGACGACGACCGGGTTCCAGCAGACCGCGACGGCCGCCATCGCCACGGCGGCCCACCACGTGCGTCCCCGCACCGCGAAAACGAGCACGATGAGCGCGAGCACGGTCACGCCCCACCGGACGAACACGAACGCCGATGAGTCGATGATCGCCACGAACGCCAGCAGGAGCATCGCCGCGATGAGCGACGGCGCGAGCGCGGGCCGGGTGAACGGCGGGGTGGTCTTCGCGGTGGTCGCCCCGCGGCCGGCGGTGCCCGGTCGCGACGAGGGCACGCCGGTGAGCGACGACCCCGCCGGGGGCCGACCCTTCCGTGCCATCAGGCGCCGGCCTCCTCGAGGTCGATCGCCTGGATCGGGCGCGACATCGGCGGGAGCCCACGGAGCCGCTCGAGGGCGGGTTCGAGCTCCGCGACGACGGCGCGGTAGCCGTCCTCGGTCAGGTGCAGGCCGTCGTCGGTGTACCGCTCGTCGAGGTGGTCGCCGTCGGCGAGGGCGGGCCAGAGGTCGAGGTACTGCGCGTGGCAGGTGGCGACGAACTGGCGCAGGTGCCGGTTGGCCGCGTCGATCTTCGCCGCCCACTCGGCCTGTCGGGGCAGGATCGACACGAGGAGCAGGCGGACACCCGGCAGTTCGCGTCGGAGGGTCACGAGGACGGACTCGACCCCGCGGACGACGTGCTCGACGCTCGCGCGGTGGTTGCCGAAGTCGTTGGTGCCGATGAGCAGGACGATCGCCTCCGGCTGCTCGGCGACGACGGCGTCCAGACGCTCGAGGACGCCGTCGGTGGTGTCCCCGCCGATGCCCTGGTTGACGACGTGCTCGCCCGGGAGCCAGGCGTCCCAGGAGCCCTGCTCGGTGATGCTGTCACCCAGGAACAGGAGCGGTCCGTGTCCCTCGGTCGTGGCTGGCCGATCGGTCATGCTGCCTCCTCGTGGACGGGTGCCTCGGACCCATTGTGCTGGGTCCAGTTGCGCCCCGTCGACTCCGTGTGCTCGGACTCGCGCTCGGCGGCGGCCGTGATGCGTTCCACCATCCCGGGGAAGATCACCCCGTGGAACGGCAGTATCGAGTACCAGTAGAGCCGTCCGGACAGCCCCTGCGGGAAGTAGATCGCCCGCTGGTGGTAGTCGCTCCCACCGCCGTCGCTCGGTGTGACGGTCATCTCGAGCCAGGCGCGACCCGGCGACTTGAACTCGGCGCGCAGGCGCAGGTACCGCCCGCGCTCGAGGCGCTCGACCCGCCACCAGTCCAGGGCGTCGCCCTGCTCCAGGCGCTTCGGGTCGCGGCGGCCGCGGCTCAGGCCCACCCCGCCGGCGAGCTTGTCCATCCAGCCCCTGGCGACCCAGGCGAGCGGGAACGAGTACCACCCGTTGTCGCCTCCGATGCCCTCGACGACGCGCCAGACGTCCTCGGCGGACGCGGAGGTGTGCCGGCGGCGGTCGTCGACGTAGACGGTGTGCCCGGCCCAGTCCGGGTCGCTCGGCAGCGGGTCCGCGGGGGTAGCCGCGAGCGTGGCGCTCCGCCAGCTCGTCTCGACCTCGCCCTTCCGCATCCGGGCGAGTGCGAGCCGCACCGCTCGTCGGTAGGACGTCAGGCCGCCCTCGGGTCGCGGCACGACGTCGTCGATGTCGTGCTCGCGCTGGATGCACTCGAACTGCAACGACTCGATGATCGGCGTCGCGAGCTTCCGTGGGATGGGCGTCACGATGTTGAACCAGTGCGCGGAGAGCCCGGGCGTGAGCACCGGGAGCACCGTGAACCGCCGCTGCGGCAGCTTCGCCTCGACCGCGTAGCCGTTGAGCATCTGCCCGTACTTCAGGACGTCCGGGCCGCCGATGTCGAACGTGCGGTTGACGTCGGCCGGGATGTCGAGCGCGGCGACGAGGTAGTACAGGACGTCCCGGACGGCGATCGGCTGGATCCGGTTGCGGACCCACCGCGGCGCCGGCATCCACGGCAGCACGTCGGTGACGTGCCGGATCATCTCGAACGAGGTGCTTCCTGACCCGATCACGACGCCGGCCTGGTACGCGATCGTGGGGACGCCGGAGGCGAGCAGCACGTCCCCGACCTCCTTCCGGCTCCGCAGGTGCTTCGACAGCTCGCCGTCGGGGTGCAGCCCGCCGAGGTACACGAAGCGCCGGACCCCGGCGGACTTCGCCTCGCGCGCCATCGTCTCGACGGCCTGGCGCTCGGCCTGCTCGAAGTCGCCGTCGGCCCCCATCGCGTGCGCGAGGTAGTAGACCGCCTCGACGCCGTCGACGGCGGACCGGACGGCGACGGCGTCCTGCAGGTCACCCTGCGCCACCTCGACGTCGTCGTGCCAGGGGACGTCCTGGAGTTTCCGGGGGGTCCGCACGAACACCCGGACCTGGTGTCCGGCCTCGAGGAGTCGGGGGACGAGTCGGCCGCCGATGTACCCGGTGGCGCCGGTGACGAGGACGTGCATGCGGGGCACGGTACGCCGGTCGCCTCCGGGTAGGCTTGCCGGGTGGACAACGCAGCGCTCCCCGATGACCCGCACGCAGCCGAACCGCACGCGATCGACGCCGACGCCGTGCGGGCCCTCATCGACCACGCGATCCTGAAGCCCGAGCTCACCCGCGCCGACGTCGACGCCCAGCTCGACGAGGCCGCGGCGTACCGGGTCTTCAGCGTGTGCGTCCGCCCGAGCGACGTCGCGCACGCCGTCGAGCGCCTCTCCGGCACCGGGGTGGGCGTCGGCACGGTCATCGGCTTCCCGCACGGCACCACCTCGACCGGCGCCAAGGTCGCGGAGTCGCTGCAGGCGCTGGCCGACGGTGCGTTCGAGCTCGACATGGTGCAGAAC
Source organism: Curtobacterium sp. Csp1 (assembly GCF_013347185.1). Taxonomy (NCBI): domain Bacteria; kingdom Bacillati; phylum Actinomycetota; class Actinomycetes; order Micrococcales; family Microbacteriaceae; genus Curtobacterium; species Curtobacterium sp. Csp1. The sequence continues at coordinate 189,581 of NZ_CP054594.1, forward strand.
ATCGGTGCCGCGAGGTCCGGCGACTGGCAGCGCGTCGAGGACGACGTCCGCGCGGTCGTCCAGGCCGCCGGGAACACCGTCGTGAAGGTCATCCTCGAGACCGCGTTCCTGACCGACGACGAGATCGTCGCGGCATCCCGCGCCGCCCAGGCAGCGGGCGCGGCGTTCGTGAAGACGTCCACCGGGTTCGCCGGCGGCGGCGCGACCGCCCCGCACATCCGGCTCATGCGCGAGACCGTCGGCGCGGGCACCGGGGTGAAGGCCTCCGGCGGTGTGCGCGGGCTCGACACGCTGCTCGAGATGGTCGAGGCCGGAGCCGACCGCATCGGGACGAGCGCCTCGGCGCGCATCCTCGACGAGGTCGCGCACCGCGCACAGACCGGTGCCGCGTCGTCGCTCGGCGACGACTCCTCGTCCTACTGATCAGATCCACCCGTCCCGACCGCATCCGCGGCCGGGACCGCACCACCTGACCGACCCGCACCGGGCCGGGTCGTACCGGGCGCGACGATGCGTCGACCGGCCGCCCCGAGCCTCCCGTCCGCCGCATCGGAGCGCGCATGACCGACAGCACCGTCCCCGTCCCCCTCGCCCTGGCCGTCGACCTCGGCGGCACGAAGGTCGAAGCGGCCCTCGTGACCGACGCCGGCGTCGTCCTGCCGGCCACGCGCTTCCGCAGCCCCACCGGGCCGGGACGCACGTCCGAGGAACTGCAGGCGGCCGTCGACGAGGTCGTGACGAGCGCCCTCGCCGCACTGCCGGCGGACGGCGTGCTCGTCGGTGTCGGCGTCGGTTCCGCTGGTCCCGTGGACGAGCAGCACGGGCTCGTCTCGCCGCTGAACATGCCGGTGTGGCGCGGGTACCCGCTCCGCGACCGCGTCGCTGCCCACGTCCCCGCCGACGTCCCGGTCACCCTGCGCATGGACGGCCTCGCGATCACGCTCGCCGAGCACTGGGTGGGCGCCGCGCAGGGACACGACCATGTGATGGGCATGATCGTCTCGACCGGGGTCGGCGGCGGACTCATCCTGCACGGCCGGACCGTCAGCGGCCCGACCGGCAACGCCGGGCACGTCGGACACGTCGAGTGCGGCGGGTTCGACGACCCGTGCGCGTGCGGTGGCACCGGCTGCCTCGAAGCCGTCGCGAGCGGCCCGAAGACGGTCGCCTGGGCGCAGCGCCAGGGGTTCACGGGGACCACCGGCGAGGAACTCGCGGCCGCCTACGCCGCCGGCGACGAGGTCGCGGTGGCCGCCGTCAAGCGCAGCGGCCGCGCGCTCGGGCAGGCGATCGCCGCGGCGACCAGTCTGGTCGACCTCGAGGTCGTCGCCATCGGCGGCGGGTTCTCCCACGTCTCCCCCGACCTGTTCGAGTACGCCCGCCAGGCCGTCGCCGAGCGGGTCGAGTTCGGCTTCGTCACCAAGGTGCGCATCGTGCCGACGGGGCTGTCGCAGGACGGCCCGCTGATCGGCGCCGCCGCGCTCGTGCACCGCGCCGACGTCCTGCGCTGAGGTCCTGCGCTGAGGTCCTGCGGCTGCCGTCGTGCGCCGACTGCGCCTGCGGTTGTCCACAGTGGCTGTCCTGCCGGTGCGCGCTCCGGCAGGATGGCTGGGTGCCGTCGTCCCGACTCCTGACCAGTGCGGACTGGCCGGAGGCGGAGCTCCGCGCCGCCGTGCTCGCCGGCGAGCTCGTGCCGGTGGGGTCCTGCTGGGCCTCCGTCGCCGAGCCTCAGGTGCCGTCGCTCCGTGCCGGAGCCTGGGCGGTCGACGTGCCCGATCGTCGGCTCGTCGCGTGCGGGGGCAGTGCGGCGTGGATCTGGGGCGGTCGGTCGTGTGCCCCGGAGCCGGCGGAGGCGGCCGCGCCCCTCGGTGTCCGTGTCGCCGACGCGACGACCGTGCGCGTCCGTCAGGTGCGCATCGGGTCCGAGGACACCGTCGTGCTGGACGGCGTGCGCGTGACGACACCGGTCCGCACGGTCGTCGACCTGCTCCGCGCCACCGGGGACCTGGACCCGGACGCCGCGGACGCCGTGCGTGGGCTCTTCGTCGTGGGTGTGACCGAGCCTGAGGCGGTCCTGGCCGCGCTGGACGCGCTCGGGACCGTCCCGATGGTCCGTCAGGCCGCCCGGCGGCTCGACGCGCTCCTGGACGCACCGCTCGGTGGGTGATCGGCTGCTGTCACGTCAGCCGGCGCTGACGCGGTAGACGTCGTAGACCGCGTCGATGCGCCGCACCGCGTTGAGCACCCGGTCCAGGTGGGTCGTGTCGCCCATCTCGAACACGAAGCGGCTCAGCGCGAGGCGGTCCGACGAGGTCGAGACGGTGGCGGACAGGATGTTGACGTGGTGGTCGGTCAGGACCCGCGTGACGTCGCTGAGCAGGCCGGAGCGGTCGAGCGCCTCGATCTGGATCTGCACGAGGAACACCGACTTTGACGACGGCGCCCACTCGACCTCGATCATGCGGTCGGGCTCGTTCATGAGCGACTTCACGTTCGTGCACGAGGCCTGGTGCACCGAGACGCCCTGGCCGCGGGTGATGAAGCCGACGATCTGGTCGCCGGGCACCGGGGTGCAGCACTTGGCGAGCTTGACGAGGATGTCGGGCGCCCCGCGCACGAGAACGCCGCTGTCGCTGTTGCGGAGCTGTCGGCTCGTGACCTGCCGCGGGAACGCGAGCTCGGGCTCGTCGGTCTCGGCTTCGGTCTGGACGCCCGCGAGGATCTTCTCGATGACCGACTGCGTGGAGACGTGTCCCTCGCCGATCGCCGCGTAGAGCGCGGAGACGTCCTCGTACCGCATCGCCGAGGCCACCTCGGAGATGGAGTCCTGGCTCATGATGCGCTGGAGCGGCAGGTTCTGCTTGCGCATCGCTCGCGCGATGGCGTCGCGACCCTGCTCGATCGCCTCTTCGCGGCGCTCCTTGGTGAACCACTGCTTGATCTTGTTCCGGGCGCGCGGACTGCGGACGAACGTCAGCCAGTCCTGGCTCGGGCCCGAGTCGGGGTTCTTCGACGTGAAGATCTCGACGACGTCGCCGCTGGACAGCTGGCTCTCGAGCGGCACGAGGCGACCGTTGACCTTGGCACCCATGGTGCGGTGGCCGATCTCGGTGTGCACGGCGTAGGCGAAGTCGACCGGGGTCGCGCCGGCGGGCAGCCCGATGACCTTGCCCTGCGGCGTGAAGACGTAGGTCTCCTTCGCGCCGATCTCGTACCGGAGCGAGTCGAGGAACTCGCCCGGGTCGCTCGTCTCCGCCTGCCAGTCGGTGATGTGGGCGAGCCACGCCATGTCCTGGTCGTCGGTGGTCGTCGTGTCGACGTCGCGGCCCTGGGCACGCTGCTTGTACTTCCAGTGCGCCGCGACACCAAATTCGGCGCGTTGGTGCATCTCGTGCGTGCGGATCTGGATCTCGACCGCGCGGCCCTGGGGTCCGAGCACCGTGGTGTGGAGCGACTGGTACAGGTTGAACTTCGGGGTCGCGATGTAGTCCTTGAAGCGCCCGGGCAGCGGGGTCCAGCGGGCGTGCACCGAACCGAGCATCGCGTAGCAGTCGCGCACGGTCGGGACGAGCACGCGGATGCCGACCAGGTCGTAGATCTCGTCGAACTCGCGCCCGCGGACGATCATCTTCTGGTAGATCGAGTAGTACTGCTTCGGCCGGCCCATCACGTCGCCGCGGATCTTCGACGCCTTCAAGTCCTTCTTGAGGGTGCCGATCACGTTCTGCACGAACTGCTCGCGCTTCGGCTGGCGCTCCTTGACCAGGCTGTCGATCTCGACGTAGAGCTTCGGGTGCAGGACCGCGAACGACAGGTCCTCGAGCTCCAGCTTGATCATCTGGATGCCGAGTCGGTGCGCCAGGGGCGCGTAGATCTCGAGCGTCTCCTTCGCCTTGCGCGTGGCGGAGGCGGACTCGACGAAGCCCCACGTGCGGGCGTTGTGCAGACGGTCCGCGAGCTTGATGACGAGCACGCGGATGTCCTTCGACATCGCGATCACCATCTTGCGGACGGTCTCGGCCTGGGCGCTGTCGCCGTACTTGACCTTGTCGAGCTTCGTGACGCCGTCGACGAGCATCGCGATCTCGTCGCCGAAGTCGGCGCGGAGCTCGTCGAGCTGGTAGTCCGTGTCCTCGACGGTGTCGTGCAGCAGCGCTGCGGCGATCGTGATCGTGCCGATCCCCAGGTCGGCGAGGATCTGCGCGACCGCCACCGGGTGCGTGATGTACGGCTCGCCCGACTTGCGCTTCTGCCCGTCGTGCGCACGCTCCGCGACCGAGTACGCCCGCTCGATGAGCGTCACGTCGGCCTTCGGGTGGTGCGACCGCACCGTCCGGATCAGCGTGTCGACGGCGCCGGCCGGCTGGGCCCGCGAGAAGAGCCGCGGCAGCAGGGACCGGAGCGACCCGATGTTCCCGGTCGTGTTCGGACCGAGCGGACTCGTCGGCCGCGGCGCCGAGCCGGGTCGGCTCGCACCGGGCTCGGTCGCACCCTGGGGCGTGGACTCACGGGTGTCCGTCATGATGCGCCTCCAACGACCGGTGTCCGGGTACGGTCCAGCAAGACTACGCGCGTCCGGTCAGTGCTCGTGACGCGGTTCGCCCTGGGCGTCCTCGGCGGTGGCACCCGCGCGGACGACCGGCTCGCCGGCCTGCTCCCACGCGGTCATCCCGCCGACGAGGTTCACCGCGGGGACGCCCGACTGCTCGAGCGCGGCGACGACCCGGGCGGACCGGCCGCCGGAGTGGCAGACGACGATCGCGGGCTGGTCGCCCCCGTCGATCTCCTGCCAGCGGGCGACGAGCTCAGACATCGGCACGAGCGTCGCCTCGGGAGCGTGGACCTCGTCCCACTCCCCCTGCTCGCGGACGTCGAACAGCCGCGCACCGGCGTCGATCCGGCGACGAGCCTCGGCGACGTCGACGTCGTGCACCTCGACCGCCATCAGACGGCCTCGGCGGTCGCGTCGACCTCGCCCTGCCGCTTCTCGGCCGCCTGGCGCTTCTTGGCGTCGGCCTGCTTGATCTTCGGCTCGTTCTCGCGCAGGTGCGCGTACATCGGCGACGCGATGAAGATCGTCGAGTACGTGCCCACGATGATGCCGATGAACAGCGCGAGCGAGATGTCCCGCAGCGTGCCGGCGCCGAGCACGTAGGAGCCGATGAACAGGATCGCCGCGACGGGCAGCAGGGCCACGACCGAGGTGTTGATCGACCGGACGAGGGTCTGGTTGACCGCGAGGTTCACCGACTGGACGAAGGTCCGGTGCGACTCCTGGCTCGTGTTCTCACGCACCTTGTCGAACACCACGACGGTGTCGTACAGCGAGTACCCGAGGATCGTCAGGAAGCCGATCACCGCGGCGGGCGTGACCTCGAGCCCGACGATGCCGTACACGCCCGCCGTGATGAGCAGGTCGTGCAGCAGCGCCACCATGGCGGACACGGACATCTTCCACGTGCGGAAGTACAGCGCCATGACGACGGCGGCGAGCACGAGGAAGATCACGAGTCCGCGGATCGCCTGGGCGAGCACGTCGGCTCCCCACGTCGCACCGATGTACGTCGACGCGACCTGGTCGTCGGAGACGTCGTACGCCTTCGCGAGGGCGTCCTGCACCTGGGTGGTCTCGCGGTCGGTCAGCTGCTCGGTCTGGACGCGGATGCCGTCCTGGCCGACCTGCGAGACGCGCGGGATGCCCTCGGGCACGATCGACTCGACGGTCCGGGTCGCGATCGACTGGTCGGTCGAACCCGCGTTCGAGATCGTGAACTCGGAGCCGCCGGTGAACTCGATGCCGAGCTGGTACCCGCCGCGGAGCCACGGCACGGCGAGGGACACCACGATCGCGATGATCGCGACGAGGTACCACGTCTTGCGTCGGCCGACGATGTCGTACGAGCGCTTGCCCGTGTAGAGGTCGCTGCCGAACTGGCTGAAGCTGGCCATCAGTCGTCCTTCCCGTCCGGCGTCGTGCCGTCCTGCGCGCCGGAGGCCTGCTGGGCCTTCCGCTCCGCGATCGTCTGGCGGCGCTGGGCCTCGCCCGCGCTGCGCTGGCGCTTGCCGTCGACCACGGGCGCGCGGAACTGTGCGCGACCGCGGTAGACCGCCCCGAGGGCGGACGGGTCGAGTCCGCTGAACCGGTGGCCCTCGCCGAAGAAGCGGCTGCGGGCGATGAGCTGCATCATCGGGTGCGTGAAGAGCACGACCACGACGACGTCGATGAGCGTGGTGAGGAGCAGCGTGAACGCGAAGCCCTTCACGTCGCTGACCGCGAGGATGTAGAGCACCACGGCGGCGAGGAAGTTGATCGAGTCGGACGCCAAGATCGTACGGAGTGCTCGCTTCCACCCGGACTCCACCGCGCTCTCGAGCCCGCGGCCGTCCCGGAGCTCGTCACGGATGCGCTCGAAGTAGACGATGAACGAGTCCGCCGTGATGCCGATGGCCACGATGAGGCCCGCGACGCCCGCGAGCGAGAGCCGGTAGTCGACGCGCCACGACATGATCGCGATGACCAGGTAGGTGATCACCGCGGCGACGCCGAGCGACAGGACTGTGACGAACGCCAGCGCGCGGTACTGGATGATCGAGTAGATCACGACGAGGATCAGACCGATCAGACCGGCGACGAGACCGCCGACGAGCTGCGCGGTGCCGAGCGTCGCGGAGATGTTCTCGTTCGACTGCACCTGGAAGTTGATCGGCAGCGCGCCGTACTTGAGCTGGTCCGCGAGGGTCTTCGCCGACTCGGCGGTGAAGCCACCCGTGATCTGCGCCTTGCCGTTCGTGATCGCGGCGTTCGCGGCCGGTGCCTGGATGACCGTGCCGTCGAGGACGATGGCGAACTGGTTCTGCGGCGGCTGGAGCTTGACCAGGCGGCTCGTGACCTCGCGGAAGTCGTCCGAGGCCTTTCCCTTGAAGGTCAGGTTGACCGCCCACTCCCCGGTGGTCGCGCCCTGCGAGTCGGTGGCGAGCCCGGAGGTCGCGTTGCTGATCCCGGAGCCGGAGACCTCGACCGGGCCGAGGATGTACTTCGCGGCGCCGTCCTGGTCACAGGTGACGAGGGGCTCGTCGTCGGGCGCCGTCGTGACGTCGTCCGGAGCCTTGCAGTTGTAGTTCGTGTACAGGTCCTGCAGCGCGGGCGTCACCTGCGAGAGGTCGCTGCCGTTCGTCGCCTTCGCGGTCGGCGTGGCCTCGAGCGACGCGGGCGGGGTGTAGGGCGTCGGCGACGCCGAAGAGCCCTTGTCGCCTCCGACCGAGGTGCTCGTCGCGGCCTCGGTGTAGAGGACCGGGCGGAAGGTGAGCTTGGCGGCGGCCTCGATGCGGTCGATGGTCGCCTTGTCCGGCTTGCCCGGGATGGACACGACGATGTTGTTCGTGCCCTGCGTGTTGATCTGCGACTCGGAGACACCCGTGGCGTTGATGCGCTGGCGGATGATGTTGACCGCCTGGTTGAGCTGCTGCGACGTCACCGAGCCGCCCTGCGTGTTCTGCGCCGCGAGCGTCAGCTGCGTGCCGCCCTGCAGGTCGAGCGCCAGCTCCGGCACCCAGCTCGCGCCGGCGAACCACTTGCCGGTGTCGTCCTTGGTGTTGGCTGCCAGCACCGATGCGGCGGTGTTCAGGCCCGCGAGTGCGGCCATGATGATCACCAACCAGGTGAGCGAGCGCAACGCCTTCTTGACGGGTGTCGATCGTGCCACCGGTCGTCTCGTCTTTCTGTTCAGGACCGACGGCGACGCCGGCGGCAGGAGTGAGGCCGCCGGGTCACGAGGACCCGGCGGCCCGGGGGTGTCAGTCTTCGGTCTTGCGCTTCGCCGCGTCGGACTCGGTCGGCTCGACGCGCTGCCCGAACTCCGGCTCGTCGCGACGGTCGTCCTTGCCGAGGTCCAGGACCGGAGCCGCGGCTGCGTCGTCCGTGGTCACGGTCTCGTCGACGTCGGAGGCGTTGTCGTCGACCACGCGGGAGAGCGTCTGACGGTGGACCGTCACGACGGTGCCCGGTGCGATCTCGACGTCGGCGGTGACCTTCTCGTCGTCGACGGAGAGCAGCGTGCCGTAGAGGCCGAAGGAGAGCATGACGCGGGCGCCCGGCTGCATCTTCGTCTGCAGCTCGGCCTGCTGCTTCTTGCGCTTCCGGCTGCTGTAGAACATGAAGGCGGCGAACGCGACGATGATGACGATGAGGAAGATGGATTGATCCATGATGGCGTTGCCTTCTCTGGTTGCTCGGCTTCGGGCCGTAGCAGTCTAGGGCACGGGTCTGCACCCGTCCGGTCGCGCGGGGTGCTGCACCCGGCGCACGACTCAGGATGCAGAATACCGCATGCCGCTATTCGTCGTCGAACAGGTCCGGCTGCATCCCGGTGGCGGCGCCCGGCGTCAGGCCGAAGTGGCGCCAGGCCTGCGGGGTGGCGATCCGACCGCGCGGCGTCCGCGTGACGAGGCCGACCCGCACGAGGAACGGCTCCACGACGGACTCGATGGTCTCGGACTCCTCGCCGACGGACACCGCGAGGGTGTTCAGGCCGACCGGACCCCCGTCGAAGCGCGTGAGCATCGTCTCGACGACTGCGCGGTCGAGGCGGTCGAGACCGAGTTCGTCGACGTCGTACAGGTCGAGCGCCCCCTGGACGGCCGTCATGCCGTCGGCGGTGCCGTGCACGAGCGCGTAGTCCCGGACCCGGCGGAGCAGACGGTTCGCGATGCGTGGGGTCCCTCGGGAGCGCCCGGCGATCTCGCGGAGCGCCGAGCGGTCGATGCGCAGGTCGAGCAGGTGGGCGGCGCGGATCAGGACCTGTTCGAGCTCGTCCTTCTCGTAGAACTCGAGGTGTGCCGTGAAGCCGAAGCGGTCGCGCAGGGGGTTCGGGAGGAGGCCCGCGCGGGTGGTCGCTCCGACGAGCGTGAACGGCGCGAGGTCGAGCGGGATGCTCGTCGCGCCAGCACCCTTGCCGACCATGACGTCGATGCGGAAGTCCTCCATCGCGAGGTAGAGCATCTCCTCTGCGGAGCGCGCCATGCGGTGGATCTCGTCGATGAAGAGGACCTCGCCCGGGACGAGCGACGAGAGCACCGCCGCGAGGTCACCGGCGTGCTGGATCGCCGGCCCGCTCGACATCCGCAGCGGACGGCCGGACTCGTGCGCGACGATCATCGCGAGCGTCGTCTTGCCGAGACCGGGCGGCCCGGCCATCAGGATGTGGTCCGGCGTGCGTTCCTGCATCGCGGCGGCCTTGAGCAGCAGGTCGAGCTGCCCGCGGACCTTGCGCTGGCCGACGAACTCGTCCAGGGACTTCGGGCGGAGCGCGCCCTCGAACGCCAGTTCTTCCTGCGACTCGGCGCCGGCGGAGGTGATGCCGCTCACCGTCCGGCCCCCGCGGGACGGAGGGTCCCGAGCGCGGCGCGGAGGAGCGACTGCGTGCCCATGGCGGCGGCGCCCGGGTCGGTGGCGACGACCGAGTCGACGGCGGACTGCGCGGCGTCCTCGCGCCACCCGAGGCCGACGAGCGCCGAGACGACGTCGATCGCGGCGGGGTGTCCCCCGGCGGCACCCGCGACCGTGGCGCCGGCGGGTGCCTGCTCGAAGGCGAGGAGCTTGCCGGAGAGCGCGACCGTGATGAGCTTGGCGGTCTTCGGGCCGATGCCGGAGACCTTGCGGAAGACGGCGTCGTCCTCGGCGGCCACGGCGTTCGCGACCTGGGCAGGGTCGAGGTGTGCGAGCACCCCCATCGCGGACTTCGGGCCGACGCCCGACACGCTGCGCAGGAAGTCGAAGACCTGCAGCGCCTCGGCCGACTCGAAGCCGAACAGCTGGTGCTCGTCCTCGCGCACGATCATCCGCGTGCGCAGGAACACCTCGGACCCGTGGCGCATCGTCAGCGCGTGCGCCGGGGTGACGGTCACGGCGTACCCGACTCCCCCGACCTCGACCACCACGGCCGATCCGGCGATGTCGATGCAGGTTCCCCGGAGGCTCGCGATCATGCTCCGAGCCTAGGGCTGCCCACCGACGGAGCCGGCCCGCCGCGCGGCACCGCCCCGGCCGCGAGCGAACGGTGCGCCACCGCCCGGACGCGCCGCGGCGGCCGCGCGGGCGAGCGGGGAGTCCGCGGTGCCGGCCTGCGCGTCCCGCCAGGCGCGCTGTGCCGGGGTGAGCGTCGCCGGACCGGGGCCGACCCGGTCGGGTGATCCGAGCCTCCAGGCATGGCACACGGCCAGCGCGAGCGCGTCCGCGGCGTCCGCCGGCTTCGGGGCCTCGTCGAGTCCGAGCACCCGAGCGATCATGGTCTGCACCTGCCGCTTGTCGGCGTTGCCGTAGCCGGTGACGGCGGCCTTGACCTCGGACGGCGTGTGCAGTCCGACGGGCAGACCGCGCGCCGCCGCGGCGTGCAGCGCGAGTCCGGCGGCCTGGGCCGTGCCCATCACCGTCCGGACGTTCGCCTGCGCGAAGACGCGCTCGACGGCGACGGCGTCCGGACGGTGCTCGTCGATCTCGGCGGCGATGCCGTCCGCGATGCGGAGCAGGCGCTGTTCGAGCGCCATGTCGGCCGGCGTGCGCACGACGGTGACGTGCACGAGCCGGGCAAGCCGGTTCGGTGCGACCTCGACCACGCCGACGCCGCACCGGGTGAGCCCGGGGTCGACCCCGAGCACCCGGAGCATCGGACTAGTCCTCGTCCTCGTCGAGCTCGGCCTGGACGTCCGCGGGGATGTCGAAGTTCGCGTAGACGTTCTGCACGTCGTCCGAGTCCTCGAGCGCGTCGATCAGCTTGAAGACCTTGCGCGCGGTGTCCGCGTCGACCGGGACCTTGACGCCGGGGACGAACTCGGCGTCGGCGGAGTCGTAGTCGATGCCGGCGTCCTGCAGCGCGGTGCGCGCAGCGACGAGGTCGGTCGCCTCGGTGATGACCTCGAAGCCACCGCCCTGGTCGATGACGTCCTCGACGCCCGCGTCGAGCACGGCCGTCATGACGGTGTCCTCGTCGAGGCCGTCGACCTTCGTCACCGAGATGACGCCCTTGCGGGAGAAGTTGTAGGCGACGCTGCCCGGGTCGGCCATGGTGCCGCCGTTGCGGGACATCGCCGTCCGGACCTCGGCCGCGGCGCGGTTCTTGTTGTCGGTGAGGCACTCGACGAGCATCGCGACGCCGTTCGGGCCGTAGCCCTCGTACATGATCGTCGTGTACTCGATCGACTCACCGGTCAGACCGGCGCCGCGCTTGATGGCGCGGTCGATGTTGTCGTTCGGCACCGAGGTCTTCTTGGCCTTCTGGACCGCGTCGACCAGGGTCGGGTTGCCCGACAGGTCGGCCCCGCCCATCTTGGCCGCGACCTCGATGTTCTTGATGAGCTTGGCGAACGACTTCGCGCGGCGCTGGTCGATGACCGCCTTCTTGTGCTTGGTCGTTGCCCACTTGGAATGCCCGGACACGGTGCTCCTTGGTCTCGCTGAAGATCCGGACCAGTCTACCGGCCGGGAGGATCGGATCGCCGCCGCCCCGCGGGTCGCGTCCCAGCCCGGTCGCGCCCGGCACCCGGGTCGGGCTTCAGGCGGAGCGGACCATCGCCAGGAAGCGGCGGTGGAAGCGGTCCTCGCCGGCGACCTCGGGGTGGAACGCACTCGCGAGCACGTTGCCCTGCTGCACGGCGACGACCTGCCCGTCGGCGAGGGCGCCGAGGACCTGGACGCCGGCCCCGTGCCGCTCCACCACGGGCGCACGGATGAACACCGCGTGCACCGGGGCGTCGCCGAGCGCCGGCATCGGGATGTCGGTCTCGAAGGAGTCGTTCTGGCTGCCGAAGGCGTTGCGACGCACCGTGGTGTCGAGCACGTCGAGGGTCTGCTGCCCGGGGATCCCCGCGGCGATGCGCGACGAGAGCATGATCATGCCCGCGCAGGTGCCGTACGTCGGGAGCCCGCCGCGGATCGCCGCGGACAGGGGCTCGGCCACGCCGAAGGCCCGGGAGAGCTTGTCCATCACGCTCGACTCGCCGCCCGGGATCACGACACCGTCGAGGGCGTCGATCTCCTCCGGGCGGCGGAGCGGCACGACGCCGGCGCCGAGCTCCGTCAGCGAGGCGATGTGCTCGCGGAAGTCACCCTGCAGCGCGAGGACCCCGATGCGGGGCCGGGCGCTCACCAGCCGCGCTCGGCGAGACGGTGCGGAGCGGGGACGTCGGCGACGTTGATGCCGACCATGGCCTCGCCGAGCCCGCGGGACACCTCGGCGATGACCTTGGGGTCGTCGTGGAAGGTGACGGCCCTGACGATCGCGGCGGCACGCTTCGCGGGGTCGCCGGACTTGAAGATGCCGGACCCGACGAACACGCCGTCGGCACCGAGCTGCATCATCATCGCGGCGTCGGCCGGGGTGGCGACACCACCGGCGGTGAAGAGCACGACCGGGAGCTTGCCGGTCTGCGCGACCTCCTTGACGACGTCGAACGGCGCCTGGAGCTCCTTCGCGGCGACGTAGAGCTCGTCCTCCTTGAGGTACCGCAGCGCCGCGATCTCCTTCGAGATGGTGCGGATGTGCTTCGTCGCCTCGGAGACGTCACCGGTGCCGGCCTCGCCCTTGGAGCGGATCATCGCGGCACCCTCGGTGATGCGACGGAGCGCCTCGCCCAGGTTGGTGGCACCGCAGACGAACGGCGTGGTGAAGTTCCACTTGTCGATGTGGTTGACGTAGTCGGCGGGCGACAGGACCTCGGACTCGTCGATGTAGTCGACGCCGAGCTCCTGGAGCACCTGGGCCTCGACGAAGTGGCCGATGCGGGCCTTCGCCATGACGGGGATCGACACCGCGGCGATGATCTCCTCGATCATCGACGGGTCGGACATGCGGGCGACGCCGCCCTGCGCGCGGATGTCGGCGGGGACGCGCTCGAGGGCCATGACGGCGGTCGCGCCGGCTTCCTCCGCGATGCGGGCCTGCTCGGCGTCGACGACGTCCATGATCACGCCGCCCTTGAGCATCTCGGCGAGACCGCGCTTGACGCGGTCGGAGCCGGTGATCGAGGTGCCGTTGGTGCCCGAGGTGCTGGTGCTGTCGCTCATGATGCCCTCCACTCTAGTGCGCCGTCGGCCAGCCTTCCGCGACGAGTCGGCGGGTGTCCCCCAGCAGCTGGGACATCGACTTCGTCCGGGCGATGATCGGGAAGAAGTTCGAGTCCGAGGCCCACCGCGGGACGACGTGCTGGTGCAGGTGCCCGGCCACCCCGGCGCCGGCGATCTCGCCCTGGTTCATGCCGATGTTGAAGCCGTCGCAGTGCGACACGGCACGCAGCACGCGCATCGCCGTCTGGGTCAGCTCCGCCATCTCGCGGGTCTCGTCCGGCGTCGCCTCGTCGTAGAGCGGGACGTGCCGGTACGGGCAGACGAGCAGGTGGCCGTTGTTGTACGGGAACAGGTTGAGCAGGACGTAGGCGTGCTCGCCGCGGGCGACGATGAGGGCGTCCTCGTCGGACTTCCGGGGCGCCTCGCAGAACGGGCAGTCGTCCTCGTGCCCGCGGCCCTTCCCCTCGCGACCGGCGTCGATGTACGCCATCCGGTGCGGGTTCCAGAGCCGCTGGAAGGCGTCCGGGACGGCCGCGCCGGTCGCGGCGTCCCGGATCACCAGCGGGTCGAGACCGACCACGTCGTCGACGTGACCGGTCCCGGGGACCGACGGCGTGCCTCCCGGCTGCTCGGCGACCATCAGACCTGCGTGCGGTCGCGGATCGCGGTCAGGATGCGCTCGACCGCCTCGTCCACGGGCACACCGTTGTCCTGGCGGCCGTCGCGGAAGCGGAAGCTCACGGCACCGGCGTCGCGGTCGTCGCCGCCGGCGATGAGCTGGAACGGCACCTTCGCCTTGGTGTGCGTGCGGATCTTCTTCTGCATGCGGTCGTCCGAGTGGTCGACCTCGGCGCGGACACCGTGCGAACGGAGCTTCGCGACGACCTCGTCGAGGTAGTCGCCGTACTCGGCGGCGACCGGGATCGCGACGACCTGGACCGGGGACAGCCACGCCGGGAACGCGCCCGCGTAGTGCTCGGTGAGGACGCCGAAGAAGCGCTCGATCGAGCCGAACAGGGCGCGGTGGATCATCACCGGGCGCTGCCGCGAGCCGTCCGGCGCCGTGTACTCGAGCCCGAAGCGCTCCGGCAGGTTGAAGTCGAGCTGCACGGTCGACATCTGCCACGTGCGGCCGATGGCGTCACGGGCCTGCACCGAGATCTTCGGGCCGTAGAACGCCGCGCCCGCCGGGTCCGGGACGAGCTCGAGCCCGGACTCCTCGGCGACCTCGCGCAGGGTGTTCGTCGCGACCTCCCAGACCTCGTCGTCGCCGACGTACTTCTCCGGGTCCTTCGTGGAGAGCTCGAGGTAGAAGTCGTCGAGGCCGTAATCGCGGAGCAGCGAGAGGACGAACTGGAGCGTCGTGGTGAGCTCCTCCTTCATCTTCTCCTGCGTGGTGAAGATGTGGGCGTCGTCCTGGGTCATGCCGCGGACGCGCGTGAGGCCGTGGATGACGCCGGACTTCTCGTTGCGGTAGACCGTGCCGAACTCGAACATCCGCAGCGGCAGGTCGCGGTAGGAGCGGGCCTGCGAGCGGTACGCCAGGATGTGCATCGGGCAGTTCATCGGCTTGAGGTAGTAGTCCGCCCCCTGCCGCGTGACGTTGCCGTCCTCGTCGGTCGCCTGGTCCATGTGCATGGCCGGGAACATGCCGTCCTTGTACCAGCCGAGGTGGCCCGACTGCTCGAACAGGTCGCCCTTGGTGATGTGCGGCGTGTAGACGAAGGAGTAGCCCTCCTGTTCGTGCCGGCGGCGCGAGTAGTCCTCCATCTCGCGGCGGATGATGCCGCCCTTCGGGTGGAAGATCGCCAGGCCCGAGCCGATCTCGTCGGGGAACGAGAACAGGTCGAGCTCGGCACCGAGCTTTCGGTGGTCACGCTTCGCTGCCTCTTCGAGCCGGAGCTGGTACGCCTTGAGCTGCTCCTTGTCCGGCCACGCCGTGCCGTAGACGCGCTGCAGCTGCGGGTTCTTCTCGGAGCCGCGCCAGTAGGCCGCCGCCACGCGCATGAGCTTCGACGCGTTGCCGATCCAGCGCGTGTGCGGCACGTGAGGACCGCGGCAGAGGTCCTGCCAGACGACCTCGCCGGACTTCGGGTCGACGTTCTCGTAGACGGTGAGCTCGCCGGCGCCGACCTCGACGCTCTCGCCGGAGTCGCCGTCGGCCGCGGCGCCCTTGAGGCCGATGAGCTCCTGCTTGTAGGGCTCCCCCGCCATGCGCTCACGGGCTTCGTCGTCGGTGACCACGACGCGGCGGAAGCGCTGGGCCTGGCGGATGATCCGGTCCATGCCCTTCTCGATCGCCTTGAGGTCCTCGGGCGTGAACGGCTCGGCGACGTCGAAGTCGTAGTAGTAGCCGTCGGTGACGGGCGGGCCGATGCCGAGCTTGGCGTCCGGGTTGATCTGCTGGACCGCCTGTGCGAGCACGTGCGCGGCCGAGTGCCGGAGGATGTCGAGACCGTCCTGCTCCTGCAGCGTCACCGCCTCGGCGGTCTCGCCGTCCTGCACGGCCGCGTCGAGGTCCTTCAGGACACCGCCGACGCGGATGGCGACGACGCCGCGCTCGCCGTCGAAGAGCTCGGTGCCCGTCGTGGCCGTCGTCGCGGTGCGGGGCTCGGGTGCCTGGGGCAGGTCTGCGGGCTCGGGTGCGACTGCGTCGGTCACGATCGTGGTGCTCCTCGGTTGGTTCAGGGGTGGGTCAAGACTAGTGCGCGGTCACGCCGGTTCAGGCGGGCACGCGCCCGAGTGCGGTGACCGGCAGGCGCGGCTCGAGGCGCTCGCGCCCGGCGAGGCCGTCGAGCTCGAGGAGCGAGGCGAACCCGATCGCCTCGTAGCCCGCGCGCTCGAGCAGCGTGACGGTGGCCGCCGCCGTCCCGCCGGTCGCGAGGACGTCGTCGACGACGAGCACGCGGGTCCCCTGCGGCAGCTGGCCCGGGCGGAGCTCGAGCTCCGCCTCGCCGTACTCCAGCGCGTACTGCTCGCTGAGGACCTCGCCGGGGAGCTTCCCCGCCTTGCGGACGGTGAGGACGCCGACCTGGTGCTGCGCGGCGATCCCGCCGGCGAGGGCGAACCCGCGGGCCTCGATGCCGGCGACCGCCTGGAACCCGGCGCCGACGGCGAACGGTGCGGCGAGGGCCTCGCAGACGCGGCCGAACGCGACGGGGTCGGAGAACACCGGGGTCACGTCGCGGAACAGGATGCCGGGCTTCGGGAAGTCCGGCACGATCGCGGTGAGACGTTCGACGAGGGCAGCAGCGGTTTCGGTCACCGCACAACGGTAGTCGACCGCGTGGGCGGACCACGCCGAGGGCGGTCCCTGCCCCTCGTTCTGGTGCTCGACGCGCGGGCCGGTGAGGGGTTCCCATTGGACGAGGACCGGTCGACCGGGTGCACGGGGCGCCCTCCTGGTCGGGAGGAACCGTGCACCACCGCGTCAGCACCCTGGCCACCGCCGCCTTCACGGCGGCGATCGTGGTCGTCGGCCTGTCGGTCGCGCCGAGCAGTGCGACGGCTGCCACAGGGACGGCCCGCGCGCCGATCGCGGCGGGCACCATCAGGACGGCACCCGCGAGTGCGGTGTTCGCCGGCGGACTGACCGTGCAGCCGGACAACCAACCCGCCGCCGCGGCCGCGGCACTCGCCGCCCAGGGCAGGACCGCCGACGCGGCAGCCGCTCGGACGATCGCCGCGCAGCCCATCGCCACCTGGCTGGGCGACTGGCTCCGCGGCGACCAGCTGGACCGCGTCGTGGCCCGCAACCTCGCCGCGGCCGAGAAGAGCGGGACGACCCCGGTGTTCGTGACCTACGCGATCCCGAACCGGGACTGCGGTGGGTACTCGGCCGGCGGACTCAGCGCAGCGGAGTACCCCGTGTGGAACCAGCGGATCGCGACGATGCTCCGCGGCCACCGCGCCGTCGTCCTCGTCGAACCGGACTCGCTGTCCCACCTGACCTCGTGCGTGTCCGAGAGCGCGACCCGTCCCGCACTGGTGGCCTCGGCGGTCCGTGCGTTCGCCGACGCCGGGGTCCCCGCCTACCTGGACGGCGGGAACGAGGACTGGAACCCGCCGGCCGTGCAGGCGGCGCTGCTGCAGCGCGCGGGCATCGACCGAGCACGGGGTTTCTACACGAACGTGGCGAACTTCTACGGTGTCGAAGGGGAGCGCGCCTACGCCGAGCGTCTCAGCGCACTGGTCGGTGGCGCGCGCTACGTGATCGACGTGTCCCGGAACGGGCGCGGGTGGCGCGGCACGTGGTGCAACCCGACGGGCGCCGGACTCGGGCAGACGCCGCGGATCACCGGCGGGACCACGAGGCTCGACGCCCTGCTGTGGGTGAAGACCCCCGGCGCCAGCGACGGGACCTGCAACGGCGGACCGGCTGCCGGGACGTGGTTCCCGGCGTACGCGGTCGCCCTCGTGGCGAACCGGAAGCCGTAGCGCGGCGACGGGTCGGCGCGCGTCGAACCGACGAAGCGACGTCGAACCAGGCGGGGTGCCTGGTTCGACGTCGCGTTCGTGGTTCGGAGCGGGCGCGCGGCAGCGGCAGAGCGGCCGAACAGTCGCGACCGCGGGGCTCAGCGCCACATGCGCATGACGGCGCTGTTCACGAGCAGGTCCACCTCGCGCTGGCGCTGCTCGCGCTCGAGTCGCAGCCGTGTGGCGTGGTCGACGTCGTGCCGCACGTGGTGGGTGCGCCGACTCCAGATGATCAGGGACATGCCGACCCGGAGGGCGATGCGGTCGGCGAGGGAGACCCCGCGCCGGAGCGCACGGGTACTGGGAGGGCGGACGTCGAGGTCGTTCGACACGGTGGTGCCTTTCTGGCAGGAGGGCAGGACGGAACAACCCGCAGGGGCGGGCAGGAATGCAGTGCCGGAGCGCGCCGGAAATGCACGCGTCGACATTCCGCGCGGCGACCGAGAATGTCGACACGCGGTACTGGAGGATCGTGGGGACGTCGTCCGCTCAGCCCACGGAAGGCGCCGCGCGCGTCCGGTCAGGGCCGGATCAGCGCCGAGCGGGCGCGTCCCGGATCGGACCCGCAGAGCGGAACCTTCAGGGCGCGTCAGCCGCGCGGATCAGCAGGCGCGCAACGAGCACAGACTCATCGAGAGTGCAGACTCGTCGCGAGCGCGGCCGGGTGGGCTGGAGCGGACGTCCCGCGTCAGCGGTGACGGATCGGGGAGCCGCCGATCCCACGGACTCCACGGAACAGGTTCATCGCGGTGATCATCATTGTCGGCCCCCTTTCGTCGTCGTTCAGCCGGTGGTGCTCGTGAACACTATCCATCCCGGGAATGCGAGCGCAACCCTTTTCCCGAAGAAAGACGGAAGAAGTTCCGGATCGCATTCCGCACACGACGACGGCCCGGTACCGAAGCGGTACCGGGCCGTCGTGTGGCGAGGGTCAGACCAGGGCGGTGTCCACGACACCGACCACGAGCGCGCCGTCGACCACGTCCACGCGGACGGTGTCGCCCTCGTGCACGGCCTCGTCCACGACCAGGCTCGCGATGCGGTCGTCCACTTCGCGCTGGATGAGCCGACGGAGCGGACGCGCGCCGTACTCCGGCTCGGCGCCGTGCTCGGCGAGCCACGCGGCCGCGGCGTCGGACACCGACAGGGCCATCCCCTGGGCGAACAGCCGCAGGGAGGTGTCCCGCAGCAGCAGGTCGACGATCGACCGGAGCTGGTCCTTCTCGAGCTTGCGGAACAGCACGATGTCGTCGATGCGGTTGATGAACTCGGGACGCATCGCCTCGCGCAGCCGCCCCATCACGCGGCGCCGCAGGTCGTCCTCGTCGAAACCGCCGTCCCCCGCGGCCGAGAACCCGAGCGCACCTGATCGCGAGGCGAGGAACTCCGACCCGATGTTCGACGTCATGACGACGACCGTGTTCCGGAAGTCGACGGTGCGTCCCTGCCCGTCGGTCAGGCGCCCGTCGTCGAGCACCTGCAGGAGCAGGTTGAACACGTCCGGGTGCGCCTTCTCGACCTCGTCGAGCAGGATCACCGAGTACGGGTTGCGCCGCACGCGTTCGGTGAGCTGCCCGGCCTCGCCGTAGCCGACGTACCCGGGAGGCGCACCGACGAGCCGCGAGACCGTGTGGCGCTCGCCGAACTCGCTCATGTCGAACCGGAGCATCGCCGACTCGTCGCCGAAGAGCGACCCGGCGAGGGCCTTCGCGAGCTCGGTCTTGCCGACACCCGTCGGGCCGAGGAACAGGAAGCTCCCGACCGGCCGCCGCGGGTCGCCCATGCCCGTCCGGCTCCGCCGGACGGCCGTCGCGACGGCGCGCACCGCGTCGTCCTGGCCGACGACCCGCTCGTGCAGCTCGTCCTCCAGGCCGGCCAGTCGGCTCCGGTCACCCTGCGTGAGGCGGGTGGCGGGGATCCCGGTGGCCCGAGACACGACCGCGGCGACGTCGGCCTCCGTGATCGTACGGTCACCCGGTGCCGGACGGGAGGCGCGGAGGCCGTCGTCCTGCGAGGCGGCGGTGATCCGTGCCTCCAGTCCGTCGATCTCGTCGCGCAGGCGCGACGCCTCCTCGTAGCGTTCCTCGGCGACCGCGGCGTCCTTCGCCGTGGCGAGGGACGCGACCTGCTCCCGCAGGGCGGCCACGTCGACGTCGCCCGAGCGGGCCAGCCGACGGCGGGCGCCGGCCTGGTCGATGAGGTCGATCGCCTTGTCGGGCAGGTGCCGGTCGGTGACGTACCGGTGCGAGAGCTCGACGGCGGCGCGGAGGGCCTGGTCGGTGTACTCGACGTCGTGGTGCGCGGAGTACCGGGGTGCCAGGCCGGTCAGGATCGCGACCGCGTCCTCGACGCTCGGCTCCCCCACGGTGACGGGCTGGAAGCGGCGCTCGAGGGCGGCGTCCTGCTCGATGCGGCGGTACTCGGCGAGCGTCGTCGCACCGACCAGGTGCAGCTCGCCGCGAGCCAGCCGCGGCTTGAGGATGTTGCCGGCGTCCATCGAGCCGCCCTCGCCGCCACCGCCGGCGCCGACGACGGTGTGCAGCTCGTCGACGAAGACGATGAGTTCGTCGGCGTGCGCCGTGATCTCGTCCATCGCGTTCGTCAGGCGCTCCTCGAAGTCGCCGCGGTAGCGCGTGCCGGCGAGCATGCCGGCGAGGTCGAGGGCGACGACCCGCTTGCCCTGGAGCAGCACGGGGACGTCGCCGTCGGCGATGCGTTGGGCGAGCCCCTCGACGACGGCGGTCTTGCCGACGCCGGGCTCACCGATCAGCACGGGGTTGTTCTTGGTGCGGCGGAGCAGGATCTCGACGGTCTGCTCGATCTCGTCCGCGCGGCCGATCACCGGGTCGATGCCGCCCTGTCGGGCGCGCTCGGTGAGGTCGGTGCCGAACTGGTCGAGCGTCGGGGTGTCCGACTGCTGCTGCTCGTCGGTGTCGGTGGTGCCGGGCACGGGACGCCCCTCTCGCGCCGCCGCGGCGGCCTGTTGTGCGTACGACTGCACGACCTGCGGGGTCACGCCGGCGCTCGCCAGGAGCTGACCGGTGACGGTCTCCTGGTCCATGACGAGCGCGAAGAAGACGTGCTCGGGGTCGGTGTAGGTGCTGCCGAACCCGCGCGCGGCCTGGGTGGCCTCGACGAGGATGCGCTGCGCGCTCGGGGTGAGGGCGGGGCGGTCGTCGACGGGTGCGTCGGACGGGGCGGGCAGACGCTGCTCGACCTCGTGGGCGAGGTGCTCGGGGTCGACGCCGGCGGAGCGGACGACCGCGTCGAAGGGTTCGGTGGCGACGAGCTCGTGCAGCAGGTGCAGCGCGTCGAGCTCGCGCTGTCCCTGGGACACGGCGTACGTGGCGGTGCGCTGGAGCAGCTCGTGGGTGCGACGGCTGAGCAGTCGCGTGATGTCGACCGGGCGTCCGAGCGGGACGGACCGCCGGGCGCCGGTCTCCTGGGCCGCGAGGAGTCGTGCGAGGAACTCGTCGAACGAGTCACTGCCGCTGGTCGGGCCGAACGTCTCTGGCAACGGGACCTCCTGGGAACTTGAGTGCCTTCGACTCAATGCAACGCAGAGGGATCGGGGTCATTCCCGTTCGCCGGAGAAAGTTGCGGCGACCCGACTCAGGTCCGCGCGATCGCCGCAGTCCGGGCGTCGGTGGCGGTGATCAGGTCGGCGGGGGCGAGCTCGATGTCGAACCCGCGGCGGCCGCCGGAGACGAAGATGCTCGCGTACGTCAGCGCCGACTCGTCGACGACCGTCCGCAGCCGGGCCTTCTGGCCGACCGGGCTGATCCCGCCGACGACGTAGCCCGTGCGCTTCTCGGCGAGGGCCGGCAGCGCCAGCGAGGCCTTCTTGCCGCCGAGGGCCGCGGCGATCGCCTTGAGGTCGAGCCGGTTCGCCACTGGGACGACCGCGACCGCGAGCTGGCCGTCGACCGAGACCACAAGGGTCTTGAAGACCTGCTCCTCGCGCAGGCCGAGCGCGGCCGCTGCTTCTTCACCGAAGTTCGTCGCCGTCTCGTGGTGCTCGTAGACGTGCGGGGTGTACGGGATCCCCGCCCGCTCGAGGGCGAGGGTCGCTGGGGTGCTCGGCGATCCTGCGGTCATGGCGTCGATCCTGCCCGTCCGCTCCTGCCGGTCGGCTGCGGCGCGCGGGCGTTACGCTGAACGGGTGATCACGCTCGTCGAGGGACTGCTGCGCATCGTCGCGGCACTCGTCCTCGGCGACCCCGCGGTCGGACCGGCCCCGCTGCTCGCGGTGGCCGCCCTCGGGCTGACGGCCGCCGCGATCGGTGTCGTCGTCGTGCACCTGCTCGCCGTCGTCCTCGGCACCGCACGGCTCCCCCGCCCGGCTCCGGCCGCTGCCGAGGCCGCTGAGCTCGTGACGAGGATCGCGTGGAGCCACCCCGACGCCGACGGACACGTCCGCGGTCGGGCACCGGGAGCGCCCGTCCCGGCCTGATCCCGGACGGTGACGACCACCGACGGTGACCGGGCCGCATGCACCCGTGCCCCTCCCACCGATCGGAACCCCGTGGACATCACCACCCTGCCCGTCGTCGGCCCGCTGCTGCACGGCGGCGCCGACCTGCTCACCGCGCTCACCGGCGCCCTCACCCCCGTCGGCGGCGGGTCCGCCGCCGCCCTGGCCGTCGTCGCGCTCACGCTCGCCGTCCGCGTCGCACTCGTACCCCTGTCCGTGCTGCAGGTCCGGGCCGAACGGGACCGCCGCCGACTCGCCCCACAGCTCGCGGCCCTGCGGCGACGGTACGGATCCGACCGCGAGCGCCTGCAGCGTGCGGCCCAGGAGCTGTACACGTCCGAACGGGTCTCCCCGCTCGCCGGGTGCCTGCCGGTGCTCGCGCAGGCACCGGTGCTGTCGCTCGTGTACACACTGTTCACGCACGCCACGATCGACGGCGCCGTCAACGTGCTGCTCGACGCCACGCTCGTCGGGATCCCGCTCGGGCACTCGCTGCTCGTCGTCGTCACCGGGCCGCTGTGGACGCACGCGTGGGTCGTCCTCGTCCTGCTCGCCGTCCTGACCGTCGCGGTGGAGGCGTCCCGCCGCGCGGCCCTGCACTGGAACCCGGTCCCGCACGACGGCACCGCACCGGACGCCACTGCCCGCGCGGGGACGGCCGTCCCCCGGTGGGCACCGTTCGTCTCCGTGGTGTTCGCCGCGGTCGCACCGCTCGCCGCGACGCTGTACGTCGTGACGAGCGCGGTCTGGACGCTCGGCGAGCGCGCCGTGCTGCGCCGGGTGCTGCGCTAGCCGCCCTGCCCCTCCTGCTGCGGGCCCTGGTCGACGGGGTCGTACTCGGACCCGCGGCCCTGCTCCTCGTCGGCCGTCGGGACGTGGCGCTCGGTTCCGCTGCCGCCGGGGCTCGTCGCGACGTAGTCGGCCTCGCCGGACTGGGTGTCGTGCGACAGCGCCTCGAGGGTCTCCGGGTCCGCGTCGTGCCGGACGGCGTCGTGGCGCTCGGCGTCGGCTCGTTCGTGTTCGTGCTGGTCGGTCATGCGTCCCTACTACCCGTCGCCGACTGGACAGTGCCCGCCGCGACCGGACGCGCGGGGCGCTCCGGTGGGAACATGGCGGTCGTCCGGTGCGTCCGGACCGGGAGCGCACATGGCCGACGACGACGTCGCGACGGAACGGGCGCGGCTCGAGGCACTCGCTTGGGGTGCCGAGACGCCGCCGGACGAGGCTGCGCGGGCGCGGCTCGCCCTGCAGGCCCTGGCGGGCAGCGCCGCGGACCACGGACGGGAGGCACGCCCCACGCCCGCCCCGTCGGCCGAACCCGACGGCCGGTCACTCCGCGTGGCCGGCCCCGGCGCGGTGCCGGACCGCGCGGCCGCACCGGTCGCCGCCGTGGCGACAGCCGCGCCGGAGGCGACCACGGACGGACCGGAGGCGCGGGACGGCGGTGGGGCGGGCCTCCAGGCCGGTGCGCCGCAGACGGTCCGCAGCCGCCTCGCCGGGCTGCTGTGGACGGCCAGGCCGCGCGTCTGGATCGCGCTCGGCGCGGCGGCGACCATCGCGGTCGCCTTCGCCGCCGGCACGCTCGTCGGCACCGCGCGCGACCAGCCGGCCGCCGGACCGAGCACCACGCCGACGCCGGGGACGGTCACGCTCGAGGAGCTGCTCGACATGCCGCAGACGTACGCGGACCAGCTGCCGGGCCCCGTCGAGGCGCCGGTGAGCCTACGGACGACGCGACTGGTGTTCACGAACCGGGCGCTCGACGGGAGTGCCTTCGAGACACCGTGGAACGTCTGGGCCGGCATCGGGACGGACCGCTCGACCATCTGCCTCGTCGCGACGGCGAACCGGCTCGAGTCCACGACCGCGTGCTACCCGCGCGAGGAGGCACTGCACGGGTCGGTGTCCCTGTCCGCGCAGTCGATGAGCGGGACGCTGACGCTGACCCTGCGTGGCGGTGGCGTGCAGGGCACGGTGACGAACGAGAACTGATCGCAGCCGATCGGGAATGCCCGCACGGGCACTGCGTTGGAGCGCTCCTAGGACTTTCTCGGCGAACCCCCTCGCGCGATCTGGATGCACCGTGCAACACTGGATGAGCGCACTCGCCGTGGAGTCGTCCACAACATCCCGGGTCGTCCGACCCGGTCCACACCACAGCGAGCGCGCATCGCGCACCACCGTCACGACGGTCGGTCCGACGCGTGCTCCGCCGTTCCCCGGAGGAGGTCAGCAGCGTGTCCACGAACACCACCACCTCGGCCGTGTCGACGAACACGAGGCCGATCACCGTCACCACGCAGTCCGTCGTCGGCATCGCCGTGCTCGGGCTCGCCACGTTCTTCGCGATCACGACCGAGCTCATGCCGGTCGGTCTGCTCGGCACCATGAGCCGCGACCTCGGGGTCAGCGAGTCCACCATGGGCATCGTCGTCACCGTCTACGCCGCGGCCGTCGCCCTGCTCGCGCTCCCGCTGACGTCGTTCACCGCGCGGCTCCCCCGCAAGACCGTCCTCGTCGCGACGCTCGTCGGGTACGCGGTGTCGAACGTCCTCGTCGCCACGGCGCCGTCGTTCGCGGTCGTCTGCGCGGGCCGGGTCGTCGGCGGCGTCGCGCACGCGCTGTTCTTCTCGGTCGCGTCGGCCTACGCCACGCGCATCGTGCCGCCGCGGCTCGCCGGCCGGGCGATCGCGTTCGTCTACTCGGGCAGCTCGCTGGGCTTCGTCCTCGGCGTCCCGATCGCGACGTGGGTCGCGCAGACCATCGGGTGGCGTCCGGCCGTCGGCGCCGTCGCCCTGGCCGCCGCGGCGCTCGCCGTCGTCGCCGCCGCGTTCCTGCCGGCAGTCCGCGGCAGCTCGTCGCCGCACATCGGTTCGCCGCGTGCCTGGGCCCGGACCGGGCTGCTCTCCGTCGTCGTCGCCGACCTGCTGCTGTTCGCCGGTCACTACGTCGTCTACACGTACATCGGCCCGTACGCGGTCGACGCCGGGCTCGACGCCGGCATGGTCAGCGGCGCGCTCCTCGTGCTCGGCGGCACCGGGGTCGTCGGCCTCTGGCTCGCCGGGATGTTCGTCGACCGGGCACCCCGCCAGACGCTGCTCGCAGCGATCGCCGTGATGGCCGCCGCGTTCGCCACGATGCCGTTCGTGCACGGCTCGCTCGTCGGCACGATGGTGGTCGCCGGGATCTGGATGGCGGCCAACGGCACCACCGGCACGCTGTTCATGGCGGCGGCGATCCGCACCGGCGGAGTCTCCCCCGACATCGCGGGCGCGCTCGTCAACGGGGCGTCGAACATCGGCATCGCGGGCGGCGCGGCGATCGGCGGGCAGGCACTCGGGATCGTCGGGCTGCAGTGGCTGCCGTTCGCGGGTGCGGTCGTGCTCGTCGGCTCCCTCGGGGTCGTCGTCGCTGCTCGCCGCGGGTTCCCCGTGCACACGCACGCGCAGGAGCACCTGTCGACGTCGTCGATCGAGGCGATCACGTCCTCGCTCGCGGTCGTCACCACGTCGGTGCCGGTCGTGAGCCGGGCGATCCAGACGCTCACCGGGTCGGTCGCCGTGGCGACGGCGTCGGTGCCCACCCGTCGGCGGCGCTGAGGGGCGCGGGCGGGGCGCCGAGCGGGCCAGATCTGTCACGCTCGGCGTCGTCCGCCGACACGGTCTGCACGGTCGGCGATCGACGGGCGGGGTGTCGTGCGCGCTCGGTGCACGCACGAGGACGGGCGGGTCGGCTGGTGCCGGCCCGCCCGTCCTCGTGTGCGTCAGTCGCGCTGCTGTGCCGGGCGTCGCCGGGAGCGGACGCCCCGGGCGGCCAGCACGGCACCGCCGAGGAGCACGAGTGCGCCGGCGGCGACGAGCGCCGGGGTGGGCTCGGCCCCGGTGTACGCGAGCGGACCGGCCGCGCCGCCGCCGGTGGTCCCCCCACCGTCGGCGACCGGCTGGGTCACGGGCGTGCTCGGGGAGGGCGTCGGGGTCGGCGTGACCGCGGCTGCCGGCAGCGCGATGGTCAGCGGCGTGGGCGTCCCACCGACGGCGACCGTGGTCACGGTGACCGGTTCGCTGTCGACGTCGCCGGTGGAGGCGACGACGGAGTACTCGGTCTCCGGCCGCAACCCGGAGAGCACGAACGCGCCGTCCTGGTCGGTGGTCACGGTCACCGCGGCCCCGTCGGCCGGGTCGGTCGGGGTGGCCACGACCTCGACGTCCGGTGCGGGCGTGCCGTCGGCCTCGGTCACGGTGCCCGGCTGGTCCACCGTCGGCAGCGGCAGGACGAAGTCGACCGGGGTCGACGCGGCGCCGGTGTCCACGGTCGTGACGACCTGCGCCGCCGCGCCGTCGACGGTGATCCGGTACGGCGTGCCGGGTGTGAGGCCCGCGAGGTCGTAGGTGCCGTCCGCGTTCGTCGGGACGACCACGACCGCCCCGGCGCCGGCGTCGACCGGTCGCGCCGTGACGGTGACGCCGCCGATCGGCGTGCCGTCCTCGTACCGCACGGACCCGGGCTGGGAGACCGTGGCCGGGACGGGCGTGGTGAACGGGAAGTCCGCCGTCGCCGTGCCGTCGGCCGCAACGGTCACCGACACCTCGGTCGGCCCGGCGGTGCCGGTCGGCGTGGTGGTCCGGACCGTGTAGGTACCGGGGCGGACACGGAGGTCGTAGGTGCCGTCCGCCGCGGTGTCGAACGAGGCGACGACCTCGCCGCCCTGCAGGAGCTCGATCCGCGTCGGATCGCCCGGTGCGGTCCCGTCCACCGTGACCCGTCCGCCCACGGTGCCGAGCGGTGCCTGGACGACGAGCGGCGGGACGGTCGCGGCCGGGGCACCGTCGGCGCCGGTGGTCGCGGTGACGGGCGTCGCGCCGTCAGCCGTGGCGACGACGGGCGTACCCGCGGGCAGACCGGGCACGGTGTAGCGGCCCTCGGCGTCGGTGACGACCTCGGCCAGGGTCGCCCCGGTGGCCGGGTCGGTCACGACCACGGTGACGTCGGCGACCGGCGTGCCGTCGGTGTCCACGACGGTCCCGTCGACCACGACCGTGCCGGGAGGTGTCGCGAACGCGAAGTCGGCGTCCGTGACGTCCGCGCGGAGGGACACCGGTGCCGGTGCGACGGTGAGGGTGGCGTTGTCGGGCGTCGCCACGGACACGCGGTAGCCGTCGGCCTGCGTCAGCGCGTCGAACGTGTAGCGGCCCTGGCCGTCCGTCGTGGTGGTGTACTCGGTGCCGTTCGGCGCGGTGACGGTCACGAGCGTGTCCGGCAGGGCCTCGCCGTCGAGCGTCGCGGTCCCGGACAGGGACGAGGTCTTGTTCGCGAACCAGGTCTGGTAGACGGGGAACCCGCTCCGCTGCTGGTAGGTGATGGTCAGCGTGGCGAGGGACACGGTCGGTGTGAACCAGGCCGACGCGCCCGCGGTGTCGTTCGCGGCGGCGTTCCCGACCAGGACGCCGGTCGTGGCGTCCCACGTCGGTCGGTCCTGACCGGGCGTGGTGCCGCCCGGGTCCGGCGGGCAGCTCCACCCGCCGGGCGAGACCGTCGAGCACGAGTTGTAGGAGCCCTGGTAGCCGAGCTGTGCGACCGACGCCGGCGACCCGTCCGCGAGCGTCGCGGAGATCGTGGCCTGGTCGGCGTCGATGTCGCCCAGCACGAAGGACCAGCCGCCGGCACCCGGGGTCCCGCCCGCGAACGTGTAGGTCGTGACGGCGGCGCTCGCCGCGTTCGGCTGGTCGGCTGACGGCCGCTGGTTCAGGTAGGTGTTGCCGCGGCTGTTGCCGTAGACGGCCCCGGGCGGCGTGTACGGCCCCTGGCCCGTCGTCGCACCCGAGACGACCGCCGCCTGCCGCGAGGTCGAGGTGAAGGTCGTCTCCGGGAAGCCCGGCAGCGACACCGAGCCCGTGTAGGCGCGACTACTGCCGTCCACCTCGAAGGCTCCCCAGTGCCCCGTCGTCGCGGCGGACGCGGACGTCGCGCCGGTCACCGCCAAGCCTGCTCCCAGGACGAGACCGGTGATCCCGGCCGTGATCGTGCGCCATCCGCGCATGCGTGCTCCCCTGGTCCGCGCCGAGTGATCCTCGACGTTTCCTCAGGCTGCCAGGAGACGCGGAAGCGGGACCGTCGTCGTCCGGAAGCCGCACAAACGGCGGTCAGTCGATCGCGAGCAGCCGGTCGAGCGCGACGACCTGTCCGGCGACGAGCAGCGCGCGGGCCTCGTCGGCGCCGACCCACCGCCCATCGTCGACCTCCGGCACCTCGACGAAACGACCCGATCCCCGCGGGAGCTCGAGACGGACGGTGTTGCTCCGGACCGCGTCCACCACGAAGTCGTCGGCGCGCCGCGCGAAGACGCGGACGCGCTTGCCCGATGCCTGCCGGACCTCGCCGAGGTCGACGGTGGGGCCGTCCGGGGCAGGCACGCCGACCTCCTCCGCGAACTCCCGGAGCGCCGCTGCGAGCGGGTCCTCGCCGGGGTCGAGCAGGCCCTTCGGGATCGACCAGGCGCGGGGGCGTCGACGCCAGAACGGTCCGCCCATGTGCACGAGGAAGACCTCCGGCCCGTCCCGGTCGGCGGTCCGTCGGTGCAGCAGGAGTCCGGCGCTGGTGACCACGGCCCGAGCGTAGTGCGGACCCTCGGCGATCCCTCAGGACGGCCACGGCGCAGACCGGTCCGGAGGGCGTAGCTTCCGGGACCAGAGGCGCCGAACGACGCCCCGGAGGACCCCGGACGAGGAGGTCGATCGGGATGGACGGACGATGGACGACGGTCACGCTGGCGGCGGACGCCGCGCGACCCCACGACGAGGCCGTGCGGTGGGTCACCGAGCACGTCGGCGACGTCGAGCGGGTGCACGTCATCGGTGTGGACCCGGCGAGCGAGGCCCGCGTCGGCCCGGACGGCGTCCGGGTCGCGGACGCCGTCGCGCGGGCCGTGCAGGACGGCGTACCGACGGCCGACGTGACGGTCCGACGGCACGCGGGCTCCTTCGCCCGGGCACTCGTGGACGAGTCGGACGAAGGCGACCTGCTGGTCGTCGGCACGTACCGCGGCCGACGCGGTTCGACGGCCGGCGGGGACCCGGCCCGCGTCGCCGAGCGCGCGGCGGTGCCCACGGTGGTCGTGCCGGACGGGCCCCACCCGATCGCCGGCGACGTCGTCCTGGCGGTCGACGAGCCGCCCGACGCGCACGCCGAGGCCCTGGCGGTCGCGGAGGCCCGGCGGACGCACCGGCGGCTGACACTGCTCCGGGCGTGGGAGATGCCGGTGCTCACCCGGACCGGGCTCACCGACTTCGCGGAGGAGCCGCTCCGGTGGCGCACCCGGAACGCCGAGCTCCTGCAGCGGGTCACCGCCGCCGTGACGGCTCGGCACCCGGACGTCCGCGTGCACCCGCTGCTCGTCGAGGGACGTCCGGGGCACGCCATCGCCTCGCACACCCGGCGGGCGTCGCTCGTGGTGCTCGGCGTCGGACACGTGCACGCACTGTCCGGCTCGGTGCTCCACGACGTCCTGCGCGAGACGGTGTCGCCGGTCCTGGTCGTCCCGCCCGCGGCGCACACCGCGACCGAGATCGACGAGGTCAGCGCCTGACACCGCGCCGGGCCGGGTCCGGCAGACGGCAGCGGACGCGGTCCGAGCCCCGGCGGCAGCAGGTCAGCCGGCCAGGTCCCGCACCGCTGCGGCCACCCGGCCGGTCAGCCACGCCACCCCGCGCTCGTTCGGGTGCAGGGCGCCGGGGACCAGGTCGATCCGGCTGAGGTTGCCGCTGCCCTCGAGCGACACGCCGGCGACGTAGGAGCCCTTCGTCGCGCAGGCCGAGTGCGCCTGCGACGCCGCGAAGACGTCGACGAACCGGACCCCGGCCGCCCGCGCGGCGTCGGCGGACACGGTGTCGAGCTCCTCCTGCACACCGTGCAGGTAGCGGACGTCGGTGTCGGTGAAGGGGAAGGTGTCGGACGGGAACGACCCCGCGAGGGTGCCGAGGTCGAGCGCGGACCGGAAGCAGCCGCCCCTCGGCGTGTGGTCGGCGTCCGGGAAGATCGCCGGGTACCCGAGGAACACGACGACGGCGTTCGGCGCCGCGGCGCGGACGGCCCCCAGCGTCTCGGCGATCGACAGCGCCACGCGGGACTGGATCTTCACGCCGAGCTGGTCCTCGCCGTCGCGGACGAGCGTGCTGCGGCACGACGGGGCGTCGCGGCCGGAGAACACCGGGCCCTTCGACGACAGCGCCAGGCACGACGCCGCGGTACCGAACAGGTCGGCGTCGTTCCCGCCGATGGTGATCGTCACCAGCCGCGTCCGGTCGGACAGTGCTCGGACCTGCGGCGGCACTCCGCGGAACTGGAAGCCCGACACGACGTCGTCCGAGGTCGCGCCCGCGCAGGTGACGTCGGTCAGCGCGAGGCCGAAGCGCGCGGCGATGCGGTGCGGGTAGTCGCGGGCGGACTGGGCGCAGGCGTCGGTGGGCAGATGCGTCGGGTCGTCGAGCCCGTACCCGGCCGAGTACGAGTCGCCGAGCGCGACGTACTCCGACCCCGGCGGGATCGCGGCGAGGGACTCCGGCGGGTCGGACGGGACCGGGTACGGCACCGGCACGGGCCACATCGGCGCGGCGACCGCCGCACCGGAACCACCGACACGAGCCGCACCGACACCAGCACCACCGCTGACGCCACCGCCGCCCAGCGCGGAGGCTCCGACGAGCGCCACGACGGCCACGGCACCGAGCACCGCACGGCGGAACGCCGGACGGACACGGCGGAGCACCGGACGGGAGGGGGTCAGGGCGAGCCTCCGGGGAGTCGGGACGCGGACGGGACCACCCAGGCTAACCGTCCCGCCCGAGCGTCACCGTCGGCCGAGTCGCCGCTCTCCCCCGCTGCCGGTCTGGTACTGCAGGCCGTAGTGCTCGTAGAGCACTGGCTCGGTCGACGCCTCGAGCTCGCCGTCGGTCGGGATCGTCGGCGCGTCCTTGACGAGCTTCTTCGGGAAGGCCACGCGCAGGTGCTTCGGCGCCACGGTCGCCCCGACGAGCGGGACGAACAGGAGCTTCTGGAACCCGACGAGGCCCGTCGTCACCGATCCGAACGCCGGCTCCGAGGTCGCGGTGTCGTAGTAGATGCTCTCGAGGGTCCCGACCTTGTCGTCGGCCTCGTCGACGACCGTCAGGCCGATCCAGTCGCGGATGTCAGTTGCTTCGAACACGGCGGGCTCCCATCGGAGGCGGAACAGGTCCGGTCCGACGCTACCGGGCGGCGGACGGGACGGTCACGGCGAGCGAGTCCACCGCGTCGAGGACGTCCTGCACGCCGACCGCGAGGAGCGCCGGGTCCGGGTCCTCGGCGAACACGTCACCGCGCCGCACCGACGCGTCGGTCAGCACCACGTGCGGTCCCGACGCCGGCGGTCCCCACGCCTCCGGCGGCGCGGGACCGAACACGACGACCGACGGCACCCCGTAGGCAGAGGCGAGGTGCGCCGCACCGGTGTCGACGGTCACGACGACGCTCGCGGCCGCGACGACCGCCGCGAACGGCTGCAGGTCGAGCACGCCGGCCAGCACCGCGTCGGGTGCCAGCCCGGCCGCCTGCGCGACGGCGGCGGCGCGCTCGACGTCGTCCGTGCCTCCCGTCAGGACGACCCGGTGACCGCGCTCCCGCAGCGCGCGCGCGACCGCGGCGAACCGGTCCGTCGGCCAGTGCCGGGCACCGTGGAAGGCGCCCACGTGCACGACCGCCGCGCCGGGCGCGACCGACGGCTCGGCCGGACGCGCGATCGCGACCTCGTCGGGGTCCGCCGGGATCCCGTGCCAGGTCAGCAGGCGCGCCCAGCGCTCGCGTTCGTGCACGTCGTCCGGCCAGGGCGGGCCGTCGTTGCCGTGGAGCGGGTCGGCGTGGCCGATCACGCGGCGTGCGCCGAGTGCGGCGACGAGGTCCGAGGACTCCGGGCCGACGCCGTGCAGGTTCACCGCGACGTCCACCACGCCGGCCGGCGCGGCGATGGGGTGGTCGAGCCCGTGCTGGGCGAGGTGCACGTCCACCGGCAGCAGCTCGACCACCGGCGCCAACCACGCCGTCGTCGCGAGCGTGATGCGGTGGCCGGGGAACGCCCGGCGGAGGGCGTGCAGCGCGGGGACGGCGACGAGCGCGTCCCCGAGCTTGATGGCGCGGAGGACGAGCAGGTCCGGGCGCCCGTCGGACGGGGGCAGTACGGGGACGGCGGTCACCGCGCCGACGCTAACCGGACGTGCCTGGGGTGCTTCACGGCGTCGGACCGGTAGCAGTGCAGCATGCCCCTCGCGACGGACCGCGTCATCCGCGGTGTCCTCTTCGACCGTGACGACACGCTCGTGATCGACGTCCCCTACAACGCCGACCCGCACCGGGTGGTCCCCGTGCCGGGGGCGCACCGGGCCGTCGAACGGGCACGGGCCGCCGGGCTCCGCGTCGGCGTCGTCACGAACCAGTCGGTCGTCGCCAAGGGCATGGCCACCCGCGAGCAGGTCGACGCCACGAACGCCCGGGTCGACGAGCTCGTCGGACCCTTCGACGTGTGGTGCGTCTGCCCGCACGACGCCGGGGACGCGTGCCGGTGCCGCAAGCCCCGGCCCGGCATGGTGCTCGACGCCGCGGCGGCGCTCGGCCTGGACCCCGCCGAGCTCGTCGTCGTCGGGGACATCGGTGCCGACGTCGGTGCCGCGCTCGCCGCGGGGGCGCAGGGGATCCTCGTGCCGACCGCGCGGACCCGGACGGAGGAGGTGGCGGCCGCGGACACGGTCGTCGGCTCGCTCGAGGAGGCGGTGGACCTGGTGCTCGCCCGCGTCCCCGCGGAACAGGCGTGAGCGGCAGCGCAGGCGTGCCCGGCAGTGCAGGCGTGAGCGGCAGCGCAGGCGTGCCCAGCAGCACCGCCACCGACACCAGCACCGGCACCGGCACCGGCACCGACCCGGCCCGCCGCCCCCGCGTCCTCGTGGTCCGCCTCGACTCCTTCGGCGACGTCCTGGTCACCGGCCCGGCCGTCCGCGCCGTCGCCGCCGGCGCCGCCCACGTCACGATGCTCTGCGGCCCGCAGGGCGCCCCCGCCGCCGACCTGCTGCCCGGGGTCGACCGCGTGCGCGTCTGGGCGGCACCGTGGGTGACCGAGACCGCCCGCCCGATCGACGACGCCCTGCTCGGCGAGTTCCGCGCGCTCGTCACCGAGGAACAGCCGGACGAGGCCGTCGTCCTGACGTCCTTCCACCAGTCACCGCTGCCGGTCGCGCTGCTCCTTCGCCTGGCCGGCGTGGCGCGCGTCACCGGCGCCTCGGTGGACCACCCCGGGTCGCTGCTGGACGTGCGCCTGCGACCGGGCGAGGACCTCCCCGAGGACCTGCCCGAACCCGAGCGCGCCCTCCACATCGCCGCGGCCGCCGGGTTCGCGCTGCCCCCGACCGACGACGGGAGGCTCGTGGTGCGCCACGACGCCGTCGCACCACCCGAGGTGGTCGCCCTGGGTCGGTACGTGGTCGTGCACCCCGGCGCGAGCGTGCCCGCCCGCGCGTGGCCGGAGGACCACCACCGCGCGCTCGTCGCCGCCTACGCCGAGCGCGGGGTCCCCGTGGTCGTCACCGGCAGCCCGGGTGAGCGGGCGCTCACGGCCGCGGTCGCCGGGGACACCGCGCTCGACCTCGGCGGTCGGACCAGCCCCGCCGAGCTCGCCGCGGTGCTCGCCGGCGCCGAGGTGGTCGTCGTCGGGAACACCGGGCCCGCCCACCTCGCCGCCGCGGTCGGCGCCCGGATCGTCAGCCTGTTCTCGCCCGTGGTGCCCGCGGTGAAGTGGGCGCCCTACGCGCCGGACGTCGAACTGCTCGGCGACCAGCAGGCGCCGTGCCGCATGAGCCGGGCCCGCGAGTGCCCCGTCGCCGGACACCCCTGCCTGTCCACGGTGCGCGTCGAGGACGTCCTGGCGGCCCACGAACGGCTCCTCGGACGCGCTCCGCGGATGAACACGAGAAGCCTGCGAGGTCCGGCAGCGGGCGCTGCGTAGCGTGCGCCACTGCTCCTCCTGCTCCTCGCCGACCCCGGCGACGGAGCGTCCGGGAGGGGCTCAGGACGAGACGGAAGGCCCTGCATGCGGATCCTCGTGTGGCACGTGCACGGCGGCTGGATGGACGCCTTCGTCCGCGGCCCCCACGAGTACCTCATCCCGACCACCCCGGCGCGAGACGCCTGGGGGCTCGGACGCGGCGGCCGCGACTGGCCGGCGAACGCGATCGAGATCGACCCCGCCGACGTCGCCGACGCGGAGGTCGACGTGGTCGTCCTGCAGCGCATCGAGGAGCTCGAGGAGGCGGCGCGCCTGCTCGGCGGCCGCGAGGTGCCGACGGTCTTCGTGGAGCACAACGCACCGCGCATCGACGTACCGAACAGCCTGCACCCGCTCCGCGACCGCGACGACCTGCTGATCGCGCACGTGACGCACTGGAACGCCCTGATGTGGGACTGCGGGACCACCCCCACGACCGTCGTCGAGCACGGCGTGGTCGACCCCGGGCCGCTGTACACCGGCACGCTCGAGCGATTCGGCGTCGTGATCAACGAGCCGGTGCGCCGCGGCCGGGTCGTCGGCACCGACCTGCTCCCCCGCTTCGCCGCGGTCGCTCCGGTCGACGTCTGGGGCATGGGCACCGAGCGGCTGCCCGAGGCTGGCCTCGGCGACCGCGTCGTCCCCCGCGGCGACGTCCCCGCCGACCCGATGCACGCGGCCCTCGCCGAGCGCCGCGCCTACGTGCACCCGAACCGGTGGACGTCGCTCGGCCTGTCGCTCATCGAGGCGATGCACATGGCGATGCCGGTGCTCGTCCTCGCGACGACCGACGCACCGCGGAGCGTGCCCGCCGACGCCGGCGCGATCGCGACCGACGTGGCGGACCTGGTCCGCGCCTCCAGGACGCTCCTGGAGGACCCCGAGGAGGCGCGCCGACGGGGCGCCGTGGCACGGGAGGCCGCGCTCGCGCGGCACGCGCTGCCCCGGTACCTCGCGGACTGGGACGACCTCCTCGACGACGCCGTCGCGCGGGGTGCGCGACGCGGACGCGCGACGGCCGTCGCGCTGGAAGGGAGCACCCGATGAAGATCGCCATGGTCTCCGAGCACGCGAGCCCGCTCGCGGTGCTCGGTGGTGTCGACGCCGGCGGGCAGAACGTGCACGTCGCCGAGCTCTCCGGGGCGCTGGCCGACCGCGGCCACCAGGTGACGGTGTACACCCGCCGCGACGACGCCACACTGCCCGTCCGGGTGCCGCTGCGTCCGGGCGTCGAGGTCGTGCACGTCGACGCCGGACCCGCCCGGCACGTCCCCAAGGACGACCTGTTCCCGTTCATGGACACCTTCGCCGCGGTGCTCGCGGCCGAGTGGTTCGTGGACCGCCCCGACGTGGTGCACGGGCACTTCTGGATGTCCGGGCACGCCGCACTCGACGCCGTCCGGCAGGTCCAGGCCCGCACCGGGGGCGTCCGCATCCCCGTCGTGCAGACCTTCCACGCGCTCGGCGTCGTGAAGCGCCGCCACCAGGGCTCGGCGGACACGAGCCCCGCGGAGCGCGAGTGGGTCGAGCCCGCGGTCGGGCGGAGCGTCGACCAGGTCGTCGCGACCTGCTCGGACGAGGCGTTCGAGCTGAAGGCCCTCGGCGTCCCCCTGCACGCCATCTCGGTCGTACCGTGCGGCGTCGACACCGAGCTGTTCACGCCGGACGGGCCCGCCGAGGAGCGGGGTCGCCCGTTCCGGGTCCTGACCGCCTCCCGGTTGGTCCGGCGGAAGGGCGTCGGCACCACGATCGCCGCCCTCGCCCGGCTGCTCGACGAGGGTCGCGACGTCGAGCTCGTCGTCGTCGGCGGTGCCGGCACCGCCGGGTCCGACCTGGTCGACGACCCGGAGTACCAGCGCCTGGACGCCCTCGCGCGTTCGCTCGGTGTCCGCGACCACGTGACCTTCCGCGGCCAGCTCGGGCAGCACGACATGCCCGCCGTGTACCGGAGCGCCGACGTCGTCGTGTGCGCCCCCTGGTACGAGCCGTTCGGCATCGTGCCGCTCGAGGCGATGGCGTGCGGCCGACCGGTCGTCGCATCGAGCGTCGGCGGCCTGATCGACACGGTCGTCGAGGACGCCACCGGCCTGCACGTCCCCCCGCGTGACGAGGAGGCCGTCGCCGAGGCCGTCGGACTCGTGCTCGACGACAGCGCCCGCCGCGAGGCCTACGGTCGCGCCGGACGGGAGCGTGCGGAGGCCCGCTACACCTGGCACAAGGTCGCCGCGGACAGCGAGCGCGTCTATGAGCGGCTCGTCGCCGGGTCCGGTGCCACCGTGCCCGCTCCCGACGTCGCCGCGACCGGCACCGCCCCCGCCGCGGTGCCCACCCCCATGACCACGGGCTCCCGCCCCACCCGCGCCGGCCGGACCCTCCGCCCGTCGCTCCCGACGGAGAGGACCGCACGATGACCATCGACCAGCAGACCGGGACCCTCGACCCGGGCACCGAGCGCACGAGCGTCCGGACCGTCGTCGACCACATCGCCGCGTCCGTGCCGGTGATCGCGTCCCTCGTCGACCACCAGGACCACATCGCGGCGTGGGCGGACGACATCGCCGGGCGCCTGGTCGCCGGCCGCCGGCTCCTCGCCGCGGGCAACGGCGGGTCCGCGGCCGAGGCGCAGCACCTGACGTCGGAGCTCACCGGCCGCTTCGACGGTGACCGGCCCGCGTACTCCGCGATCTCGCTGCACGCCGAGAGCTCGGCGGTCACGGCCATCGGGAACGACTACGGCTACGACGAGGTCTTCGCCCGCCAGGTCACGGCGCACGCCCGGGCCGGGGACGTCCTCGTCCTCCTGAGCACGAGCGGCAAGAGCCCGAACCTGCTCCGTGCGGCGGCGGCCGCGCGGGCGGTGGGTGCCCGGTCGATCGCGATGACCGGCCCCGGTCCGAACCCGCTCGCCGACGCGGTCGACGACGCGATCTGCATCGACGGCCCCTCCGCGAACGTGCAGGAGGCGCAGCTCGTCCTCGTGCACGCGCTGTGCCGGGCGATGGAGCCCGCCCTCCGCCGCGGGGGCCGTCGGTGACCGCCAGCACGACCGGCAGCACGGGCACCACGACCGGCAGCGCCGCTGGCCGCACCGGCGGCACCCGCCGCCGCGTCGTGGTCGTCGGGGACACCCTGCTCGACGTCGACGTCTCCGGCACCAGCGAACGCCTGAGCCCCGACGCCCCCGTCCCCGTCGTCGACGTCCGCACCGACGACCGCCGCGCCGGCGGGGCCGGTCTCGTCGCCTCGATGCTCGTCCGCGAGGGCCACGACGTCACGCTCGTCACCGTCCTGGGCGACGACGACCGCGCCGCCGAGGTCCGCGCCCTGCTCCCCGACGTCGACGTCGTCGCCGGCCCGTCCGGGGTCGCCACGCCCGTCAAGACCCGCGTCCGGGTCGTCGACCACGCCCTGGTCCGGATCGACGAGGGCTGCGCGACACCGCCCGTCCCCGACACCACGGCCGCGATGACCGCCGCGCTCGAGGGTGCCGACGCGATCGTGGTCGCCGACTACGGCCGCGGGGTCGCCGCCTCCCCCGAGCTCCGCGCCGCGCTCGAGCGCGTCGCCACCACCACCCCGGTCGTGTGGGACCCGCACCCGAAGGGCGCCCCGCCCTTGCCCGGCACCGCGGTCGTCACACCGAACACCGCCGAGGCCCGACGCTTCACCGACGTCACCGGCGACGGCGTGCCGTTCGCCACCGACGCGGCGGCCGCCCTCGTCGAGACCTGGGGCGTCGACGCCGTCGCCGTCACCATGGGCGACCGCGGCGCCCTCGTCGCGAGCCGCCGTCGCACCGCGCCGGACCGCGACGCGGCGCTCGACAGCCGGTTCGTGCCGGCTCCGTCCGTCACCGCCGGCGATCCATGCGGCGCCGGCGACCGGCTCGCCGCGGGCGTCGCGGTCGCCCTCGCCGAGGGCGCCGACGTCACCGACGCCGTCGCCGCGGGCGTGCTCGCCGCCTCGGAGTACCTGGCCGCCGGTGGCGTCACGGCACTCTTCGCGGACGACGGCCCCGCCCCGGTGCCCGTCCCCGGCGTGGACCGCGACGCCCTCCGGGTTGTGCACGAGGTCCGGAGCGCCGGCGGCACCGTCGTCGCCACCGGCGGGTGCTTCGACCTGCTGCACGCCGGGCACGCCCGGACGCTCTCCGCCGCGCGGGCGCTCGGCGACTGCCTGGTCGTCTGCCTGAACTCCGACGACTCGGTCCGGGCGCTCAAGGGCCCGGAGCGGCCGATCATGAGCCAGGAGGACCGCGTCGAGCTGCTCCTCGCCCTGGACTGCGTCGACGCCGTCGTCGTCTTCGACGAGCACACCCCGGACGAGGCGCTCCGGCGCTTCCGCCCGGACGTCTGGGCGAAGGGCGGCGACTACGCGGCGAGCGAGCTCCCGGAGTCGGCCACCCTGGCCGAGTGGGGCGGCCGCGTCGTGACGGTCCCGTTCCACGCGGGCCGCTCGACCACCCGGCTCGCCGCCGCCATCGCGCGCGTCGGCTGACGGCGCCCGTCCCGACGACCCCTCCGGCCTGGAGGCACGGCGCACCGCCGCCACGTGCCTCCCGTCCGGTGGTCCGCACCACCACACCGCCCGTCGGCGCCGCCGACGGGCCGCACCACGCCCTCCGGAAGGAAGCACATGCCCGTCCCCACCACCCCCATCGGTCGCGTCCTCGTCACCGGCGGCGCCTCGGGTCTCGGCGCGGCGGTCGTCGCCGCCGTCACCGAGGCCGGCGGCACCCCGATCGTGCTCGACCTGCGGGTCGACGCGGTGCCCGAGGGCGTCGACGCCGTCGCGGTCGACGTCACCGACACCGAGGCCACCGAGCGTGCGGTCCGCGAGGCCGTCGAGCGCCACGGCGGACTCGA
This sequence comes from Curtobacterium sp. Csp1, assembly GCF_013347185.1. Taxonomy (NCBI): domain Bacteria; kingdom Bacillati; phylum Actinomycetota; class Actinomycetes; order Micrococcales; family Microbacteriaceae; genus Curtobacterium; species Curtobacterium sp. Csp1. The sequence goes on from NZ_CP054594.1 coordinate 228,511, forward strand.
CGCGGTCGTCACGGCCGCCGGGATCGACAAGCCCGCACCGATCGGGAGCATCTCGTCCGGCGACTGGGAGCGGATCGTCGGCGTGAACCTGCTCGGCACCGCAGCCGTCGTGCGCGCGGCGCTCCCGGCGCTCGAGGCGACGCACGGCCGGGTCGTCACGATCTCGTCGTCGCTCGCGCTCCGCGGGGTCGGCGACGGCACCGCCTACTCGGCGTCGAAGTTCGGCGTCCGCGGGTTCTCGCAGGCGCTGGCCGCCGAGTCCGCCGGACGCATCGGCGTGACGAACATCATCCCGGCGGGCATGCGCACCGCGTTCTTCGAGGGCCGGACGGAGCAGTACAAGCCGGGTCCGGACGCGCAGCTGATCGAGCCGGAGTACGTCGCGAACTCGATCCTGTTCGCGCTGTCGCAGCCCGCCGGGTGTGAGATCCGCGAGCTGTCGATCATGCCCGCGACCGAGCCCAGCTGGCCGTAGCCCGTCGAGCGCGGACGAGGCGCGGTACCCGTGGGTACCGCGCCTCTCGCGTGCCGAGAGTGCCACTTCTGGGGCGCTTGGCGCAGCCGAGCGACCGGAAGCGCCCGCGAGCCGACACGCCGACGGGGTGTCGTGCGCACTCGGTGACCGGCAGGGCAGGGGTGGGGCGTGCCTCCAGGCTGGCGCCGCCGTTTCAGGGGCCGACGGACGAGGGGGCGATGCTCCCCCGCGAGAGTGCCACTTCTGGGGCGCTCGGCGCAGCCGAGCGACCGGAAGGGCCCGCGGGCCGACACGCCGACGGGGTGTCGTACGCACTCGGTGACCGGCAGGGCGGGGGTGGGGCGAGCCTCCAGGCCGGTGCCGCCGTTTCAGGGACCGACGGCCACGGGGTGGGCGGTCGTGGCCAGCAGGTCGGCGACGTCCGCGAGGACGGCGTCGGGCGTGACCTCGTCGACGTAGGACGGGTCGTGCGCGCAGCGCTCCGCGGTCCAGCCGACCTGCGTGACGTCGATGCCGCAGACCGGGCACCGCGTGACGAAGGACAGGTGCACGCGGTGGCGACCGCGGTCCGTCGGGCCGGCGTTCACCACGTTGCCGAACCAGAACACGCCCACGGTCGGGGTGCCCACGGCGACCGCGAGGTGCCTCGGGCCGGAGTCGTCGCCGACCATGACGTCGGCGGCGGCGAGCACGGCGGGCAGCTGCGACAGGGGCAGCGTGCCCGTGCGGTCGTGCAGGTGGTCGTGCAGCGCGGTGGGGACCGCGCCGCGGATGGCCTGGGCCGCCGGGACGTCGGATGAGTCCCCGACGAGCACGACGTCGTCGCCCGCGTCGAGCCGGGCGGTCACGACGGCGGCGAAGCGCTCCGGACTCCAGCGACGGCGTGGGTCCGTGGCTCCGGGGTGCACCGCGACGAGCCGTCCGGCGACGCCGAGCTCCGCGCGGACGGCGGCCCGCTCGTCGTCCGTCACGTGGACGCGCGGGTCGAGCGTGACCGGGGCGGCTCCGGCGAGCGAGGCGACCTCGAGCCCTCGGAGCACCTCGTGCTGGTAGTAGACGTAGCGGACCCAGCGTTCCAGGACCTCGGCGTCCTCGGTGGCGGTGCCGACGGTGTGGCGGGCGCCGAGCCGGAGGAGGAACGGGTTCGAGTTCCGACCGCCGCCGTGCACCTGCACCGCGAGGTCGAAGCGACCGTGCAGGCGTGCGACGAACGCCTCGAGGTCCGGGGCACCTTCACCGCCGTCACGGACGCCGGGGGCGACGGGCAGCTCCTCGAACGCGTGCACCGCGTCCGTCCTCCCGCGCAGCACGGCCGGTGCGAGCGGTGCACCGAGCAGCGTGATGCGGGCTTCGGGGTAGGCGGCGGCGAGGGCCTCGAGCGCGGGGACCGCGAACATCAGGTCGCCCAGTCCCCCGCCACGGAGCACCGCGATCTCCCGGACGTCGTCGAAGCGTTCTCCACCGTTGCCGATCAGTTCCACCCGCCCCGTCTACCGGAGGACTCCCGGGAACACGGTCGGGCACCGGCTCGGCGGCGCGCGGCGCTGCGCTCCGTTGCGCTTCGCGGATGGGCCGGAGCGAACCCGGACCGGCGCCCAGCAGCAGCCGGGCAGCGTGGGGCCTCCCGCCCGCGCACCCGAAGGACACCATGACCCTCGCCGCTTCGTCCCCCGCGTCGACCGACGCCGCCGCTGCCGCTCCTGCTGCTCCCTCCGCTGCGGACGCCGATGCGACTTCCGCTGCGGACGCCGCGATCGTCGTCACCGATCCCGTGTCCGGTTCGGTCGCCAGCACCACCCGGCGGTCGACCCCGGACGAGGTCCGCGACGCCGTCGCCCGCGCCCGTGCCGCGGCGCCCGCCTGGGGCCGGACCGCGCCGGCCGAGCGGGGTGCCGCACTCCACCGCGCGGCCGCGGTCCTCCGCGAGCACGCACAGGAACTCGCCGACCTGAACACCCGGGAGACCGGCAAGGTCCCCGGCGACGCGCTCGGCGGGGTCGAGGCCGGCATCGGCACGCTCGTGCAGTACGCCGAGCTCGGACCGGTCCACCGCGGCGAGGCCCTCCGCGGGCAGTTCGGCGCCGCCGACTGGTCCGTGCCGCACCCCCGGGGCGTCGTCCTCGCGCTGACGCCCTGGAACGACCCGGTCGCCGTGGCGTGCGGGATCCTCGGCGCCGCGGTCGTCACCGGCAACACGGTCGTGCACAAGGGCAGCGAGCGGTGCCCAGCGACCATCGCGCGGCTCAACGAGCTCCTGGCGGAGGCGCTGCCGGACGGCGTGCTCGTCGGGGTCGACGGCGACGCGGCCACCGGTGAGCTGCTCCTCGAGCAGGACGGCATCGACGTCTACGCGCACGTCGGCTCGACCGCGACCGGGGACCGCCTGACGGCCACCGCCGCGACGACCCGCGCGCACGTCATCCGCGAGAACGGCGGCAACGACGCCGTGGTGGTCGACGGTGACGTCGACCCGGTCTGGGCGGCCGCGCAGGTCGCCCTCGGCGCCTTCGCCAACACCGGGCAGATCTGCACGAGCGTCGAGCGGGTCTACGTGCACCGTGCCGTCGCCGAGCCGTTCGTCGCCGCGCTCGTCGCCGAGGCCGAGCGCCGTACCGCGGCACCGGCCGCCGAGTTCGGACCGCTCGTCGACGACCGGCTGCGCGCCACCGTGCAGGAGCACGTCGACGACGCGGTCGCCCACGGCGCCGTCGTGCGGACCGGCGGGGTCACCCCGGACGGTGCGGGCACGTTCTACCCGGCGACGGTCCTGACCGACTGCACCGACGAGATGCTCGCGATGACCGAGGAGACCTTCGGCCCGATCGCCCCGGTCCGCGTCGTCGAGGACTTCGACGAGGGCCTCCGGCTGGCGGCGGCCGACCGCTACGGACTCGCGGCCACCGTCCTCACCGCGGACACCGGGCACGCCCTGCGCGCCGCGGCGGAGCTGCCGGTCGGGACCGTCAAGGTCAACGCGGTCTTCGGCGGTGCGCCCGGCGGCAGCGCCGAACCGCGCGGCGCCTCCGGTGCCGGGTTCGGGTACGGACCGCACCTGCTCGACGAGATGACGACCACCACGGTGGTGCACCTCGAGCCGGCGCCGGCGCGCGTGACGTGGGCCGACGCGACGGCCGACGCCGAAGCCACCGCCGGCGCGACGGCCGACGCCACCGGCGGCGCGACGGCAGACGCCGGCGCCCACACCGACGGTGGTGCCCGGTGACCGCCGACGTCCGCCTCGTCCGCGACCTCGTCGCCACCGTCGACGACCGCGAACCCCTCGTCGTCGTGATCGGCGACTGCATCCTCGACCGCTGGACCGTCGGCGAGGCCGAACGGGTCTCCCGCGAGGCCCCCGCCCCTGTCGTCCGCGTCACCGGCACCGTCGCGGTGCCCGGCGGCGCCGCGAACACCGCCGTGAACGCCCGCGCCCTCGGCGCCCGCGTCCGCATGGTCGGGCTGGTCGGCGACGACGAGTCCGGTCGGGTCCTGCGTGACCGGCTGACCGCGGCCGGCGTCGACACGACCTTCCTCGTGGAGGTCCCCGGCGGCACCACGACCACGAAGTCGCGCGTCGTCGGCGGCGACCGCGTGGTGGTCCGTGTCGACGAGATCGCCGAGACCCCCGACGCCGCGACCGGGCAGCGTCTCGCCGACGCCGTCCGGCGGGCAGTCCGGTGCGCCGACGCCGCCGTGGTGTGCGACTACGACCTCGGCGTCCGTGCCGAGGACGTCGTCCCCGTGCTCGACGCCGACCGCCCCGCGGCCGTCGTCGTGGACGCACACGACCTCCGCCGCTGGGCCGCCCTGCACCCCGACCTCGTCACGCCGAACGCCGGCGAGACCGCCGCCCTGCTCGGCCACGACCTCGGCACCGGGTCCGCCCGGGTGCAGACCGTCGTCGACGCCCGCGCCGAGGTGCTCGCCCGCTCGGGCGCCCGCGCCGCCGTCGTCACGCTCGACAGGGACGGCACCGTCCTGCTCGAGCCCGGTTCCGACCAGGGCTTCCGGACCCGGGCGACCCCCGCGTCCGAGCAGCAGGCCTCCGGCGCCGGCGACACCTTCTGCGCGGCGGCGACCGTCGCGCTGGCGGTGCGTGCCCCCGCGCGCGACGCCGTCACGGTCGCGCAGGCCGCCGCGGACGTCGTGGTCCGCGAGGCCGGCACGTCGGTCTGCTCCGCCGCCGCGCTGCTCGAGTCGGTGACGGCTCCCGCGGCCACCGTCGTGGACCACGACGACCTCGCGACCGCCGTCGAGGCCGCCCGGGCCGCCGGTCGCCGCGTCGTCTTCACGAACGGTTGCTTCGACGTCGTGCACCGCGGACACACGACGTACCTGCGCCAGGCGCGGGAGCTCGGCGACCTGCTCGTCGTCGCGCTCAACGACGACGACTCCGTCCGTCGGCTGAAGGGCCCGGAGCGGCCGATCAACCCGGCCGAGGACCGCGCCGGCGTGCTCGCGGCGCTGGCGTGCGTCGACCTCGTGACGGTGTTCGCCACGGACACCCCGATCCCGCTCATCGAACGGCTCCGCCCCGAGGTCTACGTCAAGGGCGGCGACTACTCCCCCGAGATGCTCGAGGAGACCGGGGTGGTCCGCGCCTACGGCGGCGAGGTCGTCATGGTGGACTACGTGCCCGAGCACTCCACGACCGCGGTCGTCCGTCGCATCCGCGAGGCAGCGGCGGGGAACGACACCACCCCGACGACCGCAGCGCCCACCGCCCCCGTCGAGCCTGACCCGGCGCCGTGACCGCGGCCCGCTGGTCGGGCGCGTGGGCCCGGCCGTCGCACGACGCCCCGCTCGACGCGGAGGTGGACGTCCTCGTCCCGACGGTCGGACGTCCCGCCGAGCTCGCCACGACCCTCGCCGGGCTCGCCGCCCAGACCGACGTCGCGTTCCGCCTCGTCCTCAGCGACCAGTCCGCGGGCCAGGACGCCGCCACCGCGCCGGCGGTCGCCGCCATGCTGCGCGTCCTGGAGGCTCAGGGCCGCCCCGTCACGCTCCTCGCGCACCCGGAACGGCGCGGCTTGGCAGAGCACCGGCAGCACCTGCTCGACCACGCCACCGCACCCGCGGTGCTGTACCTCGACGACGACGTCTGGCTCGAACCGGGCTCGGTCCGCCGGATGCTCGACGCGCTCCGCTCCCTGGGCTGCGGGTTCGTCGGCAGTGCCGTGCAGGGGCTGTCCTACCTGGACGACCGACGGCCGCACGAGACGGCCGTGTACGAGCCGTGGGACGGCCCCGTCGTCCCCGAGGTCGTCCGTCGCGGCACCCCGGCGTTCGACCGTCTCTCGCTGCACAACGCCGCGAACCCGACGCACGTCGCCGCGGACCTCGACGTGGAGCCCGGCGGCTGGGTGCCCTACCGGGTCGCCTGGGTCGGGGCCTGCGTCCTCTACGACCGCGCGGCGCTCGAGGCCGTCGGCGGGTTCGGCTTCTGGCCCGTGCTGCCCACCGAGCACGCCGGCGAGGACGTCGTCGCCCAGTGGCGGGTCATGGAGCGCTTCGGCGGCGCCGGGATCCTGCCGTCCGGGGCCGTGCACCTCGAGAGCCCGACGACGGTCACGGACCGACGCGTCGACGCTCCCGACGTGCTGTTCCCCGAGCACGCCGACGCCACCCACTGACGCCCGCCCCACCCGGCTGGCCGACCCGAGTCCGACGCGCCGTTCCCGGACGGCGGACCGCACCGACCCGGCGGCGCCGCCACGTGCCTCCAGGCCGGCGTCAGCTGCCGGACTCGACCTGGACCTGCTGACCCGCGTCGGCGAGCCCGAGCTGGACGATCGAGCGCGCACGCTCGACCCACGGGCTGTCGGCGCAGCCGATCCAGACGGCGGTGCGAGGCTCGGCGCCCGCGACGCCCCACTCGGACGCCCACGCGGTGACGGCCTCGGCGAGGAGTTCACCGTGGTCGGCGAACACGAGCGACGGCAGGAGCGACGGGCGCTCGCACCGGACGAGCCAGGTGACGCTCAGCCGGGGCGGTGCCGGCAGGATGCGGACCTGCTCGGCGAAGGCCACCTCGACGACGACCTGGCCGTACGCGGTGTCGGGCAGCGCATCGAGCAGCAGTCGGATCTCGGGCAGGTCGTCGGCGGCACCCGCGAGCAGGACCCGGTCGGCCGGCGCCGCGGCGTCCGCGTCCGCGTCGTCCGCCCGCCCCGTGTGCCCGCTCATGTGCCGAGGGTACGGCCGGACCGCGGCCCTCCGGCGGACGCACGGCGACCTGCCAGCTGGGCCGCAGACCGCGCTGTCACCTGCCGGACACACACCGTGCGTCCGGACACGGCATGATCGGTCACGACCACCCTTCGAAGGAGCACCCATGGCGACGTTCACCCGCGGCTTCGGCGGACGCCGGGACGACCGCGACGACCCCCGGATCCCGCCGGGGCAGACCCTCGTGCGGGACTGGCCCGTGCTGTCCGCCGGGGCGACGCCGGACATCGAGCCGGCCGACTGGAGCTTCTCGATCCGGACCGAGACCGGGCTGCACACGTGGACGTGGGACGAGGCGCAGGCGCTCGGCGTCGAGGACGTCACCGTCGACATCCACTGCGTGACGCACTGGACCAAGCTCGACATGCCGTGGCGCGGCGTCCCCCTCGACCGGTTCTTCGCCGACGTCGAGACCTCGCTCGAGTACTGCATGGTGCACAGCTTCGGCGGCTACACGACGAACGTGCCGCTCGACGAACTGCTCGACGGGCAGTCCTGGATCGCGTTCGAGGCGGACGGCGAGCCGCTCGAGCCGGAGCACGGCGGGCCCGCGCGGCTGCTCGTCCCGCACCTGTACTTCTGGAAGAGCGCGAAGTGGGTCCGCGGGATCGTCATGCAGTCCGACGACGAGCCCGGCTTCTGGGAGAACGCCGGCTACAACATGCACGGCGACCCCTGGAAGGAAGAGCGGTACTGGTGAGCGGGTCCGCACCGGTCGACGGCCTGGAGGCACGCCCCACCCCCGCCCCGTCCGCCGCGTCCCGCAGGCGGCCGGCCTGGCACCCGGCGACGGTCGCCGCCGTCGCGCAGGAGACGCCGAACGCGCGCCGCATCGTCCTCGACGTGCCGACCTGGCCCGGCAACGACCCCGGCCAGCACCTCGACCTGCGCCTGACCGCCGAGGACGGCTACCAGGCCTCCCGCTCGTACTCGATCGCCTCCGCCGGCGAGGGCACGCGGGTGGTCCTGGCCGTCGACCGCGTCGAGGGCGGCGAGGTCTCACCGTTCCTCGTCGACGCGATCGAGGTCGGCGACGGGCTCGACGTGCACGGTCCGCTCGGCGGCTGGTTCGTCTGGCGTCCAGGGCGCTCCGACCGGCCCGTCCAACTGATCGCCGGCGGATCGGGGATCGTGCCCCTGCTCCCGATGGTCACCGCGCACGCGGCCGCCGACGACCCGGTGCCCTTCCGGCTCCTCGCCGCGACGCGCACGCCCGAGGACGACTTCTTCGTCGAGGAGCTCGACGCCGCGCTGCGCTCCCCCGCGCCCCTCGAGGTCACGCACGTCTACAGCCGCCGTGCGCCCGAGGGGTCGGGGATGCCGGTCGGCCGCCTGACCCGCGACGGGCTCGAGCGTGCGGTGTTCCCGCCCGAGGTCGGCGCGCTCGTGTACGTGTGCGGGTCGACGCCGTTCGTCGAGCAGGTGCTGCGGTGGCTCGGGGAGCTCGGGCACGACGTGTCCGACGTGCGGGCCGAGCGCTTCGGCGGCGCGGGGTGACCGGGACCCGGATCCGCTGATCCGGACCGGCTGAACGACGAAGGCCCCGATCGACTGACCGGGGCCTTCGTGTCGCGATGCTGACCGTGCTGCTTCGCGTGTTCCGAGCGGATGACGAGATTCGAACTCGCGACCCTCACCTTGGCAAGGTGATGCGCTACCACTGCGCCACATCCGCGTACTCGAACACTCTACCCCGACATCGGCTGGGCACGCGGATCGTGTGCTCCACCGGGCGCGTCGCTTGCTCCGGCACGTCGGACCAATCCGGTACCCGCCGGTCTCCGGATGACTCCTCGGTGCCGAGGACGGCCGTCCTCGGACACCGGGGTCACCCGCCCCGCTGCCCGGTCCATCGCGGTGACCCGAACGCTGCGAGGGACCGGGCGGCCAGGGCGAGGTGTTCCCAGCCCCGGACGGGTTCACTGGGCCCATGAGCTACGTGCACGACAACCCCGGCGGCACCGAGGCCCACGGCGTCGACCTGATCGACGGCGAAGCCCCCGCGATCCGCATCCTCGTGCACGGCGACCTGCCGACGACGATCGAGCACGAGGACCGGGTCTGGCTCGCCACCGGCGACGCGCACGACGACGGCGACCCGTCGGCTCCCCCGATCGCGATCTACCGGCCGGTCTGACCAGGGCCCCGGTGTCCGTCCGCACCGTGCTGGCGATCGGCGACGGACGGTTCAGCGGCGGTCCCAGTGCGTCGACCAGAACGCGTCGAGGCGTTCCTGGTCGGTCCACCACGTGACGTCGACCTCACGGGTCAGCGCGTCGACGAGACCCCCCTCCGTACCGGGCACCCGATCATCGGGCCCCCAGTCCTCCATGACGAAGCGGCCGTCCTCGTCGAACACGGGTCCCGTCCGGTCCCAGACCTCCAGTTCGTAGTAGTCCAGGGCACCGCGCTCGTTCCAGTGCGGGTGCGCGACCACGGTCGCCCCGGCGGCCGGACCGGACCCGATCGTGCCGACGATGCCGTTGCGGCCCCACGCACTGAGCGGCGGCACGCCCGGGTGGACGTCGATCACCTCGTGCGGCGGTGTCCGTGCAGCACGCCTCGGCCAGATCCGCATGGACGCATGTTGCCACAGCACGGCGGCGGTCCGGCGCGATCGCCGGTCAGGCGGCTGGACGCCCGGTCGGGTGGAACAGCTGCGACAGCGGGCGGCTGGACGTCCAGTCCGGGTCGTCCTCGTCCGCAGACGGGATGAGGTCACCGGACTCGACGAGGTCGGACACCTGCTCGAGGTACGACGCCAGGGTCGGCGCGAGCACGTGGTGCCCCTCGTCGTCCGACCCGAAGGTGATGACCTGTCCGACGGTGCCGGCTGGGCCGGGATCGAGGTCCACGCCGATGTGGCTGCCGCTGCCGTCGTGGGTGAGCGGGATCCACCCGCGGACGGAGTACTTCGCCTGCACGAACCCGTCGGGGTCCGAGGACGCGAACTCGTCCATGTCCTCCCGGGACTCGAACCCCGCCCAGTTGTCCCAGTTCAGGAGCAGGTCCTGTACCGGCAGCAGCGGCGCCCCGGCGAACAGGCCGGCGGCGAAGCGCGGATCCGCTGCCGTGTACTGGTGTTGTCCGTCGTGCAGCAGGTACAGCGCGCGGACGTCCGCCGGCAGTTCCCTGCCGAGGTGCGTCTCCGCGTGCGTGAGTGCGGCTTCGGTCGCCGGCGGGTGCAGCATCGTGTCGCCAGGGATGCGGGCGACGAGCCGGGCGAGCGCTGCTCGGAGCCGGTCGGTCGCGTCGTCGGCTGGTGCAGGGTCGTGGTTCCCCCGCCGGAAGAGTCGGCCCAGGTCCATCGATCCACCGCACCGGTGGTCGCCAACTGACCACCCGGCTACGTCGCAGGACACAGTTCGTCCTGTGGGCTGATGTGTCGGCGTGCGGTCCTCGGCACAGTGGGGTGGTGAGGGGAATCCGGTGGGTCGCGGCTGCAGTCGTGGGGGCTGCGGCCGCGACCGCGCTCACCGGCTGCGGTGCCGGTTCGTGGTGCTCACCGCTCGAGCCGGGTCCGTCGGTCACCGCGGAGTACGCGCCGACGGTGAAGCGTCTCGAAGCGTTGCCGGGGGTGGTGGTGGTCACCGCGCGGTACTGGCAGCCGGACGACTCGCACTGCGTGTCCCGGGAGTACCTCGAGACGGCCGCGTGGTCGGCGGACTTCACCGTTCGTGTCCGTGCCGGGTTCACGCTCGAGCAGGTCCGCTCGGTGCGGGCGGCGCTCGGACCATCGACGGCGACCGTCAGGGCGCCCGCCGGGCACGACCTCGCCGCGTGGGAGCTCGACCTGGCGAACCCGTCCGGTGCGAGACCAGCGCCGTCCGCGGCGCCGCTGACGGTGGACGAACGGGGCTTCCGGTTGGTGACCGCGGCGGCCGCGCTCCCGGACGTGACGGTCGCCCAGCAGGGGGCTTCCACGACCGTCCGCGTGCGGACTCCGTCGTCCCTTCCCGCAGCAGCGGCCTGGCTGCGCGCGCACCTGGACGGCGACGACCCGTCGTCGGTGTACGTCGGGACAGCGAAGACGTGGACGACGTACGTATCCGTCACCGGCTCGTCACCGGTGTCGGAGACGACCGTCGAGACGGCAACTCGAGTCGCCGCAGCGGATCCGGATGTCCGGAGGTTCTCCGTGTCCGGGTCCCTGGTGACTGCGGTCGTCCCGACGGAGCGTCAGGCGAAGGCGGTCGTCGCCGCGTTCGAGGCGACACCGGTCGACGCGGACGGACAGCGGGTGTCCGTGTGGTGGCCGGACGGGAACGGGACCGAGGTTTCCGGGACGGTCGGCTCCGCTGCCGCTCGACGCGTCGGCTGACGGACGAGCACGAACGACGTCCGCGCGGAGGACGTCACGGCACGGCAGACTCGGCGCATGGCAGTCGAGCGTGGTGGGCGGACCTGGATCATCACCGGCATGCCCGGGGCGGGCAAGTCGACCGTCAGTGCGCGCCTCGCCGCTGCGCTGCCACGCGCGGCCCGTGTCGCCGCGGACGACGTCAGCCGGATGGTCAGGTCCGGCGCGGTGTGGCCGCTGGGACACCCCGCGGACGAGGCCGCACGGCAGGTGGCGTTGTGCCACCGGAACATCGGCGCGCTGACCACGAACTTCGTGACCGCAGGCTTCGACACGGTCGTCGACTGCGTCCTCCCCGATGCGCACCACCTCGACCACCTCCTCGGCGTGCTGCCGCGGGCCCCGACCTCCCTCGTGGTCCTGGCACCCGGCGGAGCGACCTGCAGAGCCCGGAACGCCGCGCGGCCATCGGCGGACCGTTTCGAGTTCGACGGGCACGAGGCGCTCGACCGCTCGATGCGGGACGGGTTCCGGGACCAGGGTTGGTGGATCGACACGGCGTCGCAGTCCGTGGACGAGACCGTTCGACTCGTGGTCGAACACGCGGTCGTGGGAGACCGCGGGCGCATCGCGGTGCACGCCCGTTGACGGCACGCAGATCGGTGCAGCCCTCCGCCGTTCAGGGGATCCACCGGTTGCGCTGCAGGAAACGCGAAAACCCCCGCCGAAGCGGGGGTTTCCATGTGGTGGGCGATACTGGGATCGAACCAGTGACCTCTTTCGTGTCAGGGAAATGTGCCGTCGAACGGCCTGCCCGTCGTGGCTGGCATCTGGCCCGAGATCCGCGCCGGTGCGGGCTTCCGAATGGAACCGACATCAACGGAGATGAACGGCGATGCGTACAGATTCGTGCCAAGAAACGTGCCACGAACTGGCGACGAGACGATGTCGTGCGGCATCACACCGGTGAGCGGCGACGGCCCGCTCGGACGTCCTGCCAGAAGTCGAGAGCCTGCTCTGACGTCCAGTAGTCGTCGAGCAGGGGAACGTCGCAGGGCATCATCCACCCGAGGACAGAGGCAGCTTGCCACGGCGAGAGGATCTCGGCCTGGCGCACGACGGCGGTCCAGGTCGGAGAGAGCGTCAGTCGGAGGACATCCCGAGGCTCGTCGCGCAGTGCGATGCGCTCGTACAACGACACGTCCTTGGTGTCGTCCCGGAGTTCCACGATGACGCCGTACCCGGCACCGAGGGAGAGCACCTGCGCTCGCCCGCGTACCGCGGCGTCTTCGGCATCGGTGTCGCGGCACTCGATGACGAGCAGTTCCCCGCCCGGACCGAGCGCGTGCGCACGGAGCGCCTCGCGCAGGAGGGACCACGGCAACTCGCGCCATTCAGTGCCCGACGCGCCGTCCAGCGTGACGAGAACACCGCCCCAGTGCTCGATCGTCCTTTCGGGGTGTACCTCGGTCAACGTGGCTTCTCCGTTCCGGATCCCCGTCCATGACGGATGTCGTCCTCGGGGCACCTATGCGCGGACCAGGGCAACCCACGTCGATTCACCACAACTCGATGACGCCTGCGTCAGCGAGCAGCCGCAAGCACGCATCGGGCGCTCCGCACACCCGCTCAGTGAGACCGCTCGGGAGCGGTCGCTCGCCGAGCTGCGTTCCCGTCAGGTACAGCGGCGGGACTCCGAGCCACCGCAACGGAAGCGGCCCGTCGAAGTGGGTGTCCTTCGGTGCTGCGTAGAGCCGGTGCTGCGAAGCGGACATCCTGTGGGCAGCGACGCACCACCGGACCTGTTCGTAGTGCGCTCGCTCCGCGGCCTGAGCGGCCTCGGCAGTCCGGGAGGCGAAGTCTGCCCGAGTGGTCGCGCCCGGGAACATCCACTGCAATGCGGTCGTCGCATCGTCCACGACCGCGCAGTCTCTGCCGCAGCTGATGATCATCGTGGTCACCGGGACTCCAACCGCGGTCGTGAGGTCCATGGGTTCGGTTTCCAGCTCGGCTCCCGGGCAGCGCGAGAGTCCTGAGGTGAACCGAGAGAAGTGGGTCGTGCTGGCCATGCTCAACACGATGCGGCGAAACCCGAGTTGATCCAGCCCCTGGCTTGCGAAGATCACGGCTGACGCTCAACGGGTTGAGCGGTCTGGCAAGTCAGCCAGTTCCGCAGCCTGCTGCGGAAGTAGGGCCTTCTTTCTTCTTCTTAACTTCTTGAACACAGATATAGATCTGAAGAAGAAGAGGGATACATCTCCCCTCCCACCTCCCCCATACATATAGATCCCTATCCATAGCTCTTACCCTCCGGCCGGAAGGGACGAGACTAGTGCCCTGGAACCCCGCCGATCGGCATGCCCCTGCGGTTAGCTCCGACTTCCGGACGTGAAGTCGGCGGGGAAGCCGGCCCCGCTGACCGACTGACGACGACCGGCACCCACAGCTCGTCCTGGTTTCGCCGCATACACGTGGATGAGGTCGTCAACAGGTCGGCCCTTAGCACCAGGAGCCCCAGATGACCACCAGCACGAAGAACGTCCCGGTGACCGAGACCATGACCCTCCGCGAGCTCGCCGGCGCCGTCGGTGTCGCGATGGGGAGCGCCTACGCCTGGTCCTCGAAGGGCAAACTGCCCGCCGGCACCTACCGGGACGAAACCGGAAACTGCGCATCCCCCTCACCAGCGCCGAGCCGTTCATCGAGGAACGCCGATCCGACAAGCGCCGGTTCTACGGGTACGGCATCGAACCCTTCCCGGACGACGTCGAGACCGTGGACCTCGCGTGGATCGCCGCGCAGCTGAACGTGACCCAGCGACGCGTGTGGGTGCTCAGCTCCGAGGGTGCCCTCCCCGACTCTGCCCGCCGCATCGGCAACTCGATCCAGATCCCCATCGACGATGCCCGCCAGTTCGTGGAAGAGCGTCGCACCACCCGCCGCCGACCGTTCCCCTGCCACCGCCACCCCGACCGTTCCTCCGTCCGCCTGGGCTGGATCGCGGATGAGATCGGTGTGCCGCGCCGGTCGCTGTACTACATCATCAACGTCGTGCCGCTGCCGGACTCCGCCTACTACGTGGGCAACGAGTTCCGAGTGCCTCGGCAGGACGCCTTGAGCTGGGTCCGCGCGTTCTGCGACGGACTGGGCGAGGACACCCCGACCGCGCGCCGTACCCGCCGCGTGTGGGAGCGGGCGCTCGGGACCCGCGCATCCTCAGCGCAGTGACGACGCCGCGCTGCCTGTCAGGCGATCTCGTCGACGTAGGCAGGCTGACTGTAGGACCGCCCTTGCCACCGCACCTGCACCGGCCACCACCCGCCCTGCGTGACCACGCCCTGCTCGCCGCTACGGACGAACGACCGGCTCACACCGCCGTGATCCTGAAGAGCTACCACGAGCGTACCTGCCTGCAACATGTCGTCTCCATCCTTGAACCGTTGATCGGTACAGGGGAGGTATGCGCGGAGACTGGCCGTTCGTGGGCGGTGTCGCCGGTGTCACAGGTCCGCGGAGGGCCTATCGAGCTGCTGGGGCACCACGCACACGGGGACGCGGCCGTCGTGCACGAGGTGTTCTCCTACGGACCCGAAGAGACTGCCGGCGACGGCCGACCGGTGGCGTCGTCCGATGACGATGAGTGCCGCGGCTTCTCCGCTGCGCTGCAGGACTGCTGCCGGGCGCCCCTGACGGAGCTCCGCGCGCACGCGCAGGTCAGGGAGTTCTCGGCTCACCCTGCGGATGGCAGCGTCCAGTTCGAGTTGTCCCTCGTGCTCCCAGCGTGGCGCCTCCCGCGCGAGGTACACCCTACCGATCGGCGACACGCTCGTCGGTGGTTCCCAGGCTCGGACGAGGACGAGGTCGCCGCCGCGTTGCCCAACTCTCTCCGAGGCGAACTCGAGTGCGCTCGTGGCCGTCTGGGCTTCGACACCGACCACGACGGAAGGAGCGGGAGTGGGCTGCCACCGTTCGGGTACGACCACCACCGGGCCTTTCACCCCGGCCATGACTCGTTCCGCGACACGACCGGTGACGGACGCCCAGACCCGGTCGCTGCGGCGTCCGCCGATCACCAGGATGTCCGATTCGCCAGTCTCCCCAACGAGTCGACCCAGTGTCGGGCCGTTCATGACTTCCTGCTCGATCCTGAGAGCGGGATGCCGCTCGGTGAGCAGATGCCGTGCGATCGTCAGCCGACCCGTTGAACGCTCCGCTGCCTCACCGAACCGCTCGTGGATGGTCACCAGCCGTACTACGTCACCATCCGCGACGTTGTGCGCGATCCACTGGAGCGTGTTCCAGCCCGCCGCGGTCTCGTCGATCGCGACGCTCCAACGCACCTGCTTCAGCATCGTCGGTTCCTTTCTCGTTCCTCGGTCGTCCGCTTCCTTGCGCTCGGCGTGCTCGTCAATGGTCTGACCCCGTGTCCCTGAACCGCATAGCGAGCGCCGAGATCCCGACGACGACGAGCGCGCCGGCCGTGATCGCGACGGCAGCGGCCACGCTCGGCCCCGTGTGAAAGGGATCCACGACGTGCTCGAACGGGCTCAGTCGGCGCAGCGACTCCGGCAAGCCGGCGATGCTGCCGTACTCGCCGACGAAGGCCGCGGCAGCGTAGAGCGACCAGGCGAGCGCCACGCTCGTGCGCGGCACGATCGCGAGGACGAACGCGGACACGGCGAGCATGACGAGCACCGCCGGCAGTTGGCCGAGCGGCGCTGTCGCCCAAGGCGCCGACGTGCCGCCGACCTCCCCCGCGGCGACGGCCGCGACCAGTCCGGACAGCAAAAGCACCACAGCAGCGACCGCGCCGGGGAGTGCAGCGAACGCGAAGAACCACGCCGTGCGGCTGGCACCGCTGACGATCCGGAGATCTGCTCGCGCGCTGGCCTCCTCCCGCCGCAGTCGGAGCGCTCCCTGCACGCACATGGCCGAGACCAGGACTCCGATGGTCTCTGCACCCAGTCGGACGAACGACTCCGACACGTCCTGCGCTCCGCCGCCCATGGCCGTGATCGTCCTCGTGACCGCCGGAGATACGGAAGTGAGCTGGTCGGTGACCACACCCGACAGTGAACCGACGAGCGCACTGAAGGCGAGGATCGCGATCGTCCACGTGACCAGGACCGCCCGGTCGAGGCGGACAGCCAGGCCGAACGCTCCCCGCAGCCACAGGCGGGCATCCGCTCGTCCCGGTCGGTGGCCGATGGTCGCCGACCCGACATCTCGACGGCCCGCCGTGACGACGGCACCCACGCCGGCCGCGACGAAGAGCGTGGGTCCGAGGACGAGGGGCCAGAGCGACTGCTCGCCGAACGGCCGGGTCGCCTGCGCCCAACCGATCGGACTCGCCCAGCTGACCCACGACGGTCGCAGGACCAGCGTGCGCATGTCTGCGGTGCCGGTTGCATCCCCGATGCCCCGGATGAAGTACCACGCCACCAAGACGATGGCTCCCGTGGCGTTGGTGGCGCGTCCAGACGGGAAGAACTGTGCGAGGAGCAGGACGACTCCGGCCGTACCCACCCCGGTGCCCGCGCACGCTGCACCGAACAGCATCGATCCGCCCGGAGGCTCCGCTGTGAGGGCGGTGCCCGATGCAACCGCGACACCGGCGATGGCGTTCCAGGCCACCACGAACAACAGCACACTCACGACTGGTCCGGTCCGGGCCGTCGCGGTGGAGCTCAGAGTGTCCCCGAGACCACTCTCCTCGGCCGCGCGACTGTGCCGGGTGACGAGGAAGACGTTCATCATCCCGACCAGGAAAGCGACGAACGACAGGCTGAGGGCGGTCAAGAACGCCCCAGCAGAGGCGCCGTCAGGTGTCCCTCCGAACACCAGGACGACGGGCGTGGCGAGGAGTACGCGGAGCGTGGCCGCACGAGCGGCTCCGGTGGGGAACGTCGCGGCGACCTGGACGGTGACCAGCGACGTCGTGACCGCGAGCCCCAGGACCCAGCCGACGAGCTGCCACAGGTCTGCCCGGAGGCGTGACCGGACCAGCAGCAGGATCATGACGTGCTCCATGCGGTTGCCGCCGAGACCGACTCGGTCTCGTACTGGTGCAGGAACAACTCCTCCAGGGACGGCGGAGCGATGACGAGACCGGTGACGTCGAGTGCCGCGAGCCGGGGGAGAGCGGCCACGACGTCCGACTCCGCGACGCTGCAGGAGAACCGGGCGCCCGTCACGGAGAGATCGCGCGCTTCGGGCAGGGCGGCGCGCACCTCGCGGATCGATCCTGCGGCGTCGAAGGAGACAGTGGTCCGCGTGCGCCGTCGCAGCTCCGCCATCGAGCCCGTCTCGACCACCCGACCGGCGCGGACGATCGAAACGGTCGTGCAGAGCGCCTGTGCTTCGCTCAGGACGTGGGACGACAGGAGCACGGTCGCTCCAACGTCGTGCGACGCTCGGACGTGTCGCGCGAACACCTCCTGCATCAGGGGGTCGAGTCCCGTCGTCGGCTCGTCGAACAGGTAGAGCTCCGCCGGGAGGAGCAGTGCGGCGACGAGGAGAACCTTCTGGCGGTTGCCTCGCGAGTACGCACGGACGCGTTTCGTGGGGTCGAGTGCGAAATCCTCGAGCAGCGCGGCCCGCTTCGCTCGGACGGGACGGGATCGCACCGCGCCGCCGCGCAACGAAGTCAGGAGGTCGATCGTTTCGCCCCCGGTCAGCCCGGGCCACAGAGCCGCGTCCCCGGAAACGGCCGCCATCCGGCGGTGGAGCGACACCGCGTCGCTCCACGGATCGCCACCGAGCACTCGGACGTCCCCGCGCGTCGCCTTACTGAGACCGAGGAGGATCCGCATGGTGCTGGTCTTGCCCGCGCCGTTCGGCCCGAGGAACCCGTGCACCTCCCCCGCGGCGACGTCCAGGTCGAGGCCATCGACTGCTCGGACACGCCCGTAGCGTTTCTCGAGCCCGCGGATCCGGACGGCGGCAGAGCCCGTCAGCCCGGTCGACGACCGATTCACCGGACGACCGCGACAGGCGTGCGGGACGCGCGGACGACCTGCTCGGTCACTGTTCCGGCCCTCGCGCGCCGGTGTCCCGCTCCGATGACGAGCAATGACGCGGCCTCGGCGGATTCCACGATGCGCCGCGCCGGCGGACCCGCAACGAGTCGCCGGACGACGTCCACGTCCGGCGCCTCGGCGAGAGCGTCCTCCACCTGTTCCTCCAGCATGCGCAACCGACGGGTCCGCTCGACGCCGCCCGGGTCCTCGGCACCATTGCCGTGTCGGGGTGACCATGCGCTGACGGCCACGATCGACTGTCTCGTGCGCCGCGCCTCCTGAACCGCGAAGCGCAGCGAAGGACGCGACGAAGCGCCCGGATCCACCGCGACGACGATCCCGTCCCGACGTGCCCCGCGGGCGAGCGGAACGACCACGACCGTGCAGGGGGCCGCGCCTACGAGGCGGTCCGCGAGCGAGGGCCGCGAGCCACGCGCTGCCGGCACCCCGTCCCGGCCCACGACGAGGACGGAGTCTGCGTCCACAGAAGCGAGCAGCACCGCGGTCGGGTGCCCACGGTGCACCTCGACGTCCACCCGAACGGCGTGGTCGGTGTCGATGACGGCGTTGACGGCCGCCCGCACGGAGAAGTCGGCGGTCGACAGGGACGGCGCGGCAGAGTCCGCTGGGACAGCGTGGACGACGATGAGGCGGTTCGGCCCGCCTTCAACGCGATCCAGTGCCCACGCGAGTGCGCCGCGAGCCGCGGACGACCCATCCCACCCGACGACGAATCGTCTGGTCATCGCTGACCCCTTCCCGGAGGCGGTCGGTACCCCCTCCGCTACGAGGCTGCGGGTCCATCCGCCGCGGGAACAGTGTCGAAGGTCCCGGTGCGCCCGGACCGACCCGGCAACCGTCTCGGAATGGAGAAGCCTGCCAACACCGGTAGGACGTTCGACCCTCCACGGCTCGCTGTGGTCGACCTACCGTCGTGGCAGGCGACCACCGCGGTCGCCAGCCGGGCACAGACCGGAAGAACCTGCCGAGGAGCAACCATGACCAGCTACACCGTCGCGGTCGACGACACCGACGCCGGCTCGCGGACCATCGAATGGATCGACGAGAACCTCCGCCCAGGAGACCGCGTTCGGCTCCTCACGGTCAGCGAGCTCTACTCCGAGACGGTGCTGCGGACCGAGCAGCGGCTCGAACAGGCAGAGACGCGGTTGCGTCGGCGTCACCCTGGGCTGATGGTCGAGCAGTCCGTGCCGGAGGGGCCGACGGTGGAGCGACTGCTGCTGGACTCCGAGGACAGCGACGTCCTCGTGCTCGGTGCCCGTCAGGCGCACGTCGTGCTCGCGACGCTCGGCGGCCGGATCGCTGAACGCGTCGTGGCACGTACCACCGTGCCCGTCATCGCCGTCCCCGAGCACTGGCACCACGGTGCGGGCCCGGTCGTGGTCGGCGTCGACGGTCGGACCGCCTCGGCCGCGCTCGCGTTCGCCGCGGACCAGGCTGCTGTCCGTGGCAGCGAACTCGTCCTCGTCCGGGCCTGGGACATCCCGCTGACGATCTCCCCGTACGCGAACATCTACCTCGCGGACGACCGGGAGCTGTGGGAGCACGAGAGCACGCTCGAGCTCCAGGCCGCGAGCCGTGCCGTGGCGGACCGCCACCCAGACCTCGTCGTCCGCGCGGCTCGTCGACACGGCCAGACCGCGGCCGCACTCCTGGAGGAAGCCGGGGCCGATGCCTCGCTCATCGTCACCGGGCGACGACACCGGACCGCCATCGGGGCGTTCCTCGGAGGTTCGGTCGGTGAAGCGCTGATGCACCGCGCCCACTCGCCGGTCTGCATCGTCCCCCAGCCGGCCGCCGCAGTGCCGGCGACGGCCTCAGCCGTACCCTCGCCGGCGGAGGTGCATTGACATGCGAGACGCTGCGGCTCCCGTTCCGCAACACGTCGTGGTCGGCATCGACGAGCACGAGGCGAGTCTGCGCACGATCGACTGGGTGATCGAACGGGATCTTCCGTCCGGCAGCCGTGTCGACGTCGTCACCGTCACGAACGGATGGTCAACGGATCCCCGCGCCGATCGAGCGCTGGTGGAAGCAGCAGCGGCGCGGCTCCCTGACAGGAGTCACGTGGGCGTCGAGACCCTGGTGCGGTTCGGGGCACCCGACCGCACGTTGCTCGAAGTCGCCGCCGACGCGGACCTCCTCGTGATCGGTAACCGCCGCCAACACCGACTGCGGACGGCGCTCGACGGTTGGATGCCGGAACGCATCCCGACGGTCGCCGACCTCCCGGTCGTTGTCGTTCCCGAGGACTGGGTCCCGGTCGACGGTGACGTCCTCCTCGGAGTCGACACGTCGACGGGGGACGCAGCTCTGCGGTTCGCCGCCGAAGAGGCGCTGCGGAGCCGCCACCGCCTCGGCGCGCTCCGGGCGTGGAAGCTCCCGGTGGCCACAGCGACGGGCGCGTTGAGCGTGCTCGAGGACCCGCAGCTGTACGAGGAGCACAACCGTGCCGTCCTCGCCGACAGCGAGCGACTCCTGCACATGCGGTACCCCGGGTTGCGCCACCGCCCCTTACTCGAGGAAGGGGACCCCGTCGAGCGACTCCTGGCGCACGCGCCGTTCGCCTCGCTGGTGGTCCTCGGACGCCGGCACCGCACCACCATCGGCGGCCTGTTCACCGGTTCCACCGCGCACGGCCTCATCACGCAGGGACGCGCGCCCGTGGCGGTGGTGCCGCAGCGGCGACGTGAACTCCTGGAGCGATGACTGTACCGGGCGTCCCGGGGGCGACGAGGTCGTGGGACCTTGGTCCTACCGCTGACTCCAGCGCTCCTCTACATTGCTCACCGCGGGGCGCCTGATCCGGACCCGAAGCGGATCGAGCGCCCCGGTCCGGTCGAGCGCCCGCACCGCGGTCAGGGACCGCGGACTCCGTTCGATCAGCCGTCCTAGGATCGGAACTTCCACACCCGAAGGGACCTCATGGTCGAACCGCTCGCATTCCCGGATGCTCCGCGTTCCGCACTCGAGCGCACCATCGATGAACTGGTCGACCGTGCGCAGGCGGTGCTCCGCACGCAGGGCAGATTGCGGAACCTCCTCGCCGCGAACCGGCGGATCGTCGAGCACCTGGCCCTCGAGGACACGTTGCACGCGGTCGTGGCCGCGGCCCTGGAACTCGTCGACGCGGAGTACGGCGCGCTCGGCGTGATCGCACCGGACGGCGAGGAACTCGAACGGTTAATCCACGTCGGGATGGACGAGGAGCACGTCCGGCGCATCGGACACCTCCCCCGAGGCAAGGGTGTGCTCGGGGCCGTCATGCAGGACGCGCGCCCCGTCCGGTTGGAGCACCTCGGTGAGGACCCGCGCTCCGCTGGGTTCCCGGCGGGTCACCCGCCGATGGAGGGGTTCCTCGGGGTGCCGCTGCGGGTGCGCGACAAGGTCTACGGCAACCTCTACCTGACGAACCCGCGTCGCGGGCACTTCACGCAGGAGGATCAGGAGCTCGTCGAGGCGCTCGGCGCGACCGCAGGCGTGGCTATCGACAACGCGCGTCTGTTCGAAGAGAGCCAGCTGCGCGAACGGTGGGCGACCGCGACGGCCGACGTCAGTTCGGCGCTCGTCGCGGACGAGTCCATCGAGGACGTCCTCACGATCATCGCCGACCGGGTCCTCGCGTTCGTCGACGCGCACCTGGTCACCATCGTCCTGCCCGACGCCGACGCCGAGTACCTGCAGGTGGCGATCGCGGTCGGTCCTGTCGCGGACCCGGTCCGCGACCGCCGGTACCCCGCCGCCGGATCGCTCGCCGGGCGTGCCATCGACACGGGTGCCGTCGTCGCGGACACGACCGGAACCGCGGTCGCCGGGGTCGAGTGGACGCCCCCGCTCGGGCCGACGATCGCGATCCCGCTCCGGGTGGCCGGCGACGCACTCGGCGCGCTCGTCGTCGCCCGCGGGCCGGGCGGCCCGGTGTTCGCCGACGCCGAACTGGGCATGGCGGGCGAGTTCGGCCGGCAGACCAGCGTCGCACTCGCAGTGGCGCGGGGCCGTCGAGACCGACGGCGCCTGGAACTCGCCGAGGACCGCAGCAGAATCGCCAGGGACCTGCACGACCACGTCATCCAACGGCTGTTCGGATCCGGACTGGCACTGCAGGCGACCGCCCTGCGCGTCCCGGAGGACCTCCGCGACCACCTCGAGGAGCAGGTCAGCGCCATCGACGCGGCGATCGCTGAGGTCCGCACAGCGGTCTTCACGCTCGGCAGCTCCGACCGCCCAGCCGCACGGAGCACCCGGGAACGGCTGCTGGACGTCGTCACAGAGCTCCGCCCAGCACTCTCCCGCCCGCCTCGCATCACCTTCAGCGGTCCGGTCGACATCGACGTTACGGGGGCGCTCGCCCACGACGTCGTCGCCGCGGTTCGGGAGTCCGTCGCCAACGTCGCGCGACACGCCCCGGGCGCGGAATGCCGGGTCGAGGTCGCCGTCACCGACGACGCCGTGCAGGTGGTCGTCGAGGACGACGGCCCCGGTCCCGGGTCGAGCGAGCGTCGGAGCGGTACCGCCAACCTGGCCGCCCGCGCGACGATGCGCGGCGGACGCTACGAGCTCGGCCCCGGGGCCGACGGCGGCACCACCGTCGTCTGGGCCGCACCCCTCGGACGAACCGAACGGAAGGAACCACGATGATCAAGGTGTTCCTCGTCGACGACCACGAGATCGTGCGACGCGGCGTCGCGGACCTCATCGACGCCCAACCCGACCTCCAGGTCGTGGGAGAAGCCGGCACCGTACGCGACACATCTGGCCGAGTGGCGGCGACCCGGCCGGACGTCGTCGTGCTCGACGTCCGCCTCCCGGACGGCAGCGGCGTCGACGCGTGCCGCTCGGTGCGGTCCGCGCACCCGGAGATCGCGTGCCTGATGCTGACCGCGTACGACGACGAGTCGGCGATGCAAGCAGCGCTGCTCGCCGGCGCGTCCGGGTACGTCGTGAAGGACATCCGCGGGCAGACCCTGGTCGAGGACATCCGGCAGGTCGCGGCAGGTCGCAGTCTCCTCCCGGCCGTCCCGGTGGCGCAGGCGGTCGAACGCATCACCAGGCGGCCGGAGGACGACCTGCCGGACCTCACGCTCCGGGAACGGCAGGTGCTCGAACTCATCGCCGTCGGGTTGACGAACCGCCAGATCGGCGAACAGCTCGATCTCGCTGAGAAGACCGTGAAGAACTACGTGTCCGGGCTGCTCGCCAAACTGGGACTCGAGCGCCGGACACAGGCCGCGCTGTACGGCGCCGACCACGGGATACGCAAACCCGACGCACGGTGACACGACAGAGCCCGAGGACGGGATCTCTCGTCCTCGGGCTCTGTCCCTGCGTCCGTTCGGCTCAGATGAGCCACGGCGCCTTGCGAACAGCGGGGAGTCGCTTCCACCAGACACCGAGCCCCCACGTGTCCCCGGCCGAGAGCACGGCGACCACGATCAGCGCGAGCGCGTAGACGATGTGGTAGTCCACGAGCGGGTTCGTCGTTGGTCCCGGCTGGCTGCTTCGCGGGAGGGCGGACGAGGAGGGGCCCGCCGGTCATCGACCGGCGGGCCCCTCCTCTGGTCCTTGGTGGGAGTCAGGGGCGCACGAGGATCTTGACGTGGTCCTCGTTGTGGTGGATCAGCTGGTCGAAGCCCTGCTCGATGAGGTCGTCAAGCGCGATCCGACCGGTTATGAACGGTGCGAGGTCGAGTTTGCCGGACCGTACGAGTTCGATCGTCGCAGCGTGGTCGTTCGCGTACGCGATGGTGCCGCGGAGGTCGATCTCCTTGACGACGAGCTTCTCGAGGTCGACGACGGGCCGGTGGCCCCAGATCGAGACGTTCACGATCGCTGCGCCTGGACGCACTGCGTCGAGGAGGGTGTCGAGCACGACGTCGACCCCGGCGCACTCGAATCCGACGTCGGCCCCGCGACCGCCAGTCAGGGCACGGACTTCAGACGGTACGTCGACCTGGGTCGGGTCGAGCACGTGGTCGGCGACGCCGGTCCGGAGCGCCATGGCCATGCGAGCGGAGCTGACCTCGCTGAGCACGACCGTCAGGCCCGCCGCCTTGCAGATGGCTGCGGTGAGCAGACCGATCGGGCCGCCACCGCCGACGAGCGCGACGTCCCCGGCCCCGGCCCCGCTGCGCACGAAGGCGTGATGTCCGACGGACAGCGGTTCGATGAGGGCCGCTTCGTCGAGCGGAAGGTCTCCCACCGGGTGCACCCATCGGCGCTCGACCGCGATGCGCTCTGACAGGCCTCCACCGCGGCCGGCGAGCCCGATGAAGTTCATGTCCGGCGAGAGCTGGTACTCGGTGCCCGGGTCGGACGGGACGTCATCGCGGATGATGTACGGCTCGACCACCACGTGGTCCCCGACGGCGAGGTCGGTGACGCCCTCGCCGAGGGCCGCGACCGTGCCGGACATCTCGTGGCCGAGCGTGACGGGAGCGGCCTCCCCCGAGATCGGGTGCGGATGTCCGGCCGGCGGGACGAAGATCGGTCCGTCGAGGTACTCGTGCAGGTCGGTACCGCAGATGCCGCACCAGGCGACATCGATGAGCACGGTGCCCGGGGTGGCTTCCGGTGCCGGGACGTCCTCGATGCGGATGTCACCGCGGTCGTGGTATCGGGCTGCCTTCATGGTCGTTGTCTCCTCGTTGTGCTGGTGGATGGTCATTCGTTGTCCCCACCCGTAGCGGCGGACGCGGCGGCGGCCGCGCCGACGCCGACGTTGGCGGAGCGCACCGACGTGGCGTCGTGCGTCGCGGTGTCACCGTCGGTCCACGTCCAGTCGGCGACGTCCGGCGCGTCTTCGCCGTGGGCCCGCGTGTAGGCCCTCGCAGCGACCCGGGCGTCCTGCATCCGTTGGCGGAGTCCGGCGTAGCGGGACCCGAGACCGGGGACGCGATCGAGCACGTCGATCACGAGGTGGAACCGGTCCATGTCGTTGAGCATCACCATGTCGAACGGCGTCGTGGTCGTGCCCTCCTCCTTGTAGCCGCGCACGTGCAGGTTCGCGTGGCCGTGACGGCGGTAGGTCAACCGGTGGATGAGCCAGGGGTACCCGTGGTAAGCGAAGACGACGGGCTTGTCGGTGGTGAAGACCGCGTCGTACTCCGCATCGGACAGCCCGTGCGGGTGCTCCCCCTCGGACACCAGGCGCATCAGGTCGACGACGTTCACGACGCGGACGCGCAGGTCCGGTACCTCGTCCTGCAGGATCGACACGGCCGCCAAGGTCTCGAGCGTCGGCACGTCCCCGGCGCAGGCGAGCACCACGTCGGGTTCCTCGCCGGGAAGCTCGTTGCCCGCCCACTCGAAGATCCCGAGCCCGCGGGTCATGTGGGCGATGGCTTCGTCCATCGACAACCAGTTGAACGTGGGCTGTTTGCCGGCGACGACGACGTTGACGTAGTCGACGGAGCGCAGGCAGTGGTCGTAGGTCGAGAGCAGCGTGTTCGCGTCGAAGGGCAGGTAGACGCGGACCACGTCGGGCTTCTTGTTGACGACGTGGTCGATGAACCCGGGGTCCTGGTGCGAGAGCCCGTTGTGGTCCTGCCGCCAGACGTGCGACGAGAGCAGGTAGTTGAGGGAGGCGATCGGGCGACGCCACGGGATCGTCTTGCTGACCTTCAGCCACTTGGCGTGTTGGTTGAGCATCGAGTCGACGATGTGGATGAACGCTTCGTAGCTGGTGAAGAGGCCGTGCCGCCCCGTCAGCAGGTACCCCTCGAGCCAGCCCTGGCACTGGTGCTCGCTGAGCATCTCCATGACGCGCCCGGCTCGGGCGAGGTGCTCGTCCGACGGGAGGTACTCGGCGTCCCACTGCTTGTCGGTGACCTCGAGCACGGCACTCAGGCGGTTCGACGCTGTCTCGTCCGGGCCGAAGATCCGGAAGCTGTCCGGGTTCAGGCGCACGACCTCGGCCAGCCACTCGCCGAGCACCCGCGTGGACTCGTTGACCGAGCCGCCGTGCGTGGGCACCTCGACCGCGTGGTCGCGGAAGTCGGGGAGCACGAGGTCCCGCTTGAGCAGGCCGCCGTTCGCGACCGGGTTCGCGCTCATCCTGCGGTCCCCCTCGGGTGCGAGTGCGGTCGCGAGCGCCACGGGCGCGCCCGCATCATCGAACAGCTCCTCGGGACGGTAGGAACGGAGCCAGCCCTCGAGCACGTGGAGGTGCTCCTCGGTGTCGCGGGCGTTCGCGAGCGGCACCTGGTGGGCGCGCCAGTTGCCCTCGGCTGGCTTGCCGTCGATCTCCGGCGGGCACGTCCAGCCCTTCGGCGTCCGGAGGATGATCATCGGCCAGGCCGGTCGACCGTCGAGCGTGCCCGCGCCGGCCTGTTCCTTGATGTCGGCGATGTGGTCGAGGACCCGGTCGAGCGTCGCGGCCATGCGGGCGTGCACGGCGCGGGGGTCCTCGCCGTCGAAGCCGCCGGAGACGACGTACGGCGTGTGGCCGTAGCCGCGCATCAGGGCGAGGAGCTCGTCCTCCGGGATGCGGGCGAGGACCGTGGGGTTGGCGATCTTGTACCCGTTGAGGTGCAGGATCGGCAGGACGACCCCGTCGTGCAGGGGGTCCATGAACTTGTTGGAGTGCCAGCTCGTGGCGAGCGGCCCGGTCTCGGCCTCGCCGTCGCCGACGACCGCGGCGACGAGCAGCCCGGGATTGTCGAAGGCGGCGCCGTACGCGTGGGACAGTGCGTAGCCGAGTTCTCCGCCCTCGTGGATCGAGCCCGGGGTCTCCGGTGCTGCGTGGGAGGGGATGCCGCCGGGGAAGGAGAACTGCCGGAAGAGCTTCCGGACGCCGTCCTCGGTCTGCGAGATCCCCGGGTAGACCTCGCTGTAGGTTCCGTCCAGGTACGCGTTGGCGACCATGCCGGGGCCGCCGTGTCCCGGACCCGTGACGTACAGCGTGTCGAGGTCACGCTCCTGGATGACCCGGTTGAGGTGGGCGTACACGAAGTTGAGACCTGGAGTGGTGCCCCAGTGTCCGAGGAGGCGCGGCTTGACGTCGTCACGAGTGAGCGGGCGGCGGAGCAGCGGGTTGTCGAGCAGGTAGATCTGGCCCACGGACAGGTAGTTCGCCGTCCGCCACCACGTGTGCAGCTGATCGAGCACCCGGTCGTCCACCGATCTGCCGGAACCGCGCCGGAATGCTGCTGCCTCCGATCCGGTGGGCGTTCTGGTGATCGTCGTGGTCATGTCGCTCATGCGTCTTCCTCGCTCCCCGTCCGTGGCCGAACGGTCGCGGACCACTCGATCCTCGGCGCCGCTGGGTGCCGCGCGCAGGGTCGAAGGTCCCGCGTGCACGACGGGACCTTGGACTCTGCGGTCTTCGGCGATCGTGAGCGAGGTTGGAGCACATGCACGCAGACGACCATCATCACCGCGTTCCCGAGGCCGAGTGGGAGCGCCTCAAGCGGGAAGCGCGCGACCGCGCCCAGCGACAGACCGAATCGGAGTCGCCGCGCTGCGCTGACGGTGAGCCGAGTGAGTGATGTGCGCGGGACGAAGGTCCCTGGCGCCCAAGCGTTGAGGGCAGCAGGGTCGACCGCATGAACGACTTGCTCAGCACCCTGGTGCTGTCCCGGTGGCAGTTCGGCCTCACGACGATCTACCACTTCCTCTTCGTCCCCATCACCATCGGCATGGTGTTCGTGGTCGCGGTGTTCCAGACCGCCTGGGTCCGCACCGGCCGCGCGCACTACCTGCAGCTGACCCGGTTCTTCGGACGCATCTTCCTGATCAACTTCGCGATGGGTGTCGTCACGGGCATCGTGCAGGAGTTCCAGTTCGGCATGAACTGGTCGACGTACTCTCGGTTCGTCGGTGACGTCTTCGGGGCGCCGCTCGCGCTCGAGGGCATCCTCGCCTTCTTCCTCGAGGCAGCGTTCATCGGCATCTGGATCTTCGGCTGGGACCGCCTGCCCAAGGGCGTGCACCTCGCCAGCATCTGGCTCACCGCACTCGGGACGCTCTTGTCGGCCTACTTCATCATCGCCGCGAACGCCTTCATGCAGCACCCGGTCGGCTTCCGGCTCGACGCGTCCCGCGGTCGAGCAGAGTTGACCGACATCTGGGCGGTCGTCACCAACAAGGTCGCACTCGCAGCGTTCCCGCACACGATCGCAGCATCGTTCATGGTCGCCGCGGCCGTCGTCATCGCGGTCGCCGGCTGGCACCTCGCCCGGAACCAGCACCTCGAGACGATGCTCCCGGCGATCAAGTTGGGCCTCTGGACGATGGTCACCGCCGGGGCCGTGACGCTGCTCACCGGCGACCAGCTCGGCCTAGTCATGGTGGACACGCAGCCGATGAAGATGGCTGCAGCCGAGGCGCTCTACAACACGGCCACCGGCCAGGACGCGTCGTTCTCGATCTTCACGCTCGGCACCCCGGACGGAGTCCACGAGCTGTTCTCGATCCGCATCCCGTACCTGCTGTCCTTCCTGTCGACTCACACCACGCACGGCACCGTCGAGGGCATCCGCGAGCTCCAGGCGCAGTACACGCAGGTGTACGGACCCGGCGACTACTCCCCCACCATCTGGGTCACCTACTGGGCCTTCCGCTGGATGATCGGCTTCGGAGCCGTCTCCGTCCTGCTCGCGATCGCTGGTCTGGTGCTGCTCCGCCGCGGACGGGTGCCGCAGCGCCGGTGGGTGTGGCGGATTGCGGTCTGGTCGGCGCCGCTCCCGATGGCCGCCATGACCGTCGGCTGGATCTTCACGGAGATGGGCCGCCAGCCGTGGCTCGTGTTCGGGCTGCTGAAGACGAGCGCTGGTGTGTCCCCGAACGTGACGGGGGTCGAGGTCCTCATCTCCCTCGTCGTCTTCACCCTGTTGTACGGCGCGCTGGCGGTCGTCGAGTTCCGCCTGCTCCGCCGCGCCGCCCAACGCGCCGACGAGCTCACCCCGCCCGAGGACCCAGCGCAGGACGCTCCTGAGACGATCGCGACGGTGTACTGAGATGGACCTGCCCGTTCTCTGGTTCGCGATCGTCGGGGTGTTCTTCGTCGGGTACTTCGTGCTCGACGGCTTCGACTTCGGCGTCGGGATGTCCCTGCCCTTCCTCGGCAAGGACGACACCGACCGCCGCGTGCTGATCAACACCATCGGCCCCGTCTGGGACCTCAACGAGACCTGGGTCATCGTCGCCGGAGCGTGCCTGTTCGCGGCGTTCCCCGAGTGGTACGCGACGATGTTCTCCGGGTTCTACCTGGCGCTCCTGCTCATCCTCGCGGCCCTCATCGCCCGCGGCGTGTCGTTCGAGTACCGGCACCAGCGCCGGCACCCGGAGTGGAAGCGCCGCTTCGACCTGATGATCATCGTCGGCAGCGCGGTGCCGTCGTTCCTCTGGGGCGTCGCCTTCGGCAACGTCGTCCGCGGCATCCCGATGGACGCCGGCCACAACTACACGGGCACCCTGTTCGACCTGCTCAACCCGTTCGCCCTGCTCACCGGGCTCGCCACCCTCCTGGTCTTCTTCACGCACGGCGTCGTGTTCGTCGCGCTGAAGACCGAGGGCGAGATCCGCGAACGGGCCAAGCGGCTCGCGACCCGCGCGGGCGTGCTCACGATCGTCGTCGGCGCTGCGTTCCTGGTGGCGATGGCGTTCGTCCGAGCGACGCCGGCGAGCCTCGTGCTCTCGGTGGTGGCCGCCCTCGCCCTCGTCCTCGCGGTGCTCTGCAACGCCTGGGGCCGTGAGGGACGCGCGTTCACCCTCATGGCGGTCACGATCGCCGCGGTCGTGCTGGCGATGTTCACGGCGATCTTCCCCGACGTCATGCCCGCCTCGAACGACCCGGCGAACAGCCTGACCGTGTGGAACGCGTCGAGCGGGCAGTACACGCTCACGGTGATGAGCTGGGTGGCGCTGGTCTTCGTCCCGCTCGTGCTCGCCTACCAGGCCTGGACGTACTGGGTCTTCCGCAAGCGCGTTACCCGCACCCACATCGAGGGTGCTACGGCGTGACCGGTGACGGTCTGACGCCACCACGGCCGGTCTGGAGGCGCGCTGCGGGCCCGCACCGCGCCTCCAGACCGTGCCTGGTCGCCGCGTGGACATGGCAGGACGTTGTGCCCTGCCGCCGGTCGCGTCAGGGCGCGATCATCTCCGCATGAGCACGACGAACCAAGTGAGCACGATGACACCCGCGGTCGTGGACCTCGGAGTCCGCGACCTGATTCTTCGCTCCTGGCGCTCGGAACGGTCCCTGGATGCCTCCACACTCGACGCCGCCGTCGACGTCGGCGGCAACCAGATCGTCCTGACCGGTGATGTCGGGTCGTACACCGATCGGCTGACGGCCCACGAGATGGCGGTCGGACAAGCCAGGGGCCTGCTCCCGGTGCGGAACCAGATCGTGGTGCGGCCGATCGAGTGCGATCCGACCGAGCCGGATGCCGTCCTCCGGGTCAGGGTGGAGCGCGCTGTCCGCGAAGCCGCGCCGCATGCCGACGTGACGATCTCCGCGAGCGACCACGTCGTCCGGTTGGCGGGTCGGCTCAGCGGCGACCACGAGCGGCGGCGCGTGCATGCCGCGGCGGCACGGAGCCGCGGCGTGCACTTCGTCGATGACCGCACCACGATCACCGGGAGTGACCTGAGTCCCGGGCGGACTTTGGTCCCTGTCCCCCGTTCGCGGGCCATGGAACCGTCGTCGTCATGAAGAACCAGATCGCTTCCGCACCGCCTCGTCACGGTGCCGTCGGGGACCCGACCGAGAACCCTCCGAGCGTGACCATCGAGCTGTGCCCGACGGAACCACTCGACGTCGAGACGGTACTCGGCATCGGTGCGACGCTCCGCGCCGCCGACCGACTGCGACCACGTGAGCGCTGAGCGCGCGATCATGAAGCCTCGAGCGACGACTCAGCCAGCCCCGGCGGGAGCCGCGGCCGCCGCGCGTCGCGCCTGGTTCGAGCTCGAACCAGGCGCACGCGCGCGACTCCTCAGCGAGATCAGCCACCTCGCGGTGGCGGGGACGAGTGCCAATCGAACGCCGTGCGGAGGGACCGATGCGGCAATCCTCGACTCCCCCGCCGCCCGCTGCGACCGGGCCCTGATCGTCATGGCCGACCTGCTCAGAACAGCGTCCGTTCCTCGGCGACGAACAATGCGCTGCGCGCAGGTCGTGGTCGACAGCGGGTTCCCGTTCGAGCGCGCCGTCGTGTCCGTCGCCGCGGCGCTGATCCTGGGCGAAACGGTCACCTTGGGGTTCGCCGGCGGTTTGGATCGAGCGTCGGCGGCCTACGTTCGGTCACTGGCCGCACTGCTGCCCGGGCGCGTCCTCCGCGTCCGCTTCGGTGATCGGCTCGTGTCGGGTGGGCACGACCGGGTGAGCTGGTTGTCACCGTCCTGCTGCGCGGAGTCCTCGCCGTTCGACCTGCGCCTGCTCGATCAGATCACCTCGGTGCTGCATGCCGACGCACCGCGGCGTGCTGCCGTCCGCATCGACTCCCTTGGGACTTCTGACCCTGCCCCGCGACGAGTAGGCGCGACAAGGTGACTCCACGGGCGCCGATCGGCGGGACACCGGGTCCCGGCCACGCCCGTGAGGAGGTCACCCCATGAAGGCAGCAGTCGTCCACCAGCTCGGTCAGCCTCTCGTCGTCGACGACCGGCCGCTCCCCGCACCCGGCGCCGGACAGGTCCTCGTCCGGATCGTGGCCTCCGGCCTCTGCCACACCGACATCCACGCGGCACGCGGGGACTGGCCGGTCAAGCCGACGCCGCCGTTCGTCCCCGGCCACGAGGGAGTCGGCATCATCGAGGAGCTCGGTGATGCCGTCACGAACCGACACATCGGTGACCGAGTCGCGCTCCCGTGGCTCGGTCATGCCTGCGGACACTGCCGCTACTGCGTGGAAGGCCGCGAGACCCTCTGCGAGCAGCAGCAGAACACCGGCTACTCCATCGACGGCGCCTTCGGGCAGTTCGCGGTCGCGGACGCGGACTACGTCGTCTCGGTCCCAGCTGGCGTCGCACCGGAGGACGCAGCCCCGCTCACCTGCGCGGGCGTCACGACGTACAAGGCGCTCAAGGTCGCCGGGATCACGCCGTCCGAGACCGTTGCGATCTTCGGCGTGGGCGGGCTCGGGCACCTTGCGGTGCAGTACGCACGGGTGTTCGGCGCGCAGGTCATCGGCGTTGACGTCGAGCCGGCCAAGCTCGAGCTCGCCCGCGACCTCGGTGCGGACCGCGCCGTCGACGCGTCCTCCGGCGACGCGGCCGCCCAGATCCAGGAGCTCGGTGGCGCGGACGTCGCCGTCGTGCTCGCAGCGTCGGCCAGCGTGTTCGAGCAGGCGTTCGCCTCCCTGAAGCGGGGAGGACGCCTGGTCTGCGTCGCGCTGCCGGCGGACGGCACGATGAGCATCCCGATCTTCGACACCGTCCTCAAGGGGATCTCGATCATCGGGTCGATCGTCGGGACTCGGCAGGACCTCGCCGAGGTCTTCGCCCTGCACGCCGCCGGACGCACCCGGGTCGTGTCGGTCCGCCGCCCGCTCACCGACGTGAACGAGGCGATGGCCGACGTCCTCGCGGGCCGGGTGCCGGCCCGGATCGTGTTCGACATGCCGCCCGTCCAGCGCGAGCAGATCGTCACCGAGGACGAGTCCACGCCGGCTGGAACGCGATGATCGGCACGGGCCTCGCGGTCCACGACGACCGGACGCTCGACGCGTCCGAGTGCTGGTCGCTCATCGGACGCGTCCGGAGCGGCCGGCTCGTCCGCGGCGCCCTGTCGCAAGCGGAGGCGGTCGTCGTGGACCCCGCAAGCGGGTGCCTCGTCCTCGAGGGACACCGCCTCGGAGAGCTCGGTTCGGGTGGGCGAGCTGTGTTCGAGACGGGTGCCCAAGGTCCGACTGGCGGCTGGAGCGTCATGGTCGTCGGCTGCGCCGAACCGCTGGTCGACCGGGCCGGACGCGGAGGACCTCTGCAGCGTTGGCGCTTCGACGTACGAGAACTCAGCGGGATCGTGTTCACGTCCGGGGCGCTCCAGGCAGCCCGGGCGGACGCCGTCCGTACCTGACCGGCAGGTGCTGCAGGAGGGACGCGCAGAACGGCCCGGTGCGAGCAGCACCGGGCCGTCTCCCTGCTCCGGTCAGATCCTCCCCGCACCGCCGGGCGTCGCGGTGATCGATTCACCACGACGCACGTCCGTCCTCCGTACGACGCGCTCCCACGGACGGGCGTCGGCGATGTCGAGCAGTTGGGCACCGAGCCCGAGGACGATGGTCATCACGGTCACGAGGACTCCGAGGACGGGGATGTGCAGCGCCACGACGAGGACCGCACCGCCCAGGAGCGCCGTGACGACCGGTCCGCGCCGATCACGGAGGACCAGGCGTCCGACCATGAACGCGCTGTACGGGAACGCCGCGAGGGTGAGGAGCAGCAGGACCAACGAACCGACCAGCGCGAGGGGTGCACCGATGACCGTCACGAGCAGGAGGAGCAGGGCAGGCGGAGCGGCGACTGCTGCGACGAAGCCGACCAATGCGGCCTTCCAGGGCGCTGCGCGGAGCCGGTCGGTCACCCGGATGAGCTGCCGAGGGACGAGGAGCCCGGCCGCCAGCGTGATCAGGCTGAGTGCGATGAGTGCGTACAGCAGGCTGACCAGCCAGGACGCGAACGCCTCGCCGGCGGTGGGGCGATCGGTCGTCGAGTTCGGGCGGACGTGCTGCACCGACCCGTCGACGTGGTCCGCACGGATCTGCGCGGTGTGGTCGCTGACGTAGACGACGTCGCCGCCGATCGTCCCGGCGACGGTCAGCCGGTCCACGCTGAGTCGCGCGTCGCGCCTGAGGTCGCCCGCGACGGAGACGGTGTTCGCTGCCGCGACGAGGTCTTCACCGACGGAACCGGACTGCACGATGCTGACGGTGGATGCCGCGATGCTGGCACTACGCCGGATCGTCCCGCTGAGGACGACCCCCTGCGCTGCGAGCCGGACGTTTCCGGCAACCTCGCCTGTGACGGTCACGGTCTGCGCCGCCGCGATGACGTCCCCGGTCACCCGCCCACTCACCGTCACGTTCTGACCGGCGGCGTACACGTCCCCGTCGACGCTCCCCGCGACCTCGACGTCGGTGCCGCTGAGGAACTGGGGGCCGCTGACGCGCTCGGTCGCGGCGATCCTGGACGGGTCGTCCTGTGTCGTCGTGACGGCTGCGGCGGCGCCTCCGGTGATGGCGGTGAGGGCGACGACGATGCCGAGGGCGAGTGCGGAACGCGGAAGGTGCCGGCGCGCGGAGTGCTGGGCTCGGTGTCTGGTCATCATGGCGGCAGTGTCGCGGGCTGGCGGTCGGCACGGCAGGGTCGGAGGTCCTCGATCGGCGCCGGGACCGAGCACCGGTCGGCGGGACCTTCTGCCCTGCTGGCTCCGTCCGCCCTCACCTAGCGTGCGGGGATCGGATGCGGCTGGAGCCGCAGGTGGGCGCAACCGGTGTCCACTGCGAAAGGAGTGACCATGACCGCCTACACCGTCGCGATCGACGACACGACTGCTGCGTGGAGGACCGTCGACTGGATCGTCGATGTCGTCGATCCCCTGTCCGACAGTGTGCGCCTGCTCACCGTAAGCGAGTTCTACGGCGAAGCACTGGCGCGATCCGAGGAACGGCTCGCCGCAGCCGAGAAGCGCATCCGCACGGCCCACGGCGGACTCGCCGTCACGCACGTCGTGACCGGTGGTCCGACCACAGACCGCCTCGTGTCGGACGCCGCAAGAGGCGACGTGCTCGTGATCGGCGGCAACCAGGTGCACAAGTTCGTCGCTGCCGTGCGGGGACGCGTCGCCGAGCGCGTAGTGGCGCACGCCGTCACCCCGGTCGTGGTGGTCCCGGAACACTGGGAGCGTGCTGACGGACCGGTCGTCGTCGGTGTTGACGGGCGGTCCGCTTCCGCCGCACTGTCCTGGGCCACCGACTGGGCCGCCCGAGGCCACCGGGACCTCGCCTTGGTACGCGCTTGGGCAGTACCCGTTCCGGTCGAACCCTACGCAGCTGTCTACCTCCAGGAGGACCGCGACCTCTGGTCTCAGGGAGCTGACCTCGAACTGCAAGCCGCGCTCCGCGCCGTGGGCGCCGTGCAGCCCGGTCTGCACGTCACCGGCGAGACGGTGGAGGGTCACGCCCGCGACGTCGTCCTTCGATCGTCCCGCGGTGGGTCGTTGGTCGTGGTCGGGCGGCGGCACCGCACCGCCCTCGGAGGCTTCCTCACGGGGTCGGTCGGCGAACGGCTCATGCACGACGGACACGCGCCGGTCTGCATCGTGCCCGAACCGGAGCACACCGACGCCGGCGCCGAGTCCGAGCACCGTTCCGAACCCTCGCACGCAGAGGTGCGGTGATGCGTGACGGCACCGTCGTCGGGACCGAACACATCGTGGTCGGCATGGACGAACACGAGGCCAGTGACCGAGCGGTCGACTGGGTCGCCGTACGGCGGCTCGTTCCCGGAAGCCGCATCGAACTCGTCACCGCCTCGAACGGGTGGGGAGGCGACCGACCAGCCCTCGACCGGCGGCTCGACCGCGCCGCCGAGCGCGTGTCTGTGGCGCACCCCAGGGTGGGCGTCGCAACGTTCCGACTGGCGGGGTCGCCGGATCGGATGCTCGCGGACGCGGCATCGACCGCTGACCTGCTCGTGATCGGGAACCGGCGTCAGCACCGTGTCCGGACGGCACTTGATGGGTGGATGCCCGAGCGCGTGCCCACGCTCGCCAGCGGTCCGACCGTCGTGGTCCCCGAGGACTGGCGTCCGTCCCACGGAGACGTCGTCCTCGGGGTCGACGACGCGACCGGTGACACTGCCCTCCGCTTCGCCGGCGTAGAGGCGATCCGTGAGCACCGGCGGCTCAGCCTGGTGCGCGCGTGGAAGGTCGCCGTCCCGGCCCGCGTCGGCACGTTGAGCGCCCTCGAGGAACCCGGACTCGTCGAAGCGCACGCCCGGGAGGTGCTGGGCGACGCCGAACGGCTCCTCCACACCCGGTTCCCCGGCCTGCAGCACCGTCCGATCGTGGAGGAGGGCGACCCAGCCGACGTCCTCAACAGGTACGCCGAAGATGCGTCGATCGTCGTACTCGGACGACACCACACATCGATGCTCGGAGGTCGCTTCTTCGGCTCCACCGCGCACGAGCTCATCACCGGGTCGCGGACGCCGGTGTGCATCGCGCCGCTGCGGACACCGGACCCGCGCCGATGACGAATCGCACGGCCCCGCCGGCGATGACCGTCGACGCCGCGGAGGGACTCAGTTCGGCAGCCGCGTCTGCGCGTCTCGTTGAGGACGGGCCGAACGCCGTGGGCACATCGGCGCCGAGTCTCATGCGCACGATCGGCGGACAGTTCCGCAACGTCGTCCTCCTCCTCCTCCTCGGTACCGCGGTCGTCTCCGCCGTGCTCGGACAGGTGCAGG
This sequence comes from Curtobacterium sp. Csp1, assembly GCF_013347185.1. Classification (NCBI taxonomy): domain Bacteria; kingdom Bacillati; phylum Actinomycetota; class Actinomycetes; order Micrococcales; family Microbacteriaceae; genus Curtobacterium; species Curtobacterium sp. Csp1. The sequence goes on from NZ_CP054594.1 coordinate 264,968, forward strand.
ACGCCATCGTGATCGCGGTCATCCTGCTCACGAGCGTCGGGCTCGGTGCGGTCAACGAGTACCGATCCGCCCTGGTGTCATCGGCGATGACCGACCGGCTGCGGCACACCGCGCGCGCGCTCCGTGATGGCGTCTGGACGACCGTGGACGTGCGCGACATCGTCGTCGGTGACCTCGTCCGCCTCGGAGTCGGCAGCGTGGTGCCCGCCGATGCGACCCTGGTGTCGGCGCAGGATCTCGAACTCGACGAAAGCGTCCTCACGGGAGAGTCTCGCCCAGTTGAACGACGCTCTGACGAGCTCGTGCTCCAAGGGGCGGTCGTGGTATCAGGTTCCGGCGATGCGCGGGTCAGCGCCACCGGCAGGGCGACGGAGTTCGGCGGCATCGCGGCCGGTCTGCGTTCCCGAGCACCCGAGACGGCGTTCCAGGCCGGCTTGGCGCGATTCTCAATGCTGCTGGTGTGGGTCGCCGTGTCGTTGATGGTCCTCATCGTCGTAGCCGGAGTCGCGTTCTCTCGGCCGCTGCTGACGACGGTCCTGTTCGCGCTGGCGATCGCCGTCGGGGTGACGCCGCAGCTGCTCCCGGCTGTGGTGAGCACCGCGCTCGCCTCAGGCGCCCGACTCCTCAAACGGTCGGACGTCCTCGTGAAGCGCCTGGTGTGCGTCGAGGATCTCGGTGGCGTCGACGTCCTCGTCACCGACAAGACCGGCACGCTCACCTCCGGCGGCCTCCGTTTCCAGGACGCGTTGGATCCCACCGGCCGACCGGCCCCGACGCTTCTGGGCGTGGCCCGCGCCACCGTCCCACCCGACGTCCCCGACGGAGGCACTGCTGGGTCCGTCGCTGACGCCTTGGACCGCGAGATCCTCGACGCGTCGGTCGACGTGGCGATCGGAACCTTGCCGGTCGTCCTCGCGACCCGACCGTTCGACCACGAACGGATGACCTCGTCGGCGCTGGTCCTCGAACACGACGGCAGCCGACGCTTGATCGTCAAGGGCGCTCCGGACGTGGTGCTGGCGCAGTGCACCGACGTCGCATCTGCTGGCCATGAGACCCTGCAGCGGCTGCTCGCCGCCGGTCACAGAGTGATTGCCGTCGCGACGGCAATCGTGTCGGGATCGACGATGACTGCGGACCCGCTCGGAGTGAACGATTCGTTCGTCCTCGAGGGGTTCCTCGTCTTCGAGGATCCGCCCCGCCCGGGCGTCGCCGACGCAATCTCCGCGTTACGCGATCTCGGCGTGCAGGTCGTCGTCGTGACCGGTGACGACCCGGTGGTCGCCGCCGGTCTCGCTCGCGACGTCGGCATCCCCGTGGGTTCCCCGATGCTCGGGAGCGAAATCGGTCCCACGGGGAGCGGGCCGTCAGCTGCCCGGGTGCTCGACGCCGGCGTCGTCGCCCGGGTCCGCCCGGCGGACAAAGCGGCCGTCGTGCGCGCACTCCGCGACGCCGGGAAGACCGTCGCCTTCCTCGGGGACGGTGTGAACGACGCCCTCGCGCTGCACGCCGCAGACGTCGGTATCTCGGTGCTCTCGGCGACCGACGTCGCCCGGGACGCAGCCGACGTCGTGCTGCTCGACAAACGCCTCGATGCTGTCGCCACCGCCGTCCGGACCGGTCGCCGCGTGTTCGCAAACACCCTCAAGTACGTGATGATGGGCACTTCGTCGAACATCGGCAACATGCTCAGCGCTGCCGTCGCCGCGAGCTTCCTGCCGTTCCTCCCGCTCCTGCCCGCGCAGGTTCTCCTGAACAACCTCATCTACGACCTCGGCCAGCTGGCAATCCCGTCAGACCGTGTGGATCCGGAACGACTCACTGCTCCCGCGCGCTGGGACGTCGGAGCGGTCCGTCGGTTCATGCTCGTCTTCGGTCCGGTCAGTTCAGTGTTCGACTTCGTCACGTTCGCGGTCCTCCTCGGCGTGGTGCACGCCGGCCCGGCGGAGTTCCGAACGGTCTGGTTCGTCGAGTCGCTCCTCACCCAGTCGCTGGTCGTGTTCGTCGTGCGGACGAACCGCGTGCCGTCCTGGCGCAGCCGGCCGGGTCGGTGGCTCGCCCTCGGGGCGCTCGGTTCAGCGGCCGCCGGCGTCGTGCTGCCGCTGAGCCCGATCGGCGCGCTCGTCGATTTCTCGCCGCTCCCCGGCACCCTGCTCATGGTCATCGCCGTCATCGCCGTCGTCTACCTGCTCCTCGTCGAGGGTCTCAAGGCGTTCGCGTTCCGGTACGTGTTCCGGAACGACTCCGGGGCGCACCGCACCGCACACCACGTCCGCCGGCTCGCCGCCCGATTCGGTCGGGCTCGGTGAACGCAGGCTCGGCGCGGCCCGCATCCGTGGGACTTCCGGCCCTCCGCACGAACGACGGTGTGTCGCATGCTGATCCGGACGGGCGACGAACCGGATCGAGCACCTCGTTCCGCCCCGCAGACCAGGAAGGCAGAGCCATGGACGCAGCGGCGACCGCACCATCGGACGGAGCACAGGATCCGCAGGCGCACGGACCCAACCAACCCGACATGACACCTCTGGACGAACTCGTCGTCACGCTCGACGCGGATCAGTGCTGGGAACGGCTGCACCGTTCCCGGATTGCCCGCGTTGCGTTCCGGACCGAGGAGTCCTTGGAGGTCATCCCGGTGAACTACGTCGCCGAGACCCGGCAGCTGGTCTTCGCGACGTCGAGCAACGTCATCCTCGACGCTGTCCAAGCAGGGCGCGAAATCGTCATGGAAGTGGACGAGCACGACGGCTGGACCGCGTGGAGCGTGGTGGCGAGGGGAATCGCACACATTCCCGACACCCGACACGTGACGGCGCAGCGGATCCGTTCGATGCTGGCCACGCCGAAGCGGGCCACCGTCGTGCTCGAACCCACCAGTGTCACTGGTCGCCTCTTCGACCAAGCCGCTCCGTGACCCCCGCTCCTGGCGGTGACGCGCCACCGGACGGGAGGCGTGGTGCGGCGCCGCACCGCGCCTCCCGTCCGTCACGACTGCGCTGGGTCCTGATCATCGCCGCGCCGTTCCTGGTCGCCGTGGCCGTGGTCATGGCCGCGCCGCACGCGGACGACGCGATCCTCGTCCTCCGCGAACTGCCCCCGAGCGCCTCGATCATTGCCGGAGCGGCGCTCTTCGCCGAGGCGGCTTCCCTGACGGCGGCGTCACGCGCCACGCGTGCCGTCCTGGGGCCCGACGCGCCGGCGTTCCGGCACGTCCTCGCGGTCGACCTCGTCGCGCAGGGGGTCCGCAGCGTGCTGCCCGGCGGCGCAGCGACCTCTGCAGGCTTGCGCATCTCGCTCCTGCGACGCTTCGACGTGCCGGTCCCGATCGCGGCATCCGCGGCCACAACCGGGGTCGTCGTGTCGAACACCGTGCTCGGCGCACTCTTCATCAGTGGTGTGGCGCTGACCGCCTGGCACGGCCGTCCTTCCCCTGGTGTCACCCTCCTCGTCGGAGCTGTGCTCGTGCTCGCCGTCGCTGTCGGTCTGGGTTGCGCGCTCGTCGCTCGCCGAACCGATCGCGTTCGGAAGGGGGCCGTGCGGTTGACGGCGCCGCTGCGGCGAGCCGTCGGGCATCCGTCGGAAGCAACCATCGTCGGCTACGTCGACGGACTGGCCCTGGGGATGAGTCAGCTCCGATCGGCACGGACGCTCGCGACCCTGCTCACCTGGGTCGGATGCAACTGGGCTGCCGATCTTGTGGCCTTCGGGCTCATGCTCGTTGCTGCGGGCGCTCGACTCCCGTGGCCGGTCGTCGTCCTGGCGTACGGCATCGCGAACGTCCTGGCCACCGTTCCGATCACGCCCGGGGCGCTCGGGCTGGTCGAGGGAGCCGCAGTGACCACGCTTCACGTCGCAGGGGTCCCGACGTCGGTTGCGCTGCTCGGCGTCCTCGGCTGGCGTGCCGTCGAGTACTGGCTACCGATGCTCGCCGCGCTGGTCGTCGCACCGTTCTTGCTCGCCTCGACCCGCCGTCGCGGTGGAGCATCGTCTTGGTCTCGGCTGCGTTCTCGCCAACTCACACCTCGCCGCTCGTACCGAGGGCCTACCCGATGACGAACACCGCCGCCGGAGCGAGCGCGAGGAGCACGACGAAGCATCTGGACCTTGACTGCACCCGGACCGATCCGGGCGGCACGAGGATCGCCGGCGGGAGCAAGACCAGCCGGCAGAGGATGCTGCCGCCGGTGTGGTCGCTCTCGCGTCTGACGTCTCGCGACGTCGTCGGGGAGCGTGACCCGGGCGCCGTGGCGAGTGGACAGAGCTCCTGGAACGAGCCCGCGGTCGCGGTGCAACATCGGAGAAGACGAGAGCCTGCGCACAACCAACTGGCACTTCAGCGGTGCGTGATGGCTGCAGGGGAACGAGCCGAATGCATGCCGAGCGGACGGCCGAATGCGTGCGTCAGCATGTGCTGTCACCTAGGACGTTCTGGAGTTCTAGATGTACCCGGCCGTGACGTTGGTGACACTGCGGGGCTTGTGACTCAGCGAGGCCTCCTGGCTTGATGGAGCTGTCTAGTTCTGCCATCGCCAGGAGGCCTCTGTGTCCCACGCTAATGCCCGTCTGACCCTGCACGGCCGGCGGCTGCTCATTACTCGCGTCATTGATGACCGTCGTCCCGTCGCGCACGTTGCCAAGGAGCTCGGCATCTCGCGTCAGTGCGCGCACCGGTGGGTTCGTCGGTTTCGGGCTGACGGCGCCATCGGATTACTGGACCGGTCAAGCCGCCCGCTGCGGACACCGACGAGAACGAGCCCGGAGCGTGAGGCAGCGGTCCTGACCGCGCGG
>NZ_CP054594.1:269768-377396 GCF_013347185.1 Curtobacterium sp. Csp1
GCTCCCGGTGAACGCCGGCCCGGAAGGCGTCCACACGAGCGCCGTCCCGGGCCGGGTCGAGATCACCGCCCGAGCCCTGACGACCCTCGCCCGTGCCGCGTCCGCGGAGCGCCTCGGCGTCCCCGCCAAGCGACTGCGCATCGACGTCGGCGACCACGCCGGCAGCCTCGCACTCGACGTGACGGGGCCGATCCGCGAGCAGCCGGACATCCTGTCCGCTGCCTCGCGGGCAGCCGATGCCATCAAGGCGCGGGTGTCGGAGTTGTCGGGGCGGCAGGTGGGCAGTGCCCACATCGAACTGACCGGGATCGTGCGTGAGCACGAGGACCGGGTCCGGTAACAGGAGGAACTGATGAGCAGCACTTCTTCGCTCGAGCGGCGCCTGCGCCGCCGGAGCGTGCACCGGTCCCGGTCCACCGCGGTCGCGATCACCCTGATCGTCACCGCCCTGGTCGCGGCGTGGATCGGTGTCGAAGCGGTCCTGAAGGCCATCGGCCAGCGCCCCCTGCTGGCCGACCCGCAGACCATCGTCGACGCCGCCCTGCAGCCCGACGCCGCGTTCACGACCATCGCCGAGGTGACCGCCGCCGTCCTCGTGATCGCCGGGATCGTCCTGATCGTCCTGGCCCTGGGGCCCGGCCGGCAGCCCCGCTCGGTCGTGGACCACGACCGGGGCGCGGTCGTGATCGACACGAGGATCCTGGCCTCGACCGCCGCGAACGCGGCCGCCCTCGCCGCCGGCGTCCCCGAGTCCAACGCATCCGCGTCGGCACGTGGGCACCGCACCGAGGTGCGGGTGGTGCCCCTGTCCGGTATCCCCGTCGACACCCACGTCGTCCAGCAAGCCGTCCAGGACCGTCTCGGCCGGCTCGGCGGCAAGCACGGCACCCACGTGAAGGTGCACGTGGAGCAGAAGGGAACGCTGGCATGACCACCACCAACCGCACCCTGAACCGCATCATCCTGCTGCTGCTGGGCCTGGTCGCGGTCATCGTCGGGGTCACCATCGGCGCCGGGGTCCTCACCCCCGTCCGCGACGCCCTCCAGCCCTCCCTGACCCTGCCCGACAAGGTCACCGTCCCGGCGGCGTCGCTGTGGATCATCGCCGCCGTGTGCGCGGTCGTGATCGTCCTGGCGCTGATCGTGGTCTTCACCCGCGGCGGCGGCGGCACCAGTGTCGCTGCCCGGACGAAGACCGGGGACGACCAGGTCACCGTGAACGTCGCCCTCGTGCGGGACGTCATCGACCACGAACTCGACGGCGTCCACGACGTCGTCGCCGCGAAGGTCGACACGTACACGGTCAAGCAGCAGCGCGCCGCCCGGATCCGGGTCCACGTCCGCCGCGGCGGGGACGCCGTGAGCGTCCTCGACGCCGTCGACCACGCCGTCAACACGTTGGACACCACCCTCGGCCAGCAACTCCCGGTCCTGGTCCACCTCACCGGCGGCACCAGAACCGCACTGGCCAAGACCACCCGCGTCCACTAGGACCATCCGCTCAGCGCACCACCACCACCGGGGCGTCCGGAAGGCGCACCCGCACACACAGGAAGGAACCCACCATGGGACTCGACGACAAGATCAAGAACGCCGCTCAGGACGTCGCCGGCAAGGCGAAGGAGGCCTTCGGCAACGCCACCAACGACGACTCCAAGGTCGCCGAGGGCAAGAAGGACCAGGCCGCCGCGAGCACGAAGCAGACCGGCGAGGACATCAAGGACGTCTTCAAGAAGTAAGCAGCCGACGGCCGTCGCTCCCGTCACGGGAGCGACGGCCGTCCTGTTCGAGGAGGAAGCCATGCAGCACGATCCGAACGCCCGGACGCAGATCACCGAGGTCGACCTGCCGTCCGGACTCACCACTCCGCTCCCCGAGGACGCCGGCCCCCTCGCGGTCGCCGCGCGGACCGCCGCGGAGACGGCGCTCGGCGTGCCGGGCGTCCACCACCTGGGCGGACTCGTCGCGCGCGCAGCCGACCGCGTGCGCTCCCAGCTCGGGCGCTCCGCCGGGGCGCCGGGGGTGCAGGTCGACGAGGTCGACGGGACGCTCGACGTCACCGTGTCGCTCGTCGTGACGTACCCGCAGCCCGTCCGCGAGGTCGCCGAGGAGGTCCGCCGTCAGGTGACCGCCGCGGTCTCGCAGCTCGGCGCCGGGCAGCCCACCACGGTCGACGTCCGCGTGCTCGACGTGCACGGGCCGTTCGACGACGAGCCCACCGCGATCGACAAGGCCAAGGACGCCGTCGGCGACGCCGTGGACCGCACGAAGGACGCCGTCGGCGACGCCGTGGACCGCACGAAGGACGCCGTCGCCGGTGCCGCGGAGAACGTCCGCGAGGGCGCTGCCGAGGTCGCCGAGCGGGCGAAGGACGTCGCACAGGACGCCGCCGACGCCACGCGCGAGGCCGCCGTCAAGGCGAAGGACGCCGCCGGTGACGTCGCCGACCGCGCCCGTGATGCCGCCGCCGACGCCGGTGACCGCATCGCCGACGCCGCGGACACGGCACGGGAGCGCACTGCCGACGCCGTGGACGCAGCCCGGTCGACCGCGTCGGACGCCGCCGAGCGTGCGGCCGAGAAGTCGTCCGAGGCCGGCGACGCCGCGAAGGACGCGGTGCGTGCCGCGAAGGACGCCGCCGTCTCCGCCTCCGAGGAGGTCCGCGACCGGGCCTCCGGCGCCGCAGCCGCCGCGACCGACGCAGCGGCCGACGCTGGTGCCGCTGCGTCCGACGCCGCCGACTCGGCGGCCGACGCGGTGCGCGGCGAGGGTGCCGGCACGGCCCGCGGCGAGCACGAGGTCGACACGGGTGCGTCCGACGCCGCCGGTGCGAGCACCGACGAGCGCGTCGCCGATGCCCTCGACGACGCCGCCGACCGCATCGAGCACGCCGCCGACGTCGTCCGTGACGAGGCCGACACCCGCCGTGACCACGACGCCGACACGGGCGGAGCCGAGGCCGGACGATGAGCGCCGTGTGGTCGGGTCGGCGGGCCCGTGTGTCCCGTCCGCCCCGGCCCCGGCCGCGGGGCGTCTGGATCACCTCCGGGATCGGCATCGTCCTGGTGCTCGCGATCGCCCTCGGCGCGTACCTGCCGCTCGTCGGGTTCCTCGGGGGCGTGACCGCGACGACCGCGGGCCTCGTGCCCTTCCCGTTCCTGCGGGTCACCCTCGTGACCCTGCTCGGCGCGGTGGTCGTCCTCGCCCTGGTCGTCCTCGGGCTCACCCGACGGCACACCGTCACGACCGTGTTCGCCGTCGTGCTCGCCGTGCTGGTGAGCCTGGCGGTGACGGCCTACCCGGTCGTCACCGTGGCGATCGCCTCGGCCGACCGTGCCGGTGACGTGTGGCCGATCGTCACCGAGCTCTGGCAGCGCTTCACCGGCTGACCTCCCTGACCGCCGCGGCGAGCCCGTGACCCGAACACGGGTTCGCCGCGGCTCCCCCGTGCTGCCGGGCACGGCCTGACCGCCACTCCACGGCCTCAGCGACACCTCACGCGCGTCGACGCGCGTGAGGTGTCGCTGTGCGCGTGGACACGCCCGCGGCTCAACGACCGGCGAGCCGCCGGAGCCCCTCGTCGATCGACACCGTCGGCGCCCACTGCAGGTCCGCTCGGGTCCGCCGCTGGTCGAACCAGTGCGCGGTCGACAGCTGCTCTGCCAGGAACCGTGTCATCGGCGGCTCGTCCGCCCCCGGTCGGACCCGCCACACGGCCTCGACGACGGAACCTGCGACCCGCGCGAGCCCGGCGGGCACGTGCCACCGCGGTGCCGGGACGCCCGACGCCGTGCAGATCCCGGCGAGCAGCTCCCCCACCGGCCGCGGTTCGCCGTTCGTCACGACGTACGCGTTGCCGTGCACGTCCGGGTCGGCCGCGTGCTCGAGCGCCGCGACCATCGCCGAGGCTGCGTTGTCGACGTAGAGCGTGTCGATGAGCGCCGCCCCGGAGTCGAGGAGCGGCAGCCGACCGGCTCGGGCCCGCTCGACGATCCGTCCGACGAGCTGGGTGTCCCCCGGCCCCCAGACCAGGTGCGGGCGGACCGCGACGACCGCGAACCCGGGGCCGTCCGCCGCGAGCGCGAGGAGCTCGGCCGCGGCCTTCGTCCGGGCGTAGTCCCCGCGGGCGGCCTCGGGCTCGGCCGGACCCGCGCCGACCCCGGCGAGCGACGAGCCCGTGTGCGCCACGGACGGGGACGACACGGCGACGAAGCGCTGCACTCCCGACGCGCGTGCCGCGTCGAGTAGGGTCTGCGTCCCCGTGACGTTGACGCGTGCGAAGTCCGCGGGGTCACCGGCGAGCGACACCTTCGCCGCGAGGTGCACGACGGCGTCGACGTCGGCCACGGCCGCGCGGACGGTGTCGGTGTCGGTCACGGAGCCGAGCACGTCCGTCACGCCCTCGACCCCGGACGGCCGGCGCTGCAGCGTGCGCACGGTGTGTCCGGCGTCCCGCACGGCGTTCGCGGTCGCGGCGCCGAGGAACCCGCTCGCGCCGGTGACCAGGACCCTCACGGGCGGGTCCGTCGCGGGTCGCGCACCCGACCACCGCCGAGTACCCCCGCCGCCCAGCGCGCCAGCCGGGCACGGTCGACCTTCGAGTTGTGCCGGACGTCCGTCGGCAGCACCGGGACGACGAGCACCGCGGCGACGGGCACCCCGGCGGCCGCACGGACGGCGGCGGACAGGTCGGCGGACGCGGGTCCCGGTCGGCGGACCGGCGGGACGGTCTCGACGACGGCGACGACCTGCTGTGTGCCGGCGGGTCCGATGCCGGCGATCCCGGCACGGCCGACCCCGTCGACGCCCTCGATCCGCTGCTCGGGTCCGACCGGTGTGACGACGCCGGCGGGCGTGGTCACGACGTGCTGCAGGCGCCCCTCGATCCACAGGCGCCCCTCGGCGTCCAGGTGACCGACGTCCCCGGTGCGGTGGCCGCGCGGGTCGTCGACCCCGTTGCGCGAGACCCGGTCGGTGCGCCAGAGCCGGTCGTACCGGTCGCGCACGTGCGGCGCCGCGACGACGACCTCGCCCGTCACCCCGGGATCGTCCGTCGGCGCGCCGGTCGGCACCCCGTGCTCGTCGAGCGGCGCGATCCGGACCCGGACGCCCGGCGCGGGGACGCCGACGCAGATCCCGGACCCGACACCGGATCCTGCCGCGACACCCGAACCGCTCCCGGCGGCGGCACCGCGCACGCCGTCCAGGTCGACGTCGGTCATCAGCAGGCCCTCGGTCATGCCGTAGGGCGTGTGCGCGGAGGCGTTCGGCATCAGGCGCGCGGCGGCCTCGAGCAGCGTCGCGGACACCGGCGCCCCGGCGGACAGGAACAGGCGCACCCCGGCGAGCACGGTCCGGTCGGCGTCGGTCAGCGCACCGGCGGTGTCGACCACGTTCGCGAGCGCCGCCGGAGACAGGAACACGACCGTCGCGTCGACCGCGGCCACGGCGTCCGCGACCGCCCGCGCGGTCAGCGTCCGGGGCGCGGTGACGTCCATGTCCGGCGCCACCGAGCGCGCGCCGAGCGCCGGTCCGAGGAGCGCGAACGGCGCGAACCCGGCGACGAGCCCGGTCCCGACGCCCACGCCGTACTGCGCCGCGAGCACGTCCCGGACGGCGCCGAGCTGCCGGTGCGTGTACACGACGCCCTTCGCCGGCCCGGTCGAACCGGACGTGAAGAGCACGGCGGCCCGGTCGTCGGCGGACGGTTCGGCCGGCAGGGCCCGCCCCGACGCGAGCAGGCGGGCGCCGCGACGTGCGACCTCGGCCAGGGAGTGCTCGACGCGGAGTGCCCGACGAGCGGGTGCGGGGAGCGCGAGGGTCGCGATCCGACGGCCGGGCCAGCCGAGCGCCCGCGACGCGGCGAGACCGGGCAGCGCGCCGACGATCCAGTCCGGTCGCGCTCCGCGGACCGCACGGGTCAGACCGCGCAGGCCGAGTCCGGCGTCCGCGACCACGACGACGGCACCGATCCGGACGCACGCGTACAGGACTGCGGTCAGGTCGGCGCCCGGGGTGACGAGGAGCGAGACGCGGTCGCCGTGCCGGACGCCGAGGTCGGCGAGCCCGACCGCGATCTCGTCGACGCGCCGGGCGAGCAGACGCCAGGAGACCGTGCGCGGGCCGCCGGGTGCGGCCATCTCGACGAGCGCGGGGCCGTCGGACGCGCGCTGGTCGTCGAGTGCGGCCCACAGCGGGCGGCCCGCGTCCGCCGCGGGGTCTGCATCGACGGACGGGAGGCGCGGGCCGGCTCCGTCCCGCGGCCCTCCGTCCGGCAGGTGGTCGCCGAGCCAGTCGGTCACCGCGCCCGCCACGTCGGCGTCGTCGGGCAGCAGGTGCCCGGCGCCCTCGAAGCGGTGGACGTCGGCGTGCGGCAGCCGCGCGGTGAGGTCGTCGAGGTACCTCTCCAGGAACACCGGGTCACGAGGGCCCCAGAGCACCAGGGCCGGGACGTCGAGCGCGGCGACCCCGGCGGCGATGCGGTCGAGCTCGACCGCGCTCGGGTGCGCCGCGTCGACCGGGATGTCGGCGACGAATCCGCCGATCCCCCCGCGCCGTGCGGCGCCGCGGTAGGGCGCCCGGTAGGCGTCCGCCGTCGCACGGTCGAGCCGTGGGTGCGCGATCGCGAGGGTGGTCTCGAGGAACGCGGGCGTCAGGACGGTGCCGCGGCCGAGCACCTGTGGCCGGAGCGCGAGCCGGAGCGGCGCGGGGATCGGGGCGTCGTCGGGCTGGTGCACCGCGGTGTTGCACGTCATGACGCCGACGACGGCACCCGGGTGGTCGACCGCCCAACCGAGGGACACCACGCCGCCCCAGTCGTGTCCGAGGGTGACGACGGGACCGGTCAGCCCGAGCGTGTCCGTGAGGGCACCGAGGTCCCGGACGCGGTCGGCCAGCCGGTGCAGCGTGCCGGTGCGCTCCGAGAAGCCCATGTCGAGCTGGTCCACCGCGACGACGCGCCAGGCCGGACCGCCGGCGCGGGCGACCTCGAGGGTCCGCGTGACCACGGAGCGCCACAGGTAGGACCACGTCGGGTTCCCGTGGACGCACAGGACGGTGCCGACCGGGGTGACGCCGATGGCGTCGAGGGAGCCCGCCGTGTCGAGGAGGTGCCACGTCCGCGCGGGGCGATCCGGTCCTCCAGGCCGGTCCGTGCCACCCGGCACGGTGACCAGTCGCGACCAGGCCGGGTCGAGTCCGGGCAGGGGCGGCGGGAGCGTCGCCGGAGCCGCTGCGGCGGCGACGCGCGGGAGGACGGACCTCACCAGCGCAGTTCCATCATCGCCGTGTTGATGCCGGAGCCCACGCCGCCCAGGAACACCCGGTCGCCGCGGGCGATGCCGCCGCGGGCGACCTCGTCGGCGAGGGTGATCGGGATGGACGCCGGGCCGACGTTGCCGTACCGCTGGTACGTCGTCGGGACCTTGGCACGCGGGATGCCGATCGCCTCGACGAAGGCGTTCGTGTGCACGTCGGACACCTGGTGCAGCACGTACCGGTCCATGTCGGCCCAGTCGAAGTGCGCACGCGCCTCGTTCCAGGCGGCGACGACGAGCTCCATGCCGCCCTTGAGCAGCATCTTCGCGTCCGTGAACATGCCGTCCACGCTGCCGACGCACAGGTCGTACCACTGGGTCGCCGCGCGGGTGACGCCGCCGACGATCCGGTGCCCCTCGGGGTGCACGTCGGACGGGCCGAGCACGGCGGCCGCGGCACCCGACCCGAGGGTCAGGCTCGCGAACTCGCTCATGAAGTCCTTGCGGTTCCGACCACCCTGGTTGAGGCGGTCGATGGTGTTGAGCTGCACCTGGTCGGCGTCCTCGCCGTCCACGACCAGCGCGTACTTGATCTGGCCGGAGTCGATCATGCCCGCGGCGACGCTCATCGCGTTGACGAAGCCCAGGCAGGCGTTCGCGATGTCGAAGTTGATCGCGGACGACGGCAGTCCGAGCCCGTGGTGCAGGCGGACGGCGACGCTCGGCTCCAGGTGCGGGCGCGTCACCGAGGTGTTGATGAGCAGCCCGACGTCCTCGGGGCGGATGCCCGCCTCGGCCATGGCACGGCGGCCGGCGTCGATCGCGGCGTCCTGGAACGTCTGGCCCTCGCCCCAGTTGCGGCGCTCGGTGACCCCGGCGACGCGCTCGAGCAGGCCCATCGGCAGCCGCAGGCGGCGCAGGGCACCACGGAGGCGTGCCTCGATGTCGGCGGAGGTCGTGACGCGCTCCGCCGTCGTGGTCGCCACCGACAGCAGCGACACGTTGTGGTGCTTGGCGGTGGCGTTGCCCGGGCTCTCCACGTCGTCGTTCGGGGTGGGGTCGACGGGGCGGTCAGCGAGTATCGTCACCGGCTCATACTTCCGCATCATGGCTGGGTGTGGGGTCCGTCTCCGCGGAACGCAGGGTCAGGCGTCCTTCGGCAGCTTGCGCACCTTGCTGCGACGACGACGACGGTCGGGGATCATCGAGCGCATCTCCTCGAGCTTGCCGAAGCACAGCAGGCGGTCGCTCGCCTGCAGTTCGACGCCGCTGCGGGGGTTCGGGATGACGGTCGCACCGCGGTGCAGCGTCAGCACGGTGATGTCCCGGTCCCACAGCCCGGACTCCTTGATCGTCTTGCCGACCAGGTCCGCGTTCGTGTGCACGAGCAGCTCGGCGACGCCGTACCCGGTCGAGACGCTGAGGCGCTGGCGGACGTCGATCTCCGGGAACGCGACCTGGTTGCCGATGAAGTCGATGATCGCCCCGGCGACGTCGAGGCCGGTCGCGCGCTCGATGCCCTCGAGGCCCGGCGACGAGTTGACCTCCATCACCAGCGGTCCCTCGTTGCCCTCGAGCATGTCGACGCCGGCGACCCGGAGTCCCATGATCTGGGCCGAGCGGACCGCGGCCTCTTCGTACTCCGGCGACAGCGTGACCTTCTCGACGGTCCCGCCCCGGTGCACGTTCGAGCGGAACTCGTCCCCGCTCGCGCTCCGTCGCATCGCGGCCACCACGCGGTCGCCGACGACGAGCGCGCGGATGTCCCGGCCGCGGCTCTCCGAGATGAACGACTGGATGAGGACGTTCTGCTTCGTCGAGTGCAGCGTCTCGACGATCGACTCGGCGACCTTGGCCTCCGGCGCCAGGATCACGCCGATGCCCTGCGTGCCCTCGAGCAGCTTGATCACCACGGGCGCGCCGCCGACCCGGTCGATCGCGCCGCGGACGTCCGCGCGGCTGTTCACGAACGTCGTCGCGGGCATGCCGATGTGGTGGCGCGACAGGATCTGGTTCGCCCGGAGCTTGTCGCGCGAGTTCGTGATGCCCGTGGCGGTGTTCGGCGTGTACACGTCCATCTGCTCGAACTGCCGCACGACCGCGGTGCCGTAGTACGTGATCGAGTTCCCGATCCGGGGCAGCACGGCGTCGTAGTCGCTGAGGAGCCGGCCGCGGTAGAGCAGGTCGGGCTCGTCGGCGGTCAGGTCGATCGCGAACCGCAGGGTGTTCAGCACCTTGACGTCGTGCCCGCGGTCGATCGCCGCGGCACGCAGGCGCTGCGTCGAGTACGCGTGCGGGGCGCGCGACAGGATGGCGAGTTTCATCGGGGTGCTCCACGGGGGTTCGAGGACGTCGACGGCGACGCTCAATCAAAGCATGCGACAGGATGGGCGCATGGCCCGGAACCCGACGATCGCAGGATGGCGTGAGTGGGCTGCCCTGCCCGCCCTGGAGCTGCCCTGGATCAAGGTGAAGCTCGACACCGGCGCCCGCAGCTCGGCGCTGCACGCGTTCGACCTCGAGGAGCTCGCCGGGGACCGCGTGCGCTTCTCGGTGCACCCGTGGCAGGACTCCGACGCCGACGCCGTCACCTACGAGTGCGCCGTGCACGACCGCCGCATCGTCCGCAGCTCGACGGGCCACACCCAGGAGCGCATCGTCGTGCTCACGCCGATCGCCCTCGCCGGGGTCACGGTCGACGCCGAGGTCACGCTGAGCAACCGCGACCAGATGGGCTTCCGGATGCTCGTGGGGCGCCAGGCGCTCCGGCAGGCGTTCCTCGTCGACCCCGCGCGGTCGTTCACCGCCGGGCGTGCCCCGAAGGAGATCCGGCGCCGCAACCGCGGTCGCGCCTGAGGCGCGCGGGCGCTGCGCTGCGCGCGGCCTGCGCGCGGCGCGGGCGCGCGCGCGGCCCGCTTCCGCACCACCGGAAGCACGCCGCGCCACGTCGATCCGTGGTGCGGGGTGCGCAACGCTGTGCGGAGCGCACCAGCGTGCGCCGCTGACCGACGGGAGGCACGGGGCAGGCCCGCCCCGTGCCTCCCGTCGGGAATGAACATGTTTGGCTCCCTCTCTTGTGAAATGCTACGTTCCACACATTGCCCGATGGCGATGGGGGTGGGCGATGGGGATCGAGTTCGACGAGGCCGCGGCAGCACGGCTCGTCGCGTGCGCGACGGAGACCGCGCTGGCGCTCCGCGGGAGCGCGCTGCCGCGCCGCGGGGCGGCGGAAGCCGCGCTCCGCGACTTCGCGGGCGGGTACGCGAGGTGTTTCGAGGCTGCTCGGGTGATCGAGTCCGGCGACCGGGTGCGGCTCGCCGCGGCCCTCGACGACCTGGCCGACCAGGTGCGGATCGTGCGGCACCAAGCGGACCAGGAACGGCGCCGGCTCGCTGCTCACGCTGCCTGGCGCGCGCGGACGGCGGACCGCGAACGCGCATTGGTGGGCGTCGGCGCCGTGTGGGAACCCGTGCTAGACGCAGGTGCCGCGGTGCTCGACCCCGAGCCGTCCGATGCGCCGGTCCGTCCGACGCCGGTGTCCGCCGCGTTCCGTCCCCGGCGTCGCGCCCGGACCGCGGGGCACTCGGGCGGTCGGAGCAGCGCCGACCCGGAGCACCTCCGGCGGTTCGCTGCCACGACCCGGGCGCTCGACGGCGCGATGGAGCAGGACCTCGTGCGCGTGCGGAACGCCTGGTCTGGGTTCACGAGCCGGTGCGGGTGGGTCCCGATCGACGTCGCGACCCTGCCGCTCGGGTTCGGCGAGCTCCTGGCGGAGAACGAGGAAGACGCGGGCTGGGCCGAGCGGATCGCGGACGCGTTCGCAGCGGCCGGCGGTGGGACGCTCGCGGACGCCGTGCTCGATGCCGCCGGGAGCTCGACGCTGCCGCACGCGGTGGAGCGGCTGCTCGATCCGTCACTGACCCCGGCGCAGGTCGCCGAGCGGTGGCGGGCGCTGGGGTTCACCGCCGACGACCTCCGGGCGCTCCCGCTGACGACCCAGATCCGGGTGGCGGCCCTGGACGGAATCCCGGCGGCGTCGCGAGACGTCGTCTCGCGTGCGGTGCTCGCGGCAGCGCTCCGGGATCCCGGCCGGCTCTACCGGGTGTTCGGGCTGGCGTACACGTACGGCGCGGTGAGCCTCGAGGACTTCACCGAGCAGGTGCAGGCTCTGGCGGCGGGGTTGCGGCAGGCCGACCAACTCGCGGCGGACCTGGACACACCATCGGACACCGTCGCCCAGCTCGTCGGCTTCGGCGTGGCGAACGGTGCGCCGGTCGCAGCGATCTCGGTCGGCAACCTCGACACCGCGACGAACCTGACGGTCAACGTGCCCGGCGCCACCACGACCCTCGACAGCAGCGGCCAGAAGGTCCGGGCGGCGTCCGCGCTCCTGAGGGCGGCTGCCAGAAAGAGCGGAACGGACTCCTTCGCAGTCGTCTCCGGGTCCGGGTACCGCGCGCCGGCCTTCGCCGAAGTGCCCGCCCAGCAGCGCGCCGCGGCCGGCGGCGCGACGCTCGCGTCCTTCCTGGACGGGATCCACGACAGTCGAGGGACCACACCTCGTTCTCTGTCGGTCCTCGGCCACTCGTACGGCTCGACGACCGCTGCCGAGGCACTCGAGCAGGTGCGGTACCCGGTCGACACCTTCGTCACGTACGGGTCGGTGGGCTTCACGGAGGCGACCAAGCCAGAACACCTGCGCGCCCGCCACGTGTTCGCGACGGAGGGTGAAGCGGACCACACCGCGATCTGGGGGCGCATCGGCCGGACCGACCCCCGGGACGTTCCGGGCGTCCAGGTGTTCAGCTCCGAAGCGGCCGCGGGCACGCTGGCCGTCACCGGCCACGACATGTTCCCCGAGAGGGACGGCCAAGTCGGCTACCTGAGTCCGGACGCGACCGCGCAGCAGAACATCGCCTCGATCATCGCCACGGGAGCCCCTCGATGAATCGCGCCAGATCACTCTGCGCCCTGCTGACCGCCGCCCTGCTCGTCGGAACCCTGACGGGCTGCACGAACCGAGGAGGACCCATGCCGACTGACGCTGCCGGGCTGACCCAGGAAGACGTCGCGACGATGTCCCTGCACGAGGAGTTCGAGGCGTACCGCCAGCACTACGAGCACATGCAAGAGCTGCTGGCGGGCGCACAACGGTCGGTCAACCACGGCCCCTGGGACTGGATCGGCGGGGACCGTGTGCCGGGCATCGGTGGCGACGGCCTCGAGCCGCTCCCGGGCGCAGACACGCTCAACAGCTACGACCTGCGGACCGATCGGATCTGGGAGCCCCCGGGAGCCACGGGTGATGCGCGGGACCTGCAGCCGATGGTCGACTACTTCGACGAACAGGGCTGGCGACACCGCGAGGGCCACCCCGGCCGTGACCACGACACCTGGGCCAAGACCGACGACGGCTGGCAGATCGAGTACGTCGTCCAATCCAACGGCAGGTACTCCCTGACCGTGTACAGCGAACTCTTCTGGACCAACGACGACCTCGCGCTCATGGAAGCGGTCGGCGGCCGCAGCGACGGCGACTACCCAGACGAGTCCCTGCCGGGCGAGTACCCGCCGTTCCCGGACTGGGACGACCCGATCATCAACCCCCCGAAGATCTGAGCAGAGCCGAGCACGCTCCGTGACCTCCCGTGACGCAGCCGGTGCCGGCGACGACCGCCCGTGCCTACGCTCCACGCACCGGCACCGACGCCGCAGTTCCGCCCCGCCCGACCCGAGGAGCATCCCGTGACCGACCAGACCATCGCCCGCCAGGTGGACGAGTTCAACGAGGGCTTCACGGCCCAGATCGGCCCGGAGCTGTCCGCGGTCTTCGACGGCGAGCAGCGCGACCTGCGGAGCGCCGGTGTGCCCGACGGTGTCGTCGCGGCGGGTGACGCTGCGCCCGACGGGCCGCTCGTCACCCCGACCGGCGAGACGACCTCGCTGCAGGCGGTGCGTGGGGACACCCCGACCGTCCTCGTCTTCTACCGGGGTGCCTGGTGCCCCTACTGCAACATCACGCTCCGGACGTACCAGCAGGAGCTCCTGCCGGCGCTGCAGGAGCGCGGCGTGCAGCTCGTCGCCGTCTCGCCGCAGACGCCGGAGGCCGCGGAGCAGTCCATCGCGAACGGCGAGCTCGCGTTCCCGGTGCTCACGGACCCGGAGAACGTCCTCGCGGGGCGGTTCGGCATCGTCACGGAACCGAGCGCAGCCGCGCGGGCGGCGCACACGCAACTCGGCTTCGACGTCGCCGACAGCAACGCGGACGACACCGCGGCCGTCCCGTTCCCCTCGGTCTTCGTCCTCGACGACTCGGGGGTCGTCCGCTTCGCGGACGTGCACGTCGACTACACGACGCGCACCGAGGTCGCCGAGGTACTCGCCGCCGTCGACGGCCTGGTCGCCCGCACGCACTGATCCGGCGACCGTCCCGCCGTCGACGCGGCGGTGAGGGACTGGAGGCGCGGTGCGGGTGACCAGCGCGCGTCACCCGCACCGCGCGTCCAGTACGGTCCGGCCGCGCGTCCGCGCCGGACCCGCGTCACGGCCCGGCCCGCGTCAGGGCAGGAGTGCGTCGGCGACCGCGCGCGCCGTCACCGTCCCGGCCGCCGGATCTCGGAGGCGCATCGCCAGGGACCCGGACACCACGAGCAGGAGCTGCTCGGCGAGCGCCGACGCCCGTCCGCCGACGAGGGGGCGGGCCGTCTCGGTCAACCGTCGACGCAGCGTGTCGGTCTCGCGGTCGAGCACGGCGCGCACGTCGGCCGGGGCGTCCACGTACTCGGCGGCCGTGCCGAGGAACGCGCACCAGCGTGACCCTGCCGGTGTCGCGCGGTAGTCGTCGAGGGCGTCGAAGACCGCGAGGAGCCGCCCGCGGTCGTCCCGCGCCCGGTCGACCGCACGGTCCCAGGTGGCGACCCAGTCGTCGTGACGGCGGTCGAGAGCGGCGGCGACCAGGGCTTCCTTGCTCGACCACCCGCGGTACAGGGTCGCGGACGACACGTGTGCGCGCTCGAGGACCACGTCGATCGGAGTCGCGGCGATGCCCCGCGAGAAGAAGAGCTCCTCGGCGGCGTCGAGCACGCGCTGCTCGGTGCCTGGACGCATGACCACGGAGCCAGCCTACGATCGCAGAAGTGAAACGATCGTTTTCGTCATCCGACCGGATCCTGGTGGCGACCGGGTTGGGGACCATCGCCGCGACCTACGGCCTCGTCCGACTGGCCCTCGGGTTGTACCTGCCGGACGTGCAGCGCGACCTCGGGTTCGGTGCGGCGGTCGGCGGCGCCGTGTCCTCCGGTGCGTCCGTCCTCTACTGCGTCGGTGCCCTCGTCGGGTTCGTGTCCGCCGGACGCTCCGCGCGCCGACTCGTCGCCGCGGCCACCCTGGCCGCGGGTCTCGGCGCGGTCGTGATGGCGGCAGCGCCGACCGCGCTCGTGTTCGGCGCCGCCGCGGTCGTGGCGTCGACCGGTGCGGGGCTGGCCTCCCCCGCACTCGTGCAGCTCGTGCGCGAACGGGTCGCGGCCGAGGGCCGGTCGCGGGCGCAGGCGGTGGTGAACGCCGG
The DNA here is from genome assembly GCF_013347185.1 of Curtobacterium sp. Csp1. Classification (NCBI taxonomy): domain Bacteria; kingdom Bacillati; phylum Actinomycetota; class Actinomycetes; order Micrococcales; family Microbacteriaceae; genus Curtobacterium; species Curtobacterium sp. Csp1. The sequence goes on from NZ_CP054594.1 coordinate 284,589, forward strand.
GACCGGTCCGGGACTCGTGGTCGCGGGTCTGCTCGCGCTGCTGCTGCTGCCGGAGTGGCGTGCCGCATGGACGGCGGCCGGGGCCGTGACCCTGCTGGTCGGCGCGGCGACGCTGCTCGCGGCAGGGCGTCCCAGCGGACGACCGGCGACGGAGAACCCGAGCAGCGGGACGTCGGCCGGCCGGTGGCCCGATCGACGCTGGGTCGTCGCGCACCGCGTCCCGGTCGTCGCCGCCCTGGCGTTCGGCGCCGGGTCCGCCGTCGTCTGGACCTTCGGTCGGGCGGCCCTCGTCGACGCGGGTCTACCGGTGGCGGTGACGATCGTCGCCTGGGTCGCGATCGGGCTCGGCGGCGCCGCGGTCACCGTCACCGCGCGGTGGACGTCCGGGCTGACCGCCGGGCGGCAGTGGGCGATCACCGCCGTGGCCGCCGCCGCCGCGGTGCTCGCGATCGGCACGGTACCCGGCGTCGCGCCCGTGGTGCTGGTCGCCTGCGCGGTGTTCGGGTGGGGCTACACGGCGGCGACCGGGGCGCTCATCGCCTGGACCACCGAGGTCGACGCCGCACACGCGGCGGCCGGCACCTCGATGCTCTTCGTGCTGCTCGTCGCCGGGCAGGCGGTCGGCGCCGCCGTGGCGGGCTCGTTCGTCGGGCTGCTCGGCACCGGCGCGACGTGCACGGCCGCCGCGGTGGTCGTGCTCCTGGCCGCTGCCCTGCCCCTGGCGCGGCGGCGGCGTGCGGCGCGGGTCGCCTGACCGCGGGTCAGAGGATCGGCCGGAGCTCGATCCGTCGGTTGCACGCCACGGAGGCCTCGGTCGCGGTACGCAACGCGGTCTCGGCGTCCGCCAGCTCCAGCACCCAGAAGCCCGCGACGTAGCCGGGGGTGTTCGACGCCGGACCGGAGGTGCGCGACTCCTGCCCGCCGCGGCCGTCGACGACGGTGGCGTCCGCGGGCGCGGACACCCCGGCGGCGAACACCACGGCGTCGCCGAGTCCCGCGTTGAACCGGTCGACGGCGTCGGACTCGGTCTGCGTGGCGGACGCGGTGCGCCCGGCGACCTGGGACTGTCCGTCGTCGATGACGTTGAGAAGGAACTGCACGGCGTACTCCCCTGCTCGGTGCGGCGCCGTCCTCGTCGACCACGCCGTCGTCCGGGACGGTACGCCTGCACCCGCCGGGACGCCAGCACGTCGTCACCGGAACCGCCGAGACCGGATGATGGTCGCGTGCACGTCGACCCGACCACCGAGGACGCCGACCGGCTCTGGGCCGACGGCGACCGCCGGGACGCGCTCCTGCTGCTCCGTCGGATGGTCGAGGCGGCGCCGGAGGACACCGCGCGGCGCCTCGCGCTCGTCGAGCGGTACCGGTCGATGGGACACCCGGACCAGGCCGGGCGCTGGGCCATCGGCCTCCCGGGGGTCGCGACGGCCGTCGAGCGGGACCGGGCTGCCCGCCTGCTGGCGTCGTCGGGCGTCGCACGGCCGGACCTGCGGAGGTTCCTGGTGCTCCCCGGCGAGGGTGACCTGCCGGCCGAGGTCGTCGAGCTGCTGCCCGAGGTCGACCGGTACCGCAAGACCATGGACGTTCCCGTGCGTGCTCGGACCTCGCCGGACCTGGCCGAGTCGCTGTTCCTCGTGGCCGGTGGGCTGACCGCCCTGGCCTTCGTCCTGCGGGTGGTGGGCGAGCTGCTCCCGTCGCTCGTGCTGCCGTCGCACTGGGCGGGCTTCGCCGCGATCACGGGTGTCGCGGCGGCATCGGCGGTGCAGGTGCGGTCGCGGCTCGTCGAACGGCGGTGGGGCTCCGCCGCAGCGTGGGTGGTGATCGCGATCGCCACCCTGGTCTTCGCCGCACTGCTCGTGGGGCAGACGCTCGGCGACTGGTGAGCGGCGAGTCCGTGCCGCTACCGTGGTCCGCATGGGGCGGATGACGGCGGACTGGGCACGGCTGCCGGTCGGTCCGCGCGAGCACCGGAGGGACGCCCTGCTCGCGGTGGTCCTGGCCGCAGGGATGGTCGTGACGACGACGCTGTACAGCGCGTCCGGCTTCTACGAGGACGACCAGGCCGCGTGGTGGGTCTCCGGGCTGATGATCCTCGCCAACACGGTCCCGATCGCGTTGCGCCGCCGCTGGCCGATGACCGTCGCGGTCTGGTCGGCCCTGGCGTTCGCCGCGACGCAGCTGCTCCACGTGCCCGAGGTCTTCCTCGTCAACTTCACGCTGTTCATCGCCTTGTACACGGTCGGGGCGTGGTGCTCGGACCGGGTGCGGGCCGAGGTCGTGCGGTGGGTCGTCATCGTCGGCATGTTCGTGTGGCTGTTCCTCGCGATCTCGTTCGGGTGGGCGGTCCCGAACGCGCTGCCGAACGACCGGGACGCGATCATCGCGCCCTACGTGGCGTACTCGCTGCTCAACATCCTGATCAACGTCATCTACTTCGGTGGCGCCTGGTACGCCGGCAACCGGGCCTGGGCATCGGCCGTCGCGAAGCACGAGCTCGACGAGCGCACGGCGGAGCTCGCGGCCGAGCGGGAGCGGACGGCGGCGCAGGCGGTCACGCTGGAGCGCGTCCGGATCGCCCGCGAACTGCACGACGTCGTCGCCCACCACGTCTCGCTCATGGGCGTGCAGGCGGGTGCGGCACGGCGCGTGGTCGACCGCGACCCGGCCCAGGCGACGGCGTCGCTCGGGGTCGTCGAGGACAGCGCGCGCACGGCGGTCGAGGAACTCCGTCGGATGCTCGGGACCCTGCGCGCCGACGACACCGGCCGACTGTCGGACCGACCGGACACCGCACCGAGCACCGCCGGACTCGGACGACTGCCCGAGCTGGTCGACGCGGTCCGGACGGCCGGTCACGCCGCGGACCTGGTCGTGGTCGGCGACGAACGTCCCGTCCCGCCGACCGTGGGCGCCGTCGCCTTCCGCATCGCCCAGGAGGCCGTGACGAACGTCCTCAAGCACGCGGGTCCGACGGCACGTGCGGACGTGCGGCTCCGGTACCTCGACGACGGCATCGAGGTCGAGGTGGCCGACGACGGACACGGCGAGCGCGCGGTCCGCCGGGCGACGGGGAGCGGCCTGGGGCACGTCGGGATGCGCGAGCGCGTCGCGGCGGTCGGCGGCCGCGTGGAGATCGGGCCGCGGGCTCGGGGAGGGTACCTGGTGCGGGCATGGCTACCGACGACCTGACGATCGTGCTCGCGGACGACCAGGACCTGGTCCGCGCGGGCTTCCGCGTCATCCTGGAGTCCGAGCCGGGCTTCCGCGTGGTCGGCGAGGCCCCGGACGGAGCGGCCGCGGTCGACGCCGTCCTCGCGCTGCGTCCGGACGTCGTCTGCCTGGACGTGCAGATGCCGGGCGTCGACGGGCTCGAGGCGGCCCGGCGGATCGCCGCGCTCCCGGACCCGCCGGCCGTCCTCGTCCTGACCACCTTCGACGACGACGGGGCGCTGTTCGCGGCGCTCGAGGCCGGGGCGAGCGGGTTCCTGCTCAAGAACGCCTCCCCCGAGCGGCTGATCGACGCGGTCCGCACGGTGGCGGCCGGGGACGCGCTCCTCGACCCCGACGTCACGCGCCGGGTGATCAGCCGGGCAACCGCGACGACCGCGGCTGCCGCGCACGCCCCCGACCCAGTACGAACGCCGGCCACCGGCACCAGAAGCGACCGCGCGACCGACACCGGCGCCGCCGCGATCGCCGCGGTCGGCCTGACCGAGCGCGAGACCGAGGTGCTGCGCCTGCTCGCCCGTGGCCTGAGCAACGCCGAGATCGCCCGGACGCTCTACGTCGGCGAGGCCACCGTGAAGACCCACGTGTCGAACGTGCTCCAGAAGACCGGCGTCCGCGACCGGATCCAGGCGGTCGTGTGGGCGTTCGAGCGCGGCATCACCGCCTCGAGCTGACGCCCCCTGCTCCCCCGTGCGGTGGAGCAGCCACGTCGGGAAGTCCCGTCTCCCGCCGGAGGTGCCCCGCGCCTCCTGGCCCGTAGCGTCGAGCCGTCGGCGAGGACCGTCGACGGAAGGGGAACGACGATGCTCACCATCGCAGGCGTCACGAAGCACTTCGGCGACCGCCGGGTACTCCACGACGTGGGGTTCACGGTCGGCAGCGGCCGACTGACGGGGTTCGTCGGCGGCAACGGCGCCGGCAAGACGACCACCATGCGGATCCTGCTCGGCGTGCTCCAGGCGGACGCCGGCACGGTGTCGATCGACGGCACGACCGTCGGTCCGGCCGACCGGCGCCGCTTCGGGTACATGCCCGAGGAACGCGGGCTCTACCCGAAGATGCCGGTGGCCGAGCAGGTCACGTACCTGGCGCGGCTGCACGGGGTCGACAAGCGCACCGCGGCGGAGCGCACGGCCGCGCTGCTCGAGCGGCTCGACCTGACCCAGCACGCCGACGACGCCGTCGAGAAGCTCTCGCTCGGCAACCAGCAGCGGGTCCAGGTCGCCGCGGCGCTCGCGCACGACCCGGAGGTCCTCGTGCTCGACGAGCCGTTCTCCGGCCTCGACCCGATGGCCGTCGACACCGTCCTCGGGGTGCTCCGCGAGACCGCTGCCCGCGGCGTGCCGGTGCTGTTCTCGAGCCACCAGCTCGACGTCGTCGAGCGCCTGTGCGACGACGTCGTCGTGATCGCCGACGGTACCATCCGCGCCGCAGGACCGCAGGAGGACCTGCGCCGTGCGGCCGGCCCGGCGGCGTGGGAGCTCCTGGTCGACGGGGACCTGGCGTGGCTCCGCACCGAGCCCGGCGTCACGGTCCGCGAGTTCGACGGCGGCTACGCCGTGTTCGAGGCGGACGACGCCACCGCGCAGGCCGTGCTCCAGCGGGCCGTGCAGCACGGCACCGTCGGGTCGTTCGCGCCGCGGGTCCCCCGTCTCAGCGAGGTCTTCCGCGAGGTGGTCCGGTGAACGGCTCCTTCCTCGGCGCGGTGCAGCTCGTCACCGTCCGCGAGATCCAGGCACGCATCCGCAGCAAGGCGTTCATCGTCTCCGCCGCGATCCTGCTCGTGGCGGTCGTCGCCTCGATCGTGATCGGCGGCGTCGTCGGCAAGGCCACCGCCGACGACACCACCCCGGTCGCCGTGGTCGACGGCGTCTCGCTGCCGTCCACGGCGGGCCTCGACGTCACGCCGACCAGCTCCGTCGCCCAGGCCGAGCGGCTGGTGCGCAGCGGCGACGTCGACGCGGCGATCGTGCCCGCGGACGACGCGCTCGGCTACTCGGTGGTCGCCCTCGACGACGCCCCGACCGGTGTCGTGACCGCGCTGAGCGAGACGCCACGGGTGGAGCTGCTCGACCCGGCCGCACTGCCCGCCGGGCTCGTCTCGCTCATCGGGATCATGTTCGGCGTGGTGTTCTTCGCCTCGGCGGTGACGTTCGGCTCGTCGATCACGCAGAGCGTGGTCGAGGAGAAGTCGACCCGCGTGGTCGAGATCCTGATGGCGGCGATCCCGGCGCGGGCGCTGCTGGCCGGCAAGGTGCTCGGCAACAGCGTGATGGCCCTCGCGCAGATCGTCGCGGTGGCGATCGCCGCCGCCGTCGCCCTCGCGGTCACCGGCCAGGACAACATGTTCTCGATGCTCGGACCGAGCGTGCTGTGGTTCGTCGCCTTCTTCGCGGTCGGCTTCGTGCTCATCGCCGCGATGTTCGCCGCCTCGGCCGTGCTGGTCTCGCGCCAGGAGGACGTCGGCAGCGTCACCATGCCGGTGATGATGCTCGTGATGATCCCGTACATCCTGATCGTGGTGGCCGCGGACGACCCCACCGTCGTCGGGATCATGTCCTACGTGCCGTTCAGCGCGCCGATCGGCATGCCCATGCGGATCTTCCTCGGGACGGCCGAGTGGTGGGAGCCGGTCCTGTCGCTGCTCGTGGTCGCCGTCTCGGTGGTGGTGGTCGTCCTCGTGGGGGCCCGCGTCTACGAGAACGCGCTGCTCCGGACGGGCGGTCGCGTGAAGCTCACGGAGGCGCTGCGCGGCTGACGCCGCGGGTCGGACGGGAGGACGGTGCCAGCTGGCACCGTGCCTCCCCTCCGTCGTGCGGTCGCGGGCGCGCGGGGCGCGTCCATGGAGCAGACGACGTCGGGTTGCCTCGCGCCACTCGACGTTTCCTGCTCCACCGACGGCGGCGCGGACGCGCCTGCGCCAGCTCAGAGCTGGCCGAGGACCGCCTGCACCCCCAGGCTCGTCCCCGCGACGAGCACCCAGAGCGCGATCCCGAGCAGCATCGGCCGGAACCCGGCGCGACGCAGTGCGCCGAAGTCCGTCGAGACCCCGATCGCGCCGAGCGCCACCGTGATGAGGAACGTCGCGACGGTGCTGAACCCCGGGGCGGCCGCCGACGGGAGCACCCCGACGGTGCGCAGGAGCACGACCACGAGGAACCCGACCAGGAACCACGGCACCAGCCGCAGCACGCGGACGCCCCCGGCCCGGTCCGGCCCCGAGGCGGGGGCGAGGTCGGTGCGGGCGGTGCGGCGTGCCTCCAGGCCGGCCAGCCCGACCACGATCGGGATGATCATGAGCGTCCGGACCAGCTTCACGACGACCGCCGTGTCGGTCGCCTGGCGACCGTAGATCGTCGCGGTCGCGACGACCGAGGACGTGTCGTTCACCGCGGTCCCGGCGAAGACGCCGAACGCGTGCTGCGAGAGTCCGAGGGCGTGCCCGACGACGGGGAAGACGAAGACGGCCGCGATGTTGCAGAGGAAGATCGTCGAGACGGCGTAGGCGACCTCGGCGCTGGCGGCACCGATGACGGGGGTGACGGCGGCGATCGCCGAGGCGCCGCAGATGCCGGTCCCGACGCCGATGAGTGTGCGGAGCGCGCTCGAGACCCGGATCAACCGGCCCAGACCCCACGCGGCCACCAGGCACACGACGAGGGTGGTGAGCATCACGGGAAGGGTCTCGCCGCCGATGCGGACGACCTCGCCGATCGAGAGCTGCGCGCCGAGCAGGACGACGGCGGCCTGCAGGACCCGGCTCGAGGCGAACTTGACGCCGGGCTGCACGGGGCCGAGGTCACCCGCACCGCGTCGCCGTCGCAGGACGGCACCGACCAGCGCGCCGAGGACGACCGCGGGGACCGGACCGCCGACGACCGGGACGAGCCGGCCGACCAGGGTCGCGACGATGCCGATCACCAGGGCGGCGGCGAGGCCGGGCAGGGCGGCGGCGACCGTCTGACGGGAGGGCATGCGGACCAGCATCCCACCACCCGGGGGCGCGCCGCGGCGCGGCGCGGCCGCGACCCGGTCGCTGCCCGCCGGCGCCGACCGTCAGGGTGTCGGGGGCACGTCGCCCGTCATGACCACCCGGCCCGCCGCAGCGTCCCACGTGTAGGTCGCCGTCGCGCGGCCGGTCGGGTCCGCGTTGCTGTCCTGCCCCTGCGGGAAGTGGTAGACGACCCGGACGGCGTCGGCCGACGGGCGGCTGACGTCGGGGACGAACGGGTACTGCAGCTTCGTCGCGGTGCCGAGGTACGTGCCGTCGTGGAAGAGCAGCACGGCCACGGGCGAGCTCGCGGTCGCGTCCGCCACCGAGACCGTGACGGCCGAGAGCGCCGCGCACCCGTCGTACTGCGACGTGTCGGCACGGGACGCGTCCCACCGGGCCGACTCCAGACCCGCGGGCAGCGCCAGGTCGGCGATCGGGCCCGCGGCCGCCGCGGCACCGTCCGACGGTCCGCACGTCGCGGTCGCCGAGGGCGTCGCTGCCGTGCCGTCGACCGGTGTCGCGGACGCCGAGGACGAGGGCGTCGCCGTCACCGTCCGGGTGGCGGTCGGCGTCGGCGTCCCGCCGCCGGAGCACCCGGCGAGGAGCGCGATCGTGGTCGCGGCGAGCAGGAGCCCTCCGGCGGTACGGGTGGTGCTGGTGTGGCGCATGTGGTCCAGCCTGCTCCTCCGGCCGCTGCGTTGTGCGGCTCGACCGGCTGTGCATCGGTGCAGGGGCGTACCATCGACGCCGGAAGCAACGGCGGTTCCAGTCATCCAGCAGCGCCCTCGCTCGCCGTTCCCGCAGACGCCGTGCCCCGACACCCAGGGGTCGTGCGAACGGGTCCCGCGAGTCGAGCAGACCGAAGAGCACGCCGTGACCGAACACCTCATCGAGTACGTCGCCCGCGACAAGACGGGCATCACCGCCGTCGTCACCACGACCGGTGTCATCGACGTCGACACCGTCATCGACCACATCCACGCCGGCCACGCCGGGTACTACGTGCGCGCCGACTCCTGGAAGCGCACCCCGGTCCGGAGCATGTCGTTCATCGGCGGCTCATACCTGTTCGCGAACTGGGACGGGTCGAAGCGCAACATGCTGCACGACCTGGCGTTCCGCACGCCGACGCGTGCCGTGCAGGTCGTCGCGCCGCAGGTGCGGCCGGGCCTGCTGGCGCGCGCCCTGCAGGCGCTGTTCCCGCGTCGGTCCTGACCGCGGGGACGGTCGCGTCCGATGCGACCACGAGACGGACGGGCGCGCCCCGCTCTGTGGCAAGGCGAAGCCTTGCGCGGGGCGCGCCGACCGAGCCTGCGAGGGAGGACGGTGCCAGCTGGCACCGCGCCTCCAGTCCGTCTCCGGTCGCGTCTCAGACGTCGCGCGACTTGGTGACCGACACTGCGACGGCACCGACGGCGACGACCCACGCCGCGAGGATCCCGAAGCCGCCCCAGCCGTTCAGGACGAGGCCCTCGGTCGTCGTGCCGGGCGCCGCGGTCGTCGCGCCGGACGACTCGTAGGCGTACAGCTGTCGACCGGCCTGCTCGGGCAGGAACTGCATCGAGTCGAGCACCCACTGCACGCCGAGCAGTCCGCCGACGAGCTGCAGGATGATCGGCACGACGAGCATGAGCCCGAGCGTGATCGCGATGCCGCCGGCGCTCGACCGGACGAGCAGCCCGATGCCGAACGCGAGGACGGCCAGGAGCGTCACGTAGACCGAGGACCCGAGGATCGGCAGGAACACCGCCGGGTCCGCCAGGTCGGCCTGCACGCCCTTCGCCGCCTGGAGCGGGACCGAGATCGCGACGCCGATCCACGTCGCGACGGCGCTCACCAGGAACGTCGCGACGGCGAGCACCGCGACCTTCGCGAAGACCGCGCCGAGTCGCCCCGGGTCGGCCGTGAACGTCGAGCGGATCTGCCCGGTCGTGTACTCGCCGGTGATGATGAGCACACCGAGCACCGCGACCACGAGGGCGGAGAACCCGACCCCGACGGTGTTGATCATGACGATCTGCGCGTTGGCCACGGCCTGCGGGACCGTCCCGGCACCCTCGGGCTGCTCGACGAGCGCCCCGAGGAGCGCGGCGAGGCCGATCGTCAGGGCGACGAGGATCGCGAAGCACCAGATCGTCGACCGGATGCTGCGGAACTTGATCCACTCGCTGCGGACCAGGCGCGGGAAGCCGAGGCCGACCTTGCCGGGCGCCGTCGTCGTCGCGGCGCTCATCGGGTGGCCTCCGCCCGGTACTCGACGTCGTCCCTCGTGAGGGCCATGTACGCCTCCTCGAGGCTCGCACCCATCGGGGTGAGTTCGTGGAGCACCGAACCGGTCTGCGCCGCGACGGTGCCGATGTGCTGCGCGTCCGGGCCGACGACCTCGAAGGCGCCGTCCTCGCGCTGGGTGATCCCGGACGCGGCGGAGCCGAGCGCGCGGAAGAGCTGGTCGGGCTGCGGGGTGCGCACGAGTGTCCGTGCGGCGCCGCCGGCGGATCCCCCGGCGACGAACTCGGCGATCGGGGCGTCGGCGAGCACGCGGCCGCGGCCGAGCACGACCACGCGGTCGGCGGTCTGCGCCATCTCGCTCATGAGGTGACTCGACAGGAAGACCGTGCGACCGTCGGCGGCGAGGCGCCGGGCGAGCTGGCGGACCCACACCACGCCGTCCGGGTCGAGGCCGTTGACCGGCTCGTCCAGGATCAGGGTCTTCGGGTCGCCGATGAGTGCCGTCGCGATGCCGAGGCGCTGCCCCATCCCGAGCGAGAACCCACCGACGCGCTTCTTCGCGACGGACTCGAGCCCGGTGAGCTCGATGACCTCGTGCACCCGGGACTTCGGGATGCCGTGCGTCGCCGCGAGGGACAGCAGGTGGTTGTAGGCGCTGCGACCGGAGTGCACGGCCTTCGCCTCGAGCAGCGCCCCGACCTGCCGGAGCGGATCGCGGAACGAGGTGTACGGGCGACCGTTCACCGTCGCGCGTCCCGCCGTGGGCTCGTCGAGGCCCATGATCATCCGCATCGTCGTGGACTTGCCGGCGCCGTTCGGGCCGAGGAAGCCCGTCACGCTGCCGGGCCGCACGACGAACGAGATGTCGTCGACGGCGAGCTTGGCGCCGTACCGCTTGGAAAGATGCTCGATCTCGATCACGTCGTCACGCTATTGCCGCACCGGCGGCCGACGCGTCCCCCGCAGGGGGGAGACCGGGCATCATCCCCCGGGATGACCCGTCCCGCCTCCCCCAGCTCGGGGGCGATCGGTCGCACTGTGCAGCGCAGGATGGACAATCGCTGGCAAGTCGACCCAAACCGTCTACACAGGGACTCCGAAACCCCTGTACGACGGTGCGCCTTCCCCGAGCGGAAGGGACCGGGCACCGACGAACACCTCCGGAAGGACTCATCATGACCAGCAATGCAGCAACGCGGAACACCGGCTACGGCTCGACGCTGACGCAGAAGGGCGCCCTGCTGTTCGGGGTCGTGTTCCTGATCGTCGGCATCGCCGGCTTCATCCCCGGCCTCACCATGGACATGGGCACCATGTCGGTGGCCGGCCACGGCTCGATGGCGATGCTCCTCGGCCTGTTCCAGGTCTCGGTGCTCCACAACATCGTGCACCTGCTCTTCGGTGTCGTCGGCCTGCTCGCCGCGCGCACCGCCGGTGGGGCTCGCTCCTACCTGCTCATCGGCGGCATCGTCTACGCCGTGCTCTTCGTCTACGGCCTGTTCACCGCCGGCATGGCCGGTGGCGCGAACTTCGTGCCGCTGAACGTCGCGGACAACGCCCTGCACGCGGTCCTCGCCGTTGCGATGATCGTGCTCGGTGTGCTCCTGCCGCGCGCCGGTCGCGCCACGCGCTGACCTGTGACCTCGCGGGGGCCGTCCGGTGCTGGACGCCCCCGCGCGAGCGGTGGCTGGGGATCAGGGGCCACCGGGACGCCCTCGTCGTGGACGCGACGGGGGCGTCGTCGCGTCCGAGCGCGACGTCGCGGACGTGATCGTGGCCGGCGTCGGCGGTCGGCGGCGCGCTGCCGCGGCGTCGGTCAGAGCCGCACGGCCATGGCGTTCGCGGTCAGGCCCGCAGCGGTCCCGCACAGCAGCACGGTGTCCCCGCGCCGCAGCCGTCCGTCGTCGAGGCACCGGGCGAGTGTGTACGGCACCGAGGACGACACCATGTTCCCGTACTCGGCGACCGCGTCGACGTACTTCCCCTCGGGGATCCCGATCCGGCGCATCGCGATGCCCAGGGCGCCGCTCGCCTGGTGCGGCACGACGAGGTCGACGTCGTCCAGGGTCAGGCCGCTGCGCATGAAGAACCGCTCGAAGAACCCCGGCAGGACGCGGAGCATCCCCATGAGCGCCCGCCGCCCGTGCATGTCGAACAGGTAGTCCGCCGGGTCACCGTCCGCGAAGGCCTGCGCCGGGAACCACGAGAGCCCACCCCGGAGCTCGGTGTCGTGGGCGTGCTCGGGCCAGGTCTGCTGCAGCGCCGACAGGACCCCCTGCGTGCCGTCGCCGCGGGTGAGCACGACGGCCGCCGCGGCGTCCGAGAACAGCTCGGCGGACTCGCGCTGCGCCGGGTCGAGGAAGCGCGAGCCGACGTCGCCCGAGACCACGAGCACGCGCTCGTGGTCGCCGTCCTCCAGGTAGCGCGAGGCGACGTCGAGCGCCGTGACGAAGCTCGTGCACGTCGAGTTCACGTCGAACGCGGCCGCCCGGGCCCCCGGTGCGACGCGCTCCTGCACGAGTGCCGCGGTGCACGGGATCGGCTGGACCCCGGCGGCGCACGCGGCGAGGACGAGGTCGAGGTCGTCGGCGGCGATCCCGGCGTGGGCGATCGCCCGCTCGGCGGCGCCGGCGAGCATGTCGAGGTGCGAGACGTCGTCCGCGATCCGGTGGCGGGTGACCGTGCGGTCCCCGCTGCCGAACGTCACGGTCCGCTCCGGCAGGACGGTCCCCCAGCCGGCGATGGCGCAGTGCTTCATGATCCCCCTCGGTCGTCCTCGGCGAGCAGGTCCACCCCGGTCGGATGCTCGTCGTGGCTGAAGAGCAGTCTGACACCCGCGCGCTCGAGCGCCAGGAGCCGCTGCGCGGTGTCGCGCTGGGCACCGGCGTCGTGGGCGACGGCCCGGGGCAGGGCACGGATCCGGTCCTCGTGCCCGAGCAGGTCCCGGGACCACGCGGCGTCGGCGGCGAGCAGCACCCGGCCGTCGACGAGGGCACCGAGCTGTCCGTCGGTGTGCCCGGGGAGCCGCACGAGCCGGAAGCGCCCGTCGCCGAACGGGTCGGCGAGCCCGAGTCCGGCCAGCGCAGCGGGCCCCGGGTGGAACGCGGCGTCCGGGACGACCACGAGGCGGTCCGCCAGGTCGTCGGGCAGCAGGCCGCGCAGGACCCCGTCCCGGACCCTCGGCCGTGCGAGCTGGCGGCGGGTCCCCTCGCTGACGAGCACCCGCGCGTGCGGGACCGCCGCGAGGCCGCCGACGTGGTCCGGGTGCAGGTGCGAGAGCACGACGTCCGTCACGGCAGCGGTGTCGACGACGTCGGCGAGGGTCGCCCCCGCCCGTACCACGGGCGGCAGGAGGCGTCGGTACAGGCGTCCGGCGATCCCGGTCCGCCACGGCAGCGGTGCGTACCCCGTGTCGAACAGCACCTGCCGGTCCCCCGTGCGGAACAGGAACACGGTCGCCGGGAACACCCGGCGCTGCCGCGGGGCCCCGCGGAGCAGCAGTCCGACGTCGTGCGTCGTGGACCCGCACGCGTACGCGTGCAGCGACGCCTCAGCCACGGGCACCGGCGTAGCTCGCGAGGGCGTCGTCGAGGGACACCTGCGGCGCGTACCCGAGGACGCTGCGGGCCCGGGTGATGTCGAGTGTCTGCGAGTGCGTGATCGTGGAGACCGTGTACCGCGTGACCGGCGGCTCGGGGTGGCCGGGCAGCACGGCGCAGACCGCCTCGAGCGCCCCGGCGAGCGCGGCCACGGGACGGGCCGGCAGGGACCGGTGGCGGGGGTCGAGCCCGAGTCCGGCGAGCAGCTGGTCGAGCAGGTCGACGAAGGGCCGGGGGTCGCCGTTCGTGACGTTGAACGCCAGTCCTGCCGCCTCGGGCACCTCGGCCGCGAGCCGGACGGCGTGCGCGACGTTCTCGACGGCGGTCAGGTCGACGAGCCCGCGACCGCCGCGCAGCAGGGGTACCCCGGCGCGCTCGTGCACCCGGAGCAGCCGTGGGACGAGCCCGGTGTCGCCGGCGCCGATCACCCCGCGGGGCCGCAGCACCACGATCTCCGGCCCGTCGGGGTCGCCGACCGCGGCGCGCAGGAGCGCCTCGGCGTGCAGCTTCGAGCGGATGTAGTGGTTCATCGGGCGGCTCGGGTCGACCTGGTCCTCGCGGATGGCGAGCCGGTCGCGGGGTGCTGCGTAAATCCCGGGCGACGAGACGTGCACGATCCGCCGCGCCCCGACCCGGCGGGCGTACCGCAGGACCTGCGCGGTGCCGGTGACGTTGGCGTGCTCGAACTCCGCCCACCGCCCCCACGGCGACGACAGGGCAGCGCAGTGCACGACGACGTCCGCCGGCACTTCGGCACGACCGAGGTCGTCGAGGTCCCCGACGAACACGTCGCCCTCGGGGAGTGCGTCGGCCAGTCGGCCGGCGGCGGTGACCCGGTAGCCGTGCTCGCGGAGCGTCCGGACGACGTGCCCGCCGACGAATCCGCTCGCACCGGTGACCAGGACACGTTCCGACGACCCTGGCCCCATGCCGACCGATCCTAGGGGCACCCGGCGGCCCTGCCACCCGGCCCCTAGGCTCGGCACGTGCGGATCGCCCTGGTCACCGACTACTACCTGCCGACGCTCGGTGGCGTCCAGACGGCGGTGCGCTCCCTGGCCGAGGCACTCACGACCGCCGGGCACGAGGTCACCGTCTACTGCCCGGACGACCCCGCGGTCCCGCGGCACGAGGGCGCCCACGAGGTCGTCGGCCTGCCCGTCTCCCGGGTGTTCCGGCCGGACGGCTACCCGTTCGCCTGGCCGCCCCGTCGGGTCCGTGCCGTGCTGAGCCGCGAGCTCGCCGCCCGGCGCACCGAGGTCGTGCACACCCACTCCGAGATGTTCGCGGCCCTCGCCGGCATCCGCGCCGCGCAGGACCTGGACCTCCCGGTGGTGCACACGATGCACGGCCGCATCGACGTCTACACGCGCAACGTCCTGCCCGTCCCGGCCGTGACCACCGCGCTGCTCGCGTTCCTGCACCGCACCCAGGTCGACCACCGTGGGATCCCCGTCGCCCCGGACCGGCCGTTCACCCGGACGCGCACGGCCCGGCGGATGTGGCGGGTCATGCTCGCGCAGTCCCGGGCGAGCGCGCACGTGGTCGTGCCGTCGCAACACTTCGCGGACAAGCTCGTGGACCGCGGCGTGCGCACGCCCGTGTCGGTGCTGTCGAACGGCATCGAGCCGACGGTCCTCGACACGATCGGCCCGGCCCGGGTCCGCACGCGCGCACCCGGCGAGCCGCTGCGGGTGCTGTGGGTCGGTCGGCTGTCGCCGGAGAAGCGCCCGGAGGTCCTCGTCGCGGCCACCCGTTCGTTCCCCGCGGGCACGGTCGTCGACGTGCTCGGCGACGGTGTCGCGCGCACCGCGGTCGCCCGCGCGGCGTCCGGGACCCCGGTGTCGCTGCACGGCTCGACCCCGCACGACCGGGTACTCGCGGCCATGCGCGACGCGCACGTGCTCGTCTCGAGCTCCCTGGACTTCGACAACCAGCCGATGGTGATGCTCGAGGCGGTCGCGACCGGGCTGCCGGTCGTGCACTGCGACCCCGACCTGGCCGAGGTCGTCCCCGCGGGCGGCGGGTGGACCACCCCCACCCCGGACGCCGCGGGCATCGCCGCGGTGGTCCGCACGCTGCACGACGAGCCGGAGCGGCTCGAACGGGCGAGTGCCGCGCTCGTCGCGGCGCGTGGCCGCGTCGAGCAGCGGGTCGACGACCTGGTGGCGGTCTACGAGGCCGTCCTGCGTCCGCGACGCACCACGTGACGGACGGGAGGCACGGTGCCGGCCGACACCGTGCCTCCCGTCCGTCACCGCTCACCTACACCGAGGCGGGCGCGCCTTCCAAGGTCGCGGCGAGCGGGTCGAAGTCCTCGGGCAGCGACGCGATCGGCGCGACGGTCGACGCGACCGGGACGAACGCGCGGCGCGCGATCGACTCCTCGACGGCGACCATCGTGTCGAGGACGTGGTACCCGACCTCGCCGGTGGCGACGTGCGAGCCGCCACCGCGGATCGCGCGGGCCATGTCGAGCACACCGAGGCCGCGACCGACCGTCGGCTCCTCGTCCGAGAGCGTCTCCCAGTCCTGCTCGAACGGGAACGAGACGTCCGTGCCGAGCGGGCGGGCGATGCGGATCGGGTGACCGCCGCCGAACGTGTTCGGGTCCGGCAGGACGATCGTGCCCTCGGTCCCGTTGACCTCGAAGACGCCGTGCCGGAACAGCGGGGTGTCGAAGGACAGCAGCGACTGCGCGTTCCCGCCCCGCTCGAACGACGTCAGGACCGACACGTGCGTCGGGACCTCGACCGGGAACTCCTGCCCGGCGTTCGGGCCGACGACCAGCTGCCGGGTCTCCCGCGACCGCGACCCGGTCGCGACGACCGACTCGACCGGGCCGAGCAGGTGCACGAGCGCGGTGAAGTAGTACGGGCCGATGTCGAAGAGCGGACCGGCGCCCTTCGCGTACAGGAACGACGCGTTCGGGTGGAAGACGTCCGGGCCCTGCCACTGCATGCTCGTGACGGCGGTGAGCGGGGTGCCGATCGCGCCCGCCTCGATCGCGCGCTTGGCGGTCTGCCAGCCGGTGCCGAGGACGGTGTCGGGGGCGATGCCGAGGCGGAGGCCGAGCTCGTCGGCGAGGGCGACCAGGCCGGCGGCGCTCTCGCGGTCGACACCGATCGGCTTCTCGCTCCACACGTGCTTGCCGGCGCGCAGGGCCGCGGTCGAGACCTCGACGTGGGTGGCCGGCAGCGTGAGGTTCACGACGATCTCGACGTCCGGGTCGGCGAGGACGTCCTCGCCGCTGCCGGACGCGGGGACGCCCCACTTCGCGGCGGACTCGGCGGCGCGAGCCGTGTCGATGTCGCCGATCCGGACGACCTCGACGTCGGGGAACGTCGTGAGGTTCGTCAGGTACTGCTCGCTGATCATGCCGGCGCCGATGAAGCCGACGCCGACGCGGCCGGTGCGGGTCATGCGTGCACCTCGTCCTTGTTCGGGGTGGCGGCCGCGCTGAGGGTCTCCGTCAGCCACCGGTGGGACTGCGCGACGCCGTCGAAGATCTCCCCGTCGAAGCCGTCGAACTCGATGACCGCGTACTCGAGCGCGGTCGCAGCTGCCAGGGCCTCGGCGAGCCGGACGTCGCCCTGGCCGGCCGGGGTCTGGTCGGTCGGGACCGACGCGGTCGAGATGCCCTCGCGCATCGGGCCGTCCTTCACGTGCACGGCGACGATGCGGTCCCCGAGCTCGGCGACGAAGGCGGGGACGTCGATGCCGGCGGCGGACGCCCAGTACAGGTCGAGCTCGAGCACGACGCGCGGGTCGAGCAGCTCGGCGAGCACCTGGAGCGCGGGCTTGCCGTCGATGCGCGGACGGAGCTCGTGGTCGTGGTTGTGGTAGCCGACGCGCATGCCCTGCGCCGCTGCCTCCTCGGCGGCGGCGTTCAGCCGGGCGGCGACGCGCTCGACGCCCTCGCGGGTCGTCCAGGCGTCCGGACCGACGAACGGGTCGATGACGATCTCGATGCCGAGCACCGCCGCCGCGGCGAACGTGTCCGCGTGCGACGGGGCGGTCATCACGGAACCGTCCGGCAGCGGGATGGACTCCTCGACCAGGAAGGCGTGGCCGGTCTTCGCGCTGATGCCGTGCGCGTCGAACGCCTGCTTGAGCTGCGGGGCCCGGTCGACGAAGGCGAACGCTTCGACGGTGTCGAAGCCGATCGCGGCGAGCCGGGCGACGCCGGCGTCGAGGTCGGGCTCCAGGGCGGCGTTCACCGTGTAGAGCTGCAGGGAGACGGTGGGGATCACGGGTGTCACCGGACCTTCTTGATCGGGAGGATGACGAGGGCGCCGAGGAGCACGGCGACACCGGCACCCCAGAGCATGAGCGTGTAGTTCTGCCCACCGCCGATACCGAGCAGGAACAGGCCGACCGCGGGTGCGAGCGACTGGGGCAGGGCGTTGGCGATGTTGATGACGCCGAGGTCCTTGCCCGGGCGCTCCGGGTCCGGCAGCACGTCGACGACGAGCGCCGTGTCGATCGCGGCGTAGATGCCGAACGCGAAGCCGAGCACGATCTCGGCGAAGTAGAACCCGCCGACGGAGTCGACGTGGGCGAGGATCACCAGGCCGACCGCGGTCAGCGCAGTGGAGCCCCAGACGAAGACCTTGCGGCGACGGACGCGGTCCGACACCCAGCCCGAGACGGCGGCGCTGACGAGGAGGGCGATCGTGTAGAGCAGCACGCCGAAGGCGACGGTCGCGGTGGCCTCCGCCAGGCTCTTGATGCCGAGGTGCTCCTGCATGTACAGCACGCGGTACGTCGTGAACATGAACGTGCCGAAGGTGATGAGGAAGCGGCCCCACCAGGCGAGCCCGAAGTCCGGGTGCTTGATCGGGTTCGTCCAGAACGACGAGATGAGGTTGACCCAGCTGAACGGCTTGATCGCGCGGGTCGGCAGCTCGTCACGGGCGACGAACGCGTAGACGAGGATGACCACGATCGCGAGCACGCCCGGCGCGATGAAGAGCACCGGCAGGTTCCCGGTCAGGTACACCGCGAGGTACAGGCCCGCGAGGATCGCGATGTTCTGCGCGAGGGCGATGACGCTCGACGCCTTGCCGCGCTGGAACTCGGGCACGTTGTCCGCGAAGCTCGCGGTCAGGGTGGCGAGGACCGCGTTCGCGGCGACCTGCGCCAGGACCCACGCGAAGGTCAGCTGCAGCACGTTCGGCGAGAAGGCGAGCCAGGCGAGGGCGACGACGAAGACGACGACGCCGATGACCATCCACGGCCGGCGACGACCCCAGCGGGTCCGGGTGCGGTCGGACAGCGCACCGGCGAGCGGGTTCGCGAGCAGTGCACCGAGGGCACCGAACGGCAGGACCGAGCCGACGATCGTCTCGGGGCTGGTCGGGTTGAGCACCGTCGCCTTGATCGCCATGCTCACGAACACCGGGGTGAGCAGTGCGGCGAAGAGGCCGAACTGCGCGAGGCTGAGCGCCCACATGTACCCGGCGCCGACGCGCATGGTGCTCACGGACTGCGTGATGCCCTCGACCGAGAACGCGCGGGACGCGGCTGCGGGGTCGGTGCTCGTCGCCCCGGCAGCCGCGGTGACCGGCGGGTTGGCGGTTCCGGCGAGCCCGGTCTGGGGCTCTTCCTTCGACGTCGGTGTCGACATGACTCCTCCTCGAGTCATCGGGGGCGCGAGGCCCTCTGAATACCTAGTGCTGCTAGGTGAAGCAGAAGCTAGCATCGAAAACCTTGCAACGGAAGGATTTTGTCGTCACACGTCCCGGCAGACCGCGGAACGCAATGATGGCGGTTCCTCACAGCGGGATGTCACTGCGAGGAACCGCCCACGTTGCGTCGTGCGAGGAGGAGGGTCCGGGGTGCCTCAGTTGCGGATGACGGCGGCGGGGTCGTCGCGCATCCGCAGGAGTCGAGTGCACCAGAGCGCGCGGGCCTCGAGTGTCAGGGGCGTCCAGTCCTGGACCTCGCGGAGGACCCGAAGTGGCTCGGTCGAGCGGTAGGAGCGGGTCGGGTTGCCGGGGAACTTCTGGTCGGTCACGTTCGGGTCGTCCTCGAGCGATCCGAGGGGCTCGACCTCGTAGACGTGGGGAGCGACGGTCGACGCGTCGCCGCCGGCGATCTCCACCAGGAGCACGGCGACCTCGGCTGCGAGCCCGGCACCGTCCCGCAGCGCCGTGCAGTACACGTGCCGCATCACCACCTCGGGCCGGTGGTTCGACGGGCGTCCGGGCACGAGCAGGTCTCCCAGGCGGAGTTCCGCCCGGGAGCCGTGGAAGAAGGGGCCGGTCTCGTCCGCAGCGGTCACGGCGGCAGCGAACAGCGCCGAGGTAGGGTGTTTGCATGCAAACGTCGATCGACGATGTCGCGCACACGACGCCCATCTACTCGTTGACCGAGGCCGCGCAGATCGTCCGGGCGCCGTCCACGTCGTTCGCCCGTTGGTCCCACGGGCACCGTTTCCGCCAGCGAGCGGCTGATGCGTGGGGGTGGAGCGAGCCGATCCTCACCGGAGTCAGCGACGGCCGGGGGTACACCGTCCCGTTCAACGCCCTCGCCGAGGGCTACATCGTCGAGACGTTCCGCCGAGCCGGACTCCCGATGGCGCGCATCCGGCCCGCCATCGATGCTCTCCGGAAGGAGATCGGCGTTGAGTACGCACTCCTGAGCGAGCGGCTCCGGACCGACGGCGCGGAGATCCTGATCGAGAACGGGGACCGGGAGCTCGTCGTCGTGCGGAACGGTCAGGGTGTCTTTCGCGACGTCGTCGCCGAGTTCCTGCAGACCATCTCCTACCGTGACGGGTTCGTGGACTTCCTCCGCTTGCCCGCCTACGAGCGGGCGGAGGTCGTCGTGGACCCGCGTCGCAACTCCGGCCGACCGACGATCGCTCGCATCGGTGTCAGCGTGGAGGACGTCGTCAGCCGGGTCCGAGCAGGGGAACGGATGCGCGACGTGGCCTCGGACTTCTCGCTGGAGGACGACGAGCTGCGGTCGATCCTGGTGCAAGCCGCTTGACCGTGACACCCGCACGGTTCCTGCTCGACCGCTCCGTGGGTGGCCGGATCCTGGTCGCACGTCTCCGCGCAGCCGGGTGGGACGCCCGGACCCTGGCTGAGGAGTACGGGGACCGTCGCGCGCAGGCGATGCCGGACGAGGAGTGGATCGCCGAAGGCACCCGCTCGGGGTTCCTCCTGCTCGCGAAGGACCACCGGGTCGCGAGCCGGCCGCTCGAGGCCCGTGCCATCTACATGCACGAGGCCCGGATCATCGCCTTCGTGCGGGGCGAGCTGACCGGCGAGGCCATGGGAGATCTCTGTCTCCGGCACGAACGCTCGATCCACCGGTTGGGCTCGGTCGCTCCACCCTTCGTGATGGCGCTCGGAGAGCAGGGGCTCAGCCGCAAACGTCTCAACTACCCGTGATCCTCGCGTGGAACACCGCGGAGCACCGCGCGGTTGGCTCGACGGGTGGCCGAACGCCGGCCGCCCGCAGACGAAAGGTGCACCCGTGACCCAGACGGTCTTCCTCGAGGTCCAGTTCCGCGACGACGTCGACCACGACACCATCGCCTCGGCGGTCCGCGAGACCCTCGCACAGACGGCGGGCTTCCCCGGCAACGAGTCCCTCGAGGTGCTCGTCGACGACGCCGACGCCCACCGCGTGGTCGTGCTCGAGCGCTGGACGACGGCCGACGACCACGACGCCTACGTCGCGTGGCGCGCCACCCCGGAGGGCGCCGCGAACGCCCTCGCCCAGGTCCTCGCCGGACCGCCGGTGACCCGGACCTTCGAGCGGACGCTCGACCTCAGCTGAGGTCGAACAGCCGGCGGGCGTTCCCCGAGGCGAACGCCCGCCGGCCGTCGTCGTCCGGGAAGGCGTCGAGGAACGCCGCGATCTCCGTCGCGGACGGGTCCTGGAACGGGTGGTCGGTCGAGAACAGCAGTCGATCGGCAGAGGTGACCGCGAGCGCGTGGTGCAGCAGCGCCGGGTCGAGCATGCCGGACGCCGTGGTCCAGACGTTCTGCCGGAGGTACTCGGTCACCGACCGGTCGAGGCCCGCCATCCGGGCGACGCCGTCCGCCCGGCTGTGCCAGAACAGCAGGAGCTCGCCCCAGTGCCCGAGCACGAGCTGCAGGTCCGGGTGCCGGTCCAGGGCACCGCTCGCCATCAACCGGAGCGCAGCGGTGCCGGCCTCGAGGTGCCACCCCCACCCGAAGGTCGCGAGTGCGAGGTCGACCGGCGCCCCGAGCCCGCCGTAGACCGCGTCGCGGAAGGCCCGGGGCGGGACCTGCGGGTGGATGAACACCGGCTGCCGGAGTTGCTCGGCCACGGCCCAGAGGTCGTCGTACCGCGGGTCGTCGAGCATCACGTCGCCGACGCGGCCGTAGACCATCACACCGGTCAGGCCCGACGCGACCGCGCGCTCGAGCTCGGCCACTGCCGCGACCGGATCGACGAGCGGCAGCGTCGCCATCGCCCGGAACCGGTCGGGGTGCGCCCGGACCGCGTCGGCCGCGCGGTCGTTCGCGTCTCGGCTGAGTGCGACCGCGTCGACCGCCGCGGGCACCTGCGCACCGGGCGGCGCGAGCGAGAGCACCTGCACGTCGACGCCCTGGCGGTCCATCGCTTCGAGCCGCAGCTCGCCCAGGTCGGCCAGCCGTCGAGCAGTGTCCCCGTGGTCGTTGAGCACGAGGCTCGCGTCGGCGGCGTCCCCGGACAGAGCCCGCAACGCCTTGTCGACCGGCTCCGACGTCCAGTGCTCCTCGACCCCGATCAGCATCTCGTCCACGGAGCGGACGGTACGCCGGAGTCCACGCGGACGGCCGCGAGCCGCCCTCGTGGTCGCGAGACGCCGCGGATCCCGGCGGCGTCCCGCCCAGGTGGCGGCGTCTCGCGTCCGGCGGGCACGCAGGCCGGGACGGACGGGAGGCACGTGGCGGGCCCGCCACGTGCCTCCCGTCCGTCATCCGGTCACGTCGTGAGCGTGACCTCCGTCGACTGCCGACCGATCGAGAAGTCCGTCGCCGTCCCGCGGACGGTCGCCCGGTACGCGCCGCGGAACCCGGTGGCCCGCACCTGCCCGCGGTCGTCCGTGCGCAGCACGGTCGGAGGCGTCCACCACTCGTCCGTGACGAGACGACGGAGTGCCTCGTACGACGGCTTCGGCGTCCCGTCCGCCCGCACCAGACCGATCGGCGCCCCGAGCCAGGCCCCGGCGTCGGTGATGCCCCAGTAGGTGATCGCCTCGACCGCGGGGTGCCCGACCAGGCTGCGGTAGTGCCGCTCGAGCTCGTCGGCCTGTCGCGCCTCGCCCTCCGGGGTGGACGGCCACGAGTCGACGCGGTGGTCGTTCAGGTCGACGACGTCCGCGGGCATGAGCTCGCCGGAGACGAGGGACGTCTCGGTCAGGTGCAGCGGGAGGCCGTACCGGGCGAAGCGGTCGACCATCGCGAGCATCGTTTCCTCGCCCCAGTAGCCCTGGTGCATGTGGGTCTGGAGACCGATCGCGTCGAGCTGCACCCCGGCCTCGAGCACGCCCTCGATCAGGCACTCGTACGCGCTGGACAGGTCGAAGTCGTTGAGCAGGAGCGTCGCCCGGGGGTTCGCCGCGCGGGCCTCCTCGAACGCCAACCGGACCATCGGGATGCGGCCCTTCGCCCGGGCGAGCGGGGTGATCGCGTTCGGCCCGTTGTCGAACACGGGCATGATGACGACCTCGTTGATCGCGTCCCACGTGTCGACGAGTCCGTCGAAGGTGCCGACCTCGCGGTGGATGCGCTCGCGGAGGAGCCGTTCGACCTCCTCGAGGGGCCGGCCGAGCAGCCGGTCGGGCTGCACGGTGTGCCAGACGAGCGGGTGGCCCTTGACGTCGAGGCCGCGGTCGCGGAACCACGCCGCGGTGCGACGCAGGCGGTCGGTCGCGGGACGGCCGGGCTCCGATTCGAAGGTGCCCCAGTAGAACGGCAGCGTCGCGGTGGTGAACACGTCGGTGAACAGGTCCGCGAGGTGGTCGGGGTCGGCCGTGCCGATCGGGTCCCGCTCGCCGTTCGCGAGGCCGATGAAGTCGAACCCGATGTTGCCGAACGTGAAGGCGTGGCGGGTCTGCTCGACGGTGACCTCGGCGTCGCGGAGCGGTTCGCCGCGGTGGTCGACGACGGTCAGGACCGCCGTGCCCGTGCGGTGTGCGACCGCGTGCTGCTGTCCTGCGTCAGGACCGACCGCCGCGTCCTGTCCGACCGATCCGTGCATCCCGACCACTCCCCGGCACCCGCCGACACCGGTGTCGGGCGGGATTTGTTGTGCCGCCGAACATAGCAGCGGACCCGCGGGCTGTCAGGAGCGCGCTGCCCCGTCTGTCCGCCGAGCGATGCTGGCGACCACGCCCGCCACCGCCGCGGCCAGCGACAGCACCACGGCGAGCGCCGACGACCCCCACGCCACCACCTGGGCGACGTGCGCGACGGCCTCGCCCGACCGGCCCGCGACGTACGAGTACGACCCGCTGTGCGCCCACGGGAACGCCGGGGCGACCGGCCAGGCGAGGTGCTCGGCGGCAGCAGCCACCACGACCGACACGGCAGCGAGGCCGGCGAGCAGGAGCGCAGCACGATGAGCGGAGTGACGAGGACGCATCCGGGAACCCTACCGACCGGCATCCTGGTACCGCTCCTGAACGAACCGGAGTCCTGCGGACCGGCGACCCCAGGCTCCTTCATCGACTCCGGCGGGATGTTCGGCGCATGGACCCGAACCACCCCGCCCCGACGTCGGGCGACCCCGCCGCCGCGCGCCCCGCACGGTGGTTGCACCAGACCGTCCCCCAGCGCACGACCCTGGTCGCGATCGTCGTGCTCGGCGCCGTCCTGACGAGCTGGAACCTCGCCCGCGGCGGCGACATGTCCTTCTACGCCGCAGCCGCTCGGTCGATGTCCGAGTCGCTGCCCGCGTTCCTGTCCGGCTCGTTCGACCCCGGCGCGACGGTGACGCTCGACAAGCTCGCCGGCTTCGCGGTGCCGCAGGCGATCAGCATCCACCTGTTCGGGATGTCCACCGCGTCGCTCGCCCTGCCGCAGGTGGTCGAGGGCGCGGTCACGACGCTCGCCGTCGCCGTGGTCGCCCTCCGCTGGCTCGGCGCCCGGGCCGGCCTGGTCGCCGCGGCACTGGCCGCGAGCACCCCGATCTTCGTGTCGATGTTCGGCCACCCGATGGAGGACGGCCTCCTCACGATGTCGCTCGCCGTCGCGCTGGTGTGGTGGCAGCGGGCCGCGCTGACCCGGACGTGGTGGCCGCTGCTGCTCGCCGGGCTGTTCGTCGGGGTCGGCTTCCAGGCGAAGATGCTGCAGGCCTGGATGGTGCTGCCCGCCCTGGTGCTCGCCACGGTCATCGCCACCGCGGGTCCCGAAGCGCGGTGGCGCCGTGCCACCGGTCACGTCGCCGCGCTGCTCGGCGCCGCGATCGTCGCGAGCCTCGCGTGGTCGGTCGTGCTCGGCCTGCTGCCGACCGGTGACCACCCGTACTTCGACGGGTCGACCGACGACAGCGTGTTCGCGATGGTCTTCGGCTACAACGGTGTCGACCGTTTCCTGCCCGGGCTGTGGCCGGGAGCCGTCGGCGCGCTGGGTGCCGCCGTCGGGCACGCCGGGACGCACGTCGCGGACGCGTGGCGCACGGCGACCGCCGGCCGCGGGGGCGGCGGGCACTCGCTGCTGCAGCTCTTCTCGCCGCGGTACGCGTCGCAGGTCGGCTGGTCGTGGCCCGCTGCGCTCACCGGCATCGGGATCGGTGCGGCCCGGTGGTGGCGCCGGACCGCCGGACGGGAGGCACGGGTCCCCGCCGCCACGCTCGTCGCCCTGGTCGTGTGGCTGGTCACGGCGGTAGCGGTGCTGTCCGTCCTGCGGCTCCCGCACACCGCGTACGTCGCCGGGATCGGCGTGCAGCTCGCGGCGCTCGGCGCGCTCGGCTGGTGGGGTGCCGCGAGCCTCGTCGACGCGACCGACCGCCGGATGCGGCTCGTGCCCGTCGGCCTGCTCGTGGTCCAGGGTGCGTGGTGGGCGTGGCTGGCGAGAGCCTCGTCCGAGCCGGCGCTCCTCGGGGCGATCGCCGTCGGGGCGACCGTGGTGACGCTCGTGCTGCTCGTCGTCCGCTGGCGTCGGAGCGACCCGATCGTGGCGTCGACCCGCGGGCGGCGGACGGCGGCGGGGCTGCTCGTCGCCGCGGTGGTGCTCGGACCGGCGTGCTTCTCGCTGCAGGTCCTCGACGCCGCACGGGACGGCAGCGGCGGCGACGCGTCGGTCGGTGTCGGGCAGGGCGCCTTCGCCCGCGGCGGCACCCCGGAGCGGGCGTTCGCGCTCGGCCGCGGCGGCGGCTCGTCCGCCGGCGGTCGGTCCGCCGGCACCGCGGCGTTCACGATCTCCGCTCCGGACGTGGTCGGCGGCCACACCCGGCTGCCCGCCGACGAGGCCGCCCTCGTCGGCGCGGCCCGGCGTGCCGGTGGTGGTCAGGACGGGGCGCCGCTGTTCCTCACCGACTCGTGGCGGATCGCCGCCGACGTCATCGGCGACACCGGCGATGAGGTCCTGACCGACGGCGGGTTCTCCGGCCGGGTCCCGGTCTTCACCGCAGCGCAGGTGGAGTCGATCGTCCGGTCGGGTCGGACCCACCTGCTCGTCGTCGCGTCGAGCGCCGCCGCCACCGATCCCGTCCGTCGCGCCGCCGACGACCTCGGCTGCCGGGTCGTGCAGCACTGGGGCTCGACCTTCGCCGACGCGGCCCCCGGTCGGTCCTTCGGCGGGCGCGGCACGTCCTTCGCGCTCGAGCGCTGCTCCTGACGCGTCGTGCGGTACGGCAGGATCGGACGATGGAGATCCGCGTGGCCGAACTCGACGACGCCGAGGCCGTCGCGGCCTTCCAGGTCCGGGCCTGGGAGCAGACGTACCGAGGGCTCGTCCCCGACACGTTCCTCGACGCCCCGAGCTCGCAGGACCGCCGCGCGCGCTGGGCTGGACGGATCCGCCGTGGCGAGCGTCGCGTCCTGCTCGCCAGCGCCCGCGACGTCGTCCTCGGGGTGTCGAGCACAGCACGGACGAGCGAGCCCGGCCTGCCCGCGATGGAACTCTGCACGCTCTACGTCGATGCAGCCGCACAGGGCACCGGGATGTCGGATCAGCTGCTCGACGCTGCGCTCGGGCGAGCTGCAGCCCATCTGCTCGTCTTCTCGGTGAACGAGCGAGCCAAGCGCTTCTACGCTCGCCACGGCTTCTCGCGGCGTGGGGAGCCCCGG
Organism: Curtobacterium sp. Csp1; assembly: GCF_013347185.1. NCBI lineage: Bacteria > Bacillati > Actinomycetota > Actinomycetes > Micrococcales > Microbacteriaceae > Curtobacterium > Curtobacterium sp. Csp1. The sequence continues at coordinate 310,903 of NZ_CP054594.1, forward strand.
ACCGACCCCGGCACGGGGCTCGACGAGGAGCGCTGGGTGCGCCTCGTCAGCCGAGCGGTGTGAACTGCACGCGGTCGTGCCGCTCGACCGCGTGCTGCTGCCCCGGGTACCGGAGACCGCTGAAGTACATGTTCGTGTGCGCGACGATCTGTTCGCCGCTGATGCGGACCCCGTCGTGCTCGGCGTCCGTCGTCGTGTGCGCGTCGGAGACCAGGGTCACGTCGAAGCCGCGGACGGCAGCGGCCTGGGTCGTCGTCCGGACGCAGTAGTCGCTCTGCGCTCCCGCCACCACGAGGTGGTGCACACCCAGTGACCGGAGGACATCGCCGAGATCGGTGTCCGAGAACGAGTCGCGGTACTCCTTCCGGACCAGGGGTTCGTCCGTCAGACGGTGCAACGGCGCTGCCAGTTCCCAGTCCGCGGAGCCCTCGGCGAAGTCGCCGTGGTCCTGCACCCAGACCACCGGCGCACCGCTCGCCCGAGCGCGGTCGACGAGGATCGCCGTGCGGGCGAGGACTCCGTCCGCGTCGAAGCAGTCCCGCACGACCCCGCGCTGGAGGTCGATGACCAGGAGCGCGCTCGTGTCCGACACAGCGACATCATGGCACCCGCCGACGCACGACGGGAGGTACGGGGCGGACGCGCCCCGTGCCTCCCGTCCGTCAGTCCGGCAGCGTCACTTGCCGGCGGCCGCGTTGTACGACGCGATCTGCGACTTCGCCTGCGTCTCCGCAGCCCGCATCGTGGACCGCACGTCCGCGCCCTCGACCACCTTGTTGAACGCGCCGATCACGGTCGAGCGCACGGTCGGGAAGGCGCCGGTGACGCAGCCCGCGCTCGCGGTGCTCGTCGGGTCGTCGCTGAGCTGGCGGTACATCGTCGCGACGTTCGGGTCGGCGAGCGACTGCTTGCCGACCGCGGTGTCCTTCGAGGCCGTGTTCACCGCGAGGTAGCCGGTCGCCTTCGCCCACTCGGCCTGCACCTCGGGGGTCTCGAGCCACGCGGCGAAGTCGTAGGAGGCGCGCTGCTCGGCGGACGAGTGGCCCTTGCCGGAGATCCACAGGGCGTTGCCGCCGATGACCGCGCCGGCGTCCTTCGCGCCGGAGGTGGTCGGGAAGGTGGACACGACGGACTTCGTGCCGGTCGGGTCGAGGGTCGTGTAGGCACCGGACGAGGTGAGGACCATGCCGACCTTGCCGCTCGAGAACGCCGAGTTCTGCGCCGCCGAGTCGGTGCCCGGATTCAGCGCGGCACCGTCCTGGTACAGCCCCTGCAGCGTCGTCATGAAGGCGACCTGCGTGTCCGAGGTGAGCGAGACGCCGGTGACGGCCTTGCCCGTGCGGCCGTTCGACGGGGTGCAGAACGGCTGGCCGCCCGAGGCGCTGAGCTCCTCGAGCATCCACGAGTCGGCCATGTTCATGCTCATGCCGTACAGGCCGGTCGTGCGGTGGATCTGGTCGGCCCACTGCGCGACCTGGTCGAGGGTCGTCGGCGGCTTCGTGACGTCGAGTCCGGCGCGCTGGACGATCGCCTTGTCGAGGTACAGCACGGGCATCGAGACCGAGAACGGCATCGCGGCGAGGCCGTCGCCGGCGCTGTAGTAGGCCTTCGCGGCGGGGACGATGCTCCCGCCGGTGGTGGTCTCCTTCGCGAAGGTGGACGGTGCGACGGTCTGCCCGGAGTCGACCATGAAGCCGGTCGAGACGTCGTTCATCATGAGCAGGTCCGGGGTCGAGCCGGACTGCACCGCGGCGGTGTACTTCGTCTGGACGTCGGCGTACTGGCCCTGGAACGTGGCCTTCACCGTCACGCCCTGCTCGTTCGAGCCGTTGTACTGGCTGACGAGCTCGTCCAGCTCGGTCGCGGCGGGGCCGGTCATGGCGTGCCAGAAGTCGACGGTGACCGGTCCCGAGGACGCGGCGGGGGTGGCGGAGCCGGAGGCGGAGCAGCCGGTGAGGGCGAGCAGTGCCGCGGCGGACACGGCGGCGACCGCGAGCACGGAGGAGCGACGAGCGGGCATGGGAGGGCCTTCCTGTGGGGACGGAGTCGGGATGGGGCGGGAGTGGTGGGCGTCGTGCGGGCGGGCCAGGTCGTGCGCGCGGGGTCGTGCGGCCGGGGCTACTTGAGGGCGCCGGCGGTGATCCCGCCGGCGAGGAAGCGCTGGGTCACCAGGACCAGCAGCAGCACGGGGAGCGTGACCATCGCCGCGCCGGCGAGCACGACGCCGACGTCCGAGGCCTCGGCGTTGGACAGCTGCGCGATGCCGACCTGCACGGTCCGGTTCTCGGGCGAGTTCGTCACGAGGAGCGGCCAGAAGAACCCGTTCCAGGCGGCGGTCGCGCTGACGAGCGTCACGGAGACGAGCGTCGGACGGGTGACGGGCAGGAGCATCGACCGGATGAACCGGAAGTGCCCGGCGCCGTCGAGCACGGCGGCCTCGTGCAGTTCGGCGGGAAAGGACAGGAACGCCTGCCGGAACAGGAAGATCGTCAGCGCCGAGGCGACGAACGGCAGGAACACGACGAGCAGGGTGTCGATGAGGTGCCAGGACGCGACCGTGAGGTAGTTCGCGATCAGGGTCGTCTCGCCGGGGATCATCATGCTCGCGAGCAGCACGAGGAAGATCGCCCGGGTCCCGCGGAGCCGGCAGAACGCCAGGGCGTACGCGGTGACGATGCCGATGACGACCTGCAACGTCGTCTGGGCGAGCGTGACGACGATGCTGTTGAGGAACTGCCGACCGAGCGGTGCGACCTGCAGTGCCCGCTCGACGTTGCCGAGGTCGAGGTGGATCGGCACGAGTCCCGGGAGCCCCTGGTGCAGGTACTCGGACGGGGTGAGCGCCCCCTCGAAGACGTAGTACAGCGGGAAGCAGACGACCACGACGGCGACGATCAGCCAGACGTGCAGCAGGGTGCTGCGGACGCGTCGTGCGGTGCGCGGGCCCATCAGTAGTGCACCCGCTTCTCGAGCACGCCGAACTGTACGAGCGACAGCGCGAGGACGAGCAGGAAGAGCACGACCCCGAGGGCAGCGGCGAGCCCGAAGTTGGCGCTCGCCGACCCGAACGCCTGCTGGTAGATCGCGTAGACGAGGGTCTTCGACGAGTCCGCCGGTCCCCCGCCGGTCAGGATCTGGATCTGCCCGAACGTCGTCAGGGCCTCGACCGTGCCGGTGACGACGACGAAGAACAGCGTCGGCGTGACGAGCGGCAGCGACACCGACCAGAACGCCCGGAGGGGTCCGGCACCGTCGAGCTGGGCCGCCTCGACGACCTCGGGGTCGATCGCCCCGAACGCCCCGAGGAGCAGCAGGACGGTGAAGCCGAGCGACCCCCACGCGGTGACGACGATCACGCTGAACAGCGCCCAGTGTGTGCTCGTCAGCCACGGCACCGGGGTCCCGCCGAACTGCTGCACGACGGTGTCGACGAGACCGGTCCCCGGCGCGAGCATCGCGGCGAAGGCGACGGACGCGGCCGACACCGAGACGACCATCGGGGACGTCAGGAGCGCCCGGTAGACCGGCGTGCCGCGGAGCTTCGCGGTGAGCGGCACCACGATGAGCAGCCCGAACACCACCCGGGCGGCGACGACCCCGGCGCAGAACACCGCGGTGTTGAGCATCGTCCGACCGAACGCCGGGTCGGTGAGGGTCCTGACGTAGTTCTGCAGGCCGACCGAGCCGGCGGGCTGCCCGAAGATGTCGGTGCCCTGCGTGCTGAGGAGGAGCACCCGGCCGAGCGGCCAGAAGACGAAGACCGCGAAGACGAGCAGCGCGGGCAGGAGCAGCACGACGCCGACGCGTCGGTCGGCTCGGTGCCAGGAGCGGGTGGCCGGGGCGGACCGCTGGCGACCGGCGACGAGGCCGGGCCGGACGGAGACCGTCATGGTGGGGACTCCTCGGGTTAGGGAACGTTCCCGATCTGGGGACGACACCACTGTGGAGGCGCGGCCGCGGCGGTCGCAAGCGAGGTCGACGTCCCGCCGCCCGCCGTTCACGCAGTGTTCGACACCGGGCCCGGACGGGGCGTCGTGGACCCCGGACCGTCGCCGGAGTTCACCCGTGGGACGGCCGCGCGACGCCGGGGGTTCCGCGTCCAGCGCCGCGGGCGTCGTACACCGGGGACATGACCGAACCCACCCCGACCGTGCCCCCTCGCACCGGGCTCCCCCGCACCGACCCGTCGGCACCCGCGGTCCTCCGCCGCGCCGCCGAGGACGCCGCACGCGCCGTCGCCCCGTCGCTCCTGGGTGCCTTCCGCTCCGACGTCGTCGTGCACACGAAACGCGACGCCCACGACGTCGTGACCGAGCACGACCGGGCCGCCGAGCGCGCCCTGACCGGACTCCTGACCACGGCCGTCCCCGGGTCGACGGTCCTGGGCGAGGAGGGCACGGCCGGTCCCGCTCCCGACGGCGCCCGCGTGCGCTGGATCGTCGACCCGATCGACGGCACCGCCAACTTCGCCCGGGGCCTGGCGTACTGGTGCGTCTCGATCGCGGCCGAGGTGGACGGGACGGTCGTCGCCGGCGTGGTGCTCGACCCCGTCGCGGACCACGCGTTCGGTGCGGACGACACCGGCGCGTTCCTGGACGGCCGACCGATGCGGTCCGTCTCCGCACCGCCGCGGGACGCCACGGTGCTGACGAGCTTCCCGGTGCAGCAGGACCTCGAGCTGCTCGGCGAGACGGCCGCGTTCGGCCTGCTCCGGGACCTGACCCTGGACTTCCGGCACCACCACAGCACCGGGAGCGGCGCGCTCAACCTGGTGCACGTCGCCGCCGGGTGGTCGGACGTCACGCTGGGCTTCGCGACGCACCCCTGGGACGTCGCCGCCGGCGCGCTGGTGCTCGAGCGCGCCGGCGGTCGGTTCCGCGGCTTCCGCCACGGCGTCCCGACGGACCGGGCGGTCGACGCCGAGGACTACGTCGCGGTCGGGGCCGGCGACCCCCACGAGCGACTCGTCGCCCGGGTCGCGGCCCTCTCCGCCACCGTCACCCGCGCTGGCTGAGGAGGAGCGGGGCCGCACGGACGGACCCCCGCTGCTCGAGCCGGGTCGGGAGCACCTCGTGCCGCTCGACCCGGCGCCCGCGGAGCCGCTCAACGACGAGCTCCACTGCGCGGGCCCCCATCCGGGCGCGCGGTTGGTCGACGGTCGTCAAGTCGAGCCGCTCGGCGAGGGCGGTCCCGTCGAACCCCGTCACCGAGGCGATGCCCGGCAACCGGAGGCCGACGCCGGCGGCCGCGGAGACGAGCCGCGCGGCGGTGGCGTCGTTGGCGGTCACGAACGCCGTCACGCCGTCGCCGAGCAGTCGGGCGATCCGCGCCGGGTCGGCGACGAGCGACCCGACGTCCTCGGCGCGGCCGTCGGTCGGCAGCAGCGCCACGGCCGCGGCGTACGCACGCCCACGCCGGGTGGTCGACGGGTGGTCGCTCTCGCCGACGAAGCACGTGCGCACGTGGCCCGCCGCCGTCAGGTGCAGCACGAGCTCCCGCATGCCGGACTCCTCGTCCGAGCGGACCGTGTCCACCCCGCGGCCGGCGAGCGCCTCGCCGGCCGAGCCGAGGACCGCGACCGGCAGGTCCGCCGCGGCCGCGGCGAGCGCGGCCGGCGGGAGCCGGCTGCTGACCACCGCGACCCCGAGCACCCCGTCGGCCGACCCTGTGGACGTGTGCAGTGCCTCCAGGCCGGATACCAGGCGGTCGTCGTCACGGAACGCGTCGACGACCCGGAGCGCGAACCCCAGGGTGTCCGCGGTGGCCTGCGCACTGCGCAGGACCTCCGCGTGGAACGGGTTCGCGCGCTCGGTCAGCAGGATGCCCAGCACGAGCGGTGCGCCGGCTGCACGACGTCGCGCCAGCGACCCGACCGGGAGGCCCAGCTCGTCCGCGGCGCGCACGGCCAGTTCCCGACGTGGTGCGGACACGCCGTCGTCGCCCCGCAGGGCGAGCGACACCAGCGAGCGGGACATGCCGGTCCGGCGCGCGACGTCGCGCAGCGTCGCGGTCACGGCGTGCGGAGCTTCCAGGTCCGGACGTGCTCCCACGTCATCGTCTGCCACCAGCGACCCGTCCAGTCGGGGCTCGCGGTGCGGTAGAGGACGATGGTGTCGCCGGCGAAGTCCGACGGCACCGGGACGTCGAGGCCGCGGATGAACTCGCCGACCTCGTCGTGCAGGTCCGGCCGGACGTACAGGTCGTGCGACGCGAGCGACAGGTGCGGGCGGTAGTGCTCCGGGTCGTGGTCGTTCGGCAGCGGCGCGTTCATCGGCCGGCGGAACGGGGCCACGGCCGCGTCGACGTCGATCGCGAGCTGGTCGAACGCGGTGTTCCGCGAACCGTCCGGGGTCGTGGCGACGTCGTACACGTAGCCGATGCCCTGCTCGCGGACCCCGGCGTTGTGCACCGGGAAGCCGGGTCGCCCGTCGAGCAGCGCGGTCAGGGCGTCGACCACCTCGGACTCGGCGGACCCGAACGGCTGGCTGCCGACCAGGGTGGCGTGGGGCGGGAACGCGCCGGAGGACACCAGGCCGTACTGGGCGCGGAGCTGGTCGGTGACGATGGTGACCGCGCGGCAGGTCCGGGGGTCCGGGCGCAGGTAGACGCCGTAGCGGTAGGGGTCGCTGTCGTCGCGGGCGCCCTTGGCGGTGACGGCGGGGGCGGTCGCCGCGAGGGCGTCGAGGGTGGCGGGGGTCGGCATGCTCGTCCTGTTCGTCGCGGTTTCGGGAACGTTCCCCATCGTGGTGGGGATCGTTCCCGAGCGCACCCCTACCCGCGGTGACGAAGAGGTGAACGACCGGTGTCGGGCGGGTCGCTGCGCGGCGGGTCCGGGCTCGATCCGCTCGCTGCGCGCTCAGGCGCTGGCGAGCGTGCGGCCGGGGACGAACTCCCCGTCGACGGCGACGTGCGCGGCGTTCGCCCGGCTGGCGTCGACCTGGTCGACGACGGCGTCGACCGCCATCGTGCCGATCACGTCGAGCGGCTGCCGCCACGAGGTGATCCCGAACAGCTCGGTGTCGTACGGCCGGATGCCGTCGTAGCCCGTGACCGAGAAGTCCTGCGGCGCCGAGAGCCCGCGGCGCCGCAGTGCCTCGAGGACCCCGACGGCGTAGTGGTCGCTCGGCGCCATGATCGCCGACACTCCGCCCGCCGAGATCACGGCCGCGACGAAGGAGTCGAGCGCCCGGGGGTCGTTGCCGTGGTCCTCGGCACGGATCCGCAGGACGTCGACCCCGCGGGACCGGAGCCGTCGGGCCATCGCGTCCGTCCGGGCCGACTGGGTGAGGGAGCCCGCGGCGCTGATCGTGAGCACCGCGACGCGCACGTGCCCGGCGTCGGCCACGTGGTCTGCCAGGGCCCGGCCGCCGCCGCGCTCGTCGCAGTAGACGCTGCTGACCGCCGGGTCGCGCTCCGGACGTCCGGCGATCACCGTGGGGATGCGTCGGGCGAACGGCAGGACGTCCTCCACCGGCAGGGCGCCGCTGCAGACGATGAGCCCCTCGACCCGGAGCGACACGAGGGTCTCGAGCGCGCGGCGTTCCTCGGCGAGCGGGAACGACCCGGCGCCCGTCGCCGTCACCGCCCGGTAGCCGCGGGCCGCCGCCTGCAGCTGGAACGCCGTGAGCAGGTGCCCGTAGAACGGCGTCGCGGCGTCGCGGACGAACACCCCGACCGTGTGCGTGCGGTGGGCGGACATCCCGCGGGCGTTCGCGTTCGCGACGTACCCGAGCTCGACCGCGGCGCGCTTGACCCGCTCGACGGTCGCCGGCGCCACCCCGTACGCCCCGGCGAGCGCCCGGGACACCACGGACTTCGACACCCCGGCGAGCGCCGCCACGTCGTGGATCGTCGGCACGGCGTGCAGGCCGCTCACGTCGCACGCCGTCGGGTTCGGAGGGTCACACCCGTCACGCTAGTGGCGATCCCCGGTCGAGCGGGGCCGGGAGTGGTGAACGTAGGGTGCAGGGATGGTCGAGACCGCGAGCGTGGAACACGACGCCGTCCTGCTCGCCGGGGGTCGGGCGTCGCGGATGAGCGGCATCGACAAGACGGCCCTGGTCGCCGACGGCCTGGCACTGTCGGACCACGCGGTCGCCGCGGCAGCCAGGGCCCGCAGCGTCGTGCTCGTCGGGCTCCGGGAGGGCCGGACCGCGCCGGACGGGGTCGTCGTCACGCGCGAGGAACCGCCGTTCGGCGGACCGGTGGCCGGGATCGCCGCGGGGCTCGAGGCGGTCCCCGCGCCCGCGCCGTGGACGCTCGTGCTCGCGTGCGACCTCGTGCGGCCCGAGCGGGCGGTCGACGCGCTGCTGCGGTCGGCGGACGACACCGTCGACGCCGACGGCTTCGTCGCCGTGGACGAGGACGGGCGTCGGCAGCCACTCCTCGCCCTCTACCGGTCGTCCGCACTGCGTGACGCCGTCCGGGCGCTCGGCGACCCGACCGACGCTGCCGTGCGGCGACTGACCGCGGGGCTCCGGCTCGTCGAGGTGCCGCTGTCCGGCGGTCTCTGTGCGGACGTGGACGAACCGGCGGACGCCGCCCGGGTCACGGGGACGAGCGGGCTGCTTGACTGACCGCATGACCACAGACGACGTCCTCGCCGCATGGACCGCAGAGCTCGCCGAGGCGCTCGGGTTCCCCGAGGACTTCACGCTCGACCGCGACGTCGTGCTCGACCTCGCCCGGGACGCCGCGCACGGTGTCGCCCGGCCCGCCGCCCCGCTCACGACGTTCCTGGTCGGCTACGCCGCTGGGCTCCGGGGCGGCTCGCCGGCGGACGTGGAGGCCGCTGCGGCGACCGCGACCCGCGCCGCCCTCGCCCGCGGAGCCGACAGCAGCGGTACGGGCAGCGAACCGGGCACGCAACCGGGCACCGACGCGAGCACCGCTTCCGGCACCGACGCCGGCGCCCGGTGACGGCGGTCCTGCTCCCCTGGCAGGCCGCGCGCGCCGAGGCGCACCGGCAGGGCGTCCGACTGACGGCGGACCTCGCGGCGTCCGGCCCCGGGTTCGGGTCGGATCCCCTGCGACTCGACCTCGCGGCGGCGATCGGCCGGACGCTCGTCGGGGACCTCGTCGCCCCGGGGGACGTCCCCGGCCACGACGGGGCCGCGATGGACGGGTGGGCGGTCGCGGGCGACGGGCCGTGGACGCTCGGCGCGGGCATCGTCGCGGGGGCCGTGCCGTCGACGGAAACCCTGGCCGCCGGGCACGCACGCCCGATCACGACCGGTGCACCGGTGCCGCCCGGGACGACCGCCGTGGTGCGCTCGGAGGACGCCGCGGTCGACGCCGACGGCCGGCTCGTCCGGCACACCCCCTCGGACCGCCGCCACGTCCGTCCCGCCGGCGAGGAGGTCGCCCGGCACAGCACGCTGTTCCCCGCGGGCACGGTGCTGACCCCGCCGCGGGCGGCCCTCGCGGCGGCGTCCGGCGTCGACGACGTGCTCGTCGCGCCGGCCCCGACGGCCCGGGTCGCGGTGCTCGGCGACGAGATCGTCGGCGCGGGCGTCCCACGCCCCGGCCAGGTCCGCGACGTGTTCACCCACACGCTGCCGACCGTGCTCCGGGCCTTCGGGGCCGACCCCGTCGCAGCCGAGCGCGTGTCCGACGACGCCGACGCCACCGCCCGCGTGCTCGACGGCGCGCAGGAGCGGATCGTCGTCACGACCGGCGGCACGGCGGGGTCCTCGACGGACCACGTCCGCGGCGCGCTCGCCCGGATCGGCGCCGAGCTGCTGATCGACCGGGTCGCCGTCCGCCCCGGTCGGCCGATGCTCCTCGCCCGTCGCGGGGCGACCGTCTACCTGTGCCTGCCGGGCAACCCGATGGCGGCGATGGTCGGGGCGGTGCTGCTCGGCGGCCCGCTCGTCGCCGGTGTGCTCGGACGCGCGCCGGAGCCGACGGGGTCCGTCCGACTGGCCGTCGACGTCCCGAACGAACGTCCGGGTGACCTCGTCCTCGCCTACCGGGACACCCCCGGGGGAGCCGTGCCGGCCGCCTACCAGACGTCGGCGATGCTCCGGGGCCTGGCCGACGCCGACGGGCTGATGGTCGTCGGGTCCGGGGGCCGCGTGGCGGGCGAGGCCGTGCCTCCCGTCCGGCTGCCGTGGACACGGTGACGCGACGACCGCAGCCTGTGGGCGACGACCCTGTGGAGAAGCGTGCGATCCCACCGCGAACCGCACCACGCTGGCGGGGTCACCGACTCGGGTGGTAGACCCGGACCATGAGCCGGATCACGGCGCGGAAGCGCGTCACCCGCATCACCGTCGCGACGTCCCGGTCGGTGCGTGACGACCTGCTCGCCGTCGAGGAACCGCTGGAGATCCGCGTCGGCGGGAACTCGCTCGCGATCACGATGCGGACGCCGGGCAACGACGTCGACCTGGCGGCGGGGTTCCTGGTGTCCGAGGGGGTCATCGCCCGGGGCGAGGACTTCGCCGCCGCGCGGTACTGCGCCGGCGCCACGGACGAGGGCCTGAACACCTACAACGTGCTGGACGTCACGCTCGCGGCGGGCGTCCCCGCCCCGGACCCCAGCCTGGAGCGGGCGTTCTACACGACGAGCTCCTGCGGGCTGTGCGGCAAGGCGAGCATCGACGCAGTCCGGACGACCTCGCAGCACGCGGTGCACCACGACGACCTGGTGCTCGACCCGGCGCTCCTCGCGACGTTCCCCGACCGGCTCCGGGCGGCGCAGGACGTGTTCGAGAAGACCGGAGGGCTGCACGCCGCGGCGCTGTTCGACGGGCGGAGCGGCGAGATGCTCGTCCTCCGCGAGGACGTCGGGCGCCACAACGCGGTCGACAAGGTCGTCGGGTGGGCGGTCAAGGAAGGCAGACTGCCCCTGAGCGGCACCGTCCTGATGGTGTCGGGCCGCGCGAGCTTCGAGTTGACACAGAAGGCGTCGATGGCAGGGATCCCGGTCCTGGCGGCGGTGTCGGCACCCTCGTCGCTCGCCGTCGACCTGGCGAAGGAGGTCGGCATCACGATCATCGGCTTCCTGCGCGGCCAGAGCATGGTCGTCTACAGCCGGCCCGAGCGGATCGTCGAACCAGCAACCGCCCCTCGAGAGACAGTGAGCGCCCCGTGACCGAGCAGCCCCCGAAGGACGACGTGACCGACGCCGAGATGACGGTCGGCGAACCCAAGGACTGGGCGGCCGGCGTGCCCGGCGTCCTGCACTCGATGGGACCCGCGATCGAGCAGCTCGGGCTCGCGCGCACCGCCAAGCTCATGCTCTCCCTGAACCAGAAGGGCGGCTTCGACTGCATGAGCTGCGCCTGGCCGGACCCGGACAAGCGCAAGACGGCCGAGTTCTGCGAGAACGGCGGCAAGGCCGTGGTCTGGGAGGCGACGCCCGTGCTCGTCCCGCGGGAGTTCTGGGCCGAGCACTCCGTCGACGACCTCGCCGACAAGACCGAGTACTGGCTCGGCATGCAGGGCCGGCTGACCGAACCGGTGTGGAAGCCCGCCGGGAAGGACCACTACGAACCGGTCAGCTGGGAGCGGGCGTTCCGGATCATCGCCGACAAGCTGAACGGCCTCGACTCCCCCGACCAGGCGTCGTTCTACACGTCCGGCCGCACCTCGAACGAGGCGGCGTTCGTCTACCAGCTGTTCGTCCGGGCCTTCGGTACGAACAACCTGCCCGACTGCTCGAACATGTGCCACGAGTCCACCAGCCTGGCGATGGCCGAGACCGTCGGCATCGGGAAGTCGACCATCGCGTACGACGACTTCGAGCACACCGAGCTCATCATCGTGATGGGCCAGAACCCCGGCACGAACCACCCCCGCATGCTCACCGCACTCGAGGACGCCAAGCGCAACGGCGCCGAGATCGTCGCGGTGAACCCCCTGCCCGAGGCCGGCCTGCGCCGCTACAAGAACCCGCAGCGCGTCCGCGGCGTCGTCGGGCACGGCACCGAGATCGCCGACCAGTTCCTGCAGATCCGGCTCGGCGGCGACATGGCGCTGCTGCAGGCGATCGCGAAGCGCGTGGTCCTCGCCGAGCAGCGCACGCCCGGGTCCGTCGTGGACCACGCGTTCATCGAGAAGCACACGAGTGGGTACGACGCGTTCGTCGAGCACATCCTGCAGGTCGACGACGACGAGGTCGTCCGCGCCACCGGCCTGACGATCGAGGAGATCGACGAGCTCGCGGAGCGGTACCTGCGGTCCGAGCGCACGATCATCACGTGGGCGATGGGCATCACGCAGCACACCAAGGCCGTCGACACGATCAAGGAGATCATCAACCTCCTGCTCCTCCGCGGGAACATCGGCCGACCCGGCGCCGGCGCCTCGCCGATCCGCGGGCACAGCAACGTGCAGGGCGACCGGACGATGGGCATCTGGGAGCAGATGCCGGACTCGTTCCTCGACGCCCTGGCGAAGGAGTTCCACTTCGAGCCGCCCCGCGAGCACGGGGTCGACGCCCTCAAGGGCATCCACGCGATGCAGCGCGGCGACATCCGGTTCTGGATGGGCATGGGCGGCAACCTCGTCGCCGCGATCTCGGACAGCCAGCTCGCCGAGCAGGCGTTCCGCGGCACCGAGATGACCGTCCAGGTGTCCACGAAGCTCAACCGCTCGCACGCCGTCGTCGGACAGGAAGCCCTGATCCTGCCGACCATGGGCCGCACCGAGATCGACGTCCAGGCCGCCGGCCCGCAGTTCGTCTCGGTCGAGGACACCGTCTGCTCCGTGCACGGCAGCCACGGGCAGGTCCCGCCGGTCGCCCCCGGCCTGCTCTCCGAAGTCGCGATCGTGTGCGAGCTCGCGAAGGCCACCCTGGGCGACCGCGTCCCGGTCGACTGGCAGGCCATGCGGGACGACTACGACGTGATCCGCGACCACATCAGCCACGTCGTGCCCGGCTTCGAGGACTACTCCCGCCGCGCCGGCAGCAAGGAGGGCTTCGTGCTGCCGAACGGCCCGCGGGACTCGCGGACGTTCGCGACGAAGACCGGCAAGGCGATGATCACGGTGAACGAGCTCGAGCACGTCGAGCGCCCCGAGGGCACGCTGCTGCTCCAGACCCTGCGCTCGCACGACCAGTACAACACGACGATCTACAGCCTGAACGACCGGTACCGCGGCATCAAGAAGGGCCGGCACGTCGTCTTCGTCAACCCCGACGACCTGGCCGAGCTCGGGCTGACCGACGGCGACCACGTCGACGTCGAGACGGTCTGGGACGACGACGTCGAGCGCGTGCTGCGGGACTACCGGGTCGTCGCGTACCCGAGTGCGCGCGGCTGCGCCGCCGCCTACTTCCCCGAGGCGAACGTGCTCGTGCCGTTGGACAGCGCGGCGAAGGGCAGCAACACCCCGGTGTCGAAGGCCGTCCCGGTGCGTCTGACGCGGGTGGCGGTGCCCGCCGGCGTCTGACGCGCGTGCATCCGGCGTGCAGGTCTGGTCGCGACCAGGACCGGACTGGAGGCGCGTGGCGGGGCCGCCACGGTCCTCCCGTCCGTCCGCTGGTCGCGTCGGGGCCGTCAGCGACCGTCCCGCAGGTCCGGCAGGGTGCGTTCGGCGTAGGCGATCTCGTCGAAGACGGCCGTGCAGCCGTCGCCGGTGGGTGCCTGCGCGAGGAAGCCGACCGACAGGGGCGCCGAGCCGGACCGCAGGCGGAACGTGCGGACGAAGTCCCAGGTCCGACCGTCCGACGAGGCGTGGAAGGCGAAGGCGCTGCCCACCCGCGCGACCCGGAGGTGGACGGCCGGTGCGTCGAGCAGCCTGCTGTTGCAGTCGTCCGACCAGTCGTTCGTGACGACGCTGACGACCATGTCCTCACCATGCGGAGCGTGCTCGTCGCAGAGCTTCGCCCAGTGGTCCGGATCCGCCCAGAGCGCGAGCGCGCCGGCGTCGAAGGTCGTCCGCTCGCCGGGCACGCGGACCCGGGCCGACAGCACGAAGTCGCCGTCCGGAGCCGCGAACGCGAGCGCGGTGGCGCCGTGCTGCTGCGGGCCGCCGCCCGCGTCGTTCGTCCAGTCGACGCCGGGCGCGGACTCGAGCGTCAGCGCGCCGGTGCGGTCGTCGTACATGGCGACACCGTCGACGCCCGTCCAGGACAACGGCGGGAGGCCGGGCAGGTCCGGCGCAGCGGGGCTCATGGTCGCACGCTACCGGGCCTGACCGTCAGCGGTCGGTGACGGAGCGTCGCGCCAGGTCCGAGGCGAGCATCATGTCGGCGGCGTCGTCGACGAGCCGCTCGCCCTGCGCACGCGGGATCCGCCCGGACACCACGAGCGCGGCGAGGCCCTGCATCGTGGCGGCGAAGAGCATCTTGAACGATTCGCGTGCGGCCTCGTCGGTGTCGGCATCCCGGGGCCCCGCCGCCTGGTCGAGCAGGCCGAACAGTGCCCCGGCGGCCTCCCCGACGGCACCGGTGCGGGTGCTCGACTTCGCCTGGAACATCAGGTCCATCAGGGCGGCGTCGTCGACGGCGAAGTCGACGTAGGCGTGCGCGACGCGGCGGAAGCGGTCGGGCAGGTCCGTCGACGCCGTCATCGCCCGCTCGACCGCGGTCCGGAGGCGTTCGAAGCCGACCACCGCGAGGGCGTCGAGGAGCGCCTGGCGGTCGACGAAGTGGCTCCGCGGCGCACCGTGACTGACCCCGGCACGGCGGGCGAGGTCCCGGAGCGACAGCCCCTCCACACCCGCGTCGCGCAGGACGGCGACGGCCTCGTCCAGGAGCACCGCGCGGAGGTTCCCGTGGTGGAACGGCCGCTCGGTCATGCCGCCATCGTACCCAAACCAGGCATTGACTAGATAGTAGTCAGTGTCTAGATTGTCGACATGACCAACGGACGATCCCTCCTCGTGCTCGGCGCCACCGGGCAGACCGGGCAACACCTCACCCGCCTCGCGCTCGAGCAGGGCCACCACGTGCGCGCCCTCGCCCGCACGCCCGCCAAGCTCGCGGTCCGCCACGACCGACTCGAGGTGGTCGCCGGGTCGATCACCGACGACCACCTCGACCTCGACCGACTGCTCGACGGGGTCGACGGCGTCGTCGCGATGCTCGGGGACCGGGTGGCACAGCAGGACCGCCTGGTGAACACCGAGTTCGTGCAGCGCCTCGTGCCCGCGATGCGCCGGAGTGGCACCCGGCGGTTCCTGTACCAGGCGGGCGGACTCAGCGCGATGCCCGGGCGACGTCTGGCCCTGCCGCTCCGGATCGTCCGTCGCACGATCGCGAAGTCCTACGACGGTCAGCACCGGGACAACGAGGCCGTGATGCGGTACCTCGACGAGCAGGCCCGGGACCTGGAGTGGATGGTGCACCGGGCCGGCATCGGCTCGGACGGGCCGTCGCGCGGCGAGCTCCGCCGCTCGCGGCACTGGATCAGCATCGGGACGTTCGTCGACTGCGCTGCGTACGACCTCCGGATGCTCTGGGACGACGACGCCGTGCACACGTGGGACGGCAGCGCGTACGCCCGGGGGCGCTGAGCCCACGCCGGTCAGTCGCGCGGGGAACCGGGGGCGAGGTCGTAGGTCACCCACGGCGTCGCGGTGGCCACGGCGTCGTACACCCGTCGTGCCGCCGCGTTGTCCTGCGCGGTGATCCACCGCACCACGCTCGCCCCCTCGGCAGCCGCGACGGCGGCGGCCTCGTGCAGGAGTGCCGTCGCGACACCCGCTCCCCGGGCGGTCGGTGCGGTGAACAGGTCGTCGAGGTACAGCCCTATCGTGGCGGTCGACGGACGCGCGAAGCGCCGCAGGTTCGCCAGCCCGACCGGGCGGTCGTCGTCGTCCACGGCGACGAGCCCGAGCAGGCCGTGCTCGCCGCCGGACACCCATCGCCAGGTCGCAGCGACGGCGTCGGGGTCGTCCGGCAGACGGTAGAAGGCGCGGTACCCGGCGTACAGCTCCGCCCACGCCTGCTCGTCGGACGGTCGGACGGGTCGGACGCGGGGTGCCATCCCGTCAGCGTAGGGGTGGCGGTGTCGGGACGCTGGGATGTCGTCCTCCCGGTTGACGCCCCGGGCCCGAGCGCCGACCTACCGTGGGAACCGTCGCACGACCGTGCGAGGAGGAGAGGCAGCCGTGCTGCAGAACATGAGTGGGGCGCACCTGCTGGTGATCGTCGTGATCCTGGCGCTCGACGTGGTGGCGCTCCTTCAGGTGTGGCGTGATCGTCGTCGGAGCGACGTCGTCAAGGCCGTGTGGACCGTCGTCATCGTCGCGGTGCCGGTGATCGGCGTCGTCGGCTGGGCGGTGACCTGGCTGCTCGGACGCGCCGCCGCCGCGCTCGACCGGTCCCGGTAGCGCGGTCGGTGGCGGTCGCCGTCGCCCGACCTCACGCGCCCAGCGACATGTCACGGGCAGCGGCGCGCGTGACCTGTCGCTCAGCGCGAAAGGTCACCGCGGCAGTCGACCAGCCGACCAGCCGAGCGCCGACCAGCCGAGCGCCGAGTGTCGCCGCCGCCCCGCCTCACACCGACGCCTGCGTCCCCCGCACCCGCCCCACGACGACGTCCACGATCCCGGCGAGCAGCGCCGCCCCCACGAACGCGAGCGACACCCCGAGCCCGAGCGGCAGCCCTTGCGCGTAGTCGCCCTTCGAGCTGGCGAGCGCCGAGTAGAACACACTGCCCACGGCCGCGATCCCGATGGCCGACCCGACCCGGGCACCGACCTGGATGAGCCCACCGGCCGAGCCGCCCTGCTGGACGGGGACCTCGGACAGCGTCAGGGTCTGGTTCGGCGAGATCGTCAGGCCGGAGCCGACGCCCGCGACGAGCAGCGGCACCACGAGCCACCAGCCGAGCGACGGCCCGTAGTGGTTCGCGACCACCCAGATCACGCCGCCGAGCCCGAGCAGCACCAGGATCGTGCCGAACACGATGAGCTGCCGTCCGAACCGGGACACGACCCGTCCGCCGATCGTCGACGCGACGCCGGACCCGATCGCGAACGGCACCGAGGACGCCCCCGCCAGCAGCGCCGAGTAGTGCAGGCCGGACTGCAGCGCGAGCGTCAGCACGAAGAACAGCGGGGTGAAGCCGGCGAAGTACACGGTGGCGAGCCCGACACCGAGCGAGAACGACCGGCGGCGGAACAGCCCGAGGTCGATCACGGGCTCCTTCGTCCGCGCGTACCGCCGTTCCCAGAGCACGAACAGCACGGCGAACACGACCGCAGCGACGACGAGCCACCACTTCGCGTTGCTCTTCCACTCCTCGGACTGCACGAACGGCAGCAGCAGCGCGACGACCGCGGCGCCGAGCAGGACGATCCCCACGGGGTCGAAGTCGTGCTTCCGCCCGCGCTCGGCCTTCACGGTGGCGGGCAGGTAGCGGAAGGACAGGAGGATCGTGACGAGTCCGACGGGCAGGTTCACGAAGAAGACGAACCGCCAGCCGTTCTCGGTCCCGAACGCCGTGATGAGCAGCCCACCGACGAGCGGGCCGATCGCCGTGGCGATGCCGACCGTCGCTCCGAACAGGCCGAACGCGGTGCCGCGCTCCTTCCCGCGGAACAGCTGCTGGATGAGCGCGGTGACCTGCGGCGTGAGCAGACCACCAGCGAAGCCCTGCACCAGGCGCGCGATCACGAGCACGAGGCCGTTCGGCGCGAAGCCGCAGAGGGCACTCGCGAGCGTGAAGAGCGCGACGCCGACGATGAACATCCGTCGCCGGCCGGAAGCGTCGCCGAGCCGGCCTCCGGGCACGAGCAGCAGGCCGAACGCGAGCGCGTAGCCGGACAGGATCCACTGCACGGCCTCGGGCGAGGCACCCGGCAGGCCGCTCGAGATGGACTCCAGCGCGACGTTGACGATCGACACGTCGAGCAGCACGATCCCGCCGCCGAGCAGGCAGATGACGAGCGCCTTCCAGCGGTTCGGGTCCGGCTGGTAGTCGTCGCGACCGCCACCGCCGCCCGACGGGCGGGCGCGGTCCGGGGCGGTGTCCTTCGGGGCTTCCGGTGGGGTAGCCGTGGGTGCGGCGGTGGCGGCGTGGTGCGCGCCGTGGTGTGCGACGGAGGGAGCCGCATCGGGCTCGACGGGTTTGCGGTGTTCGGCTGCCATGACACGCCCACGCTAGGCTCCGGCCCCTGCGGGGTCCGGAGCGTGCGGTCCGCGGCTTGTCCCCCGTCCACGCGACCAGGCGACGGACTGGAGGCACGTGGCGGGCCCGCCACGGGCCTCCGGGCCGTCAGCGGGTCGCGTCCGCCAGCTCGGGGACGCGCACCGTCACGTGCGTGTCCACCGCGATCGCCAGCGCGGTGATCATCATCGACAACCCGACCGACGCGAGCGTGTCTGTCAGCCAGTGGTAGCCCAGGTACAGCCGGGTGACGACCTGCGCCGTGATCATCAACGCCGCGAGCGCGAACAACAGGACCGTGACCCACCGACGGTGGGTCCGCGAGGCGACGAGGAACGCCCCGATCAGGAAGAAGTCGCTCGCCCCGAGCACGTGCCCGGACGGGAACGAGAACGTGTGGTCGGGCGCGAGCAGCATCAGCCCGACGGGCGGCCTCGGGTGCCGCACGATCGGCGCGAGCAGCTGCGCGGTGGCGACGCCGAGCACCATCCCGCACGCCAGCAGCAGTGCCCGCCACGCGTGCCGCGCGAGGAGCGCCCACACCACGGTGACCACGAGCACGATGATCGGCATCCCGACCGGCCCGAACACGGTCGCGAAGAACGCCGACACCCCGGTCAGGTCCCGGTCGCGGTGCGCGTCGAACCACTGCTCGACCGGTCGGTCCAGGTGCTGCACGCCGCTGTGGCCGAGCACCCCGACGAGCATCGCCGAGAACACGGCGGACCCGACGACGGCGAGCACGACGGCCCCGCGGAGCAGGACGGCCCGCTCGGTACGCCCGACGGTCCGGCGCTCCGGGGTGAACTTCGTGTGCCACCAGCCGGGTGCCTGCGTCGCGGCGGTCACCGTTCGACCCGGGCTGTGCGACGGCGGCGGACGAGGGCTCCGACGACGAGCGGGAGCACCGAGACGACGACCACGACGATCATCACCGCGTCGATGTGGTCCGCCACGAGCGGGACGCCACCGAGCAGGACCCCGGCGGTGACGAGCACCCCGGCCCAGGCCACGGCGCCGACGACGTTCCAGGTGGCGAAGCGCCCGAGCGACATGCGCGCGGTGCCGGCGGCGAGCGGGACGTAGGTGCGGACCACCGGGACGAACCGGCCGAGCACGAGCGACGCGGCACCCCAGCGGGCGAAGAACGCCTCGGACTCGTGCAGCCGCGCGGGGGTGAGCAGCCGCGCGCCGGGGCGGAACAGCCGCCGGCCGACACGCGCGCCGAGGGCGTACCCGACGAAGTCGCCCACGACGGCGGCGGTCACGGCGACGAGCGCGACCTCGCCGGGTGTGACCCCGAGCGTGGCGCTGAGGATCGCGGCGGTGACGAGCAGCGAGTCCCCGGGCAGGAACGGGAACAGGACGCCGGACTCCACGACGACGAGGAGTGCGATCCCGGCCAGGACCCACGGCCCGAAGGCGTGCAGGACCGAGGCGGCGTCGAACAGGTGCAGGGCTGCGGGGATCACTGGGCGGTCCTCCAGGCGGGGTCGGTGGATCGGTCGGACGGGGCTCGACGGGCACTCCGTCCGAGCACGCTGCGCACGGCGTCGCCGAGGCTCCGGTGGTGCCGCCACTCGCGCACGGTGAGCGCGACGATGACGACGTCGAACAGGGTCAGGAGCGCGAGTCCGACGCCGGGGTGCTGCACGAACTCGACGCCCTGCCAGACCACGAAGCCGCCGAGCGCCGCGATCGCCCACGGGTACAGCCGTCGCGACCCGCGGAAGATCGCCGCGACGATGCCGAGCTTCACCAGGCCGTGCACGACCAGGTACACGGCGGCGAACAGCGTCGCGTCCGTGCTCAGCGCCGCGACCCCGTGGCGGACGAGGTGCGCGACCGGGTCGCCCGGGTCCTCGCGGAGCTCCCCCGCGGTCAGGAGCCGGGCGACGGCCTCGACCTGCGCCGGCCGGAGCACGAGCAGCGGCAGGCCGACGAGGAGCTCGACGAGCCCGTCGACCGCCTTGAGCGCGAAGCCGACCAGGAAGACCAGGTCGTACCAACGCTCGCGGGTCGGTGGTGTGGTGCGCATGCCACCAGGGTCGGACCGGGTCTCCCAGGAACGACCAAGGCTGACGATCCGTGCAGCCTTGCTGCTTTCTGGGCCGTTCCGTTCCACGCTGTCGGACGAGGAGGCGTCATGGGCGTGTGGATCGGTGTGGCAGCGGCGGGGATCGCGGTGCTCGGTGTGGTGAGTGCGGGGGCCGCCCTGCTCGCGGTCGCGGTCGAGGCGGAGCGCGAGGGGCTGCTCGACCCCGAGTGACGAGGGTGCCGGGCACCGGGCGCAGGGCCCCGCGGACGCGCAGGCCCCGTCCGCTCCGCGTCAGGCCGGGGTGCCGAGCCGGTAGCCCTTGCCCCGCACGGTCGCGATGAGGTCCCGCTCGGTCTTCTTCCGGAGGTAGTGCACGTACGTGTCGACCGTCCCGAGCTGCTCGCCGTGCTCGAACACCGCGGACAGCAGCTGCTCGCGCGAGAACACCCGGTCCGGCTCCGCGGCGAGCACCGCGAGCAGGTCGGACTCCCGGTCGGTCAGGGCCACCCGGCCGCTGTAGGGCGAGTGCACGGTGTGGTCGTCCGGCCGGAACGACCAGCCGCCGATCTCGAACGCGGGCCCGAGGTCCACCGGCGCGCGGGTGAGCGCACGGAGCCGGGCGTTCAGCTCGTCGAAGTCGAACGGCTTCACCAGGTAGTCGTTCGCGCCGGCGTCGAGCCCGGACACCCGGTCGTGCACCTCGCCGAGCGCGGTGAGCACGAGCGCCGGGGTGGCGACCCGGAAGCGCCGGAGCTCCCGGACCACGTCCAGGCCGTCGCCGTCCGGCAGGCGACGGTCGACCACGAGCACGTCGAACAGCCGGTGCAGCGCGGCTTCGAGCGCGTCCACCCGCGTGGTGACGAGTTCGACGTCCCACGAGGCCGACAGCACGTCCCGCACGATCGGCCCGAGGCGCGGGTCGTCCTCGACGAGCAGGACCCGTCCGCCGCCGCTCATCCGCGCCGCCGCCGTCCGGTCACACCGGCGAGCGGCAGGGTCAGCGCGAACACGGTGCCGGACGGACCGGTGCGCTCCACCCGCACGTCGCCGCCCGCGCGGACGGCGACGTCCTTCACCAGCGCGAGTCCGATGCCGTTGCTCGTCCGGGTCGGCCCGCCGGTGGCCGGGGCGTCGCCGTGGGCGAACCGGTCGAACACCCGCCGCGGGGCGATCCCCGTGATGCCCTGCCCCTCGTCGCGGACCCGGATCACCACGCGATCGCCGACGACCTCGTTCTCGACCCACACCGCGCCGCCCGTCGGACTGTGCCCGACCGCGTTGTCGACGAGCGCGACGAGGCACCGCCGGAGCTGCGTCGGCGTGACGGCCAGGACGCCCTCGCCCGGGGTGACCACGAGGTGCACCTGCCGGTCGCGGGCCAGGACCGCCATGTCGTTCGCCGCCGCCGCGAGACCGGCGTCGAGCTCCGCCACGGCGGCTTCGTCGGTCCGGCCGGCCGCGGTGGCGAGCAGGTCCTCGACGACCTCGGCGAGGGCGCGGGTGTCCGTGCGGAGCTCGTCCGCGACCGCTCGCTCGGTGCTCGTCGCGGGGAGCATCACCTGGAGCTGCTGCACCCGGGCGCTCAGCACCGTCAGCGGCGTCCGCAGCTCGTGACTCGCGTCCGCCACGAACGTCCGCTGCAGCCGGTAGGCCTCGGCCAGCGGCCGGACCGCACGCGCGGCGATGAGCCAGGTCGCCACACCCGCGAGCACGACGGCCGCACCGCCGACGACCAGGACGGCGATGAGCAGGTCGACGGTGTCCAGGTAGACGTGGACGTCCTCGGCACCGTGCCGCTCGAGCTGCTGCGCAGGGGTGAGCTGCCACGCCACGTAGGCCACGACGAGCGCGACGACGGACACCACGAGCGCCGCGGAGACGACCGCGACCCGCAGGCCGATGCGCACGGCGGACCGTCGGTACTCGCGGCGGTCGGGGTCCTGGTCGGAGCCGAGGCCGACCGCCGTGCCGATCCGGGTCAGCCAGGGCTTCACGAAGCGTCCTCCTCGTCCGCGCGATGGCGCCCAGTCTGCTCCCCCACGACCGCCGCGCGCTCGTCCGGCGTCCGGAAGCGCTCGACGCGGGCCGCTCCGCGCAGCACCACCCGCGTCAGCACCAGGTCGACCCAGACGATCCGGGCGACCGGCGCCACCGCGAGCGCCCACACCACCGACGCGACGACGTCCGTCGGCCAGTGCACCCCGTCCACGGCGAGCGCCGTCGCCACGACCAGCACGACGACCCCGCCGAGCACCGCGAGCACCCGGCGGCGGGGACCTGCCGGCACGAGCATGAGCCCGGCGAGCACGAGCGCCACCACGAAGACGGTGTGCCCGCTCGGGAACGACGCGTCGGGCTGCACGGGGACGAACGGGTGCGGCAGCAGGGACCCGTCGGGTCGCGGCCGCCCGACGACCACCTTGAGCAGGTCGGACGGGATCCACGTCAGCGCGACGACGCCGGCGAACGCCGCCGCCGTCACCAGGCGGCGGGTCCGAGCCCACACGAGCCCGGTCAGGACGACGGTCAGGAGCACCGCCGGCACCGGCTCGAACAGGGTGTACACCGCTGAGCCGACTGCGCCGAGGGCCCCGACGTGCAGGCTGTTGAGCGCTCGGGCGAGGCCGGCGTCCACCGGGTGCGCACGGAGGACGAAGCCGACGCCCACGAGGAGCACGACGACGACCACCGCCCGCTCGACGATGCGACGCCGGGTCGGACGGGCTGGGGACACGGGCAGTGGGGTGGTCACTCGGACATCCGACGGCAGATGCCCCAAGAAACGTCGAAGAAGCGTGACGATCCGGGCGCTCGACTCGTCCCAGCAGTGTCATGAGTGCGATCAGGACCTCACGCGACCCCCGGACCGACCGAACCGACCGGACCACGGGACCGTGCCCGAGCACCTTCGACCGTTGGCGGTGCCAGCGGGAGGCCGGGCACGCCGGCCTGCACTGCGCGGGCGGCGGTGGCGACACCGCGACGTGGAGCGACGCCCTGTCGGGCCGCGACCTGCGGGCCCTCCGGGGCGCGCGTCAGGGCCGGTAGTCGCGCCGCCGCTGGTGGTCGCTCTCGTTGGCCGCGAGCCAGCTCGCCGCGTTCGGCGGCACACCCGGTCCCGCCCCGTTGCTCGCGTCCACGCCGCGCGCGACCACACCCAACACCCCGACCAGCCAGTTGATGAAGCGCATCGCGACCCCCTTGCACCGAACGTACCGGCCATCTGCACCCACCGCACGCGTCGGCCGGCGGTGATCCGTGCCTCCCAGGCGGCCTGGAAGCGCGGTGCGCGCCCGACGCGCACGTCACGCAGGCGGGCTGGTCGCGTCAGCCGACCTGCTGCGCGCTGCCCTACGCTGCTCGCATGGGGGAACGGATGGCACGACGCGCGGGACCGCGGAACGGGGTGCTGCGGTTCCTCCGGGACATGGTGGTGATCCTGCTCGCAGCCCTGCTCGCGTCGTTCCTCGTCAAGACCTTCGTCATCCGCAGCTTCTCGATCCCGTCCGGTTCGATGACGAACACCCTGCAGGTGGGCGATCACGTCGTCGTGAACGAGCTCGCCGGCCTGCACCGGGGCGACGTCGTCGTCTTCCGGGACGCCGACGGGTGGCTCGACGTGCCGGGCGCCCCTGAGCGGGTCGCCGCGCGGACGCCGACGCTCCTCGGCCGGACGCTCAGCACGGTCGGCTTCGGGCCGGACACCGACGGCCACCTGGTCAAGCGGCTCATCGGACTGCCGGGTGACCACGTGGAGTGCTGCGACGCGCAGGGGCGGATGTCGGTGAACGGCGTCCCGCTCGTCGAGCCGTACGTCCTCGCACCCGAGGGCGAACCCGCGTCCGGTGTCCCGTTCGACGTCACGGTCCCCGCCGGCCGGCTGTGGGTGATGGGCGACAACCGGTACGGCTCGGCCGACTCGCGCTCCCACCAGGACCTGCCCTCGAAGGGGTTCGTCCGGGAGTCCGACGTCGTCGGGCGGGCCGTGGTCGTGACGTGGCCGGTCGCCCGGTGGTCGTGGCTCGACGACCACCCCGAGGTGTTCGCCGGTGTCACGCGCGAGGAGCAGGGCGGGTAGTCCCCCTGGCCACGGGGCTCGTCAGCCGGCGGCCTCCCAGAGCTCGAGCGGGAGCCCCTCCGGGTCGTGGATCCGTACGAAGCGCCCGTACTCGGTGTCCCACTCCGGTCGGCGCTCCACCTCGGTGCCCGAGGCCTCGAGCCGCGCCACCGGGTCGTCGAGGCCGGTCACGCGCAGGTTCAGCATGAAGGGGCTGTCGGCGGGGAAGTACCCGCTGTCGGCCGGGAACGGCGCGAACACGGTCGCACCCGCCTCCTGCTGCCACACCGTGTCCGACCCCGCGTCGATCCCGAGGTGCTCGCGGTACCACGCGGCGCGACCCTCCGGGTCGCGACTGCGGAAGAAGAGCCCACCGATCCCGGTCACCGTCACGGTCCGCACCGTCCCCGCCGACACGAGCGGACGGGAGGCACGTGGCGGGCCCGCCACGTGCCTCCCGTCCGGCCGTCGGTCACGGCTCCAGCACCTTGCGGTACCACCGGTCCGCGTAGGGGTCCGTGTTGAAGGGCGCGACCCGCTCGAATCCCGAGCGCTCGTAGAGTGCGCACGCCTCCGCCAGCGCGGCGCGGGTGTCGAGGCGGAGCACCGCGACGCCCTGTTCTCGGCAGGCGGCCTCGACCGCGCGCAGGAGTGCGGCGCCCAGGCCCTTCCCGCGGTGCGTCGGCGACACGAAGACCTTCGTGAGCTCCGCGACGTCCCCGAGGAACCGCGCACCCGCGCACCCGACGGCGTGGCCTCCGTCGGACGCGACCAGCAGCACGCCGGTGGGCTCGACCAGGTCGCCGAACGGTTCATCGGCGAGCGCCTCGTCGACCTCGGCCTCGCTCGCGGTCCGGCCGTGCCAGCGGGAGGCGACGTCGGTCAGGTAGGCGCGGACGATCGTGCCGGCGACGGCGTCGGAGGGGCTGACCCGCGCGATGGTGACCACGTGGGGAGCGTAGGGGACGTGCAGACTGGGCCGATGGACCCGTGCCCGTTCTGCCGCATCATCGAGGGCTCCGCACCCGCCGTCTGGGTCGAACGCGAGGAGCACGCCGTCGCCTTCGCTCCCCTGCCCGACTCGGCGATCGCGCCCGGGCACACCCTCGTCGTCCCGGTCGAGCACACCCGGGACCTGCTCAGCGCCGGGCCGGTCGCCCTCGCCGCGACGACAGCGCTCGCGCAGCGGGTCGCCCGGGCGATGCGCGGCGCACTGGGGGCCACGGGCACGGTGCTGCTGCAGGCCTCCGGGGCGGATGCCGGCCAGAGCGTCGAGCACCTCCACGTCCACGTGGTTCCCTGCTGGCCGGACGACGGCTTGATCCACTGGTCCTCGCCGCCGTCGGCCCACCGGTTCGACGGGGACCCGCACGCGGCCCTCGCCGAGATGTTCGAGTAGCCGGGGGTCCGCGTCGCGGGGGTTCGTTGCCCAGTCCCGTCCCGTCGGGTGAGCAGACGACGTCGGGTGGGGCCGGGCGACCCGACGTCGTCTGCTCCATCGACGGCCGCCCAGGGCCCGCGCGGCCGTACGATCGGACCGTGTCCCGCTCCGGCAAGCCCTTCGCGCAGTTCGCCACGCGGCTGCCCGACGGCCGCACCGTGGTGGAGGTGACCGTGTTCGACCCGTTCATCGTCTCCGTCGTGCTCGTCGCGGACGGCAAGCGGGACGCGCTGGACCGTGTCCGGGCGCTCGGCGGCCGCGACGTCCACGTGTCGAAGAGCTTCCACCCGAGCGGCGGCGCCGTCGAGGCACTCCTGCGCGGCGGGGAGGACGGGGTGTTCGCCCCGGAGCCGGTCGACGGCACGTGGCTGCCCCTGTCGGAGCTCCCGGCGTTCCTCGACGGCACCAGCCGCTGGCTCGTCCGGTACGACTCCGGCGCCTTCAACCGCTCGTTCGTGGCCCCGCCGCCCGTCGAGTGAGCAGACGACGTCGGGTGTGCTCGGGCGACCCGACGTCTTCTGCTCCATCGACGGCCAGGCCAGGCCCGGCCCGGCCCCGGCGCCCGGCCCCGGCGCCGGCCCCGGCGCCCGGCCCCGGCGACGAGACGCCGCTCACCCTGCGCGAGACCTCAGCACATCCGCCGGACCCCGCCAGCCGGTCCGGAGCACCGTGGGGGGCACCACGACCCCGCCCCACCAGGAGGAACCATGCTGCTCGAGGGCAAGACCATCGTCGTCACCGGCGGCAACAGCGGCATCGGCGAGCAGGTCTGCCTCGCCGCCGCAGCCGAGGGCGCGAACATCGTCATCGACTACGTCGCCCACCCCGAGGAGACCGAGTCCCTGATCAACCGCATCGAGCACGCGGGCGGTCACGCGGTCGGCGTCGACGCGGACATCACCCGCGCCGACGACCTGCACCGGATGGTCCAGAAGGCCGTCGACGCCTTCGGCTCGCTCGACGTCCTCGTGAACAACGCCGGGATCGAGGACCGGAAGTCGCTGCTCGAGGAGACCGAGGACGGCTACGACAAGGTCATGTCCGTGAACATGAAGAGCGCGTTCTTCGGCACCCAGGCGGCCGCGAAGCAGTTCATCGCGCAGGGCAACGGCGGCCTCGTCCTGAACATCTCGAGCGTCCACGAGGACTGGCCGATGCCCGGCAACCTGGCGTACTGCGTCGCCAAGGGCGGCATGCGCATGCTCGCCCGGAGCGGCGGCGTCGAACTCGGCCCGCACGGCGTCCGGATCGTGAACATCGCCCCCGGCGCCGTCGACACCCCGATCAACACGGCGACGACCTCGGACCCCGACAAGCTCAAGCAGCTCGATGACGCCATCCCGCTCGGTCGACCCGCGAAGCCGCACGAGATCGCCGAGGTGGTCGTCTTCCTCGCCTCCGGCAAGGCCGCCTACATGACGAGCACCACCGTCACGATCGACGGCGGCATCTCGCAGGGCAGCGTCGGTCTGTAGACGGGACCGCACGACGGACGGGAGGATCGTGGCGGCGCCGCCACGATCCTCCCGTCCGTCCCGTGGCGCGTCAGCGCCGGCGTCGGGTCAGCGCAACCAGCGGTACTCGTACTCGGGCCGACCCGGCCCGCTGTGCCGTACGTCCTTGTCGACCTGGCCGGCGGCGATCAGGTGCTCGAGGTACCGCCGCGCGGTGACGCGCGAGGTCCCCGTGGCC
The DNA here is from genome assembly GCF_013347185.1 of Curtobacterium sp. Csp1. NCBI lineage: Bacteria > Bacillati > Actinomycetota > Actinomycetes > Micrococcales > Microbacteriaceae > Curtobacterium > Curtobacterium sp. Csp1. The sequence goes on from NZ_CP054594.1 coordinate 338,199, forward strand.
TGCGCGACCTCGGTGGCGGACGCACCTCCGTCGACGCTGATCAGCACGGACCGGACCGTCTCGAGCGTCTCCGGGGCGATGCCCTTCTCCGACTCGGCCGGCGCAGCCGGTCGCAGTGTCCCGAGCCGCGCGTCGATGTCCGCCTGCGTGAGCGACCGCCGGTCCTCGAAGCCCCGGCGGTACTCGCGGTACGTCGTGAGCCGGTCCGCGAAGGTGCGGAAGCTGAACGGCTTGACGAGGTACTGCACGATCCCGAGTGCGATCGCGTTCCGCACGCCCCGGACGTCGTTCGAGGCGGTGACGGCGATGACGTCGACGGCGGAGCCGGCGGTGCGCAGCGCGCGGACGAGCTGGAGTCCGTGCGCGTCGGGCAGGTTGAAGTCGAGCAGCACCAGGTCCGGCTTCTCCGCTGCGACCGCGGCGAGCATCTCCCGACCGGTGGCCGCGGACGCGACGACGGTGAAGCCGTCGACGCGGCCGACGTACGCGGCGTGGGCCTCCGCGGTGAGCGGCTCGTCCTCGACGATCAGGACGCGGATCGTGTCCGTCACGCGGCCACCTGCCGCGGCTCGAGGTCGACCACGAAGGTGCTGCCGGTCGGGCCGGAGTCGACGGTCATCGTCCCGCCGATGTCGGCGAGCGCGGAGCGGACGAGGTCGAGTCCGAGGCCGCGCCCCTCCGGCCCGGACGGCTTCGTCGACCAGCCCCGCTCGGCGGCGGCGGCGACGTCGGCGATGCCGGGGCCGTTGTCCGCGACGACCATCCGGGTGCGTCCGTCGTCCTGCGTCGTGACGGTGACGTCGACCCGTGGCCCACCCGGACCGCCGGGGTGCTCGGCCACCGCGTCGACGGCGTTGTCGACGAGGTTCCCGAGCACCGTGATGACGTCGCTCGCCGGCGCGGCCACCGGAGCGTGCAGGCCGTCGGTGTCGGCCACGAGCACGACCCCGCGCTCGTGGGCCTGCGCGCGCTTGGCGTGCAGGACGGCGGCGAGGACCTCGGGCGTCACGGCCAAGGGGCCGTCGTCGGGGTGCCCTTGCGGAGCCGGTGCTTCCACCCCATGCCGGTCGACCTGGTGCCGGTCGATCTGGTGCCGGTCGATCTCGTCGGATGCGAACCGGATCGCCTCGTCGACCCGCCCGAGCTCCAGCAGGGCCACGACGGTGTGCAGCCGGTTCGCGAACTCGTGCGTCTGCGACCGGAGCGCCCCGGTGAGCGTCCGCGTCGCCGAGAGCTCGCCGGACAGGTGCAGCAGCTCGGTCTGGTCGCGGATCGTCGCGACCGTGCCGATCGGCTTCGCGGAGCCCCGCGGGAACGCCAGCTCCTGGTTCACGACGAGCACCCGGTCCGCCGTCACGTGGGTCTCGTCGACGGCGAGGGCCCCCGACGCAAGCAGCGTGCGGAGCCCGTCCGGGACGTCGAGCGCGGCGAGCGGGATCGGCTCCTGACGCTCGGCGGGCGGGGGCAGGTGCAGGAGCTCGGCGGCGCGGTCGTTGTGCAGGACGACGGCCCCGCTCCGGTCGATCACGACGAGTCCCTCGTGCACCGAGTGGAGCACGCCCTCGTACGAGGCGAAGACCCGCGCGAGCTCCTCGGGCCCGCGGCCGGCGGTCACCCGGCCGAGGTACCGGCTGAGCAGCCACGAGAAGATCGCGGACACGGCCACCACGGCCAGGGCCAGCACCGCGACGGACCCGAGCCGCGGGACGAGCGCGGTGGAGATGTTCGCGACGGTGACGCCCGCGGCGACGAGCCCGACGACCTTCCCGTCCTGGTCGGTGATCGGCGTGACGGCCCGGACGGAGGGGCCGAGCGTCCCGGCGAACGTCTCCGTGAAGGTCTGCCCGTCCAGCGCCGGGGCGATCGTCCCGCGGAACGGCCGACCGATCTCGGCACGGTCCGGGTGCGTCCACCGGGTGCGGTCCGGCGCCATGATCGTGATGAAGTCCGTGTGCGTGCGGCGCATCAGGTCGAGCGCGTAGGGCTCGAGCCGCGCCGAGGGATCGGCGGTGGCCGCCTGCTCGACCACGAACGGGTTCCGGGCGATCGACACGGCGAGCGCGGTGCTCTTCTCGGCGGCGTCGGCCTGCAGGTCCGCCCGCGCCGATGCCCAGCTCCACGCGCCGCCCACCGCGACGCCGACCACGACGAACAGCAGCTGCAGCGCGAAGAGCCGTCTGGCGATGCTCCACCGTCTCGGTGCCACGGTCCGACCCTCCTCGCCTCGTCGCGGGACCACCATTCTGCGACACCGCACGGCGGTGTGGGGGCATCCGTGAACGCAATGAACGCAAGTCACGCCCGGCCCACGGTCCGCGGCAGGGTGGGCCCGTCCCCCCGGGGAACGAGCCGACCGAGGTGACGACGCCCCGGTCCTGACGACAAGGAAGTCTCATGGCATCGACGCACTCGTCCACCGCACGCCCCGTCCGGCGGCGCGGGCTGGACCGTTCGCACTGGCTCTACATCGCGGTCATCGTGGCCGTGCTCGCCGGCATCGTGGTCGGGCTCACCGCCCCGACGTTCGCGGTCGGCCTCAAGCCCATCGGGGACGGCTTCATCGCCCTCATCAAGATGATGATCGCCCCCGTCATCTTCTGCACGATCGTCCTCGGCGTCGGCTCGATCGCCAAGGCGGCGACGGTCGGCAAGGTCGGTGGGCTCGCGCTCGGGTACTTCATCGCGATGTCCACGTTCGCCCTCGCGATCGGCCTGGTGGTCGGCAACCTGATCCACCCCGGCGACCACCTCGACATGTCCAAGGCGACGTACGAGCTGCCCGCGGGCACCGAGGAGAACGCGTCGTCGACGTCCGGGTTCCTGCTCGGGATCATCCCCGCGACCCTGGTGTCGTCGCTCACGAGCGGCAGCATCCTGCAGACGCTCTTCGTCGCCCTGCTCGTCGGCTTCGCGCTCCAGGCGATGGGCGAGAAGGGTGCGCCGATCCTGACCGGGATCCGGCATCTGCAGGCCCTGGTGTTCCGCATCCTCGCGATGGTGATGTGGGTCGCGCCGGTCGGCGCCTTCGGAGCGATCGCCGCGGTCGTCGGTGCCACTGGTGTCGCGGCGCTCGTCGCGCTCGGCACGCTCATGGTCGCCTTCTACATCACCTGCATCGTCTTCGTCGTCGGGGTGCTCGGGCTCCTGCTCCGGCTCGTCACCGGCGTCAACATCTTCCGGCTCATGAAGTACCTCGGCCGCGAGTACCTGCTCATCGTGTCGACGTCCTCGAGCGAGGTCAGCCTGCCCCGCCTCATCGCGAAGATGGAGCACCTCGGCGTCTCGAAGCCCGTCGTCGGCGTCACCGTGCCGACCGGCTACTCGTTCAACCTCGACGGCACGGCCATCTACCTGACGATGTCGTCGCTGTTCATCGCGAACGCCCTCGGCACCCCGCTGAACATCCCGGAGCAGATCTCGCTCCTGGTCTTCATGATCATCGCCTCGAAGGGTGCGGCGGGCGTCACCGGCGCCGGCCTCGCGACCCTCGCCGGCGGTCTCCAGGCGCACCGTCCCGACCTGGTGAACGGCGTCGGGCTGATCGTCGGCATCGATCGGTTCATGTCCGAGGCCCGCGCCCTGACGAACTTCACCGGCAACGCCGTCGCGACCGTCCTGGTCGGCACCTGGACGCGCCAGATCGACAAGGAGCAGGTCGAGCGGGTGCTGTCCGGTGCCGCGCCGTTCGACGAGCGGACGATGTCCGCCGACGAGCACGGCGCACCGGCCACGTCGGCGTCGGCGTCGGCGTCGGCGGCGGACCAGCAGGAGCGCATCTCGACCGAGGCCGTCCGCACCATCGTCGAGCCCGAGCGCCAGGCCGCCACCCGCCGGTAGTCCCCCCCGACACGAGGAGATCGACGATGATCACGAACCCCAACCACACGACGCCCGCCCCCGCCACCGTCCCCGGCTCACCCCGTGTCGCCTTGGAGGCGTGGGTCGCCCGGGTCGCGTCCCTCACCTGCCCCGACGCCGTCGTCTGGTGCGACGGGTCACCGGACGAGACCGCTCGCCTCACGCAGCAGCTCGTCGACGAGGGCAAGCTGATCGCCCTCGACCCGGAGCGCCGACCGAACAGCTACCTCGCCCGCTCGGCGCCCGACGACGTCGCACGGGTCGAGGGTCGGACCTTCACGTGCTCCCGCACCCCGGAGGACGCCGGCCCGACGAACCTCTGGCGGGACCCGGACGCCATGCGTGCGGAGCTGGACGGCCTGTTCGCCGGGAGCATGCGCGGCCGGACGATGTACGTCGTGCCGTTCTCGATGGGTCCGGTGGGCGGTCCCATCTCGCAGCTCGGGGTCGAGGTCACCGACTCGGCGTACGTCGTGCTCAGCATGGGCAAGACCACGCGCCTCGGGCCGGAGGTGCTCCGCGCGATCGGGGCCGGCGTGCCGTGGGTCGCGACCGTGCACAGCGTCGGGATGCCCCTGCGCGACGAGGCCGGCAGCGAGCGGCCGGACGTGGCGTGGCCCTGCGCCGAGACGAAGTACATCGTGCAGTTCCCCGAGACGCGGGAGGTCTGGTCGTACGGCTCGGGCTACGGCGGCAACGCGCTGCTCGCGAAGAAGTGCTTCGCGCTCCGGATCGCGTCGGTGATGGGCCGCGACGAGGGCTGGCTCGCCGAGCACATGCTCCTCATCCGGTTGACCTCGCCGGAGGGCCGGGCGTTCCACGTCGCAGCGGCGTTCCCGTCGGCCTGCGGCAAGACGAACCTCGCGATGCTCCAGCCCGCGCTGCCCGGGTGGTCCGTCGAGACCATCGGCGACGACATCGCCTGGCTGCGCCCGGCTCCCGACGGCCGGCTCCACGCGATCAACCCCGAGGCGGGACTGTTCGGCGTCGCACCCGGTACCGGCGCCGACACGAACCCGGTCGCCGTCGAGACGATCGCCGCCGACACGATCTTCACGAACGTCGCCCTGACCGACGACGGCGACGTCTGGTGGGAGGGTCTGACGCCGGAGCCGCCCGCGCACCTCGTCGACTGGACGGGTGCGGACTGGACCCCGGCCAGCGGGACCCCGGCCGCGCACCCGAACGCCCGGTTCACCGTCGCGCTCGACCGCTGCCCGTCGCTCGCGGCCGACGTCGACGCAAGCGTGCCGATCGACGCCGTCGTGTTCGGCGGCCGACGCTCGACGAACGTGCCGCTCGTGGCCCAGGCGCCGACGTGGGCCGAGGGCGTGTTCATGGGCGCGACCGTGTCGTCCGAGCGCACCGCCGCGGCCGAGGGGACGGTCGGCGAGCTCCGCCGCGACCCGTTCGCGATGCTGCCGTTCTGCGGCTACGACATGGCCGAGCACTGGTCGCACTGGCTCGACATCGGCGAGCAGCTCGGCGCCGGGGCCCCCGCGGTCTTCCAGGTGAACTGGTTCCGCAAGGACCAGGACGGCAGCTTCCTGTGGCCGGGCTTCCGCGAGAACGCCCGCGTGCTGGAGTGGATCGCCCGCCGGGTCGAGGGCGCCGTCCCCGCGGTCGAGAGCCCGGTCGGCCTGCTCCCCGACGTCGCGGACCTCGACGTGCGGGGGCTCGCGATCTCGGACGCGCAGCTCGACGCCCTGTTCGCCGTCGACCCGGACTCGTGGCTCGAGGAGTGCCGCCGCACCGAGGAGTTCCTCGACGAGTTCGCCGGCCGCTCCCCCGCGGTCTTCACCGCCGTCCTCGACGAGCGGCGGGCAGCCCTGCACGCCGCCGCGGCCGCCCCCGCCCGCACCCCGCAGGTCGTCTGATGGCGACCTCGCCCAGCACCACACCCAGCGCGCAGCCCAGCGCGCCGCCGTCCGCGGCGGACCGCGCACGACTGCAGCGCGCCTGGACCGACAAGCTCGCCGCCGCCGAGGCGATGGTCCCCCTCATCGGACGCCTGTACCGCCGGGACGACGTCGTCACCTCGGTCTACGGCCGGCCCCTCGTCGGCGAGTCCCCGATCGGGATCGTCAAGGCGCACCGCTCCACGCGCCGGGTCGACGAGACCGAGCTCCCCGTGACCGAGAGCCTGGCGATCCTCACCGAGCTCGACGCCATGACCCTGTCCTCGGCGTCCGTCGACCTCGCCGACCTCGCCGCCCGCCACCGTGCCGATCCGCTCGGCACGCCGCTCCGCGAGTTCCTCGAGGACGAACTCTTCCTCGCCCGCGGCGCCGCACCGCACGACGGCCCCGACGGTCCCCGCCCCGCCCCGCGCGACGTCGTCCTGTACGGCTTCGGGCGCATCGGCCGGATGCTCGCCCGGATCCTGCTCGAACGCGCCGGCGAGCACGCGCCCCTCGCGCTCCGCGCCGTCGTCGTCCGTCGCCGTGGTCCCGACGACCTGGTGAAGCGCGCGAGCCTGCTCCGCCGGGACTCGATCCACGGCCCGTTCGCCGGCACCGTCACGGTGGACCCCGAGCACGACACGATCACCGCGAACGGCACGCTGATCCAGTTCCTCTCGGCGGACGCCCCGAGCGCGGTCGACTACCGCGCCCACGGCATCGAGGACGCGATCGTCGTCGACAGCACCGGCCGCTGGCGGGACGCCGAGGGCCTCGAGCAGCACCTGCTCGCCCCCGGAGCCGCCCGGGTGCTCCTCACCGCCCCGGGCACGGGCGGGGTGCCGAACGTCGTGCACGGGATCAACCACGACCAGGTCGGTGACGCCCCGGTCGTCAGCGCGGCCTCGTGCACGACGAACGCGATCGTCCCCGTCCTCAAGGCGGTGTCCGACGCGTACGGCGTCGTGCACGGCCACGTCGAGACCGTGCACTCGGCGACGAACGACCAGAACCTCGTCGACAACTACCACCCCGCCGACCGGCGCGGTCGGGCGGCGGGATTGAACATGGTCATCACCGCCACCGGTGCGGCGCGCGCCGCCGAGAAGGCCCTGCCCGAGCTGCGGGGTCGACTCACCGGCAACGCCGTCCGCGTCCCGACGCCGAACGTGTCGCTCGCGGTCCTGCACCTGACCCTCGCCCGGCCCGTCACGCGCGACGCCCTGAACGGGCTGCTCCGCGACGCGTCGCTCACCTCGTCGCTCCGCCGCCAGATCGACTACGTCGAGTCCCCCGAGGTCGTCTCGACGGACTTCCTCGGCAGCCGCCGCGCGGGCGTCGTCGACGGGCTCGCGACGATCGCGGACGGCTCCGAGCACGTGGTCCTGTACGTCTGGTACGACAACGAGTCCGGCTACAGTCGGCAGGTCCACCGGATCCTGCAGGAGATGGCGGGTGGCCGTCCGACGGCACTCCCCGCCACCCCGGCCGGGAGGCGCGCAGCAGTCCGCCCCGCTGCTCCGGCGGGCGCACTCACCGCTCCGGAGCAGCCCGTCGCGACCGCCGCCCGTCCGGGCGAGTAGGTTCTGGCGCACCGAGCCAGCACCGCACGATGAGGACACGATGGCAGCCACCCACAACGCGCAGTTCGTCCGTGGGCCCTCCGAACCGGCGTCCGCCGCCGGCGAGCCGGAGGCAGCGAACGCCGACACGATGTTCTGACGTGGCGGAGCACCTGCAGGCGGTCGTGTTCGACCTCGACGGGACGCTCTTCGATCACCGCGCTGCGGCGAGGACCGGTGCCACTGCGTTCCTCACGCACCTCGGGTTGCCCGCCTCTGCGCCGGCCCTGGGGCGGTGGGCAGCTGCCGAGGACGAGCACTTCGAACGGTGGCGGTCGGGCGAGATCGGGTTCGCCGAGCAGCGGCGGGAGCGTCTGCGCACGGTGCTGCCGGCGCTCGGACACCCACTCGACCTCGACGACACCGCGGCACTCGACGACCTGTTCGCGGACTACCTCCGGCGGTACCGAGCCGCGTGGCGAGCGTTCCCCGGGAGCCGCGACCTGCTCGACGAACTCCGGTCCCGTGGGTACCGCCTGGGGCTCCTGACCAACGGCGACGCGGAACAACAGTGCGACAAGCTCGCGCGGACCGGGCTCAGCGAGGCCTTCGACGTCGTCCACGCGTCGGGGCGGACGGGCCTGCAGAAGCCGGACGAGCGGGCCTTCACCGGGATCGCGCGCGCCCTCGGGTTCGCCCCGTCCGCATGCCTGTTCGTGGGCGACGACCCCGAGCGGGACGTCGCCGGTGCCCGTCGGGCCGGGATGCGGGGGCTGCTCGTCGACCGCGAGGCCACCAGCCCGGACGCCGTGCGGGTGGCCGTCCTCAGCGCCCTGGAGCCGGGCCGCCCCGTACTGTTCGAGGCGTGACCGACTCGCTGCTGCACACGCTCGTCGGCGTGCTGCTGCTCGTGGCGGTCGCCATGGCCGTCCTGCTCGCGACCCGGGCCGAGGCCCCGTGGGCACCCGCCGTCGCGATCCTGCGCGGCGCAGCGCAGCTCGCGGTGATCAGCCTCGTGCTGTCCGGCATCATCCGCTCACCCGTCCTGATCGCCGTCGCGCTCGTGGTGATGTTCTCCGTCGCGGTGGTCACGGCTGCCCGACGGCTCGGCACGCTGCGCGAGTCCGCGCTCCCGGTCGGTGTCTCGATGGCCATCGGCATCGTCGTCACGGGTGCGGTGGTGTTCGGCACCGGGGCGATCGAGCTGAGCCCGCGGTACGCGCTGGCCGTCGGCGGGATCGTGATCGGCAACGCGATGACCATCGCGACGATCAGTGGTCGCCGCTTCCGCGAGTTGCTCGTCGACCAGTGGGACACCGTCGAGGGGTGGCTCGCGCTCGGCGCTCCCCCGCGCCGTGCGACCGAGACCCTGGTGCGCCGTGCCGTCAGTGCAGCACTCGTCCCGACGGTCGACCAGACGAAGACGACGGGACTGGTGACCCTGCCTGGCGCCTTCGTCGGGGCGGTGTTCGGCGGGCTCTCCCCGCTCGAGGCCGGGCGCTTCCAGATCGTCGTGCTCGCCGCCATCGCGACCGCCGGGGCCTGCACGGCCGTGTGCCTGACGCGGTGGCTCGCCCCGGTGACCGTGCGCCCGACGGACGGGCGTCGCTGACGCACCGCGATCCTCCAGGCCGGCGCGGACCCGGCCGATCTGGGGGTTGTGGCGCAGTGGACCGAACGGTTCACTCGGAGGGACGCCGTACCCCGGTGAGAAAGGGAGACCCCGTTCCATGCGTTCGATCGTGTACACCAGCACGCAGACCCGTCCGATCACGGACACCGAGCTCGCCCAGATCCTCGCGGTCGGCCGCGAGAAGAACACCGTGCTCGGGGTGACCGGCATCCTGGCGCACAAGGGCGACAACTGCCTCGGCATCCTCGAGGGCGACGACGCCGTCGTCGGTGCGCGCTTCGAACAGGTCCGCACCGATCCGCGGCACACGAACGTGCGGGTCCTCATGGACGAGTCGATCGAGCGGCGGGCCTTCCCGGACTGGTCGATGGCGTTCCAGCCGATCGACCCGCTGATGGAGCATGTCCCAGGGTTCAGCGACCTGTTCGCACCCGGCCGTCCGCTCGATCCGGCCGCGGGCCTCAGTCGCGCTCGCGGTCTGCTCGAGTGGTTCCGGAAGCACCCGCTCGCGCCCCTGACGAGCCGGAGCGCCGACGCGGACGAGGCACCGCGCACGCGGGCGATCAACGGTGCGATCCTCGCGCTCCACGACGGCGGGGTGACGCGGTTCAGCCTCGAGGTCGCCGCAGCGCACGCCGGGATGACCCCGACGGAGGTGCGCGCAGCGTTCCCGACCGAGCGCGCGTTGCTCGCGGCCACGGTGGAACGGTGGACCCTGGCGATCTCGACGCCGCTGACGCCACTGATGGCGGAGAAGGGAACGGTCGCGTACCTGCACGCGCTCCTCGCGGCGCAGACCGAGGAACCGGGGCTCGTGGAGCTCCTCGCCGCGAGTCTCGTCTCCGCGGCGGACCCGACGGTCGACGGGGCCGACTACTACCGATCGATCTACCGCCGCTTCCGGGAGTCCGTCCGGAACGGACTCGCGGAGGACGTGCGCGCGGGTCGCGAGCCGGAGACGATGGACCCGATCCGCGGTGCCGAACAGCTCCTGGCCCTGTACGACGGGCTGCGGCTGCAGGCGCTGCTCACCACCGACACCGACCTCGTCGACGCGTTCGACCGGGCTGCGACGCGGATGCGTCGTGGCTGGTCGGAACAGTACGAGCAGCCGACGTACTGGGACATCCCGGTCGCCGGGGCCCGAGGGTAGCGCAGTCGCCGGGCGTCTCCACCTCGCCGACCCAGCCGTCGTCCGCGCCGCCGTGGCGCTCCACCATGTCGAACACCTCTGTCGCGGTGGCTCGCCCCGGTGACCGTGCGCCCGCCGGACGAGCGTCGCTGACGCACCTCGATCCTGCCGTCCTGCCGTGGCGGCGAGCGGCCGGTCGCTCTGCCGTGCAGCGTGGGATGGTGGGTCCGGGCACGACAACGTGCTGGGCACGGCGCTGACCAGCAGCGCGGACCGGGCGACGGGGGGGGGGACCACATGACGCACCAGGGCAACGAGCGGAACGGCGTGACCGACTTCCGGACACGTCGACCGGCTGTCAACGCCGCCGTGTGCTGGGTGGCCGCTGTCGCGTCGCTCGTCCTGGCGGCGGCCTGGATCTGGGTGGCGACGACCGAACCACCGCTGTCCGGCCCGGCGGTCGCACACCTGGCCCTCGCGGCGATCGGCGCGGCCATCGCGGTCGCGGCTCGACGGTTCGCCGTCGGCCCGACGACCGCGCCGCGCCCCCGGACGTTCCAGGCGCTCACGATCGCGGCGTTCCTGACCGGTTTCGCCGATGCCGCCCTCGGCATCGTCTCGGGCGCGGTCGGCAGCTCGGTCAGGGCGATCGCGGCCGGGATCATCGTGTTCGTCCTCGGCGCCGGGGTCGCGCTGCAGGGGGCGCTCCTGTACGGGGCGGCCGCGGGGCGAGCGAGCGCGCAACAGCCCCGTCCACGCGCCTGAGCTGCCGGAGCGCAGCCGGCGCGACGCCAGCGGCTGGACGGCGCCCGGTCGGCGTGCGACGCTGGGGCCCCGACACGCCGTCGTGTCGGTCGAGGGGGACACCATGACGACCACGTCCGAGACCACCACCCGTCAGCACCCGAACCGGATCGCCGCGCGGCTCGGCACCGGGGTCCTCGTCGGCCTCGTCACCGTGTACGTGGTCGCGGTGATCGCCACGGCACCGCTCGGCGGCGGCTCGACCACGAACCCACTTGTGCTCGCGGGGCTCGCCGTCGTGGGCGCGGCCGCCGTGGCCGTGGGCACGCGCTGGCCGACGGTCGGCACCACCGCAGGGGCCGTCGTGCTCCTCGTCACCGTGTTCGCGGTCACGCAGCGGATTGCCTGGACGACCGGGACCACGCAGTGGTGGAGCCCGACGGACGCCGTCGGGTACTCCGCGGTCAGCGCGTACCCCGCGATCGTCGGCGCGGCGCTCGTGGCCGCGTCGGTCGTGCGCGGGCGCCAGCGGGACACGACCCCGGACCTGTGACCCACCTCACCTCCCGGTAACCCCACCGCCCCGACCCGTTCACGGACGGGACCGGCGACGTCGGCACGCTGCTCCGCGGGCCGCCCGGACGACCGGACGACCGACATCGCTGCCCCGTCCCCGAGGAGACCCGTGTCCCGCCGTCCCGCCCGCTCGTCCGCGTTCCTCCGCGCGAGTTCCACCGCCGTCGCCGCTGCCGCCGTCCTCGGCGCAGTCGCCTTCTCGTCCACCGCCGCCCACGCCGACGCCGGTGCCCAGCCGGCACTGACCGCGCAGGACCACGCCATCACCGACGTCCCCGGGATGGTGAACGGTCGCGAGCTCGGTGCCTTCACGGGTCTCGGCGGGCAGCGGGTGGACGCCTCCCGCCTCATCCGCTCGGAGTCGCTGGACAAGGTCACGGCCGCCGGCGCACAGACGCTCGCGAGCAAGTACCACGTCGACCTCGTCATCGACCTGCGCACCCCCACGCAGGTGGCCGCGAAGCCCGACGTCGCCATCCCGGGCGCGAAGGACGTCGACATCTCGATGTTCGGTGCCGACGGCAACTACAGCGACGACACCGCGATGTACCACGACCTCGTCGACAAGGGCTACGTCGACGCATCGGACCGCGGACCGATGATCAGCGCGTACGCGCAGGTCCTGCAGATCCTCGCGACCCACACCAGCGGCACCGTGCTCATCCACTGCTCGCACGGCATGGACCGCACGGGCACCGTGGTCGACCTGCTCGACCGCGTCCTCGGCGTCGACAGCGCGGACATCCTGCACGACTACCTGCTCTCGAACACGCAGCTCGGTGTGACGTGGGCGACGCCCGCGCTGCTGCAGGGCACCTTCGAGAGCGACATCGCGACCAAGTACGCCGGCATGGACTCCTACCTGTCGAAGACGATCGGCGTGACCCCGGCCGAGGCGGCGGCCCTGCGGAGCCGCTTCCTCGTCTCGAACGACGCCTCCGCGTCGGCGATCACCGTCGACGGTGTCACCGTCCCGCTCGCCGCCGCGTCCTCCGGTGCGGGCGCGACCGTCACCGCGCCGGTCGCGACGCTCACGAGCGGCGACGTGCACGTCACGACGACGAACGCGGCAGCCCGCTCGACCGTCGACGTGCAGGGCGACACCGCCGTCGTCACGGTCACGGCCGAGGACGGCACCACCACCGGGACCTACCGGGTGACCGTCGCCCGCCCGACGCTGACGCTCGCGGCGCACGGCACGCTCACGCCCGGGTCGACCGTCACCGTCGACGCCGGTGGCATGACGCCCGGTTCCGTGTACGAGGTCGTCGTGCACTCGACGCCGCAGGTCCTCGGCCACGTGACCGCGGCCCAGGACGGCTCCGTCCGCGCCTCGGTGACGCTGCCCGCCGACCTCGTCCCCGGTGCACACACGCTGTTCCTCGCCGACGCAGCCGGCGACGCGGTCAGCGACCCGCTCGCCCTCACCGTGACCGCCACCATCACGGCGTCGACCACGACGGGTGCGACCTCGACCGGCGCGACGACCACGGCAGCGGTCGGGCCGTCGGTCGCGACGGGCGGCACGGTCGTCGGCGGTCGGGACGACGCCCCGTGGCTGGCCCTCGGCGGTCTCGGCGCCCTCGTCCTCGGCGGCCTCGGCGCGTTCCGGCTCCGCGCGCGCCTCCGGACGGGGCGCTGAGTGCCGAGCACAGCGCAGCGACGGCGGTGGGGCGTGGGCCTCACCGCCGTCGCGGGGGCCGCGGCGGCTGCGATGATCGCCGTCGCGGGCGTCGAGCTCCTCACGCCGCACCCGCACGGCTCCGGTACGACGTCGAGCGTCGACCTCGCCGGCAACGCCGTGCAGCTCGACGGTCCGCCGCCGCCGGCAGCGGCCTCGGCGACGCCGTCCGGGCACGGTCGCTTCGTGGTGCCCTCGGTCGGGCTCGACGTTCCGCTCGGGGCACTGGACGTCGCCGACGGGGTCATCGAACCGCCCGGGTCCACGTCCGCGTACTGGGTCCGCAACCTCGGCGTCGAGCCGTCCGCGGCCTCTCGTGGCACGGTCTTCGTCGCGATGCACTCGCTGCGCGGCGGGGGTGTCGGTCCGGGCAACGCCCTGATCGACGTCGCCGACGGACGGGCGCGGATCGCCGCCGGTGCCACGATCACGGTCGACGACGTCACCTACCGCGTGACGCGCACCGAGACCGTCCGGAAGGGCGACATCGCAACGGACGCGACCGTCTGGGCGGACACTCCCGACCGCCTCGTCGTCGTCACCTGCCTGCAGCGGCCGGACGGTCGACCCTCGGTCGACAACGTGGTGATCGAGGCGACGCGCGTCTGAGGCGGCACGCGACCGCAAACCGGACGGGAGGCGCGGTGCCAGCTGGCACCGCGCCTCCCGTCCGTCCTGTGGTCGCGTCTACCGGACGGCCACCACCCGCACGTCCCAGGCCCCGAGCGACAGCTCGGACCCCGCCGCGAGCGCCCCGCCGTCGAGGACGTCCTGGGCGTCGACCGGCACGGTGAAGGTGCTCGGCGGCAACAGGGCCTCACCGGACCAGCTGACCGTGCCGTCATCTCCTGGGTCGGCTACTCGACACCGCCGCAACCCGTCATCCAAGGGCAACTCGACTTCGGCGTCCTCGGCACGAAGTACGCGAGGGACGGCAGCGAGAAGCTCGCGAACGCGCTGCGCGGGCTGAAGGCGTCGCGCGGAGACGACTCGTACTCGAACAACATCGTCGCCCACTCGTACGGTTCGACCACCGCTGCGTACACGCTGACGAAGCCGGACATCCACGTCGACACCTTCACGACGATCGGCTCGGCAGGCCTCCCCGACTCCGTCGACAACGCATCGGACCTTCACGCGGACCACGTGTACGCCGGACAGGCCCAGAACATCTGGGTCTTCGAGCCAGGACGAGGCGACCGATGGGCACAGACCGGCAGGCTGAGCTGGTCACACGGTCAAGATCCCACCGACCCCGACTTCGACGCCACCGCGTTCGGAACGGACGGCGTCCCCGGCGACGACGAGAAGCTCTCCGTGGACGACCACAACGTCCACACCAAGGAGATGCGGGGGTACCTGGACCCCGACACGGAGCCGCTCTACAACATCGGGCAGGCCACGACGGGCCACCCTGAGGCGATGACCAAGCACGAACCCAAGGGGATGACGTGGTACGAGAAGACCGTGCTCAAACAGATGCAACAGGTCCCGTGACGGCGCGACGATCGCAACCGGCGTCGGTGACGGCGCTGTTGGTCGGGTCCGCACTCATCCTGGCGGCCTGCGCCCACGACCCTGGAGAACCCACCATGAAGCCTTCGGAAGCGAAGCAGTCCGTGATCGAATTCGTCGAGCAGTCGACGACCGCCGCCGGCGGCACCTGGGAGCACCTCAGCGGTCCCGGCGTCCGAGAGTGCGAGCAAGACTCCGGTGCACCCGGCACGATGTTCGTCTACGTCATGAAGCGGGCTGACACCTCTGGCGCTGATGCCCGAGTCGACGTGCAAGCGGTGAGCAAGCACTGGCGGGACGCCGGAGTCGACGTCGACGAGTACCAGAGCGGTGGCCCCGACCCGGTACCGGGAGTCCGCGGGCGCGGTGGGCCGGTCGTGTCGGCGAGCTTCGACGCCTACCCGGGGAACTACCAGATGTCGGCGACGTCGAAGTGCTCCGACGGGATGCCCGACCAGCAGCGACTCGAGAACTGACAGCGGCCGCCGCGGTGCGGGACAGGAGCGGTCATCGACCGTCCACGATCGCGTCCGCGTGCTCGACGATCCAGTCCATCAGGGGCACGAGCCGCTCGGCCAGCTCCTGCCCGGCACCCGTCAGCGAGTAGTCGACCCGCGGCGGCACCGTCGGCTGCACGTCCCGGTGCACGATGCCGTCGTGCTCCAACGTCCGGAGCGTCGAGGCGAGCATCTTCTCGCTCACGCCCTCGATCGTCCGGCGCAGCGCACCCCACCGCACCGGCCCGTCCCGCAGTGCGAGCAGGACGAGGACGCCCCACCGGCTCGTGACGTGACTGAGCACCACTCGCGTCGGACACGCCGCGGGGAACCGGACCGGTCCGTCCGCAGGGGTGTCGTGCGTTCCGTCCGGGACCGCGATTCCGACGTCCATGTCAGTACCGTACGGAGAAGTGCCTCCTTCCGGCCAGTGCACGCCCGACCTACCGTCGTCGCCATGCAGCCCACGACGAAGCACCCGCTGACGAAGCACCGCACCCGCCGCCGCGCCGCCCTCGTGGGCGGCGCCGCCCTGGTCACCGGCGCCGCCCTGCTCGCCGGACTCGGCGTCCCCGCGACCGCCAGCGCCGCACCGGACGTGACCCGCGCCTCCCGGTCGGCCACGATCGCCGACGGCGGGACCACCGCCTCCCGTCTCGACACCGCGACCGAACGCCGGAACCGCTGCGCGGTCGTCACGCTCCTGACCCGGACGTTCGTGGACCCGACCAGCCCAGCGGCCCGCCGCCTGGCGCAGACGCTCGTCGCCCCGGAGGCCGTGACGCACACGAACGGGGCGAGCGCCGGCCCCGCCGGGGTCCTGGCCGAGTTCGCCGCCGACCGCGCCCGCGTCCCCGGCGCCCACGCGGTCGTGAAGCACGTCGCGGCGGACGGTGACCTGGTGGCCGTGCACTGGCAGGTCGCACCCGACATCCACGACGAGCGCCGTGGGGACGCGGCAGTGGACCTGTTCCGGCTGCGGGACGGCCGGGTCGTGGAGCACTGGTCCCTCGACCAGGCCATCGCGACGGGGAAGCCCGCCAGCGGCAACACGAACACGATGTTCAGCGACCTGTACCGCCCGGCGCGACCGACGCCGCCCCCGAGCGAACGCCAGGAGGAGCGCAACCGGACCTTCGCGGTGTCCGCCTACGACACCCTGTTCCGGGACCACGACGTGTCCGTCCTCGACCGCGACTTCGACCCCGCGTACCTGCAGCACAACCCCGTCGCGCCGAACGGGACGGCCGCCCTCGAGCAGCTGTTCGGCAGCGGCGCGCAGTTCCCCGCCCAGCAGTCGGTCATCTCGCTCGCGGACGGCGACCTGGTGTGGACGTTCTCGCAGCCGGTCGGGGCGGCACCGGACGCGCCGCTGCTCGCGGCCGACCTGTTCCGCGTCGACGGCGGGCTGATCCGCGAGCACTGGGACGTGGTGCCGACGAGCTGAGCGCCGGGAGCTGGCGCAGGCGCGCCGAGCGTGGTCCCGGGGGCGCGCACCGCGCCCGGGACCGCGCTCGGGTGACGGTGGGAGGATGGCGACGATGCACACCAAGTTCGCGGTGATCGGCGACAGCTTCGCCGAGGGGGTCGGCGACGAGTGGCCCGACGGCTCGCCCCGGGGGTGGGCCGACCTCGTGGCCGGTGGCCTCGCCGCTGCCTCCGACCGCACGTGCACCTACGCCAACCTCGCGATCCGCGGCAAGCTGCTCGCGCCGATCCTCGACGACCAGCTTCCCGCCGCCCTGCGCCTCGGGCCGGACCTGCTGAGCATCAGCGGCGGCAACAACGACATCCTGCGCCCGCGGGTGTCGATCGCCGCCAACGCCCGACGCATCACGGCCGGACTCGACGCCGCCGTGCGCACCGGCACCGACGTGCTCTTCGTCACCGTCGCGGACATGACCCGGCACCTGCCGCTCGGCCGGCTCATCCGCCGACGCGGGGACGAGTACGCGGACCACATCCGGTCATGGGCGGACCGGCCGAACGTCACCGTGGTCGACAACTGGACGGACGCGGGGTTCCACGACCTCGCACTCTGGGCGCCGGACCGGCTCCACCTCAACACCCTCGGCCACCGGCGGGTCGCGGCGAACGTCCTGACCGCCCTCGGCGTCCCCGCGCCGACCTGGGACGGGGCCGTCCGGCTCGCGGAGCGTGCGTCCACGATCGAACACCTCCGCGTCCACGTCCTGCCGTGGGTCGGCAGACGCCTCACCGGACGGTCGTCCGGGGACGGGCGGACCCCCAAGAGCGCGACGCTGGGTCCGGTCCGCGAGTAGGGAACCGGCCTGGAGGCGCGACCCAGGTGACGGACGCAGGTCGCGCCTCCAGGCCGGCCACCACCCACACGGACGACGCAAGCCCGCCTGCCGGGCCGCCGCCCGCCGGGCTCAGCCCAGCGGCTCGACCCCGTAGCTGACGACCACCGCACGCAGCTCATCCAGGTACGCCTGCGCCTGCACCGTGAGCGGCACCGACGCGTGCGCGATCCACCCGATCTCGATGCGCTCGTCGACGTCGAGCGGGATGGCGACGATCTCCGGGTCCAGGTCGTCGCTGATCAGCCCCGTCGAGATCGTGTACCCGCCGAGACCGATCATCAGGTTGAAGATCGTCGCCCGGTCCGACACCCGGATCTCCCGCTTGCTCGACATCGTCGACAGGATCTCCTCGGCCAGGTAGAAGGAGTTGTTCGCGCCCTGGTCGAACGTCAGTCGGGGCAGGTCGGCCAGGTCCTCGAGCGTCGCCCGCTCCCGCGACGCCAGCGGGTTCCGTCTGGCCACGAAGATGTGCGGCTGCGCCACGAACAGCGGCGTGAAGACCACCCCGGCGTCGCGCATGAGCTTCCCGAGCACCTGCCGGTTGAAGTCGTTGCGGTACAGGATGCCGACCTCGCTGCGCAGGGTACGGACGTCCTCGATGATGTCCCACGTGCGGGTCTCCCGGAGCGAGAACTCGTACTCGTCCGCGGCCGCCGCCTCGACCATGCGGACGAAGGCCTCCACCGCGAAGGAGTAGTGCTGCGCGGAGACGCCGAGCAGCCGCCGCGAGGCCTGCCGCCCGACGTAGCGCTGCTCGAGCAGGGAGACCTGCTCGACGACCTGCCGGGCGTACCCGAGGAACTCGACCCCGTCGACGGTGAGCACGACCCCTCGGGCCGACCGGGTGAAGAGCGGGCGGCCGATCCGGGTCTCCAGGTCCTTCATCGCCGCGGACATCGTCGGCTGCGAGACGTAGAGCAGGTCGGCCGCGGCGGTGATCGACCCCTCCGTCGCGACCTCGATGAAGTACCGGAGCTGCTGCAGGGTGATGTCGTTCGACACGCGGGCCATAGGCAGAGGCTATACCGCCGCATAGCAACTACGGATTACCTGATGACCCGCGCCCGCGGTCATGATCGGGGGATGGCGAACGACCTGACCTTCCGGATCACCCGGACCCGCTTCGACGAGGACTACTCCCCCGCCGACAGCTCCCGGCTGACCACGAACTTCGCCAACCTGGCGCGCGGTGAGCACCGCCAGCAGAACCTCCGGAACGCGCTCGGCATGATCGACGAGCGGGCGAACGACCTGGCCGCGCCGTCGGCGTCGGCGGCGGCGACGTCGGCGTCGGCGACGGCGACGTCGGCTTCGCACGCGTCGTCGGCGTCGCCTGCTGGTGTCACGCGTCGCTACGCGGTCGAGCTCGACATCGTCTCGGTCACCGCCGAGTTCGACGACGGGGCGACCGACGTCGCGTTCCCGCTGCTCGAGATGCTCGACGTCACGATCGTCGACCAGCACACCGGCGAGCGCCACCACGGCATCCTCGGCAACAACTTCTCGTCGTACCTGCGCGACTACGACTTCTCCGTGCTGCTGCCCACGCTCGACAAGTCCGCCGGGATACCCGCCGACTTCGGGCAGCTGCACGGCCGACTGTTCCAGCGCTTCCTGGAGTCCGACGCCTTCCGGTCCGAGTTCGACCAGGAGCCCGTCGTCTGCATCAGCGTCTCCACGAGCCAGACCTACCGCCAGACCGCGACGGTCCACCCCGTGCTCGGCGCCGAGTACGCGCACGAGCACTCCTCGCTGACCGACGACTACTTCGGCCGGATGGGCATGCAGGTCCGCTACTTCATGCCCCCGGGTGGCAAGGCCCCGCTCGCGTTCTACACGCGCGGCGACCTGCTGCACGACTACTCGGACCTGCAGCTCATCGGCACGATCGCGACGATGGAGACGTTCCAGAAGATCTACCGCCCGGAGATCTACAACGCGGACGTCGTCGCCCCGGCCACCTACCGCCCGACCCTGGAGCACACCGACTTCGCCGTGCCGCCCGTCACCTACGACCGCGAGGAGCGGAGCCGCCTCGGCGTCACGCAGGGCCGCTGGACCGAGGAGCACCTGGTCAAGCCACACCGCGAACTCCTGGCACGTCTCGCCGCCGACACCGCCGTCCCGACCCGTTGAACGACTGGAACCCCGCCCGCATGAGCACCCTCCTCCCCACCGCCATCGTCGGCAGCCTGCCGAAGCCGTCCTGGCTCGCCGAGCCCGAGCGACTCTGGTCCCCCTGGCAGCTCGAGGGCGACGCGCTGACCGAGGGCAAGCAGGACGCCCTCCGCTCCGCCGTCCACGAGCAGGAGCGCCGAGGCATCGACATCGTCAGCGACGGTGAGCAGACCCGCCAGCACTTCGTCACCACGTTCATCGAGCACCTGGACGGCATCGACCAGGAGCGCAAGGAGACCGTCCGCATCCGCGACCGGTACGACGCCGCCGTGCCGACCGTCGTCGGCGCGGTCAGCCGTCCGGAGTCGGTCTTCGTCGAGGACGCGAAGTTCCTCCGCGCGCAGACCGACCGGCCGATCAAGTGGGCGCTCCCCGGCCCGATGACGATGATCGACACCCTGTCGGACCAGCACTACAAGAGCCGCGAGAAGCTCGCGTGGGAGTTCGCCACGATCCTCAACCAGGAGGCCCGCGAGCTCCAGGACGCCGGCGTCGACGTCATCCAGTTCGACGAGCCCGCCTTCACCGTCTTCCACGACGAGGTGCAGGACTGGGGCGTCGCCGCACTCGAGCGCGCTGCCGAGGGGCTGCACGCCGAGACCGCCGTGCACATCTGCTACGGCTACGGCATCGAGGCGAACAACCGGTGGAAGGAGACCCTCGGCGCCGAGTGGCGGCAGTACGAGCAGTCCTTCCCGCTCCTGCAGCAGTCCTCGATCGACATCGTCTCGCTCGAGTGCATCCACTCCCACGTCCCGCTCGAACTCGTCGAGCTGATCCGCGGCAAGAAGGTCATGCTCGGCGCGGTCGACGTCGCCACCGAGACCGTCGAGACCCCGGACGAGGTCGCCGAGGTGCTCCGCCGGGCGCTCGAGTTCGTCGACGCGGACAAGCTCATCCCGAGCTCGAACTGCGGGATGGCGCCGCTGGCGCGGGGTGCGGCGCTCGGGAAGCTCAGTGCGCTGTCCGCGGGTGCGGACATCGTGCGCGCGGAACTGGCGAACGTCGCGGTGCCGGCTGGGCGGTAGCGGCGCGGCTCCAGACCGGCCTGGAGGCTCGGCTCGGCCCCGACGGGCGGGTCACGTCCGTCAGTCCTGCCCGTCCAGGCTCATCCGGTCGAAGTCGCCCACGAAGCACTGCGAACTGCTGTCGATCGTGTAGCCGCGGGGGTCGGCGCGGAAGTCCGACGAGCTCACCGGGCCGCCCCTACCCCGGACGCCGAGGATCGGGTCCTCGCCGCCGGTCTGGTAGCGCTCGGTCGTGACCCCGAGGTCCTTCCAGTGCTGCTCCACCGCCCCGACGTCGGCCTTCGGGTCGGCGCTCGCGGACCGGACCACGGCGTAGACGTACCGGACGCCACCGACCCCGGGGGCGAGGCCGCACTTCCCGAGTCCCGGACCCTCGCTCGGTTCCCAGCCGTCGCCGACGACGTCGGTGGACTCCTCGACGAACGTGACGACGGACTGCTTCGCCTGCTCAGGGGTCTTCCCGATGCCGGCGCTGCAGCCGGTGAGCACGACCGCGGCGAGCAGCGCCACTGCGGTGGCTCGGAGTCCGGTGACGGCCCTCCACCGAGCGGGTTCCGCGCGGGAGTTCCTCGCAGACCGGTCGGCGTCTGCGAGGGACTCCCTCGTCCGGAGATCAGCGCTGCCGGACAGGGTCGCTCCACCTCGGGAACGGCTCCGAGACACCCGGTTCGGATGCATCGGGGAAGTCGGCGGGGTCCCGCAGTGCGATCGCCTTGATGAGCTCCGAAGCATCGTGTGCCCAGAACGCCTCGCTGTACACGCCGAGCGAGTACTGCCCGTTCGGTCGCACGTTCCAGGTCACCCACCATCCGTCGCCGGTGTCGGCCCGGACCTCGTGATCCGTACCGACCTTCGCGCTGCTCCCGCGCCACCCTTCTTCGTCGAAGTAGCGCTGCATCGGCTCGAGGTCCTGCGCCGCGCCGGTAGCACCCTCCGGTTCGATGATCCGCACGGCTCGGAACTTGTAGGAGTTCTCCGCGGTCGCACCCTCCGGCGCCTCGCCGAACGCGTCATCGCCTGCGGGCAGAGGACGGACGTCTCCGCCGTTCCAGTACCACGTGCCATCCGAGATCTGTCGTTGTGCGGCTGCGAGCACGGCCTGCCCGTGCTCGTACCGCTCGCCAGCCAGCTCGAACTCGTCCTGCAACGAGAGATCGGCTACCTGCGCCTGCGTCCTGCCTGCCGCGTCTCGCGCGTCCTGTCCGCCTCCGCCGTCCGAGGCGCATCCGGTCGTCGCGAGCACCACGGCCGCGAGCACGGTCACGATCGCGCCGCGCGGTCGGGGACGGGAGCGATGCATTCGCAGGTCCCCGGACGTCCCGTCTGCAGCAGCGATGGGGGCGTCGTTCGCCCTGTCATCGAACACCGTCGTCACGCACACCCCCGTGTCGCTCGCAAGCTGGTTCCCGACACTACTCAATGACCGACGCGCCCGTCCGTCCAGCTGCCTCGACCTCGACGGGTCGGTCGCGTTGATCGGGATCATGCGTCTCTCGCGCGCAGCGCTTCCCGTTCGACGAGCGCCGCCGCGATCGCATCGGCCGCGTACGGTGCCTTCGCGAGCGTGTGCACCACGGCGGTCACTCCCGCTGCCCGGGCGATCACCGCCCCCGCGGCCCGGACTTCGCCGTTGATCCAGCGAGTGCCCTCGTCGCGCTGCCAGCTGACCGTGCGGGAGGGCGGTGCACCCGGTTCCAGCGCCCAGTCGGCGTAGCGGCAGAGGTCGTCAAAGGTCGACCAGAGCCCGCCGGCCGCCGCGAACGAGGACGCACCCAGCGCCCACGGCGAGATCGCGCGACCGAGGAACCTCGGCATGATGCGCTCCGATGCAGCCGGCACCAGTGTCGCGGAATCGATGCCCGCCGGCCGCAGGACCTGCTCCTGCACGGCGTCGAACCAGCTCCCGTACGCCGCGTCGAGGACCGCCCCGAGGAGCGCGTACCCGAGGTTCGAGTACACGTACTGCCCCCTCGGCGTCAGGGGCACCGCGGTCGTCAGGTCCAGCGGCACCCCGACGGCCGGTCGGTACGGGTCACGGACGAGGCTGTCACGGATCGTCGGTGGTACCCGGGCCAGCCCGGAGGTGTGGCGGACGAGATCACCGACCGTCATCTCACTGTCGGGCACGCCGGGCAGGTACGACGCGACCGGCCGTTCGAGCTCGAGCGTGACCGCGGCCGTCGTCCCGACGAGCCCCTTCGTGATGCTCCCCCACTCGAGCAAGGATGCCTCGGCGTACCGTCCGGCGGGCTCGCGGACGGACTGCCAGCCGTCGGTCGTCCGAACGCTCGCCCGCCATTGACCACGTGGAACATTGCCGTTCATGTACCAGCACGTTAGCGTCGTCACCATGCCTGGAGCAATGGTGTCCACACTCGTCATCGAGATCGGTGGAGCGGTCCTCGTGATGTGGTTGACGTGGCGAGCTGCGAACGGGCAGCTGGGCCGGAACGACCTCGCCGGCATCCGGACGCGGGTCACGATGTCCAGCGACGAAGCCTGGCGGACCGGGCACCGAGCGGCGCTGCCCCCGACGCTGATCTCGGGCGCGATCACGATCCTCTGCTGCGCGGTGTGCATCTTTGTGCCCGCGCTCCGCACCCCCGCGTCGGTGATCGTCATGTCGGTCATCCTCCTGGGCGGCGCACTCCTCTCCATCCCTGCAGCCCACCGCGCGGTACGTCGAGCGGAATCCGAGGACTGATGCGGCGACGGACCTGACCGACCTCCATCACACGCCGTGCTGTCGAAGCTGTGCGATGCGCAACGGAGAACGAACGGCGACGACCGCAGCGGCCACGAAGACGACCGTCACGACGAGGAGCGCCGCCTCTCCGCCGGCGACGGTCATGAGGGCTCCGCCACCGATCGCTCCGACCGCTGCGAGCGTCCGGTTCGCGCTGCGCATCGTGCTGTTCATGCGTCCGAGGAGCTCGTCCGGCGTCACTGTCTGGCGCAGGCTCATCTCGTTCGCGTTCTCGCACCCGGCAGCGACGCCCTGCACCGCGAACGCAGCGAACAGGACGATGGTGCTCGCCGTCGGCATCGACTGCCCGAGCACGGTGGTCGCGACCGTGATACCGGCCCAGGCGACCGGGTACACACCGCGAGCGGCGATGATCGTGCGCCCAGCCCCGAAGCGGCTGCCGAGTCGCGGTGCCGCGGTGGCGCCGAGGAGCATCGCGACACCGTTGACCGCGAGGACGGCCCCGTAGACGACTGGCGGCAACGCGAGCGTCCGAAGTGCGAGGGTCGCGAACACCGTCAGCCCGGCGGCGTTGGCGAGGAACCAGAGGTGCGTGGAGAACGCGAGCGGGGCGAGCATCGCGTGTCCGTACGTCCACCGCAGGCCGTCGGCGATGTCGCGACGCAACCGCGGACGTGCGCGTCCTGTCGGCACGCGCTCGTCGACCCGGACGCGGGCGACGAGGACAGCGTCGATGAAGAAGCTTGCGGCGTCGAGCGCGATCGCGAACGGCGCCGTCACGAGGCTCACGAGCCCACCGCCCAGCGCAGGTCCCACGGTCTGCGCGGCTGCGTCGCTCTGGTCGATCCGTGCGTTCGCCGCCAGGAGCAGCGGTCGGGGCACGATCCGCGGCAGGAGCGACTGGGTCGCGGCGAAGCCGACGACGGACAAGACGCCGAACACGAACAACGCGCCGGCCGTGACCCAGAGATCGAGCACTCCGAACGCCCAGGAAACCGGGATCACGGCCAGGCTCAGGCCACGCCCCACGCTGGACCAGATCAGGAGAGGCTTCCGACGGAAGCGGTCGACGTACGCCCCGACGACCAGCCCGAAGATCGCGTACGGCAGGAACTGGGCAGCGTTGACCAAGCCCACCTCGAAGGGCGTCGCGTGCAGCACGGTCACCACGAGGACCGGCACTGCCACGGCGCTCACGGCGGACCCGAACGACGAGACGGTCGCCGCCGACCAGTACGACCGGAAGCCGGCGACACGACGCAGCGTCGTCGCGTCCTCACCCATGGGCCAACGTTGGCAGATCGAGGTCCCGCCGTACAGGGTGCGTCAGGCCGAGGGCGTTGAATGCAGACATGATCACCAAGGCCCAGATCCACGAAGTGGAGAACGCGACCGTCCGAGACCGCGACGGCGCATCCGTCGGCAAGGTCGCGCAGGTGTTCCCCTCCGGGGAAGACGGCAGCGCCGCCTTCATCAGCGTCGCGACCGGACTCCTCGGCAGCCACGCCGTGCTCGTCCCGGTCGAGGACGCCACGTTCGACGGCTCGGACCTGCACGTCGGGTACACGAAGCGCGCGATCAAGGACGCACCGTCCGCCAGTGCCGGGAACACCCTGTCCCTCGCCGACGAGAACGCCGCACGCAAGCACTTTGGACTGTCCCCCGCCGGCAAGGCCACCGGCGACATGGGCGACCCGCACGAGAACCTCGACCAGGCGGGCACCGGCCCGGCCGGCGCAGACGACACCGAGGGCGCGGGCACGACGCCGCCGGCCTGAGCGACGGGGTGCGCAGCCGACGATTCGACATGCCACGTTCGATCTTCTGCCGACGAGTGGGCACGATGTTCAGATCTGGACGAGGGGCGCCGATGCTGAGAGGCAGAGCAGTGACGACCCTCATCAGCAAGAAGGAAGCGGGGTCTCGGCGCGACCGAGACCCCGCTTGTCATGTCCGCGTCAGGAGACGTGCACGTGCCGGAAGCTCCAACCCCGCTCCGGCGCCTTGTACCGCAGCGGGTCACCAGAGGCGACCAGCTTGCATGCCTTGTTCTCGACGTATCGCTGCACACTGCCGGTGTGCTTGATCGAACCGATCTCGAGGCGACCGAGCTTCCAGTTGTGCGGGACCTTCCAGGAGCCGCTGCTCGAGCTGGTACCCGAGTAGTTCGCCGAGATGGTGACACCGATGTCTTCCTTCACTGCCGCGACACCGGCAGAGACGGATACTCCGGTCGTGCTCGTGATCGAGCCACCGACGGAGAACGTGGTGCTCCGACTGATCGAGAGCGTGATGTCGGACTCGCCACTCACGGTTGCGTCCTTCCCGCTCGCAACCGTGAATGCGGTCGACGCGTCACGCGCGGTGTAGACGATCCGGCCGCCCTCGCACAGGCTGCTGGGGCTGCTCACCGGAGAATGCTGCAGACCTCCACCGCTCCCCGATCCGGCACCAGTTCCGGTGCCGCCTTCATCGACAGACCGCGGGGAACCGTCCTCCGAGACGATCCCGTTCTCGGTGGCATCGGTCGAGATCGGCGTGTCCGGTCCGCTCTCATCAGCGAAAGCCATCGTGCCGCCGGTGCCGACCAGGACTGTCGCCAGAACCAGCGTCGCAATTGTTTTCTTCATTTTCCCCCCAGATTGGGCATCAGTTGCTATCAGGAATTCCAACGATCCAGAAACGGGTGGACGCTGGAAGCGTGATGGTGACGGAGGTGTCGGCCGCAGACGCGATCGGGATACCGCCGCTGTTGGAGACGATGTACGTGCAAGGGCCCTCGAAGTGCTTGCCCATGGTGACCGTGTAATGGCTCACTGGCGAGCATGACACGTAGTAGGTGATCTGCTTCGTCCCGGCCGGGATGTTCGAGACGGTGAACGTCGTCGTGCCGGTCCCGGACTCGTGCAGAACCGGTGTTGCGTCCGTGTAGAAGTCGTGAGACTTGTCGCGCAGCTGCACCATCGGGTCCACGAGAGCCCGCGATGCACGAGCACTCGACGTGGGATCTGCAGTCGTGTTCGTGTCATTTGTGCAACCCGTGAGGAACAGCGTTGCGTCACAAACAAGCGCCCACATTGCGGCAACAGCCGATCGCATTCGCATTCAGCAACTCCTTGGTTGATGGAAACATATGGCGCAGTGACGCGTCGAACAATGTGAAACCGCACAGGAGCTGCCCCCCGAACAGGGTCCGGGATCGGCGGCGGTGACTCCAGGAATTCTTCGACGCGACTCGGTCCTGCGACCACGCGACGGACGTGAGCCGTCGCGCCCGCGGGATGCGTGCCTCCAGGCCGGACTGGAGGCACGGCAGCCGTCCGCCCCGCCGCTCACCTTCCAGCCGTGTCACCCCGGCACACGGCTCCCCCGGCGCCGCCAGGCGCAGGATGACGAGGTGATCACACCCACCCGCGCCGCCGGCCTCGACGCCCTGCGCGCGTTCGTCCCGCACGCCGGCGCCGACTACCGGCGCGACCGCAACCACGACACCGGTCCCGCGCGGACGAACGTGTCGGGTCTGTCGCCGTACATCCGGCACCGGCTCGTCACCGAGCAGGAGGTCGTCGACGCCGTGCTCGAGCGACACAGCCTGCACACCGCGGAGAAGTTCGTGCAGGAGGTCTTCTGGCGCACCTACTGGAAGGGGTGGCTCGAGCAGCGTCCCGAGGTCTGGCGCCGCTACCGCGAAGAGGTCCGTGACCTGCTCGCCGGCGACCTGCCCGCGCACTACGAGGACGTGGTCGCCGGGCGGTCCGGGATAGAGGCGATGGACGCGTGGGTGCGTGAGCTCGTCGAGACCGGCTACCTGCACAACCACACGCGGATGTGGTTCGCGAGCATCTGGGTCTTCACCCTCGAGCTACCGTGGCAGCTCGGTGCCGACTTCTTCTCCCGACACCTGCTCGACGGTGACGCCGCCTCCAACACCCTGTCGTGGCGCTGGGTCGCCGGTCTGCAGACCAGGGGGAAGACGTACCTGGCGACGACGGAGAACATCGCGCGGTACACGGACGGCCGTTTCGCGCCGACCGGCCTCGCGACCGAGGCCCGAGCGCTCGACGAGGAGCCCTTCCCGGCCGCGGTCCCGGTGCCGTCCGACGACGTCGACGGCCGCATCGGCGAGCGCGTCGGGCTGCTGTTGCACGAGGAGGACCTGGAGCCCGAGAGCCTGCTCGGGGAGCACCCGTCCCTCGCGGCGTCGATCCGCGCAGTCGCCGTGGCCGCGGACCCCGGGCAGCGCTCCCCCGCCGAGGTGTCGCCCGCGGTCGAGGCCTTCACCGCCGGTGCGGTCGCAGACGCGGCGTCGCGGACGACCGGCGCGACGGTGCTCGACTCGGTCGAGCCCTCCGCCGTCCTCGACTGGGCGGACGCTGCAGACCTGGACACGGTGGTCGTCCCCTACGCGCCCGTCGGTCCCGTCCGGGAGCGCCTCGACCTGTTGCGCGCACGGCTCGGCGCGGAGGGCGTCTCGCTCGTGACCGTCCGCCGGCGGTGGGACGGGCGGGCGTGGCCGTACGCGTCGCGGGGGTTCTTCCCGTTCCGGGAGCGGATCCCGGGGTTGGTACGCGGAAGGTAGAGGAACCGAGCCGCAGGCCCGTTCTTCGAATCGTCGTGGACGGGTCTCCGATCCACCGCTAAGTGGAGGGGGCGACTCGCTTCCGTCAGCAGGACGCCGCCCACATTGAGACCGGCCGAACGTGACGACGGGAGCGATTAGGGCTAGCTTCTGCTATCACGGACCACGCCGGCGAGAAGATCAGAAACACTCCGCCTGGCGTCGCAATTACAAATTTACTAAGGAGAGGCCACGAGATCCCCGGACCGATGTCCGCGGCTAGGCGGCACGTATAATCAAAAACTTACATCGACTCGACCAAGCACAACTGACCTCCTCCTTCAATGCGAGAAATTCACCTCGTGAATGTTATTCAGCCCGACGAATTCGTGAAGCCGCGCTTTGGCCGGAGCGTCCAACTCTTGCACGAATAACAACACAAGATTTCTCTTCGCCCTGGAACAGGCCACGTAGAAGAGGTTTCGAGCGCGCTCGAAGCCCGCACGTTCTTTCTCGTTCATATCAGCGTCCGGGTCGGTTGCGAGCATCTTCCCGAAGTCGTACTTTGACCAACCACGTCCAACCACGACCAGCACGTTATCGAACTCAGCACCTTTGACGGAATGCTTTGTTGAGAAGACGGATTGTTCCGCGAGATAGGACCTCAGTGCTCGTATTTCGGAGTAGGAGACCTCCCGCAGCTTCCTGTGTTCAATCAGACTTCGCGGGTCGGCCGCATCTGCGGCGCGCCTCGAGTCCGCCTCTCTAGCGGCTACTCGCGATGGGAGCGCAAATAGATTGACGTCCTGAATTGCGTCGAGAACTTTGCCGACTGTGCCAGTCGCACAGACCGCCGTCAGAGACGCCAACCCCGCAGCCCATCGGAGCTTGTCCCCTGCACCCCGAAGCAAGGGCCCCCGACCTCCGAGCACCGAGAACATGAGTCCGAAACGACGCTGTTCATACGCCTCCAAAGCCAACTCGAGCGAATCGGTGAAGAACTCGATGGTTGGATCCTGCTTTTTGACGAATGAGTCATTGTAACGGAAAACGCGCGATAAAGAGGGGTATCCGAGCTCATTACCGATACTCGAATGCGTGAGCATCAATATTTTCACATCGTCGAGTCCGTCAGTGATGCCGTTCTCCACTAACCACTCACGAACCTGAGCGAGCGACTCTGAAGTGGCCTCCTCCGAAATCTGTCCCTTCCACTGCCCCTTTTGTCGCTCGCCCACCCAATGGTCGGTGTGGAAGATCGTCACCGAGCCATCCATGGCTTTGTCACTCGGAGCCTGTGGCAGAGACGGCCGGAGCTTGTTCAGCAAATCGACGATGGCACGATCCGATCGAAAATTCGCCTTCTTCGGAATCGCAGAGAGCCCTGGATGCTCAATAGATCCACAAGTGTCGTCGTAAATCTGCTGCCAAGCGTCGCCGAAGAGACCCACAATAGGCGGACGTTCAAGACCGTCGAACCCCACGAGCGCTGCCTCTAAAACTCCTTCCGGCGTGTCCTGGTACTCATCTACAAACACTACCGGAAAGCGATCGGCAATGACTTTCACAAACTTCTTTTCACGAAACAATTCCGCCGCCAGAGAAGGAACATCTTCGTGATGCAAACTGGCAACCTTGTCCCGAACCGCTGGGATACCTAGCGTGTATTCAACAGCGACAAGCTCATCGGCGTCTACCTCATCGAACTGAGTTCGACCGAGAGACCTCAGGCGCTCCAACATGGGCTTCTGGAAAGGAGCAATCATCTCCCACAGAAAGCCATGGAGAGTGTCAACGAGGATCGCATTGTCGACGCCCACGCGGGCCCGAATTTCATCACGAGCTACATTCGTGTATGTGAGACAGGCCACTCTCTGATAGGGCAAGGGCAAGAAGGCCTGCCTGTCGCTCAAGATGCGATCCAGCGCCTGAACTAACGAAAAGGTCTTTCCGGCCCCTGCGCCAGCTTCGAGTTTGAACGACTTTTTCTGCTGCAGGGCATCGACAATTTGCGCGAAAGCGGATTGCGACTCCGATTCCGCCGATGCCAGAAGCGCTTTATTCATTCTCCGCTCCTGACGATTCAATCTTCTCTGTGCGAACGTCTTCTTCGCTAGCGAGCCACCTCAGCCCATCGAGCAGATACCTTGGAGCGACCCAAGAATCTTCGGTGATAGCAAAACGGAGGGCAAACTCACTCTTCTTCTGCGCATCCGCCAGCTTCTTCGCGGACTCTTCCATCACCTCTGGGATGCCGCTAGCACTCAACTCAAAGAGGGCCGAATTGGCAAGGATGAAAGCGTCCTCGAAGGTTCGTCCGCACGGACCACCTTCGGTCTCCGGCACTTGGTGTGCGAGGCACCTAGCCCCACGCACGTTCGAACCCTTCGAATAAGCGGCAAGCAAGCTGGACGGTCTCTGATCTTCCTTGTCCGGATACCAGTCCTTGATCGTGGCGTTCGTCGTGGCGGACGCTTTGCTCACCACACACTTTTGCAGAGCACCCTTGGCCCCCGTCGGAGCAACACTATCTAAATCCGTGACTATCAGAACCGGTAGGTCAATGAAGTCGAGGAGTGGAAAGAATTTATGAGCATACGCGCCACCTACTTCCATCATTGTGACGTACTGACGACTCAGTTCGTCGACTTGCGCCTTGATCACCGCGGGCACCATCAGGCGCTCGGTCGTCCCCTCAACAAGGATAGCCTTATCTGCGAAGAAAAGATCGGAACGCGTCAACGTGAGATACTGATGCAAGAAATTCGCATCCATGTTCTCAGCGCGACTCAAATCCTTGACCGTCGAGGATATAAGTTCTGGTGTTGACTTTTCCCGACTTGACTTGAAATACCTGATTGCTGAGAGTTTGGCTCGATTCGCGACGTGCGGCGAGTGAGTTGAGACGACAAATTGTGGGTTCCAGGCGCCTGGTCGCCCATCCAAGTTCGGGAAGAGGGTTCGGATGGCCGCGAGCTGTGCGATGAAGACTTCCTGCATCTGCGGATGAAGATGAGCCTCCGGTTCCTCGATGAAGACGAGATGCAGCTTGGGATCTCCATCTGTTGATATGAACTCGCGGTAGAAGCTCAGGAGTGTGAGAAGGATCAAGATCAGGTTTCGCGATCCAAGCCCGCTGTAGGACTCGGGGAGCGGGACACCCTCGACCCCGGCGTACCGGACATAAGTGTGGCTCCCCAAAACCTTCTCCACACTGAGCTTCGCGAACGACTCTATCCCTGGATCTTGAAGCCCTGGGTAGCCAAACTGGAGCAGAGCCGGCGCGATATTCTTCATCATCGATCCGACCTTCGCGCCCAGCGACTTCTCGAACTCGGCAACCGCCTCATTCAACTCGTCAACAGCGGCTTTCTGGAAACCCCCCGCCGGATCGCGATTCGCTGACTCGAAGAGCCGTTGGAACACCTTGCCTATCAAATCATTCGGTCGCTCTTTCTCGTCATCAAGGCCCCTCTGCGCTTCAAGGGTATGAACCTGAACCAGCGCTCGGGCATCCTGAATGCTGACGGCACGAGTATTTGAGGGGTCTTCGGGATCCTCCGCGAAGATCACCCGCTCGTAATACTTAGCGATTCGTGGCCCGAGCACTTGAAGAAGACGACGAGTATTGACGACTGCCTCACCATCCGCTGGTGACACGCCCGCGAACAAGTTGGAAATCGATCCTGCGCGCAGCTTATAGCGGAAGACGATGACTGCTTCGAAGCACTCAGGATCGAGGTCCACAATGAACGGGCTGAGCGCTCCGTAAGCGTCAAGCTCCTTCGAGTATTTGATCCCGAGACGGAGAGCCACCTCCGGAACAAGTTCGAGCGCTCGCAGCTCGTCGCCCTCATCCGTATATGCTTTCCAAGCCTCGTGAAACTCGGCGTAGCATTTACTCGAGAAATCGGCAAGTTCGAGCTTCAGGGGTCTTTCATCGAGGAAACGTTTCACGATCTCGGTCAGCGTCGTTTTGCCGGTGTTATTCTTACCCACGAGCACGGTACTTATCTCATCGAGATGAATCCGCGCGTCGTGGAGTAGCCGGAAATTCTTCACCGCAAGCTGGCTGATGCCCATTGGCGGCTCTTCCGACTGCTCCACCGCTGAACTAGAGCCGTTTGTCTGTGACTCTATGACTTCCTGATCGTCGGCCGCCATGATCGCGCCATCGGGCTCACTGCTAGATGTCATCGTCCTCACCCATCGAAGATTTACTCCGGCTTAACGACAGTTGCCTGTGATGCCAGTGCGACTCACACTAGCGCCTTCTACCACCACTTCCAGTGGCCAAAAAGAACGCCCCGTCGGCCGAAGCCGACGGGGCGTCCCCACACGAGTCAGACCAGGATCAGAAGTCCCAGTCCTCGTCCTCCGTCACGACCGCCTTGCCGATGACGTACGACGAGCCGGACCCCGAGAAGAAGTCGTGGTTCTCGTCCGCGTTCGGCGACAGGGCCGACAGGATCGCCGGATTCACGTCCGTCGTCTCCTTCGGGAACATCGGCTCGTAGCCCAGGTTCATCAGCGCCTTGTTGGCGTTGTAGTGCAGGAACTTCTTGACGTCCTCGGTCAGGCCGACCCCGTCGTACAGGTCCTGCGTGTACTGCACCTCGTTCTCGTAGAGCTCGAACAGCAGGTTGAACGTGTAGTCCTTGATCTCCTGCTTGCGCTCCTCGGAAGCGCCTTCCAGGCCCTTCTGGAACTTGTAGCCGATGTAGTACCCGTGGACGGCTTCGTCGCGGATGATCAGGCGGATCAGGTCGGCGGTGTTCGTGAGCTTCGCCCGCGAGGACCAGTACATCGGCAGGTAGAAGCCGGAGTAGAACAGGAACGACTCGAGCAGCGTCGACGCGACCTTGCGCTTCAGGGGGTCGTCACCGGTGTAGTAGTCGAGGACGATCTGCGCCTTCTTCTGCAGGTTCGGGTTCTCCGTGGACCAGCGGAATGCGTCGTCGATCTCGGGCGTCGAGGCGAGCGTCGAGAAGATCGACGAGTAGCTCTTCGCGTGCACCGACTCCATGAACGCGATGTTCGTGTAGACGGCTTCTTCGTGCGGGGTGATCGCGTCGGGGATCAGGCTGATCGCGCCGACGGTGCCCTGGATGGTGTCGAGCAGCGTCAGGCCGGTGAACACCCGCATGGTCAGCTGCTGCTCCTCGGGCGTGAGCGTGTTCCACGACTGCACGTCGTTCGACAGCGGCACCTTCTCGGGCAGCCAGAAGTTGTTGACCAGCCGGTTCCAGACCTCGACGTCCTTGTCGTCCTGGATGCGGTTCCAGTTGATGGCACTGACCGCGCTGATCAGCGGGATGGACTTGCCCGTTGCGTGGACCGGGTCGGTGAGGGTCATGGGATCGTCTTCCGGATTCGAGATGGTGATCTGGTGTCGGACTGGAGGCACGGGGCGGGGCCCGCCCCGTGCCTCCAGGATGTCGGCAGTCGCGTCAGCGACCGACCGCTACAGCATGCAGCTGACGCAGCCTTCGACCTCGGTGCCCTCGAGGGCGAGCTGGCGCAGACGGATGTAGTAGATCGTCTTGATGCCCTTGCGCCATGCGTAGATCTGGGCCTTGTTGATGTCGCGGGTGGTGGCGGTGTCCTTGAAGAACAGCGTCAGCGACAGACCCTGGTCGACGTGCTGCGTCGCCGCGGCGTAGGTGTCGATGATCTTCTCGGCACCGATCTCGTACGCGTCCTGGTAGTAGTCCAGGTTGTCGTTCGTCATGAACGGCGCCGGGTAGTAGACGCGGCCGAGCTTGCCTTCCTTGCGGATCTCGATCTTCGACGCGATCGGGTGGATCGACGACGTCGAGTGGTTGATGTACGAGATCGAACCGGTCGGCGGGACGGCCTGCAGGTTCTGGTTGTAGATGCCGTGCTCCTGGACGGACGCCTTCAGCGCCTTCCAGTCGTCCTGCGACGGGATCGTCACGTTCGCGTTCGCGAAGAGCTCGCGGACACGCTCGGTCGCCGGCGTCCACTCCTGGTCGGTGTACTTGTCGAAGAACTCGCCCGACGCGTACTTCGAGTCGCGGAAGCCGTCGAACGTCTCCCCCGTCTCGATCGCGATGGTGTTCGAGGCGCGCAGGGCGTGGAACAGCACCGTGTAGAAGTAGATGTTCGTGAAGTCGATGCCCTCTTCGGAGCCGTAGAAGACGCGCTCACGAGCCAGGTAGCCGTGCAGGTTCATCTGGCCGAGGCCGATGGCGTGCGACTTGTCGTTGCCGTCCTCGACCGAGCGGACCGACGAGATGTGCGACATCTGCGAGACCGAGGTCAGGCCGCGGATCGCGGTCTCGATGGTCTTGCCGAAGTCCGGCGAGTCCATCGTCAGCGCGATGTTCAGCGAGCCGAGGTTGCAGGAGATGTCCTTGCCGATCTCCTTGTAGGACAGGTCCTCGTTGAAGGTGGTCGGCGTGTTGACCTGCAGGATCTCCGAGCACAGGTTGGACATGTTGATCCGACCCTTGATCGGGTTGGCCTTGTTCACCGTGTCCTCGAACACGATGTACGGGTAGCCCGACTCGAACTGGATCTCGGCGATGGTCGTGAAGAAGTCACGCGCCTTGATCTTCGTCTTCTTGATGCGCGAGTCGTCGACCATCGCGCGGTAGTTCTCGGAGATCGGGACGTCGCCGAAGGGCATCCCGTAGACCTTCTCGACGTCGTACGGCGAGAACAGGTACATGTCCTCGTTGTTCTTCGCGAGCTCGAACGTGATGTCCGGCACGACGACGCCGAGCGACAGCGTCTTGATACGGATCTTCTCGTCGGCGTTCTCGCGCTTGGTGTCGAGGAACTTCATGATGTCGGGGTGGTGGGCCGACAGGTAGACGGCACCGGCACCCTGACGCGCACCGAGCTGGTTCGCGTACGAGAAGGAGTCCTCCAGCAGCTTCATCACGGGGATGATGCCCGAGGACTGGTTCTCGATCTGCTTGATCGGGGCGCCGGCTTCGCGGATGTTGGAGAGCAGCAGGGCCACGCCGCCGCCGCGCTTCGAGAGCTGCAGCGAGGAGTTGATGCCGCGCGAGATCGACTCCATGTTGTCCTCGATGCGGAGGAGGAAGCAGGAGACGAGCTCGCCGCGCTGTGCCTTCGCGGTGTTGAGGAACGTCGGGGTCGCGGGCTGGAAGCGGCCGGCGATGATCTCCTCGACGAGGTCGATCGCGAGCTGCTCGTTGCCCTGCGCCAGGCCGAGGGCCGTCATCACGACGCGGTCCTCGAAGCGCTCCAGGTAGCGCTTGCCGTCGAACGTCTTGAGCGTGTAGCTCGTGTAGTACTTGAACGCACCGAGGAACGTCTGGAACCGGAACTTCTTGGAGTACGCCAGGTCGTTGAGCTTCTGGATGAACTCGAGCGAGTACTGCTCGATCGTCGCCGCTTCGTAGTACTCGTTCTCGACCAGGTAGTCCAGTCGCTCCTTCAGGTTGTGGAAGAAGACGGTGTTCTGGTTGACGTGCTGCAGGAAGAACTGCTTCGCGGCCTCACGGTCCTTGTCGAACTGGATGTTCCCGTCCGCGTCGTAGAGGTTGAGCATCGCGTTGAGGGAGTGGTAGTCCATCCCCGTCTGCGGCGACGTCAGATCGACGTCTGCAACTGCTGCGTCCAAAATGCATCCAATCCTGAGTTGACCGCGCGGACGTCGTCCGGCGTTCCGAAGAGTTCAAACCTGTAGAGGAGAGGGACGCCGCACTTCTGTGCGATGACGTCCCCGGCCAGGCCGTAGGCCTCGCCGAAGTTCGTGTTGCCCCCGACGACCACTCCGCGGATGAGCGAGCGGTTCTGTTCGTCGTTGAGGAACTTGATGACCTGCTTGGGCACAGCGCCCTGCCCGTTGCCGCCGCCGTACGTCGGCAGGACGAGCACGTACGGCTCGTCCACGCGCAGAAACGGTTCGTTCGGGTAGAGCGGGATGCGGTCCGCGTCACGGCCGAGCTTCTCGACGAAGCGTGCGGTGTACCCGGACACGCTCGAGAAGTAGACGAGGCGACTCATGTGCGCGCTCCTTGTGAGAGGTGCGGACAGCAGATCAGGAGTGGCCTGTCGGAGGCGCTGCGTGCCTCCAGGCCGGCGGAGGTGCGGGTCCCGGGACGGGACCCGCACGGCTCACGCGAGTTCGGCGCTGAGCGTCGCGATCTTGTCGGGACGGAAGCCCGACCAGTGGTCGTCGTCGGTGACGACGACGGGGGCCTGCATGTAGCCGAGGCTCTTGACGTGCTCGAGCGCGGCTTCGTCGGCGGAGACGTCGAGCACCTCGTACTGGATGCCCTTGTTGTCGAGCGCGCGGTACGTCGCGGTGCACTGGACGCAGGACGGCTTGGTGTAGACGGTGACGGCCATGATCTCCCCTGGTTCTTGCTGGTTGTTCGTGCTGTGGAGTGGTGCTGGTGTCGGGTGCCGCTTGCACCTGCCCGCTGGCACCTGCGCAGACGTGTCCGGGAAGGGGCCGCTGCGGTGGCTCCACACTACATCTAGTGGCTGGCCGAGGCACCGACCACAAGAGGAAGTGTTACAGCCGTGTAGTTCTCCACAACGCCCTCCACAGTCTGTGGATTCCCGGGAGGCCCGGAATCACGCCAGTCTGCGGCCCACCACCGACACTTCCCCACACCGGTGGACAGCCTCGATCCACATGTGTGGAATCAGCGCGTCGGCGTGTCGCGGACGGTCCTCCACACGGGCCTCCGGAGGCCGCTCGTCCACAGCACCCCCGGACGGGTGACGGCCCCGTCCGTCCGGTCCGTACACTCGTCTCGTGAGTGCCTACGGACCCCTGCTGAAGACCCCCGGAGTCGGTCGCGTCATCGCAGCGCAGCTCACCGCGCGGTTCCCGTTCGGCATGCTCTCGCTCGCGTACCTGCTGCACGTCGAGCACGTCTTCCACTCGTACGGCGCCGCGGGGCTCGTGCTCGCCACGACGAGCATCGGTCAGGCCATCGCCGGTCCGCTCACCAGCAGGTGGATGGGCAGCTGGGGCATGCGCCCGGTCCTGGTGCTGACGAGCATCGTCGCGCTGCTGAGCATGGGTGTCGTCGCGTTCGCCACCATGCCGCTCTGGGCGTACGTGGTCGTCGGGTTCCTCGGCGGCCTCGCGGTCCCGCCCGTGCAGCCCGCGGTGCGCACCATCTACCCCAAGATGGTGACGTCGTCGCAGCTCACGCCCCTGTTCTCCCTGGACGCCAGCGCGCAGGAACTCATCTGGGTGGCCGGCCCGGTCATCACGACGTTCGTCGCGACGCAGGTCGGCACCGTGCAGGCGATCGTCGTGGCGATGGTGTTCCTGGTCGTCGGCGGCGTGTGGTTCATCGCCTCCCCCGAGCTCGGCCGCGTCCGCATCCCCCGCTCGAAGCGTGCGTTCGGCGTCGTGCTGCGCCGCCCCTCGGTCGTCGTGGCGACCCTGACCGGCCTGCTGCTCATCGGTGCGTGCGCCGCGGTCGAGGCCAGTGTCACGAGCGTCTTCGGCGAGGGCAGCCCGAACGCCGGCATCGTCCTCGCGGTGTTCGCCGTCGGGTCGCTCGCGGGAGGGCTCGCGCTCGGGCACCGTCCGATCTCCCCGAACACCCTGTGGGCGCGCATGTGCATCGTGTTCGTCGGACTCGCGCTGGCCGTGGGCGGCACGGACTTCTGGTGGCTCTGCCTGGCGCTCGTGATCGCCGGCGCCGGCATCGCCCCGGCCCTCGCGGTGATGTTCGGCTCGGTGTCCGCGACCGTGAAGTTCTCCGACACGGCAGAGGCCTACGGCTGGATGGGCACCGGGCAGCTCATCGGCGCCGCGGGCGGCTCTGCGGTGGCCGGGTTCCTCATCGACGCGAACGGGCCCTCGGGCGGCATGACCGTGGGCGCGGTGATGGCGGCGGCCGGCGTGGTGCTGCCGCTCGTCGCGAAGCGGTGGCTGCCCGACCTGCGCGGCCGTGACGCGAGTCCCATCCCCGACACCGAGCCGGTGACGCTGCCGAGCTGACGCCGCGGGGCAGGGCACGCCCCCGCCACGAACGGCAGGATGGGTGCATGGTCACCTCGATCCCCCTCCGCGACGGCCGCAGCATCCCCGCGATCGGCTTCGGCGTCTACAAGGTCGACGACGCCCAGGCCGAGACGGCGGTCGGCCTCGCGCTCGACGCCGGCTACCGGCACGTCGACACCGCCGAGATGTACGGCAACGAAGCCGGTGTCGGGAAGGCGATCCGCGCCTCCGGGCTCGACCGTGACGACGTGTTCGTGACCACCAAGGTGTGGAACGACCACCAGGGGCGCGACGCGACGCTGCGGGCGTTCGACGCGAGTCTCGAGCGGCTGGGGACCGACACGGTCGACCTGTACCTCATCCACTGGCCGGCCGCGGCGAACGACCGCTACGTCGAGACCTGGCGGACGCTGGTCGAGCTGCGCGAGCAGGGCCGTGCGAGGAGCGTCGGCGTCTCGAACTTCCAGGTGTCGCACCTGCAGCGGCTGATCGACGAGACGGGCGAGGTCCCCGCGCTGAACCAGGTCGAACGGCACCCGTGGCTGCCCCAGCGCGAGCTCATCGCGTTCCACGCGCAGCACGACATCGCCACGGGGGCCTGGTCACCGCTCGGACGCGGCCGGCTCGTCGACGAACCGGTGCTCACGGGCATCGCGGACGCGCACGGGGTCAGTGTCGCGCAGGTGCTCGTCCGGTGGAACGTGCAGCAGGGCGTGGTGGTGCTGCCGAAGTCGGTGACGCCTGCGCGGATCCGGTCGAACCTGGACGTCGACGGGTTCGTGCTGACCGCGGACGACCTCGCCGCGATCGCCACGCTCGAGTCCGGGCAGCGCACCGGCTCCCACCCGGACAGCGTGTCCTAGCTGTACTAGGCCGTTAGGTTGGTGACACTCGGGCTGCAGGTGTGAGTCCGTGGCTTGAGTGGGTCCGGCCAGTGTTGTAGTGCTCGATCCAGGGCGCAAGCGCGTCGGCGCGTGCTTGGTTGCTGGTGAAAGGTTGCCGGTAGGCCCACTCGGTCGCGAGGGTCCGGTTGAATCGTTCGACCTTGCCGTTTTGCCATGGGCAGTGGGGTTTGATGAACTTCTGCTTCGCCCCGAGCGCGGCGACGGCGTCCTTGAACGCGGCCGAGTGCCGGTAGGCGAACGCGTTGTCCGAGATCACGCGCTCGATCGTTGCGATGCCGTGCTAAGCGAAGTAGGCCGCCGCGCGTGTCAGGAACGCTGCTGCGGTCGCGCCTTTCTCATCTGGGTGGATCTCCGCGTAGGCGAGTCGAGTGTGATCATCGACGGCCGCGTGGACGTAGTCGAACCCGATGCCGCGCCCCCGGAACT
>NZ_CP054594.1:377406-407006 GCF_013347185.1 Curtobacterium sp. Csp1
GCTCAGCGAAGTAGGCCGCCGCGCGTGTCAGGAACGCTGCTGCGGTCGCGCCTTTCTCATCTGGGTGGATCTCCGCGTAGGCGAGTCGAGTGTGATCATCGACGGCCGCGTGGACGTAGTCGAACCCGATGCCGCGCCCCCGGAACTCCTCGCGGCGGCCGTGGACCCGCCAGCCTCCGCCGTTCGGGATCCGGCCGAGCTTCTTCACGTCCACGTGGATCAGGTCGCCGGGATGCTCGTGTTCGTACCGGTTCTGTGTTGCCTTCGTCGCGCGGATCAGCGTCCCGGTGACCGGGTCCAGCCAGGCCAGCGGCGGCACACGGTGGCGGGTAAGGATGCGGGAGATCGTCCGCGCGGTCAGGACCGCTGCCTCACGCTCCGGGCTCGTTCTCGTCGGTGTCCGCAGCGGGCGGCTTGACCGGTCCAGTAATCCGATGGCGCCGTCAGCCCGAAACCGACGAACCCACCGGTGCGCGCACTGACGCGAGATGCCGAGCTCCTTGGCAACGTGCGCGACGGGACGACGGCATCAATGACGCGAGTAATGAGCAGCCGCCGGCCGTGCAGGGTCAGACGGGCATTAGCGTGGGACACAGAGGCCTCCTGGCGATGGCAGAACTAGACAGCTCCATCAAGCCAGGAGGCCTCGCTGAGTCACAAGTCCCGCAGTGTCACCAACGTCACGGCCGGGTACACCTAGCGCGCCCGGCGGGACCCGACGGCGCTCAGCCCTTGCGGTCCTCCTCGGACTGCCACGGCAGGTGCAGGTCGCCCGGCTCGGGCTCGACGTCGCCGGCATCGTCGGCCCCACCGGTGCCGGGCGCTGCCACGACACGGGACGGATCGATGCCGTCCGCCTCCAGGTCCTCGCGGCTGCGCTGGTCCGTCTGCGCCGCCACGGTCTCCCGCTCGCTCGACGGGCTGTAGGACGTGTCCGCGGCCTCCTGCTCGGACGCGCTCACGCCGTCGGCACCCTCGTGGTGCGCAGCGTCGCGGAGGGCGTCGCTCCGTGCGCGGTCGTCGGAACCTTTGGGGCCGGGTGCGTCCGGGATGCTGTCGCTCATGGGCTGCACAGTAGGCCGGTGACCTCCGGTACCGGTTCGGTCACGGCGCTCGTGATCCGCTTCCCGCTCCGTTACGGTCGACGCGAGGGGGTCCGACATGGGACGCAGGACGGTCACGGCATCGATCGCGATCGCGGGGGTGACGGCGCTGGTGCTCACCGGTTGCTCGGTGTTCGGCGGGGACGACCCGCTGCCGAAGCCCACAGGGCACGCGGCACCGAGCGCATCGGCGCGCCCGGACAGCGGCACGGACGGCAGCGGCACGGACGGCAGCGGCACCGGCGGCACCGCCCAGCAGGTCGTGACGAAGCAGGCGGTCCCCGCGGGCACCGTCGTCGCCGAGACGGACCTCGTCTCGAAGTCGGGCGACACCGCCGTGCACGTGCGCGTCGTGGCGGACGACGCGGGCACCTTCGACGCGCAGCTCTCCGGCTACCGCACGACGAACCCGCAGCCGATGACGGTCGAGTTCCGCCGGTCGGCTGCCTCGCCCGGCGACGGGTTCGACTGGGAGTCGGTCGCCTCGACGACCTGGCAGGCGGACGCCCCGGCGCCCTCGTCGGTCAGCCTCTCCGACGCGGGATCCTTCCCCGACTGGTTGCACAGCGTCGTCCTCGTGCCCGCGGCGACCACGCAGGCAGCCGACACCGACGACTCGGACGGCTCCATCGACGCGGACCGACCGTGGGTCGGGAGCGTCCTGGCGGCGGCGACCCTGCAGTGGCACATCCCGAGCCCGTACCCGGACCTGCACGTCCAGGTCGGCGCCGCCTGTGCCGGCGCCTACGGCTGGGTGTTCGACGCGGCGGGCGACAAGCTCACCGCGCCCGGCAGCGGTGTGCCGACGTCGTACCGGGTGTCCCACGGCGACGACCAGACCACCGTCGCGAAGCGCTTCGGCCTGACCCTGGCGCAGCTCCGCTGGTTGAACCCCACGATGCGGGTGCACGGCAACGGCTGGTTGTACGAGGACACCGACCTGAACCTCGACCCCGCCGGACGCTGACCACGGCGGCACCGCCCGGTCCGTTACGCTCGACCCCGCACCCGCACCACCCTGGAGGTCACCCCGTGACGATCGTCGCCGCCGCAGACGGATCCGCCCTCGGCAACCCCGGCCCGGCCGGCTGGGCCTGGTACGTCGACGACGACCGCTGGGCCGCAGGCGGTTGGCCGCGTGCCACGAACAACATCGGCGAGCTCACCGCCGTCCTGCAGCTGCTCCGCGCGACGAAGGACGCCGGCGAACCGCTCCACATCCTGTGCGACAGCCAGTACGCGATCAAGGCGTGCACCGAGTGGCTCGCCGGGTGGAAGCGGAAGGGCTGGCGGAAGGCCGATGGCAAGCCCGTCCTGAACGTCGAGATCATCAAGGAGCTCGACGCCGAGCTGCAGGGCCGCAAGGTCACGTTCGAGTGGGTCCGCGGGCACGTCGGCCACGAGATGAACGAGGCCGCGGACGTCCGCGCCCGTGGTGCCGCGACCGCGTACCAGAACCACACCGAAGTTCCGACGGGCCCGGGCTGGCCGGGCAAGCAGGTCGACCCGGCACCCGAGCCGGTGCAGGTCGAACCGCCCGCGACCCTGTTCTAGAAGCGGACCAAGGCGACCACCGGACCGACGCGACCAGCGAGCGGGTCGCAGCGCGGTCAGTACGTCCCGTCGCGCCGGTCCTGACGGGTGATCTGCTCCCCCGACGCCGGGTCGATCCCCGACCGCGTCGTGGTGGTCGTCCGGCGACCGCCGAACCCGACGGCCAGGCTGATGATGAGCAGCACGACGCCCGCGGCCATCAGGATGTACCCGATCAGGCGCAGGTCGACCCCGGCGAGCTGGATGTCCAGGGCGAACGCCACGATGGCGCCGATGACGATCAGGGCGATGCTCGATCCGATGCGCATGGGAGTTCCTCTCGACGGACCCGGCTGTCCGGGCTGCCGTCGAACGTACCCGTCCGTCAGAGTGGACGTTCCCACAGGGCGACGGTGCTCTCCAGGTGGTCGTACCGGTACGGCTTCGTCTCCCCGGTGGGCGTGTAGCCGAGCGCCCGCCAGAACGGCTCCGCGACGGCGGCGTTCGTCGCGACGATCCCGAGGCGCAGCCGACCGATCCCCGGCACCGAGCGCACCCGGGCGACGACGGCCTCGTGCAGCGCGCGGCCGAGTCCCTGCCCCTGCCGGTCCCCGCGGACGAGCAGCAGTCCGACGAAGGCCGCTCCCGGGTCCGGGTAGCCGAGCAGCACGTCCGCGAACGCCACGAGCCGGTCCCCGTCGAACAGCCCCCAACCGTGCTTGCCCACCGGGTCGAAGCCCTCGGGCACGCTGATCAGCGCGCTCAGGGCGTCCGACGGCCCGGGCGGGTACCCGGTGATCCGCTCGGTGTAGTCCGGCGCGGACTCGAGCAGGTCCTGCAGCGCGGCGACGTCAGCGTCGCCGTCGAGCGACCGGAAGACCGGATCGGTGACCGCGCACATCAGTCGACGTCCACGTCCGTCCAGCCGTCGAACCGGCCGATCTCGGTGACCCGGACGACGGCCTCGCCCGCGGCGTCCGACGCGTCGAGGTCGATCGTCGCCGAGAACCCGAAGTCCTTGTCACCCGCCGGGTCGGCGAAGATCTGCCGAGCACGCCACGTCCGTCCCTCCTCGGACAGCACCAGGTACTGCATCGACCGCGCGTCCGCGTCCGTGCCGATCGTGTCGTGCGCGTCGTAGTACTCCTCGAGCACGTCGTCCCAGGCCGAGCGGTCGAAGCCACTCGTGGCGTCGAGCGCTCCGAGTCCCGCCGGGTCGTCCGCCGCCGCGAGCAGCACCCGCTGGAACAGCGCGT
The DNA here is from genome assembly GCF_013347185.1 of Curtobacterium sp. Csp1. Lineage (NCBI taxonomy): Bacteria > Bacillati > Actinomycetota > Actinomycetes > Micrococcales > Microbacteriaceae > Curtobacterium > Curtobacterium sp. Csp1. The sequence goes on from NZ_CP054594.1 coordinate 381,299, forward strand.
TCCGCACGAGCACCCGGAACGCCCGCGGGTTCCCGGTCAGGCGCGCGGGCTGCGGAGGGGCGATCTCGCCCGTGGAGGACGAGCCAGCTTCCGCCTCGGCACGAGCGACGTCGCCGTTGACGAGCGCCTCCCACTCGTCGACGAGCGAGGAGTCCGTCTGCCGGACGACCTCGCCGAGCCACTCGATCAGGGCCTCGAGCTCGGGTGTCCGCTGCTCCTCGGCGATGGTCTGCCGCATGGTCCGGTACGCGTCGGACAGGTACCGGAGCACGAGTCCCTCGGAGCGGGTGAGGTCGTAGAACCGCACGAAGTCCCCGAACGTCATCGCCCGCTCGTACAGGTCACGGACGACGGCCTTCGGCGACAGCGCGAAGTCGAGCACCCACGGCTGCTCCGCGGCGTAGGCCTCGTACGCGGCCTCCAGCAGTTCGGCCAGCGGGCGCGGCCAGGTGACCTCCTCGAGCAGCTCCATCCGCTCCTCGTACTCGATCCCCTCCTGCTTCATCCGGGCGACGGCCTCGCCGCGCTCCTTGAACTGCTGCTGCGACAGGATCGCCCGTGGATCATCGAGGGTCGCCTCGACGACGGAGACCATGTCCAGCGCGTACGTCGGCGACTCGGGGTCGAGCAACTCGAACGCGGCCAGCGCGAACGGCGACAGCGGCTGGTTGAGCGCGAAGTTCTGCTGCAGGTCGACCGCCAGCCGGTACACGCCGTCCACCCGCTCGATGACCCGCGCGTTGACCAGGGTCCGCGCGATGGTGAGCGCGCGCCGGGCCATCGCGTACTGGCGTGCCCGCGGCTCGTGGTTCTCGAACACCAGCGCGCGGATCTCGTCGAACGGCGAGCCGCCGCGCGCGACGACGGCGAGCACCATCGCGTGCGTGATCCGCATCCGTGACACCATCGGTTCGGGCTCCGCCGCGATGAGTCGCTCGAAGGACGCCTGCCCCCAGGAGACGAACCCCTCCGGCGCCTTCTTCTTCTTGACCTTGTTCTTCTTCTTCGGGTCGTCCCCGGCCTTGGCGACGGCGCGGGCGTTCTCGATCTCGTGCTCGGGGGCCTCGGCGACGACGTCGCCCTCGGTGTCGTAGCCCGCGCGACCGGCACGTCCGGCGACCTGGTGGAACTCGCGCGCGGACAGCTGGCGCATCTTGGTGCCGTCGAACTTGGTCAGCCCGGTCAGCAGCACCGACCGGATCGGCACGTTGATCCCGACCCCCAGGGTGTCGGTGCCGCAGATCACCGGCAGCAGGCCGCGCTGGGCAAGCTGCTCGACGAGCCGCCGGTACTTCGGCAGCATGCCCGCGTGGTGCACACCGATGCCGGCCCGGATCAGGCGGGACAGCGTCTGCCCGAACCCGGCACTGAACCGGAACTGCGCGATCGCGTCGGCGATCTCGTCCCGACGAGCACGATCGGCGACGCGCACGGACATCAGCGCCTGCGCCCGCTCGAGCGCCGCCGCCTGCGAGAAGTGCACGATGTAGACCGGCGCCTTGCCCTCCTCGAGCAGCCGTTCGACGGTCTCCTGCACGGGCGTCATGACGTACTCGTAGGACAGCGGCACCGGCCGCGAGACACCGGTCACCCGGGCGGTCGGGCGTCCGGTCCGCCGGGACAGGTCGTCGGCGATGGTCGTCACGTCGCCGAGGGTCGCCGACATGAGCAGGAACTGCGCCCGCTCGAGCACGAGCAGCGGCACCTGCCACGCCCACCCGCGGTCGGGGTCGCCGTAGAAGTGGAACTCGTCCATCACGACGACGTCGACCTCGGCGTCCGGCCCCTGTCGCAGAGCGAGGTTCGCGAGGATCTCGGCCGTGCAGCACACGATCGGGGCGTCGGCGTTCACGCTCGAGTCGCCGGTGACCATCCCGACGTTCTGCGCGCCGAACAGGTCGACGAGCTGGAAGAACTTCTCGGACACGAGCGCCTTGATCGGGGCGGTGTAGTAGCTCCGCTTCCCCTCGGCGAGCGCCGCGAAGTGCGCGCCGGCCGCGACGAGCGACTTCCCGGTGCCGGTCGGCGTGCTGAGCACCACGTTCGCGCCGGAGACGAGCTCGATGACCGCCTCGTCCTGCGCCGGGTAGAGCGGGCGGCCGCCCGAGGCGGCCCAGTCGACGAAGGCCTCGTAGACCGCGTCGGGGTCGACGACGCCGTCGACCGCCGCCGGCAGGGCAGCGACGAGCGGCGGGACGGAGGTGACGTCGGTCATGCGTCCATCCTCCCAGGTGGGTGGTGACCAGGAGACGGACGGGAGGATCGGGTCGGGCCCGCCACGATCCTCCCGGCCGGCGTGTGGATGCGCATGCATACACTCGAGACGTGCGCGAACTCGGATTCCTCTCCTTCGTCCCGAACCACGGCGGACCGGCCGGCGCTGCCGGCGCCCTCGAGGACGGCCTGCGGCTCTTCGAGACCGCCGAGACTCTCGGCTACGGCACGGGCTGGGTGCGCGGCCGACACTTCGAGCCGTTCCTCACCAGCCCCATGACCTTCTTCGCCGCCGCGGCCCAGCGCACGAGCACGATCGGCTTCGGCACGGCCGTGCTCGGCATGCGCTACGAGGACCCGGTGCGCCTGGCCGAGGACGCCAGCACGGTCGACCTGCTGAGCGGCGGCCGCGTGCAGCTCGGCATCAGCACGGGCATCGCCGGGTACGGGCCGATCCTGGACCCGGTGTTCGGCGGCACCGAGCGGAGCTTCCGCGACGAGGCCGAGGCCCGGGCCGCCCGGCTGCTCGAGGTGTTGCGTGGCGAGCCGCTCGGGACCTCGGGCAAGGGCTACGAGAGCATCCCTGCCGACACCGAGCTGACGCTGCAGCCGCAGAGCCCCGGCCTGCTCGACCGCGTCTGGTGGGGCGGGGGCAGCCTGGGGACGGCCGAGCGCACGGCGGACAAGGGCCTGCTGCTGCACTGCTCGACCCTGAACACAGAGGACACGGGCGAGCCGTTCGCCGTCGCCCAGGCGGCGCAGATCGCGGCGTACCGGGAGCGTTTCGCGGCGCAGCACCCGGACCGGACCGCGAAGGTCGCCGTCGGCCGCATCGTGGTCCCGCTCCTCGACGACCACGACCGCGCGGTGCACGAGGAGTTCCTGACCGGGTACGCGAGCGGCATGGACGACGAGGGCCGACCGCGCTCCGGGCCGCCGTTCCGCTTCAGCAAGGTGGTCGCGGGCGGGGTCGCGGAGATCGTCGACGCCCTCGCCGCGGACCCCGCCGTGACCGCGACGGACGAGCTCGTCGTCACCCTGCCGGCGAACGGCGACGCGGCCGCACACGAGCGGATCCTGCGCGTCGTCGCCGAGGAGGTCCTGCCGCACCTGCGGTGATCCCTGCGCAGCAGCGGATCGGGCTGGGAGAGGTGCACCCGGCCGGGCTGCGACGGGGTTGGTGAAGCCCCGGAGCCCTGGCCGGATGACCATCTCATCCCTGATCCGGAGGGGATGGTGCGCCGAGTCTTTCACTTCTCGAAGAATTTGTCATCATCGCTCCGGGGGGAAAGTGACAGTTCGTCATCCGATGCGTGAAGTGGTCAATGATCCCCCTCGGGACCATTGACCCCGGACGACGAATGCGCCCCCGCGCGGACGCGGAGGCGCATTCTGACGCACCGGGATCGCAGGGGCTCCGACGGCCGGATCAGGAGACCGCGTCGCTCACACAGCGACCCCGTATCGGTACGCGCGCCGACGGTAACCAGCCGACAGGCGCGCATCGATGCTACTCAATGCAACAACCCAACGCACGCAAACCGGATCACTCCAGTTCGAGGGTCGTCGTCCCGACCTCGGCGGCCACGGACTCCGCGACGTGCAGCGTGAAGGTGCCGGGTTCGTAGCGCCAGGCGCCGTCCCAGTGCGCGAACGCCCGGGCCGGGACCTCGATCGAGACCTCGGTCGACTCGCCCGCAGCGAGCCGTACGGGTGCGAAGCCGACGAGCCACCGCACCGGACGGTCGACGGCCGACTCCGCGCGCGAGGCGTAGACCTGCACGACGTGCTTGCCCGCACGGTCGCCGGTGTTCGCGACGGTCGCAGTGACGATGACCGCGTCCCCCTCGGACACCGTCGGCGTCGCGCTGATGCCGTCGATCGACCACGTCGTGTACCCGAGGCCGTGGCCGAACGGGTACGCAGGCTCGGTGCCGGCGCGGAGCCAGGCACGGTAGCCGACGTGCACCCCCTCGTCGTACACGACCTTGCCGTCGATGGGCGTGACGTTCGCGACCGGGACGTCCTCGAGCGTCGTCGGCCAGGTGGTGGGCAGGCGTCCACCGGGCTCGGCCGCGCCGGTGAGGACGTCGGCCAGGGCGTTGCCGTACTCCTGGCCGCCGAACCAGGTCAGGAGCACCGCAGCGACGTCGTCCCGCCAGGGCATCTCGACCGGAGACCCGGAGTTGACCACCACGACGGTGTTCGGGTTGGCGGCCGCGACGGCCCGGACCAGGTCGTCCTGGTGGCCGGGGAGCGCGAGCGACGAGCGGTCGTAGCCCTCGGACTCCACCTTGCTGTTCGTGCCGACGACGACGATCGCGACGTCCGCGCCGGTGGCGGTCGCGACGGCGGCGTCGATCAGCGCGGCGGGGTCGGCGTCGCTCGGCTCGGAGCCGAACTGGTACGCGAGCACGCCGCCGAGCGCCTCGTCCTGCACGATGTCGTACTCGATGCGGATCGCGACCTGCTGCCCCTCCTGCACCTGCACGGGCACCGAGCGCGCCGGCGGGTTGAGGAACGCGGCGCCGAGCTGGTCGCCCTCGTACGGCACGGTCTCGTCGAGCAGGAGCTCGCCGTCGATCCACAGGCGCGAGTGGCCGGCGGCGCCGATGCCGATCCGGACGGTGCCGGTCGACTCGGCGGTGTAGGTCGTGGTGATGTCGAGCCGGTCGGCCTCGCGCGTCGGGGCGTCGCCGCCGAACCAGAACAGCGCGGTGGCGCGGCGGTCCTCGACGTACAGCTCCTCGCCGTCCTTGACGAAGGCGACGCGGGCGCCGGGCTCGCCGGTGCCCGGGTTCGTGATGCTCGCGAGCGGGAACTCGGCGATGCCCTCCTGCACCACGGCACCGATGGCGTAGTCCACCGTCGCGCCCGGGAACGCCGCGCGGATGCCCTCGATCGGCGTGACGACCCGCTCCGGGACGACCGTCGCGGAGCCGCCGCCCTGGGTGCGGGCCTGGTCGGCGTTGTGGCCGACGATCGCGATGCGCGACACCGCGGCGGCGTCGAGCGGCAGTACGCCCTCGTTGCGGACGAGCACGGTGCCCTCGGCCTCGGCGGCGCGGACGAAGGCGACCCCGTCCTCCACGTGCACGGGGCGCTCGGCGACGGGCTCGAAGCCCTCGAGCGCACCGACCCGGGCGGCGAGCGTCAGGATGCGGTGGACCTTCCGGTCGACCGCGGCCATCGGCACCTCACCCGACTCGACCGCCTGCAGCAGGGGGCCCTCGCTCCACCACGGGTTCGGTCCGGGCATCGCGACGTCCTGCGACGCCTTGGCGGACTCGACCGAGCGCACGCCCGTCCAGTCCGACACGACGATGCCGTCGAAGCCCCACTCCGAGTTCAGCGGCGTCTCGAGCAGGTCGTTCTCCGACGCGGTGACGCCGTTGATCGCGTTGTACGACGACATGACCGCCCACGCGTGCGCCTCGGTCACGGCCTTCTCGAACGCGAGCAGGTACAGCTCACGGAGCGCCCGGTCCGACACCTCGGTCGACGCGGTGAAGCGGTCGGTCTCGTAGTCGTTCGCGATGTAGTGCTTCGGGGTCGCGGCGACGCCGTTCTCCTGGACGCCGGCGACGTAGCTCGCGGCGAGGTCGCCGGTCAGCACGGGGTCCTCGCTGAACGCCTCGAAGTGCCGGCCGCCGAGCGGGGAGCGGTGCAGGTTGATGGTCGGCCCGAGGACGACGTCGACGCCCTTGCGCCGCGCCTCCACCGCGGCGGCGGCGCCGTAGCGCTTCGCGATCGCGCGGTCCCAGCTCGCCGACAGGGCGGTCGCGGACGGCAGGTTGAGCGACGGGTCGCGCTCGTCCCACACCTCGCCACGGACGCCGGAGGGCCCGTCGGACATCAGGATCCGGCGTAGGCCGATCTTCTCGATCGGCCAGGTGGTCCAGAAGTCGCGTCCGGTCAGCAGCTGGACCTTCTCCTCGGTGGTCAGCTGTCCGACGAGCGCGTCGATGCGCTCGGTCAACGGCGACGCACTGGAGGCGCGGGGCGTTTCTTCCACGGTGGTCACGATGGTCGGTCCCTTCGTTGTGCGACGGGCGACGGGGGCACGACCTCCGCGCGCCATCGTCGGCGGCTGGCGCCAGCGTAGCACCCAAAACCTTTCTGTACTCGGTTTTGCCGTCCGTCCGCGGGCGGTACGCTCGCGCCATGGCACGACGGGGTTCGTACGCGAAGGGCATCGCCAAGCGCGAGGAGATCCTCACCGTCGCGCTCGAACTCGTCGCCCAGCAGGGCTTCCGCCGCACGAGCATCAAGGACATCGCCGACGCGGTGGGGCTCACGCAGGCCGGGCTGCTGCACTACTTCGACTCGAAGGACGAGCTCTGGGTCGAGATCCTCCGCCGCCGCGACGAGCACGACAACGCGCAGGACTGGAACGCCTCGAACCCGGCCGAGCTCCTCGCCGCCGTGGTCCGGCACAACGCCGAGGTCCCGGGGCTGGTGCAGATGTTCGTGAACCTGTCCGCCGCGGCCGCCACGGACCCGGAGCACCCGGCGCACGAGTACTTCCGGCAGCGCTACGACTTCACCCGGGCGGACATGACCCGGCAGTTCCGCGACATGCAGCAGGACGGGCGGCTGCGCGCCGACGTCGACGCCGAGCGGCTCACCAGCGTGATGCTCGCGGTGTCGGACGGCATGCAGATCCAGTGGCTGTACGACCCGTCGCGCGACATGGCCGAGCACGTGGAGCTCGTCGCACAGCTCGCCATCACCCAGGCGGCGGCCCCGGCCCGCTGACACGCCGGTTCGGCGATCCACCGGAGGGCTGCGTCGCCGGGACAGGTACCGCCAGTGCCTGGTCCCGCCCAGCACCCGCGCGGCAGGATGGGACCCGGCCGACCAGGCCGTCCGACGACGATGTGGAGTGACGCGATGACGCGTGTTGTGGTGACCGGAGGCAGCGGCAAGCTCGGACGGGCGGTCGTCCGCGACCTCGACGAGCACGGGTACGACGTGGTCCTGCTCGACCGGGTCCCCTCCCCCGACAAGCCCGAGCGGGTGCCGTTCGTCCGCATCGACCTGAGCGACTACGGCCAGGTGCTCGGCGCCCTCACCGGCATCGACGACCGCTACGACTCGGTCGACGCCGTGGTGCACCTCGCGGCCGTGCCCGCTCCCGGCCAGGTGCCCGACGTGGCCCTCATCACGAACAACGTGACCGCCTCGATCAACGTCTTCCACGCGGCGCGCGTGGCGGGCATCAAGAACCTGGTGTGGGCGTCGAGCGAGACCCTGCTCGGGATCCCGATGGGCGAGCACCACCCGCCGTACCTGCCCGTCGACGAGGAGTTCGCGGTGCGCCCGCAGTCCTCGTACTCGCTCGGCAAGGCGGTGGAGGAGGAGATGGCCCGCCACTTCACCCGCTGGGACCCGGAGCTCAAGATGATCGGTCTGCGGTTCTCGAACGTGATGGACGAGACCGACTACCCGGCGTTCCCGTGGGATGCCTCCCCCGAGGCGAAGACGTTCAACCTGTGGTCGTACATCGACTCCCGCGACGGCGCCCAGGCGGTGCGGAAGTCGCTCGAGGCCGACCTGACCGGGTTCGAGGCGTTCGTCATCGCGAGCCCCGACACCGTGATGGACACCCCGACCATCGAGCTCGTCGACCGCTTCGTACCGGACATCGAGCGCCGGGCGGACATCGACGGCACGAGCTCGCTCCTGTCGTCCGACAAGGCCCGCGAGCTGCTCGGCTACGCCCCCGAGCACACCTGGCGCAACCACCGCACGAGCTGACCCCCTCTCCCCCGTCCCGCGGAACGCAACGGGAGCGGTTTCTCGCAGCGGAACGTCGCTGCGAGGAACCGCCCACGTTGCGTTTTGCGAGACGCGACGGGCCGGGCCAGGCCGGGCAGGGTCAGGCGGGCAGCAGCAGGCCGTCGAGCACCAGGTCCCGCGCCCGCGGCAGCAGGTCCGCGCGCAGGGCCTCCTCGTCCACGCCGGTGATCTGCGCGATCGCCCCGACGATCGCGGCGACGGACAGCTCGCCGTCGCAGGCCCCGACGAACGCGGCGAGCGCCGTGTCGGCGTCCACCCGTCGGCCGAACCCGCCGCCCTGCACGAGCGTGATCACGGTCGGGTCGTCGTTGCCGGGCCAGTAGTGCCGCTCCTCGGTGACGTCGCCGGCGGCCCGGAGGTGCGCGGCGGCGAGCGCCTCGTCGTCGTGCACCCCGAGCCACGCCGCGGCGTCGAGCACCCGCGCGACCGTCGCACCGAGCCCCGCGGGGTTGGAGCCGAGCGTCTCGGGGACGCGCTCGAACCGACGGAGTTGCCCCGTGCCTCCCGGCTGGGCGCGCCGCACCACGACGTACCCGAAGCCGACCCCGGTGACCCGCCGTGCCGCGAAGTCGTCGAGCCAGGCATCCACGAGCACGTCGTACTCCGGCGTCCCGGGCTTCGTGCCGCCGTCCCGGATCCACGTCTCGGCGTAGGCGGGCGGGTCCTCGCGCTCCCGCTCGACCACCCACGTGTCGAGCTCCGACGCGGCGGGGGCGTCAGCGAACCACGAGCGCACGCGGTCGAGGCCGTCGACGCCCCAGTGGTACTCCCAGTTGCCGAGCAGCTGGGCGGTCCCGCCGGGCTCCAGGTGGTCGACGAGTCCGCGGAGCACGGTCTCGACGAGCGCGTCGCCGACCATGCCGCCGTCACGGTACTCGTACGACGGGACGCCCTCGCGCCGCGGGGTGATCACGAACGGCGGGTTCGACACGATGCGGTCGAAACGCTCACCGGCGACGGGCTCGAAGAGCGAGCCGAGCCGGAGCTCGATCCCGTCGACACCGTTCAGCGCGGCGTTGAACCGTGCGATGTCGAGGGCTCGCTGCGAGATGTCGGTCGCGACCACCTGGTCGGCGAAGCGGCGGGCGTGCAGTGCCTGGATGCCGCACCCGGTGCCGAGGTCGAGCACCCGCCGCACCCGCACGGGCACCTGCAGCCCGGACAGCGTCGTGGACGCGCCACCGATGCCGAGCACGTGCTCCTCGCCGAGGGCCGTACCGAGCGCGAGCTCACCGAGGTCCGAGACGATCCACCAGCTGCCGGCACCGAGGTCGTCCACGAACGCGTACGGGCGCAGGTCGACGGTGGGGAAGACGCGGCCGTCGTCGCCCGTGCGCAGCAGCCCCGCGGCGAGCACGCCGTCGAGACCCGCGGTCGGGAAGGCCCGCTCGACGTCCGACCGCGCGACCGGCAGGCCGAGCACGAACAGCGTCGCGAGGGTCGTCAGCGGCGAGGTGTCCCGCGCGGCCAGGGCCCGGAGCGCGGCGACCCGGGTGCCGCGGTGCAGCGACGCCGCTGCCTCGGCTCCCCAGAGCGCGTCGACCCGCTCGACCGTGAACCCGGCGGCGTCGAGGTCCGCGGCGATCGCGGCGACGACGACGGGGTCGGTCGTGACGGTCGGCAGGACGTGGTGCGGCTGCCCGGTCGGCACGGCGGCGCTCACGCGGGGACCTCGTCGAGCAGGAGCGCAGCGGGGACCTGCCAGTCGGTGACCAGGTCGAGCAGCCCGGGGAAGCGCTGCTGCACGTCCTCGACCCGGACGCGGCTCGACCGCACGAGCCCCTCCTGGTGCTGCTCGAGCAGCCCGGCCTCGCGCAGGACGCGGAAGTGGTGCGTCAGCGTGGACTTCGGTCGGTCCAGCCCGACCCACCCGCAGCTGCGCACCCCGCCCGCCGCGTCGACCAGGTAGCGGTGCAGGATCGCGAGGCGGATCGGGTCGCTCATCGCGTCGAGGACCGTCGGCAGGTCCATCTCGGCGACGGCCGGTTGGGGCAGCCGTTCCGGGGCATCCACGTTCGCGGGCATGACCGCGACGGTAGCACCGTTCGGCTGCAGTACGACTTGCGTCGTACAACGAGCGTGCTGTACGAATACAGTCGTACAGGCTCCGCAGGAGCGACAGCCAGCAGCAGCCAGCAACGACCCCGGAGGAACGCATGCAGTCAGCACGATCGGTCGCGGGGTTCTGGATCCTCGCCGCCATGCTCCTCGTCGCGATGGCCTCGTCCGCGGTGCCGTCGCCGATCTACCCCGTCTACGCCGCCGAGTGGCACCTCACCCCGCTCGCCCTGACCGCCGTGTTCGCGATCTACGTCGCGGGGCTCCTCGTCACGATGCTCGTCGCCGGGCGGCTGTCCGACCACGTCGGCCGGAAGCCCGTGCTCGTCGCCGGTGGGCTGCTCCTCGTGCTCTCCCTCGTGCTGTTCGCCGGCGCGGACGGCCCCGTCGCCCTCGTGGTGGACCGCATCGTGCAGGGCGTCGCCGTCGGGCTGCTCATCGGTGCACTCGGTGCGGCCCTCATCGACAACTCGCTCGAGCGCTTCCCGTCCCTCGCCGGGGTCCTGAACGGTGCCGTGCCGCCGTTCGCCCTCGCCACCGGTGCCCTCACGAGCGGCGCCCTGGTGGAGTGGGGTCCCGCGCCCGAACAGCTCGTCTACGTGGTGTTCGGCGCGCTCCTCCTGCTGCTCGTCGTGGCGCTCGTCGTCGTCCCCGAGCGCGTCACCCGACGTCCGGGAGCGCTGCGCTCCCTGCGCCCCACCGTCTCGGTCCCCCGCGCATCCCGCGCCCTGTTCCGCGGCGTCGCGGGCGCCCTCGTCGCCAGCTGGGCCCTCGGTGGGCTGTTCCTGTCGCTCGTGCCCTCCGCGCTCCGCGCCGTGTTCGGCATCGAGGACCACTTCGCCGCCGGTGCCCTGATCGCCGTCGTCACCGGCGTGGGCGGGCTCACCGGCCTGGCGATCCAGCGGCTCGACACCCGCCGCAGCCTGCTCATCGGCCTGATCGCACTCGTCGCCGGACCGGTCGTCACCGTGTCGTTCGTGTTCGCGCACTCGTTGCCCGGCCTGGTCGTCGGCAGCGCGATCGCCGGCGTGGGCTTCGGTGCCGGGTTCCAGGCGCCGCTGCGGATGCTGCTCGCGACCGCCGCACCGACGCACCGCGCCGGACTGCTGTCGTCGGTCTACGTCGTGAGCTACCTGGCGTTCGGCGTCCCCGCGGTCGTGGCCGGCCTCCTCGAGCCGACGTTCGGCTTCGTGCCCGTCCTCGCCGGGTACGGCGCGTTCATCGTCCTCGCGGCGACGGTCGCCCTCGTCCTCCAGCTGGTCTCACGGAGTGCCGCCGACGCCGAGGAACGTGCCGTGACCGGTCCCGTGCGGACCTGCCCCACGCCCACCGCCGACTGACGCCGCGGCCGGCCCGGAGGTCAGTGCCCCGGGCGCGCCCGGTTCGGCCGCTGGTGCGCGCGGACCCCGGTGCTCCGGTGCGCGTCGGCGTGTGCGGCGTCGACGTCGGCCTTGCCGCGGTCCGCCGCGCGACGGAGCCACCGCGGTCCGTGCGCCTTCGCCCAGTCCCAGAAGCGGTGCAGCTGGGCGCGGAGCCACGTGATGATCCGGTGGAAGAAGTGGAACTCGCTCGCCAGGATCGTCAGACCGATGAACACCACGAGCCAACCCGGCCCCGGGAGCGGCACGAGGATGAGCCCGATCACCACGACCAGCCCACCGACGATGCCGACGAGCACCTTGTAGAACAGGTGCAGCCCCGGGCGCGCGTGGATCCACGCCCGCAGGTCGCGGAACCACCGGAAGCGGTGGGACCGTTCGTCGGTCTGCTGGGCCTCGGCACGCACGACCGCGTCGGGTCGCTCGTGGGTGTCGCCGTCCATGTCGGCACCGTAGGGCGCGCGGCTGGGAAACGGCGGCGCAACCGGTCCACGTGCCGTGAGCGGCGGGACGGACGCGCCACGTGCCTCCCGGCCCGGCCCACGTCCGCCCCGTGGCGTCTCCCACCCGGCGGCCCGGCCCACGTCCGCCCCGTGGCGGCTCCCACCCGGCCTGGAGGCGCGTCACGCGTGGGCGACGCACGTCGCCGCCCACGGGACGGCGGCCAGGCGGGCCTCCGGGACGGGTTCGCCGCCGACGGCGCACCGTCCGTAGGTGCCGGCGTCGAGCCGCGCGAGCGCGGCGTCGACCAGGCGGATCCGCTCCCGCGCGGCGTCGCGGACCGCGCCGAGCGACCCGCGCTCCCACGCGAGGGTCGCGCCCTCGGGGTCGTGCTCGTCGTCGGAGTTCGCGTCGAGCCGGGCGTCGCTGACGTCCCGCATGCTCCGCTCCACGTCGGCGAGCAGCCGCTCGTTGCGCTGCCGTTCCGTCGTGAGCGCCGTGCGGGGATCGTCCATGGCGGCCACCGTAGTCGGGGCGGAATGAAGCCCGCGCACCATGCGTTCGCATCGGCATGACGAAGATCGGGTTCCTGTCCTTCGGGCACTGGCGCGACGTGCCGGGCTCGCGCGTGCGGAGCGGCCGAGAGGCCCTCGTGCAGGCGATCGACCTCGCCGTCGCCGCCGAGGAGGCCGGGGTGGACGGCGCGTACTTCCGCGTGCACCACTTCGCACCGCAGCAGGCCGCGCCGTTCCCGCTCCTCGCCGCGATCGCCGCCCGGACCAGCCGCATCGAGATCGGCACCGGCGTGATCGACATTCGCTACGAGAACCCGCTCTACATGGCCGAGGAGGCGGCGGCGACCGACCTCATCGCCGGCGGCCGACTGCAGCTCGGCGTCTCGCGGGGGTCGCCCGAGACCGCCCTGGCCGGGTACCAGCAGTTCGGCTACGTGCCCGAGGCGAACGACACCAACGGCGGCGACATGGCGCGGGCCCACACCGACGTCTTCCGTCGGGCGATCGCCGGCGAGCCGATGGCGCACGCGAACCCGCAGATGACCGGTTCGGCCGGATCGCTCGCGGTGTCCCCGCTGTCCGAGACCCTGCCGGAGCGCATCTGGTGGGGCGCCGGCACCCGGGCCACCGCCGAGTGGACCGCCGAGCAGGGGCTCAACCTGATGTCGTCGACGCTCCTCACCGAGGACACCGGCGTGCCGTTCGACCAGCTGCAGGCCGAGCAGATCGCCCGCTTCCGGTCGACCTGGGCCGAGATGGGTTGGGAGCGCGAACCGCGGGTGTCCGTGTCGCGGAGCATCATCCCGATCACCGACGACGAGTCGCGACACTACTTCGGCGTCCGTGCGCAGGTCGAGGGGCAGGACCAGGTCGGACACCTCGACGGTGGACTGGCCCGCTTCGGCCGCTCGTACATCGGCGAACCGGAGCAGCTCGTCGCGGAGCTCGCGGCCGACGCCGCCGTCCGCGCCGCCGACACCGTGCTCGTGACGGTGCCGAACCAGCTGGGTGTCGACTTCAACGCCCGGCTCCTCGCGGCCACCCGCGCCGTGATGGACGAGGTCGACGCCGCGCTCGTCCCCGCCTAGGTCACGCCCCGGCGGGCGCTCCCGGCCACAGCAGACGGAAGCGCTCGCACAACACCGGCATGTCCGGCTCCCAGCCACGCGGGTTCTCGGAGTGCTCGCGCCAGTACCGCTCGTGCACCGCGCGCCAGTGCTCGAGCGTGCGGTCGCCCTCGCCCTCGGCCCGGGCGTGCTCGGCGTCGACCTGGTCGAAGGGCACGACGGCGAGCGCCGTGGTCTCGATCACGGCGCGCGGCGCTCCGCGGCCGTCCAGGATCACGCTGAGCTCGCCGACCTCGGGCAGCGGGTCGCCCGTGGCCTCGTAGTCCCACATCGACGACGCCGTACCGTCCTTCGTCCCGCTGAGCACGAGCTCGAGCAGGCCGTCGGCGTGCTCGGGCGTCGCGCCGAACGCCCACGCCTCCGGCACGGTCTCGGGCAGGGAGGGTTCCTCGGCCCGTCGGGCGGCCCAGAAGTCGGTCAGCGTCTCGTCGGCGGTGATCACCCGCTGACCGTAGCGCACCCGCTGGTCCCCTTTCCTGCCGACACCCGCCTTGGGGCCGCGGCCGTGCCTCCCGAGCGCGTAGCGTCGAAGCGCACCGTCCACCGCACCCTCCAGGAGCACCCCGTGACACTGCCGGCCGCCGGCTGGTTCCCCGACCCGCAGGACGCGAACCGCCTGCGCTGGTGGGACGGGCACGCCTGGGGCACCGCAACGCACGCGATGCCGACGCGGACGGGGCCCGTCGTCCCGGTCGTCGTCGCACCGGTCGGCCCCTCGTTCTCCGTGCAGGGCGGCGCCCTGCGGACGGGCTCCTGGGCGTCGGGCAGCGCCGCGCCGCGGATCGGGCTCACCGCGTTCGTGGCCGTCGTGCTCGCGGTCGTGTCGGTGGCTTGGAACCCGTTCGGGGCCGTCAGCGTCGTCGCGATCGTCCTCGGCGTCGTCGGGGTCGTGCGACCAGGGGCCTCCGGCGCGCGCCGCGTGGTGGCACGGAGCGCTGCGGCGAGCGCCCTCGTGGTCGCGGTCGCGACGGCCGCCGTGGCCGTGGCCGCCCAGCTCGCGTCCTGAGGCCCGGCCTGCGCCCGCCCGCCCGCCCTACCGCCGCGCCCGCGGGTGAGCCGTCTGGTACACGTCCCGCAGCATGTCGGCCGTCACCAGCGTGTAGATCTGCGTCGTCGCGACGCTCGCGTGCCCGAGCAGCTCCTGCACGACGCGGACGTCGGCCCCGCCCTCGAGCAGGTGCGTCGCGAACGAGTGCCGGAACGTGTGCGGCGACACGTGCTCGGCCAAGCCGGCGCGCTCCGCTGCTGCCTGGATGACGAGCCAGGCGCTCTGCCGGGACAGCCGGGCGCCCCGGGCACCGAGGAACAGCGCCGGCGTCGACGGCCCCCGCGCCGCGAACACCGGACGCGCCCGCACCAGGTAGGCCTCGACCGCGGCACGGGCGTAGCTCCCGAGCGGCACGATGCGCTGCTTGTTCCCCTTGCCCGTGACCTTCACGACCGCGACATCGTCGCCGGGCCCGGCGCCGGGCGCGCCTCCGCCGTCGTCGGGATCGGACAGCGTCGTGACGTCGTCCACCGACAGTCCCACGGCCTCGGAGATCCGCGCCCCCGTGGCGTACAGCAGCTCCAGGAGCGCCCGGTCCCGCAGCCCCACCGGGTCGTCGTCCGCGCCACCAGCCGCTTCGAGCAGCCGCTCGACGTCGTGCACCGAGATCGCCTTCGGCAGCCGGCTCGGCGCCTTCGGCGGACGGACCGCGGTGGCGGGGTCGAGCGGCACCCACCCCTCGGCGGCGGCGAACGCGGTGAACGACCGGACCGAGCTGAGCATCCGCGCGACCGAGCTCGGTGCGAGCGGCCCCTCCGGCCGGGTCGTCAGGTGCGCCACGAACCCGGCGACGTCGGCGCGTGCCAGCCGTCCGACGTCCGCCGTGGCCGACGCACCGCCGGCCCGGTCGGCGCTCTCGGAGCGGACCTCGGGCGTGGTCGCGAGCCACTCCGCGAACACGGTCAGATCGCGCCGGTAGGCCGACACCGTGTGCCGCGACAGCCCTCGCTCCACGGCGACGTGCCGCAGGTACGTGTCGACGGCGCGGTCGAGCGTGGTCATCCGGTCAGGCGCATCCGGTGTCAGGCGGAGCGCCGCGACCGTGCGTCGACCGCGAGCGTCGCGACGACCAGCGCCGAGTTCTGCAGGCGACCGGCCAGGATCGCCGCCACGAGTTCCTCGCGCGGGACCCACCGGGTGACGATGTCGGCTTCCTCGGCCTCGCGTTCGAACGCGCTGTCGGTGGCGCTGACGCCGCTCGCGCGGAAGATCTCGATGAACTCGTCGCTGCCGCCGGACGAAGTGTTGTACCGGATCAGCGGCTCCCAGTGCTCCGCCTGCAGGTCGGCCTCTTCGCCGAGCTCGCGCTTCGCCGCCTCGAGGTGGTCCTCCCCCTCGTGGTCGAGCAACCCCGCCGGCAGCTCCCAGTCGCGCAGGCCCACCGGGTGTCGGTACTGCTGGATGACGAGCACGCGACCCTCGTCGTCCTCCGCGAACACGGCGACGGCTCCGGTGTGGTCGATGTACTCCCGGACCATGTCCTGCCCGTGGTGGTCGACGGTGTCCCGGCGCACGTCCCAGACCATCCCCTCGTACACGACGGTCGAGTCGGTGACGGGGAACGAGGTCGGTTCGTCGGCGATGGGGGCGGCAGCGTCAGTCACGTCTGCCATCCAAGCACGCGGGTCCGACGGACCCGCACCGGTCCCGCCGGGCCGGGCCCAGAACGGACGGGAGACGCGGTGCCAGCTGGCACCGTCCTCCCTCGCAGGCTCGGTCGGCGCGCCCCGCGCAAGGCTTCGCCTTGCCTCTGAGCGGGGCGCGCCAGTCCGACCGTGGGTCGCGTTACGCGACGACCTCCGCCTGCTCGTCCGCCGGGTCGAACAGGCTCGACGCCTCGTGGCGCGCGATCGCCGCGTCGACCAGCCCCGCGAACAGCGGGTGGGCGTCCGTCGGCCGCGAGCGCAGCTCGGGGTGCGCCTGCGTCGCGATGTAGAACGGGTGCACGTCGCGGGGCAGCTCGACGTACTCGACGAGCGTGCCGTCGGGCGAGGTGCCCGAGAACACCAGGCCGGCGTCCGCGATCTGCTGACGGTAGGCGTTGTTCACCTCGTAGCGGTGACGGTGACGCTCCGACGCCTCGGACGCGCCGTACAGCTCCGCGGCGAGCGAGCCGTCGGAGAAGTGCGCCGGGTACAGGCCCAGACGCATCGTGCCGCCGAGGTCGCCACCGGCGATGATGTCCACCTGCTCCGCCATGGTCGCGATGACCGGCGTCGAGGTCTCCGGGTCGAACTCGGTGCTCGACGCGTCGGTCAGACCGGCCTCGTGGCGGGCGTACTCGATGACCATGCACTGCAGGCCGAGGCACAGGCCGAGCGTCGGGATGCCCTGCTCACGCGCGAAGCGGAGCGCGCCGAGCTTGCCCTCGATGCCGCGCACGCCGAACCCGCCGGGCACGCAGATGCCGTCGACGTCCCCGAGGTGCTTCGCAGCCCCCTCGGGCGTGGTGCAGTCGTCCGAGACGACCCACTTGAGCCGGACCTTGGCGCTGTGCGCGAAGCCGCCGGCGCGCAGGGCCTCGGTCACCGACAGGTAGGCGTCGGGGAGGTCGATGTACTTGCCGACGAGGGCGATCGTGACCTCCTTCTTCGGCTCGTGCACGGCGTCGAGGACGGGCTTCCACGCGGACCAGTCGACGTCGTGCGCGTCGAGCTTCAGCGCGTCGATGATCACCTGGTCGAGGCCCTGGTCGTGCAGCAGCGTCGGGAGGTCGTAGATCGACGGGACGTCGACGGCGTTCACCACGGCGTCCTCGTCCACGTCGCACATCAGCGCGATCTTGCGCTTGTTCGAGTCCGACACGGGGCGGTCGCTCCGGAGCACGAGCGCGTCCGGCTGGATGCCGATCGAGCGGAGCGCGGCGACGCTGTGCTGCGTCGGTTTGGTCTTCTGCTCGCCCGAGGCGCTCATGAACGGCACCAGCGAGACGTGCACGAAGAACACGTTGTTGCGGCCGAGCTCGTGGCGGACCTGGCGGGCCGACTCGATGAACGGCTGGGACTCGATGTCGCCGACCGTGCCGCCGACCTCGGTGATGATGACGTCGGGCTGCGGGTCGTTGTCGGCCTGCTCGCGCATCCGACGCTTGATCTCGTCGGTGATGTGCGGGATGACCTGGACCGTGTCGCCGAGGTACTCGCCGCGACGCTCCTTGGCGATGACCGTCGAGTAGACCTGGCCGGTCGTGACGTTCGCCGACTGCGACAGGTCGATGTCGAGGAAGCGCTCGTAGTGCCCGATGTCGAGGTCCGTCTCGGCGCCGTCGTCGGTCACGAAGACCTCGCCGTGCTGGAACGGGTTCATGGTGCCCGGGTCCACGTTGAGGTACGGGTCGAGCTTCTGCATGACGACCTTGAGGCCGCGCGCCGTGAGCAGGTTGCCGAGGCTGGCCGCCGTCAGGCCCTTGCCCAGGGACGAGACGACCCCGCCGGTCACGAAGATCTGCTTCGTCACCTTCGGGGTCGTGTTCGAAGAATTGGTTCCGCCGCTTGAAGTGTCCGCCACGGGATTCCATCGTACGTCAGAACTGCCGGGAGGCGCGACCCGCGTTCGCCGCGGGCGTTGCGCCCGCCGCGTGGCCGGGTCCACGGCGGGTGGCCGGCCTGCCGTTCCGCGGGACGCAACGTCGGCGGCTCCTCGCAGCGGTACAGCGCTGCGAGGAATCGCCCACGTTGCGTCGTGGAGACGGCGGTGTGGGACGGGCGCGAGGCGTGCCTCCGTGTCCGCGTCCGAGGCCGGGGACTACGCGCGCTGGCCGGCGACGTCGAGGAGTTCCCGCGCGTGCTCCATGCCGCTCGCGCTGTCGCCGAGCCCGGAGAGCAGCCGAGCCATCTCCTGCAGCCGTTCCTCGCCCTCGAGCCGTCGCACGCTCGACGAGGTCACCGCACCGCTGGCGTCCTTCACGACGTTCAGGTGGTTGTTCGCGAACGCGGCCACCTGCGCCAGGTGGGTGACGACGATGACCTGCGTGCGCTCTGCGAGCTTGGCGAGGCGCCGACCGATCTCGATCGCCGCGGCACCGCCGACGCCCGCGTCGACCTCGTCGAAGACGAACGTCGGGACCGTCGTGCTGCCGGCCATGACGACCTCGATCGCGAGCATCACGCGGGAGAGCTCACCACCGGAGGCGCCCTTGCCGATCGGCCGCGGATCCGTGCCGGAGTGCGGCTGCAGCAGGATCGCGACCTGGTCGCGCCCGTGCCGGCGGTACTCGCCGCCGTCGGTGACCTCGACCACCAGTGTGGCACCGGCCATCGCGAGGGTCTTGAGCTCGGCGGTGACCCGCTTCGCGAGGTCAGCCGCCGCCTTCGCCCGCGCGGCCGTGAGGGTCGTCGCGGCCTGCTCCAGCGCCTGCTCGTCGTGCTCGACGGCCTGCTGCAGCGCGACGATGCGGTCGTCGTCGCCGTCGAGCTCGAGCAGCCGGTCGCTCGCCCGCTGCCCGTACGCGATGACGTCGTCGACGGTGTCGCCGTACTTGCGCGTGAGCCCCGCGAGGAGCGCCCGTCGTTCGTTGATGAGCTCGAGGTCGTGCCCGGCGTCCGGTTCGAGCGAACCGAGGTAGCTCGACAGGGATGCCGACGCCTCGGCCGCCTGGATGCCGAGCTCGGTGAGCTGCTCGAGCACCGGCTGCAGGGCCGCGTCGGAGCCGGCCACCCGCTCGATCGCGCGGCGGGCCGACTCGACCAGGCCGACGACGTCCGGGCTGTCGTCGAGGGACTCGCTCGACAGCGCCTCGTGCGCGAGACCGGCGGACAGCCGCAGGTCCTCGAGGTTCCCGAGGCGCTCGGCACGCTCGGCGAGTTCGGCGTCCTCGCCCGGCTGTGGGTCGGCGGCCTCGATCTCGGCCGAGGCCGCGCGGATCCGCTCGGCTTCGGCGACGCGGTCGTCCCGGTCCCGCACGAGGGTCTCGAGCTCGCCGGTGTGGGCCTGCCACGTGTCGTACGCCGCGACGTAGGCGTCGAGGGCGCGCTGCACGGCCCGACCGCCGAAGCCGTCGAGCGCGGCGCGCTGGGCGCTCGACGAGGTCAGGCGGATCTGGTCGGACTGCCCGTGCACCGTGACGAGCTGGTCGGCGAGTTCGCCGAGCACCGCGACCGGGGCGCTGCGGCCACCGACCGTGGCGCGGCTGCGGCCCTCCGCGGACACCGTGCGGGTGAGGATGAGCTCGCCGTCCTCGACGGTCCCGCCGGCGTCCTCGACGCGTTCGGCCACGGCGTCGTGCTCCGGCACGTGCCAACGCCCCTCGACCACGGCGTTCGGGGCACCGCGACGGACCGAGCCCGCGTCCGCACGCGCGCCGAGCAGGAGTCCGAGCGCGGTGACGATCATCGTCTTGCCCGCACCGGTCTCCCCCGTGACGACCGTGAAGCCCGGGCCGAGCTCGAGTGTGGTCTCACCGATCACGCCGAGGTCGGAGATGACGATCTCCTCGATCATGCGTCGTCCTCGGTCGCCGGCCCGCGCCACCCGGCGACGGGCAGTTGGAACTTCGCCACGAGGCGGTCGGTGAACGGAGCGTCCCTGAGCCGTGCGACGCGCACCGGGTCGGGCGAGCGACGGACCTCGACCCGGGCGCCCGGCGGCAGGTCGTGGGTGCGGCGGCCGTCGCACCAGAGCACACCGACGCCGCTCGTTCGGCGCAGGACCTCGACCGCGAGCACGCGGTCGGGGCCGACGACGATCGGCCGCGAGAACAGGGCGTGGGCACTGAGCGGCACCATCAGGAGCGCGTCGACGTCCGGCCAGACGACCGGGCCGCCGCCGGAGAACGAGTACGCGGTCGAACCGGTCGGGGTCGAGACGACCACCCCGTCGCAGCCGAACGAGGACAGCGGGCGGCCGTCGACCTCCGTCACGACCTCGAGCATGCGCTCGCGCGATGCCTTCTCGATGGTGGCCTCGTTGAGGGCCCAGGACGAGTACACGACCTCGTGCCCGACGACCACGTCGACCTGCAGGGTGACGCGTTCCTCGACCTTGTAGTCGCCGGACAACGCCCGCTCGACCGTGGCGCGCAGTCCGTCGCGCTCGCTCTCGGCCAGGAACCCGACGTGCCCGAGGTTGACGCCGACGATCGGCGCCCCCGTCCCACGGACGAGTTCGGCCGCTCGGAGGATCGTCCCGTCCCCGCCGAGCACGATGACGATCTCGAGCTGGTCGGCCTGCACGTCGACGTTCAGGATGTCGACCTGCCCGACGGACGCCTCGGCGCGCCGGACGTCGGCGTACTCGTCGAAGGGCATCACCGGGACGAGCCCTGCCGCGTGGAGGAGGTCGCAGACCTCGACGGCGGCGTCGATGGAGTCCTGGCGACCCGTGTGGGAGACGAGCAGGATGTGCCGGTCGCTCATGCAGCCCCTTCGGTCAGTTCGATCGCCCGACCGATCCACGCTGTCGGGTTCCCCCATTCTGTCGGATCGCCACCGACACGACGCTGGAAGCGCGCGAGGTACTCGTGGTTCCCGTGCGTCCCGACGATGGGTGAGGCGGCGAGGCCGGTGGTTCCGAGGCCAGCGTCCCACGCCGACCAGAGGACGTTCATGAGCGCGTCGTTCCGCAGCCCGGCGTCCCGCACGATGCCCTCGCGGACACCGCCGCGGCCGACCTCGAACTGCGGCTTCACGAGCAGCACGAAGTCGTCAGCCGGCACCGCCTCGGCCAGCACGGGGAGCACCAGCCGAAGTGAGATGAAGGACAGGTCCCCCACGACCAGGCTCGTGTCGGCGGCTTCGGGGTCGAGTGCCGCGTAGTCCTCGGCGGTGAGTTCCCGCGCGTTCGTCCCCTCCACCACGCGTACGCGCTCGTCGAGGGCCAGGACCGGGTCGAGCTGCCCGTGTCCGACGTCGAGCGCCACGATACGGCGGGCGCCCCGGTGCAGGAGGACCTGCGTGAAGCCGCCCGTGCTCGCGCCGACGTCGAGCACGACCCGGTCAGCGGGGTCGACGGCGAACTCGTCGAGCGCGCGGACGAGCTTGAGGGCCGCACGCGAGACCCACTCGTCCTCGGTGTCCACCACGATCTCCGCGTCCGGGTCGGCCGGCGTGGAGGGCTTCACGACCGCGGCGCCCGCCACCGTCACCCGTCCGGCCTGGATGAGCTTCGCAGCCGCCGTCCGGGAGCGCGCCAGACCGCGGGCTGCCAGGAGTGCGTCGAGCCGGACCGGAGCGGTCTCAGGCACGCGGCACCTGCTGCCCGCTCTCGAGCCGGGTGCGGAGTTCGTCGTGCATGGCCGCGAAGGCGTCAGCACGTTCCTCGAGCGGCAGCGACTCTGCCCGGGCCGTCCGCGCCGCGACGTCGTCCGGCTCGGCACCCTGCTGTGCGGTGCCCGGTTCCTGAGCACTGCCCGGTCCCTGAGCGGTGCCCGGTTCGTGCGCGCTGCCCGGTTCCGCGCCGTGCCGGGCGGGGCCCGGCTTCGGCATCGCTTGGGCGGCACCCGGCACCGGGATCGGCTGGGCGGTGCCCGGCTCGGGTCCCGGCTCGTGGTTCGACACGTCGGTCAGGCTACTCGCCGCCGTACAGCTTCGGATCCACGTCGAGGCCGTAGATGGCCAGTCCGGACTCCCAGATCAGTGCGGCACCGGCACGCAGTCGATCGATGGCGGTCCCACCGTCGAGGACACGGACCCGGTGCCCGTGCATGGCCACCGTCGCGTCGCCGACCGTCACGTACCGAGTGCCGTCGGCGTCCTCGCGCCGGAGCGTCACCGGGTAGGGCTCCGACAGTCCGCGGAGGTCCTCGAGCAGGAACGTCGGCCGCGACCGGACGTCCGCCGCGAGCACCTGCTTCGCCTGGTCGATGCCGGTCAGGACGAGCACGCTCGAGATGCCGGCGTCGTTCGCGCCCTTGATGTCGGTGTCGAGCCGGTCCCCGACGAACAGCGGGTGCTCCCCGCCGAAGCGGGCCAGGGCAGCGTCGAAGATCGGACGCTCGGGCTTCCCCGCCACGACCGGCATCCGACCGACGGCCTGGTGCACGGCGGACACGAGCGTGCCGTTGCCGGGCGCGATCCCGCGCTCGACCGGGATCGACCAGTCCATGTTCGTCGCGACCCACGGCACGTCGGGGTCAGCGAGCGCGAAGGCGGCCTCGGCCAGGTGCGTCCACCCGAGGTCCGGCGAGAACCCCTGGATGACCGCGGCCGGCGCGTCCTCGGCGCTCGACGTCACCGTGAAGCCGGCGGCCTCGACGATGCTCGTCAGACCGAGCCCGCCGGTCACGAGGACCGTGGACCCGGCCGGCACGAGCGTCTCGAGCAGTCGGACGCCAGCCTGCGACGAGGTGACGACGTCGTCGGCACCGACCTCGAGCCCGAAGCGCTCGAGGTGCTCCGCCACGTCGACCGGGCGACGTGACGCGTTGTTCGTGATGTAGCCGACGCGGGCCGAGAGCGACGCCCGCGTCAGGGCCTCCACCGCGTGCGGGATCGCGTTGCGTCCGCGGTAGACGACGCCGTCGAGGTCGGTGAGGACGACGTCCACACCCTCCGTCGGCGGCGTCGGCCGCGCCTCAGTCGGCTGCGGAGCCCTCGACGTCGCGGGGGTTGTCGTCGTCGATCTCGCCGAGGTCGTCGTCGGGCTCGTCGAGCTCGTCGGTGTCGCCGCCGAGCTGGTCGGGGTCGTCGCGCTCGTCGGTGTCGTCCCCGAGCTGCTCGGTGTCGTCGATCCCGTCGGCGCCGTGCTCGTCGTGTCCTTCGACTTCTTCCTCGACCACATCAACCGTCTCCCATGCGTTGTCGTCGGCGGCTTCCTCGAGCGCAGCGGCGGCGCGGTCGACCCGCGCCCACCACTCGTCGGCCTCGTCCTGGCGGCCGAGCTCCTCGAGCGTGGCCGCGTAAGCACTGTAGAGCGCCGGTGACCAGCTGTAGGCCGTGCTCGGGTCGAGCTGTGGAATCTCCAGCTCGCCGAGCGCGGCTGTGGGGTTACCGAGATCGAGTCGTGCACCCGACATCGCGATCGCGAGCTCCACCTGCACCGGAGTCTCCAGTGCCGCGCGGTCCACCGAACGCCCGAGTTCGAGCGCGCGCTCCGGACGGCCGAGTCCCCGCTCGCAGTCGACCATCATCGGCAGCTGGTCGTTCCGGCCCGAGATGCGACGGTAGGTCCGCAGCTCACGGAGGGCCGTCGCGAAGTCACCGGTCCGGTAGGCCGTGATCGCAGCGGTCTCGCGGACGACCGCGACACGTCCGGCTCGACGTGCGGCACTCAACGCGTGGAGGTTGGCCGTCTCCGGGTCCTCGTCCACGAGCAGCGCCGCCATGACGAGGTGCTTCGCGACCCACTCGGCGTTGTCCTTGCTGAGCGTCTTGAGCTCGGCACGCGCCGCGGGGTCGAGGTCGCGTGCACTGACGCTCTCGTCGATCTCCGGGTCGTCGTGCCGCGGGCGGATCGAGCGCGTGCCGTACGGGTCGCGGTCTTCCCAGTCGTCACGGGCGGCCTCGCCGAACCTGGCGCCGGCGTGACGGCTGCCGTCCCCGAAGCGCGGACGGTCGGCGCCGCGGTCGTCGCGACGGGGGCGGTCATCGCCATCACGGAACGGACGACGGTCGCCATCGCGCTGCGGACGACGGTCATCCCCACCACGGAACGAGCGGTCCCCATCGCGCTGCGGGCGACGGTCGTCACCACCACGGAACGGCCGGTCACCATCGCGCTGCGGACGACGGTCGTCACCACCACGGAACGGCCGGTCACCATCGCGCTGCGGACGACGGTCATCGCCACCACGGAACGGCCGGTCACCACCACGGAACGCACGGTCGCCATCACGCTGCGGGCGACGATCGTCACCACCGCGGAACGGACGACGCTGGCCGTCACGCTGCGGACGACGCTCATCACCTCCACGGAACGGCCGGTCACCATCACGCTGCGGACGACGGTCATCGTTCCCCCGGAACGGCCGGTCACCACCACGGAACGGACGGTCGCCATCACGCTGTGGGCGACGATCGTCACCACCGCGGAACGGCCGACGCTCACCGTCTCGCTGCGGACGACGGTCATCCCCGCCACGGAACGGACGGTCACCATCCCGGCGCGGTCGATCGGTGCGGTCGCCGCGGTCCGCGCCACGGGGCCCGTCCCCACGGGGCGGACGAGCCTCATCACGGTCGCCGCGCCACGCCGGGCGCCGCCCACCGTCCCGGAACGAACGGTCGCCGTCGCGGAAGGACCGATCGCCCGACCCGCCGGCCGGACGATCGCCGCCGCGAGCCCCACGGTCACCCTCACGCCGCTCGAAGTCACGCGGGCCCGAAGCCCAGCGATCTCCGGAGCCACGGGGTCCGTTGTCCCGACGAGGACCACGGCCACGACCGCTGTCGGGACGGCCCGCACGATCCCCGTCGTTGCGTCGCTGCTCGTCGTCGTTCGCCACCGTTGCTCCTCGTTGCGTGCCCGGGCCCGAGGCCCTGGCGATCGTCCGCTGTGTCGTTGTGTGTACAGGCGCTGCCGGTCGGACAGCCGCACCGTCCCAGTCCATCACGAACCGACCGGTGAGTCGAGCGACCTGCAGCAGAGACAGATGTGGCCACCGGCCTCCCGAGAACGAGGGTCTCCCCTACGAGTTCTCGATGGAGGGCCGATGGCCACATCACTTACGTTGAGTCCGGCGGCGTCCTACTCTCCCACAAGGTCCCCCTTGCAGTACCATCGGCGCTGAGAGGCTTAGCTTCCGGGTTCGGAATGTGACCGGGCGTTTCCCTCTCGCTATGACCACCGGAACACCTTCGACTTGACCCATCGGATCAAGAAAGCTGTCCCGCGCATGCGCGGTGTTCAGTTTCATGTTCCCGATCGTCTGTCGGGAACCACAAAGTGGACGCGAGCCCCACACCACGAATGGTGTGGGTAAAAAGTGTGTTGTCAAGTCTTCGGCTTATTAGTACCGGTCAGCTCCACGGGTCGTTAGTCCCCGCTTCCACATCCGGCCTATCAACCCAGTAGTCTGCTGGGAGCCTCTCACACTCAAGGTGCATGGAAATCTCATCTCGAAGACGGCTTCCCGCTTAGATGCTTTCAGCGGTTATCCGGTCCGAACGTAGCTAATCAGCGGTGCCCTTGGCAGAACAACTGACACACCAGAGGTTCGTCCATCCCGGTCCTCTCGTACTAGGGATAGAT
>NZ_CP054594.1:407016-1184970 GCF_013347185.1 Curtobacterium sp. Csp1
GACGCTTCGGCAAACACCTGCGGCGACGCACCCACCGGCACCACGACCGCAGCTGACCCAGCAGGGGCGCCGTCACCGGCGGCGGTTCGAAGTCGGGCGAACGCCGTGCGGGAGCGTTCCGCCGCAGCACGCTGCTCCGCCGTCAGCGCCCGCCTACCGACGGTCACGGCAGGGGTTGTCGCCTGCTGATCGGACACGTCAGTCGAGTCCCAGCTGCTGCAGGATGCCGAGCTGATCGGTGCTGCCCCACCGTTCCGCGGCGCGGCCGTCGCGGAACCCGATGACCTGCACGTTCCGGACCCCGGTGAACCGGCGCCCGGTCGGGGCGTGCCCCAACCACTCCCCCGTGTGCGTGCCGGCGAGGGTGGAGATCGTGATCACCTTCGTCGGTGTCGCGATCGTCTCGACGTCCTCCCGCTCGATGTCGGTGAACGCCTTCCCGAACTGCTCCCAGAACCACGCAATCCCGGACCCGTCCTGGGGTTGCCCGTCGGCGGCATCGTGGTCGGTGAAGTCGTCCGTGAACCGCTCCTGAAGAGGCAGGTCCTGCTGCCGCATCCGGTCCCGCGCCTCCAGCGTCGGACCGCCACCCACTGTTACCTCAACCGCCATCGGAGCCTCCTCGTCGTGTGTCGGCCGCCGACCACCCTGTCCTGGACCGGCGGGGCGAGGCCCTCGCCACGAGATCGGTGTCCGGAGTTACTGCCAGACTGCTTGTCCTGATACGAGCCGAGTCTCAGTCAACGAAGACTTGCCGGACAGCTTCGGTGCTTCGATCGTCAGAAGGCGGGTCGGGACTCGTACACCGACATGAGCATGGCCGCGGTGAGGCGAGCTGAGCGGGCCGGTTGCGCGGAGCGCTGCACGGCGGACTCGACACGGGCCCCCTCGATCAGCAGCGACAGGCCCTGTGCGACGTGCGCGGGCATGCCACCTCGCTCGCAGACGAGCGTGAGGTGGCGTTCGACGTCCTGGAAGTGCTCACGGGCCAGGGCCGCGACGTCGGGGTCTTGCCGGCCGAGTTCGGCGTGGCCGTTGATGAAGGCGCAGCCGCGCCAGCCTTCGTCCTCGAAGCACTCCTCGAGGTACCCGAAGATGCCGAGGACCTCGTCGCGTGGGTCGTCCGACACGGTGGTGATGTGCTCGAGTGCCCGCCGCCAGGATCCGTGCCACCGCTGCAGTACCGCGACGACCAGCGCCTGCTTCGTCGGGTACGCACCTTGCAGTTCGGCCAGGGTCAGCCCAGCACGGTCCGCGACCTGCTCGAGGGTGACCGGAATGACGCCGTGCTCGGTGAAGAGCGCGTCGGCGGCGCCCGACGCGGCGCGTTGCGCGGCCGTCTCGCGGGTGCTGGGGGTGAGGGAAAGAAGCGTCATAGACCTGGTGGTGTCGGTGTTGAGGCTACCGGTCGGGGTGGTGTCCGGGTGCCGGGAGGTCGCGCCAGGGGTCAGGCAGCGACGAAGAAGTCCGCGTAGGACGGCTCCGAGGTGTTCAGGGTGTTGTTGCTGTAGCGGTGGCCGAGGCGTTCGGTGACGAGCTGGTCGATCTCGGTCGGGGAGGTCATGCCGCGGCGGTGCCACTCGGTCGGGATGCGGCGCAGCTGCTCGAGGCGGGCGTGGTTACTCATGGGTGCGGTCCTGTTCTGCGAGGAGCGTGGTCATGTCGATCGGCTGGGTCATCACGTCGTCGTACGTGAGCGTCGCGGCGCTCATGCAGCGAGGGTGAGGACGATCGCGGCGGACGCGGCGACGGTGACGGAGAGGATCCCGGTGCTGACCGCGGCAACCTGGAGTACGTGCTGGCGGCGGGCTTCGCGGACCTCACTGAACGGGCTGCGGTGCGTGGACCGGGTGCGACGCAGGGACACGGCGTCGTGTGCGGTGCGGGGTGCGACCTGGAAGTCGGTGGCGGTGATCGTGGTCATGGTGTCGTCCTCATCTGCTGTCACCGGAGCGGCGCCGGGCGATGATCCGACCGTAGAAGGCGCCCGCACCGGGCCGCGAACCGGTCCGGCAGTTGTGTCGATTCCCGGATGTGGGAGGGTCGGCTGCGTGTCATCGGGCGGATAAGCGGGCTCCGAGCGCCGCTGGAAGCGATGCGGAGCGGCGCCGGCAGAGAAGCGACGCCGTGCACTGGTTGTGACGTTCTGTGGATACTGGGCTGGTTACGGGGAGGTGGTCCGGCATGCTGCTGCCGATCCCATGACTGACTCGCAGCCGACCCGTGTACAGGAAGAGACGCAGAGCACCGACCTCGATGTCGCTCGCGAGTTCCTCGCTGAGGCGTACGCGGGACAGCAGTGGAGCGCCGACCAGACCCGGCAGCCGTTCTCGTTCCGGTACACGGCCGTCGGCGACCGGGCGATGACGCTCCGGACGATCCGGTTCGACGGGCACCTCGACGGGGTCATGACGCCGTCCGAGGACTTCGTGGTCCAGTGGACGAACAAGGGCCGCGGCACCATCACCACCGACAGCGCCACGATCGAGATGGAGCACGGCCGGCCGCAGCTCTGGCCCCAGCAGGGTGCCGCGTTCTCGTACGACGACTACGACCAGCGCATCGTGCAGATCAACCGGACCGCGCTCGAGACCGTCGCCAGTGAACGCGGCATCGAGGCCGGGAACCTGCAGCTGGACCACACGGTCCGGCCCGACGACCGAGCCCTGCAGGTGTGGCGCAGCAGCGTGCAGCTGATCTCCCACACCGTCATGGACCGACACGCCTCCCCGCTGCTCCAGGCCGAGATGGGCAGGCTCGGCGCCCTCGCGCTGCTGGAGCTGTACCCGGTCGCGTCCGCAACGCTGCCGGACGAGCTGCTATTGCCGAAGAACAGCCACATCCGACTCGCGGTCGAGTACATCCACGAACACGCGCACCTCCCGATCACGACCGACGACGTCGCCCAGGTCGCGAACCTCAGCCTCCGGGCGCTGCAGCACGCGTTCCGACGACTCTTCGAGGTCAGCCCGAACGCCTACATCCGGCAGGTGCGGCTCGATCGGGTCCGCGATGCCCTGGTCGCGGGCGACCCGGCCACGACCAACATCGGTGACGTCGCGAAGTACTGGGGGTTCGCGCACGCCGGCCGGTTCTCCGCCGCCTACGCCGAACAGCACGGTGAGTACCCGCGCGACACCCTCCGCCGCGCCTGACAGAACGACGCACGATGAACGATGAACGACCACACCACGAACGCCGACACTGCTACTGCCGCGGACACTGACACGATCGTCCGTTCCCGACTCGTCACCCGCACTCGCGACACCGCGGTCGCGCGGAATGCGCTCCTGCACACCTTCCGCGTCCGCGGCCTCGACGTCACCGGCAGCGCCGACTTCTCCTTCGAGGAGACCCTCACCGGCACTCCGCTGCTGGCGTTGGAGTCCACCAGCTCCACCGGCACGATCCGCGGCGAAGTCGACGCCACCGCCGCGGTGATGATCGTCTGGCTGAAAGCCGGGCACGCGGTCGTTGGCGGCCAGCAGCTCCCCATCGGCCGCCCCGTGCTGTACACCGGCCGGCAGCAGGTGCAGTGGGACCGGTTCCAGAAAGACGTCATGCGCATCGACCAGGCGATCGTCGAGCATGTCGCCGCCGAGCGAGGCGGATGGGAGCCCGGACCGCTCGAGTTCAAACCGAACCACGTCCCGGACGGAGCACCCCTCGCCGCGTGGTGGCTGATGGTTCGCACGATCGCTTCCGAGATCCTCAGCACTACCGGGGAGGTTTCCCTCGATCGGGAACGGGAACTCGCGGCGATGGCCGCCGAGGGACTGCTCACCGCGATCCCGCACTGGCCTGTCGGACGTCGGTCCGAACAGCCACCCGAGTCGAACGTCGGCAGAGCGGAAGCGTTCATGCTCGACAACATCGCCACCCCAATCACGGTGAACGACGTCGCCGCCGCTGCCGGGATGAGCGCCCGCGGTCTGCAGAGCGCATTCCAACGCGTGCACCAGACCACCCCGCTGGGCTACCTGCGCGCTGTCCGGCTCCTGATGGCCCGGCAACAGCTCGAATCCGGCGCCGCGACCTCGGTCTCCGACGTCGCCCGGGCCGTCGGCATCGTCCACCTCGGCCGATTCGCCGCCGCCTACCGCGAAGCCTTCGGAGAACTCCCCGGCGAAACACTGCGCGCCGCCAACGACACCAACTCCTGACCCCACCCACAGGAGGCTTCGGCCCGGGTCGTGCTCTGCTGCCCCGGTGGGGGTCGAAGGCTCTCGCGCTACAACTCCGTCGGGGTGGTGACCACAAGCGCGGCCGTCAGCGCGGTGATCAGCCCGAGGCGCGCAAAGTACGGGCGAGTCTCGATCGGCATCAACCCGACCATCGAGAACGACGACGTCGCCAACTCCAGCACCTCCGCCCGCTCCGAGTCCGTCAGCGGGACACCGGCAAGGACCAACGTTGCCCAACCAATCGTCGACGCGGCCGGCATGTCCGCATCGGTGATGCTTCCCTGGTCGACGCCCGGTGGGATGGACGCCGCCTGATGCGCTCTCACCGCGGCCTCCAGCTCCTCACGCATCGCTTCACCGTAGGAGGCGCGCAGCAGATTGTCCGCAGACACAGCGGCACAGCACCGCCCGCGGCGGCAGCACCAACCCAGCAGACCCTTCCACTCCGAAACAGCTCTTTGGGTGCGGTGCGACGACCCGAACATTGCACCGTAAACGGCCCACGACCAGCCATCGCGGCCCGCCGGGGATCTGACAGCGCCGTCCACCCCTGCCCCCACCCCTGAGACGCCGGGGTTGTGTCTCGCCGTCTCGATAGCCGATCGTCATCCGGGATACGGTCAGGGCCGCCAGCCCCGTCTCACATAGGCGGTCCGCGAACTATCCCAGCGCACGCACGTCAAACGGACGCTTCGCGACGCACGAAAGCGGAGCTCGCCCGAGTGACGATGCGGATCGCCGCTGCCAAACAACCTGTCCAACCCCGTATTTCAGGACACGTTGTGTGGCAGTTGGACAAGCTAGCTGGCGGACGACATCGTGTGGTTCGAGCCTACGCACGGCTACCGTATCAGTTCCGATAAGTAGTCTTTCTCGGAACGTCTCGGCGCGGGTGGAAGCGGCACTGCAGCACAAATACCTCCCGCTGTTCGACTACGGCCGGGGGTGTGGCGACATACCGACAGCGCAAAGTGAGCGGCTCCAGATGCCTGGAACCGCCCACGGCGCGTCTCGTCAGTTGACGAACTGGTAGCTGACGGTGGCCCCTGTCACGCCGTCAAGAAGTGCGACCGCGAGGTCCGCGACGCTGACGAAAGCGCCGAGTGCAATGACGATGCGTTCAGCACGAGTACCGAACCAGCCGGGCGGGAGCAACAGACCGAGGAACGCGACGCCGATTCCTGGAAAGACGAGGTTGCTCACAAGCTGTGTGAGCAGCACAGCCCCGAGGCGAAGCACACGCTTCCCCTCGGCTTGATCAGTCTCGCTGGTGTGGTCGAGTTCCATCAGAAAGCCGACTTTCTGGTCAGCGGATTGGACGTCGGATCGAGATGGTGACGGTCCCGCCGGGATGGATCAGCTCTGCAGCCGAACGACGAGCCAGATGCTGCTCCCGATGATCTGCAGCACAGACAGCACGATGGCTGCGACCGCGAGCCCCTTGCCGCGCTCTCCACGCTGTCGGATCTGTGCGAGGGCGACGATGCCGACGATGAGTCCCGCAATGCTGATGAAGAACGCGAGAACGAAGCCCACGATGGACAGCTTGTTGAACTCGGGCTGCGTCGATCGTGTGTCAGCCGGCGTGACGGTGCTGGTCATGGTTCCCCTCGAAGGCAGTGATGATGCGGCAACGAAGCCTGTGATCCTTGCCGACGCAGTCTGATTATGCAGCGTCAATAGCCATTCGCCTACCAGATCACCACCCCCGAAGGGGGCTCTTACCCTATGAATCCGCTGTCTCTTATGCTCCGGAGGCTGACAGCAGCGGGTGCTGTCAGATGACCAAGGGGGTTTCGTGCGCACACCGCTGCACGCTCCGCGAGCCGGGAAGCGCAGCATCGCTGCCGCGGCCCTGGGCACGCTTGCATTGATCGGATCGCTGCTGGTGGCAACGCCAGCACAGGCGCTGAGTGACACCGGAACCGGAGGCGTCTTCACGCCCTCAACCGGTCGCATCCTCGACACAGCGAAGGGGACCGGCGGCTTCAGCACGCCGATGGAAGCAGGTAAGTACCGCACGATCAAGGTCGCAGGCCTTGCTGGTCTGCCGAAGGACGGTTCGGTCGGAGCTGTTTCGCTCAACGCGACAGTTGGCGCATCGACCGGGTACGGCACGCTGTTCGCCCGCCCCGACGCGAACACCTCGCGCACCACGATGCTGATCTACAACGGCGTTTCCGGCGAGTACACCTCCAACAGTGCCACCGTCGCCGTTGGCTCCGACGGCACCATCCAAGTCATGACCGAGACCTCCGCCCGTCTCATCCTCGACGTGCAGGGCTACTACACCTCGAACACGGATGGCACGGCTGCGGGCGGCTTCGTCCCGGTCGCGAAGCGCATCGTCGACACGCGTTCCGGTCTCGGAGCAGCGAAGGCGACCATCGCGCCCGGCAAGAGCATCGACGTGCAGGTCACCGGTACCAACGGTGTTCCCGCGGGTGCGTCCAGTGCTGTGGTGAACCTCATCGCACTGAACTCCACCGACGCGGACGGCTACCTCACGCCGTACGCCACCGGAGGATCGAAGCCGGCGAACTCGCTGCACTACGCCCCGTCTGAGACCACCTCGATCCAGGCGCAGGTGCCGCTGTCCTCAGCTGGCAAGATGACGATTGCCAACGCGTCCACGACCGCCAACCTGGTCGTTGACCTCCAGGGGTACTTCACCGCTGCGGGAAAGAGCGGCGCGGTGTTCACCCCGGCCTCTGGCCGCGTGTATGACTCGCGGGCCACCGGGAACAAGATCCTCGCGAAGAACGAAACCCGATCGATCCAGGTCGCCGGCGCCGCTGGCCTCCCGGTCATGGGATCGGGCGTCTCCGCAGTCGTGTTGACGCTCATCGTCGCGCACGGTGGCAGCAACGGCTATGCCGACGTCTACGCCGACGGCAAGACCAACCCCGGCATCACCGCGGTCAACTTCCAGACGAACGAGATCCAAACCAACACCATCACTGTTCCGCTCGGCGCCAACGGCAAGATCGCCCTCCGGAACGCGGCCGAAGCGACCAACTACGTCATCGACGTGCAGGGGTGGTACTCGAGCCCGAAGGTTCCGACCGTCAGCTGCCCGTCGATCGCCTCGGGCAAGTGGGTTGCAACCGTACCGTCCAGCCCCGTGAGCTGCACTGTCACCGCTCCCGCTCGCTCGAGCAGCGACGGCACCCTGGTCGTCACGGTCGACTCCGCTCCGGTGACGTTCAAGCGTTCCGACACGGCCACCACCACGTCAACAGTGCTCGTCGACAACCTTCCCGGCGCACACACTGTCACCGCGACCACCGTCGACGGCGACAGCCAGGTCTCAAGCGGCAGCTACACCTTCGGGCTCGGCGACTGGGCCACGAAGCAGATCGCGTCTGACCCGTCCAACGGTGCGACCATCGCACTCGACTCCGAGCTGTCGGTCTACGTGCCCGACGACGACATCCCCGCCGACGCCGCGATCACCTACACGCTCCGCAACAACAGTGGTGACACCGTCGCAACTTCGGACGCTGTGAACGACTCCTGGCAGATTCCGGACGGCATCCTGGTTGATGGTGCCACCTACTCCTGGCAGGCGAGCATCACCGGCAAATCCGGCGGACGCAGCACCGACAGCACCGTGATTGCCGGTCCTTACACCTTTACGGCCAGCTCCTCAGTGGCTAACGACCCCGCGTTCTCGGAAGAAGAGGACAACGCCGCCCCGCAGTACGGCCCCGGCTCCGAAGTCGTGGCGGCGGATGCGGACAACGCCCGAGTGCCACTGGGAGACGGCACCGCGCTGACGCTGCCCGACGACGCCGTGCTGACCGAGACTGCAGACCTGTACCACGTGGTGTACGCCAACGGGTTCGTCACGGATGTCTCGAAGGCCCCCGCCACCATCGCCGGCGCCCAAAGCCGCGCAGCCTCGCAGTACTACCCGAAGATCTCGTTCTACTTCTCCCGCTCGCAGGTCGAAGCCGCTTACAAGGCTCTGCAGATCTACGGCGAGATCTGCGGCGCTCCGGGCGTGGCCTGGACGGTCGGCTGGGCATGCAGCCACGCCAACCGCAACCTCCAGGACGCGATCACCAGCGCCCACTACCAGAAGAAGCGCATCCGGCACGACTTCTACCGCAGCAAGGTCTGCGGATCGTGCAGCAGGAACGTCTACACCGTCGTGAAGTAGACACCACACAGTGAAGGGCCCCGAGCGTTGCTCGGGGCCCTTCACTGTGTGGCGGTCTTCAACTCCCAATTCAACTCCGCGGCCGCGAGTCAGTGACAACGCACGAAAACGGATACGACTGAAATCGTCACTCGAAGCAGTCCGGTAGCCGATCGCTCAGCGGTCACTTCCGCCGGTTGCGGCGATCCCGGTAGAAGCCGATTGCCACGACGACCGGCAGGATGAGCAGGGCCCACCACCAACCCTCTGCTCCTGCTGCGAACATGAGCCGAAGCTACGCTGCCTTGGCACGACCAGGTGTCCGATAGCCGGTGGCGGTTTCAAGGGGTCGTTGCAACGGGTGGTTGTTTCGGGTCCGAGAGTAGCTGTTCGAACGCTTCTGCCGGGGTGCGGTGGTCGAGGGTTTTGCGAGGTCGGCCATTGAGTTTGGCAGCGACTTCGCGGAGCCGTTCTGGGCTATGGATGGTGAGGTCGGTGGACTTGGGGAAGTACTGCCGGAGCAGGCCGTTGGTGTTCTCGTTCGAGCCGCGCTGCCAGGGCTTGTGGGGGTCGCAGAAGTAGATCGCGAGGTCCGTGGCGAGGGTTATGTCTTTGTGCCAGGCAAGCTCGGTGCCTTGGTCCCAGGTCAATGACCGACGCGGATGTGCGGGGAGGGTCTGGATGGTCGGATCATCGCGTCACGGACCGCGTCGGCGCTGTGTCCGTTCGGGAGGTGGAGCAGCATCACGTAGCGGGTGGTGCGTTCGACGAGGGTGCCGATCGCGCTCCTGGCGTTGATCCCGACGATCAGGTCCCCTTCCCAGTGGCCGGGGACGGCCCGGTCGTCGGCTTCCGCGGGGCGTTCGCTGATCAGGATCATGTCGCGGATCTTCGACCACGACGCCCGTCTGGGCTCGCCGCGATGCTGGCGGATGGCGCGGCCGGTGCGGAGGTGTTTGTACAGGTCAGCGCGCAGGTGCCCGCGGCCCTGGACGAACAGGGACTGATAGATCGTCTCGTGCGACACGCGCATCTCCGGCCGGTCAAAGAACGTCCGGGCCAGGTCATCACGGATCTGCTCCGGGGACCACTTCCGCACCAACCGGAGCTCGACCTGCAGAGCGAGCTCCAGCCGGTCCAGCTTCCGCGGTTTCGGCCGTCGCGCTCGCTCCCGGCATCGCTTCTGAGCCGCGTAGGGCCGGTAAGCGCCGCCCCGTGAGCTATTCCGGCTGAGCTCCCTGCTAATGGTCGAGGGCGCCCGACCGAGCTCAGCCGCGATCCGGCGCACGCCTGCGCCGCCGAGGCGGAGGTCAGCGATCCTGAGTCGTTCCTCCTCACGCAAGTAACGGCCCGAACGAGCGGCGCGCTCGAACGGGTTCTTCCCTCGAGCGGCTTTGAACCATCGGTATCCCTGACGCGGATGCACGCCGACAGCATCGCAAGCAGCCGGCCTGCTCATACTCTGTCCGAGTAGCCCCCAGAATCGCGCCTCACGGGCACGCTGCTCCAGCCTCGATCCCATCCGCAACACTCCAAATCACGGTGGTGTAGCAACGACCAGCTGAACCCAAGGGTGGTCAACCGGACGTCTTGCGGCGCCGCCCGGCAACAGGTTCACTCTCGCGTCGGAGAGCCCGGTAGACGGTCGTGCGGCTCACGCCGAGGACGTCACCGATCTGGGCGACGGTCGTGTCTTGCTGCTCGTAGAGCCGACGCGCAGTCCGTACCTGATCCGGCGAGAGCCGCGGGGGACGACCACCGGTACGCCCGCGTGCTCGCGCGGCCGCGAGGCCGGCGTGTGTTCGCTCACGGATGAGGTCCCGCTCGAACTCGGCCAGCGCGGCGAAGACGTGGAACACGAGCCGGCCACCGGGCGAGGTGGTATCGATCGTCTCCTGCAACGACCGGAAGCCGACGCCCCGCTCCCCCAGCGCCCGAAGCTGGTCGATGAGGTGCCGGATTGAGCGCCCCAGGCGATCGAGGCGCCACACGACCAGCGTGTCGCCCGGGCGGAGCTGATCGAGAAGCTTGTTCAACTCGGGGCGGTGCTCGAGCGAGCCGGACATTGTGTCGACCCACACCCGCTAGCAGCCCGCTGCGTTCAACGCGTCGAGCTGCAGCGATGCATCTTGATCGGTTGTCGACACTCGCGCGTACCCGAGGAGCTCGCCCATGGTCGAGAACGTAGCGGAACTCGTTGCCGTCGGCCGTTAACGACGCATAGATTCCGGCACTGAGTATCGCTACACAACTCGCCCCTTCAGGTAGCCCTTCCGGCGCGATGCCGGTCCTTGTGCCACAAACGGTCGATTTCGGACGCTCCTCGCCGAGCGCCGTTTTACTGTCTTACGTGTTACGCTAAACGCAATACGAGAGGACGCGAATGGCGACGCTCACCATTCGGCTGGACGACGAAATTCGGGATGCCGCTGCACGACAGGCCGCAGAAGACGGAGTGACCCTCAGTGACTTCGTGCGCGACCTGATTCGAGAGGCCGTAGTGAGCGTCCGGGACAGCCCTCGACAGGATGGGTACGCTCCGGATTCTTTGAGCCCGAAGGATCGCCACGTTCTGTCGCTGCTCCATCGAATCCTCGGCCGCGTTCTCCCCGACGGCGAGGGCGATGTCGATGGCGATGGCGACAGAGGAGACCAGCTCGAGCGGGCCCGTGTGCTTGAGGCTGGCTTCACTCAGGAGTACTGGGCGGAGTTCGCCGGCATAGCTCAGGAGCTCAGCAAGCGGGACTCGCAACGTGTCATGGACATCCTCGATATGTTCCGGGTCGCTCAGTACAGCATCGCTGGCCTGCAGCAGCAGGGCACCGAGGTTCCATCGGAGGTGACGTCAACGCTGCGGTACCAGGGCTTCGACTTCAATGATGATCTCGAGGGCAAGATGGGCTCTTACGTCGAGTATCTCGTTGGCGGCGGACGCTGGCAGGAGCAGCGTGAGTTCATCGACAGCCACGATGGCGGCAACTCGCACTCGCCGATGCTGGACACGTACCTGCGAATGCTGGCTGAGTATCGCCGCATCCGCGAACGCCGCCGGCCGGGCTGGGGCAGCGGCAGCTACGCTCTGACGCTCGACGAACTCAAGGCGATCGCGGACGAGTGGGTTCACCCGGATCACCGACGATGATCTCCATCGCGTCGATGGGCGGACTCTCGTGGTGAGCGCGTTGGTCGTCGATGAATCCAAGAGCAAGGGCTACACGATGGTTGCCGCGGTAGTCGTTACGGGCGACCAGGTTGCACTCCGTCGGGATGTTCGCGCGCTTGTGCTGCCGGGGCAGCGTCGGTTGCACTTCACGAGCGAGAGCGACTCCCGACGTCGCCAGATCTTGGCGACCCTCGAACGCCTCGGCGTTCGGGCACATGTTGTCCACTCTGAGCACAAGCAGCAGGCTGCTGGACGTGGAGAGTGTCTGCGTGACCTAGTCGCGCTCGCTGCTCGAGAGGGCCATGACCGGCTCGTGCTAGAACGTGACGAATCAATCGAGCGCGCCGACAAGCGGGTCCTCTACGAGGCCATACGTCAGCTTGGTGTCGGCGGCCGAATCTCGTATGCGCACGAGACCGCGCACCAGGAGCCGTTGCTCTGGATCGCAGACGCGATCGCGTGGAGTTACACCCGAGGTGGGGACTGGCGCCGTCGTGTCCAGTCGATGATCTTGCCGTAGAAAACGCGAAGCTCGGCTCACCGACCGTCCGGAAGGCTGCCGAGCTCACTTCACGCCGCTACTGCAGCGCGCACTCCCAAGCGTACAGCCAGCTATACGAAACGTCCACGGAGCTACCACTCTCCCTCTCCGCACTCACTCCCGTCGACAGCCGCTCGAATTCTTTGGATCCCGCGCGTCATGGACGACGTCGGATCGCATCTCAAGGGTGAACGCATGCACGACAGGCGGGTGCTTCCGGGCCCGCAGGCCGACCTGCTGCGTGTCCGTCAACACCCGATTGAGGTCACCATGTCTGTCCAGTCCCACCGTTCCCCGCTGAAGCGGCTCCGCTTCGCCCCGGTCGCGATCATC
Organism: Curtobacterium sp. Csp1; assembly: GCF_013347185.1. Classification (NCBI taxonomy): domain Bacteria; kingdom Bacillati; phylum Actinomycetota; class Actinomycetes; order Micrococcales; family Microbacteriaceae; genus Curtobacterium; species Curtobacterium sp. Csp1. The sequence goes on from NZ_CP054594.1 coordinate 419,382, forward strand.
GCCGGCGTCTTTGCGTCCGTGCTCCTCGCGCTCTCGCTCACCGGCACCCTGTCTGGGTTCGCCGCGAGCATCACGAACAGCAGCAACACCGCCGCGACCGGCACGCTGACGATGCAGGAGCAGAACGCCGGCGGTACCGTCACCTGCTCGAGCACCGACGGTGGCTCCGTGTCGACGAACTCGGCGACCTGCTCCACGATCAACAAGTTCGGTGGCAGCACGACGATGACGCCGGGCAAGACCGTCAACACGGCGATCACGATCAAGAACACCGGTTCCGCGAACGCGTCGACGTTCACCCTCACCCCCGGTTCGACGTGCACGCAGTCGAACAACGGCAGCCAGAACGGCACCGCGACCGACCTCTGCTCGAAGATGAACCTGGTCATCACGTCCGGGTCGACCACCGTGTTCAGCGGCACCCTCGCCAGCTTCGCGGGCGCAGCCTCGTCCGCGTTCACGATGCCGCCGGCGCCCGCAGCCGGTGCCAGCGTGCCGTTCAACTTCGCCGTGACCCTGGATTCCTCCGCGGGCAACACGTACCAGGGCCTCGCCGCGTCGGTCCCGATGACCTGGACCTTCACGGCCTAGTCGCCCAGGGGTCCCGCCTCCTCCGGACGGCGGGACCCCTCCCCTTCTCTCGGCCGACTGCTCGGCCGTTCCTGTTACCCGAACGGGATCACATGACCCACATCGCAGCCGCTCCCCTCAGCGGCATCATCCCCGCCTCGCAGCCCGAACGCCGCACCCGCACACTGCTCGAATCCACCGCCGCCTGGGTCCTGGCCGGCGTCAGCGCCGTCATCCTCGTCGTTGCGATCGGCTTCCTAATCACGGGAGGCCGCTTCTTCGTAGTCGAGACCCCATCGATGGGCACCGCCGCCCCGGTCGGGTCGCTCGTCATCGACCGCCCCGTCGACGTCACCACACTCCACGTCGGCGACGTCATCACATACCGGGAGCCGACGAACCCGACGGTCACCTACACGCACCGGATCACCCAGATGAACCGGGATGGGTCGTTCCACACCCGCGGCGACATCAACGGCGCGACCGACCCATGGGCCCTGACGCAGCGCGACGTCGTCGGAGCGCCAGTCCTTCTCGTGCCGTATCTGGGGTGGGTGTGCAAGGCAGCACCGATTCTCGCGATCGGCGGCCTGCTGGTGTGGGCGCTGACGAGCACATTCACCAACCCGATCACGCGCCGCAGCCTTCGCATCGCCGGCGCTTGCCTCACCGTCTCCTACGCCGCGTTCGTCCTCAAGGCGCTGGTGAACGTGGTGATGATCACCAACACCGTCACCGCCGGCGCCGTGCACGCCACCGTCGTGTCCACCGGGATCCTGCCCACCCGCGTGCAAGCGCACGGCGGCGACAGCGTCCGCCTGCTGGACGGCCAGGTCGGGGAGCTCACCATCACCAAGCTCACCCACAACGGTCTCTACCAGCTCGTCGCGACCACCGACCTCAGCTGGGTCGGCTGGCTGATCGTCGGCCTGGTCTGCGCCTTGCCGCTGCTGTGGTGCCTCAAGATCGGCCACCTGAAGACGGTGCATCCATGACGCCCATGAGCCTCCGGAACGGCAGGAGTGTTGCTGCAGCGCTCGGCCTGGCGCTGGCGATGCTCCTGGTACTGATCGGGTTGAACCCGACGCTATCGGCGTTCACCGCGACCGTGTCGAACAGCAGCAACACCGCCGGGACGGCGACGTACTTCACCTGCGCGGCCGCCGCGACGGCCGACAAGACTGCCCTCTTCGCGTACCCGCTGAATGATGCTGATGGCTCTAGCAGCGCAACCGACATCTCCGGCAACAGGGCGAACGGAGCCTACCAAGGGGGCATGTCGTCACAGCAGATACCGCCCATTGCCTGCCCACGCGATCCTGGTGGCGCCTACGTGTTGAACGGCTCCTCGAGCTACGTGTACGCCCCGACCGCATACAACAACCCGACCACGTTCACCGAGGAGGTCTGGTTCAAGACCACGAGTGCCGGCGGGACGATCATGGGTTTCGGCAGTCAACGCACGGGCGAGTCCCCGTCCAACGACCGCAAGATCTACATGGACACCAACGGTCAGGTGCACTTCGCGATCTACCAACCCGGCGCGGCGAAACAGATTCTGACGTCTCCGAAGTCATACGCCGACGGCCAATGGCACCTCGTCGACGCCACCCTGTCCCCCACCGCCGGAACCCGGCTCTACCTCGACGGTGTCCTTGTCGACTCAAGCTCGTCAGCCACCACGCCGCAGGCATACACCGGGTACTGGCGTATCGGCTACGACAAGCTCCGCGACTGGACCAACGCGAACCCCTACTTCACCGGCTCGATGCGCTACGCCGCCGTCTACAGCACCGCCCTCACCCAAGAGCAGATCAACAACCACTACACGGCAGGCCGCTGACCGAACGAGCAGGGGGTACGGACACGAAATCGTGTCCGGACCCCCTGCTCTGCTGGCAGCTTCAGTGGCTCGCGTAGAACTGCTTGAACGCGTCGGTCTCGTCGCTGTTGCCATGGAAGACGTCACCGTCCACCACGACGGTGGGCACACCGTGGATCGCAGGGATCTGAGTGGTTGTCGGCAGCGGCCCGAACATGGCTCGCGCGGTGAGACGCTGCACCCACCTCCGGTACTGCTCCGAGTCGAGCTGGTCTGCAGACGGCACGCCTGCTCCGTGCGCGAGGTCCCGCAGCTGCTTGTCGGTGAGCCCAGCGGTCTCTTCCGCCGGCTGGTGCGCGTACAAGGCTTGCAGGAACGCTTGGGTCTTGTCGGGGTGCTTCGCGGCGACCGCGGTCAGGAACGACGCCGCACGCGTGGAGTACGCGGTGCCCTTCGAGAGCCGGTCGAGGATCGCGACCGGGTGGATCCGGATCGTGGCGTCCTGGTTCGATGCTGCGGCGAAGAGCATGGGTCCGGAGGTCTCTTCGAAGAGCTTGCAGTAGGGGCACATGGGGTCGATGTAGAGGTCGACGGTCTTCGGTCCGGACCCAATCTGCAGGTACCCGTCGTCGAAGTGTGCTGCCCCTTCGACGCCGGCGGGGATCGTGGCGGCGGCTGAAGGCGGGGTGGTGGGCTGCGGCTTGTCGCTGCTGCAGCCGGCGAGGAGGGCCGCGGCGGTCAGGGTCGATGCGATACCGACGATGTGGCGTGAGGTGAGGGGCAAGCTGATCCTTTGTTCGTGGCGGGTGCGCCGTGCTGTGGTGTTATGCGCTGGCGCGCTGCGCTGTCTCTGTGGCGGCCCAGACCTTGCGGGCGCGGGCAAGGGCCAGCTGGTTCTCGGGCAGCTCGAGCCAGGCCAGGTAGGTGTGGTTGCGGCTGATCCGACAGGTGCAGGGCAGGCGGGTGGCGTGTTCCGGGCCGGTGATGGTTTCCCAGTGCCGGAGGGTGCGGTGGCGGTGGTCGCGGGCAGGCAAGAGCAGCTCTCCTCGTCAGTCAGGGTGGTGTTGAAGCGCGTGGGCCCTGAGTCCCCCCATTGCACCCAGGGCCCCCGCCCGGCTCCGTTGAGCAGATGCACTACCCGGCAGATCGTGACGCGATCGCCGCAGCTGCGTCGTCGACTTGAGCTGCTGTCTGCCGGCGGGTGACGGCGTCGAGGTGGTTCTGCGCCGCGGCGAGGATCCGCTCGAGGTCGACGAGATCCTCCTGCGTCGTGATGTGGGACCGGTGCGTGGAGACGGCGGCAGCGGCGATGACAGCTTTGATGAACACCACGAGCAGGGTCGCTCGCTCGTCTGGTGCGCTCGTCCGCCATGCCAGCCGCGTGATCTGCCGCACAAGAGACCGGTTCCCGCGACTCACGGGGCCAGCTCCCGGTGTCGGGAGGACGTAGCGGAGATTGCAAGCAAGCCCGCACCGATGAGGGCGGGAACGGCGAGCAGCACGAAGAGGGCAGGAACCAGCCTGGGCAGGAAGCAGCCGCTGATGAACGCGCACAGCAGAAGCGCCGCACCAAGCATCAACAGCTGGGCTGCGGGGCTAGTGAGCACCGGCACGTGGTCCTCGTTGCCACCACCGGCACCTGACGGGGGCTGTGGTGTGCTGCGCTGGGCGATGTAGTGGGCCTCTTTCCATAGCTCGGGGACGAGGCTGATATGCGTCGTGGCGTCAAGGTCAGGCTGACCGGTAGGTCGGGTTCGTCGCAGCGGGATCTGCAGCATGGGGGTCCTTCTGGTCGGGTCTGCTGCCCTGTCAGATGACCAATTCACGCGGTCATGACGCGACGGAGATGCTGTTCCGTCCTTCGGTTGGCGGCATCGTCAGGAGCGCGCGAAGCAGCGCCGACGCGGGGTAGCTCTCGCGCCCGGACTCGTCTAACGACGGCGTGCCGAGTGTGCCGGCGTGCTGCCACATCTCGATGGCTGTCACTGCGATGCCGGCGAGGGCGATGAAGGTCGTGGTCGGAATCGAACCGTCCTGGTCGCTTCGTGCCCGCAGCGCTCCAGAGCTCACCCCGAGCAAGGCCGAAAGCTCCGGCACGGTGAAGCCGATCGCTCGGGCTCCGCCGAGCAGGTACCGGGTGGTGCGGAATGCTTCGCGGAGCGCCGCACCGGTTGCCGTGTTCTCCGCGGCAGTGGCTGATTGCAGCACCCGGGTGATCTGGTGGAGCCGTGTGTCCTGGGGCCCGGTGGAGCAGGACGGAGGCGTCGCGCCTGCCGTGTGGCTGGCGCGACGCCCCTGTACTGGTGCGGCGGTCATCTATGTGGTCTTTCGGGTGGCTTCGATGACGATGTTCTGCTTCGACGGTCCTCCCCCGGGCCGTTGGAGGCAAGTGATGACGACTAGCCGGTTGGGTGTGTTCGCCCACACGGCGTTCGCGTCGGCGATGGCGGGCTTGTCGATCGCGAGCGTGTTCGTGACCGTGTACTCGACGTCGTCGACGTCGATCGTGGCGCCGAGGCCGACCTTGGCGGTGCGCCGATCGACGTCGATGAGGTAGTTGCCCGGCCCGACGGCGCCGTTGCGGAGGGAGTGCATGACCACGAACACGGTGCCTTTGCTGGCGTTCTTCGGGCTGACGCCGTGGTCGCGGACCCAGTAGGCGGAGGTGAATCCGGGCGGCTCGATGACATTGTCGACCGACGTCAGCGCTCCGAAGGGCACGTTGAGACCGACGGAGGGCACCTCGAACCGGTCGGTGCCGATTTGCGGGACCGCGGAGCTCTGCGCGGCGGGCGGTGCGGCGTCGTCGTAGGTGACGCGGTTGCCGTGCAGGTCAACAGGCCCAGAGAAGTACTGGCCGATTCCGATGCCGCTGATGATGAGGGTGGCAACGGCGGCGGCGCCGACAGTGAGGTACACCCACTGCCGACGCCGCCCCGTGTGTTGCTGGTTACGCACTGTCACCGTTCCGTCGGCGGTTGATGACCGTCATGGTCAGCAGTGCCAGCAGGACCGCGATCGCGGAACCTGCCGCTCCGACCATCGGCCACACACCCAGGCCGGTGATCGCGGTGCCACCCGTGGCGACCGTCGGCCCCTGCGGGGTCGGCGGGGTCGGGGTGACCGTGGTGCTGGTCGTGCAGCCGCCCTGGGTGGCGCAGCCGCCGCCGGCGCCGGGGTCGACGACGTTGACCAGCTTCTGGTCGCCGGTGTCGGGGTTGTTGACGGTGAAGGAGTACGTCACCGTGATCGTCTGCCCCTTGCCGAGCGGACCCGACCAGGACAGCGTGTTGCCCTCCACGGTTGCCCCGCTCGAGGCGTCGCCGTTGTAGGTGGCGTCATCGGTGACCTTGGAAAGGTCATCGGTGAACGACGCCGGCTTCGCCTCGGTGTATGAGAACGCACCCGTGTTGGTGACCGTCACCGTGTAGTGAACAACCTCGCCCGGCTTCGCGGTGGTCTTGTCGGTCTGCTTCGCGACGGTGAACGATCCCACTGGTGTGTTCACGGTGCAGCCACCGGGGGTGACACAGTCGCCACCGGGGCCGGAGGGAACGACCGCGTTGGTGAGGACCTTGTCACCGGTGTCGGGGGTGTTGACCTTCACCGAGTACGTGATCGTTGCGGTCTCGCCGATCTTCAGTGGCCCGGACCAGGACATCGTGTTCCCGGACACGGTCGGGTTGTTGCCCGTCGACCCTTCCGAGTACGACACCTTCGCGTCACCGTTGTAGGTGGCGTCGTCGGTGACCTTCGACAGGTCGTCGGTGAAGGATGCCGGCGTCTGGGTCGTGTAGTTGACCTGGCCGGTGTTCTTCACCGTGATCGTGTAGGTGACGGTGTCACCTTCCTTCGCCGTTGCCTCGCTGGCGGTCTTCGACGTGGTGTACGAGCCAGCCGGAACCTGCGTGGAGCACTTTCCGACGCACGCGGTCGGGTCCTTCGGCACGACCTGGTTGATCAGCTTGTGGTCGCCGGTGTCCGGGTTGTTGACGGTGAAGGAGTACGTGATCGTCTCCTTCGCCCCGACCGCGAGCGGACCGTCCCAGTTCAGAGTGTTCCCGGTCACCGTGGCACCGTTCGTGGCGTCGCCGTTGTAGGTGGCGTCATCGGTGACCTTGGAGAGATCATCGGTGAACGCTGCCGGGTTCGCGGCGGTGTACGCGACCGCGCCGGTGTTCTCCACCGTGACCGTGTACGTCACCTTGTTCCCCGGGACCACCTCAGTGGCGTCGACGGTCTTGGTGACCGTGTACGCGGCGACTGGTGTTTCCGTGGTGCAGCCGTCCGCCTGAGCGCAGTCACCACCGGTTCCGGGGGTAACCACGTTGTTGAGCTTGTGGTCGCCGGTGTCGGGGGTGTTGACCTTCACGGAGTAGGTGATGGTCGTGGTGTCGCCAACCCCGAGAGCGCCCTTCCAGGACAGCGTGGTCCCGGACACGGTGGCACCGTTCGACGCGTCGCCGTTGTAGGTGGCGTCGTCGAGGACCTTGGACAGGTCGTCGGTGAAGGAGGCCGGGTTCTGGTCGGTGTATGCGACCTGCCCGGTGTTCTTCACCGTCACGGTATAGGTGACAGTGTCGCCCTGGTTGGCCGTCGCCTTGTCAGCGGCCTTCGACGTGATGAATGAGGCGACCTTGCTCTGCGTGGTGCAGCCGTCGGCCTGAGCGCAGTCACCGCCCGGACCCGTCGGGGTCACCGCGTTGGTGAGGACCTTGTCGCCGGTGTCGGGGGTGTTCACAGTGAAGGAGTACGTGATCGTCTCCTTCGCTCCGACAGAGAGCGGACCGGACCAGGAGAGGGTGCTGCCGGACACGGTGGCACCGTTCGAGGCGTCACCGTTGTAGGTGGCGTCATCGGTGACCTTCGACAGGTCGTCGGTGAAGGTCGCCGGGTCCTGCGCCGTGTAGGCGACCTTGCCGGTGTTGGTGACGGTCACGGTGTACACGACCTTGTCACCCTGGTTGACCGTGGTCTTATTGACGGTCTTCTGGGTGGTGTAGGACTGCACCGGCGTGCTGGTGGCGCAACCGTCCGACTGCGCGCACTCACCACCGGGTGCGGTGGGCGTGACGGCGTTGTCGAGCTGGTGGTCGCCGGTGTCAGGGTCGTTGACGGTGAACGAGTACGTGATCGTCTGCGTCGCACCGACCGCGAGAGCCCCGGACCAGGACAGCGTGTTGCCGGACACGGTCGCGCCGTTCGTGGCGTCCTTATTGTAGGTGGCGTCGTCAGTGACCTTCGACAGATCATCGGTGAAGGACGCCGGGTCCTGCGCCGTGTAGGCAGCCTTGCCGGTGTTCTTCACGGTCACCGTGTAGGTGACCTTGTCGCCGGGCAGCGCCTTCTGCTTGTCCACGGTCTTCTGCACCGTGTAGCCGGCGTTCGGGACCGTGGTCGTGCACTTTCCGACGCAGGCGGTCGGGTCGTTCGGCACAACCGAGTTCGTCAGCTGCTGGTCCCCGGTGTCGGGGTCGTTGACGGTGAACGAGTACGTGATCGTCTGCGTCGCACCGACCGCGAGGGGCCCGGACCAGGACAGCGTGTTGCCGGACACGGTCGCGCCGTTGGTGGCGTCGCCGTTGTAGGTGGCGTCGTCAGTGACCTTCGACAGGTCATCGGTGAAGGCGGCCGGGTTGGATGCGGTGTAGTTGACCTTGCCGGTGTTCTTCACGGTCACCGTGTAGGTGACCTTCTGACCGGGAACGACCTTCGAGCGGTCGACGCTCTTCTCGATTGTGTACGACTGCACCGGCGTGGTGGTGGTGCAGGTCAGGGTCGGGTCGCAGGAACCGCCGTTCGAGGAGTCCGGGGTGACGGCGTTCGTGAGCTCGTGATCACCCTGGTCGGGGTTGTTGACCTTGACCGAGTACGTGATCGTCTTCGTCTCACCGACCGCGAGCGGGCCGGACCAGGACAGCGTGGTCCCGGACACGGTCGCGCCGTTGGTCGCGTCGCCGTTGTAGGTGGCGTCGTCGAGGACCTTGGACAGGTCGTCCGTGAACGTCGCCGGGCGTGCAGCCGAGTAGGGCACCTGGCCGGTGTTCTTCACCGTCACGGTGTAGGTGACGGTGTCGCCCTGCTTCGCCGTGGTCTTGTCCGCGGTCTTCGAGACGGTGTAGGTCGGACCGGTGAACTCGATCGCCGCGCACGCCGGCTGATTCAGCGACGTCGTCGTGACGTTCGTGTTGGGGCAGTTCTGGTACGTGCCGGCCTGGGTGGACGTGACCTGCACGGTGATCGTGCAGGACTTTTCCCCGACGGCCAGGTTGCCGTTCGTGGTGGTGATGGTGGTCCCGCCAGCTTGCACGCTGGTTGCGGCGTTACAGGTGCCGCCCACGTTGCCGTTTGCGAGCACGAGGCCGTTGGGCAGGTTGTCGGTGAAGCCCCACCCCTGCTTGGCGCCGAGCTCGCTGGTGTTGGTGACCGTGAACGTCAGCGTCGAGGTGTCGCCGAGGCGCTGCACCGCCGGGCTGAAGGACTTGTCCATCTGCGGGGTTGCGTCGAGGATCTGGATGTTGTCGAACGACGCATCGTTACCGTAGCCACTGCCGTTGGCGTTTCGCAGGATGACGCCGACAGTGTTTCCGGTGACCTTGATTGCAGCGTTGGACGTGTAGGTGCCGACGTGAACGTCCTGAGGGCCAACCGTACCAACCGCAGGAGCGGTGATCGTGGTTCCGCTGTTGCACATGTTGATCGTGTTACCAGCCTTCACCTCCGTGCCATCGGACTGCACGAGGTAGAAGTTGTACTGCGGCCCGCTCGCATAACAGTTGAGCGCAGCGCCATCGACACTGAACGAGACGAACCGGCCGCTCGCCTGCGGCAGCGCGATCGGCTGCACGGTCTTGAACTCGATCTCGTTGGGCTGAAGCTGTGAGTTGTCGAGGTTCTGCGTGTACGCACTGACCACGTTGTTCGTTGTCGGGTCGACGCCGCGGAACTTCCCGATCGCCCAGGCCTCCTGCCGGAGGTACGAGTACGGGGTCAGGGCGTTGCTGTTCCGGTTCGCACACCCACTGACGGGCTGGCTGTTGGCGGCGGAATCGGGGCTGTTGTACTGCAGCACGATGCCGTTGCAGTTGATCAGCCAGTCGTTGTCGGCGGTGTACTGCTGTCCGGACGGGCTGGAATACCTGGTCAGCAGCTCCGGAGTGGGGCCGTTGTTCTGGAACCCCTCGCTGTAGAGCACAGTCGGGTCAGAAGGCGTCCCAGGGTTCCCTGGAGCCGCCGAAGCGGCTTGCGGAGCAACCACGAGACCGGCAGCGGTCAGAGAGGTCGCAACGATGCCAAGAGCTAACAGCGCCGAGAGCGCCGCCCGCCGTCGAGGTGGAGCACCGTCTTCACGGTGCGGGAGGAATGTGCGCACGAGGGCTTCCTTCTGTCGGGTCAGCGGCAGCCCGAAAAGGCCCGCCGAGAGACTGGTGCGCACTCAGTCAAAACGCAGGTTCGCGTCTACCCGTCCTCGATTCGCTGATATCACCCGGAAGCTCACCCGCACCTCCCTCGAATGAGGCACGGACGCCCGGCCTGCACGAGCAGACACCATCAGTGCACCGCCCGTGCAGGCCCGGGACGGCGGCTACCGGCGGCGGAAGAGCTGGACGATGCCGATGAGGTAGCAGAGCAGAGCGCCGCAGAAGATGACGAAGGGGAAGAACCAGCCGACCGCGAACCACGCGACGATCGAGATCATGCCGAGGACGCCGGCGATAGCGAGCCAGATCGCCGCGCTCGAGTAGGTGAGCGCACGGCGGTGGCGTTCGGTGGTGTTGCTCATAGAGGTTCCTTTCACTGTGGGGCGGCCACCGTCCCACAGCGATGCGCCGTCCCTCGTCCCCTCTCGGGCGGATCGCGGTGGCCGGCGGTGGGCCACCGGTCATCGGCCTGGATGATTCCGGCGGGCGGCGCATCACGATCGCTTCCGCCACGCATCTGAGGGACGTCTGGGCTGTGCGCCGAGCCGGATCTCGAAGCGGGGGGGCTGAAATAGGGAATCTTCCCGATGGTTGCTCGCGCGTTCTGGCCATTCACTTGCAGTGGCAGACCCCTGGTGATGTTTCGGGTGATTCCACGCGTGGCGCTTCCGCCTCGTCGAAGATCGGACATCGAATACCTGCCGACCACCTGCCCGTGCCGCTCACCCTGGAGCGGAACGGGACTCGACCCGAGGAGCCCCATTGGACGTCACGCGCGCGCTCGAGGAGGCGTTGGACCACGCTGACTGGGAGCGGATCAACACGCTGTTGGACGCCTGCTTCTACCGCTACCTTGCGACCGCACCCGACCTGCTGCGCCGGGTATTTGAGAGTGCGCCTGGGGCGTGGTTCGAAGCGCACCCGCGGCATGCGATGTCGCGGGCGATCGCGGACGCCGTGCAGCGGCCGGGCATGATCATCGACCCGGCTGCGGCGACGGCGTTCCGCCGGTGGGTGCAGGGGCAGCAGTCCCCCGCTATGCGGGACGTGCTCGGCACGCAGCAGGCGGATCTTCGTGAGTTGCTCGCGCACGGCTGGTACCAGGACGCGGTGATCCTCGTTGACGAGGTCCTCGCGAACGTGCAGACTGCCCCGCACCGGCCGGAGGGGTTCTCGGACGTGATGCCGTCCGTGCTGCTGCGGTGCGGGACCGCGAAGCTGCTCGCGGCGGATCTCACGGGCGCCGCGGAGTGCTTCGCCGACGCCCTCCGGTGGGCGACCCACACGGTGGAGCACCCGTTCGCCCGGTACGTGCGGGAACACCTCGCGCTCGTGCACGCCCTCGAGGAGCGCTTCGCCGACGCCGCAGCCCTCCTCGGAGACGCACCTATCGAACGAAGCGCTCCTGGGACGCTGGCGTACCACTACGAGCCCGCAGGGCTCCTCGCCCGGGTGCTGCTGCAGACAGCGTCGCTGGATCTACCCGCGGCGGAGACTGCGCTGTCCGAGGTGGACGAGCCGATCGTCGCTGGGGATCTCGGCTGGGTGGCGATGCATGCCCGCGCCCGCGTCGCACTGACCTGCTCCCGCCAGTGGGACCTGATCCACCGCATCAACACGCTCCTGGTCACCGGGTCGAAGCGCACCTCCGCGGGAACCATCGCCGGCAGTGTGCTGCGCTCCGACCTTGCCGGGCTGTACCAGTCCGTCGGGGATCTTCGGGCGGCGGAGAGCATCCTGACCACGCCGGGGCTGCTGCACCGGCCGGGGAGTCTGATCATCCCGCTCGCCCGGCAAGCGCTCCTCCGCGGCCGGCCGGAGCAGGCGCTGGCGTTGCTGCGGCAGAACGAACACATCCGACCCGACACCACTCCCGCCCGGCACCTGCCGACCGGAGCTGTCCTCTACGCCACCGCGGAACTCGCCATTTCCGGCGACGTCGCGCAAACCACCCTTGAGCTCGCCGCGACCACGGTGAACCACCACCATGCGTACAGCGCCCTCAGCCACGCCTCCCCCGAGCTCCGTCAGCGACTGCTGCCGCTGATCGACCACACGTTCGACACCATCCCGGAACCGTGGACGTACCGGGAGCGGGTGAAGCTGACTCCGCGGGAGCGGGAAGTGCTCGCGGCGTTGAACGCGCACCCCACCATCAACCAGGTCGCAGCCGCCCTGCATGTCTCCCCGAACACGGCGAAAACCCACGTGCTGCTCTTTACCGGAAGCTCGGCGCGCACACCCGCGACGAAGCCCTCTGGCTCGGGCAGCCCTGACCGGAACTTTCCTTGTCGGTCCGCGTCACGATCCGCGGCCGACCACATCTCAACAGGCGTAGCCGGTGTGCGGGTGCACGCAGCGCCGGCTCCAGACGCAGCTCCCTTTTCGGGAAGGGAGCTGTCCGGTGTCAGTGTGGTATTTCGGGTTCGCTGACACCAACCGCCGACGTCCCCCTGCCAGGGGGCGTCGGCGGTCAACCCGAATCTGACCAGACGCTCACCGCAACAGAGCACTGATCACCTTCTGCGGCGGGTTCAATACCGTCATGCCCCCCGAAGCATTGGCATGGAACACCCTCACCGGCGCTGCCCCCGCCACCCCGGTCCTCGTCCCCCTCGCTCGCGACCGGGTCCTCTCGGCGCTGCTCGAGCTGCAGAGCATCGCACCGGCCGCCCGTCTCAGTCTCACGACCCGGCCAACTCAGAAGGCATACGACGAGCACCTGTTCCACCACAACGTCCCGGTCGAGCAGCTGCAGGACGGCATCGTCGAGTTCATCCCGAAGAGCGAGTACTTCCAGTCCGTCATCGACGCCCACGAGGACATCCTCGACTGGACCCGCGCACCCCGGTTCGCGCAGAGCGCGATGGCGCAAGACCACATGGTCGGCGCCGGCTTCACCCAGGGCATGTCGTTCGCGTTCAAGCACGGCGACCGCGTCGTCGGCAGCGGCCACTTCCAGTACATGGGCGTCCACCAGTTCACCGACGCCCAGTACCGGGTCCTTGACCACACCCGCCGGAACCTGCAGGCCGAGATCGCCGCATACGTGCTCGCCGGCGATGTCGGCCTCACCCGCCGGGAACGCGAGATCCTCCGACTCATGGCCGACGGGCTCACCAACGCCCGCATCAGCGACATGCTCGTCATCTCCCGCCACACCGTGAACACGCACGTCGAACACATCCTGACCAAGCTGCGCGCCTCGAACCGGGTGCAAGCAGTCCGGATCGCAGCGACCGTCGGGCTGTTCTGACCCCCACACGGGGGAGGGTGAGTTTTGGTGTGATCTTCACCCCCGGAAGCTGAGCGATCGGGTCGGCTTGGGTTCGAATGAGAGCCACGAACGGCTCCCACGGGTGCGTAGGAGCCGTTCGAGGTAGTGAACCCGACCCGTTCCCCGAGTTGGGTCGCACCCGTGGTGACGGACCGTGTCCCACCGTGAGACCTGATCCCTCACGGGTCGGTCCCCACCGGCATCGGGTGTGCACAACCGTGTGCGGCCAGCGTCCCCTAGCGCTGGCCGCACAGTTCTTCCCCGACCCGAAGGACCACCCATGCCGCGTCTCACCCCCGTTCCGGCTACCCGCCGATGAAGCACCTCATCTACGGCCTGACCAGCACGCTGCTCACCGACGACGTCGCCTACGGCCTCCTCGAGTACGCCGCAGCTCTTGCACAAGCGCAGCTCACCGACCACGTCGAGCTGCCGGCGTCCGATGACGACGGCGCCCCAACGACTGTCGTGCTCCTGCTCACCCCGAACCTGCCGATCCTGCTGCGTGAAGCCCCGGACACCGCCCCCGAGGTGGACTTCACGGACGATGCTGAAGGCGCCCGGATGCTCGACGAGCTCAAGCGCCGCACCCACGCCCTGCAAACCACGGGAACCCGGTGAAGCTGCGCGCCGCGCACCGGTCCGACCAGGACCTCCTCACCGCCATCCGAAACGGCGACCGGGACGCGTACACGCAGCTCTGGGAACGGCACGCTGCCGCGATCCGGAAGGCCGCCACGTTCTTCACCACCTACGACGCCGACGACATCACCGCGGAGACCTTCACCCGGATCCTCCGCAGCATCGACCGCGGCCACGGACCCACCACCGCGTTCCGTAGCTACGCCCTCGTGACCGCGAAGAACATCGCCGCCGAATGGGGTCGCAGCCACCGCGAAGTCGCACTCGAGCACGTCGGCGACAAAGAAGACCCCTCCCTGTCCGCGTTCACCGACGACAGCACCGAGGACCGCTCCCTCGCCGTCCGAGCGTTCCAAGCCCTCCCCGACCGGTGGCAGGAAATCCTCTGGTACAGCGAGGTCGAGCGGATGCAGCCGGCGCAGATCGCGCCGCTACTCGGCATGAAACCCAACGCCGTCGCCGCTCTCGCCGTCCGGGCCCGTGAGGGCCTCCGGCAGGAGTGGATCCAAGCGCACCTGCAGTCCGACCACGTGCCGGACGAGCACAAGTGGGTGATCGAGAAGGCCGGGAAGTACGCCCGCAACAAGCTCACCCCCGCGATGCGCAGATCCATCGACGCGCACCTCGACGCCTGCCCGAACTGCCGCCTCGCGTACGACGAGGTTGACCACGCCGGTTCCCGCGTTGCAGCGATCATCCTCCCCCTCACCCTGGGGCCGGCAGCTGCAGGCTATGTCGCCTGGGCGGCCGACCAGAATGTGTCAGCGTCAGCCGCACCACTCCCCCGACGGCACACCCGGCACGCTGCCGTCGTCACAGGAGCCGCCCTCGTCGCTGCCCTCGCGATCAGCATGCCGGCGCTCTCCGACACGTTCTCTCACCCCACGACGCCACGGCGAACTGAAGCAGCCGCACCGACTTCCCAGACGACGCCTCCTAAGAGCTCGACGGCAGAGCAGCCCGCCGCGACTCCCCCAGCCGCGCGATCGGTACCGACAGCAATGGAGGCGCCACAGCCTCTCACCCCTGTTCACCGGACCCCCGCGGAGGGAGACGCTCCCGCGTCGCCAGCCAGCGAGACGGAATCACCGCGGGCTGCCCCAGTAGCCGCTCGACAACAGCAGACCCCACCGCAATCAGCGACGCCGGCCCCTTCCCCGTCCCCGTCGGCGCCGGACCCAGCCCCGGTCGCATTGCCGAAGCCACCAACGCTGACCCTTTACCAGGACGACCCGTCACAGCCTCCGTCAGCGTCCGGAACCGGCGTTCCCGGGGCCGAGGTGACACTCACCTGGACCGACGCGATCGGCACCGAGCTCGTCGTCACCTCAGCCGTCGACGCCGACGGCACCTGGGAACAGGAGCCGCCACCACTCCCCCGACCAGGCACTTACACCGTCCGTGCAGTCCAGACCATTGCGTCGCAAGGTGTGCAGCGAACGTCCGCGCCGGTCCTCACGGGAGCGACCGTCACAAAACCCGCCGGCTGAAGTTTGTCGCCTGAGCACAATCGGCATCACGATCGTCGCCCTGTCCCGCTGCGGCAGAGTGGATGCATGGTCAGCGCGACACCCAACACGATCCGCTTCCACCGCAAGCACCACGAAGCGGTCATGTCTGGCGAGAAGGTCACCACCGTTCGGTGGAACGAGGACGTACCGGTAGGAGCAGCCGGGTTCGTCTTCGACGAACACCCGACGGCAAGCCCGGTCCCCGGCACCATGATCGTCGTGCACCAGTACCGGCTCGACACCCTCACCGCCGAACAAGCCCCCCAACCTCCGAAGACCGACATGCAGCCCTTCGCCCAGCAGCTGCGCGAGAACTACTACCCAGCCATGCCCTCCGACGCTGTCGTCGAGGTTGCCCAGCTCGCGACCGAGACGTCCCAACAGACGGTCGTTCACCGAGACGGAGCGTCGTCTGTCTCCGTTCACGTACTTCCGGGGCTCCGACTGTCTCAGATAGCTGGTCCGAAACTGAGTCCGGCAAGGTGCCCTATGCGAGTCGGCGTCGTGCAACGGGGCTCGGGCATCACGACGGATGTGGTCGCGCCCGCGGACGTGGCCGCCACCACGACCACGACCACGACCACGACCACGACCACGACCACGACCACCGTTACAGCTACAGCTGTTCCGCTCGTTGCCGGCTCAACGCGGAGGTGACGTTGTTCAGATCGTCGGGGAACAGCGCCGCGTAGGTGTCAAGAGTCACCTTCGCCGACTTGTGACCCAGCATCCGCTGCACCACTTTGACGTTGGCACCAGCGCTGATCGCGAGTGACGCAGCGGTGTGACGAAGGTCATGTGGTGTGACTCGGCGGAAGCTTGCGTCGGCCGCCATTGTCCGCTCGACGGCCTTCGCGAACCACCCCTGGCTGGAGTGCCCTGGCCGGAGGAAACCTCCGGCGGGTGACGACCAGAGACGATCGTCGGGGTGCTTGTCCCGACAGGCCGCTGCAACAGCCGAGTCGAGGAAGTCAGGAAATGCGACGGAGCGCCGCTCATGCGACTTCACACTGCCCAGGACGTGTTGACCGTTCACCTCCGTCACTCCCTCTCGAATGTTGAGGCGACGTCGACCGGGGTCAACGCTACGAACCCGCAAGGCCGTCGCCTCGCCCCAGCGGAGCCCGGTGTACGCAAGTAGCCGGACAAGCTCGCCATACCTGGCCTCCGAAGCCAGCGCCTCGACCTGCCGATGCGTCAGGAACACCTCGTCGGGGATCGGCTTCTTCTTGACTGAGAGGCCGCGCGCAGGATTCTTCACCACCCGGTTCTCCTCGACGGCTTCATCGAGGATGCCAGCGAGCAGGTCTCGTGCCCTCGCCACCGAGGTGTGCGAGAGCGAATGCCCGAGTTCGTTCAGCCACGTTTGGACGTCTCGCTTGGTGACTCGGCCTACGGCGTACCCGCCCCACCTTGGTTCGACATGCACGCGCCAGCAGCTTTCAACGGAGTGGAAGCTACTTTGGGTGAGCTTGAACCGGTGCATCTCGAGCCAGGCTCTCCCGAGCTCGCCGATGGTCACTCGCGCATCCGTTGGATCGACGTAGGAACCTCGCAACTTCGACACCTCGACAGTGTTGAGGTAGTTGAAGGCATCGGTCTTGCGGCGGAAGCCGCGGTCATGACCGCGAGTCCCATCAGGTTTGGTGTACCAGACCTCGTAAAGCTTGCCCCGCGTCTTCGTCTCGTAGGACTTGACTGTTCCCATCGATCAGCGCAGTTCGTCGGCGGTGCTGGCGTACTCCTGCTCGAGAAGCCATGCCTCGACGGCTTCGGGACGGTAGAGCGGGAATCGTCCGACTCGGACGAATCGCGGGCCTGCGCCAGTGACACGCCACTGGCGCAAGTTGCGGGTCGTCACATGGAGCCGAGCAGCAAG
Source organism: Curtobacterium sp. Csp1 (assembly GCF_013347185.1). Lineage (NCBI taxonomy): Bacteria > Bacillati > Actinomycetota > Actinomycetes > Micrococcales > Microbacteriaceae > Curtobacterium > Curtobacterium sp. Csp1. The sequence continues at coordinate 436,504 of NZ_CP054594.1, forward strand.
GGCGTCTGGAGTGAGCAAGTCGCCGGTCTGAACTGAAGGGCTAAGGGCGGTCTGAGACATGGGTACTCCTCGAAAGTCGATGCTTTCGAGGAGGCCGTTTAGCCGAACCTGTTAACGGTTGCTTGGCGTACCTGCTCGTCGAGCCGTCAATGGCTCTGGCCCTTTTCAATCATTCAGACCTGCAGCAGACCATACACGTCCAGCCAGTTCGTGACAAACGTACGCGACGAAGCAGCTGACGATGTCGCTCGGACGCGTCTACGGCTGCGCATAGCGCAACCATGATCGGCCATCTCGCGAGGCAAGCGCTCCGCCGGAGGTCGTTGAGCACGCGCGAGGCGTCCGCTCCCGGTTTAGCTCCGACTGCACTGCAATCATTTCCGAAATTATTCTGCGGAACGTGTCGGCCAGCGCCAGGAGCACCGACGCACCATCGCCCGTCTGGGGTCCACGCCTCGCAAGAGCGTGGTCAGCCGACGGTGTCCGTAGGGGAGCGAAGCGAAGGAGCGGCACCGACGGAAGGCACCCAAGGACGCCCCCGATGGGGCGTCGGAGGGCAAGGAGCGCAGCGACGCAGTAAGGGCCACGAGGAGCGCGCAGCGACGAGTGGTGAGGGGAACCGGAGACCCAGCGGAGCGAGAGTCTCGGGGGCTCCCGAAGAGGTGTCGGCTGCGCCGACCGACGAGCAAGTTTCCAGGTCGCGAAGCGGACTGGAAATGCAGCTCGGCGTCATCTCCCCTTATGCCCTTTTTCCCTGCCGCGAAGATCCGGAGCTTCAGCGACGGATCGAGGTCACGATTGCTGCTGTGATCGGGGGAAACGGATGGATCAGCCTCATCTTGATCACCACCAGTTCCGAAGGATCAAGCCTGGTGGTGGTGATCAAGTGGCATCCGTTTGCCCCGGAAAGTCGGGGTTTGGGTTGATCCACGGTTCTGGGCGTCGTGACGCCGGGGATCAACCCATGGAGCGCAGCGACGCCAGGGGCTGAGGAGCCTGCGGATCAGCACCTGATCAACCCCGACGCAGACGCGGGCACGCGGCTGCCTTGGCCTTCAGAGCAGTGCAGGTCGGAGCATCGCGGAGACCTCTCGCGTAGCGCTGTCGCCTCATCGTCACGGGGGAGGAACGACGCCGTGGCGGGTCCCGCTGCCGCCGCTTCAGCGGCTCCCTTGGGTTCTGCTTTCGCCTCATCGGGCACGACTGTGGAGTGCACGGCAACGATGGACTTCGCGACTGTTCGGGCTCTGATCGCTCCTCGCTCACGCCCATATCAGCCCCTGATCGAGACCCATCCGGTGCGTTCAGCACCGTGCTTCTGTGCCCCCTTCCTGGCCACGGCTGATCATTCGTGGGCAAATTCTGACCACGGGCGGCCTTCTCTGGGCCGCGAGGCGACCGCCGAAGCCCCTTCAACGGCGCATCGAAGGAGAAAGGGGGCCACCCGGACGCGTTCAGCGTCGGATGGCCATGCTGTGACCGCACCGCGGTCATGTCTGGGTCAGAAGGTGGGCGGATCGGTCTGCAGCGATCATCAAGCGACAGCGAGAGGGAGCGCAGCGGTCCCTCTCTGGCCACGCACGACCCACAGTGGGCCGCGCAGTGACCGAACGGCGCCGGCGAGCCCCAGTCGGTACGCTGCGGCCGTGAGCACAGCGCACGCGTCCGACTCCCTCGCTCAGCGCGACGCCGAGCCGTTGATCATTGCCGCGATCGCGGCGCACGTCGGAGTGCCGCTGGCGCCGGCGCGGGTCGTGTTCGCGGACGGCGTCCGCGTTGAGCTCGACGGAGCATCCGAGGACCGGAAGGTCCTCGTCGAGGCGTACTCGCACATCGGCGCGCTTCGAGGCGGGCAGCCGAAGAAGCTCGCGACGGACGCCTTCAAGCTCCTCTGGGCCGGCCGGAAGCTCGAGGCGACGCGGCTCATCATCGCGATCATCGACGTTGAGGTCGAGCAGTACCTGATGCGGCCGAAGGCGTGGCTGACCGCGGCCCTCCGTGACAGCGGCGTCGAGGTCGTCCGGGTCGCGATCGACGACGAAGCGCACGCGCGCGTCGAGGCGGCGCAGCAACTGCAGCTGATGGCACCTCCCGGAGCGTCAGCGCAGGGGGAGCAACCGGTGTGACTGACAGACCGGGGGTGGCAAGTCCACTCCGATGCGCTCACCCGCCAACAGCGGGCAGAGCAGCGCGCCACGTCACAATCGGGTGACGCGCCCAGCCTGTGCGAACACGCCGTGCCGGCGTCGACCACATGAATGATCCCCCGAGGGGCCTCTGCTCCCCGGGGATTTTTCGTCGTACCGGTTTGTACCGGATTTCTCGGTACAGGCACGCGTGCAACGACGCCGCGAAAACCCCAGTTCAGAGGGCTGATTCTCGCCGCCTCACCGATTGTAGGCACGCGGTGTTCCACTTCGTGTACCGGGAGCAGACCCGCATGAAGGCGGTCCTGATCGGGGGAAAGCGAGCCGTGTACCGGTTGTACCGCTTCTTCCGAGGAACCCCTGTGCGTGCGTATGCGCGCATGCATGCGTGCGTGCGTGCGTGCGTGCGTGCGTAGAGGTTCGCAGAAACCGGTACAACCGGTACAAACTGCCTCTCTACCCTCCTACTTCCTTGAAAGGTCAGGGAAGTAGGGCTCATGGGGCGTACCGGTTCTCGAAAATCACGGCTCAAAAGTGGTACACGACTCACACCCGCACGAGCCCTCAAATGCGGGTTTGACCTGGGAAAACCTGCCACGCGCACCTGTACCGGTTTCCGAACGCGAAAGTGGTACATGTGGTCCGATCGCGCCCTCGAGTGGGTCGAAGTGGCTGGCGAGCCTGAGCATCCGTGCCCGACGATGGGTTTCCGCCGCAGCGATTCAGTCACACCGCGCCGGTCGCCGCCCGAGAACCTTGCTGCGTGGACTTCATGGTTCGCCGAAACCATTCGATCGGCCGCCTCGCAACAGTCATGTCGACTATTGATTTCCCCCGGATCGCGCTGATCAGAGCCGCTTGTCGCCGAGTCAGGACGCTCGAGGCACGTTCGCGCGCACGTCATCGGCCTGTGTCTCGTCGAGCTCCCAGCGCTCGTACTTCGTGTGCTCCGGGTACTTCTCGCGCAGGTACTCCCGCACGACCTTCCCAGGCCGCGACTCGTTCGTGTAGCCGAGCTCGACCGCCAGCTCCCGCGGTGTGTACGTCGTCACGAGCGCGGCCGCTTCGAGTGGTTCCGCGCGGGGTTCCGAGGCTTGGTGAGTGACTTCGAGTTCGTCCGGCAAAGCTCGCCGATTCCGGAGCCGCACGACGGGCACGGGTGGGACAAGTCCTCGGTGGCGCGAAGATCGCGCTCCATACCTGCGTAGAACGCGTCCACCGGAACACTCGACGAGTCGAGGATCGCCTGTTCGACCAGATCGCGGTGCTTCACGAGCGCGTCGTAGAACCGCTTTGGGTCGTCGGCCACACGCATCACGGCCGGGGCGACCTCCCACAGCGCCCGCTGCAGGTTCGGAAACGGTCGCGGACCACCGAAGTCGCCGTTGCCGACGCGGACACCGTCTCGTCGGGCTTCGGCGATGTGCAGCATCTCGAGGTAGTGCAGTTCGAGAGGCGACTCCGCCGTCGCGACGATCGTCTTGGTGAGGCCACTGGTGCCATGCTCCGCGAGCACCTCGGTCATGAAGGCCCCGCTGCCGAGGTAGCCATCGACATGCTTCGGGTCGAGGCGCGTGCTCTGACCGATGTAGGCCCACGCCTTGTCGGCCGGTTCGGTCCTGAACACGTATCCGACTGCTGACGCCGGCACCTTTGCCTGATCGCTCATGGTCACCACTCCCTCGAGGTCATCGTCATCGTCCCGTTAGCCGACCGAACCGCCCGCGGCGTCGCGGTGGTACGACGCGCGCCTCCGAGGCTCCAGCCGGCACGGGAACGCCGATCGTCATGGTCCGCTCTCGCTCCGCCGGGTCCAGCATCGGCGTCATCGGCCAGTCCGCCGGCACGTAGTTGTCGGGCACCACGTACCCGCCGCAGTTGACGACCTTGGCGGCGGCGCTGATCGTGACGCTCTGCACGTGCAACGTCTCGTCGTTGAAGTCGAACGGCCTCCGGCCGTAAGGGACGTACGCGGTCGTCTCCCGGAGGTTCTTCGACCAGGTGAGCCGCCCCACGGTGCCAGAGGTCGACGATGCCCACCAGTGAGTAGCGTGCCACCGGACGCGGAGCTCGTCGCCCACGCGCACATCGCGCATGTGCTCGGTCACCGTCGAGCGGTAGTGGTTCGACGCCATCGGCGTCCCGCGGCTGGCGTAGACGCTCGCCAGGAGACCCCTCACACCGAAGCGGCGGTCGCCGTTCTTGTGCACGGAGCCGAGCTGCGGATGACCGTCCGCGGCAGCGGGCATGTCCTCTGCTTCGTTCACCTGATTCCTCCCCGGCTCGTCGTCCCCATCGTGCTGCGTTCTCGCGCCGATGACCAGCGTCCGGGGCTCCCGCTCACTTGTCGAGGAAGAATCCGAGATACACCCAGGTGCCCCGGTCGCAGCTGCCGCCGACGTCAAGTCGTCGGACGCCCTGCGCCGGAGCGGTCAGCCGAACCTCCCGCGACACCGGCCCCTTGCCCGACCAGTCGTGCCGTTCCGGGTAATCGGACACAGGCGACTCGACGAAGCCGGCACCCTCCGCGTCCTGCAGCAGCGCGGTCACGTCCGGAACGCATGCCACCGCCCACGCTTCGGACGCCTTGATCATCGACTTCGACCCTGACGCCTCGAGCCGCGCGCCGGTCGGCGGCCTGACGCTGAACTTCGTCTCGATCGCCGACCGCGACAGACGGACGCAGTCACCACTGAGCGGCTTGCAGACACTGCCTTCCGAGGTCGTCTTCGGCTCCAGCGAGCAATTCACAGCGGCGCCGGCACTGAAGACGACCGCGACGACCACTCCGCCGAGCACCAGCACAAGAGCGAAGAGCATCCCCACCAACCGCAGCGCGCTCGGCGCCTCCGCGTCCCTCTCCCCCATCCATTCAACGTAGTCGGACAAGCCGCCAACGAGACGGTCGTCGTCTGCACCCGCAGACAAGCTCAGCCCAGTGTCACTTCAAGGGGTCGGATCCGAACCGACGAGAATCACAGTTATCGCAACTATCTGGTCAACCGAGAGCCTGCCGCTGCAGGGACCGCACCGTCTGCCCAGCAGTCCTCGCGAGCTGGTGAGTGCGCCTCGCGGCTGATGACCGGACCGTCTTTCCATGATTTCGGAGCGTTTCTCCCTCGTATACGTGGAAAACTGAAAAGCCCAGATCAGAAGCAATCTCGGCGCACTGGACAGCACCCGGCTTGAGCGTGCAAGCTACAGCCCATGCAAGGTCACTCAGAGCCGCCCGCCGCCCCCTCGCACGTACCGACCAGCGAGGTGATCGATCGTTTCGCGCAGGCCGTCGCTCGGCTCGAGGTCGACGGCGACTGGCTGCTCGAAGCGCTGACGCAGCACATGCGGTCGATGCAGTCAACCGATCCATCTCTGTCCGCCGACGACCGGAAGCTCCTCCTCGCGGATGTGGCGTCCAGCTTGGGGATTCCGATCGATCGAGAAGCAAGTGCAATCGGCCGGGGTGACCTCCACCTGAAGATCGTGAGGACGTGGCTCAACTCGGTCTGCGCCACGCTCTCCGTTGATGAGACGAAAGCCTTCCTCCAGATCGATGACGAGGAGCTTGTCCGCCGAGTCGCAAGTCGACACCTGGTTCCTGTCAAGCTGAACGGTCAGCTGCGCTTCCCCGATTGGCAGTTCGACCCTCGCAATTCGCCGATGAAGACGATTCGCAACCTTCCAGATATCTTTGAGTCCCTCGAGGCTCACGGAGCTGGTTGGCAGAGTGACGCGGCGTTCATGGCGACCCCTCAAGACTCGTTGCGGGCAGTGGTCGCTACGACCCCTTATCAGTGGTTACAGGCGGGCGGAGCGGTCTCCGCAGTCCTGGACCTCATCGACGGCAGGGATACCTTGTGAGCGCATCGCTCAGCTCAGGAGAGAACGACTTTCATCGAGTTCACGCCCAAGAAACCGCTCGAGTAGTCACGGGGCATCTAAGTCGGTCCGGCAGAGCCACTTTCGGATCTTGGGAGCAACTGACCGACGAGGAGAGAGGCAACATCACCGATTGGGTTGAACTCGTCTTCATGTCACAGATCGAGGCGTACGGGCCCGCTCTTCGACGTCTGGGCATAGACGACGTCGGCGATTGAACGGGAGGCCGGAAGGCGGTCCCCCGAACCCGGCACCCCCTCTGTGCTCGGCTTCCACGATGACGACAGCACTTTCTGGGAAGGAACTCCGATGGACTTTGAAGATGGAACCGATGCTGAATTCGATGACGACGACTACGAAAATGGGTTAGACAGCGCGCTCGACGAAGTGCTGGTGCCTCGAAGATGGCTTTCGCTGCGACGCGGCCACCTCGGTCCGGCGCAGGTGTACGACACGTGGTACTTCGAGCTTCCGTCTGGTGTCGCGATGTTCCTCGCTCCCGTGGAGAAGCGCGGCTACGAGGTAGTTCACCGCATCGGGTCGGCAATTCAGGAGCCAAAGCTCTACTCGATCCCTCGAGAACGCTTGATCGAGCAGTTGAACCAGCTCGAGGCCGAGGGAACGCTCGCTTGGCCCACAGTCCTGTCCTAGGAGGTCGCCGGTGGGTCTGACCGGTACCCGGCGTAAGCGGCCTACACCGTTGCGCACAAAGAACGACCCTGATCGACCTCGGCGGCAACGCCCTCCGCCGTGGCTCTCTCCGCCCGAGATGTCAGCCCGAAGCAGGATCAGTCCGGCCCGTCGGTTCGACGTCTGCCAGCCGGAACGGGAGACTGAGAGGCGAACCCCGATCGAAACAGGACATGATGGCGAAGATGGAAGCCGCGGACGGCACGTCCGAGCGTAAGCGGATCTCGATCCCGAAGGTCGACACCTCAGTGCTCGACTGGTGGGAGCGGCAGCATGATGCGGGCATGTCCATCAGATTCCTCATCCGACGAGAGATCGAGCGGTCTGGCTACACAGACATCGTCCACGGCCGAGTAGAACAACGGCTTCGGAACGACGAGGTGTGATGTGGTCGTCGTCGCGCCGAGCTTGACCAAACCTTGCTGGACGAGCCCGACCGACGCCCGCGCTACGTCTCGTGGGAGGACGTCGCGATCGGACTCGTTGGCCCGGGGCGGATAGGACGGCTGCATTGGAAGGTTTCCAGCCGTCGTACGCATTGCGCAGACCGTGCGCAATGCGTACGACGCCGCCCATTGAGCATCCGGGCGCGAGCACCCACCCACACCGCCGCCGCCCGTCTCGCCAACCCGACTCAGCGCGAGCACACAGGATGCGTCCGCAGACCCTGATCGACTAGGAACGGCGCGACTGGGAGGCCACAGCGCGCGCATGCGCGTTCGCCCGGTCCCGGCGCCCTGGGAGGCAAGGGGGCCGGCGGCATGGCTGGGAGCCAGCGCCAGGAGCTGCCCGCGAGTGAGCCAGGTCCGCGCCGGTAGTCAGTGCTCGACGTCCTGCTCCCGCCGCCGCCGGCACGGCCCGCCTCGCGCTCCGACGCCCGCCGCATGACCTCCGCACGCTGCTCTGGCGTCAGCGGCTCGCGAACGCTGCCCCTCGTGAACCAGAAACGCTTCACACCGAAGCGCTTCTGCTCATGCCGGGACGCCAGGCTCGGCCGCTGCATAGCGCTCAGCATGGCGATCACAGCCGCTCGTAGGGATCCCCCCGGTGCGCCTGGCGTGACGACCCCGACGGCGTCGCCGAACCGTGTGACCAGCTTCGCGAGCAGGTCGCTCGAGCGAACGCGCTCATCCTTCGCGAGCGGCCGGATCACCTCTGACCAGAGGAACCAGCGCCAGCGCTCGCCCGAGACCCGCGTACCGACCGGGTCCTCGCCGGCAAGCCACGTCGGCCACTCCCCCAGCGCGGCCATTGCGGCAGCCCGCTCGCTACTCGCCAACCACGCCTCGTGATCGCGTTCCCGCGCCACCACGATCTGCTCTCGCAACGCCTGTCGAGCGGCCTCGTCGGCGGCCCGCACGGCCGAGGCCGCTGCCTCAAGGGCGAGGTGCGCAACGGTGGTGTCCCTGAGTCCGACGAGCTCCCGCGTGAACATCCCGTCCTCGAGGAGCCGCCACTGCGTCAGCGGCACAACGCGAAGTTCACCCTCCTCCTGCGCCAGGATCGTGGCCCGCCCGCTCGACCACGCCGTGCTCGTCGCGTACGCGACCTCCTCCGTAAGCGGATTGATCCAAAGCACCGGTGCCCCTGACGCCGCGATCTCCCGCTGGGTGGCGTTGAGGTACATGACCCCGCCACGCCACCGCGACTGCTCGCCGGCGTGGCCGAAGAGCCACACGTCGACGATGTCATCCCGCCGATAGGACTCATGCCGTTCCCGCCACGCCTCGACGCTGAGCGCGGAGTACTGCACCTCGAGCGCGAACTGCGCGCCATCGGGCAACCTCACCATGACGTCAGCGATCCGCTCGCGGGCATCGTTCGACGGGTGTTCCTCGATCGCGCTGGCTCCGGGCATCGCCCATCGCGCCCACCGGGCCAGGAGCCCCTTCGCGAGCACGTGGTGCATCCGCTCGGCGCAGTGATCGACACCCTTCGCCAGATGCCGGTACCCATCCCGCCGACCCGCCCTGCTCCGGTCGACCGTGGTGAGGTCCGGCATTGGGCAGCCTGGCACCGGACACATCAGCTCGCTCTTCGTCGGCGCCCGTCGGGCCTGGGCTGCGCCCTCGGGAAGTAGCACGAGCCCGCGTGCGCCGTCACGCCGTGCGGCGTAGATGAACCGCCGCTCACCTTCGTGCACGAACCTGGCATGGTGCTGCGCGTTTTCGTCCGACATGCCCACTCGCGCATCGTAGATCGAGGTGCCAACGATGTCGCCGGTCACCGAATAACTTCTTCCACCGACGCAGCCGCTCGTCGCCCATCCGTCGAGGGCAACCGCACGCGCTGCCGGCCGAGTGGCTTGCATCGTCCGCAACCGCAGACAGACGCAGTCTCCGGCCTCTCCAAGGGGTGCGACTCACACCGACGGTGCTAGCGCTTATCGCGACTATCAGGCGATGGCGTGGAGCAGTGCTCGGTTCGGAAGGTTGCTACCGCCTCGTCTGAGTAACGCCCCTTCGCAGTGAAAGCACTCAAGCGCCGCCGCCTTGTCTTGCATCCTCATGACCGTCCTGCTCGACGACCACCTCCCCGCCCCCTCAGCTTTGCAGTGACGTTGATATGCCCTCCTCTGTCAACTCTGGACCTGCTTACTAGAGGCGTATGCGATGACTGACCGAAGGAACTCCTTCGCCTCACCCTCGATGGCGAACGCCTTAGCTTCGAGAACCGAGCGCAGCCATCGGGCCTTGTTAGCAGCCGGATATTCACGATGAAACCCCTCTAGTTCCCCAACTGGAACGAGGAATACTCCGTAAGAACGCAATTTTGAGTCGAGACTCGTAAACGCATTCAGCGCGTCACCCTGAAGCATGGAGCTACCTTGAAGCTTGAAATCTTTCCATCCCGAGCGGCCGGAGAGCGACTTAGTGATTCGGCCTACCAAACTGGACGTGACTTCGCCCGTCGCCGCATCGAGATGTTCCTTTATCTCTGCCGCAGCAGCTGTTACTGTCTTTTTTTGATCTCTATCTTTGACATAGGCGACGATTACATTGCGATCACGCTCAAGATCTGATTTCTGGGCGCCCGCCGCTTCGACGATGCGCGTGAATTCCTGATCATCCTGAAGAAGGTCGATGTCCAGAATGGACACTACCGGGACCTCCGTTCGCCGAAAAGCCTCGAGCGCAACATGGACGCGCGACTTGCCGCCCGCGTGCGTAAAGTGCAATCCGGAATCCATCCCCGCCTTGGCATCAATATTGTCGATAACTGCGCGGTAGTAGGTGCAGTCCGAATCCGCCTCACAGATCACGACGCCCCTTACGAAAAGCCCATTCAGCATATCGTAGTACCTGATCAGCGGGTCGTCGTACAGCTTTTTCACATCGTCCGGGGCGAGCTGAGCAATCGACGCCTTATCCGCGTCGCGTGTCAAGCGAACGATCGCAACCCGCTGATCCTCGCCGCTCGTCATGCCCGCAACAACATCCTCGCTGTGGGTGGACACAATTACTTGCGTCCCGGTAGCGTGCTGTTCGGCCAGAAACTGCCCGAGTAGTCGGGCTTGCGGAGGGTGCAGGAACGCCTCGGGCTCGTCGATCAGCACTAGCGGGTACGAACCCGCAATGACCGAAAGCGCCATCCCGATGAACGCTCTGAACCCGTCGCCTTGCTCGTCGATCAGCGGAAGCCCAGCAAGTTGCTCGAGGTACTCCTTGGACTGCGGGGACTCGCGCTCAACCGCACTCGGGGCCCCAACATGCAGGTAAATCTGACTGCCGGCGTACCTATTCACGGTTAGCGGAACACCGAATGCCTTCGCAGTGAGCGCGCTCAGAGTTGCTTCAAGCTCCCGATCGGAATATAGCCGCTGTACTGCACTCGATGGCGAATCACGAAGGGCGTCGTAAGCGGGAGTAGAGTTAGCCAGATGCAAACGGTTATTGGCATCCATTAAGATGCTCATGTACGAAGACAGTGGCCCAAAACCGTGGCGTGAATTCCACAGTTCACGAACGTGCGATTCTAATACGACTTGTCCGTTCGACAGCTTCCAGTGCTCCTGATCCCAAGCGCCGTCGTTATAGGCCCCAGGTTCACGGCGAACATTGTTAGCATCAAGCCGTTGCCTGAATGCCTCAAAGGCGTTGGGCTCATCGTCCCCCTCGAGGTCATACGATTGAATGAGGCGATGGCCGATTACTGGGCCCTGATAGGGCTGTCTTGCGAATATTTGCTGAATCTCACGCAAGAAGGTGCTTTTTCCGGCATTATTAGGGCCGACTATTGCTGTGATAGACTCTGAAATGGAAACCTGGATTCCGTTCGTCAGAGTCACGTTCTTCAGCTTCATGTACCGCTTCCTCGGCGCGATCGATCGGCGTGCTTAGCCGATATTCACTCGTCACCCTACCCGGGGCCTGCTGGTCAGGGATATACCTCAGTGCCACGGGCGCCGATGGCTGCGAGGCTGCACTCCCGGAGTCTGCGATACGTCGCCACGTCTGAACGCTGATCTAGAGCTTGCGCAGCGCGAAGTAGTGGTCAGCGCAATCTCGCTCGCCACGGGCGTCGAGGTCCGAAGCCTTGGACTAGACCGCCCGTTCGCTCAACACGCGGGGCCAACTCCGGTGTGAGTTCGGACGACTTCGGCCGCGCAGCCCGGGGCATCCTGAGCGGGGTCTGCACTAAAGACGCACCACAGGCACTCCCGGAAACGAGAAAACCCCCGCGTGAACGGGGGTTTTCTGTGGCGGGCAATTCACGAATCTTCGCTCTGGCCCAGAATTGCGCGGATCTGGCAGCCATGGTCGACCGGACGTTTCCTCCGGCCGCTGTCAGATTTTCCTCCGGTTCCACAAAAGCCCAGGTCAGCCGAGGACTTGCTTGCCTCCGAAGGTCAACTTCAATGTGGTGAACGCATGGCGCACCTCGTGCGCGGCTCCCCTCCTACATCTCAGGCGTTGGACTGTGCATCGTCTAGCGCCGTTGAGTAGGTTCGCACCGCCGAGAAGAACGCTTCCGGCGCTTCGGTAGATGCAGCACGCCGTAGCTGTGCGTGGCTTGCGCGAGGTCTTGCGTTTGCGATGTCGTCACTTACTTGGGTCGACATGTCGTACCAGCTGTCGTAGACGGCCAGTGCCGTGTCTCGAACAGATGCTTCTGCGACTAGCGCGACTGCGCCCTGAGCCCTGTCCTTCGCGACACCAATGATGGGTGCCATCATTTCCGCCACCGTCATGAGTTCGACGTCGCTACCGCTGTCGTTTACTGGTGCGATTCGCTGCCGAAAGGACGCCAGGTCTTCCGCCACTCGATTGACCAACGACGCGAGGGCCAGCCGACGGCCTTCCGTCACGGTCGCGATCGCCTGCGCTTTTGCCCGTTCGCGCTCCCAGCGATTTTGCAGCGCTGCGGCCCCAAAGGTTACCGCAGCTCCAACCACCACCCCGATGAGCGCACTCCAAAAGTCAGCCATGGTCTTCCCTTTCCGTTGCCATCGACGCCCGTGCCTATCGGCGACCTTTATCTGATGGTAAGTACGCGCGAAGTAGCGCTTGGCGCGGTAGGCACGCCGCTCGGCTCGGCCAGGCGTGCTATGCGCTGCGGTATAGGCGCATGCCTCGTCGTGAGCAGCTGCGTGCGCACGAGGCTGCGATTGAATCCGGGGGTGCGAGCGAGGCGGTGAGTCAGGGCAGTCCGGACGGTCACTTGCGACGGTTCTCAAGTAGAGGTCGGGCCCATTGAAGTGTGTGCGGGAAGGCGGCCGCCTCAGGCCATCCCTTGTTGGAAATGTGCTCGGACCAGTCAATTTCGTCGAGACGCCGAACGGCGATCTCGTAAGTCAGGTAAGAGCGTGGCCTGATAGCAGTGTCGCTGAGAATCCACCCATCGTTCGTCATCTCGACAAGGTGCTCAACCCCGGTGTCCCCGGTCACTAAGAATTGGTTTTTGAGCGCAAACAGAAGCATATCGGAGAATTGTCGAAAGATGTGCCCAGGGAAGAAAAAGCGTTCTCCCTCGAATCCAGACGATGATCGTGAAAGCAGAGCGAGTTTTTCCAACACCTCGACCGCACGCTCTCCGGCGACCCACTCAACTCGGCCTAGAGATGTGCCGTCGCCGAGCTCGAGAACCAGGGAAACGGCGGGCTCTTCGACAGCGAAGCGTACGTGCTGAGCGGTGGGCAGCAACTCAGTGCGTCCGCCCGACGCCGAAAGAAGACCCAGGTCGACCGCACGGTGGACCGCAGTCCGCAAGCCCTCTCGAGTAGGTAACACGCCTAGCCGCGCGAACAATTCTTCGTCATCCTCCCGAGTGCTTGCGAGTCTCGCACGCACCTCGATGTCGAGATCATTCGCAGCTTCGTTGCGAAGCTCGGGGTCGACGAGCTGCGCGAGTGACTCCAAGCGCGACTGAACGTTCTCAACACGGTCACGGTCAATGCTCGCTTGATTCTCGATTCTTCCGATTCGTCTGCTGAAGAGCCACTCCGTGACAACGAGGAGCGGCACGAAGAGGAAGATGGACGACCCGATGTTGAGCAGCGCGTTCGACCACCACTGGGCGCTTGCGCTCGCGGCGCTACTGAGCAATGCCGACAGAGCGAACAGCGCGACTCCTCCGCCGAGGGAGGCGTAGATGCCGTACCTCCATCGTCGAGAAAGTGAATTCCATCGCGCCCACGTGATCACGGTCGCGCGCCAGCGGACACTGAACCAGTGCTTCACGCTCCGAGTTCCTCGTAGTCGATCGCGCTCAGCAGCGCCTGCAGCTCGGGCTCGTCTTCGAGCGGCAGCGGCGTGAGCGTCTTCGCAACCCCGATCTGCTTCAGCTGCAGTTCGCTGCTGACGTCGTTGAGGATCCGGACGGATTTAACGCTCCCCCACTGCACGCCGTTTAGCCGATCTCGTTCGAATCGAGCCGCGATGAGCACATCGGGGTGATGGTTGCCGTACGCGTCGCGTTCCGGTGTCGTCGCGGCGACGATGCGGATCGACTGCAACCCGGGAGCGACAGCGAACGCTTCTTTGACGGTGACGAGGATGCATCCTGCGACTGCGGTGGCATGCCAGGATGCTGCTTCCTTTTTTGGCACCGCTTTGATGGTCGGCTTGCCGGTTGGGGTGACGTCCGGTTTCTTCTGCGGCATGCCGGCGAGGGTAGGAACGATGACGACGAGGGTGGCTTCGTCACCGGTGATGCCGAGCGGTGCAGCGGCTGCGTCGTTGTCTTCGAACGCAGCAGCTAGCGCAGCGATGACCGCGTCTGGTTCGTTCTCCTGGAGCTGCGCCCATTCGGCGTCGAGTTGCCTCTGGGCAGCGGCCCGCTGCTTGTCCCGTTCAACTTCTCGAGCCTGAACCTCCGACTGCACTGCTGCGCCGGCCTGCGCCAGTGCTTCACGCCGGCGTGAGCGGGCGAAGATGCTGATGCCTTCGAGACTCGTCTTGCGGTGGCGCTGCTCCACTTCAGCGGTGTCGCTGAGTGGCGGTTCCGGAGCGACGGGCGGCTGGCTGGGAGTGAAGTTCTCATGGTGCAGGCTCGCGATCCGTCGGTACACGTCAACGAGCTGGTCAGCGGCTTCCGCGCGGCTCGAAGCGGCGACCGATCGGGTCACCGAGCCGGACGAGCTCCGCCGATTGACGCCGAGGCTCGTCGAGTACGTCACGGGCCCAACGCCGGAGGAGAACCCGGTTGCTCCGCCGCCGACATGTACACGTGCCGCTCGCGGGCCGATGCTCGTCCGCACGCCTCGGCTCGACACTCGCACCCGCACGCCGGGTGCCATCCGCACTGAAAACCCCATACGTTCAGCCTAGAGGTGACGTCCGCTCATCCTGCAGGCCCGTTCGAGAGGCGCGACCCCGGACTACCTCCGCGTCGAGACGAACATCGTCCCCTTGTCCGCGGCTTTGGACTGCACGTGTTTGATGCGGCATCGGGTCCGGCGCGCCGATCTCCCAAGTCGTTGACGCCCCTGTAGGAAGAGGGGGTGACTATTCCTCATCGTCGAACAGGGCCGCTCTCGTGGAAGCAGAAGTTCCAGGAGTGGAGGCACGAAGATGTCCTCTCGACGCCAGCACCTACCGTCGCGGGGGTGAAGGTCCGGGTGCTACGCGACACTGAGATCGGAACGATTCCGGGCATCGTCGGAATCGCCGCGGTTTTCATCTCGATGGCTCTCCCGTTCCCCATCGCGATGTCCACGTCGGTCGACTTCGTCGATGCTTGGCTCGCTGTGGCGGGTGTCGGAACAGCGGTGTTGGCCCTTGCTGGTGCCGCGCTGCGACTGCTGGGAACCGTGCACCGGGGACTCGGCCTCGATGAGTGGGGCAAATGGCTCGGTTTCCTCAGCGCTGTCACCGCTCTTGCTGCAGCCATCGCCGTCATCGGCAGTCTCAGCAGCTGGTAGCCGCGGCCACTGTGCAACTTGAACGGCCATATCTGAGGGTGCGAGCTTTACCGAGGCAGCGTGCTGGCCAGCGGTCGCCGTCGCGCACATCGTGGGGTCAGCTGCGCACCGTCTGAAGGAGATCCACCGTGGTGAATCGTTTTGCTCTCTCCGAGGAGCACCAAGCGGGCTTGCACTTCCTGGTGCTCGTTGAAGCGGCATCTGACCAAAACGTCGCAAGCGCCGTCGCCGCAACTGTCCATGGCGGCATGTTCAGAGGGCTGGGTCTCGCGCACGTCATCGGATTCGGACACATCGCATCAGATCTCGAACTGCTGGGCTTCGCCAGTCGCCGCGACGGACAGTACGTGCCAACGCCGACGGGTATTCGCACAGCCGCGAAGCTCGCTGCCGAAAGCGAGCCCGCGGCATCACAGCCGACGGCCATCATCGGCGTCGCGAGGGAACCGGTTTTCTACAACCAAGTCCTGCAGGAGCTCACTGACCGGACAGACGTCCTCGTCGTGGATCGTTTCCTCGGCGCGGTTGACGTTGTCACGCTTGGCGGGCTCGCTGCCGTCCGGCGGGTACTGACTGGAAAGCAACCGAGCCTGGACCGTCGGGAGTCGTCGACCGACGCACGGCAGGATCAACTCGCCCTGGCAGTCGGGTCGCTGTCCGATGTGCAGGTTCGACTGTCGAAAGACCTCCACGACCGGTACATGCTTCCGGTCGAGGGCCGTGGTCTGATGCTCGGCGGTTCGCTCGGCGGTCGAAAGATCACCGCCGCGGTCGAACTGTCCGAAACAGTGACCAAGCGCCTCCGCGACGAGTTCGATGCGGTCTGGGAACGTGCAACTCCCGTGCAAGGAGTAGCGCCTCCGCAGATGGAGACCGACCAGACCGATGGGAAGGGCGCCGACACCTAGCGACGCTGCCTTCGGATAGCGAAGGAACTACCGCCTGCCGACTGGACCTCCCATGTGGCTGCGGCCGCTGCGCCCCCAGCCCGAGGAAAGTCCGACCGCGGCTGACCGCCCTGGCCGCTCCTGCCGCGGGTCATCGCGGCGCGCCACACCGCAGCCGCAGCACGACGCTCCAGGAGCCCTTCCCGAGATGCCACAAATCCGGTGCGGTCGGAGCTGTTCAGGCAGGGGTGACCAACGCTTCAGCCTCCGCGTCAGTCGTGAACACGTAGCTGGTCGCGTGACGTCTTCGGGCGCGACGGAGTTCGCGTTCGCCTCACCTGGAAGTCGGATGCCGAGGGCTTCCCTCGCGCTGCCGTAATCCGCAAGGCCGTGTCGTCTTCACCACAAGGGTCTCCCCTCCCGGTAGGTTTCTGATCATGGGGAAGAGGTCCGAGCGCGCCGCGCGAAGAGTCCGACGCGGCGGCGCCTCGTGAGCGCGGCGCGATGACCGTGCAACTTCCGGAACCTCCGCAGCTGTTCGCCAGGTTCGACTCGGACAACAATTCGGATGGCGCCGCTCGGGAACGATTCGAACAGTTTGTTAGCGATCTTGTCGCTGTCCAACATTTGGATGCATCGACGGTCGCTGCGTCGAATCACACCGACTGGGGAATCGACACGTTCATCGGCAACCTTGGCGGCGGGGATGTCCGCATCTGGCAGTCGAAGTACTTTCGTGAATGGCAAGACACCGGGCCCCAAAACAACGTGCGGAAATCATTCGCGTCTGCGCAGAGCAAGGCACTTGAACACAAATACCGAATCATCGAATGGACGTTGGTGGTGCCAGCCATCCTGCACCCGGCGCAAATGAAGTGGTTCCAGGGCTGGGCGTCGCGTACACAACGAGCGACCGGGGTGCGCATCGCGTTGTGGACCGGCGATAAACTCCGCCAGCGTCTGATGAGCGCCGAGGCCATGAACGTGCGACGAGAGTACTTCCCGCACACGCTTGATGCACCGAGCGCTGCGGATGCGGTCGCGCCGGTCGCGATGGCTGATGACTACAGCATGTTCGAGGACGCGCTGTTTGTCCGGCAGATGCATGCCGCCGGCTATACCGAGACCGGCGCGGCTCGCGGCATGTTCTTCGCGACCGACGCGTTGCGGCGTGACCTCCAAGCCAAACGCGCTTCGGAAGGGTTGCAAGCCCTGCGAACCGTACAGTTGAGCGTCCAGGGCGCATGGGAAACACGTTTCAATGAGCATGCCCCGACGGCCAACGCCAGCGGGTTGATGCCGAAGCTGTACGGCGCGGTGTTAGCCGATGCGGCGACCGTCCCGGACGCGCCGGGCCTGCGTCTGCAACATGCTCACAAGCAGGGTGCCGCACACATCCTCGTTGAAGAGCAGAAGGCCGGCTGGGTGAAGCACTGGCGCGACGTTGCAGACGGTCACACGGCGACACGGGAAAGCATCGCCACCGATGCGAGCGCCGGCAGGGAGCCCAGCACCGCGCTCCCAGCCGGTACCAGCGCGGAGACCGACCACGTCCCAGTTGAGACAGGGGACATACGGTGACAACCGCACCATCAGCCCACGCTGAATCCGCGTTCGTTCCCGAGAACAGCGCAACGTTCCGCATGGGTCGGCTGTTGCTGCTGCTCGGCGTGGCACGGCAGGACGGCCGCACCATCGACTCTGTCGATCGACTCGCGTACTACGAGTTCTTCGCGGACAACCCGTGGGTCATTCTCGGGGACGACGCACCCTCAGACGCGAAGGATCGCGATTCCTTGCGTCTCGCCGGGTTCTCACAGACACAGCTGTCGTACGCCTCCACTGGCCACCGGTTCGCGTCTCGGCGCGAACGCATTCGAGGGGACTTGGCGCAGCTCATCGCCTTCAGGCTGGTTCGCCTGGCTGGTACCCGCTTTTCGACGACAGAGAACGGCGAGCAGGTCGTTGCCAACATGCAGTCGTCGTATGCCGACGCGTACAGAAGCTCCGCGTCGATCGTGCTGAGACGCCTTACGCGCCTATCGAACAAGCGTCTCGAAGCGGACGTCGAAGCCTGGCTTGGACACTCGTGGTTGCTCGTTGACCTCCTCGACGACGTCCGTGGCGCCGATATCTCGCCGGTATCCGAGGAAGGGATCGCGTAGTGGGTATCAGAGTGAAGCGGCTGCGCCTTGCAGGGGCATCAGCAACCGCCAAACCGTACGAGGTTTCGTTCCAACCTGAGGGAGCCACGGACGGTTACCGTCCTCTGTCGATCATCGCTGGCCCCTCTCTGACGGGGAAGACCACAATCATCGATTTCATCGCGTACGCGCTGGGCGGCGGTTACCTCCCACCGCACGATGAGATCCGCACGAACGTCCGCGCCGCACTGCTGGAGGTGGATCTTGATGCAACGTCGACGGTGATCGAACGGTCCGCTGCTGGTGCTGTGTCTTCGTTCGCTACGGTCTGGCAGGCGACGCTCGAGACGACGGAAGCGGCCGCCGAGCGCCGGTATCCGATTGAACCCACGGGCGCCCCGGATGGTTTGTCGCAGCTCGTGTTGGCCTCGTCGGGGCTCGACGGCGTGCGTCTGTCCGATTCGGTCGTCAAAGAGGACACCGGCTCGGCGATGCTGTCGATCCGCGACGTCTTCCGCGTCATGATCATTCCGAACGACCGGCTCGACTCGAAGAACCTTGTCTTCGAGCACGGGAACTTCATGGTCGGTCAGAAGTATCGGCAGACCATCGAGGTGATGTTCGGCGTCTACGACAACGAGGAAGCGGTTATCGCCGAGCGGCAGAAGCGTGTCGCCCTGCAGCGCACGAAGGAAGAAGGACGCCTCGACGCGTTGACGGTCACTGCGGATCGTGATCACCCGGACGGACGCGCAGTGCTGCAACAACGTGTTGACGCGTTGTCCGTGGAGCTCGCTGACCTCAACGTGCAACTCCGCACCCTTGACGCCCGTCGTCGAAGCACTGATTCGGCATCTGCCGAGATTCGCATCGCGCTCGATACCGCTCAGCGTGTTGACGCTGCAGCGCGTGTCCGGCTCCGTGACCGCGAGTCGCTGCTGGCCCGGTTAGACGCCCTCCGACTCCAGTACGCCGATGACCGTCGGAAGCTCGGGTTCCTCCTCGACACGCAGGCGCTGTTCGACCCGCTTCGCGTGAGCGTCTGCCCGGCCTGCTTCAACACGCTCTCTATCGCTCCAACTCTCGTGGACGGTACCTGTTCGCTGTGCCATCAAGACGCTGAGCACACCGACGGCGCCGGCGACGCAGAAGATCCGGCCTCCGATTCCGCGCCGCTGGTCCGTGCCGAACTGCGAGCGGTGAACGCGAGGATCGTCAGCCTCACCGACTACATGACGCGCCTCGAGAAGGACCGTGAGCTGCTTGTCCGGGACGCGGCGGACGCAGCCCGCCGAGCTGCAGGCGCAGCTGCGGCGGTCGATGCCATCACCGATAGTCCCGCGCCGTGGTTGGCGCTCAGAGACCGCATCACGACGCAGATCACCGATCTGAAGCTGGCTCAGCAGGCAGCCGAGACGGGAGTGAAGGCCTGGGACTGGGTCGACAAGAGCGCCGCGTTGGTCCTTCAACTGCAGCGCGAGTACGACGAACTCTCGAGTCAGCGACGAAAGATCCGCCCCGACCGTGACGCAGTCGTCCGGCTCCTGTCGGCCCGCTTCGCCGCGATCCTTGAAGACGTCGGCTATCCGAAACTCAGCGACGCCTACATCAACTCGGACTTCATCCCATACGTTCGCGGCTTGGAGTATACCAATGCAAGCAGCGGGGGCATGGTCGTGATCGCGTTGGCGTGGAACCTCGCCCTGTGGGAGATTTCCTACGAACAGGACGCGAACGCGCCGGGCCTGCTCATCATCGACAGTCCGCAGAAGAACCTTGGCCACAACGCAACCCCGGACGACGACTTCGCTGACGCAGCACTCGTGGACCGCTTCTACGCTCATGCGAAGCATTGGTTGGCGACGGCGGGGCAGGGAGCGCAGCTGATTGTTGTCGACAACAGTCCGCCGGAATCGGTGTCCGACGATGTCGTCATCGAGTTCACTCGCCGCGCCGACATGCCGCCATATGGGCTGATCGACGACGCGGTCAGTTGACATCGGAGGCAGGATCCGGCCGTCCTACACGGGGTCACGTACTGCATCGCACGTGCCTGCGATCGCGGCGTCGGCTTGCGCAGCGGACCTCCGTGCGAGGCCGATGCTTCCCGCAAATGCCCGCACAGCGTCGCTGACGCGCCTGGGCGGGCGGAGAACGTCTGGCGATGGAACTATGGCCCAGACTGGCGCACTGGGGCTCGTCCTTGCTGGATTCCCAGCGTTGTCGACGCAGTGGCACCGTCAATGGCTGCGCCCAGGTGAGCCCCTACCGAGCGGGGCCCGCCTGTTGCGGGTCGTGGAACGACACTGCCGTCCAAACGCTTTCCACCCGCTTGTCGAGGACCGCTTCGATGTCGGCTCTCGTCGCTGACCGTTTCGGTCCAATCCAGTGCACCCGGAGGCGACGTGCTGCAGGGCTCCTGACCGGGAAGCGTCGTGGTGCGGGTTTCCCTGCCGGGTCCTGCAGCTTCGTCCGAGCCGCAGTGGCAAGGATCGGGCTACGTGTAGCAGCGGTGCGTTGACCGGCCGGCGTGTACCAGGCGTCCCCCTTCGACCGAGACACCGTCTTCGCGTCCAGTTCCAGGCAGGCTCCATCAAGCCGTATCTGCAGCGTGCCGCGCACTCGGAGGCAGTCCCCATCTCGAACACTCCCGCATAACGTTGTCGGCGCGCTCACACGGATAGAGGGGGCATCAGGCCCGGGCGGCCCAGCGCGGTCGATAAGTTCGAACCACCGTCGGCGGTTCTCAACCGACGAGATGCCGTGCACTTCTCCGTCGAGCTCGATCGCCGGCTGGCTGCTGTCGATCTGTGCGGTGAGTTCCGCGAAGGCTGCTGTGGTTCCCCCGATCATGACACCACCGTGGCAGACAGGTCCGACACCCGAGCATCGGAGACGTCACATGGAGCTGAGCGTCGACATCTCCGCATTCGTTCGGGCCCGAGCCGCGGTTCGCTCTACCGTTACGTATGTGGATGATCAACTGACGGCTGCAAGGAAGCTGCTGACGCAGTTGGAGGCGATGGCATCTGCTGAGCCGGTGAGTATCGTCGGCCCGCTGCAGCTGGTCGCGGAGCTCCGCGCCGCCGATCACGTCCCGCATGAGGAGTTGCTGCCGGAGCGTGCGTGGCAGACGGCGGGAGCGATCGCTGCAGCTGATGACGTTCTCGAAGCGCTTGGGGCGCCCTGGCATTGGGCGCCGCCAGCGACGGAGGAGGAAGCGTGGTTGCGGGAACTGCGGGGAGGGCTCGACACGTTTTCCCGAATCTGCTGGTATCTCCGGTTCGGTTACACCTTCGGTGCCATCGCTCTTACTCGGCAGTTCATCGAGCGTTGGTCCTACAACCTCAGTTCCACGAGGGACATCTGGCCTGAGGACGGCGAGGAGTATGACAGCTTCCTTCGCCGGCTTTGGTCGGTGTACCGGGCGATGGTCGGCGGCCGCGACTTTGGGCAGGAGTGGGCGGACCTGTCCGAACTCCTCCATGGACGCAGTATCACTCGGGGCGGACACACCCTCGCTGTCCGCTTCGACCTTGAAGTGGCTGATCGGGTGGAGCTGCATGCACTCGTCGTGGACGCAGCGGAGATGGCGCTTCGACAGGTCCGCGGTGCTATCGACACGGCTCACGCTGGGACTACAGCGGTTACGCCGATGAGCCACGGGTCGCTGCAACTCCGTGTCGAGAAGTTCCCACCGACAACGCCGCCCGACTTCCTGACCGTCATCGCTCCCCCACTGGATCACACCTTCGTCAGCTCTGAGCTTGCGGATACGATCTCCGGCTGGGGAGCAACGTATCGTCGGATCGTCGCCAATCGAGCGAAGGATCCGGTCGGGGTACTCACCTTCGCGTGGATGGCGATTGAGGAGCGGTGGGCCCGTGCCGTCGATGAAGCGAAACGGTCTTTCGCTGACGAGGAACGCATGCTCGGGGAGGCGTTTTCACCGCTCAGACTCGAGGCGATCGTCGCGTTCTACCGGTGCATCGCGGAAACAGCCGAACTGGTCGCGGTGGTCTCAGGGAGCAGTCCGCGTACCGATGCGCTGCGTGCGGCTGCTGCAGCGTTGGAGTCCGCGTGGGTGCTGTGGTTGCAGGATGTTGATGAGTCACTGATCTGTATGCGGACGGTGTTGGAGAACACTGCTCGAGCACGAACGCACCGTCGGAAGCCTGGTCGCGCCGCGGCGTTGGAGGAACGTGGGCCAGTGACGAGCCCGCACCGGTGGCTGGAGGCCGCCGGCTGGGGGCGACTGTCCGCATTCAATAGAGCTTTGGGCGAGTTCAGTCACATGCAGGCGCGCTCCCGCCACGAGGCGGCACGGGACCTTCTCACGGACATCCAACGAGGTCACACCGAGTCGGCGGAACACACCGCTCGGGCGCGGGCGCTCGAAGAAGTTGCAACGATGCTCGCTCATGAAACGGCAGCGTCTTTGCAGGAGACGTATCCGCAACTCGCGGCGGCGTTCCGGTCCGTGATACTTGATGCCGACGACACCAATGCCGATGACGACTTGGACGCCTGGCTGAATCACGGCTTGCAGTTCCGGTCATTCGACTTCGGCCCCGCGCTGCTAGAGCACACAGCGCAGCGCCGACGAACCTTCGACGAGACCGCCAGCGACATGCAGCCGAAGTAAGGCGCCGCTACAACACCGTGCTCAGCAGCACCGCAGCCCCAAAGGTGCCTTCTGCCTCGACAGACACCCGATGAGCCACCAACAGTCCCTCATCAGCTGCCCTTCCACGCCTGCCATCCGCTCTGTCGGTTCGGCTGTTGCAGCCGTTGAGACGCCCGGGAATCAGGGTCAGCACTACGCCGTGTCGGCGCGCGTCCCGTTCGTTCAGGCTTGGGCGTCTCACCGTTACCGCGCTGCTCGGAGCGGACCGAAGCACGCTTCGACACGCTGTTTCACTGCACGTTGCGCGTCAGGTTCTTCGCTGCGAGCGGTCGACTGGTGTCGCTGAGGGTGAACTTGTGGCCTGCGACCGGGGAGGGCCAGGCGAGGGCGCCTTGATCGCGGACATCCCAGCCGAGAGCGCGGAGTAGGCCTGCTCCGTCGGCTGTGGTTGTCGCAACCGCTTGCTCGTAGCCAGCGTCCCGGGCCAGTGCAATCCCTTCCTGTTCGAGCGCAGTCGCAAGTTGGTCATTGCGGTGTTCCGCGGCGACGCAGATGTGTTGCAGCACCGCCGTCCGCAGGTCAGGGATGTTGAGAACGTCGTCGAAGTGCGGTGCGAAGAACGCGTAACCGACCACCGTGTCGTTCTCGTCCGCTGCGATGAGAAGGATGTGCAGCTCGAGCAGCGCTGTGGGGAGGTCGAAAAGTCCACCGAGGTCGAGTTCGTCGCGCGGGTCGGGCAGCAACTTCCGCGCGAGAGCCTCCACACCGGGGACATCTGCACGGTCTGCGAGGCGAATCTCGATGGGCACCGCACGAGCCTCTCACAGCTCCCGATCTGCTCCGCGCATAGACGACACGTCAGTCGTACTCAGAAGGGGACCCCATGATCAGAACAGACACCGATGACGCAGCGACCATCTGGAACTACCGTCCGAAGCCAGGAGCTGGCCGACCTGTCCGAAACGGCTTCACCGGGTATAACGAAGCCACCGCAGCAGCGTTGGCGGAAGCTATCGGCCTGAAGCTGGTGATCCTCACCCCGAACGACAACGCACCGCTTTCTGTCGACTAGTCCTCGCCACCACCGATCACCGGTACATCAATGTCCGAGCGTTTGGACGCCCGGTCTCAGATGCTTAGCCCCTCTGTGCCAAACTGCTTCCGCTAACCACATCAACGAGAAGGAGTGCCAGATGGCGCAGAAGGTGACGACGCACCTCGTCGACGACCTCACCGGCGACGAGATCGAACCCGGGAAGGGTGCGACCGTGCAGTTCGCATTCGATGGCAGCTCGTACGAGATCGATCTGACGAACGAGAACGCAGACAAGCTGCGCGAGACGTTCTCCGACTACATCGCTGCGGCGCGGAAGGTCTCCGGTCGGGGCCGCAGCAGTAATGCAACCGCATCGAAGACCCGCAACGACCCGAACGAGCTTGCGAAGATCCGAGTGTGGGCGATGGCGAATGGTCACCAGGTGGCGGCGCGTGGACGCATCAGTCAGGAAGTCCGCGACGCGTACGAGGCCGCGAACTAGCTGATCCTTCGCATGGTCGGGCAGTCGCCGTGGGCGGCCGCCCGACCATCACCATCGCGCGAGCGCCGCCGATCAGTGCGGTCAGGTCCTGTCGCCCCAGACACGATCGGCGATAGCTACCACACTCCTGACCTTCGCCCACTGCTCGCTTTCGGTGAGAATGTTCCCCTCCTCCGTTGACGCGAACCCACATTGCGGACTCAGCGCAAGCTGCTCGAGCGGAACGTATTGGCTGGCGTCACGGATGCGTTGTTCGATGACTGCCGGGTCCTCGAGCTCCCCGCTCTTCGAAGTGATCAGCCCGAGAACGACAACCTGGTCGCCGCGCGGGAGGAACCGCAGCGGTTCAAATCCGCCAGCGCGGTCGCTGTCGTATTCGAGAAAGAACCCGTCGTAGCCAGTGCCCCCCAGCAGCTCTTCCGCTACTGGCTCGTATCCTCCTGACGCGATCCACGTTGAGCGGAAGTTTCCGCGACACACGTGCGTGGTCACAACGAGGTCGTCCGGGCGCCCGTCGAGGACGCTTCGGATGACGGATGAGAACCGTGCGGCGAGGCCGTCCGTGTCGATGCCACGGGCACGCGCTTTCAT
This sequence comes from Curtobacterium sp. Csp1, assembly GCF_013347185.1. Classification (NCBI taxonomy): domain Bacteria; kingdom Bacillati; phylum Actinomycetota; class Actinomycetes; order Micrococcales; family Microbacteriaceae; genus Curtobacterium; species Curtobacterium sp. Csp1. Next base: position 461,366 of record NZ_CP054594.1, read on the forward strand.
CATCTCCGCATCTGAGCAGGCGTACGCCCATGCGGTGTCATCAAGCTGCAAGTACCGCACTCCGGCAGCGTATAAAGCAGCGATCGCATCCCGGTACGCGGTCACGAGGTCGTCGGTGATGGCGTCCCGGTTCGCGTAGTGCTCTGTGCGAATGCGCTCCGTGTCGAGACGGAAGTCCAGCACCGTCGGCGACGGGATAGTGAACTTCGCGGTCACGCCATGAGCTGCAGCTTCGGCGACGACGAACGCGGCGTCCTCGACGAAGGCATGGTCGGCAGGGAAACTGATTGGGCCGATGACTTCCATGCTCCGTGCTCGCGTTGACAGACCGTTGAACGCGATTCCGTCAGTGACGTCGACGGTGCGGAGCCCCTCCAGCCCGTCCCAGAAGTCCAGGTGCCACCACGCACGCCGGGTCTCGCCGTCAGTAACGGCGTTCAGCCCTGAGCGCACCTGATCGCTTACAAGCTGCCGAACGGCTGCATCTTCGACGGCCCTCAGCCCGGCCCCATCCACGTGGAAGTGGTGCCACTGGTCGTGGAACAGCTACCCGACTGGTTGAGCCGCGGCAGCGTCGACCTGGCTATCAGCGTCGCGGATCTGCCGGAAATGTTCGAACGAACGCTAGTGAAGCGCCAGCGGTACATGGTGCTGATGTCGGAGAGCCATCCGCTGGCGAACGAGCAGCTGACGCTCTCCTCGTACGCGGACGCACCTCGAGCAGTTGTTGCCGGGGACTCCGGGGCGACGCTGCTGCGGGCAGCGGAGGAGCGCGCCGGCGTGCACGCGCTCCCAACTCTCGCCGTCGGCCACTTCGCCACGCTGCCGCAGCTTCTGACCGGCGACAGCCCATTCATCGCCGCGGCTCCGGGGACGATTGCTGACGAGTGGGCGTCGGGTTGGGGACTGCACCAGGCGCCGCTGCCATTTCCGATGGACCCCATCGAGCTCGTGCTGTATCGCCGGCAGACGTCGCAGCATCTCGGAGCGCTGGACTGGTTCCACCAGCAGGTCGCTCGCGAGGTGACCACATCGCGCGGCCAGTTCGGCGCACTTCGCGGTGACGCCACATAGGTGGTTGGCGCGGCATGAGCTGCGGCACTGGGGGCGGTGACACTGCGACGTGAGGGTCACCTCGGTGCAAGGCGGCGATGCGCCGATCGACGGGGAGGGTCATGTACGCACTATGCGGAGGTGGCTGCCACAGCCGCCGGAACGCACCCCGGCAGTCCCGCGCCTTGCGCATCTCCCCTGTTCTGCGAGGGGGAGAGCTATAGAGACAGAGAGGGTATATATACAGGGGTAGATATATCCTTACTTCTCTATCTATATCTACTACAGATGTAAGTAAGTAAGTAAAGAGGGTCTCCATGGCCCTCCTCCCCCGGAATGACGCGGATCGCGACGACTTACCGGGACCGCGGAACGGGTAAGCAACGGGAAGCGGAACCGGTGAAACTGCCCCTACAGCAGGCTCTTCAGGGAGCCCCGAGCGGAATCGGGGCTTCAACAGTGCCCGCCACTGCCATGGCAGGACCCGGTCGCCACGTGATGCGGCGCATCCGTCCCGATGTCGTCGCCCGATTTCCGGGGAGTCGCCGACGACCAACGTCATGCGTTGGCCGCCGATGCGGAGCCAAGCATGCGGCGATCAAGTCGTTTCGGGCAGCGTCATGGGTCACCTCCAACCGCATGCAGACGACTCCGTTTGTGCCCCTTCGCCGGCGGCGGCTCCTGACCGGGCTAGTTGGCGTCGGAGCGACCCGGCGGCTTTGCGCTCACTCCGCGCATAGGAGCAGGACATCGTTCAGCTCAGCCGAAGGAACACTCCGATGCCCGCATCTACCACGACCGACGTCCGCGCCGCAGCGTTCGCCGACGCTGCCGCCACCGTTCACAACGGCAAGTACGACTACCGACTCGTACCCTCGACATACCGGTCCGCCCACGAGAAGGTGACCATCATCTGCCTGAAGCACGGCCAGTTTCAGCAGACGCCAGCAAGTCACAAGAAGGGGCAGGGTTGCCCTGACTGCGGCGGGCGCGTCGGCGCGAGCAGGCAGGCCCGCCTCGAGAGGTTCGTCACGGGCGCTGTCACAAAGCACGGGCGTCGCTACGACTACTCGCAGGTGGACTACGTCGATCAGCGCACAAAGGTGACCATCGTGTGCCGCGATCACGGTGTGTTCCAGCAGCGCCCCACGAACCACCTCACCGGGAGCGCATGCCCGTCATGCGCTCACGGGTCACGGACGGAAGCGCGGCTGCAGAAGGTGCTCGGAGTCCGGCTCAGCCAGGCGCTGTGATGAAGACTTCCCATCTGCCGTGGTGGACAGTATGTTGTCCACATGGAGGACAAGCGCGACCAGAACGTGGACGACGCCACGCATCATCAGGACGAGGCGACCCCTCGGATGGCGAGGATCTCTTTGTCGGATCTCCGAGGACAGCCGCCAGCTGATGTGCAGGCGCTGTACGCCGAGGTGCAGGACGATCAGGTCCTGATTCCCGGGCTGAAGATGGGTATCGGCGCGCTCGTCGTACAGCGGTGGAACCCGGCCTACGCCGCCTCCGGGTGGACGCTCCACGGCGCGGATGTCACCCTCGACATGGGCCACCCGTTCGGGGCAATGTTCTACCGCAACGACGCCGACGACCGCGTCCTCCGCGTCGGGGTGAAGTGGCATCCGCCGGTGCAACAGCTCGAGTTCCCCGCCCTGCACCCATCGAAGCCGGAGCTGACCTCCGACTGCAGCGACGAGGAGGTCGCCGCGGTCGTGTTGGATGCGCGGAGTCGAATCGGGACTCTTGTCGCGGTCAATGCGCAGATCGGGTCGTTCGTCGCTACTGAGGAGTCCGAAAACGCCATCCTCGACGCATCCGGACTCGGGCTCGAGCGGCTCTCGGAGGACGATCCGAGGCTGGCGAACCGTGACTAAGCACCGGCATCGTCCCAGCCTCAGCAGCGAGGCACGCCGATGAGTGACCGTCAGTGGGTGCAGAACATCCGAGACCAGCAGACAATCCTGTCGTTGCCGTTCGGGCTCGGTTGGACGATCGACATCACACAAACGCTGGTCGCGCTCGAGGCAGCGGGTATGCCCGCCCATGTGGAGGCATTCGACCGGCTCCGGTTCGATGACGGCCGGTCCGGTTTCCTGTCCACCCCGAATCCAACAGCCGCCATCAACGACGACGGCACACCGGCCGAACGGACCGAGGACCTCATCGTCATCCCCGGCGGCTCGGAAGGCGGCGTGCTCTCGCTCGCCCGCCGGTACCCGGACCTGGTGTTCGTCAACGGGAAACGGCAACGCGTCTGGGCGAACGGACGGCAGGTGCACGGGTCGTCGATGGAGCGGGACGCAACACGTGGCTGGCGGACCGTGTTCGCCATCGCCCGCACCATCGTCATCCACGGCGGCGGTTCCCAGTCCATTGCGGACCGCATCGGCGTCCCACTCGACGAGGTCCGCGCCGCGATGCCAGCGCTCGGGGCGAACGTCTTTCACACTCCGATTGGATGGGAAGCAGCCGACCAGGCCGCCCTGTGCGACTGGGCCTTGGCGGCGTATCCCGGTGTCGGTGGAATCCGGACCTGCTGGCGCCGCGACACCACCATCGACGCGCAGGCGGACCAGCTGATTGCGCTGGGTGGGGTGATGTCGGACCGATGGGCCGCGCACCAGTCCGGCGTCATCGTCCCGCCGAACCGGCTGACGGCGTTCTTCGCCCACCACCCCGACATGCAAGCGCTCGGCTACGAACCCGCCACCGCGAACGAGGCGACAGCGTCGGTTGTCATCCCGCAAGACACCACCGTCCTAACCGGCGCGGAGGGGTGCTGCACGGACGACTTCATCACCGCGCACGTCCTCTACGCAGACAGCTGGGTGGCCGCGAACACGGATGCGGTGAACGGGCTGCGGCAGCTGCTGCACTTCCGGTCCGACCTCGCCCACGACCTCCGCTGGCATCCCAACGGCAGCTGACGAGAGCCCGCTGATGACCTTGCAGTTGCTGTCGCTGACGTTGGCCTTCGACGACACCCGGTTCTTCGGCTCCGTCATGTTCACCGACCCCGCCCACCCGGACGAGAAGCCGGCGACGGTCCTCATCGACCACACCGACGAACCGCCCTGGTTCCGCCTCACCAACGTCGACCCGACGGCGCAGGACCCCGCGGTCCCGGCGATGGTCGAAGCAGACCGCATCATGCGGTTCCTCCTTCGCTACACGCCCGAGCGCATCGGCCGCACCGCCGCCGACTTCCCCCAGCCCTGAACCGCCCCGCTCCCGACCAACCTCTGGAGGTAGTTGCTGATGATGCGTCTGGTGTCTCTGCACTTGTCGAACGACCGGATCCTCTGGGGGCACGTCCTCCTCGAGGACACCGAGAACCCGGACGCGAACCTGGCGCAGATCCTCGTCCGCCCCATCGATGTCGAGCCCGGCTACGAGCTCTACGACAGGACCAACACGGTCCTGTCGGACCTTTCGGTGCCGGCGGTGCGGGAAGCGAACCGCATCGTGCAGACCCTCCTCATCCCCGCCTCCGAAATCGCGAAGCGGGAGAAAGCCGTCCGGGCGGTGATCCACTCCGGCTACTTAGAAGGGTTCCCGGACGACATGCCCTGGCAGTCCCAACTGTGGATGTACGCCCGCGGTGAAGTCACCCGCGAACAACTCAGCGCGTACGCCGATGAGGGCCGACAGATCCCCCGCCAACCCGACCACTCCGCCGTCGGCCCGGCAGACGTTCCCGAAGACTGGTGGCAGACCACACAAGCCCGCATCCGCCGGAACCTCCTCAACACGACCCTCACCGAGCCAGAAGTCGCCGCGGCCCTGCAGATCAGCATCGACGAGGTCGGTGAGCTATTCGATTCGTGCCGTCTGACGAGCTTCGACCTCGACGGCGAAGAACGCATCCCCGACTGGCAACTCGTGAGACCCGCACTCCCCGAGTTCGGCGACCCGTCGTCACTGCTGCCCGGCCTCGACGTCCTCTACGCAGCAGCACCGCAGCCACTTCTCGACGCGGCTGCGATGACGGAGTTCATGACCACGCCCCTCGAGTTCCTCACCGTCGACGACCGGATCCTGACCCCGTTGGACTGGATGCGGGAAGGGCGACCGTTGACCACGATCATCGCCCTGTTCCGTGGACGCCGGTGGCGGCCATGACCAATCGACCGGACCTGTTCCTCCTCAACGTCGCCTACGACGACACCGGCGTCCACGGGCATGTGTTCTTCCGCGAGCCTTCCAGCACCACGCTGCGGCAGGTCATCATCCGTAGCACCGATACCGGCAACATCTGCGAACCAGCACACGGTGACACCCGTACCGGGTGGGAGCCGTTCCTCGAAGAGACCCGCTGGCTCATCGCCCTCACCCGACCCGACACCCCAGAAGAACGCAGCTAATGGGCGCCCGGCTCGAGTGGGTCGCCGCCGCATACTCCGGCAGGCCGCAGATCACGATGCCGTATGGGCTCGGCGACACCACCGATCTCACCGAGGCGCTCACCGTCCTCAAGCTCGCCGGGCTTCGCGCGGTCGTCGAGACGTTCGACACGATCCGCATCGCGGACGGCCGCCGCGCGCGCTTCCCCACCCTCACCCAACGGCCTCGAGACGAAGACCCTAACGAGGCAGAACTCCTGCTCCTGGCTCCACGAACCGTGACCGCGGCACAGATTGCACTCGCGGAACAGACGACATCGGTGCTGCTGGTCGATGTCGACAGGCGACGCGTCTGGATCGACGGCAGACAAGCCCTCGGGACGAAGGAACGGTGGAAGGATGCGGCACCGATCTACGTCACCTTCGCCGTCGCGCGGATGCTCGCCGTCAACGGCTCCACCTTCGACGGGCTGGTGCGGGCAGGGCTGACCGCCGCGCAGGTGGATGACGCGCTCGCCCGTCTCGGGAAGCGCGTGCACCGCACCGACATCGGGTGGGAATCCCGACAGGTTGGTGGGCTCGTGGACTTCACCATTGCCTGCTACCCGGGACCAGGCGGCGTCAGGACACGGTGGACGTCCGACTTGCCGCTCGTCGAGCAAGCGGACCGGCTCATCGCAGCTGGCTGCCGAATCTCCGGCCGCGCCATCTCGGACCGCCCCGGCTACCCCGCCATCAGCAAGCGCGCGATGCCGTACCGGCTCGTCGCCTTCACGGAGCAAGAGGTCGACATGGCCGCGCTCGGCTTCGAACCCGACCCCATCGGGCTTGCTGGCACCGAACTCGTCGTCGCCGCCGATCCCACCATCTTCCTCACCGCGGCCGCCGCCGGCTACACGGACCGAACCGACGACATCATCACCGCCAACACGTTGCTCCGAGCCGACATGCGCAACGACGACGACGCGGCATCAATCGAGGAAGTAAGAGGCCGGCTGCAGTTCGTCGCCGACACCGGCTACGACCTACGCCACAACCTGCCGAGCTGACGGAGACGGCTCACAGACCTGATTGCGTCCGTATAGGGCTACCGCGTGAGTATCAAAGCTGACCACTCATCGGGACGCGGCGTACCCGCCGACTAGTTGAAGTCGGCGACGTGCAGATTCACACGTGGCCGATTGGTGGATAGAATCTTGTCCATGTCGGTCTGGTGTGGGCGCGGAGTCCAGGTGCACCGCCCGCTCGATGCCTGGACCGACGCCATAGAGGTACCCGACTGCTGGACCTTGACGATGACGGAGCATGGTGGCGTGCTGAGCATGAGCATCAACGGGGACGGCAGCACCGGTGCGTTGATCCTCGACCTCGCATCCCGGGAACGCGTGATCGACGTCACTGGTGAATCGCCTACAGCTGGGGCCGTGCGATACCGGCTTCAATGGATCGCTTGGCTTCGCGACGTGCAGGACCGAGCAGCGACGCCGATGGCGGGTCCCAGCCCGTCGTACTACCCCAACGGCCCGTGGTCGCCGTTGCAGCAGCTCGCTGTCGCCGCGGGCGGCACCTGGTACCCGCCTCCAGCCGTCGCGGCCGAAGGCAGGCGGCACCGGTCCGTGTACCTGTTTCGCCGGGTGAACCGGTCGATTCGGCTACGACGCGCGAGGCTGCAATGACACTACGGTCGGCGCGGCCACAGCCCGGCGTCGAGTGTCGCTTCCAAGCGTGCAATCGTGTACAGGTCGGGCCACACACGGCCATTCACAACGTTCAGCAGCGTGCCATGACTCATGCCCGCTTCCGCCGCAACGGATCGGACACTTCGCCCATCCAAGGCAGCTCGAACGTTGAGCACGAACTGCCGCGCGACCTCGCCCAGCGGGTCACTCGAGGGCATATCGGGCCAAGGTGCGTCCGCGAGATCGCGCGGCATCACCCTCGGCGCTTTAGTCATGATCCCAGCGTAGAGGCGACCCATACCTCCACACGGCAACGCCGGCCCCGCGGTCGGTCGTCCACTGCCGACCGGAACCCGCTATGAGCCCAGACCACTACCCGTACACGCCCGCAATACCGGCCGCATCGTGGGCGCCGATACGTGCGTACGTCGAAAGCGTCGTCTACCTAGCGGCGACCCAGTCGCCGTACACCGAGAAGCAGCTCTTCCCGGTGACCACCAAACTCGTCCGCTGGGCAGTGGAAACTGCCGCATTGCCGCTCGATACCAGCATCCTGTTCGACTCCGCGACGATCGACGAGTTCGCACACGTCGGGCTCGTGACGTACTCCACGAGCGGAAGATCGACGATGCGGTCGAAGCTCCGAGCCGTTGCTCGAGCTGTCCGTGACGAACCCGACGACCCGGACGAGTTCAAGATCCCGCGTTCCTCCCCGGTCTCGCCGTACACCGACTCCGAGCAGGCCGCGCTCGAGAGTTGGGCGCGCGGCCAGCACTCTGACGACCGGCGCACATCCGCCGGCGCCCTGCTCGCTTTGGGGCTAGGGGCTGGCCTGACCGGCCGCGAGATAGTGGCCGCTCGACGCGCGGACATCAGCCACGACGCCGACGGCTTCATCGTCCACGTGCATGGCGCCGCTGAACGCACTGTCCCGGTGCTGTACGTCTGGGAGCACCTCCTCCAGGAACGCGCGGGTACTGCCGACGGATGGTTGTTCCGCAGCGGTCAGGCCGGCGGCAACCCGAACCTCATCACCGATTTTGTCAGCCGGTCACATCAACGCCTCACGGTGCAGGCACGTCGCCTTCGCGCCACCTGGCTTGTGCATCACCTCACGATCGGAACACCACTGCCGACACTGCTTCCGGCTGCTGGTTTGCAGTCCGCCGAAGCGCTCGACCGGCTCCTCCCGTTCGTCGGGCCCCCCGACAGTGCCCAACAACGCGCTCTTCTCCGTGATGCTCGGGACGCATGAACTTCGAGCCATAAGCGCGGCTGCTCCGTGTATTAGGACCAGCATTTAGCGGTTGTCCCGAAGTCCTCCGGCTGGACATAGCGTGTCTTCACGTCCGGTTGACCATGCAGCCTGCGCTCACCATGAGGTCCCGTGCGTCCACTCAATGAGGAGAGGTCCATGCAAGCAACAGCAACAGCAACACCGGAGACGCTCCACAGAGCGCGACGAGCAGCCCTCGCAAGCTTCCTCGGTGGAGCGTTGGAGTACTACAACTTCTTCGTCTATACGACGGCTGCGTCCCTGATCTTCAGCCGCATCTTCTTCCCGGCGGGCGACCCGACTATCGCCCTGATTCAGTCATTCGCCGTGTTCGGCGTCGGTTACATCTTCAGACCGCTCGGCGGCTTCGCCTTCGGGCACCTCGGCGACCGGATCGGCCGAAAGAACACATTGGTGCTCACCTTGACCATCATGGGTGCATCGACGTTCCTCATCGGGGTGCTCCCCACCTACGCAACAGCCGGGTACCTCGCACCGATCCTGCTCGTCGTGCTACGCATCCTGCAGGGCTTGTCCGCTGGAGGAGAGACCGCCGGTGCGTCGACGTTGACCGTCGAGGAATCCCCGGAGGGCAGACGCGCCTTCTTCACCAGCTTCACCTCGTCTGGGATCAGTGCTGGCATCGTGCTTGCATCCCTGGTGTTCGTTCCCATCGCTGCGCTCCCCGCGGAAGCTCGTGACACCTGGGGGTGGCGGATCCCGTTCCTCCTGTCGTTGGTGGTCCTCGTCGTGGCGTACCTCGTACGCCGACGGTTGGAAGAACCCCGGGCGTTCACGGCAGAGCAATACCGACGCGAGGTGCCGAAGCTGCCGATCGTGCAGCTATTCCGCACCCACTGGGGACCGTTCCTCACCGTCGTGCTGATGTCGTTCGTCATCATCATCAACACGTTCATGCAGTCCTTTGGACTCGCGTTCGCCACCCAAATCGGCACCCTGCAGGCAGCAGACATGCTGTGGGCAAGCGTCGTCGGCAACCTGGTGGCGGTCGTTTCTCAACCCTTCCTTGCGCAACTCGCGGACCGCATCGGAAGACGGCCCGTGTTCGCCGGAGGTCTGATCCTGTCTGCGGGACTCGTCTTCGTGTACTTCTCGTCCATCTCCGCAGGGAACATGCCACTGGTGTTCGTGACGACGTGCGTCATCACCGGCATCACGTATGCCGCAGCGAACGGCATCTACACCTCCTGGTTCGCCGAACAATCCGGCGTGCAGGTGCGGTACTCCGGCCTGGCCATCGGCCTGCAGGTCGGCATCCTCAACGCCGGCTTCTCCCCCGCACTCGGCACTGCGCTCGTCGGTGGCAACATCGATAACTGGCTGCCCGCCGCGTTCATCGTGGTCGGCGCGGCTGCCATCGCGCTCATCGGCGCCGCGCTCGCCCGTGAAACCTTCCGCACCCCGCTGGACCTCCTGGGCAACGGGCCCCGCCGCTAAGAGGAGCGAGCGCAGGCGTGCGTAGTCGTCGCTCAGCATGAACGCCGCCCCGACCGAAGGTCGAGGCGGCGTTCATAACTGTCCGGGGATGAGGTCACCCGGTTGCGGTGTCGTCGGCGCTGTCGAATGCGTCGACTTCGCTGAACATGGTGACGTGGTCCTTCGGCACCGGCGGCGCAGCCACGGTCTTGCGTCCCTTCGCCGCCGCCTGACGCTTCTCCTTCGTGGTCTGCCCGCGGACGACCTTCGGGGGCGTGGACCAACGGCGGTAGCGGGTGCGGTCCTCGACGTCACGCTTCCGCGGACGGCTGGTGGGCCCTTCCACTCCAGCTGCACGGTCGGAGAGGAACTTGTTGATACGACCGAGGTTCGCTGCGGCGATAACGAGGGTGAACACGAAGCTCTGCGCGGCGAGGCCGTGCATGCGTCGGTTTCGGGACTCGTGGAGGCCGTGCCCTGCCTTGAGGTGGGCGTTCATCGACTCCATGGACTGACGGTCGTGGGAGTAGGTCTTCGCCCATTCCTCACTGCCGTACTTCATCGGCTGGACCATTGCGAGCTCCTCTGCTTCCATGCGGACCGAGTGCTGCTTGCAAACGCGGTCGAGGTGGCCGGGGAGCATCGACTTGTGCACCTTCGGCCGGGTGGGGTCCGCCTTGGCCTTCGCGGCCATCTCGACGATGGCGCACTTCACGGTCGGGGCGAGCCCTCGTGCGGGGCACATCCACGGCTGCGAGCCGTCGTCGGGGTTGACCTTCTCCTTGGGGCGGAGAGCGAACTTGTTCAGTCGGTCCTTCCGCTCCCGCCACTGTTGCGGAGTGATGGTGCCCGCGTTGGCGTCCTTGGTCGCGGTGCGCAGGTCCATTGGCGTCGCCGGGCAGACGGGGGTTCCTTCGACGAGGAGTGCGCCGCCGGAGAGAGCCTGGTGGGTGCCGAGCCGGCTGCGGTGGTAGTCGGACACCAGCTGCACGCCCATCTTTGACAGTGGGATGTGGAAGTTCACTGGTGCGATGCCGGCCGAGTAGCCGAGGTCGACGGTCAGTCGCTTCGGGTTCCAGCCACGCTTCTGCAGGGACTCGATGCCGGCGAGGGTGTGCTCGGCGATGCTGCGGCCGAATCGGTGAAGGCTGGCGGACACGATGAGCTGCGGGTGTGCCAGCGGCTGGCCCGGTTCGGTGACCATCATCGTGATGTTCGCTGCGTACGACATCTCATAGGCGAGGTCGCCGCCCTTGAACGTCTTGTCCTGCTTCGACTTGTTCCGCGGGTACGGGGTGGCGTCGATTTCGAGGACGGGTCGCGGCGCTTCGATGAGCGTCTTGTCACCGTTCTCGTCGATGACTTCCCACTGGTTCGGGACTTCGGGGCTGCCGTCGAGTTCGTGGTCGCGCCGCCACGGCATCAGCTGGCTCGGTGCTCGAACGGCGGTCTGGTCGGCGGAGAGACCGCCCTTCCATGCGTCCCGGTACTCCTGCGGCAGGGCCTGCAACGTCATCTCGAGCCACGCGTAGGTGAACTCGCGCGCTCGGACGGACTTGATGGCCTGCATCCGCGGGTCGCGTGCGGCGAGGGCGGCGTTGCGTTCCTCGAGGCTCATCACCTGCCCCGGAGCGGGCCAGGCGTTGAAGGTGTCGAGGATGCTGTGGATGCCCCGCCAGCAGCGGGCGTACCACGCCCGCTGGTCGCGGTTGGAGTCCGCCATCACCTTCACCTGCTCCACTCCGAGCGCGCGACGTGCGCCGGGCGTGAGACGGGTGCGGAACGCGGTCGCGAATTCAGACACCAGCAGTGGGGAGCGTTCCTCAGCGAGCATGAGTCCGACGGCGAGGTTGGCCCGGTCGGTGACAGCCGCGGGACGGCCGCCGCGGTACGTCTTGTCTTCGCGGCGCCATGCCGCGAGCATGTCCGGGGTTCCGGTGGCGTCGACGCGTCGGAGGGCGAGTTCCGCCTTTGCCTCGGTGATGGGGGTGGTCTTGTTCCCAGCGTTCTCGACTTCGCTGATATCGAGGAGGCTGCTGCCGGCGACCATGCGGAGGACGGCGTCGGCGACCTTGTCGAAGTTGTTCGCGTCGCTCATCGGGTCACTGCCTTCGCGCTGCGGAGGATGGGCAGGAGCGCGTCGTCGGCGCGGCGCAGCAGGTAGGGGTCGAACGCGCCGAGAGACCCGGCGCTTCGGTAGCCGGCTGCGTACACGAGTTCGCCGACGGTGAGGATGCCGCAGACCTGACGCATCCAGGTGCTCCGCAGTCGAGGGATGTCGGGGTAGTGGCGGTTGCGGCGGCGATGCAGGTAGTGCTTCAGCCGGGAACTCGGGTCGTTGACGCCGGTGCAGATAGCCCAGTCGTCGGGGGTGGGAACTTTGAGGGCTCGGTCGACGTAGATGGTCCAGTCGTTGAGTACCGCGACCGTGCGAGGCGCTGAGCCGCGGATGGTGACGTTGTAGCCGCCGGTGACGCTGGCGATGTCGCTGGTCTTGGCGGCGAGCAGTTCTTTGAAGGTCAGTCCGGCTCCTCCACTGAGGCCCATCGCCATGTTTGCGGTTCGGATGTCACGGTCCTGCGTGAAGGTCGCGATGCGTGTGGCGGCTGCCGCCAACTCGTCGGCGCTGAGCGGCTGAAGGGAGCGGTCGCGGTCCGTCAGACTGCGAGGACTGAACTCTTGACCGCGCTCTTCCGCCGCTCGGAGCAGTACCCACTGGTGACTACCAGCGACGAAGCGGCTGTCGAATGTGCTGCAGGCCTCGGCGATAGTGTCTGGGTCCAGGAGGATATCGGCCTCCAACGGGAGCATCGCGGTGTTCTTCGCCCACTTCGCGAGTCGGGTCAGCGCGCGCAGCAGCAGCACCGTCTGCTTGTGGCGGACGAACGGCACGGAACGCGCGACGTCGATGACGAAGGGCCGGAGAACGGCCCACTCGGTGGCCGAGGTCTGCATGGGACGGTAGTTCACGATGAGGTCCTCTGCTCCCTCGGCGTGGTGGCCATTTTTCTGTCCGTAGTGTGCTACAGGGATGAGGTTGACGGAAGAGTCCGCCGGCTGTGAGTTGATTTGCTCGGTCATGGACGGACCTATGCGCGACCAGTCTCCCCAGGCGTGAGTTCTAGAACTCTTGAGAGAAAGCCCAGTTCAGGCGGCTATTCCGCCAGCTCCGGGCTTACGGAGCGCTACCGACGCCGCAGCGGAAGCGGAGAACACCGCGGCCGCGCGAAGCGCAAGGCAGCGGAGTGGATGCTGCAGTCACCGGGTGCGGAAGGCGTCCCGCATGCGCCGCAGGACGTCAGCTTCGTCGTCGCCGCGGATCTTCGAGAACTCGGGTCCCGTCGGATACGTGTACTTCTTCGTCGCGGCTCCGGCACTCTGCGGCGCTTCCGTCTGCCACAACATCAGTTGCGCGACGCGCTCGCCCGGAGTGATTGCCATCGGTAGTTCTCCGAGGTTGACCAATTCCAGCGTCAAGCATCCGGCGAAGCCCGGATGCACCTGGACCGCCGTCGCGGATAGCAGACCGAGCCGTCCGTACGAGGAGCGGGTGATGACCTGCCCGGCGAGGTCGTCCGGCAGCACCAGGTACTCCAGGGTCGCGGCGAGAACCAGCTGTCCGGGGTGAAGGAAGAAGACATCGCCCCACTCACGGACCACGGGTGTCTGGATGGCCCGGGGGTCGCGGGCGTCGTCCAGGGCGTCGAACTCACCGAGGTTTGAGCGTTCGAAGACGATGAAGTTGTTGCCGAGTCGAAGGTCGACGCTGGCATCGTTGACTGCTGGCGGGAGTCGTGGGGTGACGATGAGGCGGCTGCGGTCTTCTGCGGACAGTCGCTTACGGATCTCGCCAGCGGACAGAGCGCCTGCGGGGGTGATGCTGTTCATCGGCGGCTCGTTGGGGGCCGCGCCACCGCCGGCTTTGTTCCACGTCCGCAGGAAGGCGAGCAGATCCAGCGACTTCAGCGCCATGCGATTCAGGGGCATGTCGGTGTAGCTGGCGAACCCGAGCCAGATTGCGTTGAGGATGTCGGCTTCCGTGAATGCGGCACCGCGGGTTGGGCCGCTTTCGCGTGCGACGGCGGGTCGTCCGCTGAGCAGTTGTGCGGCGCAGTCTTCGATCCTGTCGGAGGCGGTGGCCTGGTCGTAGGTAGGTCGAGCCGACCAGGCGGCGACGTCAGCCCAAATTGCCATTGCGTGGGTCTCGAAGTGCTGTTCGAGTAGTAGCGCCCACGACGGTAGTGGGCTTGCGGGAGGGGTTGGAGTGTCGTCGCTGCGGAGGCGGGCGGTGTCGGCGATGTGGAGTTTGTCGCCTCCCGCGGTGCTGTCCAGCCATCGCAGCATCAGTCTCGTTCGGAGAGTGCGAGGCGGGTGGGTTTGCCCTGCTTTGGAGACCGGGCCGACGTAGTGCAGGAAGTCCGTCATTGCGATGACCGCGGCAGCCCCGAATCGGTGGACGGCGTAGGCGTCGCAGGTGAGCTCCTCCAACCAGGCGGCCGCGATTTGATTCAGGCGTCGGGCCCAGGCGGTGTCGGAGAAGCCGTTTGGCCGGTCGGGCAGCCGAGCGACGGCATCGTCGTCGAGCGTGTTGGTGTGGCTCCGAATAACCGCCTTCTGCCGCTGCATGTAGTGCGCGAGTTCGTGCCCGCAGACGATCGGGATCCATGATGCTTGCGAACCTTCGAGGTCGGGCACCGTGATCATCGCCAGCGGGGTCAGGCGCATCGGCGGGTTCGTCAGACCTTCGAAGAGAGCTGCGGCGAGGTCTTCGGTGAACGTCATGAAGTTGCTCGGCGTGCCGACGCTGAGGACAGCTCGGGAGCCGGTGATACCCATACCGATGAGTTCGTTTTCGATCAGGTCGACGACGGGGAGGGGCACCTGGCCGGGGCCACGTCGGAACTGGTCGTCGAAGAACTGCACACGCTGACGGAAGTGCGTGCTCCACTGCTGCAGCTGTGTGAGCTTGTTTGCTTCGTTGGGCGCGAGGTCGAACGCGTCGCTCACTTCCGTCGAGACGGCATCGCAGTAGTCGACGAACAGGTCGAGAGCGAGGTGTGCACCGGTGCCGGAGCTACCAAGCGCCGCGATCTGCTCCTTCACGTGCGCGGAAAAGGCACGGATCCGGTCGAGCAGGGCGTTCCGTTCGTGCCGTGCGCGTGCCCCCTGCTGCGCTACAACATCCATCAGAGCAGCGCTGGCGTCTTCTCACCACTGGTGGAGAGCGACTGGGACGCGTTGGCGCCACTGGCAAGGAACAGCATCTCAAGGAACCGTGCGTCGTCGGCTGCGACCTCGTCGTCATGCAGTTGCTGCAGCCGCTCGATGATGGACTGCAGTGCACGGACCGTACCCTCTCGGTCCGCTTCCCCGGGGGAGGAGGGCCCCTGCTGCTGCGAATGCAGCGCGTCAAGTGTGAAGCTGGCCATTGCGTAGGCCGGTTCGTCGGCGACTACCGCGTCACGCCGTCCGAGAAGAAGCTCAACCTCGGATCGAAGTTTCGCGACGACGGCGTCGATGGCGTTGCGTTCAGCCTCGAGCGGTGCTTGGCCGTGCTGCGTTCGCGCGGCGGCAGTAGCCACTCGGGTCATCTGCAAACCTGCGGCGGATGTAGCAAGACCGACGCTGAGTCCTGCATGCGCGCTCTGCATTTCTCTCCCCTCACAACACTGCTAGGGCTGCCAGCGTGTCGCGGTCAGCCCTTGGTGATCCTCATGATATGCGGCGACTCCGACGGTCGCTTGCCCGGATTCTACGGACCCGCAGGTCGGAAACGTTGCATTGACTCCACACGGTGCGGCGTCGCGCAAGCGAAACGCCGCGCTTGCCCGTGCAAGCACCCGATCGATCCGCAGCCGCTGGCGTCGAGGAGTGGCCCTCGGGTGCAACGGAGCGTCTACCTCGCGCGGCGGTTGCGGGTCCGATTCGCGATGATCCTGCCGCCGGAAACGTTCATCCGCCACTCGGCGAGCTTGTCGCTCACGCCGTACTTCCGAGCGAGAGACTCCGCCGGCCATCCGCGCAGAGCCCATAACGTTGCCTGCTCCTTCGGCACGAGTATCGCAGCGGCAAGCTCCGCTGCTTCTTCCTCCTGCTCCCGGTTTCCACCCCCGCACTTGCCGTCCTCGGACGTCCACGCAGGCGTCAGAAGATGCTCGGCTTCGACGTGCGCGACTTCATGGGTGAGATCCGACATGATCCGCACCCTCGGACGGCTGTCGTCGTAGAAGACGGCATGTCCGACACCGTCACTGACGAGTGCCGCCGACCACACACCGAAGCGGGTCGCGGTGAAGTAACGAACCGCCTCCTCCGCTCCGGGGATGCTTTGAATCGCGACGAACTTGACGCCGTTGCGTCGGGACCACTCCCATGGATCGAAGGCATCCTGAGGACTCAGCCCCGTCTCGGTGCGGATGTCGCCAGCGAGACGCGCGAGTGCTGCTTTGTTGATTGACATGGTGCGGTCAGTCCTCTCGACTGTCCCGCACCATCCGAATCCCCATCTGCAAGATTGAGTTCAGGTGGTCGCGATCGTTGTCGTTCAAGTCCCTTCGGGCCCGCAACAGCATGGCGATCTCCGACTCTAGAGGGGGCTCCTCGCGGGGCGCCGCATCCGGGTCTATGAGGAATCGGCCGGCGTCGATGCGTAACCACCTCGTGATTCTCGCGAACGCCTCGAGGTCAGGGCGTTGCCCGTTGCGGAGGCGAGTGAGCAGCGACGGGCTCACGCCGATCTGCGCTGCCGCGGTCCGCCATGAGACGCCGTCGGCTTCGACCCTCCCGCCGACAGCATCTTTCAGGGCGCTCACGTCGATCGAGGTGTCAGGCATGGATCTCCATGGCTCGATCATACCGGCAGCCGAACCAGTGTTCTAGTTGCAAAACAGATCAGTCTGTGCCAGCCTGATCTGCAACAGCGTTTTGCTACTGAAACGGAGGGTCACGATGACCATCAACGCTCTGCACCTCACCATCGATGGACACCAGCACACCACCAAGGACGCCGACCAGCTCGCAAGCGACCTGATCCTCCTCGGCGGGAAGGACCCCGCCGCCTACGACCTCTTCCGCGTCGGTCACGGCGGCGTCGAGGACCATGTGAAGGACCGACAGATCCTGAACCTGCAAGACGGCGACCGGTTCGTCACCCGCTCAAAGGTGCACTTCACCGTCGACGGGGAACCCCAGACCTCCTGGGACGACGACCTCACCGCAGCAGCGATCCTCCGACGAGTCGGCCTGGACCCGACCCAGTACGACCTCGCCCGAGTCGGTGGTCACGGAGGAACCGCCGTCCTGCCGGCCGACGACGTGATCACACTGCACGACGGTGACGAGTTCGTCACCGCGAAGCGAATCGGCGGCGTCGCGTGAGCGAGGAGTCAGCCACCGACCGGGCCACGCGGGCCTTCACGGAAGACATGGCGGCAGCCGGCGTACCGGTACGGGCCGACGGGCCGCGACTGCTCTACACAATCTTGGCGGTTGCCGGGAGCTGCGCCGGCCAAGAGGTTCCGACCGGTGTGAGTGTCACCGAAGTGCAGAACTGGCCGCAGATCCCGCCGCACTGGGTGCACCTTCCTGACTCTGTGACGTTCCCGACCGGGGAGACGAACACCGACGAGACGGACACGCTGCCGGGATGGAAGCGACACTCCCGCGACCTCGGACCGTGGGATATGACCGTGCCACCGGCAACAGCATGGATCCGGCAAGTGCGTGGGATCGTGTCCGCCGCGACAGGGAAGGACCAATCATGACGCGCTACTCCGTCGCCATGACTGAGGACGTCAACCTCGACCTGCGCCGACACCTGCTCCGCAGGGACCGCCAAGAAGACGTCGTCATCGCAACCTGGGCGCCATCGACCGGTGCGTCTCGAACCACCGCGGTTCTCCGCAGGGTCGTGCTCCCACAGGAAGGTGAGCGGTTTGTGCACGGCAACGCGTCGTTCACCAGCGAGTACGTGATCCGCGCTGCCCGAGAGGCGCACCAGCAGGGCGAAGGCATCGTGTTGCTCCACTCGCACCCCCGTGGAACGAACTGGCAAGGGCTCAGCCGACCCGACCACGACACCGAAGCGGACTACCGCCGTGCAGCCACCGCCATCACATCGATGCCACTGGTCGGCATGACGCTCGCTGGTGACGGAGCGTGGTCCGCACGGTTCTGGCATGACAACGACCCGCAGTGGGCGGAGTCCGTGCGAGTGGTGGCACCAGCGCTCGAGATGACGTTCAACCCTGACCTCCGCCCGGCGCCAGCGACGACCGCTGCTCAGGTGCGTACGGTGTCAGCGTGGGGTGACCAAACTCAGGCAACGATGGCTCGGCTACGGGTCCTCGTCGTCGGTACCGGCAGTGTCGGGTTGGATGTGGCACAACGACTTGCTGCGACCGGGCTGACCGACATCGGCATCATGGACTACGACGCCGTTGAAGAGCTCAACCTTGACCGTATGGTCGGCGCAACTCGCTTGGACGCCGCGCTGGGACGCGCGAAAGTCGACGTTGTAGCTCGTCTCGCCACCACTGCTGCAACAGCCCAGCGATTCACCGTGCACCGACATGAACTATCGGTCACCGACCCCGACGGCTTCGCCGCTGCGTTGGACTACGACGTTATCGTCTCCTGCGTCGATCGGCCATGGCCACGAGCTGTGCTGAACACATTGGCGTACGCAGACCTCATACCCGTCATCGACGGCGGAATCGGGCTCAATTCGTTCCAAGACGGTCGGCTGCGATCCGGTATCTGGCGCTCACACACCCTTGTCCCCGGTCGGCCATGTCTCATCTGCATGGGTCAGGTGCAGATGAACGAGCTCAGCCTGGATCGCCGTGGCCTCCTCGACGACCCGAAGTACATTGCGGCGGCAAGCATGGCCGCGCCGGCGAAACAGAACGTCGCAGCGCTATCAGCGTCAGTCAGCGCCGCAGTCCTCGCACAACTGGTAAGTCTCATCGCCCACCCTGGTGGCCGAGGCGTTCCTGGGCCCCTGCGATACATGCTCGCCACGCACAACCTCGAGCATGTTCCCGCGGAGACACAGAAGTACTGCCAGATTGAACCGCAGGTCGCCCTCGCTGACCATCGGTCCGATCTGACCGAACATCAGACCAACTGGCGGAACACTGTCGCCGCTCGACGGCGCAAGAAGACGCCACTGCGGCTCCGACTCCTCGCCGCAGGAGAACAGCTACTGCTCCGTCAGATTCACCGGCTCGGACGGTGACACGGGACACGGTGAGCGGCCTGCCGGGGATGAATTGGCAGGACGCTCACCGTACCCATTGGCACTACTCCGTCAACGGACGCCGCCTAGAAACACGAGTCAGTTCACGAGATGGGTTAGGCGTACAACTTTGGCTGAGAGATCATGCTCGCGGCCGTCCGTCTGTCCGTTCGGCCGCGATCGGCGGGACGATCACGGCTACGGTAGCCGCATGGTGTTGGAAATCGTGCTCGTCATGATCGTGCTCGTTCTCGGCGTCCGACTCCTCGTCCGACACTTCACTCGTGCAGACGAAGGCAGGCCCGAGTCACAGAGGCTCGACCCGACCAGCACCGAAAAGCCGAGCACACCCAACAATGCCGATCAAACCTCTGACCTCGACCGAGCCAAGAACGTTACGCCCGGACTCGAAGCGTCCACAGCAGTGGGACGCCGAAACCGTTCCGGCGTCATCGCGGTCCGTCTCGACAAACAGCTGCAGCAGATCGATATGCGAGCACTTCCGTCGTCGAGGTACCGAATCGTCGGCTCGGCGTACTGGGTGACAGATTCGGAACGCACCCGATACGGCGGGACAGAGTACGCATTGGTGCGTGAACCCGCTAACGAGCACGACGAGAACGCGGTCGCAGTGTACGGCCGAGGCCGAAAAGTCGGACACCTTAGCGCCGCGAAAGCAGCTGCTCTCGCCGCAGAACTCGACCGCTTGGGACCTGCCGCCTTCATCGTCTCTGGTGACACCGTATCCGAGCGAAGCATTCGACTGTGGGTCGATATCCCTCGGGTCGCCGCGGTCCGAGCGTTCCGCGCCAGTTGAGCTCTAGGCTTCTCGACCAGGAGCTGCCATTGCAACGGCGAGGCCACGAGCGATGTTGGCGACCGGCGGTCGTTTCCAGCACACAGGCGAGGTGCCATATCGCGACCGGCTGAAGACCGCTCAGAGGCGTAAGAACGAAGGCCCCCAGGGCATCCTGGGGGCCTTCGTGCGGGCTTCACGAGTTCCGTAAATTTCTTTACTGAGTTCCGTGAATCGCCCTGTGGCGGTACCGGTGGGATTTGAACCCACGGTGGAGTTGCCCCCACACATGTTTTCGAGACATGATCCTTCGGCCGCTCGGACACGGTACCGGGGAAGAGTTTACACGATCCGGGAGGCGCGTCGAACCACCGCAGCTCGGCCACCCTCCACAGGCGGTGCTGTCCGACCTCCTGTCCACAGTCCAGCTCGGCCGGAGTCGAGGACGAGCCGGCCCGCGTACCGTCCTCGGCATGAGAACGCGCACCATCGTCGCCCTGCTCACCTCGGTCCTCGGCGGACTCGCCGTCGTGGGGGGTGGGCTCTTCGGCGCCCGTGCCGGGGTCCGCGGGCAGCGCGCCGCTGCGCAGCGGGTGGTCGACATGCTGCCCGTGCACGCGGACTGGTGGCGGGAGCGCCTGCAGCACGATGGCCAGCTGACTTACCTGGCGATCGGCGACTCGGCGGCGCAGGGCGTCGGAGCGACGACGCCGGCACGCGGGTACGTGGGGCTCCTGGCACGCCGGATCCGACACCGGTCGCGGATGTCCGTGCGCGTGGTCAACCTCAGCGTCTCGGGGTCGACGACGTGGGGGGCGAAGAACGACCAGCTCCCGAAGCTCCGGAACCACACCCCGGACATCTGCACGGTGTCGATCGGCGCCAACGACATCGCGGACTTCCACCCGGACAAGTTCGAGCGGAACATCCGGGCGATCTACAGCGCGGTGCCCTCCCACGCGATCGTCGCGGAGCTGCCGTGCATGTTCGTGCCGGACCGGGAGCGCAAGGTGGCGGTGGCGAACGAGATCGTCCACCGGGTCGCCGACGAGCTCGGGCTGACCGTGGCACCGCTGCACGTCATCACGAAGCGCGTGGGGCTTCGTCGCACGTTCTTCAACAGCTACGGCGACCTGTTCCACCCGAACGACCGCGGCTACGAGATCTGGGCGAGCGCGTTCGAGCCCGCGGTGGACGCCCGGGTGGACACGGTGGCGGCGATCCGGCAGTACCTGTCCGCGCGAGAGGCCGAGGACCTCGGGCGCGAGGCCGGCGCGGTCGCCACTGCGCGTGCGGAGCAGGACACAGAGCACGCGGCGGAGCTCGACCACAGCGAGCGACCGGGGCGGGTGGAGCGGCTCCGGCATCGGATGACGGGCTCGATCCCGCTGCCGCACCAGCAGGAGAGCGAGAGCGAGAACGAGGGCAGCACCAGCATCAGCTCCCACTCCGACACCGCCCCGGGCCGGCGGACGGGTGATGTCGGCGGAGCGGCCTAGCCTCGACGTCATGGCGCGCACCCAGTCCCTGTACCGCTGCTCGGAGTGCGGGTGGAGCAGCATCAAGTGGGTCGGCCGCTGCGGCGAGTGCCAGGCGTGGGGCACGGTCGAGGACACCACCGCTGCGGCCGCGAGCTCCCGCGGCACCGCTCCGGTCGCCGTCGCCGGAGCACGGGTGGCCCGTCCGATCACCCAGGCGACCGGCACCGTCGTGCAGCGGTGGAACACGGGCATCGGCGAGTTCGACCGCGTCCTCGGCGGCGGCATCGTCCCCGGCGCAGCCGTGCTGCTGTCGGGCGAGCCGGGTGTGGGCAAGTCGACGCTGCTGCTCGAGGTCGCCTCGCGCGCGGCGGCGACGGGGAAGCGCGTCCTCTACGTCAGCGCCGAGGAGTCCGTCGACCAGGTCCGACTCCGCGCCGAGCGCACGAACGCCATGCACGACGAGCTCTACCTGGCGAGCGAGGTCGACCTCGGCGTCATCCTCGGCCAGATCGACCAGGTCCAGCCCGACCTGGTCATCGCGGACTCGGTGCAGACGATCTCGTCGAGCACCGTCGACGGCATCGCGGGCGGGACCTCGCAGGTGCGGGAGGTCGCGTCCACGCTCATCCGGGTGGCGAAGGAGCGGGCGCTGCCGGTTCTGATCGTCGGGCACGTCACGAAGGACGGCACGATCGCGGGGCCGCGGCTCCTCGAGCACCTGGTGGACGTGGTGTGCCACTTCGAGGGCGACCGCCAGACCGCGCTCCGTTTCGTCCGGGCGCTCAAGAACCGCTTCGGTCCGACCGACGAGGTCGGCTGCTTCGACATGGCCGGCGACGGCATCCACGAGGTCCCGGACCCCAGCGGACTGTTCATGTCGCGCAACGGCACCCCGGTGTCCGGCACGTGCGTCACCGTGGCGATGGAGGGGCGTCGGGCCCTGCCGGTCGAGGTGCAGGCCCTCGTGGTGCCGAGCTCCGCACCCCAGCCGCGCCGCGTGGTCAACGGGGTCGACGCGTCCCGGGTCGCGATGCTCCTCGCCGTGCTCGAACGTCGTGCCGGGCTGAAGCTCTCCGACGCCGACGTGTACGTGTCGACGGTCGGCGGCATGAAGCTCACCGAACCGGGCGCCGACCTGGCGATCGCCCTCGCGCTCGCGAGCGCCGCGCGGGACCGCCCGTACCCGCACACGCTCGCGGCGGTCGGCGAGATCAGCCTCGCCGGCGAGATCCGGCCGGCCACGGGGGCGAAGCAACGGGCGAGCGAAGCCGCACGACTCGGCTTCACGACGGTGCTCGGCGCGGGGTCGGAGCACCTCCGCGAAGCGCTCCGGGTGGCCTTCTCGATGACGCAGTCCGCGCGCGAACGCGAGCTCGACCGGGCGTTCTGACCCGGCGCACGCCAGCCCGGCCACCGGAGGAAGCAACCGGCGGGACGGGGGCGATCCGATCCTCCAGGCCGGAGCGGCCGACTGCCGCAACAGCCGACCCTGCCAACCCTGCCGACCCTGCCGACCCTGCCGACCCTGCCGACCCTGCCGACTGACGCGACTACCGGACCACCGGACCGCCGCGACCGTCGGACCAGCCGCACTGGCAGGACCGACCCCGACCGCGTCAGGCGCGCAGCGCCGCCAGCAGGTCCGCAGGGGTCGACTGCATCGTGTGCGGCCCGGCGATGTCGAAGAACACACCCTCGAGCGAGTCGAGGTGCGCAGCGAGGAACTCCTCGAGCCGGGGCCCGTCGTAGACCATGACCTGCCGGATCTTCTCGTCCGGCACCATCGCCGTGTACGCGTCCGCGGACGAGAACAGCAGCAGGATCCGCTTGTCGGACCCCTCGCGGCCGAAGACGCGCACCTGCATGTCCTTCTTGCCCGTGACGAGCCGCGGCACGATCACGATGTCGTTGCGCAGGGCGAACGCCACCGCTGCCACGTCCTGCTTTGCGAGGGCCTCCTCGAGCTGCTCGCTCCGGAAGCGCTGTTCCTTGTCTGCCATCGCCTCTAGTCCACCACTTCCGCGGCGCTCCCGTGACCGCACCACGCGCCGCTCGGACGGCGCGGGACTGCGGAAAGCGGCGGTGGAACGCTGTCCTCGTGCACAGATGTCGTCACGGGACTCCCGCTGGGGCCGTTCGGCACGGTAGGTTGGTCACAACCGCCTCGGCGGGAGTCCATCGTTCTTCTGGTGCTCTGCACCTTCGAGCGCCAACGGTCACTGACCCTCTCAGGTCGCCTGGCCCCGAACCCGTTCCGCCGGCCCATGCCCGCGGGGCGCATCGATCTGACGACAATCCGTCGGTGGATCGGCGGCAGTACGTGTCGCCTCGCAAGACAGGCAGCGATATCTCGCCTGGCAAGAAAGTAAGGAAACGCCATCATGGCAACTGGCACCGTCAAGTGGTTCAACAACGAAAAGGGCTTCGGCTTCATCGCTCCGGACGACGGCAGCGCCGACGTCTTCGCGCACTTCTCCGCGATCGCTGGCAACGGCTACAAGTCGCTCGAGGAGAACCAGAAGGTGGAGTTCGAGATCACCGAGGGCCGCAAGGGCCCGCAGGCGGAGAACATCTCCGTCATCGGCTGATCACCTCAGCTTCTCGAACGGGCTCGTCGTCTTCGGACGGCGGGCCCGTTCTGCGTTCCCGGGCGGTCACGGCGCTCGCGCCGCCCGCACCGTCGCCGTGCCGCCGCCGCGCACGGAACCACGGAAGCGACGTCGAACCAGCGGAAGCGCCTGGTTCGACGTCGGAAACCTGGTTCGACGCGCAACGCACGCCGCCGACACGCGACGCCACCGCCGGCCGCCAGCGCCTCAGTTCAGGACGAACTGCGCCGACTTCTCCGACTTCAGGTCCCCCACCGCCACCTGCAGGTGGTAACTCGCACCCCCACCGGTGACCGCCGGACGGGACGAGTCGCACGTGGTCGTCGACGAGCGCGTCCGGTCCCACGTGATCGACGGCGTCGTCAGGGTCTGCCCGGCCTTGATCGTGACGTCCTGGTTCGTGCCGTTCGTCTGGCAGTCCTTCGACGACCAGTACTGCTCGTCACCGGAGCTGATCGTCAGCACCTGCTGCGCCGAGCCGAGGTCCATGTGGCAGGCGTCCGAGCCGGTGTTCGTGATCGACATCGCGATCTTCGGGTCCTCGGTGGGGCCGTACACGGTCTTGTCCAGCACGGCGGCGAGCGTGATCTGGTCCGCCGAGCAGGTCGACCCGGATCCGGACGCCGCCGCAGAAGCCGATGCGGACGGCGCAGCAGGAGCGGAAGCAGCAGAGTCGGCTGCGGAACCGGCAGCACCGCCGGTCGAACCCGCTGCCGAACCCGATGCCGACGCCGTCGCCCCGGGCGCCGACGCCGAGGACGCCCCGCTCCCCCGGCCGACCACGATCAGGACGACCACGACGACGATGAGCAGCAGGACCCCGCCGACGAGCGCACGACGACGCCAGTAGACACCGGACGACTGGGGGCCGACGGGGTGGCGGAACGAGGACATGCGCACAGGGTAGGACGGGATCGCCCCACGCCCGGGACGCGACGCCGAGGCACCGTCGAAAGCGTCAGAGGATCTTCAGCATGCGGGTGTTGCCGAGGGTGTTCGGCTTGACCCGGGCCAGGTCGAGGAACTCGGCGACCCCTTCGTCCGACGAGCGCACGAGCTCGGCGTAGACGTCCGGCGACACGACCTGCTCACCGATCTCCAGGTACCCGTGCTTCGCGAAGAACTCGACCTCGAACGTCAGGCAGAAGATCCGGGCGACGCCGAGCTCACGGGCGTCGTGCTCGAGCGCCTCGAGCATCCGGTGTCCGACGCGCTTGTGGATCCACCGCTCGTCGAGGGCGAGCGTCCGCACCTCGGCGATGTCGTCCCAGAACACGGCGAGGGCGCCGCACCCGATCGGCACGCCGTCGGGCCCCTCGGCGATCCGGAACTGCTGGATCGACCCGTACAGCGCGACGTTCTCCTTGCCGAGCAGGATGCGCCGGTCGACGTACGGCGCGATGAGCCGCTGGATGTGCGGCACGTCCGACGCGAGCGCCGGTCGCACGCGGATCCCGTGCTCGTCCTGTTCGTCGAACGCGTGCTTGGCGTGTCCAGTCATCCGTTCGAGCATAGGACGCCCGCCGCCAGCCCGCCGCCCGAGCAGGGGGACACCGCCCTGGAGGCCGCCCAGCCGTCCGCGCCTACCGTCCCAGGTGTACCCAGGACCGAACGAAGGAGCGAGCATGCCCCAGATCATCGAGACCGTCGACGTCAGCGTCCCCGTCCGCCAGGCCTACGACCAGTGGACCCGGTTCGAGGAGTTCCCCACCTTCCTCGACGAGGTCGAGAAGATCGTCCAGGTCGACGACAAGACCACCGACTGGACCGTCAAGGTGGCCGGCCAGGAGCGCGACTTCCGCGCCGTCATCACCGAGCAGCACCCGGACGAGCGCGTCGCGTGGACCGTCAAGGACGGCGAGGTCGAGCACGCCGGCGTGGTCACCTTCCACAAGCTGTCGGACAGCGAGACGCGGGTCACGGCGCAGATCGACTGGGAGCCCACGGGCCTGCTCGAGAAGCTCGGCTCCGCTGTCGGCGTCGGCGGGCACGCCGTCAAGAAGGACCTGCAGAACTTCAAGGAGCGCGTCGAGAACGCACCGACCGAGCCGGGCTGGCGCGGCGACGTCCAGGCCTGAGACGGTCCGGACCCACTGACGAACGGGAGGCGCGGTGCCGGCTGGCACCGCGCCTTCCGTCCGTCCGTGGTCGCGCCGTGCCCGCGCACCCGGCGGTGGCAGAGTGGGCACCATGAAGCTCCTGCGCACCGCACTCACCGGCACGGTCATCGCGAGCGCGGGCAGCGTGGCCCTCGGGGCGGCTGCCGCGCGGCGACTCCTCCGTCCCGCGCCGTTCACCCCGCCGGAGTCCGAGCTCGTGTACGCCGACGAGCAGGACGTCCCGGGCATCGAACCCGACGGGGTCGCCGAGACGCACGTGGTGCACGTCCACGGCCAGTCGATCGGCCCGCAGCAGGTGCTCCGTGGTCTGCGGGTCTGGCGGTCGCTCGGTGCCTCGAACCAGGTCGTCGACACGACGGACCTGCCGCTGCGCTCCCTCGACCCGGCGGCCGTCGACCGGATCGCCGCCGCGGCCCACGCCGCCCGCGCCCGCGGTGCCCAGCGCGTCGTGCTGCAGGGCTGGTCCGCCGGGGCCCTCGCCGCGTCCGCCGCCGCGGCCCGCACCTCCGTGGACGGCATCGTCGGCGTCGCCCCGCTGCTCGACGTCCGCTCGGCACTCCGCGGGGCGGTCACGGCCGCACGCTTCCCGGCCGCCGTCGGCACGGTCGCCGTCCGGGTCGCCACGACCCCCGGGCTCAGCCGTCTGGCGGGCGTGCCGCATCCACTGACCGTGACGCGGTGGCAGGACGACGGGACGCCGACGCTCCTACTGCACTCGGCCGCGGACGCCCTCGTCGCCGCGGACGACGTCGCCCGCCTGGCGGCACGGGGTGCCCGCGTCGAGACCTTCCGCGACGCCCGGCACACCCTGGAGTGGAACGAGGACCCGGACCGCTGGGAGGGCGCCGTCCGCGCCTTCGCTGCGGCGCTCTGATCCCGCCCGCGCACGTGCAAGTGGCCCCGGTCCGAAGGACCGGGGCCACTGACGTCCGACCTGTTGGGGGGAACCAGCCGGACATCGTGCACGAGGCGTTGGGGGGAACCCTCGCACTCCCAAGATGCTACCCCCGGACGGGGGTCCGGTCCGGCGCGAGCCGGATCACGCACATCGGAACCACGAACGGACGGGCGCGCCCCGCTGAGTGGCAACGCGAAGCGTTGCGCGGGGCGCGCCGACTGAGCCTGCGAAGGAGGGCGGTGCCATCTGGCACCGCCCTCCTGTGGTCTGGTCTGATCCGGTCCTAGGACTCGATCTCGCCCTGCGGGGTCTCCGGCGCCTTCTCGAGCGTCGGCGCCCCGGCGAGGACCTCCTCGCGACCCGGCTGACGCCCGGTCTCGAACTGGAACGTCCCCTCGGCGAAGTCGACCTTCACGTGGTCGCCGGCGTTGAGCTCACCCTGCAGGATGTGCTCGGACAGCTGGTCCTCGACCTCGTGCTGCATCGCGCGGCGGAGCGGCCGGGCACCGAGTGCCGGGTCGAAGCCGACCTTGATGAGCTGCTCCTTGGCGGCGAGCGTGAGCTCCACCGTCATGTCGCGGTCGAGCAGGCGGTCCGCCAGGCGCTTCACGAACAGGTCCACGATCTGCAGCAGCTCGGACTGCGAGAGCTGCGGGAACACGATCGTGTCGTCGACGCGGTTCAGGAACTCGGGCTTGAAGTGCTTCTTGAGCTCCTCGTTCACCTTCGAGCGCATGCGGTCGTAGCCGACGGCCGAGTCACCCTCGACCTGGAAGCCCACCGGGCCACCGGCGATGCCCTGCGAACCGAGGTTCGTGGTCATGATGATGACGGTGTTCTTGAAGTCGACCACGCGGCCCTGACCATCGGTCAGGCGACCCTCTTCGAGGACCTGCAGCAGCGAGTTGAAGATGTCCGGGTGGGCCTTCTCGATCTCGTCGAACAGGACCACGGAGAACGGCTTGCGACGCACCTTCTCGGTGAGCTGGCCGCCCTCCTCGAAGCCGACGAACCCGGGAGGGGCACCGAACAGCCGCGAGACGGTGTGCTTCTCGCCGAACTCCGACATGTCGAGGGAGATCAGTGCGCCCTCGTCGTCGAACAGGAACTCCGCGAGGGCCTTGGCGAGCTCGGTCTTCCCGACGCCCGTGGGGCCGGCGAAGATGAACGAGCCGGAGGGACGGTTCGGGTCCTTCAGGCCGGCACGGGTGCGGCGGATCGTCTTGGAGAGGGCCGAGATGGCCTCTTCCTGGCCGATGACGCGCTCGTGCAGGGCCTTCTCCATGAAGACGAGCCGCGAGGTCTCCTCTTCCGTGAGCTTGAAGACCGGGATGCCCGTGGCCTGCGCCAGGACCTCGGCGATGATGCCCTCGTCGACGGTGCCGGAGGCGGCGACGTCACCCGCACGCCACTGCTTCTCGAGGCGGAGACGCTCGCCGAGGAGCTTCTTCTCCTCGTCGCGCAGGCTCGCGGCCTTCTCGAAGTCCTGCTCCTCGATCGCGGCTTCCTTCGACCCGCGGACCGTCGAGATCTTCTCGTCGAACTCACGGAGCTCCGGCGGCGCCGACAGGATCGACAGGCGGAGACGTGCACCGGCCTCGTCGATCAGGTCGATGGCCTTGTCCGGCAGGAAGCGGTCCTGCACGTAGCGGTCCGCCAGGTTCGCCGCGGCGACGATCGCACCGTCGGTGATGGACACCTTGTGGAACGCCTCGTACTTGTCGCGGAGGCCCTTGAGGATGTTGATCGCGTGCGGCAGCGACGGCTCGTTCACCTGCACCGGCTGGAAGCGACGCTCGAGTGCGGCGTCCTTCTCGAAGTGCTTGCGGTACTCGTCGAGCGTGGTCGCACCGACCGTCTGCAGCTCACCGCGGGCGAGGAGCGGCTTGAGGATCGACGCGGCGTCGATCGCGCCCTCGGCAGCACCGGCACCGACGAGCGTGTGGATCTCGTCGATGAAGACGATGATGTCGCCGCGGGTGCGGATCTCCTTCGTGACCTTCTTCAGGCGCTCCTCGAAGTCACCGCGGTAGCGGGAGCCGGCGATGAGCGACCCGAGGTCGAGCGAGTAGAGCTGCTTGTCCTTCAGCGTCTCCGGGACGTCGCCCTTGACGATCGCCTGCGCGAGGCCCTCGACGACCGCGGTCTTGCCGACGCCCGGCTCACCGATCAGGACGGGGTTGTTCTTGGAGCGGCGGGAGAGGATCTGCATGACCCGCTCCATCTCCTTCTCGCGCCCGATGACCGGGTCGAGCTTGCCGTCGCGCGCCGCCTGGGTCAGGTTCCGACCGAACTGGTCGAGGACCTGCGACCCCTGCTGGGCGTTCTGCTGCGTCTCGCCGCCGACTGCGACCGCTTCCTTGCCCTGGTAACCGGACAGGAGCTGGATGACCTGCTGGCGGACGCGGTTGAGGTCCGCGCCGAGCTTGACGAGCACCTGTGCGGCGACGCCCTCGCCCTCGCGGATGAGGCCGAGCAGGATGTGCTCGGTGCCGATGTAGTTGTGGCCGAGCTGCAGCGCCTCGCGCAGGGACAGCTCGAGCACCTTCTTGGCGCGCGGCGTGAACGGGATGTGCCCGGTCGGCTGCTGCTGCCCCTGCCCGATGATGTCCTGGACCTGCTCGCGGACGGCATCGAGCGAGATGCCGAGCGACTCCAGCGCCTTGGCGGCGACGCCCTCGCCCTCGTGGATGAGGCCGAGGAGGATGTGCTCGGTGCCGATGTAGTTGTGGTTGAGCATCTTCGCTTCTTCTTGAGCGAGGACGACAACACGACGGGCTCGGTCGGTGAATCTCTCGAACATGTGCTCTCCCTTGCCGGGCTCGTGGGAGCTCGGTGACGTACATCGAGACTAACCAGCGGACCCCCGGAGGGCTGCCCCTGTTCGCCGTGGGCGTGACCTCGCTTCGCCCAGTGGGCAGGCGGGGTGTGGTGGGTACCCTCAGGGCATGGAGCAGCCCGTCGTCGGCCTCGTCGTCCACCCCACCAAGAACGTGCAGGAGTCCGTCGCGACCCTGCAGCGGTGGAACGCCTCCGGACAGGGGCGGCTCGTCGCACGCCGCTCGGACGCGCAGCGCCTCGGCGGCGGGGTGGACGTGGTGGAGGAGGACGACTTCACCGACCAGATCGACCTCGTCGTGGCGCTCGGCGGGGACGGCACGATGCTCGGGGCCATGCGCCTGGTGGCCAAGCGCCCGGTACCGGTGCTCGGCGTCAACTACGGCAACGTGGGGTTCCTCGTCGAGATCGAGCCGCCGGAGCTCGAGGCCGCGCTCGACCGGCTGTCCGCCGGCGAGTACCAGCTCGAGCCGCACCACGCGCTCGAGGCCCGGCTGTCCTGGAGCGGTGCACGGACCGACTACCTGGCGTTCAACGACCTCACCGTGGTGCGACGTCCCGGCGCCGGCCAGGTCTCCGCCGACCTGAGCGTCGGTGGGCTCGGCTACGGCTACTACCGCGCGGACGCCATCGTCGCCGCCACCCCGGCCGGGTCCACCGCGTACAACTACGCGGCCGGCGGTCCCGTGCTCTCCCCCGCGCTCTCCGGTTCCGTCGTGACCCCGGTGGCGCCGATGGCCGGGATCGACCGCGCCGTGGTGCTCGCTGCGCGGGAGCGCTACCGACTCGACATCGCCGAGGGCACGAGGAGCGCCGCACTCGAGGTCGACGGACTCGTCGTCGGCGAGGTCGCGACCGGGGCGCAGATCGACGTCCGGCTGCGGAAGGACGCCGCGAGCGTGGTCCGCCTGGACGCCGAGCGGCACGGACGCACCGGCCGGGTGAAGCTCAGCCTGCTCGACCTGCCGGTCCGCCCGGACCAGCTCATCGAGCTCATCCCGCAGGACCTGCGGCAGCGGTTGAACCGCGACCTCGAGGACGGCTGACGACCGGTCGGCTGCCAGGACTCGTCGGCAGACGGACGAGTGGCCCGCCCAGGCAGTGCCTGGACGGGCCGTCCCATCACCCCACCGGACCGCCTTCCCACAGGACGGCCCGGTTCCCCGTGCCGGCACTGACGCGCCGGCCGAAGCCTGCTGACCTCAGTCGGTCAGGTACAGCTGCATGTCCTGGCTCACGGCCTTCGCGAACAGGCGCAGCTTCGCACGGGACTCGACGCGGCTGACCGCCTGTCGGGTCGTGTGCACGATCTTCGAGATCTCGTCGAGCGTCATCGGCTTGTCGTCGTCCAGGCCGTAGCGCATCCGGATGACGTTCGCCTCGTCGCTCGGCAGCTCCGCGACGATCGAGCGGATGTCGCGGTGCAGGAGCGTCGTCTCGGTGAGCTCGTTCGGGCTCGCGGCGTCCTCGTCCTCGATGAAGTCGCCGAGCTCGCTGTCGTCCGAGTCGCCGACCACGGTGTGGATCGAGACCGGCTCGTGCGAGCGGCCCTTCAGGTCGAGGAGCTCCTCGGTGCTCATGCTGAGCTCCGCGGCGACCTCGTCGGGCATCGGCGCGCGGCCGAGGTCGACGGTCAGGTCGCGTTCGGTGCGCGAGATCTTGTTGATGAGCTCGACGGTGTGCACCGGGATGCGGATCGTCCGGGCCTTGTCGGCGAGACCGCGCGAGATGGCCTGGCGGATCCACCAGGTGGCGTACGTCGAGAACTTGTAGCCCTGCGTGAAGTCGAACTTCTCGACGGCACGCACGAGGCCCAGGTTGCCCTCCTGGATGACGTCCATGAACGGCAGGCCGCGCTGCGAGTACCGCTTCGCGATGCTCACGACGAGGCGGAGGTTCGAGGTGATCATGCGCTCCTTGGCGCGTTCACCGTCGCGGACGAGCCAGCGCAGCTCGCGCTGCAGGGTCTTGTCGATGCCGGGCCCCGTGGCGAGCTTCTCCTCGGCGAACAGGCCGACCTCGATGCGGCGGGCGATGTCCGCCTCTTCCTCGGCGGTGAGGAGCGAGAGGCGGCCGATGTGGCGCAGGTAGTCGCCGACCTGGTCGACCGAGGCGCCGCGGACACCCGCGAGCTGCTCGTCGGCTTCGACCTCGGTGTCGAGCGTGGTGGTCTCCACCGCGGCGTCCGCGGTCTTCGCTGCTGCAGCCTTCTTGGTGCGGCGCGCGGTGGTGCCAGTGGTCGTCGTCTTCGGTGTTGCGGTCGCGATCGTCATGGTGACTCTCCCTGCGGTTCGACGGTGATGGCCTCGGTGGGGGGTGTTGACGAGTAAAGCGGTCCCGAGGTGTACCCCACAAACCGATCGGATCGATTCCCAGGGAACCTCGTGCTTCACCGCCGGAACTGTCCCCCGCGGGGTACGTCCTGGTCGACAGCATGGTCCGCCTCGATGCCCGGGCGCAAGGGGATGTCGCCGTGTTTCCGGTGTTGCAGGGGTGTTTCATCAACGTTGCCGAGGGTGTACCCCGGTCGACCGCGTCCCGTGGACACGAAAACGGGGTACGTCGGCCGGGATCGGTTCGATCCGGCGTGACGTACCCCGAAGGAGGACGATCTGGGGTTCACCAGGAGGGCTCGAGCCACCCGTCCCGTCGCTTCGAGACCTCGAGGTCGGCGTCGCGGTCGAACTCGTCGTACTCGCTCTCGATGTCGCCGACGAGGCTGCGACCGGTGAAGACGTGCGTGGTGGACATGCCGACGATGCTCACGCCGCCGGGCGACGGCGCGGTGAACGGCCGGTGGCCGGGAGCGGACGGTCAGACGTCCACGTCGTCCTCGTCGAGGTCGTCGAGGTCGTCCTCGTCGTCCAGCCAGGACGCGTCGCGGACCGCGTCGGGCAGCACCGGATGTCCGAAGGCGTCCTCGGCGTCGAGCTCTGCGGGATCCACCGCGTCAGTGCACCACCGACGGGTGAACGCGGGGTGAAGCGGCTACTCGGCCGAGGTCGGTGCCGGGGCGGGACGGCCGTGCTCGCGCTCGAAGCGGGCGCGCTCCTCGGCCTCGACCTTCGCGTAGGCCGCGCGCTCCGTCCGGTCGGCCCGCATGATCGCGCGCATGACGAACCAGAAGATGAGGCCGACGACGATCGTCGGCGTCACGGCGAAGATGATCCCGGTCACGACTCCCTGCGGCACCCGGCGATCATAACCCGGCCGACCGTGGGAGGCGCCGTGCGGGGCGGACCCGCACCGCGCCTCCAGGCCGGGCGGGACGTGACCGGTCCGTCTACTTGACCAGCGGGAACAGGATCGTCTCGCGGATGCCGAGCCCGGTGATCGCCATCAGGAGGCGGTCGATGCCCATGCCCATGCCGCCCGACGGGGGCATGGCGTGCTCGAGGGCACGGAGGAACTCCTCGTCGACGCGCATCGCCTCGGGGTCGCCGCCCGCGGCGAGCTTCGCCTGCTCGACGAAGCGCTCACGCTGCACGACCGGGTCGACGAGCTCCGAGTAGGCCGTCGCGAGCTCGAAGCCGCGGACGTACAGGTCCCACTTCTCGACCACGCCGGGACGCGTGCGGTGCTGCCGCGTGAGGGGCGAGGTGTCGACCGGGAAGTTCATCACGAACGTCGGGGCGTACAGCTCGTCCCCGTTGAAGTGCTCCCACAGCTCCTCGACGTACTTGCCGTGCGTGGCGTGCGCGACTTCGACGCCCTCGGCGTCGGCGAGCGCCTGCAGCTCCGACAGCGGGGTCTCCGGGGTGATCTCGTGACCCGACGCCTCGGACAGGGACTCGTACATGTCCATGCGCGCCCAGTCGCCACCGAGGTCGTAGTCGGAACCGTCCGGCAGCGTGACGACGAGCGAGCCGCCCGTGACGGCCTTCGCGGCGTTCTGGACGAGCTCCTGCGTCAGGTCGGCCATCTGCTCGTAGTTGCCGTACGCCTGGTAGGCCTCGACCATCGCGAACTCGGGCGAGTGCGACGAGTCGGCGCCCTCGTTCCGGAAGTTGCGGTTGATCTCGAAGACGCGGTCGATGCCGCCGACGACCGCGCGCTTGAGGAACAGCTCGGGCGCGATGCGCAGGTACAGCTCGGTGTCGAACGCGTTCGAGTGCGTGACGAACGGTCGGGCGGAGGCGCCACCGTGCTGCGTCTGGAGCATCGGGGTCTCGACCTCGAGGTACTCGTGGCCGGTGAAGGTGCTGCGCAGGGACGCCATCACCGCGGCACGGGCACGGACGGTCGCGCGGGCCTGGTCGCGGACGATGAGGTCGAGGTACCGCTGACGGACCCGGGTCTCCTCGTTGAGCTCGTTGTGCAGGTTCGGCAGGGGCAGGATCGCCTTGGCCGCCATCGCCCAGTCGTCGACCATGATCGACAGCTCGCCGCGGCGCGAGGAGATCACGCGGCCGTGCACGAAGACGTGGTCACCGAGGTCGACGAACTCCTTCCAGCGGGCCAGGGACTCGTCGCCGACCTCGGCCAGCGAGACCATGGCCTGGATGCGGGAGCCGTCGCCGGACTGCAGGGACGCGAAGCAGAGCTTGCCGGTGTTGCGGGAGAACACGATGCGGCCGGCGATGCCGACGACGTCCTGGGTCTCCTCGCCGGTCTCGAGGTGGGCGTACTGCTCGCGGACCGCGGGGATCGTCGTGGTGATCGGGAGCTCGGCGGGGTAGGCGTCGATACCGGCGTCGAGGAGCTTCGTCCGCTTGTCGAGCCGGACCTGTCGCTGCTCGCTGGTCTCCTCGGCGGACAGGGCTTCTGCGGCGGTCTCTTCGCTCATTGCTGGTGCGGCTCCGATGGGGTCGTGGGGGACGCTCCGATGGTACCCGGCGCTTCGCGCTCGGACGGGCGCTCGTCGGCGCGGGCGGCCGCACGGCGGCGGGCGGCCGCACGGCGAGGCGCGGGCGTTCGCCCTCGTCAGGGGGCCAGGCGCGCCTCGACCACGAAGTTGTCGCGGGACGGGCCGCCGTCCGGTCGTTCCAGGCAGGTGATGACCACGAGCCGGCCCGGGACGTCCGCCCACACCGTGGCGTCGCCGCTGATCGACGGCTTCGGCACCGTCCTGGTCCCCGTCACGACGTAGCGGGCGCCCGCGACCTCGACGGCGTCGCCGGCCCCCACCCGGGACGTGCCCGACGCCGTGTCGTACAGCGCGTTGCCCGGACCGACCCCGCCGCCGCGCAGGGAGTGCATCGCGACGAAGACCGTGCCGCGCTCCGGGGTCCGCACGCCGGTGCCGAGGTCCCGGATCCAGAACGCGTCCGTGAAGGTCGGCGGCTGGACCTCGTGGTCGACCGTGACGAGGGACCGCAGTGGGACGTCGAGCCCCACGGACGGCACCCGGAACGCGTCGCCGTCCGCGGCCCGGACGGCCATCCGGCGCACGGCGGCCGGGGACGGTGCGAGCCCGGGGGCAGCGTCGACACGGTTGCCCCGGAGGTCGGGGAGCGACGGGGTCGCCGGCGGACGCTCCCCCTGTTGGACGATCCCGACGACGCCGACCACGACGAGCACGCCGGCGACCAGGAGCGCAGCCGTCGTCGCGAGCCGCCGACCACGTCCCGGTCCGCCCGGGCCGCCGGGGCGGGTCATACGGCGCGGTCCCCGAGCACGGCGCGCACCACCTCGTGCACCCGTTCCGCGGCGCGTCCGTCGCCGTAGGGGTTCACCGCGCGGCCCATGGCCCGGTACCGGTCGTCGTCGTCGAGGAGCGCGGCCAGTTCGGCCCGGACGACCGCGCGGTCGGTGCCGATCAGCCGGGAGGCGCCGGCCTCCAGTGCCTCGGGCCGCTCGGTGGTGTCCCGCGTCACGAGGACGGGGGTGCCGAGCGTGGGTGCCTCCTCCTGCACGCCGCCGGAGTCCGTCACGATGCAGTGCGCGACCTGCATCGCCCGGCAGAACGTCGGGTAGTCCAGGGGTGCGTCGACGAGGACGTGGTCGAGACCGGCGAACGCGGGCTCGATCGCCGCGCGGACGATCGGGTTCGGGTGCAGCGGCGCCCAGACGAACACGTCGTCGCGGTCGCGGACGGTGTCGGCGATGCCCGCGGCCGTGTCGGTGAGTCCGCTCTCCCACGACTCACGGCGGTGACCCGTGACGAGCACCAGACGGCGTCCGGCGTCGAGCGCGGCCTGCACGGGCGCCGGGAGCGCCGGAGGCGTCGCGTCGAGGGTGTGCAGGAGCGCGTCGATCACGGTGTTGCCCGTCACGTGCACGGCCGCGTGGTCGGCGCCCTCGGCGAGCAGACGGTCGGCGGCACGCTGCGTCGGGGCGAAGTGGACCGAGGCGAGTTGCCCGATGACCCGGCGGTTCGCCTCCTCCGGCCAGGGCGACCACAGGTCCGCCGACCGCAGCCCGGCCTCGAGGTGTGCGACCTCGACGTGTGCGTAGTGGGCGGCGAGCGCCGTCACCGCGGCGGCCGAGGTGTCCCCGTGCACGAGCACCAGGTCCGGGCGACGTCGGGCGATGACCGCGCCGACCGCCGTCATCGTCCGGGTGGCGAGGGCGGTGAGGTCCTGCCCGGGCACCGCGACGTCGAGCCGCTCGTCCGGGTCGAAGTCGAAGGTCGCGTACACGGGCTCGAGGAGTCCGGCGTGCTGGCCGGTGTCGACGACCGTCGTGTCGATCGAGCGGTCGGAGCGGAGTCGTCGCACGACGGGAGCGACCTTGATGGCCTCCGGACGCGTCCCGAAGACGACCATGACGTGCGGGTTCACCGGTGACCTCCCGGTCCGGTCGGTCGGAGCGACGAGACGTGCCGGGGCTCCTGGTGGGTGGTGCGCCGGACCGGGCCGGTCCGACGCCGTGCGCCGCGGGCGGACCCACTGCGCGGGGTGGCGATCCGCCGGGCGAGGAGCGCGGCGGACAGCGGGATGCTGACGAGCAGGAGCATGTTCAGCAGGTCGGTGACCAGCAGGTGCTTGTAGATCTCCGACGCCCCCTCCGAGAGCATCACGGCCCAGAACTGCGCCCAGGTCGCGACCGCGGTGACGACGACCGTCGCCCCGAAGGCCGCGGCACGGTCGCCGAGCTGCCGCCGCCGGAACGCGAGGCCGAGGCCGAGCGCGAGGGCGACGATCTGCAGCAGGACGATCGCCGACGGCACGGTCCCGAGGAGCGCCGACACGACCACGACGACGGGGAAGCGGTGCTCCTGCTGCCACGGCTCGGCACCGACGTCCGGTGGGTACGCACCGACGTAACCGAGCACCGGCTGCGTCATCGCCTCGAGCCCGCGGTCGGCCATCCCGACCAGTCGCGCCGGGTGCGTCGCGTAGAACAGGGCGATCCGGCCCTGGGAGACCTCGTCGGTGAACCGCGGGAAGTCCGGCCGGTGGACGGCCGCGTTCTCCGACGCCACCGTCGTGCCGCTGCTCGACGCCCAGTCGGCGGGCAGGCCGAACCAGCGGAGGTCGCCCTCGGGGTCCGGGCTGTGCGGGAGCATCTCGACGAAGACCGCGTTGTAGGTGTTGAGCAGTGTGAAGTGCCGCGGCTGGATCGCCGCGTACCCGACGGCGACCCCGGCGAGGGCGACCACGAGCGAGGCCCCGAGGAGACGGGGGACGACGCGGACGCGGGGACGCGGGCGCCCGGCGCGCGGGTCCGGGCCGCCCCGCCGGCGGCGCGCCTGCGCGACCGGGACGCCCCGCTCCCGGCGCGCCCGCAGCGGACGCCAGAACAGCGCGAGGGCCGCGGCGGGCAGGAGGGCGACCATCTGGGTCTTCGCGGTGATCGTGAACACCGTCGCGAGCGAGAAGAGCAGCATGCCCAGCCACGTCGGGTCGCCCCGCCGCCACATCGCCAGCAGGCAGACGACCATGGCCAGGACCCCGAGGAAGCACGCGGCCTCGGAGTACGGGGACACGAAGAACCGCGCGAAGACGCCGTCGCCGACGACCGCGACGACGAGGGCCGCGGCGATCAGCCGGAAGAGCGCACGTCCGGGCAGGAACGCCACGAAGAGCGCGACGAGCACCCCGAACACGAGCACGCAGACGATGCCGACTGCGCGGGTGTCGATGCCGGCGCCCCAGCCGAACAGCGGCGTCAGCACGACGGCCGGCCACACGAGCAGCATCTGGGACGACACGTAGGGTTCGCCGGACCCGCCTGCACCGCACGCCTCGCCCGCCCAGCGGTGCGGCACCCACTGCGTGAAGACGTACTGCGTGCTCGCGGCGTAGTCGTACGGGGCGGTGTTCGCGACCCCGAACGCGCACATCAGCCGCTGGCCGTCCCCCTGGTCCCCCATCCCGACGACGGTCGGGACGAACAGGTGCAGGAGCAGCACCGCGACGGCGAGGCACCCCGCGGCGACGGCCGTGGCCCACCGGCCCCGCGGGTCCTCGGCCGGCCCACCCGGGGCGATCCACCGCCAGACGAGCAGCAGCCAGGCGCTCGCGGCCCGCCGGGAACCGCGGGTCGCCGGCGCCGACGGGGTGGCGACCGGGGCGGGGGCCGTGTCAACCACGGCTGGTCGGGAGGAACGCTCCCGTGGTGAGTCCGGCACGACTGTCTCCTCCGACGGCGCAGTGCAGTGAGTGGGTCCCGTTGGTCTGCTGCACGGCCACGCCGGTGACGAACGTGGTCGGGTAGTCCCCGACGAAGGGGGAGCACATCCGCTCGACGTCCTGCTGCGTCGGGTCCCCGGTCGTGACGTCGAGCCAGGCGTTCACGTCCTGGCTGCTGTGCGGTGCCGAGCAGGGCACGGCCGTCCCGGTCGGCTCCCACGTGCCGTCCGGCCGAGCCTGCTGCCGGTAGCACTGCCGCACGTCGGCGGACGAGCGGGTGGGGAGCACGCCCTCGAGCGAGCGGGTCACGGTGCGCGGTCCGCCACCGGTGCCGACGAGGCCGACGGCGCACGTGACCGCGCGGTCGCCGTCCGCCCACTCGGCAGCGGTCGGCCAGTACGCCCAGGTGGCGAGCGGGACGACCCCGTCGCGTTCCGCGGCCCCGACGAACGCCCGCGCCTGCTCGTACCCGCACAGCCGGCTCGTCAGCCGCTGCAGGACCTGCTGCGTCGGACGCTCCCGCTGGTCGGCCGGGGACCCGGTCAGCTCGGTGGTCGCGGACACCTGCAGCGTGTGCTCGTCGTCGCAGTCGACCGCAGGGGCGCCCAGGCTGACCGCGGTGACCTCGGCGAGGTAGCGGAGGTCGAAGCAGGTGCCGACAGGCGCCGGGGTCGAGGCGGCCGGCGGCTGACGGTCGAGCACCCCGCACCCCGCGGTGGCGGCGACGACCAGGACGGCGGTGACCGCCCCGACGGCACGACCGAAGGTGCGGACCGTCGACGCTCCGAGCACCCGGCGCATCAGGCCCGCCGCCGCCCGGCGCGACGCACCCCGACGCCGGCGCCCGCGCCCGCCGCGTGTTCCGTGCCCGCGCGACGGGGCCCACCGTCGGCACGACGTGCCCGGCCGTCAGCACGACGGACCCGGGGCCCGCGCGTCCGGTCCGGCGCGGTCCCCCGGCGCCGACCCCGGACCGACACGACGATCTGCAGCAGCACCGCCCCGGCGAACCCGAAGATCACGAACAGCGACCCGACGTACTCGTGCACGACGTCGAAGCCCGCCGTGCCCCAGCGCTGCAGCGCCACCGACGACCCGACGTACCGGATGACGTTGCAGGCCACGGCGATCGCCAGCGCCCCGAGGAGCGCGAGGGCCGCTCGGCGGAACGGAACCGAGCCGAGCAGCATGAGCACGCCGCCGAGCGCCAGCAGCGGCACGAGCAGCACCACGGTCGAGCACATCGGCGTGATCTGGATGCCGTGCACGTCCTGCGTACCGATGCCGAAGTAGATGACGTCGACGGCCGCGTTCGACCGTCCGTCCGTGAACTGTCCGACCACCCAGGCCGTGACCTCGGCCTCGACCGCGCGGAAGGTCGGCTGGACGACGAGGAGCGCCGCGGCGAGCGCGAGGAGCAGCAGTCCGACGGCGCGGCGGGGGCCCGCGGACGAGACGACGGGGGCGGTCACGGCGTGCGACACGTCAGGCCTCCTTGGCGACGAACAGGTGGTCGGTCTCCGCGTTGCGACGGGTCTTCGCCCAGCCGTTGCGGGAGGTCAGGATGCGGGTGAAGGCCCGCGGCACGCAGACGTAGCTCTGGTACATGTAGATCCAGTAGCCGAGCGCCCACCCGAGGGTGGTACCGATCCCCGTCCGCTCCCCGATGTGCCGGCGGTAGATGAGCGGCCACAGCGCGAACGGCGCGATGCCGGTGATGACGACGAGCGGCAGGAGCCACCAGGCCTCGGCGAACCAGGCCCAGAAGGAGCCCTCGGAGACCGATCCCTGCGCGACCATCGCGACGAACACGGTCGGCCAGAGCAGGACACCGGCCATCTGCAGGTACGGCTGGACCAGGAAGTAGCTCGCCTCGAGCGCCCCGGCGTTGGTCACGTGCGGCGAGGTGAAGATCCGCAGGAGGTACCGCGCGCACTGCATGCCGCCCTGGCACCACCGCGTGCGCTGCGTGAGCAGGCGCCGGGTGCCGGGGAGGGCCTCTTGTTCGACGTGGGTGTCGTGCAGGTACACGTTCCGGAACCCGGCGAGCATCACGTGCACGCCGAGCTCGTAGTCCTCGAGCAGCGATCCGTGCCACGGCGTCCGCTCCCCCTGGGCGATGGCGTCGAGGGCGCTGAGCCGGGTGAACTGCCCGTTGCCGCCGAGCCCGACGGAGAGCGTCCGGCCGCGCAGGCACTGCATCGCGGCGATGGTCGTGCGGAACTCGATGTCCTGCATGCGGATCAGGTACCGGGACCACCAGCGGCCGAGCCGCCCGGGGGCCGCGCCGGCGGGGTCGCGGTCGTCGCGGTTCGACATCCACACCGCTGCCTGGCACGCGCCGGTCGCGGGGTTGCCGAACGCGTGGCGGCCGGCGGCCTGCCGGAGGGCGTTCTCGGCGAGGATCCCGTCCGCGTCGACGACCACGACGACGACCGCAGAACGGTCCGTCCCGGCCGGCAGCCACGCGTCGAGCTGGGCGTATGCGGCGTTCAGCGCGTCGCCCTTGCCGGTGCGCGCGGCCGGACGGCGGCGCTGCACGAGGTGCACGTGCGGGTCGACCGCCGCCCGCTCGGCGATGATCGCCGCGGACCGGTCGTCGCTGTCGTCGTCGATGACCCAGACGTGCATCGCCGGGAACCGGGAGCGCATCCGTTCGATGGTCCCGCCGATCACGACCTCTTCGTCGCGGCAGGGCACGAACGCGTGCCAGGTGAACGCGTCGGCGTCGCCCTCGCGGTCCGGGCGGCGCCGGAGGAACGGCACGAGGATGGCGAGGACGTAGGCCAGGAAGACCACGAGCAGGACGAAGGCGAGGATCTGCGCGGACTCGGTTGCGGTCACGGTGGACGGCTCCAGGGGGTTCGAGGCCCGTGGCACCGCGTCGTGCTGTCGACGCGGTGCCACGGGAGGGGCCGACCGTGGTGAGGGGTCGACCGCAGGTGCCGGACGGGTCAGGGGCCCGTCGGCGAGGGCCGGTGGCCGCCCGAGGGAGGGCGACCACCGGTGGGGACCGCAGGGCACGCTGTCGTGCGACGGTTCCCCCGAGGGGTGCGGCACCGTCCCGACACGGTGTCGCACCCGAGCGGTGCGGCGGTGGTCCCGGCGCGCTACCCGAGCGGGCCCGAACGCTGCTGGCGTCGTCGGTAGAGCGTCCGGATGCCGATGAAGGCCACGATCGCGATGCCCACCGCCAGCAGGAGGAACGGGCCGAAGGTGGTCTGCGACCCGGCGACGACCGCGCCGCCGGTCAGCACCGCGGGGCCGACGATCCCGCTGCCGCTGCCGGTGTACATCAGCGTGCGACCGCGAGGGCCTGACGACGACGGACCACCGTGAGGGCGAACGCCGCGGCGACGAGCAGACCGACACCGCCCGCAATCCCGGCCGAGGCGGGGTTCACGATCGGGACGGCGGCGCGACCGGCGTTCGGACCGACGGTCGCCGAGGCGATGTCGACCGTGGTGAGCGCTCCGGCGTTCAGCAAGCCGACGCGGAGTGCCGTCTCGGTGAAGGCACCGTCGGCGCCGTTCGTCTTGACGTTGACGTTGAGCTGCGCCAGGGCGTCGATCGCGGTGCCGAGTGCCGGCTGCACGGTGTTCGTGAGCGTGGCGAGGAGGCCGGGGACCAACGACAGGTTCCCGATGCCGGGGAGTGCGTTGACGGTGCTCGTCACCTTGGCGACGACCGCGGCCGGCACGTACTGCAGCAGGTTGGTCCCGGCCGGCAGCTGGTTGAGGTCGCTCACCCCCGCCGCGGCGAGGATGTCGGCCAGCGTGACCTGCACCGTGCCGTCCGCGTTGATCGGGTTCGTCCCGCCCAGGACGAACAGCGGCGCGAGGGCGGTCCGCAGGGACGCGAGCGTCGGCGAGAGCACCGTCCCGCCGACCGTCAGGTCCAGCGTCGACAGGTTGTACTGCCCGCTCTGGTTGCCGCTGACGTCCTGCGTGGCCGACGCGGCCAGCGCGCCGATGCGGGCGTCGAGGCTGACCGGCGCCGTGGCCGAGCCGACCCGGATCTGCGCGTTGCTGTTCGCCGCCGGAGCGCCGAGCGTGGACGGCGTGACCGTCACACCGGCACCGAGCAGGCTGGGCGCCTGGCTCACCGCGCCGGAGAACGCCGACGACGACCCGTCCGCGTTCGCCACCGCGTACTGCCCGACCGCGCCGAGCTGGATGATGCCGTTGTTGCCGAACAGGTTCACGCCACCGCTCTGCAGCCCCACGGACTGCAGGGCCGTGGCGTCGAGCGGGGTGTTCGCGACGACGTCCGCCGAACCGTCCGCGTTGACGGCCGATGCACCGCGGAGCGACGCGATCGAGTCGAGGGTGCCGGTGGTGAGCAGCGTGGTCGACACGAGCCGGCCGTTCGCCTGGGAGACCACGGGCGCTGCCTGCGCCGCGGTGGGGATGAGGAGGGTGAGCGCGACTCCGAGAGCGGTCGCCGAGGCGACCCCTGCGGAGGTCGCGGCAAGGGTGTGCCGCGTCATGGGGGAAACTCCATCTGATCTCTGGGTGAGGACCCGCCTGGTGAGAGCGAGCCGTGCGGATCCGCCTGGTGAGGACGGGTCCCGACCCGCTTCCGCTGGTGAGACGGAGGTGAGCCGGTCTCGACGCTAGCAGGATGCACAGGGAGAGCACGACCCCCGGTCCGTGCCCCTCTTCGGGGGTCGACGGTCGGGTCCGCTACAGCGCGGCCTGTCCGTCGGCCGCCGCGAGCGCGTTGTCGACCGCGGACCGCACCAACGCACCGAGTACCCGGCCCGGCCGCTCGACGCCGACCCCGGACAGCGTGCCGGCGGACTGGTCGACGATCGCGGTCGAGAACGACACCGCCGCACGCACGGCGTCGGCGTACGCGGGTCGGTCCTGCTCCGCGACGACGAAGGGCTCCGCCCCCATCTCGACGACCAGGGCCTGCGCGATCGGGAGCACGGGCGCCGGCGCGGTGACGGCGCAGTACGCGTCGCGGAGGCGCGTCAGGTCGACGCTCGTGCCCGTGAACGCCATCGCCGGGTGGATCGCGAGGGGGATCGCGCCGGCCGCGAGCGCCGGTGCGAGCACACCGACGCCGTGGTCCGGGCTGGTGTGCACGACGAGCTGCCCGGGCTGCCAGATCCCCGCGTCGGCGAGCCCCCGCACGAGCTCCGCCAGCTGGTCGTCGGGCACCGCGAGCAGGACGAGCTCGCTCCGCTCGACCAGGTCCGGGGTCGCCAGGACCGGGGCACCCGGGAGCATCGCCTCGGCCCGGTCGCGTCCCGCGTCCGACACGGCCGTCACCCCGACCACCGCGTGCTCCGCGTTCGCGAGCGCTGCGCCGAGGACCGGTCCCACCTTCCCCGCACCGACGACGCCGACCCCGAGTCGCCCCGCCCTCACCGTGCGGCTCCCGGTGTCGGGACGTCGCCCCAGCCGGGAGGCGCGGTGCGGCTCCCCGGGAACGCGTCGCCGGACGGGGTGGTCGCGCTGGTGCCCGACGTGGCGGGGCCGCGCCGTGCCTCCCGTTCGCGCCAGCGGTGTGAGGTGTCCGCCGCGGCCGCCTCGACCGCGCGGTGCGCGGTCTCCGACCACAGGCGCTGCGCGTCGCGCGCGTCGAGCGCGCCGACGCGCGCCGAGACCGGCCCGTGCACGGTGTGCACGTGTGCCGAGGCGAGCCGCAGCCAGCGCTCGAGGGGCCCCTGCTCGACCTTGACGCTCTGCACGCGGGGCAGCGGCACGATCACGAGCGACCGCCACACCGCACCGAGCCGGAGCAGCACCGCGCCCGGCACGAACCGGTAGCCGTTGCGGCGGAAGGACAGCGGGCGGAGCCACGCGCCCCGTCGGGGCGAGTGCACGAAGCCGCCGCGGTCGCCGGTCGTCGTGAGGCTCTCGTCGACGACGTCCACGGCCTCGGACGCGCCCTCGCGGAGTGCCGCGCGGGACGCCGACGGTCCGGCCACTGCCGTGCCGACGAGCCCGGGCAGGATGATGTCGAGGACCTGACGGACGTCCTCGGCCCGGCCCACCGGCAGCACGATCGACGATGCCTGCTGGTTGTTCGACGCACCGTTCCCGGCGTTCGTCGCCCGGTTGATGCGCACGTCCCACCACCCGAACGGCCGCCACAGCAGGGGCTGCGCCACGCTGACGGCGTGGATGCGTCCCGGCGGGAGCGTCTCGTTCGACGTGGAGACGAGCCCGAAGCCGATCCGGATGCCGTCTCGGGTGTCCGCGATCGTGTACTGCAGCGACCGGGAGAACTTCCGGACGTAGTACCCGCCCGCACCGATGACGGCGGGGAACAGGCCGAACAGGATCCCGTACTCGCCGGTGAGCGCGACGCTGACGATCATCGCGGCGACCGCCAGCAGGATGAACACCGTCGTGCCGGACAGCAGCATCGAGGCGATCAGCCGACCGGGGTGCACCTTCACGACGCGGGTTGCGTGCACGGCGCCCGGGTCGAGCTCGGGCGAGAACAGCTCCTCGACGCGGTCCTGCAGCGGGCCGTACGACGTGCGCTCCACCGCAGGGTCGTCGTCCTTCGCGCCGGAGGCGAGCACGAGGAT
Organism: Curtobacterium sp. Csp1; assembly: GCF_013347185.1. Taxonomy (NCBI): domain Bacteria; kingdom Bacillati; phylum Actinomycetota; class Actinomycetes; order Micrococcales; family Microbacteriaceae; genus Curtobacterium; species Curtobacterium sp. Csp1. Next base: position 506,212 of record NZ_CP054594.1, read on the forward strand.
GCGGGAGCGCAGGTCGTCCGCGGCCCGGGCCCCGAGGTACGCGAGCTGCACGTTCGCGTCGTTGCCGGCCTGGGCGATCTCGAGCTTCGCCGTGCCGACGATCCGCGGGATGATCGGCCGCGAGATGTTGATGCCCTGGATCCGGTCGAGCCGGGCCCGGCGGTTCGTGCGGAACAGGACGCCCGACCGCACCTCGACGATCTCGCCCGTGACACGGAACTCGTGCATCCGCCACGACAGGTAGAAGAGCCCGATCAGCACGATCAGCAGCACCACGATCCCGAGCAGCACCCACCCGACGGCGCCGTGCTCCCACACGTAGCGGACCGGGTCGCCGTCGTCCTGGGGACCTGCGCCGGGGATGACGAACTCGAGCAGCTGGTCGCGGAGGTTGTTCAGCACGTACCCGAGCACGACGATGAGCACGATGCCGCCCTTGAGGAGCGGTGTCAGCGGGTGCAGGCGGTGCCACTCGCCGTCGGTCAGGGGCGCTGCGGCGGCGGCGTCGCCCTTCGTGGGCGGTGCCGGTGGCGGCGGTCCGGGTCGGAAGGTCACGGTGCCCCCTACAGCCCGGCGCGGCGGGTCTCGGCGAGCTCGACGAGCCGGTCGCGCAGCGCGTCGGCGTCGGCTGCGGGGATGCCCGGGATGCGGACGTTCGTCGAGGCTGCCGCCGTCACGAACTTCAGCTCGCTCAGGCCGAGCACGCGGTCGAGCGGTCCGCGGTTCACGTCGACGAGCTGCATCCGGCCGTACGGCACCGCGGTGAAGCGCTGCCACATCAGGCCGCGGCGGAGCACCAGGTCGTCGTCGCGCAGGGCGTACCCGATCGCGCGGACCCGGCGCGGCGTGAGGACCGCCGTCACGAGGGCGACCACGGCCACGACGATCGCGATGAGGCTCCACACGGTGCCGGCGGTCTGGCCGAAGCCGTCGTTCAGCACCGCGAACAGCACGCAGCCGGCGGTGAGCACGAGCCCGACGAGCACCGTGCTGACGAGCTCGGTCCAGACGAGCTTCGGCGACACCCGCGTCCACGTGGTCCCGGTCAGGCCGAGGCCCGGCTCGTCGAGTCGTTCCAGCGGCATCACGGCCTCCTGCGGTCGTCGGTCAGTTCGCCGTCGTGCCGCCCCTCGGCAGGTCGTCGTCGTCGTCACCCGGGGGTGGCGCGATGCACATGCGCTCGGCGACGATCGCGCACACCACGAGCACGGCACCGCCCCCGACCGCCACGGCGTTCGGCAGGACCGAGCCTAGCGGCGGCAGCGCGGAACGGGTCAGGACGTACACCAGGAGCCCCGCACCGAAGCCGCCGAACAGCGCGCCCGCGATGCTCGACGCCTTCGCGAGGACCACGACGCGCGTCGCGTAGAGCGGGTCGACGGCGCGCTGCCGGGACGCCCCGTCGCGTGCGTGCCGCCGCACCGGGCGGGCCATCAGCACGACGGCGACGCCGATCAGGGCGAGGGTCGCACCGAGCGGGGTGGACAGGAACAGCGTCGGCGCCTGGCGCGAGGCCAGGACCGCGTCGAGCGCGAACCCGGCGACGGCCGCCACGAGCGCGACGCTGACGAGGGTGGAGGCGCGGGTCGGCTTCACGCGGTCGGCTCCGGTGCGAGCGGCTCCGACCGGGAGGCGCGGGTCGGACGGGAGGCGCGGGTCGGCTCGTCGAACAGGCGCGGCTCGTCGACGCGCTCGGTGTCGTCGCCGACCGCTGCGAGCAGGTCGGCCACCGGTCCGACACCCGGCAGCACGGCGTCCGGGTCGGCGTCGAGCCACGGCGCGAGCACGAACGCCCGTTCCCCGGCGCGCGGGTGCGGCACCGTCAGGGTGGTCGTGTCGAGCACGAGGTCGTCGATCGCCACGACGTCGAGGTCGAGCGTCCGGTCGCCCCAGCGCACCTCGCGGGTGCGGCCGTGCTCGTCCTCGATCCCGTGCAGCGCGTCGAGGAGTTCCTGCGGGCCGAGGTCCGTGTCGACCACGACGACGCCGTTCCGGTACCGCGGCTTCGTCGTGTCGAGGCCGTCCAGGGTCAGCGCGACCGACTCGACCTCGCGGCTCGACGCGACCGGGCGGACGCCGGGCAGGTCGGCGATGGCCCGGGCGGCGGCGCGCAGGGTGCTCCCGCGGTCGCCGAGGTTCGCGCCGAGGGCGATGACCGCCCGGCTCACTCTTCTTCCTCGGACGGGACGGCACCGCCGCGGGTCCGCCGGATCGTGATCGACACGTCGCTGAACGGCACCGTGATCGGCGCCTGCGGCTTGTGCACGGTGACCTCGGTCGCCAGGGCCGCGCGGTGCGTCAGGACCGCGGCGGCGATGCGCTCGGCGACCGTCTCGATGAGGTCCACCGGGTCGCGTTCGATCTCGGCGACGACCTGCTCGGCGAGCACACCGTAGTGCACGGTGTCGGCGAGGTCGTCGCTGCCGGAGGCCGTGCTCGCGTCGACCTCGACCGCGACGTCGACGACGAAGTCCTGGCCGTCCTGGCGCTCGTGGTCGAAGACGCCGTGGTGGCCCCGGGCGCGGACCCCGGTCAGTCGGATGGTGTCCCTCATGTACGTGCTGCCCTCCAGGCATCCCAGACGTCGAGCACGGCACGCGTCGGTGCCGGGTCGTGCACGCGGACCCCCCAGGCGCCGCGTTCGGCGGCGAGGAGGCTGATCGCGGCGGTGGCGAGGTCGCGGTCCCGCGGCGGGGCGCCGGCAGCGCTGCCGACCCCGTCGAGGAACCGCTTGCGGGAGGCGGCGACGAGCACCGGCAACCCGATCGAGGCGAAGCGTTCGTAGCCGGCCAGGATCTCCCAGTTCTGGACGCCCTGCTTGGCGAAGCCGAGGCCGGGGTCGATCACGACCTGCTCCTGCCGGACCCCGAGCACGATGAGCTCGGCGACGCGCAGCTCGACCTCGCGGCGGACCTCGTCGACGGCGTGCGCGTACTCGGCGTTCCGGTACATGCGGTCGCTGTGGCCGCGCCAGTGCATCACGACGAAGCCGACGCCGGTGTCCCGGACGACCCGCACCATGTCGTCGTCGGCGAGCCCGCCCGAGACGTCGTTGACGATCACGGCGCCGGCCTCGACCGCGCGCTCGGCGGTCGCGGCGTTCATCGTGTCGACGCTCACCGCGATGCCCTCGGACACGAGCTGGCGGACGACGGGCAGCACGCGCTGCTGCTCGACGTCCACGGGGACCCGTTCGGCGCCCGGTCGGGTCGACTCCCCGCCGACGTCGACCAGGTCGGCGCCGTCCGCGACGAGCCGCCGGGCGTGCGCCACGGCCGCGTCGTACGCCTGGTGCAGCCCGCCGTCGCTGAACGAGTCGGGCGTGACGTTGAGGATGCCCATCACGCGCGTGCCGTCGGCGACGGTCCGTCCGGCCGCGGTCCGGTCGGCGCGGGTCGACGCGGTGACGATCTCGGGCACCGGTGCCGGCGCCCGGAGGTCGATCGCGACCGTCGGGGGCTCGGCGGCTGCGGCGCGGGCGGCGAGCTCGACGTCGCGCGCCGAGCTCGCCTCGGCGAGCCGGCGCGCGCGCCTCGTCGGCAGGTCGGTCATGCCGGCCTAGGCGGGGGCGATACCGGGGTTGCCGAACGGCCGACGGCGGGGCTTCGACGGCGACTCGGTGTCGCCCTGCTCCGCCGCGGTCGAGGCGGCCTTGCCCGGGAACTCGATCGCCGGCAGGTTCGAGACCGGCCGCTTGTCGCTCGAGAGCCACTGCGGGCGCTCGGGCAGCTTGCGGACGTCCTTGAAGATCTCGACGAGCTCCGGCGCGTCCAGCGTCTCCTTGTCGAGGAGCTCGCCGGCCAGGCGGTCGAGGATGTCGCGGTTCGCGTTGAGCACCTGGTAGGCCTCGTCGTGCGCGGCCTCGAGCAGGGCGCGGGTCTCGGCGTCGACGGTCTCGGCGATGTTCTCCGAGTAGTCGCGACCGCCGTTGCCGCCCATGTCGCGACCGACGAACGGCTCGCTCGACCCGGAGCCGAGCTTGACAGACCCGACCGCACGGCTCATGCCGTACTCGGTGACCATCTTGCGCGCGGTCGACGTGGCCTTCTCGATGTCGTTCGAGGCGCCGGTCGTCGGGTCGTGGAAGACGATCTCCTCGGCCACGCGGCCACCCATCGCGTACGTCAGCTGGTCGAGCAGCTCGTTGCGCGTCACGGAGTACTTGTCCTCGAGCGGGAGCACCATCGTGTAGCCGAGGGCGCGGCCGCGCGGCAGGATCGTGATCTTCGTGACCGGGTCGGTGTGCCGCATCGCCGCAGCCGCCAGGGCGTGGCCGCCCTCGTGGTAGGCGGTGATGAGCTTCTCCTGGTCGGACATGATCCGGGTGCGGCGCTGCGGGCCGGCCATCACGCGGTCGACGGCCTCGTCCAGGGCGCGGTTGTCGATGAGCTGCGCGTTCGAGCGGGCGGTCAGGAGCGCGGCCTCGTTGAGGACGTTCGCCAGGTCGGCGCCGGTGAACCCGGGCGTCTTGCGGGCGAGGAGCTCCAGGTCGACGCTCGCGGCGAGCGGCTTGCCCTTCGCGTGCACCTCGAGGATCTGCTTGCGACCAGCGAGCGAGGGGGCGTCGACGCCGATCTGGCGGTCGAAGCGGCCGGGGCGCAGGAGCGCGGGGTCGAGCACGTCGGGACGGTTCGTCGCGGCGATCAGGATGACGTTCGTCTTGCCGTCGAAGCCGTCCATCTCGACGAGCAGCTGGTTGAGCGTCTGCTCGCGCTCGTCGTTGCCGCCACCGATCCCGGCGCCGCGGTGGCGACCGACGGCGTCGATCTCGTCGATGAAGACGATCGCCGGGGCGTTCTGCTTCGCCTGGTCGAACAGGTCACGGACGCGGCTCGCACCGACACCGACGAACATCTCGACGAAGTCCGAACCGGAGATCGAGTAGAACGGCACGCCCGCTTCACCGGCGACGGCGCGGGCGAGCAGGGTCTTGCCGGTCCCGGGAGGGCCGTACAGCAGCACGCCCTTCGGGATCTTCGCGCCCACGGCCTGGAACTTGGCCGGCTCCTGCAGGAACTCCTTGATCTCGTGGAGCTCCTCGATCGCTTCGTCCGAGCCGGCGACGTCCGCGAAGGAGACCTGCGGGTTCTCCTTGTTGTTCATCTTCGCGCGGGACTTGCCGAACTGCATGACCTTCGAGCCGCCGCCCTGGGCGCTCGAGAGCAGGAACCAGAACAGGGCACCGATGATGAGGAAGGGAAGGATGATGCCGAGGAGCGAGAGGAACCAGTTCCCCTGCTGCACGGTGTCGTTGTACCCCTTGGGGAGGTTCGCGTCGTTGACGGCCTGGATGACCTCTTCGCCGCGCGGCGTGGAGTAGTAGAACTGCTCCTTCGCGTTGCCGTCCTTGAGGGTGAGGTCCACGCGCTGCTCGGTGGAGTTCACCACCACGGAGGAGACCTTGCCGTCCGAGAGCTGCTCGAGACCCTTCTGGGTGTCGATCTGCTGGGTGCCGGACTGGCTGATCACGGCCCAGCCGATCCAGATCCCCACGATCGCGATCAGCACGTAGATGTACGGCCCGCGGAGGATGCGCTTGAAGTCCATGTGATCCGGGCACGGAGGCCCGACACCTTTCTCTGCCGGAGTTGCGTGGTCGTCAGCATACGGCCGCGACTCTGTGGCGGGGATGGGTGTCCTCTGCGGGCGAACTCCACACGCTCGACGAGTCGGCCGAGCGGGCCGACCGGACCGTCAGGAGTAGACGTGCGGCGCGAGCACGCCGATGCCGCGCAGGTTGCGGTAGCGCTCGTCGAAGTCCAGGCCGTACCCGACCACGAAGGCGTCCGGGATCTCGAAGCCGGCGTACTTCACGTCGACCTCGACCTTGGCGGCTTCGGGCTTGCGCAGCAGTGCGACGATCTCGACGCTCGCGGCCCCGCGGGACTCCAGGTTCTGCTTGAGCCACGAGAGCGTCAGGCCGGAGTCGATGATGTCCTCGACGATGATGACGTCGCGGCCGTGCAGGTCGGTGTCGAGGTCCTTGAGGATCCGCACCACACCGGACGACTTCGTGCCGGAGCCGTACGACGACACCGCCATCCAGTCCATGCGCGCCTGCATCTTGAGGTGCCGCGAGAAGTCGGCCATCACCATGACGGCGCCCTTCAGCACGCCGACGAGCAGCGGGTCCTTGCCCGCGTAGTCACGGTCGACCGCCGCGGCGAGGTCGGCGAGCTTCGCGTCGATCTGCTCGGGGGTGAAGAGCACTTCGGACAGGTCTGCCTGGACGTCGGAGAGTTCCACCGGTCCAGGGTAACCGTCACGGCGCGGCGCTGAACGCCAGCCGGTCGCCCTCCCGAGCGGCCTGCACCCCGGGCAGGTCGATCGGTCCCTGTCCACGCCAGTCGGTGACGAGCCGGCAGACCTCGAGCGTCTGGGTGCGCGACAGCGTGACGCCGAACTCCCCCTCGACCGCCAGCCGGACGAGTCGCTGCCGGAGCGCGGGCGGGTTCGCGAGGAGCCCCGACACCGACAGCGAGATGCCCGCCTCGGCGTGCTCGGCGAGGTCCTCCGCGAGCTCCTCGGCGAAGTGGTCGAGCGCTGCCGCGTCCTCGCGGAGCTGGTCGGCCGTTCGGGCGAGCGCCTCGGGCACCCCCGCGCCGAGCTCCCGCTCGAGGGCCGGCAGGAGCGTGTTCCGCACCCGCACCCGGGTGAACGCGGGGTCGTCGTTCTGCGGGTCGTCCCACGGGGCCAGTCCGGCGGCGACGCAGGCCTGGCGGGTGGTGTGCCGACGCACCGCGAGGAGCGGCCGGCCGTAGGCCGGTCCCTCCGCCCGCCGCACCAGCGGGGCCATGCCGGACAGGGCGTCCGGCCCGCTGCCGCGCAGCAGGCCGAGCAGCACGGTCTCGGCCTGGTCGTCGAGCGTGTGCCCGAACAGCACCAGGGGCGACCCGGTGGCGGTCGCGACGAGCGCGACGGCCGCGTGGCGCGCCTCCCGTGCGGCCGCTTCCGGACCACCGTCGGACCCGACCGCGACCCGACGGACGGTCACCGGCTCGAGTCCCAGCGACGACGCCTGCCGGGAGGCACGGGTCGCCACCGCCTCGCTGCCCGCCTGGAGCGCGTGGTCGACCACCACGGCGCCGGCCCGCAGGGCCTGCTTCGGCGCCTCGAACGCGGTCGCGGCCGCGAGGGCGAGGGAGTCCGCACCGCCGCTCAGCGCGACGGTCACGAGGTCACCGTCGCGCACGATCCCGTCCTGTCGGGCCTGCGCGAGCAGCCCGCGGACGGCGCGACGGGTCTCGGCGACGGCGGGGTCGAGCCGGGGGCGCGGAGCGTTCACCCGGTAACGTTAGCCGCGCTTTCGGAACCACCGACAGCCCGATCGACAAACCAGGAGTGCAGACATGGCCGCGTACGACGTCGTCGTCGAGATCCCCAAGGGCAGCCGCAACAAGTACGAGGTCGACCACGAGACCGGTCGCGTGTACCTCGACCGCGTGCTCTTCACGTCGTTCGTCTACCCGACCGACTACGGCTTCTTCGAGAAGACCCTGGCCGACGACGGCGACCCGGTGGACGCGCTCCTCCTGCTCGAGTACCCGACCTTCCCGGGTGTCGGCGTCAAGGTCCGCCCCGTCGGCGTCTTCAAGATGAGCGACGAGGCCGGCAACGACGCGAAGGTGCTGGTCGTCCCGGCGAAGGACCCGCGCTGGGCCCACGTCCAGGACATCGCGGACGTCCCGGAGCAGACCAAGGCCGAGATCGCGCACTTCTTCGAGCGCTACAAGGACCTCGAGCCGAACAAGTGGGTCAAGGCCGAGGGCTGGGGCGACGCCGCCGAGGCCGAGGCGATCGTGCAGGCCGGCCAGGCCGCGTACGTGCCCGCCGGTCACTGACCGCCTGACACCGACGACGACGCCCGCCCTCCGATCAGGAGGGCGGGCGTCGTCGTTCGTCGCGGGGTCGCCGGGATCTGCGCTCGGGGTCAGAGCGAGCCGGTCGGGCGGGCGACGTACGGCAGGAGCTGGCTCGGGGTCCAGATCGCCCGCTCGAGCACGCCGCGCTGCGGATTCGCCGCCTCGACCATCATCCCGCCGCCGGTGTAGATCGAGTCGTGGTAGGCGCCGCTCACCGAACCGTTGCTCGAGTAGAACAGGATGTCGCCGGGCTGCCGCTGCGACAGCGGGACGAGCCGGCCGATCGACTGGAAGTGGTTGTACTGCCAGACGACGTTGTGGCCGCCGGTCGCGACGCCCTGGGAGCCGTAGGCCATCATCACGAGACCGGAGCAGTCCCAGACGTTCGGGCCGGCACCGCCGAAGACGTAGGCGTCGCCGATCTGTGCGCGGGCGTAGGCGATGGCGCCGGCGGCCTTGGACGGGCTGCTCTGCACCGGGGTCGGCGCGGGAGCGGGAGCCGGGGCGGGCTTCGGCGCGGGAGCGGGCTTGGGTGCCGGTGCCGGGGCGGGCGCCGGGTTGCTCGGCTGGCTCGTGCTCGGCTGGTTGCTGCTGGGCTGGTTCGAGCTGGGCCGGTTCGAGCTGGGCTGGTTGCTGCTCGGCTGGTTCGAGCTGGGCTGGTTGCTGCTCGGCTGGTTCGCGCTGGGCTGGTTCGCGCTGGGGCTCGTGCCGCCGGACGGGGTGTTCGACGACGGGCTGTTCGACGTGTTCGAACCGCTCGACCGGCCACCGGTGGTCTCCGCCGCGAGCTGCATCTCGGAGCGCTGCGCCTGCTGCGCGTTCCAGTACGCCGTCTCGACGTCGACGCTCGTGCCCTTCAGGAACGCGAGCTGTGCGAGCACCTCGGCCTGCTTCGACTGCTCCTGCTGCACGCGCGTCTGGGCGGAGCTCGCGGCGGAGTTCGCCGCGTCGAGGGCCCGCTCGGACGCAACCGTCGCCTTCGCGAGCGCGGTCGTCGCCGAGGACTGCTGCGCGGCGAGGGCGTCGACCGTGTTCTGGTCCGCCTGGGCCTGCGCCAGCGCCGTCGCCGAGCGCTCGGACAGCTGCGACATGGTGCCGACGCGGTAGAGCAGGTCCTTCGAGTCCGACGAGTCGACGAGCATCGAGGTCGAGATGTTGCCGCCACCCGTGCGCGACAGCTCGACCATCAGCCCGGCGACCTGCCCGGCGGACTCCTTCGCCCGCTGCGCCGCGCGCTTCGACTGCGCCGTCAGGTCGTCGAGGGTGTCCTTCGCCTGCTGCTGCTCGGACGCTGCCACGGCGTACGCCTGCCCGGCCTGCATCTCGACCACCTGTGCCGCGTCCGCCGTGTCCTGCAGCGACTGCAGCCGACTCGACAGCTCGTCGACGGTCTGCTGCGCGTCGGCCGCGTCCGCCTTCGCCGCTCGGACGTCGTCCCAGCTCGGCGTGGAGGGCGCCGCGTGCGCGGGACCGACCACGACGATCGACAGACCGATGCCGAGAGCTGCGACCATCGCGGTGCAGCCGGTGCGGGTGGCGGACTTCATGGTCAGTGCCTCTCGACGGCGCGCTCGTTCATACCGAGATCCCCCGCGCGGCCATGAAGGGGACCGGGTCGACGGCGGAGCCGTTCACCCGGGTCTCGAAGTGCAGGTGGCACCCGGTCGACCAACCGGTGGAGCCGATCTTCGCGATCTGCTGGCCGGCGGAGACGTGCTGCCCGACGGACACCAGGATGCCGCCGTCGACGATGTGCCCGTACGCGGTGGAGATCCCACCGCCGTTGTCGAGCACGACCTCGTTGCCGTAGCCGCCGCCGTTGGCCGCGAACGTCACCGTGCCGTCGTGTGCGGCGTAGATCGGCGAGTAGCAGCCGGGCGCCAGGTCGACCCCGGCGTGCAGGGCGTGGGCGTGCGTGTACGGGTCGACGCGCCAGCCGAACGGGCTGGTCTGGTAACCGCCGGCGGGACGGACCCAGCCGGACGACGTCGGGGCACCGCCACCGGAGCCGCCGGACCCGTTGCCCGAGCCACCGCCCTGGTTCGCCGCGGCCTGCGCGGCTGCCGCCTGTCGGGCCTGCTCGGCCGCGATCGCCGCGAGCCGGGCCTTCTCGGCCGCGACGCCCTTCTGGTAGTCCGCCTCGACGTTCTGCTCGTTCGTCGTCAGGAGCGTCAGCTGCGCCTCGAGCCGCGTCTTGTTGTCGTTCTGGGCGTCGACCGCGGTCTGTGCGTCGTCCGAGGCCTGCTGCGCCTGCTTCGCCTTCGCCTGCGCCGCCTCGGCCAGGGCGCCGAGGGCCTGCTTCGCCGACTGCGCCTTGTCCGCCAGACCCTGGGCGACGCCGCGGTCCTGAGTCGCCTGGGCGTAGATGCCGTCGGCCTGCTCGGTGAGCTTCGACATCGCGCCGAGCTCGTAGAGCAGGTCGCTCGACGAGGACGGGTGCGTGAAGATGTCCGTCGTCACGTCGTCGCCGCTCGCCCGACCGAGCTGGGCGGCGAGCTGCCCGGCCTGCGCCTCGGACTGCTTCGCGGTGCGCTCGGCCTCGTCCGCCTGGGACTGCAGCGTCTGGTGGGTGAGCGTCGCCTCGTCGAACTTCGTCTGCGCCGTCTGGTAGGCGGTACCGGCGGCCTCGGCCGCCTTCTGGGCGGCGGACGCTTTGGTGGTGAGGTCGGCGAGGAGCCCCTTGATCTCGGTGACCTTCGCCTGCTGGGCGGCCTGCGAGGCCTTCGCGGCCTGGACGTCGTCCCAGCTGGGGTAGCTCGTCGCGGACGCCGAGGTCGCGGGCACCAGGGCACCGAGCGCGCCGGCTGCGAGCGCGACGGCGACCGCGGCGGCGAGGACGCGGCGGCGGGGCAGGCGGGAGAACAGAGGTGCAGTCGTCATGAGTCTCGATTTCGTAACAGCGCGGCATGGCTCACGCACGTAACACTGTCAACAGACGCAACAGTAACAACAGGGGTCGCAGCAGGGACACCCCCGTGCGAGGGCGCCTGGCCGTCGACGATGCTCGCACTCCCCCGTTGGTCGGACCCGTCTCCACAGCGCGACACGCCGGGGATGCACGTTCCGGGGCACTCGATTTGTGCATCGCCCGGGGCATCCGTATGCTTGTCCATCGGTAGCGCACGGCGCAGCTTGCGGCCCTATCGTTTAGTGGCCTAGGACACCGCCCTTTCACGGCGGCAGCACGGGTTCGAATCCCGTTGGGGTCACTCCACGTGAGTGAGCAAGCAACCGAGCAACACCGAGAAGTACCCACAAGTACACATGGCCCTGTAGCGCAGTTGGTTAGCGTGCCGCCCTGTCACGGCGGAGGTCGCGGGTTCAAGTCCCGTCAGGGTCGCCACGGCTGGATAGCTCAGTTGGTAGAGCGTTCGACTGAAAATCGAAAGGTCCACGGATCGATGCCGTGTCCAGCCACGGTGAAGAGCCCCTCACGCAAGTGAGGGGCTCTTTTGCGTTCCCGGGGGCGTGCTCGAGGCTCGGCCTCGCAGCTCGGCGTGCCGCCGCACAACCGGAAGCACGCCGCGCCGCGCAATTCCGCGGTGTCGCATGCTTCCGGTCGTGCTGAGCGCCGGAGACCCGCCGCTGGCCTAGGGTTCGCGGGTCTTCGGGCTGCTGTCGTTCGTCTTCGCCGGGTCGCGTTCGACGACCGAACCGAGGGCGTCGTCGATCCGGGACATCAGCTCCGCGGGGATCGTGACCCCGGCAGCGCCCGCGTTGTCGTGCACCTGCTCCGGCCGCGAGGCGCCGATGATGGCCGACGCGACGTTCTGGTTCTGCAGCACCCAGGCGACCGCGAGCTGCGCCATCGACAGGCTGAGCTCGTCCGCGATCGGCTTGAGCTCCTGCACCGCGGTCAGGACCTCGTCGTTCATGAAGCGCTCGATCATCTTCGCGCCGCCCTTGTCGTCCGTGGCGCGCGAGCCCTCCGGCAGCGGCTGCCCGGGCTGGTACTTGCCCGTCAGGACGCCCTGGGCGATCGGGGACCAGACGATCTGCGAGATGCCGAGCTCCTCGGACGTCGGGACGACCTCGCCCTCGATCACCCGCCAGAGCGCCGAGTACTGCGGCTGGTTCGAGATGAGCTGGAACCCGAGGTCCTTCGCGAGGGCGTGCCCGGCGCGCAGCTGCTCGGCGGTCCACTCCGAGACGCCGACGTACAGGACCTTGCCCTGCCGGACGACGTCCGCGAAGGCCTGCATGGTCTCCTCGAGCGGGGTCTCGTGGTCGTACCGGTGCGCCTGGTACAGGTCGACGTAGTCGGTCTGCAGCCGCTCGAGGGAGCCGTCGATCGACTCGAGGATGTGCTTCCGGCTCAGCCCGGTGTCGTTGTGGCCCTTCGGACCCGTCGGACCGAAGACCTTCGTGGCGATCTCCAGGGACTGCCGGCGCTCCCCCTTCAGGGCTTCGCCGAGGACGGTCTCGGCACCGGTGTTCGCGTAGACGTCCGCGGTGTCGAAGGTCGAGATGCCGACGTCCAGGGCGGCCCGGACGCAGGCGATCGCCGCGTCGTTCTCGACCTGGGAGGCGTGGGTCAGCCAGTTGCCGTACGTGATCTCGGACACCTTGAGGCCCGAGTCGCCGAGGTAGCGGTACTCCATGTGCGTGTCACTCCTGTCGTGGAGCGCTTCGGTGCGCCCCGACCCGTGACGGTACGCGGCGACTGAGGGGCAGGATCGCAGGAGCGCGGTGCACAGCGGCACCGCCGGGAGCGAAGGAGCATCCATGTCGGGACCGAGCGTGCTGTTCATCGGCGGCAGCGGCATCATCAGCGCCGCCTGTGTGCGTGAAGCCGTCGAGCAGGGGTTCGACGTGACCGTGCTCAACCGGGGCGAGACGGACAAGCGGCCGATCCCGGAGGCCGTGACGCGCCTCCAGGCCGACGTGTCGGACCGCACCGCGCTGGAAGGCGCGATCGGCGACCGACGGTGGGACGTCGTCGTCGACTTCGTGGCGTTCACGCCGGACCAGGTGCAGCGCGACGTCGAGGTCTTCACCGGGCGGACGCGGCAGTACGTCTTCATCTCGTCGGCCTCGGCGTACCAGACGCCTGCCACGCACCTGCCGATCACCGAGTCGACGCCGCTGAAGAACCCATTCTGGCAGTACTCGCGGGACAAGATCGCGTGCGAGGACCTGCTCGTCGAGGCGTACCGCGAGGACGACTTCCCGATGACGATCATCCGCCCGTCGCACACCTACGACGAGACCCTCGTGCCGTTCTCGGGCGGGTGGACGGTCCTCGGGCGGATGCGTGCGGGCAAGCCGGTCGTGGTGTGCGGCGACGGCAGCTCGCTGTGGACGATCACGCACGCGCGGGACTTCGCCGTCGGGTTCGTCGGGCTGCTCGACCGCGCCGAGGCGATCGGCGAGGCGTTCCACATCACGGGCGACGAGGCACCGACCTGGGACCGGATCGCGCACGAGCTCGCGGCCGCTGCCGGGGTCGAGGACCTGGAGATCGTGCACGTGCCGTCCGATGCGATCGACGCGCTCGACGCGGACTGGGGTGCGAGCCTGCTCGGCGACAAGGCGAACACCTCGGTGTTCGACAACACGAAGGTGCAGACGCTGGTGCCGGAGTTCGCGCAGACCACGTCGATCCGGCAGGGTGCGCGCGAGATCGTCGCGTGGTTCGACGCGGACCCGTCGCGACAGGTGACGGACGAGCGGCTCGACGGCCTGATGGACCAGCTGGTGGAGCGCTGGCGGGTGCGCTGACGCGCCGGTCTCGGCCGGAACGACGGATGGGAGGCACGTGGCGGATCCGCCTCGCGCCTCCCGTCCGTCGGGTGGTCGCGTCGCGTCAGCGCGCGGCCAGCACCTCGCCGAGGGTCCCGATCGCGAGCCGGACCTCGTCGTCGGTGACGACGAGCGGCGGCGCGAAGCGGATGGTCGACCCGTGGGTGTCCTTCACGAGCACACCGCGGTCGGCCAGGTCGTGCGCGATCTCCTTGCCGGTGCCGAGCGCGGGGTCGATGTCGATCCCCGCCCAGAGCCCGGCCACGCGGTGCGCCACGACCCCGCGACCGACGAGGTCGTCGAGCAGACCGCGCAGCAGCGGTTCGCCGGCGAGCGCCCGCTCCTGGAACGTGCCCTCGCCGAGCATCGCCACGACCTCGGTGCCGACGGCGGCCGCGAGGGGGTTGCCGCCGAACGTCGAGCCGTGCTCGCCCGGACGGAGGACGCCCAGGACGTCCCGGGAGCCGACGACCGCGGACACCGGGACGATGCCGCCGCCGAGCGCCTTGCCGAGGGTGACCAGGTCCGGCCGGACCCCGACGCGCTCGACGGCGAGGGTGTGGCCGGTGCGCCCGAGACCCGACTGGATCTCGTCGGCGACCAACAGGGCGCCGGACTCGTCGCAGATCGTCCGCACCTCGGGCAGGTAGGACTCCGGCGGGATGACGACCCCGCCCTCGCCCTGGATCGGCTCGAGCAGCACGGCGACGACGGTCTCGTCCATCGCCGCGCGGAGGGCGGCCGCGTCGCCGTACGGCACCGTGCGGAAGCCCGGCGTGTACGGGCCGAAGTCGTTGCGGGCGTCGGGGTCGTCCGAGAACGACACGATCGTGGTGGTGCGGCCGTGGAAGTTCCCGGACGCGACGACGATCGTGGCCTGTCCGGCCGGGACGCCCTTGACGCGGTAGCCCCAGGCGCGCGAGACCTTGATCGCCGACTCGACCGCCTCGGCCCCGGTGTTCATCGGGAGCACGAGCTCGGTACCGGTCAGTTCGGCGAGCGCCGACGCGAACGGGCCGAGCCGGTCGTTCACGAAGGCACGGCTCGTCAGGGTCACCCGGTCGAGCTGGGCCCGGGCGGCGTCGAGCAGCCGCGGGTTGCCGTGGCCGAAGTTCACCGCGGAGTACGCGGCGAGCCCGTCCAGGTAGCGCTTGCCGTCGACGTCCGTCACCCACGCACCGTCGCCGGACGCGATGACGACCGGGAGCGGGCTGTAGTTGTGGGCGAGGGAGCGGTCCTCGACGGCGAGCGCGGCCGAGGTTTTGGTCCCCGTCGCGGTGTGCATCAGGACCGCGCGACGGAGGTGTCGGTGCCGACGGGGTGCAGGTCGAGCGTGCAGCACTTCACGCCGCCGCCGCCGAGCAGGAGCTCGGACAGGTCGACGCCGATCGGGTTGTAGCCCTTCTCGCGGAGCTGCTCGGCGAAGGTCGTGGCGCGCGAGGCGATCACGACGTTGTAGCCGTCGGAGTACGAGTTCAGCCCGAGGATCGCGGCGTCCTCCTCGGTCGCGATGATCGCGTCGGGGAACCGCTCGCGCAGGATCGCCAGCGAGGGCTCGTCGAACGCGCTCTCCAGGTACGCGATGTTCGAGCGGCCGGAGGCGTCCGGCACCGGGTCGAGGATCGCGATCGCGGTGTCCAGGTGGTAGAAGTTCGGGTTCACGAGCTTCAGCGTGATGACCTGTCGGCCGTAGACCTTCGCGATCTCCTCGTGCGAGCTGCTGTCCGACCGGAAGCCCGTGCCGGCGAGGATGACGTCGTCGATGAGCAGGAAGTCCCCCTCGCCCTCGTTCGTCTCGACGGGCTCGGCGACGCGCAGGCCGGCGTCGCGGAACCAGTCCATGTACGCGGGGCCCTCGGGCTGGCGCTCGGGGTACTGGAACTTCGCGCCGTACGCGACGCCGTCGAGCACGAAGCCGCCGTTCGCCGCGTAGACCATGTCCGGCAGGCCCTCGATCGGCTCGATGTACGAGATGTCGAAGCCGAGCTGCTCGTAGACGTCGACGAGGGACTGCCACTGCTCGACGGCCTTCGACGTGTCGGTCGGCTCCTCCGGGTGCATCCACGGGTTGATCCGGTAGCTGACCGTGTAGTGCGTCGGCTTGCACATCAGGATCGTGCGCTTCGTGGCGACACGGGCCGGTGCTGCCTGCGGTTCGGTTGCGGTGTTCGACATCAGTCCTCCTGGGACCGGGGCCCGAGCCTGCCAGGAACCACCACGGGTGAAGCACTCCGGCGAGACGCAGGCTCACTCACCGCAGCGGACCAGGTCGACGCCGGCTCGATCCTTGCACGAACCGTCCACGCGGTGCAGCAACGGTTCGATCACGCCGTGGCACCCGTTCGGGTGACGCACGATTCCTGCGTCGGACCCACCGGACTCGCAAGAACCGCGCGTACGATTGACGAACATGGATACGCTCGACCACCGCATCCTGGACCAGCTCCGGGAGAACGCCCGCGCCGGGTACGGCGACATCGGGTCGGTGGTCGGACTCTCGGCCTCCGCCGTGAAGCGCCGGGTGGACCGGCTCGTCGCGGACGGGGTGATCCAGGGCTTCACGATCAAGGTCGACCCCGCGGTGGAGGACCGCGGGACCGAGGCCTGGGTCGAGCTCTACTGCCGCGGCACGGTCTCCCCCGACGAGCTCCGCACGCTGCTCGACACCGTGCCCGAGGTCGTCGACGCCGGGACCGTCACGGGCAGCGCCGACGCCGTGGTGCACATGCGGTCGCGGGACCTGTCGGCCCTCGAGCTGGCGCTCGACCGCGTCCGCCTCGCACCGCAGGTCGACCACACCCGCAGTGCGATCGTCCTCTCGAAGCTCGTCAGCCGCGAGTCCGCGTAGGGTCGCGTCCGTGGGACGTGGGACGACGGCCGGGAGGCACGGGGCTGCGTCCGGCACGTCGACGGCGGCCCGTCACCTGGTCGCCGCTGCGTCGGTCGCGTACCTGGCCAACTGCCTGTGGGGCACGGCGGTCGCCGTCCGCGTCATCCGGACGAAGAAGCTGCGGGTCGTGCACCACGGGCTGTTCGTCGCCACCGCGACGCTGACTGGCGTCGCCGCGACGACCCCGGTGTGGACCCGGGACCGCTCGGCGCTGTTCCTGCTCCCGGCACTCGTCCCGCTCGCCGTCGCCCCGCGCACGAACCCGCGCTCGCGAGCACACTGGAGAGTCGCGGTCGCCGCGGCACCGTCCTACCTGGGGGCGCTGCTCGCACGCGGGCGACCAGGAGGGTGATCCGTGGAGCTGTTCGAGGCGATCCGCCGCCGGCGCACGACGAACGGGGCGTTCCTGCCCGACCCTGTGTCCGAGGAGCACCAGCGGCTGCTCATGGAGCTCGCCGGACGGGCCCCCTCGCAGCTGAACAGCCAGCCGTGGCGGTTCGTCCTGGTCGAGGAGCGCCCGACGATCGAGCGCATCGCCGAGATCAGCGGGCGCTCGATGACCCGCACGATGGCCGAGGGGACGTTCTTCGAGCGGTACCGGCCGTACTTCCGGTTCTCGCAGGCCGAGATGGACGAGCGCCGCGACGGCATGCTCTTCGACAAGCTCCCCGGACCGCTCAAGCCCTTCACGAAGCAGGTGTTCACGAAGCGCGGGCAACTGCTCATGAACACGCTCCGGGTCCCGCACACCCTGGGTGAGGAGAACCGCCGGCTCGTCGCGGGGTCGCCGCTGCTGCTCGGCGTGCTGCTCGACCGCCACGAGTACCGGAAGGAGGAGCTGTCCGGCTTCTACTCGGTGTTCAGCATGGGCGCGGCGATGGAGAACGTCTGGCTCGCGACGACCGAGCTCGGCCTCGGGATCCAGTTCGTGTCGTTCCCGATGGAGACCCCCGGCGCGTGGGCGGAGATCGAGGGGCTCCTGCACGTGCCGGATTCGCTCGAGCTGATGGCCGTCTACCGGATCGGGTACCTGCCTCCCGAACGCCGTCGCCCCGCCATCGACTGGACGTCGAGCGAACGGAAGCGCGCCTCGCAGTACGTGTTCCGCGGGACCTGCGACACCCCGCAGCAGGGGTGGGACGACGCTCCCGTGGCGACCACCGCCGTGGACGGGAGCGACTCGTGACCGCCGGCCGGTCCGCCGGGGCGGAGCCGGGCCTCCAGGCCGTCGCCTCGGTCGCACCGGCCCTGCGGGGGCGACCGTGGATCTCGCAGGACTGGCTCGACGTCGTGTTCGTGCACTGGCGGGTCGACGTGTCGGCGGTCGCACCGCTGCTGCCGGCGGGTGCGCGGCCGGACACGATGGCGCTCGACGGCACCGACGACGGCACGACCACGTGGGTGGGTCTGATCGGCTTCCGGTTCACCGACACCCGCTTCCCGCCGCTCGGACCGCTCGGGCGGGCCGGCAGCGTCGGTGACTTCGTCGAGGTGAATGTCCGCGTCTACACGCGCGACGACCAGGGCCGACGCGGGGTCGCGTTCCTGTCGCTCGACGCGGGGAAGCTCCTGCCGACGGTCGGCGCGCGCGTCGCGACGGCGCTGCCGTACTGGTGGGCGCGCGCCGAGGTGCGGACCGGTGGCGGACGCGTCGGCTACGCGATGCGGCGGCACGGGACGCACCTGCGGTCGCTGTTCGAGGTCGAGGTCGGCGATGCCGTGGCGGAGCCGACCGCCCTCGAGACCTTCCTGACGGCGCGCTGGGGCATGCACGTGCGTCGGGCGGGGGCGACCCGGTACTGGCCGAACGAGCACGAGCCGTGGCCGCTGCACCGGGCGATGCTCCGGACGCTCCGGGACGACCTGGTCGCCGCGGCGGGACTGCCGTTCGGGCTCACCGGGCTCGAGCCGGACTCGGTGCTGTACTCCCCCGGCGTGACGACCCGGTTCGGCCGGGGCCGCTGACGGGCCGCGCCGCACCGAGCGGACCGCGCTGACGGATCGCGCCGTGCTGAGCAGACCGCCCGGCGGGCGTGAGTAGCCTCCGACCGGTGAACGACAGCGCGCACCAGCAGGACGTCCGACGCCGGGCGGGGTGGCTCCCGCAGGACCAGTCCGGGCTCGAGGGGTGGCTCCGCGGCCGCCGCGAGCGGCTGGACGAACGCGACCCCGACCGGGTCCTGCACCCGGCCGTCGCCGCGCTGCGGGACCTGGTCGAGGGCGACCCGCTGCTGCGCATGCAGGCGTCCGAGATGATCGCGCAGGTGCCGCAGGGCCGCGCGTACCGGGAACGACACCTTCGGAGCTTCGACGAGCTGCTCATGCTCGTCGACGACGTCGTGACGACGGCGCCGGAGTACAGCGACGAGCAGATGGTGATGACGCCCCTCGACGGCGTGCTCGACTGGACGAAGGCCACGCCGGCCGGCTTCGCCTTCTACCGGGACCCGCGGGTCAACGCGGCGATCCGCGGCATCCTGCAGGGCTGGTGCACGTTCCTGGACAGCGAGAGCTCGCTCCTCGTCCTGGTCGACGAGCCCTCGGGGTGGTTGAACGACTCCGCACGGCGGGCCCTCGGCATGGACCAGTTCGTGCACGACCCCGACGCCGAGCACTGGGGCTTCCCGTCGTGGAACGCGTTCTTCACGCGGGAGTTCAAGGAGGGTGCACGTCCCGTCGCGGCACCGGACGACGACGCCGTCGTGGTCAGCCCGTGCGAGGCGACGCCGTACCGGATCGCGAGCGGTGTCCACCGCCGTGACGACTTCTGGATCAAGGCCGAGCCGTACTCCGTCGAGGAGCTGCTCGCCGGCGACGAGTCCGTCGACCTGTTCGTCGACGGCACCGTGTGGCAGGCGTTCCTCAGCGCGCTCGAGTACCACCGCTGGCACAGCCCGGTGGCGGGGACGATCGTGCGCGCCTGGGTCGAGCCGGGCACCTACTACTCCGAGGCCGACTCGCAGGGCACCGACGCCGAGGAGCCGCAGCGGTCGCAGGGGTACCTCGCGCACGTGGCGACCCGGGCGATCGTGCTCGTCGAGGCGGACGACGCGGCGATCGGGACCGTCGCGGTGGTGTTCGTCGGGATGTCCGACGTGTCCTCGTGCGTGATCGGCGAGGGCGTCGAGGAGGGCGCGCACGTCGGCAAGGGCGACGAGCTCGGGTGGTTCCGGTTCGGCGGGTCGAGCGTCTGCGTGCTCTTCGGCCCCGGCGTCGTCGAGTCGTTCTCGCTCGGCGCGGTCCCGCAGGCCCCCGACGAGGAACCCGCCCTGCTGCACGTGCGGTCCCACCTGGCGACGGCCACGCGGCGCACGGACGAGCAGTAGCGCCCGGCCCGGCGCCGCGCGGACGGAGAGTCGCTCCGGTCCGGTCCCCACCGGGGTACGGCCCCTGGGTGGTCCCCCGTTGCGCGGTGCGTACAAGGGGAGCATGACGCGTGTGGCTGTGGTGACCGGAGGATCGGCGGGACTGGGACGGGCGACCGTCCGGGAACTCGCGGCACGCGGGTGGGACGTCGCCGTCCTGGCCCGTGGACGCGACGGGGTCGAGGCCGCGGTCGCCGAGGTCGAGGCCGCCGGTCGTCGGGGCCTGGCGCTCGTCGCCGACGTGTCCGACCGGCAGGCCGTCGAGGACGCCGCGGACCGGGTCGAGCAGGAGCTCGGGCCGATCGACCTGTGGGTGAACGGCGTCATGGTCGGGGTGTTCGGGAAGTTCCTGGACACCGCGGCCGAGGACTTCGAGCGCGCCCTGCACGTCACCTACCTCGGGTTCGTGAACGGCACCCGCGCAGCGCTGCGTCGCATGGTGCCCCGCGACCGCGGACACGTCGTGCAGGTCGGCTCGGCGCTGGGCTTCCGCGGCATCCCGCTGCAGGCCGCCTACTGCGGGGCGAAGCACGCGATCGTCGGGTTCACCGAGTCGGTGGTGTCCGAGCTCGAGCAGCAGGGCAGCAAGGTGGCGGTGTCCCGCGTGGACATGCCTGCGCTCAACACGATCCAGTTCCAGTGGGTGCAGTCGACGCTGCCGCACCTGGCGCAGCCGGTCGCACCGACCTACCAGCCGGAGGTCGGCGCCCGCGCGATCGCCACGGTCGCCGAGCGGCCCCGCCGACGGACCTGGGTGGGCGAGTCGACGGTCTACACGATCCTCGGCAACCGGATCAGCGGGCGCTTCGCCGACTGGTACGCGGCGAAGACCCTCGTCTCGGGGCAGCAGGCGCCGCAGAAGGACGGGAACCAGATCGGGGTCAACCTGTACGAGCCGGTCCCGGGTGACCACGGCGCGCACGGGGTGTTCGACGACTCCGCGCACGCGTGGTCGCCGCAGACCTGGTGGGTGGAGCACCGCCGGCTCGGCAACGGCCTGCTCGGTGCCGCGCTCGGGATCGCCGGGGCGGTCGCCCTCGCGGCCGGACGTCGTCGATGAGCCGGTCGGCACGGGACGGTCGGGGAGTCGAGGTCGTGCGCGCAGGCGTCGGCGTCGCGCACCTGGTGCTCGCGGGACGACGCGGTGCGCCGCACCGGGTCCTGCACGGGGTGCTCGCCGTCCGACAGACCGGGCAGGCGGCCGTCACCGCACGGATCGGCACGGCCGACGCCCACACCGCCGGTGCCGTCGTGGACGTCCTGCACGGCGCCACGATGCTCCCGCTGCTCCTGCTCCCCCGGTTCCGCCGGTTCGCCCTCGGTCAGGCCGTGCTCGCGGTGCTGCTCGCGGTCGCGGAGGTCGCGTCGGTCGGACGCGGACGCCGCTGACGGCAGCGCGCCTTCCGCACAGGGCCACGCTCGCGCACGAGGGCACGGCGTAGCGTCCGGGGCATGAGCAACCACGACGAGGGCGTCCAGACCGAACCGGTGATGGACGGCGCGAACGAGGCCACGAACCACGAGAAGCTGCGCGGGCTGATCGAGCAGGTCGACCACGACCACCACGGCGAGGGCGCCGGCGCGATGGCCGACCACCTCCGCGACCGGATGGACGAGACCGGCGTCGAGGACGAGGACGGCGCAGCCACGGAAGACTGACGGCGCGCGTCCGTCGCGCTCCGGCCGCGTGTTCCGGACTGGAGGCACGGCTCACGTGACGCGCGCGCGGAACGTGCGCAGGGCCTCCAGTCGGTCGTCGTCGAGTCCTGACGACGCGACGAACCCGTCGACGTCGAACGCCGCCAGTGCCGCGCGGAACGCGTCGGCGGACGTCGTGCCGTGCTCCGCGCAGAGCGCGTCGATGCGCACCTGTTGGTCCGGCACCCCGAGCGTCGCCCACAGGGCGGCGAGGTCCGTGACGCTGACCAGGTGGTCGGCGACGATCGCCTCGGGCTCGACGTCGGCGATCGTCAGGAGGGCGAGCGCGACCACGCCCGTGCGGTCCCGGCCGGCGGCGCAGTGGAACAGCACGCCACCCGGGCCCGCGTCCGCGATCGCGGCGAGGGCGGCCCCGGTGCGCCCGGGCAGCTCGCGGAGGTGCGCACCGTAGTACAGCGGCGTCGCGACGAGACCGTTCTCCCAGTAGCGGTCCCAGAACGCCGGGGCGTCGTCGCGACCGTCGTGGTCGATCGCGACCGTCGTGACCCAGGACGGCCGCGGGCGCTCGTCCCGTGCACGCTCGTCGGGCGCCCGGAGGTCGACGATCGTCCGGATCCCGGCGTCGTGCACCGCGCGCCAGCCCTCCGCCGTCAGCCGGTCGACGTTCTCGGACCGGAACACGCGGCCGGTCGGGGTCGTCGTGCCGTCCCGTCGCGGCAGGCCGCCGAGGTCGCGGGCGTTCACGAGACCGTCGGCGACGAGCCGGCGCAGGTTCCCGGGCCGGGCGGGTCCGGACGCGTTAGACACGGAGCGCCGCGAAGGCCGGGTCGACGTCGCCGAAGCGGTGCGCGGTGATCGCGATCGACTGCTCCCGCAGGTAGTGCAGCATCTCGACGACGCCGGACTCGACGACCGGGGCGTCCACCACATCGACGTCCACGCTCGCGCCGAGGGCTTCCTCGAGCGCGAGGGGATCGCCCCCGACGATCCGGATGCGGGCGCCCGGGCCGCCGAACGCCGCGGTCGTCGGGCGTTCCTGGCCCTCGGTCTGGGCGAGCACGGCCTCGAGCGCGTCCTGCGGCTCGTCGCCCGTGCTCCAGTCGCTGCGGAAGACGGCGCCGGACGCCGCACGGCCCAGGAAGTCCTCGTCGGACTCGACGAGGTGGTCGACGACGTCGAGCGGTGACCGGGGTCCGGCGAGCAGCTGGGTGAGGGGGCCGGGCAGGGGACGTGCCGTGCTCAGCAGGACGTGGGCGCGCGCCGAGGTCGCGGCGACGAGCGTCCGGACCAGGGCACCCGTCGGAGCACCCTCGGCGTGCCGGACGACGACCGACCGGGGACGCCAGCGGTGGACGTTCCGCTCGACGCCGAGGCCGGCCGGGTCCTGCGAGCGGCCGTACAGCGACTGACGGGCGCGGACGTCGCTCAGGGCGCCGGCGCGGACGTGGTCGAACTCCTCGAACGACAGGCCGCTGCGGGCCGCCTCGATGAGGGCCGTCACGCGCGACGGCAGCCCGGTGAGCTGGATGCTCTTGTGCACGCTGCGCGGGACGGACTCCCACCGGCCGAGCGTCGCGACGTCGAGCGGACCGCCGGTCTGGGCGCCGGGACCGACCGACGAGGCCTTCCAGCCGCCGGTCGGACGCCGACCCACGACGGCACCGGTGGTCCGACGGTTGACGACGAGTTCGCCGGCCTGGACCGACGCCACCCAGGTGCCGACCTCGTCGACGTCCAGCGAGTGGAGCCCGGCGACGAGCCCGGAGTCGGGGCCGTTCTGCACCGCGATCGCCTGCTCGAGGGTCTCGACGTGCAGGATCCCCAGGACGGGCGCCGCGGCCACGTCGTGGTGGAAGGCGCTGCCCGGACGGACCCCGTCGCGGATGCCCGGCGACCAGAGCCGCCCGGTGTCGTCGAGCGGGGCGGGCTGCACGAGCCACGACTCGCCCGGTCCGAGCTCGGTGAGCGCGCGGAGCACCGCACCGCTCGGCTCCGAGACGAGCGGACCGACCTGGGCGGTGGGGTCGTGCGGCCACGCGACCCGGAGCGTCCGGGTGGCGTCGACGAGCTGTCGGCGGAACCGCTCGCTCTCGACGACGGAGCCGACGAGCACGACGAGGGGCGCGGTGGCGCGGTCCTGGCCCGCCTGGCCGAACGCGGAGTGCACGACGTCCTGGGCCGCCTGGTCGAGGTCGGCGCTCGGCGTCACGACGACGGTGTTCCGGCTGCTCGTCGCCGCGGTGAGCGGCAGACCCGCCCGCCACCAGCGGAACGAGCGCGCGGTGTCGGTCGTCCCCGTCAGGAGCACGCGGTCGACGGTCGGGTGCGCCACGAGGTCACGGCCGAGCTGGTCGACGTCGAGGTCGACGAGCTGCAGCAGGGAGTGCGGGACCCCGGCGTCCCAGAGCACGTCGGCGAGCACCGCGCCGGAGCGTCCGGCTCGCGGCGAGGGCTTGAGGACGACACCGCTGCCCGCGGCCAGCGCGGCCGTGATGCCGGCGGCGGCGATCGCGACGGGCGCGGTCCAGCTCGGGACGACGACGGTCAGGCGCGGGGGCACGAAGCGGGCGCCGTCACCGTCGAGCCCGGCGAGGTGCCGTGCCCGGTCCGCCGCGTGGTGGGCGAGGTCGACCGCCCGGGTGACCTCGGTGTCCGCCTCGGTCAGGGTCTTGCCGGTCTCGGCGACGAGCACCTCGACCAGGTCCGCACGATGGGACGCGAGCTCGTGGCCGATCAGGTCGAGGAGTTCGGCGCGGTCCCCTGGATCCTGGCGACCCCAGTTCACGCCGGCCTGCGCGGTGCGCGCGACGATCCGCTCGAGCTTCGACCGGTCGGCGGTCCGGGCGCCGCGCAGGGTCTGCACCCCGAGCCGCGACGACGGCACCCGGCTCAGGACGTCGGCGGCCCACGCGCGGTTGCCCGGGGTCGAGGGATCGGTGTCGGCAGCGTTCTCGAAGGCCGTCCGGATCGTCGGGCTGCCCAGGGGCTGTCGGCGGTCCTGGGTGCGGTGGGTCGCGGGCACCGGCTCGTCGAGGGCGTCGAGGGCCTCGCGGTGCCGCGCGGCCTGCTGCTCCAGCGCGTCGGGGTCGACCGGCCCGGCGCCGATCGCGGCGACGAAGTACTCGGGACCGGCGTTCTCCTGCAGGCGTCGGGCCAGGTACCCGATGGCCGCGTCGAAGTGGTCCGGCTGCACGACCGGCACGCCGAGCACGATCGGCCCGACGTCCTGGCGCACGGCGTCGGTCGTGCCCGTGCCCATCCCGAGCAGCATCGCGACCCGGACCCCGTCGGCCACCCCGCGCCGGCCGGCGAGCACCCACGCGGTCGCGAGGTCGAACAGGTTGTGACTGCCGACCTCGACCCGCACGGCGTCGATCCGCTCCGGCGTCAGGGCGGCGTCGAGCAGCCGGAGGTACGCGGTGTCGGTCTCGCGCTTGGATCCCCACGTGGCGAGCGGCCAGCCGCGCAGGACGGACTCGACCCGTTCGGTGGGGAGTTCGGCGCCCTTGACGAGCCGCACCGTGACGGGCGCGCCACCGCGTGCCCGACGCTCCTGCGCCCACGTCGTCAGGTCGTCGAGGGCCGCCGCGGTGTCCGGCAGGGCGGCCTGGAGCGTGATCCCGGCCTGCAGCCCGGTGAACTCGTCGCGGTCGAGCAGCGCCCGGAACACCGCGATCGTCAGGGCCTGGTCGGCGTGCAGGCCGGCCTGCAGGGTGACCGCGCCGGCGGGCCGACCGAGCGCCATCGGAGCGGCAGCCGCCCGGAACAGCGGCACGAGCCGGTCGACCGCGCGCTCGACGGTCCGGTCGGGGGCCCACGGCGCGAGCTGCGGCACGACGCTGCGCAGCGAGACCGCCACGCGGTCCACGTCCGGTCGTTCGAGCAGCTCCACGGTCGCCTGCAGCCGTCGGTCGCTCTCGGCGCTGCCGAGGACGGCGTCGCCGAGCAGGTCGACCTCGACCAGGGTGCCCGCGCCGCCGACCTTCGCCAGGGCGGACCCGAGCTTGGCGGGGGTCGCGTCGACGACGAGGTGTCCGGCGACGCGACGCAGGATCCGGCGCGCGGTCGGCACCACGGCCCACGGCGCCATGGTCGCGAAGCCGCCACCGAGGGTCACCGCGCCGCGGAGGTACCAGGCCAGGTCCTCCGGCACGTCCTGGCTGACCTGCTCGAGCACCCGTGCCGCGACCCGCGGGTCCTCCGGCCGGACCACCCGGTCGAGGAACCCGCGCGTGAAGGCGAGGCCCTGCTCGTCCCGGAGCACCTGGGCCAGTCGGGCTGCGCCGGCGTCGGGCTTGCGTCCCGCGGACGCCGCCGTCCACCGTCGCACCAGGGCGACGGCGTCGTCGGTGCAGTCCTGCAGTCGCGCGCTCGGCATGCCCCTGATCGTATGCCGAGCCGCCGACGCCACCTCGGAGCGTGCTGGACGTGCCGTGGAGGTCGTCCGGACGGATGATCCTGGTGGACGCCGACGCGCCGGTGGATACGCTGAGCGGCATGTCGACGGAGGGCAGCGGTGACCACGACTGGGCCACCTGGGACGCGTACCACGACGCCTGGCGACGGCTCGACCGGGCCCTCGACCGGGCGGTGCAGGAGGGGGCGGGGATCTCCGTCCCCGAGTTCGAGATCCTGATCGGCCTGCACCGCGATCCCGAGCACCGCCTGCGGGTCCGCGACATCTCGGCGGGCATCGGCTGGGAGAAGTCGCGCGTCAGCCACCAGGTGACGCGCATGGTCGCGCGCGGTCTGGTCGTCCGCGCCGACTGCCCGCAGGACGGGCGCGGCAGCTGGGTGGAGATGACGCCGGACGGGCGGCGCGCGGTCCTCGCCGGGATCCGCGCGCACACGGGCGCGCTCGAGGAACTGTTCTGGAGGCCCGTGGGGACGGATGCGGACACGCTGCGGTCGGTCAGTGCGCGCCTGGACGAGGCCGTCGGCCCAGACGACCACGAGGGCCCCGCCGCCGATTGAACGGCACGACGAACGCTCCGGCGGTTTGCACATCAGTACTGCAGTTCTACGAGTCAACCACTACCGTCGTGATCGCGGAGTCCAGCGCACTCCGGTTCACCAGCGAAGGAGTTGCCCGTGTCGTTCCGCGCTGCGCGTGAGGGCAGAGCAGCAGTGAAGATCCTGACCGATCTCACGTTCTCGATCACGGTAGCGGGCTTCCTCCTCGCCTCGAGCTCAGCGATGTTCGCTGCCACGCTCGACACCCCTGCCCGCCCACTCGGTGTCCTCGCCTCCGGGGTCGCCGTCGGACTGAGCGGGATCTCCGTCGGCACGGTCGCGCGACTGCGTCACGCGCGCCGACACGGAGATCGGGCCCGCTAGCAACGACGACCCGCTCGATCGCGGGCCTCCCCGGCGCAGCCGGGGAGGCCCGCGATCCGTCAGAGGTGCACGTCGGCCAGGACGCCGGACTCCCCGCGGAGCCGGACCTCGACGGTCGCGATCTCGTCGCGGGGGATGTCGGTCGAGGCGGAGAGCCCGCGGGCCTCGGCGCCGGCGGCCGACCACGACGCCACGGTCTGCACGGTGCCGTCGGTGCGGACCACCACGAGGTCGTACATCACCGAGCCGTCCGACGACCACTGCTTGCCGCCGTACGAGCACCCCCAGTCGAAGCGCGTGCCCCACTGCTCCCCGCTGACCGCGAGGTCGACGTCGAGACCCTGCGAGCCGGTCATCGTGTAGCGGTCCCCCGGGCCGGCGGCGGTCGGCGACGCACCGGCCTGGACGGTACCGCGCTCCCCGGCCGTGCCGACGGCGAGCCCGCCGAGCACGGCGGCGACGACCGCGAGCCCCGCGGTGGCCGCGACCCAGACCCGGCGGCGACGGCGACGGTGCCGGACGCGGTGCGCGACGGAGGCGAGGGTGCCCGCGGAACCGGTGTCGTGCCTCCCGTCCGGGTCGGCGATCTCGATCGCCTGGTCGGCGGGCAACTTGCCCAGCAGGCCGGGCAGACCGACCAGCTCGGCGACCGCTGCGGTGCAGCGGGGGCACGACTCCAGGTGCCGCTCGTACTCCAGCCGCTCGTCGGCGGGCAGGGAGCCCAGCACGTAGGCGGCGTCCCACTCGGCGTAGCGGTCGTGCGCGGTCGGGTCCACGCTCATCGGGTCACTCCTCGTTCCTGCAGGGCGAGCCGGAGGGCTCGCAGCCCGTAGTGCAGCCGCGACTTCGCGGTGCCCTCGGGGATGTCGTGTCGTCGGGCGATCTCGGGGACCGTGTGCCCCAACCAGTAGGCGTCGACCACCACGCGGCGGTGCTCGGCACTCAGCGATGCCAGTGCGTCGGCGACCACGATGCGGTCGAGGACGGCGTCGGTGCGGTCGGCCTCGGCACGGTCGACCGGGTGTTCGGAGCCCTGCTCGCGTCGGTTGCGGGCGGAGCGGGCGTCGTCGACGACCAGGTTGCGGGCGACCGTGAAGAGCCAGGCGCGTGCGCTGTCCGGCGCGAGCTCGAGGACGGCCGGACGCTGCCACGCGCGGACCATGGTCTCCTGGACGACGTCCTCGACGATCGAGCCGTCCCGCGTCAGGTGCCGGACGTACCGCGTGAGTGCGTCACCGTGCTCACGGTGCAGCGTCGCCAGCAGTTCGTCAGCGGGACGGCCCGTCATCGTCACTTCCTCAGGTCGAGGGAGAACTCGACGGAACCCTTGTCGTCGACGGTGACGAACCCGAGCGACGGGGCCTGGACGCCGTAGTCGGCGAAGGTGATCGGCACGCTGCCGACGACCTGGACGGTGCCGCCCTGGCCGACGGCGACCTGCGCGTCGGCGCTGACGGGCTTCTCGACGCCGTGCAGGTCCATCGTGCCGGTGAGGGTCACGTCCTGGGCGGTGCCGTCGAGCGCCTTCGAGACGTCGACGGGCTGGGTGAGCGTGAACGTCGCGGTGGGGAACTTGGCGGTCTCCAGCGCCTTGTCGCGGAAGTACGCGTCGCGGGCGGCCTCCGGCGTGCTGATCTTGCCGACCTGCACGGTGACCTCGGCCTTCGTGAGGGAACCGCCGGCGACCTCCGCCGTGCCCTCGACGTCCTTCGTGCGACCGACCACGTTCACATCATTCCCCTGCAGGACCTCGTGCACGCGGTAGCCCGCGTACGACGTGCCCTTGCTCGTCCAGGTGCCGTTCGCCTCGCTCGCGGTGAGCGACCCGGCGGCGCCGGACGCGCTCGCGCTGAGGGAGGGTGCGGCGGCGGCCTGGCCGTTGACCGTGTCCGCGTAGATGACCGGGCCGGCGATCGCGGCGGCGGCCCCGATGACGACGACGCCCGAGGCGATGCCGATGATGACCTTCGTACGTGTGCGGAGTCCCATACCTCGACGACGAGACGGGGCACCGGATCGTTCAGATCTCGTCGGAGCAGTTTGCGTCCGCCGGGGCGGCGGTCGCTGCTCCGGGCGCGCGAACGGCGCCGTCCCGGGTGGGGCGACGCCGTTCGTGTGGTGCGGTGCGGTGCGGTGGTGTTCCGCGGGGGTGTTACTTGATCTGTGCGGTGATGGTCGCGGTCCCGACGAGGAGACCACCCTTGACCGCGTCGGTCTTGAAGGTGCTGTTGAGCAGCTTCGCGGCGTCGTCGGAGACGTGGACCGTGGTGCCGGTCAGGATCGCGTTGTCACCCTCGAGCTGCAGCGGCTTGAGCGTGCCACCGTGCAGCGAGAACAGGTACGCGTTGGACGCGGCGACCTGGCCGTTGACCAGGACGTCACCGTAGAGCTTGGACGAACCCGGGTTCACCACGAAGTTCTCCAGCGTCACCGTCGTGTCACCGGCCTTGAGCGTCAGGCCCGAGTCGTCGTGGTCCAGCAGCCCCTGCACGTACGGGCGGTAGTTGCCGTCCGGCGACCAGTACGTCACCGAACCGGCCGTGATCGGGAACGACACCGACCCGTTCTCCAGCTTCGCGTTGCCCGACACACCCGGGGTCAGGCCCAGCGAGGTCAGCGCGTCGGTGAAGCCCTTGTCCAGCGCGACGGCGGTGTTGCCGCCCTTGACCTCCGGCACCGACGCGACCGGGCCGGGGATCTTCGACGAGGACGAGGAGACGGTGTGGACGGTGCCGTCGGCCTGCGCGGCGGACACACCGAACGCAGCACCGCCCAGCACGAGGGCGCCCGTGGTGGCGAGGGTGATCGAGGTCTTCAGGCTCTTACGCATGAGTTCGTTCCTTTCGTGGTCGCGCTCGGCGCGATTTCCCTGTATGCGCGCCGAACACACCCCGGACAGGGGTGGAGAACCAGCTGTCTGCGACTGGTGAGCGCTCCGGGATTTTCCCGGCTGTTGCATCTGATTCGGGAGCCTACGGAGATCGGTTTGGCCGGATTCAGCGACGTTATCGTTCTGTTACCAAATCGGGGGACGAAGCGTCGCGACACCGCCGGCACGGTCTCCGTGGCAGGGTCGAGGTGTGCAGCACACGAAGACCGCCGTCATCGCCGGGTGCGGGGACCTCGGGACCGAGGCCGGACTCCGCTTCGCGGAACAGGGGTACAGGGTGGTCGGGCTCCGACGCCGGGCCGAACGCGTCCCGGAGCCGATCATCAGTCGGAGCATCGACCTGCGTCGTGCCGTGCCGACCGTCGACCCGGACACCGCGGTCGTCGTGGTGACGTTCGCCGCGGGTTCCCGTGACGTCGACGAGTACCGCGCGACCTACGTGGACGGTCTGCGGAACGTGCTCGACGGCGTCGACGCGTCCGGGGCCTCGCCGCGGTTGGTCGTGGTGTCCTCGACCGCGGTGTACGACGAGTCCGACGGCGGCGAGGTCACCGAGGAGACCCCGGCACGTGCGGCGACGCCGACCGCTGGTGTGCTGCTCGAGGCCGAGGAGCTGCTGCGCGCCCGACGCCCGGACGCCGTGCTCGTGCGGCTCTCCGGGATCTACGGCCCCGGGCGGGAACGGTTGATCGACCAGGTGCGGGACGGCTCCGCCCGGCTGGCCCCCGTCGCGGGCGGCTCACCGCACACGAACCGGATCCACCGGGACGACGCCGCCGCGGCGCTCGTGCACCTGGCGACCGTCCCGGATCCGGCGCCGACCTACCTGGGGACGGACGACGAACCGGTCCGGCTCGACGACGTGCTCGTGTTCCTGGCCGGCGAGCTCGGCAAGCCGGAGCCGCCGCGCGCCGAGGCGTCCGGGCGGCAGGCGGGCGGCGACAAGCGGCTGTCGAACGCGCTCCTGCGGTCGACGGGGTGGGAACCGCGGTACCCGACCTTCCGCGAGGGGTACCGCGCGGTGCTCACGGGCGAGGGCGTGCGGCACCCCTGACCCGACGCCGTGGTCGCCTCGCGCTCGTCCGGTCGCGGTGACGGACGGGAGGCCCGTGGCGACTCCGCCACAAGCCTGCCGTCCGTCACGTCCTGCGCGGGCGATCAGTGCTCGTCGTAGTGGTCCTCGTGACGAGCATGACGGTGGCCGTCGTGCACGAAGTCGACGTGGTCGCCGTGCTCGACGGTCTCGTGCTCACCGCCGTCCTGCTCGTGGTCGTGCTCGGCGACGTCGTGCTCGGCGACGCGGTGCTCGTCACCCTCGGCTGCGGGCGTGGTGTTCGGATCGGTCATGATTCCTCCTGAGATCGGTTCTCAACTGGATGCTACGCCGCGCGCTCACCTCCGTCCGCCCGGTCCGCGAGCGGGCCACATCTGGGACGCCCGGCGGCCTGCGGCGACGTGTTGCACCCACTCGGCGGGACGCGCGCGGGGTGTCGTGCCCGCTCGCGACGCACCGCACAGCGCCCACGCGCCCGCTCCGCGCACCACGCGCCCGCTCCGCGCACCACCCGCCCGCCCCGCACACTGCCCCCCAGGTGCAGCCGCCCGGCCACTCAGTGGAACCGGTGGTCCTGGATCGTCATGCGCGGCCCGAACGCCGGCTTCCGGAAGCCCGAGCCCCCGATCAACCGCACGACCCGCTCCCGGTGCCCCCGCCAGGGTTCGAGGAGCTCGAGCATCCCGTCGTCGTCCACCGGCGCCCCGGTGAGCGCCCACCCGACGAGCGCCGGCACGTGGTAGTCCCCGACACTCGGCGAGTCCGGGTCGCCGTGCGCACGCTGCGCGGTCTCGGCAGCGGTCCACCGGCCGATCCCGGGCACCGACTGCAGCCGCTCGGCCACGACCGCTCCCCCACGGCCGAGCCCGAGGGTCCGCTCGAGCGCCGGGGCGACCCGCATCGCCCGCATCACGGTCGCCGACCGACCGGGTTCGATGCCGGCCCGGTGCCACTCCCAGCTCGGGATCCGGGCCCACTGCTCCGCGGTCGGCTGCACGAACATGCCGTCGGGCGCCGGCCCGGGTGCGGGTTCACCGAATCGCCGCAGCAGGTACCGCCAGGCGCGCCAGGCCTGGCGCGAGGTCACCTTCTGCTCCATGACCGCCGGCACGAGCATCGCGACGACCGTGTTCGTGCGGAGCAGGCGGAGCCCCGGTTGGCGGTGGCGCGCCTCGGCCAGGAAGGGGTGCGCCCGTACGTCCAGGTCGGACCAGTCGTCGCCGCGGCCGAGCAGGTCCGGGGCGTGCTCGACCGCCCACCCGGCGCCGTCGCCCCACGCCGACACCGCGACGGCGTCCGCGCCCGCCCGCCGGACGAGCACCGAGGCCGCGCCGGTCGGCGTGCGCAGGGCGAGCCACGTGTCGGCGCCGACCACCTGGAAGGCGGGGTCGCCGGAGCCGCGCTGCAGGGGCCGGAGGGTCGCGCGGACGTCCAACGCGCCTCCAGGCCGGTAGACCGTGTCCACGCGACCGGCCGCAGCCGACGGGGCGACGGCGACGGGAGACGGCAGGGACACACGGGGATGGTAATGCCACACCACCGTCGGACATGATGGGACCGTCCCCGCACCACCCGACAAGGGAGTCTCCATGCGCATCGGCATCCTCACCTCCGGAGGCGACTGCCCCGGCCTGAACGCGGTCATCCGCGGCATCGTGCTCAAAGGCATCGCGATCCACGGACACGAGTTCGTGGGGTTCCGCGACGGCTGGCGGGGCGTCGTCGACGGCGACATCGTGCCGCTCGGGCGCAAGGACATCCAGGGCATCGCGAAGCAGGGCGGGACCATCCTCGGCACAAGCCGGACGAACCCGTTCGAGGGGCCGAACGGCGGCGTCGAGAACATCACGGCGACGCTCGAGCGGCACGGCATCGACGCGATCGTCGCGATCGGCGGTGAGGGCACCCTCGCGGCCGCGAAGCGCCTGACCGACGCGGGGCTCAAGATCGTGGGCGTCCCGAAGACCGTCGACAACGACCTCGGCGCGACCGACTACACGTTCGGCTTCGACACGGCCGTCGCGATCGCGACCGAGGCGATGGACCGCCTGCGCACCACCGGCGAGTCGCACTCCCGCTGCATGGTCGCCGAGGTGATGGGCCGCCACGTCGGATGGATCGCGCTGCACTCCGGGATGGCCGCCGGCGCACACGCGATCCTCATCCCGGAGCAGAAGACGAGCATGGAACAGATCGCCGAGTGGGTGCGGTCGGCCTACGACCGTGGCCGCGCCCCGCTCGTCGTGGTCGCCGAGGGCTTCGTCCCCGACCACGAGGACAACGCGCACACCGAGCGCGGGCTCGACGCGTTCGGGCGGCCGCGGCTCGGCGGCATCGGGGAGCGCCTCGCGCCGATGATCGAGGAGCTGACGGGCATCGAGACGCGGGCGACGACGCTCGGGCACATCCAGCGCGGCGGGACGCCGACCGCGTACGACCGGGTGCTGTCGACCCGGCTCGGGCTCGCGGCGATCGACTCCGTCGTCGAGGGTCGCTGGGGCCGGATGGTCGCGCTGCAGGGGACGGACATCGTGCACGTCTCGTTCGAGGACGCGCTCGGGGAGCTCAAGACGGTGCCGCAGGACCGCTACGACGAGGCCGCGATCCTGTTCGGGTGAGCGGCGGGTGCCGTTCCGCGCGTGGGGTGCCGATCTGCGCGGAGGAGGCCGATCCGCGCATGGTGGGGCGTTCCTTCCGGCCCACCACGCGCGGAACGTCCTCCCATCGCGGACGCGATGGGCCGGAACGACGGGTGATGGGCCGGAACGACGGGCGATCGGCCGGGACGACGGACTGGAGGATCGGGGTAGCGTCCGACGCATGACGCGCGCAGTCCTCGTCTCCCGTTCCACCCCGCCCGCCGTCACGCAGGTCGACGTGCCCGAACCCGACGAGGGCGAGGCCCTCGTCGACGTCACGTACTCGAGCGTCAACTACAAGGACGGCCTCGCCCTCGCCGGCAACCCCGGCGTCGCCCGGGTCGACCCGCTCGTCCCGGGCATCGACGTCGTCGGCACGGTGTCCGCGCTCGGCCCCGGGGTGCACGACGTCGCGATCGGCGACCGGGTCGTGTGCAACGGCGCGGGCCTCGGCGAGACGCGGCACGGCGGCTGGGCCGAGCACGCGGTCGTCCCGAGCGGCGCCCTCGTCGTGCTGCCGGACGGCATCGAGGACTCCTACGCCGCCGCGATCGGCACGGCGGGCTTCACGGCGATGCTGTCGGTCCTCGCCCTCGAGCGTCTGGTCGCGCCGGACGACGACCCGGTCCTGGTCACCGGCGCCTCGGGCGGGGTCGGCACGGTCGCGATCGCGCTGCTCGCGGCGCGTGGGTACCGGGTCACCGCCTCGACGGGGCGCACGACGAACGAGGCCTCGCTCCGCAGGCTCGGTGCGACCGAGGTCGTCGACCGGAGCACGCTCGCCGCGCTCGGCAAGCCCCTGCAGCGGGCGACGTGGGCGGGCGCGGTGGACAGCGTCGGCGGCGCGACCCTGGCGAACGTCCTCGCCGCGACCCGGTGGGGCGGCGCGGTCACGGCGTGCGGCCTGGCGCAGGACTCGGCGCTTCCGACGACCGTGATGCCCTTCATCCTCCGCGCGGTGTCGCTCCTCGGCATCAACTCCGTCGAGGCCCCGCTGCCCCTGCGGCAGCGGGCGTGGGACCGGCTCGCGACCGACCTCGACCCAGCGCTCCTGGCGGACGTCACACGAACGGTCGACCTCGAGCACGCGATCGGCGTCGGCGCGGACGTCGTCGCCGGGCGGGTGCACGGCCGGACGGTCGTCGACCTCCGCGCCTGAGCAGCGGCGGGGCGCGCGTCGATTCGGCTCGCGGGTGATTTGCCAAACGCTTGCGCACTGACACGCTAGGTTTGGTACACGGCACACACCGGACCCGTGAGGAGCACCATGCCCGTCCCCAAGTCGACCGTCGACAACTCGCCCCGCAAGCTCCTGCGGGACGTCGTGCTCGAGAAGATGCTCGCCGCGATCCAGGACGGCACCCTGCAGGCCGGCGAGCGCCTGAACGACGACGAGCTGGTCTCCTGGCTCGGCGTCAGCCGCACCCCCATCCGCGAGGCCATCGCGAAGCTCGTCGACTACGGCCTGGTGGAGATGGAGGCGAACCGCTACACCCGCGTCGCCTCGCCGACCCGCGAGCAGTTCGACGACGCGCTGCAGCTGTACTACGGCTACGCCGAGCTCGCCGCACGCTGGGCGGTCCCCCGCCTCGACGACGCCGCGTCGAAGAAGGCCCTGAAGCTCCTCGACGAGCTGGCCCGCCGCGCCGCCGCCGAGGACCCGAAGGTCTTCGCGACCCTCGACGAGCTCCTGCGCTTCTTCGTGGCGAACACCGGCAACGCGCTCATGGGGCAGCTCGGCGAGTCGCTCATCGTCCGCACCCAGTTCGTCATGCTCACCGAGCCGCAGTTCATGTTCTGGGACGCCGGCTCGGGCATCGACACCCTCGCCGCCGCGGTCCGCTCGAAGGACGGCGACGGCGCCGGCGCGGTCATCCGGGCCCTCGGCACGGCGCTGTTCGCCCACCTGCGCGAGGTCCGCACCCCGGCATGATGGAGGGCGTGACCGACGCCCTCCTCCACGCCACCGGTCTGCGCGTCACGCGCTCCGGCCGCGACCTGCTCCACGACGTCGACCTGACGGTCCGGAGCGGCGAGCACTGGGCGCTGCTCGGGCCGAACGGCGCGGGCAAGTCGACGCTCCTCGCGGTCCTCGGTGCGACGAGCCACCCCTCCGCGGGCACCGTCGACGTGCTCGGCCGACGGCTCGGGCGCGTCGACGTCCGGGAGCTCCGCGAGCACATCGGGCACGTCGACCCCCGACACCGGGTGACGTCACCG
Source organism: Curtobacterium sp. Csp1 (assembly GCF_013347185.1). NCBI lineage: Bacteria > Bacillati > Actinomycetota > Actinomycetes > Micrococcales > Microbacteriaceae > Curtobacterium > Curtobacterium sp. Csp1. The sequence goes on from NZ_CP054594.1 coordinate 541,870, forward strand.
CTGACCGTGCTCGAGGTCGTGCTCACCGGCGTCACCGGGACGACCGACCTGATGATGCGGTGGTCACCCACCGCCCAGCAGCTCGCCACCGCGCGGGGTCACGTCGCGGACGTCGGCCTGGAGGCGCGGGTCGACGCCGCCTGGCCCGTCCTGTCCCAGGGCGAGCGCGGTCGTGCCCTGATCGCCCGCGCGCTGATGTCCGAGCCCCGCCTGCTGCTCCTCGACGAGCCGGCCACGGGACTCGACGTCGCCGCACGGGAGCACCTGCTCGACACCGTCGACGCGCTCCGACTCCGGCGTCCCGACCTCGGCAGCGTGATGGTCACCCACCACCTCGAGGACCTGCCGACGTCGACCTCGCACGCGATGCTGCTCCGGGACGGGGCCGTCGTGGCGCAGGGTCCCGCCGACCGGGTCATCACGTCCTCTGCGGTCTCGCACGCCTTCGACTTCCCGCTCGCCGTGGTGCGGACCGAGGGCCGCTGGCACGCACGCCGGGCGGCCTGACCACCGATCCCGCCCCGGTGCCCCGCGAAACGCAACGTCGGCGAGGCCGCGCAGCGGTACGGCGCTGCGAGGAACCGCCGACGTTGCGTTCTGCGAGAGAGGGGCTACGCGGGAGCCGTCGCGGCAGCGGCCGCCTTCGCCGCTGCCGGCAGCGCCTCGAGTACGCGGCTGACGGCACGGTCGTCGTGCGCGGCCGTGACGAACCACGCCTCGAACACGCTCGGCGGCAGGGTCACGCCGGCGTCGAGCATCGCGTGGAAGAACGGCGCGTACCGGAAGGCCTCCTGCGCCCGGACGTCGTCGTAGTTCCGCGGCGCCTCGTCCAGGAACGCGAACGAGAACAGGTTCCCCGCGTGCTGCACGGTGTGCGCCACCCCCTCGGCGGACAGCGCGGCGCTCGTGGCCTCGGCGATCGTCGCCGCGGTCCGGTCCAGGTGCGCGTACACCTCGGGCGTCGCGGCCCGGAGCGTCGCGGTGCCGGCGGCGACGGCGAGCGGGTTCCCGGACAGCGTGCCCGCCTGGTACACGGGGCCGAGCGGGGCGAGGAAGTCCATGACCTCCCGACGGCCGCCGAGGGCCGCGAGGGGCATGCCCCCGCCGATGACCTTGCCGAACGTGACGAGGTCCGGCTTCCACCCGATGCCGTCCGGCACGGTGTTGGACGCCTCGAGTCCCCACCAGCCGGCGGGGCCGACCCGGAAGCCGGTGAGGACCTCGTCGACGATCAGCAGCGCGCCGTTCGCCTTCGTGATCTGCGCGAGCGCCCGGTTGAAGCCGCGCTCCGGGGCGAGGACGCCCATGTTCGCGGCGGCGGCCTCGACGATCACGGCGGCGATGCGCTCGGAGTGCTCGTCGAACGCACGGCGCACGGCGTCCAGGTCGTTGTACGGCAGCACGAGGGTCTGCGCGGCGGTCTCCGCGGTGATGCCCGCGCTGCCGGGGAGCGCGAGCGTCGCGACGCCCGAGCCCGCCTCGGCGAGCAGGGAGTCCGAGTGCCCGTGGTAGTGCCCGGCGAACTTCACGAGGAGGTCGCGGCCGGTGTACCCGCGCGCCAGACGGATGGCGGTCATCGTCGCCTCGGTGCCCGTGGACACCATGCGGAGCTTCTCGATCGGCCCGTCGCCGTCGACCTGCACCCGCTGCTTGACGAGCTCGGCGAGCTCGGTCTCCCCCGGGGTGGACGCCCCGAACGACAGCCCGCGGGACGCCGCCTGCTGCACGGCCTCGACCGTGCCGGGGTGCGCGTGCCCGAGGATCGCCGGGCCCCACGACGCGACGAGGTCGACGTACTCGCGCCCCTCGGCGTCGGTGACGTAGGCGCCCTTCGCGGCGGTCAGGAAGCGCGGGGTGCCCCCGACGGAGCCGTACGCGCGGACGGGCGAGTTCACGCCGCCGGGGATGCTGTTCTTGGCACGAGCGAAGAGCTGGCCGTTCGCTCCGGACTGCGCTGCCGTGGTCGCCGTCGTGGTGGTCATTCGGGGGCCTTCCCGGTCGAGGCGACGCCGGACACCGCCGCGGTGCTGCCGGTCGTGCGCAGGCCGGCCTCCTGGTTGAGCTGGCGCGCGACGTCCACCGCGAAGTAGGTGAGGATCGCGTCGGCACCGGCACGCTTGATGCCGACGAGGGCCTCCATCGCCGCGGCGTCGCGGTCGATCCACCCGTTCTGGGCGGCTGCCGTGATCATCGCGTACTCGCCGGAGATCTGGTACGCCCACACGGGGACCTCGGAGACGTCGGCGGTGCGGGCGAGCACGTCGAGGTAGCTCATCGCGGGCTTCACCATGACGACGTCAGCGCCCTCCTCGATGTCGAGCAGGACCTCGCGGAGCCCCTGCCGACCGTCGGCGGCGTCGATCTGGTAGGTCCGGCGGTCGCCCTGCAGGGTCGACGCCACGGCCTCGCGGAAGGGCCCGTAGAACGCGCTCGCGTACTTCGCCGAGTACGCCAGGAGCGCGGTGCCGCTGTGCCCGGCGGTGTCGAGGGCGTCGCGGGCGGCGGCGATCTGGCCGTCCATCATGCCGCTCATGCAGACGAGCTCGGCGCCGGCCTCGGCCTGGGCCACCGCCATGTCGCGGTAGCGCAGGAGTGTCGCGTCGTTGTCGACGGAGCCGTCGGCCGCGAGCACACCGCAGTGGCCGTGGTCGGTGAACTCGTCGAGGCACAGGTCGGACTGCACGACGAGCGCGTCGCCCACCTCTTCCTTCGCGATGCGGATCGCGACGTTGAGGATGCCGTCGGGGTCGGTCGCGCCGGACCCCTCGGCGTCCTTCGTCGTCGGCACACCGAACAGGTTCACGCCGCCGACGCCCTGCTCCGCGGCCTCGTGCAGCGCGCGGCGGAACGAGTCGAGGGAGTGCTGCTGCACGCCCGGCATGCTCGAGATCGGGATCGCCGACGTCGTGCCCTCGCGGATGAACATCGGCAGCACGAGCTCGGCGGGGTGGAGCCGGGTCTCGGCGACGAGTCGTCGCATGGCGGGGGTGGCGCGCAGCCGACGGGGGCGGACCTGCGGGAAGCGTCCGGTCACGATGACCTTCCTGTTCTGGGGTTCGGGTGGAGGGTCTCGACGACGGCGTCGAGGAGGGCTGCTGCGGACCGACCGCGGGCGACGACGTGCACGGGCAGCCCGGCTGCACGGGCGGCGTCTGCGGTGGCGGGTCCGATGCACGCGACGAGCGTGCGGGGATCGAGGGGGGTCATCCGGCGGACGACCTGCTGGGCGACGCTCCCGCTCGTCACGAGCACGGCGTCGGGTGGCGGGACGAGCACGACCGGGTCGTCGCCCGTCCCCACGGTACGGTACGCGACCACGTCCGACACGTCGATGCCGCGGGCCCGCAGTCCGTCGACGACCGTGGGTGCGGCGATCTCGGAACGCGGGAACAGGACCGGCCCGGCGGTGTCCGGCAGTGCGGCCACCAGCCCCGCGGCGGACTCGTCGTCCGGCACCAGGTCGACGGGCCAGCCGGCCTCGCGGGCGGCGCGGGCGGTCGCCTCGCCGACGCAGGCCACGGCCACCCCGGCCGGGAGGCGCATGGTGCGTCCGGCGACCACACGGACGGCCGTCGCACTGGTCACCACGAGCCACGGGGCACCGGGCGCGACCCCGTCGTGACCGGTGCGGTCCGCGGGCCGCGCGCCGAGCCTCCTGTCCGGATCCGCCCCGAGGCGGGCGAGGGCCGCGTCGAGGGCTGCCGGGTCCGCCGGCGGTGCGTCCGTGATGAGCGGGACGACGACGGGCTCGAGCCCGCGTGCACGGGCCGCTGCGGCGACCTGGTCGCCCCACGCGCCCCCGCGCGGGACGAGGACGACCGGGGGCCGTGCCTCGTCCGCGACGGGGGTGCTGTCGTCCGTGCTGACCGCCTACTCCGCGGGGGTGGCCAGGCCGGGCCCGGCCGAGTGGTCGCCGTCGGCCGGCTCCCGTGAAACGGACGAGGCGAGGTCGGCCAGCTCGGCCGCACCGTTCTCGAGCAGCTCCGCGGCGACGCGACCGGCGACCGCGAGGGCCTCGTCCAGCCGGTCCTGCGCCGAGCCGTCGAGGTGGGCGGCGTGCGACGCCGTGCGGTACTCGGACCCGTCCGGGCGGTAGACCGTCGCGGAGACGAGCAGCAGCTCGGCGTCCACGACCGCCGTCGCACCGATCGGGGCGGAGCAGCCGGCCTCGAGCTTCGCGAGGACCTCGCGCTCCGCCGTCACCGTCAGGCGCGTCGGGGCGTGGTCGAGCTTCCGGAGTGCGGCGAGCAGGTTCTTGTCCGTCTTCGCCGTGCTGGTCAACACCTCCGTCCGGATCTCGACCGCCAGCGCACCCTGTCCGGGCGCACTCGGCCAGAAGCCGAGGTCGAGGAGCTCCGTCGCGGCGTCCAGCCGGTCGATCCGACCGAGACCGGCGGCGGCGAGCACGACCGCGTCGAGGTCGTCCTCGACCCGGCCGAGCCGGGTGTCGATGTTCCCGCGGATGTCCACGACGTCCAGGTCCGGCCGCTTCGCCCGGAGCTGCGCGACCCGGCGGGGCGAGCCCGTGCCGACCTTCGCGCCCTCGGGCAGGGTGTCGATCGTCGCGGCGTTCCGGGCGACCAGGACGTCACGGGCGTCCGCACGCTTCGGCACCGACGCGATCGTCAGGCCGTCGTAGGGCGCCGTCGGGAGGTCCTTGAGCGAGTGCACGAGCACGTCGACCTCGCCCGCGACGAGCGCCTCGCGCAGGGCACTGGCGAACACGCCCGTGCCGCCGAGGCTCGCGAGCGACGCACGGTTCGTGTCGCCCTCGCTCGTCACCGTGACGAGCTCGACGGGCCGACCGGCGGCCTTCGCCAGCCGGTCGGCGACGTCCTGCGACTGCGCGACCGCGAGCCGGCTGGCGCGGGTGCCGAGCCGGATCGGGGCGGGGCCGTCGGACGCTGCCGAGCCGTCGGTCGTCGTCGGCGCGCTGTCCGCGTCCGTCACGGTGCGACGCCGGCCGCCGCGGGCTTGAACCCGGCGCGGACGTTCTCGCAGCAGCCCGGACGGCACACGTCGTACCAGGGGCCGATGTCGGTCAGGTGCGGGCGCTCGCTCGTCGGCGTGCCGTTGACGCGCTCGAGCACGAGGTCGACCAGGCCGGACACGTACGCCGGGTCGACACCGGGCGTCTGCGTGCGGAGCGACCAGAAGCCGAGCTCACCGGCGGTCTCGGTGGCCTCTTCGTCGAGGTCCCACATGACCTCCATGTGGTCGCTCACGAAGCCGAGCGGAACGATGAGCACGGCGCGGGTCGGGCCGCCCTGGAGCTCGTCGTTCATGTAGTCGTTGATGTCGGGCTCGAGCCACGGCTGCGACGGGGGGCCGGAGCGCGACTGGTAGACGAGCTTCCAGGCCGGCTTCGACGTGCCACGCAGGTGCGCGTGCTCGGGCTGCTCGAGCAGTTCGTTCCACGCCTGCTCGAGGACGACCTCGGCCACGGCGAGGTGCTGCGCCTCGTACGCGCCGTGGTCGTCGAACCCGCGGAAGTCCGGGCCGGACTTCGCGGCGTCCGAGGACGGGATGGAGTGCGTCGAGAACAGGACGTGCAGCTCGGTGGCGACGTCGAGTCCGTCGTTCTCGGCGATCGCGCGGGCCATGCCGTCGCGGACGCCGTCGACGAACGGCCGGACGAAGCCCGGGTGGTCGAAGAACTGGCGGACCTTGTCGACCTGGATCGTGTCGATCAGACCGGTCTCGGTGAGCACGCGGGCGTAGTCCTCGCGGTACTGGCGGCAGCTCGAGAACGACGAGTAGGCGCTCGTGGCGATCGCGATGAGCTTCGTGAAGCCCTTGTCGGCGGCCTCGGTGAAGGCCTCTTCGAGGTAGGGCGCCCAGTTCCGGTTGCCCCACAGCACGGGCAGGTCGATGCCGCGCTGCGCGAGCTCGGCCTCGAGCGCCGCCTTGAGGGCACGGTTCTGCGCGTTGATCGGGCTGACACCGCCGAAGTGCCGGTAGTGGTGCGCGACCTCCTCCAGCCGCTCGTCCGGGATCCCGCGGCCGCGGGTGACGTTGCGGAGGAACGGGATGACGTCGTCCTGGCCCTCGGGACCACCGAAGCCGGCCAGCAGGATCGCGTCGTACGCGGTCGGGACCTCGACGTGCTCGGGGCCGTCGGCCGCGGCGGGCGTCGCGGCGAGGACCGTGCCCCGCCCGTTCGAGATCTGACTGGTGTCGGTCACGACAGCACCTCCGGCAGTTCGGCGGTCGTCACCCGACGACCGGTGAAGAAGGGGACCTCTTCGCGCACGTGCAGGCGCGCCTCGGTGTAGCGCAGGTCGCGCATCAGGTCCACGAGGTCGACGAGCTCCGGGCTCTCGAGCGGCAGGATCCACTCGTAGTCGCTCAGGGCGAACGTCGCGATGGTGTTGGTGAGCACCCGGCGGTACTTCGCGCCGGCGATGCCGTGGTCGCGGAGCATCTTCGAGCGCTCCTCCTCCGGCAGGAGGTACCACTCGAACGACCGGACGAACGGGTACACCGTGATCCAGGCCTCGGGGTCCTTGCCACGCAGGAACGCGGGGGTGTGGCGCTTGTTGAACTCGGCTTCGCGGTGCATGGCCATGACGTGCCAGACCGGCTCGGCGTCCTGGAACAGCCCCGTGCGACGGACCTCGCGCAGGACCGCCTGGATCGCCTGGGCGTCGTCACCGTGCAGCCAGATCATGACGTCGGCGTCCGCGCGGAAACCGGACACGTCGTAGAACCCGCGGATCGTGACACCGCGCTCGGCAGCAGCGGCCACCACTGCGTCGAGTTCGGCGACGGCGTCGTCACCCGGACGGTGGACCGGGCCGAGCGGCCGGCGGAAGACCGCCCACAGGGCGTACGCCGTCAAGAGGTTCGGGTCGATGCCCGAGGAAGGGTCTGTCTCGTGTGCGGGGGACTGCACGTCGGAGCTCATGGGTCCTCGTCCTGTCGGTTGCCTGGGTCGTGGCTGCGCGCCGCGTCCGGAGGACCACCGATGGGGCGGTCTACCGCCGTCGGAGCACCGCTACGACGATACTCCCGACCACTGCCACACCGGCTGCGAGCCCCGCCAGGTAGGGCACGGGCTTCTCGTCGATCCCCCGCTTGACCTTCGACGCCGCGATGCCGAGCTGCTTCGGGACGTTGAGCTTGTCCTCGATCGCGTCGAGGGTCTCGAAGAGCTGGTCGCGGTCCGCCTGGACGCGCTTCGCCAGGTCGTCGTGCTGGTCCGTCACGGTTCCTCCGTCGGGGGTGCTGGTCGCGGTCGTGCTCGTCAGGACCGGATGCCGGGTCGGCTCGAGGGCTTGTTACCCATGCCCTTCACCGCGTTGATGTCGTCCTTGACGCTGTCGATCGTGCGCTTCGGGGTGAGCGGCAACGCCTTCTGGAAGCGCTTCCACCCGATCAGGCCGAGGATCCCGGCGACGATCAGCATGACGACGGCGACGATCAGCGCGGCGAGCCACGCCGGCATCACGACGGCCAGGCCCATCACGGCCGCTGTGAGCAGGACGCCGATCGCGTAGAGCAGGACGACCAGGGCGCCGATGAGCAGCCCGGCGGCGAGGCCGATGATCTTCGCCTTGCCGATGAGCTCGGCCTTGAGCAGGTCGATCTCGCCCTTGACCAGGTTCTTGACGAGCTTCGGGACGTCCCCGACCAGACCGAACAGCGAGCGGGACCCACGGGAGCGGGTGTCGCTCATGAGGTGCGGGCGTCCTTCTTCTGACCGACCTTGCGGACGACCTTCTTCGTCTGCTCGCCGACGAACTCGGCGACGTCCGGGGTCTTGTCCTGGATGAAGTCCTCGGCGACGTGCACGCCCTTCTGGACGCCGTTGCTGTTCCAGATCTTGCCGCTGACGGTCTTGATCTGCTCGTACCGCGCCCGTCCGGCTCGCGATCCCAGGACGTACCCGAGTGCGGCGCCGGCGACGAACAGGAGCTTGCCTCGCATGTGCGAATCCTCCGTGGTTTCGGTGTGCGGTGGTCATGCGCCGAACGGAATACGTCCGGCGTCCCACCACAGTAGCCCTCGGGGGGTCCCCGGTCCGCTCAGGATCCCAGGACGCGCTCAGCGGACGCCCGGGCCGCCGCCACGATGCCCGCGAGTCCGCGGCCGCTCGAGGCCTCGCCGATGCCCTCGACACCCTCGGCCAGACCGGCCGCCGTCAGGTCCGGCCCGTACCAGCGGACGCGGGCCGCGCCGGCCACCCGGTCCGGGGTCACCGGCACGCCGAGCAGGGCGGTGGCGTCGCGGGTGGCGCGGGTCCCGACCGCGTCGTCCGGATCGACCGGGAGGCTCGTGGCCACGCCCGCCGGGTCCGTCGCGTCGTCGTGCGGTGCGGTCGCGTAGCTGAGGCGCAGGACGTGGCGCCCGCCGGCTGCCTCGGCGAGCCACCGCCACTTCGCGGTCGCGTGCGTCAGGGCCTTCGCGCTGACGCCGTCGGCCTCCGGGTGCACGAGCATCCCGGTGCCGCGCGGCGCGGCGTCGAGCTCGGGCTGGTCGACGACGAGCGTGACGAGCTCGATGCCGGTGCGGTCGGGAGCGGCGGTACGCATCGGGTCGGCGGTGGACGACAGCACGACCTGCGCCGGGATCCGCTCGCGGGTGCCGCGGGCGGTGACGACCTCGACCGCGTGCCGCTCGACCGCGGTCGCCCGTGTGCGCATCCGGACCTCGACGCCGTACGTCTCGGTGTCCGCCACGAGTTCGTCGACGAGCCGGACGATGCCGCCGCGGATGCCCTGGACCGCGGAGCCGGCGGCGGCACGGGAGCGCAGGGCCAGCACGGCGCGGGCGAGGGACCCCTCGCGCTGCAGAGCCGCTCGGAGCCCGGGGGCGACGCGGTCGGGGTCGAGCTGGTCCGGGTGGGTCGAGTACACGCCGCCCGCGACCGGCACCACCAGGTCGTCGAGCACGCGCTCGCCCATGCGCTTCCGGACGAGGGCGCCGAGCGACGTCGCCTTCGCGCCCACCGGGGACGGCAGCAGCGAGTCCATCTGCGCGCGGAAGCCCCCGCCCTGGCCGATCACCGCGGTGACGTCGGCGGCCATCGGGGTCCCGGGGATGCCGAGGAACCCGGTCTGCGGGATCGGGGCCGTGCGGCCGTCGCGGGTCATCAGCCAGGCGCCGCGGGGGTCGGGCGTCACGACGTCGTTGCCCAGGCCGAGCTCGGTCGCGAGCCGCGCGACGGCGTCGGTCCGGGTCGCGAACGACTCCGCGCCCATGTCGAGGTCGAGTCCCGCGACCGTGTGCCTGCGGAGCATCCCGCCCAGTCGGTCCCCCGCCTCGACGAGCACCACGTGCGCGCCGCCCTTCGCGAGGTCCCGGGCGGCGACCAGGCCAGCGACCCCGCCGCCGACCACGACGACGTCGGTCACGCGGCGGTCTCCTCGCCGTCACCAGCGCCGTCGGCCGCGCCGCTCCCGAGCGAGTGGACCAGCTCGACGACGCGGGTCAGCACGGTCGGGTCGGTCTCCGGCGGGACACCGTGCCCGAGGTTCACGACGTGCGACCGGGCCGCCCCGCCGCGGCGGACGACGTCGCGCACGTGGGCCTCGAGCACCGGCCACGGGGCCGCCAGCATCGCGGGGTCGACGTTGCCCTGCACGGTCACACCGGGGCCGACGCGGCGGACGGCCTCGTCCAGGGGCACGCGCCAGTCGACGCCGACCGCGTCCACCGCGAGCGTGTCCGCAGGGTCGCCCATCGTCGTCATCTCGTGCAGGACCTCGCCGCTGCCGACGCCGAAGTGGATCCGCGGGACCCCGAGGTCGGCCACGTGTGCCAGGGCCGTGGCGGAGTGCGGTGCGACCGAGGCGACGTAGTCCGCACGCGAGAGCGAACCGACCCACGAGTCGAACAGCTGCGCGGCGGACGCCCCGGCGGTGACCTGCGCCCGGAGGAACGCCCCGGAGACGCCCGCTGCCCAGTCGAGCAGGCGGGCCCAGGTCTCGGGCTCGGCGTGCATCATCGTGCGGGCGCGGATGTGGTCCTTCGACGGGCCGCCCTCGACCAGGTAGGCGGCGAGCGTGAAGGGCGCCCCGGCGAACCCGATGAGGGGCTTCTCGCCGAGCTCCGCCACGGTCCGCTGCACGGCCTCGGTGATCGGTGCGAGCGCCGCCGGGTCGAGCGGCTCGAGGGCGTCCACGTCGGCCGCGGTGCGGATCGGCGACCCGAGCACCGGACCGCGACCGGGGACGATCTCGACGTCGACGCCCGCGAGCTTGATCGGCACGACGATGTCGCTGAAGAAGATGCCGGCGTCCACACCGTGGCGGCGCACGGGCTGCAGGGTGATCTCGGACGCGAGCGCCGGGTCGAGGCACGCGTCGAGCATCGCGGTGCCGACCCGCAGCTCCCGGTACTCGGGCAGCGACCGACCGGCCTGCCGCATGAACCACACCGGGAGCGTCTCCGGCCGGTCCCCACGGAGCGCCCGGACGAGCGGCGACCCCGAGGTCCGACCGGTCACGAGCGGGTGGGAGTCGGGCAGCGCAGGGGTGGTGGCGTCGGTCACCGGACGATTCTCCCATCGGTCGCGGGGCTGTCCATGAGCACGCGGTCAGCGAACAGCCCGCGCAGCGATCGCGGGTTACGATGGAAGACGTGCTCATCTGTCTCACGGCGTCGCACCGCAACGCCAGCTTCGATCTCCTGGAGCGACTGAGCATCGGCGCACCGACCGCCGCGAGCCGTCTGGTGACGGACTCCGACGTGCTCGACGGAGCCGTCGTCCTCGCCACCTGCAACCGCTTCGAGGCCTACCTCGACATCGCGGGCGGCGACCGCGACTCCGCCGTGTCGGCCACCGTCGACGCCGTCGCGACCGCGAGCGACCTCGTGCCCGCCGAGGTCGCCGAGTCCGTCCAGGTCCTGGGCGGCGGGGACGTCGTGCAGCACCTGTTCGCCGTGTCGAGCGGGCTGGAGTCCGTCGTCGTCGGCGAGACCGAGATCTCCGGCCAGGTCCGACGCGCGCTCGAGGACGCCCGCGCGAACGGCACCACGACCTCCGAGCTCGAGCGGCTCTTCCAGGAAGCCGCGCACACCTCCCGCGGCGTCAAGACCCGCACCCGCATCGGCGCCGCCGGACGCTCGCTCGTCCGCCTCGGCCTCGAGCTCGCCTCCTCGCGCATCACCGACTGGGCGCACACCCGCGTGCTGCTCGTCGGCACCGGCAGCTACGCCGCCACGACGATCGCCGCGCTGCGCGACCGCGGTGCCGCGAACATCCAGGTCTTCTCGCCGTCCGGTCGCGCGCCGTGGTTCGCCGCCAAGCACGACCTCGTCGCCGCCACCGACCTGCGCGGGGCGATCGCGTCGAGCGACGTCGTCATCACGTGCACCTCGAGCGAGGTCCCGGTCGTCGAACCGGCCGACCTCGACGACGGACAGCGCCGGATCGTCATCGACCTCGGGCTCCCCCGCAACGTCGACCCCGACGCCGCGGACGTCGACGGCGTCGAGCTCCTCGACCTCGAGACGATCAGCATCCACGCGCCGATCGCCGAGCTGAACGCCGAGTCCGAGGCGCGCCAGATGGTGGACGACGCCGTGTCGCGCTTCCGTGCCCAGGCGCTCGAGCAGTCCACGACCCCGGCGCTCGTCGCGTTCCGGAAGCACGTCTTCGACATCCTCGACGACGAGATCGAGCGGGCGAAGCGCCGTGACGCCGACCCGGAGTCCGTCGAGCAGACCGAGCGCGCACTCCGGCACCTCGTCGGCGTCCTGCTGCACCGCCCGTCCGTCCGCGCCCGCGAACTCGGCCGTGCCGGGCGCGGCGAGGAGTTCGTCGGCGCCCTCGACGCCCTCTACGGCGTCCACCCCGAACCCGAGGCCGAGCTGCCGTCCCCCGTCGTCCCGCTGGCCGACCGGACCGCACCCGTCGCGGACCGGACCGACGCGGCGGACGCGAGCTGAGCCTCCAAACCGGTCCCCCGACGCTGCGTGTCAGCGCCCTCCTGCTGGTCCGCGACCGGCGCGTCCTGATGGTGCGTGCGCGCGGACGCGACGTCCTCTACCTGCCCGGCGGCAAGGCGGAGCCGCACGAGACCGACGTCCAGGCCGCGCTGCGCGAGGCCGACGAGGAGATCGCGGTGCGGCTCACCGCCGCCGACGTCGAGCCCTTCGGGACGGTCACGGAACCGGCGCACGGACAGGCTCCAGGGACGATCGTCGCGATGGCGCTCTTCCTGGTCCGACCGGGAGGCGCGTCGGACACCGCCTCGCCGGTCGCCTCCGCAGAGGTGGACGAGGTCGAGTGGGTCACGTCCGGGGACGCGGACCGGTGCCCGCCGGCGGGCGTCGAGACGCTCCGCCGGCTGGTCGCCGCCGGTCTGGTCGACTGAGCCCGACCAGGCTGCGGGCTACTGGTCCTTGTCGGTGTAGTGCCCCGCGGCCTCGCCCAGGGTCGGCTCGGCCTCGCCCGGGATGTCCGACTCGACGTACTCGCCCTCGTCGCGGCCGTCGCCGGCCCCCTCGGGTCGGGTCTCGCCGGGGATGTCGCTCGACACGAACTCGCCGGCGGGCTCGTTCGACGTGACGTGCTCGTCGCCGGGGATGTCGCTGTCGACGAACGCTCCGGCGCGGGGCTCGACGCCGTCCGCGCGGCCCTCGTCGCCGCGTGCCTGTTCGTGCTTGCCTGCCATGTCCGACCTCCGTCGCTCGTGTGGCGTGGCTGGTGCCTCGTCGTCGCGAGCATGCTCGGCGCGGCTGGGCGTGCGCCGAGACCCGTCCCCCGGGCCGGGTGTTGCGTTGCAGCATGCAGCGGAACGTGAAGACGATCGTCGTGTCCACCGCCACGGGCCTGCTCGCCGTGGTCGTCCTCGCCGGGTGCTCGTCGGGGCCGGCTCCGTCGGTGACCAGGACGGTCACCGCGTCGGCCACGCCCGGGTCCTCCGCGTCCGGGACGCCGTCCGCCGCCGGCCAGGCGGCACCGTCGCCCGGTGCCACGCCGACCGGGACCGGGGGCGCGGCCGACGGTTCCGGGACGACCTGCACGGTCTCCTCGCTCGCCGGCGGGACCGAGGCCGGCAGCGGTGGCGCCGCGGGGAGCACGATCATCCACCTGACCCTGCGGAACACCGGCTCGACGACGTGCACGCTCCAGGGCTGGCCCGGTGTCTCGTTCGTCGGGGACGGCGACGGGACGCAGATCGGTGCCGCCGCGACGCAGGACCGATCGTCGGCGCACCCGACCGTGACCCTCGGACCGGGACAGACCGCGGTGGCTCCGCTGAAGATCGCGAACGCGCAGAACTTCTCGAACGCCGCCTGCTCGCCGGTCGCCGCGGACGGCTTCCGCGTCTACCCGCCGGGGTCGACGGAGTCCCTGTTCATCCGCGCGTCGGGCTACACCGCCTGCGCCGAGTCGGGCGCGGCCCTGCTCGACGTGCAGGGGCTCGTGCCCGAGGGGCAGGCGACCGACTGACCGCGATCAGCGGTAGGACGGGGCGTGCACCACCTCGAGCACCTCGGTACCGAGTGTCCGGAGCGCCTCCACCACCCCGAGGCGTCGCTGGAGCGAGGCGTCGTCGAAGGTCACCGTGACGGCGTAGCTCACCGACGACCCCGGCCCGCGGAGGATCCCGGCCTCCGCCCGCACCCCCGTCGACGACCCCGTCACGACGACCGCCTGCAGACCGTGGTCGAGCGCCCGGTGCGCCAGGGGGTCGAGACCGAACGAGCCCGCGACGAGGGACAGGTCGCTCGCCAGGGACAGCCAGCCGAGCACCCGGTTCGACACGGCCTCGTCGACGACCTCGCCGAGCGCCAGGCCCCGCATCAGCCAGGCGAGCTCGCCGGTGGGGGCCACCGAGGCGTCCGGGGCGTCGTCCGGCCCGCGGCGGTCCCGGACGCGGTCGATCAGGGCGGTCCGCTCGATCCCGAGCGCCTCCGCACGCTCCCGCACGGCGTCGATGCCGACCGTGGAGAGCAGCGCGTTCATCGCCCAGGAGTCGGCCGTCGCACCGACGAGCGTCGCGAGGTCGGGGACCTGCATGGTCGGTTCCTGCAGGAACTGCCACAGGCCGGCACCCGTCGCCGTGTCCCGCGCCATGCGCTGCAACCGGTCCCCGTGCAGGCGACCGTCCTCGAGCTGCGCGGCCGTCTCGATGAGGAGCAGGACGCGTCCGAGGCTCGCGACGGGCTGCACGAGCGTGTCGTCCACCGCCAGCAGGGCCCTGCCGGTCGAGGTGTCGATGACGGACGCACTGACGGACGCACCGTCCCGGGCCAACGCACCCAGTGCCTCCAGGCCGGCCGTGAACCGCTCGTCCGCACCGCCGCGGTGCCGTCCGCGCGCACGGACGCCGTCCGCGGCGTCGACGTGCTGTCGACGCCGCGGACGGCGGGTGGAACCCGGTTCGGAGGACGCGGACGCGTCCGGTTCGGTCATCACCAGATCGCGACGCGCTCTGCCGGGTCGAGGTACATGGCGTCCTGCTCGGTCACGCCGAAGGCCTCGTAGAAGCCGTCGATGTTCCGCACGACCTGGTTGCAGCGGAACTCCGTCGGCGAGTGCGGGTCGATCGAGAGCAGGCGTGCTGCCTCTTCCGGGCGGATGGCCATCCGCCAGGCCTGGGCCCAGCTGAGGAAGAACCGCTCGGCGCCGCTGAGGCCGTCGACCACGGGCGGCTCCTGGCCGTCGAGGGACAGCAGGTACGCCTTCCACGCGATCGACAGACCGCCGAGGTCGCCGATGTTCTCGCCGATGGTGAGCGCGCCGTTGACGTGGCCGTCCGGGACCTCGGTCGGGACGAGGGCGTCGTACTGCGCGATGAGTGCCTTCGTGCGGTCCTCGAACGCGGCACGGTCGGCCTCGGTCCACCAGTTCTGCAGGCGGCCGTCACCGTCGTACTGCGAGCCCTGGTCGTCGAAGCCGTGCCCGATCTCGTGCCCGATGACGGCGCCGATCGCGCCGTAGTTCGCGGCGGCGTCGCGGCCCGCGTCGAAGAACGGGAACTGCAGGATCGCCGCGGGGAACACGATCTCGTTGAAGCCCGGGTTGTAGTACGCGTTGATGGTCTGCGGGGTCATGAACCACTCGTCGCGGTCGATCGGCTGACCGATCTTGCCGAGCTCGCGGTCCACCTGGAAGGACGCGACCGCGCGGACGTTGCCGAGCAGGTCGGTCGGGTCGACGGCCAGCGCCGAGTAGTCGCGCCACTTCACCGGGTAGCCGATCTTCGGCGTGAACTTGTCGAGCTTGTCGAGCGCCCGGGCGCGGGTCTCGTCGGTCATCCAGTCGAGCGCGGTGATGCTCTGGCGGTAGGCCTCGACCAGGTTGGCGACGAGGTCGTCCATCTTCGCCTTGGACGTCTCGTCGAAGTGCTCCTGCACGTAGATCCGCCCGACGGCCTCGCCCATCGCACCCTCGACCAGGGAGACGCCGCGCTTCCAGCGCTCGCGCTGCTTCGGCGCACCGGTGAGGGCCGTGCCGTAGAACGAGAAGTTCGTCGCGGACAGCGCGCTCGTCAGGTAGGCCGCGGATCCTCGGACGACCTGCCAGCGGAGCCAGTCCTTCCATGCCTCGACCGGCTCGCGGTGCAGGAGCGCGACCAGCCCCGTGATGAACGAGGGCTCCCGCACGACGACCGTCTCGAAGGCGCCGGCCGGGGCGTCGATCGCTTCCCACCAGTGCTGCAGGTCGACACCGTGGGCGAGTCCGGCGATCTCCGCCCAGGGCATCTTGTTGTAGGTCTTCTGGCTGTCGCGGGTCGTCACGTTGTCCCAGTGCGCCGCGGCGAGCGCCGTCTCGAGCGCGATCACGTGGTCGGTCCGCTCGGCCGCGTCGTCGAAGCCCGCGAGCGGGAACATCGCGGCGACGAACTCGCGGTACTTCGCGCGGATGTCGGCGAACCGGTCCTCGCGGTAGTACGACTCGTCGGGCAGCCCGAGGCCGGACTGTTCGAGGAACACCACGTACGACTCGGGGTCGCCCGGGTCGTTGTCGACGAAGAGCTGCAGGAACCCGGGAAGCCCGAGCCGTTCGAAGCGGCCGACCATGCGGACGACGTCCTCGACGGAGTCGACCGCGTCGACCTCGGCGAGCAGGGGCTCGATCGGCTCCGTGCCGAGCGACTCCAGGTGCTGCTCGTCGGTGAAGGACGTGTAGAGGTCCCCGACCTTCCGCTCCTCGGTCCCCGGAGCGGCCTGCTGGGAGCGCTCGACGATCGCGCGGACGGCTTCCTCGGCGGCCTCGGCCAGCACCGTGAACGAGCCGTACCGCGCCTTGTCGTCGGGGATGGGCGTCGCGTCGATCCACGAGCCGTTCACGTGCCGGTACAGGTCGTCCTGCGGTCGGACCGCGGGGTCGAGCTCGTCGGTCGTGATCCCGGAGCCGAGGGCTCCCGAGGTCTGCGTGGTCCCCGTGCTCGGGTTCCCTGGCGTGGGTGCGACGTCCGTCATGCGTCCACGATAGCCACCACCACCGGCTCGGCACCCGGTCGGTGGCCACCCCTGTGGACGACCCCACAGGGTGCCGGCGGCCCGGTACGGTCATCGCATGGGACTCGGCTGGAAGCTGCACGGGGACGGCGCGACCGTCTCCGCCTCGACGATCGTTGCGCCGGACGAGCGCCTGAGCTGGGGGCGGACGATCGGCCTCGGCGTCCAGCACGTCGTCGCGATGTTCGGCGCGACCTTCCTGGTCCCGCTGCTGACCGGCTTCCCGCCGTCCACCACGCTGCTCTTCAGCGGTGTCGGGACCCTCCTGTTCCTGCTCGTCACGGGCAACCGGCTGCCGAGCTACCTCGGCTCGTCGTTCGCCTTCATCGCGCCGATCGCGGCCGCGACGAAGATCGGCGGCATCCCCCTCGCCCTGTCCGGCATCATCGTCGTCGGCGCCCTGCTCGCGCTCGTCGGCCTCGTGGTGCACCTGGCCGGCGCGGGTTGGATCGACCGGCTCATGCCGCCCGTGGTCTCCGGTGCGATCGTCGCCCTGATCGGGTTCAACCTGGCGCCGGCCGCCCGCGACAACTTCACGAAGGCACCCCTGACCGCGGTGGTCACCCTCGCGGCGATCATCCTGGTGACCGTCCTGTTCAAGGGGCTCGTCGGCCGCCTGTCCATCGTGATCGGTGTCGTCGTCGGCTACGTCGTGGCCGCACTGTCCGGGCAGGTCGACCTGTCGAAGGTGTCCGAGGTCCCCTGGGTCGGCCTGCCGACCTTCACCGCGCCGGCCTTCGACCCCGGGCAGCTCGCCGTGTACCTGGGCTTCGTGCCCGTCGTCCTCGCGCTCGTGGCCGAGAACGTCGGTCACGTGAAGGGCGTCGGGCAGCTGACCGGCCGCGACCTCACGCCGCTGACCGGACGCGCGCTCATGGCGGACGGCCTCTCGACGGTGCTCGCCGGCGTCGGAGGCGGTTCGGCCACGACGACCTACGGCGAGAACATCGGCGTCATGGCCGCCACGCGGGTCTTCTCCACCGCCGCGTACTGGGTCGCGGGCATCGTCGCGATCCTGCTCGGGCTGTCGCCGAAGGTCGGGATGGTCATCTCGTCGGTCCCGGCCGGCGTGCTCGGCGGTGCGACCACGGCGCTGTACGGCCTGATCGGCGTCATCGGCATCCGCATCTGGGTCGAGAACAAGGTGGACTTCGCCAAGCCGAAGAACCAGCTGACCGCGGGCATCGCCCTGATCATGGGCATCGCCGACTTCACGTTCTCGTTCGGTGGCGCCACCTTCGGCGGCATCATCGTCGGCACCGTCGCGGCGATCGTCGTCTACCACCTGATGGACCTGGTCGGCCGGGCACGCGGCACGGAACAGGTCGCGCCGAAGGCCTCGGACGCGGCGCACGCCGCGACCGGTGCGGTCCCGGCGGAGCCGCGCGCGGACTGACGCACGGACCACCGGACGGGAGGATCGTGGCCAGCCCGCCACGATCCTCCCGTCCGGCGTCCCGCCAGCCCGTCAGCCCACTGGGGCGTCCCCGCCCCGTCGTCGATGGAGCAGACGACGTCGGGTGGTCGGGACGGACCCGACGTCTCCTGCTCCACCGAGCGACCTCGGGCGGGACCGGCCGGGTCAGCGGAGGCCGGTGAGGCCGACCACCAGCTGGACCACCGCCAGCACGACGAGCACCACCACCAGGCCGACGGTGCCCCACCGCTCGATGCCCACCCGCAGGGCGGACAGGGGTCGGTGCGCACGCGGACCGGCCGCAGCGGCGACGACCACCGGCGCAGCGACCGTCGAGGCGGCGACGACCACGAACAGCACGGCCGCCACGACGGC
Source organism: Curtobacterium sp. Csp1 (assembly GCF_013347185.1). NCBI lineage: Bacteria > Bacillati > Actinomycetota > Actinomycetes > Micrococcales > Microbacteriaceae > Curtobacterium > Curtobacterium sp. Csp1. The sequence goes on from NZ_CP054594.1 coordinate 560,084, forward strand.
CTGCCCCGGCGCGGGGTCAGCGTCGCCGAACGCCAGTCCCGCGGTGAGCGCGAGCACGAGCGCCTTGGGGTTGCAGAACAGGAGCAGGCCGAGGCCGAAGCCGTGACCGGTGCCGAGCCGCTCGACGGCGTCCGACCACCGGGCACTCGACGGACGCCCGTCGGGCAGGCGCCGTGTCGTCCACTGCCAGACGGCGAGTCCGGCGAGCACCGCGGCGGCGGCGAGCGCCACGACGGCCTGCACCGACGACCCGCCGGCGGTCTCGAGCGGGAGCCGCTCGCCGACGAGGACCGCGACCACGAGCGCCACGGCCACCGCCGTCGCCCACCCGACCACGCAGGCGATCGCGGGTCCGTACCCGCGGCGGTGCCCGAGCAGGAAGACGACCGACGCGATCGGCAGGGGGCTCAGGGCGATCCCGACGGCACCGGGCACGAGGGCGGTCAGGTCCACGGTCGGAGCGTACCGCCACCAGAATGGTGCGGTGCCCCGTCCTCCCGCGTCCGCCGAGCGCCCTGCTCGCTCCGAGCAGCGCGGGGTCGACCGGGACATCGTCCGGCTCGCGGTGCCCGCCCTCGGGGCGCTCGTCGTCGAGCCGCTCTTCCTGCTGACGGACACCGCGCTCGTCGGGCACCTCGGGGCGACGTCCCTCGCCTCGGTCGGCCTGGCGGGCGCCGTGCTGCAGACCGTGACGGGACTCCTCGTCTTCCTGGCGTACTCGACGACCCCGGCCGTCGCCCGGGCCCTCGGTGGTGGGGACCGTCGCGGCGCGGTGCACGCCGGCATCGACGGGATGTGGCTCGCGCTCGCGCTCGGCGTCGTGCTCGCGCTCGTCGGGTGGCCGCTGGCCGGGCCGCTCGTCGACCTGTTCGGCGCCTCGCCCGCGGTGTCGGCGGCGGCGACGGCGTACCTGACGGTGTCGCTGATCGGCCTGCCCGGGATCCTCGTCGTGACCGCCTCGACCGGACTGCTGCGCGGTCTGCAGGACACCAGGACACCGCTCGTCGTCGCGACCGTCGGCTTCGTGGCGAACGGGCTGCTCAACGCCGTGCTCATCTACGGCGCGGATTGGGGCGTCGAGGGCTCGGCGGCCGGCACCGTCATCGTGCAGTGGGCCATGGCGGCGGTCTACGTCGGCATCGCGGTCCGCGCAGCCCGGGCGTCCGGGGCGCCGCTGCGGCCGGGAGCGTCCGGCGTCGCACACGCGCTGCGGTCGGGGGCGTGGCTGTTCCTCCGGACCGCCTCGCTGCGGGTCGCGATGCTCGCGACCGTCGGGACCGCGGCGGCGCTCGGGACCACCGGGCTCGCGACGACGCAGGTCGGGCTCACCGTCTTCTCGACCCTGGCGTTCGCGCTGGACGCCCTCGCCATCGCCGGGCAGGCCCTCGTCGGGCACGGCCTCGGCGCGCGCGACCCCGACCGGGTGCGGCTCGTCACCCGGCGGCTGGTGCTGCTCGGCATCGCCGGGGGTGTGCTCCTCGGGCTCGTGACCGTCGCGGTGAGCGGCCTGCTCGGACCGGTGTTCTCCGACTCCGCCGCGGTCCGGGACGCCCTGCCGCTCGTGCTCGTCCTCATCGCCGTCGGGATGCCCGTCGCGGGCTACGTCTTCGTGCTCGACGGCGTGCTCATCGGCGCGGGTGACGCCCGGTACCTGGCGATCGCCGGCGGGGTGAACCTGGTCGTGTACCTGCCGCTCCTCTGGTGGGCGGGCGGCACGCTCGCGGGACTCTGGGCGGCGTTCGCGCTCGGGTACATCGGGGTCCGGGCGGTGACGCTCGGGCTCCGGGCGCACCGACGAGGCTGGATCGAACAGGCGCTGGCCCGGTGACGCGCTCCGGGGAAGGGACCGCGGTCGCGTCCTCCGCGGTGCTCGCGACGGTCGGCATCGGGGTGCAGGGGGTCGCGAAGCTCCTGGTCACGGTCGTCGTCGGCCGGGTGTTCGGCACCGAGACCCTCGGGCACGCGACGGCCCTGCTGTCCCTGTCGGTCTTCGCGGCGCTGCTCTGGCCGAACGCGGCGGGGAACACGGCCTCGCGGTACCTCGCGGTCGCGCTCCGGGCCGGCCGGTCGGACGCCGCGGTGAACCGACTGCTCGGGGCTGCGACGGCGGTGTCGAGCGTCGTGCTCGCCGCGCTGACCGCGCCGATCGCGATCGAGTGGGGCAACGGGCCGTGGACCGTCGTCGGCGGTGTCGCGGTGGTGGTGGCGTACGGGCTCTACTGCCACGCGCGGGGTGCGCAGCTCGGGTACGGTCGTGCGCCACTGACCGCGCTGTGGGACACCGTCACGAGCGTGCTCGCGCTCGGGCTGCTCGTGGCCGTCTGCGTCGCCCGGCTCGAGGCCCTCGTGCTGCTCCCCCTGGCCGTCGGCTACACGGTGTTCGCGGTGGCGTGCTGGCCGAGGGGCAACCGAGCCGCCGGTCCGCCGGAGCCGACGACCGGGGTGCTCGGCTTCGCGCTGTGGAACGTCCTGGCCGTGACCACCGCGAACGGCCTGCTCCAGCTGACGATGATCGCGGCGCAGGTGAGCGTCTCCGCGCGCGAGGCCGGGGTCTACGCCGCCGCGTTCACGCTCGCGACGCCCGCCTCGATGCTCGGGCAGGCCCTGGGGCAGGTGCTCGTCCCGGCCTTCGCGCACCGGACGGACGGCGGGTCGCTGCGCTCCCGCGGTGCTGCCCTGCTCGTCGGGGGCTTCGCGGGCGGGACCGCGGTCGTGTTCGGACTCGTCGCACTGCTCGCCGGGTGGTTCCTGCCGATCGTCTACCCGGCCGAGGGGGCGGCAGCCGTGGCGGACCTGCGGTACCTGATGGTCGGCGTGTGGGTGTTCACGGTCGGGCTCGTCCCGGCGGCGCTCCTGCTCGCGGCCGGTCGGTCGCGGGCGGTGGCGCTGGCCTCGGTCGCGGGGTTCGTCGTGGGTGCGGTGCTGATGGCCGTGCTCGCGCCGGTCGCCGGGGTCGCGGGTGGGACGACCGGGTTCCTGGTCGGCAGCGCGGTGAACCTGGTCGCGGTGCTCGGACTCGGGTTGCGGCGGCGCTGAGCACGGCTGCCCGTCAGTCGAACGTCGGCGTGGTCGCCGAGCACCGCACCGGCTCGCCCGGCGCACTCGAGGTGTCGGAGGCGATCTCGCGCCCGCCGTCGAGCAGGATCCGGCAGGTGGCGGTCGCCCCGGCGGCGGGCGTCGCCCGGACCGAGGCCCGGTCCTCCGCGAGCACGACGAGCTCCCGAGTCCAACGCGACCCGTCGTCCGACGCCTTCCGGGTCCTCCGGTCGCCGAGGTCGACCTTGCGGGGCGCGTCCCCGCGGCCGTCGGCGCCCTCGACGTGGACGTCCGCGAGCGTCGCGCCGACGGGCTGGTCGACGGTGACCTCGTACGTCACGGCCCACGCGTCGCCCAGCTGCTGGTGGACGACGCTGCAGCCGGTCAGGAGCCCGATGGAGGCGGCTGCGGCGACGAGGGCGGTGGAACGACGGACGGTGGTGCGCGTGCTGGTGCTGGTGCTGGTGCTGGTGCTGGTGCTGGTGCTCATGCTCCGAGCCTGTCCGGTCGGCGCCCGGGGATCGTCCGCCCGCGGTCTCGACGGGGTCGGCCGACGGGACGACCGTCGGTCATCCCCGCGACGGGTCCGCTTCATCGGCGGCCGAGGGGACCCTCGATGGTGCGGAGGGCGCATCCTGGTCATCCACGAGCGGAGCGGGCGGTCGTCGCGGAGACCGACGGCATCGGGGGAGCAATCATCGAGAGCACTGGGCGCGACAGGCTTCTTGACCACCTGCGAGCAGCACCCCCGGAAGTGTGATCCAACGTGGTACTCAGCCCCAAGGGGATGATTCCGGCCGCGGGCCGAGGAATCAAGGCCTTGCGCTTCTCAACTCCCGGAAAACATCCGGCATAAGATACATCCTTGGCGAAACTCGGCGCGCTATCTTCGTCTTTCTGGTTCGCCTGGACCGCGATCCTGTTCGATCGAGCGGCAGAGCCGGTCGACGGCGTCCCGTCCGTCGGGCACGTTGAACACACTGGTGCTGTGCGCCACCGGCACGGTGAGCACGCACTGCCGGAACACGAGTTCGACCGCAGCGACGCGGTTCGCCGCGTGGCGCACCGAGGTCGCCCGCGGCATGAGGTCCTCGCCGTGCGACTCGACGACGAGGACCGGGCGGGATCCGCCGCGCCACAGCGAGGTCCGATCGGGCTCGAACAGGAGCGTCGCGGTGTACAAGCGCCGCAGCTCGTCCTCGAGCCGGAGTCGCCGCCGCACCTCGGGCGTCACGATCACGTGCACCAACGCTGCCCCAGGATGCGCCTCCCGGAGGCGCCGTCCCCGCCGCCGCGCGACAGCGGAGAGGAGACCGAGCAACACCACGGCGACGGGCGCGCCGAACACGACGGCGAGGGAGACCGCCGCATCGATCGGGTCCGTGGCGAGATCGCGTAGCTCGCTGAGGACGAGGACCGGGAATCCGACGGCGGCCGCCACGACCCCGCGCCGAACGGGGCGAACGCTCCTGGACGCTGCTCGTCGCCGGCAGTCACCCGCACTCCTCCCGTTGCACAGTGCCGAACTCACATGAGTTGGCAGAGTCCTCAGCGCTATCAACGCACATCTTGTCGAACGCGGTGCTCGCGGCGCGCAGAACCATTGTTCACAAACCTACGCGAACGCTCTCCTTTTCCCTGCGCGTTGTAGCATTCCTAAGCACGCTCTTGGTAGCACTGCGGATAGTGACCTGCCGACCGCATGATCACTGTACTCACGGCATCCGCTTCGGGGGGCTGAAGTGCTTCCTCAGATACTTGAGAAATCGCCGGTCCTTGCGAGGAAGACTGGCGCGTATCCGCTCGTCCATGTCGGCGAGCCACTTGTACGCCCGTTCTATGTCATTCGCCTCTACGGACCAACGAAGAGGGAGATCTCTCCGCATGATCTGAAGGACGTCTGCGCTGCCATCCGCCTGAGGAGAATGCTCAGCAGGGAGCAAGATCGGGGCCCCGTTGTCGAGCGATATAGGCAGGTCTACCGCGATCACGCGATAGTGTTCCGGATCCGCATCCCCACACATGGAATCGACGGCTTCAACGACCACCCAGTGGCCCCGAAAGGGGCCACTTTCGTCCTGTGCGACAACAACGCCGTCAGGCCACTCACTCAGCATCGACGAACTCGCGAAGCTACTCAAAAAAATCTCCGAGTCCCGTGCATCACGTGCACGTTGCGCATCTGGGCACCCTGTCCATAACCATTCCTCCCTGACATGATGTTCGATTTCCACACACCGGCGTGCTTAACAGGCGCCCTGTATGCCAAGTGGCCGGAGCGCGAAACCCGATACCACCCCCTTCCATTCTTCAGTGGCAATTTCGAAGTGCCTCGACCCAACGCTGCCCTCATGCCAATCCGCGTCCCCATAGCTCAGCGCTGCGGCGTCCACGACGACCTCAACAACTCCGCAGACCAGGCCTTCTCGGCCGGTCGCCCGGCACAGACGAACCCCGCCAACCTCGACCCTCACTGGTCTCTCGGGCTTGATCCTGGTCGTCACGCATGCGCGGCACCCTCCAGCCAAGCAGAGATCTCCCTTGTCTGCTGTGCGGCACGGGTTGGGCCGCACAACGTCCCCAATGGACGGCGCAAGCGGACTGACCCCTCGTCATCCCTGATGCCGAAAGCCATCACCTTGAGGAATCGGCCACTTCCGTCGAGGTTCCCGGCGTTCAAGAAGCCTTCGTAACTCACGACCCGGTAACTCGTTATCGCAGCACGATTCCATCGTGATGTACGGAACCAGCTCCGAACAACAAGGACCTGCCCGTTGATGTAGATACCCATGAACAGGCTCCTCATCAGGAAATACCCCATGGCGGACACCACAACACCGAGGATCATCCCGGCCGGAAGAGTGCGCGGCACCGCGGTGCCACTGAGGAGATTCAGAAGGATGACGGACAACGTAGTTGAGTAGAGCGGCAACGCAATCCATCGGGCGGTGTTGCCTGAGTGAGCGACGCGTCGCATTACCTTCTCCATCGGTTCAACTCGTTCGAACTGTCGCCCGGTGTGCTTGAGGCGGGGCCACTGCCGGTACGTCAGAGGGACGCTTCGGAGTCTTTACAAGGTTGCAGCTCGGGATTCCGTCGTCTCTCGTGGATGCGGGACCAGGTCGAGGCGCCGATCCGTCGACAACGCCCTCCCCTTCCCGCCCCGTCACAGCCTCACCGGGCTGCCCCTCGAATGCTGCGATGAATGTTTCAGTTTCGCGAAACAGCATGGTGGGACCTTATTGGAAAACGAAAGAAAGGACAATCAGGATACCGATCAACGCCACACTCCCATAGATCAGATAGATCACCCCTTGATCCGTAGGATTTATCAATCCAAGTACGTAATCGTAGAGCCTTCCTGACCTCGTGATCGCAGCCGAATGCTTGCCTTGTGATGCCCCCGCCTCTTCACGCGACGTGTTACTGCGGCGAGCGTTGACAACCACTCCGTTACCAATAAACAGGACCAGCGACATGAGACCCAGAATAATCACTATAGATAGCATGATCTTCGAGTCAGTTACCCTCTCGATGCCGACCATTGCGACAATGCCGGCATCAGTCGCAGCAACTATCCAGCCGATTACCTCGAGTCGAGATACCGGAACCTTCTTCACCATTTTCTCCTTGCCGCACGCTGGGTTGCGTGTGCCCTGCGAATGAGCGCAGATGTTCCCAACCAAGTTTTGGTGCGCGCCGACGAACGAGTCGCCCTAATTCCGAACGCGCCGCGAACATTTCGAAGTTTCAACGCACGGGCAACCTTCGCATTTGCCACTCCCTTGAATGCTGCACCTGCACCTTCGACTGCCCCAAGCGCGATGTGCCTTCCAATTGGGTCTCTGTGGTGGTTCACGCGCCAATTCAACGCCCCCAGCCCTGCTCCAAGCGCCGCACCGAGTGCGATGCAACTGAACGGGTTCGTGCAGGCGACGGCGAGCACTAGGCCTATAGCGATCGTGCGAACAGTTGAGTTATCAAGTGCTCGCTTCCCCCATTTCAGGGCATCCTTGCCGAACTGCTTCCAAGAGTACTGTCCGCTCAGATCGAATGCGTTGATTGGGTCGTTGACGTACGCGTAGGCGTTGTCGGTGCCGCCCTCCACAGGGTCGACCTGCAGGAACCGCCCCAGCGCAGCGACGTACTGCCGTGCCCCCATTTCGATCGTGGCAATGGACCCGAGGTGTTCGGTGAGTTTCTGGTGCTGCCCGAGCCAGCCGTAGTCCGCGTTGCCTTGCTGCGTGTCCGGCCCGGACTGGTTGGCCGGCACGGTCCCGAACAGTCCGGTGGTCGGGTCCATAACCTGACCGAACGGTTCGTACACCGGCAGTGTCGTGCCTGCGAGCTGCCCGGCGGCATCAGCCGTGGCGATGATGTCGCCGTGGATGTTCGGGTACGACCACACGGCGCTCGTCCCGCGGAGCTCGACCGTGACGCCACCCGCGAGCGGAAGGTCCCACTCGGTCAGCTTCGATGAGCCGTCGTAGACGAAGTCCGGGGTGTCGCCGTCACCGGTGAATCCGTACCGGGTCACCGTCTTCGTTCCGTCCGCTGCCTGTTCGGTGCGCTGCACAATGCGGTTCGCCGCGTCACGCACGTACGTGACCTTCGACCCGTCGTCGAGGACGGTCTGCACATGCCGGTCTTGCCCGTCGTACACGAGCGTCTCGTCCGCCAGGGTGGTCGTGTTCCCGTGCGCGTCGTACACCAGCTGCGAAGCCGTCAGCGACTGGTTCACCGGCGTTGCTCCGGCAACCGGGTTCGTCACCGTCGTCCCGAGCAACCGGTCCGCTGCGTCGTAGCAGGACGCGACCTGCGCCGCCGCGCCTACCGGGTTCCCGGAAGCGTCGAGGAGCTGATCCGACGAAGACGTCCGGTTCCCGTTCTTCCCCGCCGCAGCGACCGCACCCGCCTGCGCGCACGCGGCCTGACCGAACCCGTACGTCATCTGGTGCCTGGGGATGGCCGCAGCCACGAGCCGTCCGGCCGTGTCGTAGGAGTACGTCGACGTGTTCGAGGTTCCACCGAGCGTAGTGGTGTCCTGGAGGACGTCACCGGACTGAGACCGGACGACCTGGTCGGTGAGCTGCGGCTGGTTGTTCGGGAACGACCACGCCAATCCGGTCAGCTGCCCAGCGCCGTCCTTGGTCACCGTCGCGGACGTGCCGTTGCCGGCGTTGCCGTCCCCGGACGGGTACGAGACCGACGTGACGTCACCCTGCTGATACGTGGGTACGGCGACGACCTTGCCGTCAGCGGTGAACTGCGTCACCTTCGAGTCGATGTCGTACGACTGCCCCGTCGAGTGCTGCACACCGTCCGCCGTCACCGCCAGCGTCGAGGTGACGCGGCCCGCCTGGTCGTAGGACGTGGTCGTCGTCGTGCCCCACACGTCGACGTACTTCGTGACCTGGCCGAGGAGGTTCGACACGGTGGTGATCTTGGACCCGTTCGGGGACCCGGCGACGCTGTCGTCGGTCACCACGGTGGTCAGACCGTCCGCTGAGAACGACGTCGTCTCGGTGGTTCCGGGCTGACCGCTGAACGCCGAAGTGGTGTCCTTCACCACGCGTCCACGGGCGTCGTAGACGGTGCAGGACCAGTCGTCGTCCCCGGACTGCTTGGTGCCCGCGGTACGACCCCAGATGTCGTAGAGGTACGAGGTCGTGACCGCGCTCCCGGTCGCCGGGGTGGCTCCGGTGGTGGTCTTCAGCTGTCCGTACTGCGGCGTCGACACGTCCACGCCGCAGATCTGCCCGTCCGTGGTGCCGTACGCGGCCTTGATCGTTTCCGTGTCACCGAAGTACGCGTTCGTCGAAGCTGCAGCTGCCTGGGCCGGCAGGGTGCGCGTGAGCTGGCGGAGGTAGCCGGAGTTCTGGGGCTCGTAGCTCGCCGTCTCCTTCAACGCGAGTCCTGACGGGTCGGTGATCGTTGCGGTGGACATCCCGAGCCACGGCTTGTCGAACACCGTCGCGGACGTGGAACCACTGATCTGCGGTGCCGAGATGGCAGCGACACCGGTCGGCGCCTGATCGTCCGTCTTCGACGTCGTGGCCAGGCCGTAGTCGGGCGTCAACGCGGTTCCCGGGATCACCGTCGTGGTGCCGCCGTTGATCTTCCACTCGAGCGCCAGGGATGCGTCGACGGTGACCTCGCGGTACTGCAGACGGATCTTGACCGACTGCCCTCTCGAGAGGGTCACCTTCTGGTTTGCTGCGGTCTCCGTCGCGGAGTGGGGGCCCCAGTCGTCGATGAGCGGTACGTCGTCAACCCAGAGCTGGGCGCCGTCGTCGGACTTGGTCAGGAACGTGTAGTCCGCCTTCGCCGGGTACGCGCTGGTGTCCGGGATCGTGATCAGCCCGGTCAGGCGGACGGAGAAGTTGTCGGTCGTGAAGCCGGCGCCGGCTGCTGCCGGGCTGCCCTTGGCCCAGGTCTGGTTGATCGAGCCGTCACTGTTCCCGACACCGAGCCCGTAGGACTTGGGCGCTCCCGCGAGGCGGTCGTTGTCGTACCAGGTCGCGTTCAGACCGCGGAGCGGATTACCGCTCGCGTCCTGGTCGTATCCGGTGCTGGAGTGCGCAGTGGTCGGGCGGCATGCGTCGGTGGGCTGTTGGTCGTCCGGGAAGCACGACGCCGGCGCGGGCCCGTAGCTGTCGGTCGGACGGTCCTGCTGGTTGTAGATCGTCGTCGTCTTCCGACCCTGCGGGTCGGTGGAGGAGATCACCTTGTCCGGCTCGGCCCACTTCTGCGACGCCGTCAGCCCGGACGGGCTCGTGGTGGTCAGCTGCCGCCACGCGGCGTCGTAGGTCACGGTGGTCGCGTGGGTGCCGCTCGGCAGTCCCAGCGCGGGCACGTCGACGAAGGACGTTCCGGTTCCGTACGTGTAGGTCTTCGCCGGTCGGGAGGCGCTGGTCACCCCGTCCGGGGCGGGCAGCGTCACGGAGGTGGCCTTCCCGTCCTGGTAGGTGATGGTCGTGGCCGTGTTCTGGTCGATGGCGCGGCTGCTGTCGGCAGCCAGCCAGTCGTTCGCGGTCGCGTCACGCAGGAGCGTCAGCTTGCCGGCGTCGTAGCCGAAGTCGGTCTGCTCGTTGCCGGGGTCGAGGATCCGCGACAGGTTGCCGTTGGTGTCGTAGAAGAGCTGCGTGGTGTCCTGCTTCCCGGCGGCGTGGTCCGGGTAGACGATGCGGCAGAGCATGTTCGCCGGCACCTGGCCGAAACCGGTCGGGACAGGGCACGCCAGTCCGCTGGAGTCGGTGTCGGCGGCGCTCAGGCCGACGTCGGTGGCCTTGTCACCGGCGTAGGCGAAGCGGATCTGACGGCCGTAGGAGCCGTCGGACTTCTTCGACAGCGGGTCCGTGAGCCGGTCGATCATCCCGGTGCCGCCGCGGTAGGTCGAGAACGGCGTCGCCCGCTTGATCGCGTCCCCGGCACTCGTGACGGTGGACACGCGGCCGGAGGCGTTGAAGACGGTGACGGTGCCGTCGTCGTCGGTGAAGGTGACCTGCCCGGACTGGTCGAGCGCGACCTGGCCGTACTCACCCGCCGGCGGCTTGTACCCGGTGGCCGAGCCCGACCCACCGGTCCGGGTGTAGGTGTGCGCTGTCCCGGTCGTGTCGGTCAGCACCACCGTGTTGTCGGCGACGCGAACGCTCGCCCAGTCACCGGCATCGCCCTCGAGCGCCGTCGACGACGACCACCCTGCGGGCATCGATTCGACCTGACGGGAGAACCAGTCCGACAGGACGGGCTTCGGCTTGCCGTCAGGACCGAGGTAGGAGAGCGCGACGCTCGCGCCGCCGGTGTGGTCGAAGTACTCGAGCTGGAACGGGACCGCCTTCGTGCCGGGCGCGATCGCGGACGATGTGTCCTCCGCATTCGACACGGACCACTTGTCGAGGATCTTCGTGTTGTTGACCCAGAGGCGTGCGCCGTCGTCGTGCGCGACGGAGAAGGTCAGCTTCCCGCTGGCATCGAGGACACTGGACGGGACGGTCATGTACCCGGTCCACCGGACCAGGAAGTCGTCCTTCGGGACGGACGGAGCCGGGGAGCCCTGCCCCCAGTTGAACGTCGGCGACGGGTCGTTCCGCACGAGCACGGGCGTCTTGCCCGTGAACGAGTAGTCCGGTGCTGCGCCGGATGCGGGGGTGTCGTCGAAGTACGACCCGGTCAGCCCACCGAACGAAGCCTGCTGCGAGTTGTAGCTGAACGCCATCCCCATGGCGCCGCCCAGGGTCGACACGGTCGGTGAGGAGAACCGCATGCCGACGTTGCCGTTGGCGAGGTTCACCGTCACCGGGCCAGCGGTGTCCGTCGGCGCGGGGCCTGCCTCGCCGATGCGCTGGTTCACGGTGAAGCTGCTCACCCAGTTGACCGGAGGCTTGTCGTAGGTGTCGTCCGTTCGGACGGTCCAAGAGTACGCGCCACCATCGTGCAGGCTGTTCGCCGGCACCTTCCAGGTGATCGGCTGACCGGCCGTCGGGGTGAACCAACCGGAGGACACCACGGTGCCCGAGCTCGCATCCGATCCGGTCGCGACCGTGAAGTTGACCTTGAACGGATCGACCTCGGCGTCCGAGATCGCCGGGACCGTCAGCTCGGGAGTGAGGGTCGTCGAGACGGTGTCGTCGGTCGGTGATGATCCCGCCTGACTGGACACCGGCGCGTTGTTGGTGGTGAAGGAGAACACCGACGACTCGGACCTCGTCGACGTGCCGTGCACGCCGTTGTAGCCGTCGCGGATGAAGCCCTTCCAGTAGTACTTCGTACCCGGCTTCAAGGTCCCCCACGGGACCTGGACGGTCTGCGCACCCCAGCCCGAGTCCCACACCGTGCCGACGTCGGGGTTGCTGTTCGTGCTGACGTGGTACGCGTAGTCCAAACCCGTCTTCTCGGGGTCAGTTCCCGAGATCGCGAGCTTCGGAGCCAGCGGCCCCCGTTTGCCGTTCGCGGGCGAGGGTGCGATCGATCCACCAGCCGTCGGCAGATCCTTGTAGTCGACGATCAGCGCAGCATCGATGGTCTTGTAGGTGTACGCACCCGGCGTCTCCTGACCGCGCAGCATGAAGTACACGCCCTTGGTCTGCGAGCGGACCCACGAGGCGACCGAGTCTGCGACCCCGCTGTCGCCCGCCGATCCGGCATCGCTGATCGGCCAGACACTCATCTGCTGCCCCACACCGCCGTAGCCGAAGCTCGTCGCCTGGCTGACAGACCCGGCGTACGACGTCGTCGTCCCAGCGTCGTGCAGGTAGCCGTCGACGCGTGCGTTGATGATCTGCTTGCCGAAGAACTGCTCGTAGTTGAAGTGCGCGACCGTCCGCCAGTACTTGTCGCCGCCGTCCCGGGCATTCCCGATACGGATGACGCCGTCGGTGATCGAAGCGCCGTCCGACTTGTACGCGTGCTGGTCGTTCGACCAGGACGTGGCCGACGTCGGGTCGACGTGCACCGGGAACACCCGTGCCGGGTCCTCCAACCACGTCCGGCTCGGGGCCATCGTGATCGTCCAGCCGTCACCGTCCTCCGCCAGCGTCGTCGCGACAGCGGTCGATGCCGGCTCACGCACGTTCTCGACGCCGGACGAGTCCCACATCTGCGGCTGCGGAACCGCGAACTCGACCGTTCCCGAGTCCGACCGGAACACCATCGTGCCGTCGTCCTCCGTGGTGGCTGCGAGGCCCTTGCCGCGCACGTGCCACGTCCACGAGTCCCGCGCCTTCGTCGGCAGCTCCGCCAGGACGAGCTCCTCCTTCACGGTCCCGTTCGTCACCGTGTAGTGCAGGTCCGTGTCCGGGAAGACGTCACGGTAGGTGACCTCGTCACCCGCGCCGCCCTTGTTCGTGTGCGACAGCGAGCTGTCCGCCGCGTCCTCGAGCGAGTACGCGAGCGTGAACCCGTCGTGGTGCATCGTCAGGACGTCCGAGCCCGACGCGTTGTCCGCGAACACCGGGTCCAGTGGGTGGTCGTCGACGACACCGGTCCCCGCCGACGTCACGTCCACGTCCGTGTTCACCGGGACCCACTTGCCCCGGTCGTCCTTGATGTTCTGCGGGACCTGCGAGATGACCGCGGTCTTCGAACCGTCGGTGTTCTCGTAGGTGTCCTTGAACGTCGATCGCCCGACGAGCTTCGACGTGTCCGGATCGAACGGCGAATCCGGCGCAGCAGGCTGCAGGTCGCCGCCGAGTGCTTTCGTCCGGTCGTCCGCGGTCGCCGTGGGCGCCTGGTCGTAGGCGATCTTCGGAGCGTCGACGACCCCGTCCGGGACAGTCGGCGTCGGAGCGGGGACCGCGTCCGAGGTCACCGCCGGCAACGAGGTCACCGGCCGGTCGTCGACCTCCGCCGCCTGCGCCGGCACCGCGACCAGGACCTCAGCGACCAACGCGATCGTGGTGATCACCGATGCGAGCACTCCGGCCCGCGCGACTCGTCCCCTCATGGGACTCCCCTACTGCTCCGACCGGCCCAGGACCGGTCACCTCCGCTCCCCCACGGGAGCACGGAGACTGAGCGTAAGGACAGTCGCGCTCAGCTGATCCATCGGTTCTGCCCCCCGTTCGGGGACGGTGGAACGACCGGGGTACGCCGAAGCCGCACCGCGCCGTGCGGACAAACAGCAGAACCGCGAGCACTACCACCGCGGTACCGGTTTCGGGGTACGACCGCAGACTGAAGCTCCACTCAGACTGCGCTGCTCGTGCGCGCAGTCCCGGCGCCGGGGTCACGGACCGGGGGCCAGCCCGATCCTCGGTACGAGCCACGCCATCCCCGCCGCGATCGCCGCCCGCGCAGCGAGCCAGTTGTGCTTCACGCCGGGGACCACCCACGTGGTGACGTGCATGCCCGCAGCTGCGGCGTGCGCGGCGACGACGGGCATCGCGGGCCCGTACCGCCCGTCGAGCTGCGCCGCGGTGAAGAACGCCGAGCTGTCGCGGTACGGACCGTGTGCGGCGAGCAGGGCCTCCGGCTGGGCCGCGCGGTACGCGGCGGCGTCGCCGGAGAAGCCGCGGGCGATCGACTCCCCGGGGCTGCCGAGCGTCGGGCCGAGCTCCCCGGACACGTCGATGATGTTGCCGAAGCGCCCGGGGTCGCCGGCGCCGAGCTGGATCGCGCACGTGCCGCCCTGCGAGAACCCGCCGATCGTCCACGCGGACGCCCCCGTCTGGACGCGGAGGTGCGACGTGATCCACGCCGGGACGTCCTGCTCCAGGTACGTGCGGCTGTTGCCGAGCGGGCCGTCGACGCACATCGGGTTGCCGGAGTCCGGGCCGAGCTGGTCCGGCACGACGACGATCGGCGCGAGCCCGGCGTGCAGCGCTGCGACCGCGTCCATCGTCTCGGTGAGGTGCCCGCCCGTCTCCAGGTCCTCGGGGCCGGAGCCGCGGGACTGACCGGGGAGCAGGACCACCACCGGGAGCGCCGGCGGGTCCGGCACCAGGGCGGCGGGCGGCAACCAGAGCAGCCCGGGCCGGGCGGTGAAGTGCGACCGCGTCGCCGGGATGGTCACGTGCAGGAGACGCCCGGCGGTCGGCAGGTCCGTCCGCGGGGCCCAGGTGTGCGCCAGGTCCAGGGTCGCCGGGCCCTGTGACGCCGACGGGTGCTCGGCGAGGGGGATGCCGTCGGACCCCGCCGGGTCGGGGAGGACGGTCGGTGTGGGCGTGACGGCCGGAGTGGGCGTGGCCGTCACCGTGACCGCGGCGGTGGGGTCGGCCGACGCCCGGCTCCACCAGGTCGCGCCGACCCCGACGTTCACGACGGTCAGGGCCAGGACCACGACGAGCACGGTCCAGACCGTCCTGCCGGGGCGTCGAGCGTGCTGCACGGCGCTGAGCGTACGGGCCGTCACCCGACGGCACGGCCGACATCGTGCCCGCGGTGCTGAGGGATTCCCCAGTCAGCTCCGAGCGGGGCCGGCCGTGTCGCCGATCCGCAGCTCGGACCGGAACGCCGCCGGACGCGGCTCGCCGCCCTCGAGCATCGCGAGCGCGGCCCGGGCCGCGGCACGGCCCTTCTGCTCGAAGGGCTGCACGAGCGTGGTGAGCTGCCGGATCGGCGAGCGGTGGAGCAGGCTGTCGTCGACCGTGATGCCGTCGAAGCCGACGACGCTGACGTCCTCCGGCACACGGAGTCCGGCGTCGAGTGCGGCCGAGATCACCCCGACGGCGAGCAGGTCGCTCTGCGCCACCACCGCGGTCGGGATCGCGGCCCCGGAGGCTGCGCCGGCGAACAGGGACTGCCCGGCGATGCGGCCCTCCTCGACCGAGCTGCCGGCGGCCTCCACCGCGGGGGCGTCCCCGTACACGCCGCGGACCCCACGGAGCCGCTCGAGCGTGGTGTGGGCGACGCCCTCGGCCTCGCGGGCGGGGTCGACGAGCCCGCGACGGCGGCTCCCGTCGAGGGGCAGCGTCACGATGGTCACGGCGGTGTGCCCGAGGTCGCGGAGGAACGCGGCGGCTCGGCGCGAGGCCTCGCGGTTGTCGAGGTGGATCGGGACCGCACCCTCGATCTCGTCCGCCTCGATCGCCACGACCGGGATCTGCCGGCGACGGAGCACGGCGACGGCGGGGTCGATCCGGACGTTGCAACCGACCAGGACCACGGCGTCCATCGGCGCGTCGACGATCGGGCCGGTGCCGCGTTCGTCGTCGAGCGGGCTCCGGACGAGCAGCAGCGACGCCCCCGCCTCGCCGGCGACCTCGGCGATGCCGTCCAGGGTCAGGACGTTCACGGGATCGCGGAACGCGTCGCTCAGGCGCTCGTCCATCACGACGCCGATCACCCCGGACCGACCGCGGCGCAGCGAGCGCGCCCGCGGGTCCGGTCCGCCGTAGCCGAGCTCGGCGGCCGCGGCGAGCACGCGGGCCTTCGCGTCCTCGGAGACCGGTCCGGCACCGCTGAAGGCGAGCGACGCCGTGGACGGGGCGACCCCGGCCGCGCGGGCGACGGCGGCGAGGGTCGGGCGGGGCCCACGGCTCGCCCCACCGTCGGCGCCGGTCCGGGACGCTCCGGTCCCGGTCGCGCCGGGTCCTGTTGCCGGTTCGTCCATCGCCCGTTAGCGTAGTCACCGAACAGGGTCGAATCGATTCGACACCACCGCGACACGCACCAGCACCGACCCGGAAAGCCCGACATGACGACGACGTCCGCCCGCACCGCCCCGACCACCCGCGTCTGGATCGTCGCGGTCTTCGTGGCCTTCACGCTGTCGGGCCTGGCGATCGCGACCTGGCTCGGCCGCATCCCGAGCGTCCGCGACTCCCTCGGCGCGACGACCCTCGAGATGGGCCTGCTCGTCCTCGGCATGGCGGTGGGCTCGATCGGCGGCCTGACGTTCGCCGGGCACATCGTGTCGAAGCTCGGTGCGCGCCGCGGGGTCCAAGTGGCCTCGGTCTGCCTGGCCGTCGGGCTGACCTTCGCCGGCTTCGCGGTCACGTACGGGTGGGGCTTCGCCGCCATCTGGGTCGGTCTCATCGCGTTCGGCTTCGGCAACGGCCTGGTCGACGTGTCCATGAACGTGTCCGGTGCCGCCGCCGAGAAGGCCGGCGGGCGGACGATCATGCCGCTCTTCCACGCGGCGTTCAGCGTCGGCACGCTCGCCGGCGCCGGGCTCGGGGCGTTGACCGAGGCGCTCGAGGTGCCCGTCGTGCTGCACTTCGCCGTCCTCGGCATCGTCACGTGCGTGGTCATGCTCGCGGCCGCGTCGCGCTTCGGCGACGAGCACCGGTTCGAGGAGCACACGTCGACCGCGACGAGCCCGACCCCCGTGCAGCTCACCCGCTGGCAGGTCTGGGCACAGCCGTCGACCCTGCTGATCGGCGTGATCGTGCTCGGCATGGCGCTGGCCGAGGGGTCCGCGAACGACTGGCTGCCGCTCGCGATGATCGACGGCCACGGCCTCGACAACGCCGCGGGCTCCGCCGTGCTGACTGTGTTCCTCGCCGCGATGACCGCAGGGCGCATCGCCGGCAGCCCGCTCATCGACCGCTTCGGCCGCGTGCCCGTGCTCCGCGTGAGCGCCGCCGTCGCCGTGGTCGGTCTCGGGCTGCTCATCTTCGTCGACGTCATCCCGATCGCGATCGTCGGGGTCGTGCTCTGGGGCCTCGGCGCGAGCCTCGGGTTCCCGATGGGCATGTCCGCCGCGGCCGACGACCCACGCTCGGCCGCGCTCAAGGTCAGCGCCGTGGCGACGATCGGGTACGTGGCGTTCCTCGCCGGTCCGCCGCTCATCGGGTTCCTCGGCGAGCACATCGGCCTGCTCGGTGCGCTGCTCGTGGTCTTCGTGTTCATCATCGGCGCGGGCCTGGCGTCCGGGGCAGCACGCGAGACGGGCACCGCGGCCGAGACGCTGCGCCGCCGACGTGCGCAGTCGGCCGGGCGTGACCGCACGACGGGCCGCAGCGGGGACGACGGGGACGACCCGCGCCTCCAGGCCGGAACGCCCACCCCCGGAACGGAAGCCCGCACGCTTACCCCCGCGACGGAAGCCGCCGCACCGACCGCCGACCGGGCGGAGAGCGCGACGCGCGACCACCGTTAGGATCGCCGGGTGCGTCTCGTCATCGCCCGCTGCTCCGTCGACTACGCCGGACGCCTGTCGGCCCACCTGCCGCTCGCGACCCGTCTGCTCATGCTCAAGGCGGACGGCTCGCTGCTCGTCCACTCGGACGGCGGCAGCTACAAGCCGCTCAACTGGATGAGCCCGCCGTGCTCGATCGAGATCGGCGAGCCGGACGAGGAGCAGGCCTCCGCCGGCATCACCCATGTGTGGACGGTGACGCAGAAGAAGACGCAGGACAAGCTGATCGTCAGCCTGTACGAGGTCCTCGCGGACGAGTCGCACGACCTGGGCGTCGACCCCGGGCTCGTGAAGGACGGGGTCGAGGCGCACCTGCAGCAGCTCCTCGCGGAGCAGATCGAACTGCTCGGCGACGGCCACACGCTCGTCCGCCGCGAGTACATGACCGCGATCGGACCGGTGGACATCCTGGCCCGTGACGACGCGGGCGCGAGCGTGGCCGTCGAGATGAAGCGCAACGCGAACATCGACGCGGTCGAGCAGCTCACCCGGTACCTCGAGCTCATGAACCGCGACCCGCTGCTGCGGCCGGTGCAGGGCGTCCTGGCGGCGCAGACGGTGGCACCGCAGGCGCGCACCCTCGCCGAGGACCGCGGGATCCGCGTCCTCGTGCTCGACTACGACGCGATGCGCGGCATCGAGGGCGGGCACACGCGCCTGTTCTGAGCGGAGCGACCGGGCGCCGCGGCCCACGTCCGTCATCGGGACGGCTCGCGCCCGTCGTCGGGACGGCTGCCGTCCGTCGTCGGTGCGGGCACCGGCCTGGAGGCACGGGTCGCCCCCGACACGCCGACTAGGCTGGGCAGGACATGACGCGCCCCTTCACCGCCATCCTGTTCGACCTCGACGGCACCATCAGCGACTCCGCTCCGGGGATCCTCGAGAGCATGACGCACACCTTCCGCACGGTCGGCGTGCCCGTCCCGGACCACGAGACGCTCATGTCGTTCGTCGGCCCGCCGATCATGGACACCTTCAAGACGGCGATGGGGATGGACGAGGCGCAGGCGGAGCACACGCTCGCCGTCTACCGCGAGCACTACCTGTCGCACGGGGCGCTCGACTCGGCGATGTTCCCCGGCATCGACGTCGTGCTGCGGACCCTGCACCAGGCCGGACTGCCGATCTCGACGGCCACGAGCAAGCCCGAGACCCCGGCGACGTACATCCTCGAGCACTACGGGCTCACCGGGGACATCGACGTCATCACGGGCGCGAGCGACGACGAGGTCCGGAGCGCCAAGGCCGACGTCGTCGCCGAGGCCCTCCGCCGCCTGGACGCCCGCGGCTTCGACGTGAGCCGGCCCGTCCTCGTCGGCGACCGCCTGCACGACGTCGAGGGTGCCGCGGCGAACGGCGTCCCCGTGGTCTTCGCCGAGTGGGGCTACGGCTCCCCGGCCGAGGCCACGGGCACCGTCGCACGGGCCGCCACCCCGCTCGACCTGCTGCCGATCCTGCTGCCGGACGCCGCGTGACGACCGCGGCCCGTCGGGGGCTCCGCGGCGCGGCCTGGGTGCTGCCCGCCGCGATCGTGCTGATCGCACTGAACTTCCGCGGGCTGATCGTCGCCCCCGCGCCGGTGATCGGCGACGTCCGTGTCGACCTCGGGCTGACCGCGACGGTCGCCGGCCTGCTGACGACCATCCCCGTCCTGTGCTTCTCGCTCGCGACGCCGTTCGCCAGCTGGGTGATCGCCAAGGCCGACCCCGAGCGCGCGGTGTCCCTGTCGCTCGTGATCGTCCTCGCGGGCACGGTGCTCCGCTCGGTGCCCTCGGCGACGGCGCTGCTCGTCGGCACGGCGGTGATCGGCATCGGCATCACGATCGGCAACGTCGTTGTGCCCGTCGTCATCCGGCGGGACACCTCCCCGGAGCGCGTCGGCCTGGTCACGGGCGTGTACACGTCGGCGCTCAACGTCGGGTCGATGATCACGTCGCTCGGCACCGCACCGATCGCCGCCGCCTGGGGCTGGCCGGTCGCCATCGCGGTGTGGGCCGTGTTCGCGGTGGTCGCCGCCGCGGGGTGGACGTACGCCGTCGGCACCCGCGCGGCCTGGCTCCGACCGGAGCGCACCGAGCCGGTGCCCGCGACCGGGCCCGTCGAGCTGCTCACCGAGACGGGGTCGATCCGCACGGTGTCGACGAGCGGCGCTCCGACCGTCCGACCCGCTCGACGGCTGATCACCTGGGGGCTGACGCTCGCCTTCGGTGGACAGGCGTTCTCGTACTACGCGCTGACCGCGTGGATCCCGACGCTCCTGCACGACGAGATCGGGTTCTCGGCGGAGTCGTCCGGCGCGAGCTCGTCGGTGTTCCAGATCCTCGCGGTCGTCGGGGCACTCGGGGTCCCGGTGCTCGCGACGCGCTGGCGGCCGCGGGCGATCGTCGCCCTCGTCGGCACGCTCTGGCTCGCGATGCCGCTCGGGCTGCTGTTCGCGCCGCAGCTCTGGCTGCTCTGGTCGGTCCTCGGCGGGGCGGCGCAGGGCGGCGGCATCACCGTGATCTTCATCATCATCGTGCGGATCGTCACGAGCGACGACGACGCCCGCCGGATGTCCGCGTTCGTGCAGGGCGGCGGCTACCTGATCGGCTCGGCCGGGCCGCTCGTCGCCGGGAGCCTGCACGGTGCGACCGGGGACTGGACGGCGCCGCTCCTCGTCGTGCTGGTGGCGGTGCTGACCCTCGGGGTGATCGGCACCCTCGCCGCCCGTCGCGTGACCTGACCCGCGCCGGACGGGAGCCGTCGCGCCGGACGCACCACGTGCCTCCCGGCCGACCTGACGCGTCCATGGAGCAGCAACTGTCGGGTCGGAACCGCAGCCGCGCCCGGGACCGCGTCAGCGCGCCTCGAGCACCTCGCGCAGCGTCATCGGCCGCCGGCCGGTGACCCGCTCGACGTCCCCGGAGACCGGCGCGAGCACACCCTCCGCGATCGCCGTGTACGTGCTCACCCACGCGTCCGCCTGCCACGGCTCCGGCTGCCACTTCGCCCGCGACGCGTACGCCTCGTCCAGGGTCTCCTCGTGGTAGCTGACCGGGCGTCCGCGGACCTCGGAGACGATCGCCGCGGCCTCGGCCAGGGTGATCGCGACCGGCCCGGTCAGGTCGTAGGTGCGGTCGAGGTGCGCCGACGGGTGCAGCAGCACCTCGGTCGCGACTCGGGCGACGTCCGCGCGCGCCACCGCCGCCATCGCACCGTCGCCGGCCGGACCGCGGATCACGCCGTCCTCGCCGACCAGGTCCTCGACGAAGTCCAGGTAGAACGAGTCGCGCAGGAACGTGTGCGCCATCGAGGTCGCGCGGATCGCCTGCTCCGTGGCCCAGTGGTCGCGACCCAGGGTGAAGGTCGCGTCGGCCGCGGCACCGGCGAACGACGTGTAGACGACGTGCTGCACGCCCGCCGTCGCGGCCGCGCCGACGAAGGCGCGGTGCTGGGCGAGCCGGTCCTCGGCCTCGGCGCCGGACACCATGAGCAGCAGGTCGACGCCCTCGAGGGCCCGGCGCGACGCGTCGACGTCCGCGAAGGACGCGACGGCGACCTCGGCGCCGGGCAGCTCCGGTGCGCGCGACGGGTCGCGGACGAGCATCCGGAACGGCGTGCCCGCCGCGGCGAGCGCGCGGGCGACCGCGCCCCCGATGTTGCCGGTGGCCCCGGTGATGGCGATGGTCATGGTCGCTCCCGTCGTGTCGGTGGTCGTGGGTGCCGGACTCAGGTCCGCACCGTCCTGGAGGCGCGTGGCAGCGTCGCCGCGACCCTCGCGGCGTTCACGCCGTCGACCTCGAGCGCCCAGGCGCGGGCTGCCGCGCGGTCGCGTCCGTGCCGCACGTGTCGTCCGACGAGGCGGTCGACGCGGACGTCGTCGTCGACGACGACCGCCCAGGTCTCGGTGAGCAGGGTCCGCAGCGCGGTCCACGGTGCCTGGTCGTCGAGCAGGTAGTTGCCCTCGGTGACGACGAGCCGGGTGGCGCGCGGGACGGCGATGCTGCCGGCGACCGGCTCGTCGACGCGGCGGTCGAAGTCCGGCGCCCAGACGACGTCCTCGTCGGCGGCGACGAGTCGGCGCACCAGGGCGACGTAGCCGTGCGCGTCGAAGGTGTCGATCGCGCCCTTGCGGTCGTGCCGGCCGAGGGCGTCGAGCGCGGCGTTCGCCAGGTGGAAGCCGTCCATCGGCACCTGCACGGCGGTGCCCGGGCCGTGCGCGGCGTCGACGGCCGAGACGACCCGGCGGGCGAGCGTCGACTTGCCGGCTCCGGGGGCGCCGACGATCCCGAGGACGACCCGGCCGGGTGCGGCGGCGAGCGTCACGGCGTGGGCGACGGCGGCGTCGGGGTTCGTCACGTGGTCATCATCGCAGCCGTGCGTCGCCACGGTCAGTGCTCGCGGCGCGCGGTCAGTCACGGTCGCCGAACAGGCCCATGCCGTGCTTCGTCAGCACGTCGTAGGCGTCCCCGAAGGTCTCCGGCACGGGCGCCTCCGGTTCGTAGCGGGCGAGGAGCAGTCCGAGCAGCCCCTTCGCCGGCGCCGTGATCGGCCGGTCGCGCTCGGCGCCGCGCGGTCGACGTCGGCGGGCGGCGGCCTCGGGGTTGGTGGGCACGTAGGGCGGGGTGACCTCGGGCCAGAGCTGCGGCTGTCGGGGCACCGTGCGGTTCAGGACGTTGTGGATCCCCTCGGCCTCGGCGTCCCGGTGGGTGAGGGGCTCGAGACCGTGCTGCTGGCACAGGGTGTGCGCGATCGACCCGTGGTGCATCGTGGCGTTCACGATCGTGCCCGGGTCGGTGTACGCCGAGACCACGAAGGTCGGGACCCGGCCGCCGAGCCGGTCGAAGCCGAAGCCCATCTCCCCCGGCTCGGGATCACCGGACGGCGGTGTGGCGGTGGGCGGCGGGACGTGGTCGTAGATGCCGCCGTGCTCGTCGAACGTCACCACGAGCGCCGTGTTCACCGCGTTCGACCCGTTCGACGAGCGAGCGTCCCGGATCGCGCCGTAGACCTCGGCGAGCAGGGCCTCGGCGGCGCGGACGTCGCTCATCGCACTGTCGAACGTCGCGCCGTCCGGTTCCGCGACGACCTTCGGACGCGAGACCGGCGGGTGCATGTCGTTGTGGTCGAACATCATCCGCGGCTCGACGAAGGCGTAGTCGGGCAGTGTGCCGTTCGCCGCGTCCTCGTGGAACTGCGCCATGCTCCGGAAGTTCGTCCTCCAGTACCGCTCGATCGACGGCGCGTGCAGGAAACCGGTGAGCGAGACGACCTGGTCGGCGTCGAAGTACACGCGCCAGCGCTTGCCCGCGTCCTCGAGCCGGGTGAACAGCGTCGGGACGTCCGGGGCGTCGAGCCACTTCGCGGGGCCGTCCGGCTGCCCGTTCGTGACGAACCCGTGCGAGGTGCTCGCGTGG
This sequence comes from Curtobacterium sp. Csp1, assembly GCF_013347185.1. Classification (NCBI taxonomy): domain Bacteria; kingdom Bacillati; phylum Actinomycetota; class Actinomycetes; order Micrococcales; family Microbacteriaceae; genus Curtobacterium; species Curtobacterium sp. Csp1. The sequence continues at coordinate 583,097 of NZ_CP054594.1, forward strand.
AGGAACGAGCGGTTGCAGAACGTCTGCGAGGGGACGGCGCAGAACCAGTGGTCGTAGACGGCGAAGGACTTCGCCAGGGTCGAGAACACCGGGAGCATCGCGGGCGAGAAGCCGCCCATCACGCGCTCGTACTCGTCCCGGGTCGGCTCGACACCGCGCTCGAGCCGGTAGTTCACGACGTAGTCCCGGACGAAGCCGGACATGGTCGGGCGGCTCGTGTCCGCCGGGGCGTTGTACGGGGCCGCGTAGCCGTTCCGCCCGGGGTCGGCGTTGCCGGGCGGATCGACCGTGCCGAACCACTGCGTGTTGACGTGCGGGTAGAACTCCCCCGGATCGGGGTCCGGCTGGCTCATCACGACGTCGGTGCTGCCCTCGTAGACGTGCGCGGCGACGACCGTGCCGTCCGGGGCGGTGTTCTCGTGGGTCCCCCGCTGCAGTCCGGCGAACGACTGACCGGGTCGGAGCTCGGCGTCGGTGTACAGCCGGCCGAGCACGTGGTCGAAGCTCCGGTTCTCGAACATGAGCACGACGACGTGGTCGAACCCGGGCTCGGCGCGCTCGGGGAGCGGGGCGAACCCGTAGCGCGCGGCGTCGGTGCCCCGGGCGGCGGCCACGCCGGCGCCGACCGCACCCGCACCGACGGCGGCACCTGCGGCACCGATGCCCGCACGGCGGAGGAACGCCCGACGGCTCGTACGGGCGTCGTCCGGGTCGTCGCGGTTCCCTGCTGCCATGCGACGTTCCTACCACCGGAGCGTGCGCGTCCGCGATGCGCGGCGGTGGTCGCGGTGGTTGCCTGGGCGCATGGTCGATGCGACGACGGCGTTCAGCGGGTTCTCGGTCCGGGACGTGCCCGAGGCCCGGGCGTTCTACGAGGGCGTGCTCGGCGTCCCGGTCAGCGAGGAGCACGGGATGCTCACGCTCCACCTCGGCGACGGGCACGGCGTGCTCGTCTACCCGAAGGGGCCTGCCCACGAGCCTGCGTCGTTCACCGTCCTCAACTTCCCGGTGCCCGACGTCGACGCCGCGGTCGACGAGCTCGCGGCGGCCGGGGTCCGGTTCCTGCAGTACGACGGGGTGACGGACGAGCGCGGGGTGAACCGGCAGGGCGGGCCGCTCATCGCGTGGTTCACCGACCCGTCGGGGAACGTGCTGAGCGTCATCGAGCAGTGACGCGGTCCCACCGCTCGCGGACCGGGCCGGGCGGCAGGACGGCATCGACCTCGTCGTGCAGGGCGGTGATCGCGGCGAGGTGGTCGGGCAGCAGCAGGTCCCACGGCACCGGGGCGACGTCGAGCAGCGCCGGCAGCGTGTGGTCGCGTCCCGGCGCTCCCCACTGCTCGGCGACGGCGTGCACGAGGACGTCCCGCTCGAGCCGGACCGCGCCGAGCCGATCGAGCAGCACGGACCGGGCAGGGTCGTCGACGGCGTCCCGGAGCTGCCCGAGGAGCGCCCGCTCGGCCCAGAGCCGGGCGGACAGGTCGGTGGCTGCGCCGCGCACGTCCGCTCCCCTCGGTCGCCGTGCCCGAACGCTACCGGAGCAGTGCTCCGGCCCACCCCAGTGCGATCGGGACGACCAGGCCGTGCCGCCGGTGCGGGAGGTCGGCGATCGGGACCCAGGCGGCCTCGTCCGTCGTCCCGTCGGTCTCGTTGCGGAGCTCCCCACCCGTGATCGTCGCCCGGAATACGACCTGCACGGCCTTCATCGGACGCCCGGTGTCGTGGAACCGACGCTCCTTCGGCACGATGTGGTGCCGGATCCCGAGCAGGGCGCCGCACTCGGCGTGGTAGCCGGTCTCCTCGTGGATCTCGCGGACGACGGCCTGCTCGACGGTCTCGTCGAACTCGACACCGCCGCCGGGGAGCGTCCACGTCCCGGCCTCGGGCACCCGGAGCCGGGCGAGGAGCACGCGGTCGCCGTCGGTGACCACGCCGTAGGCGGCGAGCCGGGTGTCGTAGTCGGTGTACTCCATCTGCCGACTGTGCCACCGACCCCGGACAGCCGGAGCGGGACGCGCCGCCGCATCGCCCGCGGGGACGTTCCGTCGTGGCCGCCCGGCCAGCGCACCACCGTCGGCCGACCACGCAGGGTGCGGGATGACTCAGGATCAGCCGCGAAGCCGCCGCAGACCGGGCGTCCGGTGCCCTTCGGGACACCTCGGGTCGCTACGGTGCCGGTGACCCCGCCGATCCCGCGGTCCGCCGTGTCGGCGCCGCGTGGAGCCTCCCGACCCACCGGACGACCCGATGACGACCCTCCCGCTGCTCTCCGCGCACCTGCTGCTGCCCCTCTACGCCGTCACGGTGCTCGTCGCCCTCGGGGTGGTCTTCCTGCTGCGGCGGTCCTGGCGGCCGTTCGCGATCGCCCTCGTCGCCGGGGCACTGGCCGGGGCGCTGCTGTCGTGGTTGTTCGGCGACGTCCTCGACGTGCTCGGCATCGCGCCGACGTGGGTCGACCGGATCTGGACCGGGGTGGTCTGCGCGCTCGTCGGGGTCGCCGTCGTCGGGCTCGTCCGAGCCGGGACCCGGGCGCGCGGGCGGCTCGTCGTCCGGGTGCTCGCCGTGGTGCTCGTGCCGCTTGCGGTCCTGTCCGGCGCGCTCGCGATCAACCGCGACGCCGGACTGTTCCCGACGGTCGCGGACGCCCTGGGCGAGTCGCACGTGCCGCCGCTCCGACTGCCCGACGACCCCGCGCCGCGGTCGGGGACGATCGACGCCGCCGACTGGCACGCCCCGGCCGACCTGCCGGAGCACGGCCGCTACGGATCGGTCCGCATCCCCGGGGACGTCTCGCACTTCCGGGCCCGCCCGGCGATCGTGTACCTGCCCCCGGCCGCGCTCGTCGACCACGCCCCGGAGCTGCCGGTCGTCGTGATGCTGTCCGGGCAGGGCCCCGGTGCGGCTCCCGCGAACATCATCGAGGCCGGCCGGATGGTCGAGCGGCTCGACCGGATCGCGGCGCGGCACCACGGGCTGGCCCCGATCGTCGTCATGCCCGACCAGCTCGAGGCGGCGTCGAACAACCCGATGTGCCTGGACGGCCCGCTCGGCAACAGCGCGACCTACCTGACCCAGGATGTGCCGACGTGGGTGAGGGCGAACCTGCACGCGTCGACCCGCGCGTCGGACTGGGCGATCGCGGGCTTCTCGCAGGGCGGCACCTGTGCGCTCCAGCTCGGGGCGACCTTCCCCGACCGGTTCAGCTCGTGGATCGACGTCTCCGGGCAGCGCGGGCCGACGCTCGGCGACGAAGGTGACACCATCAAGCGGGGTTTCAAGGGCGACCGAGCGGCGTACGAGGCCGCGCAGCCGCTCCGGATCCTGGCCGACCGGGCGCCCTACACCGCGTCCGCCGCCTTCATCGCGGCGGGGGCGGACGACAGCCGGTACGGGCCGATCGTGCCGGTCGTCGCGCAGGCCGCACGGGCCGCCGGCGTCGCTGTGACCCAGCGCCTGGTCGAGGACGGCGGGCACGACTGGCACACCGCGGGGACCGCCCTGGCCGAGGGCGTCGAGTGGTTCATGCGGCGGACCCACCTGGCCCGCTGATGCCGTTCACCGTCAGCCACGCGGTCGTCGCCCTGGCCGCCCGGCGCCTGCCGGTCCCGGTCGCCGCGGTCGCCGTCGGGTCGATGGCACCCGACGCCGTGCTCTTCGCGCCGGTCCTCCCGCCGTACGAGGCGGCACACTCCTGGTGGGGCATCCCGACGATCGACCTCGCGGTGTCCCTCGTGGTGCTCGCCACGTGGTGGTTCCTGGTCCGTCCGGCCTGGGCACCGGTCGTGCCGGGCGTGCGCGACCGCGTGCCCCGCACCTGGTGGTCGCGCCCGACGCTCGACGTCCGCACGGTGCTGGTCGTCGTGCTCGCGTGCGTCGTCGGCAGCGTGACGCACGTGGTGTGGGACGGCTTCACGCACGGACACGGCTTCGTCGTCCAGGCGTGGCCGGCGCTCCGCGAGACGTCGATCGGCGGGTACTGGCTGCCGTTCTTCCTGCAGGACGCCTCAAGCGTGCTCGGACTCGCCGCCCTGCTCGTGGCGGCGGCGGTCTGGTGGCGGCGGACCGCTCCGGTGCCCACGGCCCTGCCCAGCCGGGCCGAACGGGTGGTGGTCGTCGTGGTCGCGGCGGTCGTGCTCCTGGCGACGGCGGCCCAGGCGGGGAAGGTCCTGCTGCAGGGCGGCGGTGCCGGGGGCGTCGTCGTCGCACTGTCGTTCCGCGTCCCCGTCTTCGTCGCGCTCGGACTCGTGTGCGGCGCCGTCGTCCTGCTCGCGGTCCGTCACCGCGACCGGACGGCACCCTGACCGCTCCCCGATCGCTCCCCCGGACTGGGGAGCGGGCGAGCCGTCGGGTGCGTGCCAGCATGGCGTGTGCCCGAGCAGACCCACCCCGTCCCGATCGTCCACGCACCGACCATCGGACCCGTCACGGCGCGGCTCGTGTTCGGGGCCGGGACGTGTGACGAACCCGTGTTGCTCGCCGGAGTCGCACACCTCGTCGAGCACCTGGTCGTCCGTGCCGCGCTCCCGATCGCCGCGCCGCACAACGCCGTCACCCAGGACCGGATCACCGTGTTCGAGGTCGTGACGACCACCACGGAGGAGGCCCTGGACCTGGTGCGTGGTCTCGCCGCTGCCGTCCGGGCCGTGCTCGACGTGTCGGAGGAGACCGTCGAGCGCGAGCGCCGGATCGTCGCCCGCGAGGACCCCCTCCGCGCCGACGAGATGGTCCCGTCCGTGCACACCGCGCGTTTCGGTCCCGCCGGGCCGGGGCGATCGGGTGCCGGTGCCGCTCCCGTCGCGGGGATCACGCCTGCCGAGGTCCGGCGCTGGGTGGAGCACCACCTCGTCGCCGGGAACGCCATCGTGTCGGTCGCCGGCGGAGCCGTGCCGCCCGCCACCGTCGACCTCGCGCTGCCGCCCGGACCGCCGGCCGCACCGCTGCAGCCGTGGACGGGCCCGATGCGGACGGGTGCCCTCGTGGAGTCCCCGCTCGGTGGCATCGCAGCGTCGGTCGTCGTCCCGGCCCGCGTCGCGCCGCTGCTCGAGGCCGTCCTCGAGCACGAGGTGTTCGACGCGCTCCGGATGGAGGCCGGCGTCGCGTACGCGATCGACTCCCACTCGGTCGCGCTCGACGGCGAGCGCTCCGTGGTCGTCGTCACCGCGGACCCGGTCGAGGCGGACACCGAGGCGGCGGCGACGGTCGTCGTCGAGACCCTCCGACGCCTGGCGGCGAGCGGGCCGAGCACGTCGACGACCGCGCGCATCGACGCGGCCCGCGCGGTCAACGCGACCGATGCGGCGTTCCGCGCGGACCTCCGGGTCTCGGCCGAGGTGCTCATGCGGCTCCGCGGCCTGCCGACTCCTCAGCCGGTGGACGGTCCGGTCACCCCGGCCGAGCTCAGCAACCTCCGGAGCGCCCTCGCGGACGCGCTCGGGACCCTCGTCGTGTGCGTCGACCAGGACGCCGACGCCGACTTCGCCGCCCTGGCGGAGCGACACGGCCTGGACCACGTCGACGCTGCGCCGGGTGTGCCGGCCCCCGAGCGGGTGTGGTTCCCCCCGCGTCCGGGTGCTGGACGGAGCGTCCACCGCACCGCGCTCCTGCCCGCGTTCGCCGACGCGCACCTCGAGGTCGACGGCACCCGGGTCACGCTGCGACCGCGCGGGCTGCCGGCGCGGATGGTCGACCTCGCCGAGGCCGCGGTCGTGGGCCGCCGCGGCGACCTCGGCGTGACGGTGGTCGACGGGGCCGGCAACACCCTGCACCTCCGTGCAGACGAGTGGTGGCGCGGCCGTCGCATGGTCGACGCCGTCGTGCGGGCGACGCCACCGCACCTGGTCCGGGCCTTCTCGGCCTGACACCAGCAGGCCTGACGCCCGCAGGCCTGACGCCCCCCGGCCCGGTGCCAGCAGGCCCGGCGCCCGCACCGACGCCGCGACACGGGGTCCTCACGCCGCGACGTCGACCGCCCACCCGGCCCGCATCCGCGCGACCGCCCGGTCCCACCCGCCGAGCAGGTCGGCGTCCTCGCGCAGCATCGCCTGCAGCTGCAGCCCCTCGTAGAGCGCCACGAGCTGTTCCGCAGCGTGTCTCGGGGACGCACCACGTGCCTCCCGGCCGGCGACCACGTCGCGCACCAGCGCGAGCGTGACGTCCTCGAACGACCGCGTGTACTGCGTCCGGAACCACCCCGACGCCGGGTGCCGGGGACCGGAGGCGGCGCTCAGCAGCGCGATCCGGAGCCGCACGAGTCCTGGCTCGCGCTGCCCGGCCTCGAGCCGCGCGCGCAGGTAGGCGACGGCGCCCTCCTGCTCGGCCACCGGCCACAGCGCCCGTTCGGTGGCGGCGGCCCAGCGGTCGACGACCGCGACGACGAGCAGGTCCCACGTGGGGAAGGCCCGGTGCACCTCGGCGACGTCGACACCCGCGTGACAGGCGACCTCGTCGGGACCGACGGCGTGGAAGTCGGTGGTGCGGAAGGCGTCGACCGCGGCCGTGACGATGCGGGCGCGGAGGTCAGCGGACATGCGTCGATCCTGCCCACGGTCGGCCCGGGACGCGACCGCCCGTTCGGGGGCGGACCGAGCAGGCAGCACCGGACGGCTCCGCCTACCCGCGGTCGAACGCGATCGTCTCGTCGTCGGCCGCCGTCACCCGCCCGGTCCGGGCGAACTCCGCCCACACCGCACGGAGCGCCCGCCCGCGACGATCGACCTCCGGCCAGTCCCGCTCCGGCACGAAGCGGCTGCCCACCCAGGCCTCCCGCCCGCCGAGCAGCATCGGCACGTCGCTCATGTGCACGGCCCCGGTCGGCGTGGCCGTGGCCCCGCGGAGCAGTCGGTACGCGACGGCGTTCCCACCGGCGGCCCGGTGCCGTGCCGCGAACCGGCGGACGTCCCGGCCGTAGACGACCTCGGACAGCGGTCGGACGACGAGCCACCGCAGCAGCGACCGCGCGGGCCGCCACCGTGCGAGCGTCCGGACGCCGGGGATCATCGGCACGTACATGCCGGTCTCGTCGGACCCGGCGCCGACGAGGACGTCGACCTCGGGCGCGACCGCCCGCCACGCCCGGTCCGTGTCGCGTTCGGCGGGCAGCGGCGCGTGGCCGTACTGCGTCCCGAACGGCATCGCCCCGGCCAGGCCGAAGACCCCGCCGGCCCGTTCGCCGCGGACCTGTCGGTCGAGCACCTCGTCGAGGGGGGTGTCCGGCCCGACGGTCCCGACGGCCCGGAGCACCGCCCGGGTCATGCGCGCGCGACCGCGGGACAGCCCGAGCGGGGCGCTCTGCACGATCGCCCGTCGGAACAGCCCGCGTGCGCCCTCGCTGATCATCAGGTGCGCGGTCGCGTCGCCACCGGCGGACTGCCCGAACACCGTCACGGTGTCCGGGTCGCCGCCGAACGCCGCGATGTTCTCGTGCACCCACCGCAGGGCGGCGACCAGGTCGAGCAGCCCGAGGTTCGCGGGGACGGTCTCGCCGTCGCCGAGGAACCCGAGGACGCCGAGCCGGTAGGTCACCGTCACCACGACGACGCGCTGTTCGGTCACCAGGTCGCGGGGGTCGTGGATGGGCAGGTCACCGCCGCCGATCACGTACGACCCGCCGTGGATCCACACCATCACGGGGAGTCGCTCGTCGGGTCGGGCGTCGCTCGGCACCGTGACGCTCAGGCGCTGGCAGTGCTCGTCCACCTGCAGGTCCATCGGCGGCAGCAGCTGGTCGACGGCCGGCGAGCTCCGCTGCGGCGCGACGGGCGCGGGCGTGGTCGCCGGGTACGGCTCGGTGGTCGCCGGGACCGGCTCCGGCGCCGCGAAGCGCTCGGCTCGCGCGTAGGGGATGCCGAGCGCGCGGGTGACGTCGCCGTCGACGACGGCGGTGAGCGGTCCGGCAGGGGGGTCGAAGGAGCGTGTTGCGGGAGACGGCACCGGCTCACGCTACCGACGTGACCGGGAGACGGACGGGAGGCACGGTGCCTGCTGGCACCGTGCCTCCCGTCCGCGGGGTGGTCGCGTGTCGCGAGGGGCGCTACCGGACCCGCTTGATCGGGATGACCACCAGCGCGCCCAGCAGGGCGACGGCTCCGGCGGCCCAGCACATGAGCGTGTAGTTGTCGGCGTGCGTGCTGCCGATCGACAGGAAGAACAGCGAGATCGCCGGGGCGAGCGACTGCGGCAGCGCGTTCGCGATGTTGATCACCCCGAGGTCCTTGCCGGGACGGTCCGCGTTCGGCAGGACGTCCACGACCAGGGCCGTGTCGATGGCCGAGTAGATGCCGTACGCGAAGCCCATGACGACCTCGGCGACGTAGAAGCCGGTGACGGTCTCGGCGTGCGCGAGCACGACCAGCCCGACCGCGAACAGCGCCGTCGACCCGCCGACGAACACCTTGCGGCGACCGAGCCGGTCCGAGGCCCAGCCGGAGAGCGCCGCGCTGACGAGCAGGGCGACCGTGTAGAGCAGCACGCCGAAGGCGACGGCCTCCGTCGCGGCCTTCGCGTCCGCGATGCCCAGGTGCTCCTGCATGTAGAGCAGCCGGTAGGTCGTGAACATGAACGTCGCGAGGATGATGAGGAACCGCGACCACCACGCGAACGCGAAGTCCGGGTTCTTGATCGGGTTCGTCCAGAAGGACGACACCAGGTTGAGCCAGGTGAACTTCTTGAGCGGGTACGTCGGCAGGTCGTCCCGCGCGACGAACGCGTAGACGAGGACGAGGAAGATCGCCAGGATGCCGGGCGCGATGAACAGCACCGGCAGGTTCGCGACGAAGAACACCGACAGGTAGGTGCCGGCGAGCACGGCGGTGTTCTGGGCGAGCGCGATGATGCTCGACGACCGGCCGCGCTGCACCTGGGGCACGTTGTCCGCGAAGCTCGCGAGGAGCGTGGCGAGCGTCGCGTTCGCGGCGATCTGCGCGAGCAGCCAGCCGAGCGTCAGGTTGAGGACGTCGGGCGCGTAGGCGATCCAGACGAGGGCGACCGCGAACAGGACCACGCCACCGACGAGCCACGGCCGGCGACGACCCCAGCGCGTGCGGGTGCGGTCGGACAGGGCACCCGCGAGCGGGTTCATGAGGAGCGCGCCGAACGCGCCGATCGGCAGGACGGAGCCGATCACGGTGGCGGCGTCCTCGCCCACCAGGGCCTGCGCCTTGAGCTGCATGCTGACGTAGACCGGGGCCATGAGCGCGACGAAGAGGCCGAACTGCCCGAGGAACAGCGCGATCTGGTAGCCGATCCCCACCCGCATCGTGCTGACCGGTTGGGTGATGCCCTCGTCCGGGTCCAACAGGGCCGGGCCGCTGGGTTCGGGTGTGCTCATGACGCCTCCTTGAGTCGATGCAAAAACCTTGTCCTACAAGGTTTTACGTCGATGAGCATACAACGACACGTGTCGGCTTGTTGCCCAGCGTCTGAGGCACCGTCCGAGGAAAACTACACAGCGGGTGGTTTTTGGGGTAGCGTCGGGATCGGTCTCGCCGGGGAGCATCGCTCCTCGACGGGCTGCGACATCCGATGCCGCGACACCCAGACAGGATCGAAGGAGCCCTCTGCCATGCCCATCACCTCTGTGCAGCTCTACTCGCTGCGCGACGCCATCGCCGAAGACCTCGACAAGGCCATCGCCCGGGTGCGCGAGATCGGTTACGAGAACGTCGAGCCGTACGCGTTCGTCGAGCGTGCCGCGGACCTCGAGAAGGCCTTCGCCGCCACGGGCCTCACGGCCCCGTCCGGCCACGTCGCCGTGATCGACGCCGAGGACACCGCCCCGATCTGGGACGCCGCCGAGCGCCTCGGCATCCAGACAGTCATCGACCCGTTCATCCCGACCGACCGCTGGCAGACCGCCGACGACGTCGCGAAGATCGCCGAGCGTGTCAACGTCCTGACCGCCGAGGCCGCGTCGCGTGGCCTCAAGTTCGGCTACCACAACCACCAGTGGGAGTTCACGAACAAGGTCGACGGCAAGAGCGTCTACGAGCACTTCGTGTCGCAGCTCGCGCCGGAGACCGTGCTCGAGGTCGACACCTTCTGGGCGACCGTCGGCGGCGCGGACGCCCCGGCCGTGCTCCGCTCGCTCGGGGACCGCGTCGTCGCGATCCACGTCAAGGACGGCAAGGTCGACGGTGACATCCTCACCGCGCTGCCGTCGTCGGAGAGCGCCCTCGTCGTGCCCGAGGCCCTGCAGCGCGCCTTCGAGAACCAGACCCCCGCCGGCCAGGGTGACGTCGACGTCGCGGGCATCCTCGCCGCCGCGCCGCAGGCGATCCGCGTCGTCGAGTTCGACGCCTACTCCGGCGACGTCTTCCAGGGCATCACCGAGTCGCTCGAGTGGCTGAAGGCGAACGACACCGCCGGGAGCGCCGCGTGAGCCGCGTCGGGATCGGCATCATCGGTGCCGGCAACATCTCGACCCAGTACCTCGAGAACCTGACGCAGTTCGCCGACGTCGAGGTCCGCTTCGTCGCCGACGTGCTGCTCGACCGCGCCGCCGCCCAGGCGGAGGCCTACGGCGTCGCCGCGTCGGGCACCGTCGAGGAGCTCCTGGCACGCGACGACGTCTCGATCGTGATCAACCTGACGATCCCGGCGGCGCACGCCGAGGTCGACCAGCAGATCATCGACGCCGGCAAGCACGTCTGGAGCGAGAAGCCGATCGCGACCGACCACGACTCGGCCGCCGCGGTCCTGGCATCGGCGAAGGCGAAGGGGCTGCGCGTCGCGACGGCGCCGGACACCGTGCTCGGCGCCGGCATCCAGACGGCGCTCCGGGCCATCGCCCGCGGCGACATCGGCGAGCCGCTCACCGCGACGACGCTGTTCCACGTGCCGGGACCCGAGGCGTGGCACCCGAACCCGGACTTCCTGTTCGCGAAGGGCGCCGGCCCGCTGTTCGACATGGGCCCGTACTACGTCACCACGCTCGTGCACGCCTTCGGCGCCGCGTCGCGCGTGCAGGCCGTCTCGTCGAAGTCGCTCGACCGCCGCACCATCGCGTCCGGTGACCGTGCCGGCGAGACGTTCCCGGTCGAGGTCCCCACGCACCACGCCGCGCTCATCGAGTTCGCCGGCGGGCAGTCCGCCCAGTCGACGTTCTCGTTCCAGCACGCGCTCCCCCGTATGGGCTTCGTCGAGATCAACGGCACGCTCGGCACCATCTCGCTCCCCGACCCGAACACGTTCGAGGGCTCCTCGCAGCTCTGGCGCTACGGGCAGGAGGAGCCGGAGACGCTCGAGGCCGTCGGCTCCACCTGGGGCCGGGGCACCGGCGTCGTCGAGCTCGCCCGCGCGATCGCCGAGGATCGCCCCGAGCGTGCCTCGGGCGAGGTCGCGCTGCACGTGCTCGACGTGCTGCTCGGCATCCGCGACGCCGCCGAGTCCGGGTTCGCCGTCACGATCGAGTCGTCCGTCGAGCGGGTCGCACCGCTGCCCGAGGACTTCGACCCCGCCGCCGCGGTCCTCACCGCCTCGGTGGACGCCTAGGCACCACCCGCACCACCACGACGGCCGGTCCCCTGTCGGGGCCGGCCGTCCGTGCGCCAGGATGGGACCGTGACCGGGGAACAGCACGAGGGACCACACGTCGTCGCGGTGAGCAGGGACGACGAGCACCGCTTCAGCAAGCCCGTCGTCGACGAGGTCGTCCTCGTCGCCGGCTGGGGCATCGAGGGGGACGCGCACGCCGGCACCACCGTGCAGCACCGCTCCCGGGTGGCGCGGGACCCCTCGCAGCCGAACCTCCGGCAGGTGCACCTCGTGCACGCCGAGCTGTTCGACGAGCTCGAGCCGACCGGGCACCACGTGGCACCCGGGGAGCTCGGCGAGAACGTGACCACCCGCGGCGTCGACCTGCTCGGGCTGCCGACCGGCACGGTCCTGCACCTCGGCGCGGACGCCCGGGTGCGGGTGACCGGACTGCGCAACCCCTGCCAGCAGATCAACGACCACGACCCGGGACTGCTCCGCCGGGTACTCGGACGGGCCGAGGACGGCACGGTCGAGCGGAAGGGCGGCGTGATGGGCGTCGTGATCGCGGGCGGCGTCGTGCGTGCCGGTGACCCCGTCGTCGTCGAGCTGCCCGAGGGCGACCAGGAGCCGCTGCAGCCGGTCTGATCCCGCCGTCGACGCGGGCGGGCGGTCACGTCGTCCGGAAGGGGTCAGTCGCCGGACATCGCGATCGCCGACATCTTCGCCATCAGGGACCGCGGGACGAACCGATGCACGTTCGCCACCGCCGCGTTCGCCCCGCCGGAGACCACCGTCGGACCGCCGGCGCGACCGAACGCCCGGAGCCCGACCGCCGCGACCTGCGCCGCCGTCTGCCGGCCCCGTTCGAGGAACCGTCCCTGGGCGCCGCCGCGCGTCGCCGCGTCGAAGAACCCGGTCGACGTCGGTCCCGGGCAGAGCGCCAGGATGCGCACGCCGGACCCGCGGGACTCCTGCCAGAGCGCCTCGGTGAACGAGAGCACGAACGCCTTCGTCGCGCCGTAGACCGCCATCGACGGGGTCGGCTGGAACGCGGCGGTCGACGCGACGGTCATCACCCCGCCGACCCGGCGCGCGAGCATCGGCGGCAGGAACGCGTGCACGAGCCGGACGACGGCCGTGCAGTTCAGGTCGACCTGGGTGCGGAGCCGCTCGTCGGTGGCGTCGACGAACGCGCCGTGGTCACCGACCCCGGCGTTCGCCACGAGGACGTCGACCCGCACGTCGGCGAGCGCCGCCACGACCCGGTCGACGCCGTCCGCCTGCGCCAGGTCAGCGGGCACCGTGGTCGCCTCGACGCCGTGCTCCGTGCGGATCCGGGACGCGAGCGCGTCCAGCCGGTCGGCGGACCGGGCGACGAGCACGACGTCGGCACCGGCGGCGGCCAGGCCGAGTGCGAGCTCCTCGCCGATCCCGCCGCTCGCGCCGGTGACGAGGGCACGGAGGCCGTGGAAGGGGCTGCGAGATCGGGGCATGCTCCATGGGTACACCCGGTGGGTGCGCCCGGACGGGAGGCGCGGGGCGGGCCGGGCACGTGCCTCCCGTCCGCCCGTGGCCCGGCCACGCGACCGGGGTGACGGTCTACGGGGCGGGCTGCGCTCCGGGCGGGACGATCGACTCGAGCAGCCGCAGCACCCGCTCGCCGTCCACAGCCTCGGGGTCGAGCAACCACTGCACCTGCAGCCCGTCGGACGCCGCGATGCTCAGGCTCGCCAGGTCGACCGGGTCCAGGTCCGCCCGGATCCGCCCGGCAGCCTGGTCCGCCGCGATGAGCTCCGCCAGGTCTGCCCGGAGCCGCGTGAACCGCTCCCGCATGAAGTCCCGCGTCGTCGGGTGCCCCTCCTGCACGGCGTCGGCCGCGAGGGTCGTGTAGAGCTGCACGAGCCCCGGCACCCCGCGGTTGCGCGAGGCGCTCTCCCGCATGTCGCCGATCGCCGACTTCAGCCGGTCGGGAGCTCCCTGCTCGCGGACCTCGTGCTCCCGGTACACCGCGAGCAGCAGGTCGTCGCGGCTCGGGAAGTAGTGCCGGAGTGCGGCGTGCGTGATGCCGAGCGCATCGGCGACGGAGCGCAGGGACGATGCGTCGACGCCCTGCTCGGCGACCATCCGGATCATCTCGTCGAGGATCTGCGCACGTCGCTCGGCACCCTTGCGGTACCCACCGCGTCGGGGTGGGGTCGCGTCCTCGTCGACCTCGTGCGTCATCCCCCCAACTTACCGCTGGAAGGTTTTCGCGCCACCCCGGGTCAGGCGGGGTCGACCGTGTACTCGTCGACCGGTGTCGGCCGCCCGCCGACCAGGGCGTCGGTGATCTGGTCGAGGCACCGGGTGAGCACGGCGTTGTCCTCGCTCGACAGGTGGTCCATCACCTCGACCACGGCCTCGTGGAACCGCGCGTACGACGAGTCGATCTTCGCGGCGGCCTGCACCGTCGGCTCGAGCACCTGGGCCCGGCGGTCCGTGGGGTGCGGCGCACGGACCAGGTCGCCCTTCGCGACGAGTCCGTCGACGATCTTCGTGACCGACGCGTTCGAGACGCTGAGCATGACCGCGAGGTCCTTCGGTCCCATCGACCGTCCGTCGCGGTGCGCCTGGAGCAGGTAGCGGACGGCCAGGAACTCGTTCTTCGTCAGGCCGCTCTCGGTCCGCGCCTGCTCGAGCTGCTGCTCCTCGGCGTGCTGGAGCCGGAGGAGGGCGTCCACGGCGACCTTGGCCGCACGCGAACGGGGCTCTCGGGCGTAGAGGTGCGTGTGCTCTCGGCGGACGACGGTCAGCGGCATCGGCTCGTGCGGTCTCTCTGTCGGGTGGTCGGCCGACGCGGCGGGTCAGACCGCGGTGGCCGTGAAGAAGTCAGCGTACGACGGTTCGGAGCGGCGCGACAGGAGCGACGGGTCCTGGATCCGGCGCTCGACGTAGGCGTCGATGACCGCGGGGTCGGTCAGACCGACGCGGGTGTGCGTCGCGCCGGCTCGTGTGGTGTGCGGCATCCCGGTGTACGTGCTGTGCATTGTGATCCCGCCTTCCCGTGTCGTGGTCGTCCTCGTCCGGACGCGAGAACTGTTTCACGACGCGAACTACTTGTGCAACGAACTGTTCGATTTCTGTACATTCCGCGCGGGAGCAGCGACGCCACCAGCGGCGACAGCGACGACCGCAGCCGTCTGTGAACACCTCGTGAACGCATGTTTCACAGTCGTCAAAACTCGTGAACCGATCGTCCATCCGGCCCTACGCTGCCCGATGTGTCCTCCGCCACCACCCCCCGCCCCGTGCTCGTCCTCGACTTCGACGGCACGGTGTGCACGGGCGACGCCCCGGTGTGGGCGTACGCGGACGAGGTCGCGACCGCGCTCCGGGGACGCGGTCAGGAGCGCGCTGCCGACACGGTCCGGGTCGGCCTCCGCGCCTTCCTCGACGGTGCGCCGGACGCTCCTGCGTGGGCGGACGGGTACGAGGCCGTCGCCGAGCTCACCGTCGCCGCCGACCCCACCGCCGCACCACTGCTCGAGGACGCGTACCGCCGCAGCCGGTCGGCCCTCGCGGACGGACGCCTCGCCGTCAGCGCCCCCGAGGGACTCGCCGCACACCTCGCCGAGGTCGGCGCGCACGCGGACCGGGTGCTCGTGACGAACGCCCCACTCGACGGCGTGCTCGAGACGCTCGCCGTCCTCGGACTCACCGAGGTCGTCGACGCCGTGCACGCCGAGGCCCGGAAGCCCGGGGGCTGGGACCTCCTGCTCCCCCGACTGCTCGAGGACCGTCGCCCGGGCGACCTGCTGTCCGTCGGCGACATCTGGGCGAACGACCTCGCCGCGCCCCGCGCCGCCGGGTGCCGGACCGCCCTGATCGACCGGTTCGGGCACGCCGCCGGACCCGCCGACCTGGTCGCCCCGACGTTCCCCGAGCTCTACGCCGACATCGTCGCGTGGGCCCGGGACCCCGCCGCGGTCCCCGTACCCGCCGGCTCCTGACCGCACCACACCACACCCGCTCAGCCCCACACCAGAACGGAATCGTCATGCCCCTCCGCACGACCACGCTCGCGACCGCCACCGGCGTCGCCCTCCTCGCCACGCTGGCGCTCTCCGGCTGCGGTGCCTCGCAGCAGACCGCCTCCGCCGGATCCTCCGGCACCGCCGCGGCCGCGTGCACCGGCCGCTCCGACGACTCGGCCGCCGCGCCGAAGTCCCTCACGCTGGCACTCGTGCCGTCCGGCGACGCGAAGAAGCTCGTCGAGACCGTGAAGCCCCTCGAGGAGGCCCTCACGAAGCGCCTCGGCATCCCCGTGAAGGGCGTCATCACCCAGGACTACCAGGCGTCGGTGGAGGCGATCGGCAGCGACCAGGCCCAGATCGGCATGCTCCCGAGCCTGCAGATGAGCCAGGCGTGCGACAAGTACGGCGCGGTCCCGGCCCTGCAGACCGAGCGGAACGGCAAGCACAGCTACGCCGCGCAGTTCTTCACGAACGACCCCGACAAGTACTGCTCGGACACGCCCGTCGCCGGCACGAACGGGATGCTGTACTGCAACGGCACCCAGTCGGGCACGGGTCCCGCCGGGCTCGACGCGCTGAAGAAGCTCAAGGGTGCGAAGATCTCGCTCCTGCAGGCCGCCTCGCCCGCCGGCTACATCTTCCCGGTCGCCGCGATGAAGGCCGCCGGCCTCGACGTCGACAAGGACGTCTCGGTCACCCAGGTCACCGCGAACGACGCGAGCGTCCTGTCCGTGTACAACGGCGACACCGAGGTCGGCACGAGCTACTGGGACGCCCGCAGCGTCGTCGCGACGGACACCCCCGACGTCGGGAAGAAGGTCGTCGTGTTCGCGCTGACCGACGAGATCCCGAACGACGGCGTCTCGCTGTCCTCCGGCCTGAGCAAGCAGTGGCAGCAGAAGATCACGACGGCCATGAAGGACTACGCCGGCACCGCGGAGGGCAAGCAGGCGCTCACCGCGATCTACCAGATCACCGGGCTGACCGACGCCGACCCGGAGGCGCTGACGAAGACGCAGCAGACCGCCGCGACCATCGGGCTCGGCTGATGACGACGCCCGACCGGACCCACAGCGAGCGGGGAGGTGCCGGCATCCGCTTCTCCGACGTCGGCGTCACCTACCCGAACGGCCACCACGGCCTGCGCGGCATCGACCTCGACATCGCCCCCGGCGAGATGGTCGCCGTCGTGGGTCTGTCGGGCGCCGGCAAGTCGACGCTCATCCGCACGATCAACGGGCTCGTCCCGATCACCTCCGGCGAGATCACCGTCGGCGACACCCGCGTGGACGGCCTCCGCGGTCGGGCGCTCCGGGACCTGCGCGCGGACGTCGGCATGGTCTTCCAGGGGTTCAACCTCGCCAAGCGGACCACCGTCCTGAACAACGTGCTCATGGGCCGGCTGCACCACACCTCGGCCTGGCGGTCGCTCCTCGGCGCGTGGCACCGGGACGACGTCGAGCTCGCGATGCAGGCCCTCGAGCGGGTCGAGATCGTGCAGAAGGCGTACGTGGGCGCCGCCGAGCTGTCCGGCGGGCAGCAGCAGCGCGTCGCGATCGCCCGGACCCTCGCGCAGCGGCCGCGGGTGGTCCTGGCGGATGAGCCGGTCGCCTCGCTCGACCCGCCGACCTCGCACGTCGTGATGCGCGACCTGCAGCGGATCAACGCCGAGCTCGGCATCACGGTCGTCGTGAACCTGCACTTCCTCGACCTCGCCCGTCGGTACGGCACCCGGCTCGTCGGGCTCCGCGCCGGCGAGGTCGTCTACGACGGCCCCGGGGCCGACGCCGACGAGTCGGTGTTCGAGGCGATCTACGGCCGGTCCCTCACCGCCGAGGACGTCCTCGACGCGTCGTCGGTGCAGCTGTGACGACGGCGGACGCGACGCGGTCCGGCGGACGCACCCCGCGCCTCCAGGCCGACGGCACGGGCCGTCCCCGCCGGCCACGCACCCTCGGACGCACGCTCGCCGTCGTGGCGGTCGTCGCCGCGATCACCGTGTGGTCCGCGATCGCCGTGCAGATCGACGTCGCAGCCCTCGTGACCAACGCGCGGAACGCGTCCGCCACCCTGGTCCAGCTGGTGCAGCCGGACTACTCGTTCATCCCGGAGACGCTCCCCGCGCTCCTGCAGACCGTGCAGATGGCCGTCGTCGCGACGGCCGTCAGCACGGCCGTCGCGATCCCCCTGTCCTTCGCGGCGTCGCGCGCAACGAACCCGAACGGACCCGTCCTGGCGGCCGTCCGTCTCGTCATGAACGTCGTCCGCAGCGTGCCGGACCTGCTGTTCGCGTCGCTGTTCGTGACGGTCGTCGGGACGGGTGCGCTGTCCGGTGTCCTCGCGCTGGTGCTGTTCAACGTCGGGATCCTCGTGAAGCTCGTGTCCGAGGCACTCGACGGTGTCGACCGCGGCGGACAGGAGGCCGCCCTGGCGGCCGGTGCCACCTGGTTCCGCGCGGACCGCGCCGCGGTGCTCCCCGAGGTCGCCCCGTCCGCCGTGTCGCAGGTCGTCTACGTCCTGGAGCTCAACATCCGCGCGTCCACCGTCATCGGCCTGGTCGGCGCCGGCGGGCTCGGCATGCTCATCGACAAGGTGCGGACGTTCTACCAGTACCACTACCTGAGCACCGTCATCCTGGAGGTCCTCGCGCTCGTCGTCCTGCTCGAGCTCCTCAGCTCCGTCACCAGGAAGCGGCTCCTCCGATGAGCGTCGCCGTCGGCCCGGCCCCGACACGCCCCGGCTCCGGCACCGGCCGGGAGGCACGCCCCACCACCGCGCGCCCGACCCGTCCTCGTCGGGTCGGCCGGGCGCTCGTCGCGGTCGCCGTCGTCGCGGTCGTCGCCGCCGCCTCGTGGGGGGTCGACCTCGACTGGGGCGCCCTGCCGGCGCTGCCCGCGAAGTCCGCGCACCTGCTCGGGCTGATGTTCCTGCCCCCGGCGTGGTCGGCACTGCCGGACGCCCTGTCCGCCACCCTGCTGTCCGTCGCGATGGCGTGGTTCGGCACGGTGCTCGGTGCCGTCGTCTCGCTGCCGCTGTCCCTGCTCGCGACCGACCGGCTCGCGCCCGCGGTCGTCCGGGTCCCGCTCCGTGCGGTCTTCGCGGTGCTGCGGGCGGTGCCCGAGGTCGTCATCGCCGTCCTGATGCTGTCCGTCACCGGCCTGACCGCGTGGACCGGGGCGCTGGCGATCGCGATCGGGTCCGTCGGCACGCTCGGCAAGTGGGGCTACGAGGCGTTCGAGTCCGTCGACCGCGGGCCGGTCGAGGCGACGACGGCCGTGGGGGCCTCGCGGTGGCAGGTGATGCGGTGGGGCGTGTGGCCGAGCGCCCGACCCGACGTGCTCGCGTTCTGGCTGTACCGCTTCGAGATCAACGTCCGGGCGTCGGCGATCCTCGGGCTCATCGGTGCCGGCGGCATCGGCAAGATGCTCGTCGACAACGTGCAGTTCCGCGTGTGGGACGTCGTCGGGATGCTCCTCCTGGTGGTCGTCGTCGTGACGATGGCGATCGACCAGCTCAGCGGCGCGGTCCGCACCCGGATCATCACCGGGCGGTGGGGCTTCCCGCTCCTCGGGACGATCCGTCGGGGTCACGGGACGCGCCGGACCCGTAGGGTCGAGCCGTGAACGACCAGCCGGGCGCGGTCATCGCCACCATCCGGAGCCTCATGCCGTCCCTGCTGCCGACCGAGCAGACCGTCGCGGCCGTGCTGCTCGAGCGCTCCGCCGAGATCGTCGAGCTGAGCGCGCAGCAGGTCGCTGACGCCGCCGGGGCGTCGCGCGCGACGGTGGTCAGGACGTGCCAGAGCCTCGGGTACTCCGGGTACCAGCAGCTCCGGGTCCTGCTCGCGCGGGACGCCGCAGCCGCTCCGGTGCGTGCGACGGGGGCGACGCCGGACGGTGCCGCCGGTATCGTCACCGCGACGTTCACGCAGCTCGCCGAGCGGGTGCACGACATGACGGCGCTCCTCGACGGCGGGGCGCTCGACCGTGCGGTCACCCTGCTCGCCGACGGGCGCCGGGTCGTCATCGTGGGCAACGGCCTGTCCGCGCCGCTCGCGCAGGACGCCGCCGCCCGGCTGACGAGCATCGGTCGCCCCGCCGAGGCGCAGTCCGACGTCATCGGACAGCAGATCAGCGCGCGGCTCCTCGAGCCCGGGGACCTGCTCCTCGTGGTGAGCGGGAGCGGGGCGAACGCGCTGACGCTCCGGACAGTCGCCGCCGCCACCGCGGCCGGGGCGGACGTCGTCGCCGTGACCGCGTTCGGCCGGAGCCCGATCGCGCAGGCCGCCACGGTCGCCCTCGTCGTGACGATGCCGGACCTGACGTTCCGCGACGAGCTGACCCTGGCGTCGCGGTTGCCGCAGGCGATCCTCGTCGAGGGGCTCGTCGCGGCGACGGCGGACCGGCTCGGGGACGTGGCGATGCGGGCGAAGGCACTGGCGCTCGACGCGATCAGCGCGAACCTGTCCGACTGACGCCGAGCGCACCGGGCCGCGTCCGGCACGTCGGGCCGCATCCGGGCACGTCGGGCCAGGATGGGACCCATGTCCTACATCGCCGCGGACGACCGCTACGACTCCATGCCCTACCGCCGGACGGGCCGCTCCGGCCTCGACCTGCCACTGCTCTCGCTGGGCTACTGGCACAACTTCGGCGACGACAAGCCGTTCGAGACGCAGCGGGCCATCAGCCGCCGGGCGTTCGACCTCGGCATCACGCACCACGACCTCGCGAACAACTACGGCCCGCCCTACGGCGCCGCCGAGCTGAACTTCGGCCGACTCATGCGCGAGGACTTCCGCCCCTACCGCGACGAGATGGTCATCTCGACCAAGGCGGGCTGGGACATGTGGCCAGGCCCCTACGGCCAGGGCGGCGGGTCGCGGAAGTACGTGCTCGCCTCGCTCGACCAGTCGCTGCATCGGACGGGCCTGGACTACGTCGACGTCTTCTACTCGCACCGGCTCGACGCCTCGACCCCGCTCGAGGAGACGATGGGCGCCCTGCACACCGCGGTCCAGCAGGGCAAGGCGCTGTACGTCGGCATCTCGTCGTACGACGCCGAGCGCTCCCGCCGGGCCGCCGAGATCCTCCGTGACCTCGGGACGCCGCTCCTCATCCACCAGCCCTCGTACTCGATGCTCAACCGCTGGATCGAGGACGAGGGCCTGCTCGACGCCGCCGGCGACCTCGGCTTCGGCGTGATCGGGTTCACCGCGCTCGCCCAGGGCCTGCTCACCGGGCGCTACCTGGACGGCGTCCCCGAGGACTCGCGCGCCGCGGCGGGCAAGTCCCTCGACGCCGGCTCCCTGACCCCGGAGGTCGTCGAGCACCTGCGCGCGCTGAACGGCATCGCCGAGGCCCGCGGGCAGAGCCTGGCGCAGCTCGCCCTGGCGTGGGCGCTCCGCGACGAACGGGTGACCTCGCTCGTGATCGGCGCCTCCCGCGTCGAGCAGCTCGAGCAGAACGTCGCGGCGCTCGGCAACCTGTCGTTCACCGCCGACGAGCTGGCGTCGATCGACGAGCACTCCGTCGGCGTGCTCGACGTCGACCTGTGGTCGGGCGCCCGCTCGGGCCAGGTGAGCTGACCGCTCGCCCGGGCGCAGCAGCCCGGTACGCTACACATCAATGGGGCGGTTCGCCGGGTCGTCCTGCGGGCAAGACTGAAGCCCACCACCGCGGCAACGGTGATGGGCTCCGGGTTGCCCTCCGAGTGGAAGGCCGAGGGCGCACGATCGCCCCCGAGTTCACTTGCTCGGGACCAGCATACGCAGGTCCGCCCGCGTGTGCAGCCCTCGGCCGCTTCCGCTCCTCGTGTCCGCCGGCGCTGACACGGAAGGTGGTCTCGATGTCGAAGGACACCGAGCCCGACCGCAGGCGTCAGGTGCCGTGGCTGGGGATCGCGAGCTTGCTCGTGACCCTGGTCCGGCTCCTGCACGACCTGTGGCGGAAGGGCCAGTAGGCTCGGCGGCCCGTACCCGATCGGGTACGGGCCGCTCCGGTCTCCTGAGTCAGAGGGCCCCGGGGACGTCAGGCCAGGCCGAGGCGCTCGTCGAGCAGCGCCAGGAGCCGCTGCCGGAACGGCACCGCCGACCAGCCGTGGTCCGCGCCGTCGACGACCGTGAGCGTCGCCCCGGGCAGGAGCTCGGCGTAGCGGCGGCCGTACGACACCGGGACGATCGCGTCCTCGGTGCCGTGCACGACGTCGGCCGGACCGGTGTACCCGGCGGCAGGGCCGTACACGTCGAGCCCGTCCCGGACGTCCGCGATGAACGCCGTCCCGAGCACCATCCCGCCGAAGTCGAACCACCCCTGTTCGCGCGCCGGGGCGAGGGGCTGCCCCTGGATCGCGTCGTGCACGGTGATGTCGTCGACCACGACGCCGGCTGGTGACCACAGGGTCAGGGTCCGGACGGCCTCCGGCACCCGGGCTGCGGCGAGCGCCGACTCCACGGCGCCCAGGCTGTGCGCCACGACGTGCACGCCCTGCCCCCGGTCCGCGGCGCGGACCATCGCGACGACCTGTTCCACCTCGTCGCGGAGGGTGATGTCCGCGAACTCGCCGTCGCTGGCACCCTGGCCGAGCCGGTCGTGGCTCCGGACGAGGGCGCCGCGGGCGACGAGGTGTCGGGCGGTCTGCACGAACAGCTGGTGCCCGCCGAGGGCACTGTCGCTGAACCCGTGCACGAGGAGCACGACGGGGGCGTCCGGGGCGGCGCCGTCCTGCGGTTCCCACTGCCAGCCGCGGATCGTGCGACCACGGTGCTCCAGGGTCGTCGGGGTGGTGCGGGGGTCCGTCCCGTGCATCGGCACGGCGCCCATCAGTTCGTCCGGTCCGCCCAGCCGGCCGGCAGGTCGCCGGGAGCGGTGTCGACGACGGTCTCGTCGTCCTCGCCGACGTGCTCGAACCGGGTGATGTGGGCGAACTCCGGCACGACGTAGATCGGGTACGTGGGGCCCTCGTCGCGGTAGCGCTGCATCTCGTCCAGGTGGTCGTTCTGGAACAGCACGGTCTTCGAGCCGTCGAGCTCGATCCAGCGCGGGAAGAAGATCGTGCCGTGCAGCACGCGCTGCTCGGGCAGCACGTTGACGACGACGCTCGTGCCGGTGGGCTCGTTCCACGAGACCTTGTAGACGCCCGGCGCGAGGGCGACGAGGTCGACCGTCTGGTCCTTCACCCACCGGCCGCCGACGTGCCCGGTGTGGATCCGGTAGTCGATGGTCGTGGCGTTCTTGACGTACATCTCGTACTGCCAGCCGTTGGCGTACGTGTAGATGAACCGGTGTCCGACGATGCCGGAGAGGTCCTGGGGCGGTTCCGGGTGCTCGACCGAGGTGGTGGTGTCCATGTCCTCGAGTTTGCTCCTGAAGTAGTTTTGTTGCAAACAAAACTTGCTGGTAGGTTGCCGAGCATGACGGGTACAGGCGACGAGACCGCTCGGATCGCCCGACGACTGAGCGACCGGATCGGTCCGTTCCGCCGGACCCTGCTGCGGACCTCCCGCGCCGTGGCGGACCTGCCCGACATCCCGGACGCGCAGGTCGAGGTGCTCCGCGCCCTGGCTGCCGGAGCCGCTGCAGCTCCGGGCGCGGACGCTCCGGGTGCCGCCCCCTCGGCCCTCGCGACCCGCCTCGGCCTCGCCCGATCGACGGTGAGCAACCTCGTGTCCGCGATGGAGCAGTCCGGACTCGTCGAGCGTCGACTGGTCGGGGGCGACGGTCGCCGCACCACCGTGCACCTGACCCCGCTCGCGGTCGACCGCCTCCGCACGTACGACGACGCGGCGACCTCGGTGCTCGTCGACGCCCTCGGGCACCTGTCCGCGGAGGACGTGCACGCCCTCGCCGCGGCACTCCCCGCGCTCGAGCGCCTGCACCGCGGGATCACCCCGCCGCCGGCGCCCTGACCGGCACCACGCGACCCTCAGCAACCTCGAAGCGATCCTTTGGCACTCCTGAGGCAAGAGTGCTAAAACGGACGCCAGTTGAGTCGAGGGGACTCAACGAGGACCACGAAGGAGTTGATCTCGATGACGATGCAGTTCGACCCGTTCCGCGAGCTCGACCGACTCGCAGGCTCCCTGCTCGGAGCCGGCGCCGGTGCACCCCGGTCGATGCCCATGGACCTCTACCGCAGCGGTGACCACTACGTCCTCGACGTCGACCTGCCGGGCATCGACCCGGGCTCGGTGGACGTGGACGTGGACGGTTCCGTCCTGACCATCCGCGCCGAGCGCACGCTCGGCGCGCCCGAGGGCTCGCAGTGGATCACGCGCGAGCGCCAGCCCGGCACCTTCGTGCGGCAGCTCACGCTCGGTGACCACCTGGACGCCGAGCGCATCAGCGCCGCCTACGACAACGGCGTCCTGAGCGTGACCATCCCGGTCAAGGAGTCCGCGAAGCCCCGCAAGATCCAGGTGTCGACCGGAGGCGGCGCCCAGCAGCTCGCCGTCGGCTCGAGGGGCGAGTGACCGGGAGGGCACGGCAGCGATGGCAGCACTCGGCAACGCGCTCCTCGCCGTCGGCGTCCTGACGGCAGCCCTCACCGCGACGGCCCTCGACCGTCGCACCGCGGCACTCCTCGGAGCCACCGGCGGCACCGTCGGGAGCTTCCTCGCGTGGCTCCTCGCCCCGCAGGCCTGGACCGGCTCCTGGCTGCTCCCGTGGATCGCCGCCGCAGCAGGGACGGTCGCGGTCGTCGCCGGGTGGGCGGCAGCTCGCGCGTACACCGGCCTCACCCGCCCGCCGCGGGAACACGAGGACGACACGACGAGCATCACCACCCTGCCGGGCTGAGTGGATGACGGACGGGAGGCGCGGTGCCAGCCGGCACCGCGCCTCCCGTCCGTCTGCCGGTCGCGCCCCGCGACCGGCGTGAGGATCACTCCTCGTGGAGCGTGTCCTGCACGAGCCCCGCGGTCTTCTCGACCACGTTCGGCAGCTCGGTCGTGCCGGAGAACCGCACGTCGGGGTGCGTCGGCGGCGGCATCGGTAAAGAGGACGTCGGGCCGTCGTGGTACGAGTACCCGCCCTTGCCGTCGAACCAGGGGCCGCTCGCCCAGGGCCCGTCCGCGGCCGCGGCGCCGTCGGAGAAGTTGAGGTACTGGAGGCTGGATCGCGCGGGGGCGGTGGCCGGATCGCGCGGACGGCGTCGGCAGTGCGGCCTACCGTGGCCGTCATGGACCTCGAACTCACCGGCCGTGTCGCGCTCGTCGTCGGCGGCCAGGGCTACATCGGCGCCGTCGTCGCGGAGACCCTCCGCCGCGAGGGCGCGACCGTCGTCGTCGCCTCCCGCAGCGCCGACGGCCCGGGCGCCGTCACGATCGACACCGCGTCGCAGGACTCCATCGACGCGGGGGTCGCCCGCGTGCTCGAACAGCACGGCCGCATCGACGTGCTCGTCGTCACGGCAGCGCCCGCCGCCGGCACCCTCGACCCCGAGAAGGCGTCGGACCCGGAGCAGGTCGCAGCTGCGATCGACGGCAAGGCGCTCGGGTTCCTCCGGGTGGCGAACGCCGTGCTCCCCCACCAGCAGCGCGCCGGCTCCGGCCGCGTCGTCGTCATCAGCGGGCAGAACGCCTACCTCGCGGGGAACATCACGACCTCGCTGCGGAACGCGGCGACGAGCATCATCGCGAAGAACCTCGCCGACCAGGTCGCGGGATCCGGCGTCGCGGTGAACGTCGTGAACCCCGGCACGGTGACGGACGAGCCCGCCGCCGAGGTGCGGCAGGGGGCCGGCGGGGAGTCGAGCCCGCAGCAGATCGCGGACCTGGTCGCGTTCCTCGCCTCACCGCGGTCTGCGGTGAGCGGTGAGTCCGTGTCGATCGCGCACCGCGTGCGCGGGCAGCTCACCATCTAGACGGACCACGGGACGGACGGGAGGCACGTGGTCGCGCGACCACGCGCCTCCCGTCCGTCACGGCCACGCGTCCAGGACAGCCTCGACCACTCGAGCGGCGACCCGCATGAAGCGGTCCCGCCAGGTCCTGGGGCGGATCGGCTCCGGCTGCGCACGTCGGAACAGCTCCGCAGGGACGACAGCACGGCACAGCGTCGCCCCGGGTTCGGCCTGCCCGTGGTCGCGGTCGAACACGCACTCGTCGCAGACCGCGCTCGTCGACGTCGGAGCACCCGGGTGCTCCTCCCACGGATGCCCGCACGTCGGGCAACTCGTCTCCCGGAGGCGGCGGCGAAGCACGCGCGAACCGACCTCGGAGGATGCACCGGTCGTCACGTCGCGATGATGCCACGGTCCTCGTGCCGGCCGGACGTTCCGAGCAGTCGACACGGTCCTCGACCGGTGCGCGCTTCGTCCTCGCGGACGAGGCCGTTCGTCCCTCCGCACGATGCCGGAGGGGCATCCACCACGGGAACCTGGGTGCCATGGAGAGCTCGACCAAGCACGTGATCGCCACCCTCGTGACCTGCGCCGCCATCGTCGCGGTCACCGCCGCCGCCCTCGTGGCGATGTCGCCCGTCCCGTGACGGCCGCCGCGCCCGGCCGTCGTGCGATGATCGACCCGTGAGGGACGGGCGCGGGTTCACCAGACCGCTGCCCCTCCGCAGTGTCGTCGCCGACGTCACCTGGGCGCTCCTGGCGGCGCTGGTGTTCCTCGCCCCGATCGACCTCGAACTCGAGCACGCGAGCCTGCCCGCCGTCGCGACCGCCACCGCCGCGATCGCCGTCCGACGGTTCTCGCCGTCCGGCGCGATGCTCGCCGCGGTCGCCCTCGGGGTGGTGCAGGTGCTCGGCGGCGAGCGCCCCTCCCTCGTGGACCTCGCCCTGTTCGTCGTGATCGGCAGCGTCGCGATCGTCGGCACGCGGCTCGAGGTCGTCCTCGCCGGTCTGCTCGCGGTGGTGGCCGGAGCGACCGCCGCGATGTACCTCTCCAGGACCGGTTACCGCTACGCGCTCCTGCTGAACAGCGGGCCCATGGACCAGGCGGTCCTCGTGCTCGCCGCTCCGACCCTCGCGCTCGTCGCGGTCTGGGCATCCGGACTCGCGACCCGGGCCGTCCGGTCGCAGAACGCCGAGTCCGTCCGTCGCGTCGACGCCGAGGCAGCCGCCTCCCGGGCGGAGGCGGTGGCGAACCGCGCCGAGGCCGTCGCCACGCGCGCGGTCGACGAGGCCGAGGCCGAGCGCATCCGCGCCGACATCGCCCGCGACGTCCACGACGTCGTCGGCCACTCCCTCGCGGTGATCATCGCCCAGGCCGACTCGGTGCCGTTCCTCGACGACGAGGCCCGCATCCGCGAGGTCAGCGCCACGATCGCGAGCACCGCCCGGAGCTCCCTGACCGAGGTGCGTCAGGTCCTCGGGCACATCGACGGCTCCGACGCCACCGCCGACCCGACCTCGTTCGAGGAGATCGTCCGGGGCATCCGGGACGCCGGCGTCGACGTCGAGCACGCCGTCCGCGGGACCGCCCGACCACTCGGGGCCGTGCACGGGACCGCTGCCAGACGGGTGCTGCAGGAGATGCTGACGAACGCGCTCCGGCACGGGGTCCCCGGCGGCGCCGTCGAGGTCCGGGAGACCTGGCGCTCCGCCGACCTCGTGCTCGAGGTCGAGAACGCCGTGCCCCGAGCCGCCCTGCCCGTCGGCGACGGCCTGGGGATCGACGAGCTCGCGGCGCACCCGCGGGGCTCGGGCCGGGGGCTCACCGGCATGCAGACCCGACTCACCACGATCGGCGGCTCGTTCGACGCCGCCGTGCTCGACGACGTGTTCACCGCACGAGCACGCATCCCGTTCGACGTCCGAGGGGGGACGAACCGATGACCGACCCGATCCGCATCCTGCTCACCGACGACCAGGCACTGTTCCGCGCCGGGCTCCGGGTGGTGCTCGACGCCCAGGAGGACATGGTCGTCGTCGGCGAGGCCTCCGACGGCGCCGAGGCCCTCGCCGCGATCCCCGAGCTCCGCCCCGACGTCGTGCTGCTCGACATGCGGATGGCCGGGGTCGACGGTGTCGAGACGGTCCGGCGGCTGTTCGCGGACGACGGGCCGGTCGGTGCGCCGCTCCCCCGGGTGATCGTGCTCACCACGTTCGGCCTCGACCCCGCAGCGGCGACCGCGATCCGCCTCGGCGCGAGCGGGTTCCTGCTCAAGGACACCACCCCGCCCTTCCTGTTCGCCGCCGTCCGCGCCGTGCACGAGGGCAGCTCGGTCATCGCACCGAACGACCTGACGCAGCTGTTCGGCGCCGACGTCGAGCGCGCCCCGGCACCGCAGCCGCCGGCGTTCCAGACCCTGACGGACCGGGAGCGGATCGTGTTCGGGTGGGCGTCCCGCGGGCTGTCGAACGCCGAGATCGCCGCGAAGGAGTTCGTGACCGAGTCCACCGTGAAGACGCAGATCTCGAGCATCCTCGGCAAGCTCGCTCTGCGCGACCGTGTGCAGCTCGTCGTGTACGCGCACGACCACGGGCTCGCCGGGGCACGCGAGCCCTGACCCGGAGCACGCCGGTGGCCGGGGACCGGTCGGCGCCGGTCAGGGGACCTGCACGAACCGCAGCGCGCCGCGCTCCCGCTGCCGGAAGCCGAGGTGCTCGTACAGGCCGATCGCCCCGGTGTTGCCCGCGGCCGCGTGCATGAGCGGCACCTCACCTCGGGCCCGTATGCCGTGCGCCACCGCGAGCACCAGCCGTCGACCGAACCCCTGCCCGCGGTGCTCGGGGTCCGTGCAGACGGCGCTGATCTCGGTCCACCCCGGCGGGTGCAGCCGCTCACCGGCCATCGCGACGAGCCGCCCGCCGCGACGGATGCCCAGGTAGGTCCCGAGCTCGATCGTCCGCGGCCGGAACGGTCCGGGCTTCGTCCGCTCGACCAGGGCGGTCATCTCCGGCACGTCGTCCGGCGTCAGCACGACGGCCTCGTCGTCGGGTTCTCCTGCCACCGACTCCCCTGTGAGCTGCACGCCGCCGGCGCTCTCGACGGGCAGCCACCCCGCCGGCGTGACGTCGTCCAGTCCGACCCGCACCACGGCACCCGAGCCGGCGAGCACCCGGACGTCCTCCCAGTCGTCCGGTGTCGCCCGGGCGGGGATGCCGATCCACACGGACACGTCCGGCAGGTACCGGACGATCCTCCCGCGCCACTCGGCGAACCGCGCGTGGTGGGAGTCGAGCGCCGCGAGCGCCGGGTTGTCGAGGACGCGCGTCGGGGTGCCGTCCGCGGCCCGGGACAGGTCGAGGGCCCACAGGTCTGCACCGCGGTCGTCGTCCCGGAACCCCAGGTCGGCCAGGAGTGTGCGCTCGGCTCCGGTCCACCCGGTCGTGTCGGCGAGCACCCCCACCGCGAAGCGATCGCGGGCCCGGTCGACCACGGCCGTGACGTCCGACGGGCGTGCGATCGGGAGCTCCCCTGGACGGACGGGCAGGGCGGTGTCGGCGGTGGTCGTCATCCACACATCCTCCGCCCGGTGCGGCTGTCCACAGGCATCGTTGCCCCGCGTGACGGGGCCGATCCGAGCGGCTACCGTGCCGACATGGGGTGGGAACGAACCCGGCTGACGCCGGGACAGCGCGAGGCGGTCCGGCGGGTGCTGCCCGACGCCGAGGTCGTCGCCGACGAGTCGTGGGGGCTGCTCGACACGGTCGTGCTGCACGTCCGGGCCGCTGGATCGGAGTGGACGGTCAAGGCGTCGGGCCCCGACAACACGCACTTCCCACGCGAGCTCGAGGCACACCGCGGGTGGACGGCCGCCCTCGTGGCCCACGGTGACGCCGGGCGGCTCCGCGCCGCCGACGAAGTCGCACGGGTCCTCGTGCTCGAGCGGGTGCCCGGGCGTCTCGCCCTCGGCCCCCCCGACGAGCACGACCCGGCGGTGCACCGGCAGGCCGGGCAGCTCCTTCGGCGACTCCACGATCAGGCGTCCCGGCCCGACGCGACGTGGCTCGAGCGAGAGCATGCGAAGACGACGGGTCTCCTCGACCACCCGCACGACATCCCCGCCGACCGGGTCGATCGGCTCCGAACCCTGCTCGCCCACCACCCCGTCGGCCCGGTGGTCCTCGTCCCGACCCACGGCGACTGGCAGGCGCGGAACTGGATCGTCGACGCCGGCCGGCTCCGGGCGATCGACTTCGGCCGGTTCGCGTTCCGCCCGGCGATGGCCGACTGCACGCGCGTCGCCGTCCAGCACTGGCAGCACGACCCGGCGCTCGAGCAGGCCTTCCTCGACGGCTACGGCGACGACCCGCGGACCCCCGACGCCTGGCGCTGGCTGCAGCTCCGCGAGGCGGTCGGCACCGCGGTGTGGGCGCACGGGGTCGGCGACCGCCGGTTCGAGCAACAGGGACACGACATGCTCACCGATGCCCTCGCCGCCTTCACCGACGTCCGGTGGTGAGCGAATGCGGACGGTGACCGGACGACGGTCGCGCGCGGCGCGACGGACGGGATCCGCGCCTCCAGTCCGGGGGACGCGCGCGCCGACGGACCGCCGGCCAGGAGGCGCGTGGTGCGCCCGCCGCGTCGCTGCCGTCACGCCGTGGCCGGCTCGCGATCACCTGCGCGCCAGTTGTCCCCGGGAATGCGAGAAGGCCCCCGGATTCCTCCGGGGGCCTTCTCCTGCGTGGTGCGCGAGGGGGGACTTGAACCCCCACGCCGTTTCCAGCACACGGACCTGAACCGTGCGCGTCTACCAATTCCGCCACTCGCGCCAGCCCGGCAACACTAGCACGTTGCGGAGTGCCTCCGTGACCACGTTCAGACGCGCACCGGGGCCAACCACTACCATGCAGGGGTCCCTGACCGACGACACTGGAGACACATGGGCCTGCTGGACAGCTTCGAGCGAGGGTTGGAGCGCGCCGTGAACGGCGCCTTCGCGAAGACCTTCCGCTCCGGCGTGCAGCCCGTCGAGATCTCCAGTGCCCTCCGGCGCGAGCTCGACACGAAGGCCGCCGTGGTCTCGCGGGAGCGCATCCTCGTGCCGAACGAGTTCACGGTGCGCCTCGCGCCGCCGGACCACACGCGCATGCACGACATCGGGCGTCCGCTCATCGACGAGCTGTCCCAGATGGTGCAGCAGCACGCCGTCGCGCAGAACTACTCGTTCTCCGGTCCGGTGACCATCCGACTGCAGCAGGACGGCACGCTGTCGACCGGCATCCTGCAGATCGACTCGTCGACCGTGCAGCGGGACGTCGCCTGGGTCGCCGTCCTCGACATCGGGTCGCAGCGACACAAGCTGCACCGGGGCCGGACCGTCATCGGTCGCGGGACGGACGCCGACATCACGGTCGCGGACACCGGCACGAGCCGCAAGCACGTCGAGATCGTCTGGGACGGCAAGCACGCGCAGGCCAACGACCTCGGCTCCACGAACGGGTCGAAGCTGAACGGCGAACGCTTCCAGCAGGCGATCGTCGAACCGGACTCCACGATCGAGATCGGTCGTACCCGTATGGTGTTCCGGGTGATCCCCGAGAACGACGGAGGTGCTCGATGACCACAGGGCTGACCCTGCTCGTCCTGCGCTTCGCGTTCCTCGCGGTGCTCTGGCTGTTCGTGTTCGTGATCGTCTTCGCCCTGCGGAGCGACCTGTTCGGCCAGCGCGTCCGCACCATCCCGACCGATCCCAAGGCCGGTGCCTCCGGTCCGACGACCCCCGCGATACCGACGGCGGCCCCCGCGGCCGCGTCCGCATCAGCCGGGGCGTTCACGGAACTCATCGGCCAGTCCCCGGGACCGACGCAGGCCACCGCAACCGGGGTGGCCACGCGACTCGTCATCACCGAGGGCTCCCGCGAGGGCATGGAGATGCCGCTCGGCGGCGGGCCCATCACGATCGGGCGCTCGAGCGAGTCGAACGTCGTGATCCGCGACGACTACACCTCGACCAACCACGCCCGCCTCGAGCTCCGCGCTTCCGGCTGGGTCCTCACCGACCTCGACTCCACGAACGGCACCTTCGTCGACGGGCAGAAGGTGACCGCCCCCGTCACCGTCGGGGAGCGGACGCCGATCACCATCGGGACGACGACGTTCGAGCTGCGGCGGTAACGCGGACATGACGGCTCGCACGCTGAGCGCCGCTGTGTCCCACGTCGGGCGCATCCGCGCCAACAACCAGGACTCCGGCTACGCCGGCGCCCACCTGTTCGCGGTCGCGGACGGCATGGGCGGGCACGCCGGCGGCGACGTCGCCTCGGCGATCGCGATCCGGCGCATCCGCGAGGTGGACCGCGAGTTCCCCTCGGCGCACGACGCCGAGTTCGCGCTGCAGTCGGCGCTCATAGCGGCGAACCAGCTCATCACCGAGACCGTCTTCGAGCACCAGGAGCTCACGGGCATGGGCACCACGGTGTCCGCGCTCATCCGGGTCGGCGACCAGATCGCGATCGCGCACATCGGCGACTCCCGCATCTACCGCATGCGCGACGGGGAGCTGCAGCAGATCACCTCGGACCACACGTTCGTCCAGCGACTCGTCGACAGCGGACGGATCACGCCCGAGGAAGCCGCCGTGCACCCGCGCCGCTCGGTCCTCATGCGCGTGCTCGGTGACGTCGACGCCGCGCCCGAGGTCGACACGGCCGTGATGGACATCCAGCCGGGCGACCGCTGGCTGCTCTGCTCCGACGGCCTGTCGTCGTACCTCGCCGAGGAGCGCATCCGCCACGCGCTCGCGTCGACGATGGACGCGAACCAGGTCACGCAGCGGCTCGTCAAGGAGACGCTCGACCACGGCGCCCCGGACAACGTGACGGTCGTCGTGATGGACGTCACCGACGCCGAGGTCGACGACTCCGACGACGCCGCCACGACCGTCGGGTCCGCCGCCGCGCCGCTGACGTTCGAGGCGGCGACCGGCCGCAAGCCGATCCGCCTCCCCACGATCCTGCTGCACCCGCTCAAGGTCTCCACCGCGCCGGAGGACTCGCACTTCGAGCCCGAGTCCGACCAGTACTTCGCGGAGCTCATCGCCGAGGACCGCCGTCGTCGTGTCCGTCGCCGGATCGCCTGGACGGTCGCGCTCGTCGCCGCCGTCGCGCTCCTCGTCGGCGCGGTCTTCCTGGGCTGGCGGATCATCCAGGCGCACTACTACGTGGGCAGCGACCGCGGCACCGTCGCGATCTACAAGGGCGTCCAGCAGTCGATCGGTCCGATCGCGCTGTCGGACGTCTACGAGGACAGCGACATCTCGGTCCGCTCCCTGCCCGAGTACACCCGCGAGAACGTCCGCTCGACGATCAACGCCACGTCGCTCGACGACGCCCGCGAGATCGTCGAGCGCCTGCGCAAGGCCGCCGAGACCGGGCAGGACCAGGCCGGGACCGGCGGGGACGGCGCATCGCCGTCGCCGACGTCCACGGCGTCGCCCACGCCGACGGCGTCCCCGACCCCGGGGTCCGGCGGATGAGCGCCACGACCTCCCAGTCCTTCACGCAGGCGATCACGATCAAGCTGCGTGAGCCGGCCCGCGCCCGCAACCTGGAGCTCGTGCTGCTCGTCATCGCCTGCGGCATCTGCGCCGGGGCGATGGTCCTCGTGCAGCTCGGCACGAAGGGTCGGCTCTTCGACACCGGCGTGCTCTGGGTCGGCGCGGGCATCCTCGGGCTCGCGCTCGTCATGCACGTCGTGCTGCGGGTCGTCGCGAAGAACGCCGACCCGTTCGTCCTGCCGGTCGCGCTCGTGCTCAACGGCATCGGCATCGCCGAGATCTACCGGATCGACGTCCACAACGGCCTGACCGGCTGGGACGCGATCGGCGTGAAGCAGATCGTCTGGACGATGCTCGCGATGGTGCTCGCGACGATCACCGTCGTCGTGGTCCGGAACCACCGCTTCCTGCAGCGCTACCGCTACATCTTCATGGCGCTGACGATCTTCCTGCTGCTCATGCCGATGCTGCCCGGGATCGGCGAGAACATCGGCGGCGCCCGGGTCTGGATCCGCATCGGCCCGTTCTCGTTCCAGCCGGGCGAGCTCGCCAAGATCACGATGGCGCTGTTCTTCGCCGGCTACCTCGTCACGGCCCGCGACTCGCTGTCGATCGTCGGTCGGAAGTTCCTCGGCATGACCTTCCCGCGTGCCCGGGACCTCGGTCCGATCCTGGTGATGTGGGGCGCCGCGATGGCGGTCCTCGTCTTCCAGCGCGACCTCGGCACCGCACTGCTCTACTTCGGGCTGTTCCTGGTGATGATCTACGTCGCCACCGGCCGGCTCAGCTGGGTCGCCATCGGCCTGACGCTCTTCGTCGGCGGCGCGATCGTGGCGCAGGCGGCGCTCGTGTACGTGCGCGGCCGCTTCGAGCAGTGGCTCGACCCGTTCGACCAGACGATCTACGACCGCGCGACGCAGGGCAGCTACCAGCTCGTGCAGGGCCTGTTCGGCTTCGCGAACGGCGGCATAACGGGCACCGGGCTCGGTCAGGGCCGCCCGTACATCACCCCGGTCGCGAACGCCGACTACATCGTCGCGTCCCTCGGCGAGGAACTCGGCCTGATCGGCGTCTTCGCGATCCTGGCGCTGTTCATCGTCCTGGCGTCCCGAGGCCTCCGGGTCGCGTTCATGGCGCAGGACGACTTCGGCAAGCTGCTCGGTGTGGGCTTCGGCTTCACGATCGCGCTGCAGGTGTTCGTCGTCGTCGGCGGCATCACCCGGATCATCCCCGTCACCGGCCTGACGACACCGTTCATGGCCGCTGGTGGCTCCTCCCTCATCGCCAACTGGATCATCGCCGCGATGCTGCTGCGACTGACCGACGCCATCCCCGCCGAACAGCGCGTCCAGCAGGGTGCGATCCCCGCACCGCGGGGGAAGGCCGCGCGCAGGAAGGAGGCCAGCCGGTGAACCGACAGCTCCGCGGCGTCTCGACCGTGATCGTGCTCATGTTCGTCGCGCTCTTCGTGTCGACGACGTCCATCCAGTTCTTCGCGTCCGACTCCCTGCGCGCCGACGCACGCAACTCCCGCACCATCCTCGACAGCTACTCGACGAAGCGCGGCGCCATCCTCGTGAACGGCAGCCCGATCGCCGAGTCGACCCCGTCGGACGACCAGTACCAGTACCAGCGCAAGTACACGAACGGCGCGCTCTACTCGGCCGTCACCGGGTACTTCACGATCGGCCAGGGCAACGCCGGCATCGAGAGCGCCGAGAACGCCGTCCTGTTCGGCAACTCCGACGCGTCGTTCTTCCAGAACCTCAACGCGATCCTGACCGGCCAGGACGTCCAGGGCGACAACGTCAACCTGACGATCGACCCCGACGTGCAGCAGGCCGCGTACGACGCCCTCGGGCAGAACACCGGCGCGGTCGTGGCCATCCAGCCGAAGACCGGCAAGATCCTCGCGATGG
Source organism: Curtobacterium sp. Csp1 (assembly GCF_013347185.1). Taxonomy (NCBI): domain Bacteria; kingdom Bacillati; phylum Actinomycetota; class Actinomycetes; order Micrococcales; family Microbacteriaceae; genus Curtobacterium; species Curtobacterium sp. Csp1. The sequence continues at coordinate 617,897 of NZ_CP054594.1, forward strand.
TGTCCAAGCCCGACTACGACCCGAACGCGCTGACCTCGCACGACACCGCGGCCGTCAAGCAGCAGTACGACGCGCTGCTGGCACAGAGCCCGACGCCGCTGCAGAACCGCGCCATCGGCGGCGACCTGTACACGCCGGGATCGGTGTTCAAGCTCGTCGTCGCCTCGGCCGCGCTCAAGGACGGCAAGTACGACCTCGACTCCGAGTTCCCGAACCCGTCGCGGCTGCAGCTGCCGGGCACGAGCACGTACATCAACAACGCCGAGGGCGGTTCCTGCGGTGGCGGCGACACCGTCAAGCTGCGGACCGCCATCCAGTACTCCTGCAACATCCCGTTCGCCGAGCTCGGGCAGAAGCTCGGGTACGACGAGATCAAGTCGATGGCCGACGAGTACGGCTTCGGCGACCAGATCGAGGTCCCGATGAAGGCGACCGCGAGCCAGTACCCGGACGTCGACTCGACCGCCCAGCTCATGCTGAGCGCCTTCGGCCAGGCCAGCGTGCGCGTCTCGCCGCTGCAGATGGCGATGGTCTCCGCCGGGATCGCGAACGGCGGCAAGGTCATGCAGCCGTCCCTCGTCGACTCGATCACGACGAGCGACCTCAAGACCGTCGAGTCCTTCTCGCCGAAGCAGTACAGCGACCCGCTGTCCGCCTCGGAGTCGGCCGACCTGACCGAGGCGATGCAGAGCGTCGTGAACGCCGGGACCGGCACCAATGCCAAGATCGACGGTGTCGACGTCGCAGGGAAGACCGGCACGGCAGAGGGCGGTACGGGCAGCCCGTACACGCTCTGGTTCACGGGGTTCGCCCCCGCGAAGGACCCGGAGGTGGCCGTCGCGGTCGTCGTCGGCAACGGCGGCGGGCTCGGGCAGTCCGGCGTCGGCAACACGGTCGCGGCCCCGGTCGCGAAGAAAGTCATGGAGGCGGTGCTGAACAAATGAGACCCACCAGCGGACTCACCTTCGGTGGGCGGTACCAGCTCTCCTCCCGCGTCGCGATCGGCGGCATGGGCGAGGTCTGGCAGGCCACCGACCTGGTCATCGGGCGGACCGTCGCACTCAAGATCCTCAAGGACGAGTACCTCGGTGACCCGGGCTTCCTCGAGCGCTTCCGCGCCGAGGCCCGGCACGCTGCGCTCGTCAACCACGAGGGCATCGCGAACGTCTTCGACTACGGCGAAGAGGACGGCAGCGCCTACCTCGTGATGGAGCTCGTCCCCGGCGAAGCCCTGTCCACGATGATCGAGCGCGAGCACACGCTCCCCGTCGACAAGGTGCTCGACATCGTCGCGCAGACGGCGAACGCGCTCCAGGCCGCGCACGCGGTCGGGCTCGTGCACCGCGACATCAAGCCCGGCAACCTGCTCATCACGCCGGACGGTCGCGTCAAGATCACCGACTTCGGCATCGCCCGCATCGCCGACCAGGTCCCGCTCACCGCGACCGGCCAGGTGATGGGCACGGTCCAGTACCTGTCGCCCGAGCAGGCGAGCGGTCACCCCGCGTCGCCCTCGACGGACGTCTACTCGCTCGGCATCGTGGCGTACGAGGCCCTCGCCGGTCGCCGTCCGTTCACGGGCGAGTCGCAGGTCGCCATCGCGATGGCGCACATCAACGAGCAGCCGCCTGCGCTGCCGTCGGACGTGCCGGAGCCCGTCGCCGCCCTCGTGCTGTCCTGCATCGCGAAGAAGCCGGCCGACCGTCCCGCGACCGCCGCGAACCTGGCACGTGCGGCACAGGCGCTGCGCCGCGGGGACGTCGCCGCGGCCACGGTCGCGGTGCCCGCGATCGGCGGTGCCGGTACGGTGGCGTTCAACCCGCCGCAGGGCCAGGGCGACGACCAGGCGACGGCGCTCATCGGCACCCAGGCCGGTTCACTGAGCGGTCCGCCGCGGACGCCCGGCTCGCCCGTGACGCCCGAGGACGAGGAACCGAAGAAGAAGCGCGCCTGGATCTGGTGGCTCGTCGGTGCCCTCGCGGTCCTGGTGATCGCGGGCGTCATCGCAGCCCTCGCGCTGAACAACGGCGGCTCCGCGGACCCGACGCCGTCGGCGACCGCCACCCAGTCGACCCCGAAGCCGAGCAACACCCCGACGCCCAGCCCGACCCAGGTGCGCCAGTTCCTCGACAAGTCGCAGTACGTCGGGCAGCCGACGGACCAGGTGCGCTCGGCGCTCGAGGGGCTGGGCTTCGTCGTCGACGTCCAGGACGGCAGCCCGGCACCGACCGCCGACCAGGCGAACACCGTCGCCGACCTGACGCCGACCGGCAGCGTCGTCGAGGGCACGACCATCACGGTCACGCAGTACACGACCCCGCCGACGGCGAACAAGCCGAACACCCCCACGGCGGGCCCGGTCTCGAGCAGCGGCTCGGTCACGTTCAGCTGGTCCGCCGCGACCTGCCCGGACGGCTACTCGGTGTCGAAGTACTCGTGGAAGGTCACCGGCGGGAAGGACGCCTCCGGCGCGACCTCCGGCGACACGAGCTCGACGGCGGTCACGATCCAGGCGGACGCCGCCGGCGACGACGTCACCTTCACGTACAACGTGACGTGCGGGAGCCTCGCCGCCTCCGAGGACTCGGACCCCGCCACCGCGACGTGGACGGTCACGCCCTCCCCGACGCCCACCGGCAACGGGAACGGCACCGGCAACGGCAACGGGAACGGCTCGTCGAACGGCTGATCGCCACCCGGACGGGGGCTTCCGACACCGTTGCGTAACGGTTGTCCGGAGGTCCCCGTCACCAGCCTCCCGCCAGGAAGTGCTGCCGTACACTGTCCCGGACGGACATTCGGAGGAGTACGTGCCAGAAGGTGTGACCGCGGGGATCACGCTCCTCGCCAACCGCTACGGGATCGGTGACGTCATCGGTCGCGGCGGCATGGCGACGGTGCACGTCGGCAACGACACCCGTCTCGGCCGCAAGGTCGCGGTGAAGCTCCTCAAGCCGAGCCTCGCGAACGACCCGTCCTTCCGCATCCGCTTCCGACAGGAAGCCCAGGCGGCCGCACGCATGGCGCACCCGACGATCGTCCGTGTCTACGACGCCGGCGAAGAGACCGTCGCCGAGCACTCCGGCGCCGAGGTGCAGGTCCCCTACATCGTCATGGAGTACGTCGAGGGCCGTGCGCTCTCCGACATCGTCGCCGACGGGCCCATCGCTCCGGACGAGGCGATCCGCATCACCGAGGGCATCCTGACCGCCCTCGAGTACTCGCACCGCGCGGGCGTCGTGCACCGGGACATCAAGCCCGCGAACGTCATGGTCACGAACACCGGCCAGGTCAAGGTCATGGACTTCGGGATCGCCCGCGCGATCACGGACACGTCGGCCACGGTGGCGCAGACCACGTCGATCCTCGGGACCGCCTCGTACTTCTCCCCGGAGCAGGCGCGCGGCGAGACCGTCGACGCCCGCACCGACATCTACTCCACCGGTGTCGTGCTCTTCGAGCTCCTCACCGGCCGCCCGCCCTTCGTCGGGGACTCCCCGGTCGCCGTCGCCTACCAGCACGTCAGCGAGCAGCCCGTCGCGCCGTCGACGATCTCGGCCGACGTCTCACCGGCGCTCGACGCGGTGACCCTGCACGCCCTGGTGAAGGACCGGACGCGACGCTTCCAGAACGCGGCCGAGTTCCGAACCGACCTGCAGCAGGCAGCGCAGGGCAAGGTCCCGACATCGACCCGGAAGCTGGCGCAGAACGCCGCCAACGACGCATCGACGATGCTCTTCGGCGTCAACCCGCGGACGACCTCCAACCCGGCGGTCGCCTTCCGCGAGCTCGACGACGACACGGCGGAGCACCGCCCGCAGCGCACACAGAACCGTCCCCCGGTCGCGTGGATCTGGCTCGGCATCATCCTGACGGTCGCCGTGATCGTCGGCGTCGGCTTCTTCGTCGCGAACCTGCAGCCCGGCAAGGCGCCGGTCTCGTCGTCGGTCTCCGTCCCGAACGTGGTCGGCGCGACGTGGGACTCCGCGAAGTCGGACCTCGACAAGCGCGACCTCAGCCCGGTCGAGGTCGGCGAGAACTCCGACAGTGTCCCGAAGGACACCGTCATCCGCACCGAGCCGGGCTCGGGCACGAACGTTGCGCGCAACCAGAGCATCCGGGTCGTGGTGTCGCTCGGGCCGGAGCAGGTTGCGGTACCGGACACCGCCGGGCAGACCCAGGACGCCGCACAACAGGCACTCGAGGCTGCCGGCCTCCAGGTCGGCGCGATCAACACCGACTACTCGCCCGACGTGCCCGAGGGCACCGTGATGAGCTCTGACCCCGGGTCCGCCACGCAGCTCGCCAAGGGTTCGGTCGTCAACCTCACCGTCTCGAACGGCAAGGTCCAGCTGCCGAACGTCACGCAGCAGCCGTTCCAGACGGCGAACGCGACCCTGGCACAGCTCGGTCTGACGGTGCAGCCCGCCCCGGCGTACTCGTGCACCGGCGGCACGGTGCTGCAGCAGAGCGCGCCCGCCGGCGACGTCGCGCAGGGCAGCACGATCGTGCTCACGTACTGCGCGGCCTCTGCACAGAAGCCCACCCAGCAGCCGTCCGCGCCCGCCACGGGCGCACCGGCCTCGGGTTCCAGCGGCCTCTAGACCGCAGCGCCTCGCTGGGCTCGCGTCCGGCGCGGTGTCGGCTCGCCGGTCTGGAGGATCGTGGGCGCGTCGGCGCGCTGGCCCACGCTGGTGTTCCTGCTCACGTCTGCGGGCAGGCTCACGTCAGCGGACCGGTCGATACCGGTACTCCTGCTGGCGTCAGCGCCCCGGCATGCGTCAGCGCCCCGGCATGCGTCAGCGCCCCGGCATGCGTCAGCGCCCCGGCATGCGTCAGCGCCCCGGCATGCGTCAGGGCCCTGGCGTCTGCACTCCTCGCGGGCTGGGCTGCTCCGCCGGTCCCGCTCGGTCAGGCCGGCTCCGCTGGCGCGGCCGGCTCAGGCACGCGGCGTCGCGATGAGAGGGGTCAGGTCGGCAGCCCGCTCGGCAGCCCCGTGCAGGCCGGTGGTCTCGAGCCAGTTGCCCACCATCCGGTAGCCGCCTTCGGTGAGCACGGACTCGGGATGGAACTGCACGCCGTACACGGGGGCCTCGCGGTGCTGCACGCCCATGATGACGCCGCCACCGGTTCGCGCCGTGACGGTGAGTTCGTCGGGCACGGTGCCGTCGACGATCGCGAGCGAGTGGTACCGGGTGGCCGTGAACGGGTGCGGGACGCCGGCGAAGAGCATGCTGTCGTCGTGGTCGACCTGCGAGGTCTTGCCGTGCATGAGTTCTTCGGCGTGGGTCACCGTCGCACCGAGGGCCTCCGCGATGGCCTGATGTCCGAGGCACACACCGAGCAACGGCTTGTCGGCAGCGATCGCCGCCCGGACGGTCGGGATCGAGACGCCTGCGTCCGCGGGGGTGCCGGGACCCGGGGAGAGCAGAACGCCGTCGTAGTCCGCGATGCGCTCGGCGATCTCGGACTCCGGGAAGGCGTCGTTGCGGACGACGTCGGTCTCCGCTCCGAGCTGCTGCACGTAGCCGTTCAGCGTGTAGACGAAGCTGTCGTAGTTGTCGACGACGAGGATCTTGGTCATGGTCGGATCACCGTACTCGTGGAGGATGTGCGCGGGCTCCTGAGGGTCTTCCCACACACGCGGTCACGGTAGGATACCGGCCATGGCCAAGGACAAGGACCGCACCAAGCCCGCCCGGAGGACCCGAGCCGACTCGGTCGACACGGCGGGGGACCAGCCCAACCCCGTGTGGTTCAAGCCCGTCATGTTCGGGTTCATGCTCGTCGGGCTCGCCTGGGTCATCGTCTTCTACATCTCGAACACGACCCTGCCGGTGCCGTCCCTTGGTTCGTGGAACATCCTCATCGGGTTCGGAATCATGTTCGTCGGCTTCCTGATGACCACCCGCTGGCGCTAGTCACCCCACCCGTACACGACGCCCGTCGGACCCTGCACGGTCCGGCGGGCGTCGTCGTTCGTCCAGCCCTCGGCTTGCCACGTCCTGTCCACAGGCGGAGCGGGCCCGAGGACGCGCTCTCCACATCGAGCAGCCCCTTCTCCACAGTTCTCCACACTTTCCACACGGACATCCACACCACGATCCCCGAGTTATCCACACCTGATTCCACAGTGGGGATAATCACACGCGTGTAACTCACCGACTTGTCCACAGCTGTGGAAAAATCGCGCCGGTCGTGTGGAAAAGCCGCTCCGCGACGGTCAGTACGGCGAACGCCCCGCCGCACCAGGGGGTGCGACGGGGCGTCAGGCGGTTCGGACGGGTGCGACTCAGCGGAGCAGGCCGTACCCGCCGATGGCGACGTAGGCCGCCGCGATGGCGCCGAGCAGGACGACCGCCTCGGCGACGAGCAGGCCGATCTGCAGCCCGCGCTGCTTGACGTTCCGCGTCCGCGCGAACACGAGCCCGGTCAGGAAGCCGATCACGATTCCACCGACGTGTGCCTGCCACGAGATGTTCGTCCCGGGCAGGAAGCCGACGAGCAGGTTCAACCCCATCACGACGAGCAGCTGGACGGCGTTGTAGCCGAGGCTGCGCTGGATGATGAAGAACGCCGCGAACAGACCGAAGATCGCGCCGGACGCCCCGACCACCGGCGTCCCGGGAGTCAGGAACGACACTGCGACGTCGCCGCCGAGGCCCGCGAGGAAGTACAGCGCGAGGAAGCGCCACGTCCCGAGCAGGTTCTCGAGGATCCGGCCGAAGATGTACACCGCGAACATGTTGAAGGCGATGTGCAGGATCGAGGAGTGGACGAACAGCCCTGTGACGATCCGCCACGGCTGCGTGCCGACGAGGGGCGTGTAGTACGCGAACCACGTCGTGAAGAACCGACCGGTGATCTGGTCGAGCAGCCAGATGACCACCGACACCGCGATGATGACGACGGTGGCCTTCTGGTCGAGCATGGCGAAGCGGCGGCGGGCGACCGTCAGGCCGCTCGCCGCCCCCGACGCACGTCGGTTCGCCGTGTAGGCCGCGCGCTGCTCACGCACGCACTCCGGGCAGTGCACGCCGACCGCTGCCGGCGTCTGGCACTCGGTGCAGACCGTCCGCCCGCACCGCTGGCACAGGATGAAGCTCTGCCGGTCCGGGTGCCGGTAGCAGTAGTCGGCGCGGTTCGCGGCCTGGTCCGTCACCGAGCTCAGACGTCCTCGACGTCGATGCTCTGGATGACGACGTCCTCGACGGGCTTGTCGCGACCGTCGGTGGCGACGCCCTCGATCGCGTCGACGACGGCGCGGGACTCGTCGTCCGCGACCTCACCGAAGATGGTGTGCTTGCCCTGCAGCCACGGGGTGGCAACGGTCGTGATGAAGAACTGCGAGCCGTTCGTGCCGCGGCCACCCTGGATGCCGGCGTTCGCCATCGCGAGGATGTACGGCTCCTGGAAGGTCAGCTCGGGGTGGATCTCGTCGTCGAACCGGTAGCCGGGGCCGCCGATGCCCTGACCGAGCGGGTCGCCGCCCTGGATCATGAAGTCCTTGATGATGCGGTGGAAGACGACACCGTCGTAGAGCTTGTCGGTGGAGACCTTGCCGGTGCCGGGGTGCGTCCACTCCTGCTTGCCCGTCGCGAGGTCGACGAAGTTCTTGACGGTCTTCGGGGCGTGGTTGCCGAACAGGTTGACGCGGATGTCGCCCTTGTTCGTGTGGATCGTTGCGACAGCGGTGTGCAGAGACATGTTCCGATTCTCGCATGTACGGCTGGCGGTGACACGGATCACACAGCAGAGGCTCCGTGACCTGTCAGGCGTCGCGGTGGCAGGATGGGGACACGCCGATCCGATGGAGGTACCAGATGACGACGATCGAGATCCCGCGCAAGCGTCGGAAGCAGATCAAGAAGCTCAAGGGCAAGACCGCCTCGCTCCTCGGCGAGCAGCGCAAGGTCCTCGAGCATGCGAACGCGATCCTCGCCGAGGCCCGCTCGCACGCTGCCGACGCAGCCCGCAAGGACATCGCGCCCCGCGTGCAGAACGCGATCGACAACGGGATCCGTCCCGCGGTCGCCACGAGCGTGCACGCTGCGACCTCTGCCGCGCAGAACGCCTCGCACCGCTTCCAGACCGAGGTCGTCCCCGGCCTGGTCGCGACTGCCGGCTCGGTCCTCAGCGTGAAGGACCTCGCGAAGGACCCGCGCGTCAAGAAGATCGTGAAGGACGCCCAGAAGAAGGGCAAGAAGGCCAAGAAGGCCGCCGCGAAGTACACGCCCGGACACCAGAAGAAGGGCCTCGGCTTCGGTGGGGTCGCCCTGATCGTGGTCGGTGTCGTCGCGGTCGCCGGTGCGGCCTACGCTGCGTACCAGACGCTCCGCGCGGACGACGACCTCTGGGTCGCCGACGACGCGGACACGGCGGAGAAGCCCGCCGCCTGACCTCCTCGGTTCGTACGAAGGGCCCCGGCGCACGCCGGGGCCCTTCGTCGTCCCCGCCGACGGGTCCGCAACACCCCCGAGCGCGCCACGTCGAAGTGCCGCAACACTCCGCACGAAGCGCACCGGGGTGCCAATCAGAGCCCGCGGCGACCCCGAGATGCCGCAATTTCGGAACCTCGACGAGGACACCCGAGCGTGCCGCGCGCGCGGGACGCTCCCATCGCGGAGCGGCGCGCCGGAGGCGCTGACAAGCACAGAACGAAGCCCCTGGGAAGCCATGAAGTGGCGACCAGGGGCTTCTGCGAGTGGAGCCTAGGAGAATCGAACTCCTGACATCCTGCTTGCAAAGCAGGCGCTCTACCAACTGAGCTAAGGCCCCGGAGCGTCCAGCGTACTGGACGGGGAGTGGATGGTGGGGCTACAAGGACTTGAACCTTGGACCTCTTCGTTATCAGCGAAGCGCTCTAACCGCCTGAGCTATAGCCCCTCAGACCGGATGAAAGCCTACCGTACCGATCCCGAAGTGCGAAATCGAGCGGCGGATGCCATCCGGCCGGGTGTGTCAGTTGTTCGTGAAGCCGACGAGCAGGCCGCCGGTGATCCGCACACTGAGGTTGTAGAGGACGCTCACGATCGCGCCGAGCACGGTGCCGACGACCACGTTGAGGATGCCCACCACGACGGAGAACCCGAGCACCTGGCCCAGCGAGAACTGGTCCATGATCGAGTAGTTGTTCTGCCCGGTGACGTCCTTCAGCAGGGAGTCCACCTGGGTGAACACGCCCGTCTGGTTCAGGATGACCCACACCAGCGCCGTGGCCACGACGATCACGATGGACCCGGCCAGGGCGATGAGGAAGGACAGCTTCACCATCGACCAGAAGTCGAGGTACACGAGCCGCAGCCGCACCTGACGGGTGCCGACGGGCCGCTTCGCCTTCTTCTGGAGCTTCTCGGCGACACTACTCATTGGTTGACTGGTCCTCTCCGGCCACGGTCTCGGTCGGTTCGGGGGCCGCTTCGTCAGGGCTGACCGTCTCCACCGGGCCCGCGGGCTCGATCTCGGCGTCGTCCTGGTCGTCCAGGTTCCGCTCACTGTTCCGGGCCACCGCGATGATCCGGTCGTTCTCCGCGAACCTCGCGAAGACCACACCCATCGTGTCGCGACCCTTGGCGGGCACCTCGGACACGGCAGACCTTACCACCTTGCCCGATTGCAGCACGACGAGCACCTCGTCGTCCTCACCGACGATGAGAGCGCCCACGAGGTCGCCCCGGTCGGCCGCCAACTTGGCGACCTTGATGCCGAGACCGCCGCGGCCCTGGACCCGGTACTGGTCGACACCGGTGCGCTTGGCGTAGCCGCCCTCGGTCATCACCCAGACGTAGCCGTCGTCCGAGACGACCCGAGCCGCGAGCAGCGCGTCGTCGTCGCGGAAGGACATCCCCTTCACACCGGAGGTCGACCGCCCCATCGGGCGGAGGGTGTCGTTCGTCGCGGTGAAGCGCAGCGACATGCCGTGCTTCGACACGAGGAGCAGGTCGTCGGTCTCGTCGACGAGCAGCGCCTGGACGAGCTTGTCGCCCTCACGCAGGTTGATCGCGATGATGCCGCCGGTGCGGTTCGTGTCGTACTCGGTCAGCGCGGTCTTCTTCACGAGGCCCTGCGACGTGGCGAGCACGAGGTACTGCGCGGCCTCGTAGTCGCGGATGTCGAGCACCTGCTGGATCTGCTCGTCGGGCTGCATCGCGAGCAGGTTGGCGACGTGCTGGCCCTTGGCGTCGCGGCCGCCCTCTTGCAGTTCGTACGCCTTCGCCCGGTAGACGCGACCCTGGTCGGTCAGGAACAGCAACCAGTGGTGCGTCGTCGTGACGAAGAAGTGCTCGACGATGTCGTCCGCGCGGAGCTGGGCGCCCTTCACGCCGCGGCCGCCGCGGTGCTGCGAGCGGTAGTTGTCGCTCCGCGTGCGCTTGACGTAGCCGCCGCGGGTGATGGTGACGACCATCTCCTCTTCGGGGATGAGGTCCTCGATGGACATGTCGCCGTCGTACCCGAGCAGGATCTCGCTGCGGCGGTCGTCACCGAAGCGGTCGACGATCTCGGCCAGTTCCTCGCCGATGATCGTGCGCTGGCGGGTCTCCGACGCCAGGATGTCCTGGAAGTCGGCGATCCTCCGCTCGAGCTCGTCGGCCTCGTCGTGGATCTTCTGGCGCTCGAGGGCGGCCAGGCGACGGAGCTGCAGCTCGAGGATCGCGCGCGCCTGGATCTCGTCGACGCTGAGCAGGTCCATCAGCCCGGTGCGGGCTTCCTCGACGTCGGGCGAGCGGCGGATGAGCGCGATGACCTCGTCGAGGGCGTCGAGCGCGGCGAGGTAGCCCCGCAGGATGTGCGCACGCTTCTCGGCCTCGCGCAGGCGGTACTGGGTCCGACGCACGATGACGTCGATCTGGTGGTCGACCCACGCCGAGATGAACCCGTCGAGCGCCAGGGTGCGGGGGACCCCGTCGACGATCGCGAGCATGTTCGCGCCGAAGTTCTCCTGCAGCTGCGTGTGCTTGTACAGGTTGTTCAGCACGACCTTCGCCACGGCGTCGCGCTTCAGCACGATCACCAGGCGCTGGCCGGTGCGGCCGGAGGTCTCGTCGCGGATGTCCGCGATGCCGGCGAGCTTGCCGTCCTTCACGCCCTCGGCGATCTTGATCGCGAGGTTGTCCGGGTTCACCTGGTACGGCAGCTCGGTGACGACCAGGCACGTGCGGCCCTGGATCTCCTCGACGTTGACGACCGCGCGCATCGTGATCGAGCCACGACCGGTCCGGTAGGCGTCCTGGATGCCCTTGGTGCCGAGGATCTGGGCGCCGGTCGGGAAGTCCGGACCCTTGATCCGCTGCATGAGCGCCCCGAGGAGTTCCTCGCGGGTGGCGTCCGGGTGCTCGAGTGCCCACTGGGCGCCGGCGGCCACCTCGCGCAGGTTGTGCGGCGGGATGTTCGTCGCCATGCCGACCGCGATGCCGACCGACCCGTTGACGAGCAGGTTCGGGAAGCGCGCCGGCAGGATCGACGGCTCCTGGGTGCGGCCGTCGTAGTTGTCCTGGAAGTCGACGGTGTCCTCGTCGATGTCCCGGACCATCTCCATGGCGAGCGGCGCCATCTTGGTCTCGGTGTACCGCGGGGCGGCGGCGCCGTCGTTGCCCGGCGAGCCGAAGTTGCCCTGGCCGAGCGCGAGCGGGTACCGGAGCGACCACGGCTGCACCAGGCGCACGAGGGCGTCGTAGATGGCGCTGTCACCATGCGGGTGGAACTGCCCCATCACGTCGCCGACGACGCGCGAGCACTTCGAGAACGCGCGGTCCGGGCGGTAGCCGCCGTCGAACATCGCGTAGATCACGCGACGGTGCACCGGCTTCAGGCCGTCGCGGACCTCGGGCAGGGCGCGTCCGACGATGACGGACATCGCGTAGTCGAGGTACGACCGCTGCATCTCGAGCTGCAGGTCGACCTGCGAGATGCGGTCACCGGAGACGACGATGTCGCCGGAGTCGCCGTGCACGATCTCGGGCTGCTCGTCGTTCGTCTCGTTGTCGTCAGCCATGTGGCCTGGTCACCTTTCTGCACTGCCTGGAGGCAGGGGTTCCGTCGGTCGCGCCGGGCGCGACCACAGGTGGTCGGGACTGGTCGACGCGGCTGGCACCGCGCCTCCAGGCCGGGATCAGATGTCGAGCCTGTTCAGATGTCCAAGAACCGGACGTCCTTGGCGTTCTGCTGGATGAACTGGCGACGCGACTCGACGTCCTCGCCCATGAGCGTCGCGAAGACGCTGTCCACCGCCGCCGCGTCCTCGAGCGTGACCTGCAGGAGCGTCCGGGTGTCCGGGTTCATCGTGGTGTCCCACAGCTCCTTGTAGTCCATCTCGCCCAGACCCTTGTAACGCTGGATCCCGTTGTCCTTGGGGATGCGCTTGCCGGCGGCCAGGCCGGCGGTCATCAGCGCGTCGCGCTCCCGGTCGCTGAACACGTACTCGTGCGCCGAGTTCGACCACTTCAGGCGGTACAGCGGCGGCTGCGCGAGGTACACGTAGCCGCGCTCGATGAGCGGCCGCATGTAGCGGAACAGCAGCGTGAGCAGCAGCGTCGTGATGTGCTGGCCGTCGACGTCGGCATCGGCCATCAGCACGATCTTGTGGTACCGGGCCTTGTCCGGGTCGAAGTCCTCACCGATGCCGGCGCCGAACGCCGTGATCATCGACTGGATCTCCTGGTTCGCGAGCGCGCGGTCGAGCCGGGCCTTCTCGACGTTCAGGATCTTCCCGCGCAGCGGGAGGATCGCCTGGGTCATGGGGTTGCGCCCCTGGACCGCCGAGCCGCCGGCCGAGTCGCCCTCGACCATGAAGATCTCGGAGACCGTCGGGTCCTTCGACTGGCAGTCCTTGAGCTTGCCGGGCATGCCGCCCGACTCGAGCAGCCCCTTGCGGCGGGTGGTCTCACGCGCCTTGCGGGCGGCGATGCGCGCCTGCGAGGCCTGGATCGCCTTGCGGATGACGTCGCGCGCCTGCGTGGGGTTGCGGTCGAACCAGTCGGCGAGCTCGGTGCCGACGACCCGCTGGACGAAGGACTTCGCCTCGGTGTTGCCGAGCTTCGTCTTCGTCTGGCCCTCGAACTGCGGCTCGCCGAGCTTCACGGAGATGACGGCCGTCAGGCCTTCGCGGATGTCGTCACCCGTGAGGTTGTCGTCCTTCTCCTTGATGATCTTGGCCTCGCGCGCGTAGCGGTTCACCAGCGAGGTCAGCGCGGCGCGGAAGCCCTCTTCGTGGGTACCACCCTCGTGCGTGTTGATCGTGTTCGCGAAGGTGTGGACGCTCTCCTGGTACGAGGTGTTCCACTGCATCGCGAGCTCGAGCGCGATCTTGCGGTCGGTGTCCTCGGCCTCGATGGCGATGACGTCCGGGTGGACCAGGTCGGCCTTCTTCTGCGAGTTCAGGTACTCGACGTAGTCCGGCAGGCCGCGCTCGTACCGGAAGGAGTCCTTGCGCGACTCCTCGCCTTCGTCCGGGGTGCGCTCGTCGCGCAGGCTGATCCGCAGGCCCTTGTTGAGGAAGGCCATCTGCTGGAAGCGCGTGCGGAGCGTTCCGTAGTCGAACTCGACGGTCTCGAAGATGTCGGCGTTCGGCCAGAAGGTGATCGTGGTGCCGGTCTCGTCCGTGGCTTCGTCCTGCGACACCGGGGCCACGGGCACGCCGTCGGTGTAGCTCTGGCGCCACACGTGACCCTGTCGCCGGACCTCGACGTCGAGCTCGGAGCTGAGCGCGTTCACGACCGAGGAGCCGACGCCGTGCAGACCACCGGAGACCGCGTACCCGCCGCCGCCGAACTTGCCGCCGGCGTGCAGGACGGTCAGCACGACCTGGAGCGTCGAGACGCCCTCGGCCGCGTGCACGTCGACCGGGATGCCGCGGCCGTTGTCGACGACGCGGACGCCACCGTCCTCGCGGATGGTGACGTCGATCGTGTCGCAGTAGCCCGCGAGGGCCTCGTCGACGGAGTTGTCGACGATCTCCTGCACGAGGTGGTGCAGACCGCGCGGGCCCGTCGAACCGATGTACATGCCGGGGCGCTTGCGGACGGCTTCGAGCCCCTCGAGCACCTGGATCTGATCTGCGCCGTACGATGGTTCCGACTGCGGAGCCTGTTCGGTCTCGCCCTGCGGGATCGTCCGGTCGTCGTCAGATTCTGCTGCCATGTCGTAGGTGCTCCTGCCTGCGCGCGGAACACCCGCACACTGCACTCCCCAGTCTACCGCAGGGACCCCCTCCTCGAGGGCGTATCCGGCCTCCAGACGGGCTTTTTTCGTCCCTGAGGACGATTTCGTCTGGCTAGCCGTAGGTGTCGCGGGGGCCGCGCCCCTGAACGGTCCTGGGACCGCGTTTCCACGTGGGGACGTCCGGCCCGGAAACCCGGATGGACTGCACGCCCGCCTCCGGGTGCCGCTCGGCGATGGTCGTCGTGATGGTCGACCGCATCAGCCGGAGCTGCGTCGCCCACGCCGTCGAGTCGCAGCGGATGACGAGTGCGCCGTCGTCGATGGTCATGGGCCGGGAGTGCTTCGCGAGCTCGTCGCCGACCACGGCGGGCCAGTCCACGAAGAGCTCGGAGCGGGCGAGGGGTTCGGTCCAGCCGAGCTCGGCGGCCAGCGAGCCGACGACGTCGCCCAGGCCGCGGGGCTCGCGCCCCTTGCCGTACGGGACGGTGTCGGCGTCGAGTTCGCGTGCCCGCCGGCGGCGGGCGTCGACGGTGCGGAGCGACGGGTCGCCGTAGACCGCGCGCAGGTGGCGGTAGACCCGGGCGGGCTCGGTGGGCTTGACGGGCTTCGGCATCAGACGCCGTCGACCGTCGTGCTCGGGGCGGTCGGACTGGAGGCACGGCTCGCGTCCGCCCCGTCGGTCACGATGGTGCCCGCCTCGATCCGGACGGTGTGTGCCGCGAGCTGCTCCGGCACGTCGCCGAACACGGCCGCGGTGATGAGCACCTGCTCGTAGTCGGCGACCGCGCCGGCCAGGCGCTCCCTGCGGGACTCGTCGAGTTCGGCGAACACGTCGTCCAGGATGATGATCGGGTCCCCCAGCGAGGACTCCGCCCGGAGCACGGCGGCACTGGCGAGCTGGACGGCCAGTGCGAAGGACCACGATTCCCCGTGTGAGGCGTAACCACGCGCAGGTAACCCGTTCAGCTGGAACAGGACGTCGTCGCGGTGCGGCCCGACGAGGGTGAGTCCGCGGTCGAGTTCGTCCCGTCGACGCCGCTCGAGGGCGGCCCGGAAGGCATCGGCCGCCGCGGTGACCGAGACCGGCTCGTCCGGGGTGCCGAGCACGGGATCGGTCGCCGCCGCGTCCTCGGGGTCGCCGCCGCGCACGCTCAGGACGCCGGCGATGCTCGCCTCGTGGCGTTCACCGGCGACGGTCGCGTAGGCCTCGGTGACGAAGGGGGCGAGTCGCCGGGTCAGGTGGTCGCGTGCGGCGATGATCTCGGCGCCGAACGCGACGAGGCGTTCGTCCCAGACGTCGAGCGTCGCGAGCGACCCGGACCGTGACCCGGTGGCCCGCGCGGACTTCAGCAGGGTGTTGCGCTGGCGGAGCGTCCGGTCGTAGTCGGCGAGCACGCCCTGCATGCGCGGGGCGATCTGGCCGAGGAGCTCGTCGAGCATCCGGCGCCGACCAGAGGGTTCGCCGCGGACGAGGGCGAGGTCCTCGGGGGCGAACAGCACGCTCGTGCAGTAGCGCGGGAGCTCGCGGGGCTTGATCGCGGCGCGGTTCACCTGCGCCCGGTTCGAGCCGGTGCGGTTGATCTGCACCTCGGCGAGGATGCTGCGGTCCTCGTGGGCGAGGCGCGCGCGGACGATCGCGGCATCGCAGCCCTGCCGGACGAGGGCGGCGTCGGTCGGGACCCGGTGCGACCCGAGGGTGGACAGGTACCCGATCGCCTCGACCAGGTTCGTCTTGCCCTGGCCGTTCCGTCCGACGAACAGGTTCGGCCCGCGTACGAGGTCGACCTCCGCCTCCCGGTAGTTCCGGAAGTCGGTGAGTTGCAGGTGGTCGACGTGCACGCGGGCCGAGACGAGCTCAGGTGGTTACCTGAACTACGCCTTCTTGACGGCGTGGCCGCCGAACTGGTTGCGGAGCGCCGCGACGGCCTTCATCGTCGGGGACTGGCTGCCCTGACGCGAGACGAAGCGGGCGAACATGGCCGCCGAGAGCGCGGGCATCGGCACCGCGAGCTCGATCGCCTCTTCGAGGGTCCAACGGCCCTCGCCGGAGTCGTCGACGTAGCCCTCGAGCTCGTCGAGCTTCGGGTCCTCGTTGATGGCGAGCACGAGCAGGTCGAGCAGCCAGGAACGGACGACCGTACCGCGCTGCCACCCGGCGAAGACCGCGGGGACGTCGTGGACGATGTCCTTGGCCTCGAGGAGCTCGTAGCCCTCGCCGTAGGCCTGCATGATCGCGTACTCGATGCCGTTGTGGACCATCTTGGCGTAGTGCCCGGCGCCGACACCGCCGGCGTGCGAGAAGCCCTCTTCGCGCGGGCCCTCGGGGCGGAGCGCGTCGAAGACCGGCATGGCGAACTCGACGTCCTCGGCCGCGCCGCCCACCATGAGGCCGTAGCCGTTGTCCTTGCCCCAGACGCCACCGGAGACACCGGCGTCCATGTAGCGGATGCCCTTGGCGTCGAGCTGCTTCGCGTGCACCTCGTCGTCGAGCCACTTCGAGTTGCCGCCGTCGATGACCAGGTCACCGGGGCTGAGGACCTCGGCAAGGTCCGTGATGACGTCGTCGGTGATCTTGCCGTGCGGGACCATGACCCACACGAGCTTCTTGCCCTCGGGCAGTGCGGCGGCGAGTGCGCCGAGGTCGGCGACGTCGGAGACGGCGGGGTTCGCGTCGTACCCGGTGACCTCGATGCCTGCGTTGCGGAGACGGGCACGCATGTTGTTGCCCATGCGACCGAGGCCGACAAGACCGATGTGCATGATTTCCTCTTCTATTCGTCGTCGCGCTGGTGCGTCGAGCACGTCAGCGCAGTGGTACGGCTGTTGCGCTCACCGCAGCAGGAGATTGGGCTGCAGCAGGTACCGGTATCCGTCCGTGGCCGGGGCCTCTTGCGAGGTCTGCCCGGTGATGAGCACCGGACCCGGCTTGTTGGGGTTCTCCGTCTTGGTGAAGGAGATGCGGACGAACTCGGAGTGCACCGCGTTCAACCCGTCCAGGAGGAAGGCGGGCTTCAGCGAGACCACCGTTTCCTCACCGGTCAGCAACGCACTGATCGACTCTGACGCCTGCGCTTGTTCGGAACCGATCGCCTCGAGCGTGAGCCCGTCGACCGAGAAGGAGAACCGGAGCGCCGCTTCGCGCTCCAGGACGAGGGAGACCCGTCGGACGGCCTCGACCAGTTCCGCGGTGTTGATCACCGCGTGGTCCTGGACCGTGTCGGGGAAGAGCCGGCGGACCGGCGGGTAGTTGCCCTTGATGAGCAGGGAGGTGACGGTCTTGTCGTCGGCGTGGAACGCGATGAGCTCGCGGTCCGAGCTGCCCGAGATCGAGACCGAGACGGTGGACGCCGACCCGAAGGTGCGGCCGACTTCCTGCAGGGTGCGGGCCGGGACGAGGGCGTGCAGCGGCTCGGAGCCGACGCGGCCGGAGTCCCACGCGATCGTGCGGATCGCGACGCGGTACCGGTCGGTCGCCGTGAGCGAGAGGTCGTTGTCCCCGACCTCGAGCTGCACGCCGGTGATGACCGGGGTGACGTCGTCACGGCTCGCGGCGACGGCGACCTGGGAGACGGCCTCGGAGAACGCGTCGCCGGGGATCACGCCGGTCTGCTCGCCGATCTCCGGGAGCGTCGGGTACTCCTCGACCGGCATGGACAGCAGCGTGAAGTGCGCCGAACCGCAGGTGACCGAGATCTTGGTGTCCTCGGTCGTGAAGGTCACCGGGGCGTTCGGCAGTCGGCTCGCGATGTCGTTGAGCAGGCGGCCGGAGACCAGGACCGTGCCCGGGTCGTCGATCTGCGCCGTGATGGACGTCTGCGCCGAGACCTCGTAGTCGAAGGACGACAGCGTGAGACGGTCGCCTTCGGCGTGGATGAGGACACCGGACAGGATCGGGAGGGTCGTGCGCTGTGGGAGGAGCTTCACCGCGAAGGAGACGGCTTCGGAGAAGACGTCCCGGTTGACCTCGAACTTCACAGCTGGGACCCCTGTCGATCGGTTGGACTGTCCGGCCGCCCCATTGTGGCACAGCGGGAGGAGCGCCGGATTTCTTGTCATCCCGCCGTCCACAAGGTTGGCCCCTCCAACCAGATCGTTAACCAGGATCAATGGTGTTAACGCCTGTGCACAGTGTGGATAACTCTGTGCATCCCGCTTCTCCACAGGGAACTACACACGTGTGAGTTGTGAGTCGCGTGTTGGCGGCGTCTGGATGAACAAATCTCATCTATCCGCTTCCATCCCCAGTCTCCACAGGCGGGGTCAGATCTGTGAACAACGCGACCGCGTGTCCTCCACAGTTATCCACAGGCTTTCCACACTGTGTGAATCTCGGCGCATGGAACCGTCTCAGATGGTGGATCATCGCTCGGGCGGGCTGATCCGGGATGGTGATCCGTGCCTCCAGGCCGCCCTTCCTGCGATCACGGAGGCTGGCGCGACGACGGACGCGAGCCCGGAGGCTCGCGTCGACGGCACGGATGCCGGTGCGGATCAGCGGTAGCGGCGGTCCTGCTTGATGCGGCTGGTCAGTTCGGTGACCTGGTTGGAGATCGACCGACGCTCCTTCGCAGGCGTCGGTGGTGCTGTCTCGGTGATCTGCGTC
Source organism: Curtobacterium sp. Csp1 (assembly GCF_013347185.1). NCBI lineage: Bacteria > Bacillati > Actinomycetota > Actinomycetes > Micrococcales > Microbacteriaceae > Curtobacterium > Curtobacterium sp. Csp1. The sequence continues at coordinate 636,657 of NZ_CP054594.1, forward strand.
AGCGGTAGCGGCGGTCCTGCTTGATGCGGCTGGTCAGTTCGGTGACCTGGTTGTAGATCGACCGACGCTCCTTCATGAGCTCGGTGATCTTCTTGTTCGCGTACATCACGGTCGTGTGGTCGCGGTTGCCGAACAGCTGGCCGATCTTCGGCAGCGACAGGCTCGTCATCTCGCGGCAGAGGTACATCGCGATCTGCCGAGCCGTCGCGATCGCCTGCGAGCGGGAGGACCCGTAGAGGTCGTCCACGGAGAGCTTGAAGTACTCCGCGGTGTGGTTGATGATGTCCGTCGGCGCGATCACGTTGTCGTCGTCGAGCGTGATGAGGTCCTTCAGGACCGTCTGCACCAGGGCCATGTCGACGGCCGTCCGGTTGAGGCTCGCGAAGGCCGTGACGCGGATGAGCGTCCCCTCGAGCTCCCGGATGTTGCTCGACACCTTCGAGGCCATGAACTCGAGGATGTCGTCCGGCACCTGCAGGTGGTCGGACTGCGCCTTCTTCCGGAGGATCGCGATGCGCGTCTCCAGGTCCGGGGCCTGCACGTCGGTGATGAGGCCCCACTCGAAGCGCGAGCGCATCCGGTCCTCGAACCCGGTCAGGTGCTTCGGCGCGACGTCCGACGTGATGACGACCTGCTTGTTGTGGTCGTGCAGCGTGTTGAACGTGTGGAAGAAGGCCTCCTGCGTGGAGTCCTTGCCCTGCAGGAACTGGATGTCGTCGATCAGCAGGATGTCGATGTCGCGGTACCGCTGCTGGAACTGGTTCGAGCGGTTGTTCGCGATCGAGTTGATGAAGTCGTTCGTGAACTCCTCGCTCGACACGTACCGCACCCGGATCCCGGGGTAGAGGCTCTCGGCGTAGTGGCCGATCGCGTGCAGCAGGTGCGTCTTGCCGAGGCCGGAGTCGCCGTAGATGAAGAGCGGGTTGTACGCCTTCGCGGGGGCCTCGGCGACCGCGACCGCTGCGGCGTGCGCGAAGCGGTTCGAGGAGCCGATGACGAAGTTGTCGAAGTTGTACTTCGGGTTGAGCCGCGACTCCGGGCGACCGCTGGTTCCCGGGGCGTCGATCTGGCTCGGGACGAACGGCGCCTCGATGTACTGGCGGGGCGCGGCGCTCTGCTCGACCGGTTGCTGCACGGGCTCGGCGTACTCCGGGACGTGGCTCGGCACGACGGTGTCCACCCGGGGCTCCGACGCCATGTCCGGGTTGACCGTGATGGCGAAGTTCGCAACCGAGTCGTCACCGACGCGCGAGACGGCCTCGGTGATCGGGATCCGGATGCGCTGTTCGAGCATCCCGCGGGTCAGGTCGTTCGGGACCTCGAGGTAGAGGGTGCCGGCGAGGACGCCCTTCGGTTCGACCAGGTTGAGGAAGCCGTGCAGCTGCGGCGTGATGCGGTCGTCCTCCGACAGGAGGCCCAGGACGGAGGACCAGAGGTCCTCGACGGGATCGGCCGGCATCGTCATGTCGCGCTCGTCTCCTGCTTCGCTGTCGTGGTGTGGTCGGGTCTTCGGTGGTCAGGTGGTCAGGTGGTCGCTGTGCCGCGGCCGCCGCGGCTGGCTGCGCCCGGTCGTCTGGCCTCGCTCGGTCGTCTGACGCTGCTGGCCCCGTCGCCTGCCGGCGTGCTCGGGCGGTCGTGTCCGAGCGGCACCGTCGGGCCCGGACCACTGTCGCCCCGCGGCGGTGATCCACAGGGTTGTCCACAGTCCTGTCCACGTCGGTCCGGTGGCGGGCGGAGAGGTGACTCCCCCGTCGCTCCGCGGAACGGGCCGATCGATCACACCACTGTAAAGGGTCCGAGTGAATGGCACCGAACGCACGTTTTCCCCAATGTGGATGATGATCGTGCGCGCGCCCCGTCCGACGGGCTCCCCGGGACCGTTTGACCTGCTCGCCGCTGTCACGTACCGTTAACCAGTTGACTGCGGCCATTCGGTCGCGCCCATCGTGCTGTTCGATCCTGTCGAGCGGCTGTCCAGACATACGTGTCGGCTCGCGCTGAGCCAGTCCTCGAGCGCAGCCGTGTGGAGATCATCATGAGCAAGCGCACCTTCCAGCCGAACAACCGCCGCCGCGCCAAGAAGCACGGCTTCCGCGCCCGCATGCGCACCCGTGCCGGCCGCGCCATCCTCGCCGCGCGCCGTTCCAAGGGCCGCACCGAGCTCAGCGCCTGATCAGGCTCCGCCTGGTCGAGCTGGTCCGGTCCCGGTCGGGAACCCGGTAGCGATCGTGTTGGCACGCGCCAACCGCATCGTGCGGGGTGACGACTACCGGACCGTCGTGCGTCGTGGTCGCAGGAGCGCCACGGCGCACGTCGTCGTATCCGTTGTCCGACGGTCCGACGGAGCCCCGACCCGCTTCGGCTTCATCGTGGCGAAGACCGTGGGCAACGCGGTCACGCGCAACACGGTGCGCCGACGGCTCAAGGCGATCGCGCACGACCTGCTCGCCGGGACCCCGACGGACTGCGACGTGGTGATCAGGGCCTTGCCAGCCGCAGCGCAGGCGGCATGGCCTACCCTGCTCGGAGACGTTTCGCGCTCGTTCGCGCGCGGACTCGAGAAGGCAGCATGAACCGCACCCTGTGGACCCGCTTGGCCTGGGCCGTCGCGTTGCTCCCGCGCAACGCGTGCGTCGTCGTGCTCCGTGTCTACCGCGCGGTGATCTCCCCGCTGTACGGGAACGTCTGCCGCTACCACCCGTCGTGCTCGCGCTACGCGCTCGAGGCCATCCAGCAGTACGGCGTCGTCCGCGGTTCTGCGATGGGCGCCTGGCGGATCGCCCGCTGCAACCCCTGGGCTGCCGGCGGCATCGACGACGTGCGCGAGCGCCGTCGTCCTTACCTCGTCAACCGGTTCGGGTTCGTGCTCGCGCCGACCCCGCAGCAGTCGCAGTCCCCCCGAGCCGGCGTGCTCCCGGACCTGCTCCCCCAGCGCACTCGAAAGGCGTGACCGTCCTCATGGACTTCATCGGAACGATCCTCTGGCCCCTCAAGTGGGTGGTGTCGGCGATCCTCGTGGCCTTCCACTGGATCTTCGAGAACCTCGGGATGGACCCGTCCGCGGGCCTCACGTGGGTGCTGTCGATCATCTTCCTGACCTTCGTGGTCCGTGCCGCGCTGATCCCGATCTTCGTGCGGCAGATCAAGTCGCAGCGCCGCATGCTCGAGGTCGCGCCGCAGCTCAAGAAGATCCAGGACAAGTACAAGGGCAAGAAGGACCAGTTCTCGCGCGAGGCCATGAGCCGCGAGACCATGGCGCTCTACAAGGAGACCGGGACGAACCCGCTGAGCTCCTGCCTGCCGCTGCTCATCCAGATGCCGATCTTCTTCTCGCTGTACTCGGTGCTGCACGAGGCGCAGATCAACAAGACGGGCATCGGCCTGCTCACGAACACCCTGGCGCAGGACTTCGGCAACGCCGCCCTGTTCGGCGCTCCTCTGCACGAGACCTTCACGAACGCCTCCGGGTGGGAGGTCCGGGTCATCGCGGGCTTCATGATCGTCGTGATGACGGTCTCGCAGTTCATCACGCAGCTGCAGCTCGTCGCCAAGAACATGTCGCCGGAGACCAAGGCGTCGCCGATGTACCGCCAGCAGAAGATGATGCTGTACATCCTCCCGCTCATCTTCGTGATCTCGGGACTGAGCTTCCCCCTCGGCGTCATGTTCTACTGGCTCGCCTCGAACATCTGGACGATGGCGCAGCAGTACTTCGTCATCCGCAGCATGCCCACGCCGGGCTCCGAGGCCGCGCTCGCGCGTGAGGCCCGCCTGGCGAAGAAGGCGCAGCGCCGTGGCACCCCGGTCCTCGCCGAGGCCGGTGCGGGCGCGTCGGCCATCGAGGTCGAGCCGGTCCGTGTGACCACCCAGCGTCAGCAGCCGGTCGGCAAGAACCGCTCCAAGAAGAACGGGAAGAAGTAAGTGACCGAGCAGGACATCGCCCCCGTCGAGCAGGACACTGCCGACGACACCTCCGTCGAGCAGGACGGCGTCGACGACGACGCCCGTGACGAGGCGGACATCGCCGCGGACTACATCGAGGAACTCCTCGACATCTGCGACCTCGACGGCGACATCGAGATCGAGGAGCGTGCCGGGCGCGTGTACCTGTCGGTGAGCGATGAGGGTGGGGCCCTGCGCGTCCTCTCCAAGCCGGACACGGTGTCGGCGCTGCAGGAACTCACGCGCATCGCCGTGCAGGCCGAGACGGGCGAGTTCAGCCGCCTCATCCTGGACGTCGGGGGTTCGCGGGACGCACGGGCGACCGAACTCCAGCGCCTGGTCGACACCGCCGTCGAGCGGATCGAGGCCGGCGCTCCGACCGCCGCGCTCCCCCCGATGTCGTCCTACGAGCGCAAGCTGGTGCACGACCTGGTCGCCGAGAAGGGCTTCCACTCGGAGTCCGAGGGTGAGGGCCGGGACCGCCACACGGTCGTCACCCGATGACGGACGCCACCGAGGCGCCGGAGCTCGAGCAGGAGCCCGCTGCTGCGGCAACGCTGTTCGGTGAGCGGCTCGAGCTGGCCCGGTCGTTCACGAGAGAGCTCGCCCGTCGTGGCGAGGAGCTCGGCCTCATCGGCCCGCTCGAGCTGCCTCGGCTCTGGACGCGACACATCCTCAATTCTGCGCTGCTGGCACCCCTCCTGGAGGATCGGGGCCGGGTCGCCGACGTCGGCTCAGGTGCCGGACTCCCCGGCCTGGTCCTCGCGATCGCTCGGCCGGACGTCTCGTTCACGCTCATCGAGCCCATGGAGCGCCGGTGTGATTGGTTGACGAGTGAGGCCGCGCGGCTTGGACTCGACAACGTCACGGTCGTCCGAGGCCGAGCTGAGGACGTGGCTGATGACATCGTCGTCGATCAGGTCACCGCTCGTGCCGTCAGCGCGCTGTCGAAGCTCATCCCGATCACCGTCCCGCTCGTCCGCTCCGGCGGTCAGCTCATCCTGATGAAGGGTGCGCGAGTCGACGAGGAGATCGAGAAGGCGCGGAAGGTGATCCTCCGGAAGCGTCTGGAGAACGTCGAGGTCCTCGAGCTCGGAGTCGGTGTGGTCGAGGAGACCACGCGCGTCTTCCGGGCTACAGTTGACTGACGCTGTCGCTCGGACCGGTGGTACCGGATTTCGCGGGCTCGACGTTCCACGTGAAACACTGCACCGGGGAAGAGGTCTTCGTTGAGTTCATCGACCGACTACGACGCGTCGACTCCCCTTGCGCGGGAAATCGCTGATCTCAACCGGCGCCGTCGTGCGATCGCGACGCAGCAGTTCCCGCTGCCGGCAAAGACCCGGATCTTCACGGTGTCGAACCAGAAGGGCGGCGTCGGCAAGACGACGACGACGGTCAACCTGGCGGCGGCTCTGGCGCACGGTGGAGCTCGCGTCCTGGTGATCGACCTGGACCCGCAGGGCAATGCCTCGACCGCGCTCGGCGTGGATCACCAGGCCGAGGTCGCGAGCATCTACGACGTCATCGTCGACGAGGCGCCGATCGCGGACACCGTGCAGCGCTCCCCCGAGTCGGAGACGCTGTGGTGTGTACCGGCGACGATCCACCTCGCCGGCGCCGAGATCGAGCTCGTCTCCCTCGTCGCGCGTGAGCAGCGGCTCCGCACCGCGCTGGACCAGTACTTGTCGTCGCTGGACGAGCCGTACCACTACGTCTTCATCGACTGCCCGCCGTCGCTGGGGCTCCTGACGATCAACGCCTTCGTGGCAGCGCAGGAAGTGCTCATCCCGATCCAGACCGAGTACTACGCCCTCGAGGGGTTGAGCCAGCTCCTGCGGAACATCGAGCTGATCGAGCGGCACCTCAACCCGAACCTGCGCGTCTCGACGATCCTGCTCACGATGTACGACGGCCGGACGAACCTGTCCAACCAGGTGGCCGCCGATGTTCGCGAGCACTTCGGGGACCAGGTCCTGCAGGCGATGATCCCCCGTTCTGTGCGGGTGAGCGAGGCGCCGAGCTACGGGCAGAGCGTCGTCTCGTACGACGTCAACTCATCCGGGTCGCTCTCCTACCTGGAGGCAGCCGCCGAGATCGCAGCACGAGGAGCGCAGGACTGATGGCACCCAAGCGAACCGGCCTCGGCCGCGGGATCGGCGCCCTGATCCCCACGGCCAATGAGCAGCAGGACCGTCCCGTCGACGTGTTCTTCCCGACCGGCGGATCGCCGGCGTCGGCTCCGTCGCCGTCCGGGCAGACCGCCGAGGATCTGGTGGCCGTGCCCGGCGCGCGGCTGGCGAACCTCAACCCGCTCGATGTCGTGCCGAACGCGCAGCAGCCGCGCAAGGAGTTCCGCGAAGAGGAGCTCCAGGAGCTCGTGCACTCGATCCGGGAGATCGGCGTCCTGCAGCCCATCGTGGTGCGTCCCATCCCCGGTGCAACGGGCACGGACCCGCAGTACGAGCTCATCATGGGCGAGCGCCGACTGCGTGCCACGAAGGAGCTCGGGCTCTCGACGATCCCCGCGATCGTCAAGGACACCCCCGATGACGCGATGCTCCGCGACGCGTTGCTGGAGAACCTGCACCGCGCCCAGCTCAACCCGCTCGAGGAGGCCTCGGCGTACCAGCAGCTGCTCGCAGACTTCGGGATCACGCAGGAGCAGCTCGCGCAGCGCATCGGGCGGTCGCGTCCGCAGATCACGAACACGATCCGGTTGCTGCGTCTGCCCTCTCCGGTGCAGCGCCGCGTTGCCGCAGGAGTGCTCTCGGCGGGACACGCGCGGGCGATCCTCGCAGCGCCGGACGCCGAGGCGATGGAGTACCTCGCCGAGAAGATCGTGAACGAGGACCTGTCCGTGCGTGCTGCCGAGGCGATCGCCCAGCAGCTTGCGACGAAGGCGCCGGCGAAGGTCAAGCCGGAGCCCTCGAAGCGGCAGGCGCACTTCAACGATCTCGCGGAGCGGCTCGGCGATCGCTTGAACACGCGGGTCAAGATCGCCGTCGGTGCGCGGAAGAGCTCGGTGACCATCGACTTCGCCAACGGAGACGACCTGAACCGGATCCTGGGCGAGCTCGGGGTCCAGGACATCGCAGGCTGACCTTCTGGCTGTCCCCCGAGCCTCTGACGGGCCGCTGGCGACCGTTCTGGCCGTGCGGGTATCTCCAGAGCAGCGCGACGCTCGATGGCGCGCAGGAGGCCGGCAGGCTTGTATCCGCCATGAGGCGCGCTCGGCGGCGACGCGTGTTCCACGTGGAACATGGTCTTCGAGTGGAATCGCTGCTGCTGCACGTGCATCGGGGGTGCGAACCGGGAGCGAACCGGCTGCAGCGAGCGAAAGTTGGTACCGGTCGAGGCCCCGGTGCTGTAGGTCGACTGCCTCGCGGTGGGAGAACCTCGACCGTTGGCAAACGCAGACGTCGGAGCCAGGGCCCCCGGCCCGCCTTCGCCGAGAAGAGGCGCGCAGCCTCATGTGTGTGAGCCAACAGCCGCTGGCTCTGTGGTGGACGTTCCACGTGGAACATCGCGAGTCCTGATCGCCGAGGAGAGGCGCGCAGCCTCATTTGTGTGAGCCAACAGCCGCTGGCTCGGTGATGGACGTTCCACGTGGAACATCGCGAGTCCTGATCGCCGAGGATCTCATCAGTGACGGTGCGGCCGCAGCGCGCGAAGCTTGTGCAGGCCGACCGCGGCGAACAGCGGCTTGGCCAGCACCATCTCCCCCGCGCGGTAGTTCGCGGATCCGATCAGACGCTCGACGACATCGGGGTCCTGGCGCGCGAAGTACAGCCGCGCCTTCACGACGTGCAGATCGTTCGAACAGAGGGCGACGAGTTCATCCCAGCGGAGGAGCGGCCGGACATTGGCGATGTTCTCCCACGTCGAGCGGCTGTGTCCCTCGAGGACGGTCTGGCCGTGCCACCCAGCGTGCCGGAGCGCGGCGGCGAGGTGCTGCGCCTCCGGCACGGGACCCATCACGGGGCCACCGCAGCAGATGATCCGAACCGACCGCGCACCGCGGCGGACGAGTAAGCGTGCGGTCCGGACGGCGATCCGGGCACGCCACCGGTTCACAAGGTTCGGCTGCGAGGCCCGGTTGCTGAACCCCAGGACCACTATGGCGACGTCTCGCCCCCTGCATGAAAGACCTGCGCGGTGCCGTCGGCTTGCGGCACTCGCACCGAAGTGGACCGCCTCACCCCAAGCAGGACATGCGACCAGCACCACGACCGCGGAACCGAGGACAGGCAACACCATCGATGTTCCACGTGGAACACGCACGAGGACTCAGGCGCGGTGGTCGCGGATGGCCTGCTCGGCCAGCTCGGCGTAGGTCCAACCGAGGTCGAACCCGGACGCGCTCAGCGCCTGCGGGACGAGGGAGGTCTCGGTGAGGCCGGGAAGGACGTTCGCCTCGAGGAACCAGGGCGTCCCGGCGGCGTCGATGATGAGGTCGACGCGAGAGAGGTGCCGCAGGCCGAGTGCGACGTGTGCTGCGATGGCTGCCTCCGCGGCGGCCGCGGCGAAGGCGTCAGAGAGTCTGGCGGGGGTGTAGAACGTCGTCTCACCGGCGTTGTAACGGGCCTCGAAGCCGTACGGCCCGTTGCGCGGGACGATCTCGACCGCCGACAGCGCGACGGGACCGTCCCCGGTGTCGATGATCCCGACGGCGACCTCGGTCCCCCGGATCAGCTGCTCGACCACGACGTCCCCGCAGTACGTGTAGGCCGTGACCATTGCGCGCGGCAGGTCGGCGACGTCCTCGACGAGGGTGACGCCCTGCGCGCTGCCGCCGCGTGCCGGCTTCACGGCGAGCGGGACGTGGTGCTCCCCTGCGATGGCTTCGAGGAGCCCGACGGCGCCGAGCTCGCGGAAGACGTCGTGGGACAGGGTCACCGACCGCGGTGTGTGCACGCCAGCTCGGGCGACCAGCGCGGACGAGGTGGGCTTGTCCCACGCCAGGCGGGCCGAGGTAGCGCGTGAGCCCACGAACGGGATGTCCAGGGCCTCCAGCACGCCTCGGAGCGCGCCGTCCTCTCCGGACGCACCGTGCAGAGCCGGCCACACGACGTCCGGTCGCTCCTCGCGCAGGGCGGGCAGGAGCGAGCCGTCGGCGTCGCGGAGGTCGACCTGCCAGCCGTAGCCGGTCAGCGAGTCCGCGACCCGACGACCGGACCGCAGGGAGACGTCCCGCTCGTGCGAGATCCCTCCGGCGACGACGACGACGTGACGACGGGTGAGGTCGGCCATGCGAGGGATCCCTTTGCTGTGATTGTGCGGAAAGCGCTGGTCAGGACACGTTCGGCGGCGGCGCGACGACCGAGTTCGACTCGCGGACGGTCGTGATCGGACGGGTCGCGGAGCCGAACGTCTCGAGCAGCTCGAGCTCGTCGTTGATCACCGTGGCGAGACGCTTGACCCCGACGCGGATCTGCTCGGGCGTCGGGTAGCAGAACGACAACCGGATGTTGCCACCACCGCGGCCGTCGGCGTAGAACGCTGTTCCCGGGGTGTAGGCCACGAGCTCCTTCACGGCGCGCGGGAGCATCCCCTTCGAGTCGAGGTGCTCGGGCAGGGTCAGCCAGACGAAGAAGCCGCCGTTCGGGCGGGTCCAGGAGAGGTCGGGCAGGAACTCCCCCAGCGCGGACATCATCGCGTCGCGGCGCTCGGCGTAGAGGCCTCGGAAGGTGTCGACCTGGCCCTTCCAGTCCGCGGCGTCGAGGTAGGCGTTCACGACGTACTGGCCGAACGAGTTCGGCGCGAGCACGGCGGACTCGTTCGCGAGGACGAGCTTCTCGCGGATGGCATGCGGTGCGAGGGCCCAGCCGACGCGGAAGCCCGGCGCGAGGGTCTTCGAGAAGGAGCCGAGGTACACCACGCCCTCTTCATCGATCGAGCGGATGGCCTGCGGCGCGGGCTCGTCGAACCAGAGCAGCCCGTACGGGTTGTCCTCGAGCACCAGGATGCCGTTCGACCGGCAGATGTCGAGCACCTCGATCCGGCGCTCGCGGCTCATGGTGACACCGGCGGGGTTGTGGAAGTTCGGGATCGTGTAGAGGAACTTGATGCGCTTCCCCTGCGCCCGCAGGTTCGCGATGGCCTCGCGCAGGGCCCCGGGCACCAGGCCGTGTTCGTCGGTCGCCACGTGGACGGTCTGGGCCTGGTACGACCGGAAGACGCCGATCGCGCCGACGTAGGACGGGGACTCGGCCAGCACGACGTCGCCCGGATCGATGAACAGCCGCGTGACGAGGTCGAGCGCGTGCTGCGACCCCGTGGTGACGACGACGTCCTCGGCGCTCGCACGGATGCCCTCGAGGCTCATCACGTCGACGATGTGCTCGCGCAGGGAGCGGAGGCCCTGGCCGCCGCCGTACTGCAGCGCCATCGCGGCGTCCTCGGCCATCACGCGGTCCAGGGAACCCGTGACGAGCTCGCGCGGGAGCGCCGAGACGTACGGCATGCCGCCGGCGAGCGAGACCACCTCGGGCCGCGACGCGACGGCGAACAGGGCTCGGACCTCGGAGGCGCTCAGCCCGGCGGTGCGCTGGGCGTAGGAGTCGTACCAGGGGTCGAGGCTGTTGCCGTTCGTCATCGTGTGCTCCGTTCAGTGGGACATTCCCGCCACACTACGACATCCGTTGCCGGATCCCCGGTGGGAGGTGGGGGCCGATCCTGAAGCTGTGGCCCGCGAACGCGCAGCGCGCACCCCGGAACGCCGCCGCGGCGCTCCTCGCGGAACGACGACGGCCCCGCCCTCCGTGTGGAGGACGGGGCCGTTCGACGGTGCGGTCGGACCTACGCCAGGAACTCGGCGAGGTCGGCCTCGAGCGCCGGCTTCGGCTTGGCGCCGATGACGGTCTTGACGACCTCGCCGCCCTTGAACACCTTCATCGCCGGGATCGACGTGATCTGGTAGTTCATGGCCGACTGCGGGTTGTCGTCGACGTTGAGCTTGACGATCTCGATCTTGTCGGCGTGCTCCGCGGCGATCTGGTCGAGGATCGGCGAGACCGCGCGACACGGGCCGCACCACTCCGCCCAGAAGTCGACCAGGATGGTCTTGTCGGACTTGAGGACCTCGTCCGAGAAGGTGGCGTCGGTGACGGCCTTGGCGTTCGACATGTGTGCTCCTTCGAGAGTTCTGTGGTTACAACGGGATGGCCGCTGCAGTATTCCGTGCGTCAGGCCCGCGCTGCCTCGACGTCGACCATCGCGGGCTCGGAGGGCGTGCGGCCCTCGGCCCGATCGGTCAGTGCGTCGTCGAGCTCCGCGAGGTACTTCTCGGCGTCGAGCGCCGCGACCGTGCCCGAACCTGCGGCCGTGATCGCCTGGCGGTACGTCGGGTCGATGACGTCACCCGCGGCGAAGACACCCGGCAGGTTCGTCTTGGACGAACGACCCTGGACGGCGATGGTGCCCTCCGGCGCGAGGTCGATCTGCCCGTGGATCAGGTGGGTGCGCGGGTCGTTGCCGATCGCGATGAAGAGCCCGTCGAGCGCGAGCTCGGACTCCTCGCCCGTCACGGTGTCCGTGAGCGTGACGCCGGTGACGGCCGTGTCGCCCTGGATGCCCGTGACCTCCTTGTTCCACGCGAACTCGATCTTCGGGTCGTTCATCGCGCGGTCCTGCATGATCTTGGACGCACGCAGCGAGTCCTTGCGGTGGATGACCGTCACCTTGTCGGCGAAGCGGGTGAGGAACGTGGCCTCTTCCATCGCGGAGTCACCGCCGCCGACGACGGCGATGTTCTTCTGGCGGAAGAAGAAGCCGTCGCACGTCGCGCACCAGCTGACGCCGTGACCGGACAGGCGCTCCTCGTCGGCGAGCCCGAGGTGGCGGTAGGCCGACCCCGTGGCGTAGATGACCGCGAGGGCCTCGAACGTCTCGCCGGAGCCGACGGTGACCTTCTTGACCTCGCCGGTCAGGTCGACGGACACCGCGTCGTCGTACAGGACCTCGGCACCGAACTTCTCGGCCTGCTCCTGCATCTTGATCATGAGGTCGGGGCCCTGGATGCCCTCCGGGAAACCAGGGAAGTTCTCGACCTCGGTGGTCTTGGTGAGCTCGCCACCGGTCTCGACGCTCGAGGCGACGATGAGCGGCTTGAGCTCGGCGCGCGCGGCGTAGATGCCGGCGGTGAACCCGGCAGGACCGGAACCGATGATGATGAGCTGGCGCATGCCTGGTGCCCTTCCGTTGCGTACTGACCGGGTCAACACATGCTACCGGCGTGGCATTCCACGGCAGCCGGGTGCGCCGACCGGACGGGCGTCAGCGACCGAGCTTGGATCGGAGGATGCCCACGGCGTTCTGGATCTCGCCGTTCTTCGCGACCACCAGGGCGCCGAAGTACACGACCGCCATGACGGCGCCGGTGAGGACGATCGTGACGAGGGCGCCGGTGGCGTCCGACATCGCGAAGCCGTCGGCGGAGAACGCCCCGAAGAAGTTCACGACCAGCAGTCCGGCCACGCCGGCGATGAGCGCCGCGATGACGAACTGCACGTGCGAACGGGTGACGACCGGTCCTTCGATGCCGCCGAGCCGCTTCCGGACGAGCACCAGGGCGACGATCGTCTGGGCCGTGCCGGCGAGGGTCGTGCAGGCCGCGATCGAGACGCCGATGACGTCGCCGGGCAGGGTGGCCACGGCGAGGGCACCGATGACGAACAGCACGGACTGGATGCACTGCATGAGGAACGGCGTGCGGTGGTCGTGCATCGCCCAGAAGACCCGCTGGATGATGAAGAGCATGCTGAACAGCACGAGACCCGGCATGTAGGCGAGCAGCACGGAGCCGATCACGAGCGCCCCGTCGTACGTGTTGTCGAACATGCGGCCGAACGGCACGGCGACGACGATGAGCGCGACCGAGGCGAACACCGTGAAGAGCCCGACGATCCGCAGCGACAGCGACAGGTTCCGGCGGACCGCGTCGAGGTCGCCCCGACCCGCGTCGTGGCTCATCCGCGTGAAGTACGCCGTCGCGATCGACACGGCGATGATCGAGTGCGGGAGCATGAAGAGCAGCCACGCGTTCTGCAGTACCGCGTTGCCCGCGGAGCCGGTGCCGAGCGAGGCAACGCGGGACTGCACGATGCCGGCGAGCTGGGTCACGAGGATCATGGCGAAGAGCCAGCCCGCGGCCGTCCCCGTCGACTTGAGCCCCACCCCGCGCCACCGGAAGTCCGGGCGGAAGGTCAGGCCGGCACGGCGCCAGAAGAAGGGCAGGAACGCCGCCTGCGCGAAGACTCCGAGGGACGCGCTGCCTGCGAGCACCGCGATCTTCGCCGGGGTCCACGCGTCGGTGGCGGCGTTGACGTCCTGGCCGCCGAACATCGCGATGAAGACGAACAGGCCGGCGATCGCGATGACGTTGTTGATCAGTGGTGCCCAGGTGAAGGGCCCGAACACCTGCTTGGCGTTGAGGACCTCGCCGAGGAGCGAGTACAGCGCGTAGAAGAGGATCTGCGGCAGGCACCAGAAGGCGAAGGCCACCGCGAGGTCGGTCTGCGCGGCCGTGAAGCCCTTGCCCTCGTCCGAGGACTGCTGGCTGTAGACCCAGACGAGCAGCGGCGCGAGCAGGGTCGCGAGCACGGTGATCACGACGAAGACCGTGGTGCCGAGCGTCACGATCTTGTTCACGTAGGCGGTGCCGCCGTCCGAGCTCTGCTGCATCGAGCGGACGATCTGCGGGATGAGCACGGCGGACAGCAGACCACCCGCGATGAGCGCGTAGATGTTGTTCGGCAGCTGGTTCGCCAGGGCGAACGCGTCGGCTCCCGGCGAGTTGGCCTGGCCGATCGCGAACGCGAGCACGAAGGTCTTCGCGAAGCCGAGGACCCGGGACAGCATCGTGCCCGCCGCGAGCATCGCGCTCGCCCGGCCGAGACTGCGCTCGGCGCCGGGCTCCGCGTCGACGACGGGCTGCTGCTGGGTGCTGATGGTCGGCTCCTCGGGTTCGGTGGGCGCGGCGGATCGGTGCGACGCGTCGGCCTGGAGGCGCGGGTCGACCCCGGTGGGTGCCTCCGGCTCCGGCAGGGGGTCGCGCAGCGACGTGGTGGACCCGACCACGGCGGGGGCCGCGGCCGCCTGCGCGGCGGCTGACGTGCCTCCAGGCCGGCCCGGCGCACCGGGCCCTGCCGGCTGGACCGCGAGCGGGCGGTTCGGGTCGTCCTCCTCGTCGTCGTCGACCTCGCCGTTCCGGCGACGGATCCGCTTGCGGATGCTGCGGAAGATGCCGAAGCCGAAGATGCCGACGAGGCCGACGGCGGCGACGGCCGTGATGACCGTCTCCCACTGCGCCTGGACGTTGAGCTCGACCGTGGACGGCTCGGAGATCGTCACGCCCGTGGGGCTCTGCAGCGACATGGTCAGCGAGACCTTGCCGTTCGCCACGGACTGCACGGGGACGGTGGTCCGGGTCGAGGACTGCGCCTGGACCTTGACCTCGATGTCGTTCTTCACGACGCGGAGCGCCGAGCTCGACGGCTGGACGCTCAGCCGCACGGTCACCGGGTAGTCGGATCGGTTGCGCACCGAGATCGGGAGCGAGGAGCGGTCGCCGAGGAGCGTCAGCGAGCTGGAGTTCGGGATGCTGACGGCCGAGGTCTGCTTCGTCCAGCGGCTCAGCTGCCGGTCGATCGCGACGGTGAGGTCCCCGGTGTCACCGCGCCACGCGTTCGAGGACAGCGCGAGCAGCGACAGGCGCGCGGGGGCTGTGATGTCCGCGGGTGCGTCGAGTGCTGTGGAGAACGACGACACCTCGCGCTCACCGTCCACGAGTCGGCGCAGCTGGTCGACGCGGTCGTCGCCGGCGGACGAGGACGCCAGGGTCAGCGACCCGGCGGAGGCCGCGGCAGCGCTGGAGAGGTCGGACGGCGACACCCACGCGGTGCTCTCGAGGGCGTCGAGCGCGCGGGAGAGCCGGTCGGAGTCGGTCGGCCACTCGCGACCGAGCGTCAGGAGGACCGGACTCGTCGCGGTGCCGGACCGGGCGGCGGTCGCCAGGGTGGCGGTCAGCTCGGCCATGTCGGTCGACCAGGTCTGCTCGTCCTTCGCCGTCGCGGCGTCGCGCAGCAGGGCGGACGCGCCCTGGTCGGCGACGAGCACGTGCTGGTCGCCGATCCGCTCGGAGGCGGCGATGGTGGTGTCCGCGCCGGCTGAGGTGTTGCCGCTCGACACGATCGTCGTCTCGGTGCCCGAGGCCGCGAGGGCCGCGAGATCGTCCTGGGCGACGGTGCCCTCGACCGGCCAGGACATGCCGGACATCGACCACGGGAAGTCGAGGAGCGACCGGGTCGTGGGGAGCGTCGGCGTACCGGCGGCACCGTCGGTGGCCGTACCGGTCGGCTCGGTGCCCGGGGTCACGGTGTCCGTCGGTGTCGGGGTCGGGGTGTTCGGCGAGGTGGCACCGGGCGTGGTGTCGGGCGTGGCACCGTCGGTGGCCGTGGGGGTCGGGCTCGCGGTGACGGCGCCGGGGAAGTTCTCCTCCTCGACCTCTTGGTCGAGGGAGACCACACCCGGGGTCCCGTCGGCGCCCGCCTGGCGCAGGCCGCTGACGTCGGCGTCCGCGTAGGCGAGGGCGAACTTCTCGTTGCGCAGGGACTCGAGGCGCTGGAGCCAGGTCGCGGCCGACGTCGGCGCGTTCTCGCCGAGGAGCCGGATCGACGCGATGATCCGCGGGTCGACCGCGAGGGTGACGTTGTGGTCCTGGGCGGCGTCGAGCTGCTGGGTGAGCGTGCCGTCGACGGCGGTCGCGGCGGCCAGTTCGCTCGCGGTGAGGACCCCGTCGGTCGTCCGCGGGACCGTGACGGGCATCGCGACGGAGACACCGACCGGCGTCTGCTCGAAGTCCGGGTACCAGGTGATCGCGGAGCGGGCGACGGCCGAGGTGCTGCCCGCGGTGTAGTCCGCGGCGATGCGTCGGGCGCCGAACGAGGTGTACCCGCCGAGGCCGACGTTGCCGGGGACGATCGTCACCGTCTGCGTCACGGATCGGTGCGCCGGGACGGCCGGGACGTCAACCGAGTCCATCGGGGCGCCGAGGTAACCGGTCGTGGTGGTGTCGGCGAGCCAGTCGGACAGGACGTCCCGCGTGCTCACCGACCGGAAGATGTCGAGCTCGGCGGTGCCCGCGGGGACCTCGGTGTCGGTGTCGTTCGTGACGGTCACCGTGAGCTCGAGGTCCTGGTCGCGCTGGACGATCCCGCGGTTGGCGGGCGAGACGCTGACGGTGGTCTTCCCGGCGTCCGCGGCGGCCGGGTGGGCCGTCCGGGTCGTGACGGGCTGGGCGGTGGCCGCCCCTGCACCGTCGGTCGCGAGGGGCGTGACGACGACGCCGACGGCGACGAGGGCCGTCGCGGCGGCGGCGAGCGTGGAGCGGAGGATGTGCATACAGGAGGACCAGGGGGTCGGTTCCGGCCGAGCACGAGTGTACGAGGGCTGAGCCATGACGATCCCGTGCGCACCGGGGTTGTGCAGAACTCGCGAGCACGCATCTGGGAGGATGAGGACCGTCATGCACTCCGTCGCCCAGGCCGTCGAACGTCTCGACGCACTCGCCGCCACCGAGCCCGTCGCCGTCCTCGCGCACGCCTTCGCCGAGGCCGGGCACGAACTCGCGCTCGTCGGGGGGCCCGTCCGGGACGCGTTCCTGGGGCGCCCGGTGACCGACCTCGACTTCACCACCGACGCGACCCCGGACGAGACGCTCCGCATCGTGGAGCCGATCGCGAGCGCCACGTGGGACGTCGGACGCCAGTTCGGCACGATCGCCGCCCGGATCCGGGGCGAGCAGGTCGAGATCACGACCTACCGCAGCGACGTCTACGACGGCGAGACCCGGAAGCCCGAGGTGGCGTTCGGCGACACCATCGAGGACGACCTGCTCCGCCGCGACTTCACGGTCAACGCGATGGCGCTCCGACTCCCCCAGCGCGAGCTCGTCGACGTGCACGGCGGGGTCGAGGACCTGCTCGCCGAGCGCCTGCACACCCCCCAGACGGCGGAGGTGTCGTTCCGCGACGACCCGCTGCGGATGATGCGGGCGGCACGGTTCACGGCGCAGCTCGGCTTCACCGTCTCGGACGAGGTCCAGCAGGCGATGACCGACCTGGCCGACTCGATCGAGATCGTCTCCGCCGAGCGCGTGCGGGACGAGCTCGTGAAGCTCCTGGACACCGCCGACCCGGTCCCCGGGATCCGGCTGCTCGTCGACACCGGGCTGGCCGAGCGGTTCCTGCCCGAGCTGCCGGCGATGCGCCTGGAGATCGACGAGCACCACCACCACAAGGACGTCTACGAGCACTCGCTGACGGTCCTGACCCAGGCGATCGGGTACGAGGCCGAGCGGCACGCGGGCGAGGCCCCGGACACCGTGCTCCGGCTCGCGGCGCTCCTGCACGACATCGGCAAGCCCGCGACCCGGAAGCTCGAACCCGGCGGCGCCGTGAGCTTCCACCACCACGACCTGGTCGGCTCGAAGCTCGTGAAGAAGCGGCTCCGGGCGCTCCGGTTCGACAACGACACCATCGCCGCCGTCGCGCGCCTGGTCGAGCTGCACCTGCGGTTCTTCGGCTACACCGAGGGTGCGTGGACCGACTCGGCCGTGCGGCGGTACGTCCGCGACGCCGGTCCCCTCCTCGAACGGCTGCACGAACTCACCCGCTCGGACGTCACCACCCGGAACCGGCGGAAGGCCGACCGGCTCGGGTTCGCGTACGACGACCTCGAGCAGCGCATCGCGGCGCTGGCCGAACAAGAGGAGCTCGACTCCATCCGTCCGGACCTGACGGGCGACGACATCATGCGGATCCTCGACATCCGACCCGGGCGCGCGGTGGGCGAGGCCTACCGGTACCTGCTCGAGCTCCGGATGGACGAGGGGCCCCTCGGCTCGGACGAGGCGGAAGCGCGCCTGCGCGCCTGGTGGGCCGACCGCGACGCGACCGCCTGACGGGGGCGAGCAGTTCTGCACAGCCGGTGGCGCGCCTCCAGGCCGTGGGCTAGGCTTGTGGGGTTGTCCGCGCGCTCCTGCGTGTCCGGACACATGCATCAACCCTCCTGCTCCGGGAACCGCCCGGAGCCGCCGAGACCAAAGGAGGTGGGTTCCGCATGCACCAGTACGAACTGATGGCGATCCTCGACCCCGAGATCGACGAGCGCACCGTCGCTCCCAGCCTGGACAAGTTCCTCGCGGTCATCCGCAACGACGGTGGCTCCGTCGACAACGTGGACGTCTGGGGCCGTCGTCGCCTGGCCTACGAGATCGCGAAGAAGTCCGAGGGCATCTACGCCGTCGTCGACTTCACCTCGACCCCCGAGGCCGCCAAGGAGCTCGACCGTCAGCTCGGCCTCTCCGAGGCCGTGCTCCGCACGAAGGTCCTCCGCGCCGAAGAGGCGATCGCCCAGGTCGCCGCGCAGAAGCAGCGCGACGAGGCCCGCGCGGCCCGCAAGGCCGCCAACGCGACCGCGAGCGCCGAGTAAGTCATGGCCGGCGAAACCGTCATCACGGTGGTGGGCAACCTCACCGCGGATCCCGAGCTGCGCTACACGCAGAACGGGCTCGCGGTGGCGAACTTCACCATCGCATCCACCCCTCGCACGTTCGACCGTCAGGCGAACGAGTGGAAGGACGGCGACGCGCTGTTCCTCCGTGCGAGCGTGTGGCGCGAGTTCGCCGAGCACGTGGCGGGCTCGCTGACGAAGGGCATGCGCGTCATGGCGCAGGGCCGTCTCCGTCAGCGCTCCTACCAGGACCGTGAGGGCCAGCAGCGCACGAGCATCGAGCTCGAGGTCGACGAGATCGGCCCGTCGCTCCGCTACGCGACCGCACAGGTCACCCGCGCTGCGGGTGGCTCCGGCGGCGGTCGTGGCCAGGTCGGGGGCGGCAATGCCTCCGGTGGTGGCCAGGGCGGCAACGGCGGCGGCTGGAACGGCAACAACAACGGCGGCGGTCAGTCGGACGCACCGTGGTCGCCCCAGGGCGGCCAGCAGGGTGGCAACGCACAGTCGAACGACGTGTGGAGCACCCCCGGTGGCTCGTACGACGACGAGACCCCGTTCTGATCCTCAGCGGTCTGACGGACACACAACTTCTTCTTCTCTAAGGAATCACAATGGCTGGAAAGAGCACCGGCGACCGCCGGAAGCCTCGCGGCAAGGGTGGCAAGAACGCCGCTCCCGCGAAGTCGATCAAGGTCGGCGTCATCGACTACAAGGACGTCGCGACCCTGCGCAAGTTCATCTCGGAGCGTGGCAAGATCCGCGCCCGTCGCATCACCGGCGTCTCCGTCCAGGAGCAGCGCCTCATCGCCCGTGCCGTGAAGAACGCCCGTGAGATGGCGCTCCTCCCCTACGCCGGCTCCGGCCGCTGATCGGAGGAGTTCACATGTCGAAGCTCATCCTCACCCACGAGGTCTCCGGCCTCGGTTCTGCCGGTGACGTCGTCGACGTCAAGAACGGCTACGCCCGCAACTACCTCATCCCCCAGGGCTTCGCTGTCGCGTGGTCCAAGGGCGGCGAGAAGCAGGTCGAGTCGATCCGTGCGGCCCGTGCCGCTCGCGAGCTCGCCACCATCGAAGAGGCCCAGGACCTCAAGATGAAGCTCGAGAACGCGACCATCAAGCTGACCGTCAAGGCCGGCAAGGACGGTCGTCTGTTCGGCTCCGTGCGTCCCGCGGACGTCGCTGACGCCGTGCAGGCGCAGGGCGTCGGTTCGCTGGACAAGCGCAAGGTCGAGGTCCCCGCGACCATCAAGACCGTCGGTGACCACGAGGCGACCGTGCGTCTGCGCGAGGACATCACCGCGGTGATCTCCCTGCAGGTCGTCGCCGCCAAGTAAGGCACGCACCAACCGTCGAAGGGCGGGTCCCCGTGAGGGGGCCCGCCCTTCGTCGTGTCTGCTCCGGGTCGCGTCGGT
Source organism: Curtobacterium sp. Csp1 (assembly GCF_013347185.1). Classification (NCBI taxonomy): domain Bacteria; kingdom Bacillati; phylum Actinomycetota; class Actinomycetes; order Micrococcales; family Microbacteriaceae; genus Curtobacterium; species Curtobacterium sp. Csp1. Next base: position 656,527 of record NZ_CP054594.1, read on the forward strand.
CGTCGGTTCGGCTGGCTGGCTTCCGGGTTCCGGGGTCCCGCTTCCGGCGTTCCGGCCTGGAGGCGCGCGGTGCGTCCGTCCCGTGGCTCGCGCTGGGCTGACGGGTTACCGTTCAGGCGCTGCTGCGGATGCTGGGAGCAGCCCGAGAACGCTGCCCACAGGTGGCCCGTTGTCAAGTCGTTCTGCACACCCGAAGCGGGGTGCAGAGCAACCTTCAACGTGTACTTGAACCCCACTTGTCCACACACGGTGTGGAACAGGAAATCCCAGGTCAATCCGTCGAACATGCGTTCGGGTGCGCACTTATCCCCACGTCTGTCCACAGTTGTCCACACGAACTTCCGGCGTGTTCGCCACCGTTTCCACAGAGTTGTCCACAGGGCTGTTTGCTGGGGATAACTCTGTCCCCGTAGCTTGGCCCAGCGACTCGGCGATCCCGGGGGATGTCGGTCGCTCGGGGTAGGAAACCAGTGGGGCGGGCACCGTCCCGAACCGTCGCAGACCAACAGGGAGTCCGTGTGTCGATCGCGCACCTCGATCCGTCCCCGCAGGACATGGCCGACCGTGGGACGGAGCGGACGCCGCCGCACGACCTGCTCGCCGAGCAGTCGACGATCGGCGGCATGCTGCTGTCGAAGGACGCCGTCGCCGACGTCATCGAGACCGCTCGCGGGGTCGACTTCTACATCCCGAAGCACGAGGTCATCTTCGACGCGATCCTGTCGCTGTACTCGCACGGCGAGCCCACCGACGTCATCGCCGTCACCGACGAGCTGACGAAGACCGGTCTGCTGTCCCGCGCCGGCGGCGCCGAGTACCTGCACAGCGTCACGAGCATGGTGCCGACCGCGGCGAACGCCGGGTACTACGCCGCGATCGTCGCCGAGAAGGCCGTCCTGCGCCGCCTGGTCGACGCCGGGACCCGGATCGTGCAGATGGGCTACGCGTCCGAGGGCGAGGTCACCGACCTCGTCAACAGCGCGCAGGCCGAGGTCTACAACGTCGCCGGCGGCGTGCAGACCGAGGACTACGTCCCGCTCACCGACGCCATCGGCGCCGCGATCGACGAGATCGAGGCCGCGAAGGGCCGCGACGGGCAGATGACCGGCGTCCCGACTGGGTTCAGCGGGCTCGACGCCCTGACGAACGGCTTCCACCCCGGGCAGCTCATCATCGTCGCCGCACGACCCGCACTCGGCAAGTCGACGCTCGCACTCGACCTGTGCCGTGCGGCCGCGCTCAAGCACGACCAGACGGCCGCGTTCTTCTCGCTCGAGATGGGTCGCGCCGAGATCGCGATGCGTCTGCTCTCCGCCGAGTCGAGCGTGCCGCTGCAGAACATGCGCAAGGGCACCGTGGACTCCCGCGACTGGACGACCATCGCGCAGACCCGCGGGCGGATCAACGACGCCCCGTTCTTCATCGACGACTCCCCCAACATGACCCTCGTCGAGATCCGGGCGAAGTGCCGCCGGCTCAAGCAGCAGCACAACCTGAAGCTCGTCGTCATCGACTACCTGCAGCTGATGACCTCGGGCAAGAAGGTCGAGAGCCGTCAGCAGGAGGTCTCGGAGTTCTCGCGTGCGCTGAAGCTCATGGCGAAGGAGCTCGGCGTGCCGGTCATCGCACTGTCGCAGTTGAACCGTGGTCCCGAGCAGCGTGCGGACAAGAAGCCGATGATCTCGGACCTGCGTGAGTCCGGGTCGATCGAGCAGGACGCCGACATGGTGATCCTGCTCCACCGTGAGTCGGCGTACGAGAAGGACAACCCGCGGCAGGGTGAGGCGGATCTCATCGTGGCGAAGCACCGCAACGGGCCGACGGACACGATCACGGTGGCGTTCCACGGGATGTTCTCTCGGTTCGTGGACATGCCGCAGTGAGTGTTGTTGTCGTCCGCCAACTAAGTTGTCCAACTGCCACACAACCTGTCCTGAAATACGGAGGTGGACACCTTATTTGGCAGTCCTGTCGGTCTCCCTCAGACCTGAGTGACGACGCGGTGGCGTCGTGACCGCTCCCAACCTCGGTGCCCGCGAGGAGTCGTGCACCCCTACTCTGAATTAAGCGAGCCCGGAGCTCAGGTCGTCCCGCCGAACTGCCCGCCGTCGATGCTCGATGCTGACTCGGTCGGGGAACAGGTTGATGAGTACCAGTAGGTACGCCTCGTACCATTCATCTGCGATCTGTTCAGCGCGGTGGATGCGCTGAAGATCCTGCTCGGCGAAGCTGATCAGCTCGGGATATTCGTCTCCGTCGACCGGTTCGTAGGTGCGAGCATCCAACCAGCGACGTTCGTCTGCTTGCCAGATCAGGCCAACCCACTCGTCCTCTTCGCCGGACAGGAACTCGAAGTCGAACTGCCAGTTGTCAGCCCACGCCTTTCCGGTCGAGCATGCGGCGTAGCCGTCGGGTTGCGGCGTCTCGTCGGGGATCGGTTCATGGGGGTACCGCATGATCGTGTTTCCGTGCGCCGCGTAAATCAGGACCTCACCGGTGAGCAGGGCGTCAACGACCGAGTGACGTTTACGTCGGCTCCCCAGGTCGCCGCGGAACATCCACAGCGCCCTGTCCGCCTGCTTCTGCCAGTGGTCCCATGCCTCCTCGGGCCCGGCAGCGTGTCACCGGCTGGCTCGATCGTCCACGTGCCTCGATCCCCAAGGACCCATGTGAGAGTGGCCGGTCGGGACGAATCGGGCTGGAACCGCAATGTTTCTGGCCCCTTCTCTTCACCGGTGACGGTCAAGCGCGGAGCGTTGAAGTGACGGCGGACCGCAGAGTGGTCGACCTGGTGCACTGGCCACTGATAGCGGATCTCGAGCACTCCCGTTGTCACGCGAACCTCCCGCGACTCCGAGCTGATCGCTGACTCATCGGGCCGTATCTGTAGACGGGCACGTCACTAATGATCGCCACTGCGGACCCATCCTGCAGAACCGCTGCACCGGATCGTGCGATCAGAATTGGACGTAGCCGTTCCAGGCCGCCTCTGCTTTTACTTCGTCATCGCCGAAGATGTCGGGGTCGACCGGGAAGTGCTCGTTCCGGAAGTGGTCCAGCTCCAGCTGCGCACGATCTCGAAGCGTCGCTCGGTCCTGGTCAGGGTGCCCCAAAGCAAGCATGGCAGTGTGCCGCTCGACAACGGCGGCCCACAGTTGTCGTCGGCTGACCTCCGCGATCAGCTGCGAAGCAACGAGCATCGAGTTGAACTCGAGCGATCCAGCGAACCGGTCCATCAAGGTGACGAGGTCCCTGTCCTTCACCTCGGTGAACACCTTCGGCTGCTTGCGTTGCTGCTCCATCATCCAGCGGATCTGTGCACGGGCGTCCGCAATCGGATTCGGTTCCTGCTCGTCGGTCATGTCTTCATCCTCACCGTGCGGAGGCTTCGCCGCGAGGGAAGTTCCGTCGTCTCAGCGTGTGGGCGAGGTCAGCAGAGCGGCGACGGACTCGAGCGCGCCGGGGATGAGGGAGAAGTAGGCCCAGGTGCCGCGCTTTTCGCGGTGCAGGATGCCGGCGTCGACGAGCACCTTGAGGTGGTGCGACACGGTCGGCTGGGACAGGCCGAGCGGTTCCTGCAGGTCACAGACGCACGCTTCCGCGCCCTCGTGCGCGGCGACCATCGAGATCAACCGCAAACGCGCGGGATCTGCGATCGCCTTCAACGACTTCGCCAGGACCTCCGCGGACTCCTGCGTCATCGCTTCGGTCGTGACGGGCGAGCAGCACGCGGTGACGTCCTGGATGGGGAGCAGCTCGATCGTCGTCATCACACCATCATCCCACGGACTTCGACACACGTCTATATTTGCCTTCATCGATATCGACATGCTTCGATGTCGTTGCTTGTCTCCCGCTGATCTGTGAAGGACCGACCACGATGACTCACCTTGTTGCCGTTGGCGGCAGCGACGCTGGCATCGCCGCGGCGCTGCGCGCCCGTGAGCTGGACCCGTCGACCGATGTGACCGTGGTCCTTGCGGACGAGTTTCCGAACTTCTCGATCTGCGGCATCCCCTACTGGGTCTCGGGCGACGTCGTCACGGAAGCGTCCCTCGCGCACCGCACCCGCGCCGATCTCGAAGCCGCCGGCATGACCGTCCGCTCCTCCACATGGGCCTCTGCGGTCGACGTGGACCGTCGCCGCCTCACGGTCACCGGACATGGCGGTGAGGAAGAGCTGCCGTACGACGAGCTGCTGATCGGGACTGGCGCTGAGCCGGTCCGCCCGGCCGGGATCCCGTTCGGTGAGCCCGGGATTCACCTGCTGCACTCGATGACCGACGCCGAGCAGGTCGTCGCTGCCCTGGAGCTGCTGCCTACCGGCAGCCGCGTCGCGGTCGTTGGCGCCGGCTACATCGGCCTCGAAATGACCGAGGGACTCGTCGCCCGCGGGTTCGACACGACGTTGATCCAGCGCGGCCCGGAAGTGCTCTCCACCCTCGATCCGGAACTCGGGTCCCTGGCCACCGCGGAGGTCCGCCGACACGGCGCAACCGTGCTGACCGGGGGGACCGTCACCGGCATCACCCCAACCAGAGGCGGGCAGTGGCGGGTGACGACGGCGACAGCCGCTCGGGATGAAGAGGGCACGTTCGCGCTCGTGGTGGTCTGCGTCGGCGTGCGGCCGGTGACGGACCTCGCGACCGCAGCGGGTGCGCAGCTCGGGCAGGCCGGCGCGATCGTCGTCGACGAGCAGATGCGCACCGGGGTGCCGCACGTGTGGGCTGCGGGCGACTGCGTCGTGACGCATCACCGGCTGCTCGGGACGACGTGGCTGCCGCTCGGGACGACGGCGCACAAGCAGGGCCGTGTCGCCGGGGAGAACATGCTCGGCGGGTCCCGGACCTTCGCCGGTTCGGTGGGGACGCAGGTGGTGAAGGTGTTCGACCTCGTCGCCGCCCGCACCGGTCTCCGCCACCACGAGACCGCTGCGCTCGACGTGTCCCCACTGACCCGTGTCACGGTCGCGGATGACCACAAGCGGTACTACCCAGGCGCGGTGCCACTGACGATCAGCGTCACCGGCGACCACACGTCCGGCCGGCTCCTCGGCGCGCAGATCGTCGGGGAACGGTCTGCGGAGATCAGTAAGCGCATCGACACGTACGCCACCGCCCTCCACGCCGGCCTCTCGGTGGACGACGTGATCGACTTGGACCTCAGCTACACGCCACCGCTCGGGTCCCCGTGGGATGCCGTGCAGGTCGCCGCGCAGGGCTGGGAGCGCGCCGCCGCGGCAGCGAACCAGGCCGGGGTGGGCGTCTGATGGTGCTGGCGGTCGTCGCCGCGGCGATCTTCGTCGCGACGCTCGTGGTGGTGATCTGGCAGCCCAAGGGCTTCCCGATCGGCTACACCGCCCTCATCGGCGCGGTCGTCGCCCTCGCGACCACGGTCGTCGGGCTCGGGGACGTGCCGACGGTGGTCGGGATCGTGTGGAACGCGACGCTGACGTTCGTCGCGGTGGTGCTGATCTCGTTGATCCTCGACGAGGCCGGCTTCTTCGAGTGGGCAGCGCTCCACGTGGCCCGGTGGGGTCGTGGGAACGGTCGGCTGCTGTTCGTGCTGATCGTCGGCCTCGGCGCGGTCATCGCGGCCGTGTTCGCCAACGACGGGGCCGCGCTGATCCTCACTCCGATCGTCGTCGGGATGCTCCGCGCGTTGAACATGCCGGCGAAGGCGGCGCTGGGGTTCATCCTCGCCACCGGGTTCATCGCCGACACCGGCAGCCTGCCGCTGGTGGTGTCGAACCTGGTCAACATCGTCTCCGCCGACTACTTCGGCCTCGGGTTCACCGAGTACGCCGCCGTCATGGTGCCCGTCGGCATCGTGTCCGTGCTGGCGTCCCTCGGGATGCTGCTGGCGTACTTCGGCCGGTCGATCCCGAAGCGGTACGACGTTCTCGCTCTCACCCGTCCGGCCGCCGCGGTGAAGGACCGGGCGACGTTCCGCGCCGGATGGGTGGTCCTCGCCGTGCTGCTGGTCGGCTACTTCGCCGCCGACCCGCTCGGGGTGCCCCTCGCCGCGGTCGCGGGTGTCGGCGCGGTCGTGATCGTTCTCGTTGCTGCCCGGCAACCCGCGTTCCTCTTCGCCCGTCAGGCTGCGTCCCCGGTCCTCGTCACGACCGGCGGCACCGCCGCCGTCACCGGCGGCAGTGGTGGCACCGGTGGCGGGTCGGGGCGGGTGATTCCGGTGTGGAAGACGATCCGGGAGGCGCCGTGGCAGATCGTGCTGTTCTCGATCGGCATGTACCTCGTCGTGTACGGGCTGCAGAACCAGGGCCTCACCGACTACCTCGCGAAGCTGTTCGATGTGTTCGGGGACCACGGGGTCCTCGTCACCGCGCTCGGGGTCGGGTTCGTGATCGCGATCCTCGCGTCGCTGATGAACAACATGCCGACCGTCCTCATCGCCGCCCTCGCGATCGGCGGAGCCGGAGCGACCGGCCTGACCCACGAAGTGATGATCTACGCCAACGTCATCGGCTCCGACCTCGGCCCGAAGATCACACCGATCGGGTCGTTGGCAACGCTGCTGTGGTTGCACGTGCTCGATCGGAAGGGCATCCACATCGGCTGGGGGCAGTACTTCCGCACCGGCATCGTGCTGACCGTCCCCGTCCTCGCCGTCACCCTGACAGCCCTCGCCGGCTGGCTCACCCTCATCCGATGACCGCCCGAACCGAAAGCACCGCCATGACCGCGACCCCCACGATCCTGTTCGTCTGCGTCCACAACGCCGGCCGCTCCCAGATGGCCGCCGGCTACGCCCAGGCCCTCGGCGGCGACCGCGTGCAGGTCCTCTCCGCGGGCAGTGAGCCGAAGGACCAGATCAACCCCGTCGCGATCGAAGCAATGGCGGAGGACGGCATCGACATCGCCGCGAATCGGCCGAAGATCCTCACCACCGACGCCGTCCGCGACTCCGACGCCGTCATCACCATGGGCTGCGGCGACGCGTGCCCGATCTTCCCCGGCAAGCGGTACGAGGACTGGGACCTCACCGACCCCGCCGGGAAGGGCATCGACGACGTCCGCCCGATCCGCGACGAGATCAAGACCCGCGTGCAAGCGCTCCTGGCCGAGCTGCTGCCCACCGAAGCATCCGCCTAACCACCGGAAGGACCACCCCCATGACGCTCACCCTCACCGTCCCACCCCGGGCCGACGCGGACCGCTTGACCGGGCTGCCCGTCGCCGTCATCGGCGCCGGCCCCGTCGGGCTCGCAGCCGCCGCGCACCTGCTCGAGCAGGGCCTGCCCGCCGTCGTCTACGAAGCCGGCGACCAGGTCGGCACGTCCGTCCGGGCGTGGGGGCACACCAGGCTGTTCTCCCCGTGGCGGTACGTCATCAATGACGCCGCCCGCCGCCTCCTCGAACCCACCGGCTGGACCGTGCCCCGCCGGTCGTCGCTGCCGACTGGGCACGACCTCGTCGCCCAGTACCTCGAACCCCTCGCCCAGACGCCGGAGCTGGCACCGGCGATCCGGTACGGGGTCCACGTGGAGGCGGTGTCCCGGCAGGGCATGGACCGCACCCGTTCCGCCGGCCGCGCCGACACCCCGTTCCTCCTTCGCCTCCACACGAGCGACGGCGTCGAGGACGTCACCGCCCGCGCGGTCGTCGACACGTCCGGCACGTACACGTCCCCGAATCCGCTCACCGCCGCCGGCCTCGCACCCGCCGCGAACCTCGGCGACCGCATCGTGCACGCCCTCCCCGACGTGCTCGGCGCGGACCGGGCACGATTCGCCGGGAAGCGGGTCCTCGTCGTCGGCGCCGGCCACTCGGCCGCGAATACGCTCATCAAGCTCGCCGCCCTCGCCAAGGACGAACCCGGCACGACGCTGCTGTGGGCGATCCGAAACGCCGGCACCGCCCGCCTCGGCGCGGACGCTGCCGACGGGCTCGCCGCACGCGGGCAGCTCGGCTCGAACGTGCACGGCCTCGTCGAGTCCGGGCACATCGAGCAGCTTGCCTCATTCGAGATCGACGACGTCCGCCCGAACGGCGACCAGGTCACCGTCACCGGCCGCCGTGCCGGGGATCCGTTCACCGTCACGGTCGACGTTGTGGTGAACGCCACCGGGTTCCGGCCCGACCTCGACATGCTCCGCGAGATCCGCTTGGGCCTCGACGACATTGTCGAAGCACCCCGCGCGCTCGCGCCACTGATCGACCCGAACCTGCACTCCTGCGGGTCCGTCCCCCCGCACGGTGTCGCGGAGCTGGCGCACCCGGAACCGAACTTCTTCATCGCCGGGATGAAGTCCTACGGCCGCGCCCCCACGTTCCTGCTCCTCACCGGCTACGAGCAGGTCCGCTCCATCGCCGCGGAACTCGCCAGCGACCACCAGGCCGCCCGCGACGTGCAGCTCGTCCTCCCCGAGACCGGCGTCTGCACAACCGACATCGGCGGCTCATCCTCCTGCGACGTCCCCACGACGACCGCAGTGTCCGAGGGGTCGTCGTGCTGCGCCGCACCCGCCCCGGCCGCTCCGCCCGCCAGCAGCTCCTGCTGCACGAACTGAACCGGACCCCACATGACCGACAAGCCCACCGTGCTGTTCATCTGCAAGCACAACGCCGGCCGCTCCCAACTCGGCGCAGCCCTCCTCGAACTCGCAACCCCAGACCGCTACATCGCCACCTCCGCCGGCATCGCTCCCGCTGACGAGGTGAACCCGTCGATCGCCGCGACCGTCGCGGAACTCGGCCTCGACATCAGCAACCGAACCCCGCGGAAGGTCACCCCAGAACTGCTGGATCAGGCCGACGTCGTCGTGCTGATGAAGCCCGGCCTCGACCTGCCCGCGACACCTCGCGGGAAGGTGTTGCAGTGGTCGTTCCCGGACCCGGACTCCTGGTCCCCCGACGACGTCCGCCCCATGCGCAACGCCGTCGCCGCCCGCATCCAGGACGAGCTCCTGCACCCATGACCGACAACACCCCGGTCACCGTTCGGCCGATGACCGCCGCCGACTGGCCCAGTGTCGAGACGATCTACCGAGAGGGCATCGCAACCGGAAACGCAACGTTCGAGGCGGAACCGCCAAGCTGGGAAGCATTCGACGCCGGCAAGCTGCCCGAGCACCGGTTCGTCGCCGTCGACGGCGACGAGGTCCTCGGCTGGGTGGCGGTCTCCCCGACCTCCACCCGGCCGGTGTATCGGGGCGTCGTCGAGCACTCGGTGTACGTCGCCGCCACAGCGCGCGGCCGCGGCGTCGGACACCTGCTCCTCGACGCGCTCATTGCGTCGACGGAGGCCGCTGGGATCTGGACCATCCAGTCCGGGATCTTCCCCGAGAACACCGCCTCCCGAGCCCTCCACGGCCGCCACGGGTTCCGCGAACTCGGCACCCGAGAACGCATCGGCCTCATGACGTTCGGGCCGTGGACCGGGCAGTGGCGCGACAACGTCCTCGTCGAACGCCGAAGCCCGCGCGCCGGTTCCTGAGCAGGAGCGGCACGCCCCGATCCGCACGCTTGCAGGTACGTTCCAAAACCCGCTATGCTGTGGCATGCGTCATTAGTGCGCGCAAAAAGCCAGTCCATCGGACTGGCTTTCGTCATGTCCGGCCCGAACCGTAGGCTGGAACCGCTCGGAACGACTCTGCCCTCAGCGCAGCACCCGAGCAACACGAACAGGCCGGACCCGTCAGGGCCGGCCTTTTCCATGCCCTCAACGCGCGAGCACCCAGCAAGCCGACCGCTCGGCGCATAGGGGTACTAAGCGCCTACCGGGCGCTCGCGTCGGCTTCCGACGCTCTAGACCCCCGCTCACGACGAGCGGGCTGGCCACACGGCCAAACCCGAAGGAGGCAACATGCCCATCACCGACACCACGGTGGACATGCTGACGGCCTTCGGCGGCACCACCCTGACCGGCATCATCGCGGTCGTCCTCCCCGTGCTCGGCTTCCTCCTGCGCAAGCAGGTCACGGAGCTGGTTAAGCACGTCGTGGACGTCATCGACGACCGCACGCTGGCCAAGGACCCCGAGCGGGCACGCATCGTCGCAGAACTGCGGCGAGCCCGTCTCGGGAACAAGTAGCCGCCGAAAAACGAGAGCCCTCATTCGGGAAGGAGAGCTCTGCCCTCCCCCGTATCGATAGAGGTGCCTTCTACGAGACTCAACACGACACCCTGTCGTCTCAATAGCCGATTGTCAACCGGACGGCACCTCTGTCGCCAACTGCTCGCCATGCCCCACCCACGTCTGAAACGGCACGACCGATCGATAGGGGCAGCGATGCTGAATCTGCAGTTCCTTGCGCCGGTGGTACTGGTTATCGTCGCCGTGCTCGTCTTCCTCGCGGCCCGCGGGAGCATGGGCTGAAACCCGCTGCCGGATCAGCAGGACGCGCGACGTCGAGTTCGAGCCGAGCGCCGCTCCCGCGACCGATAGCCGGTCGTCAACCGGACCCAGCGAGCCAAGTTCGTCTTCCGCCTTTGGTGATGGGAAGCTGGTGAATGTCGCCCGGCCCGAGCTGCTGTGGGCCGAACCCCTCCGAAAGCGATAACTGATGACCATCCCCGCAACGACCCTCACACAGCTCGTCGATGCATACCTCGCAGCTCTCGGATCAGCCGACGTAGACGCGGTGCTCGCCCTGTTCACGCCGGACGCGATTGTGAGCTCACCGCTTTACGGGGAGCAGCCCGCCCGCGACTTCTACCCGACATTGTTCGCCGACACGGCCGCATCCGTCCTCACGCTCCGCCGAACCTTGGTCAGCACAGACGACTCGGCTCCGACTGTTGCGTTCTGGTTCGACTTCGATTGGACGCTCTCGGACGGCACCCCTGCACCGTTCTCCGTGGTTGACGTCGCCGAGCTAGACCTGGAAGCCCGGATTCAACACCTGCACATCGTGTACGACACCGATCCCATTCGAACTGCTTGGGAAGCCCAACAGGCCGGCGGTAACCCCCGTTCATGAAGCAGCGAGCGACTACCCGATCATCACGAGCACTGCGTACGGGTTCGTCAGGAAAGTGTCGTCCCGCGTCGGGACTACATCCACGACGCCAGCTCGCTGGGTGACCCACCAGGCGGCCAACAACACGAGCGCGCCGGCAGGGGGGCTGAACACGAGCAACCGTTTCCTCATGGGATCACGGTACGGCGGCACGAAGCGTCGCAACGGCCGATGGCACGCCGTTCCGCCTAAAGGAGGACTCGTTCTTTGGGCGGATCGCGCCGAACTTCCGCCCTCCGTCCGATGAACGATCGGTTGACGAGACAGCCCCTCTGCGCCATGTTCGTGGGATGCCTGAGTGGAACGGTCTTCAGATCCCGGTGACTGATCTCCGTCTCGTGTTCGATCGGATCCTTCAGCACGTCGAACATGCGAACGGGGAGTCGGTCGTGCTGCGTGAGGACTACTTCTACTCGTTGCCCGCTCCGGGCCTGTACGACGTGTCGAGCAATCCACCCGAGGCCACGATCGGGCAGCTGACCGAGTCGTGGGACAACCTGACGTCAGCGCCGGCCGCCGACCGGACGTTGAACTGGGAACTCGTTTGGCTGGGCGACGTCCTACGAGCCATCGGGCATCTTCTGCCCGAGGGCGAGCAGCGTTCGGCAGACCGGTAGCCGATCCGCCATCGGGACATGTTGCAGGCGCCCGTGCGATCCTGTGAAGGTGCGCTATCGACTCATGAACGACTACAGCGCCGACTGGCCGCTCTGGCGGGACGACGGCGGAGCGCCGGATGGGGAGCCGCAGCTACCGGCGTGGCTCGAGGCAGACATTCGCCAATGGGCTGCCACATTCAATTCGCTGTACTCCTACGAGACTGGCTGGCCCGATACACGGACTTGCGATGAGCAGCGACTCAAGGGTGAGCGTCTGGCCGGGGCGATTGCTCGGGAACTGGGTCTGGGCGACTCAATCGTGTTCGCACACTGGGAAACGAACGTCGCCGGGCGGGAGTCCTAGGACGTGCCAGTGTGCCCGCCGGTTCTCATCTTGAGCTCGGTCAGCGAAGGCGGACCGTTGTCTCGGTAGCCGATCGGCTATCGAGACGGTGCTTGGCCGGACTCGGTTAGGTCCGGCCAAGCGCCTCTCACGCGTCGACGTCAGTCAGCTCGGCAACTCGCACTCGTTGCGGCAGGCCTCGTACTGCTTCGCGCCAGGCCCACGCGGCAGCGACGAACACGCATGTAGCGATGAGCCACAGCAGCCACGGCGTTCGTGAGTCCAACAGGCCCAGGGTGAGCGGGAACAACGCCATGCCGATTGAGCTCGCGGTCTGGAACACCCCGATTGCTCGACCGCGAATTCGCGGGTGCGGAGCTTCGGCCATGACCGCGTTCGCCGCGGGCAGGTAGATCATGTCCGAGCCGCTCCTGGCCGCCGGCTACGAGCTGCGCGTCCGCGAGCCCGGGCACCGGCTCGTCCGGACCCCGGAGCGGGACGTGCACGTCCACGTGTACGAGCACGGCGCGCCCGCGCTCGACGCGTACCTGCTGCTCCGGGACCACCTCCGCCGGGACGCCGCGGACCGCCAGCGGTACGAGGACGTCAAGCGGACGCTGATGACCCGCAGCTGGGACGACATGAACGCGTACGCCGATGCCAAGACCGAGGTGATCGAGGCGATCAAGGACCGCGCCCGGGCGGCACGGACCCGGTGATCGTCAGCGGCGGGTGTCCGCCGACTCCGGTTGCGCGAGGTCCAGCCGTCGCTCGGTCACGGCGCGGGCGACGTCCTGCAGCAGCAGCCCGTGCGACCGGGCGTGCGCACGCAGCATCGCGAACGCGGTGTCGAGGTCGACGCGGTGCGTGTGCGCCAGGAAGCCCTTGGCCTGCTCGATCGCGACCCGGCTGTCCAACGCCTGCTGCAGCTGCTGCTGCGTCCGGGCGGCCTGGTCCGCGTCGCGCTGCTGCAGGATGCTGATCGTCGCGACGTCCGTCAGCGCCCGCGTCGCCACCGCGTCCTGCTCGTTGAGGCGCCCCGGCTCGATGCGGAACAGGTTCATCGAGCCGAGCACGGCCTCCCGACTGCGCAGCGGGACCGAGTGCACCGAGGCGAACCCGGCGCGTTCCGACTCCTCGGCGAACCGTGCCCACCGGCGGCGCATGTCCTCGCGGTCCGCGACCCAGACGGTCCGACCGGTCTCGTAGGACTCGACGCACGGTCCCTCGCCGGCCTCGAGCTGCAGGACGCCGAGCAGGGCGCTCGCCTCGCTCGTCGAGACCACGACCTCGAGCTCCTGCTGCTGGTTCGCGAGCATGATGCCGACCGCGTCGACGTCGAACAGCTCCTGGATGTCGTCGATCAGCGTCTGCAGCATCTCGACCACGTCGTAGTCGCCGACGAGCGTGCCCGTGGCCGTGAGGAAGGCGTCGATGAGCCGACGCTCTCGGTCCTCGGTCATGGCGTGTTCCTTCCCGGTGCGTCCGTTCCCGACGGATCACCGAAGTCGATCTCGCGTTCGAGGACCCGCGCGGACACCTGCAGGACACTCTGCCCGCTCGCGAAGGCGGACGCCCGGAGGAGCAGCAGCGCGTCGTCCGGGGTGGTCCCCGTCTGCGCGGCGACCATGCCGGCCGCCTGGTGGACCTCGCGGCGGGACCACGGTCCCGAGGACCACTCCCCCGGTCGTTCGTCGACCGCCCGCTGCAGGCCGCGCGCGAGGACGAGTCGGGCGGTGCGCCCGGCGAGTCCTTCGATGCCCGGCGCGTCCGCCGTGGAGAGCGTCGAACCGAGGGTGGCGTAGAGGCCGACGGTCCCGACGGTGAGGGTACCGACGTGCATCGGGAAGGCGTACACCGCGCCGGTCCCGGCCGCACGGAGCGCCGCAAGCGCGGTGGGCCACTCGTCCGGACCGGTGGCACCGAGCTCGGGACGGAGCACCGGGTGCCGGTCCCGGACCGCCTGCCAGATCGGCCCCTCGCCCAGGTCGAGCTGGATCTCGTCGAGCCGCGCGGCGAACGCGTTGCTCGCTGCCACGGTCTCGGCACCGAGCGGGGACGCCAGCGTGGAGATCGCCACACCGTCGACCGGGAGCACCGTGTACGGAGCGGCGAGGTCGTCAGCGGTGTGCGTCACCCCGTCGGTCCTCTCGTCGCACGTCGGTCGGTCGCCCCACGGTAGCGACCGACCCCCGGACCTCGCCACGCGCCGCCCGGAGGACGACGTCGGCCGCGCAACCTGGATCGTCCGCCCGGTCACGGAGCCCGAACTGTCGACACGTCGAGCGCCCGTGTCCTACGGTGGCGACGAGCAGCCCCAGACCCCGGCAGCCGGAACGTCCACACGTCCTCCGAGCCATGCAGGGGTGGTCCAGATGATGCACACCGCGACCGACGTCCTCGGCCGCGGGCCGAAGACCCGCACGACCTACGCACCGCCGATCCGGCCCGATGCGCTACCGGTGACGGCGGCCGAGTGGCGACGGCGGGCCGGTCTCGCCGATCCGTCCGCACTCGCCGCCGTGGTGCGGCTCCGGGCCGCCGGCTCCGGCTCCGAGCCCTCGTACGCCGACTTCTTCGAGGCGACACGATGACCGCCGTCGACGCCGGAGCACGTCCCGTCCCGGCGGACGGGACGCCCACACCCCACGCTGTCCGGCTCGAGGCCGCCGGGACGCAGCCGGAGGGCGTCGTCCACGAGGTCGGGGGCCTGTACGGCGGCCGGGGCTGGTCCGCCCACGCCACCGAGCAGCCGTTCACCTACCGCTACACCGCGGTCGGCGACGCCGCCGTCACCCTCCGACGGTCCCGGATCACCGGGGCCATCCGCGGCGCGATCCCGCACACCGACGACTACGTCGTGCAGTGGCTCACCGAGGGGACGGGGGTGCCGGACGTCCGCCAGGACGGCGTCCCGATGCGCATCGGCACGCCGATGCTGTTCCCGAGCGACCGCGAGTTCGTGTTCGCGTACGAGGACTACGACCAGCGGCTCGTGCACCTGTCCCGCGACCTCGTGCACGAGGTGTCCGCGGAGCGGTTCCACACCGGGCAGGTGACGGACCTCGCGCTCGACCACCTCCGCGAGCTCGACGCCGAGGCTGTCGCGCGCTGGCGCCGGCAGATGACGCTCCTCGCGCAGGAGCTCCGGCACGGCGTCGGAACGCTCCTCTGGCACACGCTCACGCGCGAGGCCGCCTCGGCCTTCCTCGACCTGTACCCCCCGGCGGCGCCCGAGCTGCCGGCGGTCGTGCTCCTGCCCCGGAAGGCCCGTCTGCGGGCAGCGGTGGAGTTCGTGCACGAGCACCTCAACCGTCCGCTCTCCGTCGCCGACATCGCGGACGCCGCCGGCCTCAGCATCCGCGCGGTGCAGGAGGCGTTCCAGCGGGACCTCGACACGACCCCGATGAACTACGTGCGCCGCGTCCGTCTCGAGCGGGTGCGCATCGAACTCCGACGGTCGGACCCGGCGACGACGAGCGTGCAGGAGGTCGCCCGGCGGTGGGGCTTCGCACACCTCGGCCGGTTCGCGGGCGAGTACCTCCGCGCGGTCGGCGAGTACCCGCGACAGACGCTGCGGCGGTGACGGCGGTGACCGCGACCCGGTCGGTCGCGGTCACCGGGGCGACCTGACCCGAACAGGCACCGATCCCGCGTCACGGGGGCCTGATCCACCACCGCAACGCTGCCGTGCTCCGAGGATGACCGGACCGACGGCAGACGTCAACCGCCGGTCACCGGATCTTTCGTCCTGCGGACGAACCGGGCTCGGGACCGGCGTCCTCCGGCGGTGTCCAGGTCGCCATCGACGCGACGAAGTCGTCCTGGAACGGCCCGAGCTGTCCCGCTCCGTCCGGCTCCTCCGTCCCCGTCATGCCCCGCACTGTAGGCACGTCCGCCGTGTGCGCGGGGCCCGGTGCGGGGACCGGACAACGCCACGGGAGGATCGTGGCGGCCCCGCCACGATCCTCCCGTCCGTCCCGTGCCGGATCGCGAGCGGTCCGACGGACAGCGGGAGGGCGCCGACCCGCTCACGCGGACCGACGCCCTCCCGTGCTCACTCGACGCTCACCGAGGCGCTCGCCGAGGCGCTCGACCGCCGGCCGGAGCCGGCGGAGCTCAACCGATCGACACCGCGGTCCAGGAGACCGGCGGCAGCTCGATGGTGATGGTGTCGCCGTCGCGGCGGACCGTGTCGTTCGTCCGCAGGCCGACGCGCTCGCGGTTCGCGAGGTCGTTGACGGCGTGCACGTCGTCGTCCCAGACGCCCTCGGCACGGACGTCACCGTCGACCTGCAGGCCGGCCAGGTCGATCGTGACCGTGGTGGTCTCGGTCTGGTGGCGGTTCACGAGGAACACGGCCGCCTTGCCGTCCTCGACCGTGGCGGCCGAGTCGACGACCGGGACCTCGCCGTGCTTGCCGCCGTCGACGGTGTCGCCGGAGGCCTTGACCTGCAGCGACGTGCCGTTCGCCAGGCGCGACGTGAGCGAGAACGGGAAGAACGTGGTCTGGCGCCAGGCCGGCCCGCCGGGCTCGGTCATGATCGGGCCGATCACGTTGACGAGCTGCGCGAGGCTCGCCGACGCGACGCGGTCGGCGTGGCGGAGCAGCGTGATGAGGAGGCCGCCGACGACGACCGCGTCCGCGACGGTGTAGACGTCCTCGAGCAGGCGCGGCGCGACCGGCCAGTCCTGCAGCTCGAACGTCTTCTGCTGCTCGTTCCACTTGCTGAGCGACCAGACGTTCCATTCGTCGAACGAGATGTCGATCCGCTTGTCGGACTTCTTGTGCGCCTTGACGTGGTCGGCCGCGGTCGTCACGGTGTCGATGAAGTGGTCCATGTTCACGCCGGAGGCCAGGAACGAGGACAGGTCGCCCTCTTCCTCGTAGTAGGCGTGGGCGGAGATGTAGTCGACATCGTCGTACGCCTGCTCGAGGAGCCCGCCGACGAGTCCGATGGGGAGGGCGACTAGTGATGCGACGGTCGAGAGGACACCGATGACCGCCAGGGGCACGTCGGTGGTGATGGTGAAGTAGACGATCGTCAGCGGCAGCGTGAGGCCGGCGCCGATGGTGTCGGTCAGCACCGCGAACGTGACGAAGCGGTGTTCGCGCAGGTTCGCGAGTGAAGCCCGGAATCGGGCAGGGGCGAAGAGCATGGAGATGTTCCCGTGAAGTCAGCGCGCCGCCGCTGGGCGACGGCGCGGGCATGCAGAAGCACGCGAGCAGAACGCTCGCGGCGAGGAAGGCTGACCCTTGCTGGTCAGCTCAGTGCTGCGTTGCCATGACTCCGGGAGGGATCGGCCGCGGTCCGACAAGCTCGGGCGCAGGCTTCGTGGGGAACAGTCCACGAGGGGCGGTGAACGGCATCGTTGCCACCTTCCCCTCATCGGACCAGTCGTCGATCGCTAGCAGCGTTCATGTCCACAGATCAACGTCGCCGTCTTGGTTAGCGATAGCCCACTGAGACGACGAACGGCCGACCAGCGCTGGTCGGCCGTCCGTCGTCGAGCTTGTGCTCAGTGGGGCGGAAGAAGTCTCCGTACGCGGGTTCGGTGGACAAACGCCGACCTGCATCGTCGACTCCGAGCGTGACGACCTGCGGGCGAGCGGCGCGGCGTTCACCGGGAGCTGCGTGCCGCCGGGGTACCGGTGGTGTACGCGGTCGAGCCGGGGACCTTCCACGGACATCTCAACGACGACGGCACCGCCGAGGCCCTGCGCACGATCGACCGGTTCGCGGCGTTCCTGCTGGCGGACTGACCGCGGGCCCGGCTGGTGCGGCGGCGGCGGTACCGAGCCAGGTCAGTCGCCGGTCTGGGTGTCGGGGGCCGCTACCGGCTTGGACTGGCTCGAACCCCGCTGGCGCAGCCAGACCGTCGCGACCACCATCACCGTGATGACGAGGAACTCGGACTGCCAGTTCTGCATCGACTCGAACCAGAACTGCGACGTTCCGAGGTACTGCCAGCCGGTCACGACCGCGCCGCCGTGCTCGACCTGCTCCTCGTTGTACGCAGCGGCACCGCCGATGATGTGCCCGACGATGCTGCCGACGAAGAGCACGGCGAAGAGCAGCAGCAGCGAGTTCTCGTACAGCACGAGCGCCACGCCGCCGCGACGGACCGGCCACGGAGCGCGGTGTTCGCCCGATTGCTCCCGGGGATCGGCGTCCTGCGGTGCGTCGTCGTCGAGCGGCTTCGACTCGCTCGACCCCTTCTGGAAGAGGAACGTCGTGAGCACCACGTAGGACCCCATCTGGAGGAACTCGCTCTCCCAGTTCTCGAACGTCGCCTCGGCGAAGTCGCCGCTCGTGAGGAACCCCCACAGCGACTCGACCGCCTGACGGTGCAGCAGCGCGTCGTGCACGGACACCCGCCACCCCGCGAGCACCATGCCGACGAAGCACAGCAGGAAGACGATGGCGTTCGCGAGGAACAGTCCGTTCCGGCGGGCCCACGTCCATTCGCCGGGTCGATCCCGGAGCAGCACACTCATCAGCTCGGCCTCCCGTCGTCGTCCGGACGGGCCCGACCGTACTGCGGTCGGCCCGATCGTCGGTGCAGGAGGGGACACGGTGCGCGCGGGCACACGACACTGGCACGGCGCGAAAGCCGACACCTGGTTCTCCCACATCGCGTTCGTCACCCCCGGCAAAGACGTCCGAACGGAGTGGTTTGAACCAGTAGAGGATGCGGCGTACGGGCAACTTCAGCCCAGCACCACGGCTTGCTAGCGCCAGCGCAACGAGCAGAAATCGCCACTCCTGTGCCCGATAGCCGATCCACTACTGAGACAACACGACAGCTCATGCTGCGGCGTCTGGTACCTGAATGAGCAGCTCACCGACCTGACACTCGAGAGCGATGCAGATCGCTTCGAGCGTGCTGAACCGGACGGCCTTCGCGTGTCCGTTCTTCAGGATCGACAGGTTGACGGTGCTGACGCCGACGTGCTCCGAAAGCTCTACGAGTGTCATACCGCGGATGGTGAGGAGTTCGTCGAGCCGGCAGGCGATCGCCATCAGACCAGCCCAGATGCGTCATCCCGATATCCGGCAGCCGTCCGGAACACGGCAGCGAGTGCTGCAAGACCTGCGGCGGCGAAAATCGGCCAGAACGGTGCTCCGAGCTGGGGAGCATGACCGATGTATGTTCCGGTGAAGTCCGGCAGCGCAACGGCGATGTCCGGTTGGGTCAACTGGCTCACCAGCTCGAGGATCGCGGCGGCTTCGAAGCCGACGGCCACAATCACGGCGAGGGTGACAAGGGCGCGCGAGCAGGCGCGCGCGAATGGACGCCCGCTGCCGATGCTGCGCGTGACGAGCAGCAGACACACTGCAATACCCGCGGTGGTGAGGACCGCGGTGAGTTCGCCAAGGCTGTGGAACACAATCGTGGCCGCCGGGAGGTCGCGTACTCGTCCGATCATTTCCGTGACCGCCGGCGCTGTCCCGGCGACAACCTCTGCCCCATCAGTCTCAATCGCCGACTGGTGGATCGGGGACTCCAGCGACCAGGTCCAATCGATGCCGGTTGCGCGGTGCGCAAGCTGGTCGACCATCCCAGCGACGATGAACCACGCACGCACGGCGGAGACGACGATCGTGCCGAGGGACACGACGAACACGAAGCTGATCGAACTCTTCTGGCGGAGCGCAGTTGCTCGCTCATCTGGAAGTGACATGTCGACAGCATAACGAATTTCGTTATGCAGGCGGACGCGGCCGCTACATGTCGGTGTACGGCGTGAGTTGGGGCATCGTAGCGGCGCTCGGCGCCATCGTCGGGACGCAACTCCTCGCCCACCTCGACGTCGCCGGAACCTGGCTGGTCTTGGGCCTGCTCACCCTTCCACTCGCGGCAGCGCAACCACTTCTTGCCGCGACATCGAGACACTCAGGTCGACCCCGCAGCCCGTCTCGATAGCCGATCCCCTACCGGACAGGTTGGAAACCGTGTCTGACACCCCAGGTTCAGGGGCTGGCGTAGGAAGCTGGCGCGAGCTGAGGATCAGTGAGACGGTGGCCGGAGCCCGGTAAGCACCAGGGTGAGAACCCGATGCCATGCGTCTGTGGGTGCGGGCGGGGTCATGACGGATACGACTGCGGCACAGACTGCTCGAAAGTCGGCGAACGAGAAGTCATCACGGACCGACCCCTCGGCATGGTCGGCGGCGATGAGGGTGTCGATCGGCCCCTCCGACTCCTCGATCGCGAGGCGGACCTCGTTGCCGAGTTCTGTTGCGTGGCCCCGCAGTGCAGCACGCAGCGCACCGTCCTCTGCGGCGCTGGCCATGTACGTCTCGAGCAGCGTTCGCACGCGAGAGCGCCCGTCGGCCTGCTCGCCGGCGGATCGAACGGCATCGTCCGCGCGACCCGACGTACGACGCTCGGGATCCTCGGCGCAGAGCACGCATGCACCAGAGACGAGGCGCTCGAGCTCTACACACGCGCCGGCGCGGAGCTCCTCGGACACGACCTGACAGGAAAGATCACCGTCGGAGCACCAGCAGACTTCGCCGTCTACCCGGTCGACCTGCACCACGCCCCCGACGAAGCACTCGCCGGCGCCCACCCGACCGTCAGCATCCTCGCCGGCGAAGTGCTGAACCACCAGGAGGGGTCTCGATAGCCAATCGTCCACTGAGACGGCAGCGAGAGCTGCTCGCTACGACGACGGATACTCTTCGAGCGTGTTGTTCTGTCCATCCAAGGAGCCCGCACCGTCGCTACCCACGAATGTCGAGGCAGGGCTGTACAAGCTCCACCTTCCAGATGCTCCATCTGATCTCGCTGGCTATCTGTCCGTGCGCCCCGATCACGCGTACGAGGTGGAAGGGCCATGGTGGAACAGGCGGTGGGTCCGGCCCCGGCTCGTCGGTGACTGGTACGTCGACTTCTGGGACTTCGACACTCACCTCGCTTGGCCGGATGGGGCGCTGAGCTACGGCATCAGTGACGGGTTCCCGTTCGAGGCGGATGGGTTTGAGGAACTCGCGGGCGGGACGTTCTTGCTGCACGGCGTGCTGTTCAGCGTCGAGCGGGTCGACCCCGCGGAGAGCCCGAACGAGTACGGGACTCACTTTCACTTTCTCGATCTAGCCGAGTGGAAGCGAGCGAGGAGCGCACGATAGCCGATCGCTCAACGGGGCAGTTGGCACGTCCGTCCTGCGATGAAGCTCGCATCACAGATCGGATGGCTCTGGCTCGATGAGTTGCTGCGGTATCTGCGCCGTGCAGACCGCCCGGCCGCGAGGGAGTTCGCCGTGCTCCAGCTCGTAGTCGCATTCGCCGCACGTCGCGCCAGTCGTGTCTCGTTCGGTGGGGTGTTCGTCCCACGGGTGTGTACACGCGGGGCAAGCGTTCTCCCGGAGGCGTCTCGACACGGCGCGGTGGTCGAGGATGACCGGCGTGGTTCCGTCCCACGGCCGCCATCGCCACCAACGGCGGACCGCGACAGGAGTCGTGCTGACGTCAAGCAGTACCTGGCTCTGCACGGCCGTGGTCACGACGACCGTGCACGGGCTGACGCCTTGGAGCGTCACCGCCGACGCGGTCACGTCGACGGTCTCGAGGATGAGTTCGCCTATTCCGTCGGCGACATCAACGACGACGCTCACCGCATCGGGCACGGTCAGCGTGACGGGAAGTCGAACTGTCCCGGCGCTCGTGTCGTGCTCGACGACGGACCTGTGCAGCATGAACTCTCCGCTGACGACTCTTGCGGCGGTGACGTCGAAGGTGGCGTCTTCGAGCTTGTCGAGAGACCGAACGGGCATGGTGTGATCCTCGCACCCGGAGTTTCGGAGTCTTATAACTCTAGGCGAGCAACCGTCCGGTGACGGATCGGCCAACGGGCATCGTGGGTACCTACGACATACGCTCTAGCTGTGGAACCAGCTTCAGACGACGCCACGAAGCAGGTGGTTGGTGCTCGCTGGTGGGTGCCGTGGATGACGGGTCTCCTTGCCAGCGGCTTCGCACTCCTGGCACTGAGTTGGTACTTCCCGATCGCGGGGTTCATTCTCCCCGCGTACGTGTCGACGCTTGTTCTTGCTCGGCAGAGGGGCGGAAGCGCAAGTGCGCGGGCTCAATGGATTTTCGTCGGGTTCTGTGTGATCTTGTTCACTGGAATGGGGGCTGTTCCTCGGGGCCGTTGGGCTCTCGGTGAACCACCGGGAAAACGCAGTCCTCGGCCTAGTCGTTGGCGCCGTCCTGCTCGCGGTGGCCATCGGCGCGCTCGTTGCGATAGCTCGCATAGGCCGAAGGCCCCGCACTCAAAGCGGCCAATCCGACACGTAGCCCCTCCGATGAGCGTTCACCGGATGCCCGCTCCATCAGCCGTCCGATAGCCGATGGTGGTTTCAAGGGGTCGTTGCAACGGGTGGTTGTTTTGGGTCTGACAGTAGTTGCTCGAAGACTTCTGCCGGGGTCCGGAATCCGAGATGACGGTCGCCCGCAAACCTAAGACAGAGCGACCTGGCATTAAATGACCGAAGCGGTGTGCGCCGCGAGCGTCGGCGCCCATGGCCGGCAGTTCGTCGCTCGGTGGGCCGGTCAGGTGGCGAGACGTCGATCACGCCGTCAGTACTGGATTACAGGCCACTCGTTGAGCCGAGAGAACCGGGGGCGCGGTGGCAGCGGCTCGTCGTCGTTCATTACCCGAACCTCTGTAAGCATCATGACCTCGCTCGTGCCGTACGAGCGGTGCGCAATACCGTCCCGTTCGTCGACCACCAACGTCATGCGGTGCGCAGGGTCGTGCTCGTGCTCGAACGTCACGAGCAGCCAGTGCCCGCGGATCCGTTGCACGATGACCGGGGCGAAGCTCGCGGGCGATCCCCACAGGAGGAGGAGTTCCGGTGTCAGCAGTCGAACAGGTGGAGCGACCGCGCCGCTGCGGGAGAAGTTGACCTCCGCCGGCCCGTCGACCGTGTGGAGGACGCCCTCCGCGTACCGGTCGCGGTGACTGTCGCCCTGCAGGTCGAACGTCCAACTCTGGTCACGCTCATCAACCACCACCTGGAACTGCCGCGGCCGCGCCGAGCCGTCGCGGGGCGAGGTCACGCCGCGCGCGAGCCGACGCGCCGGGCGCCGAAGCGCAGCAACCTCTGACTGGAGAACCGGAACGTCGGCTTGAGTGAGCACGGTGTCGAAACGCACACCCCAGTGTGGCGCGTCGGGCTGCGTCTCGGTGGCCGATCGCCAATTTCAAGGGAGCGTTGCAACGGGTGGGTGTTTCGGGTTCGAGAGTAGCTGTTCGAAGGCTTCTGCCGGGGTGCGGTGGTCGAGGGTTTTGCGGGGGCGTCCGTTGAGTTCGGTGGCGACTTCGAGGAGCCGTTCCGGGCTGTGGACGCTGAGGTCGGTGGACTTCGGGAAGTACTGCCGGAGCAGGCCATTGGTGTTCTCGTTCGAGCCGCGCTGCCACGGTTTGTGGGGGTCGCAGAAGTAGATCGCGAGGTCCGTGGCGAGGGTGATGTCTTTGTGTCGGGCAAGTTCCGTGCCCTGATCCCACGTCAACGACCGACGCAGATGCTCGGGCAGCGTTTGAATGGTGGGGATCATCGCGTCACGGACGGCGTCGGCGCTGTGTCCGTCCGGGAGGTGGAGCAGCATCACGTAGCGGGTGGTGCGTTCGACGAGGGTGCCGATCGCGCTGCGGGCGTTGATCCCGACGATGAGGTCCCCTTCCCAGTGGCCGGGGACGGCACGATCGTCGGCTTCAGCGGGGCGTTCGCTGATCAGGACCATGTCCCGGATCTTCGACCACGACGCCCGCCGCGGCTCACCCCGATGCCGACGGATCGCGCGACCGGTGCGGAGGTGTTTGTGCAGGTCAGCGCGCAGGTGCCCTCGGCCCTGGACGAACAGGGACTGGTAGATCGTCTCGTGCGACACGTGCATCTCCGGCCGGTCAGGGAAGGACCGGGCCAGGTCATCACGGATCTGCTCCGGGGACCAGTTCCGCACCAACCGCAACTCCACCTGCAGGGCAAGCTCGACCCGGTCCAACTTCCGGGGCTTGGGTCGCCGCGCTCGCTCCCGGCACCGCTGTTGGGCGGCATAGGGACGGTAAGCGCCGCCCCTTGAGCTGTTCCGGGTGAGCTCCCTGCTGATGGTCGATGGTGACCGACCGAGCTCAGCCGCGATCATGCGGACGCTTGCGCCGCCGAGGCGGAGGTCAGCGATCTGGAGCCGTTCCCCCTCGCTCAAGTACCGGCCCGACCGGGCGGCGCGCTCGAATGGGTTCTTCCCGCGAGCGGCTTTGAACCATCGGTAACCCTGACGCGGATGCACGCCGACAGCATCGCAAGCAGCGGGCCTGCTCATGTCCTGTCCGAGTAGCTCCCAGAACCGCGCCTCCCGGGCACGCTGCTCCAGCCTCGATCCCATCTGCAACACTCCGATTCACGGTGGTGTTGCAACGACCAGCTGAACCCAAGGATCGGCTACCGGACGCTCGAGGAGCTGCGCTACTCCCCCGGTGTGAGCAGCTTCGCTTTGTGTCGTCGTTCTGGTGACGGTCCGTGTCGGGCTAGGTCGAGCGCAGCCGGCGCTGGGTTGTGCCCGTTGCGCACTGCCCCTGAGTGGTGCGTCTGTCTGGCGGGTGTCCGGGCGGCTACTGCGGTCGGCCTGCCGGATGACCTTGTATGAAGTAAGGCTCAGCCCACCGCGGCACTACCGGACCTGACCGGGGGTTTCTCATCTGTGACCTAAACAGGGCACATCTCGATTCCGCCGAACGCCTCCTACGCTGCGCAAGTTGACAGCAACCCGTGTTGTCACCTGACTTAGGGAGTCTCGTGCACAGCTGGCTGCACTCTCCACACGTCCGACAGCGCAGTGTTGTCATCGCGGCTTTGGCTGCACTGGCACTCTTGGGCTCTTTCCTGGCCGCGACGCCAGCTCAGGCGCTGAGCGACACCGGTACTGGTGGCGTCTTCGTTCCGGTTGCTGGGGCGCGCATCGTCGATAGCGCGATGACCGGCAAGCAGTGGAAGACCGTCCAGGTCGCAGGCAAGGGCGGGGTACCCTCCGACGGTTCCGCTGGCGCCGTATCCGTCGTCGCGACGCTGATCGGGATCTCGAAGCAGGGCCTCCTGACCGGCCGTCCGAACGCGGACAAGCCGAGCACGACGATGGGGATCTACGGAGGCGAGAACAACCAGAACACCTCCTTCTCTGCCGTCCTAGCCGTCAACAGTGACGGCACCATCCAGGTGTCAGCGGAGACGAACGCTCGGCTCCTGCTGGACGTGCAGGGCTACTACACGGCGAACACCGATGGCACCGCACCGGGCGGCTTCGTCCCAATGAACGGCTCCCGCATCGTCGACACCCGCAACGGCACCGGCGCCCCCAAGGCGGCACTGACGTCGGGGAAGACGGTGGATCTGCAGGTCGGTGGTGTCGCCGGTGTTCCGAAGGATGCCTCAGCCGTCATCGTCAACATGATCGCCGCGAACACCGGCAGCACCTCTGGCTACTTCACCCCATACCCGACTGGCAGCACCCGTCCGCCGAACTCGTTCAACTACGCCGGCGGTGGCGTTGCGACGTCGATGCAGGCGCAGGTCAAGCTGTCCTCCGCTGGGAAGCTGACCGTGTTCAACCAGGACAGCACCGCCGACCTCGTCCTCGAGGTCCAGGGATACTTCACTGCCGCTGGTAGGGGTGGCGCCGTCTTCACCCCTGGTGCTGGGCGGGCCTACGACACTCGCACGAGCGGGAACACGGTCATGGGCAAGAACGAGACGCGTTCGATCCAGATCGCGGGCAAAGCGGGCGTGCCTGTCATGGGATCGGGCATCAACGCTGTCGTGCTGACCCTCACCTCGCTCAAGAGCACCGCCGGAAACGGAAACGCCACTGTCTGGGCCGATGGCACCACTCGCCCGAGCACGACCTCGATCAACTTCGACGAGACGACCATCCGCACCAACACCATCACCGTGCCTCTCGGCGCAAATGGGAAGGTGTCCCTCAACAATGTCGCGGACGCCACCAACTACGTATTTGACGTACAGGGGTGGTACTCAAACCCCTCCCCGGCGGTGATTCAGTGTGGCTCAATCGCGCCCGGTGCCTGGCTGAAGACAATTCCATCAGGGGGTGTTGATTGCACTATCACCGCTACGCCTGCTGACCGTTCGGGTGAATCCATCACGCTGATGCTGGATCAAAACGACCCAGTAAATGTCGCGCTCTCTGAGACGACTAAAACCTCCATCCCCGTCCACGTCCCGGATACACCAGGCCGGCACCTCATTTCGGTGAACAGAGACCAAGCTGATGGCACTGTCATGTCGGGAGCCTGGTTCGCCACTTTCGGTGACTGGACAACCTCCTCCTACCAGGTGACGCCCGAAGATGGCTCAACGTCATCGGCAGCACCGTCGCTCAGAATCTGGACCGAGGACTCGACAATCCCGAACGATGCAACGTACGTTTACAAAATTTGGGACACCCTGGACACTACGGCCGCGCCCATCGCAAGCCAGGATGGGCTGCAGGGTGGGTGGGATCTGCCAGCCGGCCTTCTCAGCGCTAACAAGACGTACTATTGGTCAGCACAGGCGACAGCAACGCTCGACGGTCAGCAGGGGCAGCTCACGACGGCGCTGAGTTCCTTCACGACCGACTCTTCGGCGCCGGACCAAGGCGGCGCTCCCGCGGACGCCGACAGCTACCCCGCACCGACGGACGGCGACGATACCGCCTCGCCTAGTACTGCGACCTTCCGGCGCTCGACGATTTCACCCTCCGTGCAGCTGGCCTCTACGACGCGCCTGATGCATACCGCATCCGTTCCCGGGCCAGTAGGCGAGGGTCTGCGGTGTAACAAGGACTACAACTACTCCACGTTCAACGGCGAACTTTCTCTTCGGCGAGACTGCGGAGCTCCTCGGGTCAAATGGGGCTTCCGTGCGAGTGTTATTTTCTGCTCGGGCGCAACATCAAAAACGCACGAAACCGGGATGCAGTGGTGGGATCACACTTCACGAACGTCCGCGAAGGGTTCCCCCCATGATGAGTATTATTGCACGTACTGGTTCCATGGCGTAATGTCAAACATCCAAGTGGGTCACCAGATCAGTTATTATGACTACATTTCCTTCCGCAAAACTGTTGCGGGCCGTCCCGGTACTGCATGGGTGGACTGCTCTGGCATCTTTATCGTGACAAATCGGACCCGCTGATGACTACAATCGGTCACGCAGAAGACCTTACTCGCAGCCTTATCGGGGGACTTCTGCGTGAGAATGAATTGGCGAGCTCGGAGCTGGAGTTCGTCGACGCGGATGGGCGCCGGCGGCCGGCGGACGCAGAAGTATCTGACTCGGATTTCCTCAAGATTGTTGTATTGGGCGAGGAGTTTCTGCTCGGGATGGTGAGGGGCCAGAAGGACTCCGATTGGATTCGCTCTTTTACTGATAATTTCACCACCTTTATCCAAGAGAGCAAATTTGGGTTCGGTGAAGCGCGGTAGCAATTAATCGCACTGAGTTATGCGTGCATAATTAGGGCGGGACTCGGAGCGCTTGCCGGGTCCTGCCCTGAATTCTCACGCAAGGTGGCGACGACCTCTGCCGCGAGCGGCGGATGAGTTCTACACGGTCAGGTTTGTGTGAGGTTCGCCCTTTGCAACCCTACGGCTGCGAGATGCCTCGACGTGTGGTCCACTCTCCCAGAGCAGACCCGCGTTGACCGGCTCGCAGCCATGTCTCGCACGAGTTCGGTGACTCTCGCGGCGTGGTGGTCGGTCACGAGACAAGACCAACACGGCTCGCGAGTGCGAAGTGGATAGTGTCGTCCGCGACCACAGGCGCGCTCGGATCGGCGTCCGATAGCCGATCGGCTACCGGACGGTGTGGCTTGCGGGAGTTGGGGGTGTGTCCCCCGACAGAACACGAGAGAAGACGAGCTGCGGGCTGTCATAGAAACGGCTCGTGATCCCTTCCTCGGCGAATCCAAGGCGACGGCATACCCGGTGCGAGGCACTGTTCCTCGGGTCAGTGACCGCCAGCACGGAAGCAAGCCCCCGACTGGCTGCGTCCGTGAGGGCGCCGGCGGCGGCCTCCGTCGCGAACCCGAGCGACTGAGCGCTCGGATGCAGGTGCCAGCCAATTTCGACGGGACGTTCGCCAGAAGCTCCAGCCGAGAGGTGTGCAGGCTTCAGTAAGAGGTTGCCCGCAAGCGCGTTCGAGTCTCGGCGCGCGATCGCCCAGATCCCGTGCACCGGGTGGTCGAGTGCCCGCCGTCGCTGAATCGAGGCGACCGCCTCGCTCTTGCTCCGCATTGGCGTGGGATCAGCGCCCAAGTACCTCACGGTCTCCCAGCGTGATTCGAGGTCGAACAGAAAGTCGGCGTCGCCTTCCTCCCAAGGTCGAAGAATCAGTCTGTCGGTGACGATCGAGCGCATCCGCCCACTCTCCTCGGCTGAGCGCACCAGCGCTAGGAGCGCCCTCGATAGCCAGTCGGGGAACACGAATGCCGCGTCCGTTAGACGGTCGTCAACCGGACGCTCGGCAGTGAGGACGAGGTCTTTGAACGACTGCGCCGTCGCACTGTCCGGATGAGTGGTCCGGAATAGGTTCCGGTGAAGGTCCGCTTAGCGAGACGGCCAAGCAGCTGAGTCAGCCTGCTCGTCGGCCTTCATTCGGCGCGACGGAACGCCGACTGGCCGGCCGAACGAATCACGTCCTCAGCTCGCTCGTTCCGAAGGGCTGCTGCTGGGCTCAGGCCGTTCAGGTCATCGTCAGGAGCATTCAGCGCGAGTTCGCAGACACCACGTTGAAGATCAACGGCGCCGCCCCCGGCCACGTCGCCACCGACTTCAACGACTTCCGCGGCACTCGCACACCCGACGAAGGTGCGGCTGTGGCGGTACGACTCGCGACCCTGCCCGCGGACGGCGCCACCGGCGCGGTCTTCGAGGACGACACGCAGCTCGCCTGGTGACCGGGGCACCCCGGCCGGTCGGCGCGCAGTCCGTCCTCCCCACGCACGGGTCGCTCCGGAGTGCCCGCCCGAGGCGACGGGTCAGAGCCGGCGGAGGTTGATCCACACCGCCCGGGCGGGCCGATCGGACACGTTGCTCACGAGGTGCGCCCGACGGGCACTGAACTGGGCGACGTCCCCGGCGGCGGCGGAGAAGATCTCGCCGCCGAGCTGCAGCTCGAGCTCACCCTCGAGCACGACCCCGATCTCGTCGCCCGGGTGCTGGGACGGCGTCCGGGCGTGCGAGGTGTGCGGGTCGAAGTCGTCGACGTAGACCTCGATGCCGAGGTCGGCCCGGTACGCGGCGGTCCGCCGGTGCAGACCACCGTCGGTGACGTCCCGGATCTGGTCGCGGAACTCGACGATCGGTGAGTCGTCCGCGCCGCTCTGCGCGAAGAGCGTCGTGATCTGGACCCCGAGGGCGCGTGCGATGGCGTGCAGGGTCCCGAGCGACGCGGTGGTCCGACCGCGCTCGACGGTGCTGAGCATCGACAGGCTCAACGACGTGCGCTCGGCGAGGTCCTGGAGCGTGAGTTCGTTCTTCTGCCGCAGGGCCCGGATCCGCTCGCCGATGCCGGCCACGACCGCGTCGAGGTCGTCGCCGTCCGGCACCGGGGCCGCGTCCGGACCGGCACTGGTGGCGGTCGCGTCCGCGCTGGTCGGGGTCGATGCCTGCATGCACCCATCATCGTCGGCGTGGCGCCCGTCGAGCGACGGGTGCGCCAGTGTTCACACACGGAAACACAGCTGCAACAATGTGAATGTAACTTTTCGCATCAGAGTGAAACACCCTGCTCGATCCCGATCCGCAGAGGACACCTGATGACCACCCATGCCGCTCCCCCGTCCCCGCCCACCAGCGCGCCCGCGCCCACCGTGCTCTCCGTGGGATTCGGTGAGCGACTGCCCGCCGGACGCACCGCGCTCTTCGCCGTCCAGCACCTGCTCGCCCTGACCGGCATCTGGGTCTTCCCGAACGTGATCGGCAGCGCGCTGAAGCTGTCGTCCGACGAGGTCGCCCTGATGATCCAGGCGTGCTTCCTGCTCACCGGCGTCGTGACGATCCTGCAGTCCAGCCGCGTGCTGAAGCTCCCCATCGTGCAGGGCCCGACGGCGGCGTTCATGGTCGCGATCATCTCGTCGGGCGCCGCGTACGGACTCGGGACGGCCTTCGGGTCGATGGCGGTCGCGGGACTCGTCTTCATGCTGCTCACCGTCCCCCTCAAGCGCTTCGGGCTGTTCGGGCACGTCAGCGCCTTCGTCTCCTCGCCCATCGTCCTCGGCACGCTGTTCGTCATCATCGGGGCGCAGCTCGCGTCCATCGGAGCGGGCGGCTGGTTCGGCACGGCCGGGACGCCGTCCTACGGTGTGCTCGCGCTCGTCGTGACGGTCGCCACCGGGCTGATCGTCCTGCTGTGCCTGGTCGTCGGCACCGGGATCCTCAAGCGGGGTGCGATCTTCTGGGGGATCGTCGGCGGAAGCATCGTCGCGCTCCTGGTGGGGCAGTGGTCGTTCCCCGACCTGTCGGCTGCGCCCCTGGTCGGGGCGCCGCACCTGCTGCCGTACGGCTTCGGGGTCTCCCTGCCCGTCGTGGTCCTGATGCTCGTCGCGTTCCTGCAGGCCGGCACCGAGTCGATGGGGATGTACACGATGATCGCCAGCTGGGGCGGTGAGACCGTCGACACCGCCCGGGTGAACCGCGGGTTGTTCGCCGAGTTCGCCGGCACGGTCCTGGGAGCGCTCTTCGGTGGGATCGGCACGACGTCGTACCCGGAGAACGCCGGCATCGTCCGGGTCTCCGGCATCGGCAGCCGGTTCGTCACGATGACCGCCGGGGGCGTCGCCGTCGCCCTGGCCTTCTTCCCCCCGGTCAGCCTGTTCCTGGCGGGGATCTCCGGGCCGGTCCTGTCCGCGGCGACGACGATCCTGTTCGGGATCATCGCGGTCAGCGGCATCCAGATGCTCGCCGCGGTGCGCTGGGACGACCTGAACCTCGCCGTCGGCGCCACCGCGTTCATCGTCGCCCTCGGCGCGCAGTTCATCCCGACCGCGATCTCGTCGGCGCTGCCGTCCTCGGTCGCCACGGTCGTGACCAGCCCGATGATGATGGGCATGTTCCTGCTGCTCGGGCTGCACGGGGCGGTGAACCACGGGCTGCGACCACTCCTCGCTCGTCGGGGTCAGCCCCGCCGGGTCGTCACCCCGCTCGTCCCCCGCACCGAAGGGAACACCCCCGCATGACCACGATCACCGTCCACGGCACCCAGCGCACAGCCGACCCGCAGGGGCCGCTCCGCGACTGGTTCGACCCCACCCACACCGCGATCGTTTCGATCGACATGCACGAGGGACACCTGTCCGAGGACCCGGCGTGCCCGTGCCCAGCTCCCCGCGGCCGTGCGATCGTCGGACCGATCGACGACTTCCACCGTGCGGCCCGCGCGCTCGGCATCCCGGTCGTGCACGTCCGGTCCGAGCTCCGCGCCTCCGGCATCGACGACGTCGGTGGGACGTCGGACAGCGCGTGGCGGACGACCTTCCCGCAGCACGTCGGTCCGATCCCCGGCGCGGCGGACCACGCACTCGCCGGGAGCCGGTGGACCCGGTTCGTCACCGAGGTCGAGCCGCAGGACGAGGTCGTGACCGGCAAGAAGCGCCTCTCCGCGTTCTACCCGACCGACCTCGACTTCCTGCTCCGTCAGATGGGCGTCCGAGCGGTGGTCCTCGACGGGATCATGGCCGACTGCTGCGTGCTCAACAGCGCGTTCGACGCGTCGAACCTGGGGTACCGCGTGTCCGTGCCGTCGGACCTGGTGCGCGGGACCGACGAGGGGCTCGAGCGCGCGGCGCTGTCGATGGTGTCGCTGCACCTGGGTGTGGTGACCGAGTCAGCCGAGCTCCTCGCTGCGTGGACGTCCGCGACGGTGGGCAGCCCCGGGCACCTGACCGCGTGACGACGACCGAGGAGCAGACAGCCCTCCCGACGACCGGTCGGACCGTCCGCGGGGCGTCCCCCGTGCCCGCCGCGGTCGTCACGGTCGGCACGATGGCACTGGCGACCGTGCCCACGCCGCTCTACCCGGCGTACGCACGCGCGTTCGACATCGACGAGACCGGCACCACGGTGCTCTTCGCGGTCTTCGCCCTGGGCGCCGTGGTCGGGCTGTCGATCGTCCGCACGCGGCGCTGCGCACGCTGGCCGGTCCGCGGTCGCATCGTCGTCGCCGCGCTGCTCGGGGCCGCGGCAGCCGTCGTGCTCGCGGTCGTCCCCGGTCTGCCCGCCTTCGTCGTCGGTCGGCTGCTGAGCGGCCTCGGTGTGGGCATCGCCGCCGCGAGCGCGGTCACCTTCGTCACCGACCGAGCCCGCGGAGCCGGGCGGCACGTCCGGTTCTGGGCGACCGTGACGCCGGGGCTCGCGATGGCCGGTCTGGCCCTCGGCCCCGCGGCAGCGGCGCTCCTGGTCGGGACCGGCGCGCTCCCGCGGTGGGCGCTGTACGTCGTGGTGGCGACCGTCCTGACGACGAGCGCCGCCCTGCTCGCACCCCGTGCCTCCCGTCCGGTCGTGCCGGAGGCGGCACACGGCGGACCGCAGCCGACGTCGGGTGCTGGCACGCGGTCACGCGTCCCGCGGTGGCCTGATCGTCTCGGCGCGTGCGCGGCCTTCGCCGTCACCGGTTGCTTCGGCGCGTTGACGCCGCACCTGCTCGCCGGCGGCGACCGTCAGCCGAGCGTGACGGAGGTCGGTGTGGTCGCCGCCCTGCCGTTCCTCGCCGGTGCGGTCGGGGCCACCGTGCTGTCCGAACGCGGCCGGTGGGCGTTCCCGCTCGTGGTGACCGGTTTCGTCCTGGTCGCGGTGTCGACCGCGACGGTCCCGGGGACGGTCGCCGGTACCGCCACGTTCGCCGTCGGGGCCGCGATCGCCGGTGCCGGCGCGGGGATCGTGTTCAGCCGCGCGCTCGGGTCCGCGCTGCGGAACGCGAGCCCGGACCGGCGTGGTGCCGCCGCATCCGACACGTTCACCTGCGCGTACCTCGGGCTCGCGGTGCCCGTCGTCGCGGTGGGGTCGCTCCTCGGCGTCGTGCCGCAGACCGTCGTGATCGTCGGGTTCACTGTCGTCCTCGCCGGTGTCGGGACGGTCCTGGTGCTGCGGCCCGGCTCGGGCCTCCGGGGCGCAGGACGGTAGCCGGTCGGTCGGACCCCTCGACAGCGCGCGTCCGTTCTGCCATCGTGTTATCGACCGATAACCCGACGGGAGGGCCGCCCCAGCATGAACGCGCGGCGTCTCCCTGCTCGGAACGACGAACTGCTCGCCGCCGCGGTGTCGGCGTTCGCCGCTCGTGGGTACTTCGGCACGACCACCGCACAAGTCGCTGCGGAGATGGGCGTCTCGCAGCCGTACGTCATCCAGGCCTTCGGCTCGAAGCGGGAGCTGTTCCTCCGTGCACACGCGCACGCCGGTGCGCGCATCGTGGCCGCGTTCCGCGCCGCCGGTCGTGACGGATTCGACCCGGCACGGCTGGGCGCGGCGTACATGCGGCTCGTCCGCACGGACCTGTCGGCCGTGCTCGTGCACGCCCACGCGTTCTCCGCGGCACCGGCGGAACCCGCGATCGCCGAGGAGGCGCGGCGCCTGTTCCGGGAGATCACCGCGGCCGTACGGGCCTCCGGTGCGACGGTGCCGGAGACCGCTGCGTTCCTCAGCCGCGGGATGCTCATCAACAACCTGCTCCTGATGGACGCCGCCGGCTCATCCGAGGACGCCGACGTCCTGGCCGTCGTCGCGGCGATCCTCGGCCCGACCGCACCGACCGCACCGACCGCACCGACCGCACCGACCGCACCGACGGCACCGACCGCACCGACGGCACCGACCGCACCGACCGCACCGACCGTCCCCACCCGTCCACCGACTGAAGCAGGACCGAGATGACCGAACACGTCCCGTTCACCGACAACGTCACCGACCTCTCCAACGAGGACGGCTTCCAGTTCGAGTTCCGCTGCGAGCGCTGCGGCAACGGCTTCCGGTCCGCCTTCCAGCGTGACCTTCGCTCGACCGGACAGAAGCTCGCCCGCGGACTCAGCGGGTTCCTGGGCGGCCCACTCGCCCAGGCGGGCTACATGGCGGACCGGCTGCTCGACCGCGGGACGAACTCACCGGCGAAGGACGCGGCGCTCCGCACGGCGACCGCCGAGATCGCGCCCCGCTTCCACCAGTGCCGCGGCTGCGGTGACTGGGTCTGCGGCGACGGCTGCTGGAACACCGACGTCGGGCAGTGCGTCCGGTGCTCGCCGGTCGTCGTCGAGGAGCTCGCCCGGCTGCAGGCGGAGGCCCGACGGAGCCAGATGCAGCAGCGGCTCGAGTCCGTCGACCTGGTCGGGAGTACCCCGCTGTCGCAGCAGGCGCAGCCGCGGTGCCCGTCGTGCGGTGCGCAGTCCCGCGGCGGGAAGTTCTGTGTCGAGTGTGGTGCGTCCCTGATGACCACCCGCGCGTGCTCCGGCTGCGGCACCGACCTGGCGCCGAACGCGCGGTTCTGCGCGGAGTGCGGGACGGCTGCCTGACGATGGCTCTGCGGACCGGGAGCCTGCTCGTCGTCTCGGTTGCTCTGGTCATCGGGCTCTCGGGGTGCGCCGGGACTGGTGCGGGTGACGGGCCGACCGCCGGCACCACGCACGGCGCCTCGACGAGTGCGTCGTCCACGTCCTCGTCCGCTGCGTCCTCGCCCACGGCCGCGCCGGACGACGAGCGCGTCGCGTCCTTCTGCGCCGCGAACGCCGCGGCAGCCGAGGCCGTTCAGGGCGACGTCGCCGGGGACATCACGGCTCGACAGCGGCAGGCCGAGGCGACCCGGGCGCTCCTCCCGGTCCCCGGTGCCGCTTCCGATGTCTCCGCCGGAGCCGAGAAGTTCGCCGCTGCGGCCGACGAGACGGTCGCGATCCTCCGGACCTTCCCGCCCGAGAGCAAGGTGTCCGACGTCGGGACCGATCCGCGGTTCCTGCAGTCCGACGCGATGCGGGCCGCCGCGAGCGACGCCGAGTACCGGGCGTTCCTGGCGTGGGTGCTGCAGACGTGCATGACGACACAGTGAAGCGGGACCGGTCGACGCCCCCGGTTCTGGCTCCGATCCCAGTCCCTTCCTTCGAGAGGCATCAGCTCCCGGCACCGTCACACGGGCGGTCACCAGCTCCGCCCCGATCGTTCCGGTACTGTTCATGACGTACGAGGGGCGCGTCCCTATCGGGGGACCTCGTCTGGTTCGATTTCCGGAGCGCTCCACCACTTCACGCCGTTCGGCTGCTTCAGCCGTCCTCGGTCAGCAATCGCACGGTCGGCGCCCCGGGCTCGTTCCAGCGGAACAACACCAGGTGCCAGAGCCCTGGTCGCTTCCGGGACGGGTCGATCTGGCCGTGGGCTCCGGCCTCGACCAGGCGGTCACGGACCGACCACGACGAGGGCACTCCCCCTGCGGCGACGACCTCCTGCCACGGCGCGGTCGCGTCGGCGAGGTCGATCCCTAGCTGCGCGAGCACCAGCGGATCCCGCAGGTCGACGATCCGGGTCGCCTCGACGTCGACCGCGACGATCGCAGGCTCCGGCGTCCGGGCGTCCCGGTGCGCGATCATCGCCGCCTCGACCCCGTCGACCGAGGAACTCAGGTAGAGGGTCGGTTCGTCCGCACGCGAGTACCGGCCGGGCAGGCGGGACCCGGCGAGCACGGAATCGCGGAACCGCGGGTCGACCGCGCGGTGGAACGTCCCCCGGACCGCGGATCCGAGAGCCCACGGCACATCGCTCGTCATCGCGGGACCTCGGCAGCGGGCGCGGACGGCATGCTCCGACGGTAGCGGCTGCGTCAGTACCCGCGCCGGTACAGCACCCGGAACACGACGACCCACACGACCAGCACGACGAGCCCGCTCCCGCCGGCCCACGCCCCGACGGATCCCCCGGCGATCAGGGCGACGAAGCAGCACGCCGCCAGGAGCCCGGTCACGACGGCGAGCGGGATCCGGTAGCGCACGGTCCAGGTCCGCTCCCCGACCCGTCGCAGGTCGTCCCCGCTCACCGCAGCTCCAACCCCTGGTCCGCAGCCCGGAACCGGTCCGCCAGGAACCGCCCGTTCACCACGACCGCCGCCGCGTCCCGCCCGACGGCCGCATCGCGCATCCCCCGGGCAGCGGCCTCGAGCGCGTCGAGCTGCCGCCGAAGCGCCTCGAGCGGGGTGGACCCGTCGGACAGCCGGTGGGTCGCCGCCCAGTCCGCGGGCAGCGCCGCGTACGCCCGGAGCGTGTCCGGCAGGTAGACGGTCGCGGTGCGCGTGACGACGACCTCCGCGTCGCTCGCCAGGTCACCGGCGACGCGCGCCAGCGCGTCGGAGAGCAGCTCCACGATGCGGCCCACGGTGGTCGCGGCATCGGCCGGGAGGCGCGTGGCGGCCGCCGCCGACAGCGCGGCCAGTCCGCGTGGGACGTCCGCATCCGCGACACGGAACGCGTCGACGGTCCGGATGCCGAGCCTCCCGAGTGATGCGGCGACCGCCGCCGTGTCGCCGGCCGCGTCCGCGGCGACCGCCGCGACCTCACCCGCGAACAGGCCGAGCCAGGCCCCGAGGGGCGGCTGCCGCCGGGCGATGGTGACCCCGCTGGACACCTGGGCGGCCTCGGTGACGAGTCGTCGGCCGTCGAGCTGCAGGGTGAGCGTCTCGCTCGCGCCCGTCAGGCGGAGCGAGCGGACGGCGCCGGGTCGGCCGGCCAGGCGGTCGCCGAGCGATCGGCTGCGATCGACCGCCAGGACCTGGTCGACGACCGCCGGCGGCAGGGCACGGACGGCTGCGGTGGCGAGTCCGTCGAGCAGCGCCTGCGGGTCGTCACCGGCATCGAGGGGTGCGATCGGTCCGTCGGTCATCGATCGGTGAGGGGCAGCACGAGCGTGGGGGTCTCGATGACGTGGTCGGGACGGAGCGAGCGCACCGCGGTGCCGATCGCGAAGAACTCTGTCGTGTGGCCACCCCAGCGGTGCGGGAGCGACAGGAGCTGCACGCCGACGATGCCCTCGGCGGCCAGGTGCTCGGCCTCGCTCTGCATCCGGCCCATCGCGAGCTCCCGCGCGTCGTAGAGCGCCTCGGTGTACTGCGGGATCTCGGTGTTCATCCCGAAGGTCGTCATCGACGCCATCATCCCGCGGTGGGCGATGTGGTAGACGCAGGTGCCCATCGTCAGGCCGAGCGGGCGTAGCCGGCCTGGATCAGCGTCCAGAAGTCCTGCCCGGACAGGTCGGACGTGAACGGCAGGCGCTTCGCGTTCCGCCACGTGCCCGTGGGCGGCGGGGCGTCCGCGACGACGGCGGTGCCGACGGCGATGAACTCGGCGAGGTCGTTGCCGTACTCCTTGAACTCGATCTCGAGCCGGACCCCGACGATGCCGTCCGCGCCGAGCCGGTCGGCCTCGGCCTCCATCCGGGTCATCGCGAGCTCGCGGGCGTGGTACATCGCCTGGCTGAGCTTGTCGAGCTCCATGTTCTTGGTCCAGCGCCCGGTCTGGATGCCCACGTGGTACACGCTCGAGCCCAGGACGAGGCCGACCGGGCGGAAGCCGGCCTGGCGGACGAGCAGGAACTCGTTCACGGACAGGTCCGAGGTGAAGAGCCGTCCCGCGCCGTCGGCGAGCCGGGCGGTGGCGTCCGCGGGGAGCGGCACGCTGCCGAGGTCTGGGGTGCTCATGGTCGGGCCTCTCGTGGGTCGGGTTCAGCGGTGTCGGGATGCGGAGCGGACGCCAGGGTCGGTCAGCGGGATGACGGACGTGACGTCGCGCCGGGTGACGGCCTGCGCGGAGCGGTCGCGGAACGCGTGCATCGGCCCGGGCGCGATCGCCGTGCCGATGAACAGCGCCTCGGCGTGCAGGTCGACCTCGTCCCCGCACGAGGTCTCGAACTCGCCGATCGAGCTGCCGGTGACGACCAGGTCCGAGGCGCGGAGGGTGCCCGCGCGACGGCTGAGCTGCTGTCGGGCGTCGTCCCGGGCGGCCTCGAGCAGGTGGGTCAGGCCGTCGACCTCGGTGTTGCCGGCCCACGTCGAGCGCTGCTGCTGCAGGAGCGCGTCCTCGTGCTTCGTCGACACCGAGAGCCAGAGGGCCATGCCGCGCGGGACGTACCCGGACTGCAGCAGGGCCGTGGTGTGCTCGGCCGAGAAGCCGGCGGTCCACGGACCGGGTGCTCCGGTCCGCGCGCCGGGTCCTCCGGTTCGTGGGCTGACGGACGTGTCGAGCGTCCGGACGGCGGTGCCGACGGCGGTGAACTCCCAGATCTGCCCGTCGAGCCGGCGGCGCCGGACCTGCACGCCGACGACCCCGTCGGCCGCCAGCAGCCCGGCCTCGGCCACCATCCGGTCGTGAGCACCGTGCCACGCCCGCGCGAAGGCCTGCACGTAGGCGCCGAAGCCCGCGTTCCGCCCACCACGGCCACCCGTGGTGAGGACCGGCGACGTCCAGCCGCCGAGCATCCCGCGGCCGAGGGCGCCCATCCCGCTCCCGCTGCCGGGGCCGAACGGGGACGCCGTCGCCCAGATGCCGCAGCCGCCGCCGGCCCAGCCGAGCTGCACGACCAGGGACCCGAAGACCTCGCCGACGGGCTGCAGGGCGACGGAACCGATCGCCGCGGCACCGGGAGCGGACAGCAGCGAGCCGGCGACACCGCTCTCCCGCTGGCGGGCGGCGCGGGCGTGCGCGGCCGGTGGGAGACCGTCGGACCAGGTCGCCATGCGCACCACCCCCGGGAGGCCGTCGTGCGTCGGATGCCGCACGCCGCTCAGCCTGGCACCGCCGGGGCCGGGTCAGTCGGTGCCTGTCGACAGTCTCAGTCGGCGCTGCGCTGTCGGGCCCGGCGCAGGGTCTCGCTCGGCTGCTCGCCGTAGCGCTCGGCGTACGAGGCCGCGAACCGACCGAGGTGCGTCAGGTGCCACCGCCGGGCGGTCTCCGCGACCCGGACGCCCTCGCCCCCCGCCACGAGGTCGCGGTGGGCTCCCTCGAGGCGCTCGGCCCGGAGCCGTTCCATCGGGGACTCCCCGTAGGCCCGACGCATCGCGCTCTGCACCCCGCGTTCGCTGAGGCCGACGGCGTCCGCGACGTCCCGCAGCGTCACCGCCTGCTGTGCGTGGTCGCGCAGCCAGGCGGCGGCCCGCGCGGCACTCGTGGTGGGCTCGGGCTCCTCGGCGTCGACGAGGGGGAAGGCGTCGATGACCGCGTCGGCGATCTCGGCGTTCAGGGCGAGGCGCTGGTCCTCGTCGATGCGGCCGTCCATGACCTGGGGCGCCCGGGTCCGGATGATCGCCCGGAGCGGTCCGAGGGCGACCTCGATGTCCGGCTGCTGGCCGAACACGAGCGGGCCCCGGACGAACCGGCCGCGGCGGGCGAGCGCTGCCCGGAGCACCCGGTCGGACAGGTGGAGGATCGTGATCTTGCGGGTGTCGGTCTCGAACGCGTACGACGACGAGGCGGAGAGCACGTAGGGGTGTCCGGGGACGGGGTGGAGCCGGGACCCGTCGCCCAGGTCCTCCACCACGGCGCTGCCGTCGCCGATCCAGAACACGATGTGCTCGGCGCGAGCGTCCATGCGTCCGGCCCGGGTCCCCTCGACCTCGGCGCCCCGCATGGACACGTCGGCGTCGCCCGCCCCGACGTAGCGGAAGGTCTCGAGCGCACTGTCGACCCCGCCGCTGATCCCGTAGATGCCGTCGAGCTCGTCCCCGCGGTCCTCGCTGATCGCCTCGACGTGGAAGCGACGGAAGGACCGGGGCTCCCCCTGCTCCGGCATCGTGGACATGACGGCATCATGACAGCACGACGACCTTGCCCGCGATCCGACCCGCGGCGCCCTCGGCGTGCAGGGCCGGGAGTTCGTCGAGCGGGATGCGCCGCGTGACCTCGACGTCGAGCTCCCCGGCGTCGACGAGGGACACCAGCTCGGTCAGGCGACCGCGGTCCGGCCGGACGAACACCGTCGCCGCGCGGACGTCGCGGGTGTCGTCGCCCGGGGTGGCCATGAACGCCGTGGTGCTGACGACGGTGCCGCCGTCGCGGACGAGCGCGACGAGCGCCGCGAAGTCCTGCGGGTCGATCGGCGCGAGGTTGAGGAGCACGTCCACCGGTCGGTCGACCGCGTCGTGCAGGTCGGTGGTGGTGTGGTCGACGACCTGGTCGGCGCCGGCGGCGCGGACGGCCGCTCCGCTCCGCGGGCTCGCGGTCGCGACGACGTGCGCCCCGAGGCGCTTCGCGAGCCGGACCGCGTACTTGCCGACGACCCCGCCGGCACCGACGACGAGCAGGCGCTGTCCGGCCGTGACGTGCCCGTCGTCGACGAGGGCCTGCCACGCGGTGAGTGCAACGGACGGCAGGGCCGCGGCGTCGACGAGCGGGATGCTGGTCGGGGCGGGGACCAGGGCCTCGGCCGGGGCGACGACGTACTCCGCGGCACCGCCGTCGCGCTCCATCGGGAGGAACCCGACGACCGCGTCGCCGACGGTGAGCCCGGTGACGCCGTCGCCGAGCGCGTCGACCGTGCCCGAGACGTCGTAGCCGGGGACGTGCGGCAGGACGACGGGGATCGGGAGGAACCCGCCCCGCATGCCGTTGTCCGCGGCGTTGTACGCCGATGCTGCGACCTGCACGCGGACCTCGCCCGCGGCGGGCTGCGGGACGGGGACGTCCTCGATCCGCAGGACCTCGGGTCCGCCGACCTCGTGGAACCGGACTGCCTTCATGGTGGTGCCTTCCGTCGTGTGCTTCGATTTCGAAGCATCTGACGATGACGGTACACCTGCTTCGAGTTCGAAGCAACAGGTGACCAAAAAGGACGGGAGGCGCGAGGCGATGCCGCCAAGCGCCTCCCGTACGGACCTGGACCGGACCGCCTACCCGCGGTCACCCATCGCGTGAGCCGCCTGGTCGTACAGGCCGGTCGCCAGGTCGTTGAGGACCTGGTGGAGCTCGCCGCCGTGTGATCCGTCGACGGTGCGGAGCATCGCGCCGTAGCGCGCTCGGTAGTCGTCGACGACGGCCTCGCCGTCGGGGAGCAGCCGCAGGAGCGACCCGCGCCGGTCCGAGGGGTTCGGTGCGCGCTCGACCAGCCCGGCCGCGCTCATCCGGTCGATCATGTTCGTCACCGCACCGGACGTGAGCCCGAGGTAGCCCGCGACCTCGGTCGGGGTCGAGTACCCCGTGTCGCTGACGAGCACGAGCGCCCGCAGGGCGTTCTCGTGGATCCCCGCGCGTGCGCTCAGCTCGCCGACCAGGCTCGTGTTCGCGCGGACGACGGCGGCGAAGGCGGCCATCAGGTCGGCGTCCGTGGAGGGTGCCACTCGGGTCTCGTCTCGTCGGAGGGGGACGGCGTCCCCCGCTCTGGGGTAAGTGTACGACTGGCCAAGTTGGTCAATGGTTGATTATCTTGATGAGTGAAGCAAGTCGGCCCGAACCACGTGCTTCACCTTCTTCCGAACACCAACCGAACCGATGAGGTACACCGTGTCCAAGCTCCGCACCTCCGCGATGAAGCGGGTCCGTTTCGCCCCCGTGGCCCTCGTCGCTGGCATCTTCGCCGCCGTCCTGCTCTCCCTCTCGCTCACCGGCACCCTCTCCGGGTTCGCCGCGAGCATCACGAACAGCGGCAACTCCGCCGCGTCCGGCACGCTCGTCATGCAGGAGCAGAACGCCGGAGCCACCGTCACGTGTCTCAGCACCGACGGCGGCTCGGTGTCCACCAACGCCGCGACCTGCTCGACGATCAACAAGTTCGGCGGCAGCACGACGATGACGCCGGGCAACACCGTCAACACC
This sequence comes from Curtobacterium sp. Csp1, assembly GCF_013347185.1. Lineage (NCBI taxonomy): Bacteria > Bacillati > Actinomycetota > Actinomycetes > Micrococcales > Microbacteriaceae > Curtobacterium > Curtobacterium sp. Csp1. Next base: position 698,278 of record NZ_CP054594.1, read on the forward strand.
GCGATCTCGATCAAGAACACCGGCACCGCGAACGCGGCAACCTTCACGCTCACCCCGGGCGCGACCTGCACGCAGTCGAACAACGGCGCGCAGAACGGCACCGCGACCGACCTCTGCGCCAAGATGAACCTCGTCATCACCTCGGGCTCGACCACCGTCTTCAGCGGCACCCTCGCCAGCTTCAAGGGCGCGGCCGCCTCCGCCTTCACGATGCCGCCGGCCCCCGCCGCCGGTGCCGCGGTGCCGTTCAACTTCGCCGTCACGCTCGACAGCAGCGCCGGCAACACCTACCAGGGCCTCGCGGCGTCCGTCCCGATGACCTGGACGTTCACGGCCTGATCCGGCTCCGGTCCGGTCCCGCCCTGATCCCGGGCCCGGGCCCGGGCCTGGTCCCCGGCCCGACCAGATCGCAGCTCCGACCCGACCAGCATCCCGACCCCCGGGAGCGGCGCACGACACCCGGCGCCGCGACCGGCCTCCCGGTCCCCCACCGGGACCCACCCCCGGCGGTGTCCGACCGATCCCCCCATCCGGTCGGGCACCGCCTCCCCCGTCCACCACCGCCGCGTGACACCACGCCACCTCGCACCACGTCACGCCACGTCTCGTCCGATCGGAGCAGCGCATGAGCCAGACCGCAGCCCTCCCGCTCAGCGGAACGCTCGACCGCCCGTTCCTGCGCGGTCGGCAGACCAGCCGCTCGGAGACGGTCGCCGCATGGACGGTCGCGGTCGTCGCGGCCCTGTTGCTCGGCGCCGCGGTCCTGTTCCTCGCCGCCGGCGGTCGCTGGTTCGTCGTCGAGACCCCCTCCATGGGCGAGGCCGCCCCGGTCGGCACCCTCGTGCTCGACCTGCCGGTGGACGTCTCGACCCTGCGCGTCGGGGACGTCGTGTCCTTCGAGACCGCGGCGAACCGGGGCGTCGTCTACACGCACCGCATCATCGCGATCGACGCCCACGGCGGGCTCCACACCCGCGGCGACATCAACGGCGCGACCGACCCGTGGACGCTCGGCCAGGCCGACGTGATCGGCTCGCCGGCGCTCCTCGTCCCGCACCTCGGTTGGCTCTTCCGCGCCGCGCCGATCCTGCTCATCGGCACCCTGCTCGTGTGGACCGTCACGAGCGTCTTCACCGACCGGGTCACCCGGAGCAGCCTGCGCATCGCCGGCGGCGCGCTCACCGCGTCGTACGCGGCGTTCGTCCTCAAGCCCTTCGTCAACGTGACGACGATCACGAACACGTCCAGCCCCGCCGGGGTCGAGGCGACCATCGTCTCCTCCGGTGTCTTCCCCGTCCGGGTCGAGGCGCACGGCGGCAACACCCTGCACCTCGTCGACGGGCAGGTCGGCCGCGTGGTCATCCACGAGCTCACAGAGAACGGGCACTACCAGATGACGTCGAACATCGACCTCGACCCGGTCGGCTGGGCCGCGCTCATCGCCGTGTGCCTGGTCCCGCTCGTCCTCTGCCTGGCCGTCGGCCGCGTCGAGACGGTGCGTGCATCATGACGGGCCTGCACGCCCTCCCGCGCGTCCGCCGTCGCCCGCTCGCGCTCCTGCGGCTGCGCCAGCCCGCGCTCCGGCGCCTGCGCGACGGCCGACTCGTCGCGGTGCTGCTCGTGGTGGCGCTCGCAGCCGTGGTGCTCCTCAACCAGTTCGCGCCGACCCGCTCGGCGTACAGCGCGGTCGTCACGGACTCCACGAACACCGCGGGCACGGCGCCGTACTTCACCTGCGCCGGTGCGGTCAGCGCGGACGCCTCCGGTGCGCTCTTCGCCTACCGGCTCGGTGAGGTCTCCGGGTCCCGGACCGCGGCCGACGCGTCCGGCAAGGCCGCGAACGGCACCTACCAGGGCAGCATGGTCGCGGCGACGCCGAACCCGAACGGGTGCGTCCGGGACACCGGGACCGCGTACGTGCTCAACGGCTCGACGAGCTTCGTGTCGACGCCCCGCGCGTACACCAACCCGACGACCTTCAGCGAGGAGGTCTGGTTCCGCACCACGGTCGCCGGCGGCCTGCTCATCGGCTTCGGCAGCAGCCAGACCGGGACCTCCGGCCAGCACGACCGCCAGACCTGGATCAACCCGTCAGGGCAGCTGGTCTTCGGCGCCTACAACGGGACGACGCAGACGATCACGTCGCCGCAGACCGTCACCGACGGCGCGTGGCACCACGTCGTGTCGACGATGTCGCCCGGGAACGGGATGCGGCTGTACCTGGACGGATCGCTCGTCGCGTCGAACGCCGCCTACACCCAGCCCGAGAACGCCACCGGGTACTTCAAGATCGGGTACGACACGATCGCGTACTGGCCCGGTTCGCCGTCCAACTACTCCTTCACCGGTTCGATGCGCTTCGCCGCCGTCTACGGCACGGAGCTGACCGCGGCGCAGGTCGCCGCGCACGCGGCAGCCGGACGCTGACACCGCGGCGTTCGCCGACCGGGCCGCGACCGGACGGGAGGCGCGTGGCCGGCCCGCCACGCGCCTCCCGTCCGTCCGTCGCGCACCACCGTGGGCCGGTGCGCCGACCGGACAGCCGTCCCGCGGACGCTCCGTGTCCTCCGGGGCGGCGCGCGTACCAAGGAACCTCACCGATCCACACGGAGGAACCACCCATGAGCAAGGAAGCGAACAACGCCACGCAGGAGACGCTCGGGGGCATCCTCGAGGCACGTGACTGGGGCCGCATGGCCGAGGCGTGGCACGAGGACGTCGTCGACCACGATCCCGCGCCGGGTCAGGCGCCTGGCCTGCAGGGGATCGTCGACTTCTGGCAGGAGTTCACGACCGCCTTCCCCGACGTCACGCTCGAGGCCGACCCGCTCGTCGTGACCGACGACTTCGTGACCGCGGTCTTCACGATCCGCGGGACCCACACCGGACCGTTCCAGGGGCACGAGCCGACCGGCCGCTCCTTCGAGGTCCGCGGCATCCAGGTGTCGAAGTTCGTCGACGGTCGCATCGCGGAGCGGTGGGGCTCGACGGACCAGCAGGGCATCGAGGAGCAGCTGCAGCTCGGAGCGTCCGACGTGCAGTTCGTCAGCAAGGACTGACGAGCACTCGGGTACGCTCGCGCTCGTGCGTCTCCGGGTCCTCCTCGCCTCCGTCCTCGTCGCTGCGACCCTGCCGGTGGTGCTCGGCGCGGGACCCGCGTCGGCGCACGACGTCCTGGTGTCCTCGGACCCCGCGGCGGACGCGTCCGTGTCCGGCGACCTGGACCGGGTGACCCTGACCCTGTCGGAGCCGCCGCTGTCCGGCCTGCAGAGCGGGATCGTGATCAGCGTGACCGACGCCGGCGGCAGCGAGCACGCGCGGGGGGACGTCAGCACCGACGGGAACACCATCGGCACCGCGGTGGACCTGACGGACGCCGGGGCGTACCAGGTGCGCTGGCGGAGCGTGTCCGTCGACGGGCACCCGATCTCGGGCGAGTACGCCTTCACGTCGACCGGGGCGACGGCGCCGGCGCCGTCCGCGTCGGCGCCGTCTTCGTCGGCCACGGCCGGTACTCCCGCCGTCGGCCCGTCACCGTCGGCCACCGCCACGGAGGTCGCGGAGGCGCAGGCCCCCGCGGCGCACCAGCACGGCGCCGCCACGACGATCTGGCTGCTCGCCGGACTCGTCGTCGTCGCCCTGCTCGCCGTGCTCGTCACCCGCCTGGTGCAGCGCCGGCGCGGCCCGGCGCTCACCGCCGAGGACGACCGGTGACGGCAGCCGCCGCCCGCGCCGCGCTCGCCGCCCTCGCTGCGGACCCGGCCCCGATCGCCCCGGTCATGCCGACGACGGCCGACCCGCGCGCAGCGGCCGTGCTCATGCTCTTCGGCGAACTCGACCACGTCCCGAGCACCCGTCCGGCGCGGGCCGAGGCCGTGCACCGGGACCTCGACGTCCTGCTGCTCGCCCGTGCTTCGACGCTCCGATCGCACCCCGGCGAGGTCGCCTTCCCCGGCGGACGGCTCGACCCCGGCGACGCGGACGCCCCTGCAGCGGCACTGCGCGAAGCCCGCGAGGAGACCGGGCTCGACCCGGCGGGCGTCGAGGTCCTCGGGACCCTGCCCGCCGTCCCGCTCGCGCACTCGAACCACCTGGTGCGGCCGGTGCTCGGCTGGTGGCGCGCACCGTCAACGGTGCGGGTCGTCGATGAACGGGAGTCCGCAGCGGTCTTCCGGACGCCCGTCGCCGACCTGCTCGACCCGGCGGTCCGCGGGGTGACGGTCCTGCGCCGCGACGGCCGGGAGTGGCGCGGGCCGGCGTTCGCGGTGCACTCGGAGCAGGGCGTCCACACGCTGTGGGGCTTCACCGCGATGCTGCTCGACGGGCTGTTCGACCGCCTCGGCTGGACCGAGCCGTGGGACCGGTCACGCGAGCTGCCGCTGCCGACGGAGCGCTGACCCGTGCTGTCGACCGTGCTCGCCGGCGTGCCGTGGGCGGCCTTCGTCGTCCTGGTCGCGGTGGTGGTCGTCGCACCGTTCGTCGGAGTGCTGCTCGCGCGGACGCCGCGGACAACGACGGTGCTGCTCGTGCTCGCGACGCTGGCGGTGCTCGGGCTGACGCTGTACCCGGACGGTGACCCCTCGCCGGCGGCGACGTGCTCGGTGGGGCTGCCGTACCTGTCGCCAACCGCCGCGGAGTCCGTCGCGAACGTGCTGCTGTTCGTGCCGCCGGCGTTCCTGGCCGGGATCCGCTGGCGGCACCCGCTGGTGGCCGTGGCGGCGGCGAGCGGACTGTCCGCTGGCATCGAGGCGCTGCAGGCCGTCGTGCTCGGCATCGGCCGGGCGTGCGACACCGGCGACTGGGTCACGAACACCATCGGTGCCGTGGTCGGCGGCCTCCTCGCGTTCGCCGCTCTGACCGTGGTCCGCCGCCGGTGCGCCCGTGGTCGTAGGGTCGTGGCATGACCGTCGTCGCGCTCGTGTTCGCCGCCCTCGCAGCGCTCCTGCACGTGTACATCTTCGCGCTCGAGTCCGTCCTCTGGACCACGCCCCGCGCCCGGAACACCTTCGGCACGACCGCCGAGGAAGCCCAGGCCACCCGGCAGCTCGCGCACAACCAGGGCTTCTACAACCTGTTCCTCGCGGTGCTCGCGATCGTCGGCGTCGTCGTGGTCGCCGCCGGCGGCACCGCGGTCGGTCTCACGCTCGTGGTCGCGGGCACCGCGAGCATGCTCGGGGCCGCCCTGGTGCTGTTCGCGAGCGACGCCTCGAAGCGCCGCGCGGCGAGCACCCAGGGGGCCTTCCCGCTCCTCGCGCTGCTGTCGCTCGGCGTCGCCGCACTCGTCTGAACGAGCGCAGCCAGGAGCACGAGCGCAGCCCGGGCGCCCCCGCTCAGTCCAGCGACGCGAGCAGCGCCTCGACCCGGCCCCGGATCTCGTCCCGTACCGGGCGCACCTGCTCGAGCGGCAGCCCGGCGGGGTCGGTGAGCGCCCAGTCCTCGTAGCGCTTCCCGGGGAACACCGGGCACGCGTCCCCGCACCCCATCGTCACGACGACGTCCGCCTGCCGCACGGCGTCGGTCGTCAGGACCGCCGGCTCGGCCCCGGCGATGTCGATGCCCTGCTCCGCCATCGCCTGCACGGCGACGGGGTTCAGCCGGTCCGCGGGCTCCGACCCGGCCGAGAACACGTCCACCCGGTCGCCCGCCAGGTGCCGCAACCACCCGGCGGCCATCTGGGAGCGGCCCGCATTGTGGACGCAGACGAACAGGACGGCGGGCTTGGTGTCGGTCACGTGACCATCCTGCCGCGGAAGCGGCGGGGCGGGGGTGCGCCGTGCCTCCCGGCAGGAGGGTGCGGTAGCGTCCGCGACGTGATCGTCTGGATCAACGGCACCCACGGGGCGGGCAAGACCACGACGGCGCGGCTGCTGCAGCCGCTCCTGCCGGACGCGCGCGTGCTCGACCCGGAGAAGATCGGCGAGGTCCTGATGGACGTGCGGCCGCCGCTGCCCGACCACGGTGACTTCCAGCACTGGGCCCCGTGGCGACCGCTCGTCGTCGAGACCGCGACCCGGCTGCTGGACCACGTCGGGGGCACGCTCGTGCTGCCGCAGACGGTCCTGGTCGAGGCGTACTGGCGGGAGATCGCGGACGGGTTCGCGGCGCGTCGGGTGCCGGTCCGGCACGTGGTCCTCGACGCCGACCAGGACACGCTGCGGGCGCGGATCGAGGGCGACACCGTCGTGGGCTACTCGCTCTTCCGGATGAGCCGGCTCGCGCCGTACGCCGAGGCGGCGCGCACCTGGCTGCACGACGCGGCCCAGGTCGTGTCGACGGTGGGGCGCGCACCGGAGGAGGTCGCGCGCGAGATCGCGCGCAGCGTCGCGGCGGGCTGAGCCGGTGGGCTGATCCGGCGGCTGACCCGTCGGTCCGTCGATCCGGCCGTCGGTCCGGCCGTCGGCCTGGAGGATCGGAGCCGGTCAGGTGGACACGGCCGGCTGGCAGCGTGGGCACCACCACACCCGCCGCGGTGGGGAGCCGACCACCTCGACGTCGTCCCGTGCCCGGACGCTCGTCCCGCAGCGGAGGCACGGTCGTCCCGCCCGGCCGACCACCCAGTGCCGCTCGCCGCGGCGGAGGACACCGGTCGTCACCTGGTACGCGTCCGGGACCGTCGCCGAGTGCCGGAGCATCCGCTGCGCCGTGTCCACCAGCGTCGGGACGTCGACGGTGCCGATCGGGCGGTCCGGGTGCAGGCCCCGGACGAAGCCGAGCTCGTTCGCCCAGAGGTTCCCGAGTCCGGCGACCCGACGTTGGTCGAGCAGGGCACGGCGCACCGGCAGGCCCGGATCGGCGGTCAGGCGGCGGACGGCCTCGGCGCGGTCGAGGTCGTCGTGGAGCAGGTCCGGGCCGAGGTGCCCGACCGCGCGGTGCTCGTCGCGGGTGGGCAGCAGCTCGACCACGGGCAGGTCGAGGCCCCAGACGGTCCGGCCGTCCTCGAGGGCCATCCGCACCCGGGCCTGCTGCGCGGCGTGCACGGGGAGTCGGCGCCCTGCGGCGGTCACGGTCCACGAACCGGTCATCCGCATGTGGGTGTGCAGCGTGGTGCCGTCGTCGAACCGGGTGAGCAGGTGCTTGCCGTGGGTCGTGTGCCCGGTGATCCGGCGGCCGGTCAGCGGGGTGCCGGTCGCGTCGCCCCCGCGGAGCTCGCCCGAGCGGACACGGGCGCCGTCGACCGCGCGGAGGCGTGCCGCGAGTCGGTGGACGGAATCACCCTCGGGCATGCGGCGACGGTAGTCCCGGCCGCCGACACCGGGACCGCGTGCGGTGGGTCGGTTCGTCCTGCCCGTGATGGAGCAGAAGACGTCGGGTGCTCGACCGGCGCCCGACGTCTTCTGCTCCACCGAGACGGCGGCGGGTCTCAGGCGGCGGTGGTCTGCGGGGTCCGGAGTGCCGGGCAGTGCTCCGGGGTGGGGTGCTCGGTGATCGCGATGACCTCGTCCAACCGGGCGCGCGCGGCCTCGAGCTCGGCGAGCTGCGCCGTGATCCGGTCCCGCTCGGCGACGAGCAGGGCGAAGGTCTCCGGCGTCGCCCGCCCCGCGTCGACGCAGGGCAGTAGCTGCACCACGGTCCGGCTGGGCAGGCCGGCGGCGAACAGCTGCTGGACCAGGCGCACCCGGTCGATCGACGACTCCGTGTAGGTGCGCTGACCGCCCGCCGTGCGGACCGCGGTCAGCAGGCCCTGCTCCTCGTAGTACCGCAGGGAGCGGACGCTCACCCCGGTCGCCGCCGCGAGGTCACCGATGCGCACGTCTTCTCCGATCCGGGCTTGCACCTGACACTGATGTGAGGTCTTAGCGTAGCCGAGCCGCCGCGGGAAGTGCCCGCCCGGCAGGAGGACACCATGGACATCGCCGGATCCGTCGCACTCGTCACGGGCTCGAACCGGGGCATCGGCCGCCGCTTCATCGAACAGCTGCTCGAGCGCGGCGCGGCCAAGGTCTACGCGACCGCCCGCCGCCCCGAGCTGGTCGACGTCCCGGGCGTCGAGGTGCTGCCGCTCGACATCACCGACGAGGCATCGGTCGCCGCCGCGGCCGCTGCGGCCCCGGACGTCACCCTGCTCGTGAACAACGCGGGCATCGCCACGACAGGGTCGCTGCTGCGCGGGGACCTCGCCGACGCCCGCCGCGAGATGGACACGCACTACTGGGGCACGCTCTCGGTGCTGCGGGCGTTCGCGCCGGTGGTGGAGCGGAACGGCGGCGGGGCGATCGTCAACGTGCTGTCCGCCCTGTCGTGGTTCGTGTACCCGGGGTCCGGGGCGTACGCGGCCGCGAAGGCCGCGGAGTGGAACCTCACCAACGCCGTCCGACTCGAGCTCGCCGGCTCGGGCGTCACCGTGCAGGGGCTGCACCTCGGGGCGGCGGACACCGACATCATGGCCGGGTACGAGGGGCCCATGATCGACCCGGCCGAGGTCGCACGGGCGTCCCTGGACGGGGTCGAGCGCGGCGTCGCCGAGGTCCTGGTCGACGAGTGGAGCCGGGGCGTCAAGGCGTCACTGCAGCACGAGCCGGAGGCGTTCTACCAGCAGTTCGCCTGAGCACGAGCCGGCCGAGCCCCGCCCGGCCGAGCCCCCGTCGGCCGGCGGTGCCTCCGGCACCGCTTCCGGCACCGCGGAGTCAGGCCACCAGCGGTGCGAGCACGTCGACGACCAGATCGGGACGGGTGACGAACGGGTGGTGCCCGGTCGGGAGCTCGACCACGTCCGAGGCCCGGGCGGCGTGCTCGCGCTGCAGCCCGGGGGTGGTGCTTCGGTCCTCGGTGCACACGACCGCCGTCGAGGGGACGTCCGCCCAACCGGTCCGGGTGGTCGGCGTCCCGAAGGCGGCGGCCGCCTGGGTCGTGGTCCGGGCGAACGCCTCGCGCTGGGTCGCCGTGTCCCCGTCCTGCAGGAAGCGTGCGCCGAACGTGTCGACGTCGTACCCGTCGAGGGCGATGCGGCCGTCATCGACACGGATCGTCACCGGATCGGGCTCCGCGCCCATGATCGAGCCCTGCGTCGCCCCGACCGGTGGCGTGTAGCTCGACACGAGGACGACGTGCCGGACGGCCGGGTGGGTGCCGGCCTCGGCGATGACCGTCCCGCCGTACGAGTGCCCCACGAGGACGACGTCGCGGTGGGCGTCGAGCACGGCGCGGAGGGCGGCGGCGTCGGTGGCCAGGTCGCCGTCGGGGGTGCCGGGCACCTCGCCGCAGGACGGCAGGGCGACGGTGACGCTCGCAGCCCCGGTGCGCTCGAGGAGCAGGTCGGCGGTGGGCTGCCACCACCATGCACCGTCGCGGACGAGGGCACCGTGGACGAAGACGACGGTCGCGGTCATGGAGCCGAAGGTAGGCACCCGCCTCGGCCGTCGTCCGGTCCGTTCGCTGACAGCGACCGAGCGGGGGTCGACCCCGTCGACCCCGTCAGCCGCGCAGGAAGTCCGCGATCGGGGTCGCGCCGCCGTTGAAGCGGATCGTCCGACCGGCCGTCGAGGGGTCCTCGAGCACGTCCGCCACCACGTGCGCGACGTCCGCGCGTGCCACCTGCGACGACGAACCGTCCCAGTCGACCCGGCCCGTGGACTCGTCGTCGGTCAGCGTGCTCGGCGCCACCACGGTCCACTGCAGGTCGGAGTCGCGCAGCACGGCGTCGGCGATCATCTTCGACTGGGCGTACGCGAAGAAGTCCTGGTCCTGCGGGATCCCGTGGTCGAGCTGCGACCCGGACCACGAGACCATCACGTACCGGTCGACCCCGGCGCGTGCCGCGGCCTGCACCGAGAGCACCGCGGCGTCCCGGTCGATCGCCCACGTCCGGTCGACCGAACCGCCACCGGCTCCGGCCGACCAGAGGACGGCGTCGTGCCCGCGGACCAGGTCCTCGAGGTCGGTGAGGGACTGCTGCTGCACGTCGGCGACGCGGGGTTCCCCGCCGTGGGCACGGACGTCGTCCTCCTGCTCCGGGTTGCGGATGACGGAGGTGACGCGGTGGCCCCGGTCGGTGAGGATGCGGGTCGCGAGGAGGGCGACCTTGCCGTGGCCGCCGAACAGGATGATGTCGCTCATGCCGCGGACGGTACGCGGACCGGCTCCGAGCGACCCGCACCGCGTGGTCCCCCGCAGGCCGCGCGCCCCGTCGTCAGTCGGTGGAGGTGCGCCGCCGCAGGCGCCGACGGACCGACGACCACGGCCCGGCCGCCGGGGTCCGTTCGCTCGGCGCCTCGACCTCGAGCCCGTAGTGCTCGCCGATGCGTTCGAGCAGGACCTCGCGCTCCGCCCGGTCGTACACGCGTCGCTCCCGCCGGAACGCGATCACGAGCGACCAGCACGTCAGCAGGAGCACGACGCTGAAGGGCAGCGCGGTCGTGATCGCCGCCGTCTTGAGCGCGTCGAGCCCACCGGTCAGGAGCAGCGCCACCGCGAGCAACGCCGTCACGAGCGCGAAGAACACGCGCAGCCGGTTCCGTGGCTCGAGCTGCCCGCCCGACGCGATCATCGCCATCACGAGCGACCCGGAGTCCGACGAGGTCACGAAGAAGATCCCGATCAGGATGATCGCCCCGAACGTCAGGACGACCCCGGCCGGCAGGTCGCGGAGCAGCGTGAAGAGCGACCCCTCGACGTCGACGGAGCCGTCCGCACCGACGAGTCCACCGGCACCGGAGACCTCGCGGTGGATGGCCGCGCCGCCCATCACCGCGAACCACAGGAAGGTCAGGAGCGTCGGGACGAGCAGGACGCCGAACACGAACTCACGGACCGTCCGGCCCTTCGACACCCGGGCGATGAAGATGCCGACGAACGGCGCCCACGACATCCACCAGCCCCAGTAGAACGTCGTCCAGGCGCCCTGCCACTCCTCGCCCGCGGAGCCCTGCTGCGCGGTGACGTTGAAGGACAGCCCGACGACGTTCTGCAGGTACGCGCCGATGGACTGCACGAAGTCGCGGAGCAGGTACTGCGTCGGTCCGACGACGAGCACGAAGACCAGGAGCGCGGCGGCGAGCAGCAGGTTGAGGTTGGACAGGATCTTCATGCCCTTCGCCACCCCGGTGACGAGCGAGACGATCGTCAGGGCGGTGATCACGGCGATGATCGCGATCTGGCTGACGGTGGTGCTCTCCGCGATGCCGGCGCTCTCGAGCCCGGCGCCGATCTGCAGCACGCCGAGGCCGAGCGACGTCGCGACGCCGAACAGCGTGCCGATGAGTGCGACGACGTCGATGACGTTGCCCCAGCCGCCGCGTACCCGTCGACCGAGGAGCGGCTCGAGCGCCCACCGGATCGACACCGGACGGCCGCGGCGGTGGATCGCGTAGGCCAGGGCCATCCCGAGCACGACGTAGATCGCCCAGGCGTGCAGCCCCCAGTGCAGGAAGGTCTGCGTCATGGCCTCCTGTGCCAGGTGCTGTTCCGACCCGGAGACCCCGGGGCGCGGCGAGGCGAAGTGGCTGAGCGGCTCCGAGACGCCGTAGAACACGAGTCCGATGCCCATCCCCGCCGCGAAGAGCAGCGAGAACCACGACCGGGTCGAGAACTCCGGTTCGTCCCGGTCCTTGCCGAGCTTGATGTCCCCGAACCGGCTGAAGCCGACGAAGAGCGCGAACGCGACGAAGAACGCCGCGGCGAGGACGTAGTACCAGCTGAAGTTCCGGACGATGCCGCGCTGCAGGGTGGCGAACACCGCCTCGGCCGATGCGGGAGCGACGAGCGTCCATCCCACGAACCCGAGCACGAGCACGGCGGCGGGCCAGAACACCCACCGGGCGACCCCGGTCGGCGGCGGCGTGGTGGTCGCGGGGTCAGCGGCGGGTGGTCTCGTCGTTGCCATCGGCCCATCGTGCCCGCCCGGCCTGCTCCCTGTCTGGATGCACAGGGAACGAACGCGCGGCGACGCGCGAGTACCGTCCGACGGGACACGACAGGAGCGTCATGAGCAAGCAGCACGAGCAGCACACCCTCGTCCGGAGCCTCGCCCTCGGGGTCCTGAGCGGCGGACGGAGCAGCACCCCGCTGGCCGTCCTCGCCCTGAACCACGACAACAGGGCCGTCAAGGGTGACTGGCAGCAGTGGAAGGCGTTCAGCACGCCCCTCGGCCGCGGTCTCCTCGTCGCGTCCGCGATCGGTGAGCTCATCGGCGACAAGTCCCCGAAGGCTCCCGCCCGCATCTCCCCGATGGGGCTGGTCGGCCGCATCGCCGCCGGCGCGTTCGCCGGTGCCGCGCTCGGCACCACCGGCCGTCGCGACCTGCGCCTCGAGGGTGCGGTCCTCGGCGGCATCGGCGCGGTCGTCGGCAGCTTCGTCGGATGGGCCGCCCGGAAGTCGCTCAGCGGCGCCGGTCTGCCGGACGCCGTCGGCGCGCTCGCCGAGGACGCCGCCGTCATCGCCGGCTCGGTCCGGGCCGTCCGCAGCGCCTGAACGCTGCTCGCCCGTCGGTCGGGAGGCGCGTGGCGGACCCCGCCCCGCGCCTCCCGTCCGTCCCGTGGGGCACGGACAGGGCCTGTCGGGGCCGACGCGACGCGCCTAGCGTGAGCACCATGCGCATCGTCGTCATCGGGGCCACCGGCCACATCGGCACGTTCCTCGTCCCCCGTCTCGTCCGCGCCGGCCACGACGTCGTGGCCGTGTCGCGGGGCACCAGCACCCCGTACGCCGACGCCCCGGAGTGGACGCGCGTCGAGCGCGTCGTCGCGGACCGGGAGCAGGAGGACCGCGACGGCACCTTCGGCGACCGGGTCGCGGCGCTCGCCGCGGACGCCGTCGTCGACCTCGTCTGCTTCACCGTCGAGAGCGCCGAACAGCTCGTCCGCGCGCTGCGCGGCAGCAGCACGCACCTGGTGCACTGCGGCTCGATCTGGCGGGCCGGCGTCTCGCACGTCCTGCCGATCACCGAGGCGACGATGACCCCGCCGTTCGGCGAGTACGGCGTCCAGAAGGACGCGATCGCACGGCTCCTGCAGGAAGAAACCGCCTCTGGTGGTGTCGTCACGACGTCCGTCCACCCAGGGCACATCAGCGGACCGGGGTGGATGCCGATCGGCCCGCTCGGCAACCTCGACCCGTCCGTCGTCACGAGACTGACCCGGGGCGAGACCGTCGAGGTGCCAGGCCTCGGTGCGGAGGCGATGGCCCACGTGCACGCCGACGACGTCGCCCAGCTGTTCCAGCTGGCGGTCGAGCAGCGTGACGCCGCGTCCGGCGGCGCCTTCTTCGCGACGGCTCCGACCGCGCTCACCGTGCGCGGGTACGCCCAGCTGGTCGCGTCGTGGGGAGGCCGGGAGGCACGGCTCGAGTCCGTCTCGTGGGACCGGTTCCGCGAGACCACGACTCCCGAGCACGCCGACGCGAGCTGGCAGCACCTGTCGCGCAGCCAGGTGTTCAGCACCGCCGAGGCGGAGCGGGTGCTCGGCTACGCGCCGGCGTGGACGGCCTCGGAGACGGTGCGGGACGCGCTGCGGTGGCAGGTCGAGCACGGTGGGCTCGAGGTCGGAGCGGGCACCACGGTCTGACGTCGGCTCCTGCCGTGGCGGAGCAGAAGACGTCGGGTACTCCTCCCGTGGTGGAGCAGAAGACGTCGGGTCGCCCGGGCGCGCCCGACGTCGTCTGCTCCATCGTCGGCGAAGTTGCGCACCCGACGGCGGTCGGGCTGGCCGGATTGCGTCAGTCGAGCTCGCGGAGCGGCACCGAGAGGATGCGGTCGTCGCCGTCCCGCGGGTCGCCGCGGCCGTCGGTGTTGTTCGTGACGAACCAGAGCGTGTCGTCGGGACCGGCGAGCACCGTGCGGATCCGCCCGAACTCGCCGGCGAAGGACACCGTCGACGTCGTGGGTTCGGCGACCGGCACGGCCCGGACGGACTCGCCGCGCAGGTTCGCGACGTACACGGTGTCTCCGATCACGGCGAGGCCGCTCGGCGACGCGTCGTCGGTGGCCCACTGCTGCACGGGGTCGACGAAGCCGCGGTCCTCGCCGCCGACGCCCTCGACCTCGGGCCAGCCGTGGTTCTCCCCCGCGACGACGACGTTGAGCTCGTCCCAGGCGTCCTGCCCGAACTCCGCGGCGAACATCGTGCCGTCGGCCGCCCAGCCCATGCCCTGCACGTTGCGGTGGCCGAGCGACCACACCGGTGAGCCCGGGAACGGGTTGTCGTCCGGCACCGTTCCGTCCGGCGTCACGCGGAGGATCTTGCCGGCGAGGGAGTCCCGGTCCTGCGCAGCCGGTCGGTCCCCGGCGTCCCCGACGCTCACGTAGAGCATGCCGTCCGGGCCGAACGCGATCCGGCCACCGTCGTGGAACGTGTTCCGGGGCAGGCCGTCGAGCACGGTGGTGGCGTCGCCGAGCCGGTACGAGCCGGTGTCGCCGGTCAGCGAGAAGCGCTGCACGCGGTTGCCGTCGTCGGCGGTCGAGTAGACGAACAGGTCGCCGTCGTGCAGGGCGAGCCCGAGCAGTCCCCCTTCGCCGCCGTGCCGGACGCCGGGGACGGTGCCGACATCGCGGGTGGAGCCGTCCGCCCGCAGTTCGAGCACCCGGGCGGAGTCGCGCTCGCTGATGAGCGCGTCGCCGGAGTCGCCGACGGGGACGACCGACCACGGAGCGTCGAGTCCGGTCACGACCTCGGTCGTCGCCGCCGCGGTCGCCGGGCTGGTCCGGGACGGGGCGCTGCTCGAGCCGGACGTGCCGGTCCCACCGGTGCCGTCGGGGTCGCCGTCCGAGCAGGCGACGAGCGCCAGGGCCGCAGCCGCCACCAGCCCGACCGCGGACCACGACCGATGGGCACGGCCGACGGACCGACGTCCGGACTCACGTCCGGCGCGGCCTCCGGCGGAGCGAGCGCTGCGGGTCGTGCGGGTGCTGCGGGTGGTGTCCACGGTGATCCTCCCGGTTCGTCCCCCGAGTCCACACGACGCAGGCGGGAAAGCCCTGAGGGTTCCTGGCCGTGCCTCCCAGGACGCGGGACGTCGGCCTACCGTCGGGCGCACACCACCTCCGGAAGGACCACCCATGACCACCATCGCCATCGTCGGCGCCGGCAAGGGCCTCGGCGCCGCGGTCGCCGAGCGCTTCGGACGCGAGGGCTTCGCCGTCGCCCTGATCTCGCGCAACCAGGACCGTCTCGACTCCCTCGCGGCACAGCTCGGCGAGTCCGGCGTGACCGCGAAGGGCTTCGCCGCGAACGTCCGGGACGGGGACTCGCTCCGTGCCGCGCTCGAGGCGGCCACGGAGCAGCTCGGCCCGATCGAGGTCCTGCAGTACAGCCCGCTGCCGGCGAAGGAGTACATGCGACCGGTCCTCGAGACGACCGCCGAGGACCTGGTCGGCCCGGTCGAGTTCTCGGTCTACGGCTCGGTGAACGCCGTCCGTCAGGTGCTCCCCGGCATGCGCGCGCTCGGCACCGGCACGATCCTGTTCGTCAACGGGGGCAGCGCGGTCCGTCCGGGCGCCCGCGTGACCGGCACGTCCGTCGCCTTCGCGGGCGAGAGCGCCTACGCGCAGCTCCTGCACGACGCCGTGGCCGAGGAGCACGTGCACGTCGGCCAGCTCATCATCCCGTTCGGCATCGACGACGGGCAGGACGCGCACTCGTCGGCGGCCGTCGCCGAGCAGCTCTGGACGATCCACTCCGAGCGCGGCGACTTCCGGACGTACGCGGAACCCCTGCCCGAGTGACCCCGGGCCGGACGGTGACTCCCGTCCGAACGGTGACTCCGGGTCAGGCGGCGGTGCGGGTGATGGCGGCGGCCATCGCCCGCGCGACGCCCTGGTTCGCCTCGGCCGTCGGGTGGATGCCGTCCGGCGACGTGCCCGGCTTGTACGCGCCGTCGGCGGCACGCAGCGCCGTGAACGGGTCGACGAACGCCCACCCGTGCTCCGCCGCGTCGGTGCGCAGGGCGTCGGTGAGCACGATCTGACCGGTCCGACGGTCGGCGCCCCACCGGCTGTGGGTCCAGTCCGACGGCGGCCCGGCGACGACCAGGACGCGCTGCGCCCCGACCTTCCGGACGATCGCCCCGACGTTCGCGATCGTCGTCGCGGTCGGGACGGCCTGGTTGACGTCGTTCGTGCCGACCTCGACGACCAGGACCCGGGCGCTCGGCACGGGACCGATCTGCTGCAGCACCTGGTCGGCGCGGTACCCGCTGTGCGCGTAGCCGCCGACGGCGTGCAGCTCGTCGTCGGTCTCGAGCTGGTGCAGCCAGGAGTCCGGCCGTGCCGTGATCGAGTCGCCCGCGTAGGCGAACGGCACCGCTCCCGGCAGTGCGGGGGTGTCGAGCGCACCGGTCACGAACTGGTCGGGCGTCCGCGGGTCCGGCAGCGCGGTACCGGCGCGGTGTTCGGCGACGGCCGCCACGGGGCGGTCCTCGGCGCTCGCGGTGCGCGGCGTGGTGGTGACGAGGACGCCTGCGGTGACGAGGCAGGCTGCGGAGACGATGCTCGCCACGAGGACGAGCCGGCGGGTGCGGGACACGGGTACGAGCTTCTCCGGTGATCGGGGTGCGGGCCAGTCCCCCGAGCTGGGGAACGCGCGTTCTGGCTGAGGGTCCTCGCTGCCGTTCACAGGATCGCGGCCGGCGTCTCGACGAGGCGGTCGGCCCAGGTCGGTCGCGCGGCCGCGGTGGTGCTGACGAGCACACCGGCGCCGTCCCCGGCCAGGCGACGGAGCAATCGTACGACGGTCGCGTCCCGCGGTTCGTCGGCGAGCACGAGCACCGGCGACCCGGCGATGCTCCGCGCGACGGTGACGAGCCGCTGCTCGGCCGCGGTCAGGTCGTCGGGGAGCGTGTCCGAGGGAGCGGTCACCCCGACCCGGGCGAGGGCGGTCGTCGCAGCGGCGATCGCTTCGTGGGTGTCCCATCCGTCGAGCTCGAGGGGCAGCGCGGTGTTCTCGAGCACCGTCAGCGACGGGACGAGGCGGTGGTCGGTGCACACCGTCCCGACCAGCCGTCGTCGGAGCGCCGTCGCCTCGGCGACGGCCAGACCGTCGAGCGTGCGGTCGCCGATGCGCGGCGCGTTCCGGACCGACGTCATCACCGCGGAAGCGCCGTGCCCCGTGATGGCGACCACCTCACCCGCGTCGACTCGCAGGACAGAACCACCATGGGTGGTCACCGCGACGATCGTCGCGGTCTGCCGCCGCCCCGTCCCGACGAACATGCCGCTGCCGGCATGCTCCGTCGCCGCACCCTGTGCCCCCACGTCGTCCCCCCGGTTCTGTCCAACGGACGCGACCAGTGTGCACCGGCCCCGCGTCCGCACGCGAGCGCCGTTGCCGAGTCGTGATGCAACGGACGGGAGGCGCGGTGCCAGCTGGCACCGCGCCTCCCGTCCGGTGGGTGGTCGCGTCCGCGACCCGCCCGCTCAGCCGTGCAGCTTCGACAGCTCCGCGAACTCGTCGTCGGTGAGCTCGATCGTCGCGCCCTGCAGGTTGTCCTCGAGGTGGTCGACGCTCGACGTCCCGGGGATCGGCAGCATGACCGGCGAGCGCTTGAGCAGCCACGCCAGTGCGAGCTGCGCCGGGGTCGCGCCCTTGCGCTCAGCGATCTCGGTCAGCGGGGAGTCCTCGCCCGTCAGGCCGCCGGTCGCGAGCGGGAACCACGGGATGAAGCCGATGCCCTGCTGCTCGGACCAGTCGAGGAGCTCCTCGGCGTCGCGCTTCTGCAGGTTGTAGAGGTTCTGGACGGAGACGATCGTCGCGACCTCCTGTGCGGCCTTGACCTCGTCGACCGACACCTCGGACAGGCCGATGTGCCGGATCTTGCCCTCGTCCTGGAGCTTCTTCAGCTCGCCGACCTGGTCCTCGAGCGGGACCTTCGGGTCGATGCGGTGCAGCTGGAACAGGTCGATGCGCTCGAGGCCGAGGCGGCGGAGGCTCATCTCGGCCTCCTGGCGCAGGTACTCCGGGCGGCCGACCGGCGGCCACTCGTTCGGGCCGGTGCGGGTGAGACCGGCCTTCGTCGCGATGACGACGTCGTCGCCGTACGGGTGCAACGCCTCGCGGAGCAGGTCCTCGGCGACGTAGGGACCGTAGGAGTCGGCGGTGTCGAAGAAGTCGACGCCGAGCTCGACGGCGCGCTTGAGGACGCGGATCGCCTCGTCGTGGTCCTTCGGCGGGCCCCAGACGCCGGGTCCGGTGAGCTGCATGGTGCCGTAGCCGAGGCGGTGGACCTCGAGGTCGCCGCCGATGCGGAACGTGCCCGAGGCGGCGGCAGGACGGTTCGTGGTGTCGGTACCGGTGGTCATGTCCCCGGTCTACGCCGTGACCGTGTCCCGTCCCTGAGCCGGTGTCCCCCGCGCCCGGCCTGGCCCGAGTCTCGGGCTGGGCGACGAGTTCCGGGTGCCGGGACCCGAGTCGTGTCGCCGACGGCGAGACTCGGGGCTGCGACACCGGTCAGCGGGACGGACGCGGGTACGGGGTCTCGCCGCGGGACAGCCCGCCGACGAGCTTCGCGATGCGGTTCGCCCGCGCCGTGTCGCTCGGCGCCGTCACCACCCGGTGCAGCACGGCGTACCGGTTCGTGGCGTCGAGATCGGCGAACAGGGCGGCCGCGGTGGGCTCGGCGTCGAGGGCCGCACGGAGGTCGTCCGGCACGGTGACGGTCGCGGCGCCGGCGTAGGCCCGGTCCCACCGGCCGTCGGCCCGGGCGCGGTCGATCTCGGCCTGCCCGCGGGGGCGCATGCGACCGGACTCGGTCAGGGCCGCCACGAGGCCGATGTTGCGCTGCGACCAGAGCGAGGCGCGGCGACGTGGGGTGAAGCGCTGCCGGAAGGTCCCGGCGTCCCGCCCGCGCTTCTGCCCGTCGATCCACCCGGAGCAGAGCGCCTCGTCGAGGGCCTGGTCGTACGTCAGCGTCGTCGGTTCGGCCGTGCCCTTCTTCGCGAGCACGAGCCAGACGCCGTCCGGGTCGTCCTCGTGCTCGTCGAGCCACGACCGCCACGCGGCGGCGTCCGGGAGCACCAGGTCCTCGTCGTCCATCCGGTCATCGTAGGACGGCGGTCACACCCAGTGCGGCTGGTCGAACACCCCGCCCGGGTCCGCCTGCTCCGCGATCCGGTGCAGCCGCGAGGTGTTCACGTCGAAGTACGCCGTGGGGTCGGTGATCGCCGCGTCGCAGTAGTTCGCGTACGCGCCGTCACCCCACGCCGGGGTCATCGCCTGCCGGAAGTCACGGACGTACGCGTCGAACGGTGCCGGGTCCGCGCCGTCGGCGAACACCGCCGTGTACTGCACGGTCATCAGGGCGTCCCGCCACGGGAACGCCGAGTCCGTCCGCCCGACGTCGGCCACGACGCCGCCGAGCGCGTCGAGCGAGACCCCGCCCTCCCGGTTCCCGGCGACGTCCCCGGCCGCCGCGGCCCGTCGGACGAGCACGTCGACCTGGGCGTCGGTGAGCTTCCGGCCGCCGATGGACGACGTCGCGGCCTCGGACACGCGCTGCGGCGCCCCGGCGAGCCGCACCATCGCGTCACCGTAGGACAGCTCGTCGGCGGTGTGCGACGTCGGGGTGGCCCCGGTGGCGGCGATGAACCCGTCGACGGAGGCGTCCGCCCCGGTCTTCGCGCCGGTCCACACGCCGGTGACGGTGACCGTCGGTGCGGTGTGCCTGGTGCCGTTCAGGAGCTTCAGGGTCGACCAGAGCTGCGGGTCGGCGACCGGCGCCCAGTCCTGCCACGCCCGCACCACCGCGGCTGCTGCGGACCAGGGGAACACGATGCTGAACAACAGCACGTTAGGGGCCGGCTGCGTCCGGAAGGTCATCGACGTGACGACACCGACCGTCCCGCCGCCACCGCCCCGGCACGCCCAGAACAGGTCCGGCTCGGCGGTCGCCGAGACCTGGTGCACGGCGCCGTCGGGCGTCACGAGCGTCACCCCCGTGAGCTGGTCGCACGTCAAGCCGAACGACCGGACCAGGACGCCCACCCCGCCGCCGAGCGTCAGTCCGCCGATGCCGACGGTCGGGCACGACCCGGCGCCGATCGCCCGCCCGGCCCGTGCCAAGGCTGCGTACCCGTCGGCCAGCCGGGCTCCCGGACCGATCGTCGCGGTGTCCCCGTCGACGCGGACGCTGTCCAGGTCCTGCGTGCTGACCACGAGCGAGCGCGGGACGTCGGTCCCGGGCGCACCGCCGGCGGACCAGCCCGTGTACGAGTGCCCGCCGGCCCGGAGCGCGACCGGCGTGCGGGTGTTCCGGGCGAAGGCGAGCGCGGCCTGCACGTCGGGGACGCCCGCGACGCGGAGCACCGCCTGCGGGTCGGCGTCGTCGTAGCGGGGGTTCTGCAGCTTCCGTGCGGCGTCCCACCCGGACGACCCGGAGCGCAGGAGCGTCCCGGTGACGGCCGCGGCCAGGGCGTCCCACGAGTCCGGCCCTCCGGCGGCGGTCGGGGTCGGCGGGGTCGGCGTGGACGGTGCGCCCGAGGACGACGCGGACCCGGATGCGGACGGGCTCGGTGCCGGCCCCGGCCGCGAGCACGCGGCGAGCACCCCGACCAGACCGAGTCCGACCCCGCCGGCCAGCACCGTACGTCGACCCGGCGTCCCGCTCCCCCGTCGCTCCTGCACCCGACCTTCCTACGCCGAGGCGCCCCGGGCCGTGCGGGTCGGCGCCGCGCTGCTGATCCGCACCGCGTCCGCCCACGCGTGCACCCAGTCGGGCAGGGTGAGGTCCCGCGGCGCCCCGCCGGCCGCGGCGACGAGGTCCTCGGGCGTGACCGTGCCGCCGGTCCGACGGAGGAACCGGGCCTGCACGACCGCCCGCGCGACGACCGATCCCCGCCGCTCGAAGGTCTGCTCGATGTACACGGCGCGGTCGTCGACGCCGAGCACCCGGGTGACGAGGGTGAAGCGCTGCCCCAGCGTCAGCGACCGCTTGTAGGTGATCGTCTGCGCCGCGACCACGGCGTACCAGCCGCGCCTCGAGGCCTCGTGCCAGAAGCCGGACCGCGTGAGCAGGTCGTACCGGCCGAGGTCGAGCATCGACAGGTACTTGCCGTTGTTCACGTGCCGCAGGGGGTCGAGGTCGGTGAGCGCGACCCGGAACGGCGTCCGTCCCTCGTCCCAGAGCGACGGCCGTCGGCCCGAGCGGAGTCCCGCGAGACGGATGCGCACGGTCAGCAGGAACAGCCGCAGGTACAGGTTCACGGGCACGATCGAACCACAGCCCGGCGCCGACACGACAGACCGGCCAGGACGCGTGGGACGAGCTGGCTCAGCCGAGCGGGCCGCCCCCGGCGCCGCTGATGCCCGGGTGCGCGGACTTGGCCTGTCCCTCCACGATCGCGTGCGCCGCCGAGGCCTGGGACATGGCCCGCTCCCCGACGCGCGGGTCGACCGGCTCCAGGTGCGCGAGCCTCCGCCGACGGCGCACGTTCTGCAGCTCGAGCACGACGAGCAGCGCGGCGATGGCCACGGCCACCCCGATGACGATCCCGATGACCACCACGGTGTCCCCCTCCGGTCGCACGGACCCTGTCCGTCCCCGCAGCCTAGCCCCGTCGGTGCCTCCCGCACAGGGGGTCGGCAGGAGTAGACCTGCACCCATGCAGACACACACGCTCGCAGACCTGGAGGTCGGCGCCGTCGGCCTCGGCACCATGGGCATGAGCGCCTTCTACACGGGCGCCGGCACCGACGACGACGAGTCGATCCGCACCATCCACCGCGCGATCGACCTCGGCGTCACCCTGATCGACACCGCCGAGATGTACGGCCCGTACACGAACGAGGTCCTCGTCGGGAAGGCCCTGCAGGGTCGCCGCGACGACGTCGTGCTCGCCACGAAGTTCGGTCTCGTCGAGCACGTCCCCGGCGAGACCCAGCCGAGCACCGACCGCAAGCTCACGAGCGCACCGGAGTCCGTCCGCGAGGCGCTCGAGGGCTCGCTCCGCCGCCTGGGTACCGACCACATCGACCTCTGGTACCAGCACCGCGTCGACCCGGAGGTCCCGATCGAGGACGTCGTCGGCCAGCTCGCCGGCTTCGTGCAGGAGGGCAAGATCCGCCACTACGGCCTGTCCGAGGCAGGGTCCGAGACCATCCGCAAGGCCCACGCCGTGCACCCGGTGACGGCTGTCCAGAGCGAGTACTCGCTGTGGACCCGCGACCCCGAGGACGACGTGCTCGGCACGCTCCGCGAGCTCGGCATCGGCCTGGTCGCGTACTCGCCCCTCGGCCGCGGCTTCCTGACCGGTGCGATCACGAAGCCGTCGGACCTGGACGCCGACGACTTCCGCCGCGACAACCCCCGCTTCCAGCAGGAAGCGTTCGAGCAGAACGTCCGCATCGTCGACGAGGTCAAGGCCGTCGCGTCCGAGGTCGGTGGCACCCCGGCGCAGGTCGCGCTCGCGTGGCTCCTCGCCCAGGGCACCGACGTCGTCCCGATCCCCGGAACGAAGCGGGTCTCCCGCCTCGAGGAGAACGTCGGCGCCGCCGACCTGACCCTCTCGGAGTCCCAGCTGCAGCGCCTGTCCTCGCTGCCGGTCCCGACCGGCGACCGCTACCCCGACATGTCGAGCATCGGTCGCTGACGCGACCACAGGACGGACGGGAGGCCCGTGGCGGATCCGCCACGGGCCTCCCGTCCGTTCCGTCCCCATCTGTGGAACGCGCGTTCCGGCGCGCGGTCGCGTGATCCGGGCGACCCACCGCCGACACGGCACGGAAACACCCGCTCCGTAGCGTCCGAGGAGACGAGTCCGACGACGCCGAGGGGGCACCCGTGACCGACACGAACCAGACGACCGACGCCCGTCGCGAGGACGGCGTCGACACCGTCCCGCCGCTCGCCCGGCTGCTGCCGCTCGGGCTGCAGCACGTCCTCGCGATGTACGCGGGGGCGATCGCCGTGCCGCTCATCGTCGGCGGTGCACTCGGCTTCGACCGGGCCGACCTGGCGTTCCTGATCAGCGCCGACCTGTTCGTGGCCGGCCTCGCGACGATCGTGCAGTCCGTCGGCTTCTGGCGCTTCGGGGTCCGGCTGCCCCTCGTGCAGGGCGTCACCTTCGCCGCGGTCGGCCCGATGATCGCGATCGGGACCGAGCACGGCATCACGGCGGTGTACGGCGCGACCATCGCGTGCGGCGTGTTCATGGTCGTCGTCGCCCCGTGGTTCTCGCAGCTCGTCCGGTTGTTCCCGCCGATCGTCACCGGCACCGTCATCCTGATCATCGGCCTGTCCCTGATGAGCGTCGCCGCCGGCTGGGTGACCGAGGGCGGGAAGGACGGGGCCGCCCGTCCGCTCGACGTCGCCTTCGCCGCCGGGGTGCTCCTGGCGATCGTCCTCGTGGAACGCTTCGCGCCGCGCGGACTCGCGCGCGTGTCGGTGCTCGCCGCGCTGCTCCTGGGCACGGTCGTGGCGCTGTTCGTCCCGGGCATGGTGGACGGGTCCGGGATCGGCGACGCCGCCTGGTTCGCGGTCGTCACGCCGTTCCACTTCGGCCTGCCGACGTTCGACCTCGCGTCGATCGTGTCGATGCTCGTCGTCGGGCTCGTGATCATGACCGAGACCACGGGCGACATGGTGGCCGTCGGCGAGGTCGTCGGCCGACCGGTGTCGAAGCGCACCCTCGCGGACGGACTGCGGGCGGACGGGCTCGGCACGGTCGTCGGCGGGGTGTTCAACACGTTCCCGTACACGGCGTTCGCGCAGAACGTCGGCCTGGTCGCGCTGACCGGCGTGCGCTCCCGGTACGTCGCCACCGCCGCGGGCGGGATCCTCGTCGTGCTCGGCCTGGTGCCGAAGGTCGCGGCGGTCGTCGAGGCGATCCCGCACGCGGTCCTCGGCGGTGCCGGGGTGGCGCTGTTCGGCATGGTCGCGGCTTCGGGCATCAGGACGCTGTCGAAGGTGCGGTTCGACAACCGGAACGTGCTCGTCGTGGCACTCCCGCTCGGGATCGCGCTGCTGCCGACCGTCGCGCCGTCGATCTACGCGGCGTTCCCGACGCGGTTCACGCTCGTGTTCGACTCGGGCATCTCGGCCGGTGCGGTCGCGGCGATCCTGCTCAACCTGCTGCTCGGGTCGCGGAGCGTCCGGGAGCGGTACGGCGACGACCCGGCGGTGGGGTCGTACGACGCGATGCGGTCGACGGCGCCGATCGCGGTGCCGCCGCGGGTGTAGGCGGGGCGGGCGCCGCGCCCGCGGCGGTGCGCCCGCGCTGCTGAGTCTCGGGCCGCTCTGGCCGGGCCGCGCCCGCGGGTCAGCTGCCGCGGTACGTGCTGTACGCGAAGGGGCTGAGCAGGAGCGGCACGTGCAGGTGTCCCGTCCCGGTGACGCTGAACGCCACGACGACGTACGGGTGGAACGTGGGCGTCCCCGACGCGCGGTGGTACGCCCCGGTGTCGAAGCGGAGCTCCAGGTCGCCGCGGGGCAGCACGTCCGGCCCGAGCCCGGTCCGACCGTCGGCGTCGGTCTCCCCCGACGCGAGCACCTCGCCCGCCGCGGTCCGCAGGGTCACGCCGACCCCCGCCGCCGGGCGACCGGATCCTGCGTCGAGGACGTGCGTGGTCAGGTGCGGCACGCCGAAGGTCGCGCGGATCCGGTGCTGTGCGATGTCGGCCAGGGCGGCAGCTGCCTCGCCGACCTCGGCCCCGGCGTCGTTGCCGAGCCGGCGCTCGAGCTCGGCCAGCAGCTCATCCGGGGTCCGACCGGCGGCACGGACCAGGAACACCCGTCCGAACCGTTCCTCGTAGTCGGCGTTCCCCCGCGCGATCGCCGCCGTGACGTCGTCCGCCGCGGTCGCCATCGCCCCCTGCTCGCGCGCCGAGGACGCCTCGGTGGTGCGCTCGCCGATGCGGGGGTGGTGTGCGAGAGCCGCGTCGAGCTCGTCCGCGCCCCACTGCTCGGCGGCCGTCGCCGCGGCCGAGGCCAGGGCGGCGACGGAGCGGTACGGCCGCCCGGCGACCAGGGCGTCGGCCCACGCAGGAACGGCAGCCCAGTGCAGGGCGACGTCCCGGGCGTCGGCGGCCGGGGCGGTGTCGAAGTCACGAAGGTCCATCCGGTCACCCTAGGGACCGTCCGTTACCGCCGCGTTTCGGCGCCGCCCCCACCTTCCTTCCGCAAAACGCAAGGTCGGCGGTTCCTCGCAGCGACATACCGCTGCGAGAAGCCGCTCCCGTTGCGTTTTGCGGAAGCCAGCGCGACCCAGCAGGCCGGGGCCCGGGCCCGAGCTCACAGCTCGGCGGCAAAGGACGCGACGCGGAGCTGGAGGTCCTCGATGCGCCGGAGCCGGGCGCCCTCGACGTCGAAGCCCTCGTACGCCGGGGGCAGCGGTCGCCGGACGTTCCGCGAGCACTGGAAGTCCTGGCACACCAGGGTCCCGACGGTGTTCCCGTTCCGACCGGCCTTCCCGGATCGCTTGGCGGCGTAGAACACGACGTCGTTCGGCAGCTTGACGTCCTGGCACCACGAGCACTGCGCCCGGGAGCGCGGCGAAGCCTCGGCCTGCCGGAACAGGATCCCGACGAGGTCGCCCTCGAGCGTGGGCACGACGGCGTACGCGCGCCGGGAGGTCTTCGGGTCGCGCCAGCCGAGGAAGTTGAGCGACTCCCACTCCAGCGTCTCGAAGTCGGTGGGCAGGGTGACGTCCCCGACCTCCTTGCGGGAGGCGTTGACGAAGGAGGAACGCAGGGTCTTCTCGCTGATGGGCAGCACGGTGTGGTCGCTTTCGGAAGTGCCCGGGCGCAGGGGAAGCGCCGCACGGGCGGAGGGATGGTCAGGGATCGACGACGGCGGCCGTGCCGAGGGGCACAGCCGGGGGCGTCACGCCCTGATGCCGGCGCTCAGCGCGCCGACCACCTCCTGCTGACTCACGGTTCCACCCTACGACGCGGTGTCAAGCCGAGCGCAGGAGCACGACGGACCCGTCGTACGTCGGCTGGCGCCGCAGGTGTCCGTGCCGTCGGTCCCACTCGCCCGTCTCGAGCGCGGCGCGCAGCGCGGCGACCGACCGGCGGGCGGTGAGGTCGTCGAGAGCGTCCCACGCCGGGTCGGCCGCACGCGTGCCCGGGTCCAGCAGCCGTTCCGGTCGGGCGTAGAACCCCTCGGGGAACCCCTCGACACACGTGAACGGGACCGGCAGCCGCGTGCTCTCGACCGTTCCGCCGAGCGCTGCGGCCAGGCGGTCGAGTCCCGGGTACCCCTCGGCCCACGCGGCGCTCACGGCGGGGGCGTACTCGATCAGCCAGTGGTCCTGCACGCGCTCGGGGTCGACCGTCAGCACGACGACCGGGCCCGTGACGGCACGGCGGATCTCTGCGAGTCGTGCCTGCACCGCGGGCCACACACCCGGGGACAGCGCGACCACCGCCGCGTCCGCCGACGGCAGCGGACCGTCGAGGCCCACGCTGACGACCTCGCGGTCGGCCGGGGCGTACGGCGTCCCGTCGAGCGCGAGCACCGTGCGTGCGGGGCCGACGGCGGCGCGCACGGCCCGGGCGAACACGGGCTCGGGACGGCGGTCCCGGTCGGAGGCTGCGCCGATCACGACGCCACCCTACGTGGGGCGCTGCTACCGTCGCTGCATGATCTCCGGGGGATTCGCCGTCGTCAGCATCGTCTACCTGCTCGTGGTCGTGGCACTCGCCGTGCTGACGATCGCACTCATCGTGCTCGTGTTCGCCGCGATCAAGGTGCTCCGCCTGTCCGCGATCGAGCGCGACCTGCGCATCGAGCGGCTCCGGTACAAGGCGAGCAAGCGGGCCTTCGACGGTCCTGCGCGCGGCACCGACACGGACGACTCCACCGACTAGCGGTCGCCCCGGTCACCCTCGGCGTCACCGGCACGCACCGCGGCGTACTGCTCCGCCCGCTCCGTCGCGGCCCAGGTCCCGAGCAGCGCCAGCGACCGCTCGGACTCGCTCCCGGGCTCGGCCGAGTACGAGAACATCGTCAGACCGGGGTCCGCGACGAGCTCGAGCGCCTCGAAGTCGAGTTCGAGCTCCCCGACGATCGGGTGCGCGATCCGCTTCTTCCCGCGTCGGTGCAGGCGTACGTCGTGCGCCGCCCACCACGTGCGGAACTCCTCGCTCCGCGTGGACAGCTCGCCGACCAGGGTCACCAGGCCGGGCTCGCACGGGTTCGCGACGGCAGCCGCACGGAGCACTGCCACGGCGTCGCGTGCCGTCGCCGCCCAGTCCGGGAAGAACTCGCGAGCCGCCGGGTCGAGGAACGTGAAGCGCGCGGTGTTCACCGGACGCCCGGGTCCGGCGAACATCGGGGCGTACAGCGCCCGGCCCAGCTCGTTCGTGGCGACGACGTCCCCGCGCTCGTTCCGCACCCACGCGGGCGCACCGGTGATCGCGTCGAGCAGCCGCTGCACACCCGGACGCACCCGGGTCGGGACGTTCCGGTGCATGACCTTCACGCCGGCGTTCGCCAGTCGCGCGAGGTCGAACAGGTGCACGCGCTCGTCCTCGTCGAGCTGCAGCGCTCCGGCGAGGCCCTCGAGCACGCTGTCCGAGACGCCCTTCAACGAGCCGCGTTCGAGTCGCGTGTAGTAGTCGACGCTCACCCCCGCGAGCATGGCGACCTCGTGCCGCCGCAGTCCCGGCACGCGTCGGACCCCACCGCCGAACGACGGCATGCCGACCAGGTCCGGAGTGAGTCGCGCTCGCCGTGAGGACAGGAAGTCACGGATCTCGTTGCGCACGTCGATGCCCATGCAGCGAGCCTACGTCGCGGGACCGGCCCCGAGACAGGTACCGCCAGTGCCGGTGACGCCCGTCGGGACGGCTCGCGACCGTCGCGGGGTGACCGACAGGCGGACTGGAGGCACGGTGCGGGCTGGCACCGCGCCTCCCGTCCGGTGGGTCAGACCTGGGCGACCGGGGCGGGCGGCTCTGCCGGCGCGGGCACGCGGGGGGTGATCCGCACTCGCGCGACACGGTGACCGTCCATGGCGCTGACCTCGAGCCGGTGGTCCCCGGCCTCGACGACGTCACCGACGCGGGGCACCCGGTCGAGGCGGACCTGCACGAGCCCGCCGACGGTCTCGTAGTCGCCGTCGGGCAGCTCCGGGCCACCGTCGGCGGCGAGGTCCTCGAGCACCGTCGCGCCGTCGATGCCGTCGGTCTCGGCCGCGGGCTCGTCGTACTCGACCGTGTCCCATTCGTCCCGGATGCGACCGACGAGGTCCTCGAGCAACGCCTCGAGCGTGACCATGCCGGAGCTGCCGCCGTACTCGTCCACGACGAGGGCGATCTGGTGTCCGTCGGTCCGCATGTCGGCGATCGCGCCGGAGAGCGACTTCGTCTCCGGCAGGGCGAGCACCGGCCGCACGAGCGTGGCGACCGACGCGGTCGGGTCGGCGGGGCGCAGGAGGTCGCGGAGGTGCACGAAGCCGGCGACGTCGTCGCGGGAGCCCGCGGTCACGAGGTACCGGGTGTGGCCGACCTCGATGGCGTGGTCCGTGGCGTCGGCGATCGTCATCGCGGCGTCGATCGTCGAGACGTCGTACCAGGGGCGCATCGACTCGCGGAGGATCCGGTCGCCGGCGTCGAGGGCGCTCCGGGCGATCCGGCGTCCCTGTGCGTCGATGGCGTCGTGGTCCTCGACCAGGCCGCGGAGCTCCTCGGTGCTCATCGACTCACTGCGGGCGTCCGGGTCGCCGCCGAGCAGCCGGACGACGGCGTTCGTGGTCTTCGACAGCACCCAGATGACCGGGCGCATGGCGGTCGCGAAGCGGTCGAGCGTCGGGGCGACGGCCATCGAGAAGCCCTCGGCGCGCTGCAGGGCGAGCCGCTTCGGGACGAGCTCGCCGAACACGAGCGACAGGTACGCGATGACGAGGGTCATCAGCACGAGGGCGATCGCCTCGGCGGCGCCCCGGTCGAGCCCGATCCCCATCAGCAGCGGGGCCACGTCCGGGGCGATCGACGACGCACCGTAGGCGGCCGAGAAGAACCCCGCCACCGTGACGCCGATCTGCACGGCGGACAGGAACCGGTTCGGGTCCCGGCCGAGCGCGGCGACCCGGGCCCCGCGGGAGCCACGGCGTTCGAGTTGCTGCAGCTGGGACTCACGGAGCGAGACGAGGGCGATCTCGGCGGCGGCGAACACGCCGCCGACGAGCACGAAGAGGATGACGAGCCCGAAGGCGATCCAGGTGTCGGTGCCCATCAGCGGGACACCTCGGTGGGTCGACGACGGGCGGGCGGTCTGTGGTGATCGTCCATGGCTGTGATCCTGCACAGGATCACTGGGACGTCACCGCACCGGTGCTGCACGAGTGCTGTGCATGCGGGGTGCGGCCCGACCTCAGGTCGTCAGGGAGCGGCCGATCCGGGCTTCGAGCCACGCTTCGGGGTCGATCGGGGTGACGCCGTCCATCAGGACCTCGAGGTGCAGATGCGCCCCGGTCGAGACCCCGGAGGACCCGACCTTGCCGATGAACTCCCCCGCCTCGACCGTGTCGCCTGCCTTGAGCGGCGACGAGCCCGGGATCATGTGCCCGTACAGCGTCGCGACCTTCCGGCCGTCGATGACGTGGTCGATGATGACCGCCGTGCCGTACGAGAAGTACGTACCGGAGACCCGGACCTTGCCCGCGGCGACGGCTCCGATCGGCGCCCCCATGCCCGGGTTGAAGTCGAGCCCCTGGTGCAGGGACGAGCAGGCGCCGCACGGGGCGGAGCGGTACCCGAAGCCCGAGCTCATCCGCACCGGACCGGGGAACGGCGACCGGACCTCGCCGCCGTAGGACACCGACGTGCCGGGTGAACCGGCCGTGCCGCCGCCGACGGTGAACCCGTCACGGTCGAGACCGTTCGCAGCGACGGCCTGGGTCACCGCGTAGTCCTGCGTGCGGATGATCGGCGCGATGGTCGACGTCGCGGTCGAGGACCCGACGCTCGCGTGCGCCGGCATCGCCGACGCGGCGAACATCGCGAGGGCCGCTGCCGCACTGGTGAGCGTGATGCGGCTGGCGCGGTGGCTGCGGATCGGGCGGGAGGCACGGGGGACGGCCTGCACCGGCGCAGAGCTCCGGCGGCGGACGACCTTGGTGATCCGGGCGTCCACGTGCTCGGTGGCGACGCGGGCGGCGGCGGTGCGCTCACCCGCGCGCTTCGTGGTCGGTGCGGGGGTCGCAGCCGTCGGGGCGGGGGCCGCAGCGGTCGAGGCGGGTGTCGCAGCTGCGGGAGCGGCGGTCGTGACCGCCCGAGCGGAGGCAACGGGGGCGCCGGGAGCGTCGGTGTGCGTGATGCGGGGGCGGGCGGAGCGGGGGCGGCGTGCGGGCTTCCGGGCCGCGGCGCGCTCGGCCTCGAGGGCAGCGCGACGGGACAGGTGCACGACCGGGGTCCCCGGCTGCTGCTGGTCGTGGTCGTGTGTCGTCGTCATGGCCGCCCACCATTCTGCACGAGTCTGTCGCTTTGTACAGGCCTCGTCGTGATCTTCCCGTTACCGAACGGCTGGGAGGCTCCTGATCCGATCCGTGCGCTGCGTGCCGGCTGGGGGCGGGATCGGTAGTGTCCGAGTCCAGCGACCGGAAGGACCTGCGCCATGGCCCGAACGCCGCGGGAGCGACACGAACCGATCGACCTCGCGACCGCCGAGGTCGTGCTCGCGGGTTCCCAGGAGCTGCTCCCGGTGCTCCGCGCCGCGGCCGTGCGGGCCGGGGTGGACGCCACCCGGATGCGCGTCGTCGGCGTGGACGACCTGCCCGATCCGCACTGCTCCGCCGAGGCCGAGCTCGCCGTCATCGCGATCCGCCGTCCCGGCGAGGACCCCGCGTTCCACCGTGCGCACGAGGCCGCCGAGCTCATCGCGCCGCTGCTCGCGCCGAACGCGGTCCGCGTCGTGATCACCGTCTCCGGGGTGACCCGGCTGGCGCCGAAGGTCGAGCGGACCCTGACGTCCGAGGTGCTGCACCAGATCGGCGCCGCGTCGGCGTCGTCGGGCTTCAAGCGCCCCTTCCGGAACCTGCGGGACCGCCTGGGCGTCGCGGGCCTGCGTGCGTCGGGCGTCCGGGTCTTCCGGATCACCGCCTGATCTGCCACTCGCTCGGTCATGCGTCCAAGCTGGCGCGCCGCTCCGGTTCAGGGGGCGTCGTCCGCCGAGCTGTGGACGCCTGACGCCTGCACCCCCGGGTGTGGAGGAGCATGGTGCGCCACGAGGGCGACGCTCCCCACGGCCACGACGAGCGCGAGCGCGCCGGCCGTCACGGTCGTCCCGAGTCGACGGAGGCGCGACCCGGATCGGCGAGAGCGCGGGGCGAAGCGGGCTGCCCCGCCACGCGGCTCCGGTCCGACGAGCCACGGTCCGGATCCGTCGGGGTCGTAGGAGAACGGCCCGGCGCCGTCCGGTGCTTACCGGTGCGGACCGCTGCCGTCCACCGCGTAGGTCGACCGCAGGTCGTCAGCGGTCCACCCGAAGTCGGCCGGCGTCCGTCGTGCCCTGCCCATGTCGCGCTCCTGTCGGTCCTGCGGGAGACCATGGAACGCGACATTCCCAAGAGCGTTCAATGTGCCTCCCGGACATCCGCTGGACGTCTGCCGGGGGCGAGCCGGACGCCTGTCGCAGACGCGCCGGACCAGGTATCTTGATGTCGAGACATCCCGCACCCCGAGTAGCGTGGACGTACCGACGGTTGAACAAGGGAGTACCCGCCAGCATGGCCAAGATCATCTACACCCTCACCGACGAGGCACCGTTCCTCGCGACCCACTCGTTCCTCCCGGTCGTCGAGGCGTTCGCCCGCACGGCCGGCGTCGACGTCGAGACGCGGGACATCTCGCTGTCCGGCCGGATCATCGCCCAGTTCCCCGAGCGCCTCAGTGACGAGCAGCGCCTGGACGACGCCCTGGCCGAGCTCGGCGAACTCGCGAAGACACCCGAGGCGAACATCATCAAGCTGCCGAACATCTCGGCGTCGATCCCGCAGCTCAAGGCCGCGATCAAGGAACTGCAGGCGCAGGGCTACGACCTACCCGCCTACCCGGACGAGCCCACCACGGACGAGGAGCGCGACGTCCGCGCCCGCTACGACCGCGTCAAGGGCAGTGCCGTCAACCCGGTGCTCCGCGAGGGCAACTCGGACCGTCGCGCGCCGCTGTCGGTGAAGAACTACGCCCGGAAGCACCCGCACCGCATGGGTGCGTGGAGCGCCGACTCGAAGACGAACGTCGTGACGATGGGCGTGGACGACTTCCGCTCGAACGAGCAGTCGTGGATCGCCCCCGCCGACGACACCCTGACCATCGAGTTCGTCGGCCAGGACGGCGAGACCACGGTCCTGAAGCAGTCGATCCCCGTCCTCGCCGGCGAGGTCGTCGACGGCACGGTGCTGCACGTCCGGGCGCTCGAGGCGTTCCTCCGTGACCAGATCGCCGCCGCGCAGGAGCAGGGCGTCCTGTTCTCCGTGCACCTCAAGGCCACGATGATGAAGGTCTCCGACCCGATCATCTTC
The DNA here is from genome assembly GCF_013347185.1 of Curtobacterium sp. Csp1. Classification (NCBI taxonomy): domain Bacteria; kingdom Bacillati; phylum Actinomycetota; class Actinomycetes; order Micrococcales; family Microbacteriaceae; genus Curtobacterium; species Curtobacterium sp. Csp1. The sequence continues at coordinate 730,658 of NZ_CP054594.1, forward strand.
GGCCACGTCATCCGGGCGTTCTTCCCGTCCGTGTTCGAGCGGTTCGGGGCCGACCTCGCCGCCGCCGGGCTGAATCCGAACGACGGCCTCGGCTCGATCCTCGCCGGGCTGGACAGCGTGCCGAACGGCGCAGCGATCAAGCAGGCGTTCGCGGACGGCATCGACGCCGGCCCCGAGCTCGCGATGGTCGACTCGGACAAGGGCATCACGAACCTGCACGTCCCGAGCGACGTCATCGTCGACGCCTCGATGCCGGCGATGATCCGCACCTCCGGCCACATGTGGGGCCCGGACGGCGAGGAGCACGACACCCTCGCGGTCATCCCCGACTCGAGCTACGCCGGCATCTACCAGGCCGTCATCGAGGACTGCCGCGCGAACGGCGCCTTCGACCCGTCGACCATGGGATCGGTGCCGAACGTCGGGCTCATGGCGCAGAAGGCCGAGGAGTACGGCTCGCACGACAAGACCTTCGAGGTCCCCGGTGCCGGTCGCGTCCGCGTGGTCACGAGCGGCGGCGAGACCGTCATCGAGCACGAGGTCGAGCAGGGCGACATCTGGCGCGCGTGCCAGACCAAGGACGTGGCGATCCGCGACTGGGTGAAGCTCGCGGTCACGCGTGCCCGCGCCACGGGTTCGCCCGCCGTGTTCTGGCTCGACGAGACCCGTGCGCACGACGCCAACCTGATCGGGCTCGTCCGCACGTACCTCGGCGACCACGACACCGACGGCCTGCAGATCGAGGTCATGTCGCCCGAGGACGCGATGCGCTTCTCGCTCGAGCGCATCCGTCGCGGCGAGGACATCATCTCGGTCACGGGCAACGTCCTCCGCGACTACCTCACCGACCTGTTCCCGATCATGGAGCTCGGCACCTCGGCGAAGATGCTCTCGGTCGTCCCGCTGCTCGGTGGCGGCGGGTTGTTCGAGACCGGTGCCGGCGGCTCGGCCCCGAAGCACGTGCAGCAGCTCGTCGAGCAGGACTACCTGCGCTGGGACTCCCTCGGTGAGTTCCTCGCGCTCGCGGTGTCGTTCGAGCACCTCGCGGGTGTGACGGGCAACGCGCGGGCGAAGGTCCTCGCGGACACGCTCGACCGCGCCACGGGCACGTTCCTCGACGAGAACAAGTCTCCGGGCCGCAAGATCGGCACGATCGACAACCGCGGCAGCCACTTTTACCTGGCGAAGTACTGGGCTGACGAGCTCGCCCGCCAGACCGAGGACGCCGAACTCGCAGCGGCGTTCCAGGGCCTCGCGGCGACGCTCGACGAGCACGAGCAGACCATCGTCGACGAACTCGTGGCCGTCCAGGGCAAGCCCGCCGACATCGGCGGGTACTACCGGCCGGACGACGCCAAGACGAGCGCCGTGATGCGCCCGTCGGCGACGCTCAACGAGGCGCTGGCCGCGCTGTAGACGCGCGCCGGGACGGACGGGAGGCACGGTGCCAGCTGGCACCGTGCCTCCCGTCCGTCTGTGCGCCCGCGCTGCTCAGCTGGCCCGCTGGCCCGCTGGCCCGCTGAGCGGGCCATTTCTGTCACGCTCGGGGCCGAGCGTGACAGAAATGGCTCGCGCCGCGGACATGAGCGGCATGTCGTGCCCACTTGTGCGCCCGCCCGCGCCCGCCCACTCGTGCGCCCGCCCGCTCCCGCCCGCTCGTGCGCCCGCCCGCTCGTGCGCCTGCCCGCCCGTGCCCGCTCGGGCGTGCGTGCCTGCGCGCGCCGCGCCCGCGTGCCCGCGCCTCAGCCCCGGGACGGCACCGGCGGCCCGACCACCAGCAGCCCCGAGAACACGAGCGCCACCGCGACGACCCCGATGCCCGCCGCCACCGCGGGCCGGCGCACCACGAAGAACAGCAGGCGGTCCCACACGCCCGAGCGCCCGTCCGGTGAGCGGCGCCAGGGGCCCTCGAGCATCCCGCGCCGGGCGACCGCGACCTCGAACGGCACCGTGGCGTAGGGCACGACCGCACTCGCCCACCCGAGCACGAGCGCCCCCGCCGACCAGCGCTGGTTCACCGCGACGACCGTCGTCACGACCAGGTACGCCAGGAACACGAAGCCGTGCACGCTCCCGCCGATCCGCACTCCCCAGTCGCCGGCGTCCAGCCCGTACTTCAGGACCATCCCGGCGATGAGCAGCGTCCAGGTCACGAGTTCGGCCACCGCGGCGGCACGGAACAGGGATCGGGGAGTCATGCCGACATGCTCGTGCACGAACCGGGGAGACCGCCGACATGGGCACGGTAGCGTCGGGGACATGTCAGCGCCGACCGAGAACCGTCCCCTGAACATCGTCGTCTGGAACGAGAACGTGCACGAGAGCCGCGGTGACGAGACCGTGCTCGGGCACTACCCGGACGGCATGCACACCGTGATCGCCGCCGCCCTGCGCGAGCAGCACCCGACCGCCGAGGTCGCGACCGCGACGCTGCAGGAACCCGAGCACGGCCTGACCGCGGAGCGCCTGGCGTCCACCGACGTCCTGTTCTGGTGGGGCCACGTCGCCCACGACCAGGTCGCGGACGAGGTCGTCGACCGCGTGGTCGAGGCGGTGCACGCGGGCATGGGGCTCGTGGTGCTGCACTCCGGGCACTACTCGAAGCCGTTCACCCGCCTGATGGGCACGACGTGCTCCTTGAAGTGGCGGAACGACGGGGAGCGCGAGCTCGTCTGGACGATCGCGCCGGAGCACCCGATCGCCGCCGGCGTCCCGCACCCGATCGTCATCGACCGCCAGGAGATGTACGGCGAGTACTTCGACATCCCGCGCCCCGACGAGGAGGTCTTCCTCTCGACCTTCGCCGGCGGCGAGGTGTTCCGGTCCGGCGTCGCCTACCGTCGTGGCCTCGGCCGGGTCTTCTACTTCTCGCCCGGCGACCAGGAGTACCCCGTCTACCACCACCCGGACGTCCAGCGGGTGCTCGGGAACGCCGCTGCCTGGGCCACCCCGACCTCGGCGCGCCGGACGCTCAGCGCGGACCCCCACCCGCGGGACTGGTTCCTCGCCGGTGGAGCGGGTACAACGGAGGGGTGACCGACCAGCTCGACGGTGCGGACCGGCGCACCGCCGTCATCGAGGCGCTCGACGTCCTCGGCGCGGGTCCGGAGGAGCGGTTCGACCGCATCACCCGGATGACGCACGAGGCGTTCGGCGTGCCCCTGACGTTCCTCAACCTCGTCCACCACGACGTCGTCACGACGCAGTCGACCTTCGGGTGGCACCAGGGGACGAGCGTCCCGGCGAGCGAGCAGTTCTGCGCGACGACGGTGCTCACGCCCGAGCCGATGGTGATCCCCGACACGGCGCTCGACCCGCGCTTCGCCCACACCGCCGCGGTCGCCGAGCACGGCATCCGCTTCTACGCGGGCGCGCCGCTCAGCACGCTCGACGGCACCCGGGTCGGCACCCTGTGCGTGATGGACGCGCAGCCGCGTGAGTTCTCCGCCGCGGACGTCGCCCTGCTCCGTGACCTCGCGCGCTGGGCGGAGCGCGAGCTCGTCCACTCGATCGAACGCGCGCGGGTCCAGCGGGTGCTCACGGGGCTGCTGCCGGAGCCGCTCGTGCTGCCCGGCGGGACCGTGGACGGACTGGTCGTCCCGCACGAACGCGGCGGGGACCTCGTCGACTGGCGGGTCGCGTCCGACGGTGCGCTGCACGCGACGGTCGGCTCGGTGGCCGCCGCCGGTCGCGCCGCGGCGCTCCTCGCAGCCTCGGCACGCGCCGCGGTCGTCGCCCGCACGGACGTCGCGGTGGACGCGGCGATCACCGGCCTGGAGGCACAGCTCACCCCCGACCTGTCGGCTGCGGGGGCCGTCGGGTCACTGCTGCACGTGCGGCTCGACCCGACGGACGGCCGCGTCACGTGGGCGGACGCGGGCCACGGGCTCGCGCTGCTCGCGCGCACGGACGGGTCGGTGACGCCGATCCGCTCGACGGACCGACCGTTCGGCATGCAGCGCACCGGGCACCGGCGCACCGCGGGGTCGACCGAACTCGGGCACGGGGACCGCGTCGTGCTGCTGACGGCCGGGGCGCTCGCGCTCGCCGGGGTGACGGACGTCGAGGGCTTCGGCGACGTGGTGGCCGCGCACCCGGACGACCTGCTCGGACACCTGCGCGCCCTGCTGCCGGTGGACGGTGCCGGACGGGACCTCGCGGTCGTGCAGGTCCGCCGGACCTGACGCGCGCCGGATCCGTCAGCGGACGGTGCTGCGCCGGGCGCGGTCCGGGCCGCCCGTGAGCGTGACGACCAGGAGCGTGCCGAGCAGCGCGAACCCGGCGAGCTCGACGCCGAGTCCCGCGGTCTTCCAGTACGCGCTGCCGACGACCTGCGGCTGCGTGATCGCGTCCGGCCACCACTGGTCGAGCGTCGGCACGGTGCCCGGGAACGGGTCGAGCCCGAGGACCACGAGCCCGCCGAGCAGCAGCACGACCCCGAGGCCCGCCATCGCGGCCCGGGACCGGTGCAGCATCCGGACGACGAGCGCGGCGGCCATCCCGGCGAAGCCGACGACGGCGATCAGGAACGCGATCACGACGACGGGCTGGGGGGCCAGCGCGACCCAGTCGAGCACGGCGATCGGCAGCAGCAGCCACCGACCCGCTCGTGCCCAGGTCCGTGGGCTCCGCCATCGCTCCATGCCGGTCACCGTACGACAGTGCGCCGGGGGGTCCCCTGAGGACCCCGGAGCACACGCCCCGCGTCGCTACGATCGACTGCATGGCGCAGGACGGCAGGGTTCGGCAGCAGCGTGCGGTGGCGACCCGGGCGGCCCTCATCCGGGCGGCCGCCGGCGAGTTCGACGAGCGCGGGTACCGCGGGGCGTCGATGGACGGGGTGGCCGAGCGCGCCGGGCTGACCAAGGGCGCGCTGTACTTCCACTTCCGCTCGAAGGCCGACATCGCCGGCGCCGTGATCGCCGAGCAGCACGAGGTCTCGCGTCGGTACGCCGAGCAGGCGGCGCTCCGCGGCACCACACCGCTCGAGTCGCTCATGTGGATGTCGCAGAGCGTCGCGACGCAGATGGTCCGCGAGGTCGTCGTGTCCGCCGGCATCCGACTGTCGACCGACGAGCACGCGGTCGACGTCCCCCGGCGCGACCCCTACACGGACTGGATGCACCACACCGCGACCGTCGTCCGCCGGGCGATCGACGCTGGCGAGGTCGACCCGTCGTGGGACCCGGAGCTCGTCGGGCGCGTGATCAGCCCCGCGTACACCGGGGTGCAGATGGTGTCGGACCTGCTGCACGACCGCGCGGACCTGTACGAGCGGCTCCGCGAACTCTGGTCGGTCCTGCTCTCCGGGATCGTCACGGAGCAGACCCGCCCGGCGATCCCCCGCCTCGTCGCGATCATCGCGCCGGACCCCGCCCCGGCCGACTGAGCGACGCGGGTCCCCCCAGGGACACCCACGTCGTCTGGGTGTGAGGATACCAAGGAGTACGTTTCCGCTCGATCCCCCGTTCACGGGGAATCGAGGATCGTTCCACTACCGTGACCGGATGCCCACTCCGCCCGCCGAACACGACGTCGACGTCGCACTCGTGGCGGCCCTGCTCCGGGACCAGCACCCCGACCTCGCGGACCTGCCGCTGCGGGTCGCCGCGAACGGCTGGGACAACGTGCTCGTGCGTGCCGGGGACGACCTGGCGGTGCGACTCCCCCGCCGCGCCGCCGCAGCCGTCCTCGTCGAGCACGAGCAGCGCTGGCTGCCGGACCTCGCGGCGCTCGTCGCGGACGTCGTCCCGGTCCCGGCGCCCGTGCGCACCGGCCGCCCCGCGCTCGGCTACCCGTGGTCGTGGAGCGTCGTCCCCTGGTTCGCGGGCACCCCGGCCGGACCGGTCGCGCAGGGCGAGCGGGTCGCCCGGGCGCTCGCCGCGTTCGTCCAGCTGCTGCACGTCCCCGCACCGGCGGACGCGCCCGTGAACCCGGTCCGTGCGGTGCCCCTCGCGACCCGCGACGCGGCGGTCCGCGCGCGCCTGGACGGACCCGGCGTGCCGCGGGCCTTGGCCTTGGGCGAGGCCTGGCGGACCGCGGTGGCCGCACCCGCGCACCACGGGCCTCCCGTCTGGGTGCACGGCGACCTGCACCCCTGCAACCTGCTCGTGACCGACGACGCCGACGGCGCACGCCGCCTGGCGGCGGTCGTCGACTTCGGCGACGTGACCGCGGGCGACCCCGCCGTGGACCTCGCGACCCGCTGGCTGACGCTCGACCGGGAGGCGCGGCGCACCTTCACGACGGCCGTCGCGGCCGACGACGCCACCTGGACGCGCGCCCGGGGGTGGGCGGTCGCCATCGCCTCGGCGCTCGCCACGAGCGACGAACACGCCTTGCGGACGGTCGCGGCACGGGCCATCGACGCGGTGCTGGACGACTGAGGTCGCACGGGCTTATCGTTCCCTCACCTGTCCGTGCACTGGAGATCGGAGGGGCCTGATGACCCTCGAGTTCCGCGTCCCGCACGACGTCGACACCGACGCCTCCCCCGCCCCGTCCGCCCCCGCCGCAGATCGTCCGCGGCACGGACTCCGTGCACTCCTCGACCGCTGGGCGGTCCGCCGAGCCGCGGCGCGCGACCGACGGATCGTCGAGCACCTCCGGGAGCTCGACGACCTGCAGCGCCTGCTCACCACCGCGCGCGAGGTCGTCGAGCGCGGCTGGACCCAGCACGCGTGGTTCGCGTACCTCGACGAGCACGGACGGGTCCGCAAGGCCTCGAGTGCCGCGGCGATGGACGTCCAGGGCCGGCCGCTCGTCGCCGCGTGCCTGGTCGGCGCGGTCGTCTCCGCCGCCGGTGGTCCGCAGGCGGTGCACTCGCAGCCGGTGCAGCGGGCGCTCGACCTGGTCTGGCACGCACTGGCCCGTGACGAGGGACAGACGGTCGCCTGGTGTCCCGCACCGGACCTGCGGATGGCCCGGGTCCGCGACCTGACGAGCTGGAACGACGCCCCGACGCGCACGGCCGCCGAGGTCGCGTCGCTGCTCCTGACCGCGGAACGCGTCGCGGTGCACGAGTCGGAGCGCGTGCAGGCCCGACGGGTGGCAGCATCGGCGACATGACGAGTGCCGATCCGGTCCCCGAGGTCGCCCCCGCCCAGCCGACGGCGTCGATCGCCGCGACCGGCCTGTCGTCGCTGTCCGCCGAGGGCACCACGCCCACGACGGACGCGGCGATGGTCAAGGAGACGCTGCACCGGTACCTGCAGAAGCACCGCGCCGCGCTGCTCGCGAAGCTCGACGGGCTCGCCGAGCGGCAGGCCCGGTGGCCGCTGACCCCGACCGGGACGAACGTGCTCGGCCTGGTCAAGCACGTCGCGGGCGTGCAGGCCGGGTACCTCGGGCTCGTGTTCGACCGGCCGCTGCCGGACGCCCCGGCCTGGCTCGACTCGTGGGACGGCGCCGACATGTACGCGTCGCTCGACGAGTCGATGGCCGACGTCGTCGCGTTCCACCACCGGAGCGCCGCGCACGCCGACGCGACGATCGCGGCGCTCGACCTCGACGCCCGCGGGGTCGTCCCGTGGTGGCCGGAGGACCGCCGCGAGGTCACGCTCCACCGGATCCTCGTGCACATGGCGTACGAGACCGCCCGGCACGCGGGGCACGCCGACATCGTCCGCGAGATGCTCGACGGTCTGGCCGGCGACGGGGACGGCAACCTCGCCGCGAAGACGCCCGACGAGTGGGCGACGTGGCGGGCGCACCTGGTCGACATCGCCCAGCGGTCCGGGTTGCCGCGGTCCGACCGATAGCCGAGGGTCGTTCGGTATCGTTACCACTCTCCCAGGTTGACACCGAGGGGTACGTCCTGACCAGGGGTTCTCGTCTGGGCGAACGCCCAGGAACGTCCTGTTCCGAACCTTTGCCGTTGTACAAGTACGGGGTGTCCTGCGTACGGTCGGACGGGTTCGTGCCCCGTCGAGTGGGGCGTTCGGCCGACAGGGAGGGGTGCCCACCCGTGTTCCAGTACGTCTCGGAGCGATGGGACCAGATCTGGTTCTCGTCGTGGCAGCACTTCTCGCTGGTGGTCCAGTGCACGGTGCTCGCGACGCTCATCGCCGTGGTGCTCGCCACGCTCGTGTACCGCAGTCCACGGCTCAGCTCGGCCGCCAACGCGATCTCGGCGATCGGCCTCACGCTGCCGTCCTTCGCCGTCATCGGCCTGCTCATCGTGCCGCTCGGGTTTGGCGTCGTGCCCTCCGTCGTCACGGTCGTCTTCTTCGCCACGCTGCCGATCCTGCGGAACGCCGTCGTCGGGCTCGCCGAGATCCCGCCGACCGTGGTGGAGTCCGCCCGCGGCATCGGGATGAGCCGGATCCGCACGCTCGTGCAGGTCGAGCTCCCGATGGCGTGGCCGATCATCCTCAGCGGCGTGCGGGTCTCCGCGCAGATGGTGATGGGCATCGCCGCGATCGCCGCCTACGCACTCGGCCCCGGACTCGGCGGCTTCATCTTCTCGGGCCTCTCCCGCCTCGGCGGGGCGAACGCCCTGAACTCGGTCGTCATCGGGGTCATCGGGGTCGTCCTGCTCGCCCTCGTCCTCGACCTGCTCCTCATCGGCCTCGGCCGCCTGACCACCTCGAGAGGTATCCGTGTCCAGCACTGACCACGCCACCACCGACCACGCATCCGGCACCGCGCCCGAGGGGGACGTGACCGGCCGGAGCATCCTGCTCGACGAGGTCACCAAGCGCTACCCGGGCCAGCAGAAGCCCGCCGTCGACGGCATCACGCTCGAGATCCCGGCCGGCAAGGTCGTCATGCTCGTCGGCCCGTCCGGCTGCGGCAAGACCACGACCCTCAAGATGATCAACCGGCTCATCGAGCCGACCGAGGGCCGCATCGTCGTCGGCGACGAGGACGTCACGAGCATCGACGGCGACGAGCTCCGCCGCCGCATGGGCTACGTCATCCAGGCCGGGGGACTCTTCCCGCACATGACGGTCGCCGCGAACATCGCGATCGTGCCGAAGATGCTCGGCTGGTCGAAGGAGAAGATCGCGGCGCGCGTCGACGAGCTGCTCGACCTCGTCTCGCTCGACCCGGACACCTACCGCGACCGCTTCCCCCGCGAGCTCTCCGGCGGCCAGCAGCAGCGCGTGGGCGTCGCCCGAGCGCTCGCCGCGGACCCGCCCGTCCTGCTCATGGACGAGCCCTTCGGTGCCGTCGACCCGATCACCCGGCAGCGCCTGCAGGACGAGCTCCTGCGCATCCAGGAGGAGCTGCACAAGACGATCGTCATCGTCACGCACGACTTCGACGAGGCCGTGAAGCTCGGTGACTGGATCGTGATCTTCACCGAGGGCGCGCACATCGTGCAGTACGACACCCCGGAGCGGATCCTCGCGGAACCGGCCAACGAGTTCGTCGAGAACTTCATCGGCTCGGGCGCCGGGCTCAAGCAGCTGACGCTGAACCGCGTCCGCGACGTCGAGCTCGCCCCCGCGGTGACCTGCTCGGCCGGCGAGGAGACGAAGGCCGTGCTGCAGCGGATGGACGAGGCCGGCGGGCACCAGCACGCCGTCGTCGTCGACCGGCGCCAGCGTCCGGTGGGGTGGCCGACCCGCCGCCAGCTCGAGCGCCTGACCCGGGTGCCCGAGGGGATCGAGCCCGACCTGCCCGTCGTGGGCGAGGCCGCGACGCTCAACGACGCACTCGACACCATGCTCGTGTCGAGTGCCGGTGCGGCGCTCGTCACCGGTCGCGGCGAGTCCTTCCGCGGCGTCATCACCGTCGAGACCGTGATGGACGCCATCACCCGGTCCCGCGCGGCCGCCGCGTCCGACCAGGCGTACGCCCCGGTCGGCACGAACACGAACCCGATCGAGACCCTGCCGTCCTCGCCGGCAGCGCCGACCATCGCTGCCTCCGGGGAGGAACTGTGACCGCGGTCGCCACCGGCCCGGCCACGGGCGCCGGGACCGCCGAGCGCACCCCGTGGAAGGGCCTGCTCGTCCAGCCGATCGCGATCCTGGTCGTCCTCGCCGGGTTCGTCGTCTGGCTCGCCACGGCGGACCTGACGGCGACCGAGCGCTCGACGCTCAACCCGAGCGGCATCCTGGACCTGACCGGGCAGCACCTCGTGCTCACCCTGCAGGCGACGGTGCTCGTGCTCGTGATCGGCATCCCGCTCGGCGTGCTGCTCACCCGCGGGCCGTTCCGTCGAGCGAGCACGGCCGTGATCGCCGTCGCGAACTTCGGTCAGGCGGCCCCCGCGGTCGGGCTCATCGTGCTGCTCGCGGCGTGGCTCGGACTGAACAGCTGGTCCGCGGTCGTCGCCCTCGTGCTCTACGCGATCTTGCCGGTGCTCCGGAACACGATGCTCGGCGTGCAGAGCGTCGACGAGCGGCTCGTCGAGGCCGGGCGGGGCATGGGCATGAGCGCCTTCGCCGTCCTGCTCAAGGTCGAGCTGCCGCTGGCCGTGCCGGTGATGCTCTCCGGCATCCGCACGGCGCTCGTGCTGCTCGTCGGCACCGCGAGCCTGGCGACCTTCGTCGGCGCCGGTGGCCTCGGCCTGCTCATCACGACGGGCGTGAACCTGTTCCTGCCGAAGGTGCTCGTCTCCGGAGCGCTCCTCGTGGCGCTCCTCGCCCTCACCATCGACTGGATCGGCCGTGTCGTCGAGACGGTCGCGCGACCGAAGGGACTCCGATGACCCCCGACAGCCCGACCCGCAGCTCGAGCCGCAGCTCGAGCCGAGCCGACGCTGCGGGCGCACCCCGTGCCTCCCGTCCGTCGGTCCGTCGCCGCGTCCTGACCGCCGCCGCCGTGGCGGGGGCGAGCGCCCTCGCCCTGACCGGCTGCGGCCTGCAGCCCGCCGCGTCCTTCGTCCCCGGTGCCGCACCCGGCTCGATCCAGCGGATCGACGACCTGCCCGACGACGCGCACCTGACGGTGACGTCGAAGAACTTCACCGAGCAGCTCGTGCTCGGCAAGATCGCGGTGCTCGCCGCGAAGGCCGCCGGGTTCGACGTCACGGACGAGACGAACGTGCCGGGATCGGTCGCGGTGCGCGAGCTGATGACCTCGCACGGTGCGGACTTCACGTACGAGTACACGGGCACCGCCTGGCTGACCTTCATGGGCCACGAGCAGGGGATCCCGGACAAGACCGAGCAGTGGCAGGCGGTCAAGCAGGAGGACGCGGGCAACGGGCTGACCTGGCTCGAGCCGGCGCCGATGAACAACACGTACGCGTTCGCGGTCCGGGACGAGGCCGTGTCCGAGCTCGGCGACGTGCAGACCCTGTCGGACATCACGAAGCTGCCGCTCGACCAGCGCACGTTCTGCGTGGAGTCGGAGTTCAACTCGCGTGCGGACGGCTTCAAGCCGATGCTCGAGAAGTACGGGCTGGAGCTCGGCGGTTCGGGGGAGAACGGCGTGCCGACCTCGAACGTCAGCATCCTCGACACCGGGACCGTCTACACGGCGACCGACCGGGGCAAGTGCAACTTCGGCGAGGTGTTCACGACGGACGGGCGCATCAAGTCGCTCGGGCTGACCGTGCTCGAGGACGACCGCGGGTTCTTCCCGGCGTACAACGTGGCTCCCGTGATCGACTCGGCGACGCTGCGCGAGTACCCGCAGCTCCGCGACGTGTACGACCAGATCTCGCCGAAGCTGACGGACGCCGTGCTGCAGGAGCTGAACCGGCAGGTCGACGTCGAGGGGCGGGAGCCCGCGGACGTGGCGTTCGACTGGATGGTGCGGGAGGGCTTCATCACGAAGCCGTAGCGGGCTGCGCGCGGGCGCCGGTGCGCGGGCGCCGGTGCGGGGGCGCGCGGGTTCGCGGGTTCGCGGGTTCGCGTGGGTGAGCAGAAGACGTCGGGTCCTCGAAGGAGACCCGACGTCTTCTGCTCACCCACGGGATGCGGCGGGTGCCGACGGACGGACTGGAGGCACGGGGCCGGTCAGGCCAGGCGGGTCGCGGTGTCGCGGATGGTCGCCACCAGGCGCGCGCGCACGTCGGCGGGGTCCGACCCGTCACCCTTCGCGGCACTGCGGAGCCCGGTCATGCACATGCCGAGGAGCATCTCGGCGGCCTCGGGCGTCGCCGCGTCCGGACCCCAGGCCGGGTCGCGCGCGAGGATCGTGCGGACGGCCCCGGTCATCGCCTCGGCCACCAGGGTCATCCGGGCGACCTGCCGGCGCATGAGCTGGGGGAAGCGGACGACGACCTCCTTGCGGTCGACGCGCTCGGACTCGTCGCCGAACGAGTCGCCGAACACCAGGAACGCCAGGTCCACGACCGCCTCGACCACCGGACGCCCGGCCACGGCCTGCAGGTGCGCGTCGAGGGTCTCCGGGGACAGGTCGAGCTCGGTGTGCCCGAGGACCGCGTCCTCCTTGCTCTCGAAATAGTTGAAGAAGGTGCGCGGCGAGACGTCCGCGCGCGCGGCGATCTGCTCGATCGTGGTGCGGTCGAGGTCGTGCTCGAGGGCGAGGGACCGGGCCGCCCCGGCGATGCGGCGGCGGGTCTCGAGGCGCTTGCGGTCGCGCAGGCCCATCGTGGGCACGGGCGCGGTGTCGGACATGGCTCGACTGTAACCGTCGGCGGGCTGCAGAAGTACAGTGTGTGCAAACTTGCAGGGACGCAGGGTGTTCTCCGGAGCGCGGCCCGTCCGTCGCGATCCGGACCGGACGGCGGGGCGACGCGTGCATAGTGTCGGACGCGTGGCGGCATCCGGACGGGACCTCGGGGACGGGTACACGCTCACGCTCCGCGACCTGACCACGGTCGACGCCGTGCACGAGCTGGTGCAGGCGAACCTCGACCGGCTCCGGACCGCCGAGCCGTGGGCGTGGGCGCCGACGAGCCGCGACGACATGCTGCGGTACACCGAGCAGCTGCTCGGGCAGTACGCCATGGACCGGGCGGTGCCGTGCGTCGTCCGGTCGGCGGAGCGCGTCGTCGGGGTGGCGTCCCTGGCGGTCGACCCGTACCTCGGGCAGGCGTCGCTCGGCTACTGGATCGATGCCGACTTCGAGGGCCGGGGGATCGTGCGGCGTGCTGCGTCCGTGCTCGTGGGGGTCGCCCGCGAACGCCGGGCGGCGCGGGTGGAGATCCGGACCGGCGTCGACAACGTCCGGAGCCGAGCGCTCGCGGAACGCCTCGGCTTCGTGCACGAGGGGACCCTGCGGAGCGCGTTGCCGCTCGGTCCTCGGCGGATCGACGTCGCGGTGTACGGCCTGGTGTTCTGACGCTGCGTGGCTGCGTGGCTGCGTGGCTGCGTGGCTGCGCGGGCTCGAGCGGAGGGGCCTGCGCGCGTGCCGGATCAGCGGCCCTGGGTCGCCCCGGTCCACACCGCGAAGGCGCCGCCGACCACCAGGAGCACGAGGAGCAGGACCCAGACCGCGAGCGCGACGAGGTTGAGCAGGATGCCCCACCCGGCGCGTCCGCGGGCCAGGGGTTCCCGACTCCGCGACGCGATGCCCAGGCAGAGCCCGACGACCGGGGCGAGGAACGTCCAGCCGGCCAGGAGCGAGCAGATGCCGAGGACGAGGCTCGCGGTTCCGAGACCGGTGCGGGGGGAGTGCGGCGTGGTGTCCATGTCCTCGACGGTAGGGAACCGCCGACGGTCGTGCGTCCCTCCGCGGTGTGATCCCCGGGTCCCCCTGCGGACGGACGGCCGAGCGCCGGTATCGTCGGAGCATGGCCCTGTTCGGACGACGCAACAAGCACGACGTGCGCGACCGCCCCGTGAGCCAGGTGGAGTTGAAGCGTGCCGTGGACGAGGGGTTCCTCATCGCGAAGGCCGCGATCGTGGTCGCCGTGGCGAACCGGATCATCACGAACTCCCTGCGTGACCAGGGGTACTTCGACCACGCCGTGATTGCCGAGGCCACGCGCGAGGAACTCCACCGCATGGCCGAGGAAGAACGCGGGGACGCCGCCCGGATGCGGGAGATCCGCGCGACCTCGAGCAAGCAGAAGGGCCGGTCGCGGCACCAGCACGACTACAAGCGCGGCGACGACCTGAAGCTCCGCACCCGTGAGGCCACGTACGAGCAGCTCGCGACGATGCTCGACCGCCGCCGGGACGACCAGGGCTTCGTCGACGGGATCGTCCTGCAGGCGCGAGCACGGGCGTGGGACGACATCGGCACGACCGTCGTCGGGCGGCTCGGGTGGGCGCAGCGTCCGACCGAGGGCTACGAGGTCGGCCGGGACGAGCGCGTGCAGCAGATGCTCGACGAGGACTTCGCGGCGCTGCTCGCCGAGCACCCGGTGGGGGAGTCGCCCGCGACGACCCCGGCGGACGCCGACGAGCCGGACGACCTCGACGCCCCCGACGAGGGCACCGACCCGGCCGACGCGGACGCCGCTCGCCCCTGACCGCACCCGAGGCCACCGGTCCCTAGGCTCGACCCATGGTGGATGCGGTGGTCGTCGGAGCCGGACCGAACGGACTCGCGGCGGCGGTGACGCTCGCACGCGCGGGCCTGTCGGTCGAGGTCGTCGAGCGGAACGACACGATCGGCGGCGGCGCCCGGACGGCCGAGCTCACGCTGCCGGGCTTCCACCACGACGTCTGCTCCGCCGTGCACCCGATGGCGCTGCAGTCCGAGTTCTTCCGGCTGTTCCGCATGGAGGACCGCATCGAGCTCCGGCTGCCCGAGGTGCAGTACGGGCACCCGCTCGACCGCGGCGACGCCGGCATCGCGTACCAGGACATCGACCGGACGGCGGCGGCCCTCGGGCTCGACGGCCCGGCGTTCCGGAACCTCATGGCGCCGCTCGCACGCAGCGCCGACCGGGTCGCGGACTTCGCCACCGACGCCCTGCTCCACGTCCCGCGGCACCCCCTCACCGTGCTGCGCTTCGGACTCCGGGCCCTCGAGCAGGGCTCCGCGGCCTGGAACGTGCGCTTCCGCGAGCAGGTCGCCCCCGCGATGGTGTCCGGCGTCGCCGCGCACTCGATCCAGCACATGCCGTCGCTGTCCACCGCGGCCGCGGCCCTGTCGCTCGGCTCGTACGCGCACGCCCGGGGCTGGCCGGTGCCGATCGGCGGCAGCCAGGCGATCGTCGACGCGCTCGCCGCGGACCTGCTCGCACACGGCGGGCGGATCGAGACCGGACGGGAGATCCGGTCCCTCGGCGACCTCACCCCGGCCAAGGCGGTGCTCTTCGACACGAGCGTGCCGGGCATGCTGCGGATCGCCGGGAAGCAGATCCCGACGCCGAAGCGCGGGGCACTGCGGCGCTTCCGGTTCGGGAACGCGGCGGCCAAGGTCGACTTCGCCCTGTCGGACCCGGTGCCGTGGACGAACGCGGAGCTCCGGAAGGCCGGGACGGTCCACATCGGTGGGACCCGGTCGGAGATCGCGGCCGCCGAGCACGCCGTGGCGCACGGCCGGCACGCGGACCGACCGTACGTCCTCGGGAGCGAGCCGACGGTGGTCGACCCCGGTCGGGCGCCGCGCGGCAAGCACGTCTTCTGGGCGTACGCGCACGTGCCCGCGGGCTCGGACGTCGACCCGACCGAGGCCGTGGTACGGCAGGTCGAGCGGTTCGCGCCGGGGTTCCGCGACACGATCCTGCAGTCGGCCAGCCGGACCGCCGTGCAGATGGCCGAGTACAACCCGAACTACGTCGGCGGGGACATCGCCGCCGGCGCCGCGAGCTTCTGGCAGCTCGTGAAGCGCCCCGTCCTGTCGAGCGACCCGTGGCGGATGGGCGGCGGCATGTACCTGTGCTCGGAGGCGGCCGCCCCCGGGCCCGGCGTGCACGGCATGGCGGGGTGGCACGCCGCCCGGAGCGTGCTGCGGCACACGTTCGGTCTGTCCGAGCACGTCGACCTCGCACCGGAGGAGTGACCATGGCCAAGAACGTCAGGAACCTGCGCTGCAGCCCGGAGGACGTCTTCGACGTGCTCCGCGACGGCTGGCTCTACCCGACCTGGGTGGTCGGCGCCTCGCGCATGCGCGGCCAGGACCCGGGCTGGCCCGCGGTCGGCACCGAGCTGCACCACTCGTTCGGCATCTGGCCGTTCCTGATCAACGACACGACGACCGTCCTCGAGGTCGACGAGCCGCGCCGCCTGGTGATCCAGGCGAAGGGCTGGCCCGTGGGCGAGGCCCGCGTCGAGGTCACGGTCGAGGACCACCCGCGCGGCTGCCGGGTCACCCTGCGGGAGGACCCGGTCCGCGGTCCCGGGGCGCTCGTCCCGGGGTTCATCGCGCAGCCCGGCATCTGGTTCCGGAACAACGAGAGCATCCGGCGGCTCCGCTGGGTCGCGGAGGGCCGCTCGCGGAACGGGTGACGTGACGGCCTGGAGGACCGTGGCGGGGCCCGCCCCGATCCTCCAGGCCGTCATCGGGTCACCCTTCGCGACTGAAGGCGCTCGCCCGCCGCACCTGGTCGTCCGTCAGGGCGACCCCCGTGTACCGCTCGAACTGGCGGGCCGCCTGGAGCGCGATGACCTCGGCCCCGGTGACGACCTGCTTGCCGGCCGCGCGTCCGGCACGCACCAGCGGCGTCTCGGAGGGGAAGGCGACGACGTCGAAGACGGTCGTCGCCGCGTCGATCCGGTCCTGCTCGAAGGCGAGCACGTCCTGCTCGTCGCCGCGCATGCCGAGCGGCGTGACGTTCACCAGGACGTCGGCCTCCGGCGCCTGCTGCTCGGACGCGACCCAGTCGAAGCCGTACTGCTCGGCGAGGGCGGGACCGGCCTCGGTGTTGCGCGCGACGACCGTCAGGCGCTCGAAGCCCGCGCCGCGGAACGCCGCCGTGACGGCCTTCGCCATGCCCCCGGAGCCGCGGAGCACCACGCGGGATGCGCGGTCGACGCCGTGGGTGTCGAGCAGGGACGCGACGGCCTCGTAGTCGGTGTTCGAGGCGGTGAGCACACCGTCGTCGTTCACCACGGTGTTGACGGACCGGATCGCTTCGGCCGAGGGCTCGACGACGTCGACGAGGGGGATGACCGCCTCCTTGAAGGGCATCGACACCGAGCAGCCGCGGATGCCGAGCGCACGGATGCCGGTCACGGCGCCGGGCAGGTCCGTCGTCGTGAAGGCCTTGTAGGCGAAGTTCAGGCCGAGCTCGTCGTAGAGGAAGTTGTGGAAGCGGGTGCCGATGTTGCTCGGTCGTGCGGCCAGCGAGATGCAGACCTGCATGTCCTTATTGAGGATGGGCATGGGTCGAGTGTCCCACGGACATGCCGATGGAGCGGTCCACTCTGTGCGCTGACCGCCTGCCCGTCCGGACGGGTTAGTGTGGCGGGGTGCCGGTCTCCGTCTTCGATCTGTTCAGCGTCGGGATCGGCCCGTCGAGTTCCCACACCGTCGGGCCGATGCGTGCCGGAGCGGCCTTCGCGGCCCGGCTGGCCGGGGCACCCGTGGCGACGCTCGACGTCCACCTGTACGGCTCGCTCGCGTCCACGGGGCAGGGACACGGCACGCTCGGTGCGGTCCTCGCCGGCCTGATGGGCTCCGACCCGGAGACGGTCGACCCGGACGCGATGGCGGCCGCGCTGGCCGAGCTCGAGCGGACGGGGGAGCTGCCGCTGGCCGGGGGACCGACCGTGCCCTTCCGGCAGGCCGACATCGTGCTGCACCCGCTCACCATGCTGCCGCGACACCCCAACGCGATGCGCCTGGGTGCCCGCGACGCCGCGGGCACCGTGCTCTGCGAGGAGACGTACTACTCGATCGGCGGCGGGTTCGTCACGAGCGACACCGAGGGCGCCGTGGCCGAGGCCGCCATCCCCGTCGACGACGCCGTGCCCCACGCGTTCTCGAGCGGCGCCGAGCTGCTCGCCGCCTGCGCCGCGACCGGCCTGCCCGTCAGCGGCATCGCGATGGCGAACGAGACCGCCTCGCGCACCGAGGAGCAGGTCCGGGCGGGACTCCTGCACGTGCACGACGTGATGCGCGCGAGCGTCGACCGGAGCATCCGCCGCACCGGGACCCTGCCGGGCGGGCTGACCGTCCGTCGGCGCGCCGCGAACTGGTACGAGCAGCTCACCCGCGACGACCCGCACCACGACCCGCTGTTCGCGATGGAGTGGGTCAACCTGACGGCGATGGCGGTCAACGAGGAGAACGCCACCGGCGGCCGGGTCGTCACGGCGCCGACGAACGGTGCCGCCGGGATCATCCCCGCGGTGCTGTACTACGCGCTCACGTACGTGTCCGAGGTCG
The DNA here is from genome assembly GCF_013347185.1 of Curtobacterium sp. Csp1. Classification (NCBI taxonomy): domain Bacteria; kingdom Bacillati; phylum Actinomycetota; class Actinomycetes; order Micrococcales; family Microbacteriaceae; genus Curtobacterium; species Curtobacterium sp. Csp1. Next base: position 748,811 of record NZ_CP054594.1, read on the forward strand.
CCCCGGACGACCGCGACGACGCGGTGGTCCGCTTCCTGCTGACCGCCGGGGCGATCGGCTCGATCTACAAGGAGCGGGCGTCGATCTCCGGCGCCGAGGTCGGGTGCCAGGGCGAGGTCGGTTCCGCGGCGTCGATGGCGGCCGCCGGGCTCGCCGAGGTGCTCGGTGGGACGCCCGAGCAGGTCGAGAACGCGGCCGAGATCGCCATGGAGCACAACCTCGGGCTGACCTGCGACCCGATCGGCGGGCTCGTGCAGATCCCGTGCATCGAGCGGAACGCCATCGCGGCGAACAAGGCGATCAACGCGGCGCGGATGGCCCTGCGGGGCGACGGCGTGCACCACGTCTCGCTCGACCAGGTCGTCGAGACCATGCGGCAGACCGGCGCGGACATGTCGACGAAGTACAAGGAGACCGCGATGGGCGGGCTCGCGGTGAACGTCCCGCTCTGCTGACGCGCTGCCGCGCTGCCGCCCTGCTGCCCTGCTGGGTCCGGACGCACGAACGCCCCCACCGTTGCCGGAGGGGGCGTTCGACGGTCCTGCCGCGGTCAGGCGCGGCTGCCGCGACGGCCCGTGATGAGGCCCCAGATGACGAGCACGACGAGCGCGCCCAGGATCGCGATGATCCACGACTGGATGCTGAAGAAGCCGTTGTACCCGACGCCGAAGACTGCGCCGCCGATCCAGCCGCCGATGAGGGCACCGATCACGCCGAGCACGAGGGTGGCCAGCCAGCCGCCGCCCTGACGACCCGGGAGGATCAGCTTGGCGATGGCACCGGCGATGAGGCCGAGGAGGATGAAGCCGAGGAAGCTCATGGTGATGTCCTTTCAGACGTGGGGGGTGTTGCGTCGTGGGCCGGAGGATCCGACCCGGGGTGCGTCAGGACGCGAGGTCGACCGCGGGGACGAGCGGCTCGTTGCCCGGAGCCGACGACGTCTGGGCACGCAGGAGCGCAGCCATGTCGATCGGCTCGGTGGGGAGGTGTTCGGAACGCATCGCCTGTCCTCCGGTCGTTTCAGTAGTTTGACTAACTACTTGTACTCCTGGCCTGCTCCACGGGTTCCCAGCACGTGCTGGTGTGCGTTTCCTGGACCATTCCCGTGTGGCTCCTCGGAGTCACTCCTCGAGCATCTCCAGGCGGGTCGACCCCGGAGCGACGTGGTGCTGCCCGTCGTCGGCGCGGACGATGAGCGAGGGGCGGTCGCCGGCGTCGAGGACGTCCACCGCGGTGCCCGCGACCGTCCGCCCGCGGTCCCGGTAGCGGACCACGGCGTGGATCGGCACTTCGTCCGGGTCCACCGGCCGCCAGCCGAGCGGTCGCGCGGTGTTCGTTGCCATCCGGACATCATGGCGGCTGTCCACTTCACGCACCCAATCGACGAGCGCGGCTCACCTGCACGCGGCTGCCCCGCGCCCGGTCGCCCTGGGATCGGAGGGCGGTCGGCGGCTGGCGGGTAGCGTCCGGGCCATGAGCGAGCCCGACCGTGACCACCTGGACGACGGCGTCGACATGAGCTTCGAGGAGCGGCGCCAGGACACCCTCCGCCGGATGTCGGGCTCCGACGCGCACGACGCCGATCCGCGGGTCGCCGTCTCACGGGCCGAGGACGGAGACGTCCGGATCGACGTCGCCGACACCGCCGCGGTGCGTCCCGGCGACGCCGACGCGTCGGATCCCCGCACCGACGCCTGACCCGATCGCGGGTCCGAGCCTCGCAAGACGCAACGGGAGCGGTTGCTCGCAACGCAGTACCGCTGCGAGGAACCGCCGCCGTTGCGTTTCGCGGAACGGCAGCGGCAGCGAGCGCGCCCGGCGGGCGAGGACGGTGGTGCGCGGCATGATCGTGGGGTGCACCTGGTCCTCCACCGCGTCGACGGCGGCGTCACCGCGACGCCCCTGACCGACGCGGGGGCGTCGGCGGGCGAGCCGACGCGCCTGGACGAGCCGCGCCTCCCGGCCTTCGTCGCGGCACACGACGGACCGGACGTCCGATGGGTCTGGGACGACACCGCACGCTGGTACCCGGCCGTCCTGCGGACCGGCGGCCGCGTCGGCCGCTGCACCGACCTGCGCCTCGTGCGCCGCATCCTGCGCGGCGCGCTCGCGACTCGGGGCACCGCGCTCGCGGCGGCCCCGCCCGACACGTGGGACGACCCCGGCCAGGAGGCACGGGTCACCCGACCGACGCAGGCGTCGGTCTTCGACGACGCGCTGTTCACGGTCGCACCGGCCGACGACGCGGCCGACCCGGTGGCCGAGCTGCGCGCGCAGCTCGACGCGGTCGTGACCTCCACCGCGCCCGGTGCCATGCGGCTGCTGACCACCGCGGAGTCGGCCGGTGCGCTGGTCGCCGCCGAGATCCTGCACGCCGGGCTGCCGTGGCGGGCGGACGTGCACGCGCGGCTGCTCGAGGACGCGCTCGGCCCGCGGGTCCCGTCGGGCGTCCGACCCCGTCGGCTCGAGGAGCTGGCCGTCGTGATCCGCGGGCACCTGGCGGACCCGACGCTCAACCCGGACTCGCCGACCGACGTGCTGCGGTCCCTCCGTGCGGCGGGCCTGATGGTCGCGAGCACGCGCAAGTGGGAGCTGCAGGAGCTCGAGCACCCGGTCATCGCGCCGCTGCTCGAGTACAAGAAGCTGTCGCGGCTGATGACGGCGAACGGGTGGACGTGGCTCGACGAGTGGGTGCAGGACGGGCGGTTCCACCCGAAGTACCTGGTCGGCGGCGTGGTGACCGGGCGCTGGGCGGCGGACGGCGGCGGCGCCATGCAGCTCCCGAGGACGGTCCGGTCCGCGGTCGTCGCGGACGAGGGCTGGACGTTCGTGGTCGCCGACGCGGCGCAGCTCGAGCCGCGGGTCCTCGCGGCGATGTCCGGTGACCGGGCGATGGCGGCGGCGGGGGACGGCCGCGACCTGTACGACGGCGTGGTGGCCTCGGGTGCGGTCGAGACCCGGCAGCAGGCGAAGGGCGCGATGCTCGGTGCGATGTACGGCGCGACGCAGGGCGACGGCGGCCGGCTCGTGCCCCGGCTGGCGCGGGCGTTCCCGGCGGCGCTCGGACTGGTCGACCGGGCGGCCCGGGCGGGGGAGCGCGGTGAGCCGGTGACGACCCTGCTCGGACGGACCTCGCCCGTGCCGGACGCGGCGGCCGCGGCTGCGCGGGCACGGGCGTGGTCGGTGGACGGCACCCCGGCGCAGCAGCGGGCCGTCGAGTCGCGGGCGCGGAGCTGGGGGCGGTTCACCCGGAACTTCGTCGTGCAGGGCACGGCGGCGGAGTGGGCGCTCGCGTGGATGGGGTCCCTGCGCACCCGGCTCCTGACGCGGTTCCCGGGGCCGGTCACCGACGGGCCGCACCTGGTGTTCTTCGTGCACGACGAGCTCGTCGTGCACACCCCGGTCGAGCACGCCGAGTGGGTGGCCGAGCAGGTCCGAGCCGCCGCGGTGGACGCCGGACGCCTGCTGTTCCGGGACTTCCCCGTGGTGTTCCCGCTCACGGTGTCGACCGTCCGCGACTACGGGGCAGCGAAGGACTGACGGCCGCGCGCGGCCGGCGCCACCCGCGGCCGTGCGCTCGCAGGTGCGGGCGGGCAGGGTGGGTCGATGCAGCAGCAGCGAGACCACGAGGAGCCGGAGGGCACCGCCGACGCCGTCGCGCGCCGGGTCGTCGACGCCGAGCGCGCCGCCGCCCCGCAGGACCGGCACGTCGGTGACGTCGACCTGACCTCGTGGCGGTCCCGCGCCGGGCACGCCGTCGCCGAGGTCTGGGCGGCGCTCGGCCGACGGTACGGGGCGCTGCCGCTCCTGGTCCTGACGCTCCTGGTCGGCATCGGGATCGCGGTCACGGCGACCTGGGCGACGTCCGAGGTCTACGACGCCGTCCGCGAGCACGACGACGTCGCCGTGCTCGACCGTCCGGTGCTCGACTGGATGCTCACGATGCGCTCCCCGACGGCCGACCGGCTCGTCACGTGGTGGACCGACATCGCCGGCACGGTCGGGATGCCGATCGTCGCCGTGCTGTTCCTGGTCGGCTTCACGGTCCAGCGGCGCGCCTGGACGCCGCTCGTGCTGCTCGTCGCGGCGAGCGGCGGATCGCTCCTCATGACCATCGCGGGCAAGGACCTGATCGGCCGGGCCCGTCCGCCGCTCGCCGACGCGGTGCCGCCGTACGAGCACTCGCCCTCGTTCCCGTCCGGTCACACGCTCAACGCCACCGTGGTCGTCGGCACGATCGTGTACCTGCTCATCCTGCGCCAGACCCGCACCGTGACCCGAGTGTGGACGATCGTCGTCGGCACCCTCTTCGTGCTGTCGATCGGCGTCTCGCGGGTCTTCCTCGGCCACCACTGGACCACCGATGTCCTGGCGGCGTGGGCCCTCGGAGCGGCCTGGCTGGCGATCGTGATCACCGCCCACCGGCTGTACCTGACGGCCCTGCGCCGCGGTGCCGACCCGGTCCGCGGGTCGTCCCCGGTCAGGTCGTCACGGTAGGTTCCGGGGCATGGCAGAACGGGTCTTCGGCGGTCGGTACCGCGTCACCGGGACGCTCGGACACGGTGGCATGGCCTCCGTCTACCGGGCGGTGGACGAGCAGCTCGGCCGCGAGGTGGCGGTCAAGGTCTTCCGCATCGGTGCCGTCGACCACGGGGAGCGCGCCCGCGCCGAGGCCGAGATCCACACGCTCGCGGCGCTCCGCAGCCCCGCGCTCGTCACGCTCTACGACGCGGCGCTCGACGACGACGAGGGCGACTCCTACCTGGTGATGGAGCTCGTCCCCGGGAGCGACCTCGCCACCCGTCTGCACGAGGGCGTGCTCGACCCGGCGACCACCGCGCGCCTCGGTGCGCAGGTCGCCGACGGGCTCGCGGCGGTCCACGCGCAGGGCATCGTGCACCGCGACGTGAAGCCCGCGAACGTCCTGCTCGAGAGCGACGGCGAGCACGTGAAGCTCGCCGACTTCGGGATCGCCCTGCTCCGTGACGCCGCCCGGGTGACCGGCGCCGGCACCGTGATGGGCACCGCCGCCTACATCTCGCCGGAGCAGGTCACGGGCCACGAGGTCACCGGCAAGGCCGACGTCTACGCGCTCGGCCTCGTGCTGCTCGAGTGCCTGACCGGGAAGCGGCCGTTCCCCGGCAGCGCGGTGGAGTCGGCGACCGCGCGACTCGCCCGCGGCCCGGAGATCGACCAGCACCTGCCGACGGCCTGGCGGACCCTGCTGCACGTGATGACGGCGCAGGACCCCGCCGACCGACCGAGCGCCGCCGAGGCCGCGCAGCGACTCCGCTCCCTGGGCCGGGACGACGCCGCGCCGGCCACGCAGCTGCTGCCCGCCGGACCCGGGACGATGACCCGCGCGGCCGGTGGCGCAGCGGGGGCGGCCGCGGGTGCCGCCGGTGCCTTCCTCGGCGCCGGGGCCCCGGACGCAGCGCACGGCGACCAGGCGACGCAGGCGATGCCGACGGGCGGCACGGAAGCGCCCACGCAGGCGTACGACCGGACGGCCGTGCTCGGGCAGCCCGGTCGCGCAGCGGGGCAGGACGACGTCGCGACGACCGTGCTCGGAGCCCAGCGCGGCGGTGCGGGTGCCGGTGCGGCCGGGGCGGCGGCAGCCGGCGGTGCTGCGGCAGGCGGTGCCGCCGCAGGGTCCGGCGCGGGCGGCGGCGGCGGGGCCGCCCGGCGGACGGACGATGACGGGCGACGCCGTCGCGGGCCGGTCATCGCGGCGGTGGTCATCGGCATCCTGGTGCTCGCCGGCATCGTCGTCGCGGTCATCGCCCTGAGCGGTGGCTCGAGCACGCCGGCGCCGACGGAGTCCGGCCAGCCGACCCAGCAGTCGAGCGAACCGGCCGAGGAACCGAGCAGCGAGCCGTCGCAGGAGCAGTCCGGCGAGCCGGAGCAGCAGCCGAGCCAGCCCCAGGAACAGCCGAGCGAGCCCGAGCAGCAGCCGAGCTCGCCGGCGGACGACCCGACCGTCGGACCCCAGCCGGGCGGGCCCGCCTCGAACCCGGTCCAGTCCCCGCAGGGCGGTACCGATCAGGGCAACGCCGGCCCCGGCAGCAACAGTGGGCCGGGGAACGACAACGGCAAGGGCAAGGACAAGAAGGACCCGGCCGACACGACGGTCGGCGAGACCCTGCCGACCACGCCGACCGTCGGCTGACGGCGGCTGCGCGGGGGTTTCGTCGACACCCTGGAGGAAATAGGGTCGTCGGGTGCGTGAACTGCGACGGAGCGGTGGCCCGACGACGGCGGTGGCGGCCCGGGACGGGGTCGGTTGGGACTCGGCCGAGGCCTGGCTGCTCGAACGCCCGGCGGGGGAGACGACGGTCGAGGGGGTCCTGCCCGGCTTCGCCGGACGGGCGATCGCACCCGGAGACGAGCTGTCGTGGGTCTGGTTCCCCGAGCGCACCCTGCCGGCCGGTCACGACGAACCCGACGAGGCGGACCTCGCGCACTTCTGGGACGCGACGGCCGCCGACCTCGACGTCGTCCTGACCGACGGCCGACGGCTGAGCGACACCGCCCACGACCAGTACGGCGCCGGCCTGACGCCCGCGGCCCAGGCGGCGGCGAAGACGCAGTGGGTCGACCAGTGGAACCGTCGCGCGGTCGACCTCACGCCGTTCGCCGGTGCCGTCGTGGACCGCCTGGAGGCACGGCTCGGCGCCGCCGGACCGGCTGCGGACGACGACGGGGAGCGCCCGGCGCTGCGCGGTTGGTTCGACGCGGTCCGGATCGGACCGGCGCGCCCGGAGCCGGCACGGCTGATCGACCACGTCCGCACGACCCGCGGCACGCAGTCGTCGTCGCGGTCCTCGCGCGGCAACACCGCACCGGTCGTCGGGGTGCCGCACGGCGGGGTGCTCGGCCTGCCGATGACCGACGCGTCGAGCAGACACTGGCCGTACGCGTACCAGGAGCACGCCCGGACGGAGCCGGACGGCCGCGTCCGGTCCGCGCTGCAGGGCTTCGCCACGAGCCACCTGCCGTCGCCCTGGATGGCCGACCGCGGGGTGTTCCAGCTCATGCCGTCCCCGCTCGACGAGCCGGACGTTGACCGGACCGCCCGGGCGCTGGGCTTCGACCACGACGACGAGCAGGACGGGCCGCACCGCTACCGCGTCGCCCTCGACCAGGGCGTCACCGCGACGATGACCGCGGGGGAGTTCGCCCTGGGGTTCCGGTTCACCGGCACCCGGGCCGTCGTCCTCGACCACCACGGCCGCGTCGACGACGTCTCGGTGGCGATCGTCGACGGCACGGCCGTGGTGGAGTGCCTGCTCGACGACCGGCCCGGCACCCCGCCGCACCACGTGCACGTCCGGATCGCCGGAGCCACCGCGGACCGCACGGTCGTCCGGGACGGCATGCTCCGCGGCTGGGTGCAGGTCGACGGCGCCGCCGCGGGGCACACCGACGTGGTGCTCGGCATCTCGACGGTCTCGATCCAGGACGCCCGCGCGAACGCCCGTGCCGCCGGGGACGTCGACACGATGTGCGTGCGGGCCGAGGCCGCCTGGACCGCCGCCCTCGGCACGCTCGAGGTCGAGGGAGCGACACCGGACCAGCTCGTCTCGCTGTACTCCGGCCTGTACCGGCTCTTCCTGTTCCCGCTCACCGCGGGGGAGACCGCACGAGACGGCGTCCCGCGGTACCGCTCCCCGTACGGCGACGTCCTCGCCGCGCCGATCCGCGACGCCCCGGGCCCCGAGGTCGTCGAGGGCACCCTCAGCACCGTGAACGGGTTCTGGGACACCTACCGGACCGCCTGGCCGCTCCTCGCGCTCCTCACCCCGGACCGGGCGGGTGCGCTCGCCGAGGGGGTCGTCGGCCACTTCCGGGACGGCGGGTGGACGCCGCGGTGGAGTGCCCCCGGCGCCGAGGACTGCATGACCGGCACCACGAGCGACACGGTCTTCGCGGACCTCGCCGTGAAGGGCGTCACCGGCTTCGACCTGGCGACCGCCTACCGGAGCGCGCTGCGGAACGCGACCGTCCCGGCACGGGACGAGCGCGTCGGGCGGAAGGGGATCCTCCCGGCCGTGTTCCGCGGCCACGTCGACACGGCGACGCACGAGGGCATGAGCTGGACCCTCGACGCGGCGATCAACGACTGGGGTCTCGCGGTGATGGCGGGCCTGCTCGCATCGCGGGCGACGACCGCGGACGACCTGGCCCGGTACGAGGCCGAGGCGGAGTGGTTCGCGCGCCGCTCGCTGCAGTACCGGAACGTGTTCGACGCCGAGCGCGGGTTCTTCGTCGGCCGCGACCCCGACGGCTCGTGGCGGGTGGGGACGGAGTTCGACCCGCGCGACTGGGGCGACGACTACACCGAGACCAACGCCTACGGAACGGCGTTCACCGCACCCCACGACCCGGCGGGCGTCGTCGACCTGCACGGCGGCCCCGAGCGCTTCGACGCGGCGATCGACCGGTTCTTCGCGACCCCGGAGACCGGCGCGACCGTGCACTCGGGGTCCTACGGCTTCGCGATCCACGAGATGACCGAGGCGCGCGACGTCCGGATGGGCATGCTCGGGCTGTCGAACCAGCCGGCGCACCACATCCCGTTCTTCCCGATGGCCACCGGGCGCCACGACCTGGCGCACCGCGTCGTCCGGGAGTGCCTGGAGCGGCTGTTCGTCGGGTCGGACCTCGGGCAGGGGTACCCGGGCGACGAGGACAACGGCGAGATGAGCGCCTGGTACGTCCTCGCGACGATCGGGCTGTACCCGCTCACGCCGTCGACCGGGGCGTACGTGCTCGTGCCGCCGTCGGTCCGGCGGACGGTGCTGCGGCCCGCCGGTGGGGCGTCGGGTGGATCGCCGACCGTGATCGAGGTCGCGGGTGACTCGTCGGGCCCCTACGTCGCGTCGGTGACGGTCGACGGCGAACCGTGGACGTCCGTGAGCATCCCGCACGCGGTCGTGGTCGGGGCGTCGCGGATCGTGTTCACGCTGTCCGGCGAGCCCACCGGGTGGGCGGCGGACACCCGGCCGCTCTCCGCGTCCGAGGTGCACGGGTACCGGGACGTGCCGTGGGACCTGCTGCCCGGCGGCGTGACCGGGGCTGCTGGTGCGCCGGTGTCCGGGGCTGCTGCCGCGTTGGCGGACGACACCGGGCGGACCGTGACGGCGCTCGCCGCAGGGTCCGGGATCGCGTTCGCGGTGCCGGAGGTGCCCGCGTCGCTGTACACCGTCACGGTGGCGGAGCCGGGGTCGTACTCGTGGGACGTGTCGCTCGGCGAGGCCCGGGCGTCGGTGCGGGACGCCGCGTTCGCGTGGCCGGGGCAGACCCGGGTGTTCCGGTTGCAGGGCGTCGGCACGTCGTTCCGGTTCACCGCGGTGACCGACCTGCGCCTGACGCAGCTCGAGCTCGTCGCGGCGGACGGACAGCGTTGATGCGCCGTCCACCCGCCCGGAGCATGCTGCGACCATGTCGATGAGTGCACCGTTCGATCCGGAACAGCCAGGCGCCGACCTCCCCGTGGACGGTTCGGACGCGACCGAACTCGAGGTGGAGGAGGACCGCGGGGCCGACGTCGGTCCGGATGCGGCCGATCCCACCCGCGGGCCGGTCGACCACCACGAGGAGGACGAGGCCGGCGGCGGCCCGGTGTTCCGACGCCCGCAGGCGGGTGAGCGGCTGCACCCCGACGACCTCTGAGTAGGGGACCTCTGAGTCCCCACCGCGTGCTCCCCGCGGATTGCCAAGCGCGGCGGGCATGCTCTCCGGCATGTCGATTGCGAACTCGTTCGACCCGTCGCAGGGTCGCGCGATCCCCGAGGACCAGGTGGACGAGGACGGGCTGGAGCTCGACGCCGAGACGGCGGCTGCGCTCGGGATCTCGTTCGACGTGGTCGGTGGTGCGTCCGCCGACCCGACCCGGGTGTCACCGGTGGACGTCGCCGTGCCGAGCGCGCCCCGCGACGCGGACTGAGCCGGGCGCGGGGGCCCCGGCCGCCGGGTGGTTCGGCGTGCTCCCGCACAACCGGGAGCACGCCGCGCCACGGGATTCCGCGGTTCGGCGTGCTCCCGGTTGTGCCGAGCGCCGCCGACGCCCGGGCGCGCTCAGGGGACGGTGTGTCCCGCGGCGGTGAAGATCCGGTACCACTCCTCGCGGGAGAGCACGACGTCCGACCCGGCAGCGGCCTCCTGGACGCGCTGCGGGTTCGTCGTGCCGAGCACCACCTGGAAGTGCGCGGGGTGTCGGGTGATCCACGCCACGGCGATGCCCGTCGGGGTCACCCCGTGCGCGGCCGCGACCTCGTCGAGCACGTCGTTCAGCTCGGCGTACTGCTCCCGGTCGCCCAGGAACACGCCGTCGAAGAACCCCTTCTGGAACGGCGACCAGGCCTGCAGGGTCACGCCGGTCATCCGTGCGTGGTTCAGGATGTCGTTGTCCCGGTCGATGGACTGGTCGAGGCCGCCCATGTTGGCCGCGACCCCCTGCGCGATGACGTTCGCGTGCGTGATGCTCAGCTGCACCTGGTTGAACGCCAGCGGCTGCCGGACGTGCTGGCGGAGCAGGTCGACCTGACCGGGCGTGTGGTTCGAGACGCCGAAGTGGTGCACCTTGCCGGCGGCGTGCAGCTCGTCGAAGGCGCGGGCGACCTCCTCGGGCTCGACCAGGGCGTCGGGCCGGTGCAGCAGCAGGACGTCGACGTAGTCCGTCCGAAGCGCCTCGAGCGACTCGTGCACCGACTCGATGACGTGCTCGTACGAGAAGTCGAAGTACCCCTGCCGGATGCCGACCTTGGTCTGCAGCTGGATCGCCTCGCGCTCCGAGGACGACAGCGTGACGGCCTCGCCGAAGCGGGCCTCGCACCCGTGCCAGCCGCCGTAGATCGCGGCGTGGTCGAACATCGTGACGCCCGCGTCCCGCGAGGCCGTGTACAGCGACCGGATGTCCTCGTCGCTCATGTCGTTGATCCGCATGAGCCCGACGACGACGTCGGACGCGGTGAGGTCGGTCTGTGGCAACTCCAGTGTCTTCACGTGCTCGATCCTGCCAGCCGACCCGCTCCGCAGGCAGGCCCTGCGGGTGCCCGTCGGCGGTGCCGGTCGCGTCCGACGCGACCAGGCGACGGACGGGAGGCGCGTGCCGGGTCGGCACCGCGCCTCCCGTCCGGTGGGGGTGCGGCCCGTCAGCGCGCGCCGACGCGCGTCGGCGTGAGCAGCCCCAGGAACGCGAGGTCGTCCGCGACCTTCGCGATGAGCGCGTGGTCGAGCGACGGGATCGTCGGGGAGCCGAGCGGTCGGACCCGGCGGACCGCGGCGGCGAAGCCGTCGGCGGGGATCGCGGAGCCGGCGTGCGGTGCCTCCGGGACGGCGAACGCGTGCATCAGCGGCAGCACCGATCGGGCGCGGTCCTCGTCCGGCAGGGCCGTCAGGGCCTCCCGGAACCGCGTGACCCACTCGGCGTGGTCCGCGATCCGCTCGACCGGGTGGCCGTCCTCGATCAACCAGTCGACGAAGGTGTCGAGCGAGACGCCGTCGTCGTGCGGGTTCACGACGTTGTAGGTGTGGTGGCCCGAGGTGACCGCCGCGCCGATCGCGTCGATCGCGGCGGCCGTGAAGTCCGCTGGTAGCCCGTCGTAGTGCGACCGCTGCCGTGAGCCGTCCGGTGCGCGCTGCACGAACGACGCCGGCGCGAGGCCCGTCGCGAGCACGCTCCAGACCAGCCGCGTGAACACGTCGGGCAGGTTCACCTGGCCGCGCCAGCGGGGGTGCGCCAGGACCATGTCGGAGCGGAACACGGCGACGGGGACGCCGTGGTGCTCGTGCGCCTCGCGGAGCAGCACCTCGCTCGCCCACTTGCTCGCGCCGTAGCCGTTCGCGTACTCGTCCGCGACCGTCCACTCCGGGATCGTCGTGCGGATGTCCGCCCGTTCGTCGAGCGCAGCCGGGGCGTCGGGTGCGACGTCCTCGGTGGTGCTCGGTCGGGCACCGCCGGCGACGGCGACGCTCGACACGAACGTGACCGGGACGCTCCCGGCGGCGATCGCGAGGCGCAGGACCTCGGCGGTGCCGACCACGTTCGGGCCGAACAGCGCGGAGTACGGCAGCACGTGGTTCACGAGGGCCGCGGCGTGCGCGACGAGGTCCACGCGGGCGGCGAGGTCCCGCCACCGGGCCTCGTCGAGGCCGAGCAGGTGCTCGCTGACGTCACCGGCGACCACCTCGAGCGCGCCGTCGAGCTCGCCGAGCCGCGCGACGAAGGCGGGGTCGGCGGCGAACGCGGCCTCGAGGCGCCGTCGGGCGTCCGCGTCGTCGGCACCGCGGACCAGGCAGACCAGGGTGCCGCCGACGGGGGCGAGCCGCTCGAGCCAGTCGATGACCGTGAAGCGTCCGAGGTAGCCGTTGCCGCCGGTGAGCAGGACCGTGCGGGGCCCCGCGTCGGTGCCGGCGGCAGCTGCCCGGTCCGCTGCCGGGTCCGCTGCTGCCCGGCTCGCCGTGGGCCGCCCGACCGGTTCGGGGACGGTGCCGAGCAGCCGGTCGAGGCGCAGGTCCGCCGAGCGCAGCACCGTCGGGTCGGCGCCGTGCACGCGCGCGACGGACGGTCGGTCGTCGGCGGCGGACCGCTCGACGAACGCGGCGACGGCGGCGAGGTCGTTCGTCGGGTCGGTGATCACGCCGACGGGGACCTCGGCGTCGAACACGTCCTCGAGGATCCCCGAGAAGGTCAGGGCGGAGAGCGAGTCGCCGCCGAGGTCCGAGAAGCGTGCGGCCGCGGCGGTCTCGGGGGACACCTCGGCGTGCAGGAACTCCTGCGCCGCACGGACCACGGTGTCGACGACCGGCTCGTCGGCCACGTGCTCGCGGAGGGCCGCGACGAGGGTGCCGCTCTGCTGCGCGTCGACGGCGTCGTACACCGCGGCGAAGCGCTCGCCGTAGCGCTCGGTGAAGCGCGGGCGCAGGAGCTTCCGGGCGTCGGAGAGCATGCCGTTCTCGACCGTGAAGGGGTCCGGCTCGACGATCACGCCGCGGGGCACCTCGTACGGGGCGAGTCCGTGCTCCCGCGCGGTGCGCTGCAGGGCGGCGAGGACGTCGCGCTCGGTCGCCGCCGGGTCGGTGGGGACGACCACGGCGAGCAGGAACGCGTGCCGGCTGTCCCCGTGCAGGGCGACCTGGCGGACCTCGGGCGTGCCGCCGTAGGTCGCCTCGAGCGCGGCGACGGCGACGAACTCGCCCTGCGAGAGCTTGATCACGTTGTTCCGCCGGTCGAGGTACACGTACGTGTCCGGCCCGGTCTGCGCCATCACGTCGCCGGTGCGGTAGAAGCCGTCCTCGTCGAAGACCGCGGCGGTGACGTCCGGGCGGCGGAAGTACCCGGGGATCACGGCCGTGCTCTTCACGAGCAGCTCGCCGCGCGGGTGGGGTCGGTCGGTGGTCCGGTAGCCGAGTTCGGGGACGTCGACGAGCTTGTGCTCGGTGACCGGCGGCTGCTGGACGACCCCGTCGCGCAGGATGCTGCCGGCCTCGGTCGAGCCGTAGAGGTCGTGCAGGGTCGTCCCGAGGCAGTCCTCGACGTACGCGCGGAGCTCGGGGGTCAGGGGTGCGCTCGCGCAGATCGCCTGCCGGATCCGTCCGCCGAGCGCTCGGACGCGCAGGTCGGCCTGCACGGCGGCGCGGACGGCGGCCGGGTCGGTCGCATCCGCCTCGGCCAGGCGGCGCTGTTCCTCGCGCTCGCCCTCCTGCCGGATCATCTCGGCCACGCGGGGCACGAGGACGAGTTCGGTCGGGGCGTACACCCGGAGGTCCTCGAACAGGGTCGACAGGTCGGTGGACGTCGCGAGCGCCAGGGTCCCGCCGCGGCCGAGCGTGGCGAGCACGGCGGCGCGTCCGGTGAGGTGGCTCATCGGCAGGTAGGCGTACCCGACGACGTCGGCGGTCGGGGCGGCAGTGGTGTCCGGGGTAGGGCGGTCGGGCCGCAGCGCGTGCCACAGCCGTTCGACCATGGCCCGCGTGTACATCGCGCCCTTCGGGGTGCCGGTGCTCCCGGAGGTGTAGAGCAGGAGCGCGAGCGGGTCCTCGCCCGCAGCCGGGTGCCACGGCGTCGGGCGGGACAGGTCGGTGCCCCGGCCGACGAGCGCGCCGAGCGTCGGCAGGCCTTGGTCCCCGTCCTCGTCGCCGGCGTCCAGCAGCACGGTCCGCACCGCGGCGTCCGACGTCGCGAGCACCGCCCGGGCCGTCGGCAGGTGCTCGGCCGCGACGCCGAGCCACACCGGCTCGGTCTCGTCGACGATCGCCCGGAGTGCCGACACCGGCGCGCTGGTCTGCAGCGGCACGGTCACCGCGCCGAGGATCCAGGCCGCGAGCTCGAGCGTCACGACGTCGGCGGTCGCGGCGCCGAGCAGCGCGACCCGGTCGCCCGCCGAGACGGTCTCGCCCAGGACGGCCGCGACCGACCCGGCGCGGTCCCAGAGCTCCCGGAAGCTCGTGTCGGTGACGGTCGTGCCGTCCCGGTGCCGCAGTGCGGTGTGGTCCGCGTGCTGCGCGAACACCGCCTCGACCGACGTGTCGTCGTGGTGCTGGTCCATCGTTCGTCCCTTCGTCGTTCCTCGGGCGCGCCCCTGCGCGTCCGTCTCAGCGCTCGTGGAGCGCTGCCCCCGCCAGCGCCGCCCCCGCCAGCGCCGCCCCCCGGTCCACCGCCCAGTGCCCCGTCGCGGTGAACGCCGGCCCCCGGCGCTCGGTCGCGGTGAAGCTGCCGTCCCGGTGCAGCTCGACGGTCGCGCCGTCGATGCCGAACCAGCCGCCGTGCGCCGCGGTCCGCGCCTTCGCGACCGCCTCGGACGCGGCGAGCAGCACGCTGTCCGGACTCTCAACCCCGATCCGGCGCAGCGCACGCAGACCGGCCGTGACCGGCGTGCTGTCCAGGTCCGCGATGCGTGCGAGCACCCCCGCGGGCAGCGGTGCCGCCGGGGTCGCGTCGATGCCGATGCCGGCGTGCTCGTCGCGGCGTCCGACGGCGCACGCGCGGAGTCCGGTGCAGTGCGTGATCGTGCCGACGACCCCCTCGGGCCAGACGGGCGCGCCGTCCCGCGCGACCGGCAGGGTCCCCGCGCGGATCCCGGTCGCCGCCAGGGCGCGGCGGGCGAGCAGCCGTCCGGTCAGGAACTCCGCTCGGCGGGCGGGCAGCGCTCCTGCGACCGCGGCCGCCTCGTCGTCGGCGAGGGTCCCCTCGAGGTCCTGCGTCGCGGTCGCGACGACCACCGAGGCGGGCAGGAGCGCCGACCAGGGGGACCTCCGTCGAAGTTGCACATTGCAATCAGACGCCGGTTCCCTCGGAGTCCCCCGAACGGGGCACGCTGCCGGCGGGGTCGGGGAGCGTCCGCGACGTCGGTCAGGCGGGCAGCACCGCGACGACCGCGTGCCGGTCGCCCCACGCCGCGGTCAAGGTCTCGCCTTCTGGGACCGGGAGACCGACGACCCGGAGCACCACGAGGTCGCCGTGGTCGGTCCGGACGGTCGTCTCGGTGCCGTCGGTGTGCGCCGCGACCGTCGTCACCGTGGGGGAGACCGCCGCCGTGCCGCTGCCGTGCGCCGTTCCCTCCTTGTCGAAGTGTCCGGTGCCGTCGGCTCGCTCGAGCTCGGCCTCGTGGCCGCCCGTCGCGATCGCGCGCCGCACGACGTCGGCGTAGACCGGGTCACCGGCGGCGTCGTACACCCAGCGGCGACCGAGCACGGAGTGGTCCATCTCGGTGACGAGGTGCGCCCGAGCAGCGTCGAGCGGCGCTCCGCGGTACGTCAGCGGCGTGTGCAGGAGCCGGCCGTCCGGGGTCTGCACGAGGAGCACCTCGACGCCGACCTCGCCCGCGGGGTCGTCGAAGCGGAAGCGCGTCACGACCTCGACGGGATCGCCCGCCGTCAGGCCGCTCCACGGCTGGCCCGGGAGCCAGGCGGCGAGGGCCTCGGCCTTGGACGGTCGGAGTGTCGCGCGGTGGATGACGGCCATGGACCGACGCTACCGAGCCGTCGCCTCAGTGCACCGAGAACCCGCCGTCGACCGCGATCGACTGTCCCGTGACGTAGGCGGACCCGGGCCCGGCGAGGAAGACCGCCGCGGCCGCGAAGTCCGAGGCCTCGCCGTTCCGGCCGACGAGCGTGCGGGCCGCGAGCGCGGCGACCCGTTCCGGATCGGCGGAGAGCCGTCGGTTCAGCGCGGTCTGCACGAAACCCGGCACCAGGACGTTGGCGGTGACCCCACGGCCCGACCAGGCCTCTGCCTGCGACCGGACCAGCGCCTCCAGGGCGGCCTTGGAGACCCCGTACGCGCCGCTCGCGGCGAACGGTCGGTGGGCCTGCTGCGAGCTGATGCCGATGATCCGGCCGTACCCGCGTGCCGCCATGCCCGGCGCGAGCCGCTGCCCGAGGACGAACGGTGCATCCAGGTTCACGGCCATCGTCGCGTCCCAGGTGGCCTCGTCGAGCTCCGGCATCGGCGGGCGCAGGTTGATCCCCGCCGAGTTGACCAGGACGTCGACCTCACCGACGGCATCGGCCAGGGCGTGGGCGCCGCCCCGGGTCGACAGGTCCGCGACGAGACCCGTGGCGGATCCGCCCGCGTGCTCGATCGCGGCGACGGTCTCGTCGATGGTGGAGCGTGTCCGGGCTGCGACCACCACGTGCGCCCCGGCGTCCGCCAGTGCCTCCGCGATCGCCCGCCCGATGCCGGAGCTCCCGCCGGTCACCAGGGTGCGACGTCCGTCCAGACCGAAGAGCTGCTCGAGCGACATCGGGCCAGGGTAGCGAGGCTGCGTACGCTGTGGGGGTGCGCGACGACCTGCTCCCCGTGCTCGCCTGCCCCGTCTGCGCCGAGCCGCTCGCCCGCGTCGCCGACGGCTCGGTGGGGTGCACGACCGGACACCGGTACGACGAGGCGAAGCAGGGCCACCTGACGCTGCTGCCCGCGAAGCGCCGCGCACTGACCGCGGACACGCCCGCGATGGTCGACGCCCGGCTGCGCTTCCTCGGCCGCGGGCACTACGCCCCGGTGGAGCGGGCGCTCGCCGCGGTGGTCGCCGAGACGACGGCGCCCGGCGTCGTGCTCGACGTCGGGTCCGGGCCCGGCACGTACCTGGCCCACGCCCTCGAGACCGGGGCCGCGGCCGACCGCCTCGGCGTCGCGCTGGACCTGTCCGCCGTGGCGATCCGTCGTGCCGCGCGCATCCACCCGCGGGCGGGAGCCGTCGTCGGGGACGTGACCGAGCGCCTCCCGGCCGTCGACGACGTGGCCGCGGTCGTGCTGGACGTCTTCGCGCCACGCAACCAGCGGGAGTACGCGCGGGTGCTGCACCCGGCGGGGGCCCTGGCGGTGGTGACCCCGCGGACCGGCCACCTGGCGGAGCTCGCCGAGGCGACGATCGCGGTGGACCCGGAGAAGGAGCGGCGGCTGCACGACTCGCTGACGCCGTCGTTCGTGCTGCGGAGCTCGAACGACCTGACGTGGACGATGGAGCTGACCGCGGAGGACGTGCACGACGTGGTGCACATGGGGCCGGGTCACCACCACGTGGACCCGGAGCGGACCTTCGGGTCGGCGACCGTCACGGCGGCGGTGACGGTGAGTACCTGGACGCCGGTGGGCTGAGGGCGCCGCGCGTCTGGTGCGGTGCCCGTGCGTTCGTGGAGCAGAAGACGTCGGGTCGCCCGGGACGGACCCGACGTCTCCTGCTCCATCGACGAGGCTGACGCGGCAGCGCTGACGCGGCAGCGCCGACGCACCCGCGCCGTGCCTCAGCCCTGCAGCGCCGCCACGTCCAGCTGCCACACGACCCCGAACCGGTCGCGCAGCTGACCGGCGAGCGGCGCCCACGGCGACGGCCCGAGCGGCTGCCGCACCTCGGCGCCATCGGACAGCCCGTCCCAGTACCGGGTGACCTCGTCCGCGTCGTCGCCGTGCACGAAGACGTAGAAGCCGTTCGTGCCCTGGTCGTACGGCTGGTCCGGCCAGACGTCGAACGCCATGATGCGGAAGCCGGCCTCGGTGGTGACCTGTCCGAAGACGATCCGGTCGGCCCAGGCCGGGTCCTGCGACGCGCCCATCTGGCCGTAGGTGGTCGCCTGCACGGTGCCGCCGAAGGCAGCCGCCCAGAAGTCGAGGGCCTCGAGGGCCTGTCCGTCGAAGTTGATGTGGGTCGTGATCTCGATGCTCATGGGACGAGGATGTCGGGCATTGCGGTCAGATCGTGACTGCTTCTCGGGGCATGATCGTGGACATGGCCGATCCGTCCTCGCGCATGCTCGCGCTGCTCTCCCTGCTGCAGGTGCACCGCGAGTGGCCGGGCGACGAACTCGCGACCCGACTGGCCGTCAGCCCGCGGACCCTGCGCCGCGACGTCGACCGGCTCCGCGACCTCGGCTACCGGGTCGAGGCCGTGCGCGGGCCGGCGGGCGGGTACCGCCTGGGCGCCGGGTCCGACCTGCCGCCGCTGCTCTTCGACGACGAGCAGGCCGTCGCGGTCGCCCTCGCCCTCGCCGTGGCGCCCGCGTCCGGCGCCGACATCGCCGAGGCCGCCGCCCGTGCGCTCACCACCGTCCGACAGGTCATGCCGGAGCACCTCCGGAACCGTGTGGACCTCGTCGACGCCGTCACCGCACCCGGCACGACGCGTGCGGACCCGGAGGTGCTGGTCGCCGTGAGCGCCGCCGTGCACCGCCACGAGGTCCTGCGCTTCGGCTACGGCGAGCGCGACACCCTGCACCGGGTCGAGCCGCACGCGGTCGTCGCGCGGAGTGGCCGCTGGTACCTGCTCGCGTGGGAGCCCGAGCGCGACGACTGGCGGACCTACCGCGTCGACCGGATCGCGCCGCGGATGCCGACCCGACTCCCGTTCACCCCGCGTCCGGTGCCGGGCGGGGACGCCGCCGCGTTCGTGTCGGCGCGGTTCCGGGGCTCGGACCGCGACGACGTCTGGCCGTGCACGGGTTCCGTGCTGGTGCGCGCCGAGGACGCGGCGCGGATCGCCCCGTTCCTGCCGGAGGACGCCGTCGTCGAGGCGCTCGGTGACGGCCGCAGCCGGGTCACCCGCGGGTCGTGGTCCTGGGACGGACTCGCGGGTGCGTTCGCCGCGTCCACCGTGCCCTTCCAGGTCGAGGGGCCGGACGCGCTCCGCGACGCGGTCGCCGCGCTCGCGGGTCGGCTGCAGGAGGCCGTCGGCGATCGACCCCCGTCAGTTCGTCCCTGATCGCCGAGGGCCGTTCCAAAGCGGTTCGCTGAGCCAGGCCGGGTCGGCACCGGTCGACCGGACGTCGATGCCGTCGATCTGCGGGAAGTCAGCCAGCAGCGCCGCGGTGCGCCGCTGCCAGTCACCGTCGGACGGGACGGACTCGAGCAGGTGCGCGAGCACCGCGAGGACCTCGTAGACCCCGAACCGCTTGGGTGCGGCTCCGGATCCGAGGTGCGCGAGTGTGGGGACCTGCGTCGCATTCGGTCGTTTCGGTGCGGCGACGAGCTTGCGGTTGAACAGCCGGGCGTGGTGCGCCGCGACGTTCCGGACGTAGTTCACGGACGCGAGCCAGCTCCGCATCAGTTGCTTGGTCGGCACCGAGAACGCCGCCGCGACCTCGGTGGCGAGGTCGTTCCGGAGACCGCTGTACAGGCGGCACACCTGCCCCAGTTCGAGCAGCTCCACGACGACCCAGATCGGCATGTGGCCGTCGTACCGCTCGCGGAAGTGCGCGACGAACGACTCGTCCGACCGCGCGCATCGTTCGTCGAGCCGTTCCAGCCACCGCTGGTGTTCGCTGCGCGGGTCAGTGCCCGGACGTGGTGCGGTGAAGGCCGTGCTGAAGACCGACCGGTCTTCGTGCGCGAACGGTGCGACCCGGCCGAGGACGTGCGCCAGCCGGGTGCGGACCGCGACCTCCACCCGCTCCACCGCCTCGAGCACGAGCAGACGCAGGGCGCGGTCGAAGACGATCAGCGCACACGCGTCGTCGAAAGCCGCCGTCGGACGGAACCGCTCCTCGACGAGTGTCGCCGCGCGTCCGTGTTCGTCGGTCACACTGCGGGACACGCGGAACGGGTAGAGGTAGCCCGTCAGTCGGTAGTAGCCGACCTCGGCGAGGACGGCCGCCGCGCGGTCCGGGTCAGCGATCGAGAGCCCGCGTCCGCGCAGGGTCGCGATCTGGTCGTCGATCGACAACCACGGCTTCGTGTACGGCAGCTCGTCTCCCCCGGTACGAGAAAATCGGCCCGAGCCGTGAGGCGAGCGGGCCGATCATGATGCTGCAACGGTACCAGCGCGGCTCCACCTCGGCAACGGGGGGAACCACCGCGGCTCGCGCCGCGACGGGCGTTAGGGCGGCGCATGCGTCCGTCAGCAGGCCGTCAGGATCCCGTTAGGACCGACCTGGAGGTGCGTCACCGGATCCAGCATCGGTTCCGCACCACACGTGGTGCGGCCCGAACCGCCCGGCTCGGACCCCGCAGCAACCCTGGAGTCCCTCGTGTTCGACGTCTTCGTCGTCGCCGGTGTCCTCGCCGTGTTCGGCGTGGTGGCACTCATCGCCAAGGGGGTGGAGCGGCTGTGATCGTCGTCACCATCGCCGCAGCCGTCCTCGGCATCGCATCGGTCGTCTACCTGGTGTGGGCCCTGGTCCACCCGGAGCGCTTCTGATGGCGGGCTCCACGGTCGACACGTGGGCCGGCATCGCCCAGGTCGCGACCCTCGTCCTGCTCCTCGTCGTCGCCTACCGTCCGGTCGGCGACTGGATGGCGCACGTGTACACCCCGACGAAGCACACCCGCGTCGAGCGCGGGGTGTACCGGGTGATCGGGGTCGACCCCGACGCCGAGCAGTCCTGGCCCGCGTACCTGCGCGGCGTGCTGCTCTTCAGCGTCGTCGGGGTGTTCGTCGTCTACCTGCTGCAGCGCATCCAGGTCGTGCTGCCGGGCGACCTCGGGCTGCCGAACGTCGGGCCGTCGCTCGCCTTCAACACGGCGGCGTCCTTCGTCACGAACACGAACTGGCAGTCCTACTCACCCGAGGCCACCCTCGGCTTCTCGGTGCAGATGGCGGGCCTCGCGGTGCAGAACTTCCTGTCCGCAGCGGTCGGCCTCGCGGTCGCCGTCGCCCTGGTCCGCGGGTTCGCCCGCCGGAAGTCGGGCACGCTCGGCAACGTCTGGGTCGACGTGGTGCGCGGCACCGGTCGCCTGCTGCTGCCCGGCGCGTTCGTGTTCGCGATCGTGCTCATCGCGGGCGGCGTCGTGCAGTCCTGGGGTTCCGGGATCGACGTCACCACCCTCGCCGGAGGCACGCAGCACATCCCGGACGGCTTCGTCGCGTCGCAGGAGGCGATCAAGGAGCTCGGCACGAACGGTGGCGGCTACTTCAACGCGAACTCGGCGCACCCGTTCGAGAACCCGCAGGCGTGGACGAGCCTCGTCGAGGTCTTCCTCATGCTCGTCATCCCCTTCTCGCTGCCGCGCACCTTCGGGCGACTGGTGGGCGACGACCGCCAGGGCTACGCGATCCTCGCCGTGATGGGCGCGATCTTCCTCGTGTCGCTCTCGGTGATGTCGATCGCCGAGCTCGCCGGCGGCGGGACCGCGACCCAGGCGGCCGGTGCCGCGATGGAGGGCAAGGAGATGCGCTTCGGCATCCTCGGCACGACCCTCTTCGGGACGACCTCCACCGCCACGTCGACGGGCGCCGTGAGCGGCATGTTCGACAGCTTCACGCCGATCGGCGGCATGATGGCGCTCCTCAACATGATGCTCGGCGAGATCAGCCCCGGCGGCGTGGGCTCCGGCCTGTACGGCATGCTCGTGCTCGCGGTCATCACGGTGTTCATCGGTGGGCTGCTCGTCGGACGCACCCCGGAGTACCTCGGCAAGAAGATCCGTGCCCGTGAGATGACCTTCGCGGCGCTCTACATCCTCGTCACGCCGACCCTCGCGCTGCTCGGCACCGGACTGTCCCTGGCGATCCCCGGCGTCCGTGAGCAGGTCCTCGGCACGAGCATCTTCAACCCGGGCAACCACGGGCTGTCCGAGCTGCTGTACGCCTTCACCTCGGGCGCGAACAACAACGGCTCGGCGTTCGGCGGCCTGACCGCGAACACGACGTGGATGAACTCCGCGCTCGGCGTCGTGATGCTGCTCGGTCGGTTCATCCCGATCGCGCTCGTCCTGGCGCTCGCCGGGTCGCTCGCCGCCCAGGACAAGGTGCCCGAGACCAGCGGCACGCTGCCGACGCACCGACCGCTGTTCGTCGGCCTGCTCGGTGCCGTCGCGGTGATCGTCACCGCCCTGACCTACTTCCCGGTCCTCGCCCTCGGACCACTCGCAGAAGCACTCGCCCGATGAAAGCCCAGCCGATGTCCAAGGACACTGCAATGACCACCGCGACCGACGCGCCGGAGACGACCACCGCCTCCAGGCCGACCACCTCGTCCGCCTTCGGACCCCGACAACTGGCGGCGGGCCTCCCGGGTGCCCTGCGCAAGCTGGACCCGCGCCTGATGTGGCGCAACCCCGTCATGTTCATCGTCGAGGTCGGTGCCGCGCTCACCACGGTGACCGCCTTCGTCGAGCCGTCCGTCTTCACCGCCGCGATCGCGGTCTGGCTCTGGCTGACCGTCGTCTTCGCCAACCTGGCCGAGGCCGTGGCCGAGGGCCGTGGCAAGGCCCAGGCCGACACCCTGCGGAAGACCCGGTCCACCACGAGCGCGCAGCGCGTCCGTGGGTACGACGCGACCGGCGACCCCGCCGCCCTGCACGCCGAGACCGAGGAGCTCGCCTCCGTCGACCTCGCCAAGGGGGACGTCGTGGTCGTCGTGGCCGGCGAGGTCGTCCCCGGTGACGGCGACGTCGTCGACGGCATCGCGAGCGTCGACGAGTCGGCCGTCACCGGTGAGTCCGCGCCCGTCATCCGCGAGTCCGGCGGTGACCGCAGCGCCGTGACGGGCGGCACCCGGGTGCTGTCCGACCGGATCGTCGTGCGGATCACCTCGACCCCCGGCGAGACGTTCATCGACCGGATGATCCGCCTGGTCGAGGGTGCTGCGCGGCAGAAGACGCCGAACGAGATCGCGCTGAACATCCTGCTCGCGTCGCTGTCGATCGTGTTCGTGATCGTCTGCCTGACGATGCAGCCCATCGCGGGCCTCGTCGGCGCGACCGTCAGCGTGCCGGTGCTCATCGCGCTGCTCGTCTGCCTCATCCCGACCACCATCGGCGCGCTGCTCTCCGCGATCGGCATCGCCGGCATGGACCGGCTCGTGCAGCACAACGTCCTGGCGATGTCCGGCCGTGCGGTCGAGGCCGCCGGTGACATCACGACCCTGCTGCTCGACAAGACCGGCACGATCACGTACGGCAACCGCCAGGCCTCGCGCGTGGTGCCGGTCCCCGGGGTGCCCGAGCGCACGCTGCTCGAGGCCGCCGCGCTGTCGAGCGCCGCGGACAGCACCCCCGAGGGACGCTCGATCGTGACGCTCGCAGCGGCCGACGGTGTCACGCCGGGCAACCCCGCCGGGGCGACCGAGGTGCCGTTCACCGCGCAGACCCGCATGTCCGGCCTCGACCTGGCCGACGGCGCGCAGATCCGCAAGGGTGCCGCGGCCGCCGTGCTCGCCTGGGCCGGGGACGGCGACCCCGCGGTCGTGGCCGCGGTGGACGCCACCGTCGCCGAGATCTCCGACCAGGGCGGGACGCCGCTCGTCGTCGGACGCCGGGACGCGTCCGGCGCCGTCGCCCTGCTCGGCGTCGTACACCTGAAGGACGTCGTCAAGGACGGCATGGCCGCCCGGTTCGCCGAGCTCCGGAGCATGGGCATCCGCACGGTGATGATCACCGGCGACAACCCGCGCACCGCGAAGGCGATCGCCGCCGAGGCCGGTGTCGACGACTTCCTCGCCGAGGCCACCCCGGAGGACAAGCTCGCGCTCATCAAGCGCGAGCAGGAGGGCGGCAACCTCGTCGCGATGACCGGTGACGGCACGAACGACGCCCCCGCCCTGGCGCAGGCGGACGTCGGCGTGGCGATGAACACCGGCACCACCGCCGCGAAGGAGGCCGGCAACATGGTCGACCTCGACTCCGACCCGACGAAGCTCATCGACATCGTCCGGATCGGCAAGCAGCTGCTCATCACCCGCGGCGCGCTCACCACCTTCTCCATCGCCAACGACGTCGCGAAGTACTTCGCGATCATCCCGGCCATGTTCCAGGCGGCGTTCCCCGGCCTCGCGGCGCTCAACATCATGGGGCTGCACAGCCCGTCGTCCGCGATCCTGTCCGCGGTCGTCTTCAACGCCCTCGTCATCGTGGCGCTCATCCCGCTCTCCCTGCGGGGCGTGCGCTACCGGGCGGCCTCCGCGTCGTCCGTCCTCGGACGCAACCTGCTCGTCTACGGGCTCGGCGGCGTCATCGTCCCCTTCGTCGGCATCAAGCTGATCGACCTCGTCGTCGGTCTCATCCCGGGGTTCTAGTCCAATGGCATCCGTACGGTCCACCTTCCGCTCCACGGGCGTGGCGATCCGCCTCACCCTCCTGTCCACCGTCGTCCTCGGCGTCGCCTACCCGCTCGCGGTGTGGGGCGTCGGCCAGGCCGCCTTCCACGACCAGGCGAACGGCTCGATGGTCACCGACTCGTCGGGCAAGGTCGTCGGCTCGTCCCTCATCGGGCAGTCGTTCGACGGCAAGGACGCCGACCGGTGGTTCCAGTCGCGTCCGAGCGCCGCGGGCGAGAAGGGCTACGACGCGAACGCCTCGTCCGGCTCGAACCTCGGCCCGTCGAACCCCGACCTGACGAAGGCCGTCGAGGAGCGCCGCGCCGCGCTGGCGAAGGCCGACGGGGTGTCCGCCGCGGACGTCCCCGCCGACGCGGTCACGGCGTCCGGCTCCGGGCTCGACCCCGACATCAGCCCGGAGTACGCGCTCCAGCAGGTGTCCCGGGTGGCCTCGGCCCGCGGCCTGTCCGCCGACGCCGTCCGCAAGCTCGTCGACGACCACACCGAGTCCCGGCAGCTCGGGTTCCTCGGCGAGCCCGTCGTCAACGTGCTCGAGCTGAACCTGGCGCTCGCCGCGACGCGCTGAGCGTTCCCGATGGCACCGTGCGTCGCACCCCGGTCCGGACGTCGCACCCCGCAGTGTCGGGGTGCGGTGTCCGGACCGGGGTGCGTTCCACGAAGGACGCACCGCACAGCGGAGCACGCACCGAACAGCGAGAGGATGACCCCGTGAAGCGAGGCAAACTGCGGGTCCTGCTCGGCGCGGCCCCCGGCGTCGGCAAGACGTTCACGATGCTCGAGGAGGGGCACCGCATGCAGGCCGAGGGCCGCGACGTGGTGGTCGCCGTCGTCGAGACCCACGAGCGTGCCGCCACCGCCGCCCTGGTCGACGGGCTCGAGGTCGTCCCGCGCCGGATCGTCGAGCACCGCGGGGTGTCCCTCGACGACATGGACCTCGACGCCGTCGTCGCCAGGGCCCCCGACGTCGCCCTGGTCGACGAGCTCGCGCACACGAACGCCCCCGGCAGCCAGAACGAGAAGCGGTGGCAGGACGTCGAGGCGCTCCTCGCCGCGGGCATCAGCGTCATCTCGACCGTGAACATCCAGCACATGCAGTCCCTCGGCGACGTCGTCCGCGAGATCACCGGCACGGTGCAGCGCGAGACCGTCCCGGACGCCGTGGTCCGCGCCGCCGACCAGATCGAGGTCGTGGACCTCGCCCCGGCGTCCCTGCGCGAGCGGCTGTCGGACGGGCTGGTCTACCCGGCCGCCCGTATCGACGCGGCCCTGTCGAACTACTTCCGACTCGGCAACCTCACCGCCCTGCGCGAGATCGCCCTGCTCTGGCTCGCCGACGAGGTCGACGACGCGCTCAAGGCCTACCGCGCCGAGCACGGCATCGACCACCGCTGGGAGACCCGCGAGCGCGTGCTCGTCGCCCTGACCGGCGGGCCCGAGGGCGAGACCCTGCTGCGCCGCGGTGCCCGCATCGCGGCCCGCAGCGCCGGCGGCGAGCTCGCGGCCGTGCACGTCACGACGAACGACGGGCTCCGCGTCCGGCACCCGGGCGCCCTCGGCAAGCAGCGCACCCTGCTCGAACAGCTCGGGGGGACGTACCACCAGGTCGTCGGCGACGACGTGCCGACCACCCTGGTCCGCTTCGCGAAGTCGATCGACGCGACCCAGATCGTCATCGGCGTCAGTCGGCGCACACGGCTGGCCGCCGCCATCACCGGCCCCGGCATCGGCAACACGGTCATCCAGGAGTCCGGCGACATCGACGTGCACGTCGTCACGCACGAACGGGCCGGCGGCGGGTTCGCACTGCCGAAGCTCGGCGGCAGCCTGTCCCGGGCCCGGATCGCCGCGGCGTTCGTGCTGTCGCTCACGGTCGGGCCGCTCCTCACCTGGCTCCTGTCGCGCACGAACGACCCGGACTCCATCACGGTGGACGTGCTCGCGTACCAGCTGCTCGTGCTCGTCGTGGCCCTGGTCGGGGGGATGTGGCCCGCCGTCTTCGCCGCGGTGCTGTCCGGGCTGAGCCTCGACTTCTTCTTCGTGCAACCCCTCTACCAGGTCACCGTTCAGCAGCCGTGGCACCTCGTGGCCCTCGTGATGTACGTGATCAGCGCCGTGCTCGTCAGCTTCGTGGTCGACCGGTCCGCGCGCCGGAGCCGTGCGGCCCGTCGGGCGGCGGCCGAGTCGGGGCTCCTCGTCGGGATCGCCGGCAGCGTCCTCCGCGGCGACGACGCCCTGCAGGCGCTCCTCGACCGGACGCGCGAGGCGTTCGGGTTCACCGGCGTGCGGATCCGGCAGGGCGACGAGGTCCCGGCCACGTCGGGCACGTTCGCGGGCGCGCCGGACGCGACCACGAGCCTCCCGTCCGGTGCCGTCCTGGAGTTCTCCGGTGCCCCCGACGACCCGACCCAGCGCCGACTGCTGCGGGTCGTCGAGCAGCAGCTCGACGCCGCCGTCGAGCACCGCGAGCTGACCCGCACCGCGGTCGACGCGGAGCGCATCGCGGCCGCGGACCGGGTACGGAGCGCCATCCTCGCGGCCGTCGGCCACGACGTGCGGCGGCCGATCGCGGCCGCGTCGGCGGCCGTGCAGACGCTGCACGCCGCCGACATCGAACTGTCCCCGGCCGACCGGGAGGCCCTGCTCACCACCGCCGACGAGAGCCTGCGCCAACTCGCCGGTCTGCTGGCCGACCTGCTCGACGTGAGCCGCGTGCAGGCCGGGGTGCTCGCCGTCACGCCGCTGCCGACCGCCCTCGAGACGGTCGTCGCACCCGCCCTCGACGAACTCGAGCTCGGACCGGACGACGTCGACCTCGACCTGCCGGGCGACCTGCCGCCCGTCCTCGCCGACCCCGTGCTGCTGCAGCGCGTCGTCGTGAACCTGCTCGCGAACGCGAGCCGCTACGCGCCGGACGGCACCCGGGTCCGCGTCGCCGCGAGCGCCTTCGGTGGCGGGGTCGAACTCCGTGTCGCCGACCGCGGACCCGGCATCCCCGAGGACCGACGCGACGACGTCTTCCAGCCGTTCCAGCGGCTCGGGGACACCGACAACGAGACCGGCCTCGGGCTGGGACTCGCGCTCGCACGCGGGTTCACCGAGGGCATGGGCGGCACGATCGAGGTCGACGACACCCCCGGCGGGGGCCTGACCGTCGTCGTGCGGCTGCCGATCGCCGGACACCTGGGAGTGGATGTCAAGTGAGCACCAAGGTCCTCATCGCGGACGACGACGCGCAGCTCGTCCGTGCGCTCTCCGTGACGCTCGCCGCCCGCGGGTACGAGGTCGCGACCGCCCGCGACGGCCGTGCCGCGATCGACGCCGTGATCACCGAGCGCCCGGACATCGTGATGCTCGACCTCGGCATGCCGCGGCTCGACGGCATCGGCGTGCTCGAGGGCATCCGCGCCTGGTCCCAGGTGCCCGTCCTCGTGCTCTCCGGGCGGACGGACTCGTCCGACAAGGTCGACGCACTCGACGCCGGCGCCGACGACTACGTGACGAAGCCCTTCCAGATGGACGAGCTGCTCGCCCGCCTCCGGGCCCTCGGCCGCCGGCAGGCCACCGCCGCGGCGACCGCCGGTGCGACCCCGACCGTGGTGATCGGGGAGCTCGTGGTGGACCTCGTCGCGAAGCAGGTCACCCCGCCGTCCGGCCCAGCGATCCGGCTGACGCCGACCGAGTGGCGGCTCCTCGAGGTGCTCGTGACGAACCCCGGGCGGCTCATGACCCGCGAGATGCTCCTGACCGAGGTGTGGGGTCCGACGCACGGGAACGACTCCGGGTACCTGCGCCTCTACATGGCGCAGCTGCGGCGGAAGCTCGAGCCGGAGCCGTCGCACCCGCGGTACCTGGTGACGGAGTCGGGGATGGGGTACCGGTTCGCGCCGAACGGAGGTGGGGGCCTTCCGTCCTGAACTGCGCCCGACGCGCGTCGGCGCCGCCGACGTCCCGGACCTCCACGCCTTCCTGACCGCGTGCGACCTGATGGTCGCCGGGCTCGCCGAACCAGCGGTCCGCCTGTGGGTGGTCCGGGACGCGGCCGGCTCCGTCATCGCCTCCACCGGGTCCGAGACGGGGTCGAACGGGAGGCACGTCCTCCTCCGCAGCGTCGCCGTCGGTCCGGCGCTCCGCGGCGCCGGAACGGGGACGGCGCTGGCGCGGTTCGTGATGACGGCCGCGGCGGCAGCGGGCGCGCGGCGTGCGTGGCTGTTCAGCCGCCGGTCCGGCCCGTTCTGGCAGGGGCTCGGGTTCGCGCCCGCCGACCGCGAGGAGCTCGCCACCGTGCTCGCGGGTGCGACCCAGGTCGAGCTGTTCCGTGCGAGCGGACAGCTCGGGCGCGAGGTGGCGTGGAGTCGCCCGCTGGGGCGGCGGGAGGTCTTTCGGTGCAGCTCGTGCCCGGCCGGAGTCGTGTCTTGATGCCCGATCGTGGAGCAGGTGCCCTCGGGTCGGAGGGCACCTGCTCGTGGTTCTCGGCGTCGGTGACGTGGTGATCAGCTGGGGAGGCCCTACCGCGGTGATCGGCGGCGGGCTGGAGCGACGGCCGGCAGAGTCGCCGCGGCAGCAGCGATCGCGAGGGTGGCGAGCCCGGTGCCGACGGCGATCGATGGCCCCGCGGACACTGCCCAGGTCGCTCCTCCGAGCGCTGTCGCGGCCCCGGCGCCGTACATGAGCGCTGCCGGGACTCTTCGGCAGCGGGACCGGGCCCAGTTGTTGCCGGGCCTGATCAGCCGCGGTGGGTACACCATGAGGATCACGAGGATCACCCAGGCGAGGCTGTAGGGCGTTCCGAGGGCATCCCGGGCAACGTCGAGCGCGGTCACGGCGACGGCAACGCCGAACCCGGCGATGCTCAGCGTCAATCCCAGGCGGGTGGGTGGCACGACTTGCTGATTCGACATGGTGAGCCTGCTCCCGTTCCCTACTTCCGGCAGTTGACGATCACCGGGTAGGGCGGGCCTGCGGAGATGACCTTCTGGAGCGCGATGCACCTGCCTGCGTTGTGCGCTCGCTTGGTCATGTCGACCACGATCCCGGTGGCGATGCCGCAAGCCCATGCTGCCGGCCCGCAGGCGGCCGCGATGATCGCCGAGACCGTTGCGAAGGAGCCAGTCGCCATGTAGGCGGTGTCGGCCTTGGAGTAGATGAGCGTGCAGTGGATCAAGTTGCACTCGAGCGTCGGGTGAGCCACGTAGACACGGTTCGACGGTCCGGTCGTGGACTGGCTGAGTTCGACCGTCGTCCGGATGGATCCATCTTCGTAGGTCCGCGTCGTGACCATGCCAGCCGCTTCCTGTGTCTCGACAGAAGAGATCGGCACCGACGAGCTGAGCTCCGAGTCGAGGGAGTCGCCGGCACGGAGCTTGCTGATCAAGCGGTCCTCGATCGACGTCGAGAGCCCGGCTTCTCGGATGGTCGCGCGGATGCGGTCCTCCTCTGCCGGTGCGATCCGGCTCGGTGCGGCGTTCGCGGGTGCTGCCATCAGGGACGTTGCGATGATCGCGGCAGTGATCGCGAAGACGCTGGTGAGGAGCGAAGGACGTGAGCGACTCATGTCAGCCTTTTCTTCGGCCTGCTGGCCATTGGTCGGGTCGGCCTCGTTGCCGACGACCCCAGCCTGACGACTGGTATCTGGAATGTCAACGGCGGCCCCGCAGCTGCGTGTGTGCCCGCTGCGCGTGCCCGGCGATCCCTTAGGCGCGTCCAAGGCAGCAGCGGGCGTCCGCGAACCTGTGCGCCGCACGCTCGGGGCATGACCGAGACGATCCCCGCCGAGCGACCGCGCCTGCTCCCACCTCCCACCCGTCCCCACGGCGTCCGGGACCGCCTGGCCGGTCTCGTCCGGGGCCGGGCCGACGCCGCACGGTGGGAGCGTCCGGCGTTCCTCGGCCTGCTGTTGGCGACGGGTGTGCTCTACGTCGTGAACCTCAGCGTGAACGGCTGGGCGAACGCGTTCTACACCGCGGCCGTCCAGGCGGGCAGCCAGAGCTGGGAGGCGTTCTTCTACGGGTCCTCCGACGCCGCGAACGCGATCACCGTCGACAAGCCTCCGGCGTTCCTGTGGGTGATCGGCATCTCGGTGCGGCTGTTCGGACTGAACTCCTGGGCGGTCCTCGTGCCGCAGGCGCTGATGGGTGTCGCGTCGGTCGCGGTCCTGTACCGGATCGTCCGGCGGCGGTTCTCGGCCGGGGCCGCGCTCGTCGCCGGGGCGGTGCTCGCCACGACGCCGGTGGCGACGCTGATGTTCCGCTACGACAACCCCGACGCGCTGCTCGTGCTGCTGACCGTCGGCGCGATCGCCCTGACCCTGCGCGGGGTCGAGTCGGGTCGGATGCGCTGGGTGGTCTGGGCCGGGGTGCTCGTCGGGCTCGGGTTCCTGACGAAGCAGCTGCAGGCGTTCCTCGTGCTCCCACCGCTCGTCGGTGTGTACCTCGTCGCGTCGCCCCGGCCGGTCCTCCGGCGGATCGGGCACCTGCTCGCCGCGGCGCTCGCCGTCGTGGTGTCCGCCGGGTGGTGGGTCGCGATCGTCGAGCTCGTGCCGGCATCGGCCCGGCCGTACGTCGGCGGGTCGCAGACGAACAGCTTCCTCGAGCTGACCTTCGGCTACAACGGCCTCGGTCGGGTCACGGGCGACGAGACCGGCAGCGTCGTCCCCGGCGGAACCACCGGCGCTGGGTCGTGGGGGTCGACCGGGCTGACGCGGCTGTTCGGCTCGGAGTTCGGCACGCAGGTCACCTGGCTCCTGCCGACCGCGCTCGCCCTGCTCGTGGTCGCCCTCGTCGCGGTCGGGATCCGGCGGCGGACCGACCCGCGGCTCGCGACCGTGCTCGTGCTGGGCGGGTCCCTGCTCGTCACGGGCCTGGTGTTCAGCTTCATGGGCGGGATCTTCCACCCGTACTACACGGTGGCCCTCGCGCCGTACATCGCCGGACTGGTCGGCATCGGCGCGGGACTGCTCTGGCAGCGCCGGAGCGAGCTCGCCTGGCGCATGGTCGCCGCGGCCGTCGTCGCGCTCTCCGGAGCGTGGTCGTTCGCCCTGCTGTCCCAGGCGTCGTCGTGGCAGCCCTGGATCCGGTGGGTGGTCGTCGCCGCGGCGCTCGCCGGGGCGGTGCTCGTCCTGCTGCCGCCGCGGGGCAGGGGTCTCGCGGGTGCCACGGTCGCCACCGTGCTCGTCGCGGCGCTGCTCGGCCCGACGGCGTTCTCGGTGCAGACCACCACGGTCGGGCACACCGGGGCGCTCCCGACGGCCGGGCCGAGTGTCTCGTCGGGTGGCTTCGGCGGCGGCCGCGGCGGTGCCCCCGGTGGCCAGGGCGGACCCGGTGGCCAGGGTGCGCCGGCGGGCACCGGTGGTCCGGGTGGCCAGGCGGCCGGTGGCGTTCCTGGCAGCCAGACCGACGGCCAGGCGGCTGGCGGCCAGGCAGCCGGTGGCCGACCCGGTGGCACGACGAGCGGGGGGATGAACCTGCTCGGCGGGTCCACCGCGGTGTCGGACGCCGTGGTCTCCGCCCTGAGCGCCGACGCCGACGACTACACGTGGGCGGCCGCGACGGTCGGGTCGAACAGCGCCGCCAGCTACCAACTCGCGACGGGCGATCCGGTGATGGCGATCGGTGGCTACAACGGCACCGATCCCGCCCCGACCCTGGCGGAGTTCCAGCGGCTCGTCGCGGCGGGCAAGATCCACTGGTTCGTCGGCGGTAGCTCGGGCACCGGGAGCGCGAACAGCAGCGGGAGCGACGCCGCCGAGCAGATCGCCGAGTGGGTCGCCGCGCACTACGAGGCCGAGACGGTCGACGGCGTCACGATGTACGACCTCACGCCGGCCTCCTGACCCCGACGGGCCGCCCGGGTCCCGCGCGGCCTGATCGGTGGAGCAGAAGACGTCGGGTCGCCCCGGGCTCACCCGACGTCTTCTGCTCCACCACGGCCCGGGGCATCCAGGACGGTGCGGCGGCGCGGCGGTGGCGGGCGGTACCGTCGAGCCGTGACGATCGAGCTCCGCCGCGTGACGGCCGACGACTGGGCCACGTGGCGCCCCGTCCGGCTCGCCGCCCTCACCGACGCCCCGGAGGCCTTCGGCTCCCGGCTCGCCGACTGGCAGGACGCCCCCGAGGCCCGCTGGCGCGGCCGACTGTCGCTGCCGGGCGCGGTCGACCTGCTCGCGATCGAGCACGACCGGTCACCCGAGCAGGCACCGCAGCGCACGCCCGACCCTTCGCCCGGCCGCCCCGTCGGGATGGCGACCGGCGTCCCGTCCGCAGAGGACCCCGCGGTCGCCGAACTCACCTCGATGTGGGTCGCCCCGGAGGCCCGCGGCCACGGCGTCGCCCGTCGGCTCATCGACGCCGTCGCCCGAGCGATGGCCGAGCACGGTGCCGCTCGCCTCGAGCTCTCCGTGATGCCCGACAACCACCGCGCCCGACGGACCTACGAGCGCGCCGGCTTCACCCTGACCGATGCTCCGGGCGACGAACTCCCGGACGGACGGCACGAGCTCGTGATGGTCCGCGAGCTCGCAGCCGAGCGCACCCTGATCGCCTACGAACGCGGAGCCGATCGCTACGCCGAGCGCACCGACGACCACCGCGCGGGCCTCGTCGACGACCTGCTGGCCCTGGTCCCCACGGGGTCGCAGGTGCTCGAGCTCGGGTCCGGCCCGGGTCGGGACGCGGACGCCCTCGAGGCCGCAGGTCTCAGCGTCGAGCGCACCGACGGCGCCGCCGCCTTCGTCGACCGTCTCCGGGCGGCCGGACACGACGCGCGCCTGCTCGACGTCCGAGACGACGACGGCCCTCGCGACGCGGGCGGGTGCCCGACGCCCTGGCGCGGCCCGTACGACGCCGTGTTCGCGAACGCCGTCCTGCTGCACGTGGACCGGGACGACACCCGCCCCGTGCTCGACCGCGCCCGCCGCGCGGTCCGCCCCGGCGGCGTCCTCGCCGCCACGGTCAAGCGCGGCGACGGCGACGGGTGGAGCGACCGCAAGCTCGACGATCCCCGCTGGTTCACCTACTGGACCGAGGACGCCCTCGCCGCCGTGGTCACCGCCGCCGGCTGGCGCGGGGTCACCGTCCGCGAGACCACCCGTCCCGGCGCCGACGAGCGCTGGTTGACCGCCACGGCCCACCGGCCGGAGGAGGACTGACCATGCACCGTGCCCGCAGGTGGACCGCCTGGACCCTGGCCGTCGTCGTGCTGCTCGCGGTGGTGTTCCTCGTGTACGCGAACACCGTCATGCAGGGCACCCGGAGCGCTGCGCTGCAGGTGTGGCGCGACGACCGCGTGGCGGTCCGCGACGTCGGCGACGCCGTGCTGATGACCCCGACCGGCACCGCGGACGGGACCGGCATCGTGTTCATCCCCGGCGCGAAGGTCGACCCGTACGCGTACATGGCGACGTTCCGGCAGGTCGTCGCCGCGGGGACGACGGTCGTCATCACGAAGCCGACGCTGAACCTGGCCTTCTTCGACACCCGCCCGCTCGCGACGTTCGAGGCGCACGCCCCGCGCGTCACGACGTGGGCCGTCGGCGGGCACTCCCTCGGCGGTGTCCGTGCGTGCCAGCTCGCGCAGGACGCCGACGGCCTGCTGCTCCTCGGCAGCTACTGCGCGAACGACATCGCCCGCTCGTACATCGACGTCCTCAGCGTCTCCGGGTCGCGGGACGGGCTGTCGACGCCGGACAAGGTCGCCGCTGCGCGCGACCAGCTGCCCACCACCGCACGGATGGTCGAGGTCCAGGGCGCGAACCACGCCGACTTCGGCGCCTACGGCGACCAGCCCGGCGACCGGTCAGCGACGATCTCGCGTGCCGAGGCGCGAACCCAGATCAGCGCGGCGATCGAGGACTGGGTGGGCACCCTGCGCGGACGCACCCTGCGCTGACGAGACCGCAGGCGGTGACCGGCTGACGGACGGGAGGCACGGTGCCAGCGGACACCGTGCCTCCCGTCCGTCGTCCACGCACCCGGGTGCGCGTTCCTGCCCATCGCACCCGACATCGAAGACCGATCCGCGCGTCGGGGGACGGAAGGAACGACGTCCGACGTGCGGACGGGCGCACCATGCGCGGAACGGCACGCCACGCGCGGAAGGGCGCCCCGGTGAATGGTTCTCCACACCTCCCCGGCGAGCCTGGGTGTCCGGGCTGGAGCGGTCCTAGACTCGATCCGAGCCGAACCGACCACCGCGAGCAGAGGATCCCCGATGACGATGCCGGACCGGCGCACCCCCGTGCGACTCGCCGACACGCGAGCGCTCCTGTTCGACCTCGACGGCGTCCTCACGCCGACGGCCGACGTGCACATGCGTGCCTGGAGTCGGCTGTTCACCCCGTACCTCGATGCACACGGTGTCGCGCCGTACACCGAGCAGGACTACTTCGACTCGATCGACGGCAAGCCCCGCTACGACGGGGTTCGCTCGTTGCTCGCCTCGCGCGGGATCGAGCTGCCCGAGGGCACCCCGGACGACGCCCCCGACGCCGACACGGTGTGCGGGCTCGGCAACCGCAAGAACGCCGAGTTCACCGCCGAGCTGACCGAGCACGGCGTCGAGCCGTACCCGGGCTCCCTGCGCTTCCTCACCGCCGCGATCGACGCCGGGGTGCAGGTCGCCGTGGTGTCGAGCTCCGCGAACGCCACCCAGGTGCTCCGCACGGCGGGCATCCTCGACCGCTTCCCGGTCGTCGTCGACGGGCTCGTCGCGCGGCAGGACGGCCTCGCCGGCAAGCCCGCGCCGGACACGTACCTCGACGCCGCGGAGCGCCTCGGACGGACCGCCGCCGAGTGCGTCGTGGTCGAGGACGCCACGAGCGGCGTCGAAGCCGGCCGGAACGGTGCCTTCGGCCTGGTCGTCGGCGTCGACCGCGGCGCCGGCGCGGACGCCCTCCGCGCGCACGGCGCCGACGTCGTCGTCAGCGACCTCGACGAGCTCGTCGACCAGCTCCCCGCCTGACCACGCGACCCCATCGCGACACCCCCCTCACCCCACCCCGCACTCCATCCCACGGAGCACACTGCATGAACCCCATCACCTCCGATCCCCTGGACCGCGTCCGCTACCCGGTGGACGAGTGGGCGCTCGTCGAGACCGAGTACGCCCCCGACGAGCAGGGCGTCGCGGAGACGAACTTCGCCGTCGGCAACGGGTACCTGGGCCTCCGCGGCAACCTCGACGAGGGCCGCGGCGGCGTCCAGTACGGCACGTACGTCAACGGCTTCCACGAGACGTGGCCGATCCGGCACGCCGAGGACGCGTTCGGCTTCGCCAAGACCGGGCAGACCATCATCAACGCACCGGACGCGAAGGTGATCCGGCTCTACGTCGACGACGAGCCGCTCGTCCTGGCCGAGGCCGACATCCTGCGGCACACCCGGCGCCTCGACTTCCGCGGCGGGTACCTGTACCGCGAGACGGAGTGGTCGACGCCGTCCGGCAAGCGGGTGCTCATCCGCTCCCGCCGGCTGGTGTCCTTCACCGACCGGCACCTGGCGGTCATCGACTACGAGGTGACCGTGCTCGACGCGGACGCCTCGCTCCTGCTGTCGAGCCAGATCCTGAACCGCCAGGACGTCCAGGACGAGTACCACGCGGGCATGCGCGCCGCGGCGAACGCCTTCGACCCGCGCAAGGCCGAGGCGTTCACCGAGCGCGTGCTCGAGCCGAAGCTCAAGCGCAGCACCGCCGGCCGATCCCTGCTGGGCTACCAGGCCGCGAGCTCGGGCATGACCATCTGCGTCGGGGTCGAGCACCACCTGGAGACCGACAACCACTGGGACGAGAGCTCCTCGATCGAGGACGACCTCGCCAAGCACGTCTACCGGGTGCAGGCACGCCGGGGCGTCCCGACGCGGCTGGTGAAGCACCTCGTCTACCACACGTCCCGCGGCGTGCCGGCGCGTGAACTCGGCGACCGCTGCGACCGGACGCTCGACCGGGCCCGCGCCGAGACGGTCGACCAGACGTTCGACAAGCAGCGCGCCTGGATGGACGACTACTGGACCCGCAGCGACGTCGAGATCCCCGGGCAGCCGGAGATCCAACAGGCCGTCCGCTGGAACCTGTTCATGCTCGCGCAGGCGACCGCTCGGACCGACGGGCACGGCATCGCGGCGAAGGGCGTCACCGGGTCCGGGTACGGCGGGCACTACTTCTGGGACATGGAGATCTACGTCCTGCCGTTCCTGTCGTACACGGCACCGATCGCCGCCCGGAACGCGCTGCGCTTCCGCTACAACATGCTCGACGCCGCCCGCTCCCGGGCCCGCGAGCTGAACCAGCGCGGGGCCCTGTTCCCGTGGCGGACGATCAACGGCGAGGAGTCCTCGGCGTACTACGCCGCGGGGACCGCGCAGTACCACATCGACGCGGACATCGCCCACGCGCTCATGCAGTACGTGCGCGCCTCGGGGGACCGCGACTTCCTCAAGCGCGGAGCGATCGACATCCTGGTCGAGACCGCACGGCTGTGGGCGGACCTGGGCTTCTGGCGTTCGAACGGCGACAAGAAGTTCCACATCGACGGCGTCACCGGGCCGGACGAGTACACGACGGTCGTCGACGACAACCTCTACACGAACGTCATGGCCCGGGCGAACCTGTGGTTCGCCGTCAACGCCTGCCACGAGCTCGCCGTCGACGACCCGGAGGAGTACGGCCGCATGGTCCGGCGCACCGGCCTCGACCCGGCCGAGGTCGTCGAGTGGGAGCACGCCGCCGAGTCGATGGAGATCCCGTTCGACCCGCACCGCGGCATCCACCCCCAGGACGCCCAGTTCCTCGACAAGGAGCTCTGGGACCTCGAGAACACGCCCGACTCCAAGCGCCCCCTGCTGCTGCACTACCACCCGCTGGTGATCTACCGGTTCCAGGTGCTCAAGCAGGCGGACGTCGTGCTCGCGCTGTTCCTGCAGGGTCACGAGTTCACCGCGGCCGAGAAGCGCCGGGACTTCGACTACTACGACGCCCTGACGACCGGCGACTCGACCCTGTCCGCGGTCGTCCAGTCGATCATGGCGGCCGAGGTCGGCTACCACGACCTGGCGGCGCAGTACTTCCAGACGGCGCTGTACGTCGACCTCGCCGACCTGCACGGCAACACCGCGGACGGTGTGCACATCGCCTCGACGGGTGGCATCTGGGGTGCGCTCGTCAACGGCTTCGGCGGCATGCGCGACCACGGCGGACGGATGTCGTTCAACCCGCGCCTGCCGAAGGACTGGGACCGCCTGACCTACCGCTTGACGGTGCACGGCTCTCGGATCCGCGTCGACCTCGAGGAAGAGCAGATGACCTTCACGGTCGAGACCGGCGACGGCTTCACCGCGTGGGTGCACAACCAGCAGTGGGAGGTCCCGGCCGGCGAGCCGACCGTCGTCCCGCTGCCGCACCACGGGCCGCGGATGAGCGGGCACGCGCCGACGACCAGCGACATCCAGGGCACGTTGCGCGCGGACGGCTCGGTCATCACCGCGTCGATCCCGACCATCTCGCTCGACCGCGCGTTCGAGATCGACGAGACCACCGCCTGACGGCGGTCGGTACGACGGCGGCCGGGCCGGAGGCGCGGTGCGGGTCCGTCCCGCACCGTGCCTCGTCCGTCCGGTCCGGCTGGCAACGCCCCCAGCCGGTCCCGGGCACCGTGGTCCCCCGTGCCCGCCCGGGCCGACGGCGTCTCCTGCGGCACTGACCGTGCAACGAGAGGAGACACACATGGACGAGCGGTTCGCGGGCAAGGTCGCGATCGTCACCGGAGCGGGATCGGGGATCGGGGAGGCCACCGCGCGCGCCTTCGTCGACGAGGGCGCCGCCGTGCTCCTGGTGGACAGCGTCGAGGAGAAGGTCCGGGCCGTCGCCGACTCGCTGCCCACGGGCCGCGCGGTCGCCGTGCGCGCCGACGTGGCCGACCCGGCAGCGTGGGAGACGATCGTTTCTGCAGCGGTCGACCGCTGGGACCGGGTCGACGTCCTCGTGAACAACGCGGGGACCTTCACCTCGGGCGACATCACCGACATCGAGCCGGACGAGTGGCGCCGGGTCATCGACACGGATCTGTCGAGCGTGTTCTACGGCACCCGTGCGGCGCTGCCGTTCCTCCGTGAGACGAAGGGGTCCGTCGTCAACACCTCGTCGGTGTCCGGGACGGACGCGGACTGGCGGATGAGCCCGTACAACGCGGCGAAGGGCGGCGTGACGAACTTCACGAAGGCTGCTGCGCTCGACAACGGGCAGTTCGGCGTGCGGGTGAACGCCGTCGCGCCCGGGCTCGTCTGGACGGACATGACCCAGCAGCAGGCGGAGGACGAGGAACTCCAGCACGCGTTCGCCGAGCGGGTGTCGCTCGGTCGCGGTGGGCGGCCCGAGGAGGTCGCCGCCGTGATCCTGTTCCTGGCGAGCGACGCCGCGAGCTACGTCACGGGAGCCGTGCTGCCCGTCGACGGTGGCACGACCGCGAGCAACGGGCAGCCCGCGCAGTCCTGACCGCGGCGGGTCACAGGAGCTTCCGGAGGGTGTTCGTGTTGCGGGTCGTCGTCGTGCGCTTGAAGCGTGCGGCGGCGGCCCGCTTCGCGAACGCGGTGTCGGTGCTGGAGCCCTTCGGGCACGACCAGTACACGACGCCGTCACCCCGCGCGACCCGCTCCGTCGACTCGTCGACGATCAGGTCCACGAGCAGGGCGTCGAGCGCCGGGGCCGCTGAACCGAACACCACGTAGTCGTGCCGGTCGGGACCGGACGGGAACGGGAAGTCGTCGACGATCGCGGCGAGCCGACCGTGCGGGACGAGCACGATCCAGGCGTCGTAGCCGAACCGGTCGCGCAAGGCCTGCTCGACGGCGCCCGTGACCGTGGCAGCGTCCCCGTCCGCCGTGAACACGACGTTGCCCGACGCGAGCACGGTGCGCACATCCTCGTACCCGAGCTCGCGGAACAGCGCCGCGAGCTCCGCGCTCCGGATCGTGATCCCGTTGACGTTCACCCCGCGCAGCAGCGCGACCCACCTGGCCATGTCGGCACCGTAGCGCGCGCGACCGACGCGGGGCGATCCTCCAGTCCGATCCACAAGAAGTGTTGCGCAACGATTCTTGTGGATCTATCGTCGAGTCATGGACGTCCAGCGACTCGACGACGCAGCCCACATGCGGGCGCTCGCCCACCCGACC
The DNA here is from genome assembly GCF_013347185.1 of Curtobacterium sp. Csp1. Taxonomy (NCBI): domain Bacteria; kingdom Bacillati; phylum Actinomycetota; class Actinomycetes; order Micrococcales; family Microbacteriaceae; genus Curtobacterium; species Curtobacterium sp. Csp1. Next base: position 788,461 of record NZ_CP054594.1, read on the forward strand.
CGGCTGCGCATCGTCGGGCTGCTGCGCTCCGGCGGTCCGCAGACCGCCGCGATGCTCGGGGAGCAGGTGGACGAGGCGCCCGGGACGATCAGCTACCACTGCGGACGACTCGCGACCGCCGGCTTCATCGAGCCCGCTCCGGAACTCGGCACCGACCGACGTGAGCGTTGGTGGCGGGCCACGGCGCAGCACACGTCGTGGAACCTCGCCGACGCGTTCGACGACCCCGACCGGATGCTCGCGGCCACGGCGCTCGACCACACCGTCGCCCAGGCCTACGCCGACGAGTACCGGGCGTTCATCGACCACGTCCCGGCACTCGGCCGCGAGTGGGTCGCGGCCTCGAACAGCGGCGACCGGGTGCTCCGGCTGACGGTGGACGAACTGCGGGACCTCGGCGCCGAGCTGCAGGGCGTGCTCGACCGGTGGGAGGCCGTCAGTGTCGACCACGTGGCGGGCGACGGCTCCGAGCGTGTGACGGCGGTCGTGCAGAGCTACCGGTCGGCACGGCCGTGAACGCGCGGTGGCGGCTGCGGTCGCTCCTCGCGGTGCAGGTCGTCTCGCGCACGGGCAACGTCGCGACGACCATCGCGGTGCCGTTCGTGGTGCTCTCGCGCGGTGGGTCCGCGACCGACGTCGGCATCGCGGCGTTCGCGGCGACGGTGCCGATCGTGCTCGGCGGGGCGTTCGGCGGCGTGCTCGTGGAGCGGTTCGGGTTCGTCCGGTCGAGCGTGGTGTCGGACCTCGTCAGCGCGGTGACCCTCGCCGCGATCCCCCTCCTGGCCGGGACGGTCGGGCTGCCGTCATGGGGACTGCTCGTGCTCGTGTTCCTCGGCGGGTTGTTCGACACTCCGGGGGAGTCCGGGCGGCGGGTGCTCCTGCCGGGGCTCGCGACGGCCGCGGGCATCCCGCTCGAACGGGCGGTCGGGCACTTCGAGGCGTCCGTCCGGTTCTCCGTGCTGCTCGGTGCGCCCGCTGCCGGACTGCTCGTCGGCGCCGTCGGACCGCTGCCTGCGCTGGCGGTCACCGCGTCGGTCTTCGCGGCGGCGGCGGTGCTCGCGGTGCTGACGCTCCGCGGTGCGACGGTGCACCCGGCGCCGGACGCGGCGCCGGCCGAGCCGTCCGCGGGCTACTGGCGGGACCTCGGGGCCGGGTTGCAGTTCTGCGTGCGGGACCCGCTGTTCCGGCTCGTGATCGCGCTCGTGCTCGTGACGAACCTGCTCGACGCCGCGCGGTCCACGGCGCTGCTCCCGCTCTACGCCGACCGGGTGCTCGACGGCGCGCAGTCGCTCGGCATCGTCAGCGGGACCTTCGGCGGGGCGGCGTTCCTCGGGTCGCTCGCGTTCGGGTACGTGGCGCACCGGGTGCCGCGCCGGATCACCTTCGTGGTCTGCTTCGTGCTCGCCGGCGGTCCGTCGCTCGTGGTGCCGGCACTCGGGCTCGGGCTGCCGTGGGTGCTCGGTGCGTGCGTGCTGTCCGGGTTCGCGGCCGGGGCGCTGAACCCCATCCTCGGCGCGGTCGAGCTCGAGCGGATCCCGGCGCCGATGCGGGCCCGGGTGTTCGGGTTGCTGTCCGCGGGGTCGTGGGCGGGCATCCCCCTCGGCGGGCTCGTCGGCGGGATCGCGGCGGACGGCATCGGCGTGACGGCGACGTTCGGGATCGTGGCGGTGGTCTACACGGTGGTCACGCTGTCGCCGTTGCTCGGGGGGTCGTGGCGGTTGATGGAGCGGCGTGCGGCCGAGCCCCCAGCGCGGCTGCCGGTGCCGGTCTCGACTCCGTCGGCGTGAGGCGGAGCGGGGCTGTGCCGGGCCGGCTGCGCTCCGCACAACCGGAAGCACGGCGCACCACGGACTCCCGCGGCGCGGCGTGCTTCCGGTTGTGCGGGAGCACTCCGCACCACCGGGCGCCGACCCGCTCGGAGTGCCCCGAGCACCGCTCCGGTAGACGGGGTGCATGACTGACGAGCGACACGACGACGGCCAGGGTCCCGACGACGCACACCAGGTGCCGGAGGGGGTGTCGGAGGCGACCGTCGAGGCCCTCGGCACGCTGTCGGCCGCCCTCGAGGTGCTCGAGCACGCCCGTGGCCTGCTCTACGGGTTCCACCGGCTGACGGGGACGGCGGACCTCAACCTCGGGGACGCGGTCGAGCAGCTCCGGAAGGCGGGTCACACCGAGCTCGCGGAGCGGATCGACACCGAGCTGGTGGGGCGGAACGTCATCGACGGGCGGTGGACGTTCCAGATCGTCGAGGACTACGACGACAACTACTACGCGCTCGCCAAGGAGCTCGAGCAGACCGCTCGCGACCAGCTCGTCGGTGGGAAGCGCCACCTGTACGAAGCGAGCATGAAGGAGGACCGGCGCACGGACGGCCGGCGCCGCCACGAGGCCAAGCCGGCGGACCTGCGGGACTGACCCCGAGCCTCCAGTCCGGCCTGCCGGACTGCCGGCCTGCCGGACGGTCTCTTCGCGAAACGCAACGTGGGCGGCTCCGCGCAGCGGAATGTCGCTGCGAGGAACCGCCCACGTTGCGTCTTGCGGGAACGAGCCGGGACGAACCGGCGAGCCGGCCCCGCTACCCCACCCCGAGCAGGGCCTCGAGCGGGCCGCGCGCGAAGTACAGCAGGAAGCCCGCGGCGACGACGGAGAGCAGCCACGAGACCTCGCGCCCGCGGCCGGACAGCAGCTTGATGAGCACCCAGCTGATGAAGCCCGCGCCGATGCCGTTCGCGATCGAGTACGTCAGCGGCATCACGACGATCGTCAGGAACGCCGGCAGCGCCGCCCCGAAGTCCGTCCATTCGATGTCCTTCACCTGCGCCACCATGAGCGCACCCACGACGACGAGTCCGGCGGCCGCGACCTCGAGCGGCACGACCTGGGTCAGCGGCGTGAGGAACATCGACGCCAGGAACAGCAGCCCCGTCACGACCGAGGCCATGCCCGTGCGGGCGCCCTCGCCGATGCCCGACGCGGAGTCGATGAACACCGTGTTCGACGACACCGAGGCACCACCGCCGGCGATCGCCCCGGCACCCTCGACGACGAGCGCGGACTTCAGGCGCGGGAAGGTTCCGTCGGGCTTCGCGACCCCGGCGGCCTTCGCCAACCCGGTCATCGTGCCCATGGCGTCGAAGAAGTTCGTGAACACGAGCGTGAAGACGAGCATCGACGCGGCGACCGGACCGATGCGGGTGAACGCCCCGAACACGTCCGCGTGCCCGACGAGCGACAGGTCCGGCAGCGCGAAGAACGCACTCGGCAGCCCCGGTGCGTTGAGGTTCCAGCCGGTCGGCGAGTCCACCGAGGTCGGGACCTTGAAGATCGCCTGCAGGATGATCGCGACGATCGTCGTGCCGATGATGCCGATGAGCAGCGCACCCTTGACCTTGCGCGCCATGAGCGTGCCGATGACGACCAGGCCGATCAGGAACACGATCGTCGGCAGGGCCGCGACGGAGCCGTCCTCGCCGAGCTGCAGCGGCGGCGACGCGTTCTTCGTGGTGCGCACGAAGCCCGAGTCGACGAGCCCGATGAAGGCGATGAACAGGCCGATGCCGACCGTGATCGCGGCCTTGAGCTGCGCGGGCACCGCCGTGAAGATCATCGTCCGGATGCCGGTCAGCGCCAGGATGACGATCACCACGCCGTTGATGACGACCAGGCCCATCGCCTCGGCCCACGTCACCTGGTGCACGACGCTCACGGCGAGGAACGAGTTGATCCCGAGCCCCGCTGCGATGCCGAACGGCAGGTTCGCGACGAGTCCCATCGCGATCGTCATGACCCCGGCCACGAGGCCGGTGGCCGCGGCGACCTGGGCGTTCTGCAGCCAGCCACCGAGGACGTCGTGCGGTGCCTGGTCCTGGCTGAACCCGCCGAGGATGAGCGGGTTGAGGATGACGATGTACGCCATCGTCACGAACGAGACGAGGCCACCACGGACCTCGCGGGGGATGCTCGACCCGCGCTGCGTGATCGAGAAGAAGCGGTCGAGGCCGGATGCGAAGCGGTTCCGGGGCGGGGTGTCGGTCTGCTGGGCGCTCACCGAAGGAGTTTACAGAACGCTGGGAGTGCGGCGGGTCGCGCTGGTACGGCGGTCACCGATCCGGCCGGGAGGCGCGCCCCACCTGGACGGGGTACGGCACCCCGGGTGCCGGGTCGCGTTCTGCGGCCAGACACGGTGTTGGATGAACAGGTGAACGAACGTCTGGACCGCGCGCGCATCGAAGCCGCCGTGCGCGAGCTCCTCCTCGCCGTGGGCGACGACCCCGACCGCCCCGAGCTCGAGCGGACGCCGGCCCGCGTCGCCGACTCCTACGCCGAGTTCTTCGCCGGCATCGGGGTCGACGCGACCGCGATCGCCCGGGACGGCGCCGTGCACTCCGAGGACGGCGAGCGCGGCCAGCTCGTGGTCGTCCGCGAGGTCCGGTTCCGCTCGATGTGCGAGCACCACCTGCTGCCCTTCATCGGGGTCGCGCACCTGGCGTACGCGCCGGGGGAGCAGCTCATCGGCCTCGGCACCCTGTCCCGCGTCCTCGACGCCGTGGCCTCGCGCCCGCAGCTGCAGGAGCGGCTCGGCGAGCAGGTCGCGGCGGCCGTGGCCGAGGGACTCGACGCCGCGGGCGTGCTCGTCGTGCTCGACGCCCGGCACCAGTGCGTCACCGCGCGGGGCGAACGGCAGTCGGGGTCGTCGACGGTGACCGTCGCGGCGACCGGCAGCCTCGCCGAGGCCGCGGGCCGTGCCGAGGCGATCGCGCTCATCGGCGCGGGCCTCGGCGCTGCCGCGGGTACCGGGAACGACCACGGGGCGGACGCATGACGACCGAGCAGCCGGCCACGAGCCTCCCGGCCGTGTCCACCGCACCCGGCTGGGTGGTGCCGGACCTGCGCGACCCGATCCGCACCATCGGCCGCCGCACCTTCGACTTCGACCACCGCGTCGCCGTCATGGCGATCGTCAACCGCACGCCGGACTCGTTCCACGACAAGGGCGCGACCTTCGCGCTCGACCGGGCCGTCGAGGCGGCGGTGCGCGCCGCCGACCAGGGTGCCGACTGGGTCGACATCGGCGGCGTGAAGTTCGCTCCCGGACCCGAGCTGTCCGCCGCGGACGAGCTCGACCGCGTCCTGCCGGTCGTGTCCCAGCTCGCGCAGCAGTCCGACGTCGTCATCTCGGTCGACACCTTCCGACCCGAGGTCGCGGCGGCGACGATCGCGGCCGGCGCCAGCGTCGTCAACGACACCACCGGACTCTCCGACCCGCGGATGGCGTCCGTCGTCGCGGACTCCGACGCGACCATCGTCATCACGCACTCGACCGCCCCGCCCCGGCAGCACCTGCCGGAGCCGCCGACGTACGCGGACGTGACCGCCTCGGTGGTGACGTTCCTGCAGGAGCGCGTGGACCGGGCACTCGCCGCGGGCATCCCCGAGTCGCGGATCATCGTCGACCCGGGGCACGACCTCAACAAGAACACCGTGCACACGCTCGAGGTCACGCGGCGCCTGCCCGAGGTCGTCGCGCTCGGCTACCCGGTGCTCGCCGCGGTGTCGAACAAGGACTTCGTGGGCGAGTCCCTCGGACGCCCCCGTGGTGAGCGCCTGCCGGGGTCGCTCGCCGCGGCCACCGTCAGCGCGATGCTCGGCGCCCGGATCGTCCGGATGCACGACGTGGTCGAGAGCGTCGACGCCATGCGCATGGTCGAGGCGGTCCTCGGCTGGCGCGAACCCGTGGAAGCGAGGCACAACACGTGACCGTCCTGCCCCCGTCCGTCGCGGACCTGTCCGACGACGACCTGCTCGAGCTCTACACCGCCTCCGTGCCCGAGGGACCGTGGCTGCGCGTGAACTTCGTGGCGACGCTCGACGGGTCGGCCTCCGCCTCGGGCCGCACTGCTTCGCTCGGCGGGGACGACGACCTGCGGGTGTTCGACCTGCTCCGCCGGACCGCCGACGTGGTGCTGGTCGCCGCGGGGACCGTGCGCGACGAGGAGTACGGCCCGATGGTGCTGCACGACGCCGACGTGGCGTGGCGCCGGGCGCACGGGATGCCCGACCACCCGGTCTTCGCGATCGTGACGAACTCGGCGTCGATGGACGCGTCGTCGCGGGTCTTCACCGAGGCGCCGGTGCGGCCGATCGTGCTGACCTCCGGATCGGGAGCCGCGTCGTCGTCCGGGAAGGCCCTGGCGTCCGTCGCGGACGTGGTGGAGTGCGGCTCCACCGCTGTGGACGTGGATGCGCTGCGGGACGCCCTGGCCGCGCGGGGGCTGGACCGGATCCACTGCGAGGGCGGGCCGTCGTTCCTCGGGGCGCTCGTGGCGGCCGACGCGGTGGACGAGCTGACGCTGACGATCGACCCGTCGCTCGAGGGCGGGGAGGGGCCGCGGATCGCGACCGGGTCCTCGCCGGAGCTGCGGCGGATGCGGCCGGCGCACGTGCTGCTCGGCGACGGCGGGGTGCTGCTGACGCGGTGGGTGCGGGCGCGGGGCTGACGCGGGACGGCGCGCGCCGGGGCGGCGGGGCGTCTCGCGGGGGCGTCTCGCGTGGCGCCGAGTCTCGCGCTGGTGGACGCGACTCGCGCTCCGGGACGCGAGTCTCGTCCGCCGGGCCGAGTCTCGGCGCGGCTAGGGTCGACGGTGTGATCGACGTCGTGGTGTCCGGGGTGCTGTTCGACATGGACGGGACGCTCGTCGACTCGACCACGGTGGTCGAGGCCGCGTGGACGAGGTTCGGCGACCAGCACGGACTCGACCCGGCCGAGATCCTCGGCTTCTCGCACGGTCGGCAGACGATCGACACCGTGCAGCGCTTCCTGCCGCACCTGTCGCCGGAGGACCAGCACGAGATCGTCGCGACCATGATCGCCGCCGAGATCGACTCCACCGACGGCATCGTCGAGGTCCCCGGCGCCGCCGCCTTCGTCCGGCGCCTGCTCGACGCGGGGGTCCCGATCGCGCTCGTGACGAGTGCCCCGCGTGACCTCGCCGTGAAGCGCATGGTCGCGGCCGGGGTCCCCGTGCCCGACGCCCTCGTGCCGTCGGAGGACGCCGAGCGGAGCAAGCCGCACCCCGAGGGGTACCTGCGCGGTGCCGCCCTGCTCGGGCTCCCCGCCGAGCGGTGCCTGGCGTTCGAGGACGCCCCCGCCGGGGTCGAGGCAGCGCTCGCGTCGGGCGCCACCACGGTCGTCGTCGGGACCCTCTCGGCGCCGGTGACCGAGGGGCTGCCGCGCATCGCGGGGTACGACGGGCTCGCGGTCGAGCGTGAAGGGGCCGCTTTCCGCGTCCGCGGCTGAACGTCGGCTCCGGACTGCGAACGCGTCCAGCGCTCCCCGACGACGGTGGTCGTTGCGGTCAGGACCCTCGACCGCAGGTGCGGCCGGACGATCCCGGCCCGGAAGGAGCGACCATGGCAGCCCTCGACGGCAAGAAGATCCTCGTCATCGCGACGAACTACGGTGTGGAGCAGGACGAGATCGTCGTCCCCACCGACCAACTCCGTGAGCGCGGTGCGGACGTGACCGTCGCCGCGCAGGAGTCGGGCTCGATCGAGACCCTCGTCGGCGACAAGGACCCGGGCAAGTCGGTGTCCGTCGACACCACCATCGGCAGTGTCAGCGGAGCAGGCGACTACGACGCGCTCGTCGTCCCCGGCGGCACGATCAACGCCGACACCATCCGCCAGGACAAGGACGCGGTCGCCCTCGTCAAGGCGTTCGCCGAGGCCGGCAAGCCCGTCGCGGCGATCTGCCACGGCCCGTGGACGCTCATCGAGGCGGGCGTGGTCTCCGGCAAGACGATCACCTCGTTCCCGTCGCTCCAGACCGACGTGCGGAACGCCGGTGCGGAGTGGGTCGACCAGGAGGTCCAGGTCGACGGCGGCCTCATCACCTCGCGGAACCCCGACGACCTGCCCGCGTTCGTCGACGCGATCGAGCAGGCGCTCACCGCCTGACGCCGCCAGCGCGCGGTTCAGGGCAGCGGCACGGGGCGGGTCGTCCGGAGCACCGCGGGTCCGAGGGTCAGCACCCCGTCGGACTCCGGGTCGCACCGGACCCCGCCCCGACCCCGCATCGCACGGAACGCCCCCGGTGCGACCTCGTGGTCCATCCAGGCGCACGGGTTCGCCGGGCGGTACCCGCGGAACAGCACGGGCTCCTCGCCGGGGACCTGGAGCGAGAACGGCTCCCCGCGCAGCGCCTCGACGTCCGCGCCGCGGAGCACCACGTTCCGTCGGGTCGCCGCCGGGTCCACCGCCGCGCCGAGGGAGCGAGAGACCTCCTCGAGCCCCTCGACACCGATGACCGTCACGGTGGCGTGCACGTGGGCCCGGGCGGCGTAGTACCGGTCGCCGACGATGCCGAGTCCCGCCCGCAGCTCGATCCGGTCGCGCAGCTCGGGTCCGTCGGCCGGTAGCGCACCGTCCACCGGGCGCCCCTCGTATCGGTGGCGGGGTGACGCGAGGAGCAGGACGACCTCCACGGGGGTCTCGACGCGCAGGTCCTCGGCCACGCGCCCACCGTAGTCGTAGCGGCCGTGGCGAGCCGCCCCGGATGCCGCCGCTGCCGTGTCCGATTCCCGCCGGTCACTGTCGCCGGCCCGTGTCAGGGTTGCCGCATGACCAGCACCGCGGACGACACCCTGCACGCCGAGCGCTACCGCGTCGTCGCCTCCCGCGACGCGCGGTTCGACGGTCAGTTCGTCACCGCCGTGCACTCGACGGGCATCTACTGCCGACCGTCCTGCCCCGCCCGAACGCCGCGCGCGTCCGGGGTCACCTTCTTCCGCACCAGCGCCGCGGCGCACCTCGCCGGGTTCCGCGCGTGCAAGCGGTGCCTGCCCGAGGCGACCCCGGGCAGCCCCGAGTGGGACCTGCGCGAAGACGTCGCCGGCCGGGCGATGCGGCTCGTGCTCGACGGGGTGGTGGAGCGCGAGGGCGTCCCCGGCCTCGCCGCTCGGGTCGGCTACTCGGAACGGCAGCTCGGTCGCATCATGACGGCCGAGCTCGGTGCGGGACCGAAGGCGCTCAGCCGGGCACACCGCGCGCAGACCGCCCGCGCGCTGCTCACCTCGTCCGACCTGTCCGTGGCGGACGTCGCCTTCGCGGCGGGCTTCGCGAGCGTCCGGCAGTTCAACGACACCATCCGCGAGGTCTTCGCCGTCACCCCGTCGGAACTCCGGGCCCGCCGCGTGCTCCGCTCGGTCGAGGACGGCTGGCTGCACGTGCACCTGCCGGCCCGCGCCCCGTTCGACGCCCAGGGCCTGCTCGACTGGCACGCGCTCCACGCACTCGCCGGGCTCGAGCAGGTGGAGCGGGACGACTCAGGGCGGGTCACCTCGTACGGGCGGCTGGTCGACCTGCCAGGAGGCCCGGCTCGCTTCACGGCGTCGGCCTCCGCCACGCGGACGGCCGGCTCCGCAGCCGGTCGGACCGGCATCGACCTGCGGGTGCGGCTGACCACCCTGTCCGACCTGCCGACGCTCGTCGCGCGGGTGCGCTCGCTGTTCGACCTCGACGCCGATCCGGAGGCGGTGGACGCGGTCCTCGCGGCCGTCCCGGAGCTCGCACCCGCGGTGGCCCGTGTCCCGGGGATCCGGCTGCCCGGGCACGCCGACGCGGACGAGGTCCTGTTCCGAACCCTCATCGGCCAGCAGGTGTCGGTCGCCGCCGCACGCACGGCGCAGACCCGGCTCGTGGCCGCGCTCGGCGCACCGGTGCCCGACGACCTGGTGCCGGGCGGTCGACTGTTCCCGACGGCTGCAGTGATCGCGGAGCGCGGTCGCGAGGTCCTCCGGGGCCCGGCGGCGCGCGTGGACACCATCATCCGCGTGGCCGAGGCACTCGCGGTCGGCACGCTCATCGTCGATGCCGTGCAGTCCCTCGACGAGCTCCGGGGCGGACTCCTCGCGGTGAAGGGCATCGGCCCCTGGACCGCCGACTACGTGGCACTGCGGGTCCGGCACCACCCCGACGTGTTCCTCCACAGCGACCTCGCCGTGCGGAACGGTGCACAGGAACTCGGACTGCCCGGTGCGGCGCGCGAGCTCTCCGTACGGTCGGAGCAGGTGGCGCCGTGGCGGAGCTACCTGACGATGCACTGCTGGCGGCCGATCGTCGACCGGGCGGCCGCCGTCGCCGAGACGAGCGCGCGGGCCGCCGCCGCCTCAGCCGCCCAACGAAGCTGATCAACGAGGAGGACGATCGATGACCGACGCAATCATCCAGACGCTGGACACGCCAGACGGGCCCTTCACCGTGCTCGAGGACTCGGAGGGCCGCGTGCTCGCCTCGGGGTGGACCGACGACGCCGAGCGCATCGTCGCCCGGCTGGCCGACCGACACCGACCCGAGCGCGTGGTCGACGGCGCGGTCAGCGCTGCCGAGGCGGTCGACGCCTTCTACGACGGGCAGGTCGAGCACGCCATGCAGGTGCCCGTGCGGCAGTTCGGCACGGACCTCTTCGCCGAGGGGTGGCGACAGCTCCGGGCGATCCCGGCCGGGTCGGTGCTCACCTACACCGAACTCGCGAGCGCCATGGGTCGGCCCGACGCGATCCGAGCTGCCGCGAGCGTGTGCGCACGGAACGCCCCGGCGCTGTTCGTGCCCTGTCACCGGGTCCTCCGGTCGGACGGCACCCTCGGCGGGTTCGCGTGGGGCCTCGACGTCAAGCGGTCCCTGCTCGAGCGGGAGTCGGTGGGCGCGACGGCGCTGGTGTGACGGGTACTGGCCGTCCTCCCCCTGCTTGCGGGTGGTGACGCGGACCGGGGCGCCTGCCATGCTCTCGGTACCGACACCAGCACGGTCCGTCCCGAGGACCCGACGCAGCGCCGTCGCACCACCCCGAGGACACCCATGCACGACGATCGTCCCCGCACCCCCGAGCACGCGGCGGGGCCTCCCGGAGCGCCCGGCGTCCCGGGGAGCGCCATCGCGCCGGCCCCGCTCCCGGCCGGGCACCTCTCGCCCGGGCAGCCCTCGGCCGGACAGCCCTCGTCCGGACACTTCTCGGTCGGGCACCTCGACCGGATCGTGCACTCGGCGGACGGCACGCCGCTCGCCGTCTCCGAGGCCGGCTCCGGTCCGACCCTGCTCGTCGTCGGCGGCGCCTTCGACCACCACGGCACGCCGACGGTGGACCGGCTCGTCCGGGCACTCCGCGACCGCTACCGGGTCGTCACGTACGACCGGCGCGGCCGGGGCGCGAGCGGGGACACCGCCCCGTGGTCGATCGAGCGCGAGATCGAGGACATGGCGGCGGTCGTCGCCTCGGTCCCCGGTCCCGTCGACGCGCTCGGCACGTGTGTCGGTGCGGGCCTCGTCCTCCGTGGACTCGCGGCCGGCGTCCCGCTCCGACGCGCGGTGCTCTGGGAACCGCCGTACCGCGCGACCGTCGACCCGCACGCCGACGACGTCCTGCTCGCGGACGTCCTCGACGAGCACGTCGCCGCGGGCCACCGCGCGCAGGCGGTGCGGGCGTTCCTCGCCCAGGTCCTCGGCCTGCCGATGGGCCAGGTCACCGCCGCACGACTCCGACCGCGGCTATGGAGGGCCCTCCTCGCCGATGCGCACGTGCTCTCCCGCGACGTCCGGGTCCTCGGCGGACTGGCGGTCCCGCAGCGCGTCGCCGAAGCGGTGGGCGTCCCGGTGCTCGTCGCCGCGGGGGACGCCGGGGTCGAGTGGATGCGTGCAGCGGCTGCGGCGCTCGCCGAGGCCGTACCGGGTTCGCGGTCCCTCGTCGTCCCGGGACAGGGACACGTGCCCGACCCCGTGGTCCTCGGGCACCTGGTCGACCGGTTCACGGGAGTCGACGCACCGAGCGTCGATCCAGGGGACACCGACGCGCACTGACCGACCGGCTGCTGCGAGAGGATGGTGCGGTGACTGCTCCCCGCCTCGGCCTGCTGCTCGACGTCGACGGACCGATCGCCAGCCCGGTGACCCGGACCATCGCGATCCCGTCCATCGTCGAGGACCTCGTCGCCCTCGCCGCCGAGGGCATCCCGATCGTCTTCAACACCGGTCGGAGCGACGCCTTCATCCGGCAGGAGGTCGTCGGTCCGCTGCTCGCCGGCGGTCTGGCCGAGGGCACCCGGGTGCACGCCGTGTGCGAGAAGGGCGCCGTCTGGTGCTCCATCGGACCGCAGTACGACGGCGGCACGGGCGAGCTGACGGTCGCCGAGGACCTCGCGCTCCCACACGACTTCGCGGACGAGATGCGCGAGCTCGTCCGGGCCGAGTACGCCGACCTGGTCTTCTTCGACGAGACGAAGCGCGCGATGGTGTCGATCGAGCAGCGCGTCGAGGTGCCGAACGCGACCTACCTGGAACGCCAGGCCGACTTCGACGCGCAGGCGATGGCGGCGCTCGTGCGTCGGGGCCTCGGCGTGCGCCGCCTCGACGACGTCCGGCCGGACGCCGACGGTGCCGTGCAGTGGCGCATCGACCCGACGATCATCTCGACCGACGTCGAGTCGGACCGGTCCGGCAAGGACCTCGGCGCGGAGCGGTCGCTCGAGCTGCTGTCGGCGGACGGCGAGCTGCCGGTCACCTGGCGCACGGTCGGGGACTCGCGCAGCGACTACGCGATGGCGGACTGGCTGCACGCGAACGGCCACGACGTCGCCCACGTCGACGTCCGACCCGCTGACGGGGTCCCCGCGACGCCGTACCCGGTGCTCACCGCTCCGGACGGGATCATCCACGACGAGGCGGGCGCACGCTTCCTCGCGGACTGGCGCCGCACCGCCTGACCCGCCCCGCGACCGGCGCCGCCCGACCCGTCCCGGAATCGGCGCCGCGGCCGACGCGCGCACCCGGCCCCGTGCCTCCCGGCCGAGAGGCCGTCGTCCACGCGATACGCCCCGCTCGAGCCGAGACACCGTCCCGTCCCGCGGCGTCTCGCCGGCACGGCGGCGTCTCGCCGGCCGGGGGCGTCCCGCCGTTGCGGCCCGAGCCCCGCCCCGCGCCGCCCGCACCGTTTGCGGACCGGGGTGGTACACCAGTACCCTTCCGGGGTCCACCGCCAGACCGATGACGGGAACCCCCCATGGCACTCCGCACCAAGTCGATCGAGGCCTCGCTGGCCGACTCCGAGGAGCAGGGCCGGTCACTCAAACGGTCCCTCAAGACGTTCGACATCGCCGCGATGGGCATCGCGGTCGCGGTCGGCGCCGGCATCTTCTCCGTCGGCGCGAACGCCGCCGCCAACTTCGCCGGACCGAGCGTCATCATCTCGTTCCTGCTCGCCGCCGTCACGTGCGGCCTGGCGATCATGTGCTACGCCGAGTTCGCGTCGACGATCCCGGTCGCCGGCTCGGCCTACACGTTCACCTACGCGACGATGGGCGAGCTCCTCGCCTGGATCGTCGGGTGGGACCTGATCCTCGAGACCCTCACCGCGAGCGCCGTCATCGCGAAGTACTGGGGGATCTACCTCAGCACCGCGTTCGGGGTGTTCGGCATCGACCTGCCCGACACGATCCAGCTCGGCCCGATCGGCTTCACGTGGGGTCCGGTGCTCATCGTCGGCCTGTTCACCGTGCTGCTGGCGTTCGGCACGCGCCTGTCGAGTCGGGTGTCCGCGGTCATCACGGTCATCAAGGTCGCGATCGTCGTCTTCGTCATCGTCGCCGGGGCGTTCTTCGTCAAGGCCGCGAACTTCGCGCCCTTCGTCCCGCCGGCCGAGCCGACCAAGGGTGCCGAGGGCGGCGTCCTGACGCAGTCGCTCGTGTCCTTCGTCACGGGCTCCGCGCCCGCGCAGTACGGGGTGTTCGGCCTGCTCGCTGCGGCCTCGCTCGTGTTCTTCGCTTTCATCGGCTTCGACGTCGTCGCGACGAGCGCCGAGGAGACCGAGAACCCGCAGAAGACCCTGCCCCGCGGCATCTTCATCGGGCTCGGCATCGTCACGCTGCTCTACGTCGGCGTCAGCATCGTCATCACCGGCATGGTCTCGTACCGGCGCCTCGCGGAGGAGGACGCCCCGTCCCTCGCCTCGGCCTTCGACATCGTGGGCCTGCCGTGGGCGGCGGGGATCATCGCCATCGGTTCGCTGATCGGCCTCACCACCGTCGTGATGGTGCTGCTGCTCGGCCTGTCGCGCATCGTGTTCTCGATGAGCCGTGACGGCCTGCTGCCCCGCTGGTTCTCGAAGACGAACCCGAAGACGCAGACCCCGGTCCGGGTGCAGGTCGTCGCGGGCGTGGTCGTGGCGTTCATCGCCGGGTTCACCGCGGTCGAGCGTCTCGAGGGCATGATCAACATCGGCACGCTCTCCGCCTTCGTCCTCGTGTCGATCGGCATCGTGGTGCTCCGCAAGACCCGTCCGGACGCGCCCCGCGCCTTCCGGGTGCCGTGGTCGCCGGTGCTCCCGATCATCTCGGCGGTGCTGTGCTTCTGGCTCATGCTCAACCTCGAGGTCGAGACGTGGCTGCGGTTCATCGTGTGGCTGGCGATCGGCTTCGCGATCTACTTCGGGTACAGCCGTCGGCACAGCCGGGTGGGCAAGGGCCTGCAGTAGGCCCGACGGTCGGAGCGGCTGCGACTCGTCCTCGGCGCAACGCGAAGCACTCCGCGCCACGGGTTTCCGTGGCGCGGAGTGCTTTCGGTTGTGCGGGCGCACGACACGGCGTCACCGCGCCGCCCCGCCGCGCGCTACGCGCCGACGGCCAGCGCGACGCCGAACGACAGCATCACGACGGCGACCAGCCCGTCGAACACACGCCAGGTGAGCGGCCGGGCGAACAGCGGCCGCAGCAGCCGCCCGCCGAACCCGAGCGCACCGAACCACAGGCAGCTCGCCGCCACGGCCCCGATCGTCCACCACCAGCGGTCGTCGACGCCCTGCTGGTTCGCCACCGACCCGAGGAACACGAGCGTGTCGAGGTACACGTGCGGGTTCGCCCACGTGAACACGAGCATGGTCAGGACCGCGGCCCGCATCGTCGGTGCGGCCGGGCGCGTGGTCACCCCACCCCGGCCGGGAGGCACGACCCCCGTCCGCCCCGCCGGCTCGGCCGTCGGGCTGGTCGCCGACGCGCTGGTCGCGGGCGTGCTGGGCGCAGTCGTGCTGGGCGCCGGCGCGCTGGGCGCCGGGATGCTGGTCCGGGTCTGCCCGGCGGGTGCCGCTGCCGGTGCCGGCACCCCGTCGTCGTCCGCTGCCTGCTCGACGCGCATCGCGTCCCCGGACGGCCGCAGCGCGCGCTTCGCCGCGAGGGCCCCGTAGGCCAGCAGGAACGCCGCCCCGACGAAGCGGATGACGACGACCGCGACGGGGAAGCGCTCGACGACCACCCCGACGCCGAGGACGCCCGCCAGGATGAGCACCGCGTCCGACACCGCGCACACCACGACGGAGGCCGCGACCACCCGGACCGACGCGGTCACCGCCAACCGGAGCAGGTAGGTGTTCTGGACGCCGATCGCCACGATCAGCGCGAGTCCGGTGCCGAGGCCGGCGAGCAAGGGGAGGAGCGCGTCCACCCGTCCGACGCTAGGGCCGCCGCGACCTGCAGGCCAGCTCACGTTCCTTCGGCACCGTAAGCTCAGCTGCATGCTCCGGCTGCAGCGCGACCACCTCGAGACCCTGCTCGCCGCGGTCGACCACGGCACCCTCGACGCCGCGGCCCGGGCGCTGTCGATCACCCCGTCCGCGGTGTCGCAGCGGATCAAGGCGATGGAGCAGCAGCTCGGGCGGGTCCTGCTCCAGCGGACGACCCCGGTGGCGCCGACCGCCGACGGCGAGGTCGTCCTCCGACACGCGCGTCAGGCGCGGCTGCTCGACGACGAGACCGCACGGGCGCTCGGAGTGGGTCCCGACGGGGACGCAGCGCTGCCGGTGGTCCCCTCCGTCGCCCTCGCCGTGAACGCCGACTCCCTCGGCACGTGGTTCCTCGACGCGCTCGCCCTCGTCCGTGCGGACACCGAGGTGGTGTTCGACCTACACCGCGAGGACCAGGACCGCACCGCCGAGCTCCTGCGTGCCGGCACCGTGATGGCGGCGGTCACCGCCGAGGCCGACCCGGTCCAGGGCTGCTCGTCCGTGCTGCTCGGCGTCGACCGGTACCGCGCCGTGGCGTCCCCGGCCTTCGTCGCCCGGTACCTGGACGGCGCGGACACCGAGCGACGGATGACCGACCGGCTCGACCGGGTCCCGCTCGTCGACTACGACCGCGACGACGACCTGCAGCAGGGGTACCTCCGCCGGGTCCTCGGGCACGCCCCCGGCGGTCCGCGCCACTTCGTCCCGACCTCGGCCGACTTCGCCCGCGCGGTGACGCTCGGGTTCGGCTGGGGGATGCTCCCGGAGGCGCAGTGCCTGCAGGGTCTGCGGGAGGGCTCGCTCGTCGAGCTCACCCCGGGCCGGCGCGCCGACGTGGCGCTCTGGTGGCAGCGGTGGAACCTGGCGTCCCCGTTGCTCGAGCGCGTGACGGACGCGGTGCGGACGACCGCGCGGGAGTGGCTGCACCAGCCCGCCTGACGGGGCTCAGGCGGTCGCACGCCAGCGGAGCCCGTCGACGAGCAGGCCGACCAGGTGCTGGCTCTGCTCGACGGTGGGTGCGCCGTGGCACAGGTCGGCGACCGCGCGGAGCAGCTGGGTCGCGTCGAGGTCGCTCCGGATGGTTCCAGCGGCCGAGGCGGCGTCGAGCAGCCCGGTCAACGCGCCGCCGAGCCGGTCGATGAACCACGGGTGCAGGCCCTCGAACGCCGGGTCCCCGGACTGCAGGGCGGCCGCGAGACCGCGCTTCGTGGCGACGAACCCGGTGAAGCGCTGCAGCCACCGGGCGAGCGCCTCGTCCGGCTCGTGGACGGCGCTGAGTTCCGCGGCAGCGTCCGCGCAGTCCTCGACGGCCTGCCGGAACACCGCGACGACCAGGTCGGACCGCTGGGGGAAGTGCCGGTAGAGCGTGCCCACACCGACCCCGGCGCGTTCGGCGACCACCCGGGCGGGGGCGTCGACGCCCTGCTCGGCGAAGACCGCACGGGCGGTGTCCACGAGGGCGTCGAGGTTGCGACGGGCGTCGGCGCGCACGGGGCCTCCGGTCGGTGGGTCGGGTTGCGCGGTCGGACCGCGCGGGGCTTGCGGAAACGGAACAGCGTTCCGTATGGTTCCGGAAGAGCGTTCCGGTTCCGTCCACGATACGGCACGGGAGCACCGGGCGCCACGGACAGGAGGCACTCCCATGCAGTACCGCACCCTCGGCCGCACCGGCATCCAGGTCAGCCCCTTCGCACTCGGCGCGATGATGCTCGGCACGGACGGCCGGATCGGCAACGGCGACGAGCAGGACTCGATCCGCATCGTCCACCGCGCCCTCGACGCCGGCATCAACCTCATCGACACCGCGGACCGCTACTCACAGGGCGGGTCCGAGACGCTGATCGGCAAGGCGATCGCGGGCCGCCGGGACGACGTCGTGCTCGCGACGAAGTTCAACGGCCCCATGGGCGACGACCCCAACCGGCGCGGCAACTCCCGACGCTGGATCACCCGCGCGGTCGAGGACTCGCTCCGCCGCCTGCAGACCGACCACATCGACCTCTACCAGGCGCACCGCCCGGACGACACCGTCGACCTCGAGGAGACCCTGTCCGCCCTCACCGACCTCGTGCGGAGCGGCAAGGTCCGGGCGATCGGCAGCTCGGACTTCCCGGCGTCGATGCAGGTCGAGGCACAGTGGACCTCGGAGCGCCGCGGCCTCGAGCGCTTCCGCTCCGAGCAGCCGACCTACTCGATCCTCAACCGCGGCATCGAGCGCGAGGTGCTGCCCGTCGCCCAGCGGTACGGGATGGGCGCGCTGGTGTGGAGCCCGCTCGCCGGCGGCATGCTGACCGGACGCTTCCGGAAGGGGCAGCAGAGCGACCTCGCCCGCGTCGGGATGTTCCGGCACAACCAGGACGCGCGCCGGATCGACGCCGTGGAGCAGGTGGCGGCGCTGTCCGAGGACACCGGCATCCCGATGACGCACCTGGCGCTGGCGTTCGCGATCGCCCACCCCGGGGTGACGAGCGCGCTGATCGGCCCGCGCTCGACGGAGCAACTCGACGACCTGCTCGCCGCGGCCGACGTCGCACTGTCCGACGAGGTCCTCGACCGCATCGACGCGATCGTCCCGCCCGGAGCCGACGTCTCCCGGCTCGACCAGCAGTACGAGCCGCCGGCGATCACCCGGCAGGAACTCCGGCGCCGCCCGCTCGCCGAACGCTCCGCCGCCTGACCCCTCCCTCCCCCCCTCGCAAGACGCAACGTCGGCGGTTGCTCGCAGCGCGATACCGCTGCGAGGATCCGCCGACGTTGCGTTTCGCGGAACGCGCCGCCGCGAAACGCCGCCCCGCCCCGACACGCGCGCCCGGCGCCGGGGCGTGCGGGAATGCGGGAAACCGCAAGGATCGGCGCTCCGGTGCCGAGTTCACCCGTCGGACACACGGCGCGGCCGACCGGCTCGTAGTGTCGACCAGACCGACGGCGACGGGCCGTCGCCGCACGACCGCTCTCGACACACCGAACAGCGCGTCCGCACCCTCGGACGCCGTCCCCCGGTGCCGGATCCCGAGTCCTGGTACCGAACCCATGTCGCCACAGTCGCCGACGCCCGTCTCGCGTACCGTCGGCGTCCCCGCCTGCCGGTCGCGAGTCTCTCCCGACCCGACAGGAGAACCGCCATGTCCGCACCCACGGACCTCCGCCGCCCGCGCCCGGACGCGGTGCCGAACCCGCCGTACCGGCGGAACTCGCCCCCGCGATCGCCCGACGTCGGCGAACCCACGGACACGGCCGCGGCCCCGAGTGTGGGCGCGACCGCCGCGCCGAACCAGTCGCGCACGACGGGTGCTCCGTTCCTGTCCAGCACGCCCC
Organism: Curtobacterium sp. Csp1; assembly: GCF_013347185.1. NCBI lineage: Bacteria > Bacillati > Actinomycetota > Actinomycetes > Micrococcales > Microbacteriaceae > Curtobacterium > Curtobacterium sp. Csp1. Next base: position 807,317 of record NZ_CP054594.1, read on the forward strand.
GTGACCGGGTCCGCCGGCGCGCCCAGGGCGAAGCGGTCCCGCACGTGCGACCCCGCTCCGAGAGCCGCGCGCACAGCCCGGTCATGGTGCTCATCGTGCTCGTGGCGACGCTCGGCGTGATGGCGTACGCGGTGTTCCTGCTCGACCCCGCCAACCGCGGCGACTTCCTGCCGTACGGCCTGGTGATCGTCGCGGAGAGCGTCCTCGTCGGCCAGGCCCTGCTGTCGATGTGGACGATCCTGTCCGGCGGCGCCGACCCCCGCGACTTCGCGTTCCACCACACCCAGGACACGCTGTTCGACCGCGACACCGTCGCCCGCGACGGCCTGACCGACCAGCCGCACCGCTGGCCGATGCACGTCCGCGGCCGCCGGGTCGAGGTCGACGTGTTCATCACGGTCTACGGCGAGGAGCTGTCGAAGATCGCCGCGACCGTGCAGGCCGCCCTCGCGATGCGCGGCGAGCACCGCACGTGGGTGCTCGACGACGGCCGGAGCGACGAGGTACAGGCGCTCGCCGCCGAGCTCGGCGCCCGCTACGTCCGCCGCCTGTCCTCGCACGGCGCGAAGGCCGGCAACATCAACCACGCCCTGACCCTCGCGAAGGGCGACTACTTCGCGGTGTTCGACGCCGACTTCGTGCCGAAGCCCGACTTCCTGTTCGAGACCGTCCCGTTCTTCGCGGACGACGGCATCGCGTTCGTGCAGACGCCGCAGACCTACGGCAACCTGCACAACCTGGTGTCCCGTGGCGCCGGCTACATGCAGACCGTGTTCTACAAGTTCATCCAGCCCGGTCGGAACCGCTTCAACGCGGCGTTCTGCGTCGGCACGAACGTCGTCTTCCGCCGCAGCGCGATCGACGAGGTCGGCGGCATCCACACCGACTCGAAGTCCGAGGACGTCTGGACCAGCCTGATGCTCCACGAGCGCGGGTGGAAGTCCGTCTTCATCCCGATGACCCTGGCCGTCGGTGACGCCCCGGAGACCATCGAGGGCTTCACGAAGCAGCAGCTCCGCTGGGCCACCGGCGGGTTCGAGATCCTGCTCACGCACTTCCCGTTCAACCCGAAGCACCGGCTGTCGATGGACCAGCGGCTGCAGTACCTGGTCACGGCGAGCTTCTACCTGACGGGCATCGTCCCCGGGCTGCTGCTCCTCGTGCCGCCGCTCGAGATCTTCTTCGACCTGCGCCCGATGAACCTGTCGATCGGCCCGGGCGAGTGGGTGCTGTTCTACCTCGGCTTCTACCTGATGCAGGTGCTGCTCGCGTTCTACGCCCTCGGGTCGTTCCGGTACGAGACGCTGCTGCTCGCGGCGGTGTCGTTCCCGATCTACGCGAGCGCGCTCTGGAACGTGCTCTGCGGCAAGGAGCAGGCCTGGCACGTCACCGGCGCGAACCGCGGCCGGACCCCGTCGCCGTTCAACTTCATCGTGCCGCAGGTCCTGGTGTTCGTCTTCCTGTCGCTGACGAGCGTGGTCGCCGTCTGGCGCGACCTGCACAACGGACAGCTCACGCTCGCCACGGCCTGGAACATCACGAACACCCTCGTGTTCCTCGCCTTCATCGTCGCCGCGTTCCGCGAGCAGGCCCGGAACCGCGTCGCCGACCGCGAGCGCGCCCGCGGCGGCGTCGCCCGCCCGGCCCTCCCGCTGGCGCAGACCCCCGCCAGCCCGATCCGGACGACCGTCGTCCGACCCGACACCCTCGAACCCCAGCGCGCCGCGATCGCCGGCGTCGCGACGCAGGACGGACACCGCGCATGACCTGGACCAACCGACTCCGACTCTTCGGCGGCCTGCTGGTCGTCCTGGTGGTCGTCGCCGCCTGCACGCTGGTCTTCAACCAGCGGCAGAGCGCCGTCGCCAGCACCTCCGCCGCGATCGCCGCGCAGGAGTACGCCGTGGGCACCGACTACGGCGGCACCGTGACGCAGGAGTACGTCGAGGAGGGCGACACCGTCCAGAAGGGCGCGAAGCTGATCCAGGTGCAGAGCCTGCAGCTCGCACAGGACATCCGGAAGGGCGTCGTCGGGGCGGACACCCAGACGAGCGCCTACGACATCGGCGAGGACGGGCTCATCACGTTCAAGGCCGAGGTCTCCGGCACGATCGCGAAGATCGACGTGAAGACCGGCGGCTACGTGCAGGCCGGTTCCGAGCTCGGCACGATCCACAAGGCGGACAGCCTGTTCGTGACGTCGAACTTCACCGTCACGCCCCGCGACTACGGCCGCATCCGCAACGGCGCCGAGGTCGAGCTCCGCCTGCCCGACGACCGCACCGTCACGGGTCGCGTCAAGAGCGTCAGCGTCGAGACGAACGCCGACGGCCAGGCGAAGACCACCGTCGACGTGGAGAGCCGCGAGCTGTCCGCCTCGCCGTCCTCGGGGATCACGAGCCCCGGCACGCCCGTCGACGCGACGCTGCACCTGCAGGACGACGGCGAGCTCGCCGGGGTCACGGACATGGTCCGGGACTTCTCCCGCCAGATCGGGCTGTAGCCGGTGCGCCCCGCGTCCCGGACCGACGGGGCGGGCCCGACCCGTGCCTCCCGTCCGGTCCTGCTGGTCACCCTGGTGACGGCCGTCACCCTCCTGGTCACCGCGTGCACCGGGCCGGGAGGCACGGATCACCCGACCCCGTCGGCCTCTGCCACCGACGCGGCGGCCCAGGCGCGCGCGGTCGCCGCCCTGGGTGACGTCACGTCCTCCACCGCGGGGACGATGCGCCTGGCGGACGGGCTGTTGCCCCCGACGAACCGGTGGTTCTCCGGGCTCGTGTTCGGCGCGGCACCGCAGCCGGTGTTCCCGTCACCGATCTCGTGGCAGGTCACCAGCGGCGGGTTCGCCGCCGGGCTGCCGGACGTCACCGCGACCGAGAAGACCATCGCGGGCGGCGCCGTACCGCAGGTCGGCTTCGACCTCGGCGCGACGAGCACCCTGGTGTCGGCGTACGACGCGGTGTCGGTGACCGTCGAACACCGCGACGGCGACACCGTGCTCGGCCACTCCGTCGTCGCCGAGGGCTCACCGCTCGTGACCTACACGGCCGCACGCGACGGGCAGCTCCGCGCCACCACGCCGCTCACCCGCACCGGTGACGGCACCGCGACCATGACCGGCGGCGGCCGCACCTGGCAGGTCGTCGTCCGCGACGGCACCGTCGACAGCTCCGGGATCGCGCTGCGGAAGGGCGGCTCGGTCGTCCTGCTGCCGACCCCGGACGGGGCGAGCGCGTCCCAGGTCGCACGGCTCGTCGCGGCCGCGCGGCCCCTCGCCGGCACGACCCTCGAACGCAGCGCGACCCGGTCCACGCAGCGCACCATGCTCGGCTACGACTTCGGCGGCGGTGCGGGCGTCCTCGTCCCGCAGGCCGGTCAGGGCACGTCCGGCCTGTCGTGCACCGGGCTGGAGGTCGCGACCATCACCGGGCCCGCCCCGGTCTGCACCGGGACCGTGCTCCGGTTCGCGGCGGAGACCGTGCAACCCGACGACCGTCTCGACCTGTCCGGGCTCTCCGCGGCGGACCGCTCGACGCTCGCCGACCAGGTCCGCGAGGACGCCGCCGGGGTCGACCCGTCGTCGTACGCCGCCGACACCTACGGCGGCGGCAAGGACCTGTACCGCGTCGCGACGCTGTACCGGCTCGCGGTCGGGCTCGGTCTCGACGACCAAGCGGCGGCGCTGAAGTCGTCGATCGTCAGCGAGCTCGACCAGTGGTTCGACGCGTCCGGCTGCGGCGACCGCAGCGCCCGGTGCTTCCGGTACGACCCGACCGTGCACGGGCTCGTCGGGCAGCAGCCGTCCTTCGGGTCCGACGAGTTCAACGACCACCACTTCCACTACGGCTACCTGCTGTCCGCGGCGGCGATGGTCGCGGACGGGGACGACGCGCTCGTGTCCCGGTGGCGGACAGTCGCCGACCTGGTCGCGGCGGACATCGCCTCGCCGACGCGGACGACGTCGTTCCCGGCGCTCCGCGTCTACGACCCGTACGCGCAGCACTCGTGGGCATCGGGGTACTCGCCCTTCGCGGACGGCAACAACCAGGAGTCCGCGTCCGAGGCGGTGTCCGCCTGGAACGGCGTCGCCCGCTGGGGCACGGTGTCCGGGTCGGCGTCCCTGCGCTCGGTCGGCACCTGGCTGCTGTCGAACGAGGCGGCGTCGGCGCAGCGCGACGTCCTCGACCCGGACCTGTCCGCCTTCCCGGGCTTCACGCACCGGGTGGTGTCCCTGAACTGGGGCGGCAAGCGCGACCACGCGACGTGGTTCAGCGCCGCGGCGGCGGCTCCGGCGGGGATCGAGCTCATCCCGATGCCGGCGATGGCGGGGGAGTACGCCGGCGCCGGTGGTCGGGCGCAGATCCAGCGGGTCCTCGACGAGGCGGTGCCGGACGGCCGCTACGACGTGCAGTTCGGCGACTACCTGCTCATGTACCGGGCGCTCGGCGGGAAGTCGGACGCGGCGGCGGCGCTCGCGGACGCGAAGCGGTTGCCGGACGCGGTCGTCGACGCGGCGAACTCGCGGTCGTACCTGTACGCGTGGATCATGACGCGGACGTGACACTGACGTGACGCGACGGGCCCGCTCGGGCCGGTGCTACCCGTGCGGGCCGGCTCGGCCCGTGTGGACAGGCGCTGCCCGTGCGGGCCGGCTCGGGCCGGTGCTGCCGACCGCTCCGGCTACGTCTGGCAGCGTGGGCACCAGTAGGTGTCGCGCAGGGTCAGCTCGGAGTCGCCGAGTTCCCCGTGCCGGATCGGCGTCCCGCACCGCAGGCAGGGCTTGCCGGCCCGTCCGTACACCCAGAAGCGCCGACCCGGGCGGTCGACACCCGTCGTCACGCGGGCGTTGCGGTCGCGGTTCGCCAGGATGAGCCGGCTCGCGAGCGCGATCGTCCGCGCCGGGTCCTGCACCTGCCCGACCGGCCGCGTCGGCAGCACACCGCGCAGGAAGCACAGCTCGTTCCGGTACACGTTGCCCAGGCCCGCGAGCACCCGTTGGTCGAGCAACGCCAGTCCGACGGGGCGGTCCGGTTCGGCCGTGAGGTTCGCGAGCGCCCGGTCGGCGTCCCAGTCCGGGCCGAGCAGGTCCGGACCCAGGTGTCCGACGACCTCGGACTCCTGGTCGCGAGGAACCACCTCGAGCACCCCGAGGGTGAAGCCCACGGTGGACACGTCCTCGGCGTCGAGCACCACGCGTGCCTGGTGCGCCGGTCGTCGCCAGCGCTCACCCGGGGCGTAGACGTCCCACCGGCCCTCCATCTTGAGGTGCGAGTGCACGGTCAGGTCGCCGATCCGGTGGAGCAGGTGCTTGCCGCGCGGGACGACCTCGTCGACGGTCCGGCCGACCAGGTCGAGCGTCGCGAACGCGGGCACCCGGAAGTCGGAGCGGGTCAGGACCTTGCCGGCGAGGGCGGTGTGCAGTCGGCGGGCAGCCCGGAAGACGGTGTCACCCTCGGGCACGGCGCACCGTCCCGCTCCGAGTCGCGCAGGTCGTGCTCGGCTCAGACACGGAGCCGCACCCCCTGCGGCGTCGCCGTGAAGCCCGCCTCGCGCAGGGCGCTGCCGAGCGGGCTCTCGAGGACGAACTCCCCGTCCACCCGCTCGACCGCGAGCCTCCGGAGCCCCGAGCGCACCACCGCGGCGATGGACCGTGCGGCCGCGAGCAGGTCCGCCGGGTCGTCGGTGAACGTCAGGACGGACTTCCCGCCCCGTTCGACGTAGACCACCAGGCGGCCGTCGACGGTCGTGACCAGGGCGCCGGCCTTCCGTCCGGGACGGTGCCCGCGGGCCCTGCCCGTGCCGGCGGCCGAGACGTCCGCGGTGCTCGTGCGGGCGACCGCCGCCGTTCCGGTATCGGTGCCGTCCCCTGCGTCCACGGCGGTGTCCGCCGGGTCGCCGTCGGACGGCCACGGCAGCGCCGCACCGTACGGGTTCGCGGGGTCGGTCGCGGCGAGGGTCAACGCCTGGCGCTCCCGGTCGGCGTCGGCGCGCTCGTCGTCGTCCAGGTCCCGCGCGTACGTCCGGAGCCGGTCGACCGTGGGGCTCGTCGCGAACTGCGCCGCTCCGAGTCCCTCGACGAAGTACCCGCGGCGGGCCCGACCGGACTCTTCGAACCGACTGAGCACCCGGTACACGCCGGCGAACCCGCCCCGCACGCCCTCGACCTGCACGGCGCCACGGGTCACGACGCCGTACCGCTCGAGCAGCTGCTCCGCGGTCGCGGCGGCGCGGACGGTGCCGTCGGACTCCGCGAGCGGCAGCAGCGACCACCGGCCGCCGACCGAAGGCGGACCGGACTGCGTCGGGAGCGTCGGGCGTCGCCGGCCGCGGTACGGCCGGGAGCGCGGCGCACTCGTGCTCTTCGCCTTCCCGCCGAGCATCGCGCGGAGCGGCGCGAAGGTGTCGTTCGTGATCTGTCCGGCCCAGACGAGGTCCCACAGCGCCGTCGCCAGGGCGGTGTCGTCCGTGCTGCCGACCGCCTGGCCGAGCTGCCGGAAGAAGTACGCGCCGCCGCCGGCGAGTGCGCCGAGCACGTCGCGTTGCAGCTCGGTGGTCTCGTCGCCCGAGGGCTCGGCGAGCGTCGTCTCCGCCGTGTCCGCCAGGTGGAGTCGGACCCACCCGTCGTTGCCGGGGAGCGTGCCACCACCGGACCACAGGACCTCGCCCGTGGCGGTGAGCTCGTCGAGCATGCTCGTCGAGTAGTCGCTGACCCGGGCGGGCAGCACGAGGGTCTCCCACGCGCTCGCGGGCAGGGCGACGCCGGCGAGCTGGTCGATCACCTGCAGGACACCGTCCACGCCGCGCAGCCCACCGCGGGTCCCCGGGATGTGCACGTGCTGCCACGCGGGCAGGAACCGCGCGAGGGTGTCCGGCGACACCGGCTCGACCTCGTGCCGCAGGGCCGCGAGCGACTTCGTGCGGATGCGGCGGAGCACCTCGGCCTCGCACCACTCCGCGCCCTGTCGGTCCGGCCGGAACTCGCCCTCGACGACCCGGCGGTCGGCGACGAGTCGGCGCAGGGTGTCCTGGACGACCGCGACACCGAGCCCGAGGCGTCCGGCGGCGTCCTGCAACGAGAACGGTCCGTGCGACCGCGCGTACCGGCCGACCAGGTCGCCGAGGGGGTCGGCGACGGGCTCGACGAACGCGGTCGGGACGCCGATCGGCAGCGGGACCCCGAGGGCGTCCCGCAGGCGCGAGGCGTCCTCGATCACCGCCCAGCGGGTCGTCCCGGCCTGGCTGAAGGAGAGCACCCGCCGGTCGCGTTCGAGCGAGTCGAGGGCGGTCCGCACCGTGGCTTCCGCCGCCTGCTGGTCGGCCGCGTCCGCGAGCCAGCTGCGCGCCGTCAGCTCCGGCAGGTCGAGCGCCCCGACGAGCCGGAGCACGTCGACGATGCCCTCGGCGTCCCGCGCACGACGGTCGGGCGACAGCCGCTGCAGGTCGCGTTCGACGGAGGCGATCACCTCGGGGTCGAGCAGCTCCCGGAGCTCGGCGCGCCCGAGCAGCTCGCCGAGCAGCGTCGAGTCGAGCGACAGCGCCGCGGCTCGGCGCTCGGCGAGCGGGGAGTCGCCCTCGTACATGAACGCCGCGACGTACCCGAACAGGATCGACCGGGCGAACGGTGACGGCTGCTCGGTCTCACGCTCGACCAGGCGGATGCGGCGCTCGCCGATCTGGTCCGCGATGCCGAGCAGCGCGGGGACGTCGTACACGTCCTGCAGGACCTCTCGCACGGTCTCGAGGACGATCGGGAACGTCGGGTACTTCTGCGCGACCTCGAGCAGCTGCGAGGCGCGCTGCCGCTGCTGCCAGAGCGGTGACCGCTGCCCGGGGTTCCGGCGCGGCAGCAGCAGGGCGCGCGCGGCGCACTCGCGGAACCGCGCGGCGAACAGCGCGGAGCCGCCGACCTCGTCCGTCACGACGGCTTCGAGGTCGTCGCGCTCGAACACGAACAGGTCGGCCCCCGGCGGCTCGGCGTCGGTCTCCGGGATCCGGACGACGATCCCGTCGTCGGCGGCCATCGCGTCGCCGTCGATCCCGTGCCGTTCGCGGAGCCGGGCGCCCACGGCCAGGGCCCACGGGGCGTGCACCTGCATGCCGTACGGCGAGTGCAGGATGAGCCGCCAGTCGCCGAGCTCGTCACGGAACCGCTCGACCACCAGGGTCGTGTCGTTCGGGACGTGTCCGGTGGCCTCGCGCTGCTCGCGGAGGAAGGTCAGCAGGTTCGTGACGGCGCGGTCGTCCAGCCCACCGGCGGCCACCCGGGCACGGGCGTCCTCGTCCGAGGCGCCCTCGACCTCGCGGACGAACGCACCAGTGGCCTTGCCGAGCTCCGCGGGCCGGCCGATGCCGTCGCCCTTCCAGAACGGGACGCGTCCCGGCTGCCCGAACGCCGGGCTGACGAGCACCCGGTCGTGGGTGATCTCCTCGATGCGCCAGCTCGTCGCACCGAGGGCGAACACGTCGCCGACCCGGGACTCGTAGACCATCTCCTCGTCGAGCTCGCCGACGCGGGACGCCTTCTCGCCGACCATGAACACGCCGAACATGCCGCGGTCGGGGATCGTGCCGCCGCTCGTGACCGCGAGCCGCTGCGCCCCCGGTCGCCCGGTCAGGGTGCCGTGCACGCGGTCCCACACCAGGCGCGGCCGGAGCTCTGCGAACTCGTCGCTCGGGTAGCGCCCGGTCACCAGGTCGAGCGTCGCCTCGAACGCGGAGCGCGGCAACGAGCTGAAGGGGGCACTCCGCCGGACGAGCTCGAACCAGTGCTCGACGTCGACGGTGTCGATCGCTCCGGCGGCGACGGTGTGCTGGGCGAGGACGTCGAGGGGGTTCGCGGGGACCGAGATCGACTCGATCTGCCCGGAGACCATGCGCTCGACGGTGACCGCGCTGTTGACCAGGTCGGCGCGGTGCTTCGGGAACAGCACACCGCGGGAGATCTCCCCGACCTGGTGTCCCGCGCGGCCGACACGCTGCAGACCGCTCGCCACGGACGGCGGGGCCTCGACCTGCACGACGAGGTCGACCTCGCCCATGTCGATGCCGAGCTCGAGCGAGCTCGTCGCGACGACGCAGCGCAGGCGCCCGGACTTCAGGTCGTCCTCGATGATCGCGCGCTGGTCCTTCGACACCGAGCCGTGGTGCGCCCGGGCGAGCACCGGGACCGCCGGGTCGGACCCGCCGCCGTCCGTCTGCCCGGACTGCCCGATCACCTGCGCCGGCGGCCGCTTCGGCTGCGCGACGGGGGCGTGCGCAGATGCACGGCCGGGAGACTGCGTGACCGGCCCGGCCCCAGCACCGCCCGGTCCGGACCCAGTGCCGGCAGCACCGACGGCCGCCGGTTCGCGGACGTCCCGCGCCGCCAGCACCCGTTCCTCGTGGATCTCGTTCAACCGCGCGGTCAGGCGTTCGGCGAGTCGTCGGGAGTTCGCGAACACGATCGTCGACCGGTGCTCCTCGACCAGGTCGACGACCCGTTCCTCGACGTGGGGCCAGATCGAGCCGTTCGTCGGCGACTCGGTGGCGTCGGCTCCGACCGGGGGTGCGCCGAGCTCGGTCATGTCGTCGACCGGCACGACGACCCGCAGGTCGAAGGTCTTCTGCGCGGGCGGCGCGATGATCGTGACGGGTGCCCGGCCGCCGAGGAACCGAGCGACTTCTTCCGCGGGCCGCACGGTGGCGGACAGACCGATGCGCTGCACGGGCTCGTCGAGCAGGTCGTCGAGCCGCTCGAGCGACACGGCGAGGTGTGCCCCGCGCTTCGAGGACGCGACCGCGTGCACCTCGTCCACGATCACGGTGTCGACGTTCACCAGGGTCTCGCGCGCCGCGGAGGTGAGCATGAGGTACAGCGACTCGGGCGTCGTGATGAGGATGTCCGGCGGCTGGCGGAGCAGGCGCTGCCGGTCGGCGGACGGAGTGTCCCCGCTCCGGACCCCGACGGTGACCTCGGGCGGCTCCGTCCCGAGCCGCCGGGCCGTCTGCGTGATGCCGACCAGCGGACTGCGGAGGTTCCGCTCGACGTCGACCCCGAGGGCCTTGAGCGGCGAGACGTAGAGCACCCGCGTGCGCTGCTTGGCGGGCGGACGGTCCGTCGCGCTGATGAGCCGGTCGATCGACCACAGGAACGACGCCAGGGTCTTGCCGGACCCGGTCGGGGCGATCACCAGCGCGTGCTGCCCGGTCGACACGGCGTCCCAGGCGCCGGCCTGCGCGGCGGTCGGTGCGGCGAACGCGCCGCGGAACCACTCCGCGGTCGCGGGGGAGAAGCGCTCGAGGACGTCCGTCATGGTCCGTCCCATCCTGCCCGCGGCCACCGACAGCGGGCCGAGGAAGATCGATGCTTGACATCCCGATAGTTAGCGATCTATCGTCGACGCATCGCGACACGCACACAACGGATCGCGAGCCCGCTTCACCCGACACAGAGAAGGAGTCCTCATGCGCACCATGCACGACGACCAGATGCACGACCGCCGCGACCAGCGCGGCACCGGTCCGCGCGGCCCCCGCTTCGGCGGCGCGCGGCAACACCACGGGCACGGCTTCCCCGGCCGCGACCGCGGTGATCACGACCACGGCGGACGCGGCGGCTTCGGCCCCGGGTCCGGCGGACGCGGCTTCGGCCCGGGCTTCGGTCCAGGGTTCGGCGGCGGCCCCGGTTTCGGCCGCGAACGCCGTCGTCGCGGCGACGTCCGTCTCGCGATCCTCGGCCTCCTCGCCGAGGGCCCGCAGAACGGCTACGCCGTGATCAAGACCATCGCCGAGCGCACCGGCGGCGCCTGGAAGCCGAGCCCCGGCTCGGTCTACCCGACGCTCCAGCAGCTCGTCGACGAGGACCTCGTCGTCTCGACCGGCGACGGGCGCAAGACGCTGTTCGAGCTCACCGAGGCGGGCAGGGCCGAGGCCGCGTCCAAGTCGGACGAGATCGCCGCGGCGTTCGACGCAGCCCCGGGCATGCCGGACACGCAGCGTGAGTTCGTCGAAGCACTCCGGAAGACCATGGGCGTGCTGCACGTGTACCGGTCGAACGCGACCGACGAGCAGACGAAGGCGGCCACCGCGAAGATCGACCAGCTCCGCAAGGACCTGCTGCAGATCCTGGCGGACTAGCGGCTCGCGTCCGACGCGACACGACGACGGTCGGGAGGCACGTGGCGGGCCCGCCACGTGCCTCCCGGCCGTCTCCCGTCGCCCCACCCCCCCCGTCGCCCCGCCCCGTCGATGGAGCAGAACCCGTCGCGTGCACGGAGGCGATCCGACGTCGGCTGCTCCATCGACGGAGCGGACGGAGCGAACGGAGCCGACGGAGCGGACGGGCTCGGGACGTCCGCCGATCCTCCGCGGCGTGCGTCAGTCGGCGTCGACGAAGGCGGCGACGTCGGCGAGCTCCTCCGCCGACACCGCGTGCGGCAGCCCCGCGTACGTGCGGTCCGTGACGTCCGTGTGCGCTGCCGCCCAGGCCTGCGTACGTGCGGTCGCCTCCGCCGGGATCACCGGGTCCAGGTCGCCGTGCCCCAGGAACACCCGGGGGTGCACCGTCGCCACCGCCTCGTCCCGGGAGTCCGCGACCCCCGGCACGACGAAGCCGGACAGCGACACCGCGAACGCGAACGCCCCCGGTCGGGCGCGCAGCAGCTGCAGCGCCATCGAGCCACCCTGTGAGAACCCGAGCAGTCCGATGCGCGGGTGGTCGGCCGCGACGTCGTCGATCCATGCGAGGACCCCGTCGACGGCATCGTCCACCGGACCGACCGCGGGGGACCCCGGCGTCCCGAGCGGGTACCAGGAGAACCCGGGACCCCACGGCATCGGGGCGCGCAGCGACGCGGCCGTCCACGCCGGTGGGAGCGCGGGCGCGATCCCGAGCAGGTCCCGCTCGTTCGATCCCACCCCGTGCAGCAGGACGAGCAGCGGCGTCCCCGCCCGCTCGTCGGCCGGCCGGGTCCACTGCACGACGTCCGCATCGATCACGTGGACGACGCTAGCCGTCCACAGCGACCGCGCCGTGCGCCGAACTCGCCGGGGCGACTGGTAGACACGGTGCATGGCCTCGCTGCGCACCCCCGACCCCGACTCCGGCTGGCTGTCCGACGAGGAGCTCGCGAACATCCGCCGTCGCCTGCCGATCTGCTACGTCGAGGCGCTGCCCGTCCGCACCGACGGCCTCGGCGTCGTGACCGAGGTGGGCGTGCTGCTGCGCGTCTCGCCGAGCGGGTCGATCGCCCGGACGCTCGTCTCCGGCCGCGTGATGTTCGGCGAGTCGATCCGGACCGCGCTGTTCCGGCACCTCGAGAAGGACCTCGGTCCGATGGCGTTCCCGCAGCTCCCCGCGAGCCCGACGCCCTTCACGGTCGCCGAGTACTTCCCGCTCCCCGGCGCCTCGGTCTTCACCGACGAGCGGCAGCACGCGATCTCCCTGGCGTACGTCGTGCCCGTGACGGGGACGTGCGAGCCGCGTCAGGACGCCCTCGAGCTCACGTGGATGAGCCCGATCGAGGCGGCCTCCGATGCCGTCGCCGAGGAGATGGAGGGCGGCCGCGGCGCCCTGCTCCGTGCGGGCCTGGCGTCCGTCGGAGCCCTGCACTAGCGGAGTACGTCCGCGGCAGCGTCCACCCGCCGCGGCGACCGCCCACCGCGCCCGCAGACGACGAAGCCCCCGGGACCGATCGGTTCCGGGGGCTTCGCAGCGCGGTCGCTGGGACCGGCTTCAGTGCTTGTCGTTGCGGAGGCTGTCCGCGACGCCGTGCGCCGCGTCCTTGACGTCGTCGACGCCCTGCTTGGCCGACGCCTTGGCCTGGTCGGTCTGACCCTCGGCCTTCAGCTTGTCGTTGCCGGTCAGGTTGCCGAGGCCCTCCTTGACCTTGCCGACGAGCTTCTCGCCGGTGTGGTTGTTGTCTTCGCTGCCAGCCATACGGTCTCCTTCCAACGACGGACGATTCCCCGTCAGCCGCTCGCGCGGCGTCCGGTGCAGGAGAACCTACGCCGCCGGACGACCGGGCTCGCACCCGGCGTCCAGGTTCGGACCGAAGGAGTCAGTCAGCGGCGGTCAGCTCAGTGGCGGTCGGCCGACCCCGCCGGACGCGAGGCCCGACGCGAGCCGCTGCGACGCCGCGCGCCGCCCGACTCCGAGCCGGCGCTGCGCCCACCGACGTACCCGCCCTCGGACGACCACACGGCGCTCGACCCGCCGCGCACGACGTCGCTCGAGGCACGACGGCCTGAGCCGCCGCGACGCTGTCCACCGGTCGCCGGGGCCGCGCTCGCCGGAGCCGCGGCGGCACCGCGACCCGAGGTCGACCGGCCGCCGCGCCCGTTGCCGGACCGGCCCGACGTGCCGGACGCACCGGTCGAGGCGGGCTGGGCCGCGCCTCCCGACCGTCCGCCGCGACCACGGCGACGACCGCCGCCCTCGCTGCCGGAGCCGGCCGACTCGGCACGCGGCGCGCGCTGGCGCTGCTGCTGCTGGACCGGCTGCTCCTCGACGTGCCGGATCGGTGCGACCTCGCCGACGAGCTCGGTCACCGCGGGGGACGTCGCCGTCACCTGCTGCGGCTTCACCGAGATCGCGGCGGCGCGCATCATCTGCGCGACGTCGCGGCGCTCGGCCGGCAGCGTCACGGTCACGACGTCACCGGAGGAGCCGGCACGCGCGGTGCGGCCCGAGCGGTGCAGGTACGCCTTGTGCTCGGTCGGCGGGTCGACGTGCACGACGAGCTCGACGTGGTCGACGTGCACGCCACGGGCGGCGACGTCGGTGGCGACGAGCACGAGCGCCTCGCCGGAGGAGAACTTCGCGAGGTTCCGCTCCCGGGCGCCCTGCGACAGGTTGCCCTGCAGGTCGACGGCCGGGATGCCCTGGCTGGTCAGCTGCTTCGCGAGGCGCTTGGCGTGGTGCTTGGTGCGCATGAAGAGGATGCGGCGACCGGTGCCCGAGGCGAGCGTGCGGACGAGGTCCTTCTTCGCGTCGGCGTCGGCGACCTCGAACAGGTGGTGGGTCATCGCCTCGACCGGGCTGGTCTCGTCGTCGACGGAGTGCATGACCGGGCTGTGCAGGAACTTCTTGACGAGCTTGTCCACGCCGTTGTCGAGCGTCGCCGAGAACAGCAGGCGCTGCCCCTGCTCCGGCGTCGCCTGCATGATCTTCGTCACGCCGGGCAGGAAGCCCATGTCGGCCATGTGGTCGGCCTCGTCGAGGACGGTGACCTCGATGCCGTCCAGGTGCACGTGGCCCTGCTGCATGAGGTCGGCGAGGCGACCCGGGCAGGCGACGACGACGTCGACGCCACCGCGGAGCGCGTCGACCTGCCGGCCCTGGCCGACACCGCCGAAGATCGTGGTGGTGTTCAGGCCCATCGCCTTCGCCAGCGGGGCGAGGGTCGCGTCGATCTGCGTCGCGAGCTCCCGCGTCGGGGCGAGCACGAGCGCACGGGGGCGACCGGCGCGACGCTTGCGGGGCGAGGCCGCCAGGCGTGCGGCGAGCGGGATCGCGAACGCGATCGTCTTGCCGGAACCGGTGCGGCCGCGGCCGAGCACGTCCTTGCCCCGCAGGGAGTCGGGGAGCGTGTCGACCTGGATCGGGAACGCCGTCTCCTTGCCCTGCTGGACGAGGACGTCGACCATCGGCGCCGGGACGCCCAGGTCGGAGAAACGGACGGAGGAGGGGGATGCGGTCATGGTGACCTTTCGGGCCGGCACGTGCCGGCCGTGGGCGCGCTCGTGGTCGGCGCGCGGGCGGGATCCCCGCATCAGCGTGGCTGACGCGGTCGCCGCAGCAGAGAGCCTGGCACCGGATGTGACGGTGCGTGATCATCGACCGGATGAGGGTCGGGAGTCCGGGGCGTCCGTACGACGCACGAGGCGATCGGCGCCTCGAGTACCCCCAGCATAGCGGGCGACCCGTGATCGCGGGGATGGCCGTTCGCCGAGCGCGTGCGATGATCCCGGAGTGCGCCCCCGCAGGACCCCGCTGACCCCGACCAAGGCCGCCGTCTCCGCGGTGGTGACTGCCGTCCTCGTCTCCCTCGGTGCGGCGGCCTGTGCGGGCGGTGGTGCCCCGACCGCGACCGCGCCCATCGGTCGGGCCCCGGCTCCCATCGGGTCCGCGGCGGTCTGGGCCTTCCCGGTGTCCGGACTGCCGGACTACCAGCTCGGCGGTCCCTACGCGCCCCCGGCCGGCGTGACGATCGTCGAGCGCGACAGCACCGCGCACCCGGCGGCCGGCACGTACTCGATCTGCTACGTGAACGGCTTCCAGACCCAGCCCGACGAGACCGACGCCTGGCTGTCCGACCACCCGGACGCGGTCCTCCGCGACGACGACGGCGAGCCCGTGTCGGACCCCGGCTGGCCGGACGAGGTGCTCCTCGACACCACCACCGCCGCGAAGCGTGCCGAGGTCGTGGGCGTCCTGCGGCGTGACGTCGCGCGGTGTGCCGACCGCGGGTTCGACGCCGTCGAGTACGACAACCTCGACTCGTGGACCCGCTCCGGGAAGCGCCTGACGCGGGCGGACAACCTCGCGCTGGCGTCGGCGCTCGTGCGGCTCGGGCACGAGCACGGCCTGGCGGTCGGGCAGAAGAACACCCCGCAGCTCGGGACGTCTGGCCGCACGGCGACGGGCTTCGACTTCGTCGTCGCCGAGGAGTGCGTCCAGTACCAGGAGTGCGGCGCGTACACGGCGGCCTACGGGGACCGCGTGCTCGACGTCGAGTACGCGGACACACTCGACCGGTCGTGGTCGTCGGTGTGCGCGATGCGCGACCGTCCGCCGATGACGATCCTGCGGGACCGCGACCTGGTCACCCCCGACGACGACGCGTACGTCTTCGAGCACTGCTGACCGCGCCGGTCCCGTCCGCTTCCGTCCCGCAAGACGCAACGTCGGCGGTTCGGCGCAGCGCGATGTCGCTGCGAGAATCCGCCGAGGTTGCGTTCCGCGGTCGGGAGTGCGGGTGACGGCCGGGAGGATCGGGGCCGGGTCGCGCGGACCGGTCGCGTCAGGCGGGCCAGGCCTCGCGCAGGGCGACTGCCGCCTGGTCGGCGGACAGGCCCGCCTCGCGCGCCGCGGCCACGAGGGCGCGTGCGGCCTCGGCGACGCTGTCCGGCACGGCCGCCGGGCGCACCACCCGGGTCCCGGCGCCGCGAGCGGTGTGCACGAGACCCGCCTCCTCGAGCATCTGGTACGCCCGGGCGACGGTCCCGGAGGCCAGCCCGAGCTCCTCGGCCAGCGCCCGGACACTCGGCAGCCGCTCGCCGTCCACCAGGTAGCCGGCCCCGATCTGGGCCGCGATCTGCGACCGCACCTGCTCGAACGGCGGCACCCGGCCGCCGGCGTCCAGGGCCACGAGTCCCGTCATGCGCTCCACCCTTGCGTCCCGTCCCTGCGTTCGGTCAGAAGTCGTACTGCTCGCCGACCGTAATCGGCACGGCGACGGTGTTCCCGGGCGGCGCGAGCGGGCACGCCCACGCCGGGTCGTACGCGCACGAGGGGTTGTACGCGAAGTTGAAGTCGAGCACGAGCTCGCCGTCGTCGCCCCCGAGGTCGGCGCCCTTGATCGTGTCGAGCAGGTACCGGCCGCCGCCGTAGGTCCCGCGCGCACGACCGGCGCTCGCGTCCTTGACCGGGACGAACACACCGCCCGCGTAGCCGCCGTGCGACCACACGTCGAGCGACCCGATGCCGGGGAGCCGGACGACGCCGAGCCGGTCGAAGTGCACCGTGCCGTCCGTCCCCGTCTCGACGTCCATCGCCAGTTCCTCGGCGGGCTCGATGCGGGCCCGGAAGCGCCACTCGGGGTCGTAGTCCGGCACGGGCAGGGCCTCGAAGTCGCGGGCGTCCTCGTCCAGCAGCGGACTCGCCGGGTGCTCGCCGAACATGGCGTCCCGGGTCTCCCGCCACATCGCGTGCGCGGTCTCCGGGTCCGAGGTGGCGCGGACCCGCCGGTAGAGGTCGAAGGTCATCCGCCGCCAGTCCACGGTGGCCAGCGTGCTGTGCACGCGGTCACGGGCCCTCGGCTCCTGCGTCTGGCTCACGGGTCGAGCGTACGCCGCGGTCCGTCGACGGTGCCAGCGCCGCGGCGACCTCGGGCGGCGATCGTCAGCGCGGGGCCCGCCAGGTCGGTGCGAGCTGTCGCATCCGGAGCGCCCGCCACTGCCAGATCACCCACATGCCCGGCCAGAGCGCGAGCCCGAGGATCGCCGGACGCATCCGGTAGGTCAGGCGGTCGAGCAGCAGGGTCCGGCCGTCGCCGAGGTCGACCGTGGCCATCCGGTGTGCCATGTCCATCCGGCCGAACAGTCCGGACACGCCGCCGCCGTTGTCCCGCTGCACCGGGACGCCCTGGACCTCGTACAGGTCGATGTCGACGTGCGTGTCCCCGCTCGGCACGACGCCGAACGCCGCGGCCGTGATCGGCTCGGCCCTGCCCGGGGTCCAGCGCTCCGGGAACCCACCAGCCGCGCGCGACCGGTAGACCAGGAACGGCTTCGTGACGGCGACCATCACCGACGGCGACAGCAGGGCGTCGCGGACGGCGTCGACCGGGGCGTCGAGGACGATGCGGAGACCGACGTGCATGCCGGTGACGGTACGCGGCGACGCTGGGACGCCGGGGTCGGGCCGGCACCGGCCTTCGGGGAGCCGGGGTCAGGCGTGTCGGGCAGCGCGGCGACGCGAGCCCTCGGCACGGTCCCGGGTGCGCAGCCGCTCGGACAGGGCGAGGCGCACGGTCGGCCACTCGGCCGCGGTGATCGAGAACACCACGGTGTCGCGGAGCGTGCCGTCGCGACCGATCGAGTGGCTGCGGAGGACGCCGTCCTGCTTCGCTCCGAGCGAGGCGATCGCCGCGCGTGACTGGTGGTTGTGCCAGTGCGTGCGGAACTCCACCGCGATGCACTGCCAGGCGTCGAACGCGTGCGAGAGCAGGAGTAGCTTCGCCTCGGTGTTGATCCCGGTGCGCTGGGCCGCCCGGGCCAGGAACGTGTGGCCGATCTCGACCCGGCGGTTCACGGTGTCGACGTTCATGAAGGTCGTCGCCCCGACCACGCGCCCGGTCGGCCGGTCCCGCACGGCGAAGGGCAGCATCCGCCCCGCGGCGTGCTCGGCGAGACGACGCTCGATCTCGGCGTCGACCGCGTCGGGGGCGGGCACCGACGTGTACCAGGTGCGCCAGAGGTCGCCGTCCGAGACCGCCGTCCGCAGGTCCTCCGCGTGCTCGGCCTCGAGGGGCTCGAGGGTGACGCGGTCGCCTTGCAGGGTGGGGACGGTGGCGATCTCCATGGTCACCGATCCTACGGTCGGGCGATGGGTGCCGAGGCTGCTCGACCGCACCTGTGGAGACCGGGCCTGTGGGAACGGACAGCCGGACCGCGGCCGCTATCGTGTCGCGGGTGGCAGCACGCATGCAGGAGCAGTACCAGGTCCGGTTCGCGTGGGGGACGCCCGGCGCCGAGCGCATCGCCCGGGACGCGCACCTCGTCGTCTGGGTGGACGTCCTCCCGGACCGCCGCGGCACCGCACCCGTCGACCGGCTGCGCGCCCTGCGCGCCGCGGTGACGGGCGTGCCGGACGGCCCAGAGGTCGTGCTCGGCCACCTCGGCGACGCGACCGCCGTCGCGGAACGCGTGACGCGCCTCCAGGCCGAGCGTGGTGACCGGTGCGTGGTCGCGATCGTCGCCGCCGGGCGCACGCACGCGCATCCCGACGCCGCCGACGACGCGGGCGAGACGGCGGACCGCGCTGATGCACCCGACCAGGCCGTCGAGGACCTGCTGGCCGCCGGTGCCGTGGTCGACGCCCTCGTCGCGGTCGGCATCGACCACACCTCACCGGAGGCCGCCGCCGCGTGTGCCGCGTTCACGGGACTGCGCCGAGCGGTCCGGCACCTCGTCAGCGCGGCCGAGGGGGCCGCGGTCCTGGACCCGGAGGACGTGCGGACGGCGCTCGCCGCCGGGCCGGACCTCGTCACGCTGCGACCGGCCGCGCAGCGGGAATCGGGTCCGCGCGCGTAGCGTTCCCGATCGCAGGCGTCGACCGGGCGCCGTGAGTGGAGGAGCACGTCATGAAGGCAGTCGTCGGCGACACCGTGATCGCGGAGGCCCCGCAGGAGGACCTCATCCAGATCGAGGGGAACTGGTACTTCCCGCCGTCGAGCGTGAAGCCCGAGTTCTTCAGCGAGAGCGACACCCAGTACCACTGCCCGTGGAAGGGCGACACGCAGTACTACACGGTCACCGTGGACGGGCAGCCGCTCCCGGACCGGGCCTGGTCGTACCCGACGCCGATCCCGTCGTCCTTCGACCGCGTCGGCAAGGACTACTCCGGGTACTACGCGTTCTGGAAGGACGTCCGCGTCGTCGACTGACGCCACTGCCGACCCGCTGGTCGCGCTCAGCCGGTGACGGTGAGCGCGACCAGTGTCACGTTCAGGGCCACGATCACGAGCGCGATGACCGCCGCGACGACGCGGGTCGCCACGGCGTTGACGTCGGCCCCCATGACGCTCCGCCGCGAGGTGTAGACGACCAGGGGCACGATCGCGAACGCGATGCCGAAGCTCAGGACGACCTGGCTCACCACGAGCAGCATCGTCGGGTCCACCCCCGCCGCGAGCAGGACGAGCGCGGGCACCAGCGTCACGAGCCGACGGACCAGGAGCGGCACGCGGACGTGCAGCAGTCCGTGCATGATCTCGGCACCGGCCATGCAGCCGACCGAGGTCGAGGCCAACCCGGACGCCAGGAGTCCGACCGCGAACAGCACGCCGACGACCGGACCGACGTTCGTCTCGATCGCCCGCTGTGCACCGGGGATGGTGTCGGTGCCGGCGACCCCCGGCAGCGTCGCCGCGGCGAGGACGAGCATGCAGATGTTCACGCCGCCGGCCACCACGAGCGCGAGGGCGACGTCCCACCGCGTCGCGACGAGCACCCGGCGACGCTCGGGTCCGGCCGGGACGTCGCCGTGGCGGTCCCGGGCGAGGGCCGAGTGCAGGTACACGGCGTGCGGCATCACGGTCGCGCCGAGCATCGACGCCGCGAGCAGCACCGAGCCGGAGCCCTCGAAGCGCGGGACGAGCCCGCCGAGCAGCTCCGTCGGGGACACCGGCGCGACGAGCAGCCCGGCGCAGAAGCCGACCGTCAGGATCGCGAGCATCGTCGTGACGACGGCCTCGAAGGTGCGGGTGCCGCGGCGGCTGTGCAGCGTCAGGATGAGCATCGACACGATCCCGGTGACGAGCCCGCCGGCGACGAGCGGCAGCCCGAAGAGCAGGTGCAGGGCGAGTGCCCCACCGATCACCTCGGCCACGTCGGTCGCGGCGGCGACGACCTCGGCCTGGGCCCAGAACAGCAGCCGAGGGGTGCGGCGCATCCGGAGGCCCAGGTGCTCCGGGAGGGATCGCCCGGTCACGACGCCGAGCTTCGCGGACAGGTACTGCACGACGACGGCACTCGCGTTCGCGGCGACGAGCACCCAGAGCAGCAGGTAGCCGTACTGCGCCCCGGCCGTGAGGTTCGCTGCGACGTTGCCGGGGTCGACGTAGGCGATGGCGGCGACGAACGCGGGGCCGAGCAGCGTCAGGCCGGCGGCGCGCTTCGCGGGCGTGCGCTCAGCGGCACGCGGCGGGGTCGAGACGTCGGACATGCCCCCAGCATGCCAGAGGATTCGGCATGCCGAATCTTTTTGTTCGGACTGCGTTCTGGTGGCTCGGGCCGGGTCAGGCCGCCGCGCGCCGTGCCCGGTGCGCCCGCACCTTCGCCCGGTTGCCGCACCGCTGCATCGAGCACCAGCGCCGGGTCCCGCCGCGCGAGGAGTCGTAGAAGACCAGGCCGCAGTCGTCGGCCGAGCACCGGCTCAGCCGGGTGGCCTGCCCGTCCGCCGCGAGGTCGTCGAAGCCCACCTCGGTGAACAGGGCGACCGCGTCCCGCGCGACGCTCGACAGCGCCTGCGCCAGTCGGACCCGGTTCGCGCCGGCGCGACGACGCCCGCCGGGCAGGCTCGGCGGCACGTCGGGCAGCGCGGCGAACAGGTTCACGGTGTCGATGTCGTCCGGGGCCGGACGGGTCCGACCGGTGCCCGCGCGGAGGCCGGCGCCGATCGCGGTCCGCTCGGCGGCGGTGGACGCGGGGGCCGGAGCGGCGGCGACCGCGAGGCGGCCGATCGCGGCCCGGAGTGCCCGGGCGTCCTGCAGCTCCCGCGCGGTCGCGCCGACGTCGATCGGCTCGGTGTGGTCGCCGAGCCACTCGTCCAGGTCGGCCGGGGTCACGAGCAGCTCGCCGAGCCGGGCACGGGGGCGCCGGGCGTCGGGGTCGTCCGCGAAGCCGCCGGTGTGCGCGAAGTCCAGGGCGATCCGTCCGGCGTCGAAGAACCACGACGACCCGCTGTCCGTCCGGATGTGCTGCCCCGTGTGCATCCGTCCAGGCTAACGGCTCCCCGGCGCGCCTCCACCGGTGGACCCGATCATGCGGTAGCCGCGCGGCGCTCCCAGGTGATGAGGTTCCGCGGGTCGAACCGCCGGGAGCACGTCGCGCACGCGAGCGGCCGGGTGGGGGTGCGGTACCGGAAGTGTTCGTGCCCGGCGGGGCAGGTGCCGACCCACGGCGCGAGTTCCGAGGCCACGGGCCCGGCGTACAGCCGCGATCCGGTGTACCCGATGCCGGCGGCCGTCCGGCGCCAGGTGGGGCCGTGCCCGGCCCGGGGTCCCGCCAGGGCGTGCGCGACCTCGTGGAGCAGGACCTGCTCGACGTCGGCGTCCGACGCCCGCGCGGCGATGTGCCGGCTCACGGTGATGCGGTGCCGGCCGAAGTCGCACTGTCCGGCCCGGGTCTTCGCGTGGTCGAACGCGAACGTCCACGTGCCGTGCCCGAGGTGGGCGGCGATGAGCTCCTCCGCTCGCCGTCGGACGACGTCGGGCGCGGTCACCGCAGGTCGTCGCCGCGGTCGTCCCGCGGTGCCTGGCCCTTCTGCGCGGCCTTCGCGGCGATCCGGCCCCAGATGTCGTCGGCGTCGGTCCGGGCGGCGTCGGGAGCGCCGAGCACCCGGCGGCGCACCGGGGGAACCTGCTTCACGGGCTCGGCGACGCGCGTGGTGGGCGTCTCGTCCTCGGCCCGGCGTGCGGCGACCTCGCGGGCCGTGCGGGGCTGCTCCGTCTGCTCACGCGGCTGCGCGGCGACCGCGCGGAGCGCCGCCTCGATCGCCGTCTGCAGGGCGTCGGTGCGCTCGGACGGGGCACCGGCCTGCCGGAACGCCTGGTACGCCCGGGACAGTGCGGACCGGGCCTCGTCGAACCGCGAGAGCTCGAACAGCGACCAGCCCTCGAGCTCGGCGGCGGCGCCCTCGAGCTCCGGCCACTCCTCGGTCCTGGCGGTGTCCCGGGCCATGGCGGCCTCGGACGCGGCACGCTCGTACCGCCCGAGGTCGTGCAGCACGTGGGCGCGACGGATCCGCGAGGCGACCTTGTCGGACCGCTCCCCGGTGAACATCGTCAGCCGGAAGACCTCCTCCGCGACCACGAGGGACTCGTCGAGCCGCCCGAGCAGCCGGAGGAGCTCGGCACGCTCGGCGAGCGCCTCGGTGCTGCGGCTCTGCCCGAGGTCACGCAGGCGCTGCTGCACGGCCTCGGCGTCGACGGCGGGGCGCAGGCTGATCGGCGCGAAGGTGCTCCCCGGGCTGACACCGGCGGTCACCGGAGCGGCATGGCGGGGCTCCCGGGCGCTGTCGGCGCGGTCGGGCTGCTGGCGGTCGTCGGGCGGGAGGGACATCGGTTCGAGGGTAGCCGCGGCACCCCCTGAGCGGGCGGTGCCACGCGCACGGGGGGCACGAGACACGACGACGGCCCGCCCTGCGGGTGCAGGACGGGCCGTCGGTCCGGAGACCAGGGAAGCTCAGCCACCCATCACCGAGGCACCGGCGACGACGGAGTACGTGACGACGAAGGCGAACACGCCGACGACGGCGATCACGAGGGCGAGCACACCCCAGACGCGGCCACGCCCGGTCGCCATCGCGACGATCGCCTGGATGATCGCCCACAGACCGAGCACGGTGCCGAGGACGAACAGGAGCGCCGCCGCGATGATGCTCGCGTTGCCCTGCAGGTCGCGGAACGCGTCGGGGCCGAGCGCGTTGGCGTCGCCGCCGTTCCGCAGGACCTCCTCGAAGGCCTGGCTGGTCGCGATGGCGGACCCGAACAGGAACCCACCGATCACGCCGACGACGAGTGCGACGATCGCGACCACGAACGCGACGACGCCGGCGGTCTTCTTCTTGCGCTTCGGCTCGTCGTAGGACTGCCACGCCGGGGCGTTCGCGCTCGTCGGTGCGGCCGCGGCGGCGTAGGGCTGGTGCGACCCGTGCTGCTCGCCCCACGTGGGGGAGTCGGCCGGGCGGCCGTCACGGTCGCCGTGCTGCTCGCCCCATCGCGGCGCATCGGACCGCTCGCCGTACCGCGGAGCGTCCGCTCGCTCGTCGCTGCGCTGCCCGTACCGCGGGGCGTCGTCGCGCTCGCCGTGGCGGGGCAGGTCCCCGGCGCGGTCGGCCGACCCGTGCTGCGGTGCCTCGCCCCAGCTCGGTGCGCGGCCGTCACCCGTCCGGTCCTCGTTGCTCCGGTCGTCGTTCGTCATCAGGGGACTCCCTTGCTCGGTCGCGCTGCTGCGCGGTCGTGTCCCCCATCCTGGCAGCCGACGTCCGCCCGCGACCGGATCCGCCCGACCGGACGCGCGGACCGTGTCCCCCGGGTGGACCGGCCGGTACCGGTCGCGCGCGTGCGGCTCGCGCGTCATCGCGGACGTCGTACGACAGCGGCGGTGACGCACGACAGCGGCACCCGCTGCACCGCCACCCGCCGCAGCGGCATCCGCCGCCCCGGCCTGGAGGATCGTGGCCGCGCCCGCCCCGCCCCGCGCGCCCGCCCGGCGTCAGCCCCCGAACACGCTCCGGTTCGGCTCCGGCGACGCCACCGCCGTCTGGTCCGTGACGACCGGCGCCCCCGCCGTGAACGCCCGGAGCTCGGCCCCGTGCACGACCTTCGACGGCAGCGGGTCGGACGAGTAGAGGCGGGGCATGTCGGCCACGGGCAGGTCGGACGGCGACCCGAGCAGCACGATGTTCCCGAACCGCCGGCCCTTGAGCATCCCGGTGTCCGCGACGGCCGCCACCGAGGGCAGCACCGCCTGCAGGGTCGCCGCCTGCCCCCGGGCGAAGGCCAGCCCGGCGCCGTCCGCGACGTTCACCGCGACGATCCCGATGGGCGACAGGAACTCGGCGACCGACCGGTAGAACTCGACGCTCGTCACGTGCGCCGGGATCCGCGAGCCGCCGAAGACGTCGACGACCGCGAGGTCCACGGTGCCGCGGAGCCCGGCGGGCAGCTTGCCGAGGACCTCGCGGGCGTCGCCGTACCGGACCCGGATCGACGCCCCTCGGGGGAACGGCAGGGCCTCGCGGACGTGGTCCACCAGGTCCCGCTCGAGCTCGACGACCTGCTGCCGGGACCCCGGCCGGGTCACCGCGACGTACCGGGGGAGCGTCAGGGCGCCCGCGCCGAGGTGCAGCGCCGTGATCGGCCCACCGGGGAGCAGGTCGATCGCGTGCCCGATCCGCCGGATGTACTCGAAGGCCAGGTGCGTCGGGTCCTCGAGGTCGACGTGCGACTGCGGCGTCCCGTCGACGACGAGCGTGAAGGACCCCGGGCGGTGCCGGTCCGGCTCGACCGAGGCCCACCCAGCACCGATCCGGAACCCGTCGAACGCATCTGCCATGCCCCCATGGAACACCACCGCCGACCCCCACCCGGACCACCACCCACGGGTGGTGTGCCCGACGCCGTGCGCTCGCGAGGCTGGTGTCACCGGTCGGGGACCCCCGCCGGTCGACCACCGGAAGGGGACACCGTGTCCGTCCAGCTCCTCGCGAACATCGTCATCGGCCTCGCCCTCGTCGGGTTCCTCGCCTACCGCCAGGCCACCTGGCAGTACCTCGACCCTGCCCGGGTCTGGCGGACGCCGCTCGTCCTCGGCGTCGTCGGGATCGTGGTGCTCGCGCAGTCCGCCGCCGCGGTGACGACGCTCGACGTGCTGTTCCTGGGCATCGAGGCTCTCGTGAGCGTCGCCGCCGGTCTGGCGATGGGCGGCATGACGCGCTTCCGGACCGCCGGGGCGCCCGACGACGAGGGTCGCACCCTGCAGGCCCGCACGGGCTGGGCCGGGGCAGGGCTCTGGCTGCTGCTCATCGTCGTCCGGGTCGGTCTCGACGTGCTCGGCGGCCACCTCGGCGCGCACCTGCTGACCTCCACGGGTGCGATCCTCCTGGTCCTCGCGCTCAACCGGGCCGCCCGTGCCCTGGTCGTCGATCAGCGGATCCCGCGTGCCGCCCGCGGCATGATGGTCCGGTGACCGCCGGACCCGGACCCTCGAGGACCGCCGCCCGGACCGACCCCGTGCGGGGCCGGTCCGGCTCCGCGCTCACCCGCGTCCTCAACCTGTCCGGCATCGTGGTCGTCGGGTACTGGTTCGTCCGCGCCGTGCTCGACGACGGAGCCGCCGCGTGGGTGTGGACCCTCGGGGTGGTGGCGCTCGCCGCGTGGCTGCTGCGGGTCGTCGCCCGGACCGAGCGGGTGCTCCTCGTGGCGACCTGGGTCATGGTCGTCGCCGGCTCCGCGGTCGTCGTCCCCTCGCGCACCGTGATGGTCGCGATCCCGCTGGTGGCCGTCGTCGTGATCGGCGCGAGCCGCCTGCAGCCGGTGTGGGCCGGTCCGCTCGCGGCGGTCGTCGCCGTGGTCCTCGTCGCGGGGACCGCCGCGGCACTCGCCGCCCCGGTCTCGGTCGTCCTCGGCACCGGCGCGGGCGTGCTGCTCGCCGCCGTGGTCGGCTTCAGCCGCCGGCAGCTCCGGATCGCCGAGGAGCGCACCCGTCAAGCCGAGGCCGAGCAGCAGCGCGCCCAGCTCCTGGCGGACCGGGCGCGCACCGCGCGGGACGTGCACGACGTGCTCGCGCACTCCCTCGGCGGGCTCGTGCTCCAGCTCGACGCGGTGGAGGCCCTGCTCGAGGCCGGCCGCGTCGACGAGGCCACCCGCCGCGCCGGAGCCGCCCGCGCCCTCGCCGCGAGCGGACTCGCCGAGGCGCGGCGGGCCGTGCACGCGCTGCGCGACGACACCGTCCCGCCCGCCCCGGAGCAGCCGACGGATCTGTCCGCGCTGGTCGCGGCGCACCGCTCCTTCGGCGGGACCCTCACCACGCACGGCGACCAGGCGCTCACCGCCGTCGACGCGGCCCACCGGCACGTCGTGGTCGCGGCCGTCCGGGAGGCACTGAGCAACGCCCGCAGGCACGCCCCCGGTCGTCCCGTGGTGCTGTCGGTCGACCGGGACGGCTCCGCCGTGCGGGTGACCGTGACGAACCCCCTCGACCCCGCCGGTGGAGCGGGTGGTCCCGGCGACGGGCACGGGCTCGCCGGGATGCGGGAGCGCTTCGCCGAACTCGGCGACGACTCGGGGGTCGAGGCCGGTACGGCTGGTCCCGAGTTCGTCGTCGCGATGCGGGTGCCGGCGGTGACCGCGTGACGATCCGGGTGCTCGTGGTGGACGACCAGGCGATCGTGCGGGACGGGCTGGTGACGGTGCTGTCGCTCGTCCCCGACCTGCAGGTGGTGGGCGAGGCGGCGGACGGCGCCGAGGCGATCGCGATGGTCGCGGCCGACCCGCCGGACGTCGTGCTCATGGACCTGCGGATGCCCGGGACGGACGGCCCGACCGCGACGGCGTCGATCGCCCGGTCGCACCCGGGCGTCGCGGTGCTCGTCCTGACCACCTACGCCGACGACGACTCCATCGTCGGCGCGCTCCGCGCCGGTGCGCGCGGGTACCTGACGAAGGACGCCGGGCGCGCGGAGCTCGCGACGGCGATCCGGGCGGTCGCGACCGGGCAGGCCACCTTCGACGCCGAGGTCGGCGCGCGCCTCGTCGCCCAGCTCGCCGCCCTGTCCCCGACCGCCCCGTCCCCGACCGCGCCGACCCCGCTGCGGGACCGCTTCCCGGAGCTGACCCCGCGCGAGGCCGACGTGCTCGAGCGCATCGCGGCCGGTCGGACGAACCCGGAGATCGCCGCCGAGCTGTTCCTGACCGTCCCCACCGTGAAGTCCTACGTCAACCAGGTCTTCGCGAAGCTCGGCGTCCGCACCCGCGCGGAGGCCGTCGCCCTCGTCCTGCGCTGACCCCGGCGCGACGCCACGGCCGACCCAGCCGACGTCAAGGGTCGTCACGTACCGTTCACCCGGTCGTCACCCGACAGGTGTCGAGCAATCCGCCTGTCGACGTGACCACGACGCGGCCAGGACCCCCACCGCACGCCACCCTCCCCACGCGGGTGCCGCACGGACCGGCCCTCCCCGCGCCGCCGGCGTGCGCCATGCGTGCGCCGCCCCCTCGACGTGCGACGGCGCACCGCCCCACGCGTGCGCCGACCTCCCCCTGCGCGGCACGCGACCGGCCCCACCCGCAGGAGTACCCCGTGACCGACACCGTGAGCGTCCCGACGTTCCGCCCCGCCGAGGCGACCCGACCCACCCGGACGACCCGTGCCTCCCGGCCGACCGCCACCCACGCGCCCGTGGCCGCCGACGGCGAATCGGCACCCACCTGGATGCGCGCGCTCGGCGCGGTCCTGCTGCTCGGCGGCGGTGCGCTGACCGCGGCCGTGCTCGGCTGGCCCGGAGACGCACCGGAGGTCGCGCTCCTGGTGCCCGGTGTCGTGGCGCTCGTCGGCGGTGCCCTGCTGCTCCTCGCGCGGACGCGCATCGCGGTGACCGACACCGACGTCGTGCTGCGTTTCCGGCCGCTCCCCGCACGCCGGATCGACCGCCGGCGGATCGCCGACGTCGCGGTCGTCGAGGCGGACGCGGCCACGTACGGCGGGCTCGGCCTGCGCGTCCGACGGGGCGTCCGTGCCCTCATCCTGACGCCGGGACGGGGCGTGCGCATCACGGACGACCGCGGCCGCGTGACGTTCGTGCGGGCCGAGGAGCCGGAGCGCGTCCTGCACGCGCTCGACGACTGAGATCGGTCCCGGCGCCGGGTGGCCGGCGCCTTATACACGCCTGCGACGAATCCGGTCAAGCCAGGACTGGACAGCGCGGGTCAGGGCGACCTATGATTGCAGTTCGCGCTCCCTGGCATTCGTGTGTCGTCATATTGCGGTCGAACACGCGCCCTGGTGCAGCCGGTCCCGTATATGGCGGCGGGTCCCGCTCACCGATCTTCGCACAAGTCCAACCGGACGCTCGTCCGGCTGTGCACCGTGTGTCGGTCCCGGGGTCGCGCCGAGCGATCAATCCACTCACCTACGTGCTGCTCGTCAGTACCGGCCCGACGGGGCCTACCGGAGGTCACACCCTTGGCTGCTGCGCCCAACGCATCCACCAACCCCAAGAACGGTCGCAACCACTCGCGACTCTCGTTCGCCAAGATCACGGACACGCTCACGGTCCCTGATCTGCTCGCACTCCAGACGGAGAGCTTCGACTGGCTCGTCGGCAACGACGTCTGGAAGGCCCGCCTCGCCGAGGGACAGGAGCAGGGTCGCACCGACCTCGCACTGCACTCCGGCCTCGAGGAGATCTTCGAGGAGATCTCCCCGATCGAGGACCTCGGCGAGACGATGCAGCTCTCGTTCACGTCCCCGGAGCTCGAGGACCCGAAGTACTCCATCGACGAGTGCAAGGAGCGCGGCAAGACCTACGCCGCTCCGCTCTACGTCAACGCCGAGTTCATGAACCACATGACCGGTGAGATCAAGACGCAGACCGTCTTCATGGGCGACTTCCCGCTCATGACCGAGCGCGGCACGTTCATCATCAACGGCACCGAGCGCGTCGTCGTCTCGCAGCTCGTCCGCTCGCCGGGCGTGTACTTCGAGCGCCAGCAGGAGAAGACGTCCGACAAGGACATCTACTCCGCGCGCATCATCCCCTCGCGCGGTGCCTGGCTCGAGTTCGAGATCGACAAGCGCGACCAGGTGGGCGTGCGCATCGACCGCAAGCGCAAGCAGTCCGTGACCGTCTTCCTCAAGGCCCTCGGCCTGACGAGCGAGGAGATCATGGAGGAGTTCCAGGGCTTCGCCTCGATCGAGTCGACGCTCGAGAAGGACGCCGTCCTGACGAAGGAAGAGGCGCTCAAGGACATCTACCGCAAGCTGGGTCCGGGCGAGCAGGTCGCCGCCGAGGCCGCGCGTGCGCTCCTCGACAACTTCTACTTCAACCCGAAGCGCTACGACCTGGCCAAGGTCGGTCGCTACAAGCTCGACCGCAAGCTCGGCATCGACGCGCCGCTGTCGGACTCGGTGCTCTCCGTGCAGGACATCGTCCGCACGATCAAGTACCTCGTCTCGCTGCACGCCGAGAAGACCACGCTCGACGGTGTCCGCGACGGCGAGCCCGTCCAGCTCCGCCTCGACGTGGACGACATCGACCACTTCGGCAACCGTCGCATCCGCGCGGTGGGCGAGCTCATCCAGAACCAGGTCCGCACGGGTCTGTCCCGCATGGAGCGCGTCGTCCGCGAGCGCATGACCACGCAGGACATCGAGGCCATCACGCCGCAGACGCTCATCAACGTGCGTCCCGTCGTGGCTGCGATCAAGGAGTTCTTCGGGACGTCCCAGCTGTCGCAGTTCATGGACCAGAACAACCCGCTCGCGGGTCTGACGCACAAGCGTCGCCTGTCGGCCCTCGGCCCGGGTGGTCTGTCCCGTGAGCGTGCCGGCGTCGAGGTCCGCGACGTCCACCCGTCGCACTACGGCCGCATGTGCCCGATCGAGACCCCGGAAGGCCCGAACATCGGCCTGATCGGCTCGCTCGCGTCCTTCGGTCGGATCAACTCGTTCGGCTTCATCGAGACGCCCTACCGCCGGGTCGTGAACGGTCAGGTCACCACCCAGATCGACTACCTGACGGCATCGGAAGAGGACGACTTCGTCGTCGCCCAGGCCAACGCGCCGCTCACCGACTCCTTCCACTTCGCGGACGACAAGGTCCTCGTGCGGAAGAAGGGCGGCGAGGTCGAGCTCGTCGGCAAGGACGAGGTCGACTACATGGACGTCTCGCCGCGCCAGATGGTGTCGGTCGCGACCTCGCTCATCCCGTTCCTCGAGCACGACGACGCGAACCGCGCCCTCATGGGTGCGAACATGCAGCGCCAGGCCGTGCCGCTCCTGCGTTCCGAGTCGCCGCTCGTCGGCACCGGCATGGAGGGCTACACCGCCATCGACGCCGGTGACGTCGTCACCGCCGACAAGGCCGGTGTGGTCTCCGAGGTCTCGGCCGACGCCGTGACCCTGCAGCTCGACGAGGGCGGCACGCAGACCTACTACCTGCGCAAGTTCGACCGCTCGAACCAGGGCACGAGCTACAACCACCGCGTCATCGTCTCCGCAGGCGAGCGCGTGGAGCAGGGCGAGGTCATCGCCGACGGCCCCGCGACGGAGAACGGCGAGCTCGCGCTCGGCAAGAACCTCCTCGTCGCGTTCATGCCGTGGGAGGGCTACAACTACGAGGACGCGATGATCCTGTCGCAGAACCTCGTGAAGGACGACACGCTCTCCTCGATCCACATCGAGGAGTACGAGGTCGACGCCCGCGACACCAAGCTCGGCAAGGAAGAGATCACCCGCGACCTGCCGAACGTCAGCCCGGACCTCCTGGCCGACCTCGACGAGCGCGGCATCATCCGCATCGGTGCCGAGGTCCGCCCCGGCGACATCCTGGTCGGCAAGGTCACGCCGAAGGGCGAGACCGAGCTCTCCGCCGAGGAGCGCCTGCTCCGCGCGATCTTCAACGAGAAGTCGCGCGAGGTGCGCGACACTTCGCTGAAGGTGCCCCACGGTGAAGAGGGCACGATCATCGGCGTCAAGGTCTTCGACGCACAGGACGGTGACGACGAGCTCGGCTCCGGCGTGAACCAGCGCGTGGTCGTCTACATCGCCCAGAAGCGCAAGATCACCGCCGGTGACAAGCTCGCCGGCCGTCACGGCAACAAGGGCGTCATCTCGACGATCCTGCCGGTCGAGGACATGCCGTTCCTGGCGGACGGCACCCCGGTCGACATCGTGCTCAACCCGCTCGGCGTCCCCGGCCGCATGAACTTCGGCCAGGTCCTCGAGATCCACCTCGGGTGGCTCGCGAAGCAGGGCTGGAACGTCGAGGGCATCCAGGAGTGGGCGTCCGCCCTCCCCGAGGCCGCCCGCCACGCGGAGCCCGGCACGAAGGTCGCCACCCCGGTGTTCGACGGTGCGTACGAGCGCGAGATCGAGGGCCTCCTCGACTCCACGCTCCCGAACCGCGACGGGGAGCGCCTGATCGGCTCCTCCGGCAAGGCGCAGCTCTTCGACGGCCGCTCCGGCGAGCCGTTCCCGGAGCCCGTCTCGGTCGGCTACATGTACATCCTCAAGCTGCACCACCTGGTCGACGACAAGATCCACGCCCGTTCGACCGGTCCGTACTCGATGATCACGCAGCAGCCGCTGGGTGGTAAGGCGCAGTTCGGTGGCCAGCGATTCGGTGAGATGGAGGTGTGGGCGCTCGAAGCGTACGGCGCCGCCTACGCCCTCCAGGAGCTCCTGACGATCAAGTCCGACGACATCCTCGGCCGCGTGAAGGTCTACGAGGCGATCGTCAAGGGCGAGAACATCCAGGAGCCGGGCATCCCCGAGTCGTTCAAGGTCCTCATGAAGGAGATGCAGTCGCTCTGCCTGAACGTCGAGGTCCTCTCGGCCGACGGCCAGGCGGTCAGCCTCCGCGACACGGACGACGAGGTCTTCCGTGCCGCTGAAGAGCTCGGCATCAACATCTCCTCGCGGTTCGAGTCGTCCTCCGTCGACGACATCTGATCCCCGCCCGCACCGACACGTCTCGAACTCAGCAAGAGAGAAGAACATTGCTCGAAGCAACTTCCTTTGACGCCATCCGGATCGGTCTCGCGACCGCCGAGGACATCCGTCAGTGGTCGTACGGCGAGGTCAAGAAGCCGGAGACCATCAACTACCGCACCCTGAAGCCCGAGAAGGACGGTCTGTTCGGCGAGCAGATCTTCGGTCCGTCCCGGGACTGGGAGTGCGCCTGCGGCAAGTACAAGCGCGTGCGCTTCAAGGGCATCGTGTGCGAGCGCTGCGGCGTCGAGGTCACCAAGTCCTCGGTCCGTCGTGAGCGCATGGGCCACATCGAGCTCGCCGCCCCCGTCACGCACATCTGGTACTTCAAGGGCGTCCCGTCGCGCCTCGGGTACCTCCTCGACATGGCGCCGAAGGACCTCGAGAAGGTCATCTACTTCGCGGCGTACATGATCATCGACATCGATGAAGAGGGCCGTCACGCCGACATGCCCGGTCTCGAGAACGAGATGCGCCTCGAGATCAAGAACCTCGAGGGTCAGCGCGACTCGATCATCGCCGACCGCCTCAAGAAGCTCGAGGACGACCTCGCAGCGCTCGAGGAAGAGGGCGCCAAGGCCGACGTGAAGCGCCGGACCAAGGACACCGCCGAGAAGGAGATGTCCCAGGTCCGCAAGTCCTTCGACGAGGACATCACCCGCCTCGAGCGCGTGTGGGAGGACTTCCGCAACCTCAAGGTGGGCGACCTCAAGCCCGAGGACGCCGTCTTCCACGAGCTCCAGGACCGCTTCGGGATCTACTTCGACGCCTACATGGGCGCCGAGGCGATCAAGCTGCGGCTCGAGGCGTTCGACCTGGCCGCCGAGGCCGAGGCGCTGCGCCTGCAGATCGCCGAGGGCAAGGGCCAGAAGAAGATCCGCGCGATCAAGCGTCTGCGCGTCGTCAGCTCCTTCCTCGCCACCGGCAACTCGCCGGCCGCGATGGTGCTCGACGTCGTGCCGGTCATCCCGCCGGAGCTCCGCCCGATGGTGCAGCTCGACGGTGGCCGCTTCGCCACGTCGGACCTCAACGACCTCTACCGTCGTGTGATCAACCGCAACAACCGTCTCCGCCGCCTGCTCGACCTCGGTGCCCCCGAGATCATCGTTAACAACGAGAAGCGCATGCTGCAGGAAGCGGTCGACGCGCTGTTCGACAACGGTCGTCGTGGTCGTCCCGTCACGGGTACCGGCAACCGCGCCCTGAAGTCCCTGAGCGACATGCTCAAGGGCAAGCAGGGTCGATTCCGCCAGAACCTGCTCGGCAAGCGCGTCGACTACTCGGGCCGTTCGGTCATCATCGTCGGCCCGCAGCTCAAGCTGCACCAGTGCGGTCTGCCGAAGCAGATGGCGCTCGAGCTGTTCAAGCCGTTCGTCATCAAGCGCCTGATCGACCTGTCGCACGCGCAGAACATCAAGTCGGCCAAGCGCATGGTCGAGCGTTCGCGTCCGCAGGTGTGGGACGTGCTCGAGGAGATCATCCGCGAGCGCCCCGTGCTGCTGAACCGTGCGCCGACGCTGCACCGTCTGGGCATCCAGGCGTTCGAGCCGCAGCTCGTCGAGGGCAAGGCCATCCAGCTCCACCCGCTCGTGTGTGCTGCGTTCAACGCGGACTTCGACGGTGACCAGATGGCCGTGCACCTGCCGCTGTCGGTCGAGGCCCAGGCCGAGGCCCGCATCCTGATGCTCGCCTCGAACAACATCCTCAAGCCGTCGGACGGCCGTCCGGTGACCCTGCCCGCACAGGACATGATCATCGGTCTGCACCACCTGACGACCGTCCGCGAGGGCGCCGTCGGTGAGGGCCGTTCGTTCTCCTCGGTCGCCGAGGCGATCATGGCGAAGGACCAGAACACGCTGGACCTCAACGCGATGGTGAAGATCCGCATGTCGGGTGTCCACTTCGCCGAGGGCGAGGCTCCCGAGGGCTACGAGGTGGGTCAGTCGATCCTCCTCGAGACCACGCTGGGCCGCGCGCTCTTCAACGAGACCCTGCCGGCGGACTACCCGTTCGTGCAGCGCGTCACCGACAAGGGCACCCTCTCCGCGATCGTCAACGACCTCGCCGAGCGCTACTCCAAGACCGAGACGGCCGCCGCGCTGGACCGGATCAAGGACGCGGGCTTCTACTGGGGCACGCGCTCCGGTGTGACCGTCGCGCTCTCCGACGTCGTCACGCCGCCGCGCAAGAAGGAGATCATCGCGGGCTACGAGGTCCAGGCCGCCAAGGTCCAGGGCGAGTTCGACAAGGGTCTGATCACCGACGCGGAGCGCCGCGCCGACCTGATCAAGATCTGGACCGAGGCCACGAACGAGATCGCGCAGGAGATGCGCGACAACTTCCCGATCGACAACACCATCAACCGCATGGTGTCGTCGGGTGCTCGTGGTAACTGGCTGCAGGTGCGCAACATCGCCGGTATGCGTGGTCTGGTGAACAACCCGAAGGGTGAGATCATCGCCCGCCCGATCATCAACTCGTACCGCGAGGGCCTGACCGTGGCGGAGTACTTCATCGCCACGCACGGTGCGCGCAAGGGCCTGGCGGACACGGCTCTCCGTACCGCCGACTCGGGCTACCTGACGCGTCGTCTCGTCGACGTCTCGCAGGACGTCATCATCCGTGAGGACGACTGCGGCACGACCCGTGGCCTCGAGCTGCCGATCGCGACCAAGGGCGAGGACGGCAAGCTCGTCCGCGACCCGCGCGTCGAGAACACGGTGTACTCGCGCACCCTGGCCGTCGAGGCCGTGGACGCGAACGGCACCGTGGTGGCCGAGGCCGGTTCGGACGTCGGCGACGTCCTGCTGGACACGCTGCTCGAGGCCGGTGTCGAGAGCATCAAGGTGCGCTCGGTCCTGACCTGCGAGTCCGCCGTCGGTGTCTGCGCGAAGTGCTACGGCCGTTCGCTCGCCACGGGCAACCTCGTCGACATCGGCGAGGCGGTCGGCATCATCGCCGCCCAGTCCATCGGTGAGCCCGGTACCCAGCTGACGATGCGTACCTTCCACACGGGTGGTTCGGCCTCGGCCGACGACATCACGCAGGGTCTGCCCCGCGTGACGGAGCTCTTCGAGGCCCGCACCCCGAAGGGCGCGTCCCCGATCGCCGAGGCCCCCGGCCGCGTCACGATCGAGGACACGGACAAGGGTCGTCGGATCATCCTCACGCCGGACAACGGCGACGAACCGTTCATCTACCCGGTGCTCAAGCGTGCCACCCTCCTCATCGAGGACGGCCAGCACGTCGAGCTCGGCGAGCAGTTCATCGCCGGCACGGTGGACCCGAAGGAGGTCCTCCGGGTCAAGGGTGTGCGCGAGGTCCAGAAGCACCTCGTCAACGGTGTGCAGGACGTGTACGGCTCGCAGGGCGTGCCGATCCACGACAAGCACATCGAGGTCATCGTCCGTCAGATGCTCCGCAAGGTCACCGTCGTCGACCACGGCGACACCGACCTGCTGCCGGGTGAGCTCGTCGACCGGTCGCGCTACAACGCGCTG
This sequence comes from Curtobacterium sp. Csp1, assembly GCF_013347185.1. Lineage (NCBI taxonomy): Bacteria > Bacillati > Actinomycetota > Actinomycetes > Micrococcales > Microbacteriaceae > Curtobacterium > Curtobacterium sp. Csp1. The sequence goes on from NZ_CP054594.1 coordinate 842,737, forward strand.
AACCGTGCGGCGCTGCAGGAGGGTCGCAAGACCGCCTCGGCTCGCCAGGAGGTCATGGGCATCACGAAGGCGTCCCTCGCGACCGAGTCGTGGCTGTCCGCCGCGTCCTTCCAGGAGACCACCCGCGTCCTCACGCAGGCGGCCATGGAGGGCAAGCAGGACCACCTCGTCGGCCTCAAGGAGAACGTCATCATCGGTAAGCTCATCCCCGCCGGGACGGGCCTCAGCCGGTACCGTGACGTGGACGTCGCCGCGACCGAGGAAGCCAAGGCGGAGCGGTACCCCAACCGCATCTTCGCCGACGACTCCTCGTTCTCGGACGCCGACCTGAGCTTCGTCGACTTCGACAGCTTCTCGTCGGACGACTTCACGCCGGGCACCTACAACTGAACAGGCACAGCCAACTGAGTCTGAGCTGAACCCGGAAGGCCCCCGCATCCTCGGATGCGGGGGCCTTCCTCGTTGTCGGACCGGGAGTCTCGTCGTCGGATCGGGAGCCGGACTGGAGGATCGTGGCGGGCCCCGCCACGATCCTCCAGTCCGCCGGTCAGGCCGTCCGGCCCTTCTCGTCGACGAGCGAGTACAGGCTGAGCACGTTCCCGTCGGGGTCGCGGACGTCGAACCAGTCGACGGCACCGTCGACGCACTCGACCGGGCCGACGTCGATCCCGAGGGACCCGATGCGCGCGTGCTGCGCGCGGACGTCGTCGACGCCGAAGCGGACGGTCGCGGGGCGCTGCTCGGCGTCCGCGGCGGCGTACAACTGCAGCCAGATGCCGCCGATCTCGTACTCGACGACGCCGTCCTCCGGCTCGAGGTCGGGATCGGTGCGTTGGAACACGGCGCCGTACCAGAGGCAGGACGCCTCGACGTCGCTGACGGGCAACCCCACGGTCACGCTCGTGATGTCCATGTCTCATCATGTCCCGCGGGTCCGGTCCGCGTCGAGGGTCGGACGCTGAACGTTCCTCCACAGCGGAACGCTCGGCGCTGTCCGTCCACAGACCGCAGGCGTGGGTCCGCGTCGCGTGGTCCGCCACCGCAGGATCGACGCATGGACGTCACCCGACAGCACCCGGCACCCCTGCTCTGGGGCCACCGGACACCCCGTCGCCCCCTCGTTGTGGGACTGCGGTCCCCGCGTTCCGCGGCTCTAGCGTGGACGAGCGCCGCGACGTCGCTGCGCCGACACCCGAACCCGAGCTCGACCCGAAGGAGTTCCCGGGGCACATGGCCACGCTCTCCGAGATCCTCATCCTCAACGGCGCCCTGCCGATCGAACACCTCGACTCCATGACCGGAGACGAGGAGATCGACGAACGGTCCATCCGCGCGCTCGTCGACCAGGGCGTCGTGAGCGAGGCGCAGTACATCACCGCCCGCGCCGCGTCGCACAACTCCCGCACGGTCCCGCTCACCGACTACCCGGTCGACGGCACCGCGGTGTCGATGCTCCCCGCGGCGCTCTGCCGGCGGCACGGCGTGCTCGGCATCGGGTTCGAGGGCGAGACCCTCGTGCTCGCGATGGTCAACCCGACGAACGTGCTCGCGATCGACGACGCTCGGACCGCGTCCGGCCGGACCGTGAAGCCGCTGCAGGTCGACGAGCGCGAGCTGCAGTCGGCGCTCGACCGCTACCTGCGCGCCGACGACGAGCTGAACGACCTGACCTCGTCCCTCGAGGAAGAAGCGTCCGCGCAGGCGAACCAGCAGGTGGACCTGACCGACGGTGCGCTCGACGACGTCCCGATCGTCCGGTTCGTGAACCTGCTCGTGTCCCAGGCGATCCAGGACCACGCCTCGGACATCCACATCGAGCCGGGGGAGCACGAGGTCCGGGTGCGCTACCGCATCGACGGCGTGCTGCACGAGATGGCACCGGCGCCGAAGAACATCCAGAACGGCGTCATCAGCCGGCTGAAGATCATGAGCGACATCGACATCGCCGAGCGGCGGAAGCCGCAGGACGGCCGGATGTCGGTGCGGCACGGCGGCCGGCAGATCGACCTGCGCGTGGCGACGCTCCCCACGGTGTGGGGCGAGAAGGTCGTCATGCGGATCCTCGACAACACGAACACGTCGATGACCCTGACCGACCTCAACCTGCTCGAGCAGAACTTCGCGGCGTACCAGCGGTCCTACTCGAAGCCGTACGGCATGATCCTGGTCACCGGGCCCACCGGCTCGGGCAAGTCGACCACGCTGTACACGACCCTGAACGCGGTCGCCCGTCCGGAGATCAACGTCATCACGGTCGAGGACCCGGTCGAGTACCGGATGGCCGGCATCAACCAGGTGCAGGTCAACCCGAAGGCCGGACTGACCTTCGCCTCGGCGCTGCGGTCGATCCTGCGTTCCGACCCGGACGTGGTGCTCCTCGGCGAGATCCGTGACCACGAGACGGCGCAGATCGCGATCGAGGCGTCGCTGACCGGGCACCTCGTGCTCTCGACGCTGCACACGAACGACGCCCCGTCGGCCGTCACGCGGCTCACCGAGATGGACATCGAGCCGTTCCTGGTCGGGTCGGCGCTCGACTCCGTGGTCGCACAGCGTCTCGCCCGCCGGCTCTGCGACCGCTGCAAGGCGCCCGCGCAGTACGCGCCGGCGCAGCTGCAGGCGCTCGGGTTCCTCGCGGCGGACGGCGACACCGTGCCGGAGTTCTTCGGGCCGGTCGGGTGCGCCGTGTGTTCGAACACCGGGTACCGGGGCCGCATCGCCCTGCACGAGGTCATGACCGTCACCGAGGAGATCGAGCGGCTCGCGGTCGCGCGGGCGTCGAGCGCCGAGATCAGCCGGGTCGCGCAGCAGCAGGGCATGCTGACGCTCCGTCAGGACGGGTGGGAGAAGGTCAAGCGCGGGATGACGAGCGTCGACGAGATCCTCCGCGTTGTCGCGTAGGCGGAGCAGGGACGACAGGACGATGGACGAATCCGTGTACGACATCGAGGCGGGCGACGACCCCGTCGCCGGCTGGCACCCCGGGCAGCCGGGCAACGAGGTCGGCGGCCGCCGTGCCGCACGCCTCGCCGCCGCGGCGGCGGAGGCGGCCGCGTGGACCCCGACGTCGCCCGACGTCGTCGCGTCCGCGGCCCCGATCGCGGGCGGAGCGGTGTACGACCTGTCCGCAGAGCTCCACCCGTCGGACGAGCAGCCCTGGTACGTGCCCGGGAGCACCGGCGGCGGCGCGGCCGCTGCCCCGGGGCCGAGCTCGCTCGTCGGAGGTCCCGCCGCGGTGCCGCCGGCGCAGCCCCATGCCGCGCCGGCGACCCCGCCGGCGGCCGTGCCCGCCTCGACGGCGTCGTACGGCTACCCCGACGCGGTGACCCAACACCTGCCGGTGGTGCCCGCGGAAGCGACCACGATCCTCCCGGCCGCGCCCGTCGCCGTCGCGCACCAGGCGGCCGTCGGCGGTGTCGCGCACACCGAGATCGGCTTCACCCGCCACGCGCGCGAGGTCGCCGACGCCGACCTCGTGACCGCGCTCGCGCAGGTGGTGTACCAGGACGCCTCCGACCTGCACGTCACCGCGGACGCGCCACCGACGGTCCGCGTCGACGGGTCGCTCCGCCCCGCCGTGCCCGGCGGACCGTGGTCCCGCAACAAGGTGATCGCGGCGCTGAAGACGCTCCTGACCCCCGAGCAGGCCGGCCAGTTCGACCACGAGCAGGAGCTCGACTTCGCGTACTCGCTGTCGCCGGAGTACCGGTTCCGCGTGAACTACTACCAGCAGCGGGGCAACTGGGGCGCGGCCTTCCGCATCATCCCCACGCAGATCAAGACGCTCAAGCAGCTCGGCATCCCCGACCACGTCGGCGCGTTCGCGAGGCTCCCGCGCGGCCTCGTGCTCGTCACCGGACCGACCGGCTCCGGCAAGTCGACGACCCTCGCGGCGCTCATCGACCTGGTCAACGAGACCCGCGCCGACCACATCGTGACGGTCGAGGACCCCATCGAGTTCATGCACGACCACAAGAAGGCGATCATCAACCAGCGCGAGGTCGGTGCCGACACGCACTCCTTCGCCGCCGCGCTGAAGCACGTCCTCCGGCAGGACCCCGACGTCATCCTGATCGGCGAGCTCCGCGACCTCGAGACCATCTCCGTCGCGCTGACCGCCGCCGAGACCGGACACCTGGTGTTCGCCACCCTGCACACGCAGAGCGCCCCCGGCACGATCGACCGCGTCATCGACGTCTTCCCGCCGCACCAGCAGGGCCAGATCCGCACGCAGCTCGCGGCGACGCTCGAGGGCGTCGTCTGCCAGACGCTCGTGCCGAAGGCCAACGGCTCCGGCCGCGTCGTCGCCACCGAGATCATGCGGACCACCCCGGCCATCGCCAACCTGGTCCGCGAGGGCAAGACCTACCAGATCACCTCGGCCATGCAGGCCGGGCGGGACAGCGGCATGCACACCATGGACCAGGACCTCGCCGAACTCGTCAACGTCGGCACCATCACCCGGGCCGCCGCGATGGAGAAGGTGCAGGACGAGGACGGCTTCGACCGCCTCGTGCAGCGCGTCGAGTCGCCGTCTGACTCGTCCGCGGCGGCGATCGCCGCCTCGGAGATCGACTTCGGCGACAAGTTCTCGGGGGGCCACTGATGTCGCTCGCGTACGACTACCGGGGACGGGACGGCAGCGGGAAGCTCGTCAAGGGACGGCTCGACGCCGCGTCCGAGGGTGCCGTCGTCCAGCGACTCCGGGGGATGGGCGTCTCGCCGATCGCGATCACCGAGGCGAAGCCGGGCACCGGGCTGCAGACGGAGATCAAGATCCCGGGGTTCGAGCGAGGCGTCGGGCTGAAGGAGCTCGCGATCATGTCGCGGCAGGCCTCGACGATGCTGTCCTCGGGGCTCTCCCTGCTCCGGGCCCTCACGATCCTCGCCGACCAGACCGAGAGCAAGAAGCTCAAGGAGATCCTCGGCAAGGTGCGTGACGACGTCGAACGCGGCGTCTCGTTCTCGGACGCGGTCGGCAAGTACCCGGTGGACTTCCCGCCGATCATGATCAACATGATCCGGGCGGGGGAGACCGGCGGCTTCCTGGACCAGGCGATGGACTCGATCGCGACGAACTTCGAGAAGGAGCACAAGCTCCGTTCGACGATCAAGTCCGCGATGACCTACCCCGTCGTGGTCCTCGTGATGTCGCTGGTCGCGGTCGTGGTGATGCTCGTCTTCATCGTGCCGATCTTCCAGAAGATGTTCGCGTCGCTCGGGGGGCAGTTGCCGCTGCCGACGCTGCTGCTCGTCTACGCCTCGAACGCGATGGTGTGGGTCGGGCCGATCCTCGTCGCCGCGGTCGTCGCCGGCTGGTTCTGGTGGCGCGCGAAGCAGCACACCGATGCCGTCCGCGCCGTCGTCGACCCGCTGCGACTGAAGCTCCCGGTCTTCGGCGCGCTCAACCGCAAGATCGTCATCGCACGCTTCGCCCGGAACCTCTCGAACATGATCAGCGCCGGCGTGCCGATCCTGCAGGCGCTGCAGATCGTCGGCGAGGTCTCGAACAACTTCACGGTCCAGCGCGCGCTGGAGCGGGTCGCCGAAGCGGTCCGGAAGGGCGAGTCGATCGCTGAACCCCTGGCGCGCGAGAGCGTGTTCCCGGAGATGGTCTCGCAGATGGTCGCGGTCGGCGAGGACGCCGGTTCCCTCGAGGTGATGCTGGAGAAGATCGCGGTCTTCTACGACAACGAGGTGGAATCCACGACCGAGGCGTTGACCGCATTGATCGAGCCATTGTTGATCGCATTCTTGGGTGTCGTGGTCGGCGGCATGATCATCGCGCTGTACCTGCCGATCTTCAAGATCTCCTCGCTCATCCACTGACGCGTATGCCCCGTTCAGGGGTGGTTTGGTCACGAGCTGACCCCGGTAGTGGGGGTAATTTGCTGCCGTTCCACCCCCCGTTCTCGGGATTATGCACAGAAAGTGCCGTCCATACGCTTGACGGCGGCGGCAGCACAGCCCCCACCCACCCGAATGCATTCTTGGAAGAATGGAACAACCATGTACTTCGCGCTGCTGGGCAAGCTCAACGCTCGCCGCAACGAGATCGCCAAGGAGTCCGACAAGGGCTTCACGCTCATCGAGCTCCTGGTGGTCGTGATCATCATCGGCATCCTCGCCGCGATCGCCATCCCGGTGTACCTCGGCGTGCAGAACAACGCGCGTGACTCGGGTGTGCAGAACGACGTGTCGAACCTCAAGACGGCGGTCGTGAGCATCTCGACCCAGAACAGCAACACGCTGCCCGGCAACCTGTCCACGAAGGCGGCCTCCGGGCTCAACGCTGCGGGCGTGACCGGCGGCCAGTCGTGGTCGGCCGCCGGCGCGACCTGGAGCGACGCCGAAGCGCAGCTGGTCTACTCCGGCTCGGGGACGTCGTTCTGCGTGATGGGCATCAGCTCGACCGGCAAGTCCTTCGCCGCGACCGAGACCGCCGGCGTCAAGGCCGGCAGCTGCTCCGGCACCTCGTTCTCGGCCGCGAACGCGACCGTCACGCCGTAACACCCGTTGCACGGGGGTCGAGCGATCCGCTCGGCCCCCGTCCGCGCGTCGAACCGGGAAGGAGACCGTGATGCGCACGCAGGAACGACCGCGCGACGCGGGCTTCACGCTCGTCGAGGTCATCGTGGCCATCACCGTCTTCGGCATCATCATCGCCGGGGCCCTCGTCGGCATCGCCTCCGTGATGCGCATCACCTCGGACAACTCCGCCCGCGCGCAGGCCGTGAACCTCGCCGCCGGTGCGATCGACACGGCTCGCATCCAGGCGCAGACGAACATCACCGGCATGGCCGGCAGCACCGAGACGCCGCAGGTCGACGGGCGTACCTACACGGTGCGTCGGACCCTCGACTGGCAGTACACCGACGGCACCACCAACCGCTGCTCCGCGTCCGCCGCGGGCACCACCGCGCAGCTCCTGTTCCTCAACGTGCACATCACGGTCACGTGGCCCGGCATGGGCTCGGCGGCTCCGGTCAAGCAGGAGACCGTCTTCTCGCCGTCCACCAAGATCAACGACCCGACCCTCGGCACGATCCTCGTGCAGGTGCAGTCGATCACCGGGAGCGGTGGGACCGCGGGCGTCCCCGTGTCCGTCGTCCCGACGCCGCTCGCCGACGTGCCCGGCAACACCGCGCTCGCGCTCGCGACCCAGCCGACGGTGACGAACGCCGACGGGTGCACCGTCGCCATCAAGGTCGTCCCCGGCACCTACACGGTCACGCTCGGCGGTCCGGGTGGGGCGCAGTACCGGGACCAGGACCAGCAGGCCGCCCCGACGAAGACCGTCGTCGTCAAGGCCGGGCAGTCCGGTGGCGCGTCCTTCACGTACGACCCGGCGATCGCCGTCGCGATGCAGTACGCGAGCAACACCCCGGGTGCGATGCTGCCGACGAACCTCACGACCTCGTTCGTGTCGACCTACGGGGTCGCCCGGCTGACCGGGACGCCCGCGACGCAGTACCTCAGCCCGATCCCCTCGGGCTACGTCGTGTACCCGGGCATCTACGACTCGAACACGACGAACGGTGACGGTACCGTCAACGCGAGCAGTTGCCTGTCGACCGACCCGACCGCCTGGCCGAAGGCGTCCGACGGACGGATCGGCAAGACCCCGACACCGGCGGTCTCGAAGGACCAGCTCACCGCGCCGGTCGCCACCGGTGCCGTCACGGTGACGATCGACCGGTCGGACACGGTCCTGACCGCGACGACGGCCGCACCGGCGAACGGCGATCCCGGCTGCCGGGTGACCCAGCGCTACACGTTCGCCCGCGCGGCGTCGGGCACGTCCGGCACGACCGACGTCACCCTCGCGCTGCCGTACGGGACCTGGTCGGTGACGGCCCAGAAGGATGCGACCTCACTGCCGCGGAACGTGACCGCGAAGGGGCTCCTCGGGGTCCTCCTGAACACCGGGTCCGTGACCCTCGACCCCAGGGTCGCGCCGTGAACCGCCTCGCGCGCACGGTCCTCGACCGCGTCCGCCGCGACGACCGCGGGTTGACCCTCGTGGAGCTCCTCATCGCGATGGGTCTCTTCGCCGTCCTGCTCGCGATCGTCGGCGGCACCTTCTACTCGATCACCACGGCGACGACGTTCGCGGCGGCGCGTGACCAGAACGGTCGGGCCGCGTCGACCGCCATGAACGAGGTCGTCCGCAAGGTGCGTTCCGCCGCGGACAACCCGCGTCTCGGGACGAGCGACGCCCCGGCCTTCGCCGTCGCGGGCACGAACACGGTGCAGTTCACGACCCTGGTCGCGACCGGGCGGACCGCGGCGCCCCAGCAGGTCCGCTTCACGGTCGGCTCGTCGGGCACACTGACCGAGCAGATCGTCCCCGGGGTCACGACCGACAACGCCTACTACACGTTCCCCGGATCCGGCACGACGACGACGATCACCTCGTCGATCGAGGTCCCGGCCGCCGGGGCCACTCCGGTGTTCGAGTACCTGCAGCTCTCCGGCGCTGCCCTGACCCCCGATCCGTCGACCGGTCTCCTCTCCGCGGCCCAGCTGGGTCAGATCGCGTTCGTCCGCGTCACGCTCCGGGTGTCGTCGTCCGCGAGCACCCTGCAGAACGGCACGACCCTCCGGAACACCATCGGTCTGCCGAACCTCCTCGACCCGACAGGGGACCAGTCGTGATCCGCCTCCGACGCGCACTGCACCTCGACGCGCTCCGCGACGAGCGAGGCATGGCCCTCGCGATCGCCATCATCTTCGGGACGGTCGTGGTGTTCATGATCGCGACCGCGACCACGGTCGCCGTCGCCGGGATCAAGAAGTCCTCGTCCGACTCCGACTGGAACGCCGCGCTCAGTGCTGCCTACGCCGGGGTCCAGGACTACGAGGCGCGGCTCTCGAACGACACCGGGTACACCCAGTACGGGAACCCCGCCGCGCCCTTCTCCTCGACGAGCACGGCACTGACGCTCCCCACGGGGCTCGCCAGCAACCCCGCGTTCGGTACCGGTGCGACCGGCACCTGGGCGACGGTCCCGGGAGGCGACGGTCGCTCCGCATACCGGTACGAGGTCGACGCCTCGAAGTACCTCGACACGGGGAGCATCCGGATCCGGGCCACGGGGAAGGTCGGCTCCGCCGTCCGGTCCGTCGTGGCGAGCATCCGCCAGCAGGGCTTCATCGACTTCCTGTACTTCACCGACTACGAGATCCAGGACCCGGTGCTCACCGGGGTCCCGCAGACGTGCGTCAAGCACGCGTGGGAGGGACGTCCCGCGATCCGGAACGGCAACCAGTGCGGCGAGATCGCCTTCTCCGGCGGGGACACCATCGACGGTCCCGCGCACTCGAACGACACGATGCGCATCTGCCAGGCGAGCTTCACGAAGCAGATCACGACGTCGAACCCGACCAGCGGCCTCCGGTACAACCCGGTGGACTCGAACGGCGTGTCGTGTTCCGGGCAGTCCTTCCCCGCCGGCGTGACCCAACCCGCCTTCACGTCGACGATCGGCATGCCGTCGACGAACGCGCAGCAGAAGTCCGCCACCCAGTACAACACCGTCGCATCGGCGACCCGCACGCCCGGCTGCATGTACACCGGGCCGACGGACATCACCTTCAACGCGGACGGCACCATGACCGTGCGCTCACCGTGGTCGAAGATGACGCGGACCGACGCGACGAACCCCCTGCAGGGCACCGCGCCGGCGGCGTGCGGCAAGCCCGGCACCGGTACCGGTGCGCTCGGCTCGAGCGCCGGCGCGACCGTCCCGGTCCCGGCGAACAACCTCGTCTACGTCCAGAACGTGCCCCAGGCGGGCGACGTGAACGCGTCCTCGACGACCGCGCTGCCGGACACCTGCAACCAGGGCAACGGGGTCGGGTACCCGCGCACCGGCGAGGTGCAACTGAGCTCGTCCCCGTGCAGCTACGGTTCCCGGTCCGGCGATGCGTTCGTGCACGGCGTCGTCGACGGGCAGGTGACCGTGGCCGCCGAGAACTACCTCTACGTGACGGGCGACACCACCTACGAGGACCGCGGCTCCGACATGCTCGGACTCACCGCCACCAACGCCGTCATGGTCTGGAACCCCGTGCAGAACTCGGCGTGCGGACGGAGCACGTGCGTGACCTCGATGCTCGGGGACACCGGTCGCGAGATCGACGCGGCCATCATCTCGGCGGCGCACACCTTCCAGGTCCAGAACTACGCGTACGGCGGCGACCGCGGCACCCTCACGATCTACGGAGCGATCGCGCAGAAGTTCCGCGGCGTCGTGCGCTCCGGGTCGAGCGGGTACCGGAAGGCCTACTCCTACGACGCGCGGCTGCAGCACTCGGCGCCGCCGAGCTTCCTCAACCCGGTGACGACGACGTACGGCGTCACGACGATGGGTGAGGTCTCCGCCGCGTACGCGGTGTCCGGTGCGTGCGTCCAGCGAGCGGGGGTGTGCGTGTGAACACCCTGCAACCCCTCGCGCCGACCATCGTGTGCCTCGCGGCGGTCCTCGGACTGCTCGTCGGCTCGTTCCTCAACGTCGTGGTGCACCGCGTCCCGGCCGGGCTGTCGGTCGTGCGGCCCGCGAGCGCGTGCCCGGCGTGCCGAGCCGAGATCCGCGCGTTCGACAACGTCCCGGTGCTCTCGTGGATCGTCCTCCGTGGTGCCTGTCGCGACTGCGGCTCGCGCATCTCGGCGCGGTACCCGCTCGTCGAGGCGGGCACGAGCGCGTCGTTCGCGCTGGTCACCGGCGGCGTCCTCGCATCCGGGGTGGTGCACGCAGCGCTCGCGGGTCCGACCCTGGTGCTGCTCGTCGGGCTGCTGTACCTGATGGCCGTGTCGATCTCGTTGGCACTGATCGACCTCGACACGCACCGGCTGCCCGACGCGATCGTGCTCCCCGCGTACCCGGTGCTCGGGCTCCTGCTCGCGACGACCTCCGCGACGACGGGGGACTGGGGCGCACTCCTGCGGGCCGTCGGCGGCGCAGCGATCATGTTCGTCCTGTACCTCGCCCTCGCTGTGGTCGTCCCGGGCGGGATGGGCATGGGTGACGTGAAGCTCGCGGGCGTCCTCGGCCTCGTGCTGGCGTACCTCGGATGGGGACCCCTCGCAGTGGGAGCTTTCGGGGGGTTCGCCCTCGGCGCTACGTTCGCCATCGGCCTGCTCGTGACCCGTCGCGCACCGCGCGGGAGCGGCATCCCGTTCGGGCCCTGGATGCTCGGCGGGGCATGGCTCGGCATCCTCCTCGGCACGCCGCTGTGGAACGCGTACCTCGGCCTCATCGGCCTCACCTGATCACGAGCGGAAGAACGAGCAATGGCGAAGAACGTCGTCGGGATCGACATCGGCAGCACGTCCATCCGTGCCGTCGAGGTCGCGCGGACCCGTGGGAACGCCCCGTCCATCCTCCGCATCGCAGAGGTCCCGCTGCCGATCGGGTCGACCAGTCGCGGTGAGGTCCTCGAGCCGAACACCGTCGCCGCCGCGCTCCGGGAGCTGTGGGCCGTCGGACGTTTCCGGACCAAGGACGTCGCGCTCGGCATGGGCAACCAGCGGGTGCTCTCGCGGGACCTCACCGTCCCCAAGGCGCCGCTGGCACAGATCCGTGAGTCGCTCCCGTTCCAGGTCCAGGACCTCCTCCCGGTCCCGGTGGGCGAGGCCATCCTCGACTTCTACCCGATCGCCGAGGGCAGCGGCGAGGGCGGACCCGTCGTGCACGGCCTGCTCGTGGCCGCCATCAAGGACGCCGTGCTCGCCAACGTCCGAGCCGTCCAGCTCGCCGGTCTCCACCCGGTCGGCGTCGACCTGATCCCGTTCGCCCTCAGCCGCGTGCTCGCACCCGCCGACGTCCCGGCCGCCGCCATCGTCGAGCTCGGCGGCAACGCCACCACCGTGGTCATCGCCCGGCACGGGGTCCCGCACTTCGTCCGGATCATCCCGACCGGCGGCGACGAGGTCACGAAGCAGATCGCCGTGCGGCTCGAGATCTCCCTCGAGCAGGCCGAGGTCGTGAAGCGCTGGATCGGCACCGGGGCGCGGGCGCAGACCGCCGACGACGTCCGCGCCGCCGCGGTCGTCCGCGAAGCCACGAACGAGCTCATCGCGAGCATCCGCAACACGCTGAACTACTTCGTGAACACGAAGGGCGACGGCGCGCCGATCGCACGGCTCGTCCTCGCCGGGGCGGGCAGCGGCCTGCCGGGCTTCGGCGAGGCCCTGGCCGAGACGACCGGCGTCCCGACCGTCGTGGGAGACCCCTTCGCGGGCGTCCACTGGGCGCGGAGCATCGCGCCGGAGGTCGTGGCCGAACGCGGGCAGTCGATGGCGGTGGCCTGGGGCCTCGCCGCGGGAGGACGAGCAGCATGACCGGCACGATGGAACGGCTCCGCGGAGTCCGACCGACCTCGTCGGCCGCCAAGCTCGTGTCCGACCACGAGCAGCGCTCGAGGCAGCAGAACCGCCGGGCCCCCCGGGACCTCGTCGTCGGTGGCTCGCCCCGGGTCGACCTCCTCCCCACCGAGGTGCTCGTCGACCGTCGCCAGCGCGTCGTCGTCCGCCGGGTCTGGTTCGGGGTGGCCGTGGTCGCCTCGGTCGTGCTCGTCGGGAGCGGGATGACGGCGCTGGACCAGATGTCCTCGGCCAGCCAGCTCCGGACGGCCCAGAGCGAGGGCACCGCGCTGCTGCAGCAGCAGGGACAGTACTCGAACGTCCGCGACGTCGAGGGGCGCTCCGACCTCGTCCGTTCGGCGCAGGCGGTCGGCGGAGCGACGGAGATCGACTGGGCTGCGTACCTGCAGAGCGCCCAGGACTCGCTGCCCGCCGGTGTGGCCATCACCGGGGTGACCGTCGACTCGGCGTCGCCGCTCGCGCCGTACACACAGGCGGACGCCCCGCTGCAGGGTGTCCGGATCGCCACGGTCACCTTCGACGCGGACAGCCCGTTGCTGCCCTCGATCCCGGACTGGCTGGACCGCGTGCGTGGGCTGAAGGGGTTCGTCGACGCGAACGCGAACGCCGTGTCACGTGTCGACGAGGACGGCCACTACACGGTGAACATGACCGTGCACGTGAACGAAGCCGCCTACGACGGCAAGTACGAGGAGCGATCGAAGTGACCAGGAACCGGCTCCACCTCGTCGTGGCACTCGTCATCGGCAGCGTCGTCCTCGTCGGCGGGTTCTTCCTCGGTGTGCAACCGCAGCTGGCCGCCGCCGCGGCGAACCGGCAGCAGCAGGCGTCCATCGAGGCGACCAACGAGACCTACCGGAGCGAACTCGCCCGACTCGCGGAGCAGTCGAAGGAGCTCCCGAGCAAGCAGCAGGAGCTCGCGACGCTCGAGGCCTCCGTCCCGTCGACCCCCGCCACCGCAGCCTTCTACAAGGAGATCGACGCGGTCGCGTCCTCGTCCGGCGTCACGGTGACGGGCATCACGACCGCGTGGGCGGCCGCGTACGCACCGCCGGCGTCGACCGGGACGACCGGTGGAGTACCTGCGTCCACCGGCACGAGCGCGACCTCGGCGCCCAGCGGCGAGCCGACGGCCGCTGCGCCGACGTCGCCCGTGGCCCCGGCGACGAAGACGGACAGCCGCATCACCGGCGCCAACTTCTCGACCATCGCGGTGAGCATCGACGTCTCGGGGTCGTTCGCGCAGGCGCTGCAGTTCACCAAGGGCGTGCAGAGCGGAGAGCGCCTGTTCCTCGTCAACGGCATCACCTCGCAGAAGCAGGAGACCGCGGCCGACGCGTCCGCTGCCCCGACCGCAGGCGGGACCACCTGGACTCTCTCGGGGTTCGTGTACGTCCTCGCCGATGCGAAGGCCGCCCAGGTGTCGCAGGCGACCGAGAACGCGTCCGCGACCCCCGCCGCGACCCCCTCCGCCACCGCCACCCCCGCCGGCTGACACCGCCTGGGAACCCACCCCGCGAAGTGGGTGCGCCACGCCACGCCGCACCCACTTCCGCGACACCCGTCGGTGTGCCTACGATGCTCCCGACGTCGCACTCGCGACTGCTCACCCCCCTCTCGGACGGTCGCCTCTGGACGGCCGTTCCTCGTCGTGCCCGGAGTCGCGCGTGTTGGTCGGAATCGTGGAGTTCCTCGGCTGGTTCGGAGCCGTAACCGTCCTCGCTGGTTACCTGTTGTTCTCGCTCGGGAAGATCCCCAACGGGCCGCTGTACCAGGTGTTCAACCTCGTCGGAGGACTGTCGGTGGCGATCAACGTCGCCGCCCACCACGCGATCCCGTCGACCATCGTGAACGGCATCTGGGCCGTCGTCGCGGTCGTCGTGCTGGTCCGGATGGGTCGCGCGCGCCGAGCCCGGGTGCGTGCCGGCCGGACCGCTGTCGGGCCCGCAGTCCTGCACGCGGAGCCGCCGACGACGACCGCGGTCCTGCCGGTCGTCGGACCCGCGCTCCGCGACCACGAGGCGGAGCCGCTCGCGCCCGCCCGGGCCGAGCCGCGCCTCCAGACCGGACCGCTCCCCGCGGCCGAGCCGCGCCTCCAGACCGGGTCCGCACCCACCGTGCCGATCACCGGGTCCATCCCGGTGATCACCGCGACCATCGCGCTCGCCCTCGTCGCCGCAGCGAACGAGCAGGCGGCGCAGGACCAGGCGACGAACGACCGGACGGCAGAGGACCGGGCGGCGCAGGACGAAGCGGCACAGGAGCAGGACGACACGGCACACGAGCCGACGCCGGCCGAGCAGCCCAGCCGCACCTGACCCGGCCCGATCGCGCAGCCGGACGCCCCCGTGGGCGGCCCGGCGGTACGATCGCCCCATGTCCCGGTGGCTGATCGCGACGATGACGTCGGTCCTCTTCATCGCGCTCGTCATCGCGGTGACGGGCTTCGAGGCCCTGCTCGCCGACGTCGAGGCGATCCCCCAACCGGACGCGACCGCGTACCTGGGCCCGGCGATGGTCCTCGGGGCCGGCGTGGTGGTCTTCGTGACGACGGCCGCCGGCATCCGCGAGGGCAACCCCGGCGTCACCGGACTCGTGGCCGCAGCGGCGACGTACCTCGTGATGCTCGCGGTCGGTTCGGTCGGCTACTCCCTCGTCCGCGGTGACGCGACCGAGCTCCTCGTGTTCCCTGCTGGCTCGGCGCTGAGCCCCTTCGTCGTCGGCTCGGTCGTCGTGGCGCTGCTCTGCGTCGTCGGCGGCATCGCGGCCGCACGACACCAGACCCGCTCCGCACCCCAGCAGGCGCCGGCGGACCACGACCACCGCTGACGGGCGAGGACAGGGTGCGCGGGGACCGCAGCCCGGTCCGACGTCGTCTCCCGGCGGTAGGATCCCGGAGCACGCACGCACCAGGCACGCGCGCACCAGGCACGACGGGGGACGCATGACCGAGGAGCGACAGGTGGCCGACTGGGCCGCGACACCGCACGTCGACACGATCCGGGGCACGCTCGAGCAGCCGGTCGCGCCCCGACCGGTGCCGCCTCGGCGGCGACTCGGCCGCGGTCCGCTCATCAGCATCATCGCCGGTGGGGCCGCGATCGTGCTGCTGGCCGTCGCCGGGGTCGTCGGCTTCTCCGTCGGCACCTCCTCGCACTCGCCCGACCGACCGGTCCGCGCCTTCCTCGACGACCTGACCGCCGGTCGTGTGGACGACGCCCTCTCGGCAGCGGGCATCGAGCACGGCAAGGACGACGTGCTCCTCACCGACGCCGCGTACGCCAAGGCCTCCGGGCGGGTCACCGGCTACCGGATCGCCGCGACCGACACCGCGGGCGACACCGCCCGGGTCCGCGCCTACCTGAAGCAGGGCGGCCGGGACGTCGCCGCGACGTTCACGCTCGACAAGACGGGCACCGACTGGGGCGTCTTCCCGGTCTGGGATCTCGAGGCGCCCCGCCTCGGACAGGTGCAGGTGGCGGTGAGCGGCCCCAGCGGCACCGCGGTCCGCGTCGCCGACCAGGAGATCACGACGTCGAAGGACGGCATCGCGACGCTCAAGGCCCTGCCGGGGGAGTACTCGATCGCCGTCGACGGCGGCAAGTGGTTCACCGCGGACGCCCAGCGCACGACCGTGTCGGGCTTCGGCGGTGCCGGGGGATCGGTGCCGGTCACGCTGCAGACGACCCTCACCGACGCCGGCCAGCAGGCCGCGAAGGACGCGGTCGACAAGTGGGTCGACGGCTGCATCGCCTCGACCGAGACGGCGCCGCCCGGGTGCAGCTTCTACGCCTACGGCGAGGACCCGGCCTACACGTACACGAACCAGAAGTGGACGCTCGAGTCCCGTCCGGTCGTCGCGGTCAGTGACTGGGTCTCCCGCGGATGGCTGGTCTCGACCACCACCAACGGGCGCGCGAAGTTCACGGCGGACATCTCGAACTCCGCCGGCACCGGCACGGCCTCGGCGGGGCCGATGAACGTCAACGCGAGCGGCTACATCACGGGCTTCACCGACCAGGGGGCGACGTTCGTCTCGGCCGTCGGCAACGGTTCGTCGGACTCCGGCTCCTGACCCGACGCCCGTCCGCCGGGTGGTCGGGTCCTCGGCCTGGAGGCGTGACCCACCCCCGCCGATCGGCTCGCCTCCGCCGTCGGGCGGGCAACCGACCGACCGTACCCGCTCCGGCGCGCAGGTGGTGCGCGCCACGACGCGCCCGGATTGATTTCGCCCGACCGCGCGGGTAGGCTCTCCTGGGTGTGCGCCCTCGGGCGCGCCCGAAATCCCGGGTCGGCATCGCCGGCTCGGACATCCATCCCCGCTTCCTCCGCCGTCAGGCGGCGATCGGCGTGGGATGAGGAAGCCAGCGGAACGCGCTGGCCAGAGCACGAGCGAAGAACCAGGAGAACAGTTGCCTACCATCCAGCAGCTCGTTCGCAAGGGCCGCACGCCGAAGGTCGTCAAGACCAAGGCGCCGGCACTGAAGGCGAACCCCCAGCAGCGTGGTGTCTGCACCCGCGTCTACACCACCACCCCCAAGAAGCCGAACTCGGCCCTGCGCAAGGTCGCTCGTGTCAAGCTCTCGAACGGCACCGAGGTCACGGCCTACATCCCCGGTGAGGGCCACAACCTGCAGGAGCACTCGATGGTGCTCGTCCGCGGCGGTCGTGTGAAGGACCTCCCCGGCGTGCGCTACAAGATCATCCGCGGTGCCCTGGACACCCAGGCCGTCAAGAACCGTAAGCAGGCCCGCAGCCGCTACGGCGCGAAGAAGGGTTGAGTTAGATGCCTCGCAAGGGTCCCGCCCCGAAGCGTCCCGTCGTCGCCGACCCGGTGTACGGCGCGCCGATCGTGTCGCAGCTCGTCAACAAGATCCTCCTGGACGGCAAGAAGGGCCTCGCCGAGCGCATCGTCTACGATGCACTCGAGGGCGTCACCGCCAAGAACCAGCAGGATGCCGTCGCGACGCTGAAGAAGGCGCTCGACAACGTCCGTCCGACCCTCGAGGTCCGCAGCCGCCGCGTCGGTGGCTCGACCTACCAGGTGCCGGTCGAGGTCAAGCCGCACCGCGCGAACACCCTCGCGCTCCGCTGGCTCACCTCGTACGCCAAGGCCCGTCGCGAGAAGACGATGACCGAGCGTCTCATGAACGAGATCCTCGACGCGTCGAACGGTCTCGGTGCCGCGGTGAAGCGCCGTGAGGACACGCACAAGATGGCCGAGTCGAACAAGGCCTTCGCCCACTACCGCTGGTAAGTCCGGCCGGTAGTCCCGGCACCGGGAGGGCGTCGGCGGTCAAGAACCCCGGCGCCCTTCCCGGACGCCAACCTCTCCTACAACTCTTCCGGAGGAACCTGTGGCACAGGACGTGCTCACCGACCTGAACAAGGTCCGCAACATCGGCATCATGGCGCACATCGATGCCGGCAAGACCACGACGACCGAGCGCATCCTGTTCTACACGGGCATCACGCACAAGATCGGTGAGGTCCACGACGGCGCCGCGACGATGGACTGGATGGCGCAGGAACAGGAGCGCGGCATCACCATCACGTCGGCCGCGACGACCTGCTTCTGGGACAACAACCAGATCAACATCATCGACACCCCCGGTCACGTGGACTTCACGGTCGAGGTGGAGCGTTCGCTCCGCGTCCTCGACGGTGCCGTCGCCGTCTTCGACGGCAAGGAGGGCGTCGAGCCCCAGTCCGAGACCGTGTGGCGTCAGGCGGACAAGTACGACGTCCCCCGCATCTGCTTCGTCAACAAGATGGACAAGCTCGGCGCGGACTTCTACTTCACCGTCGACACGATCATCAACCGCCTCGGTGCTGAGCCCCTCGTGCTCCAGCTCCCGATCGGTGCCGAGAACGACTTCGTCGGCGTCGTCGACCTCATCGAGATGCACGCCAAGGTCTGGCCGGGCGATGCCAAGGGTGACGTCACCATGGGTGCCCAGTACGAGGTCCAGGAGATCCCCGCGGACCTCCAGGCCCGGGCCGAGGAGTACCGCGCGAAGCTGATCGAGCGCGTCGCCGAGACCGACGACGCCCTGCTCGAGAAGTTCTTCGGTGGCGAGGAGCTCACCAAGGCCGAGATCAAGGGCGCGATCCGCAAGCTCACGATCGCCTCCGAGGTCTACCCGGTCCTCTGTGGTTCGGCCTTCAAGAACCGCGGTGTCCAGCCGATGCTCGACGCGGTCATCGACTACCTCCCGTCCCCGCTCGACGTGCCGCCGATGATCGGTCACGACGTCAAGGACGAAGAGAAGGAGATCATCCGCAAGCCCGACGCCACCGAGCCGTTCTCGGCCCTGGCGTTCAAGGTCGCGGTGCACCCGTTCTTCGGTCGTCTGACCTACGTCCGCGTGTACTCCGGCTCGATCGAGTCCGGTGCCCAGGTCGTCAACTCGACCAAGGGCAAGAAGGAGCGCATCGGCAAGATCTTCCAGATGCACTCCAACAAGGAGAACCCGGTCGACAACGTCACCGCCGGGCACATCTACGCGGTCATCGGCCTCAAGGACACCACCACCGGTGACACCCTGTGCGACCCGACCAACCAGGTCGTCCTCGAGTCGATGACGTTCCCGGAGCCGGTCATCGAGGTCGCCATCGAGCCGAACACGAAGGCCGACCAGGAGAAGCTCTCCACGGCCATCCAGAAGCTCGCCGAAGAGGACCCGACGTTCCGCGTCGAGCTCAACGCCGAGACCGGTCAGACGACGATCAAGGGCATGGGCGAGCTCCACCTCGACATCCTCGTCGACCGCATGAAGCGCGAGTTCAAGGTCGAGGCCAGCGTCGGCAAGCCGCAGGTCGCGTACCGCGAGACCCTGACCAAGGTCGTCGAGCGCTACGACTACACGCACAAGAAGCAGACCGGTGGTTCCGGCCAGTTCGCGAAGGTGCAGATCGCCCTCGAGCCGATGGAAGTCACGGCCGAGAAGGTCTACGAGTTCGAGAACGCCGTCACCGGTGGTCGCGTCCCGCGTGAGTACATCCCCTCGGTCGACGCCGGTATCCAGGACGCCATGCAGGTCGGCATCCTGGCCGGGTACCCGACCGTCGGCGTGAAGGCCATCCTCAAGGACGGCGCGGCGCACGACGTCGACTCGTCCGAGATGGCGTTCAAGATCGCCGGTTCCATCGCCTACAAGGAGGCCGCCCGCAAGGCCGGCCCCGCCATCCTCGAGCCGATCATGGCCGTCGAGGTGCGTACTCCGGAGGAGTACATGGGCGACGTCATCGGTGACCTCAACTCCCGTCGTGGCCAGATCGCCTCGATGGAGGACGCCTCGGGCGTCAAGGTGGTCCGCGCGAGCGTTCCGCTGTCCGAGATGTTCGGCTACGTCGGGGACCTGCGGTCCAAGACCTCTGGTCGTGCGGTCTACTCGATGACCTTCGAGACCTACAGCCAGGTCCCGGCCAAGGTCGCCGAGGAGATCATCGCGAAGAACAGCGGAGAGTAACGCTCCGGCGTTCTCTCCACAGGCGAGGGTGCCCGGCGACGGGCCCCTCGCCACCAAGTACAGTAATGACACACACCCTGCACGCCAACGGTCTTGCGACCGGGGGCTTGCTCTCCGAGTCCTGAGGAGGACCCACAGTGGCCAAGGCCAAGTTCGAGCGGACCAAGCCGCACGTCAACATCGGAACCATCGGTCACGTCGACCACGGCAAGACCACGCTCACGGCGGCGATCACCAAGGTTCTGCACGACCAGTACCCGGACCTCAACGAGGCCCGTGACTTCGCACAGATCGACAGCGCTCCCGAGGAGCGCGACCGCGGCATCACGATCAACATCTCCCACGTCGAGTACCAGACGGAGAAGCGTCACTACGCTCACGTCGACGCTCCGGGTCACGCTGACTACGTGAAGAACATGATCACGGGTGCGGCGCAGATGGACGGCGCCATCCTCGTGGTCGCCGCCACCGACGGCCCGATGCCCCAGACGCGTGAGCACGTGCTGCTCGCCCGCCAGGTCGGCGTCCCCTACATCGTCGTCGCGCTGAACAAGTCCGACATGGTGGACGACGAGGAGATCCTGGAGCTCGTCGAGCTCGAGGTCCGTGAGCTCCTCGGCTCGCAGGAGTTCGACGAGGACGCCCCCGTCGTGCAGGTCTCGGCACTCAAGGCGCTCGAGGGCGACGAGAAGTGGGTCAAGTCCGTCCAGGACCTGATGGCCGCCGTCGACGAGAACGTCCCGGACCCGGTGCGCGCCACCGACCAGCCGTTCCTCATGCCGATCGAGGACGTCTTCACGATCACCGGTCGTGGCACCGTCGTCACCGGTCGTGTCGAGCGTGGCACGCTCGACCTCAACTCCGAGGTCGAGATCGTCGGCATCCGCCCGACGCAGAAGACCACGGTCACGGGCATCGAGATGTTCCGCAAGCTGCTCGACAAGGCCGAGGCCGGTGACAACACCGGTCTGCTCATCCGTGGCCTCAAGCGCGAGGACGTGGAGCGCGGTCAGGTCGTCGTCAAGCCGGGTTCGGTCACGCCGCACACGGACTTCAAGGCGAACGCCTACATCCTGACCAAGGACGAGGGCGGCCGTCACAACCCGTTCTACGCGAACTACCGTCCGCAGTTCTACTTCCGCACCACGGACGTCACCGGCGTCATCACGCTGCCCGAGGGCACCGAGATGGTCATGCCCGGCGACACCGTCTCCATGACCGTCGAGCTGATCCAGCCGATCGCCATGGAGGCCGGCCTCCGCTTCGCCATCCGTGAGGGTGGTCGTACGGTCGGCGCCGGTACGGTCGAGGAGATCATCAAGTAACTCCGTCCAATGGAGTACTGCGCAAGCGGGGTCGGGCCTTCGGGTCCGGCCCCGCTTCGTCGTTCCGGCGGCATCTGCTCGTAGGGCGGTCGCTGTCCGTGGTCCGTCCCAGGCGTGCACGTGTTGCATCGGTGCGGTGACCCGTCTCCGCCGATCCGCGACCAACGGCCGCGGCTACCACCGTGTCCGCAGCGGCCGCGGCTTCTCGTACCGCGACCCGGACGGCAACACCGTCACCGACCCCGAGGTGCGCCAGCGGCTCGAGGACCTCGTGATCCCGCCGGCGTGGGACGACGTCTGGATCTCGCCGTACGAGAACGGGCACGTCCTCGCGACGGGCATCGACGGAGCCGGTCGCCGGCAGTACATGTACCACCCGTCGTGGCGGGAGCGGATGGACCGGATCAAGTACGACCGGGCCCTCGCGCTGGCGGAGTCGCTGCCCGGCGCGCGTCGGATGGTGACGCAGGACCTCCGCCGACCGGAGCCCGACCGTCGACGCGCACTGGCCGCGGCGTTCCGGATGCTCGACCAGGGATCGCTCCGGGTGGGCTCGGAGCGCTACGCGACCGAGCACGGGAGCCGCGGGCTGTCGACGCTCCTGTGCGCGCACGCGCACGTCTCGGGGAACGACATCGAGCTCGACTTCCCGGGCAAGAGCGGGCAGGAGTGGTCCTCGACGATCCACGACGCCGACCTGGCACGGGTGATCGCCGGCATGAACCGCCGCGGGGCGAACGCCCGGCTGCTGGCCTTCCGGGAGCGTCGCGGGGCCGAGTGGGAGCCGCTCGCCGCCGAGGACATCAACGAGTACGTCAAGGAGCGAGCCGGCGACGCGTTCACCGCGAAGGACTTCCGGACCCTGCACGGGACCGTGGCGGCGGCGGTCGACCTGGCGAAGACCGGCACGCAGCCCAGCCAGGCGAAGCGGAAGAAGGCGGTGTCGCACGCGGTGAAGGCCGCCAGCGAGGAACTCGGCAACACCCCGACCGTGTGCCGGCAGAGCTACATCGACCCGCGGCTGCTCGACGCCTACGAGCACGGCGAGACCATCGACCCGGCGCGGCTGCACGCAGCGGAGTCCGAGGTGCGCGCCCTGCTCTACCGCCAGTGACGCCGTCCCGCCCTGACGACGACGGGCGGTGACCACGCGCGCCGGATCATGACGTACGGTTGGACACCGTGCCCGACCACCCCCACACGGGCACGGAAGGACCCTCCCCAGTCGTGACCGACGAGTGCATCCACGGTTTCCCCACCGAGCTCTGCGACATCTGCTCCCCCCGCCAGCGCGAGACGCCGGCGGTCCCCACCACGCCGGCGCCCCGCCGGACCCGCATCACCACTGACCTCCGATCCACCCCGGCGCCCGCGCGCGGCTCCTCCTCGCTGCGGTCGCCCGCGGCGCCCGAGCTGCCGGAACCCCGTGACTTCGCGTCGCTCCGGGCCCACCACGCCACCCACGTCGACAACCTCGCGTCGATCATCGCCGAGGGCGCGATCCTCGCCTCCGACGCCGCGACACCCGCGGTCGACGTCAGCTCCCCGGCCACCCGCGCCGCACGCGCGCACGCATCCGCGCCGGACGGCGGTCCGGTGTCCGGGCACGTGACGTTCTCGCTCTCGCCCGACGCCACGCGGTGGGACGAGCTCCGCCGCGGCGCCGAGGGGGAGCGGTGGTCCGACGCCGCCCGACGCACGCGTGCCGTCGAGTACGTCGTCCTCGTCGTGCCCGTCTCCGCCTTCGGCGCCTCGGTGATCGTCGCCGACCAGGACGCCGACGCCGAGGACGTCCGGTTCGCCGTCGGCCCCGCGGCCGCGACGAACCTCATCCGCCGCACGGACTTCACCGACCCGGAGATGCACGGCCTCGAACTGCTCGCCGGGCCGCGCGTGCCGCTGTCCTCGGTCGCCGTGATCGGCGTCCCGAACGACCGCGTCCGCCAGCAGGTCAAGACGCTCCTGGCCGAGCAGGGGGGCCGCGCGCCCCGCGTCGCGGTGTTCCCGCCGTGGTTCGTGCCGCCCGTGGTCGCCGCCGAGTAGGCGTCCGGAGTACCTCTGACGCACCCTCCCGACCACGTCGGGAGGGTGCGCTGCGTGACGGGGGTGATCCGATCCTCCAGGCCGGTCCGAAGCCCGCGGATCCGGGCCCGTGAGCCGGCCGCGACACGCCACGAATTCGCGACACGCCCGGGTTGCACGCTTGGCGTGCCTGTGCGAGACTTGTCCGGTTCCGAATTCCGCGGGCGTTCGCGCGCGCAGGATCACTGCTCTGGCAGTGCACAACCCCTCCGTCCAGCGGAGCTGGGTTGGGCCGCAGGCAGCAGAACACGATCGAATCCCCACCACGGTGTGCGGCACTGCTGTGCCACGGCGCCGGGGAAGCGACATGCCCACGCTGGACGGCCCCGGTCGCCCTGCGCGGTTGACAGGAGAACAGCGGTCATCCCCAGCGGATGCGGCCGGTTGGTTCAGGAAAACAGCCAAGCCCTGCAGGAATGCACGGCACGGCGGCGTCAGGCGGCCCGAGGGTGCGCGGCGCAGAGAGGACAAGAGACACATGGCGGGACAGAAGATCCGCATCCGGCTCAAGTCGTACGACCACGAGGTCATCGACACGTCGGCCCGGAAGATCGTCGACACGGTGACCCGTGCCGGTGCGACCGTGGTCGGCCCGGTGCCGCTCCCCACCGAGAAGAACGTGGTCACCGTGATCCGTTCGCCCCACAAGTACAAGGACTCGCGCGAGCACTTCGAGAAGCGCACGCACAAGCGGGTCATCGACATCGTCGACCCGACGCCGAAGGCCGTCGACTCGCTCATGCGACTCGACCTCCCGGCGGACGTCAACATCGAGATCAAGCTGTAAGGGGGCTGGACTGATGGCGAACTCAACCAAGACCGTCAAGGGCCTCCTCGGCAAGAAGCTCGGGATGACCCAGGTGTGGGACGAGAACAACAAGTTCATCCCCGTCACCGTGATCGAGGTCGGCCCGAACGTGGTCACCCAGATCCGCAACGTCGAGCGCGACGGCTACGAG
The DNA here is from genome assembly GCF_013347185.1 of Curtobacterium sp. Csp1. Lineage (NCBI taxonomy): Bacteria > Bacillati > Actinomycetota > Actinomycetes > Micrococcales > Microbacteriaceae > Curtobacterium > Curtobacterium sp. Csp1. The sequence goes on from NZ_CP054594.1 coordinate 866,963, forward strand.
GCGATCCAGATCGCCGCCGGTGCGATCGACCCGCGCAAGGTCAACAAGCCGGCTGCCGGCCACTTCGAGGCTGCTGGTGTGACCCCGCGTCGCACCCTCACCGAGATCCGCACCAACGACTCCGCCGAGTACTCGCTCGGCCAGGAGCTCACCGTCGACACCTTCGAGGCCGGCCAGAAGGTCGACGTCGTCGGGACGTCGAAGGGCAAGGGCTTCGCCGGTGTCATGAAGCGCCACGGCTTCGCCGGTGTGTCCGCTTCGCACGGTGCGCACCGCAACCACCGCAAGCCCGGTTCGATCGGCGCCTCGTCGACCCCGTCGCGTGTCTTCAAGGGCATGCGCATGGCTGGTCGCATGGGTGGCGAGCGCGTGACCGTCCTCAACCTCACGGTGCACGCCGTCGACGCCGAGAAGGGTCTGCTGCTCGTCAAGGGCGCCGTCCCCGGTGCTCGTGGCCGCTCCGTCTTCGTCCGTACCGCCGTGAAGGGTAAGTGATCATGGCCACCGAGACCGCAACCACGATCGACGTCCTCGACGCGACCGGAGCCGTCGCCGGCAGCATCGAGCTGCCCGCCGAGCTCTTCGACGTCGAGACGAACGTCCCGCTGATCCACCAGGTCGTCACCGCGCAGCTCGCAGCCGCGCGTCAGGGCACCCACAAGACCAAGAACCGCGGCGAGGTCCGCGGTGCTGGTCGCAAGCCGTTCAAGCAGAAGGGCACCGGCCGCTCCCGTCAGGGTTCGGTCCGCGCACCGGAGCACACCGGCGGTGGCGTCGTCCACGGACCGACCCCGCGCGACTACTCGCAGCGCACCCCGAAGAAGATGATCGCCGCTGCTCTGCTCGGCTCGCTCTCGGACCGCGCCCGCGGTGGCCGCATCTCCGCTGTGGAGGGCTTCGTCGCGGCTGAGACGCCGTCGACCAAGACCGCCCGCACGCTCATCGAGAAGGTCGCGCCCGTCAAGAACGTGCTCGTCGTGCTCGAGTCGGACGACGAGCTCACGCTCAAGTCCGTCCGCAACCTGCCGAACGTCCACGCGCTCTCGTACGGCCAGCTCAACGCCTACGACGTGCTCAAGGCCGACGCCCTCGTCTTCAGCAAGAGCGCCCTCGACGCATTCATCGCGTCGAAGACCGCGAAGGAGATCTCCGCATGAGCGGCTTCAACAAGGACCCGCGCGACATCATCATCTCGCCGGTCGTCTCGGAGAAGAGCTACGGCCTGATCGACCAGGGCAAGTACACGTTCATCGTGGACCCCCGTTCGAACAAGACCGAGATCAAGCTCGCCATCGAGAAGATCTTCGACGTCAAGGTCGCGAGCATCAACACGCTGAACCGTCCGGGCAAGACCCGTCGCACGAAGTTCGGCCTGGGCAAGCGCAAGGACACCAAGCGTGCCATCGTGACGCTCAAGTCCGGTTCGATCGACATCTTCACGGCTGTCGGCTGAGGACCAGAGGGATAAATCATGGCTATTCGTAACTACAAGCCGACGACCCCTGGTCGTCGCGGCTCGTCGGTCGCCGACTTCGCTGAGATCACCCGTTCGACGCCGGAGAAGTCGCTGCTTCGTCCGCTGCCGAAGACCGGTGGCCGCAACAGCTCCGGCCGCATCACGACCCGTCACATCGGTGGTGGCCACAAGCGCCAGTACCGCGTGATCGACTTCCGTCGTCACGACAAGGACGGCGTCGACGCCAAGGTCGCGCACATCGAGTACGACCCGAACCGCACGGCGCGCATCGCGCTCCTGCACTACGTGGACGGCACGAAGCGCTACATCATCGCGCCGAACAAGCTCAAGCAGGGCGACGTCGTCGAGCAGGGTCCCGGCGCGGACATCAAGCCCGGCAACAACCTGCCGCTGCGCAACATCCCGGTCGGTACCGTGATCCACGCGATCGAGCTCCGTCCCGGTGGCGGCGCGAAGATGGCCCGGTCCGCCGGTGCCTCGGTGCGTCTCGTCGCCAAGGACGGCCCCTACGCGCAGCTCCGTCTGCCGTCGGGCGAGGTCCGCAACGTCGACGCCCGCTGCCGCGCCACCATCGGCGAGGTCGGCAACGCCGAGCAGTCCAACATCAACTGGGGCAAGGCCGGCCGCATGCGCTGGAAGGGCGTCCGTCCGACCGTGCGTGGTGTCGCGATGAACCCGGTCGACCACCCGCACGGTGGTGGTGAGGGCAAGACGTCCGGTGGTCGTCACCCCGTCAGCCCCTGGGGCCAGGCCGAGGGTCGCACGCGCAAGCCGAACAAGCCGAGCGACAAGCTCATCGTCCGTCGCCGTAACGCCGGCAAGAAGCGCAAGTAGGAGTTCAGAAGATGCCACGCAGTCTGAAGAAGGGCCCCTTCGTCGACGAGCACCTGCTCCGCAAGGTCGTCACGCAGAACGAGGCCAACACCAAGAACGTGATCCGCACGTGGTCGCGTCGCTCGATGATCGTCCCGAACATGCTCGGGCACACGATCGCCGTGCACGACGGCCGCAAGCACATCCCGGTGTTCGTCACCGAGTCGATGGTCGGTCACAAGCTCGGCGAGTTCGCGCCGACCCGCACCTTCCGTGGTCACGTGAAGGACGACAAGAAGGGCCGTCGCCGCTAACGCGGGGACGCAGAGGAGGAACGAAATGGTGGAGTCGATCGCACGCGTGCGACACATCCGCGTCACGCCTCAGAAGGCCCGTCGCGTCATCGAGCTGATCCGCGGCAAGCAGGCCCACGAGGCGCTCGCCATCCTGAAGTTCGCCCCGCAGGCCGCTTCGGAGCCCGTGTACAAGCTGGTCGCCTCGGCGATCGCGAACGCCCGGGTGAAGGCGGACTCGACGAACAGCTTCCTGGACGAGCGCGACCTCTACGTGAGCCGCGTCTTCGTCGACGAGGGAACGACCCTGAAGCGGTTCCAGCCGCGCGCCCAGGGCCGCGCCTTCCGGATCAACAAGCGCACCTCCCACATCACGGTCGTCCTCGCGACGCCGGATGAGGTCGAGGCTGCCGCCACGAGCAAGAAGGCGAGCAACTAATGGGCCAGAAGGTCAACCCGTACGGTTTCCGTCTCGGGATCACGACGGACCACGTCTCGCACTGGTTCACCGACAGCACGAAGGCCGGGCAGCGCTACGCCGACTACGTGGCCGAGGACATCAAGGTGCGCGAGTACCTGAAGAAGACCCTCGACCGCGCCGGTGTCGCCCGCATCGAGCTCGAGCGCACCCGCGATCGCGTCCGCGTGGACATCCACACGGCGCGTCCGGGCATCGTCATCGGCCGCCGCGGCGCCGAGGCGGAGCGCGTCCGCAGCGAGCTGGAGAAGCTCACCAAGAAGCAGATCCAGCTCAACATCCTCGAGGTCAAGAACCCCGAGACCGAGGCCCAGCTCGTCGCGCAGGGCATCGCCGAGCAGCTCTCCGCCCGTGTCGCGTTCCGACGCGCCATGCGCAAGGGCCTGCAGGGTGCACAGCGCGCCGGCGCCAAGGGTGTCCGGATCCAGGTGTCGGGCCGCCTCGGCGGCGCCGAGATGTCCCGCTCGGAGTTCTACCGCGAGGGCCGCGTGCCCCTGCACACGCTCCGCGCGAACATCGACTACGGCTTCTACGAGGCTCGGACCACCTTCGGCCGCATCGGCGTGAAGGTCTGGATCTACAAGGGCGACATCACGAACAAGGAGCTCGCTCGCGAGCAGGCGAACCAGCGTTCGTCGCGCCCGGAGCGTCGTGGCGGCCCCCGTGGCGAGCGCGGCGACCGCCGTGGCGGCGACCGTGGCGGCCGTCAGCAGCAGGCCCCGCAGGACGCGCCGGCCGGCGCAGGAGTTGAGGCGTAACCATGCTTATTCCCCGTCGAGTCAAGCACCGCAAGCAGCACCACCCGAAGCGTTCGGGTCAGGCCACCGGCGGTACCAAGGTCAGCTTCGGCGACTTCGGTATCCAGGCCCTCACCCCGGCCTACGTGACGAACCGGCAGATCGAGTCCGCTCGTATCGCCATGACGCGTCACATCAAGCGTGGCGGCAAGGTGTGGATCAACATCTACCCGGACCGTCCGCTGACCAAGAAGCCGGCTGAGACCCGCATGGGTTCCGGTAAGGGCTCGCCCGAGTGGTGGGTCGCCAACGTCAAGCCGGGTCGTGTGCTCTTCGAGCTCTCCGGCGTCAACGAGGACATCGCCCGCGAGGCGCTGACCCGTGCAATCCACAAGCTGCCCCTCAAGGCACGCATCATCAAGCGCGAGGAGGGCGACGCGTAATGGCGATCGGTTCCAAGGAGCTCCGTCCGACGGAGCTCGACACGTTCGAGAACGAGCGTCTCGCTGACGAGCTCAAGAAGGCCAAGGAGGAACTCTTCAACCTCCGCTTCCAGTCGGCCACCGGCCAGCTGGAGAGCCACGGTCGTCTCCGTGCCGTCAAGCGCGACATCGCACGCATCTACACCGTCCTCCGCGAGCGCGAGCTCGGCATCCGTGCCACCCCCGCGCCCGTCGAGACCGCCACCAAGGCCAAGAAGACGACGAAGAAGGCTGACAAGGCCGCCGAGTCGACCGAGGCCGCTACCGCCGAGGAGAACTGATGGCGAACGAAGAGAAGAACTCCGCCGCCTCGACCCGCGGCTACCGCAAGACGCGTCGCGGCTACGTGACGAGCGACAAGATGGACAAGACCATCGTGGTCGAGGTCGAGGTCGAGGACCGCGTGAAGCACGCGCTCTACGGCAAGATCATCCGCCGCACGTCCAAGGTGAAGGCCCACGACGAGCTCGGCACCGCGGGTGTCGGCGACCTCGTCGTGATCAGCGAGACCCGTCCCCTCAGCGCCTCCAAGCGCTGGCGCCTGGTCGAGATCCTCGAGAAGGCCAAGTAGGCCCCGGCCTGCTTCGGAATAGGAGACAGCAGTGATTCAGCAGGAATCCCGCCTGAAGGTCGCGGACAACACGGGTGCCAAGGAGATCTTGACCATCCGCGTGCTCGGTGGCTCGGGTCGTCGCTACGCCGGTCTCGGTGACGTCATCGTCGCCACGGTGAAGGACGCCATCCCCGGCGGCAACGTGAAGAAGGGTGACGTCGTCAAGGCGGTCATCGTTCGCACCAAGAAGGAGACCCGTCGCCAGGACGGCTCCTACATCAAGTTCGACGAGAACGCGGCAGTGATCCTCAAGGCCGACGGCGACCCGCGCGGTACGCGCATCTTCGGTCCGGTCGGTCGTGAGCTCCGTGACAAGAAGTTCATGAAGATCATCTCGCTCGCGCCGGAGGTGCTGTAAGCCATGGCGAACATCAAGAAGGGTGACCTCGTCCAGGTCATCACGGGCGCCAAGCAGGAGCGTGGCGGCGACCGTGGCAAGCAGGGCAAGGTCATCGAGGTCCTCAAGGACAAGAACCGGGTCGTCGTCGAGGGCGTGAACTTCGTCACGAAGCACGTCCGCGTCGGCCAGACGCAGCGCGGGTCGAAGACCGGTGGCATCGAGCAGCACGAGGCTCCGATCCACGTCTCGAACGTCGCGATCGTCGACCCGAAGACCAAGAAGCCGACCCGCGTCGGTTTCCGTACCGAACAGGTGGAGAAGGACGGCGTCACCAAGACCGTCCGCGTCCGCTACGCCAAGAAGTCGGGTGAGAAGCTCTGATGACCGACACGACTGCCGCGCCGGAGACCAAGGTCGAGCCGCGCCTCAAGCAGAAGTACAAGAACGAGATCAAGGCTGCCCTCACCGAGCAGTTCGGGTACGCGAACGTCAACCAGGTCCCCGGCCTGGTCAAGGTCGTCGTGAACACGGGCGTCGGCGAGGCGGCTCGCGACTCGAAGATCATCGAGGGGGCCGTCAAGGACCTCACGGCGATCACGGGTCAGAAGCCGGTCGTGACCAAGGCCCGCAAGTCCATCGCACAGTTCAAGCTGCGTGAGGGCCAGGCCATCGGCGCGCACGTCACCCTCCGCGGTGACCGCGCGTGGGAGTTCATCGACCGCCTCGTCACCCTCGCCCTGCCCCGCATCCGCGACTTCCGCGGACTCAGCGACAAGCAGTTCGACGGCAACGGCAACTACACGTTCGGTCTCACGGAGCAGTCGATGTTCCACGAGATCGACCAGGACCGCATCGACCGCGTGCGTGGCTTCGACATCACCGTCGTGACCACCGCGAAGACGGACGACGAGGGCCGCGCGCTGCTCCGCCAGCTCGGGTTCCCGTTCCGTTCTGCCGAGCAGACGGTCTAAGATACTTCGGGCGGTGCGGGCCGGAGGATTCACGTCCTCCGGCCCGCACCCTTGAACACACCGATCCCGGGGAACCGCTCCGGGATCACCCCGATCGCTCAGGTCGGCATTCGTGGAACGGGTGTCGAAACCAGGCGAAGAATGGACGACCATCATGACGATGACCGATCCGGTCGCAGACATGCTGACCAGATTGCGGAACGCGAACTCGGCGCACCACGACGCCGTCTCGCTTCCCAGCTCCAAGCTGAAGAAGAACATCGCCGAGATCCTCAAGCGCGAGGGTTACATCAGCGAGTGGAAGATCGAGGACGCCCGCGTGGGCCAGACCCTCACGATCGACCTCAAGTACGGCCCCGAGCGCGAGCGTTCGATCGCCGGCATCAAGCGCGTCTCGAAGCCCGGTCTCCGGGTCTACGCGAAGTCGACGGAGATCCCCCAGGTCCTCGGTGGCCTCGGCGTGGCGATCCTCTCGACCTCCTCGGGACTGCTCACCGACCGTGAAGCCGAGCAGAAGGGCGTGGGTGGGGAAGTCCTCGCCTACGTGTGGTGATCGACAATGTCTCGAATCGGACGTCTCCCCATCGACATCCCCGCCGGCGTCACCGTCTCCATCGACGGCCAGACCGTGGCGGTCAAGGGCCCCAAGGGTGAGCTCGCGCTCACCGTTGCCGAGCCCATCCAGGCCAAGGTCGAGGAGAACCAGGTCCTCGTCACCCGCCCGGACGACGAGCGTGAGTCCCGTGCCCTGCACGGCCTGACCCGCACCCTCATCGCGAACAACATCCTCGGCGTGACCCAGGGCTACTCCAAGGGCCTCGAGGTCGTCGGCACCGGTTACCGCGTGCAGGCCAAGGGCAGCAACGTCGAGTTCGCGCTCGGGTACTCCCACCCCATCACGGTCGAGCCGCCGGCGGGCATCAGCTTCGCCGTCGAGGGCAACAACAAGCTCACCGTGTCGGGCATCGACAAGCAGGCCGTCGGCGAGGTGGCTGCCAACATCCGCAAGCTGCGCAAGCCCGAGCCCTACAAGGGCAAGGGTGTCCGCTACGCCGGCGAGATCGTGCGCCGCAAGGCCGGAAAGTCAGGTAAGTGATCATGGCTCTCGGTATCCGAGGAAAGAGCAAGTCGGCCGCCAAGGCGCGCCGTCACAACCGTCTCCGCAAGAAGATCACCGGCACCGAGTCGCGTCCGCGTCTCGCTGTCTTCCGGTCGTCGCGTCACGTGTTCGTCCAGGTCATCGACGACGCGCAGGGCCACACGCTGGCCAGCGCCTCGACGATGGAGGCCGACCTCCGTTCGTTCGACGGCGACAAGACGGCCAAGGCCCGTCGCGTCGGCGAGCTCCTCGCCGAGCGCGCGAAGGCCGCCGGCGTCGAGGCCGTGGTCTTCGACCGCGGTGGTAGCAAGTACGCCGGTCGCGTCGCCGCGATCGCCGATGGTGCCCGTGAAGGAGGGCTGAACCTGTGAGCGACATCGCGAACAACAACGAAGCGGCCGAGACCAAGGCCCCGGCAGCCGACGCTGCTGCGGTCGCCGAGCGTCCGGTCGAGACCGCCGCGGGCTCTGCGTCCAACAACCGCGACAACGCCGACCAGCGCGGCCCTCGTGGCGGCGGGCGTGACCGTCAGCAGGGTCGTGACCGCAACAACCGCGGTGGCGACAGCCAGTTCCTCGAGCGCGTGGTGACCATCAACCGCGTCTCGAAGGTCGTCAAGGGTGGTCGTCGCTTCAGCTTCACGGCGCTCGTCGTCGTCGGTGACGGCAACGGCCTCGTCGGTGTCGGCTACGGCAAGGCGAAGGAAGTCCCGACCGCGATCTCGAAGGGCGTCGAGGAGGCGAAGAAGAACTTCTTCCGCGTCCCCCGCGTCGGCAACACCATCCCGCACCCGGTGCAGGGTGAGGCCGCTGCCGGTGTCGTCCTGCTGCGTCCGGCCGCTGCCGGTACCGGTGTCATCGCCGGTGGTCCGGTCCGCGCCGTGCTCGAGTGCGCCGGCATCCACGACGTCCTGAGCAAGTCGCTCGGTTCGTCGAACACCATCAACATCGTGCACGCGACCGTCGAGGCGCTGCAGCAGCTCGAGGAGCCCCGCGCCGTCGCGAGCCGTCGTGGCCTCGACGTCGACCGGGTCGTCCCGGCTCGTCTGCTCCACGCCGAGGCCGCGGCCCTGCGTGCCGCGACCGAGAAGGCAGGTGCGTGATGGCGATGCTGAAGATCACGCAGACGAAGTCCGTTATCAGCGAGAAGCAGTACCAGCGCGACACCCTGCGCAGCCTGGGCCTCAAGCGCATCGGCCGTACGGTCCTGCGTGAGGACAACGCCCAGAACCGCGGGTACATCGCGACGGTCGCGCACCTCGTGAAGGTCGAGGAGGTCGACGCATGAGCGACGAGAAGAACGAGCGCGTGCAGGTGCTGAAGCTGCACCACCTCCGCCCCGCTGCGGGCGCCAAGAAGGACCGCACCCGTGTGGGTCGCGGTGAGGGCTCGAAGGGCAAGACCGCCGGCCGTGGCACCAAGGGTCAGAAGGCCCGCTACCAGGTCAAGGTCGGCTTCGAGGGTGGGCAGATGCCGCTGCACATGCGCACCCCGAAGCTCCGCGGGTTCAAGAACCCGTTCCGCGTCGAGTACCAGGTCGTGAACCTGGACAAGATCGCGGAGCTCTACCCCAACGGTGGCGACGTCACCGTCGCGGACCTGGTCGCCAAGGGCGCCGTCCGCAAGAACGAGAAGGTCAAGGTTCTCGGTCAGGGTGACATCAGCGTGAAGCTCACGGTCTCGGTCGACAAGGTCTCGGCGTCCGCCGCCGAGAAGATCGTGGCTGCTGGCGGCACCGTCTCCCAGTAACCCCCGTCGGCGGCCCGTGCGTTTGCGCACGGGCCGCCGTTACGGTTTCCTTGACAGTGGCCGTCGTCCGACGGCCGGGTCGGCGCTGCCGACCGAACCGTGACGAGCCCGCTCGGGCCGTGCGGTCCCAGAAGTTCGGAGTCCTCGTGTTCAGAGCGGTCGCGCGCATCATGCGCACCCCAGATCTTCGCAAGAAGATCGGCTTCACCCTCGCGATCATCGCGCTGTTCCGCCTGGGGTCGTACATCCCCGCACCGTTCGTCGACTACGCCTCGGTGCAGAGCTGCCTCGCGAGCGCCTCGTCCTCCGGCGGGCTCTACGACCTGATCAACCTGTTCTCCGGTGGCGCGCTGCTGAAGCTCTCGGTCTTCGCGCTCGGCATCATGCCGTACATCACGTCGTCGATCATCGTGCAGCTGCTGCGCGTCGTGATCCCGCACTTCGACGCCCTCTACAAGGAGGGCCAGTCCGGCCAGGCGAAGCTGACGCAGTACACGCGCTACCTCACCATCGCGCTCGGCGTGCTGCAGTCCACGACGCTCATCACGGTCGCCCGCTCAGGTGCCCTGTTCGGCACGAACGCCTCGGCCTCCTGCTCGTCGATCATCTCGAACGACAGCTGGTACGCGATCATGCTGATGGTCGTCACGCTGACCGCCGGTACCGGCCTCATCATGTGGATGGGCGAGCTCGTCACCGAGCGCGGCATCGGCAACGGCATGTCGCTCCTCATCTTCACGTCGATCGCGGCGCAGTTCCCGTCCGCGCTCTGGGCGATCGAGCAGTCGCAGTCGTTCGAGCTGTTCCTGTTCGTCATCCTCGTCGGACTGGTCATCATGATGGCCGTCGTGTTCGTCGAGCAGTCGCAGCGACGCATCCCCGTCCAGTACGCCAAGCGCATGGTCGGTCGACGCACCTACGGCGGCAACAACACCTACATCCCGATCAAGGTGAACATGGCCGGCGTCGTGCCCGTCATCTTCGCCTCGTCGCTCCTGTACCTGCCGGCCCTGGTCGCGCAGTTCAACCAGCCGTCCGACGGCTCCGAGCCGGCGGCCTGGGTGACCTGGATCCAGAACAACCTGACCTCGGGTGACAACTGGTTCTACATGGTCCTGTACTTCCTGCTCATCGTCGGCTTCACGTACTTCTACGTCGCGATCACCTTCAACCCCGAAGAGGTCGCCGACAACATGAAGAAGTACGGCGGCTTCATCCCGGGCATCCGGGCCGGCCGTCCGACGGCCGAGTACCTCGACTTCGTCCTGACCCGGGTGACGTTGCCCGGCTCGCTCTACCTCGGTCTCATCGCGCTCATCCCGCTGGCAGCACTGGCGCTGTTCGGCGCGAACCAGAACTTCCCGTTCGGCGGCGCGAGCATCCTCATCATCGTGGGTGTCGGTCTCGAGACCGTGAAGCAGATCGACTCGCAGCTGCAGCAACGTCACTACGAAGGGCTTCTCCGTTGAGCGCACGCCTCATCATCGTCGGACCTCCCGGAGCCGGGAAGGGCACCCAGGCCGGTCGCATCGCCGAGTCGTTCGGCATCCCCGCGATCTCGACGGGTGACATCTTCCGCAAGAACGTCTCCGAGGGCACGCCGCTCGGTGTGCAGGCGAAGGCGATCATGGACGCGGGCAACTACGTCCCGGACGAGCTGACCAACGAACTCGTGAAGTCCCGGCTGTCCGAGTCCGACGCCGAGCAGGGCTTCCTGCTCGACGGGTACCCCCGCACGGTCGGCCAGGTCGCGTACCTCGACGCGCTGCTCGCCGAGCAGGGCACCGGGATCGACGCGGTCGTGCAGCTCGTCGCGGACCAGGACGAGCTCGTGGGCCGGCTGCTCAAGCGCGCCGAGGACCAGGGCCGCAGCGACGACAACGAGGAGACCATCCGCCGTCGGCAGGAGGTCTACACGAACGAGACCGCCCCGATCGTGGCGACCTACGCCGACCGCGGTCTCGTGGTCGAGGTGGACGGCCTCGGTGGCATCGACGAGGTCGGCGACCGCATCCAGTCCGCGCTCGTCTCGCGCGGCCTCGGCGCCGGCGTCTGACCCGCGGGAGTCTGACCACCCTCGTGCGTCGTCGCAAGCCGTCGATCTACAAGACCCCGGACGAACTCCGGGCGATGGTGCGCCCCGGTCTGCTGACCGAGGCGGCCCTGTCGGCCGTCCGCGCGGCGACCCGTCCCGGCATCACGACCGGTGAGCTCGACGCGATCGCCGAGCGCACCATCCGGGACGGCGGCGGCGTCCCGAACTTCCAGCTCGTGCCGGGGTACCGACACACGCTCTGCGTCTCGGTCAACGACGAGGTCGTCCACGGCATCCCGGGGGAGCGCGTGCTCCAGCCCGGCGACATCGTGTCGGTGGACGCCGGCGCCGAGGTCGACGGGTGGAACGGCGACAGCGCGTTCACGCTCGTGGTGCCCGGCGGCGACGCGGCGCGCACGGCGGCGCGGCAGACGCTCTGCGACACGACGGAGCGTGCGCTCTGGCACGGGATCGCGGCCCTCGCGCACGCCCGGAACCTCAACGAGGTGGGCGCCGTCATCGAGGACGCCATCGACGAGACCGGCGCCTGGGGCATCATCGAGGACTTCACCGGGCACGGCATCGGCCGGTCCATGCACGAGGACCCGCCCGTGTTCAACTACCGGGTCCGCGGCGCGGGTCCGGCGGTCCGGCCCGGGCTCGTGGTCGCGATCGAGCCGATGGTCACCGCCGGCACGATCGACAGCTCGACGGACGACGACGACTGGACGATCCGTACGCTCGACGGCTCGGACGCGGCGCACTGGGAGCACACGGTCGCGGTGCACGCGGACGGCATCTGGGTCACGACGGCCTCGGACGGCGGTGCGGCCGGTCTCGAGCCGCTCGGCGTGACGCCGGTCCCCGTCCCGTAGCGCGGCTCGCCGCCGACTCCGGTCCGGCGACGGCCTGGAGGCACGCCTCACCCGACGCGCGCCCGCTGCGGTCCGCACACGGCCCGCTCCGGCGTCCGCGGGCGCGGTGGGCGGTATGCGGTGAGCGGTGAGCGAGCCGGCCCGACGGACACGACTCGCGCTCCGGGAGGCGAGTCACGTCCGCCAGCGCGAGACTCGGGTGCGCCGGCCCGGCCGCGAGCGCCCGGCCATCGGGCGCAGGCGCGGCGCGGTCAGTTGCCGACCGAGCAGGTCTGCTCGGAGGCGCTCTGCCCGGTGATGCTCGAGGGCAGCGGCGTCGCACTCGGCGTCGCGGTCGCGGCGGTCCCGCCCGTCGATGTCCCGCCCGTTGCCGGTGCTCCGGTCGCCGGGGCCTCGGTCGCTGTGGGCGTCGAACCGGCTGCCGGGGTCCCGCCCGCGTCGGGGGACTCGGCGGACGCGCGGCCCGTGGTCGAGTCGGTCAGCGAGGTCTTCTGGTCCTGCTGCAGCGCGACGTTGAGCGCGTGGGCGGGCCCCTCCGACACGAGCACGTGCGCGGTGTCCGCCGGGTCGTCGACGACGGGGTACTGCACGAACAGCATGTTCGACGTGCTCATGCCGCGAAGGGTCGAGGCGAGGCCGACGAGGGTGCGTGTCTGCGCGAGGCCGTCGGACAGGGTCATGTTCGACAGGGCCGCCCCGGCGAGCTTGTAGAGCAGGATCGGGTTCGAGAGCGTGCCGTCCGAGGTCACCTTGCGCAGGAGCGCGGACAGGAAGACCTGCTGCGAACTGATCCGGGCGAGGTCACTGCCGTCGCCGACACCGTGCCGGCTGCGGAGGAACGCGAGCGCGTCCTGGCCGGCGAGGGTGTGCTGGCCGGCGGAGAGCTGCAGCCCGGTGTAGGTGTCGTCGATCGGCTTCGCGACGCAGACGTCGACGCCGCCGAGCGCGTTCGACATCTCGATGACGCCGTCGAACGTGATGAGGCCGGCGTACGGGATGGTCAGGCCGGTCAGGTTCTCCACCGTGTCGACCACGCACGAGACGCCGCCGTGACCGAGCGACTCGTTGATGAGCTCACTGCTCGCCGCGGGGTAGGTCGTCCCGGTCTGGGGGTTCGTGCACGCCGGGATCGGCACCTTCAGGTCGCGCGGGAAGCTGACGGCGGTGAGCTGCTGGTGGTCCTGCGAGATGTGGACGAGGATCGTGACGTCGTTCCGGGCGCCCTCGACGTCCTCGTCCGAGTCGAACTGCCCGATCCGGGTGTCGCTGCCGATGAGCAGGATGTTCGCGCCGCCCTTGATCGCGGTGATGTCGGCGGCCTTCGCGGTGTTCTGGTCGTCCTTGCTCAGCTGCACGGTGTGCGGCGCGGTGGCGAGCTGCGCTCCCGCGATCGCCGCCACGCTCGTCCCGCTCACGAGCACCACCGCCAGGGCCGAGGCGACGACGGTGGCAGCGGTCGCCCACCCGCGACGGCGCGGCAGGCGTCCGTGGCTGGCGAGGGGGCGGCGGGGCGCGTTCGGCACGTGGTCTCCGTTCGGTGGTCCGGCGTCGGCAGCGGCCGCGCGACCGGGTCGTCGGCCAGGCTACGGTCGGGACCGTCGTGGGGACCCCGGAGCGGACCGTCAAACCACTGTGGAACGCTCAGGGAGCCAGCGGAAGCCCCACTCGTGGGGTCCGTGCATGCGGGCCCGACGTGCTGCACTTGGCAATCGCGGGTCTATCACATAAGGTTGATCTTTGGTGTGCCATGCCCAGCGGCGTGGCGCCCGACCCGCAGACCGGCTCGGGGATCACACCGGTTCATCCAACCAAGCGACAGTGAGGCTATGGCCAAGAAAGACGGCGTCATCGAGATCGAGGGCTCGGTGCTCGAAGCTCTGCCCAACGCGATGTTCCGCGTTGAGCTGACCAACGGACACAAGGTCCTCGCGCACATCTCCGGGAAGATGCGCCAGCACTACATCCGCATCCTCCCCGAGGACCGCGTGATCGTGGAGCTGAGCCCGTACGACCTGACCCGCGGCCGGATCGTCTACCGCTACAAGTGATCCGCGAGCTGGAAAGGAACGGCTCGGCGAACCCGCCGGGCACGAAGCCAGCGAGCACGAGGAAACAACCATGAAGGTCAACCCCAGCGTCAAGCCCATCTGCGAGCACTGCCGAGTGATCCGCCGGAAGGGCCGCGTCATGGTGATCTGCAAGAGCAACCCGCGCCACAAGCAGCGCCAGGGCTGAGCTCCCAGCAGGACCCACAACTCAACACTGAACACGCAGTACCAGATCCCGCGGCTCCGGCCACGGGGGACACCTCGGGGCGGAGGCCCGGGCACCGGTACTGCGCCACACCTCCATCGACAACAGGAGCAGCCAGCACATGGCACGTCTAGCAGGCGTCGACATCCCGCGCGAGAAGCGCGTGGAGATCGCACTCACGTACATCTACGGCGTCGGCCGTACCCGCGCGGTCCAGGCACTCGCCGAGACCGGTATCTCCGGTGACATCCGCGTCAAGGACCTGACCGACGACCAGCTCGTCGCCCTCCGTGACTTCATCGAGGGCAACTACAAGGTGGAGGGTGACCTCCGCCGCGAGGTCGCCGCCGACATCCGCCGCAAGGTCGAGATCGGTAGCTACGAGGGTCTCCGCCACCGTCGTGGTCTCCCGGTGCGCGGTCAGCGCACCAAGACCAACGCGCGTACCCGCAAGGGACCGAAGCGCACCGTGGCAGGCAAGAAGAAGGCCCGATAGGAGATCATCATGGCTACCCCCAAGACTGCCGCGCGCAAGCCGCGTCGCAAGGAGAAGAAGAACGTCGCCGTGGGCCAGGCCCACATCAAGAGCACGTTCAACAACACCATCGTCAGCATCACCGACCCGTCGGGTGCCGTCCTCAGCTGGGCGTCCTCGGGTGCCGTGGGCTTCAAGGGTTCGCGCAAGTCGACGCCGTTCGCGGCGCAGCTCGCCGCCGAGTCCGCTGCCCGTCAGGCGCAGGAGCACGGTGTCAAGAAGGTCGACGTCTTCGTCAAGGGCCCGGGCTCGGGTCGCGAGACCGCGATCCGCTCGCTCCAGGCCGCTGGCCTCGAGGTCGGCTCGATCAACGACGTCACCCCCCAGGCGCACAACGGCTGCCGTCCGCCGAAGCGCCGCCGCGTCTGACGCGAGGAGCAACCGGCCGTCCCCCGCTCGTGCCCGCAACGGGAGCGAGCGGGGCCGGCCATTCCTGGTCGTTCGATCGCACACGCCGGGCCCTCCCGGCCCGACCGTGCGCGTGATCACAACTCAACAGACCCGTCGGGGCCCGGTCGGCCCCGTCGTACCGCCGAGTGTCATATAGCGGACACTCCGCCGAAAGGAATCCCACAGTGCTCATTGCACAGCGCCCCACCCTGACCGAGGAGTCGATCTCCGAGTACCGCTCGCGCTTCGTCATCGAGCCGCTCGAGCCGGGCTTCGGTTACACCCTCGGCAACTCGCTGCGCCGCACGCTCCTCTCCTCGATCCCCGGCGCGGCCGTCACCAGCATCCGCATCGACGGTGTCCTCCACGAGTTCAGCACCGTGCCCGGTGTCAAGGAAGACGTCACCGAGATCATCCTCAACATCAAGAGCCTCGTCGTCTCCTCGGAGCACGACGAGCCGATCACCGCGTACCTGCGCAAGCAGGGTGCCGGTCAGGTCACCGCCGCGGACATCTCCGCTCCGGCCGGTGTCGAGATCCACAACCCGGACCTCGTCATCGCGACCCTGAACGACACCGCGCGGTTCGAGCTCGAGCTGACGATCGAGCGTGGCCGTGGCTACGTGTCGGCCACGCAGAACCGTTCCGAGTTCAGCGAGGCCGGTCAGATCCCGATCGACTCGATCTACTCGCCGGTCCTCAAGGTCACCTACCGCGTCGAGGCGACGCGTGCCGGTGAGCGCACGGACTTCGACCGCCTGGTCGTCGACGTCGAGACGAAGCCGGCGATCTCGCCGCGCGACGCCATCGCGTCGGCCGGCCGCACGCTGGTCGAGCTGTTCGGTCTCGCTCGCGAGCTGAACACGGCGGCCGAGGGCATCGAGATCGGCCCCGCGCCGGTCGACGCGGTGCTCTCGAACGAGCTGCAGACCCCGATCGAGGACCTCGACCTGTCGGTCCGCAGCTACAACTGCCTCAAGCGGGAGGGCATCAACACGGTGTCCGAGCTCGTCGCCCTGTCGGAGACGCAGCTCATGAACATCCGCAACTTCGGTCAGAAGTCGGTGGACGAGGTCAAGGACAAGCTCACCGAGCTCGGCCTGTCCCTCAAGGACACCGTCCCCGGATTCGACGGCGCCCACTTCTACAGCGGGTACGACGAGGACGAGTCCAACTGACCTCGCGCGAACGCGCACGCGCGCTGACGCGCGCACCACTTTCACCACTGGAGAACTGACATGCCGAAGCCCACCAAGGGCCCCCGCCTCGGTGGCGGTCCCGCCCACGAGCGCCTGCTGCTGAGCAACCTCGCCAACGCCCTGTTCACGCACGGTCGCATCACGACCACCGAGACGAAGGCCAAGCGCCTGCGTCCCGTCGCCGAGCGTCTCATCACGTTCGCGAAGCGTGGCGACCTGCACGCGCGTCGTCGCGTGATCAGCATCCTGCGCGACAAGTCCGTCGTGCACACGCTGTTCACCGAGATCGCCCCGCAGGTCGAGGACCGTCAGGGCGGCTACACCCGCATCACGAAGCTCGGCTTCCGCAAGGGTGACAACGCGCCGCTCGCCTCGATCGAGCTCGTGCTCGAGCCGGTCTCGGGCAAGCCCGCCCCGGTCAAGCGCGACGCCGCCCCGGCTGCTGCCGCGCCGGCCGCTGCCGAGACCCCCGCCGAGGAGGCCCCGGTCGAGGAGACCGAGACCACCGAGGAGTCGGCCCCGGTCGAGACCGAGAACGAGACCGAGGCTGCTGCCGAGGTCGAGGACGACGCCGCCGCCAAGGGCGACGACGCCGAGGCTGACGACACCAAGTAGGGCACCGCACCACACCGAGGAAGCCCCCGCGACGCACGTCGCGGGGGCTTCCTCGCGTTCCGGGGGTGACAGCAGGGCGGACGGGAGGCACGGGGCGAGCCCGCCACGTGCCTCCCGTCCGGACGGCTTCACAGCACCCCGCACGTACCGTGGCCGCGTCATGGCACGAGCAGAGCGGATCACCGGCGCGGGGCGCCGCGTGTGGCAGTGGAGCCGCGACTCGGGGACGCAGCCGCGGCTGCTGCTCGCGGCGAAGGCCGCGCTCGCGGCCGTGATCGCGTGGACGCTGGCGAAGTACGCCCCCGGGGTGGCCGCCGAGTACCCGTACTACGCGCCGCTCGGGGCCATCGTCGCGATGCGGACGACCGTGTTCGCCGGCATCCGTGCGGGGGTGCAGACGCTCGTGGGGATCACGCTCGGGATCCTCATCGCCGGGTTCACGATGCTCGTCGGCGACCCGGGGGTGATCGCCGTCGCGCTCGTGGTCGGGCTCGGGGTGCTCGTGAGCGGGTTCCGGATCCTCGGCGAGGGGTACTCGTGGGTGCCGATGGCGGCGCTCTTCGTGCTGCTCGTCGGCGGGGGCAACGCCGAGAACTACTCGTTCGCGTACGTCGTGCAGATGGGCATCGGGATCGCCATCGGCCTCGCGGTGAACTTCGTGATCGTGCCGCCGCTGCACTTCTGGGACGCGGAACGGCGCATCGACCAGGTGAACGGGGTCCTGGCGGAGCACCTGGACGACCTCGCCGACGTCCTCGACGAGGGCGAACCCGACGTGCACGCGTGGGACCGGCAGCAGGCGAAGCTCGACCGGGCGATCGCGGACGTGCGGGACCGGGTGTCGGTCGCGCAGGAGAGTCGCCGGATGAACCCGCGCTCGGCCCTCCGCGGCTCGCGGGCCCGGCTCGCCACCGACGGCGCTCGGTTCCGTGCCCTGGAACGAGCCGCTTGGTACACGACGGACCTCACCGAACTCGTGGCCAGTTCCGGTCCGGTCGCGGACAGCCTCGGGCGCCCGGACCCGGCGTTCGCCGGACCGTTCGCGGCGGCGCTCCGCCAGGTCGCCTGCGTGGTGCGCGGCGAGTGCCCGGAGGACGAGGGTGACCGTGCGATCGCGCGGCTCGAGGAGGCGCTCGACGCCAGTCGCTCGAACCCCTCGCACGTGACCGTCACCTCGAGTGCGATCATCGCCCTGCGCGGGGTGCTCGAGTCGGAGAAGCGCGCGACCGAGGACGTCGACACGAAGACGGGACCGTTCGGCCGGAAGCGGTGACGGCACCGGCTCCGTAGACTCCGACCGTGCCGAACGACTGCCGGATCAGCGTGCTCGGGCCCGTGTCGGTCGCCGATCGGTCCGGGGTGCCGACGGCCGTGCCGGGTGCGCTCGCGCGGGTGTTCCTCGTCGCGCTGGTGCTCGCCCGGGGGCAGACCCTGACGACCGAGGCGCTCATCGACGAGCTGTGGCCGGAGGAGCGTCCCCGGGGCGCCCGTGCGGCCCTGCAGACGCTCGTGTCCCGGCTCCGCCGGAGCGTGGCGGACGGCCTGGTCGTCTCGACGAGCACCGGGTACGCGCTCGGTGGCGGCGACGACGGCGACGTCGACCTCCTCCGCGCCGAGCGTGCGGCCGCGAGCGACGACGCGGCCGCCGTCCGTGCGGCGCTCGATGCCTGGCGCGGCGACCCGGGATCGGACGTCGAGGGAACTGCGGGCGAGGAGCTCGCCGAGCGTGCGGCCGCGGCGCGTCGTGCGCTCCGACGACGGCTCGCGGGGCTCCTGCTCGACGCCGGTGACACCGCCGAGGCCGCCGCGGTCTGGCTCGCCGAGACCACCGCGGACCCCTTCGACGAGGTGGCGGTGGCCGGGTGCATGCACGCCCTCGCCGCGGACGGCCGGGTGACCGAGGCGCTCGCGGTGTTCGCGGCGCACCGGGACCGGCTGGTCGAGGAGCTCGGGGCCGATCCCTCCGCCGAGCTCGTGCGACTGAACGCCGACCTGCTCCGCCGCTCAGTCCCGACCGCAGGTGCCGCGCGACGGATCGGCCTCCGGGCCGCGCCGAACGCCCTGGTCGGGCGCGAGGCCGACCTCGCCGCCGTCACGGACCTGCTGGCGCACCACCGGCTCGTCACGGTGCTCGGTGCCGGTGGTCTCGGCAAGACCCGGCTCGCGCAGGCCGTCGCGGCGGGACTCCCCGCGACGACGGCGGTCGTGGTGTGCGAGCTCGCCCCGCTGACCGACGCCGACGACCTGCTGCCGGCGCTCGCCGCGCTGCTCGGGATCGCCGAGGTGCGCTCGGCGCGGTCGATCCGGGACGCCGTCGCCACGGACCTGCGCAGCCGCGTCGTCGGGGTGCTCGACGACGGGCCGACCGTGCTCGTGCTCGACAACTGCGAGCACCTCGTCGCCGGGGTCGCACGGCAGACCGCCGAGCTGCTCGCGGCGGCGCCGTCGCTCCGGGTGCTCGCGACCTCGCGCGCACCGCTCGCCGTCGCCGGCGAGGTCGTGGCCCCCCTCGCCCCGCTCCCCGTCGCCGAGGACGGGGCTGCCGTCCGGCTCTTCACGGACCGTGCCCGCGCGGCCCGCCCCGGAGCGGTGCTGCCGGTCGACGCGGTCCGGCGCATCTGCACGCGGCTGGACGGGTCCCCGCTCGCGATCGAGCTCGCCGCCGCGCGCGTCCGCGGCATGAGCGTCGAGGAGGTCGAACGACGGCTCGACGACCGGTTCGCCCTGCTGCGCGGCGGTGACCGCAGCGCCCCCGAACGGCACCGCACGCTGCTCGCGGTGATCGAGTGGAGCTGGCGGCTCCTCGACCCCGGGGCGCAGGAGCTCCTGACCCGGCTCGCGCTCTTCCCGGACGGGGTCCCCGTCGACGCCGTCCAGGCCGTGGCGCCGGGCGGGGACGACCTCGTGGCGTTCGACGACCTCGCCGAGCTCGTCGAGCAGTCCCTCGTGCAGCTCGTCGAGACCGAGGGGGAGCCGGTGCGCTACCGGCTGCTCGAGACCGTCCGCGAGTTCGGGGCCGCACGGCTGACCGACCGTGGCGCGATCGACGAGGTCCGCGCCGCGATGACGTCCTGGGGTCGCGGGTTCTCGGCGGCGCGGAACCTGTTCGCCACCTCCGGTCCCGCGCAGCTCGTCGCGTTCCGGGAGGTCCGGCGGGAGGCCGAGAACCTCGTGACGCTGCTCCGGTGGGCGCTCCGGGACGACGACGTCCCGACGGTCGCGCACGTGTTCGCGGCGCTCGCCGGGTACTGGACGTTCCGCGGTACCCACGGCGAGGTCGTCGCCGCCGCCCCGGACGTCGTGGCCCTGCTCCGCGACCGACCCGTCGCGTCGGACGCCCGCGCGGCGACGGTCGTCTCGCTCGTGCTCTGCGGCGCCTCGGCGGCGTTCGGGGACCTGCGGACGAGCGCGCGAGCGATCTCGACGCTCCGACGGCTGCGACGGACCGGCACGACGGGGCTCCCGGTGCTCGACGCCGAGACCGACCTGCTCCTGTCACTCGGCCGACCGGCCGAGGGGACGGCCCTCCTCGTGCGCCTGCGGGAGGACCGCGACCCCGGGGTGGCCTGCCTCGCGCACATGCTCAGTGCACCGCTCGCCGAGAACGCCGGGGAACCGGAGGCGGCCTTCCGGTACGCCCGACGCGCCGCCGAGCTGTCGGCCGTGACCGGGGACGCGTGGACGAGCGGCTCGGCGGCGGTGACGCTCACGCAGCTGCACGCCCAGGGCGGCCGGTACGCCGAGGCCCTCGCCACCGCCGAGGCGGCCCGCGAGCAGCTCGAGCGGTTCGGCGCCGACGACGACCTGTACGAGATCAGCTGGACGGTCGGGCTCGCCTCGGCCGCCACCGGCGACCTGCACCGGGCCCGCACGATCGCCGAGGACCTGCGCCTGCGTCCGGTGACGCTCCGGGGTGGGCCGCAGGACGGTGCGGCGCAGGTGGGGGTGCTCGCGCTCGCGATCGACGCCGAGTGCGCGCGGTGGGCGGGCGACCCGGACCGGGCGGCCGCGGCGTACACCGCGGCGTGGGACCTGCTGCGGGACCCCCGCACCCGCGCGGTGCACTGGCGACTGATGGCCGGCGCGGCCCGCATCGCCGCCGTCGACGAACACGAACGAGCACGTGACCGCGAGCACGAACGCGAGCAGGAACCCGAACGCGACCGCGGAAGTGGTGGACCCGACCGCGCCGCGGACGCGAACCGGTCCGACGGTGCCGCCACGCGCCTCCCGGCCGGCGAACGCGACGTCGCACGCCGTCTGCGGACCGGGGCCCTCGTCCAGCTGCGCCTGCGGTCCGCGTGGCTCGACATGCCGGTCGTCGGGACCGCCATGCTCGGCCTGGCGATCGCGCTGCTGCGGGACGGCCGCACGGCGGACGCGGCCCGCTGCTGGGCGGTCGCCACGCGGGTCGGCACCCGGCAGGACTACGCCGTCCTCGCGCACGCACGGGTCCGGCCGCTCCTGGTCGCCGGTGTGGGCGAGCAGGCACTGGCGGACGCCGAGACGACCTCGTCCGGCTGGGGCCCGGACGAGGTCGTCGTGCGGACGCGGGCGCTCCTCGAGGAGCTCCGCGTCGAGGGGTGAGGCGCACCGCGCAGCGGGGCCTCAGGCCTTCCGCATGTACGCGCGGACCGTCAGCGGCGCGAACACCGCGACGATGACCGCGGCGCCGAGCAGGCTCAGCCACAGGTCGCCGCTGACGGTGCCGTGGTTCACCAGGTCGCGGACCGCCGTGATGAGGTGCGAGACCGGGTTGACCTCGGTGAACCACCGGAGCCACGCGGGGAGCGTGTTCGTCGGGACGAACGCGTTCGACAGGAACGTCAGCGGGAAGAGCACGAGGTTCGCGATGCCGGACACGCTCGACGCGGTGCGGGCGATGACGCCGAAGTACGCGAAGACCCAGCTGATCGCCCACGCGACCACGATCACCAGCAGGGCGGCGAGCAGCACCGCACCGAGGCCGCCGGCCGGGCGCAGGCCCATCACGATGCCGACCACGAAGGTGATCGTCGTGGCGATCGCGTACCGGACGGTGTCGGCGAGGAGGGCACCGGCCAACGGGGCGATGCGGGCGATCGGCAGGGAGCGGAAGCGGTCGAAGACGCCCTTGTCCATGTCCTCGCGGAGCTGGACACCGGTGACGACCGACGACGTGATCGCCGTCTGCACGAGGATGCCGGGGATGATCACGGGCAGGTAGCTGCCGACGTCGCCGGAGATCGCCCCGCCGAAGATGTACGTGAACATCACGGTGAAGACGATCGGCATGAGCGTCACGTCGAACAGCTGCTCGGGCGTCCGACGGATCTTGACGAGGCCGCGGTACGCCATCGTGAACGACTGACGGACCGTGGCGGCGAGGCCGGAGCCACCGACACCCGGACGCGGGGTGACCCGGGGTGCGGCGGTGGTGGTGGGTTCGAGGACGGTGGTCATGCGAGGCTCCCTTCGAGCGCGCGCTCGGTCTCGGCCTGGTCGTCCGGGGACGACGGCGAACCGGTGATGGTGAGGAACACCTCGTCGAGCGTCGGCTTCTGCACGCTCATCTCGGCGAGGGAGACACCCGCGTCGCGGAACGACACGAGCAGGTCGGTGACGCGGTCGGGCGCCGTCATCGGTGCGGTCAGGCGCGCGCCCTCCGGGCTGACCACGGCCGGCGTGCCGAGCACCCGCTCGACGAGCGTGGCCGCCGTCGCGAGGGACTCCGGGTCGGCGTCCGCCAGGCGCAGCTGCAGCGAGGCCGTGCCGACCGAGGACTTCAGGTCGTCGGCGGTGCCCTCGGCGACGACGCGGCCGTGGTCGATCACGGCGATGCGGTCGGCGAGCTGGTCGGCCTCGTCGAGGTACTGCGTCGTGAGCAGCACGGTCGACCCGGTCGCGACGAGCTCCCGGATCGTGTCCCACATCTGCGCGCGGGTCCGCGGGTCGAGCCCCGTGGTCGGCTCGTCGAGGAAGATCAGCGGCGGCTGCGCGATCAGGCTCGCCGCCAGGTCGAGGCGACGACGCATGCCGCCGGAGAACGCCTTGAGGGGACGGGAGGCCGCCTCGGTCAGGCCGAACCGCTCGAGCAGCTCGGTCGCCTTGCGCTTCGCGTCGCCGCGGGACAGGCCGAGCAGCCGCGCGAAGATGACGAGGTTCTCGGTGGCGCTGAGGGTCTCGTCGACGCTCGCGTACTGCCCCGTCACGCCGATCAGGGAGCGGACGGTCTGCGGCTCGCGGCGGACGTCGTGGCCGAAGACGCGGGCCTCGCCGCCGTCCGGCTTGAGCAGGGTCGCGAGCATCGAGATGGTGGTCGTCTTGCCGGCGCCGTTCGGCCCGAGCACGCCGTAGACGGTCCCGGCCTCCACACGGAGGTCGACGCCGTCCACGGCGCGGTTCGACCCGAAGGTCTTGACGAGGCCGGTTGCCTCGACCGCGAGGGGGGTGGTGGTCATCGGGATGGTCCTTTCGTCGATGTCGGTGTCGATCGTGCCGACGGGCACTCACGCGCCACTGACGCGGCACTGACACGGGTTGACACGCGCTGACACCGGCGTACAGTCGCGCGGCACGGCGACCGCCGGACGGGAGGCGCGCCCCGCCCCCGGTACGCTCGCTCGCGTGGACGAGACGGTCGGTTCGGGAGCGGTGCGTGTGCGTCTGGACGTCGCGTACGACGGGGCCGCGTTCTCGGGGTGGGCTCGGCAGCCGGGCCTGCGGACCGTGCAGGGGGCACTCGAGGACGCGCTCGCGACGGTGTTCACCCGGTGGGGCGAGCCGCCGCTCCTGACAGTCGCGGGACGCACCGACGCGGGGGTGCACGCGACCGGACAGGTCGCGCACCTGGACCTGTCGGCGGAGCAGTGGGGCGCGCTGACCCGACCCCGCCGGTCGGCACCGGACGGGCCGCCGCGGACGTCGCTCGACGGGCTCGTCAAGCGGCTGAACGGGCTCGCCGGGCGCACCGGGGACGTCGTGGTGACGCGGGCGTCGGTCGCGCCGGACGGGTTCGACGCCCGGTTCTCCCCGCTCTGGCGGCGCTACGAGTACCGGGTCGCGGACGCCGCGGCCGGTCGCGATCCGCGTCGTCGGGGGCACACGCTCTGGCACCCGACGCGGCTGGACCCGGTGGCGATGGAGCGCGGTGCGCTGACGCTGCTCGGGCTGCACGACTTCGCGACCTTCTGCAAGCCGCGCGAGGGCGCGACCACGATCCGGACGCTGCAGGAGTTCCGCTGGGACCGCGAGCCGGACGGCGTGCTGGTGGCGCGCCTCCAGGCCGACGCCTTCTGTCACTCCATGGTGCGCGCGATGGTCGGCGCGACCATCGCCGTGGGGGAGGGCCGCTTCGGCCCGGACCGGCTCGAGGAACTCCGGGTCGCCGAGCAGCGGACCAGCGCCTTCGCGGTCGCGCCCGCCGTCGGACTCACCCTGACCGAGGTCGGGTACCCGGCCGACGACGAACTCGCGGCCCGCGCGTCGCAGACGCGTGCGCGGCGGACGGACGACGAGCCGGACGCCGGTACCGTCGGGGCATGAGCTCCCGCGAACCCCGGTCCGTCGTCTCCGTCGCCCCCGGGGTCGTCTTCGTCGAGGGGCCGGTCTCGAACTGGGTCGTGCTCGCGGAGGAGGACGGCGTCGCCCTCATCGACGCGGGCTACCCGGCGGACAGCGACCTCGTGCTCGAGACCGTGCGCTGGGCCGGGCACGACCTCGCCGACCTGCGGCGTGTGTACGTCACCCACGGGCACGTCGACCACGTCGGTGGGATCCCGGGCATCCTCGAGCGGCACCCGCACGTCGAGGTCCTGGCGCACGCGGACGAGGTGTCGAACGTGCGTGGACCCTCGCGGCAGCAGGTCACGACGGCGGAGATCGGCGGCCGGCTGGCGTCGCCGCGGGTGCTCCGGTGGCTCGCCCGCGCGATCCGGTCCGACGCGCTCCGGCCGACCACGGTGCCGAGCGTCCGGGCCTTCACGGGAGCGGACTTCGAGGGGCGGGCGATCACGCCGTTCCCCGCGACCGGGCACACCGACGGGTCCACCGCGTACCTCCTGCCGGCCGCGGACGCGATCGTCACGGGGGACGCCGTCGTCTCGCGGCACGACACGCAGCCGGCGTCGTGGACCCCGCGGCCGCGGATGATCACGCCGTTCTTCACGGCGGACCTCGGCGTGGCGCTCGAGTCCGCTCGGGCGCTGCCGATCCCCGAGATCGTGTTGCCGGGGCACGGGCCGGCGGTGCACCGGGTCGGGCGGGAGTGGGTGCCGGTCGGGTCGTGATCGAGACATCGGGCCGACATGTTCCGGTAGGTGAAAGGCCTTCTGGTGTCTGGTATTTCATACTGAAGTACCGATAGGGTGGTTCATGCGGCGACGACGCCGCACAATGATTGGGGAATCACCATGAACAAGATCCGCACTGTGGGGATCGTCGGAGCGATCGTCACCGGGGCGATGCTCAGCACCGTTGGCGCGACCGCAGCCTCTGCGCAGCCCGTCCATGCCTCCTCGGTAAGCGCGGTAGCGTCCTCCGCACCGGCCGCGTCGCTTCCCGTGCCGCGACACGGGGGCGTCATCGCTTCGTCCGGCGGCTCATCGACCGATGGCATCCCGATCAAACCGATCGTCGACTGGCTGAAGAACAACGCCTCATCCGTCATCCCGGCGCTCAAGACGGCGCTGAAGAACGGCTTGAACGCCTTCAAGAACTGGTGGAACGGCCTTGCCGGATGGATCCGAGCCGGGATCAACGCGATCGCCCAGATGAGCATCCAGGAGATGTTCTCGGCGCTGTGGAACTACTTCTTCGGATGATCTGTACATCGCCGGGTGGACCGGTCCACCGCCGGTCCGCCCGGCGACGTCGAGAGGAACCAATGGTGCTCGAACTCCAGAGCGTCTGGCTGCGCGGCCGAGGCCGGGCTCGACCTCGTATCCACGATGCCTCGATCCAACTGGAGGCTGGGCGCGTGTACGGGTTGATCGGACCCAACGGTGCTGGAAAGTCCTCACTCCTCGCGGTCCTCGCGGGGCTCGTGCGGCCAGACCGGGGGACCGTCCGTGATGTTCCGTGGCAGCGTGGCGAGCCGATCGGCGCAGTGTTCGGAGATGTCGACATGCACCGAGGGCGAACGGTCCGGGAGACACTTCTGCTCCGATCTCGACTCGTGGGACGTACTCCGGACGAGGCCGAGTCGATGGCCGTGCGGGTCGGACTCGGGGCCGTCCT
This sequence comes from Curtobacterium sp. Csp1, assembly GCF_013347185.1. Classification (NCBI taxonomy): domain Bacteria; kingdom Bacillati; phylum Actinomycetota; class Actinomycetes; order Micrococcales; family Microbacteriaceae; genus Curtobacterium; species Curtobacterium sp. Csp1. The sequence continues at coordinate 893,132 of NZ_CP054594.1, forward strand.
GAGACGCCGGGTCGCAGCGCTCTCGCTCGGGATGCGGATGCGACTCTCGATCGGCGTCGCGTTGCTCGGATCGCCGATGCTCGTGCTGCTGGACGAGCCGATGAACGGTCTCGACCCCGACGGCATCGAGTGGATGCGTGGCGTCGTCTCGGATCTCCGACAGGCAGGGGCGACCGTGGTCGTGTCCAGCCACCTGCTCGGCGAGCTCGAGACGATGATCGACGACGCGATCATCGTGAGCCGAGGCGAGATCGTCTGTGTCGAATCGATCGCCGACACGGCGGCCCGGGGATGTGACATCGAGGTCGATGAGCCGGCCCGACTCCTTGCGGCTATGTCGGATCGCGGCGTTCCGGCGACGATGCGCGGTCGTGTGGTGCACGTAGAGGGGACCGCCCCGGACACCGTCCGAGTAGCAGTGTCGATCGGCTTGGACGTGACCAGAGTCGGGGTATCGGGCAGGGTGCTCGAGAGTCTCTACGGCGAAGTCGCTTCGGCAGAGTTCGAATCAGAGGGAGCACGATGACCTCGTTCGTGACGATCACGACCCTCGAGGTGCGGAAGCGACTCGACACGGCCGGTGCAGCGGCGGGCTTCGGCGTACTGGTGGCGCTCGTCGTCGCCTGCTGCGCGTTCAGCGTCTCACTTGTCTCGAGGTCCGCGAACTTCGACGTCGGTGAGGTCATCGTCACCGCAGGTCTTCCTGCGGCGTTGGCGGCTTCGATCGTGGGGGTCGTCGTCGGCGTGGGCGATGCGGCTCGCGGCGGGGAACGGGACGGTATCCTCGCTGGCCTGACGCGTGACTCGATCTTCGCTGCCCGTTCGGCTGCCTGCGCGGTGATCATCTCCGCGGTCGTCCTGTTCACCGTCATGTGCGGCTTCGTCGGCACCGGTGTCGCGATCCTCATCGGGGGCCACGTGGCTTCGTGGGACGTCGGCCAGCCGGTCGTGCAGGTCGCTGCGCTGTCCTATTCGTCGGCGGCGTTCGGTTTCGGACTGGGAGCGTCGCTGCGGTCGCTGGCCCTTGGCCTGGTCAGTGTCCTCGTCGTGATGCTCGTGGTCGACATCGTTCTCGGCTTCCTCGGCACGTGGACGGCGTACGTACGGTTCGGGACGCTGCAGAGCGGGCTGACGGGAGAGGCATCTGCGCTCCCAACGGTCAGTTCGGGCCTGATCTGGGTCGTACTGCCGATCACGGCAGGATGGATCAGGGCGCGGCGGGTAGCGACGTGACGGGCGCACCGTCAGCGGAGAAAGTCGGTCGAGCTCGTCGATCGATCACGGTCCTCCTCGTCGTCGTCGCCACGGTGGCCCTCTTCACAGTCGGGGTGGCCGGGCAGGATCCGGTGATCCGCTGGATCGCACTCGCCGTGGCCGGCGCGGCAGCCACACCGTCGCTGGTACTCGCGAAGAAGCGCGGTAACCTCGCGGGCTGGTACGTGCTGACCACGGGCGTGATGGTGCTGCGCCTCCTCACCGGGAAGTGAGGCCGACGACGATGTTGTCGAGCGCAATCATTTACCTGGGCGCAACCTGAGGGACTCTGCAGGTCTGTACGGTCTGACCATCCACGTCTCCGACCCGAAGGTCAGCATGCCCAAGATCGTCGGCCGCACTCTGCTGTGCGCCACGGTGGCCGCGACACTCCTCGCAGCGCCACTCGCCTCCGTCTCCGTCGCCAGTGCGAACACCGCCGGCACGGGTCTCGTCATCGCCGAGGCCTACCTGAAGGGCGGCAGCGCGAACGCCCTCTTCAACAAGAAGTTCGTCGAGATCGCGAACCCGACCGACGCTCCGGTCTCGGTCGACGGCTGGTCGCTGCAGTACCGCTCGGCGACCGGCTCGGCGGCGTTCAGCACGAGCGGCCTCGAGGGCACCGTCCCCGCGAACGGGACGTTCCTCGTCACGATGGCGGGCAACGGCGCGACGGGTGCTGACCTGCCTGCCGCGGACGACACCGCGACCCTGAACGCCTCGGGCACCACGGGCACGCTGGTCCTGTCCGACCAGTCCAAGGCGCTCACCCTGCCGACCGGCGCGATCGCGGCGGGCACCGCGGGGGTCGTGGACCTCCTCGGCTACGGTGCGTCGAACACCTTCGAGGGGCACGTGCGCACGGTCGACGGCGGAAACACCGTCCCGAACGGATTGGTTCGCCAGGGCACGGTCGACAGCGACGACAACGCGGCGGACTTCTCCGTCACGACGACACTCACGCCGACGAACGCCGCCGATGAGACGGCGCCGACGGACCCGACCGACCCGACCGACCCGACGGACCCCGGTGCTCCTGCCGAGGCCGTCACCATCGCGCAGCTGCAGGGCACGACGGACACCTCGCCGTACGTCGGCAAGTCCGTCGTCACGAAGGGGGTCGTCACCGCCGTGTACGCCACCGGTGGGTTCAACGGCTACACCGTGCAGACCCCCGACACCGGCGGTGCGATCGACTTCGGCACGCACACCGCGTCCGACGGCGTCTTCGTGTTCTCCTCGGCCACCGCGTCCCAGGTCGCAGCGGGCGACTACGTCCAACTCACCGGTTCGGTGAGCGAGTACTACGGCCTCACCGAGCTGAACGTCGCCGCCGGCGGCATGACGAAGCTCACCGAGACCGTGCCGGCACCGCAGGCCGCCACCGTCGCGTTCCCGTCCTCGGACGCGCAGCGCGAGTCGCTCGAGAGCATGCTTGTCGCGCCGCAGGGCGACTACACCGTCGCCGACAACTACACGACGAACCAGTACGGCGAGGTCGTCCTGGCGTCTGGTACGAAGCGGCTGATCCAGCCCACCGAGGTCGCCCGACCGGGCAGCGCAGCGGCCAAGGCGGTGGAGGCCGACAACGCCGCCCGCAAGGTCACCCTCGACGACGGTGGCAGCACGAACTTCCTGACCCAGGCGAACAAGTCGATCCCGGTGTCCTGGCTGACGCAGGGGCCCGTCACCGTCGGAGCAGCGGCGACCTTCACGAAGCCCGTCGTCCTCGACTACCGCAACGACTCGTGGAAGTTCCAGCCGACGTCGCCGATCACCGGGGCTACGGCGAAGACCGACCTGCCCGCGACGTTCTCGAACGTCCGCACGACGAAGCCCCAGGACGTCGGCGGCGACCTCAAGCTCGCCGGTTTCAACGTCCTCAACTACTTCCCGACGACGGGCGACCAGCTCACCGGCTGCTCGTACTACACGGACCGCGACGGCGACCCCGTCACGGTGAACTCCGGCTGCAACGCCCGTGGCGCCGCCGAGCAAGAGGACTTCGAGCGCCAGCAGGTCAAGATCGTCAAGGCGATCAACGGTCTCGGGGCCGACGTCGTCTCGCTCGAGGAGATCGAGAACTCCGCCGAGTTCGGCCAGGACCGTGACGCCGCCGTCGCCACCCTCGTCGGGGCGCTCAACGCCGCGACCGGTGCCGACACCTGGGCGTACGTGAAGTCGCCGAAGACGCTCCCCGCGAGCGAGGACGTCATCCGCCTGGCACTCATCTACAAGAAGGACCGCGTCGCACCCACGGGTGAGTCGACGATCCTCATCGACCCGGCGTTCACGAACGCCCGTCAGCCCGTCGCGGACGCGTTCCGTCCGGTCGGGGGCACGGCGGACGACGAATTCCTCGTGATCGCGAACCACTTCAAGTCGAAGGGGTCCGGCACCGGCGAGAACGCTGACCAGGGCGACGGCCAGGGGGCGTCGAACGCGGACCGCGTGAAGCAGGCGACGGCGCTCGCCGCGTTCTCCGCAAAGATGCAGACGCAGTACGGCACCGACAAGGTGTTCATGCTGGGCGACTTCAACGCCTACAGCCAGGAGGACCCGATGGTCGTCCTCGACGAGGCTGGCTACACCGACCTCGGGCCGGCGCTCGACTCGTCGGAGTGGTCGTACGTGTTCAGCGGCCTGAGCGGGTCGCTCGACCACGTGCTCGCCTCGCCGGCGGCACTCGCGACGGTGACGGGTGTGGACATCTGGAACATCAACTCGGTCGAGTCAGTGGCCCTGGAGTACAGCCGCTACAACTACAACGCGACGAACCTGTACACCGACGACGTCTACCGGGCGAGCGACCACGACCCGATCCTGGTCGGCTTCGACCTGACCGGCGACAGCACCCCGACGGACCCGGGCACGGACCCCACGGACCCGGGCACCGATCCGACCGACCCGACCGACCCTGGTACGGCTCCGGGTGCCGGTCAGACGCCCGCGCCGACCCCGGGTGCTGATTCGACGCCGGTCGCTCCGTCGGAGTCGTCCCTGACGGATGCGAACCGCGGAACGGTCACGGCGCCGTCGTCGGCTCGTGCGGGTGAGACGATCACGATCGGTGTCGGCACGCAGTACGCGGGGCAGCGGGTGAACGTGTGGATGTTCTCGACGCCGACGTTGCTGGGCACGGTGACGGTCGCGGCTGACGGGACGGTGCGGGTGACGATTCCCGCGGATGCGCCGGCTGGGCCCCACCGCACCGTGGTCACGGCTGCTGACGGGTCGCTGATCGGCTGGACGACGATCACCATCGACCCGGTGACGGGTGCGCTCGCGTTCACGGGTGCCGACCTGACGGGTGGCATCGCCGCGGCGCTGCTGCTCCTCGCTGCGGGTGCGGGTGTGCTGGTGGCACGCCGCCGCCGCGCCCGCGTCGCGTAACCAGAGGCCGGACGGGAGGCACGGTGCCAGCTGACACCGTGCCTCCCGTCCGCCGTGAACGCGCGTTCCGACCCATGGCGCGTGCGGTGGGAAGCCGAATCGCGCGTAGGTGGTCAGAAGTTCGGGCCTCCTACGCGCGTTTCGACCTCCTACGCGCGAAACGGCCACCCGGACCGAGCCGGTCGCGTTTGACCAGCGGGAGGCCGGTCCGGTAGGCTCTTTCCTTGGTCTGTGCGCCCCGTGCGCCGGACAGTCAGATGAGCCCTCCACCGGGCAGTTCCGCGTGCATCGCACGAGGAACACCCACCGGAGCGGGATTCACGGACTCCTCACCTCGACACGAAAGCAGCACTCCTGTGACTCGTACGTTCTCCCCGAAGCCGGCAGACGTCCAGCACGACTGGATCGTCATCGACGCGACCGACGTCGTCCTCGGCCGCCTCGCCACCCACGCCGCGGCGCTCCTGCGCGGCAAGCACAAGGCCACCTTCGCCCAGCACATGGACATGGGTGACCACGTCATCATCATCAACGCGGACAAGGTCGCCCTCACCGGCTCCAAGCTCGCGAAGAAGGTCTACTACCGTCACTCGGGCTACCCGGGCGGCCTCACCGCGACCTCCTACCCGGAGATGCTCGAGAAGCACCCGACCCGCGCCGTCGAGAAGGCGATCCGCGGCATGCTGCCGAAGAACACCCTCGGCCGTGAGCAGCTCAAGAAGCTGAAGGTCTACGCCGGCGCGGAGCACCCGCACGCCGCGCAGCAGCCCAAGGCGTACACCTTCGACCAGGTCGCACAGTAGTTCCGGCCACGACGACTTCAAGGACTGATACAACTCATGGCACAGATCGCTGACTCCCTCGACCAGACCCCGGAGAGCTTCACGACCGAGAGCGCGCCCGTCGCGTCCGAGTCCGCTCCCCGCCAGATCCTCAACGTCTCGGGCGGTGCCGTCGGGCGCCGCAAGGAGGCCATCGCGCGCGTCCGCCTCGTCCCCGGTGGCGGCACCTTCACGGTGAACGGCCGCACGCTCGAGGACTACTTCCCGAACAAGCTGCACCAGCAGCTCATCAACGACCCGTTCAAGGTGCTCGAGCTCCTCGGCGCCTACGACGTCACCGCCCGCATCACCGGTGGTGGCCCCTCGGGTCAGGCCGGTGCGCTCCGCCTCGCCATCGCGCGTGCGCTGAACGAGATCGACCGCGAGAACAACCGCGCCACCCTCAAGAAGGCCGGCTTCCTCACCCGTGACGCCCGCGTCATCGAGCGCAAGAAGGCCGGTCTCAAGAAGGCCCGCAAGGCGTCGCAGTTCTCGAAGCGCTAGTCGCCTGGCGAACCCGATCGCAATGCCGCGTCTGTTCGGTACCGACGGTGTTCGTGGACTCGCCAACGGCGAGCTGACGGCCGCGCTGGCTCTGGGTCTCGCCCAGGCCAGCGCGGCCGTGCTCACGCACGGACACCATGCGGACGCCCGCCGGGCGTCCGGTCGACCGCGCCCGCGCGCGGTCCTGGCGCGCGACCCGCGCGTCTCCGGCGAGTTCCTCGGTGCCGCGGTCGCGGCCGGGCTCGCCTCCGCCGGCGTCGACGTGCTCGACGCCGGGGTCATCCCCACCCCCGCGGCGGCCTTCCTGGTCGCCGACATCGACGCCGACTTCGGCGTGATGATCTCCGCGTCGCACAACCCGGCGCCGGACAACGGGATCAAGTTCTTCGCCACGGGCGGCCGGAAGCTCCCGGACGAGGTCGAGGACCGCATCGAGGCGGCCATGCACGACCAGTCCGCACCGACCCCGACCGGCGGCGACGTCGGCCGGATCACGCGCTTCGCCGACGCCGAGGACCGTTACGTCGTGCACCTGCTCGGCACGCTCCCGCACCGGCTCGACGGCATCCACGTCGTGCTCGACTGCGCGAACGGTGCCGCCGCCGGCGTCTCGCCCGAGGTGTTCGTCAACGCCGGTGCCCGGGTGACGCTCATCGGTGCCGACCCGGACGGCATGAACATCAACGACGGCGTGGGCTCGACGCACATCGACAACCTCGCCGCCGCGGTCCTCGAAGCCGAGGCGGACGTCGGCATCGCGCACGACGGCGACGCCGACCGGTGCCTCGCGGTCGACGCCGCCGGCAACGCGATCGACGGCGACCAGATCATGGCGATCCTCGCGCTGTCCCTGCAGGAGCGGGGGCTGCTGGCGTCCGACACGCTCGTGGCCACCGTCATGTCGAATCTCGGGCTCAAGCGGGCCATGGCGGACGCGGGCATCACGGTGCTCGAGACCGGCGTGGGCGACCGCTACGTGCTCGAGAAGATGACCGAGGGCGGGTTCTCGCTCGGCGGCGAGCAGTCCGGGCACATCATCTTCAGCGACCACGCGACCACCGGGGACGGTGTCCTGACGGGGCTGCACCTCGTCGCGGAGATGGCCCGCACGGGCAAGACGCTGCAGGAGCTCGCGTCGTGCATGACGGTCTTCCCGCAGGTGCTGCTCAACGTCCGCGGGGTCGACCGCCACGGGCTCGACGACCAGGGCGTGCAGGACGCGGTGACCGCCGCCTCTGCCGCACTCGGGGACGCCGGGCGCGTGCTGCTCCGCCCGTCGGGCACCGAGCCCGTGGTGCGCGTGATGGTCGAGGCTGCCTCGCAGGACGAGGCCCAGCGCGTCGCCGAGGAACTGGCGGCCGTCGTGTCCGACCGGCTGACGATCGCGGCGTAGGCGCCGCGCTCCGGCATCGACGGCTGGCGGCGCGGGCTGCTTCCGCACAACCGAACGCACCCCGAACCACGTGATTGCGTGGCGCGGGGTGCTCTCGGTTGTGCGGAGGACCACGGCGGCGCGCCGACGCACTGCGTCAGATCTTGCGGAGCAACACCGACGACACCTCGTGGTTCGCGCCCTTGCGGAGCACCAGGGTCGCCCGGGAGCGGGTCGGCAGCACGTTCTCGAGCAGGTTCGGCTCGTTGATCGCCCGCCAGACCTCGGTCGCCGTGCGCACGGCGTCCTCGCGGGACAGCGAGGCGAACCGGTGGAAGAACGAGTCCGGGCTCGAGAACGCCTGCTCCTGCAGGGCCAGGAAGCGGTCGACGTACCAGGACTCGATGTCCCGGGTCTTCGCATCGACGTAGATCGTGAAGTCGAACAGGTCGGACAGGGCGAGCCGCCCGTGCACCGGCGGCGCGAGCACGTTCAGCCCCTCGACGATGAGGACGTCCGGCTGCCGCACCACGATCTCGGCGTCGGGCACGATGTCGTAGACCAGGTGCGAGTAGTACGGCGCCCGCACCTCTGCCGCGCCGCTCTTCACCTGGCTCACGAAGCGCAGCAGCGCCCGCCGGTCGTACGACTCCGGGAAGCCCTTGCGGTCCATGATCCCGCGGCGCTCGAGCTCGGCGTTCGGGTACAGGAACCCGTCCGTCGTCACGAGCTCGACGCGCGGGGTGTCCGGCCAGCGCTTCGTCAGCTCGCGCAGCAGGCGGGCGACGGTGGACTTGCCGACCGCGACGGACCCCGCGACCCCGATCACGAAGGGCGTGCGTCCGGCGCGTTCGCCCAGGAACCGGCTGGTCTCGGCGTGCAGGTTCCGTGCGCCGGCCGCGTAGAGCGTCAGCAGCCGGGACAGTGGCAGGTACACGTCCTGCACCTCGCGGATGTCGAGCCGGTCCCCGAGGCCGCGCAGCTGCACGATCTCGGTCTCGGTGAGCGACAGGTGCTCCTTCGGCGCGAGCTGCGACCACTCGTCGCGCGGGATCTCCACGAACGGGGTCGGGTGCGCGACGGTGGCTTCCGGGATCGGCATGGGCACGAGCGTACCGACGGGAGGCGCGGATCACGTCAGCCGACCGGCCCACGTGATCCGTGCCTCCCGTCCGGTGTGGCGGTGCGCGTCCGGCGGACGCGCGCCGGTCGAGCGGACCGGACCGGACCGGACGGGACCGGGCCCGCCAGGCGGGCAGGGCCCGTCAGGCGGGCAGGGTGCGTCAGGCGGGCAGGGCCGCCTCGATGGCGGCGACGACCTCGGGGGCGTCCGGCTTCGTCGTGGGACGGAACCGGGTGACCGTGCCGTCCGGCGCGACCAGGAACTTCTCGAAGTTCCAGCTGACCCGGCCGGCCTTGCCGGACGCGTCGGGGGTCTCCTTGAGCGCCTGGTAGAGCAGGTGTGCTCCCTTGCCGTTCACCTTGACCTTCTCGGACATCGGGAACGTGACGCCCCAGGTCGTGGAGCAGTACTCGTCGATCGCCTCGGACGAGCCGAGCTCCTGCAGGAACTGGTTGCTCGGGAAGCCGAGCACCGTGAAGCCGCGCGGCCCGTACTGCCGCTGCAGTGCCTCGAGCTGTTCGTACTGCGGTGCGAGCCCGCAGCGGGACGCGACGTTCACCACGAGCACGGCCTTGTCCGCGAACTGCCCGAACGTGGTCTGCTCACCGTGCAGCGTCGTGATCGCGATGTCGTCGAAACGTCCCATGGTCCAAACGGTATCCCCAGTCCTGCGAGCGTGCAGGGTTGCTCCCCAGGCAGACCGTAGGATCGGTCGCATGTGTGGAATCGTGGGCTACGTCGGCACCAAGAGCAGCCAGGAGGTCCTCCTCGGCGGTCTCCGTCGTCTCGAGTACCGCGGCTACGACTCGGCCGGGATCGCGGTCGTCGACGGGTCGCACGACCTGGCCTCCGCGAAGAAGGCCGGCAAGCTGCAGGCCCTCGTCGACGAGCTCGCCGAGCACCCGATCGCGGACGGCGGCACGGGCATCGGGCACACCCGCTGGGCGACGCACGGCGGCCCGACCGACGGCAACGCGCACCCGCACCTGGCGGACGGCGGCAAGCTCGCGCTCATCCACAACGGCATCATCGAGAACTTCGCCCCGCTGAAGGACGAGCTCCTGGCCGAGGGCGTCACGTTCACGAGCGAGACCGACACCGAGGTCGCCGCGCACCTGGTCGGCCGGGCTTACCGCGAGACCGGTGACCTGACCACCGCCATGCAGCAGGTCGTGCAGCGGCTCGAGGGTGCGTTCACGCTCCTCGTCGTGCACGCCGACCAGCCCGGCGTCGTCGTCGGCGCCCGCCGGAACTCGCCGCTCGTGGTGGGGCTCGGCGACGGCGAGAACTTCATGGGCTCCGACGTCGCGGCGTTCGTCGCGTACACGCAGCGTGCCCTCGCGATCGGCCAGGACGAGATCGCCACGATCCGTCCGGAGGGCGTCGAGGTCGTGCACTTCGACGGCACCCCGGCCGCCCCGGAGGAGTTCGAGGTCAGCTGGGACGCCTCCGCCGCCGACAAGGGCGGCTGGTCGTCCTTCATGGCGAAGGAGATCAGCGAGGAGCCCGAGGCCGTCGCGAAGACGATCCTCGGCCGCGTGCACGACGGCGCGGTGACGCTCACCGACCTCGACCCGATCGCGGACCGCCTGGCCACCGTCGACCGCGTCATCGTCATCGCCTGCGGCACCGCCGCCTACGCCGGCATCCTCGGCAAGTACGCCATCGAGCAGTGGGCCCGCGTCCCGGTCGAGGTCGAGCTCGCCCACGAGTTCCGGTACCGCGACCCGGTCCTCGACGAGCGCACCCTGGTCGTCTCGATCAGCCAGTCCGGCGAGACCATGGACACGCTCATGGCCGTGAAGTACGCGCGGGAGCAGGGCGCGCAGGTCCTGTCGATCTGCAACACCCAGGGCGCCACCATCCCGCGCGAGTCCGACGCGGTGATCTACACGCACGCCGGGCCCGAGGTCGCGGTGGCCTCGACGAAGGCGTTCATCGCCCAGGGCGTCGCGCTCTACCTGCTCGGGCTGCACCTGGCGACCCTGCGCGGGACGCTGACGGCCGAGCAGATCGCGGAGCAGGTCGCCGAGCTCGAGGGGCTCGCGCCGAAGCTGCAGCAGACCATCGACGACGCCGCCGGGGTCAGCGAGCTGGCGAAGTGGATGGCGGACACCCGCAGCGTGCTGTTCCTCGGCCGGCACGTCGGCTACCCGATCGCGCTCGAGGGCGCGCTGAAGCTCAAGGAGCTCGCGTACATCCACGCCGAGGGCTTCGCCGCCGGCGAGCTCAAGCACGGTCCGATCGCCCTGATCGAGCCCGGTCAGATCGTCTTCGTCATCGTGCCGTCCCCCCGAGACCAGCGGTCCCTGCACCCGAAGGTCGTCTCGAACATCCAGGAGATCCGCGCCCGCGGCGCCCGGGTGATCGCGATCGCCGAGGAAGGCGACGCCGCCGTGCTCCCCTTCGCGGACGAGGTCCTGCGGATCCCGCTCGCGACGCCGCTCTTCGAGCCGCTCCTCGCCGTCGCGCCGCTGCACATGTTCGGCATGGAGCTCGCCGCGGCCAAGGGCCTCGACGTCGACCAGCCGCGCAACCTCGCGAAGTCGGTCACCGTCGAGTAGTCGCACGATGATCATCGGCATCGGGGTGGACGTCGTCGACCTGGACCGGTTCGAGCGGGTGCTCGACCGGACTCCGGCGATGCGCACGCGGCTGTTCACCCCGTCGGAGCTCCTGCGCGACGGCGAACCGCGGCCGAGTGCGTCGCTCGCGGCCCGGTTCGCCGCGAAGGAGGCGCTCATCAAGGCCTTCGGGTCGAGCGCCGGGCTCAGCTGGCAGGACCTCGAGGTCGTCTCCGACGACCAGCGGAACCCGTCGCTGACGCTCCGGAGCGGGGCGCAGGACGTCGCCGACCGGCGCGGGGTGTCGAGCGTGCACCTGTCGCTGTCGCACGATGGTGGGATCGCCACGGCGTTCGTGGTCATCGAAGGGGCAGGGGACAGGGTGTGAGTGCGTTCACCGGCATCACGGTCGACCGGGAGGCACTGATCGCCAACTACGCGACGGTCGCCGAACGGGTGGCCCCGTCCGGCGTCATCGCGGTCGTCAAGGCGAACGGCTACGGCCACGGCGCCGTCGACGCCGCCCGGGCCTTCGTGGACGCCGGCGCGGAGTGGCTCGGCGTCGCCGACCTCGACGAGGGCATCGCGCTCCGGCAGGCCGGCATCGACGAGGGAGTCCGGATCCTCGCGTGGCTGCACGCCCCGGACGAGGACTTCCGCCGCGCCGCCCGGTACGACGTCACGCCCGCGGTGTCGAGCGTCGACCAGCTCGCCGCGGCCGCCGACGCCGAGGTCCCGGTCGTGCACCTCTGTGTCGACACCGGCCTGAGCCGCAACGGCGCGGTGGAGTCCGAGTGGGCCGAGCTGTTCGCGACGGCCGGTCGGATCGCCCGCGGCGGTGGCCGGACCCGGGTCGAGGGCCTCATGTCGCACCTGTCGAACGCGTCCCGCGCGGACGACCTCGACCAGGACGCCGCGTTCCAGCGGGCGCTCGACGGTCTCGCCGCGAACGGCGTCGTGCCGGAGGTCGTGCACCTCGCCGCGAGCGCGGCGAGCATCGCGGTGCCGGAGACCCGACGGGACGCCGCACGGGTCGGGCTCGCGCTGTACGGGCTGAGCCCGTTCGCCGACCGTTCGTCCGCCGACCTCGGGCTCCGGCCCGCGATGCGCGTGACGGCCTCGGTGCTCCGCACGGTGCCGGTGCGTGCGGGCGAGGGCGTCAGCTACGGCTACACCTGGCGTGCCGAGCACGACACCCGCCTGGCGGTGATCGGACTCGGGTACGCCGACGGCTTCGACCGGGCGTCCGGCGGACACGTCTCGGTGCGGATCGGCGACCGGCGGTTCCCGGTCGTCGGACGGGTCGCGATGAACGCGATGCACATCGACGTCGGCGACGCGGACGTGCAGGTGGGCGACGAGGTCGTGCTCTGGGGCGACCCGGCCGACGGCGACCCCGCGATCGAGGAGTGGGCGGACGCGATCGGCACCATCAACTACGAGGTGGCCGCCCGGGTCGGCCGCAGCGTGGAACGGAGGACGACGTGAACGCGCCGCTGCGCCGGGCCCGGATCGACCTCGACGCCTACCGGTCGAACCTCGACCTGGTCCGGGAGTGGATGGACCCGGTCGAGGTCATGGCGATCATGAAGGCCGACGCGTACGGCCACGGTCTCGAGCCGATCGCGCTCGCCGCAGTGGACGCCGGGGTCCGGTGGATCGGTGTGCTCACGGTCCCCGCCGCGCTGCGCCTGCGGGCGATCGGCGTCGGCGAGGACGTCCGGCTGTTCACGTGGCAGCACGACCCGGCGCTCGACTTCCGCGACGCGATCGACTCCGCGGTGGACCTCGGCGTCTCGAACGCCGCCGAGCTGCAGCGCGTCGTCGACGCCGTCGACCAGCGACCCGCGCGTGTGCACCTCGGCGTCGACACCGGTCTGCACCGCGACGGTGCGACCGCGGAGACCTGGCCCGACCTCGTCGCGCTGGCGGTCGACGCGCAGCGCGCCGGACGTATCGAGGTCGTCGCCGCCTACACGCACCTCGCCGAGTCCTCGGACGACGACGACAGCGCCGCGGTCGCGCTGTTCGACGCCGCGGTCGAGCAGGCCGATGACCTCGGGCTCGACGTCCCGATGGAGCACGTCGCCGCGTCGCTCGCCGGCCTCGAGCGCAAGGAGTTCCGGAAGGACATGGTCCGGATGGGGGCGAACCTGTTCGGGATGCCCGGGGCGGACGGCGTCTCCGCGGCGGACCTCGGGCTCGAGCCCGTGATGACCCTGACGGCCTCGGTCGCGAAGACCAAGCGGGTCCCGGTCGACACCGGGGTCTCCTACGACTACACGTACCGCACGACCAGGGAGACGACCCTCGCGCTGGTGCCCGTCGGCTACGCGGACGGTGTGCCGCGCCGGGCGCAGGGGCGCGTCGAGGTGTCGATCGGCGGCCGCCGGTACCCGATCGCCGGCCGGGTCGCGATGGACCAGTTCCTGGTCGACGTCGGCGACGACGAGGTCCGGGTCGGAGACCCCGTCGTGCTGTTCGGGACGGGTGAGCACGGTGAGATGACGGTCCTGGAGTTCGGGGCGGCGGTCGACAGCATCGGCGAGGAGGTCACGTGCCGCATCGGCGCCCGCGTGCCCCGCGAGTACGTCGGCCACGAGGTCGAGGGCCGCGTCGGCTCGTGGCTCCGCGGCGACCACCACCACCGCGACCACCACCGCGGCGACCACCAGGCGCACGGGACGCACGCGTGAGCGCCGCGCCCCGGGTGCTGCTCGACACCACGGTGTCGACGACCGACGAGATGTCCGCGCTCGGTGCCCGGCTCGCCGGGGTCCTGCGCGCGGGGGACCTCGTCGTCCTGACCGGGCCGCTCGGCGCCGGGAAGACCACGATGACGCGGGGCCTCGGCGCCGCGCTCGGAGCCCGGGGGCAGGTGTCGAGCCCGACGTTCGTGCTCGCCAGGACCCACCCGACGACGGCCGGCCCGGACCTGGTGCACGTCGACGCCTACCGGCTGTCCGACCCGGTCGAGCTCGACGACCTCGACCTCGACTGGGACGGCGCGATCGTCGTCGTCGAGTGGGGTCGCGGGTTCGTCGACGGGATCTCGGACGACGTGCTCGACGTCGAGATCGTCCGGGCGACCGGCGGCGACACCGTCGATCCGGAGCGCGCCGCGTCGGCGGCGCCGCTCGACCCGGACGACGTCCCCGACGAGCCGCGTCGGGTCATCGTCACCGCGACCGGCCCGCGCTGGGCCGACGTCGCGCTCTGACCTCGCCGACCGAGCCGTCGAGCGGATCGAAGAAGAAGTCCGCGTCGGTCGGGTCGTCGACCGACAGCCACCCGAGCCGGGCCTCGACCATCGCAGCCAGTTCCGCCGGCGGCGTGTGCCCCCTCAGACGCCACTGCCCCGGGTCCCCTCGAGCATCCACGACCACGGCCGCACCCCCTCCCGTGGTGCTCCGGGTTCGGCGTCCGCTGGAACATCACCGGACAGCATCCTCGTCGATGCGACGACGGGGTGCAACCTCCGGGAGCGCCGCCGGGCTCAGGGCTTCCAGGAGGCGATCGTCACCCAGTCGATGTACAGGTGCCCCTTCTTCCCCCAGTTCCCGGTCTGGAACATGAAGCGGTGCGGGGTGGTCGCCACGTCGCGGGTCACGGTCTGCAGGACCCGGCCGTCCATCGAGTACGTCACCGATCGGCCCGGGATCCACTGCACCGAGTACGTGTGCCAGTCGCGCCACGACGCCTTGGTCGAGACGGCGACCGCCGACGCCTCCTTGCCGGGCGTCATCGAGTGGTGGAACGCGTACGGCACCTGGTCGAAGTTCCCCTCGGGGAAGTCCATCTCGCCGTCCGCCCACACGTTCGACTTCGGCCAGACGATGAAGGCCGCCCCGTTCCCGTCGCCACCCGTCGCCCGCGCCCGCACGGTGAAGGTCCCGCCGACGTAGTCCCAGGCGCCGCGCTGCGTCCCGAACGTGCCGGCGGCGCCGCGCTTGCCGTCCAGGGTGACGTCGAGCACCCCGTCGTGCGCGCTGACCTGCGAGCCGGACCAGTACTTGCCGTCGCCCATCCCGTCCGGGTAGGGCTGCCAGGCGTTCGTGTACCGCTTCGCGAACGGGCCGTCGGCGGTCGCCGGAGTGCTGAAGTCCTCGCGGAACGTCTGCGTGAACGTCCCGGTCGGCTTGGCCGGTGTCCCTGCCTGGGCGACGGACCCGGTGGTGAGCGGCGCGGCGACGAGGACCGCGGAGAGGAGGACCGTCGCGACGGACGCCCTGGTGGTGCGCTGCATGTGCTGCTCCCTCGGGCGCGGACCGTCCCTGGGCCCGCACCGTGCAGACCGACCCGAACGGCCTGCACCGTGGATTGTCGGCTTCCGAACGTCGGCTGCAAGCGGTCGGGGATGCCCCAGTGCAGGGGCAGAACGCCCGCTGTCCGCACTTCGGGTGACCGGCCGCCGGACGCATACGATGGACGGGTGCTCCTCGCCATCGACACGTCCGCCGGTACCTCCGTCGCCGTCGTCGACCCCGCCACCGGGCGCGCGGTCGCCGAGCGCAGCACCGACGACTCCCGTCGGCACGCCGAGGTGGTCGGCCCGTTCCTGGCCGAGGTCCTCGCCGAGGCCGGCATCACCGGCGCCGACGTGACCGGCGTCGTCGCCGGCATGGGCCCCGGCCCCTTCACCGGCCTCCGCGTCGGCATCGCCGCCGCCCGCACCTTCGCCGCGGCACGCGGCGTCCCCGTCCTGCCCTTCGTCAGCCACGACGCGGTGGCCGCCGACCAGGCGGCCGACGGTCCGTTCGTCGTCCTCACGGACGCGCGCCGCCGCGAGGTCTACTGGAGCGCGTACGACCAGACCGGCACGCGGGTCGCGGGTCCTGGTCTCGCGAAGCCCGCGGACCTTGACGATGCGATCCGTGCCGCCCGTCCGGACGCGGTGGGCTGGGACCGCGTGACGGTCGCGACCATCCCGGCCTGGAGGCTCGGGGCACTCGCCGCGGACCGGCTCGCGTCCGGCGCGTCCTTCGCGGACGACACCGCGCTCTACCTGCGCGACCCCGACGTGACGATGCCGGGAGCGCCCAAGCGGGTGGTCCGGTGAGCGAGCTGCCCGACGGGCTGCGGTTGCGCCGGGCGGTCCCGCAGGACCTCGACGACGTGATGTGGCTCGAGCACGCCTCGTTCCCGACCGATGCCTGGTCGGCGGCGCAGATGGCCGGCGAGCTGTGGTCCCCGCACGGGTACTACGTCGTGCTCGAGACCACCGACAGCGGGGCGCCCACCGTCATCGGGGCTCCGTCCGTCGTCGGCTACGCGGGACTGTCGTCGTTGGCGGGGAACCCCGTCGCGGACGTGCAGACCATCGCGGTCGCGGCCGAGTACCGGGGGAGGGGCCTCGGGAAGGTGCTCTTCACCGAACTGCTCGACGAGGCCCGGCGTCGCGGCGTGCACGAGGTCTTCCTCGAGGTCCGCGCCGACAACCCCGTGGCGCAGTCCATGTACACGGCCGCCGGCTTCGAGCAGATCGCGGTGCGCCCCCGCTACTACCAGCCGGACGGCGTCGACGCGTGGGTGATGCGGGCGACGCTCCCGCAGCGCGCGGCGACGACTCCCTCGACCGGCATCGGACCCATCGGACAGGAGACCCTCGGTGAGCGCGACTGAACCCCTGGTGCTCGGCATCGAGACGAGCTGCGCCACGGATGACGACACAGCACCGGGGTCGGGTCCCCTGGTGCTCGGCATCGAGACGAGCTGCGCCACGGATGACGACACTGCACCGGGGTCGGGTCCCCTGGTGCTCGGCATCGAGACGAGCTGCGCCACGGATGACGACACTGCACCGGGGTCGGGTCCCCTGGTGCTCGGCATCGAGACGAGCTGCGCCACGGATGACGACACTGCACCGGGGTCGGGTCCCCTGGTGCTCGGCATCGAGACGAGCTGCGCCACGGATGACGACACTGCACCGGGGTCGGGTCCCCTGGTGCTCGGCATCGAGACGAGCTGCGACGAGACCGGCGTGGGCATCGTCCGCGGGACCACCCTGCTCGCGAACGTCATCGCGTCGAGCATGGAGGAGCACGCCCGGTACGGCGGGGTCGTCCCGGAGGTCGCGGCCCGTGCGCACCTCGAGGCGATGACCCCGACCCTGCATGAAGCGCTCCGGCGCGCGGACGTCACGCTCGACGAGCTCGACGCCGTCGCGGTCACCGCCGGCCCGGGCCTCGCGGGTGCCCTCATGGTGGGCGTCGGGGCGGCGAAGGCCCTCGCGGTCGCCACCGGCAAGCCGCTGTACGGCGTGAACCACCTCGTCGGGCACGTCGGAGCGGACGTGCTCCGGGCCGACGACTCCGCGATCGAGCTGCCGACCGTCGCGCTCCTGGTCTCCGGCGGGCACACGTCGCTGCTGCTCGTCCGCGACCTGGTCGGCGACGTCGAGCTGCTCGGCGAGACGATCGACGACGCCGCGGGCGAGGCGTTCGACAAGGTCGCACGGCTCCTCGGGCTGCCGTACCCCGGCGGCCCGCAGATCGACCGCGCCGCGGCCGACGGCGACCCGACGGCCATCCGGTTCCCCCGGGGCCTGACGCTGCCGAAGGACATGGCGGCACACCGATACGACTTCTCGTTCTCCGGACTGAAGACCGCCGTCGCACGCTGGGTCGAGAAGTGCCGCGACGAGGGCCGCGAGGTGCCGGTCGCCGACGTCGCCGCGAGCTTCCGGGAGGCCGTGGTCGACGTGCTCCTGACGAAGGCGCTCGCCGCGTGCCGGGACACCGGAGTCGACCGACTGCTGCTCGGCGGTGGCGTCGTCGCGAACGCGCGGCTGCGGGCCGTCGCCGAGGAGCGGTGCGCGGCCGCCGGGGTCGCGCTGCGCATCCCGCCGTTCGATCTGTGCACCGACAACGGCGCGATGATCGCGGCGGTCGGCGCGCGGCTCGTCGCCGAGGGGCACGCGCCGAGCGACCTCGGGTTCGCCGCGGACTCGACGCTGCCGGTGACGACCGTCCAGGTCTGACGCCCGTCCCGGTCCGACGGAGGGCCGGGCAGCCCGGGGCGCTGAACCCGCCGCGGGTCCTTGTGGGAGGATTCAGGTCGGGCGTCGACCGACCAGGCGCCGAGAGGGGTGGACCGGTGTCCGATCAGAACCAGTGGCCGAAGCCGGACGAGTCGTCGAACGCGTCGAACTCGACCGGGTCCTCGGACCCGACGTCGAGCGCGTCCGGGTCCCAGCCGCCGCAGTCCGCGCCCCGGTCGGCTCCGCAGTACCCGTACTCGGCACCCGGCCAGCAGCAGGACCCGTACGGCCAGCCGCAGCAGCAGTCGAACCCGTACGCGGCACCGCACCAGCAGCAGTCGAACCCGTACGCGCAGCCGCAGCAGCAGTCGAACCCCTACCAGCAGCCGTCCGGCGGCCAGTACAGCCAGCAGCAGGGCGGCCAGTACGGTCAGCAGCCCAGCAACCCGTACGCCCAGCCGCAGCAGCAGTCGAACCCGTACGCGGCGTCCTACGCCTCCACCGGGTACCAGCCGTACGCGCAGCGCCCGAAGACGAACACCCTCGCGGTGCTCTCGATCGTGTTCGGCCTCGGGGCGATCCCGCTCTTCTTCATGGCGATCCTGCTCGGCCCCGCCGGTGCGATCCTCGGCCACATCGCCCTCGGCAAGATCAAGCAGAACGGTGAGGGCGGCCGTGCCCTCGCCCTGACCGGCATCATCGCCGGTTGGGTGATGACCGGCTTCTGGATCCTGTGGATCATCGCGCTCGTGGTCTTCGCCGGCTTCAGCAGCTCGTACTCCGACCCCTACGGCTACGACTCCGGCGCCTTCGTCGGCTGACGAACCCGGACGACCACGACGACGGGCCCCGCGCAACCGCGCGGGGCCCGTCCTCGTCCGTGGCGTGCTCAGCCAGCCACGTCGACGAGCCGCTCGCACAGGATCGCCGTGTGCCGTCCCTCCAGGCGGGTGAGCACGAGCGTGACCGCGCGCCGGCCCCGCAGCCGCAGCCGCTTCCGGAACTGCGCCGGGTCGACGTCCACGCCGCGCTTCTTGATCTCGACGGTGCCCACGTCCTCCGCCGCCAGGCGTGCCGCGAGCTGCTTCACGTCGAGCGGCATCGTGTCGAGCACCCGGAAGCCCTGCGCGAACGGCGTCGCCACCGGACGGTCCGAGGTCACGTAGGCGATGCCGTCGGACAGCATCCGCCCGTCGAGCGACCGGACGAGGTCCCCGATCAGCCGCGCGCGGATCACCGCGCCGTCCGGCTCGTACAGGTAGTCGCCGACGGGGCCGACCTCGACGTCCTCGGTGTCCCCGGGCGCGGTCAGCTCCGCGGTGCCGTGTGCGCCGATGACCGTCGCGGCACGTCGGATGCCCGGGCGGGCGAGGGGACCGGACCAGAGCACGAGCTCGACGACCTCGCGGTCGACGGAGACCCACTGCGCCTCGAGCGTGTCCGGGATGAGGTCGCGGTCGATCCCCGGCCCGAGCTTGACGCCCGTCGGGGTGGTCGTCGCGGCCGCGAAGACCGTGTCGAGCGACGGCGACCAGTCGTCCGGGTCCGCCAGCCGTCGGGTGTTCGCGTGCCCGGCGGTCCGACGAGCCGGGTCCATCCACACGCCGTCCACCCGACCGAGGTCGAACCCGGCCGCGTCGCCGAGCTCCACCCGGGCGTTCGGCCACGGCGCGAGGTTGTGCGTCGCGACGGCAGCCGTGACCTCGTCACGGTCGACGGCGGTGACGTCGAGGTCGAGCGCGGCCATCGCCAGCGCGTCGCCGCCGATCCCGCAGCCGAGGTCGGCGACCCGCGTGAGTCCGGCGCCGACGAAGCGTCCGGCGTGCAACGCGGCGACCTGCAGCCGGGTCGCCTGCTCGAGTCCGGCCTCGGTGAAGAGCATGCGCCCGGCGAAGTCGCCGAACTTGCCGCGGGCCCGCTGTCGCAGTCGCGCCTGGGTGAGCACGGCGGCGACGAGCCCCGGGTCGTGGCCCTCGGCGCGGAGCCGGGAGACGACGCGGACGATCTCGCCGCCGTCGGAGATGCCGGGGGTACGGTCGAGCAGGGCCATCCCCTCGGGGGTCAGCAGCTGTGCGAGATCGGCGGCGTCCACGCCTCGATCCTCCCAGGTCGCCGAGAGGGCCGGAGCCGCCTGGCACTCGGATTGACCGAGTGCCAGACTGTCCCTAGACTCGCGTTGGCACTCTCCTGTGCGTAGTGCCAACCGGTTCCCATCTGTACCGAGTCAGTACCGAGAAAGAAGAGGTCACCGTGGCCGTCACCATCAAGCCGCTCGAGGATCGCATCGTCATCCGCCAGGTCGAGGCGGAGCAGACCACTGCTTCCGGCCTGGTCATCCCGGACACCGCGAAGGAGAAGCCCCAGGAGGGCGAGGTCGTCGCCGTGGGCCCCGGTCGCATCGACGACAACGGCAACCGCGTGCCGCTCGACGTCGCCGTCGGCGACAAGGTCATCTACTCGAAGTACGGCGGCACCGAGGTCAAGTACTCGGGCGAGGACCTGCTGGTCCTCTCGGCTCGCGACGTCCTCGCGGTCATCGAGCGCTGACACCCAGCTCCTGACGAACGCCCCGCTCGGCTCCGGCCGGCGGGGCGTTCGTGCGTGCGGCACGCGTCCGGCGGGCGTGCGGATCGCGTCCGGCTCGCGTCCGTGCGCCTTCCGGCCGGGAGGCACGGTGCCGGTCCGCCGCGTCGCTCCGGCTTCCTAGGATGGTTCCGTGAGTGAACCGACCCCGACGCGCCCCGCCCGTTCCGAGGCATCCGTCGGTGTCGTCCAGGCGATCGTCGCGTATGGGCTGTGGGGACTCATGCCGTTGCTCTTCGCGGCGATGGCCCCCGCCGGCGCGTTCGAGATCGTCGCGTGGCGGATCGTCTTCGGGCTGGTCTTCTGTGCCGTCGCGATCGCCGTCACCCGCTCGTGGCTCCGCACCCGCTCCCTGCTGGCCCAGCGCCGGGTGATGCTCGTGATGGGCATCGCGGCCGTCCTCATCCTGGTGAACTGGACCGTGTACGTCGCCGCGACGACGACGGGCCACACGGTCGAAGCCGCCCTCGGGTACTTCATCAACCCGCTCGTGACGATCGCCCTCGGGATCGTGGTGCTCCGCGAACGGCTCCGTGCGGCGCAGTGGGCCGCGGTCGGCATCAGCATCGTGGCGGTCGTCGTCATCGCCGTCGGCTACGGCCAGGTCCCGTGGATCTCGCTGACGCTGGCGTTCTCGTTCGGGTTGTACGGGCTGGTGAAGAAGCGCGTCGGCGGGACGATCGACGCGTTGAGCGGGCTGACGATCGAGACGCTCTGGCTCCTGCCGATCGCCGTGGGCGTGCTCGTCGTGCTCGGGGTCACCGGCCTCGACGGTGGGGTGACCTTCACGAGCGAGGGCTGGCCGCACGTCCTCGTCACGGTGCTGACCGGGCCCGCGACGGCCGTGCCACTGCTGCTCTTCGCGTCCTCGGCGCGGCGGGTGAGCCTGTCCACGCTCGGGTTGACGCAGTACCTCGCACCGGTGATGCAGCTGCTCGTCGGGGTCGTCGTGCAGCACGAGGCGATGCCGCCGGCGCGCTGGATCGGCTTCGGGATCGTGTGGGTGGCGCTCGTCGTGCTCACGGTCGACAGCTTCGCGGCGGCCCGGGCAGCGCGGCGCCGGACGCTCGCACCCACGGCGGCCGAGCCGGTCTGACGGGCCCGACCCGTGCCTCCAGGCCGGCCGCCTGCGCGCCTGCCGGAGCTGGTGCCGCCCGCCCGCGGCGCCGAGTCTCGCCCATGCGGACACATCCGCGGCGTCGATGCCGCGAAACCGTCCGAGGAAACGAGTCTCGCGCCGACAGGGCGAGCGCGCGACCGTCGGCGGCACGCACGTCGGCCCCGGATCTCGATGAGATCCGGGGCCGACGTGTGGTGCGGGGTGGTTCGTGCCTACTTCGAGACCGAGCCCTGGATGGCGCTCTGGTACACGGGCTTGTTGTCACCGTCGAACTTGTAGATGCCGATGTAGGCGCTCGACGGGTCGTTCTTCGAGTCGAACGGACCGATGCCGGACGGACCGGTGTAGTGGATGTCCTTGCCCTCGTCGAGCAGCTTCTTGCAGTCGGCGAAGGTGGTGCACTCGGTCCCGCCGTCGGCGCCGGACACCGCGGCCATGTTCTTCTGGATGGTGCCGGAGTCGGTGCCCTTGCCCTTCACCGCGGCGAGTGCGGCGAGCGTCGTGGTGTCGTAGGACTCGGCCGCGTACGAGTAGTCCGAGAGCGGCTTGCCGGCGGTCTTCTGGTAGTAGTCCGACAGGCGCTGCTTCAGCTCGTCCTTCGGGCTCGCGCCGGGGATGGTGCCCTGAGCGCCCTCGAGGGTGCCCTTGTCGAAGTCCTTCGAGTAGTCCGCGGTGTTGCCGTCGGACATGTAGATCTTCGCCATGTCCGCGTTCTGCGACTTGAGCTCGGGGATGATCGACTTCGTCTCGTCGAAGGCGAGCACGACGATGGCGTCCGGCTTCGTGGCGAGCGCCGCGGTGACCTCGGACGAGAACGTCGTCTGTCCGGGCGGGAACTCCTGACCCTTGCCCTTGCCGCCGTACACGACCTGACCACCAGAGGCCTCGATCGCCTTCTGAACGGTGTCGCGGAGACCCGTGCCGTACGTGTCGTTGAAGACCAGGAACGCGACCTTGGCGTTGCCGTCACCCGTGACGAGCTGGCCGAGCGCCGAGCCCTGCACCGAGTCCGGCGGAGCGGTCCGGTAGTAGTACGACGAGTAGCCGGAGAGCGAGGTCGCCGTGTTCGCGGGCGAGATCTCGACGATGCAGTTGCTCGTCAGCTGGTCGATGACGTTGAGCGTGACGCTCGAGGACTCGGCGCCGATCGCGACCGGGACCTTGGCGTTCACGAGCTTCGTCGCCGCCGAGCTCGACACGGTCATGTCGTTGCTGTCGCCGGAGTCCGTCGCCGGGTCGATGCTGACGTCCTTGTCGAGCACGCCGCCCGCGGCGTTGATGTCCTCGACGGCCAGGCCCACACCGGACTCGGCCGGGGGGTTCAGGTACGACAGGGTGCCGGTGAGGGGCAGGATCGTGCCGATCTTGAGCGCGTCGGTGCCCGGGGTGTCGGGCGCCTTGCAGCTCGCGGCCGGGTCCTTCTTCGCGCCGCTCGCCGAGGCGGAGGAGTCGGTCCCGGCGCTGCCGGTGGTGGAACACGCGGCGAGGAGGAGCGCTGCCGCTCCCGCCACTGCCAGTGCCGTGGTGGCACGGGTGGTTCTGGTCATCCGTGGAGCCCTTTCTCTGCGCGTGAGGCGTCCGACATCGGGTCGAGTGCCGCACCTCCGCGTGGGTTGCCGAGAAAACTAGGGCCGATGTGTTTCGCGTGTGTGTCCGTCGACCTCCCCTGGACGTTTCGTTACAGACCCGTGACTCATCTGTACGGCTGCACCGGAACCCCTGATGAGGAGTCCGTCCGGACGGTCGCGAGCCTGTGGAGCGGTCCTTCCGAGACGCCGCCTTCCCGTCGAGACGCCTCCTTCCCGCCGAGACGCCGCCTTGGGCGCAGGCGTCTCGAGCATCTGGGGGCGTCTCGAGCACCGCGGGGCGTCTCCCGGGCGTCTCCCGGGCGTCACCTGGGCCGCGCCGCCCACCCGCGTCCGAGCGGCACGCCCGCTGCCAGGAGCACGTGGGCGAGGAGGACGGGGTCGCCTGCCTCGCGCATGCCCCACCGCGCGAAGCCGGACACCTGGGGGAGTCGTCGCAGCGCGTCCTCCCGTCGCTTCTCGGCCCACAGCACGTCCCGGTCGTCGTACTTGACGCGACCGTCGAACTCGCCGACGACCCCGACGTCCGGCCACCAGAAGTCGACCCGGAAACGTCCGGCGTCCGTCGCGAACTCCTGCTGCAGGATCGGTGGTGGGACACGGAGGTCCCGCATGGTGACACGGCTGCTCGACTCACCGGGCGACTCCGACGCGGCGTCGGCCAGGTCCAGTGCAGACCTCGCCACGCGGTTGCCGCGCCGACCCGCGCGCTGGTCGAACGCTCGCTGCAGTGCCGGACGGTCCATGTGCCCGGTGTGCAGGACGTGGTCGAGGACGACGACACCGTGCCGGAGCGGAACGGTGTGCGCGATGTCGGTCACGGTCCGCAGCAGGGACGTCACGGGCGTCCCCGAGAGCTCGGCGATCTCGTCCGAGGCGATCTGACCCGCGTGTCGGACGACGCCGCGCCCGACGTGGGTCTTGGCGATGCCCGGGTCGACGACGTGCAGCCGCGAGTCCCACCGACCGAGTTCTGGAAGCCCCCAGAGTGCCCCGGCGGACCGATGGGATGCGACCACGCGGCGTTGCAGGGCAGCGATGCGGGACCGCACGACCAACTGCCGTCGCCCGAGCGCGTCCAGGGCCTCCCACTCCCGGCGCTCGACAGCTGCGCCGTGGAACAGCCGGACCGGGTCTGCCAGGTCAGCGGGACGGCGCACGACCACCGGTCGGCCGGGCCGGAAGGTGGGGATCGATGTCATGGCGACCACACTGACGCGACCACACGTCGGTCGGTGGCGAACGGGACGGACCTGTGGAGCGCCTCCCGTCCAGGTGGGGTGGTGGAGGACGACGCAACACGGCCTGGTGACGATGAGACGCCCCCGAACAGACGAGACGCCCCCGGATTCGGGGGCGTCTCGCGCGTTCGGGGGCGTCTCGTGCAGAAGCGGTCGAGCCGGGCCGGGCCGGGCCGGGGTCAGCCGCGGTAGTTCGGGGCCTCGACGACCATCTTGATGTCGTGGGGGTGCGACTCCTTGAGCCCCGCGGCCGTGATGCGGACGAACTTGCCGCGGGCCTTGAGCTCGGGCACGGTGCGGCCGCCGACGTAGAACATCGACTGACGCAGGCCGCCGACGAGCTGGTAGACGGCGTTCGCCACGGAGCCGCGGTAGGGGACCTGGCCCTCGATGCCCTCGGGGATGAGCTTCTCGTCCGAGGGGACGTCGGCCTGGAAGTAGCGGTCCTTCGAGTACGAGGTCTTCTCGCCGCGCGTCTGCAGGGCGCCGAGGGAGCCCATCCCGCGGTAGGCCTTGTACTGCTTGCCGCCGACGAACACCAGGTCGCCGGGGGACTCGTCGGTGCCGGCGAGGAGCGAGCCGAGCATCACGGTGTCCGCACCCGCGACCAGGGCCTTGGCGATGTCGCCCGAGTACTGCAGGCCGCCGTCGGCGATGACCGGCACGCCGGCCTCCCGCGCGGCGAGCGACGCCTCGTACACGGCGGTGACCTGCGGCACGCCGACACCCGCGACGACGCGCGTGGTGCAGATCGAACCGGGGCCGACGCCGACCTTGACCGCGTCGACACCCGCGTCGATGAGCGCCTGCGCACCCTGCCGCGTCGCGACGTTGCCGCCGATCACGTCGATGCCGGCGAACGAGGCGTCCGCCTTCAGGCGACGGACCATGTCGAGGACGCCCTCGCTCTCGCCGTTCGCGGTGTCGACCACGAGCACGTCGACGCCCGCGTCGCGCAGGGCCTCGGCGCGCTGCCAGGCGTCACCGAAGAAGCCGATGGCCGCGCCCACCCGCAGGCGGCCCTCGTCGTCCTTCGTGGCGTCCGGGTACTTCTCGCTCTTGTCGAAGTCCTTGACGGTGATGAGGCCGCGGAGCTTGCCGTCGGCGTCCACCAGCGGGAGCTTCTCGATCTTGTGCTGCGCGAAGATCGCCACGGCGTCCTCGGGGTCGATGCCCTCGAGCGCGGTGACGAGCGGCGCCTTGGTCATGACGTCGCGGACGAGCGTGGAGGCCATCTCGAACGGGGCGACGAAGCGCATGTCCCGGTTCGTGATGATGCCGACGAGCGTGCCGTCCGACTCGACGACCGGGAGGCCGGAGACACGGAACTGGCCGCAGATCGCGTCGACGTCGGCGACGGTCGCGTCCGGGGTCGTGGTGACCGGGTTCGTGATCATGCCGGACTCGGAGCGCTTGACCTTGTCGACGTACGCCGCCTGGTCCTCGATCGACATGTTGCGGTGCAGGATGCCGATGCCGCCCTGACGAGCCATCGCGATCGCCATCCGGGCCTCGGTCACGGTGTCCATCGCTGCGGACAGCAGCGGGACGTTGACCGAGATGCGCTTGGTGAGCCGGGACGTCGTGGACGCCTCGCTCGGGATGACGTCGGTGTGCCCCGGCAGGAGCATGACGTCGTCGTACGTGAGTCCGATGAATCCGAACGGATCCGGCTGGTCCATGGGTCCCCTTCGTGGGCGAGGTGAAGTGGTGGGCACCGGGGCGCGTCGTCGGGTTCCCGATGGGCCATGGTAACGCGCGCGGTACACGTGCCATTCCGACGGCCCACGGCGGGCAGGCCGCACGGCGCCGGCGAGCAGGCCGCACGGTGCCGGTGAGCGGGGCCGCGCCCGGCCGTGTCCGTGACGCGCGAAACGGTTCCTGAGAATCCTGTACCGGCCGGACGGGCGGATTGGTGCGGATCGACAGGGCATCGGTCACGAAAGCAGCACGATTTGTGCAGGAGACGTGACGGAAACACGGGGGACACAAAAAATCCCTAGGGTCCTCGACTATCCGAACGAGAGGCTCATCCGTGGGTTCCATCACTCCCCCGGGGTCAGCGCTCATGCGCCGGCTCCGCCGCGGGGCTCCAGGTCGCAGTCGCCTGGTCCTCGCCGCCGTGCTCTTCCTCGCCTTCCTCGCCACCTTCGCCGTCGACTGGGCAGTGTCGCCCGCGGCGGAGGCGGCGACGAGCACCACCAGCAGCACTAGCAGCGTCACCGCCAGCAGCGTCACCGCCGGCAGCGTCACCGCCAGCAGCAGCAGCCCGGCCAGCGCCCCAGCGAGCGCCCCGGCCAGCACCGGGCCCTGCGCCGTGAGCCCCACCAACGGCTGCATCCGGGGCACCATCCTCGACTCCGAGCGGAAGCCCGCGAAGGGCATCGACGTCGACGTGACCGGCCCCGGCGGCTTCGCGCAGACCGCGTCCACCGACGACACCGGCCGCTGGTCCGTGAGCGTGACGACGGCCGGCCAGTACACGGTGAGCGTCGACCAGGGATCGCTGCCGAAGGGCCAGTACCTGACGAACGCCGCGGACGCCGACCGCAAGGTCAACGCCACGCTGAACGCCAACGTCGGGCAGATCTTCCAGCTCTCCGACCAGCAGGGCGCGACGACCGACACCGACTCGTCGAGCCTGACGTTCGCCCGGGCCTGGCAGCAGCTCGCCTCCGGCATCCGGCTCGGCCTGCTCATCGCCCTCGCGTCCGTCGGCCTCTCGCTGATCTACGGCACGACCGGCCTGTCGAGCTTCTCGCACGGCGAGCAGGTGACCCTCGGCGGTCTGCTCGCCTACGTCTTCGCGAACCAGCTCGGGTGGAACATCTGGGTGACCGGGATCGTGGTCACGCTGCTCTGCGCGGCCACCGGCTACCTGCAGGACGCCGCGATCTGGAAGCCACTGCGCCGCAAGCGGATCAGCCTGACGCAGCTCATGATCGTGACGATCGGTCTGTCGATCGCCGCCCAGTACGCGTTCCAGTACTTCTTCGGTGCCTCGACGGTCCGCATCCAGCAGGGCAACCCGGAGACGGTCACGTTCGCCGGACTCACCCTGACGGTGCAGTCCTACGTCGCGATGGCGATCGCGCTCGTCGTGCTCGTCGGCACCGGACTCTTCCTCGCGAAGACCCGCTTCGGCCGGGCCACCCGCGCGGTCTCGGACAACCCGGCGCTCGCCGCGGCGTCCGGCATCGACGTCGACCGGGTGATCCGGTTCGTGTGGACGCTCGCCGCCGGTCTGGCGGGCCTGTCCGGCGTGATGCTCGGCCTCGTGCTGAACGGCGTGAACTGGCAGACCGGTCTCCAGCTGCTCCTGCTCATGTTCGCGTCGGTCACGCTCGGCGGCCTCGGCACCGCGTACGGCGCCCTCGTCGGCTCGATGATCATCGGCGTCGTCGTCGAGCTCACCAACCTCGTGCTCCCCGGCGACTTCAAGTACGCCACGGCGCTCGTCATCCTCATCCTCATCCTGCTGTTCCGGCCGCAGGGCATCTTCGGTCGCGCCGAGCGCATCGGCTAAGGGAGCTGCGACATGGACTACATCCTGAACCTGCTCAGCTCGCTGACGCAGGAGGCCCTCGCCCCCACCACGGCGGCGTTCGCCCTGGCCGCGATCGGCCTGAACGTGCACTTCGGCCTCACCGGCCTGATCAACATGGGCCAGGCGGCGTTCCTGCTGCTCGGCGCCTACGGCTTCGCGATCTCGATCACGAACGGCCTGCCCTTCGTCGTCGCCGTGCTGGTGGCGCTCGCCGTCGCGATCGTCTTCGCGGTGATCCTCGGCATCCCGACCCTGCGGTTGCGCGGCGACTACCTGGCGATCGTGACGATCTCCGGCGCCGAGATCATCCGCATGGTCGGCCGCTCGAGCCTGCTGACCACCACGACCGGCGGCTCGAACGGCATCGCCGGCTCGGCGTACCGCGACCCGTTCAACGCGCTCAGCCCGCTGCCCGACGGCACCACGAGCATCCTGTGGTTCACGTACTCGAACAACGGCGTCAACGGCTGGTGGATCCGCATCGCGGCCTGGGGCCTCGTCGCCCTGTTCACCCTGGTGCTGTTCCTGCTCATGCGCAGCCCGTGGGGCCGTGTCGTGAAGGCCATCCGCGAGGACGAGGACGCCGTCCGCTCCCTCGGCAAGAACGTCTACTCGTACAAGATGCAGGCGCTCGTGTTCGGTGGCGCGCTCGGTGCACTCGCCGGGGTCATCTACGTCCTGCCGAGTTCGGTGCAGCCGGACGCGATGGGTCGGTCGATGACCTTCTTCATCTGGACGGCGCTCATCCTCGGCGGTGCGGCGACGGTCTTCGGTCCGGTCCTCGGGGCCGTGCTCTTCTTCGTGGTCCGCCTGTTCATCCGGACCCTCGCGGGGGACTTCATCCCCGACTCGATCATGAACGCCCAGCAGGCCGAACAGTTCTCCTACGTGCTCGTCGGCGTCGCGCTCATGCTCCTCATCGTGTTCCGTCCACAGGGACTCCTCGGCAACAAGAAGGAGCTGACGTTCAGTGTCTGAGCCGTACGCCCACAGCAAGACCGACCCGATCCTCACGGTCGACACGGTCACCCGCCACTTCGGCGGCATGACCGCGGTCGACGTCGACCACCTCGAGGTGCAGCGCGGCACCATCACGGCGCTGATCGGCCCGAACGGTGCCGGGAAGACGACCTTCTTCAACCTGCTCACCGGGTTCGACAAGCCGAGCCCCGGCGCCCGCACGACGTTCGACGGCGCGACCCTGCAGAAGACCAGCGCGACCCACATCGCGAACAAGGGCATGGTCCGCACGTTCCAGCTGACGAAGGCGCTGAGCCGCCTCACCGTCATGCAGAACATGCTGCTCGGCGCCCGCGACCAGCCCGGCGAGAACTTCTTCGCCGCCCTCGTCAAGCCGCTCTGGTCTAAGCGCGAGCAGGAGATCACCGCCAAGGCCGAGGACCTGCTCGCCCGGTTCAAGCTGCTCGAGAAGAAGGACGACTACGCGGGGTCCCTCTCCGGCGGCCAGCGGAAGCTGCTCGAGATGGCCCGGGCGCTGATGTCCGACCCGACGATGATCATGCTCGACGAGCCGATGGCCGGCGTGAACCCGGCGCTGACCCAGTCGCTGCTCGGGCACATCAAGTCCCTGCGCGACGACGGCATGACCGTGCTGTTCGTCGAGCACGACATGCACATGGTCCGGCACATCTCGGACTGGGTCGTGGTGATGGCCGAGGGCAAGGTCGTCGCCGAGGGGCCGGCCGACACCGTGATGGACGACCGCGCGGTCATCGACGCGTACCTCGGTGCGCACCACGACACGGACCTGGGCGACGACGCGCTCCTCACCGAGGAGACCTACGAGGAACTCGCCGAAGAGGTCAAGGAAGAAGACGAGCAGGAGGCGACCCGATGACCGACGCAACGAACGCAGCCGACGCGAGCCGCGCCTCCGGTCCGTCTCCGGTGGCCACCCTGGACCGCGAGCCGGTCCTCAGCGCCAAGAACCTCGTCGCCGGCTACCTGCCCGGCGTGAACATCCTCAACGGCTGCGACCTGGACTGCTACCCGGGCGAGCTCATCGGCATCATCGGCCCGAACGGCGCCGGGAAGTCGACGCTCCTCAAGGCGCTGTTCGGTCTCGTGTCCATCCGCGAAGGATCGGTCACGCTGCAGGGCGAGGACATCACGAACCTCCGGGCGAACAAGCTCGTGCAGGCCGGCGTCGGCTTCGTCCCCCAGACGAACAACGTCTTCCCCTCGCTCTCCATCGAGGAGAACCTGCAGATGGGCCTGTACCTGCGCCCGAAGAAGTTCGCGGAGCGGCTCGAGGTCATCTACGACCTGTTCCCCGTCCTCGGCCAGCGTCGCACGCAGCGGGCGGGGTCCCTGTCCGGTGGTGAGCGGCAGTCCGTCGCGATGGCGCGTGCCCTGATGATGGACCCGAAGGTGCTGCTGCTCGACGAGCCCTCCGCGGGACTGTCGCCGGTGCGCCAGGACGAGACCTTCATCCGCACCCGCAGGATCAACAAGGCCGGGGTGTCGATCATCATGGTCGAGCAGAACGCGCGACGCTGTCTGCAGATCTGCGATCGTGGGTACGTGCTCGACCAGGGGCGGAACGCGTACTCGGGCACCGGGCGGGAGCTCGCCGACGACCCGAAGGTCATCGAGCTCTACCTGGGGACGCTCGCCAAGGACGTCGACGAGGCGCGCTAGCGTCACGTCGACACACGGGTACCGCTGTGGGGGTGGTACCCGTCCCGGACGGGGTCGCGCTGGCTGCTGTCGCGCCGCGCGGCCCCGTTCCACGAACCGGTCCGGTCACACGCGCCGTCCCGCCGGGCGCGTGGTGCGGAACCGGCCTGGAGGCACGACCCGCCCCCGCCACTCGGCTAGCGTGACGCGGGTGCGCACCTCCGGCCCCCTCGTGCTCGACGCCCTCGTTTGGGTGGTCTTCGCCGCGCTCTTCGTCGGCGCCGCCCTGCTCGTGAAGGTCGCCGCGGTGCTCCTCGTCGTGCTCGTCGTGCTCGCGCTCCTGCTCGGGCTCGTCCTGCGGGTGCTGCGGAACCGGCGGGCCCGACGCACCCGCCCGCGGGACGGGACCGCCCGCTAGGCTTGCCCGGTGACTGAAGTCGAGATCGGTGCAGGCAAGCGCGGCCATCGGGCGTACGCGTTCGACGACATCGCGGTGGTCCCCTCGCGGCGCACCCGCGACCCGCACGACGTGAGCGTGCAGTGGTCGATCGACGCGTTCACGTTCGCGTCGCCGATCCTGTCCGCGCCGATGGACTCCGTGTCCTCGCCGGCGACGGTCATCCAGATGGGCAAGCTCGGGATCCTCGGCGTGCTCGACCTCGAGGGCCTCTGGACCCGCTACGAGGACCCGACGCCGTTCTACGAGGAGATCAAGACCCTCACCGACGGCAACGTCACCCGTCGCATGCAGGAGATCTACTCGGAGCCGGTCAAGGCCGAGCTGATCACCGCGCGCCTGGCCGAGATCCGCGCCGCCGGGGTCCCGGTCGCCGGGTCGCTCAGCCCGCAGCGCACGCAGGAGTTCTCGCAGACCGTCGTCGACGCCGGGGTCGATCTGTTCGTCATCCGCGGCACCACGGTCTCCGCCGAGCACGTCTCCCAGAACCAGGAGCCGCTCAACCTCAAGAAGTTCATCTACGAGCTCGACGTCCCGGTGATCGTCGGCGGTGCCTCGACGTACACGTCGGCGCTGCACCTGATGCGCACCGGCGCCGCGGGCGTCCTCGTCGGCTTCGGCGGCGGTGCGGCGTCGACCACCCGTGCGGCGCTCGGCATCCACGCGCCGATGGCCACCGCGGTCGCGGACGTCGCCGGCGCCCGTCGCGACTACATGGACGAGTCCGGCGGCCGGTACGTGCACGTCATCGCGGACGGCGGCCTCGACACGGCCGGCGACATCGTCAAGGCCATCGCGGTCGGCGCCGACGCGGTCATGCTCGGCACCGCCCTGGCCCGCGCGACCGAGGCCCCCGGCGGCGGCTTCCACTGGGGTGCCGAGGCGCACCACCCGGAGCTGCCCCGCGGCCGCCGGGTCGAGGTCGGCCAGATAGCCCCGCTCGAGAACGTCCTGAACGGCCCGACCCCGTCGTGGGACGGCCGCGCCAACCTGGTCGGCGCCCTGCGTCGGTCGATGGCCACCACCGGATACTCCGACGTCAAGGAGTTCCAGCGAGTAGAAGTGGTCGTGGCGCCGTACCACCGACAGTGACGGCGGTTCCCGTGCCCCTGCACGGGTGACGTCCCGGCGCCGACCGTGCCGGGCCTGGTCCGGCGCAGCACGCGCGCGGAGGCCGGCTCCGGGCGTGGACCCGCACGGAGGCGACGATGGCGAAGGCACCCACCAGCACGAGCACCGGCACCAGCACGGGCCCCGGACCGGACGGGACGAACGCCGCTCCCGGGCGGGGCGTGCCGTCGAGCGGCGGCGTCGGGTTCGACCCGACCGCGAAGCTCGGGCCGGACGAACGCGCGGCGACGATCGAGGCGCTGAAGACCAAGGAGCTCGACGTCCTGGTCGTCGGCGGCGGCATCGTCGGTGGCGGCAGCGCGCTCGACGCGGTGACCCGCGGGCTGAGCGTCGGGATCGTCGAGGCCCGCGACTGGGGATCCGGCACGTCGAGCCGCTCGTCGAAGCTCGTGCACGGCGGTATCCGCTACCTCGAGCAGCTCAACTTCGCGCTCGTCCGCGAGGCCCTGATCGAGCGCGGCCTGCTCCTGCAGCGCATCGCCCCGCACCTGGTGAAGCCGGTCCGCTTCCTCTACCCGCTCAACCACCGCGTGTGGGAACGCTTCTACATCGGCATCGGCATGGCGATGTACGACGTCTTCAGCTGGTCAGGTGGTCGTCCCCCGGGGGTCCCGCACCACCGGCACCTCAGCCGCAAGCAGGTCCTCCGGAACATGCCCGGCCTGAAGAAGGACGCCTTCATCGGCGGCATGACCTACTACGACGCGCAGGTCGACGACGCCCGCTACGTCGCGTCGCTCGTCCGGACCGCCGCCTCGTACGGGGCGCTCGCGGCCAGCCGGGTCCGGATCGAGGGGTTCATCAAGGTCGGGGAGCGGGTCGTCGGGGCGCACGCGCACGACATCCAGACCGGCGAGAAGTTCGACATCCGGGCGAAGCAGGTCGTCAACGCCACGGGCGTCTGGACCGACGACACCCAGGCGATGATCGGCACGCGCGGGCAGTTCAAGGTGCGGGCGTCGAAGGGCGTGCACCTGGTGATCCCGCGGGACCGCTTCCAGTCGAACACCGGCATGATCCTGCGCACCGAGAAGAGCGTGCTGTTCGTCATCCCGTGGGGCCGGCACTGGCTCGTGGGCACGACGGACACCGACTGGAACCTCGACAAGGCGCACCCCGCGGCCACCGCGGCGGACATCGACTACATCCTCGAGCACGTCAACAAGGTGCTCGCGGTCCCGCTCACCCGCGAGGACGTCGAGGGCGTCTACGCCGGGCTCCGGCCGCTCCTGGCGGGGGAGTCCGACCAGACCTCGCAGCTCAGCCGCGAGCACGTCGTCGCGCACACCGTCCCCGGGCTCGTCGTCGTGGCCGGCGGCAAGTGGACGACCTACCGCGTGATGGGCAAGGACGCCATCGACGAGGCCGTCGCCGCGATGGACGGCAAGATCCCGGCGTCGACGACCGAGGACATCCCGCTCGTCGGTGCCGAGGGCTACCCGGCGGCCTGGAACCGACGCGGCCGCACCGCCCGGTCGTACGGGCTGCACAAGGTCCGCATCGAGCACCTGCTCAACCGGTACGGCACGCTCGCGACCGAGGTCCTGGCGCTCGTGAAGCAGGACCCGTCCCTCGGCGAGCCGCTGCCCCAGGCCGATGACTACATCGGCGCCGAGGTGGTCTACGCGGCCTCGCACGAGGGCGCCCTGCACCTGGAGGACGTCCTCGCCCGCCGCACCCGCATCTCGATCGAGGCGTGGGACCGCGGCGAGTCGGCGGCGCCGGTCGCGGCGAAGCTCATGGCCGACGTGCTCGGCTGGGACCAGGAGACGACCGAGAACGAGGTCGCGAACTACCTGAAGCGCGTGGCCGCGGAGCGCCAGTCGCAGCTGCAGCCCGACGACGAGTCCGCGGACCGCGTGCGGCTCGAGGCGCCGGACATCGCGTTCGGCTTCGACGAGGACGACGTGGTCGTGGGCGGTGGCCGGTCGAGCGGCGCCGAGGGCGCGAAGGCGTCGGACGAGCAGGTCGTCGGCGAGAAGACGAGCGAACCGAAGTAAGCACAAGGCGGACGGGAGGCGCGTGGCGGGCCCGCCACGCGCCTCCCGTCCGTCGTCAGCCTGCGGTCCGCGACCGGCGCACGGTCCGCACCGCCGTCGCGACGAGCACCACCGGGATGCCCGCGAGCGCGACCACGCTCACGGTGAAGAGCACCTTCCCGGACCACGCGTGCACCGCGCCGGAGACCCCGAACGCGTCGGCGACGTCCATCCCCAGGAAGAACCCGCTCTGGAACACGGCCGCTGCACCGAACGCGAGCAGCGCGAGGTGGCAGACCGCGACGATCGGGAGCGGCATCCGCTGCCGGAGCCCCACGACCGCGACGCCGACCGCCATGGCGACCCCGGTGCCGGCGCTCACGAGCACGCCGACGACGTCCTGGGTCGTGCTGAGCCCGATCGCGTCGACGCCCGCGTAGATCGAGCGGAGCGACCGACCCGGCACGGCGGCGAGCGGATCGAGCACCAGGGCGTGCACCGCGAGCAGCGCCGCGTAGGCGACCACGAGCACCATCCCGCCGACGGCCGTCACCCGCGTCCACGCCGTCCGAGTCCACCCCATCCCCGCACCCTACGGCCGGAATGCCGGGAACCAGCCGGTGGTTATCATCGGGGTACTCACCAAGGGAGCCATCATGGTCGACGTCCATCGCGTCAAACTCCCCGGAGTCGGCGTGCTGCACAGCTTCTACACCGACGACGGTGGCAAGTGCGGGGTCATCACGCACCGGTCGGGGCACTCCGACCTCATCTCGTTCGCCGACGTCTCGGACGGCGCGGACAAGTCCGAGAAGGTCTCACTGCGCCTGAGCGAGGACGAGGCGCACACCCTCGCCGAACTGCTCGGCGGCACCCGGATCACCGAGGGCCTCGACAAGCTCGACGAGATCCCGGGCCTGTCGATCGACTGGTTCAGCGTGGACTACGACGACGCGATCGCCGGCAAGCCCCTCGGCGACCTGCACGACTCCGGCTTCATCGGCCTCACCGTCGTCGCGGTCGTCCGCGGCGACAGCGCGAACCCCGCGCCCTCCTCCGACTTCGTCGTGTTCCCCGGTGACACCATCGTCGTCGCGGGTGCTCCCGAGAAGGTCGCGAAGGCGTTCTCCTTCTACCGCAGCGGACAGCTGGCGGCCTCGGCCGCCGAGGCGCCGCCCGGGAGCTAGCCGGTGCACCTGGGTGGTGAGCTGCTGACCATCGGCGGCCTGTTCATCATCGCCTACGTCCTCGGACGCCTGGGCAAGACCATCGGTCTGCCCGCCATCCCGATCTACATGGTCGTCGGGCTCATCGCGAGCCCGCACACCCCGTGGATCGGGCTGAGCGTCGAGTCCCACACGATCGAACTGATCGCGACGTTCGGACTCGTGCTCCTGCTCTTCAACCTGGGGTTGGAGTTCGACCAGGAGGAGTTCTACGGCAACGCCGGGAAGCTCCTGGTCTCCGGTGGCACCTACGTCGCCATCAACATGGGCATCGGGTTCGCCTTCGGGTTCTCGCTCGGCTGGGGCACCCGAGAAGCCCTGATCATCGCGGGCATGACGGCGACGTCGTCGAGTGCGATCGTGACGAAGCTCCTCATCGAGCTGCGGCGACTGGCGAACGACGAGACGCCGATGATCCTCGGCGTCACCGTGATCGAGGACGTCTTCATCGCCATCTACCTGGCGATCGTCTCCGTGGTGCTCTCCGGCGACACGAACGTCTGGGGCGTGGTCGGCAAGCTCGGACTCGCGTTCGGGTTCCTCGTCGTGATGTTCACGCTCGCCCGGTTCGCCGGCAAGTGGGTGTCGAAGATCTTCGCGACCCGCGACGACGAGCTGTTCACCGTGCTGTTCTTCGGCCTCGCCGTGATGTTCGGCGGCATCGGCGACCTGCTCGGCGTGACGGACGCGATCGGTGCGTTCGTGATCGGCCTGCTCTGCGGCGCGACCCGCTACCGGGACCGCATCGAGCAGCTCGCCCTGCCGATGCGCGACGTGTTCGCGGCCTTCTTCTTCGTGAACTTCGGGCTCGGCCTCGACGTGTCCACCTTCGGTGAGGTGCTCTGGCCCGTCCTCGGCGCCATCGGCATGACGGTCGTGCTCAACGCGGTCGCGGGGCAGATCGTCGCCCGGATGAACGGGTTCAACGTCCAGCAGGGGATCAACACCGCGGTCATCCTGGTGAACCGTGGCGAGTTCGCGCTGATCCTCGCGACGCTCTCGGCTGCCGCCGGCCTGGAGGAGCGGATCACCGCGTTCGCGGGCCTCTACGTCCTCGTCATGGCCGTCCTGGGGCCGCTGCTCGCCGTGAACTCGGACCGGATCGGCCGCCTCGTGGTGCGCCCCGCCCGTGTGGCGCGGCTGCGCCAGCGCCTGCGCGCGCGGCTCGGCGGCTCCGGGGCGCGCGGCTCGGCTGCCGGGATCCCGGCGGGACCGTCGCTCGACGCGGCGATCGACACCGCGGCCGAGGCCGGCGTCGCCGACCAGGACGCGGCCGCCGCGGCCCGTCGTGCCGAACGCGACCGGCAGTTCGCGGAGGAGTTCGCCCTCGTGGAGGCGGCCGGTAGGGAAGAGCGCGACAATGGAGCGTCCGACCCGGCCACGAGCGACCCCGTCACGTCGCCGGTCGACGTCCCCACCGAGCGCCCGAAGCGCCCGGCCCGCCAGCGTGACCCGGAGTACTGATACAGATGTGGGCCGTTGCCCGACGACCGAAGTGGATCGCGCTGCTCGTGCTGGCGCTCGTGCTCGCGGGGGTGTTCGCCGGGCTGGGCAAGTGGCAGCTCGAGCGGAGCATCGCGAACGGCACGCCCCTGCCGGAGACCACCGAGACGCAGAAGCCGCTGCAGGACGTGACCCAGCCGGGGCAGGCCGCGTCGGAGACGATCGCCGGGCAGAAGGTCAGCGTCACCGGTCGCTTCGTCGCCGGTGACACCACGCTGTTGACCGGCCGCTCCGGCGGCGGGACGTACCAGACCGTCGGCCACCTGGTCGACGCGGCGAGCGGCGCGAGCGTGCCCGTCGTGATCGGGTGGGCGGACGAGCGTCGCGCGGCCGAGGCCGGCGGGGAGCGCGTGGCCGACGGCGCCGAGCTCACGGTCGAGGGCCGCTACTACCCGGCCGAGTCGCCCGACCAGGACGCGTACACCAAGGGCGAGTTCTCGGCGGTGGCGCCGGCACGGTTCGTGAACACGTGGAAGGCGTTCGACGACCGGATGTACATCGGCTACGTCGTCGCCGACGGCAGCACCGCGAAGGCGGCCGACCTCGGCACCATCGCCGACCGGGCCCCCACGCGCGAGGTCCAGTTCGACTGGCTCAACCTGTTCTACGCGATCGAGTGGGTCGTCTTCGCCGGCTTCGCCGTGTTCCTCTGGTACCGCTTCGTGAAGGACGCCTGGGAACGTGAGCAGGAGGACGCTCAGGACGCCGCAGCGGCCACCGAGCCCGCTCCGGCGCACCGGTAGGATCGAGGCCATGGCTCTGACCGTCCGAACCCGCGACATCCCGAAGATCCCGGGAGCCGTCAAGTGGTACCGCGTCTCGGCGTACATCACCGGTGTGCTGCTGCTGGCCCTCGTCATCGAGGTGATCATCAAGTACACGCCGCTGCAGCTCGAGATGCAGCTCGGCAACGGGCCGTTCTTCGTGCCGAACGGCACGGCCGGCGAAGCACCGGGCACGTTCAACCTGTCGATCGCGATCCTCATCGCGCACGGCTGGCTGTACGTCCTCTACCTGTTCACGGACTTCCGCCTCTGGAGCATCATGCGCTGGAAGCCGTCGCGCTTCCTGCTCATCGCCCTCGGCGGCATCATCCCGTTCATGTCCTTCGTGGTCGAGCACCGCATGCAGCAGAAGGCCATGGACACCTACCACGAGCTGACCGCTGCCCAGCAGCGTGAGAAGGAGGCCGCTCGGTGAGCGAGACCGACCAGCGACCCGTCCTCGTCGTCGACTTCGGTGCGCAGTACGCGCAGCTGATCGCCCGACGCGTGCGCGAAGCGAACGTCTACAGCGAGATCGTCCCGCACTCCATCACCGCGGACGAGGTCAAGGCGAAGGACCCGGCGGCCATCGTGCTCTCCGGCGGCCCCTCGTCCGTCTACGAGGAAGGCGCTCCGGCGCTCGACGGCGAGATCCTCGACCTCGGTGTCCCCGTGCTCGGCATCTGCTACGGCTTCCAGGCCATGGCGAAGTCGCTCGGTGGCGAGGTCGCCCAGACCGGCCAGCGCGAGTACGGCGCGACCGACGTCACCGTGTCCGGGACCGACAGCGTCCTGCTCGGCGACCAGCCGGCGTCCCAGGTCACGTGGATGTCGCACGGCGACTCCGTGGCGAAGGCGCCGGAGGGCTTCGAGGTCCTCGCGTCGAGCGCCTCGACCCCGGTCGCCGCGTTCGCGTCCGACGAGCGCAAGCTCTACGGCGTGCAGTGGCACCCCGAGGTCAAGCACTCCGCGTTCGGCCAGGCCGTCCTCGAGAACTTCCTGCACCGTGCCGCCGGGCTCCCCGGCGACTGGAACTCGAACAACGTCATCGAGGAGCAGGTCGCCCGCATCCGGGAGCAGGTCGGCTCCGCACGGGTCATCGCCGGGCTCTCCGGCGGCGTCGACTCCGCCGTGGCCGCGGCCCTGGTGCACAAGGCCGTCGGCGACCAGCTCACGTGCGTCTTCGTCGACCACGGGCTCCTGCGCGCCGACGAGCGCAAGCAGGTGGAAGAGGACTACGTCGCCTCGACCGGTGTCCGGCTCGTCACGGTCGACGCGGAGCAGCAGTTCCTCGACGCCCTGGCCGGTGTGAGCGACCCGGAGCAGAAGCGCAAGATCATCGGCCGCGAGTTCATCCGCACGTTCGAGGCGGCGGCCGAGGCCCTCGTGCTCGAGGCGCGCGGAGACGACGAGGCCGGCGAGGTCAAGTTCCTCGTGCAGGGCACGCTCTACCCCGACGTCGTCGAGTCCGGCGGCGGTTCGGGCACGGCGAACATCAAGTCGCACCACAACGTCGGTGGGCTGCCGGAGGACATGACCTTCGAGCTCGTCGAGCCGCTGCGCACCCTGTTCAAGGACGAGGTCCGTGCGGTCGGTCGCGAGCTCGGGCTCCCCGAGGTCATCGTCGGCCGCCAGCCGTTCCCCGGCCCGGGGCTCGGCATCCGCATCGTGGGCGAGGTCACCGCGGAGCGGCTGGACCTGCTCCGTGCCGCGGACAAGATCGCGCGCGAGGAACTCACCGCGGCCGGCCTCGACGAGGAGATCTGGCAGTGCCCAGTCGTCCTGCTCGCCGACGTCCGCTCCGTGGGCGTCCAGGGCGACGGCCGTACCTACGGCCACCCGATCGTGCTCCGTCCGGTCTCGTCCGAGGACGCCATGACCGCGGACTGGACGCGCCTGCCGTACGACACCCTCGCGAAGATCTCGAACCGCATCACGAACGAGGTGCCCGACGTCAACCGGGTCGTGCTCGACGTCACGTCGAAGCCGCCGGGGACGATCGAGTGGGAGTGACCCCTCCCTGACCTGCCGAGGGCCCGGTGCGCGCTGCGTGCCGGGCCCTCGTGCGTGCGGGTGGGCCGCCGACCGTGCCACTTCTGTCACGCTCGAGGCGCGCCGGCGACCGGAAGCGCACACACGACGACACGCACGCGGCATGTCCTGCACGCTGACGGGCTCCCGCCCCGTCCCGGGGAACGCCGAAGGGCCCCGGCGGTGCCGGGGCCCTTCGGTCGAGGTCGAGCGGAGCGCTAGTTGCGCTGGCTGCTCGCGATGATGGCGAGGATGCGCAGGATCTCGAGGTACAGCCACACCAGGGTGACGATGAGCCCGAACGCCGCCGTCCACGCGTAGATCTTCGGGGCGCCGCGCTGGACACCGGTCTTGATCTGGTCGAAGTCGAGGATCAGCGAGTACGCCGCCATGAGCACCACGAACACGCCGATCAGGACGCCGAGCGGAATGCCGAAGATCGTCGTTCCCATGAGCCCGAAGGCGGTCTGCGTGACACCGGTCCACATCAGGACGAGGTTCACGAGCGAGAACGCCATGTACCCGACCATCGCGATGAGGAAGAAACGGGTCAGCTTGGGCGTCGCACGGACCTTGCCCGAGAGGAACAAGAGCAGCGTAACGGCGAAGACACCGAGGGTGCCGAAGACCGCCTGCGCAACGATGCCGTCGGCCTGCGGGAACGCCGTCTGGAAGTAGTTCGAGATACCACCGACGAACAGCCCCTCGAAGAACGCGTACGTCAGGACCAGTCCCGGCGAAGGCTTCTTCTTGAAGGTGTTCACGAGCGCGAGCACGAAGCCCACGATCGCGCCGACGATCCAGACGATCGGGGGCAGGTTCCACCCGGCGACCGCGCCGACGAGGAGCACGCCGAACGCCAGGAGCGTCTTGACGATGGTGTCCTCGTACGACATCCGGTCCGTGT
This sequence comes from Curtobacterium sp. Csp1, assembly GCF_013347185.1. Lineage (NCBI taxonomy): Bacteria > Bacillati > Actinomycetota > Actinomycetes > Micrococcales > Microbacteriaceae > Curtobacterium > Curtobacterium sp. Csp1. The sequence goes on from NZ_CP054594.1 coordinate 933,857, forward strand.
CGACGGTGTTCGCCGACGGGCGGTCGTACATGTACTGCAGCTGCTCGGGCGTCATGCCGCCCTGCTGCGGGTACTGCCCCTGCTTCGGGGTCTGTCCCCAGCCCGCCTGCTGCTGACCAGCGCCGCTGACGCCCCAGGCGCCACGCCCCTGGTCGTTGAAGGCGGGGGACTGGTCGAAACCGGGCTTGAAGGCCATGGTGTCCTCTTCCTTGGAGATTCGAGTCCTCTCAGCCTAGAGGCGCTGCGCCGCGGAAGGCTGAGGATTCGCGGCGAGCGGAAGCGGGTCCTGACGGGCCCGACACCCGAAGACTATGGGGGTGGTCTGCGAGCGCACCCCGAGCCGGCCGAGTGATCGCCGATCACCTGCGACGGCTCGCAGCAGTGTCCCGTCGCGCGACACCGCCCGGTCACGGCGGGGCGGTACGGTTCGGCGCATGACCCGTGTGATCGCCCACCGCGGTGCGTCCGGCCACCGGCCCGAGCACTCCCGGAGCGCCTACGAGCTCGCCGTCGAACTCGGTGCCGACGCCATCGAGCCGGACCTCGTGCCGACGCGGGACGGCGTGCTCGTGCTGCGCCACGAGAACGAGGTGTCCGGCACGACCGACGTCGCGGACCGTCCCGAGTTCGCGCACCTGCGGACGTCGAAGACCGTCGACGGACAGGTCGTCACCGGGTGGTTCACCGAGGACTTCACGTGGGACGAGCTCCGCACGCTCCGGGTCCGCGAGCGCCTCCCGGCCCTGCGGCCCGCGTCCGCGGCGTACGACGGGCAGGAGGGCGTGCTCCGGCTCGAGGACCTGCTCGGCATCCTCGACGCGGCACCGCGGCCGGTCGGGCTCGTCGCCGAGGTGAAGCACGCCACCTTCTTCGAGCAGGCCGGCCTCCCGATGGCGCAGCTGCTCGACGACGCACTCGGGGCCGCCGGCTGGCGCGGCGACGACCGCCTGACGGTCGAGTCGTTCGAGAAGACGGTGCTCCGGCAGCTCGGCGCGCGGAGGACGGGTGGCCGGCTCGTGTACCTCCAGGAGGCTCGTGGCAGCGCCGCGGACGAGGTCGCCGCCCACGGGTCGGTGGCTCCGTCGTGGGCGTCCGAGCGGACCGACGAGGCCCTGGCCGGCTTCGCCGCGGAGTTCCACGGGATCAGCGTCGACCTGAAGACCCTGATGGCGGGGACCGACACCGCGGCCGTGGACGACCCCCGACCGGTGCGGAGCGCGATCGTCGACCGGGCGCACGCGGCGGGGCTCGCGGTCTACACCTGGACCCTGCGGCCGGAGAACCGGTTCCTGCCGGCGCCGCTCCGTCGGGGCGGGGACGTCGCCGCCCACGGGGACTGGGAGCGCTGGTTCACCTCGGTGCTGCGGACCGGCGTCGACGGCGTGTTCGCGGACCACCCGGACCTCGCGGTGCGGGCCCGGTCACTCGTCGGCGGCAGCGCGGACTGAGACGTCGGGCTCCGCTGCGGGCTCGATGTCGGCCGGAAGCCCAGTGCGCCGCGCGGCGATCGCGGCTGCGGTACTCGCTGCGACCCCGACGACCGCGGCGAAGGCCGGGAGCGGAGCCCACAGCGGCGAGCCCCAGGACGCGCTCGGCACGACGACGCAGAGCGTCCCGAGGGCACCGGCGAGCACGGCGTGTGCGACGACGTGCACGCCTCGGGGGAGCGCGCGCCGGGTGAGCGCCCAGCCGAGCAACCACGTGCACGGCAGTGCCACGATCCCGCCGCCGACCGACACCACCCCCGACGCCACGGCGACGATCAGGCCGAGGAGCCCGGCGGCGGCCACCTGCTCCGGTCCGAGGGGGCGGCCGTCGACCAGCAGGGAAGCGGCCAGCGCGACGACGATCGTCACCGGCATGGTGACGAAGACCATCCAGCACCAGCTCCGCTCGACGAGCGCCACGGCGTCCCACACGGTCCACGTCCTCATGCCCCACAGCCTGGACGTGCGCGCGGCACGCCCGGCTCCTCGCGGACCGAGCTGTGTCCCGCGGCCCACAGCTCGTGGTCGCGGCCCGCTGCGGCTGTCGGAGGGCGCGCCTAGACTGACCCGGTCATGACGATCGTGCTCGAGCCCTTCGACCAGTCCCCCGAGCCGGACGCGGGCCACCGCGCCGGCGGGTACGACGACCCCTTCACCGCGGGTCTCAACCCCCAGCAGAAGGAAGCCGTCGAGTACCGCGGCGAGTCCCTGCTCATCGTGGCGGGCGCCGGCTCCGGCAAGACCAGTGTGCTCACGCGGCGCATCGCCCTGCTCCTGGCGAACCGCGAGGCGTGGCCGTCGCAGATCCTCGCGATCACGTTCACGAACAAGGCCGCGGCTGAGATGCGCGAGCGCGTGCAGGCCCTCGTCGGGCAGGCTGCCGAGGGCATGTGGATCTCGACGTTCCACTCGGCGTGCGTGCGGATCCTCCGTCGCGAAGCGGAGCGGTTCGGGTTCCCGCAGTCGTTCACCATCTACGACTCCGCTGACTCCCGCGCGCTCCTCAAGCGGATCATCAAGGAGCTCGAGGCGGACTCGCTCGGGCTGACCGTCGGGGCTGCGGCGTCGAAGATCTCGAAGCTCAAGAACGAGCTGCAGGACATCGACACGTACGCGCGCAACATCAACGCGAACGACCCGCAAGAGGTCATGTTCACCGAGGTGTTCCGCCGGTACACGAACGAGCTGCGGCGGGCGAACGCGTTCGACTTCGACGACCTCATCGGGCAGACGGTGTTCCTGTTCCGGGCGTTCCCCGAGGTCGCCGCGCTGTACCAGCGACGCTTCCGGTTCGTACTGGTCGACGAGTACCAGGACACGAACCACGCGCAGTACGCCCTCATCCGTGAGCTCACGCGTCCGGTGCCCGTCGAGCAGGTGGACAAGCTCGAGGACGCCGGCCAGCACGTCGAGCGCATGCGGGAGGCCGACGGGTCGATCGCCCCGGCGTCCCTGACGGTCGTCGGCGACTCGGACCAGTCGATCTACGCGTTCCGCGGGGCCGACATCCGCAACATCGTCGAGTTCGAGCGGGACTTCCCGAACTCGAAGGTCATCCTGCTCGAGCAGAACTACCGGTCGACGCAGACCATCCTCGACGCCGCGAACGCCGTCATCGCGAACAACTTCGACCGGCAGGCCAAGAACCTGTTCACCGACGTCGGCGCCGGCGACAAGATCATCGGGTTCACGGGCTACACCGGTCACGACGAGGCCCAGTTCGTCGCGGACGAGATCCAGCGGCTGCACGACGACGGTACGTCCTACCGCGACATGGCCGTCTTCTACCGCACGAACTCGCAGACCCGTGCGCTCGAGGAGATCTTCATCCGCGCGGCGATCCCGTACCGGGTGCTGGGCGGCACCAAGTTCTACGAGCGCGCCGAGATCAAGGACGCGATGGCGTACCTGATCACCGTCGCCAACCCGGCCGACCCGCTCTCGCTCCGCCGCATCCTCAACGTGCCGAAGCGCGGCATCGGTGCGGTGACCGAGACGGCGCTGCAGCGGTACGCCGACGAGCACGAGACCTCGATGCGCGACGCCCTGCGGCACGCGGACGAGCTCGGGTTCGGCCCGAAGGTGCGGACCGCGATCACGTCCTTCGCGGCGCTGCTGGACGACGTGGCCTCGCGCGCGGCGACGCAGCCGGTCGTGGACACCCTGACGCAGCTGCTCGACGGCTCCGGGCTGCTCGAGAACCTGCGGAAGTCGCCCGACGCCCAGGATGCCGCGCGCGCGGACAACATCGACGAGCTCGTGGCCGTGACGCGGGAGTTCCAGAAGAACAACCCCGAAGGCACGCTGTCCGACTTCCTGACCGAGGTGTCCCTGGTCGCCGCGGCGGACGAGCTCGACGACTCGTCGGGCACGGTGTCGCTCATGACGCTGCACACGGCGAAGGGCCTGGAGTACGACGCGGTGTTCCTCACCGGCGTCGAGGAAGACCTGCTCCCGCACCGGATGTCGGCGAACGAACCGGGTGGTCCGAGCGAGGAGCGCCGACTGTTCTACGTCGGCATCACCCGGGCCAAGAAGTCCCTCTTCCTGTCCCTGGCGATGACCCGCGCGCAGTTCGGCGACGTCAACGTGGCGATGCCGTCCCGCTTCCTGCAGGAGATCCCCGAGGGGCTCATCGAGTGGAAGCAGTCGCCCGGCATGGCGAACAGCCGCGGTGGCACCGAGCCCCGGGCCCTCAACGCCCGGCGCGGCGGTGGGCTCGGCGGCGGTCCGTCCGGCGGGGGCGGCTACCGCGGTGGTGGCGGCTTCGGCGGCGGGTCGTACGACCGTGCGGCGGCTGCGGCGAAGACCCGTCCCAAGACGGAGTGGGCGAACCGGGTGTCCGGGCAGGTCCGGGACAACGGTGACATGGAGCTCGCCCCTGGCGACCGGATCTCGCACGTCGACTTCGGTCAGGGCACGGTGTCCGCGGTCACGGGCCAGGGCGCGAAGCGCATCGCGGAGATCGCGTTCGACTCCGCGGGGCGCAAGAAGCTCCTGATCAAGATCGCGCCCATCGAGAAGCTCTGACGCCGAGGCGCACCGCTCCGGGGAGCTCGACCCGAGGCGCTCGGCCCGGACGAGGCCGGCGCTGACCACACGGACCGCGCGGACCGCGTGTCAGCGCACCATCCGGACCGCGTCCATGCCGTTCGGCCCGATCGGCACGTGCTTCGCTCCGCCGTCCCGCTCGAAGCCGTTCCGGCGGGAGAAGGCCTCGGCGCGCGGGTTGCCCTCCGCGACCCAGAGGAACGCCGGCTCGGCACCGACCGCGGCGTCGAGCAACGCCTGCCCGGCGCCGGACGCGTGGTGGGCCGCGAGGACGTAGATCCCCTCGAGTTCCCGGTCCCGCACCGCGGGCTCCTCGCGCCCGGGGCCGGCGGAGGCCCACCCGACGACGGCGCCGTCGCACTCGGCGACCACGACGGTCAGGCCCGGCTCGACCACCAGTCCCTCCCAGCGGGCCGCCCGGGCGTCGACGTCGAGCGCGGCGAGGTACGCCGCGGGCAGCAGGTGCGCGTACGCCTCCTGCCAGGCCCGCACGTGCACCTCGGCGATCGCCCGGGCGTCCCCTGCCCCGGCCGGTCGGACGGTCACTGCGCCTGCGTTCCCCATCCACCGACGCTACCGCGCTCTGCGGACGGCAACAGGCAGAGCACGAGCGCCCCCGCTACGGCTGCAGCCGCGCCGCGTCCCAGCCCTCGCCCGCGCGGACGTACTGCAGCCGCCGGTGCATCCGGTCGCGGCTGCCGTGCCAGAACTCCACGACCTCGGGCTCGAGCCGCCACGCAACCCACCCCTCCGGGCGCGGGACGGCGTCGTCGGTCTGGGACAGGAGCACGTTCGCGTCGTCGATCAGGTCCTGCAGGGTCCGGGGCTCGAGCACGGCGGACTGGTCGGCGATCGCGGTCGCGGCGCGGGACTTCGGCGAGCGGTCGGCGAACAGCGCGTCGGACTCGTCGTCGGAGAGCTGCACCGCCCGGCCCTCGAACCGGAGCTGCTGCATCGTCTCGCGCCAGTACACCTGGAGCGCGGCGTGCGGGTTCTCGGCGAGCTGCCGCCCCTTGGGACTGAGCGTCGAGGTGCCGAACACGAGCCCGCGGTCCTCGAGCCGTTTCACGTCGACCGTGCGGGCGCTCACCCGGCCGTCCGCCCCCGCCGTCGCGAGGGTCATCGACATCGGCTCGGACACGTCGCGCGATGTGGCGTCGTCGAGCCACCGCCGGGCCAGGTCGATCGGGGACGACGGCGGCGCGTCGAACTCGGGCAGGTGCAGGGAGTCGTCACCGGACAGCGAAGCGGACATGGCCCCAGCCAACCGCGCTCAGCCCGCCCACGTCCAGGTCGCCGGGGGACGTCCGCTCCGCGTGCCCGCCGTCGTGGGTGCGGTGGTCCGCACGAGCGCCGGGTTCGTCCGCAGGGAGCGGTTGAGGTTGCCGGCGTCTGGTGCGCTGCCGTGCAACGCCGCGTGCAGCCGCGCCGCCGCGGACGTCGGGAACACCTCGCCGAGCAGGGCGCGTGTCAGCGGGATGTCGCGCCACAGCCGGGTCCGCACCTGGTCGACGGCCGTCCGGACGATCGCGTCGTGGTCGAACGGGAGGCGCGGGTCACCCTGGTCGGGTCGCCGCCAGACCGCGGACGGTGCGTCCACCCCCGGGTCGACGACCGCCAGGAACGCGATGCTGATCGCGGTGTCCCGCGGGTCGCGGGACGGTCCGTCGAACGCACCGACCTGCGCGAGGTGCCGGACCGCAGCCGTGTCGATCCCGGTCTTGGTCCGCAGTGCGCGTCGCGCGCCGTCCACGAGGCGTTCCGCAGCGTCCAGGAGCACGCCGGGGAGTGCCTCCAGGCCGGCGAACGGGTCGTGTGCCCGCCGCGCGGTGGCGACCCGCAGACCGTCCGCCGTCGTGAACGACACCGGGACGACGTCGATCGCGATGAGCGGTTGGTCGCGGGCCACCGTGGCGGCGTCGGTCACACCGTCGCCCGGCGGGCGGCCCGGGCCGCCCGCTCGGTGCGGAGCACCTGTCGGACGTCCGCGAAGGACTGGTGGACCTGGAAGCGGCCGTCGACCCAGACCGGCTGGAGGAGGCTCGTGGCCTCGTCCTCGGGCGTGGCCTGGTCGGTCTGGCGGATCTCGCCGTCCGCGTCGCGGTGCAGCGCGATGCGGCCCTTCGCGCTCTTCTTGCCGCTGCCGGTCTTCGGGTCCTTCTGGATGTCGACCGGCTGGCCGTCGACGAGCGCCCACGTGGCCTTCACCGCGCTGCCGAGGTTGTCGCGGGTCATGTACTGGTACGTGTACGAGCCGATGCCGAGCACGATGTTGTCGCTCGCGTAGCCCTTGGCGGCCAGGCGCTCGTAGATGCGGTGCGCACGGTCGAGCGTGATGCTGTCGCCGTAGATCACGCCGATGTGCTGGTCGAGGACCTTGAAGCCCTTCGCGTTGACGGTGTGGCCGAACAGCTCGTCGAGGAGCTCGACGACGCCCTTCTCCTCGTGGGTGCGGCCGTCGCGGAGGAGTTCGTCCCGCGGGACGCTGTGCACCGTGCCGGTGACGATGTCGACCGGGTCGCCCGAGTCCGGGCGGATGACGAGCTTGCCGTCGCGGGCCGTGATGCGGTCCTTGAGCTGCGGGAGCGTCTCGGTGATGACCTTGAACAGGTCGAAGCCGTCGCTCACCGCCGAGACGATGCCCGTCGGGTAGACATCGAGGATCTGCTCGAAGGTCTCGAGCTCGCCGTCGGCGCCCCGGACGCACATCACGCTGTGCTCGGTGGCGGGCACGCTCGCCGCGACCCAGCCGTTGTCGCCGGGGTAGTAGCGGTCGATGAAGTCGAGCGAGGGCATCGAGTCGGTGCCGAGGAACGAGAGCAGGTGCCCGGCACCGCCGGCGGCTGCGGACTCGATGCTCGATTGCCCGCGGAACGAGAAGTCGTGCGCGGCGAAGTCGATGCTCGCCGGGTCGGCGCCGGTCCGTTCGGCCCACTCCTCCATGAGGTCGCGGTAGGCCAGGGCCTTCGTCGCGACGGTGGACGGGTGCCAGATCGAGGCGGACAGTGCGGTCTCGATGTAGTTCGGCAGCCAGAAGAACTCGTCGACGGTGTTCTCGACCGTCAGGGTGGCGACGCCGATCGGCGCGAGGGTGCCCTCGGGGAGGGCGCGGATCTCGAGCGGCAGGTACCCGAGGCGGTGCAGGGCGCGGACGTGGTCGACCCCGATGTGGTTCGGGCCGAAGTAGCCCTGCAGCGCCTGCTCGAACAGGTCGGCGACGGTGTCCTCGTCGGCGGCGAAGAACGGCTCCCACGCCTCGACGAGGTGCCGCTGCACGAAGGCCTGCAGCCCGAAGACCACGGCGTGCGTCGACTCGGGCATGTGCGCGTTCGAGCGGTTCGTCCAGTTGATCAGGATCCGGGTCGTGCCCTGCGGGTAGACCTGCCGGTGCGAGTGCTTGTAGCCGTCGACGGCGAGCAGCGGGGCGATCGGGCTCGCGGTGGTGGTGCGGGGCTCGAGGCCCGTCGTCGTGGTGGTCATCGGATCTCCTTCGTGAGGTAGGGGCTGAGCGGGACGGTCCGGAGACCGGGGACGGCGTTCTGGGCCGGGTAGCTGTCGGTCGTGACGATCTCGCCGAAGTGCTCGGCGAGCTGCGGAGCCCGGCCGGAGAACACCCCGTGTGAGACCCAGAGGCCCAGGCGCTCCTTCGGCAGGCCGGTCGAGCCGGCGAGGCCCGTGAACGTGCCGCCGCCGTCGCAGATGTCGTCGACGACCAGGAACCGGCCGTCCGCCGGGAGTGGCTCGCACGTGAAGCCGTCGAGCTTGCCGGTGTCCGGGTTGCGGTGCTTCTCGGCGCGGTACAGCGGCAGCCCGCAGGACTCGGCGACCGCGGTGGCACGGGCGACCGCACCCTTGTCCGGCGCGATGATCCCCGTGTACGCGTCCCCTTCGACGTCGAGCACGGCATCGCGGACGACCTGCTCGCTCGTGACCACCGTGAGGTTGTCGACGAGGTCGACGATCACGGGGGAGTGCGGGTCGAAGGCGATCACCTGGTCGATGTGGAAGCCGTTGAGGACGTCCGCGTAGACCTTCGCGCCGAAGGGGAGCCCGCGGTCCTGGCGGGCTCCGGGCAGGTACGGGACGAGGGCGACGGACCTGCTGCCGCGCTGCCGGACCGCGTCAGCCCACATGCCGAGCATGACGAGGTCGTCCCCGTTGGTGCCGCGCAGGGTCGCGATCTCGGTGGTCGCCCCCGCGTCGGCGTCGTCCACGACCTTGACGTGGGCTTCACCGGCGGGGAACCGCATGGTGGAGAACGTCGGTGTCGTCGGTGTGCCCTGGGCGTCCCAGGTGCTGAGTTCGACTGCCATGACCCGACCGTACCACGGTAATTGTCGCTAGGACAAGAACTGGTCCGGCCGTACCGCGAGGTACCGGGCGGCCGTCCGGTGCATCGCGCGCAGCAGCAGGGGCCCCGGGAGCCGCAGGAGTGCCGCCGGCACCATGCGGCGCACACCCCGGACGAGCCGGACGGCCCGTCGGAAGCGCCGCTGTTCGCGCGGCCCCCAGGGGAACCCGTACGCGGCGCGGAGAGCATCGGGCAGCATCCCGACCGTGACGGTCCGCACGAGCGGCATCGCGGCCCGCACCCACGCCGGGGCGAAGCGCGGGTGGAGGAGGTCCCGGACGATGCCCCTGGCGTCGTCGGTGACGGTGAGCGTCGGCAGCGTCGCGGCCCAGTACCGGTCGAAGTCGGCGACGTCGCGGAACCAATCCGTTGCTGGCACCCGCAACGCGGTCGCGATCGGCGCGTAGGCCGCGAGCACGTCCTCGGCCCGGTCCGGACCGGGCGGGTCGCCGAACAGCTCGTGGGCGCGACGTGCGGAGTCGAAGAGCGTCGCCGCGACCCACAGCTGGCGCTCGACGTCGTCCGCGCCGGCGACGGGCCGGTGCGCGTGCTCGACGAAGGCGGTCGCCACGGCGGCGTCGGCGTCCGTGCCGATCACGACGGCGGAGACGAACATCAGGGTGTGGGCGAGCCGCTGCTGCGGTCGCCGCGCGAAGTCCGAGTGCCGTCGGACCCCCGCTGCGACGACCGGGTCCGCGATCTGCAGCAGGATGGCGCGGCCGCCGGCCGCGACGGGCGTGCTGTCGGCCAGCCAGTCCCGCAGGGCACGGTCCGCGACCCGGCCGGGTGTCGGACGGGAGGCACGCCACCGGTCGTGTGCCGTGCCTCCAGGCCGTCGACCGGTCACGTCGCGGACCCGCGCCCGCGCGCCCGCAGCACCGGGACCACGTCCAGGAGGACGGCGGCGACGAGACCGACGCCACCGGCGACCGCCGCCGCGGCGACGCGGGCGGCGACGGCGTCGCCGGTGGCGGAAGCAGACGCGAGCAGGGCAGCGAAGAGCCAGACGGCAGGGAGCGGCCAGGTGCGGGTCGGGCAGCCGGTCAGGAGGGCGATCACGATCCCGGCGACGGTGAGCGCCACCCACGTGGCCGGGCCGTCCCCGTGGACGAGCGTGTGCGCGCCGGCGGCCACCAGCAGGAGCGCGGCGACGGCGAGCAGCCTCGCGACCGCAGGGACGCGGCGGACGGCGGCACGGACACGACGGAGCACGGGCGGCAACCTACCGTCCCGTGCTCCGTCGGTGCCGTGCTGCGTCAGAGCGGCTTCGTGCCGAGGTCGCCGCCGAGGTCCGGACGGTCCTCGTCCTCGTCGTGCTCCCAGAGGTCCGGGGAGCCCTCGCGCGGGGCGCCGCCCGTGGGGCCGTCGTCCGAGCCGTCGCCGACCTGCGGCTCGACGGTCTCGCCCGCGACGGCGTCGTTCGTGACGGTCTCCAGGGACTCCTCGGACTCGTCGACCTCGTACGGCCCGACGTGCTCGCGGTCCACGTCGTCGGCGCGGCGCTCCTGGGCGTCGAAGTCGTCGACGGGGCTGATGCCGGGGTCGCTCATGGTGGCTCCTTGTCGTTCGCCCGATCGGGCGCGTTCGGTGGTCCTCCTGTGTACGCCGGACGCCTGACGGGGCGTCCGGGATGCGCACTCGGGGCCCGGCTTCGCGTCGCGTTCACCCGGCGGACACCTCCGGGACACGGACGCGGGGCACACTCGCCGTGCTCGGGGGAGTGGAGCGCGGTCGCCGACGGGTGGTCGAGCGACCGCGCCTTCCCCCTGTGCTCGGCGTCCCGGGTTCAGACCCGCTCGAGCAGGTGCCGCTCCTCGACGTCGGCCAGGGCCAGCGTCTTGTACCCGGCCGACTCGAAGAAGACGGTCACCCGGTCGTCCTCGGTGCTCATGACGGTGCCGTGGCCCCACTGCGCGTGCTCGACCGCCGACTCCGGCGGCCAGACGTCGTCGTGCGCACCGTCGGCGCCGTGCGCCCCCTGCTCGTAGGCGCTGCCCGACGTGCAGGTGTCGCAGTTCCCGCAGGGCTCGGCGAGCTCGCCGCCGAAGTAGCCGAGCAGGAACTGGCGGCGGCAGCCGGTGGTCTCGGCGAACCGTCGCATCATCGCGATCCGGGACTGCTCGACCTGCTCGCGCTCCTCGGCGCGGGTGGACGCGCGCTTCGCGGCCTCGGCGGCCGAGTGCGGTGCGTCGGCAGCGCGGACGATCCCGTCCGCGCCGTCGTCGAGCACGCCCGCCTCGACGAGGGTGTTCACCGCACGGCCCGCGGTCCGGGTCGACAGGCCGGACGCGTCGGCGAGGGCCGACCGGGCGATCGACCCGTCCTCGGGGACCGCGTCGAACACGGCGCGGAGCGACGCGGGCTTCGGGGTGCCGGTCGCGAAGAACCGGCGGAGGCCCAGGTCCTCGGCGCGGTAGTGCAGGGTCGCGGTCGCCGGGGCGCCGTCCCGTCCCGCACGGCCGATCTCCTGGTAGTGCGCGTCCACGGACTCGGCGACGTCGGCGTGCAGCACGAAGCGGACGTCCGGCTTGTCGATGCCCATGCCGAAGGCGCTCGTCGCGACGACCACGTCCACCTCGCCGTCGTGGAAGGCGTGCAGCACGGCGTCGCGGTCCCGGACCCGCATGCCCGCGTGGTACGGCCGGGCGTCCTTGCCGCGGGCGCGGAGGGCGTCGGCGTACTCGTCGGTCTCCTTCCGGGTCGCGACGTAGACGATGCCGGTGCCGGTCGCGGCTGCGGCCTGCTCGACCACGGCCGCGCGCTTCTCGTCGGCGTCGGCGTAGCGCTCGACCTCGATGCGGATGCCCGGGCGGTCGAACCCCGCGGACAGCACGAGCGGGTCGCGCATGCCGAGGCGCGCGACGACGTCCTCGCGGACCGGGGCCGAGCCCGTCGCGGTGAGGGCGAGGACCGGCGGACGGCCGAGGCGCTCCGCAGCCTCGCCGAGGGCCAGGTACGCGGGGCGGAAGTCGTGCCCCCACGAGGACACGCAGTGCGCCTCGTCGACGGCGAGCAGGGACACGCCCGCCGCGGCCAGTCGCTCGACCACGTCGTCCTTCGCGAGCTGCTCCGGCGCGAGGAACACGTAGCGGACGTCCCCGGCGGCGATCGCGTCCCACGCGTCCTCGACCTCGGCGGCCCGCGTCGTCGCGTTCACGGCCACGGCACGCTGGGCGTCCGGGTGCCGCTGCAGTCCGACGACCTGGTCCTCCTGCAGGGCCACGAGCGGGGAGACCACGACGACGAGCCCGTCGAGTGCGAGCCCGGCGACCTGGTAGATCGCGGACTTCCCCGACCCGGTCGGCATCAGGGCGAGGGCGTCGCGGCCGGCCAGGACGGCGTCGATGACCGTGGCCTGGGCGTCACGGAGGTCCCAGCCGAAGACGTCGGCGGCGCGGGTACGGAGTGCGGTGTCCATCGGAGCCACCGTGCCCGGGGGCGGCTGGAGGTCCTCCCCGCGTGGCGCGTCGCGGCCATCCGGATCCGCGCACCGGGTGTCCACGCTGCGGCAGTAGGGTGGTCGCGGCCGTTGTCTCGACATCGAGCGACCCTCGACGTTGAGTGCGCGACCCGATGACCGATGCCGATCGCACGAACCGTGCGGGAAGAAGAACAGCGTGGATCTTTTCGAGTACCAGGCCAGGGACCTCTTCGAGTCCTACGGCGTCCCTGTGCTGCAGGGCATCATCGCCGACACCCCTGAGGAGGCGAAGGCAGCGGCCGAGAAGATCGGCGGCGTGGTCGTCGTCAAGGCCCAGGTGAAGGTCGGCGGCCGCGGCAAGGCCGGCGGCGTCAAGGTCGCGAAGACCCCGGACCAGGCCTACGAGCACGCGCAGGCGATCCTCGGCCTCGACATCAAGGGCCACACCGTCCAGCGGGTGATGGTCGCCCAGGGCGCCGACATCGCCGAGGAGTTCTACTTCTCCGTGCTGCTCGACCGGGCGAACCGCTCGTACCTGTCCCTCGTCAGCGTCGAGGGCGGCATGGAGATCGAGCAGCTCGCGGTCGAGAAGCCCGAGGCGCTCGCCCGGGTCGAGGTCAACCCGTTGACCGGGATCAACAAGGAAGCCGCGCTCGACATCGCCCGTCAGGCGAACTTCCCGGCGGAGCTGCAGGACCAGGTCGCCGACGTCTTCGTGAAGCTCTACGACGTCTTCGCCGGCGAGGACGCCACCCTGGTCGAGGTCAACCCCCTCGTCCGCACGGGCGACGGCCAGATCCTGGCGCTCGACGGCAAGGTCTCGCTCGACGAGAACGCCGACTTCCGGCACCAGGAGCACGCGCAGCTCGAGGACACCGCGAGCGAGGACCCGCTCGAGGCCAAGGCGAAGGCCCACGGCCTGAACTACGTCAAGCTCGACGGCCAGGTCGGCGTGATCGGCAACGGCGCGGGGCTCGTCATGTCGACCCTCGACGTCGTCGCCTACGCCGGTGAGCGCCACGGCGGCGTGAAGCCCGCCAACTTCCTCGACATCGGCGGCGGCGCTTCGGCCGAGGTCATGGCGAACGGCCTCGACGTCATCCTCGGCGACCCGCAGGTCAAGAGCGTGTTCGTGAACGTCTTCGGCGGCATCACCGCCTGCGACGCCGTCGCGAACGGCATCGTCGCCGCGCTCGGCATCCTCGGCGACGCGGCCACGAAGCCGCTCGTCGTGCGCCTGGACGGCAACAACGTGGACGAGGGCCGTCGGATCCTGGCGGAGGCCGCGCACCCGCTGGTCACCGTCGCCGCGACCATGGACGATGCGGCCGAGCAGGCCGCCGAGCTCGCCGCGGCCGCGGCGTAAGGAGCACCAGAGCAATGTCGATCTTCCTCAACAAGGACTCGAAGGTCATCGTCCAGGGCATCACCGGCGGCGAGGGCACGAAGCACACCGCGCTGATGCTCAAGGCCGGCACGAACGTCGTCGGCGGCGTGAACGCCCGCAAGGCCGGCACGACCGTCACGCACGGCGACGTCGAGCTGCCCGTGTTCGGCTCGGTGCGCGAGGCCATCGACACCACGGGTGCCGACGTCTCGATCGTGTTCGTCCCGCCGGCGTTCGCGAAGGACGCCGTGATGGAGGCCATCGACGCCGAGATCCCGCTCGTCGTCGTCATCACCGAGGGCATCCCGGTGCAGGACTCCGCCGCGTTCTGGGCGCACGCCAAGGCCCTCGGCGGCAAGACCCGCATCATCGGCCCGAACTGCCCCGGCATCATCACCCCCGGGGAGTCGCTCGTCGGCATCACGCCGGCCACGATCACCGGCAAGGGTCCGATCGGGCTCGTGTCGAAGTCCGGCACCCTGACCTACCAGATGATGTACGAGCTGCGTGACCTGGGCTTCTCGACCGCCATCGGCATCGGCGGCGACCCGGTCATCGGGACGACGCACATCGACGCGCTCGCCGCGTTCGAGGCCGACCCGGAGACCACCGCGATCGTCATGATCGGCGAGATCGGCGGCGACGCCGAGGAGCGCGCGGCCGACTACATCAAGGCGCACGTCACGAAGCCGGTCGTCGGCTACGTCGCGGGCTTCACCGCGCCCGAGGGCAAGACGATGGGCCACGCGGGCGCCATCGTGTCCGGTTCCGCGGGCACGGCCGAGGCGAAGAAGCAGGCCCTCGAGGCCGCGGGCGTGAAGGTCGGCAAGACCCCGTCCGAGACGGCCGCGCTGCTGCGCGAGGTGGTCGCCGCCTCGTAGGCGGTCCGGTCACCCGACCCCAGGACGGACGGGAGGCACGGTGCGGGCCCGCACCGTGCCTCCCGTTGCGTCCGTGGTCGCGTGGATGTCCACCGGCACCGCGCGGCTCGCCCGCGCCGGCCCGGGCGGCACGTACCCTGGCCCGGATGAACCGCCTGGGAACCGCACTGCTGGCCGCCGTCGAGGCGATCGTGACGGTCGGCGTGGGCATCGGCATCGCGCTCGTCCCGCTGACGCTCCTCTGGGGTTTCGAGTACGGCCTGCAGGTCGACTGGGACGTCTTCTGGAAGGCGACCGGCAGCGTCTGGCTCGTCGGCCACGGTGTCGACGTGACCTTCCGGCTCGGTTCCGCGGTGGCCGGCGCGTCCGGGGTGGACGGCGCCGCCGCCCCCATCCACGTGACCCTCGCGGCGCTCGGGTTCGCGGTCGTGACCGCCTGGCTCGGCGGTCGGGCCGGACGACGGTTCGCCGAGACCGAGCACCGGACGACGGGCCTGCTCGTCGGCACCGGGGTCGTCGCGGCCCTCGGGCTCGCTGTCGCACTGTCCTCCCGCTCCGCGGCCACCGACCCCACCGTCTGGCAGGCCGTCGTGCTGCCCGCGCTGTGGTTCGCCGTCCCCGCCCTCGTGACGTCCGAGGTCTGCCGCGTGCGCCGCGGGCTGCCGGCGGACCCCCTGGCCCGTCGGGTGCTCGCGCTCGTCGACCGCATCCCCGGGCGGTGGCGCATGCTCGCCGGGTTCGGGCTCCGCGCGGGCACGGCCGCCACCGCCGTGGTCGTCGCCGTCGCGGCGCTCGTGGTCGGGCTGGTCCTGCTCGCCTCGTTCGCCGACGTCATCGCCCTGTACGAGCGCTCGCACGCGGGGGTCGTCGGCGGCATCGCGCTCACCGTCGGGCAGCTCGCGTTCGTGCCCGACCTGGTCGGCTGGGCCACCGCGTGGCTCGTCGGACCCGGCTTCGCGATCGGCACCGGCTCGAGCGTCTCCCCGATCGGCACCGTGCTCGGCCCGATCCCGGGCCTGCCCGTGTTCGGCGCGCTCCCCGCGGCCGGCCACACCTTCGGTCTGCTCTGGGTGCTCGTGCCCGTCGTGGCCGGGTTCGTCGTCGGCGGTCTGCTCCGGCCGCGGCTCGTGCGGGCGCTCGGCGCCGACGACTCCGCGCTGCACCGGGCGCTCGCCGGGGTGGCGACCGGCGTGGTCGCCGGGCTGCTGACCGGAGTGGCCACCGGGCTGACCGCCGGGTCGTTCGGGCCGGGTCGTCTCGCACAGGCGGGTCCGGACGGACTCGTCGTCGGGCTGTTCGCGGCCCTCGAGGTCGGCGTGCCCGCGGTCGTCGCGCTCGCGATCGGCAGCGACCTCGTCCGGCTGCCCGAGCGCGGCTGGGGCCGGGAGCGCTGGCACGAGGCGGACGACGACGTCCCGACCGACGGGACCGGTGCCGACGCCGCTGACGATGCGCGTGCCGGCTCGCTCCTCGCGGCCCTCGACGACGCCGGCGGCGGACGGTCCACGCAGTCGCACCGGTTCGTGGTGCACGAGGCGCACGACGCCGCCACCCGTGCCGCGGCGGACGACCACCCGACCGAGCCGATCCACGACGACCCGGCACCGGCGGACGAGCCGACGCCGGTACCGGCTCCGACTCCGGCACCGGCACCGGCACCGGCACCGGCACCGGCACCGGCACCGGCACCGGCACCGTCTCCGTCTCCGTCTCCGTCACGGGAGCCGTCGCCGGGGCCCGAGCCGGAGTCCGACGCGGTGCCGCTCCCGGCCTGGGCGCGCACGGACGCCGTCGCGGCGGAGCGCATCGAGCCCGCTCCGTCGTCGCAGGGGGCGACCGTGCCGTCCCGCGGCGGTGTGAGCAGCCTGCGCGACCGACTCCGGGGCGCCGCCGACGGCGTCCGGAGCCGTGCCGGGGACCTGCGTGACCGCGTCACGGGTTCGGACGCCGACCGCCCCGGGGGCCCCGGGGACGAACCGCTCCCGCACGCGCCGGGCACCGAGCAGCAGCCCGCGTTCCCGTGGAGCACCGAGGAGTTCGTCGCCAGCCGGCACGACGACACCGGCACCGACCTGACCGGCACCGACGTCACGGGCACCGACGTGGGCGCCACGGGATCGGCCGACACCGCGGAGCCTGCGCGGTCGGCCCGCCCTCCGCGCTGGGACACGACCGACCAGATCGCCGAGGACGAGCTGCCCTGGTGGCGCCGTCCGAAGCACGACGCGTAGTCCGCCGCGCACCGCCGCTAGGCTGGTCCCCGTGCTCGAACTGGTCGTCCTGATCTCCGGTACCGGGTCGAACCTGCGGGCACTGCTCCAGGCGACCACCGATGCCGAGTACCCCGCACGCGTCGTCGCGATCGGGGCCGACCGCGACGCCGAGGGCCTGGGGCTCGGCGAGGAGTTCGGCATCCCGACCTTCACGGTCCCGTTCTCCCGCTTCGCCACGCGCCAGGACTGGGGCGCCGAACTGGCCGCCCAGATCCGCCCGTGGTCGCCCGACCTGCTCGTGCTGTCCGGCCTCATGCGCCTGCTCCCGCACCAGGTCGTGTCGGAGTTCGCCCCCGCCATCATCAACACCCACCCGGCGTACCTGCCCGAGTTCCCCGGGGCGCACGGCGTCCGGGACGCGCTCGCGGCCGGGGTCGACCAGACCGGCGCGAGCGTGATCCAGGTCGACGACGGCGTCGACACCGGGCCGATCCTCGCCCAGGAGCGCATCCCGGTGCTGCCGGGCGACACCGAGTCGACGCTGCACGACCGCATCAAGCCGGTCGAACGCCGACTCCTCATCCAGACGATCCTCGACATCGCCAACGGCACCACCGACCTGAAGGGCACCCCGAGCGCATGAGCGTGCACGCCGCCGACCCCAGCCTCTACCGCCACCGCGACGTCGTCCCCGTGCGGCGCGCGCTCGTCTCGGTGAGCGACAAGAGCGGCCTGCTCGAGCTCGCCGAGGCCCTCGCCGACGCCGGTGTGGAGCTCGTCTCTACGGGCAGCACCGCGCAGACGATCCGCGACGCCGGGTACGCCGTGACCGACGTGTCGAGCGTGACCGGGTTCCCGGAGTCGCTCGACGGCCGCGTCAAGACCCTGCACCCGGCCGTGCACGCGGGACTCCTCGCCGACCTGCGCCTCGCGTCGCACGAGCAGCAGCTCGGGGACCTCGGCATCGCGCCGTTCGAGCTCGTCGTCGTGAACCTGTACCCCTTCGTCGAGACGGTGGCCTGCGGCGCCGACGCGGCCACGGTCGTCGAGAACGTCGACATCGGCGGCCCCGCGATGGTCCGGGCGTCCGCGAAGAACCACCCGAACGTGGCGATCGTCGTCTCGCCGTCCTCGTACGCCGAGGTCGTCGAGGCCGTCCGCGCCGGCGGGACGACGCTCGAGCTCCGGAAGCGCCTCGCCGCGCAGGCCTTCGCCCACACCGCCGCCTACGACACCGCCGTGGCGTCGTACTTCGCGACCGACGTGGTCGAGCAGGCCGCGGCACCGACGGTCGACGGCGACGTCGTGACCCCCGGCACGTTCGACGACGAGCTCCGGCTGCAGGCCGAGCTCCGTGCGACCCTCCGCTACGGCGAGAACGCCCACCAGGCGGCCGCGCTGTACACGACCCCCGACGGCACGGGCATCGCCCAGGCGACCCAGCTGCACGGCAAGGAGATGTCGTACAACAACTACGTCGACGCCGACGCCGCCGTCCGGGCCGCGTACGACTTCGACACCCCCGCCGTCGCGATCATCAAGCACGCTAACCCGTGCGGCATCGCGATCGCCCCGGCCGACGCCCTCGACCCGATCGCCTCGGCGCACGCGGCGGCCCACGCGTGCGACCCGCTGTCGGCGTTCGGCGGTGTGATCGCGGCGAACCGCCCGGTGACGAAGCAGATGGCCGAGACGGTCAAGGACATCTTCACCGAGGTCGTCGTGGCCCCCGGCTTCGACCCCGAGGCCCTCGAGATCCTGTCGCAGAAGAAGAACATCCGCCTGCTCACGCTGCCGGCGGACTTCGCGCTCGCCGAGCACGAGGTGAAGCAGATCTCCGGCGGCTTCCTCGTGCAGGACGCCGACCGCTTCGCCGGCTTCGACCAGTCCACGTGGGACCTCGTCGCGGGGGAGCCAGCGGACGACGCGACCCTCGCCGACCTGGCCTTCGCGTGGAAGGCCAGCCGTGCGGTGAAGTCGAACGGCATCCTGCTGGCCGACCGCGGCGCGAGCGTCGGCGTCGGGATGGGCCAGGTCAACCGGGTCGACTCCTGCCACCTCGCCGTCACGCGTGCGGGCGAGCGGGCCGCGGGGAGCGTCGCCGCGTCCGACGCCTTCTTCCCGTTCGCCGACGGCCTGCAGGTGCTGCTCGACGCCGGGGTCCGCGCGGTCGCCCAGCCGGGCGGCAGCGTCCGCGACGCCGAGGTGATCGCGGCGGCGCAGGCGGCCGGCGTGACCATGTACTTCACGGGCGAGCGCCACTTCTTCCACTGACCGACGCTGACGCGGACCGACGCCGACGCGGACCAACGCCGACGAGGACCGACGCCGACCGACGCGCTCGGACGGAATCGACACCGCGTCCAACAACAGGAATCTTCCTCGGATCCGTTGCGCAACACGTCCGCCCGGGAATAGTCTGCAAGGCTCCGCAACAGGTGCTGACGATCCCCGACGGATCGGCGGCAGCGCGGACACAACGGTGACGAAGACGACGACTGGAGTGACGATGGACACGACGACCGGCACAGTGGCGACGGCTGCCCGGACGGGTCTCGTGTCCCTCGTGGGGACCACTCCCGCTCCGCGACCCCGGTACCGCGCGCGCATGCCGCGACGGACCCCGGCCGCGGCCGCCGTCTAGCCAGGCCCCTCCCACGGCCCCGTGCCCGACGACCGCCGTCGGCGAGCACGGACCACCCGCTGAGAACCCGGGGGACCACTGCGTCCCCCGGTGCCCTCCGGCCCGGTCGACGTCACGCGACGTGACGGCGACGGCGCGCGACCACGCGCCCGGCCGACGACCACCACGCAACGCCCACCGTGCCTCCCGGCCGGACCGCCACCCACCGACGTGACCCGTCGGCGGCAGCGGCGACCAGACCGGGCGGACGCGGCACGACGCACGAGGACGCAACCCATGTCCAAGACGCCAGACCAGGCGCGCCCGTCCACCGACCGTCCCTCCACGCTGCGCGCGCTCGCGCGCATCTGGCCCTACGTCCGACCGCACAGCGGTCGCCTGCTCGGCGGCATGGCCGTCGCGATGGGCGCCTCGCTCGTGGCCCTCGCCATCCCCTACGTCCTGCAGGGGCTCGTCGACGGTCCGCTCTCGAGCGGCGACCGGAACCTCATCCTGCCCGCCGGGCTCGCCGTCCTGGCGCTCGGTGTGCTCGAGGCGTTCTTCATCGCCGCCCGTCGGCGGATGGTGATGCGCCCCTCGACGCGGATCGAGTCGAGCATGCGCAACGCGCTCTACAACAAGTTGCAGGACCTACCGGTCGCGTTCCACGACCGCTGGGAGTCCGGGCAGCTGCTGTCCCGCTCGGTGTCCGACCTGTCGCTCATCCGACGCTGGCTGGCGTTCGGCGTGGTGCTGCTCGTCGTGAACACCGTCACGATCGTGGTCGGCTTCGTCGTGCTGTTCAGCTTCGGCTGGCTGCTCGGCCTGGTCTTCCTCGTCGCGTGCGTGCCGATCTGGGTCACCGCGATCCTGTTCGAGCGCCGCTACTCGATCATCACGCGCCGCTCCCAGGACCAGGTCGGCGACCTCGCGACGAGCGTCGAGCAGTCGGTGCACGGCATCCGCGTGCTCAAGGCGTTCGGTCGCGGCCGGTCGAAGCTCGACGAGTTCACCGAGCAGGCCGAGGCGCTGCGCGGTACCGAGATCGAGAAGTCCCGGGCGATCGCGGGCCTGTGGCTCTGGCTGCTCCTCGTGCCGGACGTCGCCTTCGCGCTCTGCCTGCTCGCCGGCATCTGGCTGGCGTCGCAGGGCGAGCTCACCGTCGGGCAGCTCTTCGCGTTCTTCGCGACCGCGACCGTGCTGCGGTTCCCGATCGAGTCGATCGGCTTCCTGCTCTCGATGACGTTCGACACCCGCACGGCGGTCGACCGGTTCTTCGAGGTGATGGACTCCGAGAACACGATCCAGGACCCGGAACACCCGCGGACGATCGCCGAGCCGCACGGTGCGCTGTCGTTCAACGACGTGCACTTCCGCTACCAGGACTCGCCGGCGCAGTTCCCGGACCTGGTGAACGGCGTCCAGCTGGAGCTCCAGCCGGGCGAGACCATGGCGCTCGTCGGCCTGACCGGGTGCGGCAAGACAACGCTGCTCTCGCTCGTGCCGCGGCTCTACGACGTGACCGGCGGCTCGATCACGATCGACGGCGTCGACATCCGCGACCTCACCCGGGAGGAACTCCGTCGGCACGTCGGCGTCGCGTTCGAGGACGCCACGCTCTTCTCGACGAGCGTGCGTGACAACGTGCTGCTCGGTCGCCCGGACCTGTCCGGCGACGAGGCGGAGCGGATCATGCGTGAGGCCCTCGAGATCGCGCAGGCGTCCTTCGTCGACGAGCTCCCGGAGGGCGTCGACACCCGCGTCGGGGAGGAGGGCCTGTCGCTCTCCGGCGGCCAGCGGCAGCGTCTGGCGCTGGCCCGGGCGATCGCGGCGCGGCCGTCGGTGCTCGTGCTCGACGACCCGCTGTCGGCGCTCGACGTCGACACCGAGGCGCGGGTCGAGGCCGGGCTCCGCCGGGTCCTCGCGGACACCACGTCGCTCATCGTCGCCCACCGCCCGTCCACCGTGACCCTCGCCGACCGCGTGGCCCTCATGGAGAACGGCCGGATCACCGCCGTCGGCACCCACTCGGAGCTGATGGCCACCAACGAGCACTACCGCTACGTCATCTCCTCGCTCGACGAGGACGATGCGCCCGCCCGAGAGGAGGCGATGGCATGAGCCAGCAGACGGATCCCACGCAGGGTGCGACCCCGCAGGTGGTCGACCCCCAGCCGGGAGGCACGGTGCCGGTCGCACGACGGTGCCGGCCTTCGGTCCGTAGACGTACCGGCCCCAGCCGCTCTCGTTGCCGGACGCGGTGGTCGTCTGGCCGTCGTAGGAGATCGTGACGGAGCCGGTCGCGCCCGCGAACCAGATCTGCGATTCGTAGCCCTTCGAGACGGCGGTCGCGACCAGGGTGCCCTGGTCGGCGCGCGGGCCGGTGCCCACCTCGACGGTGCGCTCGGCCGTGGCACCGTCGTGCTCGGCCGTCACCTGCACGCTCCAGCGGAACTGCGACGGCAGGTGCAGCTGCAGGCGTGCGGAGCCCGAGCCGTCCAGGCGGCCGCGGACGGTGTCGCCCGTCGGGGTGGTCGCCGTGACCGAGGTGCCCGGTTCCCCGCGGACCTGCAGCGAGGTGTAGCCAGCACCGTCATCCGTCGGGATGATCCACTGGATCGGGTCGACCGGTGCGGGGGTCTCGCCCTCGCCGCCGTCGCCGGGGTCGGGGGTCTCGCCGCCGTCGCCGGGCTGCGGGGTGAAGCCGGGGTCGACGTCGGTCGGGGGCGTGACGACGTCGCTCGGGCCGCCGGTGCCGGGGTCGGGGGTCCCGCCCTGGTCGTCGACGTCGACCTGGGTCCACGCACTGGTGCCGAGCGAGTCCTCGGGGTCGCCCTGCTGGTCGGCGGGCAGGTCGACCGTGGCGCGGACGCGGAAGGCGTCGTCCTCGTCGGCGTTGCCCGGTCGCACCGGTGCTTCCACGCGGAACGTGCCGTCGTTCGCGTCGGCCTCGGCCACCGTGGCGTCGTCGGAGGGGGTCGCGACGGTGATGTGCGCGCCGGGGGTCGCGGTGCCCTCGATCACGGCGACGTCACCGTGGCGGGTGGCGGAGGTGACGTTGGGCTTCTCGACGCGGGCGCGCAGGAGCACGACGTCCTCGGCGGTGCGGCTGCCGTCGGGAGTCGTGACGAAGGCGTGCAGCTCGCGTTCCCCCGGCGCGAGGTCCGGGATCTCGCAGACGAAGGCCAGCCCCTGCGTGGCGACGCTGCAGAGCTCACGGTCACCGTCCGACAGGTGGAAGGTGCCGGCGGCGGAGGCGACTCCCGAGACGACGACCGAGCGCGACGACGCAAGGGCGAGTCGCGAGTCGCCGAGGTCGAGCACGGGCACGCCGCCGAAGTAGCGCAGTTCGGTCGAGCTGCCGGGGATCGTCGACGAGGCACGGGCGGACGCGCTGGCGGTCGCAGCGGTTCCGAAGGCGTTCGTCGCTGCCGATGCCGGAGCTGCCGCGGCGCAGAGGAGACCGACCGTGACGGCGGTCGTGGCGATGACGTGGTTCTTCCTGAGCATGGTGTCCTTTCGAGACGAGGTCGCTCAGTTGTACATCTGAAATGTCGTATGCAGTTAATCTCGCAGCTGCTCGGAGAAGCCGGACCAGCGCGCACGGCGCATGTCGATCCTCCAGGCCGAGGAGCCCTGCACGAGCGGCGTCCCCTCCGCCCGGTAGTGCTCGAACGCGCGGGTCTCGTGCCGGACCGGCGGCAGCCCGCCGGAGCGGACCACCCGCCACCACGGCAGGTCCGAGCCCTCGTGCGCCATCACCTTGCCGACCGCCCGGGGTGCACGTGACCCGAGTTCAGCGGCGACGTCTCCGTAGGTCATCACCCGACCGGGTGGGATCGACCGCACCACCAGCGCGACCGCGGCACCGAAGTCCGTCGGGTCGGGCTCGGAGGGCACTACAGGGACAGCGCGGCGAAGTGGTCGCCGTACTGCGTCTCGCGCACGACCGAGAAGCCGAGCGCGCGGAAGAACGCCTCGGGACCGACCTCGCCGCCGGGCTCGTACACGACGGTCAGGCGTTCGAACCCTCGGCTCCGCGCCTCGTCTGCCAGGCCGTGCACCGCGAAGCGTCCGACGCCCCGGCCCTGGGCGTCACCGGCGACGTGCACGCGCCAGATCGCGCTCCGGAGCTCCTCGTCCGCGTTGTCCTCGTCGAAGGTGCCGACGATCACGCCGACGACCCGGTCCCCGTCGAGGACGACGCGGGTCCAGGCGGAGCTGGGCTTCACGTCGGACTCCGCGACCGCGTACGTCTGCGGCTGCACGAACTCCTCCTGCCCCGGCTTGAGCGTCAGGGAGTTCGCTGCGGCGGCGGTGGACGCGGAGAGTTCTTCGAGGCGCAGGTCGGACATGGGGTCAGGCTAGCGGTGCTCCCCGACCGGGGGCCAGGACGGTGACACGACCGTTGCACGTCCGTTGCAGCGCCGTCCGGACCGCGCGGTATGGTCGCGGGATGGTGGAGCACCGGCGTGGGGCGAACCTGCCGTCGATCGGCGGGTTCAACCGCACCGTCGTGCTCGACGCGGTCCGCCGGTCGCCGGACGGCCTGAGCCGCGTGGAGCTGGCCGCCCGCACCGGCCTCAGCGCGCAGACCGTGTCGAACGTCACCCGGTTCCTCATCGAGGCGGGGATGATCGTCGAGTCCGGCACGGTCGTCGCCGGGCGCGGGAAGCCACGGACGATCCTGCGGCTCGAGGCCTCGAGCCGGTACGCCGTCGGGGTGCACGTCGACCCCGCGGTGGTCACGTACGTGCTGCTCGACCTGGCCGGCACGGTGCTCGCCGAGACGACGACCTCGACGCCGTCCGCCGAGGACCCGGACGAGGTCGTCCGCACCATCGCCACCGCCATCGACGGCCTGGTCGCGGGTGCGGGCATCGCGGTCGAGGCGGTGCTCGGCGTCGGCATCGCGAGTCCCGGCCCCATCGACGTGGACGCGGGCGTCGTGCTCGACCCGCCCTTCCTGCCCCGCTGGCGTGACGTCCCGCTGCGTGACGCGCTCGCCGAGGCCACCGGGTTCCCGGTGCTCCTCGAGAAGGACGTCACCGCCGCGGTCGTCGGCGAGATGTTCCTGGCGGGGGAGTCGTCCGCCCGGAACTTCGCGTTCGTGTACTTCGGCACCGGCTTCGGCGTCGGACTCGTCGTGGACCACGAGCCGGTGCGCGGGGTCGGCTCGAACGCCGGCGACGCCGGGCACATCATGGTCGACCAGGGCGGCCTCGCGGGCACCCCGGACGGATCGGGTGCCCGGGGCGAGGTCGGCGCGGCCGTCGCCCCCGACCGGCTCGTGCAGGTCGCGCGCTCGCGTGGGCTGGCACTCGGCGATCCCGCGCGCGAGGACGACGCCGCCGCGGTGCAACGGGCGTGGGCCGCGCTCGGCGAGGCGATCGACGCGGACGACCCGGTCGCGGTGACGCTCGCGGCCGAGGCCGGCACCGTGATGGGGAACGCCGTCGTGCTCATCGTGAACCTGCTCGACATCGACCGTGTCGTGTTCGGTGGTCCGTTCTGGTCGCGGATCGCGCCCGTCGCCCTGCCGGCCGCCCGGCAGGCGGTCGTCACGTCGCCGCTGCTGGTGCCGAAGCACCCGGTGGTGGTGCAGGACAGCGGTCGGGGTGCGGACGTCGCGGCCGTCGGCGCGGCCTGCCTGGTCCTCGACGCGGCGCTGTCACCGCGCGCGAGTGCGCTCCTGATCCGGCGCTGACGCCTGAACCGGCGCTGTCGTCCGGTCGGCGCTGTCGTCCGGTCGGCGCTGTCGCCCGGTCGGCGCTGACGCCTGGTCGGCGCTGACGCGGACGGGAGGCACGGTGCCGGTCCGGCGCGCGCCTTCCGCTGGTCAGGGTGTGGGTCAGGCCGCGCCGAGCACCTTGCGCCAGGTCGCCGTCAGGGTGTCGTACTCGTCGTCGGACAGGAGGTCCCGCACGCCGGTGGCGAGGACCGCGGACCGGACGGCCTCCTCGGCCCCGGCGCGGTCGCGGAGGTGCGCGTCGGAGTGCTTCACCGCGCGTCCGGCCGCCTGCGCGGCCTCGATCTCGTCGACCCGGCCGGCGGCACCGGCGGCGTCGAGCGCGTGCTGCCACGCGGCGAGCAGGTCGGCGTTCGTCACCATGCGGCCGTCCGCGCCGCCCTGGATCGCGAGCGACGCGCTCGCCTCCGGCACCACGATCTGCTCGTCGGCCTTCCAGGCGACGTCGAGGGCCTCGGCCTCCTCGGCGGTGATGCGTCCTGCGCGGTCGATCATCGACTGCAGTGCGGTGTTGGTGGTGTCGTCCGTCACGGTTCCCTCTCCGACCGAGCGCGCTCGCGGGGTCCGCTCCATCCTGTCGGCGTCCCCTGAGAAGCCGCACCGGTCACCGCCCGTGGCGCGACACCTGTCGTTCACCTGGTCGCCACCGGACGGACGCCGAGATGCTGAACAGTCGTGCAGGTCCCCCGACCTCCCTGAGAAGGACCCTGCATGCGCACCCCTGCCCTGCGGCTCGGCGCCGGCCTCGCGACGGGCATCGCCCTCGCCGCCGGAGTGCTGACCGCGACCCCCGCCGTCGCCGCGGTCGGTGACGACGACCCCACCGTCGGCGCCCGCGTCGCCACCGGCCCCGTCGCCGGACTCGCGATCAACGAGGTGGAGTCCAACGCCGACGACACCGACTGGGTCGAGCTGGTGAACACCTCGTCGGCTTCGATCGACCTGAGCGGCTGGCGCTTCCTCGACTCCGACTCGTCGCACGCCGCGTACGTGCTGCCGCAGGGGTCGACGATCGCCGCCGGCGGGTACCTCGTCGTCGACCAGGAGACCACCACGCGCCCCGGATTCGACTTCGGACTCGGCGGCGCCGACGCGGTCCGGCTCTACGACACCGCCGGCGCGCTGACGCTGCGGTACGCGTGGACCACGCACGCGGCCGTCACGTACGGCAGCTGCCCGGACGGCTCCGGCACGTTCGTCGACACCACCGCGTCGACCAAGGGGAAGCCGAACGACTGCTCCTCGCCGGTCCGCATCAACGAGGTCGAGTCGCAGGACGGCACCCCGGGCGACTGGGTCGAGCTGACGAACGTCGGGACGACCACGGTCGACCTCGGCGGGTACGTGCTCCGGGACAGCGAGGACGACCACGCGTGGACGATCCCGGCGGGCACCACCGTCGCGCCGGATGGCTTCACGGTGCTCGACGAGGCCCGGTTCGGCTTCGGGCTCGGCAAGGCGGACACCGTCCGGCTGTCCGACCCCCGGGGCGTCCCGGTGGACTCGTACTCCTGGACGGCGCACGCCGCGACGACGTACGGACGGAACCCGGACGGGACCGGTGCCTTCGCCGAGACCGCCGAGCCGACGAAGGGCGCGGCGAACCGCTTCGCCGGGTCCGTGACCGCCGAGGCGTGGCCCGGCGGCCCGGACGAGACCGTCCTGGACGCCGAGGACACCTTCACCGGAGACCTGAGCGGCCTCGACTGGGCACCCTCCGCCACGTCGGCGGACGGGCAACTCTGGGCCGTGCAGAACGGTGACGGACTGCTCTACCACCTGGCCCCGGACGGCCGGGGCGGCTGGGCACCGACGAACGCCGCCGGTGTCGACCTGCGGTACGCCGACGGCACCGGGACGCCCGACGCCGAGGGCGTCACCGTCACGGCCGACGACCCCGGCGCGGTCTACGTGTCGACCGAGCGCGACAACGACGTGTCGAAGGTGAGCCGCCCCGCGGTGCTGCGCTTCGCGAGCGCCGACGGCTCCGAGTCGGTGCTGCGCGCGACGGACGAGTGGAACCTCGCCGCGGACTTCCCGGGTCTCGGCGCGAACGCCGGGCTCGAGGGCGTGACCTGGGTGCCGGACGCGTGGCTGACGTCACACGGGTTCGTCGACCAGCACACCGGTGCGGCCTACGCGCCCACCTCGTACCCCAGGCACGGCGAGGGCCTCTTCCTGGTCGGGGTCGAGGGCACCGCGAGCGTCTACGCCTACGCGCTGATGGACGACGGGGCGTTCCAGCGCGTCGCCACGATCGCGACGCCGTTCTCCCTCGTCGCCGAGGTGCAGTTCGACCCCACGCTCGACGCGCTCTGGGTCGTCTGCGACGAGGCCTGCTCCGGGCGCACCGCGCTGTTCGACGTGCAGGACGGGGCGTTCACGCTCGCGACGCTGTACGAGGCGCCGGCGAACGCCGACCGAGGGCTCGCCAACGAGGGCTTCGCGATCTCGGGGCGCTGTGTGGACGGCGCCCGGGCGACCTTCACCGCCGACGACAACGACACGGACGGGTCCTCGCTGCGGACCGGGACGTACCCGTGCGACGCGTCGACGGAGCCGGGCGACGGCGGGACGCCCGCGCCTGGTGACGGCGGCACGCCCGCTCCGGGTGACGGCGGCACGCCTTCGCCGGGAGCGGGTGACGGAACCCCGACGCCGACCCAGACCGCCCCTGGCCCGACCAACCCGACCACCCCGACGACCCCGGCGGCCCCGGTCGCGCCGGACGCCTCTTCGCTCACGGAGGGGAACCGCGGCTCGGTGTCGGCGCCGTCGGTGGTCCGAGCCGGGTCCTCGGCGACGATCTCCGTCGGGGCGCAGTACGCCGGTGAGCGTGTCGCGGTCTGGCTGTTCTCCGAGCCTCGACTCCTCGGGACGCCGGTCGTCGCCGCGGACGGCACCGTGACGGTGGTCGTCCCCGCCGACGTCCCGGCCGGGCAGCACCGCATCGTGGTCACGGCGTCCGACGGCACGGTGCTCGGGTGGACGGCCGTGACGATCGACCCCGCGACGGGTGCGCTCGCGTTCACCGGTGCCGAGCTGGGCGGTGGGATCGCTGCGGCGCTCCTGCTCCTGGCGGCCGGGACCGGTGTCCTCGTGGCCCGTCGTCGTCACCGGTCGGCCGTCGCGCAGGCCTGACCCGCGGGACCGCTCGTCGATGCCCCGTCGTCCCTCCGGACGGCGGGGGCGTCGGCGTCCGGGTGCGCCGGGGTCGCGCGGTAGCGTCGGAGGATGCGCACCGAGGTCCTCCGCTACACCGCCTTCGCCGCCGAGCCCGGGGGCGGCAACCCCGCGGGCATCGTGCTCGACGCCGAGGAGATGACCGACGACGAGATGCTCGCCGTCGCGCAGCGGGTGGGGTACCCCGAGACCGCCTTCGTGGTCGCGCGGACCCCGGACGGCGCCCGCGTGCGCTACTTCTCGCCGGCCGCCGAGGTCCCCTTCTGCGGGCACGCCACCGTCGCCACCGCCGTCGTGCTCGCCGAGCGCGACGGCACCGGAGCCCGGGTGTTCTCCACCGCTGCCGGGGACGTCGCGGTCGACGCCACGGCCGCGCCCGACGGCAGCGTGCAGGTCGCGATGACGAGCGTCGAACCCGACACCCGGCCGATCGACCCCGTGCGGTGGGAGCGGCTCGCCGCCGTGCTCGGACTCGTCGACGGTGACGTCGCCGAGGGCTTCCCCGTGCTCGAGTCCTTCGCCGGCAACTGGCACCCGGTCGTGGTCCTGGCCGACGAGGACCTGTTCCACCAGTTCCGGTTCGACCCCGCGGTGCTCGCCGCCCTGAAGCACGAGTACGGGTGGGCGGGCACCGTGACCGTCCTGCACCGCACCGGCCCGCTCGCGTTCGAGGCGCGCAACCTGTTCCCCGCCGGCCGCATCACCGAGGACCCGGCGACCGGTTCCGCGGCGGCGTCCACGGGCGCCTACCTGCGCGCGATCGGCGCGGTGTCGCCCGGGAGCCGCGTCGTGATCCGGCAGGGTCGACACGTCGGGCGTCCGAGCGTGCTGCTCGTCGACGTGCCCGAGTCCGGCGGCATCACGGTGATCGGCGGCGCCACGCCCATCGCCTGACCCGGGTGCGGGTGCACGTTCCTTCCCATCGCAGGCGCGATGGGAAGCTCTTCCGCGCGGAGGAGGTCGTTCCACCCGCCCTCCGACGCGCGGATCGGCCTCGGACGCGCGGATCGGCCTCCCACGCGCGGATCGGCCTCCACCTCGCGCGCGCCCATGCCGTGACCGAGCCGTGACGAAAAGTGCTTGACACGATTAAGTCCACACGCTGTACTAATCCTGCGCGCGGGTGACGGAGCCCGCGGACATCCCGTGCAAAGGAGCACCGATGAAACGCCGCACCCGAATCATCGCCGGCCTCGCAGCCGTGGCAGTCGCCGCGGTCGGGCTGGCGGGCTGTTCCAGCTCGGGCTCTGCCTCGAGCGACACCATCAAGATCGCGTACCAGAAGTTCGGTGCCTTCCAGCAGCTCGATGCGCAGATGAAGGAGGTCAAGACCGAGTACGAGAAGGCGAACCCGGGCAAGAAGGTCACCCTCGTCCCGATCCAGGCCCAGGGCAACGACTACTACACGAAGCTCGCGCTCATGAACAAGGCGCCCGCGACGGCCCCGGACGTCATGTACGAGGACACCTTCCTCATCAAGTCCGACGCCGAGGCCGGCTACCTGCTGCCCCTCGACGACTACGTGGCGAAGTGGAAGGACTGGGACCAGTTCTACGACAACGCCAAGCAGGCCGGCCAGGGTGACGACGGCAAGATCTACGGCGTCTCGATGGGCACCGACACCCGGGCGCTCTGGTACAACAAGGACATCTTCAAGAAGGTCGGCCTGCCCGTCCCGTGGGAGCCCAAGACCTGGGACGACGTGCTCGCCGCCGCGAAGACGATCAAGGAGAAGGACTCGGGCGTCATCCCGTTCAACATCTACTCCGGCAAGGCGCAGGGCGAAGCGTCCACCATGCAGGGCTTCGAGATGCTCCTGTACGGCGCCGAGGGCGACGGCAACACCCTCTACAAGGACAAGAAGTGGGTCGTCGGCTCGAAGCAGTTCGAGGACTCCCTGAAGTTCGTGAAGGACGTCTACCAGGGCGGCCTCGGCCCGACCCCGCAGCAGGCGCTCGACACCAACGTCGGCACGACGATCGCGCAGACGTGGCTGCCGCAGGGCAAGCTCGCGATCGACCTCGACGGCTCGTGGCAGTCCGGCACGTGGCTCGAGTCCGGCACCGCTCCGTGGAAGGAGTGGAACGACGTGATGGGTCAGGCGGCCTTCCCGACGCAGAACGGTCAGGAGCCCGGCTACAACTCGATGTCCGGTGGCTGGACGCTCGCGGTCGGCAAGAACTCCAAGAACCCGCAGGCGGCGTTCGACTTCATCTCGACCTTCCTGAGCAAGGACGGCTCGCTGAAGTACGACACCGAGAACAGCCAGATCGCGGTCCGCAAGGACGTCGCCGAGGACCCGGAGTACACCGGCGCCAACCCGACGTTCAAGTTCTTCTCGGGACTGGTGCAGCACACCAACTTCCGCCCCGCGACGAGCGACTACTCGCAGGTCTCGAACGCCATCCAGGTCGCGATGGAGTCCGTCATGACCGGGCAGCAGACACCCGCCGAAGCCGCCAAGGCCTACGACCAGTCGGTCGAACAGGTGGTCGGCCAGAAGAACACCGTCGACGTCGGGTAGTCACCCGGCCGCACGGCGGACTGGAGGCGCGGCGCCACACCGCCCCGTGCCTCCAGTGCGCCCCTCCCCACCTTCGGAACCCTCTGGCGCACCCGAAAGGCAACCACCCGTGTCCAGCACCCCCCTCGCGCCGACGCTGTCGGCACCCGGTGCGCCGAAGCGCACCGATCCGCCGACGCCGCGTCGGCGGCGCTCCCTGCGGAGAGCGAGCCGAGCGGTCCCGCTCCTGCCGGCCGTCGTCCTGCTCGTCATCTTCCTGCTCGGCCCCGTCATCTCGTCGTTCTACGGGTCCTTCACCAACTCCGCGCTGACCGGCGCGAGCGCCGCGAACCAGCAGTTCGTCGGGCTGCAGAACTACGTCGAGCTCTTCCAGGACCCGGACTTCCCGAAGTCCGTCGTCCTGACGATCGTGTTCCTGCTCGCCTCGGCGGTCGTGGGCCAGAACGTCCTCGGGCTCGGCCTGGCGCTCCTCATGCGCAGCGCGAACAAGGTGGTCCGCGCGATCGTCGGCACGTTCGTCGTCGCGGCGTGGGTCCTGCCGGAGATCGTCGCCTCGTTCGCGGCGTACGCGTTCTTCAACGACACCGGCACGCTCAACACGTTCCTGGCCTCGATCGGGATCAGCGGGCCGAACTGGCTCTACACGTACCCGATGCTCGCCGTGATCCTCGCGAACATCTGGCGCGGCACCGCGTTCTCGATGCTCGTCTACTCCGCCGCCGTGCAGGAGGTCCCCGAGGAGATCACCGAGTCCGCCGAGATGGACGGCGCGGCCGGCTGGCAGCGACTCGTCTACATCACCCTGCCGGTCATCCGCCGGTCGATCTCGACGAACCTCATGCTCACGACGCTGCAGACGCTGTCGGTCTTCACGCTCATCTTCGTGATGACGGGCGGCGGCCCCGGTACGAACTCGTCGACGCTGCCGATCCTGGCGTACCAGGAGGCGTTCAAGTTCTCGCAGCTCGGCTTCGGGACCGCGATCGCGACGATCCTGCTCGTGGTCGGCGCGGTCTTCTCGATCATCTACATCAAGGCACTGAAGCCGGAGGTGGACTGACCATGGCACTCACCGCCGACCGTCCCGTGTCCGATGTCACCCGCTCGGTGACGGCCCCCGGTGCGCTGCACATGACCTCGCCGCGCGGCCGCACCATGCGCTGGGTGTCGAACGTCGTGCTGCTCGTCATCGCGGTCTGCTTCGCGGTGCCGCTGCTGTGGCTCGTGCTCGCCTCGTTCGACACGCAGGCGTCGCTGTCCGTGAAGCTCCCGACGCAGTTCACGCTCGACAACTTCACGAAGGTGCTCACGCCCGAGCTGTCGTTCATCCCGCTCGGCAACAGCCTGCTGCTCTCCGGTGGGACCGCGGTCGTCACGGTCGTCGTCGCGATCCTCGCCGCGTACCCGCTGTCCCGCTACAAGATGCGGGTCAACAAGCCGTTCCTGTACAGCATCCTGTTCGGCACCGGCCTGCCCATCACCGCGATGATGGTGCCGGTCTACGCGCTGTTCGTGTCGCTCAACCTGATCGACAACGTGTGGGGCTGCATCTTCTTCCTCGCCGCCACGAGCCTGCCGATGGCGATCTGGATGGCGAAGAACTTCATGGACTCGGTGCCGATCTCCCTCGAGGAGGCCGCCTGGACCGACGGCGCCTCGATGTTCACCACGCTGTGGCGGATCGTCATCCCGCTCATGCGCCCGGGCATCGCCGTCGTGTTCATCTTCGTGTTCATCCAGGCGTGGGGGAACTTCTTCGTCCCGTTCGTCCTGCTGCTCTCGCCCGACAAGGTGCCCGCCGCGGTGAGCATCTTCAACTTCTTCGGGCAGAACGGAGCCGTCGCGTACGGGCAGCTCGCCGCGTTCTCGATCGTCTACTCCGTGCCCGTCATCGCCCTCTACGTCCTCGTCTCGCGCGGCCTCGGCGGGGCGAACGCCCTCGCCGGCGGCATCAAGGGCTGACCGCGCCCACGCACTCCGGGCCCCGCGCCCGACCGTCCCTGCTGGAAAGGAACCACCTCCATGCACCACGACGAACCGCTCGTCGAAGCCCGCATCGCCCGTCTCGTCCGGGACCGCGTCGACCCCGCGGTGCTCCGCCGCTCGGCCCCGGTCACGATCGAGGCCTGGCAGGTGCCGGTCGAGCCCGTGCCCTTCGCCGAGGCCGTCGCCGCCGAGTACACGCCGTTCCACGTCGGTGACGCCTGGGGCGGCCGGCCGTGGGGGACGACCTGGTTCCGGGTCCGCGGCACCGTGCCGTCGGACTTCGGGGCCGACCCCGGCACGACGGTCGAGCTCCGCGTCGACCTCGGCTTCTCGAAGCGCCAGCCGGGCTTCCAGGCCGAGGGACTCGCGTGGCGACCGGACGGCACGACGATCAAGGGCATCGAGCCGCTGAACGACACCCTGCCGGTCGAGCCCGGCCCGGACGGCTCGTTCGAGCTGTACGTCGAAGCCGCCGCGAACCCGGACATCGGCGGCGACGACTTCCAGGGCGCGACCCCGCTCGGATCGCGGTCGACGGCCGGAACGGAACCGATCTACCGCCTGCGGGCACTCGAGCTCGTCGAACGCGACGACACCGTGTGGGAGCTGCAGCAGGACTTCTGGGTCCTCCGGGGCCTGATGACCGAACTGCCCACGGACGGCACCCGCGGCGCGGACGTCCTGCGCGGACTCGAACGCGCGGCGGACACCCTCGACCCCGACGACGTCGCCGGCACCGCAGCCGCCACCCGCGAGGTCCTCGCGCCCCTCCTGGCCGTCGGCGCCGCGGGCTCGGCCGGGCGCGCGATCGCCGTCGGGCACGCGCACATCGACTCCGCCTGGCTCTGGCCGGTGCGCGAGACGATCCGGAAGTGCGCGCGCACCTTCTCGAACGTGCTCGACCTGATGGACCGCGACCCGGACTTCACGTTCGCGTGCTCCTCGGCGCAGCAGTACGCCTGGATCCGCGACGGCTACCCGTCGATCTGGGAGCGCATCAAGCAGCGCGTCGCCGAGGGCCGGTGGATCCCGGTCGGCGGCATGTGGGTCGAGTCGGACACGAACCTGCCAGGCGGCGAAGCCCTCGCCCGGCAGTTCGTCGCCGGCAAGCGCCTGTTCCTCGAGGAGTTCGGCGTCGACACCCCCGAGGCCTGGCTGCCCGACTCGTTCGGCTACTCGGGCGCGCTGCCGCAGATCGTCCGCGCCGCCGGCTCGAAGTGGTTCGTCACGCAGAAGCCCTCGTGGAACGAGACGAACGTCATCCCGCACACCTCGTTCCACTGGGAGGGCATCGACGGCTCGCGCGTCCTGACGCACCTGCCCCCGGCAGACACCTACAACTCGGACGTCTCGCCCGAGGACCTGCACCGCGGGGAGCGTCAGAACAAGGAGCGGGGCGTCGCGAACACCTCCATGCTCCTCTACGGCTTCGGCGACGGCGGCGGTGGTCCCACGCGCGAGATGGTCGCCGCGGCCCGCCGGCAGCACGACCTGGACGGCTCGCCCCGGGTCGACCTCGGCACCCCGGCGCAGGTGTTCGAGGAGCTCGAGCGCGTGCTGCCGGAGCCCGCGGTGTGGTCGGGTGAGATGTACCTCGAGTTCCACCGCGGCACGTACACGTCGCAGATCCGCACGAAGCAGGGCAACCGCCGCTCCGAGCACCTGCTGCGAGAGGCCGAGCTCTGGGCCGCGACCGCCGCGGTCCGGCACGGCGCCGAGTACCCGTACGACGAGCTCGAGTCGGTCTGGCACACCGTGCTCCTGCAGCAGTTCCACGACATCCTGCCTGGTTCCTCGATCGCTTGGGTCTACGAGAACGCCGAGGCCGAGTACGCCCGGGTCGCCGAGGTGCTCGAGGAGCTCATCGGCACGGCGACGACCGCGCTCGCGAGCGGCGGGGCGACGGCGCTCGCCGGGGTCGGCGCAGCGCGGGCAGGTGCGGGCGTGGGCGCGCTGCTCGACGCTCCCACCGAGGTCGGAACGGCCGGCGGCGCTTCCGGTGGCGGCGCTGACGGTGTCGTGCGCTTCAACGCCTCGCCCGTCACCGCGGGTGGGGTGACCGCCCTGGGTGGTTCCCCGTCGTCCGCGGCGGAGGCTGTGCCCCCCGTCCGGAGCGGTGACCGTTTCGTCTTCGACACCGGCGTCGTCACGGCGACCATCGACGCAGACGGCCACGTCGTCTCGCTCGTCGAGCGTGCGACCGGACGCGACGCCGTCGCGCCGGGCGCCGTCGCCGCGCAGTACACGGTGTTCCGGGACACCCCGAACCAGTGGGAGGCGTGGGACATCGACCGCGCCTACCAGCGGAACGGGACGGTCCTGTCCGCGACGGGCGTCGAGGTCGACGGGACCACACTCGTGGTGACGCGGCCGTTCGGCTCGTCGTCGGTCACCACCCGCTACTCGGCGGTGGCGGGCCAGCCCGAGCTGCACATCGAGACCGAGGTCGAGTGGCACGAGCGGCAGAAGCTCCTCAAGCTCGCGTTCCCGCTCGACGTGCGCGCGGCCTCGGCGTCGAGCGAGATCCAGTTCGGGCACATCGACCGGCCGACCCACCAGAACACGTCGTGGGACATGGCGCGGTTCGAGACGTCGGCGCACCGGTGGGTGCACGTCGCCGAGCCGGGCTTCGGCGTCGCGGTCGCCAACGACTCGACGTACGGACACGACATCACCCGCTCCACCCGTGCCGACGGCGGCACCACGACGCTCGTGCGCGAGTCCCTGCTCCGCGCGCCGACGTTCCCGGACCCGCACGCCGACCAGGGACACCACGTGTTCCGCACGGTGCTGCGCGTCGGAGCCTCGGTGCTCGACGCGGCGGACTCCGGCTACCGGCTCAACCTGCCGGTGCGGTCGGTGCCCGGGTCGGCGACCGTCGACCCGCTCGTGACGGTGTCGTCGCCGCAGGTGTTCGTCGAGGCGGTCAAGCTCGCCGAGGACCGCTCCGGTGACGTCGTCGTGCGGCTGTACGAGGCGATGGGCGGCCGAGCGGCGGACGTCGGGGTGTCGTTCGGGTTCGACGTCGACGCCGTCGAGGCGGTGGACCTGCTCGAGCGGCCGCTCGGGTCGGGGACGTGGGAGGCGGGGGAGCCCGTCGTGCTCACGCTGCGCCCGTTCGAGATCGTCACGCTGCGGGTGCGGCGGGGCTGATCGGCGAGCCGGCCGCGCAGGACCGCGGCGCCGGGCGGGGTCGGGTGCCCCCGCCCGGCGCCGTGTTGCGTCGGGGTGCTCCCGATGCGCCTGTCCGCTGATCCGCGCTGCTCCCGGTGGGCTCTGCTCCCGATCCGCTCTGCTCCCGATCCGCTCTGGTCCCGATCCGCGCGTAGGAGGCCGATCCGCTCGTCGGGAGACGATCCGCGCAAAGGAGGTCAGAAGTTCCTGCCTGTCATGCGCGGATCGGCATCCCAGGTCGGTTGCGATGGGCTCGATCGTCACTCCTCCACACAGGCAACGGCCTGGAGGCGCGTCCACAGCCCGCCCCGTCGCTCACCGACGAGCGTCGTCAGACCGTGATCGTGGTCGGTATGGAGACACCACTCGCGATCTTCCGGGCGAGCCCGCTGCAGGACGCTGGCCGGTCCGGCGCCACGTTGCGGCGCCGGGCCGCGTCCGACGGCCCCGACCGTCTCGTCCGCGTCCGACCGAACGCGTTCGTCCGTGGGGCGGACTGGGACGCCGCCGGTCCGCGCCGGCGGTACGTCACCCGCATCTTCGCCCGCCTGGGACGACGGAGCGTCGCCGCTGTCGGCTCCCATGCTTCGGCCGTCGCCGTGCACGGACTGCCCCTGCCGGGTCCGTGGCCGGACGACGTGCACCTCACCGTCCCGAAGTCGCACTACCGGAGCGGCACCCGGGGGCTGGTCCTGCACACCAGACCGGTCCCGTCCGCGCACCTCGTCGAGCACGGCGGCGTGCGCTTCACCTCCGTCGCGAGGACCGTGGCGGACATCGCCCTGCTCGGCGACGTCCGGACGGCGGTGGTGGTCGCCGACGCTGCACTGCGCGCCGGAGTCGAGCGGGCGAGCATCGTGCAGGCGCTCGGGGGCACTGCGAAGGACCGGGGTCGTGCCGTCGCCACTCGTGCCGTCGAGCTCGCCGACCCGCGGTCGGGTTCGGCCGCCGAGTCACTGGCACGGGTCGTGTTCCGTGAGATGGGCCTGCCGAAGCCGGTGCTCCAGCAACCCTTCGTCGTCGGAGGGCGCCGGTACGAGGTCGACTTCTGGTTCCCCGAGCAGGGCGTCATCGTCGAGGTGGACGGCCGAGCGAAGTACACGCAGGAGCGGTTCCTCGCGGGCCGGACCGCCGACCAGGTGTTCATCGACGAGAAGCGCCGACACGAGGCACTGCTGACGGTGCCGGGTGTCCGACGCATCGTCCGGATCGAGTGGCGCGACCTGTGGGACCTCGACGCGCTGACGAGACGGTTCCGTGCAGCGGGCCTCCCCTGCGCGGTCCGGCCGGTGCGCAGCGCACGAGGTGTCGCCTGACGCAGCATCGGTGGGCGGAGTGAGCCCGGAGCGGTGAGGGAGCACAGCGGCGCCTGGCTAGCGTGACGCCATGGCTGTCAGGGAGATCTGGCTCGTGCGCCACGGGGAGTCGGAGGCGAACGTCGCCGCCGCCCGCGCCGAGGCCGACGGAGCAGACGTGATCGACGCGGGCCACCGGGACGCCGACGTCCCGCTGAGCCCCCTGGGGCGGGAGCAGTCACGTGCTCTCGGGCGCGAGCTCGCGGACCGCGGCGTGGACGACGTCCCGGTACGCCTCTGGGTCTCGCCGTACCTGCGCGCTCAGCAGACGATCGACCTCGCACTCCAGGCCGGCGGGTTGGACGAGCCCGGTCGGCGGGTCGACGAGCGGCTCCGCGACCGAGAGCTCGGCGTGCTCGACCTGCTCACCGCGCAGGGCGTCCGCAATCGCTACCCGGACGAGGAACACCGTCGCCAGTGGCTCGGCAAGTACTACCACCGCCCATCCGGGGGCGAATCGTGGATCGACGTCATGCTGCGCTTGCGTTCGCTGCTGCACGACGTCGACCGGCTCGACGAACCCGAACGA
Organism: Curtobacterium sp. Csp1; assembly: GCF_013347185.1. Lineage (NCBI taxonomy): Bacteria > Bacillati > Actinomycetota > Actinomycetes > Micrococcales > Microbacteriaceae > Curtobacterium > Curtobacterium sp. Csp1. The sequence goes on from NZ_CP054594.1 coordinate 971,771, forward strand.
CTGCTCGTCGCCGCGCACGACGCCGTCGTCATGCTCACCGTGGCCGTCTGTCTCGACCTGGACGAACCCGCGCTGATGTCGTTCGCGGCCGATCACACCGTGGCGAACGCCTCGCTCACACGACTCCGGCGGGACTCCCCCGGGGCCCCGTGGACGCTCGAGGAGTTCTCGGCCGTCGGGCACCTCGACGACGACGAGGTCACCGAGCACAGCGGGCGGAAGGACGACACCCGTGTCTCCTGAGTCGATCACCCCGAACGCCCTGCGTGACTGGCCGCTGCCTGAGCCCGGTGCGGGCAAGTACGGCCGTGGCCAGGTCCTGGTCATCGGCGGCGCGGCTCGGACCCCCGGGGCAGCGATGCTCTCGGCGCTCGCCGCGCTGCGTGTCGGAGCGGGACGGCTCACCCTGGCGGTGGCGGCGAGCGTGGCCGCCGAGGTGTCCGTCGCAGTCCCGGAGTCCGGGGTGCAACCACTCGACGAGGACGACGCCGGCCACATCGCCGTCGGAGCGCTGACCGCCGCCGAGGACGACGCCGGCAGCGCGGACGCGGTCCTGGTCGGCCCAGGGCTCGACGAACCGGACGGAGCCCGCGACCTCGTGGGGCGGATCGCCGCCGCGGTGGGGCCCGAGACGAACGTCGTGCTCGACGCCTTCGCGCTCGGTGTCGCAGCGGACGTCGCCGACCAGCTCGCGCCACTGCGTGGCCGCCTCGTGATGACGCCGAACAGCGGCGAGGCCGAGCGCCTCCTCGGCCGGGAGTGCGGGGACGACGACGCCGCGGACGCCCGTGCGATCGCCGAGCGGTTCGGGGCCGTCGTCGCGCTGTCCGACGTGATCGCGGCACCGGACGGCCGGGTCTGGGCGAAGGGCACCGGTGCCGGTGGCCTCGGGACGAGCGGCAGCGGCGACGTGTTGTCGGGCGTGGTGGTCGGTCTGCTGGCTCGTGGGGCGGAACCCGAGCAGGCAGCGGCATGGGCGTCGTACGTGCACGCAGCTGCCGGTGACCGTCTCGCCGTGCAGGTCGGGCCGCTCGGCTACCTGGCGAGCGAGCTGCTCACCGAGATCCCGCGCGTGCTGGTCGAACTCGGCGGCTGACCCGTCAGAACCGCCGGGCGTTCGAGCCCATCGCACCCGACATCGGAGGACGTTCCGCGCACAGGGGGCAGGAACGAACGACACCCTACGAGCGATTCGGTCTCCTACGCGCGGATCGGCCGACCTCGCGCGGATCGGTGCGGCAGCCCGGCGACCACGCACCCGGCCCCGCTCAGCCGCGCAGGGACTCGACGGCCCTGTCGATGCGGCGCTGGCGGGTCTCGGGGGCCTTCGCCTGCACGACCGGGTCGACGAGCGCCCGCTGCCGTGAGTTCGACAGGGTCTCGAAGGCGGCACGGACGCCGGCTTCCTCGAACGCCGAGGCCAGGTCGTCCGGCACCTCGACCGAGCGCGGGAGCGTGTCGACCTCGAGCGTGACCTCGACGGTGTCCCCGGCAGCCACCCCCGCGGCGGTGCGGTGCTCGGCCGACAGCGGGACGAGCGACTGGCCGCCCATGACCCCGATCGTCGACCGGTAGGTGTAGCCCCCGTCGATCGTGACCACCACGGCCGGTCGACCCCCGGCGCCGAGCGCTGCGACGACCTCCGGCGGGACGGGCAATCCCGGTGGCGGTCTTCCGCGCCTGCAGGACCGTCGTCGTGAACTGCATCCGTGCCTCCAGACCGAGGACGCGCCATCAGCGCGGACGCGCCACCGGAGCGAACAAGGGAACGAGCGAACAAGCGAACAAGCGAAACCGTACAGCCGCACCCGCTGTTCCGCCACCGTTCACCACCGCAGCACTGCTCGGAAACCGGCCCCGTCCACGATCGTCCAGAACGCGGTGCCGCCCCCACCGGCCCGCCCGAACCGCACCCGCAGCACCCCACCCCACAGCACCCGAAAGGCGCACCCCGTGCAGCACACCCGCACCCTGGCCGGCCTCGCCCTGGCCGCCGCCGCAGTCGTCACCCTCGCCGGCTGCTCGGCGACGAGCAGCGCGTCGACGTCGAGCGACACCGACTGGAAGACCGCGACGAGCGCCCAGTCCGCCGGCGGCATGGACGCCCTCGTCAAGGCCGCGAAGGCCGAGGGCAAGCTCAACGTCATCGCCCTCCCGCCGACCTGGGCGAACTACGGCAAGATCATCGACGGCTTCGAGAAGAAGTACCCCGGCATCACGATCAACTCGGCGAACCCCAACGGGTCGAGCGCCGACGAGATCGCCGCGGTGAAGTCGCAGAAGGGCCAGTCCACCGCCCCCGACGTGCTCGACCTCGGCAACGCGGTGATGCAGCAGAATCTCGGGCTGCTCACCGACTACAAGGTCGCGAACTGGTCGGACATCCCCGACACCCTCAAGGACAAGGACGGCAAGTGGACCCGTGACTACACGGGCCTGATGTCGATCGGCTACGACTCCTCGAAGATCAAGCAGGCGCCGAAGGACCTGAACGACCTGCTCGGCAGCGAGTACAAGGGGAAGGTCTCGATCGCGGGGGACCCCACGCAGGCGAACCAGGCCGCCTCCGCGGTCTACCTCGCAGCGCTCGAGAACGGCGGTTCCGCGGACGACATCACCAAGGGCGTCGAGTTCTTCGGCAAGCTCAAGCAGGCCGGCAACTTCCAGAACGTGCTGCCCTCGCAGGCGACGGTGGCCTCGGGTGAGACCCCGGTCGTCGTCCAGTGGTCGTACAACAACCTCGCGTGGGGCCCGGCGGCCGGCGCGAGCGGCAACGAGAACTGGAAGACGGTCGTGCCCGAGGGCCAGGCCCTCGGCTCGTACTACTCGCAGGCGATCAACAAGGACGCCCCGCACCCGGCGGCCGCGCGGCTCTGGCAGGAGTACATCGCCAGCCCCGAGGCGCAGAACCTGTACCTGCAGGCCGGTGCCTTCCCGTCGACCCTCGCCGCCATGGAGCAGTCCGGCAAGGTCGACAAGGACGCCCTCGAGCAGGCCGGCGGCATGCCGAAGGACTACGTCGAGCTGACGGACGCGCAGGTCACCGAGGCCGCGAAGGTCCTGGCGGCCAAGTGGTCCGCCACGATGGGGTCCTAGTCCCGTGACCACGGCACCAGCGGCGGGAGCGCGCAGCACCGGGACGCCCGGCCCGGAACCGGGAACGGTGGGCACGGCCGCCGTCACCGCGGGCCCGGCCGCCACGAGCACCGCCCCCGCCGCCGGTGCCGGCCTCGGGACCCGCACCACCACCAAGGCCGCGGCGGGCCTCCGCGCCCGCCGCGGCCCCGGCCTCGCCTGGCTCGGACTCACCCCCTTCGCCGTCTACGTCCTGCTGTTCCTCGCCGTGCCGGCCGTCATCGCGGTCAGCAGCGGGTTCTTCACGGGCGACGGCGCGTTCACGCTCGCGAACCTCGCCGCGTTCGCGGACCCGTCCGTCCTCCGTGCCTTCGGCGGCTCGTTCGGCCTGTCCGCCGTCTCCGCGGTGCTCGGCGCCGTGATCGGGGCCCTCGTCTGCTGGGCGCTCGCCGCGCTCCGACCGGACGGCCTGGTCCGCTCGATGATCGACGCCGCCGCGAGTGTCCTCGCCCAGTTCGGCGGCGTGATGCTCGCGTTCGCGTTCATCGCCACGATCGGCGTCCAGGGGCTGGTCACCACGTGGTTGGTGTCCGCGGCGGGCGTCGACCTCAACGCGAACGGTGCGTTCCTGTACACGGTCCCCGGACTCGTCCTGCCGTACGTCTACTTCCAGGTGCCCCTCATGGTCCTCACGTTCATGCCCGCCCTCGAGGGCGTCAAGACCCAGTGGGGCGAGGCCGCGGCCACGCTGGGCGCCTCCCGCGCCACGTACTGGTGCCGCATCGCCCTGCCCGTGCTCGCGCCGGCCTTCTGGGGGTCGCTGCTGCTCCTGTTCGCGAACGCGTTCTCGTCGTTCGCGACCGCCGCGGCGCTCATCTCGCAGGGCGGCATCGTCCCGCTGACGATCCGCGCGCAGCTCACGAGTGAGACGATCATCGGCCTGCAGAACGTCGCCGGGGTGCTCGCCCTCGGCATGGTGGTCGTGATGGCGGTCGTGATGGGCGCCTACTCGCTGCTCCAGCGACGGGCTGCGCGGTGGCAGCGGTGACCGCCGTCGGCACGCGTCCGTCCCGTGGTCGGGTGACCCGGCCGGGAGGCACGCCCCGCGTCCGCCGCTTCGGCGTCGCCCCGTCACGGGTCACCGCTGCGATCGTGCTCGGCGTGGTCGGCCTCGTGTTCGCCGTCCCGCTCCTCGCGCTCCTGCAGTTCACGTTCCGGCAGGGCACCGACGGGTCGCTGACGCTCGCGCACTACGCCGCGATCCTCGACCCGGCGAACGCGGGCACCTACCAGCCGGTGTTCGACGGCCTGTCCGCGTCCCTGCTCATCGCCGTCATCACGGTGGCGATCGTGCTGTTCGTCCTCCTGCCCGCGCAGGTCGTCACGGCGCTGCGGTACCCGCGGCTGCGGCGGGTGCTCGAGTTCGTCTGCCTGGTCCCGATCACGGTGCCCCTGGTCGTGCTCGTCGTCGGGTTCATCCCCGTGTACCAGGTGGTCGCGCAGCTCCTCGGCTCGGACGCGTGGACGCTGTCCTTCGCGATCGGGATCGTGGCCCTGCCGTTCGCGTTCCGCCCGATCGCGACCGCGCTGACCGCCGTCGACGTCACCACCCTGTCCGAGGCGGCCCGCTCGCTCGGTGCCTCGTGGTGGACCGTGACGTGGCGGATCCTGCTGCCGAACCTCCGCCGCGGCATCACGGCCGCGTGCTTCCTCACGATCACCGTCGTCCTCGGCGAGTACACGCTCGCCTCGTTCCTGTCCCGGACGACCTTCCAGACCGCGCTGCTGCTCGTCCAGGGGACCGACCCGTACGTCGCCGCGGTGTTCTCGCTCGCCGCACTGCTGTTCGGGTTCGTGCTGCTCGTCCTCATCGGCCGCGTCGGGACGTCCCGCCGGTCCCGCTCCAAGGAGTCCGCATGACCGTCACCGCGCCCGCCGCCCCGTCGTCCCTCGTCACCGAGGGCGCGACCGTGGAGCTCGAGGCCGTCGAGAAGCACTACGGCACGCACCGCGCCCTCGCCGGGCTGTCCCTCCGCATCGAGCCGGGGGAGTTCGTCTCGCTCCTCGGCCCGTCCGGCTGCGGCAAGACCACGGCGCTCCGGGCCCTCGCCGGGCTCGAGGCGATCGACGCCGGCGCGATCCGCATCGACGGCATCGACGTCGCGCAGACCCCGGTGAACCAGCGCGACATCGGGATGGTGTTCCAGCAGTACTCGCTGTTCCCGCACATGACCGTGCGCCAGAACGTCGCGTTCGGCCTCGAGATGCGGAAGGTCCCCGCCGCCGAGCGTCGCACCCAGGTCGTCGACGCGCTCGACATGGTGCACCTCGGCGAGTTCGCGGACCGGTACCCGCACCAGCTCTCCGGTGGCCAGCAGCAGCGCGTCGCCCTGGCCCGGGCGCTCGTCACCCGCCCCCGGGTCCTGCTGCTCGACGAGCCGCTCTCCGCCCTGGACGCCAAGGTCCGGGTGACCCTGCGCGACGAGATCCGCCGCATCCAGAGCGACCTCGGCATCACGACCGTGTTCGTCACCCACGACCAAGAGGAGGCGCTCGCCGTCTCCGACCGGATCGCGGTGATGCACGCCGGGGACGTCGAGCAGGTCGGGACGCCGGAGGAGCTGTACCGCACCCCCACCTCGGCGTTCACGGCGGACTTCGTCGGGCAGTCGAACCGGCTCCGCGGGGACCTGCGCGGCGGCGACGTGTTCGTGTACGGATTCCGCGTGCCGGCGCTCGACACCGGGGCGGTGGACGGCCCGGTGCTCGCCTACGTCCGGCCGGAGGACGTCGCCTTCGCGTCCGACGGGGTCACCGGCACCGTCGTCGCGTCGAGCTTCCTCGGGTCGATCCGGCGCACCACGGTCCGGCTCGACGACGACACCGTCGTGACCGTCCAGCACGAGGTCGGCGACCGCCGCACCGCCGGGGACGCCGTCGCGCTCCGGCTGCTCGGCGCCCCGGTCGCGACCGCCCCGATCGCGTAGCCCTCGGGGGCGCGACCCGCGCCGTCGTCCACGGGAGGCGCGTGGCGGGCCCGCACCGTGCCTCCCGTCCGGTGCGCGTCAGCGCTCGAAGCGCGCCGCCTGCTCGCCGGACAGCGCCGCGGCGACCCGCGCCCGCATGTCCGCGCTCATCGCGGGCAGCGCGTCGAGCGGTGCCCAGAACGCCTCGGTGTTCTCGCCGTCGGCCGGGGCCGGCGTGCCGGACACGTACCGGCACGTGAAGACCAGGTCGAGGTACTGCGCACGGTCCCCGTTCGGGTACGTCATCTCGGGCAGGACCTGCACCCACGCCAGGCGTTCGGCGACCGCGACGACGTCGGCCTCCTCGAGGACCTCGCGCTCGGCCGCCACCGCGGGTTCCTCGCCCGGGTCGACGATCCCGGTGACCGGGGTGTACGCCCCGGTGTCGGCACGTCGGACGACCAGGAGTTCGCGGTCGGCGCCCTCGCCACGGGTGACCACGGCGGTCACGCCGGTCAGCCAGAGCAGGTCGGTGCCGATCTTCTCGCGCAGGGACAGGACGTACTCGGGGGTGGGCATGCCCCCACGCTACCGACGAACCCTGTTGCGAACTGGTCATGACCAGTAGGGTGGGCGCGTGGAGATCATCATCCTGTCCTCGCCGGCCGAGGTCGGTCGCGTCGCCGCCGCCAAGATCGCCTCGGTCGTCGCCGAGAAGCCGTCCGCCGTCGTCGGGCTCGCCACCGGGTCGAGCCCCCAGGGGATCTACGCCGACCTGCGCCGTCGCGTGCAGGACGGGCAGGTCTCGTTCGCCCAGGCCCGCGGGTTCGCCCTCGACGAGTACGTCGGCATCCCGCTCGACCACCCCGAGTCGTACGCGTCCGTGATCGCCCGCGACGTCGTCGAGCCCCTCGGCTTCGACCCCGCGCGCGTCCGCGTGCCCGACGGCCGGGCCACCGACCTGGCCTTCGCCGCGAAGGAGTACGACGCCGCCATCCGGGCTGCCGGCGGGGTCGACGTGCAGATCCTGGGCATCGGCGCGAACGGGCACATCGGGTTCAACGAGCCGACCTCGTCGTTCGCGTCCCGCACGCGGATCAAGACGCTCGCGCCGTCCACGCGCGAGGCCAACGCGCGCTTCTTCGACTCGCTCGACGACGTCCCGACGCACTGCATGACGCAGGGGCTCGGCACCATCCTCGAGGCGCGCGAGCTCGTGCTCGTCGCGCAGGGGGCGGCGAAGGCGGACGCGGTCGCCGCGGCGGTCGAGGGGCCGCTGTCGTCGTTCGTGCCGGGGTCGGCGCTGCAGCTGCACGAGCACGCCACCGTGGTGGTCGACGAGGAAGCGGCGGCCGGCCTGCAGCTCGCCGACTACTACCGGTACACGTACAACCACAAGCCGGAGTGGCAGCGGTTCGAGTGACGCCCCGGCGCGGGCACGGGCTCCAGGCCCGGGCTCGGGTCAGCGGGCGGCGGACAGGCGCGCGAGGCCCTCGCGCAGCGTCTCCTCGGAGCAGCCGAAGTTGAGCCGGGCGTGCCCGGTGCCCTGGCGTCCGAAGTCGCGCCCGTTCGACAGCGCCACCTTCGCCTGGTCGACCAGGAGTCGAGCGGGCTCGTCGCCCCACGGCAGCGCCCGCAGGTCGAGCCACGCCAGGTAGGACGCCTGCGGCTGCCGGTACCCGGCACCGGGCAGTGCCGTCCCGAGCTCCTCGGCCAGGACCCGTCGGTTCGCGGCGAGCTCGGCCAGCAGCGACGCCAGCCAGGGTTCACCGTCGTGGAACGCCGCCACGCTCGCGGTGTAGCCGAGGATCCCGGTCCGCTCGACGACCTCGACCGGCAGGCCGTCGAACCACCCGCGGGCACGGTCCGATGCGCCGACCATGAGCGCGCACTTCGTCCCGGCGAGGTTCCAGGCCTTGCTCGCGCTCGTCAGGGCGACCCCGTGCTCGACCGCCTCGGGCCCGCAGGTCAGGAAGGGCGTGAACACCGCGTCGGCGTGGGTGAGCGGCGCGTGGATCTCGTCGGACACCACCACGGCGTCCCACTCCGCCGCGAGCCGGGCCAGCGCGACGAGTGCCTCCCGGGCGTGCACGAGGCCGAGGGGGTTGTGCGGGTTGCAGAGCAGGACCGTCCGGGCACCCGCCGCGAGCGCCGCGGCGATGCCGTCCAGGTCCATCCGCCAGCCGGCCGTCGTGTCGTACGGGTCCGGGTCGCCGGCCGGCGGGAGCAGCGGCACCTCGGTGACGGTGCCGCCGGCCTCGCGCACGTAGTCCCAGAACGGCGGGTAGACGGGCGGCATCACGACGACCTGGTCACCGGGGGCGATGACCCGGCGGAGCACCTCGACCGCCGCGACCGAGACGTCCGTCGTCGTGCGGACCAGGTCCGGGTCGACCTCCCACCCCCACCGGCGCCCGGCGAAGTCGGCGAACACCTCGGGGAGCACCCGCGTGTGCCCGACGTACCCGGTGTCCCCGTTCGTGACGGCCCGCACGAGGGCGTCCCGGACCGGCTCGGCGGGCACGGAGTCCATCTCGGCGACGAACATCGGCAGCACGTCGGCGGGGTACGCGGTGTACTTCTCGCTCGTGCGGTCGCGGTGGGCATCGAACGGCGAGACCATGACGCTCATGTGCCCAGCCTGGCACCGCGGGCACTGGTCAGGCGAACGTCGCGCCGGTCAGTTCCTCGGACAGGTCCCACACCCGCGCCGCGTCCGCCTCGCTCCGCAGCGGTCGCCAGAGCGCGTGCCGGCCCGGGGCGCCGCCGACGTTCCCGGGGCCGAGCGGACCGTGGAGCGCGCCGTCGCGGCCGGCCGGGTCGGTCGCCGCGAGCAGTGCCGGCAGACCCGCCGTGTGCGCGGTCCCGACCAGGAGGCCCCGCGCCGACAGCCACCGGATCGCCCGGACCGACGCGGTGTCCCCGGAACGGCCGAGCTCCGGACGGGCGGCGAGCAGGCTCGTCGGCGCGACGCCGGGGTGCGCGAGGTTGCTCGTCACACCCCAGCCGTGCCGGCGGCTGCGTCGGGCGAGTTCGAGCCCGAAGAGCCCGAAGGCGACCTTCGACTGCTGGTAGGCACGCATGCCGTGGTAGCTGCGCTCCCAGTTCGGGTCGTCCCAGTGCACCGAGCCGCTCCGCGCCGCGACGCTGATCTGGGAGACGACGTGGCCGCGCGCCGCGCGCAGCAGGGGGAGGAGCCCGGCGACCAGGGCGACGTGCCCGAGGTGGTTCGTGCCGAACTGCAGCTCGAAGCCGTCCTGCGTGGTCTGCCGCTCGGGCGGGGTCATCACGCCCGCGTTGCCCACGAGCAGGTCGACGGGGGTCCCCGCGTCGACCATCGAGCGGGCGAAGGCGCGCACGGAGTCGAGCGACGACAGGTCGAGCGTCCCGAGGGTCACCGAGGCACCGGGGTGCTCGCGGAGCACCTGGGCCCGCGCGGCCTCGCCCTTGGCGGTGTTCCGGACCGGCAGGACGACCGCCGCACCGGCTCCGGCGAGGGCGGTGGCGATGCCCAGGCCGATCCCGTCGCTGGCACCGGTCACCACGGCGGTCTGCCCGTCCAGGCGGGGGAGGGAGATCTCGATCGGTCGTCTCGGCACGGTGTGCTCCTCGTCGTCGGCCCCCGGTCGTCCCGGGTCGTCCCCAGCGTGCCGCGGCGCCGCCGGTCGAACCAGGACCTGTCGGACCGTGGCTCCCGGGTCCGTGTCCCGCGATGATGGGCACGTGATCGATCGACCGGGACTGGGCGCCTTCCTCCGCCGTCGCCGAGCGGCCCTGCAGCCCGCCGACGTCGGCCTGCCGCCGGGCCAGCGCCGTCGGACCGACGGCCTGCGACGCGAGGAGGTCGCGACGCTCTGCCACATGTCGGCCGACTACTACGCCCGGCTCGAGCGGGGCACCGGGCCGCACCCGTCCGAGCAGATGGTCGCCGCGATCGCGCAGGGACTGCACCTGAGCCGGGCCGAGCGGGACCACGTGTTCCGCCTGGCCGGGCACCGACCGCCGGACCACGGCGCCGGGACGGACCACGTCGGCCCGGGCATGATGCGGATCTTCGACCGGCTCGTCGACACCCCGGCCGAGGTCGTGTCGGAGCTCGGCGAGACCCTGCTGCAGACCCCCCTGGCGGCGGCGCTGTTCGGGGACGCGCGCGAGCGGCAGGGACGTGCGCGGTCGATCGGCTGGCGGTGGTTCACCGACCCGGACGCCCGCACCCTGTTCCCCCCGGAGGACCGGGACGCCACGGGGCGGCTCTACGTCTCGTCGCTCCGCGAGATCGCCGCGCGTCGGGGCCCCGGGTCGACCGCGGCCGGGTTGGCCACGGCGCTGCTCGAGCGTTCGGAGGAGTTCCGGGCGCTCTGGGACGAGCAGGAGGTCGGGCTCGTCCCGGGTTCGGTGAAGCGCTACGACCACCCCGACGTGGGGCGGCTCGAGCTGCAGTGCCAGATGCTGCTCGACCCGGAGCAGGCCCACGTGCTGCTCGTCTACACGGCGGAACCGGGGACGGTGAGCCACGAGCGGCTCCGCCTGCTGTCCGTCCTCGCACCCGCCTGAACGAGCGCCGCCCGCTCGTCAGCGCCGGGTCGCCAGCGCCGTGTGGTCAGGGCAGGTGCTCCCCGGCGCCCCACACCCGCTGCACGTGCAGCTCGGGTGACAGCGCCACGAGGTCGGCCGCGTACCCGGGCGCGATCCGACCCAGCCGGTCGCCGAGCCCGAGCGCGGCGGCGGGGACGGAGGTGAGCGCTCCCACGGCGTCGGGCAGCGACGCCCCTGCTTCCGCCACGGCGAGTCGCAGCGCCCGGTCCTGGGTCAGCGTCGACCCGGCGATCGTGTCCGTGCCGGCGACCCGCGCGACGCCTTCCACCACCTCGACGCTGAGCGACCCGAGCGCGTACGAGCCGTCCGGCGACCCGGCCGCGGCCATCGCGTCCGTGATGAGCGCGACCCGCCCCGGTGCCCCGCGGAGCAGGACCCGGGCGACCGCGGGGTGCACGTGCACACCGTCGAGGATGAGCTCGAGCGTCACCCGGTCGTCCTCGAGTGCCGCGGCGATCGGGCCCGGCGTCCGGTGGTGCAACCCCGGCATGGCGTTGCACGCGTGGGTGAGCAGTGTGGCGCCCGCGTCGAACGCGGCACGGGCCTGGTCGTACGAGCAGACGGTGTGCCCGACGGCGACGACCACCCCGGCGTCGACGAACCGGCGGACGGCGTCGATCGCCCCCGGCAGCTCCGGCGCGATGGTGACCTGGCGGAGGACCCCGGCGCCGGCGTCGAGGAGGGCGTCGACGACGTCGGGCGTGGGGTCGACCAGGAACGACTCGTTGTGCGCGCCCTTGTTGTGCGGCGACAGGAACGGTCCCTCGAGGTGGGCACCGAGGACGAGCGGGTCGGTCGCGGCGACGGTTCGGATACGCTCGAGGGACGCCACGAGCGAGGGCAGCGGGTTCGCGACGAGGGACAGCACCGAGCGGGTCGTGCCGTGTGCGCGGTGGACGGCGAGGGCGGCGTCGAACGCCTCGTCCTCGTAGGCGGCGCCGGCACCCCCGTGGCCGTGCAGGTCGACGAACCCGGGCGTCAGGACGGCGTCACCGAGGTCGAGCACCTCCGTCGCCTCGGGTGCTGCGGGGCCGGAGCCGACCGCCTCGATGACGGCACCGGCGAGCAGGACCCAGCCGTCCGCCGTGGACCCGGCCGCGTCGACGACGTGTGCGGCGCGGACCAGGGTGCGCCGCGCCTCCAGGCCGGAGCCCGGAACGGAACCCGAACCCGACACGTCGCTCACGCCGTCTCCCGACGGAACGCGACCACCCCGGACAGCGCGGCCACCACGATGAAGACCAGTCCGACCACCGGGTGCCCGAGCGACACCCACGCCGCACCGGCTGCGATGACGAGTGCGACCTCGACGATCACCTTGCCGACCACGTCCGTGTCGATCGGCGACCGGGGCGACCGGAACAGGTACCACACGACCGCGGCGAACAGCGGCGCCCCGACCATGAACAGCACGCCCGGGAACGGGAACGGCCACGCCAGGTAGCCCCAGTACGCCAGGGACAGCAGGCCGAACGCGCACACGACCACCCGCAGCACGGTCCACGCGGACACGGGCGGGGACGGCCGACGGGATGCGGCCGGCTCGGTGGGCGGCGGGACCTCGCCCCAGTCGACCGGGCTCTGCGGTGCGTTCGTCATGTGGTCCTACTTGAAGATGATCGTGCGGGCGCCGTCGAGGAGCACGCGGTCCTCGGCGATCCAACGCACCGCCTGGGTGAGCGTGCGGGACTCCTCGTCCTGGCCGATGGACACGAGCTCGGACGGGTCCTTGGTGTGGTCGACCCGGACCACGTTCTGCTCGATGATCGGGCCTTCGTCGAGGTCGCTCGTCACGAAGTGGGCCGTCGCACCGATGAGCTTGACGCCGCGGGCGTGCGCCTGCCGGTAGGGGTTCGCCCCCTTGAAGCCGGGCAGGAACGAGTGGTGGATGTTGACCGCCCGACCCTGCAGTGCCGCGCAGAGCTCCGGCGACAGGATCTGCATGTAGCGGGCCAGGACGACGAGCTCGATGTCGTGCTCGTCGACGGCGTCGAGGATGCGCTGCTCCATCGCCTGCTTCGAGGCCGGGTCGGTGACGGGCCGGTGCTCGAACGGGACGGAGTAGAACGACGCCAGACCGGCGAGCTCCGGGTGGTTCGACAGGACGAGCGGGACCTCGATCGGGAGCTGCCCACCCCGCTGCCGGTAGAGCAGGTCGTTCAGGCAGTGCCCGGCCTTCGACACGAGCACGAGCGTGCGCATCGGCCGGCCGACGACGTCGAGCTGGACGCGGGCGTCGTAGCGTTCGACCACGGGGGCGAGCGCCTGCTCGAAGGCCGCCCGGTCGACGGGGGCCATGACCTGCAGGCGCATGAAGAACGTGTTCGTGTCGGCGCTCGAGAACTGCTGCGACTCGGTGATGTTGCCGTTCGCCGCCACGACGGCTCCGGACACGGCGTGCACGATCCCGGGACGGTCGTCGCAGACGAGCGTGAGGGTCCAGTGCGTCGGGGTCTGGTGCGCGGGGGTCTCGTGCGCGGGGGTCGGGTCGGTCACCGGAACAGGCTACCGGCCGGGGTGGGCACGTTCCGGCGGGTATCGGACGCCGGGTCGGGACATCACGGCCGCCGGGCAGCCGCCGCGCACTGACGGGAGGCCCGTGGCCCGCCCGCTCCGCCGCCCCCCGTCAGCGCGTGGTCGCCCGGGCGAGCGCCCGGTCGGCGAGCGTCAGCACGCTGAGGAGCACGCCGACCCCGAGCATCACCCACGCCAGCACGTGCAGGTCCGGCGTGGTGGGCGCCTGTCCGAACACGCCGCCGATCAGCGAGGACGCCGCGATCGCGCCGATGTAGATGCTGGTCCGCGACAGCCCGGCGGCCGTCCCGATGTACTCCGACGGCACGACCCTGTAGAGCGCCGCCTGGTTCGACACGGACGCCAGGGCCTGCGGCACCCCGAACAGTGCCGGCACCACGAGCAGCAGCACGAGGGGCGACCCGGCGTGCAGGAGCAGCAGGAGCCCGGCACCGAGCAGGGGGGTGAGCGCCGCGACGACGAGGGGCCCGCGGATCGCGGTCTTGCGGGCGACGAGGAACGACACGACCCCGGCGACGACCGCGGCGGGCAGCTGCAGGTACCCGGCGACGTCGCTCGGGTAGCCCGCCACGTCCTGCACCCACTGCGAGAACCCGTAGGTCATCGTGTAGGCGAGCAGGTAGGTCAGGAACAGCCGCGCGTAGGTCCGGGACAGCGCGCCGTTCCGGACAAGCAGCCGGACGTCGACGAACGGCTGCGCCGCCCGGAGCTCCCACCGGACCAGGGCGACGACGAGCACGACCGCCACCGCGAGCAGCCACCAGAGCCCGGCGGCCAGGTCGAGCAGGAACACGAGCAGGGCCGAGACCGCGCCGGTCATCAGCAGCATGCCCACCGGGTCGAGCGCGGTGCGGACCGGCACCCGGTCGGTGTCCTGCGGGCGGAGCCGGTCGGAGGGCAGCCACATCGCCGCGACGACGATCCCGAAGGCCGCCAGGGGGACGTTCACCAGGAAGATCGCGTGCCACCCGAACGCCGCGATGAGCGCACCGCCGAGGGGCGGTCCGGCTGCGGCGGACACGAGCGAGGTGATCGACAGCGCACCGAGCACGAGGGGCGGTGTGGGCTTCCCGATCCGTGCGGAGTGCTGGCGCAGCGTGGTGAGCGCCGCCGGGTACGCCGACGAGGTACCGATGCCGATGAGCACGCGCGCGGTCACGGCACCACCGAACCCGGTCAGGACCTCGGGCACGACCCCGGCGACGCCGACGACGACGAGCCCGGCCAGGAAGACCTTCTTCGGCCCGAACCGGTCGGCGAGCTTCCCCATCGTGGGCTGGGCGACCGCGCTCGCCAGGTACAGGGCGGCGACGAGCCAGATCGCCTGCGACGCCCCGATGCCGAGGTCCCGCGAGATCGGCGCGAGGGCGACGGAGACCATCGTCGTGTTGATCGGGTTGAGGAGCGGCCCGACCAGGACCGGGATCAGCAGTTTCGGGCCGAAGCCGCTGCCGCCGTCCGGGGACGCGACGGTGGGCGTGGGGGAGGTCGAGGTGGACGTGGTGGGGCTTCTTCCGGGTCAGGCTTCGGTGAGCGGGGTGAGGATCTCGAGCGCGCGGGCGACGGTCCGGCGTTCGTCCTCCGGCAGCGCCGCGAGCCGGTCGGCGAGCACGCGGGCGCGCGTGGCCCAGGCGTCCTCGCGGGCGCGGGAGCCGGTGTCCGTCGCGCGGACGAGCGTCCGACGGCCGTCGTCCGGGTCCGGTCGGCGCTCGACCAGTCCGAGGTCGACGAGTGCCTGGACGGTCGCGCCCATGGACTGCGGTCGGACGCCCTCGGCACGGGCGAGGTCGGCGACGGTGGACTCACCGTGGCGCAGCAGCCGGCCGAGCGCGGCGGTCTGCGAGGCGGTCACCTCGTCGGCCTTGCCGGTGAGCAAGGTCCGCCGGATCCGTCCGTGCAGGGTGAGCAGGTCGCCGGCGAGCTCCTCGGATGATTCCACACCGGAACGGTACTCCTCCCGCAGGAGAACTTGCAAGGCTACCTTGCAGTCCTGTCGGGGCTCAGGCGAGTCCGTCCGCCCGTCCGCTGACCGTCCCGTCGGTCGTGAAGGGGCGCAGGGCGCGCGCCACCGACTCGCCGCCGTCGGGGAACCACGTGTTGCTGGCCAGGACGCGTGGCCAGGCCGCGGCGAGCAGCTCGCGTCCGGCGTCCGTCAGGTGCAGCCGGGAGGCTCGTCCCCGACCGGGTGCAGCACCGCGCGCCACGAGTCCCCGCGTCGCGAGCGACTCGACCAGGCTGCCCATGCTCTGCGCGCGGACCCCCACCGCCCGCGCGAGCTCGGCCTGGTTGAGCTCGTCGGCGGCGGCGAGCTGCACGAGTGCGCCGAAGCCGACGGGGGTCAGGCCGAGGGGCGCGAGTTCCTCGTCGAGGCGGCGGGCGAGCTCGCGCGCGGCACGGACGACCGTCCACGCGGCGATCGCGTCCACGTCGTCGTGGGTCACCGAGAAGTCGCTGGACACGCACCGATGGTACCGGCGTACCGTCGAGTAACAGGAAACTGATACCGAAGGAGGAGCACCGTGACCGAGACCATCGCCATCACCGGGGTCACCGGCGACGTCGGCGGGAAGACCCTCGAGCTGCTGCACGCCGAGGGTGTCCAGGTTCGCGCCGTCGTCCGCCGTCAAGACCAGGCCGAGCGGCTCCGTGCACGGGGCGTCGACGCGCGGCTCGCGGACCTCGACGACCTCGACGCCCTGACCCGGGCGCTCGACGGCGTCGACCGGTTCTTCCTCGTCACCCCGGTCAGCGAGCGGCAGGCCGAGCAGGGGGCGACCGGCGTCCGGGCGGCCCAGTGCGCGGGGGTCCCGCGGGTCGTGCACCTGTCCGGGGGCGACGCCGCCGAGCACTCCCCGATGCCCTGGGCCGCGGCGGCCTGGCGCACGGACCGGCTGCTCCGCGCGAGCGGGACGGCGTGGACGATCCTGCACCCGTCGGCCTTCATGACGAACCTGCTGCCCTCCGCGCCGGCGATCCGTCGCGGCTGGTTCCCGCACACCACCGGCCGCGGCCGCGCCGGGTGGATCGACACCGCCGACATCGCCCGCACGGCCGCGACCGTGCTGACGACCGACGGGCACGACGGCACCGAACCGGTGCTCACCGGCCCGGCGTCCCTCGACGCGCACGGCATCGCCGTCGAGCTGACCGCCGGCCTCGGGCGACGCGTCCGGCCGCTGCACCTGCCGAGCCGCGTGTACCGCGCCGTGGTCCGCGCCGGCGGCGTGCCCGCCTGGCAGGCCGAGGGCCTCCGCCAGCAGTTCGGGCGGGTGCTCCGACGGGGTCTCGACGGCGTCGACGTGATGCGCGACGACGTCGCCCGGATCACCGGGACCGCGCCGCGCCCGCTCCGGGCGTGGGCGGCCGACCACCGCGACGACCTGCTCGGGTGAGGTGCGGGGCGGACGTGCCCCGTGCCTCCCGGCCGGTCGTCAGCGCGCGGACGTGAGCGTCGCGACCAGGTGTTCCTGCACGAACCCGAGCCAGTCGTAGACGTCCCGCAGACCGACACCGGCGTCGCCGGTGTACGACGACTCCTCGGTCGCGGCGTCGACGATGCCGAGCCGCTCCGCGATCGTGAGCCGCAGGTCGGTCAGGCAGCGGAGCCAGGCCTGCTCGTCCTCCTGGGTGAGCACGCCGTCCCGCGCCCCGGTCGCCCACGCCAGGACGACCCCGGCGTTCGTGGTCTTCTGCGCCAGCAGGTCCGACCGCGTGTACTGCGCGAACTCGGCGCTCGCCTCGGGGTCCTGCGGGTAGGCGTCCGGGAACATCCGCGACGCGACCGGGTCGTCCGTCAGGTCGCCGTCGAGCACCTGCTGCAGCTGCTCCGTCAGGCTCGCGAGCAGGGCGCGCTCGCCGGAGGACAGGCCGAGGTGCACGCCGTCCCGCCGCCGCACGAACGGGATCACGCGTCTCCTCCCGGCGCCCGCTCGACCGTGGCCTGCAGGCCGAAGCCGTGCAGCGCCTCGACGTGGCGCTCCATCGCCTCGCGCGCGCCGCTCGCGACGATCGCCCGCCCGTCGACGTGCACCTGGCGCATCAGGTGGTCCGCGCGGTCGTGGCTGAAGCCGAAGTAGCTCTGGAAGACGTACGTCACGTAGGACATGAGGTTGACCGGGTCGTCCCACACCACCGTCGTCCACGGCACGTCGTACCGGGCGCGGAGATCGGTGCGTTCGTCGAGCTCCGGGCTGCTCAGGGTCATGCGACAAGGGTGACACGAACCGACCGGCTCGGTACGATCGACGGGTCGCGACTGGCGTTGGATGGGTCACCATCGGGGAGCGACACCTGACACGGAGCGCGGCCGTACGCCTGGGCCGCGCCCACCAGTCCACCTCGTCGTGCACGCGCGCGACGGAACAGACAACGAGGAGTCCCGTGTCCATCACCGATCTGCCCGCTGCGTCCACGCAGTCGACGTTCAACGCCCCGCTCAGCGCGGTCGACCCCGAGATCGCCAAGGTGCTCGAGCAGGAGCTCGGCCGCCAGCGCGACACCCTCGAGATGATCGCGTCCGAGAACTTCGTCCCGCGCGCCGTGCTCGAGTCGCAGGGGTCCGTCCTGACGAACAAGTACGCCGAGGGCTACCCGGGCAAGCGCTACTACGGCGGCTGCGAGTTCGTCGACGTCGCCGAGCAGCTCGCCATCGACCGGGCGAAGGCCCTGTTCGGCGCCGAGTACGCGAACGTCCAGCCGCACTCCGGCGCCAGCGCGAACGCCGCGGTCCTGCACGCCATCGCCTCCGCCGGGGACACCATCCTGGGCCTCGAGCTCGCGCACGGCGGTCACCTGACCCACGGCATGAAGCTCAACTTCTCCGGCCGCATCTACAACGCCGTGTCGTACGGCGTCGACCCGGAGACGTTCGAGGTCGACTACGACGACATCCGCGCCAAGGCCGTCGAGCACCAGCCCAAGGTGCTCATCGCCGGATGGTCGGCCTACCCCCGCCAGCTCGACTTCGCGAAGTTCCGCGAGATCGCGGACGAGGTCGGCGCGACCCTCTGGGTGGACATGGCGCACTTCGCGGGCCTCGTCGCCGCGGGCCTGCACCCGTCGCCCCTGCCGCACGCCCACGTCGTGTCGTCGACCGTGCACAAGACCCTCGCCGGTCCGCGCTCGGGCATCATCCTGTCCAACGACGAGTCGCTCTTCAAGAAGCTCAACTCGGCCGTGTTCCCGGGCCAGCAGGGCGGTCCGCTCATGCACGTGATCGCCGCCAAGGCCACCGCGTTCCTGCTCGCCGCGCAGCCCGAGTTCAAGGACCGCCAGGAGCGCACGCTCCGCGGTGCCCGTCTGCTGGCGGACCGCCTCACGCAGGCCGACGCGAAGGCCGCCGGCATCGACGTCCTCACCGGCGGCACCGACGTGCACCTGGTGCTCGTCGACCTGCGCGAGTCCGAGGTCGACGGCAAGCAGGCCGAGGACCTGCTGCACCAGGTCGGCATCACCGTGAACCGCAACTCCGTGCCGTTCGACCCGCGCCCGCCGATGGTCACCTCCGGTGTCCGCATCGGCACCCCGGCGCTGGCGACCCGCGGGTTCGGCGACGCCGAGTTCACCGAGGTCGCGGACATCATCGCGCTGACGCTCATGCCGAACCCGGACATCGCGGCGCTCTCGGCCCGGGTGAAGGCGCTGGCCGACGCGTTCCCGCTGTACGCGTGAGCGCCGCGCCCTCGATCGCGCCCCTGCCGCGCGAGCGCTGGGCGGGTGAGGGCAGTGCCGTCCGCATCGACGGCACCGCCCTCGCCGCCCGCACGCTCGACGACCTGAAGGTCCGGATCGACCGGCTGCACGACCACGGGTTCCGACCCGGTCTCGGCACGATCATGGTCGGGCAGAACCCGGGCTCGGTGTCGTACGTCGCCGGCAAGCACAAGGACTCGGCGCAGATCGGGCTCGACTCGGTCCGCATCGACCTGCCCTCGTCCGCGAGTGCCGCCGACATCCGTGCGGCGATCCTGCAGATGAACGACGACCCCCGGGTCACGGCGTTCATCGTGCAGCTCCCGCTGCCGCAGGGCATCGACCCGATCCCGATGCTCGAGCTGATGAACCCGGCGAAGGACGCCGACGGCCTGCACCCGACGAACCTCGGGGAGCTCGTCCTCGCGGTCCCCGGCGGTGCGGGCACGATCGACGCCCCGCTGCCGTGCACCCCGCGCGGCATCGTCGCGATGCTCGAGGCCTACGACGTCCCGATCCGCGGCCAGCACGTGACGATCATCGGGCAGGGACTCACCGTCGGCCGCCCGCTCGGGCTGCTGCTCACCCGGCTCGAGGCCACGGCCACGCTGACACACTCGCTGACCGAGGACGTCGCCGCCGAGTGCCGTCGCGCGGACATCATCGTCGCCGCGGCCGGGGTCGCCCGGCTCGTCCAGCCGGACTGGGTGCAGCCCGGGGCGGCCGTGATCGACGTGGGCATCAGCCGCATCGTGGACCAGGACACGGGCAAGGCGAAGCTGCACGGCGACGTCGACCCCGCGGTGGCGTCCGTCGCGGGGTTCCTCTCGCCGACACCGGGCGGCGTCGGGCCGATGACCCGGGCGATGCTCATGAAGAACGTCGTCGAGGCCGCCGAGCGCCACCTGCACTAGCCGGCGCCGCCGCGGCGAGGCCCTTCGCACAACCGCAAGCAGCTCGCGCCACGGATTTCCGTGGCGCGAGCTGCTTCTGGTTGTGCGAAAGCGATCGCCGCGCCGCGATCGCCGCGCCGCGGGCGCCGCGCCGCGCCGCCCGCGCCGCGCCGCCCGCGCCCGCCGCGCGTCAGTCGCGCCGGGCGCCCTGCGCCGCGTGCACCGTGAACACGTTCGGCTCACGGTACCCGGTCGCGGCGAAGGCGGCCGTGACGGCGTCCGTGATCGTGCCACGGGCCTCCTGGTCGACCAGCGCGATCGCCGCACCGCCGAAGCCGCCACCGGTCATCCGCGCGCCGACCGCACCGTGCGCCATCGCGGTCTCGACCGCCAGGTCGAGCTCCGGCACCGAGATCTCGAAGTCGTCACGCATCGACTCGTGCGAGGCGACGAGCAGCGACCCGATCGCCCGCGGTCCCTGCTCGCGCAGCGTGCGCACCGTGTCGAGGACGCGCTGGTCCTCGGTCACGATGTGGCGGACGCGACGGAAGGTCTCGTCGTCGAGCAGCTCCTGCGCACGGGGCAGGTCGTCGACGGACACGTCGCGCAGCGCCTCGACGCCCATCGCTGCCGCGCCGCGCTCGCACGAGTCGCGCCGGGCCTTGTAGCCGCCGGTGGCGTGCGCGTGCTCCACGCGGGTGTCGATCACCAGGACCTCGAGGCCGTTCGACTCGAGCGCCAGGTCCACCACGGCGGTGTCGAGCGTCCGGCAGTCCAGGAACACGACCGCGTCCTGCTCGCCGAGGAGCGACGCCGACTGGTCCATGATGCCGGTCGGGGCACCGACGGCGTGGTTCTCGGAGTACTGCCCGACGCGGGCCAGCTGCTTGCGTGAGAGGCCGAGGTCCCACAGGTCGGTGAACGCCAGCGCCACGCCGCACTCGATCGCGGCGCTCGACGACAGGCCCGCGCCGACCGGGACGTCCGACTCGATGAAGACGTCGAAGCCGGACTTGCCGGACAGGTCCGCACCGGCCTGCTCGCGGAGCGCCCACGCGATGCCGAAGACGTACGCCGACCAGCCGCTCATGCGCGACGGGTCGAGCTCGTCGAGGGAGAGCTCGTGCACCGCGTCGGGCTCGAACGCCGACGCGACCCGGAGCAGACGGTCGTCCCGCTGCCCGATCGACGCGACGGTCCGCCGGTCGATCGCGAAGGGCAGGACGTACCCGTCGTTGTAGTCGGTGTGCTCGCCGATCAGGTTGACCCGACCCGGCGCGGAGTACCGCACCGACGGCTCGTACCCGTAGACCTGCTGGAACGTCATGCGCGTTCGATCCCTCCTCGGATGAACTCGGCCGCCTTCTCGGGCACGAGGTCCCCGATCCAGGCGCCCATGGCGGCTTCGCTGCCGGCCAGGAACTTCAACTTGTCCGTCGCCCGACGCGGCGAGGTGATCTGCAGCATCAGGCGCACGGTGTCCCGCGCGACGTGCACCGGCGCCTGGTGCCAGGCGGCGATGTACGGCGTGGGGGTGTCGTACAGCGCGTCGAGGCCGCGGGTCAGCCGCAGGTGCATCGACGCGAGCTCGTCCTTCTCGGCGTCGGTCAGCCCGGCGAAGTCCGGCACGTGCCGGTGCGGGAGCATGTGGACCTCGATCGGCCAGCGCGCGGCGAACGGCACGAACGCCGTGAAGTGCTCGCCCTGCAGCACGACGCGATCCGAGCTCCGCTCGTTCGCCAGGTGCTGCTCGAACAGGTCCGGACCGAAGCGCTCGATCGACGCGAGCAGGCGCTGCGTGCGCGGGGTGACGTACGGGTACGAGTAGATCTGCCCGTGCGGGTGGTGCAGCGTGACGCCGATCGCCTCGCCGCGGTTCTCGAACGGGAACACCTGCTGGATGCCGGGCAGGGCCGAGAGTGCGGCGGTGCGGTCCGCCCACGCCTCGACCACGGTGCGGGCACGCGACTCGGAGATGGATGCGAACGAGCCGCTCGTCTCGGGGGAGAAGCACACGACCTCGCACCGCCCGACCGACCGCAGCTGGCGGTTCAGGCCGACGTCGGACAGCGACTCGAGCGACTCGGGGGCGTCCTCGGCCTCGAGCAGCGGCCCGAACGACGGCGACCGGTTCTCGAACACCGCGACGTCGTACCGGCTCGGGATCTCGGAGGGGTTCGCGGCCGTCTGCGGCGCGAGCGGGTCCTGGTCGGCGGGCGGCAGGAACACTCGGTTCTGCCGGCTCGCCGCGATCGACACCCACTCGCCCGTCAGGACGTCCTGCCGCATCCGCGCGGTCTCGGGTCGGGGGTCGAGGACACGCTCGTCGATGCTGCGCTCGGCGGGCAGCTGCGTGTCGGCGTCGTCGAAGTAGATGAGCTCGCGGCCGTCGGCGAGCGTCGTCACGCGCTTGGTGATCACCGGACGAGCCTAGCGCCTCCGCGAAGCGTTGCGAAAGTCTCCGTAAGTGCGCGAAACTGCAACCGTGAGCGCTGACGATCTGTCCTTCCTCGCCGGCGCCCTCCCGGCACCCCTGCGGCAGGACCGCATCGTCTCCATCGTCGAGGGCGCGCCCGGACTCGTCCGGACCGCCGCCCTGGCCGCGGCCCTGGGCACGAGTGAGGTGACGGTCCGCCAGGACCTCGCCACGCTCGAACTGGAGGCACGGATCCGGCGGGTGCGCGGCGGTGCCGTCCGCCTCGGGGTCACCTCCGGCGAGCGGCCCCTCGAGGAGACCGCGGTCGAGCACCAGGTCGAGAAGGCGGCCATCGGCCGCGCGGCGGCCGACCTCGTCCGCTCCGGCCAGTGCGTCGTGCTCGACGTCGGCACGACCCCGGCTGCGGTGGCGACGGCGCTCGTGGCGCGGGCGGACCTGGCCGACCTGACGATCGTGACGAACTCGCTCACCACGGCCCTCACGCTCGAACCCGCCGTGCCGCGGTTCACCGTCGTCGTCACCGGCGGGACCCTGCGGCCGCTCCAGCACTCGCTCGTCGCGCCGTTCATGGGTGCCGTGCTGCCCGCGATCGCCGCCGACGTCGCGTTCATCGGCGGCACCGGGCTCGACGTCGAGCACGGTCTGACGAACGTCAACCTGCCGGAGACCGAGGCGAAGCGGATGCTCGCCGCGACGGCCCGGCGTACCGTCGTGGTGGCGGACGGCTCGAAGTTCGGCCGGGTACACCTCGGTGTCGTCCGTCCGCTCCAGGACATCGACGTCGTCGTCACCGCCGGCACCACGGCGGACGCGGTCGCCCCGATCCGGGCGGCGGGCGTCCGGGTCGTCGTCGCCGACGGGGACGGCACCGCAGCACCAGACGGAAGGAAGGCGACCGCATGACCGCAGCAGCACCCACCGGGGGGCAGTACCACCTCCGTCACGCCGGACAGGACGGGGTCGTCGAGGCCGTCGTCACCGAGGTCGCCGCGGGCATCCGCGAGCTCCGGGTCGCTGGCTTCGACCTGACCGAGCCCTTCCCCGTCACCTCGGCCCCGCCCGGCGCGGACGGCATCGTGCTCGTGCCGTGGCCGAACCGGGTCGCCGGCGCCGTGTGGGAGCTCGACGGGAAGCGGCAGCAACTCGACGTCTCGGAGCCGAAGTACGGCAACGCCTCGCACGGCCTGCTCCGGTTCTCGCCGTACCGCGTCGTCTCGCAGACCGAGTCGGCGATCGAGCAGCAGGCCACGGTCCACCCGCAGCACGGCTGGCCCTTCACGCTCGAGACCCGCGTGCACCACGAGCTCGTCGAGGACGGCATCCGGGTGACGCACACGATCGTCAACCGCTCGGGCGTCCGGGCGCCGTTCGCGGTGGGGGCGCACCCGTACCTGCGGGCGGGCGACACCCCAGCCGAGGACCTCGTCGTGACGCTCGACGCCGCGACCGCCTTCACGGTGGACGCGCAGAAGATCCCGGACGGCACCGTCGCCGTCGAGGGCACGCCCTACGACCTGCGCGCCGGGCTGCGGGCCGGGGACGCCGACCTCGACACCGCCTACCGGGACATCACCCCGGACCAGGACGGCGTTCGCCGCACCACGTTGCACGGCCCCGAGGGCGACGGGGTCGAGCTGTGGCAGGACGCGTCGTTCCCCTACGTCCAGGTGTTCACCTCGCGCGAGTTCCCCCGCGGCGACGGCACCGGGCTCGCGGTCGCGGTCGAGCCGATGACCGCGCCGGCGAACGCCCTCAACTCCGGCGAGGGGCTGCGCTGGCTCGAGCCGGACGAGTCGTGGACCGGTACCTGGGGCATCCGCCGCGTCTGGTCCTGACGGCGCGGGCGGGCCAGCGCAGACGCGGACGACGAAGGCCGCCCCGGCGGGGGCGGCCTTCGTCGCGTCGTCGTGGGTGGCGCGTCAGGCGCGGCGCATCCGGAGCGCCTCGACCGCCAGTGCCTCGGTGCCGTAGCGGCCGACCTCCTGCGCCCACGCGGGGTCGTCCCCGCGGAGTGCGACGTAGTCCTTGCGCTGCCGGCAGACGTAGCCGAGGACGGTCTGCGCGTTCGCGACCTCGATGAAGTCCTTACGGATGTGGCGGGTGCTGACCTGCGCGTTGCGGCGCAGGGTGTCGAGCAGGAGCTGGTTGCTCATGCTGGTGTTCGTCGCTGCCGCGAGCTCGACGATGCGGCGCGCGTCACCGGTGGTGCTGGTCTGCGTGGCGTCGATGGGCTCGGTCACGGTGTACCCCGTTCGTTCTGTCGTGGTGCTGTGCTGCAGGACCCGGTGATCGGATCCGGGCACGACACTATCGGCGTCCCGCCAACAATCGGCTGAACGACGACTGAACTGTGCAGAGGACGCGCCATGAACACCCTGTGGACGCGTTGTACCCCATGGCAGCCGCACGGCGGCCTAGCCGCAGCGCTCAGCGCTCAGCGCAGGGTGATCTCCTCCACCGTCGCGGTCACGGTCTGCGGATCGGCGCTCGAGTACCGCGCCTCGCAGGACCACCGGACCGCCGTGCGCTGCCCGACCTCGTCGCGCTGGACCGAGGACGTGCCGGAGACGTCGAGCACGGTCGCCGCTGACGAGCTGTCCGACGCCTCCTGGACCCCTGAGCCACGCGTGTCGACGACCTTCCAGGGCGTCTCGTCGTACTGGTCCCGCCACCAGGCGACGATCGCCGGCCCCATCCGCTGCTCGCACGCCGCCCGGGCGACCCCCTGCACGGCGTCGTCCGGCTGCGTGCACCCGCTCAGGCCGACGGACGTGAGCACCCCGAGCGCGAGCGCGACGCTCGCAGCTGTGCGGTTGCGCGTGACCACGGCACTCCTCGCGACGGGGACGGCAGCGACGGCGACTCCAGCGACGGTGTCGGGAGCACGGTGGGCCCCGTGGGGCTCGAACCCACGACCCTCGGATGAAAAGGCGGGGTCCAGGAGGGTGGTGGGCCCCGTGGGGCTCGAACCCACGACCCTCGGATTAAAAGTCCGGTGCTCTACCGACTGAGCTAGAGGCCCTCACCCGCAAGGCTAGCGCGTGAGGACCCCCTGCTCGGGAACGGACGGCGGACCGGTCAGCTGCGCCGACCGGTCAGGGTGCGCAGCAGCCACAGGACCAGCGCGACGACGAACAGGACGATGCCCACCCAGAGCAGGAACTTCAGGCTCGCGGTGAAGCCACCGACGAACAGCAGGATGACCGCGATCACGGCCAGGATGACGAGCAGGGCGTTCATGGATGGTCCTCTTTCCGACGTCCGACCAGGGGTACCTCCCCGCCGGAGCAAGGTACGCCGATCGACCCGGTTGCGTTCAGGGCGAACGGCACTCGTGGGCGTCACCGGCCGCGCCTACACTCTCCGGGTGCCTCGCGATCACCACCGTCCCGTCCACTTCACCGACCAGGAGTTCGCCGCGATCCAGGGCGGTGACGACCCGGCCGTGGTGAACCGCGTCGCGCACGAGACCGCGAACGCGCTGCTGCACCGTGTGCGGCAGGACCCGGACCCGGCGGTCGTCGAGCGCCTCGTGACCTACACGGATGTGCACGGCATCGACGCGATCGCGGAGCTGTGGGCACGGGTGGGCGCACACACCCTGCCGGGGGCGCTCTGGCGGATCTACCTGGTCCGCACGGTGATCCGGCAGAACCCCGAGGAGATCGCCTACTTCTTCCAGCGCGGCACGGAGCGGATCGGCACGATCGACCAAGCCGTCGCGGGTGCCGAACAGCCGACGGGCCCGGCCGAGATCCTGACCTTGGCGGACCGGATCCTGCACGGCCTGTACACGGGGGACCTCGCGGTCGCGCTCGACCGTGGTGCCGCGTTCTGCCGGCTGACGGCGGCCGGGGCGACCTCGGTGGCGGACGACGCCGACCTGACCGCCGACGACCGTTCGAGCGAGCTGACCCGGCGGGCGCTCCGCCTGACGGAGCTCGCGGCCGACCTGACCGAGGCGGCGGCGCTCTGGCGTCGCGACAGCCTGGACTGAGACCCGGCGGCACACCGACACGAGTCGCGGCGTCCGCGCCACACGGCGCCGGAACGGCCCCGGACAGCAGAAGACCGGGCCGCAGAAGCGCCTCTCGGCGCGAGGCCGCTCGAAGCGGCGAATTTTGGAGCCCGGGGCTTGCTGCGGCCCGGCGACACCGAGTCTACGAGAACCGTCCTGAGCACGAGGCCGTGTTCACTCTCGACGGACACGACCGCCACCCGGGCGTGCCCCGCACACCGGGACGGGCGACGCGTGCGCCGGAGCGGGAGCGCGACGACCGAGCGCTCCTCGAACTCCGGGCAATCCGCTCCGACGACCGCGCCGAACAGAGGGTGTGACGCTCCTCGCGGACGTCACGGCGGGGTCCGTGCGACCCGGTCCGGTACCCGCCGGTCAATTCCCTGCGGGCCGTGCGGCCCCGCTCACGAGCACGACCCGCCGCGAGGAACCCGACCAGACGACGATCCGCTCCCGCACCGGTCCCTGTGAAGCACCGGCACCGCGGGTCACGAACGCACCGAGAGGAGGCGAAACCTGCAATGCTTGCCCTCGTGGAACGCGACACGGAAGCCTGGAGCTCGGCCGAGCCCGCTCCCGCCTCGCCCGACGACATGCTCGCTCGTGTCGCCGACGGCGACCAGGCTGCCTTCTCCGAGCTGTACGACGCGCTTTCCGGACGGGTCCTCGGCCTCGTGACGCGGCTCCTCCGGGACCGTGCGCAGTCGGAAGAGGTGACGCAGGAGATCTTCCTCGAGGTGTGGCAGCAGGCTGCGCGCTTCGACCGGTCCCGGGGCACGGCGGCCAGCTGGGTCCTCACCATGGCGCACCGTCGCGCGGTCGACCGGGTCCGCGCCTCGCAGTCCTCGCACGACCGCGACACCAAGATCGGCATCCGCGACCTCGAGTCCGGGTACGACCAGGTGTCCGAATCGGTCGAGATCCGCATCGAGCACGAGCGGGTCAGCCGGGCGCTCGGCAAGCTCACCGAGTTCCAGCGCCAGGCTGTGCAGCTCGCGTACTACGGCGGCTACTCGCACAGCGAGATGGCCGAACGGCTCGGTGTCCCGATCGGCACCGTCAAGACCCGTCTCCGTGACGGGATGATCCGACTCCGAGACGAGATGGGGGTGACGTCATGACCGAACACCACGACGACCCTGCCCTGCTCACCGGGTCGCACGCACTCGACGCCCTGTCGGACGAGGAGCGCGCGCTGCTCGACCACGCCCTGACCACCTCGCCGGCACTGCAGGCCGAGACCGACTCGCTGCGCGAGACCGCGCTGCAGCTCGCGTACGCCGTCGAGCCGATCGAGCCGCCCGCGTCGCTCAAGGCCTCACTGATGGCACAGATCGCGCGGACGCCGCAGGCAGACGCCGCTGCTCCGGCAGACGGTGTCGACAGCGCGGCAGTCACCGCCGACGCACCGGTGGACGATCGGGAGGCACGACCCGCCCCCGTCACGGTCCTCGGCTCCACCGCGTCCGACTCCACGGACGCCCGGTTCGCAGGGGGCCGCGCCGCCGCCACGGCTCGCCGACGCTGGTTCCAGCGTCCGGCCGCCGCCCTCGGTGCCGCGGCTGCCGTCGCGGTCGTGTTCCTCGGTGTCGGCCTGGGCATCGGCGGTGTCGTCGGCACGGGCGAGCAGTCCGGCCCGGGCACCACGCAGGCGTCCGGCACGCTCGACTCGATCTACGCCGCGTCGGACTTCCAGCGGACCACCGCGAAGATGCCCGGCGGCGGATCGGCCACGGTCGTCTGGTCGCACGAGGTCGGCAAGTCCGCCGTGATCCTCGACGGCGTCCAGGAGGCCCCGGCGGGCAAGACCTACGAGCTCTGGTACATCGGCTCCGAGGGCACGAAGGTCGTCCCGGCCGGACTGCTCGACGGCGCCCGTGACGGTGTCCACACCGCGGTCCTCGACGGCACGCTGAGCAAGGGCGACTCGATCGGCATGACCGTCGAGCCGGCCGGCGGTTCCGACCAGCCGACCTCGGCACCGGTCATGGCCGTGCCGACCACCCAGGCCTAGCGAGCTCGCAGGCCCGACTACCTCGCACGACGGAACCCCGGGACCGAGTCCCGGGGTTCCGTCGTGACCGGCGCGACCGTTCCCAGCGCAACCGAGGAGGCCCGGTGCGCGTCCGTGGCGGACGTGCACCGGGCCTCCAGGCCGTGTGTCAGGTGGGGATCACCCGAAGCGACCCGAGACGTAGTCCTCGGTCGCCTGCACCGACGGGTTCGAGAAGATCGTCGCGGTGTCGTCGTACTCGATGAGCTTGCCGGGCGCGCCCGTGCCCGCGATGTTGAAGAACGCGGTCTTGTCGCTGACACGCGACGCCTGCTGCATGTTGTGCGTCACGATCACGATCGTGAAGTCCTTCTTGAGCTCCTCGATGAGGTCCTCGATCGCGAGCGTCGAGATCGGGTCGAGCGCCGAGCACGGCTCGTCCATCAGGAGCACGTCGGGCTGCACCGCGATCGCACGGGCGATGCAGAGCCGCTGCTGCTGCCCACCGGACAGGCCCATGCCGGGCTTCTCGAGGCGGTCCTTGACCTCGTTCCACAGGTTCGCGCCCTGCAGGGAACGCTCGACGACCTCGTCGCCCTCCGACTTCGAGATCCGCTTGTTGTTGAGCTTCACCCCGGCCAGGACGTTGTCGCGGATCGACATCGTCGGGAACGGGTTCGGGCGCTGGAACACCATGCCGACCTGGCGGCGGACGAGCACGGGGTCGACCCCGGCGCCGTAGAGGTCGTCGCCGTCGACCTTGACCGAGCCCTCGACGTACGCACCGGGGATGACCTCGTGCATGCGGTTGAGCGTGCGGAGGAAGGTGGACTTGCCGCAGCCGGACGGACCGATGAACGCGGTCACGGTGCGGGGCTCGATCGTCATGTCGACGCCCTCGACCGCCTTGAACTTCGAGTAGTAGACGTTGAGGCCGTCGACCTCGATGCGCTTGGACACGTGGTTTCCTTCGGGGTGGGTGGTCGTTGCCGCGTCGCTGCCGGGTCGGGCTAGCGGGGGAGCTTGGGAGCGAAGAGGCGGGTGATGAAGCGGGCCAGCAGGTTGAGCACCATCACGATCAGGATGAGCAGCAGCGCCGCGGTCCAGGCCCGGTCGACGAACGGCACCGGGTTGGCACCCTGCTGCGAGTACTGCGTGTACGCGAACACCGGCAGCGTCATCATCGGGTCGCGGAACAGGTCGTAGTTCATGCTCGCGGTGAACCCGGCGGTGACGAGCAACGGGGCCGTCTCGCCGATGACGCGGGCGATCGAGAGCATGACGCCCGTCGTGATGCCGGCGAGGCTCGTGGGGAGCACGACCTTGAGGATCGTCAGGTACTTCGGGACGCCGAGTGCGTACGAGGCCTCGCGGAGCTCCATCGGGACGATCTTCAGGACCTCCTCCGTGGAGCGCACGACGATCGGGATCATCAGGACGCTCAGCGCGACCGAGCCGACGAGACCGAAGCGGGCGCCGGGGCCGAGGAACAGCGCGAACAGCGAGTAGGCGAACAGACCGGCGACGATCGACGGGATGCCCGTCATGACGTCCACGAAGAACGTGATGCCGCGCGCGAGGGCGCCCTTGCCGTACTCGACCAGGTAGATCGAGGTGAGCAGGCCGATCGGGACCGAGATGAGCGCCGCGAACAGCGTGATCTCGAGCGTGCCGACCAGGGCGTGGACGGCGCCGCCGCCCTCGGAGATCACGCCGCGCATCGAGTACGAGAAGAACTGCGCGTCGAAGCGGGCCAGGCCGTCCGCCAGGACCGTCCAGAGCAGCGACACGAGCGGCAGCACCGCGATCACGAAGGCCGTGACGACGAGCGAGGTGATGAGCCGGTCGACGGCCTGTCGACCACCCTCGACGATGCGGGAGACGACGACGATGAGCACGTCGAACAGGACCGTGCCGAGGAACAGCGCCGCGACGACGTTGAAGTCCTTGACGGCGCCGCCGGCGTTGAGGAGCGCGAAGACCAGGATCAGGGCGACCCAGGAGCCGACGAGCAGGAGCCACGGGACCGACTTGTGCAGCTTCCCGTTGGCGTAGACGTTGCCGGCCATGCCGGACTGACGGAGGGCGAGGGACATCGGGCGTGACCTCTCAGGAGACCCGCTTGCGCACGATGTAGCGCGCCAGCATGTTGATGACCAGGGTGATGACGAAGAGGATCAGGCCGGACGCGATGAGCGCGTTCAGGGCCGTACCCGAGGCCTCGGCGAACTGCAGCGCGATGTTCGCGGCGATCGTCGAGGGGTTCAGCGAGGTCAGCATCTGGAAGGTGACGTTCGTCGAGACGGAGAGCACGAGGGCGATCGCCATCGTCTCGCCGAGGGCGCGGCCGAGGCCGAGCATGATCGCCGAGACGATGCCGGACTTCGCGAACGGCAGTACCGACAGGCGGATCATCTCCCAGCGCGTGGCGCCGAGGGCCAGGGCGGCCTCCTCGTTGAGGCGCGGCGCCTGCAGGAAGATCTCGCGCATCACGGCGGTCATGATCGGGATCGCCATGACGGCGAGCACGATCGAAGCGGTCAGGATCGTGCGGCCGGTGCCGGACACCTGGCCGGAGAACAGCGGGAACCAGCCGAGGTACTCGTTGAGGAACGCGTAGAAGGGCTTCACGAACGGCGCCAGCACGACGATGCCCCACAGGCCGTAGACGACCGAGGGGACCGCGGCGAGCAGGTCGATGACGTAGCCGAGGACCGGGGCGACCCGACGCGGCGCGTAGTGCGAGATGAAGAGTGCGATGCCGAGCGCGAGCGGCACGGAGATCACGAGCGCGATGAGCGCGGACCAGACGGTGCCGAAGACGAGCGGACCGACGTAGTCCCAGAAGCTCGTCGCGTTGTTCGGCAGCTGGCCGACCTTGGCGCTGAAGGCGGGGATGCTCTGCCAGACCAGGAAGGCGGCGACGAGCACGAGCACGAAGAGGATCAGGCTGCCCGCGATGACGGAGGCGGCGGAGAAGACCCGGTCGCCGACG
The DNA here is from genome assembly GCF_013347185.1 of Curtobacterium sp. Csp1. Taxonomy (NCBI): domain Bacteria; kingdom Bacillati; phylum Actinomycetota; class Actinomycetes; order Micrococcales; family Microbacteriaceae; genus Curtobacterium; species Curtobacterium sp. Csp1. The sequence continues at coordinate 1,002,970 of NZ_CP054594.1, forward strand.
CGGACGACGGCCTTCGGCTTGGGGGAGACGGTGGCCCCTGGCTGGGCCGGTGCGGTCGTCATGGGACTCCTGTCGGAGGATCACCCGGGATCGGGGGAGCGGGGAGGTGGGGAGGTGCTGCCGTGACGGGCGAGTGCCCGGACGCCGATCGAGGTGGGTGGGATCGGCGTCCGGGCGCTCGGGGAGTGCTACTTGATGGTGGCGACGGCCTTCGCGGCCTTCTCCGCCAGGTCGGACGAGAGGGCGGCCGACTTGGCCTCCTTCGCGGCCGCGTCCTGCGCGTCCTTCGAGACGACGTAGTCCAGGTAGCCCTTCACGAGCTTGCCGGTGTCGGCGTCCTTGTACTCCTGGCAGGCGATCGCGTAGGAGACGAGGACCAGCGGCCACGCACCCTCGGCGGTGTCCTTGCGGTTGATGTTGATCGCGAGGTCGTTCTCCGAGCGGCCCGACACCGTGTCGGAGTCGGCGACGACCTTCGCAGCACCCTCGGCCGAGATCTCGGTGGCCGTGGAACCGACCATGAGCTTGGCCTTGTCGAGGTCACCCGCGCCCGAGTCGTCGATGTAGGTGATCGCGTTCGAGGCGCTCGCCATGGCCGAGGCCACACCCGAGGTGCCCTTCGCGCTGTCGCCGACCTGGTAGGGGAAGGTCTGGCTGGGGGCCTCGGTCCAGACGTCCGACGCGTTCGCGGAGACGTACTCCGAGAAGTTCTGCGTGGTGCCGGAGTCGTCCGAGCGGTGGATCACGGTGATGTTCGCGTCCGGCAGGTCGACGCCCTTGTTCAGGTCGGCGATCTCGGAGGCGTTCCACTTGGTGATCTTGCCGGAGAAGATGCCCGCGATGGTCTTCGCGTCGAGCGTCAGCTCCTTGACGCCGTCGACCTTGTAGGCGATGGCGATCGGGGAGATGTAGACCGGGATGTCGATGGCCTTCGAGTCCGCGGCGCACTTGGCGAACGAGCCCGAGAGCTCCTCGTCCTTCAGCGCGGCGTCGGAGCCGGCGAAGTCCGCGGCACCCGAGATGAAGTTCTTGCGGCCGGCGCCCGAACCGTCGGGCGAGTAGTTGACCGTGACGCCGGAGGCGACGTTCTGGAAGCCGGCGGCCCAGGTGGCCTCGGCGGTCTGCTGTGCCGACGAGCCCGAGCCGGTCAGCGTGCCCTTCAGCGACGAGTAGTCCGTGCCGGAGCTCGACGTAGCGGAGGCTCCAGCGCCCGCGCCGCCTTCGTTCGAGGCGCAGGAGGACAGCGCGACGGCGCCGACGACCGCGATCGCCGCGACCGTGCCGATTCGCTTGATGTTCACAGGGGTCCCTTCGGGAATGTCAGTGCAGGTTGGGACCGCTGCTGGTCCCGGGGGCCGGTGCTGACCCGGGAGCGACTGTAGGGACGCGAGGTGACGGGGATCACGACCGCTGGTGAACGGGAGGTGAACGAGGGGTTGTGTCCGACGGGGCGCCGTGCGGCGCTCGCGCGTCGGGTGCAGGATCGGGATCGGCGTGCGTGGGGTGGACGCATGCGCATGCATCGGCCTGGAGGCGCGGGGTGCGGCCGCCACGGGCGTCGCGTGGGTGGGTTGGTCGGCGCTGGTCGCTGCGCCGACTCGTCGTCAGGCCGGGACGGTGTTGCGGTGCGTCTCGACGGCCACGAGTCGGTCGCCCGCGATGTGCATCACGGCGAAGTCGCCGACCGACAGCATCGCGGCACGGCGGAGGTCGAACCGACGGTCCTCGCCGGCGGTCGACGCGGCGATGCGCGCGATGATGTCCGGCAGGACGGGGCCGTGCGAGCAGAGCACGGTCGACTTCGCCTTCTCGAGGCGCCGACGCACCACGCCCTTGACGTCTGCGGCGCCGCGGTCGTGGGCGTCCTGGCTGATGTCCGGGGTCGCCGAGACGCCCACCTTCGTGCGGGCGGACAGCGGTTCCACGGTCGCGAGGCACCGGGCAGCCGTGCTGCTGACGATCTTCTTCGGCCCGAACGCCGCGACGGGTGCCGCGGCGGCCCGTGCCTGGTTCCGGCCGACGGGGAGCAGCGGCCGGGTCGCGTCGGGGCCGTCCCAGTCCGAACCCGGGACGGTCTTGGCGTGCCGGAGGGCGATGAGGGCGAACGTCCGGTGTTCGCCGGCCGCCACGCGGTCGGCGAAGCGGTCGAGGATAGCGACGTCGCGTTCGTAGGTGAGCCGCGAGCGGGCCTGGTCGATCGTGACCCACTCGATCGCGGCGACCTCGTCGTTCGGGCGGAACGTGCCGGCGCGGTCGTACTCCTTGCCGGAGACCCGGGCCGACCAGTAGTGCACGACCTTGTCGCGACCGCTCGGCAGGACGTACTCCGCGGTGCCCAGGGGAGCGCCGAGGTGCACGCGGTAGCCGGTCTCCTCCTCGATCTCGCGGACGGCCGTCGTCGGGACGCTCTCGCCCGGGTCGACCTTGCCCTTGGCGAAGGAGACGTCGTGGTGGTGGTCGCGGTGCACGAGCAGCACGAGCGGGACGCCCCGGTGCTCACGCCAGACGACCGCGCCCGCCGCGACGACGGGCCCCGTGGGGCCGCCGCTCACCGAGCCGAGCGCTTCCGGGCCGAGATCTTCCGCATGAGGACATTCTGCACGTCGTCGAGTGGGCGGCCGTCCTGGTCGGTGGAGTGCCGCGTCCACTCGCCGTCGGACTCCAGGTGCCACGAGCTCGTCGTCTCGGCCATCGCCAGGTCGAACATCTCCTGCACCTCGGCCACGTGCGCCGGGTCGGACAGGCGCACCAGGGCCTCGACACGGCGGTCGAGGTTGCGGTGCATCATGTCGGCCGAGCCGATGAAGACCACCGGGTCGCCGTCGTTGTGGAACGCGAACGCCCGCGAGTGCTCGAGGTACCGCCCCACGACGCTCCGGACGCGGATCGTCTCGCTGACGCCCTCGATGCCGGGCTTGAGCGAGCAGATGCCGCGGACCCAGACGTCGATCGGGACGCCGGCCTGGCTGGCCAGGTAGAGCGCGTCGATGACCTGCTCGTCGACCATCGAGTTGACCTTGATCCGGATGCCGGAGGGCTTGCCGGCCGCGGCGTTGTCGGCCTCGGCCTGGATCCGCTTCACCAGGCCCTTCCGCAGGTGCAGCGGCGCGACGAGGAGCCGCTTGAACTTCTTCTCGATCGCGTAGCCCGACAGCTCGTTGAACAGACGCGTGAGGTCCTTGCCGACGGTGTCGTCCGCGGTGAACAGGCCCATGTCCTCGTAGATGCGCGAGGTCTTCGGGTTGTAGTTGCCCGTCCCGATGTGGCTGTAGTGGCGGAGCGTGCCGCCCTCCTGCCGGATCACGAGCACGAGCTTCGAGTGCGTCTTGAGCCCGACCAGGCCGTACACGACGTGCACGCCGGCCTTCTCGAGCTTCCGCGCCCAGCCGATGTTGTTCTGCTCGTCGAAGCGCGCCTTGATCTCGACGAGGGCGAGGACCTGCTTGCCCGCGGCGGCCGCGTCGATCAGGGCCTCGACGATGGGGCTGTCGCCGGACGTGCGGTAGAGCGTCTGCTTGATGGCGAGGACGTTCGGGTCCGCCGCGGCTTGCTCCAGGAAGGCCTGCACGCTCGTGGCGAAGGACTCGTACGGGTGGTGCACGAGCACGTCGCGGGAGCCGATCGCGCGGAACAGATCGGGCTTGGTGTTCGGTTCGCCCGGCTGGAACTGCACCGGGGTCGTCGGCACGTGCTTGGGGTAGTGCAGGTCCGGCCGGCTGATCTTCGCGATCTCGAACAGGCCGCCGAGGTCGAGCGGAGACGGCAGTCGGTAGACCTCTTGCTCGGTGATGTCGAGCTCGCGCACGAGCAGGTCGAGGGTCACCGGGTCCATGTCCTCGGTGATCTCGAGACGGATGGGCGGACCGAAGCGGCGGCGGAGGAGCTCGCGCTCGAGTGCCTGGATGAGGTTCTCGGCCTCGTCCTCCTCGATCTCGACGTCCTCGTTCCGGGTCACGCGGAAGACGTGGTGCTCGAGGACCTCCATCCCCGGGAACAGGTCGTCGAGGTGGTTCGCGATGAGGTCCTCGAGCGGGATGAACCGCATCCGACCGCTGCCGTCGTCGGGCAGGGCGATGAAGCGCGAGAAGTTCTGCGGGACCTTGAGGCGCGCGAACTCCTGCCGCTGCGACTTCGGGTTGCGCACGCGCACCGCGAGGTTGAGCGACAGCCCGGAGATGTAGGGGAAGGGGTGCGCCGGGTCGACCGCGAGCGGCATGAGCACCGGGAAGATCTGCTCGTTGAAGTACTCGCGCATGCGGAGCCGGTCGGCCTCGTCGAGGTCGGACCAGTGCTCGACGTGGATGCCCGCGGCGTCCAGGTCCGGCTTGAGCGAGTTGATGAACGCGTCGGCGTGCCGGTCCTGCAGCTCGTGCGCCTTCTTGGCGATGTCCCGCAGCACGTCGCTCGGCGCACGCCCGACGTTCGTCGGTACGGCGATGCCGGTGTCGATGCGACGCTTCAGGCCGGCGACCCGGACCATGAAGAACTCGTCGAGGTTGGACGCGAAGATCGCCAGGAAGTTCGCCCGTTCGAGCAGGGGCTGCGTCCGGTCCTCGCCCAGCTCGAGCACGCGCTGGTTGAACCGGAGCCAGCTGAGCTCGCGATCGAAGTAGCGGTCCGACGGCAGCGACTCGTGCTCGATCTCGACGACCTCGTCGAAGTCGTCGAGGTCGGGAGCGACGGAGTCGCCGTCGAGCTGCGGTTCGGTGTCCATGTCGCCATCCTGCCACCCGGGGTCTCCGCGGGGGAGCGGGGCGGTGGACGCTGGGGAAACCAGGCGTGAACGACGGCCCTGTGGAGGAGCGTCGGGAACGCTCCAGCGAGTGAGCATCGCTCGACCCTCGAACTGGGGGAGGAAACGTCACGAAATACGAACGGTGACATTGTCGGGTGTTCGTGGGTATGGTGGGCCGCGTCAGAGCCTCCGGGGGGATTCCACTGCGCGGGGGTGCAGCTACGAAACGAAAGAGGTTCACCATGTCGCGTGTGCTCTCCACCGAGCAGGCCAAGTCCGCCATCCGCCAGATCCAGTCGATCGTGAACGGTGGGTTCACCGACCAGATCTCGCAGCTCGACGCCCAGGGCCGCATCCTGTCGGACTCGAACGTCTGGGACGGCCCGCTCGCCTCGACGTTCCGCGGTTCGACCTGGCCCGAGACGAAGGCGGCGCTGGACAAGGCCAAGACCGAGCTCGAGCAGCTCCGCACCCAGCTCGACAAGATCTCGCAGGACATCTTCACCGCGGGCGGCGGCGCGTAGCCACCACCCGACGCCCGGTCCGCCACCTCGGCGGACCGGGCGTCCGCGGTCCGGGGTGGGCCGCGGACGGAGCTCGATCTGCTCCACCAGCACAGCACGACCAGCACGATCACCATCGGGGGACGGATCATGGGCGACCTGCACGGCAACGAACCGGTCGAGTTCGACAACGGCACGGCCGACGCGCTGAGTCAGGCGCTGAACGGCGCGGCGGAGTCGATCGAGGGGCAGGCCGGCAGCCGCCAGTCGTACGTCAGCACCGCCGCCCAGGAGTTCCGCGGCCACTTCTCCGAGCTCTTCGCCGCGAACGCCCAGACCGCCAGGAGCGACGGCTCCGCCATCGCCGCGAACCTGCGCACCGTGGCCGGCTGGGTCGGCAAGATGCAGGCCGCCGCCGAGCGCGAGAACGCCCGACGCAAGACCGCCCGCGACTGGTACGAGCACCACGAGAACCGCTGGGTCGGCGAGGTCGTCGCGGACTGGGTCACCGGCAACGACCAGCCGCCGGAGGTCCACCACGAGGACCCGCCCCGGTTCGCCGACGCGACCGGCCCCGCGACCCCGCGACAGACCCCGTCGCCCGGCTCCGGTGGCGGTGGTGGCGGGGGCACGTCCTCCGCCCGACCGGCCGACCTCCGCTCGTTCGCCGACGGCAGCCGGGGACTCGACCAGGCCCTCGAGGGCAAGCCCGCGATGCTCCGCGGCAAGCTCGCCGACTTCGCGGACCGCTGCTCCTGGGGGCGGATCGACGCCACCGGGCTCGTCAGCGCGTTCGACCAGTGGTTGCAGGCGAACGGCCAGGACGTGACGTGGGCCACCACGATCGCCGACGCCTTCGCCGCTGCCGGTGGCGAAGGCGCGGTGTCGAGCGTCGCGGACTCGGCGCTCGCCGCAGCGCTGCAGGCGGCGGGCGTCTCGGCGACCCGGTCCGACGTGCAGTTCGACCCGCCCTCCGCCTACGGCGCCCAGCCGACCACCGGGTACTCGATGGATCCGGTGAACACGACGACCGGGAACTTCGTCGAACCGGAGACCGACCTCGGCTTCACCGGCGCGAGCGCGTCGCTCGCCCTCACCCGCATGTACAACTCGCTCGACGAGCACGTCGGGCTCTTCGGCCCCGGTTGGGCCTCGGTCCTCGAGACCCGACTCGAACTCGACGACGAGGGGGCGTCCTTCGTCGGCGCGGACGGGCGGCAGATCCGGTTCCCGCGGGCCTCCGACGGCTGGGAGCGCGGCGTCGGTGAGAACCGGTGGCTCGTGGCAGAGGGCGACCAGCTCGTGGTCCGCGACAACCGTGGCGGGCGGATCGACTTCACGCCGTCGGGCGTCTGGCTGGGCGAGCGCGGCGGTCCCGGGACCGGCGTCCGGGTCGAGCGGGACGCCGACGGGCTCATCAACCGACTCGTCCACGACCGCGGACGGTCGATCGACGTCGAGTACCTGGCTGGCCGAGTCGCCGTGGCGCGGAGCTCCGACGGGCGCCGGGTCGAGTACTCGTACGACGACCGCGGGCGACTCGTCGCGGTCACCGACGCGGTGGGCACACGCCGCTACGGGTGGGACGACCACGACCTCGTGCTCACCGTCACGAGTGCCGCCGGGGTCGTCGAGGTCGAGAACACCTACGACGAGCGCCGCCGCGTCGTCGAGCAGGTGAGCCCGCACGGTCGCGCCGTCCGCTTCGCCTACCTGCCCGGTCGGGTGACCGTCGTCTCCGACCACGACGGCTCGCGGTCGAACTCCTACATCGCGGACACCAGGGGTCGGCTCGTCGGTGTGGTCGACTCCGACGACCACCGGCAGTCGATGAGCTACGACCGGCACGGGAACCTCGTCTCCGTCACCGAGCGCGACGGGTCGGTCACCGTCCACGCCTACGACGAGCGTGGGCGTCGGACCCGGACGGTCACCCCGACCGGCGGCGACCTCACGTACGGCTACGACGACCAGGACCGGACCACGACCGTCGTCGCCGAGTCCGGCGGCGTCGTCACGTTCGAGTACCGCGGCGACGACCGGGACCCGTCCGTCATCACGGACCCCGTCGGGGGCCGCACCGAGCTGACCTGGTCGGACGGCGTGCTGACGCGGGTGGTTGACCCGACCGGCGTGGTCCTCGTCCTCGAGCGCGACGAGCACGGCGAACTCGTCGCCACCACGAACGCCCTCGGCGACACGGCCCGCATCGACCGCGACGCCGCCGGGCGTCCGGCCGTGGCGACCAGCCCGTCGGGGGCCCGCACCGAGTACCGCCACGACGCCGCCGGCCTGCTGGTCGAGCGCCGTGACCCGGACGGCGCGGTCTGGCGCTTCGAGCACACCACCGGTGGACGCATCTCGGCGATCACCGATCCCCTCGGCGGGCGGACCGCGTTCGGGTACGGCCCCGACGGCGAGCTCCACGCGACCACGGACCCGCTCGGTCGCCGGGTCGTCCGCTCCTTCGACGACCAGGGCAACCTGGCGACGCTCGCCGTGCCGGGTGACGCGGTCTGGACGTTCGCGCACGACGCGTTGTCGCGCCTCCAGGCCGTCACCGACCCGACGGGCGCGACGTGGCGCCACGAGTACGACGCGAACGGCGTCCTGACCGCGACCGTCGACCCGACGGGCGTCCGTCAGGACGTGAGCCGGGACTCCACCGCCGGTGTCGCGACGCTGCGCGACGCGTTCTCGACGACGACCGTGCGCTTCGACGCGTTCGGGCGCCCCGTCGAGTCGACCAGTCCGGGCGCCGGATCCGAACTCGTCACCTACGACGCGGCCGGACGCCCGGTGGAGCTCGTCGACGGAGAAGGTGGGCTGACGCGGATCGAGCGTGACCTCGCTGGCCGCGTCACCGCGGTCATCGCGCCGTCCGGCGCGCGCACGTCGTACGAGTACGACGCCTGCGGGCGGCCGTCGGCCGCCGTGGACGCCACCGGTGCGCGCACCACGCTGACCTACGACGCCGACTCCCGGGTCGTCGCGCGGACACTCCCCACCGGCGAGGTCGCCCGGACCGCGTACGACCCGGTGGGGCGCGTGGTCGAGCAGACGACACCCGGAGCGGGGACGAGCCGGTTCCGTTGGGACACGGCCGGGAGGCTCGTCTCGGCCCACGACGCACGCTTCGGTCGGCGTCGGTTCCGCTACGACGTCGCGGGGCAGGTCACCGAGGTGGTCGACGGGCTCGGCGGGATCACCCGCCACGAGTACGACGAGCGCGGTCGGATGGTCGCGACGACCGACCCGGCCGGGGGCGTCACCCGGCGCGAGTACGACGACGCCGACCGCCTCGTCGCGGTCACCGATCCGCTCGGCCGGCGCACCAGCGTCCGTCGTGACGCGGCGGGCCGGCGGGTCGAGCAGACCGACCCGGACGGGCGGACGACCGCCTGGACGTACGACGCAGCGGGGCGTGAGCACCAGGTGCTCGTCGACGGTCAGGTGCAGACCGAGGTGGACCGTGACCCGGTCGCCCGGACCGTCGTCGTCACCGACCACACGCGGGGCGCTGGTCGCGCCGTCGACCACGAGCTCGAGTACGACCGACGCGGGCTCCTCGTCCGCCGCAGTCGCGGTGGGGCCGCGATCCGGTGGGAGTACGACGCCGACGGGCACCGGGTCGCCCGGGTCGACCCGTCCGGCCGCCGGACCACGTGGGTCCGCGACGCGGTCGGTCGGACGACCGCGCTCGAGCGCGACGGGCTCGGAGCCGCGACCTTCCGACACGACGCCGCGGGTCGGATCGTCGAGGCGGTCACCGGCGACCTCGTGCAGTCGTGGTCGTACGAGCGCGGCGTCCTCGTCGCGCACACCGCGACCTCGCCCGAGGGCCTCACGACGACCCGCACCGAACGGGACGCCGACGGCCGCATCACCGCCGTCGACGGCCCGGACGGGCGGGTGGAGCACCGCTACGACGACGCCGGCCAGCTCGTCGCCGCCGGTGACGCACGCTGGGAGTACGAGGCCGGCCGCCTGGTCCGCCAGGTGATCGGCGGTGTCGAGACGCGCTTCTCGTACGACCTCGCCGGCGAGCTCGTCGCCTCCGAACAGGACGATGCCCGTACCGAGTACCGCTACGACGGGCTCGGTCGACGCATCCGGCGGACCGACCCCGACGGCTCGACGGTGGAGTACGCGTGGTCCGACCTCGGGACGCTCGCCGAGGTCGTCGAGCGCGACCCCGCCTACGCCGAGACCGGTCGGGTCGACGTCTGGACGGACGGCCTCGGCGAGCTGGCCGACGTCGGCGGTGCCGAGGCGTGGTGGGACTCCGCGGCGAGCGTGCCGGGGATCGTCTCGCTCGGCGGCACGAGCGTCCTGGACCTGCCGGGCGGGGTCGTCGCGATCGACGATGCCTGGACGACCGCGGGGTGGCGCAGCGCGCGGGCGACCGCTGCCGACGACCCGTGGGCGGTGCTCGCTGCGGTCGGCGGTTCGGGGCTCCCCGCAGGCGTCGGGCTCACCGCGGACGGTGGCGTGTCGATCGCTGGACTCGAGTGGCTCGGAGCGCGGGTGTACGACCCCGTGGCGCGGGGCTTCCTGTCGACCGACCCGCTCGCGCCCGTGCTCGGGGCGGCGTGGGCGGCGAACCCGTACTCCTACGCCGGGAACGACCCTGTGCATGCGGTGGACCCGCTCGGGCTGCGGCCGGCGACGGATGCGGACCTGCAGGCGTACCGGGATGCGAACCAGGGTGCGCTCGCGAACCTGCGGGACTGGGCTGACGAGAACTCCGAGGTCATCTCGAACATCGCCATCGGCGTCGGAGTGGTACTCGCCGTGGGCGCGATGTTCACTCCGCTCGGGCCGGTCGTCGCACTGGCCGTGGCTGCTGGCTCGGGAGCAGCGCTCGCGGGCGGCCTGTCGATCAAGAAGAACCGCGGCGACGACGGGCACGTCGACTGGGGCAAGGTCGGCCTCGACACGCTGATCGGCGGAGCAGCAGGTGCCGCAGGCGGAGGCGCCGCGATCGGCCTCGCGAAGGCCGCCCCGGCCGCTTCAGTCGCATTCGGGTCGGGAGCACGCGGGGTTGCTTCGCAGGTGTTCTCTTCGGCTGGCCGGGGCGCCATCGCCTCCGGCACTTCGGGCGCGGTCAACAACATCGGCGACTACGCGGTGAACGACGAGATCCGCGACAAGAACCTGCTCGGATTCGCCACAGCTGGCGCGACAGGCTTCGGGACCGGCGCAGCATCGAGTCTCGCGGTGGGTCGGGCCGCAGGGCCTCTTGCCGAGGGGCTCGGCGTCACCTCGCCGCTCGGCAAGGAGACTGTCGGCAACCTCGTGTCGATGGGCGTCGGCGGGATCAGCGCCACCGTCAACGAGGCAATTCGCCCAGGTGGCGACACGTCGATCGAGAACCTGGTCCAGACCTTCGGTACGGGCGCGGCGCAAGGTGGGGACGGTCCCACAGTCGGTGTTCATCGGAGATGGTGAGCGCAAGGAGGTACGTTCCGAACATGGCCGATGGGAAACCAGTCGTGACGCGAAGGAAACGAGTAGTCGCGATCGCCATCCTGTTGCTCGTCATCGTCATCCCGGCCCTGTTGTTCTTCGTCATCCCGCTCGGTATGAAGGTCTACGACGACGGTCATCGGATGTCGGTCTCTTGTGGGATCCGAAGCGCAACCACCGGTTCGGAGTCGAGCGGGTCCCTCAAGGGCGGCGGAGCGTCGGGGTCACAGGTGGTCGTCGTGACCGATCAATGCGGCAAGATCCTGCTGCAGGACGGAGTCAATCGGTTCAACGCTGACAGGATCGCTGGAGAGCTCTCCGGTGCTGATCGCGTTCGGTTCACTGTCGGCGCCGCGTCGTACGACATGCGCGCGGTGACCGCTGTGTTCGGGGTGTCGCCGACTGCGTACGCCTACGAGGTCGAACCACGCGGGTGAGTCCGCCGGACAGGGACATCCCATCAGCTCTCGGTCGACGTGGAGTGGCGTCAGCGGGGAGCCGAAGGTCCGGATGTCGTCCCTGCGGGCGGCGCGCACAGAGGGTGAGGAACCATGCCCAGCAACATGGCCGCGACGAAGAGCAGCGCTGACAAGAAGACGCCAGGTCAGATTGCGCGGGACCGGCTGATCGCAGTCCTCATCCTTCTCGGCGTGGTCGGGGTGCCGGTGATGGTATTCGGCTTCGGTCCGACCATCCTCGGTACATACGATGATGGGCACTCGATCGACGTGACGTGCCGTGTCGACTCCGCTGTCGGTGAGATCTCATCCTCGCGCTCGACGAAGGGCGCTGGTGGAGCGGAGGCGCAGGTCGCGTTCAAGACCTCCTGTGGGAATCTGCTGTACCAGGACGGCGTCACGCGCGCGAACATGACCCGCATCGCGGGGGAAGTCGTAGCGGGCGAACGCTACCGCTTCTCGGTCGGTGGCGGCTCGTTCGAACTACGTGGATTCCTGAAGTTCTTCAAGATTGCTCCCGTCGTTGGTTCCTTTTTCCGAGCGTGAGGTGAACCTTGAAGTGAACTGGAAGCAGGTCGGGGTGGACGCATCAATAGTCAGCGGAGTCAGCGGAGTCAGCGGAGTCGGCGTCATCGCGGCGGCGGGCCTGTCCGCGCTCGCTTCCCTCGACGGGAGAGCTGCAAATTCTGTTGTCCGGCGAATTTGTCCGACGGTCTTCTCGTCAACAGGAAGAGCTGCCTCGGCATCGGTGGCTTCCGGCGCAAATACCGGTGCCGTCGACTACGGCATGAACTCCGATGGGTAGCCGAATGCCATTGATGGCCATGTTCAGTCCGTGGCCCAGGGATTCGGGACTGGCGTGCGCTTGCGTGTGAGCGAGAGCGAGGGCACAGGAGCACCGTCAAGAGGATCGATGCGCGCAAGAAGGATCATCTTCGGATCCTGGTTGCTAGGGGCAGCCCTCGTCATCTTGGTGATTCTCGTGGCTCCGATCACTCTGAAGGCCTACGATTCTTCACAACCGATCACGGTGCATTGCCTGGTGCGTTCGGCGATATCGGGTGATGGTTCGTCTCGATCGGTCCGAGGGGTAGGGGCTACCTACAATCAAGTACGCATCGACTCCCCTGATTGTGGAACGCTGTTCATCCGAAGACACGTGACCTCAGGCAATGCGCTGAAGATTGCAGCACGATTCCAATCCGGGCGTGAATACGAGTTCGTCGTTGGTGCGGCATCTTATCGTTTCAGAGATCAGCTTCGGATGATCAATCAGTCCATCGAAGTTCAGCCCCATGACTGAGCCCGGACACGTCCTACGTCACGACGTCCCATTGGTCGAAGATGACCAGGTACGGCTAGCGGTGCTCGCCTCGGAAAGAGCCCTGGTGCACGGCGCGGTCGCTGATCGTGAGGTCCCGCTCCAGGACGGAGTCAATCGGTTCAACGCTGACAGGATCGCTGAAGAGCTCTCCGCTGCTGATCGCGTTCGGTTCACCGTTGGCGCCGTTTCGTACGACATGCGCGCGCTGACCGCAGTGTTCGGGGTGTCGCCGACTGCGTACGCCTACGAGGTCGAGCCGTGAGGGTGATCCTGCCGGGCAAGGAGATCTCATCGGCCCTCGGCCGTCACGGACTCTTCGATGTGGTCGTCCGACGGCTCATGACCGGCGGGGGCGAAACAGTCACGAACCCGCAGAACAACGGAGGTGGAGGATGACCCCGCGTACCCCGCGACCCCGGCCCTTGTTCATCGATGTCCTCGCGGCTCTTGGCTGTCTCGCGATCGCGTGGTGGCGGACCTCGAGCCTGGAACACCAGCCGATGCCGTTCGGACTGGTCTTGGTGTCCGTGGCCGCGGCCCTGTACGGCGTGGGGATCGGCTGGTGGGCGCGGAGCGGTTGACGACGGTCGTTCTCTGTCGTGGGACTGCTGGTGGTCGTCGTCGTGTCGTGCTGCTCGTGGGTGCGCCGCCGCAACTCGCTGGCACGCGGTGGGCGTGGCTGCTCGCCTCGTTCGCAGGGGCCTCATCGGGTCGCTCGGGAGTTCCACGGCGGGAGGAGTATCGCCGGGCCGGCAGGAACCTTGCGTGGGCAAGCCGTGATGTCCGTCCGCCCCTCGCTTCCATGAAGCGCGCAGCGTCGTTCGCGCGTCGCAAACGGTGCCCGCGCGGACCGCACCGTGCCTCCAGGCCGGTACTCGCTGGACAGCCTCCGATGGTCAGCGCGGAAGACCGCTGACCCACTTCCGGAACGTGCGGGCATCAGCGTCGCGAAGTACTGCTGTCGGTACCTCCTGCGCATCGCGGAGGAGGACGAGGCTCTCCGGCGGCAGACCAGCCACCTGTCGACCCTTGAGCGACGTCGGGTCGACGAGCGCGGGGCTCGCGAGGAACGCAAGCGGCTGCGAGTCGGACTCGGCCACCGCCTGCCGGCCGTCGACGAGCGCCCGGACGTCCGAGGTGTGCAGCACGACCACGTCCCCACCGATGAACAGTCGGATGACCGGACGCGGACGACCCCCTTGGCTGAGCGGGACGTTCGTCCAGTCGGCGCTGGCCGAGACGCCGCGCCACGGCGGGACCGGGAGGGTGTCCGGCCCGAACGCCGCGGGGGCGGGAGCGCTGTCGCGCACGACCCGCTCCTGCAGGTACGCGTCGAGTTCCGCGTACCCCCGCGCCAGTCCCATCACGTGGAACAGCCGTCGTCCGTCTGCCGAGCGCCCCTGGACCCCGCCGTACCGGTTCGCGAGCGGCGCCAGGGTGGCGATCTCGCGCAGGTCGACCCGGCGCTCCTCGTGCAGTCCCTGCCGGACCAACAGGTGGTCCTCCATCGCCAGGATCCGGGTCCGCCGCATCGAGCTCGCGAGCACGATGCCGCCGGTGCCGGCGAGGACGAAGACCACCGCCACGACGACCATCGAGGGCGGTGCGCCCTCGGCGGCGAGTCCGATCACCACGACGCCCAACAGCCCGCCGACGAAGAGCAGCACGATCGCGAGGACGCTGATCACCAGCCACTGCCAACGGCGCAAGCGCACGGTGACGAGCGCGCCGCCCTCGGTCGGCAGCTTCTCGCCGCGGGCTCGCCGACGCCGGTCGCTCCGACGCGTCGCGCTCGTCACGCCCCACGTGATGCCGATCGCCGCGACGAACGCGATGCCGACGGACACGACTGATATCCACATGTTCGTTCCCCCTGTGATCGGATGACCAGTCAACCGCTCGTGAGGGTGGACTGGTCATCCGATCGTGCAACTCCGAGCGCTTGGAGCACTCGGCGTTCCCCCCATCAACGAAGTGCAGAGTATCAATTCCACGGGATGCGTCAAGCTGGGGTTCGTGGCGCTGTGGCCCGAACGGGGGTGCGGTGACCTGTGGATGGACGAACCCTCACGGTATTTCAGCGACTAGCATCGGACGCGCTGTCGATTCTTGAGGGGGACGATCGTGGAACTGACGCGCGCCGGGGGAACCGGAGCACGACCGGGTGCTCGGCTGGCCGGGGTGGTCGCGGTGTCGGCCGTCGTCGCGCTGACGCTGGCCGGGTGCACCGCCGACCAACGGCAGGTCGACGATCCATCCCGGCTGCTGCAGACCGTCGACACGACGCTCACCCCGAACGGCTCGGTCCGCGCCATCTCCGACACGACGATCGCGGTCGGAGCGGACGGGTCCTCGTCGACGACCACCGACCACGACGTCGCCAAGGCGGCGGGCGACCTGCCCCTCCGCATCACGACGCAGTACACGACGACCAAGCGCTCCGGGACCGACCTGTCGGACCTCGACGGCTACTCCGGCCGGGTCGAGGTCGACCTCACGATCGAGAACCTCACGGTCCGGTCGAAGAACCTGACCTACGACGTCGCGGGGTCGTCCCGCACGACCCCCGCCCTGGTCGGGGCGCCGTTCTCCGTGGCCGCGTCGACCGTCCTGCCGGGTGTCGCGCCGGACCGCATCGTGACCCAGGGGGTCGACGGCGGTGCCGCGACCGACGGCGTGGTCAGCACGAACGCCGACGGTGACGCCGTCGTGCAGTGGGGGCGGCTCCTCGCGCCGCCGACCTCGGGTGCGAGCAGCACGCTCCACCTCGTCGCTGACGTCAAGGACTTCTCGGCCCCCGCGTTCGACGTCGCGGCCCAGCCCGGACTGACCACCGACCTGTCGACCGAGGGCGTGCTGAACGGGGCGTTCGGCTCCCAGACGGACTCGGAACTCGCGCTGCAGCGCCGGACCATCGACCTCATCGCCCAGGTGAACGAGGTCCTGGCCCGAGCCGGCGGGACCATCACCGAGGTGCGGACGAACCTCGAGTCCACCTCCCAGACGCTCGGTGTGCGCACCGCGGAACGGCTGCAGGAGAGCAGCGCGTCCCTCGCGAGCACGATGCAGTCGCTCGCGGGCGAGCTCGGCTCGCTCAACGGGGACCTGGGCGCGACGGTGCAGACGACTCAGTCGACCGTCCTGCAGCAACTCCAGCAGACGACGAGCAGCCTCGATGCGCTGCTCGGCGACACCTCCGGGACGGCGCCCGCACCGGTGCTCGACGGCCAGGGCTGCGCCGCAGCGCCGAAGACCGACGCCGTGGGTGGCAGCGTCTACGGCAACCTGTTGCGCGTCTCCTCCCAGCTCGAGGGCTACGCGCAGGCGAGCGAGCTCTGCAAGCAGCAGGTGAGCACGCAGTTGGCGGCGTCCGTCGGACCGGCCGCGCCGGATGCGACGAGCTGCGCCAGCCAGGAGGATCGTGGTTCGTTGACCTGTGCGCTCTGGGAGTCCTCGGCTGCGGTCAACAGCTCGCTGATCGGGTTGGTCAGCAAGGGGCAGGAGCTGGCGGCGCGGCTGGATCCCGACCTGTCCGACAAGGCGATCGAGCAGTCGACGGCGTTGAACGACCAGCTGCAGACCATCTCCGATGAGCTGAAGGCACTCGGGAGCGACGAGACCGGAGCCGTCGGGCAGGCACTCGACGAGCTCGATGCGCTCGTGGCGACGAGCGACCAGGCCGTGCGCCCCGTCCAGGAGTCGGTGGCGAGCATCAACGGCCGTGCCCGTGCCGCGCGCAGCGCCGTCGGAGACGCCACGGACGGCTTCCCGAGCGGGTCGATGCAGGCGCAGAACAGCGCGCTCGCCGACCGGATCTGCCAGCTCGTCGCCCTGAAGGACCTCGACCAGACCGACGCGGACGCGCTGCGCGGGTACCTGACGGCCACGCCGTGCGACGGAGCGCCCGACGGGACGACGCTCCGCCCTGGCTTCCCGTTCTCGACGCCGATGGACGAGCGGCTCACCGCCCAGTCCGAGGCCTGGGACGCGATCGTCGCCGAGACCGACCCCCGGGCCACGACCGGCCTCGGTGCCGCGGTGACCTCGCTGGCGACGGCCGTCGATGCGATCGCGCCGGGTGTGCAGAAGGTCCGCACGGCGGTCGCGCAGGACGGTGGTTCCGTCGAGGGATCGGTCCGTGAGCTGCAGGGCCTGGTGCGGAGCGCCGCCGGGTCGGGTGCGGTCGTGAACGACCAGCTCAAGCAGGTGAGCGACCAGCAGAGCGACCTCCAGGACGCCGTCCGAAAGGCGTTCAAGAAGGCGTCCGACGACTCCGGCAAGCAGGTCAAGGACCTCATCGACGAGCAGGTCCGGAACGTCAGCGGCACCGCCGGGAAGAGCCAGCAGGCCGTCGAGCAGGCGTTCGACCAGTCGATCGCCGGACTCCGCACGACCTCGAGCGAGGTCACGAGCGACTCGAAGGGCACCATCGACGAGCAGAAGGGTGCACTCGAACAGCAGAGCAGCAGCCTGGCGTCCGCGGTGGACAGCCAGACGGCCGCGAGCCTCCAGCGCATCGATGCGAGCACGAGCGCCTCGGTCCGGGACGTCCAGGGCGCCAGCACGCTGCTGACGGGTGACCTCAACCGCGTGATGCTCGACCTCGGCGACCGCAAGGTCAACGGTTCCGGCATCCTCGGCGCCATGGCGACGAGCGCCGCCAAGTCCGACTCCGCCGACTACCAGCTCGCCCTGGCGTCGCAGAACGCGGCCGGCTACGCGAACGTCCGCGCCGAGGACGTCGCCGGCATCCTGCTCCAGCAGCAGCAGTTCCGGTCGTCGCTCGACGCGGCCGCCAAGCTCCCGGCGTTCCGGCTCGACGTGCCGTCGGGCGCGACCGCCACGACGCTCTACGCCTTCCGGATCGGAGCCGACCGATGAGCCGCACGACCGAGCAACCGGCACCGGGACAGCAGCCAGCACCGGAACTGCAGTCTGCCGAACCGTCCGGCGCCGAGCAGTCCGGCGCCGAGCAGCCGGTGAACGACCGGACGACGCGACGTCGTCGGCGCACGATCCTCCTCGTCGTGCTCGCGGTCCTCGTCGTCGCCGCCGTGGTGATCGCCGTCGTCGCCGTCCGCTCCGCCGCGGACACCCCGGCCGAGGCCGTCGCTGCCACCGCGCCCGTACCGGTCCAGGTCGCCCACGTCCCCGACGGCACGAAGATCGGCGTCGTCGTGACCCTCGGCGACGGCGAGGGCTCCGAGTGGGCCGACGCCGCGCAGGGTGCCCTCGTCGCCCAGCGACGGCTGCAGCTCGGTGGCACGACGGTCCAGCTCGTGGCGCAGGACGACGCCGGTTCGACCGACGGCGCACGTGCCGCGGTCGAGACGCTCGCGGAGCAGGGGGTCGCGGGCATCGTCGTCGCGTCGTCCGGTCGCCACGTGGACGGCGCGTTCGCGGCCGCGGCGTCTGCCGGGATCCCGGTCGTCGCCCCGTACGCGACCGGCTCGGACGACGCCTGGTCGACGGCGCCCTCGACGGACTCCACGGCGTCCGCGATGCGCTCGGCACTCGGCTCCGCGAAGTCCCCGCTGCTGGTCGACCTCGGGGGCGGAGCACCCTCCGGCCTGCAGGTCGCGCACGTCGTCGACGCGGTCCGCGACGCCGACACGGCCGCGCTCGCGACCACGATCGCCGAGCGCACGGGTGTCGCCGCGCAGACCACCGACACCGCGACCGGCTCCGGCGCCGACGCCCCGGCCGTCGCGGACTCCGACGCCGTCGTGCTCAGCGGCCCGGCGGCACGACAGGGTGCTCTCGTCGCGGCGCTCCAGTCCGCGGACGTGACCGCCCCGATCGTCCTCACCGCGGACGCCACGAGCCCGACCTTCGCGGCCGCGCTGACCCAGGCCGGCGGCAGCCTGAGCGGTGGCTTCCGGACGGTCGGGGTCGAGACCGACGACGCCCGTGCCCTGCACCCGGACGCCACCGGACGGTCGATGTCCGCCTTCCTCGGCGGTCTCCGGGTCCTCGCGGACGACGTCGACGCGAAGAACCTCACCGGCGACCGGCCGTTCTCGTCCGTCGCTCCCGTCGCGGACGCCCGGAGCCACGACGCCGTCATCGCCCTGGTCCGCGCGGTCGGGACGGCCCGGAGCGACGAGCCGTCCGCGGTCGCCGACGCGCTCGCGACCCTCGACCTCTCCGGCAGTGACGGGCTCGCCGGACCCGATCTGGTGTTCCGCACGCAGGAGGCGATGCGCAGCCCGGCCTCGGTGCTCGCGTCTTCCGCGCAGGACCTCGGCCTCCGACCGGCGGCCTCGGACGACTCCGCGGACGCCAGCGGATCGCCGTCCCTCGTCTGGTTCGCCGACGACACGGAGCGCTGACCACCACCGCGAAGCGCTGACCGACCGCACGGACCGCTGACGAACCACACGAAGCGCTGACCGACGACACGAAGCGCTGACCGACGACACGAACGGAGAGGCACGGCATGCGGGTGCTCATCGAGCTCGACGACCGACGTGAGACCGTCGAGGTCGACGGTTGGACGGGGACGGCCACCCTCGGCGCGCTCGTCGCCGCGACCACCGGCACCGTCCTCGACCCCGCCACCCCGCTCGCGGTCGACGGCCACCACACCAGCTCGGACACCCCGCTCCGTGACCTCGTCCTGCTCGAGGGCTCCCGGATCGCCCGCACGGCGCAGGAACGCCCGCGCACGATCGACGGCTGGAGCGTGACCCTCGCCGGAGGGCTCGACGCCGGCCTGGTCCTCGCCGTGCCGCGGAACCGGAAGCTCGTGGTGGGGCGAGCGCCGCAGGCCGACGTGGTCCTGCCGACCGAGAGCGCATCGTGGGAGCACTGCACGGTCGAGCGCGAGGGCGACGGCCTCCGGGTGCGCGACGCCGGCTCGACGAACGGGACGGTCATCGCCGGCGAACGGATCGACGACGAGGGCGTCCTGCTCACCGGTACCACGAGCGTCATCGTCGGCGGCGCCGTGCTGCTGGTCCGTCCGGAACTGCCGGAGACCACCGTGCCGCCGGCCGGATCGCTGCCGAACCTCACCCCGGCCGCGACGGCACCGTTCAACCGTCCGCCGCGTCCCGGCCGGGTCGGTGACGCCGAGACGGTGGTCCCACCGACACGGAAGGACGTCGCACCCGCGTCGAAGTTCAGCTGGATCACGGTGGCGGCACCGCTCGTCCTCGCGGGCGCGATGGTCCTGCTCCTCGGTGACGCGCGCTTCGCCCTCTTCGCCCTGCTCAGCCCCGTGACGGCGATCGGCATGTGGTTCGAGCAGAAGCACCGCCGCGCCAAGAACCTCAAGGAAGAGGAGACGCGCTTCGCTGCGGCGGTCGAGACGTTCCGCGGCGAGATCACGGCCGCTGCCGCGGTCGAGGCCGCGCGCCGGCAGGAGCTCGTCCCCGATCCGGCCACCGTGGTCCGGCGCGCCGCACTGCCCACGACCGCGCTCTGGCAGCGCCGCTCGGACGACGACGACTTCCTCAGCCTGCACGCCGGCACGGGTGACGCGCCGTGGCGACCCGAGGTCGACCAGCGCGCCGCGACCACGAAGCTCGAGGACGAGGCCAAGGCCGCGATCGCGGACAGCCGGCTCACCGCGGCGCCCGTGGTGACCGACCTGTCGGACGCCGGGGTCGTCGGGATCGTCGGCGACCGTGACGGCGCCCTCGCCCTCGCGCGCAGCCTGCTCGCCCAGGCGACCGTGCACTGCGGGCCCGCGGACCTGACCGTCGGCGTCTTCTGCGACCGCGGCCGCGAGACGGACTGGTCCTGGGCCTCCTGGCTGCCGCACACCCGCGTGGCCGGCAGCAGCACCGGGGCGCGCTGGATGTCGGCGCAGCGCGACCAGAGCGCCGCGGTCCTCCGCGGCCTGCGCGAGTCGCTCGACGAGCTGCCCACGCCGAACCTGCTCGTCGTCGTCGACTCCGAGGTCCTGACCGAGGGCCGTGACGCCCCGGCGCGCAACCTGCTCGGCCAGGGACGGACGGTCCCAGGGGTGTCACTGCGCCCGGGGGAGCGTCGGCAGCGCGTCAGCGGCATCGTCATCGCGACGAACGAGCAACAGCTCCCCGCCGCGTGCACCACGATCGTCACGGTCGCGGCGGACGCAGCCGCGACCGTGTACCGGCCGGAGGACCGCACCCGCGTCGAGGACGTCGTGCTCGCGGGGCTGTCGACGGGGACCGCCGAACGGACCGCCCGAGCCGTGGCGCACTTCGACGACCCCGAGCTCACCGTGCCCGGCGCCTCGCTGCCCGCGCTCGTCCGCCTGCCCGAGCTCCTCGCCGTGACTCAGCGCCGCGGGGCCGGCGACACCGCGTTCGACCCGTCGAGCCCCGAGGCGATCCGCGCGGCGTGGGACGCGCGGACGGGCGTCTCGACCCCGATCGGCTCGTCCGAGGGCGGCGTGCTCGAGATCGACCTCGTCCGCGACGGCCCGCACGGCCTGGTCGGCGGGACGACGGGCTCGGGCAAGAGCGAGTTCCTCCGGTCGTTCGTCGCCGGCCTCGCCGCCCGGAACGACCCGACCCGCCTGAACTTCCTGCTCGTCGACTTCAAGGGCGGCGCCGCCTTCGCCGCGTGCGAACGGCTGCCGCACACGATCGGCACCATCAGCAACCTCGACGAGCAGCTCGCCGACCGTGCCATCCGTGCGCTCGAGGCCGAGCTCGAACGACGCCAGCGGGTCTTCGCGACCGCGGGGGCCGACATCGACAACCTCGACGCCTACCTCGCCACGGGTCCGACCGAGCCGATGCCGCGGCTGCTCTTCGTGGTCGACGAGTTCGCCATGCTCGCGAAGGAGTTCCCGGACGTCCTCACGTCCCTCGTCGCGATCGCCGCGGTCGGCCGCACGCTCGGCGTGCACATGGTGCTCGCGACGCAGCGTCCCGCCGGTGTCGTGAGCGAGGACATCCTGGCGAACACGAACCTCCGCGTCGCCCTGCGCGTGCAGAGCCGCGAGGACTCGACGAACGTGATCGGCGTCCCGGCCGCATCGGCGATCGGCCGCCAGCAGACCGGTCGCGCCTTCGTGAAGCTCGGGCAGGACGACATCACGCCGGTGCAGACGGCACTGGTGACCGGCCGCGCCCGCGACCAGCGCGAGGACCAGCCGGTGACGGCGCGCCCGACCGACGTGTTCGGGGTCCCGGCGCCGATGCCCACGCCGGCACCGAGTGCGTCGGACGAGACCGACCTCGACGTCCTCATCGACGCGATCCGGCGCGCGAACGACGCCGCCGGGTACGCGCCGCCCCGCCCGATCTGGCCCGAGGCACTCGGCGACCGCGTCGACCTCGACACGCTGCCCATCAGCACCGCGACCACCCGACCCGAGCGGCAGGTCGTCGTCGCCCTCGCCGACGACCCCGACCACCAGCGCCAGGTCCCCGCCGGCTGGGACCTCGACGAGGGCAACCTCATGCTCATGGGCATCCCCGGCAGCGGCACGAGCACGGCCCTCGCGAGCCTCGCCCTGCGCCTCGCCGCCACCCACGACCCCGCCGACCTCGACCTCCTCGTCCTCGACATGGGCGCCGGTGACCTCGCGCCCCTCGCGCGGCTGCCGCACACCACCGCGTACGTCGGCTCCGGTCCGGGCGCCGGGGAGCTGCAGGCGCGGTTCCTCCGCCACCTCCGCGCGGACCTCGAGCGCCGACGGGCCGCCCCCGGTGGTCGGCGAGCGGTCGTGCTCATCGACGGCCTCGCCGCCCTCCGCGACGAGTACCAGGACTTCGAGGGGCAGCTGCTCCTCGACGCACTGCACCGCGTCTACGCCGAGGGCCCCGCGCTCGGCATCTCGTTCGCCGTGTCGACGACCCGCGCCAAGGCGGTGCCGTCAGCGATGGACGAGGTCACTACCCAGAAGTGGCTGTTCCGCCTCGCGGACCCGTACGACTACTCCTCGATCGGCGTCCGCCCGAAGGACGTCCCGCCACCCGTGCCCGGTCGCTTCATCGACTCGACGATGCGCCTGCAGAGCCACGTCGCGACGCCGACCGTGCCGCTCGACCGGGCCGTCGCCGACGTCGCCGCCGCGTGGCCGGACGCGCCCACCAAGACCAGCGCCGTCGGACGACTGCCGGACGCCGTCCGTGTGGGTGACCTCGCCGAACCGGCCCGGTTCGACGCCGAGCCCTGGCGCCTCCCCGTCGGCATCGCCGAGGACGACCTCGGCACCGCCGTCCTCGAGGTCTACGACGGCGAGCACGTCCTCGTCGCCGGCCCCGCGCGGTCCGGCAAGTCGACGGTGCTCCTCGCCCTCGCCGACCTCGCCCGCTCCGCCGAGGGTGTCCGTCCCGCCGTGTGGGGGATCTGCGACCGTCGGTCACCCCTCGCCGAGGCCCCGCTCGACCGCGTCGCCGTCGGCGTGGACGAGGTGCCCGCACTCCTCGCCGGAGTCCGCCTCGAACGCGGGCCGGTCCTGCTCCTCGTCGACGACGCCGAACGGTTCGAGGACGCGGACCAGGGCATCGCGGCGCTGCTCACGTCGGAACGACCGGGCCTCTGCGTCGTCGCGGCCGGCCGCTCGGTGGACCTCCGCTCGCTCTACAGCCACTGGACGCGGCAGGTCCGCAAGAGCCGCTGCGGGGTCCTGCTGCAGCCCGACGTCGACTACGACGGCGAGCTCCTCGGCATCACCCTGCCCCGGCGCGCACCCGTCGCGCTCAGCGCCGGTCGCGGCTACGCCGCGTCGGGCGGGTCGGTCCGCCTCGTGCAGACCGCGTCCTCCGGCGCCTGACCGACCCGGCCCACCGCCGGACGGGAGGCACGGTGCGAGCCCGCCGCGCGCCTCCAGTACCGGGGAGCCACCGCCGGACGGGAGGCGCGGCGCCAGCCCGCCACGCACCTCCCGTCCCAGGGGCCAGGCGCGCCGGGCGATCGAACGCGACGGATCAGTCCCGCGTGGTGATCCCGAACGGCGCGCTCTCGAGGTTCGTGAAGTTCCCCACCGTGGCCCGCACCGTGCACGACGGCGCGACCGACAGCGCCGTCACGACCAGTCCGTCCGACGACACCGCGAGCGCCCCCGAGCACCCGTCGGCGAACCGCACACCCGACTCGCCGCCGGCGACGTCGGTCAGCATCTGCGACGGGCTCCCGGTCGCCGGACTGCGGTAGAGCGGGTTGAGGTCGTCGGCGCCGCTCGGCCACACCGGCACCAGCGTCACCGGGAGCGTGGTCTGGCTGACCGTGCGGTCGGGCGTGCGGACCTCGACGCCCTGCAGCCGCTGCACCGGGTACGCGGTCCCCGTGACCCCGCGGTCGGTCACCGCGGCCGTGGTCGCACTGCCGGCGGCGTCGAGCCACTCCTGCAGCGCCGCCTGGTCGCGGACGGTGGCGAGCCGGACACTGGCCTGCACGGTGAGGTCCTGGCCGGCGGGGACCTCGACGTCGTCGAGCGCCCACGAGCACGGGGTGCCGACGCCGGTCAGCGACGGCTGGTTGCGCGCCGCGGAGACGCCCTCGCCGGTCCACGTCACCGCGGGGCACGATGCCTTCGCGTTGGCGCCGGGCACCACCTCGAGCAGGGGCCCGCGGAGCGCCACGGACTGCGCGGCGTAGGTGATCGACAGGGTGACCGTGCCGCGCTCCGGGTCGATCGTCGCCTTGCGGGTCGTGGTCAGCCCGGTCGGCAGCGGCCGGTCCTGCTGGTACGCGCTGCCCGCTTGCGCGGTGGCGGCGGGCGTCGAGGAGCCCCGACCTGCCAGCGCCCCGGGGAGCCACACGACCCCGCCCACGACGAGCGCGGCGACGAGGACCACACCGAGGGCACCGAGCGCCGCCATCCGGTTCGTCAGCCAGTCCGGGCGCTGCCAGCGGCTCCGCGGCGGTGCCTCGGGTTCGCGGACGACGGGCAACGGCTGCCGGGCGAGCGGGCGGATGACGGTCTGGGAGCCGGCCGGGCCGAGCTCCGGCGCGGGGGAGGCGTCCTCGACCGCCGGGGCCTCTTCCGCCGCCGTGTCCGGTCGGACGCCGCGGACGACGGTCGCGGGCCGCTCGATCTCTTTGAAGGACTCCGGGTCAGCGGCCGGGGCGAGTGCCGGGGCCTCCGCCAGCGATCGCGCGAGCCGGCGGAGCGTCGCGGCGGCGTCGGCCGCGGCCGGGCGGGCGCCGGGGTCCTTCGCGAGCAGCGTCGTGAGCGCGGTCCAGAGTGCGTCCGGGACGTCGATGCGGGGCGGGTCCGACGTGACGTGTCGGTAGGCGACGGCGAAGTCGGTGCCGGGGCCGGCGAATGGCGTGCGGCCGGCGAGGAGCTCGTAGAGCATCACCCCGGCGCCGTACACGTCGGCCGCCGGACCCGCGCGGCCCTGGCTGATCGACTCAGGTGCCATGTACTGCGGCGTGCCGAGGAGCCCGGTGGTCGTGCGTTCGCGGTCCGCCACGACCGAGGCGATGCCGAAGTCCGACACCCGGACGTCGCCCGTCGCACCCGCGGTCCACGCCGTCGCGAGGAGCAGGTTGTCGGGCTTCACGTCCCGGTGCGTGACGTCCTGCCCATGTGCCGCAGCGAGGGCGTCGAGCGACTCCGCCGTGATGGTCAGCGCGTCGCGGGGCGGCAGCGTGCCGGACGCCCGGAGCAGGTCCCGCGCGGAGCCGCCGTCGACCAGGTCCATGACGATCGCGAGCCGGTCGCCCTCGACCACGAGGTCCCGGACGCGCACGATCGAGGGGTGCTGCAGCCCGAGCAGCACGGTGCGCTCCCGCACGAAGCGTTCGACGATCGCCGGGTCCGCGGCGAGCTCGGCGCGCAGCAGCTTCGCGGCGACGTGCTCGCCCGAGGCGGTGTGCTCGGCACGCCAGACCTCGCCGGTGGCACCCGTGCCGAGCAGGTCGACGAGTCGGTACGAGGCGCCGAGCGGCTCTCCGCGGCCGTACTGTGCCTGGCCCTGCTCCGCCACGATCCCCCCGAGTGCCCCGGTCGACCCCTCGCCGACCGCGCCATGTTACCGGCCGGGACCCGCCGCGTACTGGACGTCGACCGCGTGCTGTGCGAAACCCGACCGTCGGTAGAGCGCGAGTGCCGGCTCGTTGTCGCCCTCGACGTAGAGCGCCGCCGCGGACAGTCCCCGCCCGGTCAGGTGCGAGGCACCGGCGCGCATGAGCACGCCCCCGATCCCGCGACCCTGCTGGTCGGGACGGACGGCCACGGCGTAGAACTCGCCGAGGTCGCCCTCGACCTTGAGCCAGCACGACCCGACGAGCTCGCCGGCGTCGTCGCGCAGGAGCAGCAGGTCGTCGCCGGAGAACCACGGCTCGGCCTCGCGGGCACGGAGGTCGTCGAGCGTCATCCGCCCCTGTTCCGGGTGGTGGGCGAACGCGGCGGCGTTCAGGGCGAGCCAGGCGGACTCGTCCTCGGGGTCCCCGGCACGGAACGCCTCGAGTGTCCAGCCCGTCGGGACCCGGGGGTCGACGGGGCCGTCGGCGATCGGCGCCCGCAGCTGCAGGAGCGTCCGGACGGCGGTCCACCCGTGCCGTCGGGCGAGTGCCCGGGCAGCGGGGTGGTCCCCGTGCGCCCACGCGAGCCGCGGGACACCGGCCCCGGACGCGCCGCCGGCCTCGCCGGCGGCACCGGCGTCACCGGGCGCGAGCACCTGCGCGACCAGGGCCGACCCGATCCCGCGACCACGGGCCTCCCGTGCGACCACGAGCTCCAGCTCGCCGTCACGGACCACGGCGACCCCGCGCTCGTCCCCCACGACGTGCGCGCGCCCCGCGCGCACGTCGACGAGCGTCTGGTCGGAGAAGGGCGGGGCCTCACCGGCGGCGGCGGACGCCGCGGCCAGGAGCTCGACGACCGCGAGCACTACTGCCCCGCCAGCCGGTCCGCCTCGTCGTCGTAGACGTTGAAGCGGTAGCCGACGTTCCGGACCGTGCCGATCAGGGACTCGAGGTCCCCGAGCTTCGCGCGGAGTCGCCGGACGTGGACGTCGACCGTGCGGGTGCCGCCGAAGTAGTCGTAGCCCCAGACCTCGCTGAGCAGCTGCTCGCGGGTGAACACGCGGGAGGGGTGCGTGGCGAAGAAGCGGAGGAGCTCGAACTCCTTGAAGGTCAGGTCGAGCGGCCGGCCCCGGACCTTGGCGGAGTAGCTCGCCTCGTCGATGACGACGCCGGAGGCCTGGATCTTCGAGCCCGTCTGGGTCTTGGCGGCGCGCCCTGTGGTGAGCCGGATGCGGGCGTCGACCTCGGCCGGTCCCGCGGTCTCGAGCACGACGTCGTCGACGTTCCACTCGTTGTTCACGGCGGTCAGGCCGCCCTCGGTCACGACGAGCACGATCGGCGTCGTCGACCCGCTCGTGGCGAGGATCTTGCACAGGGCCTTCGCGCTGACCAGGTCGGTGCGGGCGTCCACGAACATCAGGTCGCTCTGCGGGGCGTTGACCAGCTGCGCCGCCTCGGCGGGCACGTGGCGGATCCGGTGGCTCAGGAGACCGAGACTCGGCAGGACGTCGCCGGGCGCGGCTGAGGTGAGTACCAGGAGCTGGGCCACAGGACCTCCAGGGCGTGGGGGAGTCGTGCACACATCCTAGTGATGCTCGCGAAGCCGGCCCCCGTCCGGCCGGACGGCGACGCCGCGCCGTGCAACGAAGCCGGCCCCCGTCCGGCCGGACGGCGACCGGACCTCGGACACCGTGCGCCTGCCATGATGGTCCGCGTGAGCGAGACGGACCAGCCCCTCGACCAGCGTCGCCTGCGTCTGACCTCCGTGCTGCCCGTCTGGCTGCTCGCCGTCGTCGGCGCCGTGCTCGTCCTGACGCTCACGCAGAAGGACTCCTTCGCGTGGCTGCTCCTCGTGTTCGTGCTGTGCGTGCTCGTCAGCTTCGTGCTGCAGCTCATCACCGCGACGAAGGACGGCCTGGTCGAGCGGATCAGCATCGCCTCCTCGGGGGCGTTCGTCGTCGTGCTCGTCACCGCCGTGGTGCTCCTGGCGCGCTGAGGTCCACCGCGTAGACTCGCGGCATGGATTCGCTGCTTGCGCTCGAGCTGTTCTACGTGGGGCTCCTCGGCCTCGCGTCGCTCGCGATCGCGTTCATCTCGGTCGTCGTCGTCGTGAAGCTGTTCAAGGGTCAGCGTTGATCGAACTGCCGGAGGGCCTGGCGCCCGAACTCGTCCCG
Organism: Curtobacterium sp. Csp1; assembly: GCF_013347185.1. Classification (NCBI taxonomy): domain Bacteria; kingdom Bacillati; phylum Actinomycetota; class Actinomycetes; order Micrococcales; family Microbacteriaceae; genus Curtobacterium; species Curtobacterium sp. Csp1. The sequence goes on from NZ_CP054594.1 coordinate 1,030,554, forward strand.
CTGTCGTGGCTCGTGGGCGTCTGGGAGGGCACCGGCGTCGTCGAGTACCCCGTGGGCGACGAGGACGAGCCCCGGAAGTACGAGTTCGGCCAGCGCGTGAGCTTCAGCCACGACGGCCTGCCGTACCTCAACTACTCCTCCACGACGTGGCTGCTCGACGACGAGCACACGCCGCTCGCCGCGGAGATGGGCTACTGGCGGATCGATCGGCCGAACGAACCCGGCGACCGCGGTCCCGCGATGCTCATGGGTGACGGGCCGACCCCGTTCAGCACGGTGGAGAGCGTCGAGACGCTCCGCAACACCACCGACGGCTTCGACGTGGAAGCCGCGATCATCCACCCGACGGGCGTCAACGAGCTCTACGTCGGACGCGTCAAGAAGGGCCGCATCGACCTGGCGACGGACGCCGTGATGCGCTCGCCGAACGCGAAGGACTACTCCGCGGCCACCCGGCTGTACGGCTTGGTCGAGGGCAAGCTGTTCTGGGCCTGGGACATCGCCGCGCTCGGGCAGCAGCTCACGTCGCACGCCTCGGGGCAGCTCGCGAAGGTCGACTGATGGCCGTCTTCGCCGAGCGACCCGGCTTCGTCGCGTCCGACGCCGGTCCCGCCGCGCACTTCGGCAACCCCACGGGCGAGCAGCGTGCGCTCGCCGCGGGCCGTGCCGTGGTCGAGCTCGGCCTCGGCATCGTCACGGTGACCGGGCCGGACCGGCTGACCTGGCTCAACTCGATCACGTCGCAGCTGATCACCGGGCTCGCGCCCGGCACGTCCACCGAGACGCTCGTGCTCGACCAGTCCGGTCGCGTCGAGCACGCCGCGCGGGTCGTCGACGACGGCGGGACGACGTGGCTCCTCACCGAGCCGGCCGACGCCGCACCGCTGGCAGCCTGGCTCGACAGCATGCGGTTCATGCTCCGCGTCGAGGTCGCGGACCGCTCCGCCGACCTCGTCACGCTGGGCCGCTTCGCGGGGTCGGCGGTCGCCGACCCGGTGGTCGAGTGGGTCGACCCGTGGGCGTCCGTCACGCCCGGTGGGTGGGGCTACGCCGCACTGGAGGCACACCCCGCCTCCGACTGGACCCTCCGCATCGACGTGGTCACCTCCGAGGCCGCTGCCGACACGGCCGCGTCCGACGTCCCCGCCGCGGGGCTCCTCGCGCTCGAGGCCCTGCGCATCGCCGCCTGGCGTCCCTCGCTCTCCGACGTCGACGAGCGGACGATCCCGCACGAGCTCGACTGGCTCCGCTCCGCCGTCCACCTGTCGAAGGGCTGCTACCGCGGGCAGGAGACGGTCGCCAAGGTCCACAACCTCGGGCACCCGCCGCGCCGCGTCGTGATGCTGCACCTCGACGGGTCGGACGGTGTGCTCCCCGCGCCCGGCACCCCCGTGGTGTCCGACGGGAAGGACGTCGGCCGGCTCACCGCGGCGGCGCTGCACCACGAGCTCGGGCCGATCGGGCTCGCGGTCGTCAAGCGCTCCCTGGACCCGGCGGCGACGCTCGAGCTCACGGTCGACGACGTGGTCGTGACGGCCGCGCAGGAGACCATCGTCCCGCCCGAGGCAGGCGCGACGGCGAACGTGCCGCGCCTGCCCCGGCTCGGAGCCGTCCGGCGCGGCTGAGCGGCGGCGGCCTGCGGCCCGGGCTCAGGCAGGGGCGACGGCCGACCAGGGGACGCTGAGCTCGCCGAGGCGCCACCGGGTCACCCCGTGCAGCACCGGCCAGCCCCGGTCGCGCACGCCCTGCACCGTGGCGATCCACCGCTGGCGGGGACCGTACGTGCCGAGCGGCGCGGCCACCGCCCACGCGCGGTCGAGGTCGAGCAGGAACGCGTGCACCCGCTCCCCGGGGACGTTCCGGTGGATGAGTGCCTTCGGCAGCCGTTCGGCGACGATGCTCGGCACCTCGAGGCCGGCGACCCGCAACGACACCGTGAAGGTGTGCGGCGCGTGCTCGTCGAGGGCGACCCACGACGCGACCCGCCCGACCTCGTTGCAGGTGCCCTCGACGAGCGCCCCGCCCGGCTGCAGGCGGTCCTGCATGATCCGCCACGAGTCGACGACGGCCGACTCGTCGTACTGCCGCAGGACGTTGAACGCCCGGATCACTGCCGGGCGGCGGTCTCCCGGCGTCGGGGTCTCGAACCCGCCGAGCCGGAAGGTCACCCCGTCGCGGGTGCCGGCGTTCGCCAGGGCCACGCGTGCGGGCTCGATCTCGATGCCGGTGACCTCGACGTCCGGACGGACCCGGGCCAGTCGGTCGCGGAGCTCGAGCGTCGTGGTCGGCCGGGCGCCGTACCCGACGTCGGCCACGAGCGGGTCGTCCGTCCGCCGTAGCACCGGGAGCGACGCGATCCACCGGTCGACCCGGCGGAGCCGGTTGTACCCGGTGGTGCCGCGCGTGACGTTCCCGATGGGCATGGGACCAGGCTACGGGGCCGACGCCGCTCGGTAGACTCGGGCGCATGACCTCCACGCTCGTCCTGCTCCGTCACGGCAACAGTGACTGGAACCAGAAGAACCTGTTCACCGGTTGGGTCGACGTCCGGCTCAGCGAGCTGGGCGAGAAGGAGGCGAAGCGCGCCGGCGAGCTCATCGCCGGGTCCGGCATCGTGCCGGACGTCCTGTACACGTCGCTCCTGACCCGTGCGATCCAGACCGCCGACATCGCCCTGCTCGAGGCCGACCTCGCGTGGCTGCCGGTCAAGCGCGACTGGCGCCTCAACGAGCGGCACTACGGCGACCTGCAGGGCAAGGACAAGGCGCAGACGCTCGAGCAGTACGGCGAGCAGCAGTTCATGGAGTGGCGCCGCTCGTTCGACGTGCCGCCGCCCCCGATCGCCGACGACGCCGAGTGGTCGCAGGCCGGCGACCGCCGCTACGCCGACCTCGGCGACCAGCTGCCCCGGACCGAGTCGCTCAAGCTCGTGATCGACCGCCTGCTGCCGTACTGGGAGTCCGACATCACGAAGGACCTCGGCGCGGGCAAGACCGTCCTCGTCACGGCCCACGGCAACTCGCTGCGGGCGCTCGTGAAGCACCTCGACGGCATCTCCGACGACGACATCGCCGGCCTGAACATCCCGACGGGCATCCCGCTCGTGTACGAGCTCGACGACGACTTCCGTCCGACGAAGCCCTCGTACTACCTGGACCCCGAGGCCGCCGCAGCCGGCGCCGCCGCGGTCGCCGCCCAGGGCGCCAAGAAGTAGACAGCCGCACGCAGGACGCCCCGCCGGTCACCGGCGGGGCGTTCGTCGTCCGCGACGGACCGAGCGGGTCAGACGAAGTGCGACGCGATCTCCTGCACGAGTGCCCCGACGTCGTACGGGTGCGCGGTGTCCACCCGGACGACGGGCACCCCGGGCAGCGCGACCGGACCGGCGTCGCCGTGCTCGTCCCAGAACGCCAGGACGTCGGCGAGGTCGCCGTGCACCTCGTGGCGCACCGGCAGGGTTCCCGGGTCGTACCGGTCGCGCAGCCGGACCTCGGCGGTGGCCCGGTCGACGTCGCACCACACCTCGACGGCGCGCGGTGACGCGGCGGCGGCGAGTCCCGCCTCCAGGCGGTCCCGGTCACGCGACGGCAGCCAGACGGCGTCGAGGACGACCCCGTTCTCGACGGCCCGCGCCATGGACCACATCGTGTCCATCGCGATCCCGCCGAGCGGACGCGAGGCGATCATCGGGCCGACGATGTCCGCGAGCGGCTCCTTGATCCGGTCCTTCGACAGGAAGGGACAGCCGAGCACCTCGGCGAGGGCCGCCCCCACCGTGCTCTTGCCCGAACCGGGCATCCCGTTGACGACGATCGCGACCTGAGCCATGCCACGATCCTCCCGTCCCCCTGCGCAGAGCGCAAAACGCAACAGGGGCGGTTCCTCGCAGCGGTATGGCGCTGCGAGGAACCGCCGACGTTGCGTCTTGCGGATGCGACGCGACGGGAGCGGTGGGTCAGGCGGGGGAGGCCGTCACCGACGCGGCGCCGGCCCAGTCGCCCGTCGCCAGGTACTCCACCTTCTTCGCGATCGACACCGCGTGGTCCGCGAAGCGCTCGTGGTAGCGCGAGGCGAGCGTGGCGTCCACCGTGTCGATCGGGTTGCCCTTCCAGGTCTCGCCGAGCACGAAGTCGAAGACGCTGGCGTGCAGCTCGTCGACCTGGTCGTCCTCGTCGCGGATCTCGGCGGAGAGCGCGATGTCCTCGGTGGCGAGCAGGCGGGTGAGCTTCTGCGCCATCGCGACGTCGTGCGCGCCCATCTTCTTGAAGGTGGGGCGCAGGCCCTTCGGCACGACCTTCTCCGGGAAGCGCTGGCGGGCGAGCTGGGCGATGTGCTCGGCCATGTCGCCCATGCGCTCGAGCGACGAGCTGACGCGCAGCGCGGTCACGACGACGCGCAGGTCGCGGGCGACGGGGGCCTGGCGGGCGAGGATGTCGATGGCGACCTCGTCGAGGGCGTTCGCGGCGGCGTCGATCTTGGCGTCGTCGGCGATCACCTCCTCCGCGAGGGCGACGTCGGAGTCGCTGAACGCCTGCGTCGCGCGGGTGATCGCGGACTCGACGAGCCCGGCGATCTCGGTCAGACGCTCTTGGACGTCCTGGAGCTCCTGCTGGAAGACTTCGCGCATGGGGGATGTGCCTCTCTGATGCGTACCGGTCGAGTGTCGTCAGGGCAGGTGAACGAACGGTGACCTGCGGCTGAACACCTCGCGCAGCGGACCCGGAAACACCGTCGCCGGGGGTGAACGGCGTCGGAACCGGACGTGTCCGTCCCTACACTGGCGGCATGGACAACGTGTGGCTCGTGCCACTCTCGATGCTCCTCGGTGGGGTGTTCGGCGCGGGGGTCGTGGTGCTCGTCATCACGGCGGAACGCACCGCCCGTGCCGCCGACGTCGCGGAGCGGACCCTGCCGGACGGCGTCGCCGCGGTGATCGCGACGATGCACAACCCGGCGGTCGTGGTCGACCCGTCGAACACCGTCGTCGCGGCCTCGCCGCAGGCGCTCACGGTCGGGCTGGTGGTGCGGCGGAAGCTCGCGCACCGGGAGCTCGTCGAGCTGGTGGACCGGGTGCGTCGGAGCGGCGAGATGGGGTCGGAGGACCTCGAGCTGCCCCGCGGCCGGAGCGGCGAGCTCATCGGCTACCTGAGCTTCCGGGCGGCGCAGCTCGGCAACCGGTACGTCCTCCTCACGGCCGACGACCTCACCGAGAGCCGCCGCATCGACGAGGTCCGACGGGACTTCGTCGCGAACATCTCGCACGAGCTGAAGACCCCGATCGGCGCGATCGGCCTGCTCGCCGAGACCCTGGTCGTCGCCGCGGACGACCCCGAGCACGTGAAGAAGTTCGCCGGGCAGCTGATGACCGAGTCCGAGCGGCTCGGTGCCCTCACGAAGGACATCATCGAGCTCTCGCGCCTGCAGTCCGTGGACACGCTGGAGAACAGCGAGGAGACCTCGATCGACAAGATCGTGCAGGCCGCCGTCGACGCGAACGAGGTCGTCGCGCGCGCCCGGGACATCGACCTGGTCCGTGCGAAGCGCACGAAGCTCCGCGTGATGGGGGACCCGGGGCTGCTGCAGGTCGCGGTGTCGAACCTCATCGCCAACGCCGTGAAGTACTCGCCGGACCACACCCGCGTCGGCGTGGGCGTCCGGTCGGCGAAGGGCTTCGTCGAGATCGCCGTGACCGACCAGGGCGTCGGCATCCCCGAGGCCGACCTCGACCGCGTGTTCGAGCGGTTCTACCGCGTCGATCCGGCGCGCTCCCGGGCGACCGGCGGCACCGGGCTCGGCCTCGCCATCGTCAAGCACGTCGTCGGCAACCACGGCGGCGACGTGCGCGTCTGGTCGCAGCCCGGCAAGGGCTCGACCTTCACGATCCGTCTCCCCGAGGCGGATCCCGACCTCACCACCGCCCTCGAAGAGCAACTGGAAGAGCAGCCATCGTGACCAAGATCCTCATCGTCGACGACGAGCCGGCCCTGAGCGAGCCCCTGGAGTTCCTCCTGCAGCGGGAGGGCTACGAGACCGCCGTCGCGGCGGACGGCGTGACCGCGCTGTCGAAGTTCGACGCGGAGAACCCGGACCTCGTGCTGCTCGACCTCATGCTCCCGGGCCTCAGCGGCACCGAGGTCTGCCGGCAGATCCGCACGCGGTCGAACGTGCCGATCATCATGCTCACCGCGAAGGACTCCGAGGTGGACATCGTCGTCGGGCTCGAGCTCGGCGCGGACGACTACGTGACGAAGCCGTACTCGACGCGGGAGCTGCTCGCCCGGCTCCGGGCGGTGCTGCGGCGTCGGACCGAGGACGACCCGGGCGACAGCGGGATCCTGCAGGTCGGCGGGATCCGGATGGACGTCGAGCGGCACACGGTGTCGGTGGACGGGTCCGAGACGCCGATGCCGCTCAAGGAGTTCGAGCTGCTCGAGCTGCTGCTGCGGAACGCCGGCCGTGTGCTCACCCGCGGGCAGCTCATCGACCGGGTGTGGGGGTCCGACTACTTCGGGGACACCAAGACGCTCGACGTGCACATCAAGCGGATCCGCTCGAAGATCGAGCGCGTGCCGAGCACACCCGAGATCCTCGTCACCGTCCGCGGCCTCGGCTACCGCATCGAGGGCTGAGCCCGACCCGTCGGCCGTTCCTGGTCGCGTCGCCTCGGCGACGCGGCCGGGTCCGGACGGACTGGAGGCCCGGTGCCGGTTCTCGGAACCGGCCCCGGGCCTCCAGTCTGACGCGCCTGGTGCGCGCTCGCTTTGGCGCGCTGCGTCAGTTGCCGGAGCTGGTGGCCTCGCCGGTCGGGGTGGCCCCGTCGGTGGACTCGGTGCCGGCGCCCGGCGTCGCGGTGCCCGTGGGGCTCGGCGACGGTGCGAGGCTCTGGTACTCCTCCATTGCGTTGGTCAGCACGGGGACGCTGGCCGAGACGCCCTCGGCGCCGGAGTACGAGAAGTAGGTCTTGACGAGCGAGCCGGGCCGGGCGTCCGCGCCCTCGAAGACGACCGCCTTCGCGCCGGTCTGCTCGGTGCCCTGCGAGTCGCTGCCCTCCTGGGTGCTCGAGCCCTCGCTGCTCGACACCGTCGGGGTGTTCGTGCCGAGGTCGCGGCGGCTGCCGGCGGGGACGACGACCGTCTGGGTGTCGCCGCCGAGCTCGATCGAGAGCGTGATGTCCTCGGACTCGTCGGTGTTGATGACGGTGCCGATGAAGCGTGCGTCCTCGCCGCGGTCGGAGATGAAGAGCGCGTTGCGGATGTCGAGCTTGCCGGTGGTGACGTTCACGCCGTCGGTGATCTGCTTGATCTCCGTCGTGTGCGCCGGCGACATGAACTCGCAGCCGGTGGCGCCGAGCGCGATGGTTGCCGCAACGGCGACGGACACGAGTACCCGAGCTCGCAAGAGATTCCTCCGGAAGATCACGATGGTGGACCGGACGGTCCGGCACCATCCTAGCGATCACCCGGGTGTGGGTCCGCCCCGGCCCCACTACCCGAAACGCCCTTGTGGTAAACTGGGGGTTCTGGGAACGGAGCCTGATACATGCAATTCGAGGTCGGCGAGACCGTCGTCTACCCCCACCACGGGGCGGCAACCATCTCTGAAGTCAAGACTCGCGTCATCAAGGGCGAGGAGAAGGTCTACCTGAAACTCCGCGTCACGCAGGGTGACCTGACGATCGAGGTCCCGGCGGACAACGTCGACCTGGTCGGCGTCCGCGACGTGATCGGTAAGGAAGGACTCGACAAGGTGTTCGAGGTCCTCCGGGCGCCGTTCACCGAGGAACCGACCAACTGGTCGCGCCGCTACAAGGCGAACCTCGAGAAGCTCGCCTCCGGTGACGTCATCAAGGTGTCCGAGGTCGTCCGTGACCTCTGGCGCCGCGACCAGGACCGCGGGCTCTCGGCGGGCGAGAAGCGGATGCTGGCCAAGGCGCGCCAGATCCTGATCTCCGAGCTGGCCCTGGCCGAGAAGACCGACGAGGACAAGGCATCGACCGTCCTCGACGAGGTCCTCGCCTCCTAGCGCGACCAGCACCCTGGCGCCACAGCACGACGACACGACCGCCCTGCTCCCCGGACCCCGGGTGAGCAGGGCGGTCGTCGTCGTCGCGGCCGGCTCCGGGACGCGCCTGGGCATCGGTGACGCGAAGGCCTTCGTGCCGGTCGCCGGCGAGCGCATGCTGACGCGGGCGGTGCGGACGGTGTTCACCCTGGCCGAGCCGACCTTCGTGGTCGTCGTCGCGCCGACCGCCCGGTTGGACGAGTGCCGGGCGCTCGTCGCGGCCGTCGCGGGTCCCGCCGCTGCCCTGACGAGCGTGGTCGCCGGTGGCGCCGACCGGCACGCGTCCGTGCAGGCCGGGCTCGACGCGCTGCCCGACGGCATCGAGTGGGTGGGCGTGCACGACGCCGCCCGGTGCCTGACCCCGGCGGCGCAGTTCGCCGCCGTGTTCGAGCGCGCGGAGACGACCGGGGACGGGGTCGTCCCGGCGCTGCCCGTGACCGACACCGTCAAGCGGGTCGAGGGCGACCTGGTGGTCGAGACGGTCGACCGGTCCGCGCTCGTCGGTGTCCAAACCCCGCAGGTGTTCCCGCTGCGGGCCCTCCGGGACGCGTACGCGGCGGCGCAGCGGTCCGAGACCGACGACGCCGGGGTGTTCCGTGCGGCGGGCGGCGTGGTCCGCACGGTCCCCGGGCACGCCGACGCGTTCAAGATCACCACCCGCTGGGACCTCGCACGGGCCGAGGCGATCGTCGCGGACTCGGCGCTGCCCACGGTCCGCATCGGGCTCGGCGTCGACGTGCACGCGTTCGACGACGCATCGCCCTGCCGCGTCGGCCTGCTCGACTTCCCCGGACAGCCCGGACTCTCCGGCCACAGCGACGGGGACGCCGTGGCGCACGCCGTCTGCGACGCGCTGCTCTCCGCCGGCGGGCTCGGGGACATCGGCGGTCGGTTCGGCACCTCCGACCCCCGGTACGCGGGTGCGTCCGGCGACGTGTTCGTCCGCGGGGCCGTCGAACTGCTCGCGGCGGCGGGTCTCGTGCCGACCTCGGTGACGGTGCAGGTGATCGGCAACCGCCCGCGCATCGGGGCACGGCGGACCGAGATGCAGGACGCCCTCGCCGCGGTCGTCGGGGCACCCGTCGCGGTGTCCGGCACGACGACCGACGGGCTCGGGCTGACCGGACGCGGCGAGGGGCTCGCCGCGATCGCGACCGCCGTGGTGCGCCCCGCCTGACCGCCCGTCCGACGTCCTAGGCTGGACGGGTGACCGTTCGCCTGTACGACTCCCGCGCCGCAGCCGTCGTCGACCTCGTCCCGCTGGTCGACGGACAGGTGAGCATGTACGTCTGCGGTCCGACGGTGCAGTCGTCGCCCCACATCGGGCACCTGCGCTCGGCGCTCGTGTACGACGTCTGGCGCCGGTGGCTGACCTACCGCGGCTACCACGTCACCCTCGTGCGGAACGTCACGGACATCGACGACAAGGTGCTCGACCTGGCTGCGGGCACCGACGAGCCGTGGTTCGCCCGGGCGTACCGCGTCGAGCGGGAGTTCACCGCGGCGTACGACGCCCTCGGCATCCTGCCGCCGACGTACGAACCCCGTGCGACCGCGAGCGTGCCGCAGATGCACGACATCATCCAGCGGCTCATCGAGCGCGGGCACGCCTACGCCGCCGCGGACGGCTCCGGCGACGTCTACTTCGACACCGGCAGCTGGGCCGACTACGGCGCCCTGACCCGGCAGCGCCGCGAGGACATGGTGGACGCCGCCGACGCCGACCCGCGCGGCAAGCGGGACCCGCGGGACTTCGCGCTCTGGAAGGGAGCGAAGCCCGGCGAGCCGGCGACCGCGACGTGGGACTCCCCGTGGGGCCCGGGTCGGCCAGGGTGGCACATCGAGTGCTCCGCGATGTCCCGCCGGTACCTCGGTCCGGCGTTCGACGTGCACGGCGGCGGGCTCGACCTGCGCTTCCCGCACCACGAGAACGAGCTCGCGCAGTCGACCGCTGCCGGTGACGGCTTCGCGTCGTACTGGCTGCACAACGGACTCGTGACCGTCGACGGGCAGAAGATGTCGAAGTCGCTCGGCAACTCGATCTTCGCCGCGGACTTCCTCGGCGCCGCCCGGCCGGCGGTCGTCCGGTACTTCCTCGGCGCCGCGCACTACCGCTCGTCGATCGACCACCACGAGGGCTCCCTGGCCGAGGCCGAGGCGGCGTACGACCGGATCGCCGGGTTCCTCGACCGTGCCGCCGGCCGCCTGACCGGGCAGCACGCGACGACCGCCGCGGGGGTGCCCGACGCCTTCGCCGCGGCCATGGACGACGATCTCTCGGTGCCCCAGGCCCTCGCCGTGCTGCACGACACCGTGCGCGCCGGGAACGCCGCCCTGGACGCCGACGATGCGGAAGCGCTCGGGGTCGCGTACCATCAGGTGGCCGCGATGGTCGAGGTCCTCGGCATCGACCCGCGAGCGGCCCACTGGTCCGGTGGTGGTCAGGACGTCTCGGCCGCACCGCTCGCCGCGCTCGTCGACCGCCTCGTGCAGGAGCGCGCGGACGCCCGTTCCGCACGGGACTTCGCCACGGCGGACCGCGTGCGCGACGACCTCGCAGCCGCGGGGATCACCATCGAGGACACCGCAGCAGGAACACGCTGGAGCATCGCCTGACAACGGCCGTGCCGGACAGGAGAGAGCAATGAAGAACGTCTCGGGGAGCAAGAAGGGCCGGCCCGGCGCCGTCCGCTCCGGCCGCAAGGGCAACAAGCAGGTCGGCTCCGGCGGCCAGGGCGCGCAGGCGCTCGAGGGGCGCAAGCCCACGCCGAAGGCCGAGGACCGGCCGTACCACCCCGCCGGCAAGCGCAAGGCCGCCAAGGAGCGCTTCGAGGCCGCTCGGGGTCGCCACGGCGCCTCGAGCTCGCCGCAGCAGCGCACCGGCCGCCCGCCGCAGCGGAAGACCGACGACTCGGAGCTCGTGACCGGACGCAACTCCGTGCTCGAGGCCCTGCGCACGAAGACGCCCTCGACGACGCTCTACGTCGCCGCCCGCATCGAGGTCGACGACCGCGTCAAGGAGATCCTGGCGCTGGCGAACCACCGAGGTGTCCCGATCATGGAGATCATGCGGCCGGAGCTCGACCGCATCACCGGGCACGACAGCGTGCACCAGGGCGTCGCGCTCAAGGTGCCGGCGTACGAGTACGCGGTCGCCGAGGACCTGGCCGAGCGTGCGTTCTCCCGCGATCAGGTGCCGCTCATGGTGGCGCTCGACGGCATCACCGACCCGCGGAACCTCGGCGCGATCATCCGCTCGACTGCGGCGTTCGGCGGGCACGGCGTCATCGTGCCGCAGCGTCGCTCGGTCGGGGTGACCGCGTCGGCGTGGAAGACCTCCGCCGGTGCCGCCGCCCGCACCCCGGTCGCGATGGCGCCGAACCTGACGCAGACCCTGAAGTCGCTCAAGTCGATGGGCCTCTTCGTGCTCGGCCTCGACGGTGACGGTGACGTGGAGCTCGACGCCCTCGAGCTCGCCGACCGGCCGATCGTGATCGTCGTCGGGTCCGAGGGCAAGGGCCTGTCGCGCCTGGTCACCGAGACCTGCGACGCGATCGTCTCGATCCCGATCTCGAGCGCCACGGAGTCGCTCAACGCCGGCATCGCCGCGAGCGTCACCCTGTGGGAGGTCGCCCGGCGCCGACGCGCCCAGTAAGCGACGAGCGCTGCGCGGACGAGCGCTGCGCACACCAGCGCGACCACCGCAAGGCCCGGTGCCGGTCCACGTGACCGGCACCGGGCCTCCTGTCCGTCCGCCCGCCCGTCTCGCGCCGCGAGCGTTCACGACGTGCCGCGTGCGGTCCGCCGAGCATGCACCAAGTGTCGGCTGCGGGCCGCGAACGTGACAGATCTGGCCCGCTCGCGGGCCGCGAGCGGGCCAGGCGCGCCCCGGAAGGCGCGTGACCCGGCAGCGTCAGACGCTCGCGCGCCAGTCCTCGACGTCCTCCTCGTCGGACGCTGCGTCTGCGTCGTCGACGACCGGGATCGGCAGCGTCATGGACGAGGTCGGCGGGTTGATCAGCAGGCGCTCGTCGCGGCGGTGCCGGAGCACGTCGTTGATGTACGCGGTCGTGGCCTCGGGGAGGGAGACCGAACGCTCCTCCTCCTGGGACATGTACCAGCGGTGCTCGAGCAGCTCGTGGAAGACCTCGGCGGGCTCGAGCCGTCCGCGCAGGTCCCGCGGGATCGAGCGCACGACGGGCTCGAACACGCGCGAGACCCACTCGTGCGCCACCATCTCCTCGTCGAGCCGGTCCCGGCCGTTGCGCGCCCGGTACGCATCGAGGTCGTTGAGCAGCCGCCGCGCCTGGTTCTCGCCCGCGTCCAGTCCGGTCAGGCGGAGCAGCCGGCGCTGGTGATGCCCCGCGTCCACGACCTTGGGCTGGATCCGCACCTGCGAGCCGCCCTCTGTCGTGTGGATCGACAGCTCCTCGATGTCGAAGCCGAGCGCGTTGAGCCGCTCGACCCGGTCGTTGATGCGCCAGCGCTCCTTGATGTCGAACTGCTCGGTGCCGGTGAGCTCCTTCCAGAGCGTCCGGTACTGCGCCACGATGCGGTTCGACACGTCCACGGCGTCGGCGTTCTCGTCGAGCCGCCCACCGGCCTCGAGGTCGAGCAGCTCGCCCGCGATGTTGACGCGCGCGACCTCGAGGTCGTTCTCGCGCTGCCCGTTCGACAGTCCGCCGGGGTAGAGCTTGCCGGTCTCGGCGTCGACCAGGTAGGCCGCGAACGCGCCGGCGTCACGGCGGAACAGCGTGTTCGAGAGCGAGACGTCGCCCCAGTAGAAGCCGATCACGTGCAGCCGGACGAGCAGCAGGGCGAGGGCGTCGACGAGTCGCGTCGCCGTCTCCGGGCGGAGGGTCTGCGAGTACAGCGCCCGGTACGGCAGCGAGAAGCGCAGGTGCCGGGTGACGAGCACCGGGTGCAGCGGCTCGCCGTGCTCGTCGACGCGGTTCGTGATGACCGCCACGGGGTCCACACACGGCACGTCCATGCGCTGCAGCGTCTTGAGCATCTCGTACTCCGCACGGGCGACCTCTTCGCCGGTCTCCTTCACGGCGGCCACGTACCCGCTCAGGTGCACGAAGCGGACGAGGTGCCGCGAGATGCCCTTCGGGAGCGCGACGATGACGTCGTCCGGCCAGTCCTCGAGCGGCAGGTCCCACGGCAGGTCGAGGAGACCGGGGTCGACGGTGGCTGCGGTGATGGACATGGAGTCGGGCACGGTTGGCTCCTGTTGGTACGGGTGGCTCCTGCTGGTACGCGCGGCTGGCAGACGGGAGGCGCGGTGCCAGCTGGCACCGCGCCTCCCGTCGGGCTGTTCCAGCGTCAGGCGCTGACGACGGCCTTGTCGTCGAGACGCTCGCCCGACTCGGTGTCGAAGGCGTGGACGTGGCCCTGCTTCGGCGCGATCACGATCGTGTCACCGATCGAGGGGTGCGAGCGACCGTCGACACGGGCGACGATGTCGGCGCGCTGGCCGTTCACGTCGGCGTGACCGTACAGGTAGCCGTCGGCGCCGAGCTCCTCGACGACGTCGACCGTGACCGGCAGGCCCTCGCCCGAGGTCGAGACGATGACGTCCTCGGGACGGATGCCGACGGTGATCTGCCCGGCGCGCGCGTTCGACAGCGTGTCGCGGTCGATCGCGTGGTTCAGCGTGCCGAACTTGATCCCGCCCTCGACGACGTCGGCCGGGAGCAGGTTCATGGCGGGCGAACCGATGAAGCCGGCGACGAACACGTTGTTCGGCTTCTCGTACAGGTCGCGCGGGGTGCCGACCTGCTGCAGGATGCCGTCCTTGAGCACCGCGATGCGGTCGCCCATGGTCAGCGCCTCGGTCTGGTCGTGCGTGACGTAGACCGTGGTGACGCCGAGGCGACGCTGCAGCGAGGCGATCTGCGTGCGGGTCTGGACGCGGAGCTTGGCGTCGAGGTTCGACAGCGGCTCGTCCATGAGGAACACCTGCGGCTGACGGACGATGGCGCGGCCCATCGCGACGCGCTGACGCTGACCACCGGAGAGCGCCTTCGGCTTGCGGCCGAGGTACTGCTCGAGGTCCAGGAGCTTGGCGGCCTCCTGCACGCGGGTGGCGCGCTCTTCCTTGCCGACACCGGCGATCTTGAGCGCGAAGCCCATGTTCTCGGCGACGGTCATGTGCGGGTACAGCGCGTAGTTCTGGAAGACCATCGCGATGTCGCGGTCCTTCGGCGGGACGTCGGTGACGTCGCGTTCGCCGATGCGGATCGCACCGGAGTTGACCTCTTCGAGGCCGGCGAGCATGCGCAGCGAGGTCGACTTGCCGCAGCCGGAGGGGCCGACGAGGACGAGGAACTCGCCGTCGGCGATGTCCAGGTCGAGGGAGTCGACCGCGGGGCGGTTGCCTCCGGGGTAGAGACGGGTTGCCTTGTCGTAGGTGACGGACGCCATGAGCGTTCGATCCTTCCTTCACCGGCAGGTACGTGCCGGACGATCCGTTGTGAAGCGGTTGCCCGATGGGGCCCCGGATGGTCGCCGTCGACCATCGATGCTCATACAACACGAGTTCCCCCCGCAGCGCCAGTGCCCCGGACGACCTGGTTGGCTGGTCCCAGGAAGGACCACTACGATCGGCGGGTCCGTCCGGCGTGCGGGGGAAGCCGTGCGGACACCAGGATCGACGTGAGGACCATCGACGCATGACCAACCGCCCCGAGGGTGACGCACGCGCCGCGCGCAACGAACGACGAGAGGCCGCGCGACAGCGGGCCCAGCGGATCCGGACGCAGCAGAAGCGCCGGCAGCGCGGGACCCGGCTCGGCCTGCAGATCGGCCTGGGCGTCGTGCTCGTCGCGGCGGCGGCCGTCGTCACGCTGGTGCTCGTCGACTCGACGCAGCCCGCCGGCCCCGGACCCGCGAACATGTCGCAGGGCGGCATCACCATCGGGCAGGACCTGAAGGCCGTGGGGTCGGGTTCGTCCGCTTCCTCGGACGCCTCGCCGTCGGCCGACCCGAGCGCGACCGCGGCGCCGAGCGTCCGCATCACGATGTACGTCGACTACCTCTGCCCGACGTGCGGCCAGTTCGAGAAGGCGAACGGCGACTACATCGCGAGCCTCGCCGAGTCCGGTGCCGCCACGGTCGACATCCACCCGATCGCGACCCTGTCGAACCGGTCGCAGGGCACGAAGTACTCGCTCCGGGCCGCGAACGCCGCCGCGTGCGTGGCGGACCGCTCGCCCGACCAGTTCTACGCCGTGAACCAGGCGCTCTTCGCCCGCCAGCCGGAGCAGGGCACCGCGGGGCTCACCGACGCACAGCTGCAGCGCATCGTCACCGGGGTGGACGGGATCCGCGACGCCGGTGCGATCCGGGACTGCATCGCCGACCAGACCTTCGCGAAGTGGGTCGACGAGCGGACGACCGCGGTGACGGCTGGCGACGTCCCGGGTTCGGACCTGCAGGACTTCCCCGGTACGCCGCTCGTGCTCGTGAACGGCAAGCAGTACGAGCTCACCTCCCCGATCACCAACGACGACTTCCGCACGTTCGTTGTGTCCGCCGCGGGGGCGACCGAGGGCACGCCGACGCCGACGCCGAGCGCGTCGGCCACGCCGTCCGCCGAGTAGCCGGCCGCCCGGCAGCGCCGGCCAGCCGTTACAGCGCGGACCCCGGCACGCTGAAGGTGTCGCACCGGGTCACGCCCTGCTCGTACCCGCGCGTGAACCACGCCTGGCGCTGCGCGCTCGACCCGTGCGTGAACGAGTCCGGGTCGACGCTGCCGGTGGCCCGCTCCTGGATGCTGTCGTCGCCGACCGCGCTCGCGGCCGACAGGGCGTCCCGGATCTGGTCGCGCGTGATCGGCTCGAAGAAGGTCTGCCCGTCGGCGTCCTTCGTCGTCGCGGCCGCGCCCACCCAGGCGCCCGCGTAGCAGTCCGCCTGCAGCTCGACGCGGACGCTCCCCGACGACGCTCCGGTGCCGGACCGGTCGGTCGCCGCGAACGTGCCCTGCAGCTGCTGCACGTGGTGGCCCCACTCGTGTGCGACGACGTACATCTGCGCGAGCGGTCCGCCGGACGAGCCGTAGCGGGACTGCAGGTCGTCGTAGAACGCGGTGTCGAGGTAGATCGATCGGTCCGGCGGGCAGTAGAACGGTCCCGTCGCGGCGGACGCCTGCCCGCACCCGGTGCCCGTCGAGCCGTCGAAGAGCACGAAGCCCGGGGTGGCGTAGTCCGTGCCGAGGTCGCGGGACTCCCGGATCCAGTAGGCGTCGAGCGACTCCGCGGCGCCCTCCATCCGGCACTCCACGTCGAGGTTCGCGTCGCGGCCGGTCCGGCACCGGGACGCCGCGTCGACGGTGTCGCCCTGCTGCTGGATCTGGGTGGTCCCGTCCCCGCCGAGGAACGGCGTGAGGTCGACGCCCGTGAACTGCGCGACGAGGAACACCACGATCGCGCCGATGCCCACCGCGCCGCCGCCGATCGCCGCCCCGCGACCGCGACGCTGCACCTTGCCGCCGGACAGCCTGGAGTCGTCGTTGAAGGTCATGCGCCAGAACGTACCCGCTCGCCGGGTCGGCGCGGAGGGACGGCGAGGAACATGGCCGGCATGGCCGACCTCGACGAACAGCACCCCCTCTTCCTCTTCGCGATGGACCAGCGGTCCTCGCTGCTGGAGCACACCTACGGCGACGACTCCGGTGAGCCGGCCGACGAGGCCGACGCCGAGCGGGTCCGCGCCGGCAAGCAGCTCGTCTACCGCGGTGTGCTCGCGGCGCTGGCCGCCGGCGCGTCCCGGGCACGCACGGGCGTCCTCGTCGACGAGCGCTACGGCGCCGACGTCGCACGGCTGGTCAAGGAGGCCGGGCTGGTGCTCGCGATGCCGGTCGAGCGGTCGGGCCGGGAGTGGTTCGAGCTGGAGTACGGCGACGACTGGGTCGCGCACGTCGACGCGTTCGACCCGGACTTCGTGAAGGTGCTCGTCCGCGACAACCCCGGTTTCGACGCCGACGAGCGCGCCGCACAGGCCGAGCGGCTCGCGGCGGTGTCCCGCACCCTGCACGACGCCGGGCGACCGTTCCTCGTCGAGCTCCTCGTCCCCGCGACGGACGAGCAGCAGCGGGACGGCGGGACGGACTACGACCGCGACGTCCGCCCCGGGCTCGTCGTCGAGGTCGTCGGGTACCTGCAGGAGCACGGCGTCGAACCGGACGTGTGGAAGCTCGAGGGGCTCGACCGCTCCGAGGGCGCCCGACGCGTGGTCGAGGCCGTCCGCGCGGGTGGCCGGGACGGCGTGCAGTGCATCGTGCTCGGCCGGGACGCCCCGGAGGAGCAGCTCGACCACTGGCTCCGGACGGCGGCCCCGGTGGACGGGTTCGTCGGGTTCGCGATCGGCCGGAGCAACTGGGAGGACGCGCTCGACGACGTCGTGCACGAGGGCCTCGACCACGAGGGCGCCGAGCGGCTGATCGCGGCGAACTACCGGCACTTCGTCGACACCTGGCTCGAGGCGCGACCGGACGTCGTCGACGGGGTGGACGCCGGCGGGCACTGACCCGGCGACACCGTCCCGGTCCCGGTCCCGGTCCCGGGCCGGGGTCCGGGGCGGTCAGGTCCGGACGAGGGGCTCCACGGCCGCGAGCTCGTCACCGATGCCGACGTCCACGAGCTCGATGCGCCCGGCGAGGGTGGCACCGGGCCCCCGCAGGAGCCCCGCCTTCACCGCGCCGAACGTCACCGTCACGTCCGCGTGCAGCACGTGGTCGTCGGCCACGCCGCCCGTGTCGACGTCGATGCCGCTCGGCACGTCGACGGCGACGACGTACGGTGCGCGCTGGTCGCGGGCGAGCTCCCGGACCGCGTCGACGACCTCGCGGGCGGGGGAACGCAGCGCGGTGGCGCCCCGCACCCCGATGCCGAGGACGCCGTCGAGCAGCAGGTCGGCCCGCTCCGCGGCCTCCGCGGTCAGCGCCGCGAGCCGCTCGCCGTCCGACACGACCGCCGCCCGCAACACGTCGGCAGCGCCGGCGGCCGCGACCCCGCCACGGGGCGGGGTCGGACCGGCCAGGAGGCGCGCCCCGGCTCCCAGCGCGGCTACCAGGCCCGCCTCGTGCACACGTCGGCCGACGCGCACGACCGCCACGTGCCTCCCGGCCGACGCCAGCCGCGCCGCCGCGAACAGGGCGTCACCGCCGTTGTCGCCGCTGCCGGCGAGGACCAGCACCGAACCGGGCCCGTCCTGCGGACGGACCGCGGGGTCGTCGAGCAGGTCGCCCACGACCCGGGCGAGGCCGTCGGCCGCCCGCTGCATGAGGGGCTCGCCCGCCTCGAGGTGCGGCCGCTCCGCCGCCCGGACCTGATCGCCGCCGTAGCCGTCCATGTCGACCACCATGCCCCGGTAGCCTGGTCGCGCCATGTCACTCGTCCCCGAAGCGCCCCGACCACGTGCCGTGATGTCCCCGGACGGGCTGAAGCTCGCCACCTACGACTTCGGCGACCCGGACGCCCCCGTCGTCGTCGCGGTGCACGGCTTCGCGTCGAGCGCGGTGCTCAACTGGCACGCCTCCGGTTGGACCCGCGACCTCGTCCGCGCCGGCTACCGGGTCGTCGCGCTCGACCAGCGCGGCCACGGAGCATCGTCGAAGCCGCACGACCCGTCCGCGTACTCGATGGACCTGCTCGTGGCGGACGTCACCGCGGTCATCGACACCTACCTGCTGTCCGACGTCGCCTACCTCGGGTACTCGCTCGGCGCGCGCGTCGGTTGGCACACCGCCGAGCGGATCCCGGACCGCGTTACCCGCGCCGTCTTCGGCGGCATCCCGGACGCCGACCCGATGCGCCGGGTGGCCGTCGACCAGGCGAAGGCGTACATCGTCGACGGGACCCCCATCGAGGACCGCGTCACGAACGGGTACCTGCAGATGGCCTCCGGGGTGGAGGGGAACGACCTGCGGGCCCTCGTCGCGATGGTCGAGGGGATGCGGGACAGCATCGAGCCGACGCCCGAGAACGCCCCCGCACAGCCGATCCTGATGGCCGCGGGCAGCGAGGACGGGATCAAGGACAACGCGGTGCGGCTCGCGGCGGCGGCACCGGACGCGGACTTCTTCGAGATCCCGGGGCGCAACCACTTCAACGCCCCGACGTCGCGGGCGTTCCGCGAGCGGGCGATCGCGTTCCTCGGGGGCGGAACCACGCAGTGACGTCGTTCGGCGCGCGCTGACAGGTACTCGTGGGTCCTCGCTGACGCAGACGCCCGCGCGTAGCGTCCCGGTCATGGACCACAGACTCCTCGGCAACAGCGGGACATCGGTGTCGACGCTGACCCTCGGCACCATGACGTTCGGCAGCGAAGCCGACGAACCCACCTCGCACCAGATCCTCGACACGTTCGTCGCCGCGGGCGGCACGCTCGTCGACACCGCGGACGTGTACTCCGGCGACGAGTCGGAGCGCATCATCGGTCGTTGGCTCGCCGCGCACCCGACCGAGGCGCAGCAGGTCGTCCTCGCCACCAAGGGGCGCTTCCCGCAGGGCGACGGTCCGAACGACCTCGGCCTGTCCCGTCGGCACCTCCGGGTCGCCCTCGACGCCTCGCTCGAGCGGCTCGGCGTCGAGCACATCGACCTGTACCAGATGCACGCGTGGGACGCTCTCACCCCGATCGAGGAGACCCTGCGCTTCCTCGACGACGCCGTGTCCGCGGGCAAGATCGGCACGTACGGCTTCTCGAACTACCTCGGCTACCAGGTGACGAAGGCCGTGTACGAGGCGAAGGCGCACGGCTGGGCGCCGCCGGTCACCCTGCAGCCGCAGTACAACCTGCTCGTCCGCGACATCGAGCACGAGGTCGTCCCCGCGTGCCTGGACGCCGGCATCGGCCTGCTGCCGTGGTCGCCCCTGGCCGGCGGCTGGCTCTCCGGCAAGTACCAGCGCGACGAGGCCCCCACCGGCGCGACCCGACTCGGCGAGAACCCCCAGCGCGGCATGGAGGCGTGGGAAGCCCGGAACGG
This sequence comes from Curtobacterium sp. Csp1, assembly GCF_013347185.1. Classification (NCBI taxonomy): domain Bacteria; kingdom Bacillati; phylum Actinomycetota; class Actinomycetes; order Micrococcales; family Microbacteriaceae; genus Curtobacterium; species Curtobacterium sp. Csp1. The sequence continues at coordinate 1,050,607 of NZ_CP054594.1, forward strand.
CGACGAGCGCACGTGGCAGGTCCTCGACGCGGTGTCCGCCGTGGCCGACGCGCACGGGGCCTCGAGGTCGCAGGTCGCCCTGGCCTGGCTGCTCGCCCGTCCGGCGGTGACGAGCGTCATCCTCGGCGCCCGGACGGTCTCGCAGCTCGAGGACAACCTCGGTGCGGCCGACCTCGTGCTGACGGACGACGAGCTCCGCGCGCTCACCGACGCGAGCGCGCCGCGGGTCGACGACTACCCCTACGGCACGGCGGGCGTCGCGCAGCGCGAGCGCCGGATCACCGGCGGCCGCTGACCCGGCTCGGCGACCGGTCGGCACTCGGCAGGCATCCGGCCGGCTCCCTGCGGGAACGCAGTCGAGGCGGCCGGATCCTGCACATCCGTGCGGGAAGCCGCGAAGAGTCGCCGATCTGTGGACACGTCCCCCGTTCTGGTGTCATCCTCGTCACACGGCCGGCTGGTTACCGCGTCGAGCGCCCGGAACGCCCCCTGATCCGCGTTCCACGCGCCGAAGGGCCCGGATGAGTGATCATCCGGGCCCTTCGCCGTGACCGCGGCCTCAGTCGGCTGCGGCGTGGTGGGCCGGTACGGCCGGCTTCCCGCCGGCACGGCGCCCGGCGAGCACCGATCCCATGGACGCCGGCGTCGTCGCCGCGAGCGCGGCGCCGACCATCGCGAGGCCGACGAGCAGCAGGACGAACGCCAGCACCGTGCCGCCCGGCGGGTGCCAGGCCTGGGCACCGAGGACCTCGCTCCACGGCGCGGAGACCCCGACGGCGTAGCGCCGGAGCACCACCGCGAACGCGACGACCTACCCCACCGCGGCGAGGACCGGCACCACGACGACGAGCGGTCGCAGGGCACGGGTCCGCAGCACGTCCCGGTCGGCGGCGAGCCCGACCACGATCAGCGTCGCGACGAACAGCGGCAGCCCGTACCGCCCCTGCCAGATGATCCCGTAGTCCGCGGCGCCGATGCCCTGCAGCACGGCGGGCACGAGCACCGTCGCGGCGACGAGGAACACGGTGCCGGGCAGCGCGCGACGGCGGACCGCGAGCCCGGCGAACACGACGAGGCCGATCCCCATCGCCCACGCCGTGACGATCCACGCGGGCAGGGTGGTGTCGAACCAGCCGAACACGCCGACCATCTGCTCGCCCCACTTCGGCGTGAGGGCGAGGGTCTTCAGCGTGCCCTCGACGAAGCCGTAGCGCTCCGGCGACGACGGGATGTAGCCAGCGGGGCCGGCGACGAAGGCCGACCAGAGCACGGCCGGCACGAGCAGGACGACCGCGGCGCCCAGGGCGGTGAGCACGGAGCGACGGCGCATGAGCCGGAGCGCGGCGGGGACGTCGGTCAGCAGGACCCCGACCACCACGACGACGACCATGAGGGGCGACGACGTGCGCATCGACCCCGCGACGACCCCGCAGACCACCAGCAGGGCGAGCCACCAGTGCAGCCGCCGTCCCGCACCGTCGTGGAGCACGAGCCAGGTCACCGCGGCGAGGGCGGCGCAGCCGGCGATCTCGACCGAGCTCGGGTTGACGAGCGCCCCGACGTACACGGTCATCGGGGTGACGGCGACGGCCGCCCACGCGGGCAGGGCGTGCCGGTGCCGGAGCGCCGCCCCGACCAGGACCACCACCGCGGCGAGCGCGGAGACGACCAGCGCGGACACGAGCCGCACCGCCAGGTACCCGTGCGCCCCGTCGACCAGGAGCGTGGGCCAGCCGACGAGCAGGTAGTAGCCGGGGAAGTAGTCGCCGACCCCCGTCGAGACCTCGACGTCCCCGGACGCGGTCGAGAACGCGGGCATGCACGTGGCCGGCTTCGCGGCGTCCCGCGCGGCGCACGGCACCGCGCCCTGCGGGTCCGTCACGGCCTGCGGCACGCGCACGGTGGTGATCCCCTGCGCGCCGGTGGGCACACCGGTCCACTGTCCGCGGACCGTCGCCGCAGCCTTCGCGAAGTGGTTCGACTCGTCGGGGCCGTTGCCGATCGGTGTCGCGAGCACCCACGCCGCGGTGAGGAGGAAGACACCGACCCAGGCGACCAGGGCGACGAGCAGCAGACGGGGCCGGTTCACCCGACAACTGTACTGAGGCACGGACGACCGAACCGCAGGTGGTGGAGAGGGCCGGCAGCGGGACTCGAACCCGCAACCCCCGTATTACAAGTACGGTGCGCTACCAATTGCGCCATGCCGGCTGACGCGCCCACTCTACCGGGGCGCGTCGGGGGTCACTCCGCGGCCTCGAAGTTGAGCGAGATCGAGTTCATGCAGTAGCGGTCGCCGGTCGGGGTGCCGAAGCCGTCCGGGAAGACGTGCCCCAGGTGGCCCCCGCAGTTCGCGCAGCGGACCTCGGTGCGGACCATGCCGAGGGACTTGTCCTCGATGAGCTGGACGGCCTCGGGGCGCACCGACTCGTAGAACGACGGCCAGCCGCAGCCGGAGTCGAACTTCGTGCCGCTCTTGAACAGCTCCGCTCCGCAGGCCGCACACGTGTAGACGCCGGCGCGCTCCTCGTCGAGCAGCTCACCGGTCCACGGGCGCTCGGTCCCGGCCTGCCGGAGGACAGCGTACTGGTCCGGGGAGAGCTCCTCGCGCCACTGGGCGTCGGACTTGTCGACGTTGTACGTCATGTGTTCCTCCTGCTTCCGGCCGGGTCGACGGGCTGCCCGGCCACCTCAGTAAACTCGCCACGATGTCCGAGCATTCCGTGCGCCACGCCCGCTGGGACCGTCTGACGACGGACGAACTGTACGGCATCGTCGTCCTCCGGAACCGCGTGTTCGCGCTCGAACAGCGGGTCACGGCAGAGGACTTCGACGGCCGCGACCGCCACCCGGACACCGAGCACTGGTGGTTCGGAGCGGACGACGATCCGGTCGGGTACCTCCGGCTCGTCCGACCGGCCGCGGGGGAGCCGCACCCCGACGACGCCGCAGCACCGGCGTGGGTCGTCGGTCGGGTCGCGACGCACCCGGACCACCGCGGGCAGGGCGTCGCCGACCGGCTGGTCGGCGCGGTGCTCGCCGCCCACGGCGACGAGCCGTTCGTGCTGCACGCGCAGGAGTACGTGGCCGGGCTGTACGAGCGGCACGGGTTCGCCCGCTTCGGCACCCCGTACGAGGAGGCCGGCATCCGCCACGTCGGCATGTACCGACCGTGACCGGGACGCGGGAGCGGTACGCCGCCTACGCGGAGCGCATCGCCCCGGGCTCACCGTCGTACGCGGCCTGGGCACGCTCGGTGGACGACGACCTGGTCGCGCTCCTGGAGGCGGTGCCGGCGCAGCAGCGGCAGCCCGAGCTGGTCTTCGCGGTCGCCCGGCGGCTGGGTGCGGACCCGGCGGACCCCGGTGCGCTGCGCGCGCTCGGCCGGGAGGCACGCCCCACCCTGGTCGCGGCCCTCGCCGCCGCCACGGTGCAGGCCAACGACCCGCGTCGCCTCGGTCCGGTGGTCCCCGTCCTGCAGGCGCTCGCCGCGGCGACCGACCGGCCGCTGGGGCTCGTCGACGCGGGTGCCGCCGCCGGACTCTGCTCGATCCCGGACCGCGTGACGCTCGACCACGTGCCCGCTGCCGAGCGTGCGTCCGGTCGCACGCCGGTACCCGCGTCGCACCCCGGTGTGACGGGGTGCGACGTCGGTGGCGGGGTGCGCGACGAGCGGGTGCGGGTGCACACCGCGGAGGCGGAGCCGTCGATCCACCTGACGGTCGCCGTCTCCGGTGCCGTGCCCGCGCCGCGTGCCACGCCGATCCGGATCGGTGCGCGCGTGGCCCTCGACCCGAACCCGATCGACCTGGCCGAGCCCGGCGCGTTCGACCGGCTGGTCGAGGCCGTCCCGCCCGAGGCGACGGACCGCACCGCCCTGATGCGTGCGGCGGCGCGCGCGACGCTCGCCGTGCCTCCCGTCCGGGTCCGGGGCACCCTGCCCGGTGACCTGGACCGCGCACTCGACGCCCTGCCGGACGACTGCGAACCGGTGGTCCTGACGACCGGGACGCTCGTCTACGTGCCCGGCGCGGACCGGCAGCGGGTCGTCGACCGGCTCCGTGAGCGCGGCGTGCGCTGGGTCGCACTCGAACGGACCGGGATCCTGCGCGGGGTGGCCGCCAGCCTGCCCGGCGACGTCGACCCCGGCGACCCGGACGCGTTCGCGACCCTGTCGCTCGACGGCGTCGCGCTCGCGGTGTCCGACCCGTTCGGCGTCCGCGTGCGGTGGTTCCGCGCGTCCGCAGCCTGAACGCGGGCTTCGCGACAGTCCAGGCGCGTGCCAGGGTCGGCGTGCCCGCCACCCCTACGATGTGCGAGACCCGTTACCCCACCGTGACCGGAAGTGCCGTGACCACCATCCCCGCCGACGAGCTCAGCGAGCTCGACAAGCACGTACTCGCCTTCGAGCACGAGCGGGCGCGGCACGACCGCACGAAGGAAGCGGAGATCCGGGTCGAGTTCGACATGTCGCCGGCGCGCTACTACCAGGTGCTGAACCGCGTGATCGACCTGCCGGCGGCGCTCGCGTACGACCCGCAGCTCGTGACGCGACTGCAGCGGCTCCGGCACGCCCGCACCCGTGCCCGCGCGGCGCGCTCCTTCGTCGCCCCCGGCACGACGACCGATCCCCGTGAAGAGGAACGATGACCCAGAGATTCCCGCGAGACCGGTTCGACGACGTCACCGACGGCCCCCGGGTCGGGGCGCACCGCGGTGCCCGGCGTCGCGGCCGCGGCTGGATCGCGTTCGCCTGGGCAGCGCTCGCCACCGGGGTGCTCGTGCTCATCGGGGTGCTCGTGCTCGCGCTCCTCAACGGCAGCTACTCGTTCCCGGGGTCGACGTCCTCGCCGGCTCCGTCGTCGTCCGCGTCCGCCTCGGCCCCGGCGACCGGTGCGCCCTCGGGCGAGGCCACGCCGTCGCCGTCCGAGACCCAGGCCCCGACGGCCGCGACCCCCGCCGAGCAGGGTGCGACGAGCGTCGTCGTCCTGAACGGCACATCGACCACCGGGCTCGCGGCGAAGGGCTCGACCGCGCTGCGGAACGCCGGCTGGCAGGTCCGCTCGACCGGGGACGCCGGGACGACCGGCACCACCGCGACGATCGTGTACTACCAGCAGGAGTCGCAGGCGGCCGTGGCGCAGGGCGTCGCGCAGGCGCTCGGGGTCTCCGCGGTGCAGCAGTCGGCGGCGTTCCCGAACGCCGACGTGACCGTGGTGCTCGGCGCCGACTACGCCGGCTGACGCGCTCCCCGCGCCGGGTTCGTTACGGCGGTGTTTCCGGGACGTTGAATTCTGACGGAATCGGCGTGAAAGGGCGTCACAACCCTTGCCACGCCGCGCTTGTTCGGTCAGAGTCATCGCCAGACGACGGCCTGTCGTCCGCACCAACGACGACCCGTCGTCTGCACCAGCACCACCAGGGAGCAAGAGATCATGGCCAACGGAACCGTGAAGTGGTTCAACGCCGAGAAGGGCTTCGGCTTCATCACCGTCGATGGAGGGGGCCAGGACGTGTTCGTGCACTACTCGGCGATCGACATGTCGGGCTACAAGGTCCTCGAGGAGGGCCAGGCGGTGACGTTCGACGTCGGCACCGGCGCGAAGGGGCCGCAGGCCGAGTCGGTCCGCCCCGCCTGAACCGCGACACCCGGAACGCGCCGTCCCCTCGGGGGCGGCGCGTTCGTCGTGCCGGGTGTTCCTCGTGCCGGGTGTTCCTCGTGCAGGGCGTTCGTCGTGCCGGGCGCGACCGTGCCGTGTCGGTGCGTGTCCTGGGAAGACGACCCGTGCCTCCCGGCTGTGTTGCACTCGACCTCGTCGAGTGCCAGAATCGGCGTTGGCACTCGCTCACGCTGAGTGCCAGCACGACCCCCATGACGACGTCCGGGAGGGACGAGAAACTCACATGGCTAAGATCATTGCTTTCAACGAGGAGGCCCGTCGCGGCCTCGAGCGCGGCCTGAACACCCTGGCCGACGCCGTGAAGGTGACGCTCGGCCCGCGCGGCCGCAACGTCGTCCTCGAGAAGAAGTGGGGCGCCCCCACGATCACGAACGACGGTGTCTCCATCGCCAAGGAGATCGAACTCGACGACCCGTACGAGAAGATCGGTGCGGAGCTCGTCAAGGAGGTCGCGAAGAAGACCGACGACGTCGCCGGTGACGGTACGACGACCGCGACCGTCCTCGCTCAGGCGCTCGTCCGCGAGGGCCTCCGCAACGTCGCCGCCGGTGCCGACCCCGTGTCGCTCAAGCGCGGCATCGAGAAGGCCGTCGCCGCCGTCTCCGACCAGCTCCTCGCCAACGCGAAGGACATCGAGACCAAGGAGCAGATCGCCGCGACCGCGTCGATCTCCGCCGCTGACTCCACCATCGGCGAGCTCATCGCCGAGGCGATCGACAAGGTCGGCAAGGAGGGCGTCGTCACCGTCGAGGAGTCGAACACCTTCGGCACCGAGCTCGAGCTGACCGAGGGCATGCGCTTCGACAAGGGCTACCTGTCGCAGTACTTCGTCACGGACCCGGAGCGCCAGGAAGCCGTCTTCGAGGACCCGTACATCCTCATCGTCAACTCGAAGATCTCCAACATCAAGGACCTGCTCCCGGTCGTCGACAAGGTGATCCAGTCGGGCAAGCAGCTCCTCATCATCGCCGAGGACGTCGACGGCGAAGCCCTCGCGACCCTCGTCGTGAACAAGATCCGCGGCATCTTCAAGTCCGTCGCCGTCAAGGCCCCGGGCTTCGGCGACCGTCGCAAGGCCATGCTGCAGGACATCGCGATCCTCACCGGCGGCCAGGTCATCTCGGAAGAGGTCGGCCTCAAGCTCGAGAACGCGACCCTCGACCTGCTCGGCAAGGCCCGCAAGGTCATCATCACCAAGGACGAGACGACCATCGTCGAGGGTGCTGGCGACGAGGACCAGATCGCCGGCCGCGTCAAGCAGATCCGCGGCGAGATCGAGGCGACCGACTCCGACTACGACCGCGAGAAGCTCCAGGAGCGCCTTGCGAAGCTCGCCGGTGGCGTCGCCGTCATCAAGGCGGGCGCTGCGACCGAGGTCGAGCTCAAGGAGCGCAAGCACCGCATCGAGGACGCCGTCCGCAACGCGAAGGCCGCCGTGGAAGAGGGCATCGTCGCCGGTGGTGGCGTCGCGCTCATCCAGGCGTCCGTCGTGCTCGACTCCCTCAAGCTCGAGGGTGACGAGGCGACCGGTGCGAACATCGTCCGCGTCGCGATCGACGCGCCGCTCAAGCAGATCGCGCTGAACGCCGGTCTCGAGCCGGGCGTCGTCGCCGCGAAGGTCCGCGAGCTCGAGTCGGGTCACGGCCTCAACGCCGCGACCGGTGAGTACGTCGACCTCGTCGCCGCGGGCATCATCGACCCGGCCAAGGTCACGCGCTCGGCGCTGCAGAACGCTGCGTCGATCGCCGGTCTGTTCCTCACGACCGAGGCCGTCGTCGCCGACAAGCCCGAGAAGGCTCCGGCCATGCCGGCCGGCGACCCCACGGGTGGCATGGACTTCTAAGCGGTCCTGACAGAAGGGCCCCGCACGCTGCGCGTGCGGGGCCCTTCTGCGTGCCGGGCGGCGTCGGGTCTCGCCGAGCGTGCCACTTCCGTCGCGCTGGACGTCGCGGGGCGACCGGCTCTGCACGCACCGCGTCCCGCGCGCGGCATGTCCTGCCCGCTCGCGACGGGCGCATGGCATCGCACAGGAGGCCCGTCCTCCGTCGTTCTCCACAGTCACGGCTCCGCGGGGCTGGTTGTGTCAGTGCTCGGCCGATGATCGTCGGCATGTCGAAGCCCCGCGCGCTCCCGGTCCCGTTCGGCCAGACCGTGTTCACCGTCGCGGACGCGCTCCGAGCGGGCATCGGCAAGGAGCGCTTGCGGCGCACCGACCTCGTCGTCCCGGTCCACGGCGTCCGCGCTCCCGCGGGAGCCGAGGTCGGGCAGGTCGAAGCGTTGTCGGTCGTGCTGCGGGACGGCCAACGCTTCAGCCACACCACGGCGGCGGGCATCTGGGGCGCGCCGCTCCCTCGCGGAGCCGGCATCGACGACGTCGTCCACGTCTCGTCCGACGGCACGGTCGCCATGCGCCGCCGCGGGGTGGTCGGCCATCGGCTGCCGACGTCCGAGGTCCGCGACACCCCGCTCGGACGGGCCAGCAGCCCGGCTCGGAGTTGGTTCGAGTGCGCTGACATCCTGTCCGCCGTGGATCTCGTCGTGCTCGGCGACCACATGGTGCGTCGCGACCGAGCCCTGGCGACCCTCGACGACCTCGCCGCGTCGATCGTGCCCGGGGCCCGCGGCGTCCGGACCGCGCGCGCAGCGCTCGAGCGCATCCGCGCCGGTGCCGAGTCGGCGATGGAGACGCGGCTCCGGCTCGGGGTGGTCGATGCCGGCTTCCCGGAGCCGGAGTTGAACGTCGACGTCCTCGACAGCGACGGAACGTTCCTCGGCCGCGTCGACATGGCCTGGCCGGAGTACCGCATCGCGCTGGAGTACGACGGCGACCACCACCGCGATCAGGACACCTGGCGCCGAGATCAGCGTCGCGGCAACGGCTTCACCGTCAACGGATGGCTCGTCATCCACGCGACCGCGGTCGACGTCGCACGTCCGGCGGTGCTGTTCGAGCGGCTCCGCCGTGCCTTCGCCGATCGAGCGGGCAGGACACGCCGCACGCGATCCGCCGGCTGAGCGATTCCGGTCGCGCGACGGCGACGAGCGGCCCAGATGTGGCACGCCCGGCGCGGCGCGGGGCGCGGGCCGCGCCAGCGCCGGCGCCGGCGCCGGCGGCGGCGCCGGCGGCGGCGCCGGCGCCGGCGGCGGCGTCAGGCGGTGGGCGTCGGGGTGTAGTCGCGGGGGAGCAGGGGGAGCCAGACGCGGAAGGTGGCGCCGCCGCCCTCGGTGTCGAAGACCTCGACCGAGCCGTGGTGCGCCTGCACGATGCCGGAGACGATCGCCAGGCCGAGCCCTGAACCGCCGGTGTCCCGGGCACGCGAGGTGTCCGCACGCCAGAAGCGCTGGAAGATCTTGTCGCGGAGCTGCGGCGGGATGCCCTCGCCGTGGTCGATCACGTCGATGTGGGCCATCCCGCGCTCGTCGTCCACGCCGATGCCGATCTCGATCGGGTCGTCGTGCTCGGTGAAGCGCATCGCGTTGCCCATCAGGTTCGTGACGACCTGGCGGATCTTGTTCTCCTCCGCCAGCACGATCGGTGGGCGGGCCGGCAGCACGATCGTCGGCAGCGGGGTGGTCTCGTCGGTGGGCACGCCGCCTTCGACGCCCATCGCCCGCGTCCGACGGGCACGCAGGCGCGCGATGGTCTGCCGCGAGAACGCGATCGGCCCGGTGGTGTTCGCCGACGGGGGCGAACCGGGGACCTCGCCGGTGTCGCCCTTCGCCAGGGTCGGCCGCACGGGCTGCGCGACGCTCACCCCGGTGACGGAGTCCTCGACGAGCACCTGGATCTCGCGGTCCGGGTTCGACGCCATCGTGTCGAGAGCGGAGTCGCGGGCGATCGCGACGAGGTCGACCGGTCCGAGCTCCAGCGGCTTCGACTCGTCGATGCGCGCGAGCTGCAGCAGGTCCTGCACGAGCAGGCCCATCCGCTGTGCTTCCTTCTCGATGCGCTCCATGGCCTGCGCCACGTCCTCCTCCTTGCGGAGGGCACCCATCCGGTACAGCTCGGCGTAGCCGCGCAGGGACACGAGCGGCGTCCGGAGCTCGTGCGAGGCATCGCCGACGAAGCGGCGCATCTGGTCGATCGTGCGCTCGCGGTCCTCGAACGCCGAGTCGATCCGCTCGAGCATCGCGTTGAGCGAGCGGTTGAGCCGTCCGACCTCGGTGTTCGGGGTGTCGGCCTCGAGGCGCTGGTTGAAGTCGCCGGCGGCGAACCGGGCGGCGGTGTCCTCGACGTCGCGGAGCGGGTCGAAGGTGGCCGTGACGAGGAGCCGGGTGAGCATCGCGCCGAGCAGGATCACCGAGATGCCGAAGCCCAGGAAGATGACCGTGAACCGTGCGATGGTCTGGTCGGTGTCCGCGCTCGACACCGCGACGAGCACGTAGCCGGTCTCCGACGTGCCGCTCGACTGGTTCTGCAGCGACGCCGGGATGATCTGCGCACGCCACTCGTGGTTGTGCTGGCTGTCGTACAGCGAGAAGCGCTGCGAGCTCTGCGCGGCTGCCGAGAAGTCGAGCGAGCGGATGTCCGGCCGGCTCGACGCCTTCGTCTGGCAGATCTGGTCGCCCCGGGAGTCGTAGGCCGCGACGTAGGCGCTCTGCGACAGGACGACGGACAGCTTGCAGTACTGCTCGCCGTCGCTGATGTTCTGGCCCTCGAGCTGCTCCGTCGTCTGCTTGACGTTGTTGTCGAGCTGCGACATCAGGTACGTCGACAGCACCGTCATGGTGCCGAGTCCGGCGACGAGGAGCCCGAGCGCGACGAGCAGCACCGTGATCCCGGTGATCTTCGTGCGGAGGGAGATCCCGTCCCACCAGCGGCTCATTCGCGTGTGCATGCTGTCCCGAGGATAAGCGGCGGGCGTCCGGTGGAACCGGACGCCCGCCGAGAGAGCGACCCTAGGACGCCTTCGTCGCCTTCAGCATGTAGCCGAACCCGCGCTTCGTCTGGATGATCGGCTCGCTCGAGTACTGGTCGAGCTTCCGGCGCAGGTACGAGATGTAGGACTCGACGATGCCGGCGTCGCCGTTGAAGTCGTACTCCCACACGTGGTCGAGGATCTGCGCCTTCGACAGCACCCGGTTCGGGTTGAGCATGAGGTAGCGGAGGAGCTTGAACTCGGTCGGGGACAGCTCGATCTGCGCGTCGCCGATCGTGACCTCGTGCGTGTCCTGGTCCATCGTGAGCTCGCCCGCGCGGATGATCGCGTCCTCTTCGTCGTTCATCGTGCGGCGCAGGATGGCCTTGATGCGCGCGACGATCTCGTCGAGTGAGAACGGCTTCGTGACGTAGTCGTCGCCGCCGACGGTGAGGCCGGTGATCTTGTCCTCGGTGTCGTCCTTCGCGGTGAGGAACAGGATCGGCGAGGTGTAGCCCGAGGAACGGAGGCGCTTGGTGACGCCGAAGCCGTTCATGTCGGGGAGCATCACGTCGAGGATGATCAGGTCGGGTTCCTCCTCGAGCACGGCCGAGATCGCCTGGGCCCCGTTGCCGACCGCACGGACGGCGAACCCGGCGAAACGCAGCGAGGTCGTGAGGAGGTCGCGGATGTTCGGTTCGTCGTCGACGATCAGGATCTTGGGGCCATCGGTCATGGACACATCCTCTGACCGTTCCCTAGAGGTTTCCTGGGAGCGGCTCGTGTGCCGGCTACGCGGCTGCCTGGACCTGGTCGGCGTCGAGGATGGTGTACGCGTACCCCTGCTCGGCGAGGAACCGCTGCCGGTTCTGCGCGAAGTCCTGGTCGACGGTGTCCCGCGTCACGAGCGTGTAGAACGACGCCGGCAGACCGTCCTTGTTCGGGCGCAGGAGTCGGCCCAGTCGCTGGGCCTCTTCCTGACGGGACCCGAAGGAGCCGGACACCTGGATCGCCACGGTCGCGTCGGGCAGGTCGACGGAGAAGTTCGCGACCTTCGAGACGACCAGGACGTCGATGTCACCCTGCCGGAACGCCTGGAACAGCCGCTCGCGTTCGTCGACGGGCGTCGCCCCGGTGATCTCGGCGGCATCCAACGCCGAAGCCAGGTCGTCGAGCTGGTCGATGTACTGCCCGATCACCAGGATCTGCTCGCCGCGGTGCTTCTCGATGAGCTCCCGCACGACCGGGGTCTTCGCCGGTGACGTCGCGGCGAGCCGGTAGCGCTCGTCGTCGCCGGACGCGGCGTACTCCAACCGGTCGGCGTGCGGCAGGTCGATCCGGACCTCGTAGCAGGCGGCGGGGGAGATGTAGCCCTGCGCCTCGATCTCCTTCCACGGGGCGTCGTAGCGCTTCGGCCCGATCAGCGAGAACACGTCGCTCTCACGCCCGTCCTCGCGCACGAGCGTCGCGGTCAGGCCGAGCCGACGGCGCGCCTGCAGGTCCGCCGTCAGCTTGAACACCGGCGCGGGGAGCAGGTGGACCTCGTCGTAGACGATGAGGCCCCAGTCGAGGGCGTCGAGGAGCGACAGGTGCGTGTACTCGCCCTTCCGGCGGGCGGTGAGGATCTGGTACGTCGCGATGGTGACCGGGCGGATCTCCTTCGACGTGCCCGAGTACTCGCCGATGTCGTCCGCGGTCAGGCTCGTCCGGCGGAGGAGCTCGTCGCGCCACTGCCGCGCGGACACGGTGTTCGTGACAAGGATGAGCGTCGTCGCCTTGACGGTCGCCATCGCACCGGCACCGACCAGCGTCTTGCCCGCGCCGCAGGGGAGCACGACGACGCCGGAACCCTGCGCGAAGAAGGTGTCGACCGCCTGCTCCTGGTACGGCCGCATGTGCCACGACGCGGTGTCGAGGTCGATCGGGTGCGGCTGCCCGGGCGTGTAGCCGGCGAGGTCCTCGGCCGGCCAGCCGAGCTTCACGAGCTCCTGCTTGACCTGGCCCCGTGCCCACGGCTGCAGCTCGATCTCCGAGGACGACCGCTGGTCGCCGAGCAGCGGCTTGATCCGCTTCGAACGGGTCACCTCGGCCAGGACGGACGGGTCCTCGGCCGTCAGGAGCAGCACGGGCTGGCGCTCGAGCTCCTCGGTGGGTGAGTTCGCGATCACCGGGGCGTCCGGACGCTCCTCACGCCGGATCACGAGCCGTCCGTAGCGCGACACCGTGTCGCGGATGTCCACCGTGACGCTCTGCGGGACCGGGAACTTCGCGAAGCGCTCGAGCGTGCCGATCATCGCCTCGGCGTCGTGCCCCGCCGCCCGTGCGTTCCAGAGCCCGAGCCGCGTGATCCGGTACGTGTGCACGTGCTCCGGGGCGCGTTCGAGCTCGGCGAAGGCGGCGAGCTCGTGCCGCGCGTCCTCGGCGTCGGGGTGCGCGACCTCGAGGAGCACGGTCCGGTCGCTCTGCACGATCAGCGGTCCGTTCATGACGGATCAGCCTAGGCGTCGCGGCTGCGAGCTGCCGTGCCCGGCCCGGACGCTGCGCGTCGCGGCCCTCGGCGTCACGCCTCGCTCTCGACCGCCACGACGAGCGACAGCGGCAGGGTGCGTTCGACGTCGACCGCCGTGTCCCGTCCGCGCACACGGCCGGCCGCGACGGAGGTCGGGATGATCGAGACGGGCCGTTCGGATCCGTCCGGCATGCGCACCGTCAGCCGGATCGGGGTCTTCCCCCGCACGGCCAGGTCGATCTGCCGGCCGAGCCACTCCTGCTCCGGCTCCGCCTCGCCGCGCTCGGTCGTCAGCCGCAGCCGCTCGACGAGTGCGTGCGCCGCCTGTTCCGGCGTGCGTCCGGCGGCACGGCGACGGACGGGAGGCACGCCCTGCGTCGCGGGGCGGGCTGCGGCCGTCAGCACGGCCGGGTAGCGCTGGTCCTCGAGCGCCGCGTGCACCACGTGCGCCGGGTGCCGGGTCACGAGGGTCGTCAGGTCGGGCCGCTCCCACGCGAGCTGGCGGAGCTCGGCGTCGACCCCGACCAGGTCGAGCTGGTCCGGCGTGCCGTGCACCCGGGTGCCGACCCCGCCCGGTCCGACGTCGACGACGATGCTGCCGTCGCGTCCGGCGACCTGCTCGACGAGGTAGCCGAGCGGCTGCGGCACGCCCGTGGCGGACAGCCGGTCCAGCAGCGCGAGGAGCTCGTCCTTGGTGCTGCCGGCGCGGAGGGCACGGCGGACGGACTCCTCGGACACGCGGTACCGGGCCGCGAGCCCCGGGGCCTCGAGGTCGGCCACCGAGCGGAGGGCCGCGTCGTCGGCGGGGGAGAGCGGCCCGGGAGCGATGACCGTCAGGTCGTGCTGCAGGTACACGCCCTCGACCGTGGGCGGCAGGTCGGCGGCGGCGGCGTCGGCGTCCCCGTCGAGCACGGCCCGACCGGTCGGGGTGAGCACACCGTCGACCGCGAGCCCGATGGACTCCGCGGTGCCGGCCACGACGAGGAGCTCCGAGTCGAGCCACCGCGCACCGGCCGGGTACGCCCAGCGCCCGAGCGCCACGAGGTCGCGCAGGTCGTCGCCGGCGGTCTCGAGCACGTCGTGCACCGCCGGGTCGAGGGCGTCCCGCCAGCGCCCGGCGAGCCCGACCCAGCGGTCCGGCCACGGCGCGACGAGCCAGTCGTCTCCCGCCGGTGTGGTGTGCCAGAGCCCTTCGCCGGGGTCGGCGAACCCGACGCGGGCGAGGAGCGCGAGCCGGTCGGGCACGAGCTCGGGATCCGTGCCGGTGCGCTCGCCGAGGGTCCTGGCGAGCGGCGTCCCGATCCCGCCCTTCACGAGCTCCTTCACGCTCCCGGCGCGGACGGCGCGCAGGAGCTCGGCGAGGACGGTCATCGTCGCGAAGGCGCGTTCGGCACCCGTGGCGCGCGCGCGGTCGGGGTCAGCCGCCTGCGTGACGTCGCCCGGACGCCGGACGCCGGACGGGCCTCCTGTCCGGTCCAGTGCCACGAGGTCGGGGTGGGCGGCCAAGCGGGCCGCGACCGCGTCGTCGACGCCGCCGGACGCGTCCGCCAGGCCGAGCGCCACGGCGGGGGCGAGTGCGTCACCCGCCTCGCCGTCCCGCAGCGCGAGCAGCGCGGCACGGGGCAGGTGCTCGAGTGCGGCGTCGACGGCGTCGTCGGTCCGCAGCGCCTCGGCGAGGTCGAAGAAGTCGGCGGCGTGCTGCGGACCGGAGTCCGCGAGGACGGCCGCGGGCAGCCGTCGGGCGACGACGAGTCGTTCGAGGTCGTCGTCGGGCGTCGCGCGCAGGCGTGCGGCGAGGTCTGCGGTGGTCGTCATCGTCCGCCGCTCCGGTCGTCGCCGGTCCTCAGCGTGCCGACCGGTTCTCGCGGGCGCGCTTGGACCAGGTGAGACCGAGGAGGACGAAGACGAGCACCATCCCGATCGGCAGACCGATCAGCGGGATCGCCATGATCACGGGCCAGGGCATCGAACCCTGGGCGCTCGGGACGGTCAGCCACATCACGATCATGGCCGCGATGCACAGGAAGGCGGCGATGAAGATGCCCCCGACCATGAACCCGAGGACGCGTTCGGTACGATTGAACGTCACCGAGGAGTCCGCTGCGTCGCGGGGGGTCCCGGTGGATCGGGTCGGCTTGGCCATCGACCCAGGATATCCGACGCACCACGGCCGTTCCACGACCACGAGGAGTCCACGCATGCCCACCGGCAAGGTCAAGTTCTACGACGACCAGAAGGGGTTCGGGTTCATCTCCGGAGACGACGGTGAATCCGTGTTCCTGCACGCGTCCTCGCTGCCGGACGGTGTCACCTCGGTCAAGCCCGGGACGCGGCTGGAGTACGGGGTCGTCCAGGGCAAGAAGGGCTCGCAGGCGCTGTCCGCCCGCCTGCTCGAGCCCGCACCGTCCCTCGCGAAGATGTCCCGCCGGTCGGCCGACGACATGGCCGTCATCGTCGAGGACCTCGTGAAGGAGCTCGACCGGATCAGCGGCGACTTCCGGCACGGTCGCTACCCGAAGAACGGCGAGCGCATCGCCGCGATCCTGCGCCACGTCGCAGACCAGCTGGACGCCTGATGGTGGACGTCACGGAGCTCGCGCGGAAGGCGCTGCTCGAGGTCACGCCGGAGTCCACGGTGGGGCAGCCGGTCGGCACGGTCGACGAGGGCGACGGGGTCGTCTCGGTCCAGTTCTCGAACCGGATGCCCGGGTACCCCGGCTGGCGCTGGACCGTCTCGATCGCGCAGGTCGAGGGTGACGAGCCGACCGTGCTCGAGGTCGAACTCCTGCCGGGTGACGGCTCGCTGCTCGCGCCGGAGTGGGTGCCGTGGTCCGAGCGGCTCGCCGAGTACCGGGCGGGGCACGACGACGCGGAGGCGGAGTCGGACGAGGACGACGACGAGTCCGACGAGGACGACGACGACGAGGACGCGGACTACGAGGACCCGGACGACGACGAGGCGGACGACGACGAGTCCGACGACGACGACGCGTTCGGCGACGAGGACGAGGACGACCTCGAGGAGTCCGACGACGACGAGCTCGACGGGGTCGACGTCGACGCGGCGGACGAAGACGACGAGGACGAGGACGAGGAGCCCGCTCCGCTGCGCTCCCGTGGCGCCCGACGTCGTGCCGCGCGGGTCCGCCCCGTGGACCCGGACGACGACCTGGAGCTCGACCGGCTCGACCCGACCGAGGTCGACCCGGACCGGCACGCCTGACGCCGAGCGCCGGGCCCGGCCTCCGGGCCCGGCCTCCGCAAGACGCAACGAGGGCGGTTTCCCGCAGCGACGTTCCGCTGCGAGGAGCCGCCCTCGTTGCGTTTTGCGAGCCAGCCGGCCCGCGGGGGTCAGCCGCGCAGGGCCTGCACGACGAAGTCGATCGAGCGGACGAGCTGGGCGACGTCGTCCGGGTCGATCGCCGTGAAGGTCGCGACGCGGAGCTGGTTGCGCCCGAGCTTCCGGTACGGCTCAGTGTCGACGATGCCGTTCGCGCGGAGCGTCGCCGCCACGGCCTTGGCGTCGATCGCGTCGTCGAGGTCGATCGTCGCCACGACCTGCGACCGGTGCCCGGGGTCGGTGACGAACGGCGTCGCGTAGTCGACCGACTCCGCCCAGTCGTAGATCGTCGCGGACGACGTCTTCGTGCGGGTGTCCGCCCACGCGAGCCCGCCGGACTGGTTGATCCAGGAGACCTGGTCGTCGAGCATGAGCAGGGTCGCGAGCGCCGGGGTGTTCAGCGTCTGGTCGAGCCGGGAGTTGTCGACAGCGTTCTTGAGCGACAGGAACTCCGGCACGTAGCGGTCGCTCGCGGCGACCCGCTCCACGCGCTCGAGCGCCGCGGGGGAGAACAGTGCGAGCCACAGGCCGCCGTCCGAGGCGAAGTTCTTCTGCGGCGCGAAGTAGTAGACGTCGGTCGCGCTGACGTCGAAGGCCGCACCGCCGGCGGCGCTCGTGGCGTCGACGACGGTCAGGGCACCGGGGTCGCCGGCCGCGCGGACGACGGGGGCCATCACGCCCGTGGACGTCTCGTTGTGCGGGTAGGCGTAGAGGTCGACGCCCTCGACCGGCTCGAGTGCGGCGAGGGAGCCGCCGGGGGCCTCGACCACGTGCGGGGCCTCGAGCCACGGGGTTGCGGTGGCCTTGGCGAACTTCGAGCCGAACTCGCCGAAGGACAGGTTCTCGGCCCGGCGCTCGACGAGCCCGAACGCGGCGGCGTCCCAGAACGCGGTCGAGCCGCCGTTGCCGAGGACGACCTCGTATCCGTCGGGGAGCTGGAACAGGTCGGCGAGGCCGCGCCGGACGCTGCCGACGAGGTCCTTGACGGGCTTCTGCCGGTGGGACGTGCCGAGGATCGTCGCCCCGCGCGTCACGAGGGACTCGAGCTGCGCGCCGCGGATCTTGGACGGTCCGCAGCCGAAGCGGCCGTCGGTCGGGAGGAGGTCGGCGGGGATGACGATGTCTGCCATGGAGCGATCCTAGCGAGCGGTATCCCAGCCCAGCCGACCCTGCACCGGCCGGACGGGGCGGGCGTGGGGCATGCCTCCAGGCCCGTCGCCGCGTGCCGGACGGGACCCGGACGCGCGTGACGATCCCTCGGGACGGTCTGTCCCCTGACGGATGTCGGTCCGTCGCTGTCACCGTGAACAAGTAGGGTGGGGCGCGCTGGAACCGGACCTGAGAGGCGGACCGTGACCGATCTCGTCGACACCACGGAGATGTACCTCCGGACGATCCTCGACCTCGAAGAAGAGGGGATCGTCCCGCTGCGAGCGCGCATCTCCGAGCGCCTCGGTCACTCGGGTCCGACGGTCTCGCAGACCGTCGCCCGGATGGAGCGCGACGGGCTCGTCGTCGTCTCCGGCGACCGGCACCTCGAGCTCACGACCGAGGGGCGCTCCCGCGCGACCCACGTGATGCGGAAGCACCGGCTCGCCGAACGCCTGCTGTCCGACGTGATCGGGCTCGACTGGGCGTTCGTGCACGACGAGGCCTGCCGCTGGGAGCACGTGATGAGCGAGCAGGTCGAGGTCCGCCTGCTCGAGATGCTCGGCAACCCGACCGAGTCGCCGTACGGCAACCCGATCCCCGGGCTGGCCGAGATCGGCGGGCCGACCGCCCCGGGGTTCCTCGACGGCGTGCGGAACATCGTCGCCGCGACCGAGGGCACCGACGCCGTCGCGACCGGGGTCGTCCGCCGTCTGGGCGAGCCGGTGCAGTTCGAACCGGAGCTCCTGCACCAGCTGCGGACCGCCGGTGTGATGCCGGGTCGGGTCGCGAGCGTCCAGCGTGCGGGGGCCTACGTGGCCGTCCGGGTCGAGGGCGAGGAGTCGGGCATCGAGCTCCCGGCCGAGGTCGCCCAGCACGTCTACATCGAGCACGCCTGACCCTGCCGCGGTTCGCAACGAGCACCCCTGAGCCTGAGAAACCGCACAAGGTCGTGCAGGTGACGGGCCCCTGATCAGGGATTCGTCATCGTTCCGTTACCGAACCACCGTTTCATCTCGACACGGTAACGACGCCCACGTACACTCGTCGAGTCCCGGGTCGCCCACGAGGCCCAGGACCCGTGGCAGGACGTCTCGCGCCCGTCTCCTGCCTCGATCGGAAACGATGACGAACGGATGGGGTTGCACGACCGGGAACACCCGCCCGGCCGTGGTGACGAGACGCCGGAGACACCACCCTTGACGCAGACCGGTTCCGCCGCGGACGGCCAGACCCCCGCGAACCCGACGAACACCGCGAACGCCATCCCCACGGCAGCCGCCCCGCTCACCCGGCGGGCAGCACGCCAGGCCCCCGCGACCACCTCCACCGTCCGCAAGGTGACCCCGGTCCGCGACGCGCCGCTCCCCGGAGGTCGTCGTGCCGCGCAGGCCGCCCTCGCCGCCGAGAAGACGAAGGCGAGCGCCACCGCCCGCAAGCGCCGCTTCCTGGCACCGGTCGTCCTCACCGTCGCGTGCGGCATGTTCGGCACCGTCGCGGTCGCCCCGGCGTTCGCCGCGACGCAGCAGACCGGCTCCGCCGCCGCCACCGCCCAGCGCGAGGTCCGTGCGACCCAGGCGCAGGAGTTCTCCGTCTCGGACGCCGTCGCCCTCGCCGGCACCAACCGCGACGGCTACGGCGCGACCTCGCAGGCGACCCTCGACCAGGAGGCCGCGCAGAAGGCCGCAGCGGACGCCGCCGCCGAGGCAGCGAAGCAGGCCGAGGCGACGCAGGCCGCCCGTGCCGCGACGGCGAAGCAGTACTCGTCGTACAGCGGCCCGAGCGCCGAGCAGATCGCCGCGACCTCGGCGAACACCCCGTTCTCGCTGCCGGCCGTCGTCGCCACCGCCAAGCAGTACATCGGCACGCCGTACGTCTTCGGCGGCGCGGACCCGTCCGGCTTCGACTGCTCGGGCTACGTCATGTACGTCTACGCGCAGTACGGCATCAGCCTCGCGCACTCGGTCCCGCTGCAGGACGCGGCCGGCACCACGATCCCCGAGTCCCAGGCGCAGCCCGGCGACGTCGTCGTCTTCAACGACGGCTCGCACGACGGCTTCTACATGGGCAACGGCATGATCATGGACGCGCCGAAGCCCGGCGGCAAGGTGTCGATCCGCCCGATCTGGACGAGCAGCTACCACATCGTCCGCTTCGGGATCTGACCCCGGCACCACCCCCGCGGTGACGACCCGTGTGTCGTTCCCGTGAACACTCCCGGAAACCGGCCCGCACACCCTCGTGCTGGGCCGGTTCCTGACGTAGCCTGATGCTGCACCGGTCCGAACACGGCCCGACCACGGGAGACCTCATGTCAGCGATCCGCACGACCCGCACCACGGGTCGGCGCGCGCTCGTGGACATACGGTCCACCGCCCCCTGCGTGCACCATCACGCCCTGACCTGACGAGAGCACTACCCATCCGGGTGGTGCTCTTCGTGGTTCCGGGCGTGGTCGCAGACCGCGGTCCCACGTCGGCGTCGCTCGGTCCGACGCACCCGCAGCGCCTGGAAGCCGTCCAGGCACGTCGGAAGGGAACCCATGCGCACTCTCGTCCTCAACGCCGGTTACGAGCCCCTCGCGGTGATCTCTGACCGACGGGCCCTCGTGCTGGTGATGAACCAGAAGGCCGCCATCGTCACCGCCGACGCCGAGCACCCGGTCACCGGGTCGACGTCGTCGTTCGACCGTCCGTCCGTCATCATCCTCACCCGCTACGTGCGCATCCCGCACGCCCGGCTCGTGCCCGTCTCGCGCCGCGGGGTGCTCCGGCGCGACGCGAACCGCTGCTTGTTGACTGAACTTTCCGGATCGAGGTTTGAGGGGTCGCCTCTTGTGTGTGCGGCGGGCGATCTGGCGGTGGCCGCATGAACCGCACCCTGGTCCTCAACGCCAGCTACGAACCAATCGCTGTCGTCGCGCCGCGCAGGGCGCTGGCTCTGGTGATGAACGGCAAGGCGAGCGTTGTCCTCGACGGCGAAGCCACGCTGCACAGCGCGCGGCTCGCGGTCGCAGAGCCGTCCGTCGTGCTCCTGCGACAGTTCGTACGCATTCCGCGGCGATCGGTGCCCCTCACTCGGCGCTCCGCGCTCGAGGCTTACGACTACACCTGCGCTTACTGTCTCGGCTTCGGCGACACCCTCGACCACGTCGTGCCACGCGCGCGCGGCGGCGAGCACGCCTGGAGCAACGTCGTGGTCGCGTGCTTCCAATGCAACAACAAGAAGGCGGACCGGCTGCTGCAGGAGATCGGCTGGAAGCTCGCTCTCGACCTGCGTGAGCCGGCCCCGAACACCGCCAGCCTGATCCGCAAGCGCTGGCGTCAACCGGAGTGGATGCAGTTCACCGATCCGTGGGATCGGTACACACTCCCACTTGCCGGGTAATAGATTACTCGGCATGGTGGACATCGTGAGCATGAGGAGCGAAGGGTGAGCGAGCTGGCCCCAGTGCGCGACATCGAGGCCATCGTGCTGCCGCGCGTCGGCAGCGCCAAGCGCGACGCCGAGGACCCACTTGGCGTGAACTTCAAAGACGCGTCCGGCTCACGCGTCCCAGCCGTCGACCTGTACCTTCGCAATCTGCTCGTAGACGGCAACGACACGGCCACCTGCTACTCGTACGCCCAGGACCTCCTCCGCTGGTGGCGATTCCTCTCCGCGATCGGAGTTACTTGGGACCACGCAACGAGGACGGAATACTCGGACTACATCCTTTGGATGCGGCGTACACCTCCCAAGCGAGGCGGCGATTGGCGGCGCACCAGCGAGTCAGCGCCCAAGGAGCAAAGCAACCGGGCGTCGTCACCTGGATTTGCGCCGCGCACAATCACCCACGCCGCGGCGGTGCTGGCCAGTTTCTACAGCTTCCATGAGACCGCCGATGGTCCCATCAGTCCGGTGCCGCCGGCAGGTCGACCCCATGCCCATCACACTCCTGGGACGCCATTTCGTCGCGCGGGTAGAAGGTCGGGCCGGCAGAAGATCCCAGTGACGATGCCGAAGTCGCTCACCGATGATCAGGTCACCGCGCTCATCCAGTCGCTCTCACACGTTAGGGACCTCGCCATCGTCGAGTTCTTCGTCTCCAGCGGCGCGCGAGCCAGCGAACTGCTGGGCCTCCGAGGAAGGGATGTCGACTGGGGTCGCCAACGCATCCGAGTGATTCGGAAGGGGACGCACGTGGAACAGTGGCTCCCGGCCTCGCCCGACGCCTTCGTCCTGCTGGGCAGGTACCGCGGGACTAGTCCACTTCCCGATGACGAGCCGGTTTGGAGGACGCTGCGCGGAGAGCCGCGTGCCCTGACCTACCACGCGTTCCGCGCGGTGCTGAACCGTGCACAGGCCGGCAACGGGACGCATCACACGATGCACCAGTTCCGCCACACCGCCGCGCACGACTTCGCCAACAACTCCGACATGTCATTGCCGCAGGTGAAACACCTCCTCGGGCACGCCTTCCTCACGACGACGCAGATTTACACCGAGCCGCGCGACGAGGAAGTGCTCCAAGCGGCTGCCGATCACCTCCGTCGGAAGAAGGAACCCACAATCACCCCGAAGCCGTCCCTGGGGTACAGCGACGCGTCGCTCCGGAACCTGTTCGGCGGTAACCCGTGACCTTGGACGCCGTCATCGAAGACGAACGCCTGAGGCCGTACCGGGAAAAGCGCAACCTCACGGGTACCACGCCAGTACCTGACGAGGCACCACTGGAGATCGTCGTTCCGGTGCGCACATCTCTTCATCCGTGGCCAAGAACCAGTCTCACCCTCGACGAAGCCACCGCCGCGTTCGCTTCCCCAGACTTCAACACCGGGGTCGGTGCAGGCGCCCAGAGCCGGACGCACCGATTGAGGCTCAAAGAGGCGCTGGACGTCCTCCTGCAGTTCGAGGGGGCAACGTGGCAGGAACGGTGGGAGCAGTCGAAGCTTGAGGACGCTCTCGAACCGTTCGAGCGGCTGGCGGCCCTCAAGAGACGCGATAGCCCGCGACTTGCCGAACATCAGATCGCTGCAGCCGGACTCGCATACGTCTTCGCGCTCGACCTGGTCCGACCGTCGTACGAGTTCCTATTCACGCACATCGGGTCGCTCAACCAGACGGCGCAAGTCATCTTCTCCCTCCGTGACCCCGATGGGCTGGCTGAGCTGGACGCCGCCATCCATCGGCGCTCGAAGAACCCCGACAAAGTCCGGAAGTGGGCTTATCCACAACTGGGAAGGATCCTGGTTCACACCGGTCATCAGCGCCTGCGCGATGTCACCTTCGACGACGTGGAAGAGGCGTACAACGTCGGGGCGCGCATCTTGCAAGCGCCCCCACCAGGCGCCACATACGACGCACTCACCTGGGCGCAATTCCTCCCCGACAACGGTAAGAGCTGGGCCAACCGCCACCGGGTCGGACCGCTCGAGATTGCTCAGTTAGTCGACCGCACCGGCATCAAGCCCGGAAAGATCCGGGATCTGCTTGTTCTCTACATCCGTCAACGCGCCTCGGGACTGAACTACTCGACGACGAACGGTCTCGTCACGACGCTTGTGAAGAACTTCTGGTGCGTCGTACAGGAGATAGACCCGACCATCGACGATCTCCGACTCAATGTTGAGGTCGTCACGGAGTGGAAGGAGCGAGCGCGGTACATCCAGGCACCCGATCGGCGAGCAGGACAGCTGCGCGCATCAGTTGCCGGCATCTACACGGCAGTCCGCGCCTTCTACTGGGATATCGCCGACTGGGCACACGAAGCACCCGAACGATTCGCTCAGTTTGCAGCGAAGAACATCATCACCTCAGATGACATGCGCCCGCATGCGAAGACGATGAAGCAGCAGCAGGCCCGTAGCCATGCTCGGACTCGGGAGCGTCTCCCGCACCTGCAGACCCTGGCGGAGTCGGTCGAAACACAGCGAGGGTGGTACGCCGAAGCGCTCCGCCTGGTTTCAACCGCAGGGGTGGACGAGGAGTTCTCCGTCCTCGGAGTGCCCTGCGTCCGCGTTGTTCGTCGTCGCGGTGCGGCCGTTGTGGGGCGCCAAGCGCACAGCACGGGGAAGGGCCTGCTTGTTCAGCGCCACGACACCGGTGAGGTGTTCGATGCGTCTCACTGGGAAGACATCACCTTCTGGCAGTGGGCTATCGTCGGCATCCTCAAGGAGACCGGGCTCCGCGTCGAAGAGCTCGAGGAGCTCACCCACACGAGCCTTTCGCAGTTCAAGATGCCGACGACCGGAGAACTCCTACCCCTGCTTCAGATTGCGCCATCGAAGACGGACAAGGAGCGGGTGATGCTGATCTCGCCGGACCTCGCCGACGTCCTCTCAGATGTGCTCGACCGAGTCCGTGACGAGGACGGCCGGGTTCCACTACTGAATCGGTGGGACTACCACGAGCGGGTGACGATCCCGCCCCTGCCGCTCTTGATGCAACGTGATTACCTCGGAGAGCGGCAACCCATCAAGAGAGGGTGGATCAAGAAGCAGATCGAGATTGCAACCGACCTCGCTGGCATCGTCGACCTCACTGGCAAGCCAATCCGGTTCCAGCCGCATGACTTTCGTCGGATGTACCTGACGGACATTGTGCAGTCCGGACTCCCCGTGCACATCGCAGCGAAGATCGCCGGCCACGATTCACTCGACACCACTCTGGGATACACCGCGGTCTACGACGAGGACGTCTTCACCCAACATCGGCTCTACATTGAACGGCGTCGAGCTGAGCGCCCCCGCGAGGAGTACCGACAACCGACCGACGCCGAGTGGGATGCGTTCATCCGGGACTTCGGCGAGCGTGAACTCGAATTGGGATCTTGCGGCAGAGCATTCGGCACCTCCTGCGAGCATGAGCACGCGTGCCTCCGGTGCCCGATGCTCCGAGTCAACCCTGCGCGCAAGAAGCGGCTACTCCGGAAGAAGAAGTCGATCGAGGCTGACCTCGCGACCGCGAAGCGACACGGTTGGAAGGGTGAGATCGGGCTCCTGCAAGTCACCCTCATCGGCGCTGAGGACAAACTGCGGCAGATGGACGCCGCGGAGAACCGCACTTCTACGGTCTCGCTCGGTCTCCCTCAGCTCCGCGTCGTGACAGCAGGTTAGCCGGGCTCCGACCAGGCGCCGCTGCCTGAACGAGCCCGGTACCGAATCCCATCGGGAACCGACGTCGGGAAGAGTGGAGCACTGAGCGTCGTCTCGAGCTTCGCGATCGTCTCCAGGTCAGGCCATGTTCGCCCCTCGATGATGCCCCGGATCGTGCCGGGGGCAACACCGGATTTGCGGCCAAGCGCACGCACCGACTGCGCCCCGAGCGCATCCCGCAGACCGATGGCGAACAGGCGTGCCGCCTCACCAGCAGGTGTAGACGACCCGACCGACGGCCAGCCCGTCGTCAGTTCATTCGGGCGTTTCCGCGGAGTACGGGGCACAGGCGTGATCGTAGCCTGCGCGGCCGACTTGTCCGTGCCTACGGCTACGCTGCCCGGAAGACTTGGCAGCAGGGAGGGGTTGTTCTTGCAAAAGGGGCGGATCAGTGACAGCGATTCCTGAAAGCGAACGGTTCGTTCAGGACCTCCACCGGCTGGTCGCGGATCCCGTGTCTATCCATGTCGCGAGCTGGTTCCTCGGCGGCGTGCCCGATGACATGGGCGCGTTCGTTGGCTGGGAACTCGTCCGCGACGGCGACGACTTCGTGGGGCGAAACGAGGAAAGTGTCGCCGGATCGAAGCCGAACCTGGTCCGGTGGTCGCGCTTAGGGCTGGAAAACGACCCTTCGGACGAACGTGGCTATCGGCGCGTGGTCGAGCGTCTGTCGAAGTACGACGCGATCGGACCGGCACCGGGCTCATGGGAAAGGGCAGTCCGCTTGCAGCAGACGCTTCTCGAACGCCATCCGACAGAGGCGGTGCAAGCGCTTGCGGGGTTCCGGGCCCTAGTGGTCGGGACGGAGGAAGCGAAGGACCTCCCTGCTGTCCTTGCTGGAGCGACCGCTGGACTTCGTGAGGTGGTCTTCCCCCACGCAGCGATGTATCTCGTGGAGTCCACGGAGCGTCTCGGCCGACGGTACGGCGTCGCGCGCGCGATGCTCAACGTCGGCGACCGGCCACCGGAGCCCACTGCGGAGGGCGACACGTTCACGTCCTCGTTGAAGCTCATGGAGGACATCAACGTCGGGCTCGGTGCTTACCTCGAACCGCTGGTCACGAGCCTCAGTCCGCATGTCTGGGCGACAACCGCGCCCAGGCTGGGCGGTGTGCTCGTGTTCACCTTTGGAAAGGCCGTAGAGTCTCGCCCGCTGCTCGACCTGGACCTTCTCGCGCTGTCAGAGCGGTCAGCGCAGATCGAGCCGTTGCAGGACGTACGGGACATCCCGCACACGGCGTTCAAAGCAGCTCTCCGGTGGTGGGTGGATCGGCTCGACCTGGTCTTCTCGCACCTCACGCAGCCAGCGAACTACGTCGTCCACGGGCAGTACCACCCGCCGTCCGCAATCGAGCGACTACTTACCTTCGAGCAACTGTGCCGCTCCGTCCAGGTCATCGGATCTTCCCGGGACGGGCACGCTCGGCGGCTCGCGCTCTTCCACACGCTCGACTCACTCGCCGGCCTCAATCGCACGCTCACACGGGACCGAGCGACCACCCTCTCGAAGATGGAAGCTGCGCTTGCTGACCTCGAAGCGGTGCTTCCGGTGGACGTGCAACCCGTGCTCCTGCCGCGTGCCCGCGCCGCAGTGCAAGCGCTCCGCAACGTGCAGGACGGGTTCTTCATACCGTCACGGCTCCGCGACGGAGGCGTCATGCTGCCCGACAAGAACGGCAGCGACGTCTTCGTGCCGCTGGCGACCGCGGCACGAGAATGGTTGGCCGCCCTCCGCAACAGCCAACACGGAATGGACAAGACCCCAACCGCACGCACAAGGGCCCTACTCGCAGCCCACACCGGAGCACTCGACCCACGGATCACCGACCTCGCGTGGCTCGCTCTCCTCGAAGTGCTCGCGCATCCGGAGCTCTTGGTGCGGCGGGAGCGTTGACCGCTCCGGCATGACGGGCACCCTCGCAGTCGGCTCCCCGCCGATCTGGGCGTCTAGCCGGTGGACCTCCGCCGGTCGTCGGACGAAGCGGTCGCCCGCGCGCTCCCGGCGCTGACCGTGCTCGCCGGTGCCTGCAATGTCCGATAGCCAATCGGCTATTGAGACATGTGACAGTAGTGCGAGCTGCTGCGATGATGCCCGTGTGAGTGATGATCGCGTTGGAGCGCCGGTGCCTCGTGTGCTGGCTTTAGGTCTGTCCACGGACGAGGTTGATTCCATTCGGCCGCTCGTCGGGAGCGTGCGCGTGATTCAGTCAGTGAGCGAGGTTCACACCGAAGAGCACGATGTCCTGATCTCGGGCGAGGGAGCCCTGGACCGCGCTTGGGAATTCCCTTGCCGTTTGATTTTCGCTCCCGCCCCGCCCGAATCGACGCCTCTGCGTACCGCCGCCCCAGCGCTTCATTCTTCGGCAGAGCCGCGGACGCAGGTGGTGGTGCAGCCGAAGCCCGCGCGCGACTTCGCAGTGGGTCAGTTCGCCCGAGACGAAGGTGTCGTGTCGTTGGTGGAGGCGTCGTGCCGACCTGACACGGAGGCTCGGAGCTACCGAGGCCTCCGACTCGCTGGCGCCTCGAGCCTTCAAGTGAGACCGCTGCTTACGGAACAGTTGGAATACCCGTTGATTCTGGCCGCGCTGGTCGAGTCGCAGCCTGAGGAGTGGCGGCCGTCCTCCACACTGTGGCTACCGCAGTCGGCGCGGGCGCGATTGGTGGACTGGGTGCGCTTCGCGCTTGGCTGGTGGCGAAGATCGGCCGCGGAGACGTTCCCGCTGGATGCAGAGTGGCATCGAGCGGCCCGATGGTCCTCGCTAGGGGAACTTGCCGCGCGACAGACGTTGCGCGAAGCTGACGAAGCTGAGGAGCAGAGACTCGCTGAGGTCGCGGACCGCCGAAAGGGGCTTGAAGCAGAGTTGCTAGCAGCCGAATCCCTCGGGGTGAGCTGGCGCATGTTACTGACGGATGATGGCGACAGCCTCGTCAGTGCTGTCGCGGGCGCCTTGCAGTTCCTCGGGTTCGAGGTGGTTGACGTGGACGCGCTGCCTGAACGAAAGGGTAAAAAGCGCGAAGATTTGCGGGTTAGTCACGACGGTTGGACTGCGCTGGTGGAGGTGAAGGGGTATCGCGGTGCTGCAAAATCCAACGATTTGCAGCAAGTCACAGCAGCGGCAATCGGATATGGAACTGAGCATGGAGTGGCGCCGAACGCGCTTTGGCTCGTCGCCAACGCCTGGCGGAACGAGGACCCGGCGCAACGCGAGCGCGCCCTGGGGTCTCGCGAGGATGACATTGATGCCTTCGCAGAGCATCACCATGGCTGCTTCATCGACACCCGAGACCTCTTCGCGCTGCGACAGCGGGTCGCCCTCGGCGACGTCACTCCACGAGAGGCTCGCGCGGCTCTGACGGGCGCGACCGGACGGTTCACCTATCGCTGAAAAGCTGCTCGTCTCGAAAACGGTGCTCCTGGACGTGCGCCTCATTCGCCGTGGTGCCCATTCACATACGCCTTGCGCAAGTACGCCATGTGAGCCCCTGTCGGTAGCTTGGCTAATGCGGCGGTCTGATGTCTCCTTGAATGCGATGGGACTGCTGCAGGTTTGGTTGACTCCTGACAGGTAGGGGCATTGGCTCCTGCTGGAAGGATGTGCGCCATGGTGAAGGCGTATCCGGAAGAGTTCCGCCGTGATGTGATCGCGGTCGCCCGGAAGGGCGAGACGTCGGTGCGGCAGGTCGCGAAGGACTTCGGTGTGTCCGAGTCCTGTCTGGCCCGCTGGTTGCGGCTCGCCGACCGCGACGACGGCACCGGTGCCGCAGCCTCCCCGTCCGTGACAGCGGTCGAGCAAGCCGAGCTTCGGGAAGCGCAGAAACAGATCCGGCTGCTGGAGTAGGAGAACGAGATCCTCCGCCGGGCGGCCGCGTATTTCGCTCAGTCTCAGCTCCCAAAATGATCTACCCGCTGGTCCTCGAACTCGCCGACGATCGGATCCCGGTCGCGGTGGCTTGCCGGGTGTTGGGCTTTTCGAAGCAAGCGTTCTATCGGTGGCGAGCCGATCCGATCTCGCAGCGCGACTGGGACGATGCGCACCTGACTGACGCTGCAATCGACGCGCACCGCGACGACCCGACGTTCGGGTACCGGTTCATCGCGGACGACCTTCATGCGGCCGGCCACCGAGCATCGGAACGGCGGGTGTGGCGGTTGTGCTCGCAGCAGCGGCTGTGGTCGTTGCACGCGAAGAAGCGGGGCCTGCACCGCAAGGCCGGGCCACCGGTTCATGACGACCGGGTCCGTCGGGCGTTCACGGCACCGGATCTGGACCGGCTGTGGCTGGCGGACATCACCGAGCACCCGACCGGCGAGGGCAAGCTCTACCTCTGCGCGGTAAAGGACGCCTGCTCGCGGCGGATTGTGGGGTACTCGATCGGTGATCGGATGCGGTCCTCCCTCGCCGTCGCGGCTCTGCAGATGGCAGTGCACCGCCGAAGACCTGTCGGGACGGTCGTGCACTCGGACCGGGGCAGTCAGTTCCGGTCGAAGAAGTTCATCCGCGCCTTGGTCGATGCCGGGCTGCTTGGATCGATGGGTCGGGTCGGGGCGTGCGCGGACAACGCGGCGATGGAATCGTTCTTCGCGCTCCTGCAGAAGAACGTCCTCAACCGGAAGCGTTGGGCGACCCGCGACGAGCTCCGGCTCGCGATCATCACCTGGATCGAGGCGACCTACCACCGGAAACGACGCCAACGTGGTCTGGGGAAGTTGACCCCGATCGAGTACGAGACGATCATCAACTCACAGGTCGCACTCGCGGCCTAAACGAACGAGTCAACCGAACCTGCAGCAGTCCCGACTTCGACTGCGAGGATGTCGCGGCGAACGGTGGGGCGTACACCGCGGGCGCGTATCACGTCGCGCACACGTACGCGAAGTGCCGAGGTAGCGCACACTTCCGACCGGTTGCATGGAACCTCAAGGTCAAGAACCGTACTTACGGCAACGTGACGGGCAACGTCAACACCATCACCTGCAGTTAGAAGCACGTCACAGGAGCAGCGTCATGTCATCCAACGACACCGCCACAACGGTCGAAATGCGGTTCTGGCGGGACCAGCTGCTCAGCAACGCTGCTTTCTGGGATCGGGTGGAAGGTCACCCTGGGACCCTCTACCCGATTCCTGGAGCAGAGCCATCCGGTAGTGCACCTCGGGAAGGAACATGGACCGTCGCTCTTGACGGAAACCGCAACGTCATCGCCGCGACCAGCTCTGGGGATCGTGACGATTGGCACATCGTGCGCGTCGTCGGATCGGTCTTCGTCACCTCGTACGACTCGGAGACGATCGAGCTCGACGGGCACGAAGTATCCGCCGTGAGTACCTATCTGGACGTTCGGCCACTCCTCGCCGACATCGACGAGCCCACTTCCGTACAAGTGGGTGCAGATGAATTCACCACGGCGACATACACCAACCCGGAGGTGATGGCTACGTTGACTCGCGCTCTCGCCCTCGTGGAGGGGGGAGAACGCCTCGACATTGCATACCGCGCCGACGCAGGACTGGTGCACTGGGTTCATCGTTTTGCCGACGGGCGCCTGTGTGAAAGCGTCACCGTCAACCTCAATGGTGCAGGTTCTCAAGACGCAGCGTCGCCTTCGACATCGCCCACCTGAGGTACACCCCAACTAGACGTCAACATGAGCGGTCGACGCGCGTCCGACTAGGGTCCAATTCGGCCTTCTCTGACAGAGGCGTGCGAGGCTCATAGACTCTAACCTGACAGATGTGGGTTGGAGGCACCGTGTCGGGTCAGAGGGTCGGGTACGTGCGGGTGAGCACATTGGATCAGAGCACTGTGCGGCAGCTCGACGGCGTCGCGCTGGATCGGGTGTTCGAGGACAAGGCATCCGGGAAGGACGTCGACCGGCCGCAGCTCGACGCGATGATCGGGTTCGTCCGCGACGGGGACACCGTGCTGGTGCACTCCATGGACCGGCTCGCCCGGAACCTTGAAGACCTCCGCCGGGTCGTGCGCCGGCTGACGGAGAAGAAGGTTCGCGTCGAATTCGTCAAGGAGCAGCTGACCTTCACCGGTGAAGACAGCGCGATGGCGAACCTGCTGCTGAACATGATGGGTGCGTTTGCGGAGTTCGAACGCGAACTGATCCGCGAACGCCAACGCGAGGGCATCGCGTTGGCGAAGCAGCGTGGCGTGTATCGCGGCCGGGCGCGATCGCTTGGTGCGGTGCAGATCGCGGAGCTGATCTACCGCGCCGGCACCGGAGTACCGAAGACGGTACTGGCAAAGGAGTACGGCGTCAGCCGAGAGACGGTGTACGCCTACCTCCGCGCAGCATCACCCGCGGGTGAGTGAGGCAAGAGAGCGTGATCAGAACCGCGCAGATCAGCGTGAGCAGTCACATGCAGGACCCAAGCGTTTCCAGGGTGCTCGGCGCCCTCCATCGAGGGCGAGGGGGTGTCCGGATAGCGGCCGGCTGACGGGCACCCGTTCTGCCTTGCATCAAGGGATGTCGTCGGCCACCGGCATAGTCGAAGCGTGAGATCGGAAGCAAACGAGGCCGAGGCGCACGAGCGCACGCAGTGGCAGCTCGAATTGGTGAGCGCGATTGAAGCGCAGTTCGGCGACCGGATGCACCACAACCTCGCCGCGCCCGGCTCAGCACTCGCTGCCGATGACGAGGCCTTGGCCCCGTTTCACACATCCCACCTGCTCGGCCATGCACTCTCGCTCTCCCTTGATGCGCTCCGGTCAACTCGGATGCTGCTGACCAATCCCGACACTGGTGGACTGCAGTATCCGATGGCGGCGCACTACTCCATGCTGCGTACCGCTCTGGAGTCAGCCGCGCAGGCGGTGTGGCTGCTCGCCCCTGCAGATGTTGAACTACGCCGTCGGCGCTCTCTGATCTGTCGCTGGTCCGAAGTGAACTACGACGACGCCGCGGCGGTCGCTGCACTGGCAGATGACCCGGACGACACCACGGACGAGCATCGGACGAAGGTCAAGAACTTGAAGCGCAACCGGCACGAGATCCGCGCGCGGAAGAAGCAGCTTCGAGAGGTTGCGACACAGAACGGTCTCCCGGAGTCTCTGTTTCAGCAGTCCTACCCCGGAACTGGCCCGTTGATCCGAGAGGCTGCAGCGGCGACAGGGGTGAAAGGCAGTCTCGCGCGTGGTACCTGGCAGCTCGTGAGCGGGCTCACTCATCCGTCGGCGTCACGCAGCCTCATGCTTTCCACCGTGGAACGGCTAGACGACGACGGCGTCTCTCCTGTCGTCGCAGCTCGGTTCACCGTGAACCCGGCCGTGACAAACATGGCCCTCGACGCAGCCTTGATGATGCACTTCGGAGCGCTCACCTTCGCAGCCGATCGCGGCAACGTTCCGGCGCTCCGATGGCAGCCGCCGGCCGGGCTGGCGCTCCCGCCGCGGTTCCGCAAGCTGTTCCGCCCCTGAGGCACCAGTTGTGGCACCGACGCCGCGCCATCCCTGAGGTGGCGAGCTACGACCGCCCGAACGATCGGAGCCGAAGGCTGTTCGAGACCACCAGGGTTGAGGACAGCGCCATAGCGGCGGCGGCGATGAGCGGGTTGAGCAGCCCTGCTGCGGCGAGTGGGATGGCGGCGATGTTGTAGCCGAACGCCCAGACGAGGTTGAGCCGGATGGTGCGGAGGGTCGCGCGGGAGAGTTGCACGGCATCGACGACGGCGCGGAGGTCCTCGCGGACGATGATGACGTCGGCGGCCTTCATGGCGATGTCGGTGCCCTGCACGACGGCCACGCCGAGCGTTGCGGTGGCGAGTGCGGCCGAGTCGTTGACGCCGTCGCCGACCATCGCAACGTGGTGCCCGGCTGCCTGGAGCTGGGCGATGCGTTCGGCTTTCTCGTCGGGGAGGACGCGGGCGATGACCTCGTCGACGCCGACCTGACGACCGACGGCGGCGGCGGTGGTCTCGGAGTCACCGGAGAGTAGGACGGTGCGGAGGCCGAGGGCGCGCAGCTGTGTGACGGCCTCGATCGCCCCGGGGCGCAGAGTGTCCTGGACGGTGAGGACGGCTGCCACGGTCCCGTCGACGGCGAGCAGCACGACGGTGGCACCCGATGCCTCTTGTTCCGCGACGACGTCGGCGACTCGGGCGTCGACCGTGACGCCGGCTTGCTCGAGGAGCTCGGCCCGGCCGATGCTGCACGGGCGTCCGTCGATCGTCCCGGCGGCTCCAAGCCCGGCGTGCGCGGTGAAGTCAGCGACGGACTCAAGGGAGCCGAACCGGGTGCTCGCGGCTGTGGCGATCGCGCGGGCGATGGGGTGCTCCGATGCTACTTCGAGGGCACCTGCGAATGAGAGCGCCGTGTCAGCATCGGTGGCGAACGTGTCAATCGCGGTAAGGGTCATCCGGCCGGTAGTGAGGGTGCCAGTCTTGTCGAGGACGACCGTGTCGATGCGGCCGCTGGCCTCGAGGGCGTCGGGGCCCTTGATGAGGACGCCCAGCTGGCCGCCGCGGCCGACACCGACCATGAGCGCCGTCGGGGTCGCAAGGCCGAGCGCGCACGGGCAGGCGATGATGAGAACGGCGACGCCGTTCGCAATCGCGATCCCGGCTTCCGCGCCGCTGATCAGCCATCCCGCGGCAACGAGGACCGCGATGCCGATCACGACGGGCACGAACACGCTCGTGACGCGGTCGACGGTGCGCTGCACGGCGGCCTTGCGGCGTTGGGCGTCGTCGGCGACGGCGGCCATCTGCGCGAGGCGGGTACGGGTGCCGACGGCGTCGGCGCGGACGATCAGCCGTCCGCCCTGCACCAGGGTGCCACCGACGACAGCAGTGCCGGCGGTAGCTTCGACCGGCACGGACTCACCGGTCATCGCGGAGACGTCGAGGGTCGCGGTGCCGTCGGTGACGGTGCCGTCGACGGGGATGCGGCCGCCGGGTCGGACGACGACGAGGTCCTTCACCCGGACCGCGCTGAGCGGGACGGTGCGTTCTTCTCCGTCGGTGAGGAGTTGCGCTTCGGTGACGCCGAGGTCGCCGATGGCTTCGAGGACGTCGGCGGCGCGGCGGCGGCTGCGGCTCTCGAAGTAGCGGCCGGCGAGTTGGAAGGTGACCATGCCGGCGGCGACGTCGAGGTAGATCGAGTCCGCACCGGCGGGGGTCTTCCCGAACCCGAGCCAGTACCCGGGTTCGGTGGCAGGGTCGACGAGGAGGGTCCAGAGCGCCCAGCCGAAGGACACGACGGCGCCGAGGGAGACGAGGGTGTCCATACTGGTGCTGCGGTGCCGCAGGCCCCGGAGAGTGGCCTTGTGGAACGGCCATGCTGCCCAGGTGACGATCGGGACGGCCAGGAGGACGCACAGCGCCTGCCAGCCGGGGAACCGCCAGGCGGGGACGAGGGCGAGGATGATCGTGATGTCGCACAGCGGGATCGTCAGCAGCGCCGCGACGGCGAGGCGACGCCGGAGGGTCGTGGTTCGGGTTTCTGCGGCTCGGGCGGACCAGGCGTCGTCGCCCGGGGTGTGGACGGCTGCGGTGTAGCCGGCGCGTTCGACCTGCGCGATCGCAGTGGCGGCGTCGTCGGGGCCCAGGCCTGCGACGGTGGCGCGTTCGGTGGCGAAGTTCACGGAGGCGGTGATGCCGTCGAGTTTGTTGAGTCTGCGTTCGATGGCGTTGGCGCAGGCGGAGCAGGTCATCCCGCCGATGTCGAGCTCGAGCCGTTGCTCGGTCTGCTGGTCGGGTCGGGACGGGGTGGTAGTGGTCACGGCTGCTCCCGGTGGTCAGTGACGGTCAGCGTCGGCCGGTCGTCGGCGCCCTCATGATCGATCGCCCGCGCGGGCACGGTCGAAGCGTTCGAATCGGTCGGCTGCGCGGCAGCGGTGTCGCGGGTGGTGAGCTTGTTGAGCATGGCGTTGTACTGCTCGTAGTCGTCGTCAAGGCCCCGGTCTGCATGCCGGTCGATGCGCTTGGCCTGCCGAGTGTCTTGCTTCGCCCACTGGGTGACGAGCGCGATGACGACGACGATGAGCGGCAGCTCGCCGGCGGCCCAGGCGACGCCGCCCGCAACGTACTGGTCGTGGGCGAGGCTGCCGATCCACGGGACGTCGAGGTACTGGAAGTACGTACCGGCGAGGAGCGTGTCGCTGGTCATCACGACGACACCGAAGAACGCGTGGAACGGCATCGCGGCGAGGACGAGGCCGAGCTTGCCGATGTGCGGCAGGGGTCGGGGTGGGGCGTCGACACCGATGATGAGGGCATAGAAGACGTACCCGATGGCGAGGTAGTGCAGCGTCATCGCCTGATGCGCCCAGTGGTACCGCATCGCCCAGCCGAAGAACGGGGTGAGGTAGATGACGTAGTAGGACCCGACGAAGACGGCGAGGACGTACATCGGGTTGTAGGTGAACCGCAGCAGCTTCGACTGTGTCAGTGCCACGAGCCACTCGTGGGGGCCGGCGAAGGCGTCGCGGCGATGGGCGGTGGTGGCGCGGAGGAACAGGGTGACGGGGCCGCCGAGGACGAGCAGCAGCGGGCCGAGCATGTTGAGGCTCATGTGCAGCCCCATGTGCACCGCGAACGACGCCGACGAGTACGGGCCGACTCCGGAGGAGGTGGTGATGATCACCGAGACCGAGCCGAGCATCCACGCGCTGGTGCGACCGTTCGACCAGTGGTCGCCGCGCCAACGAAGCCGGATGACGGCGGCCGCGTAGGCGGCGATGCCGGCCACGGCGATGACGAGGAAGAGGATGTTCACCCGTCCCGCGGTCCACAGCGTGATCGGCGTGAGGGGTGTGTTGACCTGGTAGCCGAGGAAGAGCTGCTGCCCGTCGGTTGGGACGAAGTACACCGGCGGCGGAATCCGCGCCATCACGACGCCGATCCCCACCGCGACGATCAGCACCGTCACAAGCACGGCGGGTGCGGCGCGGGTGGTGAACCAGGTGCGGCGGAGCAGGATCGGCCCGGCGACCAGGGCAACGAGCAGCAGCTGCACGGCGAACAGGATCCCGGTCGGCGCCGCCCAGAACGCGGTTCCGGCGAGTTCGACGGCGGCGACGACCACCGATCCCGCGGTCCAGGTGATCCACGCGGAAACGGCGAGGATCCGGTGTCGGCGGATCGTCGTCGTTCCGGGCCGGTTCGACTGCCAGCGGCGGGTGAGAGCGGCGGTCGCGCCGATCCAGATGCCGAGCGCGGGGGTGGCGAACATGGCGGCGTCGCCGCCGAAGTCGTGGTTCGGGCCGACGAGGACCTGCGTCGCCAGGACTGGTGCGAGGAGGCCGACTGCTCCGATGCCGGTGAGGAGCAGGGTGCTGACCCAGCTGCGGACGAGGTACGCGGCGACGAGGATCGTCACCCCGATGCAGGCCACGACGATCCACGCCCCGGGGAGGTAGCTCGCCTGCACGAGGTAGCCGATCGCGCCCGGGGTGAGGAGCTTCGACAGCGGCACCCCGCCGGCATCGGCGGCGTCGACCGGAACCAGCAGGACCGCGGCGATCAGCCACGCGGTGGCTGCGGGGCGGACCAGGCGGAGGTCGCGGTGGTTGTCGATGAGCGTGCGGGAACGGCGCGGCGTGAGGAACGCGACCGCGAAGAGCCCTCCGACGGTGAGGCCGCCCGTGACGTCCGCGGTCAGACGCAGCAGGGCACTCAGCATCGAGGTGAGCATGCCGGGGTAGCCGCGGCTCAGCCGATCGTACGACGAGGAACCGAGCAGATCCACGGCCACCACCACGATCACGACCGCGACGACAGCCCCTATCCACGGCAGGACGCGCGTCACCGAGACTGAACGCCGCACTGCGACGTTCTGACTCGGCTGCAGGAGCGTGGCCGGATGGTCAGGCACTGGCGAGCTCGTAGCCTGCCTCGTCGACGGCTTCGGCGACCGCGGCAGCGTCCGGTTGCGTCTGCGCGGTGACGACGACGAGACCGGTAGAAGCGTCAGCGGTGACCGCTTCGACTCCGGCGATCGCTTCGAGTTCGCCGGCGACGCGGCGTTCGCAGTGCTCGCAGGTCATCCCGACGACGTGGTACTCGAAGCGTTCCATACCGGTCATTCTACAAAACGTAGAAAAGGATGCGAGTCCCGGCCGTGCAACGCGTTCAGCGGGACCGGAGGACCGGTGCGAGGTGGCGGCGGTGCGGCCAGCTCTTCACCGGCGAT
Organism: Curtobacterium sp. Csp1; assembly: GCF_013347185.1. NCBI lineage: Bacteria > Bacillati > Actinomycetota > Actinomycetes > Micrococcales > Microbacteriaceae > Curtobacterium > Curtobacterium sp. Csp1. Next base: position 1,087,420 of record NZ_CP054594.1, read on the forward strand.
GCGGCGAGCCGCGCGGCGCGGAGCGCAAGGCCGGGGTTCGGGTCGATGCGGTCCATCAGAGTCAGCGCGTTGCAGACGGTTGCGGGCCCGCAGACGCGGGCGGCCGTGTCGTCGGCGACGAGTTCGATCAGCAGTGCCACCGTCTTGCGGAACTCCCGCGCCGTTCGCAGCCGTGGGAACGCGGCAGCGTTCAGCGCTGCGACCCGGGCGATGAGACCGTGGCGGCCGCGCACGTGCGCACGTTCATGCTCAATCACGGCGCGAACACACGCGCGGGGCATTGCGTCCTCGACGCCGGTGGAAATCAACACGCGGCCATCAGCGGTGGAGCAGGCAATCGGGTCCGCCGTCTGCAGGTAGGCAACCTCCTGCCCGCCGATGTGTTCGGTGCGGGCGGTCGAGCGGGCGACGAGGAGCGACACAGCGACGTCAGTGCGTCGCTTCGCGGCAGAGATCGGTTCCGCGTTCGCGGCGAGGAGCGCGGCGATACCGCCAGCGACGCCGAGGCCGCACCAGGCGAAAAGCCCTGCCGCGGGAGCGCCGACACCATGACTGTGCGTGTTCGTTGCGACGATGACGGCGGCGATGCCGACGCTCAGCAGCAACGAGGTCGCGGCGATGATCAACGCACTCAACCAGAGGCGGAGGGCGAGCTGCGGACGGTGTAGCCACCAGGTGCCGCGGGTGAGGACCGCTGGCGCAAGCAGGGTGACCACAACCGCGACCACCACGAGGGCGAGAACGGTGATCACGCCACCGATTTTCCCATCACGCTTCCGCGCGGTCGACCCCTGTGCCGCTCATGCCAGCGCCACTGAGGGCGGCGCGCAGGACTTGAAGGTCGTCCGCGCCGAGCGCGCCGGTGAAGCGTTGCAGCACCGCCGAGCGGTCGCTGGACCTGCCGAGGACTTCTGTCATCGAGTCCGCCGTCCGGGCCGGGTCCGCCCGCGTCGGCTGGTAGGCCTTGGATGCCGGGTCCCGCTCGACGAGGCCTTTCTTCTCGAGCCGGGCGAGGACTGTCAGCACGGTTGTGGATGCCAGCGGGTCGCCGTCTTCGGCGAGAGCGTCACGGATCTGCCGGCCGGTCTGCGGAGCATCCTGCGCCCAGAGCAGCTGCAGGACGCTCGCCTCGAGGGATCCGTGTGCCCGGCGCGGACTCATCAGCGCGTTCCGACCGTGTCGACCATGCGCCGATTCTACATAAAGTAGAAACCTGCTTCTACAACTTGTAGAGTGACGCCGCCTGCCCTGCTTTGATGAGAGGTTCCCCTCCGTGTCACACAGCCTGCCGCTGTCCGTGCTCCTCACGGTGCTGTTCACCGTGACGGCGCTCGGGTACCTCGGCTTCGCGTTCCGTCACGGGAGCACCGGCGTATCGCGGGTCAGCGATGTCCTCCACGTGCTGATGAGCATCGCGATGCTGGCGATGCCGTGGTCCTGGGGGATGACGTTCGCACCGCCGACGCTGCAGATCATCGTGTTCGCCGTTGCGACGCTGTTCTACCTCGTCCTCACCCTCGGCAGCAGCCGCTACGGAAGCCACGAGCACCACGGTCCCGGTGGGTCCGGCCGGCTGGTGCTGGGCTACCACGTGCTGATGATGGCGGCGATGGTCGTCATGGGTGTGATGATGCTGCCGATGGCCGGCGGGGCGGCGATGTCAATGCCGGAGATGGACATGAGCTCCGGCGGGCACAGCATGCACGGCTCCTGGACCGGGTGGACGCCGATCTCGTGGATTCTCGTCGCTCTGTTCGCGGCCGCGACCATCTGGATGCTGGTGCGGCTGATCGCGTCCGCCCGCGTTCGACAACACCCCCTGGCACGCCTGGACGGCGTGCTGCTACTGCTGATGAGTGCCGGCATGGCGCTCGCGTTCATCCCCACGAGCTGAGGACCAAGAAGAGCCATGACCGCCACCGACAACCGTTTCACCACCGCCCCCGCAGCCGAGACTGGCCTGCCGCCGTCCGTGCGTCCGCCGCGGAACACGCAGCGTGGCTGGTTCGGGCAGTTCCTGCTGCGCCTGCACTTCTACGCCGGGCTCTTCATCGGACCGTTCATCCTCATCGCCGCGCTCTCCGGCGCCGTCTACGCGCTGGGCCCGACGATCGAGCAGGGGATGTACCGGCACGAGCTCACCACACCGTCGACCGCGGCCGCGAAGCCGCTCGCGGACCAGATCGACGCCGCGCAGGCCTACGTGAGCACGCACCACCCCGAGGACACCCTCGCCGCCGTCCGACCGGCATCCGAGAAGGGCGCCACGACCCGGGTGATGTACGCCGAAGCGGGGCTGATGGACTCGCAGAACCGCGCGATCTTCATCGACCCCGGCACTGCCGAGGTCCGCGGCGACCTCCTCGTCTACGGCACCTCCGGGTCATTGCCGTTCCGCACCTGGGTCGACACGTTCCACCGATCCCTGTTCCTCGGCGACATCGGCCGGCTCTACTCCGAGACCGCCGCGTCCTGGCTCGGCGTCGTCGCTCTCGCAGGGCTCGGCCTGTGGGTGATCCGGATCCGGAAGATGCGCGCCAAGCGCGACATGGTCCGCCCCGCACGCGGCGTCCGCGGCTACCGCCGGGTCTTCTCCTGGCACGCCTCCACCGGGGTGTGGCTGCTCCTCGGCGCACTGTTCCTGTCCGCGACCGGAATCACCTGGTCCCAGTACGGCGGCGGCAACGTCGACCAGCTCCGCAACGCCCTCAACTGGGGCACCCCCGCCCTGACCACCACCCTCACCGGCACCGACACGGCAGCTGCTAGCGGCGAGCACGCCGCCCACCAGAGCGGCAGCGCCGCAGCGACCGACGCGGAACCGGCGACCGTCACCCCGGCGCTGTTCGACGAGGTCCTGGCGAAGGCGAAGGGCGCGAACATCCACTCTTCACAGCTGCAGATCACCCCGCCGGCGACCGCGGACCAGGCGTGGACGGTCGCGGAGATCAAGCGGTCCTACCCGACCGCGGTGAACTCCGTCGCGATCGACCCGCGGGACATGAGCGTGGTGTCCGAGACGAACTTCGACACCTTCTCCATCCCCGCCAAGCTCACCCGGTGGGGCATCGACACCCACATGGGCACCATGTGGGGGCTGCCGAACCAGATCCTGCTGTTCGTCACCGCGCTCGGGATCGCCGCCATGGTCGTCTTCGGCTACGTCATGTGGTGGAAGCGCCGCCCCACCGGCAAGCGCGTCGGGAAAGCTCCATCTGCTGGTGCGCTGACACGGGCGCCGTGGTGGGGGTCCGGGCTCGTCGCGGTCGGCGCGATCGTCATCGGTGCGTTCCTGCCCGCGCTCGGCGTCACCCTCCTCGCGTTCGTCGTCATCGACGTCCTCATCACCAGCCGGTCCGCCGCCCCGCGCACGCCTGCTGCACCCAGCAAGTAGTCCACCTCACTGCTGGCAACCTGCCGGCGACACCATTACCAGCCCGAAGGAGCGCTGCATGCGCCCGACCGTCCGACGTCTCACCGCCGCTTCCGGAGCCGCTGCTGCGCTCCTGCTCCTCGCCACCGCTTGCGCCGGCACGAGCACCCCGACAGCGTCCACCTCCTCGAGCGGGAACGCGTCGTCCGGGTACCTGGTCACGGTGGAGAACTGCGGTCGGAAGCTCACCGTGGACTCGGAGCCGAAGCGGGTGGTGAGCCTGTGGCAGTCGAACACCGAAGCGCTTCTCGCACTCGGGTTGCGGGACCGGATCGTCGCCGTGCAGGGCGCGTACGCGCCGTACCCGGACTCGGTCGCGAAGCAGGCGGAGGGGCTCAAGGAGATCGGCAGCAGCATGGGGTTCCCATCCAAGGAAGTGCTCCTCAGTGAGCGGCCCGACTTCGTCACCGGACAGGTCCTCGACGGGTTCGCGTTCGACACCAAGCAGGGCTACACCTCCGTGGAGCAGCTCGAGCAGACCGGCGCGACCGTCTACGGCGCAAACCTCTGCAAGTCGACCGACTCCCAGTCGACGAAGACGTGGAACATCGACTCGGTGAAGACCACCCTCCGCGACTACGGCACCATCTTCGACGCGTCGAAGAAAGCCGACCAGGTCATCAGCCGTCTCAACGCCGAGGAGCAGAAGGTCGTCGACGCGGTCAAGGGGAAGCAGACGGTCAAGACCGCGTACTTCAACGGTGGAACCGGCCACGTGATCGTCCTCGCGGGCGGGATCTACGACGACCTAATCGGCACCGCCGGCGGGAAGAACGTCTTCGCGAAGGACTCCGTGTACGTCAGCAAGGAAGCCTTCGCCGCCTCCAACGCGGACGTGATCCTCGTCGGCACGTTCCCGGGGCAGGACTTCGCCACGCAGAAGGCGTTCCTGGAGAAGAACTTCCCCGACCTGCCCGCTGTGAAGGCCGGCCGGATCAGCGAGGTCCCGACGCAGGAGACCGACTCATCCATCTCCGTCATGGTCGGGCTGACGAAGATCGCCAACGCCATCCACCCCGGCCTGGACCTCCCGGTCCCCACCTCATGACCCAGGGCGTGGCATCCCGGGTACCGCGTGCACGGTCCGTCCGTCGTCCGCGGCTGCTCGTCGGGGTGCTCCTGGTCGCGTCGGTGGTCGCGGTGGTGCTCTCCGTCGCCGTCGGCAGCGTCGGGATTGCACCGCTGACCGTCCTCGACGTCATCCGCGCGCACCTGCTGCCCTGGACCGGGCCGGGTACCGGCGGGTTGGACGATCAGATCGTGTGGGTGTTCCGGCTCCCCCGGGCACTCCTCGGCTTCGTCGTCGGCGCCGCCCTCGCCGTCGCCGGCGCCGTGCTCCAAGCCGTCGTCCGGAACCCCCTCGCGGACCCGTTCGTGTTCGGGGTCTCCTCCGGTGCGTCGGTAGCCGCAGTCGCCGCGCTGACCCTCTCCACCGGTGCGGTCGCTGCGGTGTCGACGCCGGTCGCGGCGTTCGTCGGTGCGTTCATCACGACCGTGCTGGTGTTCGTCCTCGCGCAGCAGGGCGGCCGGGTCACTCCGAACCGGCTCGTCCTCGCTGGCGTCGCGCTGTCGTACCTGCTCAGCTCGATCACGAGCTACCTCGTGCTCCGCTCCAGCGGCACGAACCAGGGCGTCGGTCAGGTGCTGTCGTGGCTTGCCGGGAGCCTCGCCGCCGCGACGTGGAGCGACCTCGGTGTCCCGACCCTCGTCGTCGTCGCGTCGACGGTGACGCTGGTGGTGATGGCGCCGATCCTTAATGCGTTTCTCACCGGCGACGAGACCGCTGCCAGCCTCGGCGTCGACGTCGGCCGGATCCGCCTGGTCCTGTTCGTCATCACGTCGCTCCTCGTCGGCGTCGTCGTCGCCGTCAGCGGGGCGATCGGCTTCGTCGGCCTCGTCGTCCCCCACGCCGTGCGGATGATCATCGGCTCCGACCACCGGTGGGTGCTGCCCGCCTCAGCTGTCGCCGGCGGGCTCCTCCTCGTCGTCGTCGACATCGGCGCCCGCCTCGTCCTCGCACCCACGGAAGTGCCCGTAGGGCTCCTCACCGCAGTCGTCGGCGCCCCCTTCTTCCTCTTCCTCCTCCGCCGATCCGGACGGATCGAACGATGACCGCGCCCGCGCCCGCCGCGCTGCATATCGACGGCGTCAGCGTCAATCTCGCCGGCGCACGCATCATCGACCAGGTCACCCTCCGCGCGAGCGGCAACGTCGTCGGTCTCGTCGGGCCCAACGGCAGCGGCAAATCCACGCTCCTGCGCACCGTGTACCGGATGCTCCAGCCCGCGGACGGGCAGGTGCGTGCCGCCGGCGACGATGTGTGGGCGATGCCCGCACGGGACGCTGCACGGGTCACCGCGGCAGTCGTCCAGGACAGTCCCGCCGACCTCGAGCTCACCGTCGCCGACTGCGTCGCCACCGGCCGCCTCCCCCACAACCGTCTCCTCGGCGGCGGGCACGCCGAGGACCGGGACGCGGTCGACAAGGCCATGGCAGCAGCCGGCGTGACCGGGTTCGCGGACCGCGACGTCAGCACCCTCTCCGGCGGCGAACGCCAACGCGTGCAGCTTGCACGTGCCTTGGCGCAGGAGCCGCAGATCCTGGTCCTCGACGAGCCGACGAACCACCTCGACATTCGCCACCAGCTGCAGCTGCTCGGCCTCGTCCGGAACCTGCAGATCACGACCCTGGTGACGTTGCACGACCTCAACCTCGCAGCGGCGTACTGCGACGAGATCGTCATGCTCGAACGAGGCCGAGTCGTCGCAGCCGGAACGCCCAGCGAGGTATTCACGCCGCCGCTGCTGCATCAGGTGTTCGGCGTCCGCGCCGACACCCTCACCAACCCCCTCACCGGGCGGCTGCAGCTCGTCTACGCCGACAAGTGACACGTCTCCGCCACCAGATCACACGTTAAGGAGCACCGACCATGCACGACGCCCCAGAATCCGACGCACTCGACCTGCCCGGGCACACGAGCATGCCCGCCGATAGCGCCAGCACCTTGTTCACCGCTTCCGACGACCCGGTGAAGCAGGCCGCGATCGACCGGTCGATCGCCGCGCACCACTCCCTCGCAGCGCTCCCCGACGTCCGCTTCGCCACCGACAAGGCAATCGTCATCGTCCTCCACCCGGGGTTCGAGCTCCTCGACGTCGTCGGGCCGTTCCACTTCCTCGCAGGCACCGGCGCGACCGTGCACCTCGCCACCACCAGCGACACCCTCGACCCGGTGCCCAGCGGCAGCGGCGCGCCCCTCGTCCCCACCGTCACCCTCGCCGCGGTCCAGACGCCGCTCGCGGTGCTCCTCGTCCCCGGCGGCGACACCGGAATCCTCCTCCGCGACACCCGCGCCGTCGCTGATCTTCGACGGCTCAGCGATGATGCCGAGTACGTCACCAGCGTCTGCTCCGGATCGATCGCCCTCGCAGCAGCCGGACTCCTCGACGGCCGCCGTGCGACCTCGCACTGGTCCGTCCGGCACCTCCTCCCCGGATACGGCGCCACCGAGGTCAACGAGCGCGTCGTCGAAGACGGCAACCGCCTCACCGCCGCCGGCGTCACCGCCGGCATGGACCTCGCGATCCGACTCGTGTCCTACCTCTGCGGCGACACACTCGCGCGCTTCGCCGTCCTCGGAGCCGAGTACGCACCCGAACCGCCCTTCACCGCCGGCACACCCGAGCAAGCAGGCACCGCGCTCACCGAACTGTCCCGCGACTTCCTCGCCCCGCTCGAGGAAGAACTCCGCGCACAACCAGCGCGGTAACCAAGAGACCATCCAGCTAGGGCCGCGGACGGTATGACTATGCACTCACACGATCAGCAAGAAGCCGAGAAGAGCGCCCTCGACTGGGTATGCGAAGCGTTCGACGCACGCTCGGCAACGCCAGCGCGGTCTGACGACGAGACCGCTGCCGCCTCTGCCAGCGGCGGCACTCCGCGGCAGAACCGGTCCTAGGCGCCAGCGCTCGGTCGTCAATCGGGCGTGTTGTCAGGGCGTCCAGCAGCTGGCTCAGTCTCGTGTCGAATCAGGCTCGAAGCAACATTTCAATGATGGGCCGGCTGCCGGACGCCCTCATGCGGCCGCCGCGCTCTTCGGCCGCACATGTCATTGCTCGGCGAGGTAGGTCGTCCAAGAGCCGGTGTCGGTGATGTCGGGTGCGCCAGCAACAGCGGCGGGTTCGCAGAGGAACCCGAGGATGCCGTCACCGGTCTCAAGTTCAACGACGCCGATGGTCATCGGCGCGGCGAGCTGGGTCAGGAACGCTCCGACGTTCGCGGCGGCAATCGACCAGCGTTCGCCGGTGATGGCGGCGCCGGCGTCAGCGTCGGTGACGCGAACCAAGCCGGGCTTCGCTGGCGTCGTCGCAAGCGCATACAGCCGGTAGGTGGGGGCGGTGACTGCTGCGCCGACGTGGACGGCGCCGAGGTCGGTGAGCTGCCGGTTGAGGGGTTGGCCGGTCATGTGCGCGCCGAACACGGCGACGTCGATGGTCGGCGGCGCCCACTCGGTCGCACTTCGGTTCTCGTGCAGCAGCAGCCGGTCGGCAAGATCCGCGAGGGCTGCGTCGGAGAACGCGGGCCCGACGAACGTCACACCGAAGGGGGTGCCGTCGGCTTCGACGCCGGGGACTGCGAGGGCCGCGAGGTCGAGGAGGTTGACGAAGTTGGTGTAGGTGCCGACCCACGAGTTCACGGCGATGGGGTCGGCTTGCACGTCGGCGATGCTGGGGTGTCCGGGCGCTGTGGGCAGCAGGAGCGCATCGACGTCGGCGAGCATCGTCCTCGCGATAAGTGCCGCTTCTCGGAGGGTCTGCTGGTCGGTGATGAGGTCGACGGCACTCTTGGTGTCGCCGCCGCGGACGATTCCGGTCACGCTCGGGTCCGCTTGTGCCGGGTCGGCGTCCTCGAGGTGGTGCCCGATGGCGTAGGTGCGTTCGGCGACGAGTGCTCCGTCGTAAAGCAGCTTCGCGGCGTCCAACAGCGGAGTGATGTCCGTTGCAACCAGTTCCGCACCAGCCGCGCGGAGCGCGTCGAGCGTGTGGTTGTAGCTGGCGCGCCAAGCGGGGCTCAACGGTGTGAGGTTCTGTTCCTGCGGCACAGCGAGGCGCGGTGTCGGGGAAGCTGCCGCGGGAGCGGCGGGATCCCATGCGCGGCTGGTCGGATCGTGTGGGTCGACGCCGGCCATGGTGGCGGCGAGCTGTTCCGCAGTAGCGAGCGTGGGCGCGAACACGGTGACGGTGTCGTAGGAAGGTGCTGCGGGAGTCATCCCTCGGGCGGGGATGAGCCCGAGGGTGGGCTTGATGCCGACGAGCCGGTTGAATGCGGCGGGGACACGGCCGGAGCCGGCGGTGTCGGTGCCGAGGGCTGCGTCGACGATGCCGAGCGCGGTGGCGACGGCGGATCCGGAGCTGGAACCGCCGGAGACGAGGTCCGGGTTGATCGCGTTCCGGACAGCACCATACGGGCTTCGGGTGCCAACCAACCCGGTGGCGAACTGGTCCAGGTTGGTTTTCCCGATCACGATCGCGCCGGCGTCCTCGAGCCGGGCGACCGCGGTGGCGCTGACGTCCGGGACGACGCTGGTCCAGGGAGCAGCGCAGGTGGTGGGGAGCCCGGCGACATCGATGTTGTCCTTCACCGCGATGACGACGCCAGCAAGCGGTACCGCTGCCTGGCCGTCCCGGTCGAGGCGCTCCTGGACGGCCTGCGCGTGAGCGAGGGCGTCGTCGCGGGTGCGGAGCGTGATCCAGATCTCCGGACGGTCGACGTCATCGATGCGGTCGTACGCCGCGGCGACGCGGCCCACGGGGTTCAGCGCGAACTTCGCCGCAGCGTCAGATGCGATCGTGGGGGTGGTGGTGCTCATGGTGGTTCCGTTTCGGTGCGCTGGCCGGTGGTTATGCGTGGACGGGAACGTCGGCTGCGGTGACGATAGCGATGGGCTGTCCGGCCGCGACGGTGTCACCGGCGGTGACCAGCAGCTCCAGCACTGTCAGCGTGTGTGGGGCTCGGACGGGGGTTTCCATCTTCATCGCTTCGAGCACCAAGAGGTTCGCGCCGTCTTCGAGGACGTCGTCTGCTGCGACGTCGACCTTCCAGACGGCACCAGCCATAGGCGCTTCGATGACCGTTGCACCGTCGGGGAGGCGGGTGTAGACGTCATCGGTGGTGGTCGACGCGGCGGCGGTGTCGGCTCGCGGCGCGAATTCGCCGGCGGCTTCCCAGGCGAGCCGTTCGGTTTCGAACGCGGCTGCCTGGCGGGTGCGGAACGTGTCAATGTCGGCGGCGTTGTCGGTGAGGAACTGTTCGTGGTCGCGGAGGGAGAAGGTGCCGGGTCGGATGTCGAGTTGCAGCCGGTCGGCCGCCATTTCGGCGCGCAGGTCGGTGAGCTCGTCGGGGCTGACGAGGTGGAAGCGGATGCGGTCGAAGAACCGCAGCAGCCACGGGTTGCCGTCGGTGAAGGAGGTGCGCCGTTCGCGTAGGCCTGCCCAGATCGGGATGGTGCGGCCGATCAGTTGGTAGCCGCCGGGGCTGTCCATGCCGTAGATGCACATGTAGGTGCCGCCGATCCCGACGGTGCCTTCTGCTGTCCAGGTGCGGGCGGGGTTGTACTTGGTGGTCAACAGTCGATGTCGGGGGTCCAGGGGTGCCGCGGCGGGGGCGCCGAGGTACACGTCGCCGAGGCCGAGGACCATGTATTCGGCGTCGGTGACGATGCGTTGGACGTCGTCGACGGAGTCCAGGCCGTTGGCGCGGCGGATGAACTCGATGTTCGACGGGTTCCAGGGGGCGTCGTCGCGGATGAGGGAGCTGTAGCGGCTGATCGCTTCGGCGACGGTGGGGTCATCCCATGACAGCGGCAGGTGCACTTCCCGGCTGGGTACCACCAGGTCGCCGGTGGCCGGCAGTCGTTGTTCGATCTCGAGGAGCAGGTCGACGAGGCGACGGATCGGCAGGACCGCCGGGTCGACGTGCAGGTGCAGGGATCGGACGCCGGGGGTCTGATCGATCAGGCCTGCCGGTGCTGCTTCGTGGAGCCCTTGCATGAGGGCGTGGATGCGCATCCGGAGCCCGAGGTCCAGAGTCATCGGACCGTACTCGACGAGGACGTTGTCGTCGCCGCCGCGCCGGTACACCACCTGCGGGGTGGTGTCGGTGGCGGCCAGCTCGGCGAGGACACCGTTGTCGTCGTCGCGGCGGGTCACGGTTGGGATGAAGCGGGTGTTGGTGCGGTTCGCGGCGGCGATCGCCGGCAGTTGGGCGGTGTCGACGGGAACGAAGCGGAGGGTGTCGCCGGGGCGGAGCTGACCGAGCTTCCATCGGTCGGCGCTGACCACGGTGATGGGGCAGGCGAACCCGCCGAGGCTGGGGCCGTCGGGGCCGAGGATGGAGGGGGTGTCGCCGGTGAAGTTGACGGCGCCGACGGAGTATGCGTTGTCGTGCAGGTTCGAGGGGTGCAGGCCTGCTTCCCCGCCGTCGCTGCGCGCCCAGGTGGGCTTGGGTCCGGTCAGGCGCACTCCCGTGCGGGCGGCGTGGAAGTGCACCGTCCAGGTGGCGTCGTAGAGCTGCTGCATGTCGGCGGCGGTGAAGTACTCCGGGGCTGGCTGCGGACCTTCGGCCACGTGCAGCTCCCAGCTGGTGGTGGTGCTGATCCGGTCAGCCGGGTCGATGATCCGCGGCGCCTCGAGGGAGGTGTCGGTGCGGGCGCGGAGCACGTCGCCGGTGGCGATGGGGCGGCCGCCATGACCGCCGAAGTGTCCTTGCGTGAACGTGGCGGCGCTGCCGAGGTAGGTGGGCACGTCGAAACCGCCGCGGACGGCGAGGTAGGTGCGCACGCCGGTTCCGCGGACGGTTCCGATGTCGAGCGTGCTGCCGGCGGGCACAGTGATCGGTTCCCACTGCGGTACCGGGTCACCGTTGACGGTGACCTCGGTGCGGGCGCCGGTTACAGCGATGACGGTGTCTTCGGTGAAGGTCAGTGCTGGGCCGGAGACGGTGCACTCCAGGGCGGGAGCGCCTTCGGGGTTCCCGACAGCGATGTTCGCTGCGCGGAAGGAGCGATCATCCATCGGCCCGCCGGGGCTGATACCGACCTGCCAGTACCCGATCCGGCCGGGCCAGTCCTGGATCGTGGTCGACGCGCCGCCGCGAAGGATGTCGATGCGGGGCCGGCGGTCGGAGACGTCCTGGAGGAGGTTGGTCGTCAGGGCGGCGTCGAGGACAGCTTCGGTGTCGCAGATCGCATCGAGCAGGCCCAGGTTGGTTTCGATGCCGGCGAGCTCTGTACCTGCGAGAGCCTGCTGCAGGGCGGTGAACGCTTCCCGGCGGGTGTCGGCGGTGACGATGAGTTTGGCGAGCATCGGGTCGTAGATCGGGGACACCTCGTCGCCCGTCTCGACCCCGGTCTCGACGCGCACGTCACCACGTTCGGTGCCGTCCGTGGCGGGGAAGCGGACCTGGGTGAGCAGCCCGGTGGAGGGTTGGTAGTTCTTCACCGGGTCTTCGGCGTAGAGGCGCGCTTCGATCGCGTGCCGGCCGTTGCTGGTGGGTGTGGTGGCGGCGAGGAACCCGGAGGGGCCGGTGTCGCCGAGCCCGACGCGGAGCATCCACTTGACGAGGTCGACGTCGAAGATCTGCTCCGTGACGGGGTGCTCGACCTGCAGGCGGGTGTTGAGTTCGAGGAAGTACACCTGTTCGGTGTCGGTGTCGGTGTCGTAGACGAACTCAACCGTTCCCGCGGACCGGTACCCGACGTGTTCGGCCAGCGCTGTCGCGCTGGCGTGCATGAGGGTACGGACCTGTTCGGGCAGGTTCGGGGCGGGTGCTTCCTCGATGACTTTCTGGTGCCGGCGCTGCAGGCTGCAGTCCCGGTCGCCGAGGATCCGGACCGTTCCATCGCCGTCACCGAAGACCTGGACCTCCAGGTGCCGGGCGCGGGCGATGAACTTCTCCACGAACACACCCGGCGTGGCGAAGTTCGCCGCGGCGAGCCTGGTCACGGACGTGAATGCTGCCCGCAGGTCACCCTCGTTCCAGCAGGTGGAGATCCCAACGCCGCCACCACCGCCGGATGCTTTCACCATCACCGGGTAGCCGATCCGGTCCGCTTCCGCGGCGGCTGCGTCGGCGGTGTCCACCAGACCGGACCCGGGAACGCATGGCACGCCGCTTTCGGTCGCGATGGCGATCGCGGTGTGCTTCGGACCGAACGCTTCGATCTGCTGCCACGTCGGCCCGATGAACACCAATCCTGCCGCCTCGACGGCGCGAGCGAAGTCCGGGTTCTCGGACAGGAACCCGTAGCCAGGGTGGATTGCGCCGGCACCGGAAGCGCGAGCGGCATTGAGGATCCGGTCGATGTCGAGGTAGCTCTGCTCGGGTGCTGCCGGGCCGAGCCGGTGTGCTTCGTCGGCTTCGCGGACGTGGGCGCTGGCGCGGTCGGCGTCGGAGTACACCGCGATGGTGCGCAATCCCATCCGCTTTGCGGTGCGGATGATGCGGCGGGCGATCTCGCCGCGGTTGGCGATCAGGACGCTGTCGAACGCGGGCTGCTGCTGCTCAGACATGACGATGGTGCTCTTCCCGAGTGGAGGGTGAACGACGGTGAGGGTGCCCGCGCCGGCGAAGCTGCCGGCGCGGGCAGGTGAGGGGCTACAGGACGCCGCGGGTGACCATGTTGGTGATTGCGCGGGTGGCGCGTTCCATGACGGTGTCCATCGAGTCGCCGATGTGCTCCCCCAGCGCGGTTTTGGCCTGCTCGAGGTGTCCGGCGACGATGAGGTCGCCGATGGCGAGGTGCTCGTCGATGGTTGCGGTGATGCGGTCCTCGGTGACGTAGTCGTACATGCGGACCGCGCGGATGCGATGGTTGACGCTCTCGAGCGCTTCAACGAGGGCTTCGTTACCGGCGGCGCGGCAGAGCGTGACGTGGAACCGTTCGTCGTCCATCACGAACTGCGGTGTCGGCGATGGTGGGGCCTGCTGCAGGTCCCGCCAGCGGTCCAGTTCCGCGTTCAGCATCGCGAAGTCGTAGCCAGCGAGCTCGCGCTCGGTGGTGCGTTGCACGCCGCGCATCTCGATGGTGACGCGCAGCTCATACAGCTCGGTCAGGTGGTGCAGATCCGGCATGACGACTCGGTAGCCGTACTCGTCGTTGTCGATCAGCCCGTCCGCACGGAGCATGAACAGTGCCGTCCGGACCGGGGTGCGTGAGACCTGCAGCTCGTGCGCGATCGCGTCTTCTCGGAGCCGGGTGCGGGGCGCGTAGCGGCCGCTCATCAGCTGCTCCCGGAGGTGCTCGTACACCGCATCGGTGCGGGACCGCTTCGTCCGGCCGGTCGACGTCCGACCATCGGCCGCGGCGGTCATCGCTGCTCCGGGAGGACGTACTTGCCGGTCTTGTCGGTCGCCAACGCCAGCGACGAGATGTACTGCTTGGAGCCATCCGGAGCGGCCTCGGCAGAGAGGAGCATGTCGGGCCGCTCGAACTCGAGCCCCGTGACGTGGCAGCGCAGGAGCACATCCGACGGGTTCCCGTCCGCGTCGAGCATCGGCAGGTCGATGCCGTCATCGGTGCGGCGCAGGTAGAACCGGCCGCGCGTCAGCACCGCCATCAACGGTGTCGCGACGATCGGGATCGCGACGGCGAAGATCGCGGAGAACGGAGCGATCCCCGCACCGAACGCGCCGAAGAACATCGCGATCGATACGCCGGCTGCGAGCAGCAGCGACACCACCCCGACGGGGTTCCACGCGTAGAGCATGCCGCGGCGGAACTCAGGGTGCTTCGGTGAGAGGCCCAGGAGGTACTTGTTGATGCCGATGTCTGCTGCGACGGTCACGATCCACGCCATGCCGCAGTTGGCGTAGAAGCCGAGGATGGTGTTGAGGAAGTCGAACATGTTCAGCTCCATCAGCGCCAACGCGATGACGAGGTTCACGATCACGAACACCAGCCGGCCCGGGTAGGTACGGGTGACGCGGGTGAAGGCGTTCGTCCACGCCAACGAGCCGGAGTAAGCGTTGGTGACGTTGATCTTGATCTGCGACAGCACCACCAGGATCACCGCCAGCGTCATCGCGAGCCAACCCGGCATCATCCGCTCGTAGACGCCGAGGAACTGGTGCACCGGCTCATTCGCCGTCGCCGACGCAGCCGGGTCCAGCGTCGCGATCAGGTACACGGCGATGAACAGGCCGATCGCCTGCTTCAACGCGCCGAACACCACCCAGCCCGGGCCTGCGATGATCACGGCCCGCCACCACGAACGGCGGTTCGCGTCGGTGCGGGGCGGCATGAAGCGCAAGTAGTCGATCTGCTCCGCGATCTGCGCGATCAGGGACAAGCACACGCCCGCAGCGAGCATCACGGGCGCGAAGCTCACCCCGGATCCGGAGCCGTCCTTGCCCGTGTACGCGAAGAACGTCGACAGCGACGACGGGTCGGAGATCAGCAGGTACGCCAGCGGCACCACCATCAGCACCAGCCACAGCGGGGTGGTCCACACCTGCAGCTTCGACAAAGCCTTCATGCCGTAGATCACCAACGGGATCACGATGAGCGTCGACACGGCGTACCCGAGCGGTCGAGGCACATGCAGACCCAGCTCGAGGCCCTGCGCCATGATCGAGCCCTCGAGGGCGAAGAAGATGAACGTGAACGTGGCGAAGATCACGTTGGTGATCACCGACCCGTAGTAGCCGAACCCGGAACCTCGGGTGATGAGGTCCAGGTCGATGTTGTACCGGGCCGCGTAGTACGCCAGCGGGATGCCCGTGACGAAGATGATGACCGCCGCCACCAGGATCCCCAGCAGCGCGTTCGTGGTGCCGTAGGAGATCCCGGCGTTCGCGCCGATCGAGAAGTCCGCGAGGTAGGCGATGCCACCGAGCGCGCTCGTGGCAACGACCCCAGCGCCCCACTTCCGATATGAACGCGGCGCGAACCGCAGCGTGTAGTCCTCCAGGCTTTCTCGCGTTGCTGCGCGGGTCGCAGACGACGCAGATGCGCCAGGAGCAGTGGTGGTGCCGTCGTGAGGTGCCTCGACGTCAGTCGACATGGCAAACCCTTTCGATCGGTGGTGCACGGGGGAACAGGAAGACCCAGATACAGCACCCACCACGTCATCGGAGCAGGCCGGGCAACACCAGCAACACGTCGGTCGCTGGCGTGGCAACGAGCCTGCCTAGCCAATGTTTCCGGCTTGTTTTCCGCAACGAACATTTCTGTGTCGACAACGCCGGATACACAGTTGTGTACAACCTCCCGGCCGCATCCATGCGACGCTCGACGCACTTCCGCCGTCCACAACAGCACCCGGAGGCCTCCCATGACCTTGCCCAGCAGCACCTACCAACCACGTGTACTCAGCGACCTCGTCGCCCACGGCGCCATCACAAACACCGCCGTCATCATTGGCGGAACCGGACTCCTCGCCGCCGCCGCGCAACTCACCGTCCCGCTCTGGCCCGTCCCCATCACCGGACAGACTTTCGCCGTCCTCATCCTCGGTGCAGCCCTCGGCGCCCGACGCGCCGCAGCGACCACCACGCTCTACCTCCTCCTGGGCGCCATCGGCCTCCCCATCTTCACCGGCGCCACCTCCGGAAACCCGTTCACCATGCCCTCCGGTGGATACCTCGTCGGCTTCATCGCCGCCGCCACCCTCATCGGCTACCTCGCCAAGCGCGGCTGGGATCGCACGCCCCTGCGATCGCTTGCAGCATTCGCTCTCGGATCCGCCGCCATGTACGCCATCGCACTCCCCTGGCTCGCGATCAGCCTCTCCGCCCTCGGAGCACCCCACAGCCTCAGCGCAGTGCTCGCCGCCGGCTTGGTCCCGTTCCTCATCGGAGACGCTCTCAAAGCCGCACTCGCGGCCGGGCTCCTCCCCCTGACCTGGCGCCTCACCAAGGGCGACCGGCACTGAGCGCGACGCTCTGCCGGTCGTCAACCGGACACTCGGACCGCCAGACGCGAGGTGTGAGCAGCTCCGCTCAGTGTCGCCCTTCAAGCTTCTCTCCTTGTCGTCCCGCGTCACGAAGCGGACCGGTTCTCGAGGTGCGGAAGATCGTCGGTGCGGGCATGGGGTGGTGGGTGCATACTGGTGGTGTCTTCGGACCCGGCAGTGGGGCTTGCCGGACCCAACCTCGACACTCGTCGACAACAGTCCCTATCTCAGCTGGTTGCGCTTCTGTGCGCCTGAGGTAGGGAGATGTCATGGTCGAATCGAACACTGCCGGTGTTGTCGTCGGTGTGCAGCCAGGGCAGGGGCACGACGTCGTCGGTGTCGCGGCTGCCGTCGCTGAACGCTTCAGCGCCCGAGTGGTGTGTGTGGTCGTCGATCCGGCGCTGCTGTCGACGGGGCTCCGTGCGGACGGGTCGGAGATCATCGAACCGATCGACCCGGACACGGCGGACAGCGAGCCGCAGCGGCTCCCCGACGATGACGTGCGAGTCATCCGCGATCTTGCTGCGGCGCGATCAGTTGACGTGGAGATCGTCTCCCGCGTCGGGGATCCGAGTCACGCACTCGCTTCGGTGGCCGAGGAACGTGACGCGGTGATGATCGTCGTCGGATCGCAGGCCGGCCGACGCCGGATGGCGGAACTGCTCACCGGGTCCGTCGCCGCGCACCTGACCCATCAGCAGCACCGGCCGGTGCTGGTCGTCCCGCACGATCCGGTCGGCATCATCGCGCTCCAGCCGTCGGTTGCCCCGTGACGGGCATGCTGACGCTCCTGCGGCATGGGGAGAGCACCGCGAACAAGGCCGGCATCTTCACCGGGCTGCTCGACGTCCCGCTCACGCACCGCGGTGAACGGCAAGCATCCGCAGCCGGATGGCTCCTCCGGTCGAACCACATCACGCCGGACGTCGTGGTCACCTCCGCACTGCGCCGAGTCGTCCGCACCGCCGAACTGGTCTGCGACGCCCTCGGGACACAGCTGCCCACAGAAGCGATGTGACAGCTCAACGAACGCAACTACGGCGCCCTCACCGGGATGACGAAGACCGACGCCCGCCACACGCTTGGTGACGACGAGTACATGCGGCTCCGCAGGTCCCGTAACGGCACACCGCCACCGATGTCGCTGCAGCTATGGGAGGAACTGCGGTCGAGCTCCGCGCTGCGCGGCCTGCCCGCCGGTGCCCTCCGACGCACCGAGGCACTCTCGGACGTCATCGAAAGGATCCGCCCCGTCCTGCACGACCGGCTCCTGCCGATGCTGCGGGCCGGGCGGAGCGTCCTCGTCGTCGCGCACGGGAACTCGCTCCGCGCACTCTGCGCATGCATCGACGACCTCACCGATCCGGACCTCGAGCAGCTGAACCTGCCGACCGGGCAACCCGTGCAGTACCACCTCGCTGCCACGGGTGCTCTCGTTCCGCGTGGTGGGGCGTTCCTGGATCCGGTAGCAGCACAGCACGCCGCGGCGCTGGTCGCGGCAGAAGGCGGAACATGACCACCCGAACGGACACCCCGATGCCCGACGACCAGCTCCCTCCTGACCCGGACGTCGACGTCTCCGACCCGTCAGCAGCGATGCGGTTGGTGCATCTGCGGTGGCGGTACGTCGGCCTCGTCGCGCTCGGCGGCGCCGCTGGCACTGCCCTCCGCGACGTCATCAGTAGCCTGCTCCCTGCCGATGGCGGGGTGAGTTGGTCGATCTTCTGGATCAACATCACCGGCGCGCTGGCCCTCGGTGTGCTGTTGGAAGCGCTCGCGCACCGCGGGCCCGATGCCGGCCGCCGACGCGTGCTGCGGCTGCTGCTCGGGACAGGGGTCCTCGGCGGGTTCACCACCTACAGCACCCTCGCCGAGTCCACCGCCGCGCTGTTCCTGAACGGGCACGGCCTCGCCGGCACCGGCTACGCGCTCCTCACCGTCCTGTCCGGCGCGGTCGCGACCGCCTTCGGTCTCGTCGTCGCCGGCTGGTTCCGTCCCCGAACGGAGGAAGCATGAACGCCGCCCTCATCCTTGCCGTCGCCCTCGGTGGCGGTGCCGGCGCTGCCGGCCGGTTCTTCCTCGACGGGGTGATCAACACCGGCCGAGAGTTCCGGCTCCCCGTCGGCACGTTGACGATCAACATCACCGGATCGCTGCTGCTGGGACTCATCGTCGGCACCGCCACCCACCTCGGCGCCGTGCCGGTCGCGGTCCTCGGCACCGGGGTGATGGGCGGGTACACCACGTTCAGCACCGCCAGCTTCGAAACCGTCCGCCTCGCCCGCAGCGGCCGCATCACCGCCGCCGCGATCAACGGTCTCGGGATGCTTCTCGTCTCCGTCGCCGCCGCGACCGCCGGCGTCCTCCTCGGCGGCACCCTGTGACCACCCCGCCCACTGACCACACACCCGCTCCAGAACCGAAGGCGCTGATGCTGTTCGACGTCACGATCGAGATACCCCGCGGCAGCGGCAACAAGTACGAAGTGGACCACACCACCGGCCGGATCCGGCTCGACCGGGCGGTGTTCACCAGCATGGTGTTCCCCCAGGACTACGGCTCCATCGACAACACGCTCGCGGACACGTTCATCGCGGACCTCGTTGTCGGAACCGGCACCGGGCAGATCAAGTCCGGCGCACCCGCCCGCGGGGAACGCGTCGCGAAGTACAACCGGCTCACCGAGATCGCCGAGCAGCACCCGGATCTGCCCTACGGACTGATCTGACCACCGACGCTCGAGCTGCGAGCGGTGTCCAGGAACGCCGTCACAGCAGGCCTCGGGTGGCCCGACCAGATCGCACGCAGCGACCGGATCAGTGGCGGGCCGAGCAGCGGCACCCGGACGAGGGCGCCGTCTTCGAGGTCAGTGTCGACGGTGCGGAGACTCATCACCGCGGGCGCGATGCCCGCTCGAGCGTTGGCGCGGATGATGCCGGTCGTTTCCAGCACTGCAGCCGGCGGGACCAGGGTCAGGCCCGCCTCGTCGAGCCATGCCTCGACCGTGGCGCGGGTGCCGGACCCTTCCTCACGGAGCAGCAGGGGCGTCTCCGCGAGGTCATCCGCGGTGATGGCCGAAGCACTTGCCCACGGATGGTGCGGGGCGACGACGACCACGAGTTCGTCCTCATCGACCACCAGCGATGAGAGGCCAATCGGCGCAGCAGGAGTCTCCGTGAACCCGACGTCGGCAGCGCCGGAACGGACGAGGTCGGTCACGTCGGCGGAGTTCCCCGCGATCAACCGCACCGACGCATCCGGCGTGGCTGCCCGGTGGGTGAGCAACCATCCGGGCAGCAGGAGTTCGGCGATCGTCTGCGACGCTGCGACCACGAGGGATCCCGCCGGTTCCCGAAGCGCGGCGACGCCTGCTTCGAGACGCCGGGAGGCCTCCAACACCGGGACGGCCAGACCGAGCACCACCCGGCCGGCGTCGGTCAGCACGGTCCCGGACGCCGTCCGGTGCGCCAGCGGCTGACAGGTCGCCTGCTCCGCGGCACGTAAGCGCGCCGAGACCGCCTGCTGTGTCACCCCCAACACCTCGGCCGCGCGGGTCAACGAACCGGTCTCCGCGACGCGGACGAGGACCTCGAGGGTGTCGAGGTCCAGGATCCGGTCCGTCAGCCGCCGCAGTGCCACAAGCAACCATTGTGCCCTGCCAACGAGTCCGCCGTTCCCGAACCACGAGGCACACGCGCACGATGGGTGCATGTCCGCTCACCTCGCCCACGCGCCCGCGGCCTTCGAGCATGGTGTGCGAGACCGGCGGTTGTTCCGGGAGTTGGAGCGGCCTGGTCTGATCGTGTCGAACCTGACCCCGAACTGGTTCGCGTCGATCATGGGCACCGGGATCGTCGCCGTCGCGGCCGCGTCACTGCCGCTGCAGTTCCCCGGCCTGCGCACCGCGGCGACGGTGATCTGGGCGATCGCGGCGGCCCTGCTCGTCGCCCTCACCATCGCGACGGCCCTGCACTGGATCCGCTACCGCAGCACCGCAGCGAAGCACCACCTCAACCCGGTGATCTCGCACTTCTACGGCGCACCGCCCATGGCGTTCCTCACCGTCGGCGCCGGCACCATCCTGCTCGGCAAGGACTGGATCGGCCTCCCCGCCGCCGTCACCATCGACTGGGTCCTCTGGGCCATCGGCACCATCGGCGGCCTCCTCACCGCGGTCCTCGTGCCGTACCTGGCGTTCACCCGTCACGAGAACAAGCCCGACTCCGCGTTCGGCGGCTGGTTGATGCCGATCGTCCCGCCCATGGTGTCCGCCTCAACCGGCGCGCTCCTGCTGCCGTACGCCCCCGCCGGGCAGGCGCGCGAGACCCTCCTATGGTCCTGCTACGGCTTCTTCGGCCTCAGCCTCATCACGTCCCTCGTCGTGATCACGCTGATCTGGAACCGACTCGCGCAGCACAAGGTCGGCGCCGCCGGGATGGTGCCCACGCTGTGGATCGTCCTCGGACCCGTCGGGCAGTCCATCACCGCAGTGAACCTCCTCGCCTCGAACGCGCCAACCGTGGTCGATGCCTCCACCGCGCACGCGCTCCTCGTCGTGGCGCTGGTGTACGGGTTCGCGATGCTCGGGTTCGCACTGCTGTGGACCGTCATCGCCCTCGCCATCACCATCCGAACCGCCCGGCAGCACCTGCCGTTCAGCCTGACCTGGTGGTCGTTCACGTTCCCCGTCGGCACCTGCGTCACCGGCCTCAACGGCCTCGCCCTCCACTCCGGACTCACCGTCATCGCCGTCCTCGCAGTCGTCTACTACGCCGGCCTCGTCACCGCGTGGATCACCGTCGCCGTCCGCACCTTCCACGGCTCCGTCATCCGCGGCACGCTCCTCGCACCACCGCAGCCGGCGTGAGCACCCCTGACGAACTCGCGGATGAGGTCGCGGACGTTCGATCGCTGAACGTCCTCGCGGAGGCATGGCGCACCGCACCCGACGGCTCGCGACGGTTCGTCCCGAGCTTCGACCCACGATCCGGCGGCACGGCTAGCCGAGTGCTGGTCCTCATGCAGTCGCCCGGCCCGCAGACCATTGCCGCAGCGCACTCGGCGGTCTGCAGCGAGGACAACCCGGGGCCGACCGCGGCCGCGTTCCGCGCAGCCCGCATCGAGTCCGGACTTGCACGCAATGAGTACCTCCGCTGGAACCTCATCCCGTGGGAACTCCCCGGCCGTGGACGACCTGCAGACATCGACGAGGGACGACATGCCCTCGGCGTTCTCCTCAGGGCGCTTCCCTCCGTCGAGGCGATCGTCACGTACGGGAGCATCGCTCTCGAGGGAGTCATGCGACACCTCACCCTGGACGAGCACGCCCGACTCGTCCCCGTCATCGCGGCACCACACCCCTCTCCCGCCAACGGCCGCCACCGCGCGGAACAGCACCGACGTTCCGTCCAGGCACTCCGACTCGCCGCACGGACGCGTCGGATATAGCGAGGCTTCAGCTGCCTTCACCGGCAAGGCACGAGTGAACCGGTAGCCGGTCCTTCAACGGACGCGCCAGCGCGTCCTGCTCTTACCGCAGCTACTTCTGTCTCAGATGACTAGTCCGGTGATGTTCTCGCTGAGGGCCCCGTATGCGAACGTCGGTGCCGGCTCCTACTGTCGCCATCGTGGGTCGTCGTCGTTCGGATCGTTGGGTGCCCGGCTCGCCGTTCTCGCTCGAGGAAGAGGCTCGCGGCGTGGAGGTGCGTGAGCTGCCGGAGCCGTTGCCAGTGCATGCGTGGTTCCAGCTGCCGGACCGGCTGATTCGTCGAAGTGACGCCCGGGCGTACCGCTTCACCCGAGACGCAGTTTGGGTGGAAGCAGGTTGCGGCGAGACCAAGCTGGCTGCTTGGGTTTGGCGCAGTTCGGTGAAGCTCCGACGGCAAGTTGGTGCGACCCAGGTCTGATCGATCTCCCGCGGTCAGTCCGGCAGGTTGTGGCGGAGGTCGTAGCCGGTGTCAGCGAGGAACTGCAACCGGTTCCGGACCTCTTCGAGCGAGGCCGTGTCGTCCGCGTTGCGGTAGTCGGCGCGGAGGAGCGTGTTCGCGGTGATGATGTCATCGGTGCGGTCCGTGTATCCAGCGGCGGCGGTGAGGAAGATCGTGGGGTCGGCGGGTCGGATGAGTTCGGTGCCGGCGAAGCCGATCGTGTCGGGTTCGAAGCCGAGCGCGGCCATGTCGACCTCCTGCTCGGTGAATGCGACGACCCGGTAGGGCATCTCGCGTTTGCTGATGGCGGGGTAGCCGGGGCGGTCGGAGATGGCGCGGCCGGAGATTCGGCAGCCAGCTGCGATGAGCCGTTCCGCCTGTTCGATGAGCGGCAAGTCGGACGTCCACCGTGTCCTGACGCCGCCTGGTCCGGGGTAGCAGGCGATGGTGAAGTCCACGAGACCGCCCACCTGCCGCGACTCCCATCCGACGTCCGTGCGGTGCACGCGTTTCCCGAGGCGTGCGAGCGCGTCGTCCACCTGGCCTGCAGTCAGCCCGGCCCGGACGAGCCCTTCGAAGGTGGCGCCGTTGACGGCGAGCATTCGAGCGACGGCGAAGGTGACGTAGATGGGGGCGGCGTCCTTCCATCGATCCTTCGTCCCTAGGGCCTGCTCGCCGTCGAGCCAGACGCGGCCCCGGTCGACGTCGACCAGCAGCACCGTCGCGGTCTGCTCCGCGAGCGCGATCTGCGTCGCAGTCACGGTCCTAGGCGCCAGCAGGAGCAGTTCCGCGTTGCTCGGGTCGTCGTCGCGGGGGCGTTGGGTGAGGGGTGGGAAGCGTGCGCGGCGGCCGTCGGCGAGGCGGATCGTGTCGTGCGACTCCACGACCGCGCGAAGCCCAGCGAGCTT
Source organism: Curtobacterium sp. Csp1 (assembly GCF_013347185.1). Lineage (NCBI taxonomy): Bacteria > Bacillati > Actinomycetota > Actinomycetes > Micrococcales > Microbacteriaceae > Curtobacterium > Curtobacterium sp. Csp1. Next base: position 1,110,644 of record NZ_CP054594.1, read on the forward strand.
CAAGACACTGAGGGTGTTGGTGAGGTCGGTGGTGTCGCCGAGCCCATACGGCAGCGTGACCTGCGGCCTGCCGCTGTATGCGGCGTTGACCCATTCGAGCCCAGGCATCATCAGCTGCGCTTGTCTGGGGTGTCGGGCTGGGTGAGGGCGATAAGCCAGCGGGTCTCTTCGAGGAACGGTTCCCACCCGGTACGGGGGTCACCGTGTGCTGGTTCGCAGATGTTGCCGATGTCGGTGCTGCGAATGATGACCTGCCGCAGGACGGTGCTGGGTGGGTCGCGGAAGAACACGTGCCCGTGCACGCCAGTGACGTCGTAGGCCACGCTGAGGAGGAACAGATCCGGTCGGCGGGTCATGGCCGCCACCGTCGTCCGCGGAACAGGGCGATGATCGTCGTCAACGGCCGACCTTCCCGCATCCAATCCAATGGCGTCAGGACCCGGTCGTCGACGGTGAGGAAGTCCAGGGGCGTGGTCATGAACTCGGTCATCGCGGCCGCGTCAAGGAGCGGTTGGGGTGCTGCCGCGTAGAGGACGTCGAGGCCGGGCAGCAGCGACGACGGGTCGCCGAACTCGGGAAGGGCCGGCGTGACGAGTTGCCAGTCCGGGATGCGTTCTTCACCGTCGAGATCGAAGCTCATCAGCCGGTTCGCTTCAAACAGCTCCCCAACCTCCTCAATGCTGACCTGCAGGGCCGCAGCGACTTCCGGCTCGGTGAGGGTGGTGTTGAGCAGGTTCCGGCGGATCCGGGCTTGCGCGGTCTGCCACCAGTCCTCGGAAACGTCCGCCGGACCGACCGCGCTGTTGTCGGGTTGGCGGGGGATCTGCCTGCCTTCATCGGCGTATGCGGAGAGTTGTTCGCGGGTGACTTCACCGCGGGCGTACATCCACAGCTGCGACTGCCACGGCATGTCGTCCGGGAACCCTTCCAAGTAGCCCGAGTGAATCACCGCTCGGACGGCCTTCTCCCGTCGTGCGATTTCGGAGGCGGGGATGAGGAGGGTCTGCACGATCCGGTTCGCCTCCCGCACCGCCGGCACCGTCAGGTCCGACAGGACCGTGTTGGTCCTGTCGTAGAGCTCGTACCCCGGCTCGACATCCACGGCACGGACGAGGATCTGCGCCAGGTGCGCGTCCGGGTTCTCGGTGTCCTCGAGGAGCACATGCCCCCAGAGGATCCGGTCGTTCGACAGGTGCATGGACACCAAACGCATCATCAGCGGGAACCTCCTGGGGATGGGCGTGTGCGCAGCGGTTAGGGCTGGGGGAAGTCGGCGGGGGCACGGCCGATGCGGTCGGGTGTGTAGCGGAGGAGGAACCGCATGATGCGGTCCGCTTCGACCATCGCCGGCGCCGCCGGGTCCTGCCCGCTCGGGTCGACGTTTGTGAGGCGGAACCAGGGCGGTTCATCCGCGTGATCAACCAGGACCGCGGCGGGCTTGTCGTCCGGGTGGTCGGGGTCGGTGAACATGACGGACCCGAAGAATCGGGTGTCGTCGTACGCCAAGGTCAGCGACAGCAGCTGCAAGGTCATCAGCGCGCTCCTGTCAGCTGCCGCCGGGGTGCCAGCGGAGGTCGTGGGCGAGGTCTGATCGGAAGTGCAGCAGCTGCCGCAGCCCGTTCACCGCATCCGTGTTCGCAGCCACCCAACTGTCTTCGTAGAGGACGTGCGCGGTGATGAAGTCGTCCGCGCAGCACCCCTCAGCGCCGGTCAGGACGGTGGTGTCCTGCGGGACGATGACTTTCACCGTCGCGTCATCCGCCGACGCTGGCTCGTAGCCGAGTGCGGCCATGTCGGGGTGCTGGGCGAAGAACGCCGTCAACCGGTTCGGGGCGACAAGCACGCCGGACTGCTGCGCGGCCCACCGGTCCGACATCACTCCGCCGAGGCTGATGAGCTGGTCCGCCTGCTGGTCGATGGTGGTGTCCCTGCGCCAGCAGGTCCGGATCCCGCCAGGACCCGGGTATGCCGCCAGTGCCCAGTCGACCAGTGCTGGTCGGTCCCTGGCTTCCCACCCGAGAGGCGTGTGGAAGACGTGCACGCCGAGTGCTGGCATGGCGGCGCGCGCCTCCTGGAAGGGAACCCCGCTGCGGTCCGCGATGGCGTGTGTGCCGCCGCCGTGCATGACGATGCTGCGAGCGATCGCGAAGACGGTCCGCCACCCTGGGGTCGCTTCCCGTTGCATCGTCGTGCCGGACAGCTGCCGCCCGTTAGCCCACACCCGCCCGCGTTTCCCGTTCACGACCACCAGGTCGGGGTATCGGCGCACCAGTGACAGCACCCCGCCCTCGGACCCGCCAGGGAGCAGGATCACATCATCCACGCGACCCTCACCGCCGTCGCTGTCGGTGATGGTGGTGGTCGGGTCTGGGGTGGCGAGGAACGCGGAGCGGCCGTCGTCGAAGCGGAGCCGGTCGAACGCCTCCACCCGTGCCGGCATCCCGGCAGCGGCGAGGGCGGTGAGGGTCTGAGTGATGTCGATCGTGTAGCCGAGGCCGAACGGCAACGAAAGGATCGTCTGCTCATGCCGGATGTCCTGCACCCACTGACGGTCAGACATCAGCCGGCCCCACCGCTTCCGGACCACGCCCCACCGCGCGGAGCTTCGACAGCACGTCCACCACCTGAGTCGCTGCTTCCAGCAGCGGGTCAGCAGGATCCCTCAGCGGCGCCCCGTTGAGGAGCGTGAACACCCACCCGTCTTCGCTGGTGCGGACGTTGACGGTCCGCTGCAGGATCTTCGGCCCGGTGGAGTTCGTGAACGTCATTCCGGCCAACGTCGGCCAGATCCCGGCGTCGAACTGCGCCGACAACGACAGCAGCCGCAACAGCACCGGCTTGAATCGCAGCGCCGCCCCACGCTCAGGCATCGCCAGCGAACCGTGGGTCGTCTTCGGCGAGCCGCTCGAGCCCGAGCCCTGATGCGTCGAGGATCGCGTTCTCTGACTCTTCGGTGGCGACGAACGACCCGATTTGCGCGTTGACCGCGACAAGCGTCCCGATTCGACTCCTCGCATCCAACACCACCGCAGCGACCTCCTCAGCCGTGCAGTCGGACGTCAGCTCCGGCTTCGACGGATGCAGGGCCGGGAACTCGAGCCGCTGCACCGGCGGATGCCACTTCACCCCAACGCGCAGCACCCGGCCGTCCTCGTCATTGCGGTAGAACATCGACCCGAACGGGTGACCCATGTCGAGGGTGAGGTCCGCGCCGTAGAGCGTCCAACCGGCGGCCGCGCAGGCCGGATTCCAACGCTCAACGGTGAGGGCGCCGACACCCATCTTGAGACCCGGAATGAGAGCTTGGCCCTCCCGAACCTCGGCATAAAGCGCGATCAGGTCCGGGGGAGCCTGGTCGCGTAGATTCGACAACGGGATTCGCGCCAAACTGACGTCGCTGTTTTTCTTCATCACAGCTCGCTCCCCGTTCTGCGAGACAATGTCCTCCACTGCAGGGTGGTTATCGCGCGGTCACTCGCGAGCGCCCAAATCATGCTGCTCCCCAGAGATAGCTCAGCAGGCGGTCATCGCTGCCCTCAAGATGCCGTAGCAGTAAAGCAACCACGGGCATCGGTCCGTACCCCTTCAGCAGCCAATCGCGAGGAGAAGTCGACGTGTTGTGGTTTCTGCTGAGCTGAGGGTCATCAAGCGTCATTAGGCCGCGTACGAGAGCGGGAGGTGCATTCCTGGGGATGGCTCTCACCACGGTGCTCAAGTGGGGGCTGATCAAGCTCGCGCTATCCTCCGCAACGTCGAATTGCCAAGCGGGGATCAGAATCGTCTTATGGCCGAATGCCCACAGTTCGCGATCGTCGATCAGTCGTTGAATCTGCTGCTCGGTTTCTCCGAGCAGACCGGCGATCTCTTTGACCGAATACGCGGTCACGGTGTCGAGGGCGCTCATCCTCACCGCAACTGCCACAAGCTCCTCCCGGCGAAGGGGACCGGACCCGATGAAAGCTGCCTGCAGGTCAGACGAGCCGAACCACTGGAGCATCAGTTCCCGGTGAATCGACGACAGCATGGACGGGGTGCCGTAGAGCCGAAGGAGCTCGGCGATGTCGGACAGTGCGCGAACAGGATCAAGCCCGAGGGCTTCGAGGGAGGCCGAGACCTCAGCGAGGGCGATTGCGCGCGAGGGGCGGCCAGGCCCGGTGCGAGGCGCGGGTGTCATGCTCATCAAAGTAGTATCCATTTGGATACTGCGCTAGAGGCGCATCTTTGCAAGGTTCGCGGAGTGCATGTAACGCGGGAGCCCAACCTCCACGCGTTCCGCACCGCACTCGACAAGATGCGCGTCGATGCCAACGTGAGCTACGAGCTGCTTGCCGAGCGAACCGGACTCCATCGGCTCACCGTGCTTCGGATGTTGCGCGGCCACCGTGGCGGCTCGCTCGAGTCCTGGTGGCGGATGGCAACTGCTCTCGACGCAGACTTCGCTGCGATGGTTCGACTTCTGGACGAGGCCTGAAGCACCGGGATGCCGGAAACCCTGAGCGCTCCGACTCGTACGAACTGCTAGTTCAGAGAATGCGCGTACTGCGACCGGCACGCGACGACGATCGACCACGTGCAGCCGCGGTCCCGCGGTGGGCAGGACTCGTGGGAGAACCTCGTCGCCTGCTGCCTGGCGTGCAACAACACCAAGGGCGACCGCACCCCGCAGGAGATGGGCTGGCGACTCCGGTTCCGGCCGAAGGCGCCGCACGGTGCCTCGTGGGTGGTGCGCGGCATCGAGCGGCCGCAGTCGGAGTGGGACGAGTACCTGGTCGCCGCGTAGCGGCGGCTGCTGCCGCAGCCACGGACGGACGGGAGGCACGGTGCGGCGCCGCCACGTGCCTCCCGTCCGCCGGTGGTCGCGCCCGGCGACCGTGGTGTGCCGATCCGCGCGTGGTGGGCCGATCCGCGCGTGGTGTGCGGATCCGCGCGTGGTGGGTCAGGTGTTCCTGCGCATCATGCGCGGAACGTCCTCCGATCGCGAGCGTGATGGGAAGGAACACGCGGGCGTAGCGTGCGCTGCATGAGCGAGACGCCGGACATCGACGACGCCACCATCGCGGACCTCCGGGCACGCCTCCGGGCGACCCGCTGGCCGGACGCGACGGGTGTGGACGGCTGGTCGCTGGGCGTCGACCTCGACGAACTCCGCCCGCTCGTGGCGTACTGGGCGGACGGGTTCGACTTCGACGCGCACCGCGCCGCCCTGGCCGCCCTGCCCTCGCGTCTGGTCGAGGTCGACGGCATCCGGGTGCACGTGCTGCACGCGCGGTCCGGACGGGACGACGCGATCCCGCTGCTGCTCGCGCACGGTTGGCCGGACTCCGGGTGGCGGTACCGGAAGGTGCTGCCGATGCTCGTCGCGGCGGGCTTCGACGTCGTCGTCCCGGACATGCCCGGCTACGGGTTCTCGGACGCGCCGCCGCAGGTCCTCGACGCGCGACAGGTCGCCGGGATGTGGGCGGAGCTCATGACGACGCTCGGGTACGAGCGCTTCGCGGCGTCCGGCGGCGACATCGGCACGCACGTGGTCCGGTACCTCGCGCTCGACCAGCCGGACCGGGTCGTCGCAGTGCACCGCATCGACGGCGGCTTGGCGTGGCCGGGGCTCGACGCCTCGGCGCTCTCGCCGACGGAGCGGGCCTTCGTCGACGAGACGGCACGGTGGCGGACCGACGAGGGTGCCTACGCGATGCTGCACCGGACGAAGCCGCAGACCGCGGCGGTGGGGTTGACGGACTCGCCGGCGGGCACGGCGGCGTGGATCGTCGAGAAGCTGCGGTCGTGGAGCGACTGCGGCGGGGACCTGTGGTCGGTGTACACGCGGGACGAGGTGCTCGCGCTGCTGACCGAGTACTGGGCGACCGGGACGATCGGGTCGTCCATGCGGATGTACCACGCGAACGCGGCGATCCCGGCGGAGCAGCTGGCCCGGCGGGTGGAGGTGCCGTCGGGGTTCTCGGTCTTCCCGGGGGACCTCGTGCGGGCACCGCGGGAGTGGCTCGAGCGGACGACGAACCTCGTGTACCACCACGAACTCGACCGGGGCGGCCACTTCGCGACGGTCGAGGTGCCGGAGCTGTACGTGTCCGAGGTCCGGACGTTCCTGGAGCCCTACCGCCGCTAGAGTGGACGAGCCAGCCTCTGTAGCTCAACGGAAGAGCAGTTCCGTCCTAAGGAAACGGTTGGGGGTTCGAGTCCCTCCAGGGGCACCAGGGCCGCCAGAGCACCAGGACACGATCGATCCACAACCGTCGGCCCGGACGGTAGTGCGGCCCGGCGGACCCGTACGATTGTCCCCGTGTCCAAGGTCCTGAGCAGTCTCCCCGTCGGCGAACGAGTCGGCATCGCGTTCTCCGGAGGTCTCGACACCTCCTGCGCGGTCGCCTGGATGCGCGAGAAGGGAGCGGTGCCCTGCACGTACACGGCCGACATCGGCCAGTACGACGAGCCGGACATCGACGCCGTCCCCGGTCGCGCCCACGAGTACGGCGCGGAGATCGCCCGCCTGGTCGACGCGAAGAGCGCCCTGGTCGAAGAGGGCCTCGTCGCGCTGCAGACCGGTGCCTTCCACATCCGCTCGGGCGGCAAGACGTACTTCAACACGACGCCGCTCGGCCGCGCCGTGACGGGCACGATGCTCGTCCGCGCGATGAAGGAGGACGGCGTCGACATCTGGGGCGACGGCTCCACCTACAAGGGCAACGACATCGAGCGGTTCTACCGCTACGGCCTGATGGCCAACCCGCGGCTCCGCGTCTACAAGCCGTGGCTCGACTCCGAGTTCGTCGAGGAGCTCGGCGGCCGCAAGGAGATGAGCGAGTGGCTCGTCGCGCGCGGCTTCCCGTACCGCGACTCCACCGAGAAGGCGTACTCGACCGACGCCAACATCTGGGGCGCCACGCACGAGGCGAAGAGCCTCGAAGAGCTCTCCAGCGGGCTGGACATCGTCGAGCCGATCATGGGCGTCGCCGCCTGGCGCGACGACGTCGACGTCGCGACCGAGGTGGTCTCGGTCCGCTTCGAGGCCGGCCGCCCGGTCGCGATCAACGGGGTCGAGTTCCCGGACGCCGTCGCGCTGGTGTACGAGGCGAACGCCATCGGTGGTCGGCACGGCCTCGGTGCGTCCGACCAGATCGAGAACCGCATCATCGAGGCGAAGAGCCGCGGCATCTACGAGGCGCCGGGCATGGCGCTGCTGCACATCGCCTACGAGCGGCTCCTCAACGCGATCCACAACGAGGACACCGTCGCGGCGTACCACAACGAGGGTCGTCGCCTCGGCCGTCTGATGTACGAGGGCCGGTGGCTCGACCCGCAGTCCCTCATGCTGCGCGAGTCGCTGCAGCGCTGGGTCGCGTCGGCCGTCACCGGCGAGGTCACGCTCCGCCTGCGTCGCGGGGACGACTACACGATCCTCGACACGACCGGGCCCGCGCTGTCGTACCACCCGGACAAGCTCTCGATGGAGCGCGTCGGGGACGCCGCCTTCGGGCCGGACGACCGGATCGGGCAGCTCACGATGCGGAACCTCGACATCGCGGACTCGCGCGCGCGGCTCGAGCAGTACGCGGCGGCCGGTCTGATCGGCGGCGCGACGGGCGAGCTCGTCGGGCAGCTGCAGGCGGGCGAGGCCGAGGAGATCCTCGGCGGCGCGGTCGTGACCTCCGACGCGGACGACGCGCTCGGGCGGGCGACGGACGCCGCGTCCGAGGGTGCTGCGTTCGACTCCGGGACCGACTGACCCGTCCCGTCGGGTCGAGGCCGGACACGTCGAAGGGGAGCCACCGCGGCGTGCGGGGGCTCCCCTTCGTGGTGCGTGGGCGGCGTCGGTGCCGCGCCGGCGCGCTACCGCCGCTCGGCGGTCTCCGGGCGCTTCTGCCGCCACGGCAGCGCAGGCTGCCCCGGTCCGTCCCACACCTGCACGGCACCCCAGGCCGCGGCGAGCAGCGGCACCGAGATGATCGCGCCGGTGATGCCCGCGAGCACCGTCCCCGCGGTCAGGCCGATCAGGATGACGAGCCCGTGCAGCTTGAGCGTCTTGCCCATCAGGACGGGCTGGAGCAGGTTGCCCTCGAGCTGGTTCACGAGCACGACGATGCCGACGACGACGAGGGCGGCGACGGGGCCGTTCGCCACCAGGGCCACCAGGGCGGCGAGGATGCCGGCGGCGGTCGCACCGACGATCGGGATGAACGCCGTGATGAACACGACGACGGCGAGGGGGAGCGCCAGTGGGACCCCGACGATCGCGAGCCCCACGCCGATACCGATCGCGTCGACCGCGGCGACGCTGGCCGTGCCGCGGACGTACCCGCCGAGGGTCTGCACCACGCGGTCGCCCACGCGGCGCGCCCGCTCGTAGCGGGCCCCGGTGAAGGGGCGGAGCAGGAACTCCCAGATCGCCGGACCGTCCTTGAGGAAGAAGAACAGCACGACGATCATCAGCACGAGGCCGGTGAGGAAGTTCGCGGTGGCCGAGGCGCCCGCGAGTGCGCCGGAGCCGAACTGCGAGCTGGTCAGGAAGCCCTGGACCCCGTCGACGACTTGGTCCACCTGCTGGTCGGAGATCGCGAAGGGCAGGTGGTCGACCGCGTCCTGGAGCTGCTGGAAGCCGCTGATCGCGGACTTCTGCAGGTCCGGCCACTGCGCGATCACGGCGACGACGATGAGCCACCCGACGAGCCCGAGCACGACGAGCACACCGAGCAGCACCGCGAGGGTCGCGAGCACCGACGGCACCTTGTGGCGTCGGAGCCAGGAGACCACGGGGTGCATGGCCGACGCGATGATGAGCGCGAGGAGCACCGGGATGGTCACGACGCTCAGCGTCGCGGCGGCGTAGACGATGCCGATCGCGACGACGAGCACCACGATGATCTGCAGGCAGCGCGTCGCGAGGGTGCCGAACGGGTCGGCCCACCTGCGGGCGAAGACACTGGGGGCGGCGTCGGGGCGGGCGGCGTCGGACTGGGCGTCGCTGGGACGGCCGAACAGGGGCATGGGGCTCCTCGTGGTCGTGCGGAGCCACCACGCTACCGGCGCGGCAGCACCTCGGCGGGGTCGCCGCTAACCGCATCCACCTGGACGCGGTCCACCACCACTCCTACCCTGGAGTCACCGGGTTCTCCTCCAGGTCCCGTCGTCACGATGCCCTCGCGGTCTGCGAGGTCTGGCACAGCGGGACGGCCCGGTCGGATCCGAGGTCTGCAACTCCTCGATGAAGGGCTGTCACCATGGCCGCCACGAACTGCTCGTGCACCGCACACCCCCTCGACTTCTCGGCGGGCCAGACCCGCACCCCCGTCGTCCCGTCCGCCACGACCGTCCTGCTGGGGCTCTCGTGACGCCCCGGGCCCCGGAGGACTGGCACCGGCACGGTCTCCGGTCCCCGGAGGAGGTCGCCGACATCATCTCCGAGCGGATCGCCGGCGCCTCGGACGCGTCCGCGCCCGCCGGCGCGGAGCACGACGAACCGTCGTACGCCGACTTCCTCGGCGAGCAGGTCTGACCCGCGCGTCGCGACGCGCCCACCCAACGGACGGGAGGCACGGTGCCAGCTGGCACCGTGCCTCCCGTCCGTCAGTGCGGTCCGTGGCTCTCGCTGGCTGTTCCGCGCGTAGCCTTGTAGATTGCTCATGTCTCCGCGTGCCCGGCGGAGGTGCCTCCACATCACCGGTGGAGCGCGGATCAGCGGCGGGCACGGGGCGATCCGTGGCCGCCGGAGAGCGAGGACCCGAGTGCACGACCACGACACCCACCCCCTGGACCGGCACGTCGGCCCGCCCCACGTCGAACGCTTCCGCCTGACCCGCGGCGACGAGACGTTGCGCGTGGTCTGCACCTGCGCGATCGGGACGGACCACGACAACACCATCCGCCCGGAAGGAGCCGCGACCTCGCGGTGAATCCGTGCCGTCCGCGGCCCGGCGCGTGATACTGGAGCGGTGCGTGAACTCCAAGCCGCCATCGCCGCGGACCTCGACGTCCAGCCGACCATCGACCCGGAGCAGGAGATCGCCCGACGCGTCGGGTTCCTCCGGGACTACCTGACCACCACGGGTGCGAAGGGCTTCGTCCTCGCCGTCAGCGGCGGCCAGGACTCCACGCTCGCCGGACGGCTGACGCAGCTCGCGGTCGAGGGCCTGCGCGCTGACGGGCACCCGGCCGAGTTCGTCACGGTGCGCATGCCGTACCGCGTGCAGGCCGACGAGGACGACGCGCAGCTCGCCCTCCGCTTCATCGCGGCGGACCCGGGCATCGTCGTGAACATCGAGCACGGGGTCGACGGGGTGGTGCAGGACACCACGGCCGCCGGCGTCGAGCTGAGCGACTTCGTCAAGGGCAACGTCAAGGCGCGCATGCGGATGGTCGCGCAGTACGCGGTCGCCGGGCAGCGCGGGCTCCTCGTCGTGGGCACGGACCACGCGGCCGAGGCGGTCACGGGCTTCTTCACGAAGTACGGCGACGGCGGCGTGGACCTCACCCCGCTGACGGGCCTCACGAAGACCCAGGGGCGGCAGCTGCTCGAGCACCTCGGGGCGCCCGCGCGACTCTACGAGAAGGCGCCGACGGCCGACCTGCTCGACGACCTGCCCGGCCAGACGGACGAAGCGAACCTCGGCCTGACCTACGCCGAGATCGACGCGTACCTGCAGGGCCACGACGTCCCGGACGAGGTCGCCGAGGCGATCGAGGCGCGCTACCGCGCGACCGAGCACAAGCGCCAGGTCCCGGCGACGCCCTTCGACGCGTGGTGGCGCCAGGGCTCCTAGTCACCAGGAGGGCGCCGGGTCACCACCGCGGCCACGGACAGGAGGCGCGGTGCGGGTTCGTCCCGCACCGCGCCTCCTCGTGTGCTCGGGCTGGTCAGCCGTCGTCGCGGGGGTCGTCGTCGCGTCGCTGCGGGTGCCCGGCGTCCTCGCGCTCGCCGGCATCGGTGTCCTTCCCCGGGTCCGCCTCCGTCGGCTGCAGTGCGCTCGTGGCCGCGGCGTCCCGCTCGGCGGCGAGGCGCTGCTGCCAGACGACGCTCCGGGCCGCGCCCTCGAGCACGTCGTCGACGCTGCTGCCGGTCTTCGCCGCGAGCGCGCCGCTCAGGCCGGCCGTCAGGGTGCCGCCGGCCGAGGCCAGGCGCTCGACGACCTGCTCCTGCCGGTCCGTGAGGGGTTCGTCGACCATGCTGTCGACGGTCTCGCGGATGTTCTCCTCGCTGGCGTCGAGTGCGCCGTCGTCCCCGGCGTGCAGGGCGGCGGCCTCGCCGACGACGACGAGTCCGAGCCGTGCGGCGTCGTCCTCCGGGCGGGGGTGTTCGTTCGCGTCGGTCATGGCGGGGACGGTACGCCGCGCACCCTGGACGCGCTGCGCACTCGACGCACGCCTGAAGATGCGTGCAGACGGGGCAACCTTGCGCTGGTGGCAAAGGTGCCACGGGTGTAAAGTTGCACGGTCTGCAAGAGAGAGTCCCAGGAGGATCGATGTCCACTGCCACCGCACCCGTCGAGGTGCAGCGCGGCCGACCGGAGGCCACGGCTCCCGCACCCGCGAAGCCGATCATGACCCACCGCCAGATCCTGCTCGTCATCTACGGGCTGATGGCGGGCATGTTCCTGTCCTCGCTCGACCAGACGATCGTCGGCACCGCGATCCGCACCATCGGTGACGACCTGCACGGGCTCGACCAGCAGGCCTGGGTCACGACGGCCTACCTGATCGCGTCGACGATCACCACGCCGATCTACGGCAAGCTCTCCGACGTTTTCGGCCGCCGACCGCTCTACATCTTCGGCATCAGCGTCTTCGTGCTCGGTTCGCTGCTCTCGACCTTCTCGACCTCGATGGTCATGCTCGCCGCCTTCCGGGCGTTCCAGGGCATCGGTGCGGGCGCGCTCATGTCGCTGCCGCTCGCGATCATGGGCGACATCCTCGCGCCCCGTGAGCGTGCGAAGTACCAGGGCTACTTCCTCGCGGTGTTCGGCATCTCGTCGGTCATCGGTCCGCTCATCGGTGGGCTGTTCGCCGGTGCGTCCTCGATCCTCGGGGTCACCGGGTGGCGGTGGGTGTTCCTGGTCAACGTCCCGATCGGCATCGGCGCGCTCCTCATGGTGATCGCGTTCCTGCACCTGCCGAAGTTCGGCGACGCCGCGCGGAAGCCGCGCATCGACTGGTGGGGCGCGACCGCAGTGATCGTGGCGCTCGTGCCGCTGCTGCTCGTCGCCGAGCAGGGCCGCACCTGGGGATGGGCCTCCGCTGGCTCCATCGCCTGCTACGTCGTCGGCGGGCTCGGGATCGTGGCGTTCCTGGTCGCCGAGACGCTCATGCGCGACGACGCGATCATCCCGCTCAAGCTGTTCCGCTCGGGGACGTTCTCGATGGCCACGGTCCTCGGGTTCCTGGTCGGCTTCGCGATGTTCGGCGCCATGCTGACCATCCCGCTGTACCTGCAGATCGTCACGGGGCTCACCCCGACGGAGTCCGGCTTCGCGACCCTGCCGATGATCGGCGGCCTGATGATCGCGTCGATCGCCTCGGGCCAGATCGTGGCGCGCACCGGCCGCTACCGGGTGTTCCCGGTGATCGGGACCGCGCTGGTGTCCGCCGGTTACGTCGTGCTGACGTTCATGACGATCGACAAGCCGCTCTGGTTCCTGATGATCGGCATGTTCCTCATCGGCCTCGGCCTCGGCCAGCTCATGCAGAGCATCACCCTGGCGTCGCAGAACTCGGTCCAGCCGCGCGACATGGGCGTGGCGACGTCGTCGGCGACCTTCTTCCGGCAGATCGGCGGGACGCTCGGCACCGCGGTGCTCCTCAGCGTGCTGTTCTCGCTCATGCCGACGAACATCACCGCGGCGACCGCCGACAAGGCGAACCTGACCGGCGCGCTCGACGCGGCCCTGAACCCGACCGTCGCGAGCGCGAAGGTCAACCGTGGCGTGATGGACCAGCTGTGGACACCGATCGTCACCCCGCTCGAGCAGCAGGTGCAGTCCGGGCTCGACCAGGCCACGGCGAAGGTGACCGCGGCGACCGCCGGTGCCCCGGAGGCCGTGCAGCAGCAGGCGCTCGCGGCCGCGGCCGACCAGGCGCACGCGTCCGTGCAGGGTGACCGCCTGGTGGTCGACTGGTCGGACACCGCGCAGCGCACCTACTGGGTCGACCAGCTCGCGCCGAAGCTCTCGGACGCGATCTCGTCCGGGTCCGGCAAGGGCGGGAGTGCCACCGCGGAGACGAGCGACACCTCGTTCCTGAACGGGGCGGACCCCGCGCTGACGAAGCCCTTCATGACGGGCTTCAACGCCTCGGCGGTCACCGTCTACTGGGTCGGCTTCGCGGTGATCCTGCTCGCGTTCGTCCTGAGCTGGTTCTTCAAGGCACCCCCGCTCCGGAAGAGCTCGGCGCTGCAGGAGCAGGCCGACCGGGCCGGTGCGGCAGAGGACCTCCCCGCGACGGCGGCGGTCCGCGCCTGACCCGACCGCGAGCGGGTGTGTGCCCGCCGGGGTGACGCAGTCCGCAGAACGCCCCGTGGCAGCCGCCACGGGGCGTTCTCCGTGTCACCGGTAGGACGACTCCGCCGCTCCTGACCGCAGAACGCGGGCCGATCGGCTCTTGACAGCCGAGACATCCGATGTTTCGATGTCCTCGTTCGGTCGACGGCGACCGGACGGGCAGGAGCAACGATGAGCCGCATCACCGGTCTGCGGGTCCGGGACATCCGGTTCCCGACCTCGCGGGAGCACGACGGGTCGGACGCGATGAACCCCGACCCCGACTACTCCGCGGCGTACGTGGAGGTCACCACGGACGCCCTCGACGGCCTGACCGGTTCGGCGTTCGTGTTCACGATCGGTCGGGGCAACGAGGTGCAGGAGGCCGCGATCGCCGCGCTCCGCGGGCACGTCGTCGGTCGCGACGCCGAGGCACTGCTCGCCGACATGGGCGGCACGTGGCGGAGCATGGTGCACGACTCGCAGCTGCGGTGGCTCGGCCCGGAGAAGGGCGTGATGCACATGGCCATCGGCGCGGTGGTGAACGCGCTGTGGGACCTGAAGGCCAAGCGCGCCGGACTGCCCCTGTGGGCGCTCCTGGCATCGATGTCGCCGGAGGACCTGGTCGACCTGGTCGACTTCCGGTACCTGACCGACGCGATCACCCCGGCCGAGGCCCTCGAGCTGTTCCGCGCCGCCGAGCCCCTCCGTGCGGAACGCCGACGCCGGCTCGAGCAGTCCGGCTACCCGGCGTACACGACCACGCCCGGCTGGCTCGGCTACGACGACGACAAGCTCGCCCGCCTGTGCCGCGAGGCGGTGGCCGACGGCTTCACCCAGATCAAGCTCAAGGTCGGCGGCAGCGTCGACGAGGACGTCCGACGTCTCCGCATCGCCCGGCAGGTCGTCGGCCCGGACGTCCGGATCGCGATCGACGCGAACCAGCGGTGGGACGTCGACGAGGCGGTCGCGTGGATCGACCGGCTGCGGGAGTTCGACATCGCCTGGGTCGAGGAACCGACGAGTCCGGACGACGTCCTCGGGCACGCCGAGATCGCCCGCCGCATCGCCCCGGTGCCGGTGGCGACCGGGGAGCAGATGGCGAACCGCGTGATCGCGAAGCAGCTCATCCAGGCGGACGCGATGCGGGTGCTGCAGATCGACGCCACCCGGGTCGCCGGCGTCAACGAGAACGTCGCGATCCTGCTCCTCGCCGCCAAGCACGGCGTCCGGGTCTGCCCCCACGCGGGCGGCGTCGGGCTGTGCGAGGCGGTGCAGCACCTGTCGATGTTCGACGCGGTCGCGCTCTCCGGGGCGCTCGAGGACCGCTGCATCGAGTTCGTCGACCACCTGCACGAGCACTTCGTGACCCCGGTCGACGTCCGCGGCGGCCGCTACTGGCCCCCGACCGCCCCGGGCGCCGGCACCGAGATGCTCGCCGACTCCCTCGACGCCCACACCTACCCCGACGGCCCGGTCTGGGCGGCGGCCTCGGCCGCCGACCCGGTCCGCGACACGATCCGCGTCGCCTGAGCCGGACACGTCAGACCGACTCGCCAGACCAACCCCGACACACCCCAGCACCACCACGACGAAGTGGAGACACCGATGCAACGACGTTTCATCGCGGGGCTCGCGGCAGCAGCTGCCGTGACCCTCGTGCTGACCGGCTGTTCCTCCGGCAGCAGCGCCGGCGGCGGCCAGACCGAGGACTCCCTGACCTGGTCCATGTGGATCGCCGGGAAGGAGGACCAGGCCGCCTGGCAGAAGGTCGCCGACACCGTCAAGAGCGACGACGGGATCACCCTGACGATCCAGGGCGCGCCGTTCGAGAACTACTTCACGAAGCTCAGCACGCAGCTCAGCGGCGGCAGCGCCCAGTGCGTCGTGAGCATGCAGTCCCTGCGCGCGGCGAACTACACCTCGTCGCTCCTGCCGCTCGACGAGCTGGCGAAGCAGGACGGGCTCGACCTGTCCGCGTTCGACAGCACCGCGCTCGACGGCATGAAGGTGGACGGCAAGCTCTACGGGCTGCCGTACGACACCGGGCCCATCATGATGTTCTACAACCGGGACCTGTTCAAGCAGGCCGGCGTCGACGAGCCGAAGCCCGGCTGGACCGTCGACCAGTTCGAGGCCGCCGGCGCCGCGCTCAAGGCGAAGGGCATCACCGAGTTCGGCTCCACCGTCAGCGACCTGAACCTCGAGTCGATGATCTACGGCTACAACGGCGGTCGGGTGATCACCGAGGGCGGGAAGATCGACGCCACGGACGCGAAGTTCGCCGAGGGCCTGGACTGGCTCGGCAGCCTGG
This sequence comes from Curtobacterium sp. Csp1, assembly GCF_013347185.1. Classification (NCBI taxonomy): domain Bacteria; kingdom Bacillati; phylum Actinomycetota; class Actinomycetes; order Micrococcales; family Microbacteriaceae; genus Curtobacterium; species Curtobacterium sp. Csp1. Next base: position 1,126,439 of record NZ_CP054594.1, read on the forward strand.
TGAAGAAGGGCTACGCCACGCAGGCGTCGTCCGACTCGTCCCAGTCGAGCAACGACTTCGCCGCCGGCAAGGTCGCCATGTACACCGACGGTCCGTGGTCGCTCATCAGCCAGAAGGCCAAGGTGCAGTTCGACCTGGGCGTCACGACGCTGCCGAGCGGTACCTCCGGCCCGTCGACCTTCGCGGCCGGCTCGGGCTTCGGCATCTCGAAGCAGTGCAAGTACCCGGAGCAGGCGTTCAAGGCCGTCCAGACGATGACGAGCGAGAAGGTCCTGACCTCGCTCGCCGAGGAGGGCCGCGCCCTCCCGGGACGCACCTCCGCCCAGGCGTCGTGGTACTCCAGCGCCGGCATCGAGGGCGCCGAGGAGGCGCTCAAGGCCGCGCTGGCGAAGTCGTCGCCGCTGCTCGGCAACAAGCAGAGCGACCAGCTCTCGCAGCTCTTCACGCAGTACGCCCTGCAGGCGGTCAACGGACAGGCCTCCGGGAAGGACACCATGTCCTCCATCTCGGGCCAGCTCGGCTCGCAGTGAGCGAGCCCACCACCTGACTGACTGGAGGCACGGGTCGACCCCGCCGCGTGCCTCCCGTCCGCCCCATCCCGCCACCAGGACCGCGTGAACGACGAGGAGGTCGTCGCATGACCACCATCCAGGACCCACCCACCGCGGCCGTGCCCGCGGTCGCGACCGCGGTGGCCGGCCCGGCCGCGCCGCGCCGGACCACCGGCGACGCCGAGGGCGTCACGGGCCGCCGCTCGTGGTGGGGCGCCGTGTTCGCGGCACCCCACTCCATCGGGCTCGTCGTCTTCACGGCGTTCCCGATCCTGGCGTCGCTCGTCGTCAGCTTCATGAACTGGCCGATGCTCGGCGAACGCACGTTCGCCGGCGTCGAGAACTACGTCCGCCTGTTCAGCGACCCGGTGTTCCGCACCGTCGCGCTCAACACGACCCTGTTCGTGGTGCTCTACGTGCCGCTCAACCTGGTCGTCTCCCTCGGACTCGCCGCCTGGCTGACGCCGCGGATCGCCGGCCGGCACGTCTTCCGCGTCCTGTTCTTCATCCCGACCATCACGCCGATCGTCGCGAACGTCGTCGTCTGGCGGATGCTGTACCAGCCCGACGGCGCCATCGACGCGACGCTGCAGTCGACCATCGGCGTGCACGCGCCGAACTTCCTGGCCGACCAGCACTGGGCGATGCTCGCGATCGTCGCGATGAGCGTCTGGCAGGGCTTCGGCTACAACATGCTGATCTTCTCGGCGGCGCTCGACGCGGTCCCGGAGAACCAGATCGAGGCGTCGCAGCTCGACGGTGCGAACGCGTGGCAGACCTTCTGGGCGATCAAGTTCCCGCTCATCTCGCCGTCGGTGTTCTTCGCGACGATGATGACGCTCATCACCTCGTTCCAGGTCTTCACGCAGCCCTTCGTCCTGACCAAGGGCGGACCGGGCACCGCGACGGAGACCCTGGTGCAGTACATCTACAACACGGGCTTCCAGAACCAGCAGCTCGGCCTCGCCTCCGCCGGTGCCTGGGTGCTCTTCGTCATCATCCTCGGGATCACGGCCGTCCAGTTCCTCGGACAGAAGCGGTGGGTGCATTATGAGTGAAGCGGTCCGCTCGCGCCTCGGCGCGACCACGTCGAACCGGACGGTCAACCCCCGTGCCGTCGCCCGCACGAAGTCGGCGCCGCGCCCCGGCCGGGTCCGCCACGCCGTCGGGTACGTGCTGCTCTGCCTCGTCGCGCTGCTGTTCGTCTCGCCGCTCGTGTACATGGTCGCGACGAGCCTGAAGCCCGCCGACCAGGTGTTCACCGCGCCGCCGACGCTCTGGGGGCGCTCGCTCGAGTGGGACAACTACGTCCAGGCGTTCACGTACCTGCCGTTCGCGCGGTTCATCCTGAACGGGATCCTGGTCGCGGTCGCCGGCACCGCGATCAACGTGACGGTCGCGGTCCTGTCCGGCTACGCGTTCTCGCGGCTGCGGTGGCGCGGGCGGAACACGGTGTTCGTGCTGTTCCTGGCGACGCTGATGATCCCGCAGGACGTCCTGGTGATCCCGATGTACGTGATGATGCAGGGGTTCGGGTGGGTCGACACCTTCCAGGCGCTCATCATCCCGTGGGCGTTCACGGCCCTCGGCGCGTTCCTGGTGCGGCAGTTCTTCCTGACCGTGCCGCAGGAGCTCGACGACGCGGCGCGCGTGGACGGCGCGGGACCGATCCGCACGTTCTTCTCGGTGATGCTCCCGCTCGCGCGGCCGACCATGGCGGTGCTCGCCGTCTTCTCGTTCATCTCCTACTGGAACTCGTTCCTGTGGCCGCTCGTCGTCGTGAACGACGTCGAGGCGCACGGGACCATCCCGCTCGGGCTCCAGCAGTTCTTCGGCCAGCAGGGTTCCGAGTGGAACCTGGTGATGGCGGCGTCGGTGATCTCGATGCTGCCGACGGTCGTGCTGCTGGTCCTGCTGCAGAAGCACCTCGTCAAGGGCATCGTCACCTCCGGCCTCGGCGGCCGGTGACCTGCGCCCGTCCATCCACCAGTTCGTCCGTTCGGAAAGGAACACCGGTCCCATGACCATCACCGCACCCGCCCAGCCGCAGCCCGACACCGACGCCTCCGGTCTGCCCGCGTGGTTCCGCCACGACCGGTTCGGCATGTTCATCCACTGGGGCCTCTACGCGCTCCCGGCCCGCCACGAGTGGGTGAAGAACTTCGAGCGGATCACCGACGAGGACTACCAGAAGTACTTCGACCACTTCGACCCGGACCTGTTCGACCCCGCCGACTGGGCCCGCCGCGCGCGCGAGGCCGGGATGAAGTACGTCGTGCTCACCACGAAGCACCACGAGGGATTCTGCCTGTGGGACACCGCCCTCACCGACTACAAGTCCACGAACACCCGCTTCGGACGGGACATCGTGCGCGAGTTCGTCGACGCCGTCCGCGCCGAGGGGCTCCGGGTCGGCTTCTACCACTCGCTCATCGACTGGCACCACCCGGACTTCACGATCGACGGCGTGCACCCTCGTCGGGACGACAGCCCGGAGGAGATCGCCCGGCTCAACGAGGGCCGGGACATGGCCCGCTACCGCGAGTACCTGCACGGGCAGGTCGAGGAGCTGCTGACCGGCTACGGCCGCATCGACTACCTGTTCTACGACTTCTCGTACCGTGACAACGACCACGAGGACCGATGGGGCGGCAAGGGCCGCGACGACTGGGGCTCCGAGGAGCTGATGGCGCTGACGAAGCGGCTGCAGCCCGGGATCATCGTCAACGACCGGCTGGACATCCCCGGCGACCTCGTCACGCCCGAGCAGTACCAGCCGGACAAGCCGATGGAGGTCGACGGCGTCCCCGTGCCCTGGGAGGCGTGCCAGACGCTCAACGGCTCGTGGGGCTACGACCGCGACAACCTCACCGTCAAGAGCGTCGACCTGCTCGTCCGGATGCTCGTCGACGGGGTCTCGAACGACGGGAACATGCTGCTCAACGTCGGCCCGACCGGCCGCGGCGAGTTCGACGGGGTGGCGCGGAGGGCGCTCGAGGGCATCGGGGAGTGGATGCGCCGGCACGACCGCTCGGTGTACGGCGCGGGGCCGTCGTCGTACCGCGCGCCGGCCGGCACGGTCTACACGCAGCGGGGCGACCGGCTCTACCTGCACCTGCTCACCTGGCCGTTCGAGCACGTGCACCTGCCCGACCTCGCCGGGAAGGTGGCGTACGCCCAGCTCCTGAACGACGCGTCCGAGGTGCACTTCCGCGAGATCCCGCCGGGGACCCGCGCGCAGAACACCGGACTCGGCGGCCAGCCCGCGGGGACGCTGACCCTGACGCTGCCGATCGTCCGCCCCGACGTGGCGGTGCCGGTCGTCGAGCTGTTCCTCCGCGACTGATGCAGCGGATCCTCTCCCGCACCCGGCTGCGCGCCGGACACGAGGCCGAGTACGAGCGGGTGCACGCCAGCATCCCGCCCGAGCTCGCCGAACGCCTGCGCGCCGCCGGGGTCGCGAACTGGAGCATCTGGCGCGACGGCCAGGACCTGGTCCACCTCATCGAGGTCGAGGACTACCGTGCGATGCGACGGGCCCTCGCCGACGACCCCGTGAACGCGGCGTGGCAGGCCGTGGTCAACCCGCTGCTCGAGGCGGACGACGACTACTCCGGCAACGACGACGGCGTCCCCCTGGTGTGGACGCTCGAAGGGCAGGCATGAGCGACGTGGACCTGGACCGCGGGCCGTTCTGGCTCGGCGGGGCCGTCATCGGGAACCTGCTGCGCGAGGTGTCCGACGACGACGCCCGCGCGACCGTCGACGCGGCGTGGGACGTCGGCGTCCGCGGCTTCGACACCGCCCCGCACTACGGCCTCGGGCTGAGCGAGCGGCGGCTCGGGGCGGCGCTCGCCGGACGGCCGCGGGACGAGTACGCGATCTCGACGAAGGTCGGGCGGCGGCTCGTGCCCGGGCCGGGCGACGGGGTCGACGACGACGGCTTCGCGGTGCCGAACGACCTCGTCCGGCAGTGGGACCCGACCGCCGACGGGGTCCGTCGGTCGCTCGACGAGTCCCTTGACCGGCTCGGCCTCGACCGGGTCGACGTCGCGTACCTGCACGACCCCGACGTGTACGACCTGGCGGCCGGGCTGACCCAGGCGCTGCCGGCGCTCGCCGCGCTGCGGGACGAGGGCGTGGTCCGGGCGGTCGGCGTCGGGTCGAACTCGGTGGCTGCGCTGACGGCCGCCGTCGAGACCGGACTGTGCGACGTCGTCATGCTGGCCGGGCGGTACACACTGCTCGAACAGCCCGCCGCCGCGCTGGTCGACCGGTGCGCCGAGACCGGCGTGGACGTCGTCGCGGTCGGGGTCTACAACTCCGGGCTGCTCAGCCGTCCGCTGCCGGCGCCGGACACCACGTACGACTACGCCCCGGCCCCGCCCGAGCTGGTCGAGCGGGCGCGGGCGCTCGCCGCGGTGTGCGGACGGCACGGGGTCACGCTGCCCGAGGCCGCGCTGGCGTTCCCGCGTCGTGCCGAGGCCGTCCGAGCCGTGGCGGTCGGTGCGCAGTCGGCGGACCAGGTGTGCGAGAACGCCGCCCGGGCCGCTGCGACGGTGCCTGAGGCGCTGTGGGACGAGCTGCGCGAGGCATCGCTGCTCCCGGCCTGACCCGGCGTGCAGCGGGCCGTGGCCGCCCGCCCGGCATCGCACCCCGCCGCGGACGTCGCACCCCGACCAGACGGGGCGCGATGTCCGTCCGGGGGTGCGGCGCGGACCGCGCCGGAGGGCTCCGCAGCGACGGGCCCGGTCACTCGAGCGAGCGGCGGAGCCAGCGCTCGACGCCCTCGACGTGTGCGACAACGAGGGACTGCACGAGCTGCGGGTCGCGGCGACGGATGGCCTCGACGATGGCCGCGTGCTCGTCGAGCGTGCGCTGGACGGAGCCGTTCTGCGTCAGGCCCCGCCAGACCCGGACGCGGACGGTCTTGCTCGACAGGGCGTCGAGCAGGCCGGACAGGTACCGGTTGCCGCCGATGCCGGCGATCGTGGAGTGGAAGTGGAGGTCGTGGGCGACGAGGTCCTCGACGCCGGTGTCCTCACCGACGCTCTGCATGAGCACCGCGAGGTCGTCGATCTGCTGTTCGGTCGCGCGGGCGGTCGCGAGCACGGCGGCGGCGGGTTCGAGGATGCGCCGGACCTCGAGCAGGTCGACGAGCGACCGGTCGTGGTGCATGTCGACGACGAACGACACGGCCTCGAGCAGCACGTTCGGCTCGAGGGACGTGACGTACGTGCCGTCGCCGCGCCGGACGTCGAGCACGCGGATGAGCTCGAGGGCCTTCACCGCCTCGCGCAGGCTGTTGCGGGACAGACCGAGCGACTCGCTCAGTTCCTTCTCCGGAGGGAGGCGCTGCCCCGGTCGGAGCTCACCGCTCACGATCATCTGCTGGATGCGTGCGATCGCATCGTCGGTCAACGACGCCACGTCACCACCTCCTGCTGCTGCCCGGCAGCGCCGGGTCGACGGGCCGGACCGCGTACGCGTCCGGACACGCCGAATCTAGCCGACCCGTGCCTCCCGGCCGGCCCCGCCCGCCACGCGCCGGCCGTCACGCGGGTCGGAGACGGAGGGCCTGCATGCCCCCGTCGACCGCGAGGTCGACCCCGGTCGTCGACCGCGCGCTGGGGCTGCTCAGGTAGGCGACCGCCTCGGCGACCTCCTCCGGCGCGACGAGGCGACCGTGCGGCTGCCGTGCCTCGAGCGCGGCACGCTCCGCCTCGGGGTCCGCCGCCGTCGACAGCAGTCGGGCGACCCACGGGGTGTCCGCGGTGCCCGGGTTGACCGCGTTCACGCGGATGCCCTCGCGGAGGTGGTCGGCCGCCATCGCGCGCGTCAGCGCCGCGATCGCACCCTTCGTGGCCGAGTAGAGCGCGCGCTGCGGCAGCCCGGCGGTCGCGGCGATCGAGCAGGTGTTGACGATCGACCCTGCCGTCGACGCCCGCAGGTGCGGGAGGCACGCGCGCGAGAGCCGCACCGCGCCGAGCACGTTGACCTCGTACACGCGCCGCCACTCGTCGTCCGGGTTGTCCTCGACCGTGCCCTGCGCGCCGATGCCCGCGTTGTTGACGAGCACGTCCAGTCCGCCGAGCTGGTCGACGGCCGCCGCCACGGCGGCCCGGACGGACTCGTCCGACGACACGTCGCACGTGACGGACGGCGCCGACGGGGACGGCTGCAGGTCGAGCACGACGACGGTCGCGCCGCGCTCCTGCAGTGCTGCGACGATCGCGGCGCCGATGCCGGAGGCGCCGCCGGTGACGACGGCGCGGAGTCCCTCGTGCGTCCCGGGCATCACGCAGCCCCCATCGTCTGGCGCTGCGTGCCGAGGCCGTCGATCGAGCACTCGACCACGTCCCCCGGACGGAGGTACGGTGCGCCACCGCCGAGGGCGACACCCGCCGGGGTGCCCGTGTTGATGACGTCGCCGGGGCGGAGGACCATGAACTGCGACAGGTACCGGACGACCTCGACCGGGTCGAAGACCATGTCCGCGGTGGTGCCGTCCTGCCGGACCTCGCCGTTCACGGTCAGGCGCATCCGCAGGTCGGCGGGGTCGACGGCGTCCGCCGTGACGAGCCAGGGTCCGAGGGGGTTGAAGGTCTCGCAGGACTTCCCCTTGTCCCACTGCCCGCCGCGCTCCAGTTGGAACGCTCGCTCGGAGACGTCGTTCGCGACGGCGTACCCGGCGATGCACGCTGCGGCGTCGGCGGCGGAGACGCAGTAGCGCGCGGTCCGCCCGACGACGACGGCGAGCTCGACCTCCCAGTCGGTCTTCTCGCTGCCACGGGGGACGAGCACGGTGTCGTCCGGCCCGACCACGGTCGACGGGTCCTTCATGAAGACGATCGGCTCGGTGGGGATGTCGGCGCCCGTCTCCGCGGCGTGGTCCCGGTAGTTCAGGCCGATGCAGACGACCTTGCCCGGGCGGGCGAGCGGGGCGCCGCGGCGCATGGTGTCCGCGCCGGCGAGCTCGGGCAGGTCCCCGGCGTCGCGGGCGTGCCGGACGAGCTGCGCGGGGCCGGGGTCGCTCGCCAGGAACGCTCCCGTGATGTCGGAGGTCAGGCTCCGCAGGTCGAGGACCCGGCCGTCCTCGTCGATGGCCACCGGGATCTCCTCGCCGGTCGGGCCGAGTCGTGCGAACTGCATCGTTCCCCGTTCCTCTGGGTGTACGCGACCGGACGTCGCACAGACATCCTATGTCTGGCTCGGGTGCTCGACAAGGTACGTCCGGGTGGCGGTGCCGGCGAACACGGTGTCACGCTCGGTGGGGGAGAGGTCGTCGAGGGCGGCCTGCGTGGTGGCGAGCACCGCGGCGTGGTCGGCGACCAGGGTGGAGACGGGCCAGTCCGAGCCCCACATCGTGCGGTCCGGGCCGAAGTGCTCGACGGTCTCGCGGATGTACCGGTGGACGGGGCGCTCCCGCCAGTCCGGGCCGGCCTCGGTGAGGAGTCCGGAGGCCTTGACGACGACGTTCGGGCGGGCGGCGAGGTCGCGCATGCGGGAGCGCCAGGCGTCGGCGGGGCCGGGGTCGCCGGGGCCGCGGTCGGGGTGGGCGGAGGCGGCACGCAGCTCGGCGGCGCACGGTTCGCCGGCGCGCGGTCGGGTGGTGCGCGGTTCGTCGGCAATGGCCGGTTTGCCGGCGTGGTCGAGGACGAAGCGCCCCTCGGGGACGGCGTCGACGAGGGCGAGGGCAGCCGCTTGCTCCCGGGCGCGGACGAGCAGGTCGAACGCGAGTCCGGCGGCGGCGACGGCACGGACACCGCGGACCACCTCGGGGCGGGCGAGCCAGCCGGGGTCGGGTTCGTCGTGGGCCTGGTGCCGGATGCCGACCAGGCGGGGGCCGGAGTCTGCGCCGCGGGCGCCGGGGCCGGCGCCGCCGGGGCCGACGCCGCCGGGGCGGGCGCCGTCGACCAGGGCGGCCAGTCGGTCGGCGACGTCCGGTGCCGTGAGGTCGACCCAGCCGACGACCCCGACGACCGGGCTGGGCTGGGTCAGGAGCCACTCGGTCTCGCCGGGGTCGTGCGCCGCCTGCACGACGATCGTCCGGTCGATGCCAGCGGCTCGCGTGAGGGCGCTGAGGTCGTCCGTGTCGAAGCGGCGGCGGAGCGGGGCGACCGAGTCGTCCATCCAGGGGTACGGCCGGTCGGACGGGTCCCAGAGGTGGTGGTGAGCGTCGATGATCACGAGCTCATCCTGCCGGATTCATCCGATGTCCGCGCGGGGGTGCGCGCTCCCGACCCGCGGGCTGGTGGCGTGGCCGAGTCTCGCGCTGGACGACGAGTCTCGCGAATGCGCGGCCGGGCCTCGTCGCTCAGCGCGAGACTCGAGCCGCGCAGACCCCGCGGCCGGCGTCAGATCGCCCCGGACGCCTCGAGCTCGCCCTGTAGTTCGGCGTCCGACGGCTCCACGAAGTGCTTGCCGTTCGGGAGCACCACGACGGGGATGTTCTTCCGCCCGCTGATCGCCTCGGCGCGGTCGGCCGCCGACAGGTCCGCCTCGACGTCCACGTACTCGTAGTCCACGCCGAGCCGGTCGAGCAGCGCCTTCGACCGCCGGCAGTCGCGGCACCAGTCCGCGCCGAACATCGTCACCTTGTCGAACGTCTCGTCAGTCATGTCCACACAGTACGTCCGTACAGGTCCGGACATTCCCGCGGCATCGGCGGCGCGGCGGGAGCACGATGGCCGCATGACCCTGACGACGGACGTCGCCGTCCACCCGCACCACCGCCACGGCTGGTGGTGGAAGACCCTGCTCGCCGGCTTCCTGCTCTGGGCCGTGACCATCGTCGTGACGGTGGTGACGCTCAACACGAACCTCGTGCCGACGATCATCCTGCTCGGCAGCTTCCTCGTGCCGTTCACGGTCGTCCTGTTCGTGATCGAGCGGGTGACCGGGACCGTCAGCACGATGCAGCTCGTCACCGCGTTCTTCGTCGGCGGGATCCTCGGCGTGCTCGGCGCCTCGCTCCTCGAGGCCGACCTGCGCCAGGGCGCCTTCATCTACGTCCTCGTGGGCTTCGTCGAGGAGTTCGTCAAGGGCGTCCTGCTCCTGTTCGTCGGTTGGCGCGTCCGCCCGAAGACCGCCGGCCAGGGTGCCCTGCTCGGCGCGACGATCGGCGCGGGCTTCGCGGCGTTCGAGTCCGCCGGCTACGCCTTCAACGCGGCGATCACCGAGCGCGGCATTGACCTGGTGTCCCTGCTGCAGACCGAGGTCGTGCGGGCCGTGCTGTCACCGGTCGGGCACGTGCTCTGGACGGCGATCCTCGGGGCGGTGCTGTTCGGCGCCGCGCGGGGCGGGGCGAAGCTACGCTGGTCGTGGTGGATCCCGACCGCGTACGTCGTCGTCTCGGTGCTGCACGGGCTGTGGGACAGCAACAGCACCCTGTCGACGCTCCTGGCGTTCGTGTTCACCGGAACGCCCCTGTCGGCGGCGCAGACCGGGACGTTGCCGCCCGGGCTCGCCTCGCTCGCGACGACGCTGTACGTCGTCGGGCTGCTCGTCGTGACCCTGATCGGCGTGGTCGTCCTCGTCGCGGTGCTCGTGCACCATCACCGCCGGGACGGCAGCCCCGAAGCCGTGGCGTGGTCTCGGTCGTCCGCGCCGGCATGGTCGGTCAGCAACGCGGGTGCGGAGGATCGGGATTGGCGGTCGACGCCACCCCGGCTGCCTGGGCAGTGATGCGTCCGGCACGGGGCCCGATCCTCCGCTTCCTGCGCTCGCTACTGGCTCGCGCGGACCACACAGCTCGCGACGACGCCCGTCGGGAAGCCGATCGACGCTCCGATGCAGACCGCGCACGCCGTGCCGGCGGTCACGATGCAAGCGGCACCGCACACCCCGGCGAGGATGGCGAGGGCCCAGGCGTTCACGTTCTGCTTGCTCAGGCAGTCGTTGAGCCTGGCCCAGAACCCGGCCGACGCGCGTGACTGCTGTGCGGCGAGCGCGACGCTCTTCTCTGCCTCCGCAGCGGTGATCGACTTCGAGAAGCGCAGTTCGCGGTCCTGCCAGACCTCGAGGCTCCCGCCGCCCTCGCCGTCCCCTCGGAAGGCGAACTCGACCGTGGTCGTCAAGCGACCAGCTGCGTCGAAGAAGGAGGATCGGCTCGAGATGGTCTCCAGCCCTGCCCCCTTCAGGCCGATCCTGACGACGGAGCCGCTGCCGTTCGCGAGCACCGTCGCGGTGGATCCGTCGAGCGTCGCTCCGCTCGACGTTCGGTGATCATCGAGAGCAGCTCGACGGACAGCCGCCTCGCGTTCTGACGCGGGGAGCTCGTCGAGTCGGTTCTGGACGAGGGCTTGCTCGAAGTCCGCGATCTCAGCCGCGCGGTCTCGGACGGCCGCTGCCTCGGCTGGGACCGGACTCAGTGTCGTCGCGATCATGGCGATCGCGGCACCCCCGACGAGGAAGGCCGTGAACCGCTTCGAGAGCGCTGCAGTGTTCATCTTCTGTGGTGGATGGCAAGGGTCACGATCGCCGCCAGGGAGGCCAGGAGCACCGCCGCACTCCAGGCGACGATCGCCTGGTCTGGCATTGCTGCGCCCACGGCAGCCAATCCTGCTGTCATCAGCAGCAGTGCGGCTGTGAGCCGTTTCCCTCGGTGATCTCTGCGCATCATCTCCTCCGCGCTCAACGATCGAAGACCGGTCCCGCGGCGTCAAACATCAGGAATCAGATATTCACACCAGCCGCGCGTGTCGCGCGGGTCTGGCCAGGGCGAGCCACTCCCCACCCCGCCCCGCCACCCCCGCCCCCTACGATGTCCCCATGCCGCAGCGACCCGACCCCGCCCGGGTCGCGTGGGCCTCGGCAGCCGTCCGCCGCTTCGCCGCCGCGACGAACCTGCTCGTCGCCGCCCGCACCTACCGCATCGTCGGTGGCGACCCCCGCGACACCGCCGCGCTCGACGCCCTGCTGACCGGACTCGGCGCCCGTCCGGCCGAGTCACATGAGCCCGTCGACCAGCTGTGGTGCCTCGGGGACCCCGCCGAGTCGACCGCGGCCGTCGAACGCGAGGCCGACCGCCCCCGCGGCGCGACCCTCGTCGTGGTGGACGTCGGCCGGTACGTCCCCGCCGTCGACGAGGACGCCTTCGGCCCGGTCGCCCCGGCACGCCCAGGGGTGCTCGCCGTCCCGGCGCTGTCCGACGACGTGTTCCTCGTCTCGACTGGCCGCGACCCCGAGGACGACCCCGCCGCGGCAGCCCGCATCCGCTGGGCCCGGCGCTCGATGCCGGTGTCGCGCGCGGTCGCCGCCGAGCTCCGGGACGGCGGCCTGCTCCGCGGCACCCGGGTCGGGGTGTCGATGGTGCTCGAACCGAAGACCGCGGTCCTCGTGCTGCTCCTGCGGGACGCCGGCGCCGAGGTGGTCGTCTACGCGCACGCCGACGAGACCGACGACGCGGTCGCGCAGGCGCTCCGGGACGCGGGTGTGCCGGTGCACGCGTCGAGCACGGCGACGACCGCCGAGCAGAAGACCCTCGCGCTCGCGATGCTCGACACGCGTCCGCACGTCCTGCTCGACGACGGCTCGCACCTCGTCCGGCTCGCCCACCAGGAGCGGCCGGACCTGCTGCCGACGATGCTCGGCGCGGCCGAGGAGACGACGAGCGGCCTCCGACCGCTCCGCACGATGGCGGCGCGCGGCACGCTCGGCATCCCCGTGGTCGCCGTGAACGACGCCCGCAGCAAGACCTTCTTCGACAACCGGTACGGCACCGGGCAGTCCACAGTCGCCGCGACGCTCGACCTGGTCGACGGGCTCGCGTCGTCCGCGCACCGCGTCCGGCCGGGAGGCTCGGCGGTCGTCGCCGGGTCCGGTCCCGTCGGCGAGGGGGTCGCCCAGGTACTCCGCGCCTTCGGCTTCCGGGTGACGGTCGCCGAGGTCGACCCGGTCCGGGCCCTGCAGGCCCGGTTCGCCGGCTCCGCGGTGGCGCCGCTCGTCGACGCGGTGCGGGACGCCGACCTGGTGATGAGCGCGACCGGGGTACCGGACACGATCGACCACGCGGTGCTCCGGGCCGCAGCAGCCGGCGCGGTCGTGTCGGTCGCCGGCGGGGTCGACAACGAGGTCGCCGTCGAGGACGCCCTGGCCGCCGGGGCGACCCGTGTCCCCGAGGCGCCGGGCGTGGAGCGCCTGACCTGGCCGGACGGCCACCACGTGCTGCTCCTGGCCGGGGGTGCCGGGGTCAACACGAGCGCGGCCGAGGGCAACCCGGTCGAGATCATGGACCTGTCCTTCGCGGTGCAGCTCGGGGCCGTGCGGATGCTCCTCGAGCACGGTGACGAGCTCGACCGCGCCGTCGTGCCGGTCGACCCCGCGGTGGACGACGCGACCGCCCGCGCGGCGCTCGCCGCCTGGGGGAGCCGCTCCGATCCTCCCGTCCGTCCCGCCGGCCACCTGCCGGACCGCGAGCCGGACGTCCGCACCCACCGCTTCGGCGACCCGTCGGCGGGCGGCCGGCCGTGAGCGCCGCGCACCCGACCGTCGTCCACTCCGCCCGCGTGGTCGTCCCGATGACCGCGCCGCCGATCGCCGACGGTGCGGTGGCGGTCCGCGACGGTCGGATCCTGCACGTCGGCGACCGCTCCTGGGTCGTCGACCAGCTCGACGGCCAGCCGTTCACCGAGCGGCGGTGGCGGGGTGCCCTGCTGCCCGGGCTCGTGAACGCGCACTCGCACCTGCAGTACACCGGCATGGCGGGTGTCGGGCAGCGGCAGTACCAGGGCTTCGAGGACTGGGCCGCCGCGTTCAACGTCGACTACGCCCTGCCGCACGACTGGCGGGCCGAGGCGTCCGCCGGTGCCGAGGCCTCGATGCTCGCCGGTGTGACGAGCATCGCGGACATCGTCACGGACATCGAGGCGGCGACCGTCCTCGGCTCCTACGGCCTCGGCGGGATCACCTACTGGGAGGTCATGGACCAGGAGAACCAGGCGTGGCAGGAGCACGGCCGCGCCCAGGTCCTCGACGAGCTCGCGCGCATCCCGACCACGCCCGGCGCCGGACTCTCCCCGCACGCGCCGTACTCGCTCGACGTCGCGCCCCTGCTCGAGCTCCCCGACATCGTGCGGCAGCACGGACTCCGCCTGCACCTGCACCTCGGCGAGGCCGCGTTCGAGGGCGAGCGGACCGCGCTCGGCCCGGTCCCCGGGCTCGAGGGCGTCGACGGTGTCGGACCGGCCGGGGGCGGACACAGCGCCGACTGGCACCTGGCGAACGTCCCGTCCTTCCGGGCGATGCGCGCGCTCGGGTTCGGCGCGAGTGCGACCGCGTTCGTCGACCGGCTCGGGGTCCTCGGGCCGGACTGCCACATCGCGCACGGCGTGTACGTGACCGCCGCCGACCGGGCACTGCTCCGGGCACGCGGCACCGCGGTCGCGCTCTGCCCGCGCTCGAACGCCGTCATCGGACTCGACCCGCCCCCGGTCGCCGACTACCTGCGCGAGGGCAGTCCGATCGCGATCGGCACCGACTCGCTCTCGTCGTCGCCCTCGCTCGACCCGATGGCCGACGTCACGGCCCTGCACCGCATCGCCCGCGCCCAGGGCTACGGCCACCGCGACCTGCACGAGCGGCTCCTGGCCGCCGCGACCCTCGGCGGCGCGCACGCGATGGGCCTGGCCGTCGGGCCGGACCGCGCCGGGCACCTGGCCGTCGGGGCGCGGGCCGACCTGGCCGTGTTCGACGTCGACGCTCGCACCGTGCCGGACGCGCTCGCCGAGCTCGTCGAGGACGGTGCCGGTCGCGCCGTCGCCACCGTCGTCCGCGGGGTGGTCCGTGCGAGCGACGGCGTCCTGCACCCGTTCGACGCCGGCACCCCCGTCCCCGTCCCGTGACCGACCGCGTCCGCGCGCTCGTCCGCCACCCCGTCCCCGAGGAGTCCCGATGACCGACACCGCACCCCGTCCCGGCATGGTCCCCCGTCGCACCGTCGACGGCCGCGTGCTCGAGTGGCTCGACGTGCCCCAGCGTGCCGCGGCGCTCGGCATGGACCCGCACCCCGAGGGCGGCTGGTACGTCCGGACGTGGACCTCTCCCTCCGAGGTCGCCACCCCCGCCGGGCAGCGTCCCGCGGCGACGCTCATCCACTTCCTGCTGCCCCCGGGTGAGGCGTCCGCCTGGCACCGGGTGACGCGCGACGAGATCTGGATGTGGCACGGTCCCGACACCGTCGTGCTCGAGCTCGGCGGCAGCGGGGACCAGCCCGAGCCCGGCGACCGCATCACGCTCGGTCCGGACGCCGGCCGGCACCGGCTGCACGACGCGCAGGCGTTCGTCCGCGGCGGGGTCTGGCAGCGGACCCTGCCGAGTGGCGGCGAGGTGCTCCTGAGCTGCATGGTCTCGCCCGGCTTCTCGTTCGACGACTTCACGATGGCGGACCCCGCCTGAGCGGACCCGCGCCCGCCTGCCCGGCCCGTCCCGACCGCTCCGCGTGTCACGGGCCGTCGCCGGCGTCGCGCTGGTATCCCAGCCGCCGGTACACTGCGTCCTGCCCCCGACCCTCCTGACGAAGGCCCGCCCGTGACCCGCACCCGCCGTCTCTCCCTCGCAGTCGCCACCGCCGCGGTCGCCGCCCTCGCGCTCGCCGCCTGCTCCGCCGGGGGCAGCAGCTCCGCCGACGGCAACGTCACCGCGGGCAAGCTCACGATCGCCACCGGCGACCCGGCGTACTCGCCCTGGGTCGAGGACAACGACCCGCAGTCCGGGAAGGGCTTCGAGGCCGCCGTGGCGTACGCCGTCGCGAAGGAGATGGGCTACGGCAAGAGCGACGTGGTCTGGAAGCGCAGCACCTTCGACAGCGCGATCGCCCCCGGACCGAAGGACTGGGACCTCAACGTCCAGCAGTTCTCGATCGACGCCAAGCGCAAGAAGGCCGTCGACATGTCCACGGCGTACTACACGACCACCCAGGCCGTCGTGACCACGACGAAGTCGAAGGCCGCGAAGGACACCACGATCGCCGCGCTCAAGGGCGACACGATCGGCGTCGCCGCCGGGTCGACGAGCATCCAGAGCGTCAAGGACGTCCTCGGCGTCACCCCGCAGGTGTTCAACTCGAACGACGACGCGGTCCTCGCCCTGAAGTCCGGGCAGATCGACGCCATCGTCACCGACCTGCCGACTGCGTTCTACATGTCGGGCGCCCAGCTCGACGACGGCACGGTCTCGGCGCAGTTCCCGCAGGACGGCACGGGCGACCAGTTCGGCTTCGTGCTGCCGAAGGGCTCCGCGCTGACGAGCAAGGTCGACGAGGCGCTGGCCGCCCTGAAGTCCGACGGCACGCTCGAGCGGCTGCAGACGACCTGGCTCTCCTCGGCGACGAACACCCCCGTCCTGAAGTAGCCCGGTGACCGTCCCCGCAGGCGCCGGCACCCCGGTCGCCACACCAGCGCCGAGCCCGGTGGAGGCCGAGCGCCGGCTGTACCGTCGGCAGCGCGGCCGCCGCTCGGTCGTGGTGTCGGTCGTCTCGACGCTCGTCGTCGTGGTGGTGCTCTGGCTCGGCGTGGTGAACACCCCCGGGTGGGCCGCCGTCCAGCAGTCGTTCTTCGACCCGCAGACCGCCGTCGACGTCTTCCCGCAGGTCCTGCTCGGCCTCTGGCTGAACATCCGGATCCTGTTCTTCGCGAGCATCGGCGTCGCGGTGCTCGGGACGCTGCTCGCGGTCGTCCGGGGCCTGCGGAACCCGGTGTTCTTCCCGCTGCGGATGCTCGCGACGGCCTACACCGACCTGTTCCGCGGCCTGCCGCTCATCATCGTGCTGTACCTGGTCGGCTTCGGCATCCCCGGGCTCGGCATCTTCCCGCGCCAGCCCCCGGAGGTCTGGGGCACCATCGCGATCGTGCTCACCTACTCGTCGTACGTCGCCGAGGTCCTGCGCGCCGGCATGGAGGCCGTGCACCCCTCGCAGCGGCTCGCGGCCCGGTCGCTCGGGCTGTCGCACGCCGGGACGCTCCGGCTCGTCGTGCTGCCGCAGGCGATTCGCAAGGTCACACCCGCGCTCATGAACGACTTCGTGTCGATGCAGAAGGACGTCGGGCTCGTGTCGATCCTGGGCGCCGTGGACGCGGTCCGCAGCGCGCAGATCGCCCAGGCCGAGGCCTACAACTTCACGCCGTACCTGGTCGCCGGACTCCTGTTCGTCGTGATCAGCCTGCCGCTGATCCGCGTCACCGACGCGGTCGCGCGGCGCCAGCAGCGCCGTGAGCAGATCGGAGGGACCGTGTGACCGAAGCATCCGCTGCGGGGGCGGGCCGCGCCTCCCGTCCGATCACCGGCCTGGAGGCACGTGGTGCGTCCGACGCGTCGGTCCCCGTCCTGGAACTGCGCGGCCTGCGCAAGGCCTTCGGTGGACACGAGGTCCTGCGCGGCATCGACCTGACCGTGCACCGGCACGAGGTGATCTGCGTCATCGGGGCGTCCGGCTCCGGGAAGTCGACGCTCCTCAAGATCGTGAACCTGCTCGAGGGCATCGACGACGGCGAGGTGCTGCTGCAGGGCACCGACATCGCCGACCCGCGCATCGACGTCGACGCCACCCGGGCGCGCATCGGCGTCGTCTTCCAGCAGTTCAACCTGTTCCCGCACATGCGCGTCCTCGACAACGTGACGCTCGCGTCCCGTCGGGTGCACGGCGTCCCGCGGGCCGAGGCCGAGGCGACGGCCCGGCGGCTGCTCGAGCGGATCGGACTGTCGGACTTCGCGGACGCGTACCCGGACCGGCTCTCCGGCGGGCAGCAGCAGCGCGTCGCGATCGTGCGTGCGGTGGCGACCTCGCCGGAGCTGCTCCTGCTCGACGAGGTGACGAGCGCGCTCGACCCGCAGCTCGTGGGCGAGGTGCTTGACCTGGTGCGCGAGCTCAAGGAGCAGGGTTCGACGATCCTGATGACCACGCACGAGATGCAGTTCGCCCGGAAGGTCGCCGACCGGATCGTGTTCCTGCACCGCGGCGAGGTCGTCGAGCAGGGTGCCCCGGCTGACGTGCTCGACCGCCCGCAGCACCCCGCCCTCGTCGAGTTCCTGGCGCGCGTCCACGCCTGACCCGGCGTCCCGCGTCTCGCGTTCCCGCGTCTGGCGTTTCGCGAAACGCAACGGTGGCGGTTTCTCGCAGCGGTATGTCGCTGCGAGCAACCGTCGACGTTGCGTCTTGCGGGGGCGTCTCGGGCCGGGTGCTGGCCGGCGCCGGCGCTACGGGCGCAGCAGCACCTTCCCGACCACCTCGCCGTCGCGCACCCGGCGGTGCGCCTCGGCGGCGTCGGCGAGCGGCAGCACGCTGTCCACGACGGGTCGGACGCTGCCGTCGGCGACGAGCGGCCAGACGTGCTCCCGGACCGCGGCGACGATCGCGGCCTTCTCGTCGAGGGGCCGGGCGCGCAGGGTCGTGGCGCTGATCGTCGCGCGCTTCCGCATCATCGCGCCGAAGTCGAGCTCGCCCGTCCTGCCGCTGCCCGCCGCGATGACCGCGATGTGCCCGTTCGGCGCCAGGACGGCGAGGTGCTTCGCCAGGTAGTCCGCGCCGACGACGTCGAGCACGACGTCGACCCCGCGGCCGTCCGTGAACGCCAGGGCCCGCTCGACGAAGTCCTCGGTGCGGTGGTCGACGACCAGGTCCGCGCCGAGCTCCTGCGACGCCCGGACCTTCCGCTCGCCGCCGCTCGTCGCGATCACCCGGACACCCATGGCCTTCGCCAGCAGCACCGCGTGCGAGCCCATCCCGCCGGTGCCGCCGTGCACCAGGAGTGTCTGCCCGGCACGCAGGCCCGCGATCATCCCGAGGTTCGACCAGACCGTGCACGCCGCCTCGGGCAGCGCCGCGGCCTCGACCAGGTCGACGCCGTCCGGGACCGGGAGCACCTGCGCCGCCGGGACCGCCACGAGCGAGGCGTACCCGCCGCCGGACAGCAGGGCACAGACCCGGTCGCCGACCGCGAACCCGGTCCCCCCGTCGCCCAGGGCACGGACGGTGCCGGAGACCTCGAGGCCGAGCACGTCCGAAGCGCCGGGCGGCGGCGGGTAGTTCCCGGCGACCTGCTGCAGGTCCGCGTTGTTCACCCCGGCCGCGGCGACCTCGACCAGGACCTCGCCGGGACCGGCCACCGGGTCCGGGAGCTCGTCGAGTCGGGGTGCGCCGTCGTGTGCCGTGATCGCCTGCATGCCCTCGACGCTAGCCCCGGGACCCGCGACCACCTGTGCGTCCGCCATGTACCGTCGACGGCGACCCGCGCACGACCGAGGCGCGGGCACGGACTCCAGGGGGACCCACATGGCCAGGAAGACCACCGCACTCGCGACCGCCGCACTCGCCGTCGCACTGCTCGCCGGCTGCTCGGCCGGCGGATCGGGCGGCAACGGCAACGGCAACGGCAACAGCAGCGGGAGCGGCAGCGGCAGCACGGGACAGAGCAGCGCACCGAAGGCGTCGTCGCAGGCGTCGTCCCAGTCGAAGGCCGAGGCCTGCTCCGCCTTCCAGTCGAAGGTCGAGGACGCCGCGAAGGGCCTGCAGTCCCAGGTCTCCGCGCTGCAGTCCGACCCGAACGCCGCCGTCGCGAAGCTCAAGGAGTTCGACCAGTCGCTCTCCGACGGCGTCGACGCCGT
The DNA here is from genome assembly GCF_013347185.1 of Curtobacterium sp. Csp1. Lineage (NCBI taxonomy): Bacteria > Bacillati > Actinomycetota > Actinomycetes > Micrococcales > Microbacteriaceae > Curtobacterium > Curtobacterium sp. Csp1. Next base: position 1,145,590 of record NZ_CP054594.1, read on the forward strand.
GCAGAACACGGACGTGAAGCCGAAGGCCGAGGCGTTCCGCTCCGCCTACGACGAGATGCTCACCCAGATCGAGTCGATCGCGAAGGACCCGAAGTCCGCCGACCTCTCCGCCTTCACCGCGACGACGCAGAAGGTCCAGGACGCGGGCACCGAGTTCCAGAAGGTCTGCACGGCCTGACCCCGGGCCGCACGACGACGCCCCGCCCGGCACCACTGCCGGACGGGGCGTCGCTGCGCCGGGGGAGCGGGAGCGCGGCAGACGCGCCGCGCAGGACCTCGCGCCGCGCGCGCCGCAGCGCCCGTGCCTCAGGCCGCAGGCCGTGCGGCGTCGAGCCGGGCGACGTCCTCGTCGCGGAGCTTCACGGTCGCCGCGACGACCGAGTCCAGGATCGACTGCGGCCGGGACGCCCCCGGGATCGGCACGACGACGTCGCTCTTCCGCAGCTCCCACGCGAGCGCGACGACCTGCGGGGACACCCCGCGCTCCCGGGCGATGACCGCGAAGTCCTCGTACGCGGTGCCCAGGTCCGCGGCCTTCGCGATGCCGCCGAGCGGGCTCCAGGGCAGGAACGCGATGCCGAGCTCGTCGCACAGCTCCAGCTCGGGCTCACTCGACCGGAACGCGGGCGAGAACTGGTTCTGCACCGACGCCAGTCGCCCGCCGAGGACCTCGTTCGCCGTGCGGATCTGGTCCGGGTCGGCGTTCGAGATCCCCGCCATCCGGATGACCCCCTCGTCGAGCAGCTCGGCGAGCGCGCCGACCGAGTCGGCGTACGGGACCGCGGGGTCCGGCCGGTGGAACTGGTACAGCCCGACGGCGTCGACGCCGAGTCGCTTCGCCGAGGCCTTCGCCGCCTCCTTGAGGTACTCCGGCCGCCCGTCCTGCGCCCACGGCCCCGCCTCGGGGCGCAGGTGCCCGCCCTTCGTGGCGATGAGCACGGCGTCCGTGTCGCCGTGGAACTCGCGCACCGCCTTCGCGATGAGCGTCTCGTTGTGCCCCACCTCGTCGTGGCCGGCCAGGTGGTAGGCATCCGCGGTGTCGATGAGCGTGACGCCCGCCTCGAGCGCCGCGTGGATGGTCGCGATGGACCGCCGTTCGTCGGGCCGGCCCTCGATGGACATGGGCATGCCGCCCAGTCCGATCGCGCTGACCGACACGTCTCCGATGACTCGTTGCTTCATGTCGCCAGCATGCGCCCGTCCGTCGGGTGGGTGCCCAGTGTGCGCACGGCCGGGAGGCACGGTGCCCGTCCCACGGGTCGGCTCGCGTCCGCCGACCAGACCGGTCCGGTCTGGTCGGGTCCGGGGCACGGGGCCGCTCGGTAGCATCGGCGCATGGCGTTCCGGTGGTGGCGACGACGGCGCTCCGAGGCGACCCCCGACACGAGCACACCGGCACCGGCGCCGGCACCCGTCGCGATCGACCCCGTGGCGCTCGCCGAGACGATCGACGCACTCGTCCTGCCCGGCTTCACCCCGTTCGAGGACGTCGTCGAGACGGTCGTCGAGGTGCACGAGGACGAGGTCGACGACCCGGAGACCCTCCGGCCGGTGGTCGAGCGGGCCGTCCGCGACCGCTGGGCCGCGCGCCTGACTGAGCAGCACGCGTGGGAGCCGGGATCCGGACAGTACGAGCGGCTCCGGGACGCCTTCGCCACGCTCCGCGAGCAGGGCTTCGTGACCGGCATGGCGGTCGGCGTCGACCAGGCCGACGGCGTCGCCGAGTGCGCGGACGCCCGGACGCCGGACCCGACCGCGCCGGACGGGCACCGGGAGTGGGCCTACGTGTTCTTCCACCAGCAGGACGCCGAGCGGCTGGCCGAGCCGACTGCGCTGCTGTACCTGGCCTACGGCGCCTTCCGACCGTCGCCCGACCTCGAGCCGGACCACGTCGCGCTCGCGGAGCAGTCCGCCGACGGGCGGGCCGTCCTGGGCCGGCACAGCCGCGTGAGTGCGGCCTCGGCGGTCGTGGCGGCCCTCGTCGACCACGGGCTCGACGCCGACTGGGACGGGCAGACCACGCAGCGCATCGCGGTGCGGATCGACCGCTGGCAGAAGCCCCTGCCGGCCTGAGCGTTCCTGGCGGTCAGCGCCGTGCCCAGGCGGGGGCGTGCTCCGGCAGCGGTCCGAACGCCACCGCCCGCGCGTAGAGGCCCCGCGCCGGGGGCACCCACCGGGCGAGCAGCACGGGCAGGAGCGGTGGCCCGCCCTGCAGCCGCCCGGCGAAGGCGCGCTCGAACACCACCCGGTGCAGGAACCGCTGCGCCGTCTGCACCACGACGGTCGGGGGCGTCCGACGGCGCTGCACGGCCCGGAGCGCGGGGTCGAGGGCCCGGCCGCGCAGCCCCTGCCGGAGTGCGGGGACCAGGGCGGTGGCGGTCGCGACCGCGTCCTGCACGGCCAGGTTGATGCCGACCCCGCCGGCCGGGGACATCGCGTGCGCGGCGTCGCCGATGCAGAGCAGCCCGGGACGCCACCAGCGACGGAGCCGGTCGGTCCGGACGTCGAGCACGTGCACGTCGTCCATCGACCGGATGCCCTCCACCCGGTCGGCGAAGTCCGGTCGCAGCCGCGCGATCCGCGCCCGGAAGGCCTCGACGCCCGCGGCACGCAGGGCGGCGTCGGACCCCTTCGGCGCGAAGTACGCGACCTGGTGGTACCCCTGCCGCGGGAAGGCGAGCAGGACGTCTCGACCGGTGAAGGCCGGCACGAGCGCGGTCGCGTCGTCGTCCTCGTACCGAGGCAACCGGAACCACCACGTGTCGAACCCGACCGGGAAGCGTCGCGGACGCAGTCCCGCCGCGGCACGCAACACCGAGTTCCGGCCGTCGCACGCGATGACCACGTCGGCGCGCAGCTCCTCGGGCTCGCCGCCGTCGCGCGGCGTCAGGTGCACGCCGGTGACCAGCCCGTCCTCCACGATCAGGTCGGAGGCCGCGGTGCCCATGGTGATGGTGAACGAGGGCTCCTGGCGCGCCGCGGTGGTGAGCAGGTCGAGCAGGTCCCACTGCGGCACCATCGCGACGTGGTCGTACGGCGGACGGAGCCGCGAGAACTCGCCGAGCACGAGCCGTGACCCGTCCGGCCGGGGCAGCGAGAAGTCGTCGAGGCGCGACTGTGGGAGCGCCCGGAACCGGTCGCCGAGCCCGAGCTCGTCGAGCAGTCGGATGGTCGAGGCGTGCACGGTGTCGCCGCGGAAGTCGCGGTTGAAGTCGTGATGCGACTCGACGACCCGCACGTCGACGCCGGCCCGGGCGACGAGCAGCCCGAGCACCACACCGGCGGGGCCGCCTCCGACGACGGCGACCGACGTCCGCGAGACCCTCACGGTGCTGCGGTCGCGGTCCCTGCCGTCCCGACACCGTCCGCCGCGTCGGCGAACACCACGCCGCCCCAGGTGATCACGGCGATCGCCACGACGAAGCCGATCGCGGCGATCCACCACGACGAGCGCCGCCGGAGCCAGGCGCCGATCGTCAGCACCACGGTCGCGACGCCGACGATGAAGGCGCCGCCGACCGCGATGGCCGTCCCGCCGAGGTAGCCGCCGGGCGAGCACCCGGTCGCGGCGTCGCACCCGGCGGTGGCGGAGACGAGCGCGATGATGCCGACGACCGCCGTGACGAGCGTCATCACTGCGCCGAACACGAGCAGGAGCACGGTCGACACCCGGTCGGCGATGCGCCCGGCGGGGAACAGCGTCGTCCCGCCGCGCGCCCACTCGGCCTGCTGCTGGGCGTCGCGGTCGTGGGGACCGCCGGTGGGCGAGGACTGCGGCGGACCGCCGGGCACGTTCGACCAGGTCATGGGGACCGGTCTACCGCGCCTCGACCCCGAACGCCTGGGCGAGTCGCTGGATCTTCTGCGCACGGCCGAGTCGCGGCAGGTCGGAGCCGTCGCGGATCACCCGGCCCCGGGCCTCGAAGTCGTCGAGGAAGTCCTGCGCCCAGGCCACGTCGGTCGGCGTGGGGGAGATGACCTCGTTGATGACCGGGAGCTGCTCGGTGTCCAGGCAGAGCTTGCCGGTCAGGCCGAGGGACACCGCCACCTGCGACTGCTCACGCAGGATCGCGTGCGCGGACCCGACCGTCGGGCCGTCGATCGGCCCGGGCAGGTCGCCGACGCGGGACGCCACGACGAGCCGGGAGCGCGGGTACGCCATCGCCATCGTGTCGGCGGAGGTGCCGGTGTCACGGCGGTAGTCGCCGGAGCCGAACGCCAGTCGGAAGGCGCCCTGCGCGCGGGCGATCGACGTCGCCTCCTCGATGCCGAGCGCCGACTCGACGAGCGCGATCACGGGCGTGTGGCCGCCGAGCCGGTGCCACGTGTCGGTGACCTGTGCGGGCGACTCGGTCTTCGCGAGCATGACGCCCTGCAGTCCGGGCAGGCCGCGGAGCTCCTCGACGTCGTCCGCCCAGAAGTCCGTCGTGACGTCGTTGATCCTCACCCAGGCCTCGCCGCCGCCGGCGAGCCACGATGCCACCGTCTGGCGGGCGCCGGGCTTGGCGGCGGGGTCGACCGCGTCCTCGACGTCGAGGATGATCTGGTCGGCCCGGGACCGCTGCGCCCGCTCGAACCGGTCGGCGGCGGTGCCGGGGACGAGGAGCCACGAACGGGAGATCTCGGCGGGGACCGATCGACGCCGGTCCGGCGCAGGGGTGGTCGTGGTGGTGCGGTCGTCGATGGCCATGTCCACGTTGGTACCACACGCGGGTGGCGGGGGAGCCCGACCGTCCCGGGGCGGCCCGGAATCCCGGAAACCTCGGTTCATTGCCAGAGAGGGCGGTCGCTTCCGCCTACAGTGTCCGATGTGTGGCGAGCGGACAGGGTGACCGACGACGAGGGCGACGCGAACGGCGACGTCCCCGCGCGCGGCCGCGCCGTGCCCGCCGACGGCCGGGGGGAGCATGACGACCAGCAGGTGGAGCAGGGAGCGAACGTCGTGACGGACGAACCGGACCGGACCCTGCGGCCGGAGCTGCAGCTCACGAGTCCGCAGGCGATCAGCCTGGGTGATCCGCGCCTCCAGGCCGGCAACGCCGCGGAACCCGCGTGGGACGCGTGGCGGAAGCAGCTGACCGGGGTCGGCGGCGTCAGCCCCCTCACGCACTTCAGCGACCACCCGCGCACCCGCATCGAGCTCTCGACCACCCACCCGGGTGGCCTCGCGCAGTTCATCACCGGCAAGACCACCCTGCTCTCCAGCCTGATCCGCGACGAGGTGGCGCTCCGCGCCGCCCGCGTCGCCGCCGCCCGGGTCGAGGAGAAGGGCACCGAGCTCGCCACGGTCCGCGGCATCGACGCGGTCGAGCTCGGCATCGGCATGGCCGACTGGACGCACGCCGACGAGCACTTCCGCGGCCCCGTGCTCCTCCGCCCGCTGGCCATCCGACGCCACGGCCGCGACTTCGAGGTCCGTCTGCTCGGCGAACCCGTCCTGAACCCGGGCCTCGCCGACGCCCTGCACGAGCAGTACGGCGTCATCCTCGACGCGCAGTCCTTCGTCGCGCTCGCGCAGCAGGACGGCTCGTTCACGCCGAACCCGGTCATCGACCGGCTCCGCGGCCTGACCGCGCACATCCCCGGCTTCTCGGTGCACGCGCGCCTGGTCGTGTCGACCTTCGCCGAGGTCGCGAGCGGCCTGGTCGAGGACACCGAGGACCTGTCGCACCCGGTCCTCGACGCCCTCGCCGGCAACCCGAGCGCCAAGTGGCAGGTCGAGCAGTCGTACCACCCGGTCGAGCAGACGCCGTCGGACGAGCGCAGCCCCGAGACCGACACGCTCCTGCTCGACGCCGACGACGAGCAGGAGAACGTGATCGCGCAGATCACGGCCGGCAACTCGATCGTGGTGAAGACCCTCCCCGGCACCGGCGGCACGCAGACCATCGTGAACGCGCTCGGCGGGCTCGTCGCGGCGAACAAACGCGTCCTCGTGGTCAGCCCGCGCCGCGCGACCCTGCGGGGGATCGCCGCGCGCTTCGCCGAGGTGCAGCTCCCCGGGGTCGCCGTCACGCCGTCGACGCTCCGCCGTGACGTCGTCCGCGCGATCGCCCGGAACGAGAAGGCGTCCAGGCCGAACCTCCGCGAGGTCGACGACGCCCTGGTCCGGCTCCGCAAGGTCCTCACGGACTACCGCGGTTCGCTGACCCGGGTCGACCCGCACTTCCGCGTCTCCGTGCTCGACTGCCTGGTCGAGCTGTCCCGGCTCTCGCTCCTGCCGGTGCCGCCGTCGACGACCGCGCGCCTGTCGTCCACCTCGGTGACGAGCATGGTCGAGGGGCGTTCGCGCGTCGCCGAGACCATGGTCAGCGCGGCGAACCTCGGCGAGTTCCGCTACGGGCCCGACGACTCGCCCTGGTACGGCGCGAAGTTCGGCTCGAGCGACGGGGCGCAGCGGGCGCACCGCACCGCGCAGGACCTCGACGCCGACGGGCTGCCGACGCTGCTCCGGCGCGCGCAGGACCTCGTGGCCTCGACGCACATGCGGCAGTTCACGACCATCAACGAGCTCGGCATCTACCTCCGCCTGCTCACCGAGATCCGGGACACGCTCGACCGCTTCCTGCCCGTCGTGTTCGACCGCTCGGTCGCCGAGCTCGTCGCCGCCACCGCCCCGCGCGGCGAGGGCGCCCCGATGTCGTCCACGAACCGGCGCCGGCTGAAGAAGCTCGCGCGCGAGTACGTCCGCCCGGGCGTGCACGTGTCCGACCTGCACGAGGCCCTGACCCGCGTGCAGCAGCAGCGCGTGCTCTGGCAGCGGTACGTCGCCGCCGGCGTGAACCCCGAGGTGCCCACGGGCATCGGGGACGTCCAGGTGCTCTTCTCGAACGTCGTGCAGGACCTCGCGCGCCTGGACGAGCCGCTCGGCCGCACATCCCGCGAGACCCAGCTGGCCAACCTGCCCATCGACGAGCTCGTCCCCACGATCGCGCGCCTGGCCGAGGAGTCCGACGTCCTGCACAACCTGCAGGAGCGCACCGAGCTCATGCAGACCCTGCGCGACCTGCAGCTCGAGCCGCTCATCACCGACCTGGCGAACCGCCACGTCCCGGACACCCAGGTCCCAGCCGAGCTCGAGCTCGCGTGGTGGCAGTCCGCCCTCGAGACCATGCTCGAGTCCGACCGGGCGCTGCTCGGTGGCAACACCGACATGCTCGACCGCGTCGAGGCGGACTTCCGTCTCGTCGACGACGCGCACGCCGCCGGGGTGTCCCAGGGTCTGGCGTGGCAGCTCGCCGAGAACTGGAAGGTCGGTCTCGTCGACTGGCCGGAAGAGGCGACCGCACTCCGCACCCAGCTCAAGGAGGGCGCGATCACCTCGCGCCTGCTCCAGGACTCCGCGCCGCACCTGTCCCGGTCGATCGCGCCCGTGTGGCTCGCATCGCCGTACGAGGTCGCGCAGATCGCCGACACGATGCCGTTCGACACGGTCATCCTGGTCGACGCCGGCGCCGTCACGATCGCCGAGACCGTCGGTGCGATCCGTCGCGCCCGGCAGATGGTCGCGTTCGGCGACCCGGTGACGCAGACGCCGTCGCCGTTCCGGATCGCCGTCGACCCCGACCACCGCGCCCTGCAGGTGGACGAGGGCACGCTCGACGCCCTGCACGCCGACTCCGCGCTGGCGAAGCTCTCCACGCTGCTGCCGACCCTGTCGCTCACGCGGTCGTACCGCGCCGGCGGCGAGGACCTCGCCGAGCTCGTGAACCGGCGCTTCTACGGCGGCCGCATCGAGTCGCTGCCGTGGGCCGGGTCGTTCCTCGGGCACGGCTCGATTGCGATCGACTACGTCAGCGACGGCAAGGCGGTCCCGGACCCCGAGTCCGGCGCCGTCGAGAGCGTCGATGCCGAGGTGGACCGCGTCGTCCGGCTGGTCATGGAGCACGCCCGCACCCGGCCGTCCGAGTCGCTCATGGTCATCACGGCCTCCGCGAAGCACGCCGTCCGCGTCGAGCAGGCGGTCCTGACGGCCGCGCAGGGACACAAGGACCTCACCGAGTTCGTCATCGGCGACCGGGCCGAGCCGTTCATCGTCGCGACGCTCGAGCAGTCGGTCGCCCAGAGCCGCGACCGCGTCGTGTTCTCGATCGGCTACGGGCGGACGCCGCACGGCCGGGTCCTCCGCGACTTCGGGGCGCTCGGCAAGCCGGGCGGGGAGCGCCTGCTCGCCGTCGCGATGACCCGTGCGCGCCGCTCGATGGTCATCGTCACGTGCTTCCAGCCGTCCGACATCGAGGCCGAGCGGATGGGGCACGGCACCGTCGCGCTGGCCGAGATCCTCGCCGAGGTCCGCGCGCGCACCACGGCCGAGTACGTGCCGGACGACTCCGACCCGCTGCTCGTCGACCTGGCGCGACGCCTCGAGATGCGCGGCATCCCGGTGGCGCTCGGGCACCGCGGGAAGCTCGGCCTGGTGGCCGCGCACGGCGGGGTCTGCGTCACGATCGAGACCGACGCGTCGCTCGTCCGCGGGTCGCTCCGCGAGAGCCTGCGACTCCGTCCCGAGGTGCTCCGTCGACTCGGCTGGCACTACGTGCGTGTGCACGCCTTCCAGCTGTTCTCCGACCCGGACCGCGTCGCGGACACGGTCGCGTCGGTGCTCGGCGTCGACCGCGGGGCCACCCAGGAGATCAGCATCCCGCCGATCCCGGCCCGCCGATGAGCGCGTCGGATCTCGCGCCCCGCGTGCCCGCTCCGGGCCCCGCCCGCCGATGAGCCGCAGGGCGCACCGGCCCGCGGGACCGGTGACGCCCGACACGGACCAGCTGGTGGGCACGTGGACGCGGGCCGACGACGCGGCGGACCCCGCGTCTCCCGTCCGGCCGGCGGCTGCCGGACCGGAGACGGGGGACAGGCCTGGAGGCACGGCGCGACCCCGTCGGCGCGTCACCACCCAGCCGGTGCCGGGCAGCGACCCCGCTCCCGCACCGGAACCGCCGCGGCACCGCACGGGGGAGAACGACGACCAGCTCCGCCGCGACGTCCCCCCGCACTGGTGACGGGTAGCCTGGGACGCGATGACTGACACCGTGCGGCAGCGCCCCGACTGGCAGACGTGGCCGAACCTGATCACGGTGGTCCGCTTCCTGCTGATCCCGGTGTTCATCGGGCTCGTCGTCGCACACCACTCGGGCTGGGCCCTGGTGACCCTCGTCGTCCTCGGCGTGAGCGACTGGGCGGACGGGTTCATCGCGCGGAAGTTCGACCAGGGTTCGAAGCTCGGCAAGGCCCTCGACCCGATCGCCGACCGGCTCGCCATCATCGCGATCGTGCTGTCGCTCGTGCTCGTCGGACTGCTGCCGTGGCCGAGCGTCGCGATCATCGTGCTCGTCGACGCGGTGCTGGCGCTGCTGTCCGGGCTGTGGTTCCGTGGCGATCCCGACCTCGACGTCACCTGGACCGGCAAGGTGCGCTCGGCCCTGCTGTTCGTCGGCCTGCCGCTGCTGCTGTTCTCGTCGACGTCGTTCGCGGCCGACCACGACTGGGTGCGGGTCACCGCGCTCGTGTTCGTCTGGGCGGGGACGATCGGACACGTCGTCGCGGGCGTGCAGTACGCCAGGGCCCTCGCCGCGAAGCACCGCGCGGAGTCCCGCGCGCGCTGACGCGCCGCCCGCCATCGCGGGCGGATCGAACCACGAAACCGACGTGGAATCAGCACACGTGCATGGTTCGACGTCGGTTCCGTGGTTCGGAGCGGGGCGACCGCGGTCGCCCAGCGCGCTACAGCTTGGTCGTGCCGGCGATCCCCGGACCCTCGGGCGCGGTCGACGGGGCCACGTGCGCCCCGCCACCCGTGCCGACCGCGGCGCCGTTCTGCGTGCGCAGCAGGTCGCGGATCTCGAGCAGCACCTCGACGTCCGTCGGCGGGACGTCCTGCGGCGTCTGCTCCTGGTTCTTCTGCACCCGCTCGAAGGCGAGCTTCTTGAGGTGGTTCACCGGGAGCACGAGTGCGAAGTACACGACCGCCGCGACGATGACGAAGTTGATGACCGCGCCGATCACCGCGCCGAAGTACATCACCGCCTCGCCGCCCGAGACGGTCGGGATCGCGACGGGCAGCGCCTTGTCCAGGCTCGACGCGTTGAAGACCGCGCCGATCGCCGGGTTGATGACGGCGTTGACGATCGCGGTCACGATGGCGGTGAACGCCGCACCGATGACGACCGCGACGGCCAGGTCGATGACGTTCCCGCGGAGCAGGAACTCCTTGAAGCCCTTCACGCGGGCCTCCTTCCGTGTCGAGGAGACCCCACCGTACCGATGGGGACGAGTCCTCGTCAGGAGGCGCTGGGCGCGGCCGGCTTCGACTCGGTCTTCTTCGGTGCGGCCTTCGACGTGCTCGACGAGGAGTCACCGGACGACGAGCCGCCGGACGACGAGCCACCCGACGACGAGCCACCGGACGAGGGCGTCGACCGCGAGTCGGTGCGGTAGAAGCCGCCGCCGTTGAACGTCACGCCGACGGGGGAGAAGACCTTGCGCAGGACGCCCCCGCACACCGGGCACTCGGTGAGTGCGGCGTCGGAGAACGACTGCTTGACGTCGAAGGCGTTGTCGCACGCGGTGCAGCGGTACGAGTAGGTGGGCACCCTAGCTCCGGAAGGTGATGATGCGCGACGGCGTGATGATGCCGTCGACGGGTTCGTCGTGGGCCTCGCGCGGGACCTCGTCGAGGTACTCCGCGTCGAAGATCACAGCATAGACGGGCGGACGGTTCGCCATGGACCCGAGCGTCTTGTCGTAGTAGCCGCGGCCCCAGCCCATCCGGCAGCCGTCCTTCCCGACGGCGGCCGCGGGGGTCAGGATCGCGTCGACGTCGCCGAGCGCGAGCGGGGAGAGCACCTCGCCGACGACCTCGGGCATGCCGGACAGGCCCTCGCGCTCGGACTCTCCGTCGCCGACGGCCCAGTCGAGCAGACCGTCCTCGCGGGTCACCGGCAGGAGCACCCGCACGCCGTGCTCGTGCGCCCAGTTCAGGAACGGTCGCACGTCGGGCTCGTCCGGCGCCGACAGGTACAGCGCGAGGGACCGGACCTGCCGTTCCTCGACGAAGCGCTGCAGGGTCGCGGTCAGGGCGAGGCTGTCGCCGTCCCGTTCGGTCGCGGTCCGGGTGCGCCGGCGCTGCCGGAGCTCGGCCCGCAGGGCTCGCTTCTCGTTCCCGAGGTCGGCGGTCATGGCGAGGAGTCTAGCGAGCGGGCACGATGCGGCTTCCCGCCGCTCGACGCGGGAAGCCGTGTCCCCAGCAGTGACGACATGCCCCGTGCAGGGGCCATCCGATACGTTCTCGGCATGGGCTTCCAGATTTCGAAGGCGGTGATCCCGGCCGCAGGCCTGGGCACGCGCTTCCTCCCCGCGACCAAGGCGATGCCGAAGGAGATGCTCCCGGTCGTCGACAAGCCGGCGATCCAGTACGTGGTGGAAGAGGCCGTCGGTGCCGGACTCACCGACGTGCTGATGATCACCGGGCGCAACAAGAACGCACTCGAGAACCACTTCGACCACGTGGCCGAGCTCGAGGAGACGCTCCGCAAGAAGGGCGACCACGAGAAGCTCCAGAAGGTCAACCAGTCGACCGACCTCGCCGACATGCACTACGTCCGCCAGGGCGACCCGCTCGGCCTCGGCCACGCGGTGCTCCGGGCCAAGATGCACGTCGGGCGCGAGCCGTTCGCGGTCCTGCTCGGTGACGACATCATCGACGCCCGCGACCCGCTCCTCAAGCGCATGATCGAGGTCCAGGGCGAGAAGAACGCGACGATCGTCGCGCTCCTCGAGGTCCCGGCCTCGCAGACCCACATGTACGGCATCGCGACGGTCGAGGAGACCGACACCGACGACGTCGTGAAGATCACCGGCCTGGTCGAGAAGCCCCCGCAGGGCGAAGCCCCCTCGAACCTCGCCATCATCGGCCGCTACGTCATCCGCCCCGAGGTCTTCGACGTCCTCGAGAAGCAGGAGCCGGGCAAGGGCGGCGAGATCCAGCTCACCGACGCCCTCATGAAGATGGCCGGCGCCGAGGAGTGGACCGGCGGCGTGTACGGCGTCGTGTTCCGTGGACGTCGGTACGACACCGGTGACAAACTCGACTACATCAAGGCGATCGTGCAGCTCGCCTCGGACCGCGATGACCTCGGCCCCGACCTCAAGTCGTGGCTCAAGGAGTTCAACGCGGGCGAATAGCCGACCCCGTGCGAACGGGTCCGGGGGTCACCCCCGGGCCCGTTCGTGCATCCACCCGGCCGACCACCGGGTACCGGAGGAACCACAGCGATGACGACGATCCCGACCCTGTCCCACGGGCGGGTCACCATCCGGCCCCTCCGCCTCCGGGACACACGCGACCTCGACGTCGCCCTGGCCTCGAACCGCAGCTGGCTCCGGACGTGGGAGGCCACGAACCCGTCCGGCCACGTGTCGACGGACGTCCGCGGCAGCATCCGCGCGCTGCAGGCCAACGCCCGCGCCGGGCTCGGGCTCCCGTTCGCGATGGAGCTCGACGGTCGCTTCGTCGGCCAGCTCAACGTGTCCGGCATCTCCTACGGCTCCCTCGCGAGCGCGTCGATCGGCTACTGGGTCGTCGAGGACGCCGCCGGGCACAACGTGACCCCGATCGCCGTCGCGATGGCCGTCGACCACTGCTTCCGGGTCGTCGGCATCCACCGCATCGAGATCTGCATCCGTCCGGAGAACGCCCCCAGCCTGCGGGTCGTCGAGAAGCTCGGCTTCCGGTACGAGGGACTCCGCCGCCGCTACATCCACATCAACGGCGACTGGCGCGACCACTTCTGCTTCGCCCTCGTCGCGGAGGAGGTCCGCGAGGGCGTCCTCGACCGCTGGGTGGCGGGTCGCGTCCCGGCCGGCGTCGGCAGCGTGCCGCTGGCGGCCCGCGACGAGGCCGCCATGCCGCTCGACACCCGTCCCCGCATCCAGTGACCGCGCGCATCCAGTGACGGCCGGGAGGCGCGCCCCGCCTCCACCGGATCCGTCGCGACCCGCGCAACACGCGACCGGCAATCACCCGCCAGGGGAACCCGCACCCCTACCGTTGCCCCATGGCAGGTATCGGCTCCTGGGGCGGCGGCATCGTCCTGCTCATCGCGGCCGTGCTCTGGGTCGTCTACCTGATGCCCTCGTGGGCCGCCCGACGCCAGTACCTCGCCACCGAGCGCAACGCCATCCGGCTGCAGCAGACCCTCCGCATCCTCGCCCAGACCGCCGAGCTGCCGGACGAGGTCCGCGTCGAGATGAACGCCCGGTCGCTCGCCGAGGCGCAGCGCGTCGCCCGGTCCGAGGAAGCGAAGCGCGCCGCGATCGTCCGCGCCCACGAGGCTGCTCGGCAGCGTGAGATCACCCGGCGACTCGCCGAGCAGCAGCCCCAGCTCGAGCGCGTGTCGGCCGTTCCGGCACTGACCGCCCGTCGGATGCGACGGTCCCGGCTCGGCGCGACGACGTTCGGCGCGATCGGCCTCGTCGTCGCGCTCGTCGTCCTCGTCGCCGCGCCGTCCGCATGGCTCGTCGCGGTCGCCGGACTCGTCGCGGCCGGAGCCTCCGCCGCGGTCCTCGCCCAGCTGCACCAGGTCGCCCAGGCGCGGAAGGCGCGTGCCGCAGCCGGCGCTGCCGACGCACGCCGTGCCTCCCGGCCGTCGACCACGTGGACGGACCCGGCGCCGCCGCTGCCGACGGAACAGCAGACGGAGCCCGCGCGCGACCGCACCTGGACCCCGCCGGACGCCGTCCCGAAGCCGCTCTACGTCGAGCGTCCCGCCGCACCGACCCCCTCGCCGGAGTCGTCCGCGGAGCTCGCCGCGCGGCTGCGGGAGCGCGTCGCCGCGGCGAAGGCCGAGGCGGACGCCGAGGCCGCGGCGATCCGCGCCGCCGAGACGGACCCCTCGCTCGCCCGGGTGTCGCGGATGCGGCCGGACGTCGAGGAAGCGGTCGCCTCGCTCTCCGCGCACGACCAGGGCCGGCTCGCCGAGCGGCTCGGACTGCGGGCGCCCGCGCCGGAGCCGCGCGGGCAGGAGACCGCCGCTGCCCCGACCGCCGAGCCCGTGGCGGAACCGGCGCCGCCGAGCCGATGGGCGGGCATGGGCGTGCTCGACGAGGACGGCTTCCAGCAGGCCGACCTCGACGCGATCATGCGTCGCCGTCGCGCGGTCTGACCGGAGTCGACCGCGCGGCACGCCCGAGCGGGTCGGACCGATTTCGGATCGTCGACGACGTGGTGCTAGTGTGGTCGAGCACTCGGGGCTATGGCGCAGTTGGTAGCGCGTCTCGTTCGCAATGAGAAGGTCAGGGGTTCGAATCCCCTTAGCTCCACTCGAGTGCAGAAGGCCACCCCGCGGGGTGGCCTTCTGTGTTTCCCGGGCTGTGTTTCCCGGGCTGTCTTTCCTGGGCGGTGTTCCCCGGGCCGCTGGGTCAGCTCGCGATGCTGTCCGTCAGGATGCCTGCCTGGGTGAGCTCGGCGTGGATCGCGTTCGCTGCCTGCTCGAACGCGCGGTTGCCGCGGGAGATCCCGATCGCGCCGCCCTTCAGCGCGGACTTGCCGGAACCGCGGAGCAGGCGGGCGACCGTGCGTCCGTCGGGCGTGACCATCACCTGCACGTCGAGTCGGGTGTGGAACGTGCGGTCGTTCGCGAGGCCGCCGATGAGCAGCGTGAGGCCGAGGCTGCCACGGGTGGCCTGCAGGGCGCCCTGCTCACCGTCGACGACGGCGTACCCCTCGCGGACGAGGGCGTCGCGGACGCGGGCTCGGGTGGACTCGGGGTCGGCGGCGACGAAGAAGTCGTGGCTCTCGGGCATGGTCTGATCCTTCCGGTGCTGGTCGGGTTGCTACGGGTGATCCTGCCGCACCGTCGCCTACCCTGGACAGGTCATGTCTTCCTCGTTCACGCGTCGTTCGCTGCTCTCGCTCGCCGGTGTCGCCGGCATCGGCCTCGCCGTGGCCGCCTGCTCCCGTGGTGGGGACGGCGGATCGGACCCCACCGGGGCCGCCTCGGGCCGTGCGTCCGGCGGGTCCGGCAGCGCGGCCGGCACGGCGACACCCGCGGCCTCCTCGCTCGAGCCGGCGCAGGTGCCGCTCGCCGGCGGGGTCACGGTCACGATCGCGGGGACCGGCCTCGGTGCCGTCCGGGGGGTCACGGTCGGCGGGGTCGCCGCGCGGGACGTGCAGGCCTCGGCGACCAAGGTGACCTTCACGGTTCCGCACCAGGCGATGTACACCGCCGGAGCCGCGGACGTCGCACTCTTCACCACCGCGATCGAGCCTTCGCCGTCGGCGAACCGCTCGTCGGACGGCAACGGCAGCGCCGCGAACGACGGTCAGGCGGGGGCGACGCAGGACGACGCCACCGCGACGCCGAGCCCGACCGTCGCACCGGTGCCGGACGCGTCGACCGCCGTCGCGACGAGCTCGCTGACGTACGCGGCCCTGACCGACGTGGACCGGCAACTCGAGTACGCGATGGCGCACTGGGAGGACTACAACACCGCCGAGTACGGCACCATGAACCCGATCGGCGGTGACTGCGCGAACTACGTCAGCCAGACGCTGATCGCGCGTGGATGGCAGCAGCGGAGCGACTGGTACAACCGGGACGGCGGGGCGCAGCACAGTGCGACGTGGACCTACTGCCCGTCGATGGACCCGTGGCTCAGCGCGAACGCGTCGACGTTCGGTCTGACCCGTCGGCCCCTCGACGAGCGCAGCAAGGTCAAGGTCGGGGACATCGTCTTCTACGACTGGAACGCGAATCAGTCACCCGACCACGTGACGATCGTGTCCGAGGTGTTCACCGAGCCGGACGGCACCGTCCGCATCAAGTCGGCGAGCCACAACCAGGACGGGCCCTACCGGGACCTCGACGAGATGATCACCGTGCAGCACCCGGGCGGCACCGCCTGGTTCCACACGTTCGACGCGTAGCCGCCGCCGCGCGCGCGTTCGGGCGGGCCGCCGGGCCGCCGCGGGCGCCCGCACAACCGGAAGCACGCCGCGCCACGGAACTCAGTTGTTCGGCGTGCTTCCCGTTGTGCGCAGACACGCCGAACAAGCCGCGGCCCGCCCCGCACGCCCGCCGCGCTGCCCCGCGCCGCCGCGGCTCACGGGTACCCGAGGAACCACAGCAGCACCACGGCCACCGGCTGCAGGCACACCCCGACCACGAGCCACCCCACCGCCCGCCGCCGCGTCGCCGTGAACGCGTCCGCCCCGAAGAGCGGAGCCGTCGGCATGAGCAGCCGCGGCAGGCTCTGCTGCGGCAGGAACACCGCGACGAGGTACAGCGCGTACGCCGCCGTGAACGACACGACCTCGACCCCCAGCGCACGGACGCCCCGCCGGGTCCAGAACCAGACGGCCCCGGCGAGCACGACGACCACCAGGACGATCCCGGCCGGCCCGAGCCAGGTCCCCGCCATCGTGAACCACGGCGTCAGGGGTGCGAAGTGCTGCCGACCGACGAACCCCACCCACCACGACAGCTCGGTGTCCAGGTACGCGTCCGGTCGTCCGGTCACCGCCGAGGCGACCACGGGCCACGCCAGACCGGCCGCCGCGATCCCGAGCCCCGCGACGACGATCGCCACCGCGTCCCGCACCGGCAGCGCCCGACGCTCGCGTGTCCACCGCACGACCAGGTGCACGGCGAGCGCGACCGCGAGCGCGAGGCCCCCCGGCTTCGTGAACGCCGCCACGAGCCCGAGCGGCAGCACGAGCCAGTACCGCCGCCGCACGAGCGCGAGGAGCGCCCCGAACAGCAGCAGGAGGAAGGTGCTCTCCGCGTAGGCCACCTGGAGCAGGAACCCGGTGGGCCCGAACGCGAACAGGGCGGTCGCCCACCGCGCGCGCCCGACGTCGGCGACCGCCGCGACGAGCCGGTAGAGCACCACGCACGCCCCGGCCCCCGCGAGCGTCGCGACGAGCACCCCGGCCACCCAGAAGGACCCGCCGACGAGCGGCTGCACCGCGCGTACGAACGTCGGGAACACCGGCAGGAATGCCCAGGCGTTCGGGAGCACGTGCCCGTCCTGGTCGAGTGGGAGCACGGCCGGGTAGCCGCGTTCCGCGATGGTCCGGTAGAAGGACGCGTCCCAGGAGCCGAGGAACGACCAGAACGTGCCCTCCCGGCGGTGGGACGCGAACGTCCAGCCCTGCGCGGTGGCGATCAGCCAGACGCCGAGCAGCAGGACGGTGCTGACCACGCGCGAGGCCAGCCACACGAGCAGGGGAGCCGTCCACCCGCTGTGCCGCGCCTCCAGTCCGTCCGTCACCACGCGTCGGACGCGGGTCGGCAGACCCGGCCGGGAGGCGCGGGTCGGCTCCGCCAGGTCGGTCACCGCCCGATCCTCCCACCTCCGCGCGCGCCGGTGCGCTGTCCGGTCACCGCACGCGGTCAGGTTCCGTCAGCGGAGCGGGCGTTGCATCGAGCACGTTCCACGGAAACCAACGACAGGAGGCACCATGCCCTTCATCACCGTCGGCGCCGAGAACGGCCACGACATCGACCTGCACTACGACGACCTCGGCACGGGCGACCCCGTGGTCCTCATCCACGGCTGGCCGCTCTCCGGCCGCTCGTGGGAGGGCCAGGTCCCCGCACTCGTCGAGGCCGGCCACCGCGTCATCGCCTACGACCGCCGTGGCTTCGGCCAGTCGTCGCAGCCGTGGGGCGGCTACGACTACGACACGTTCGCGGCCGACCTCGACAAGCTCATCACCGAGCTCGGCCTGTCGGACGTCACCCTCATCGGCTTCTCGATGGGCGGCGGCGAACTGGCACGCTACGTCTCGACCTACGGGACGTCGAAGGTGAAGAAGCTCGTCTTCGCGAGCGCCGTGCCGCCGTACCTGTGGAAGTCGGACGACAACCCGGACGGGGCCGTCGATCAGGACCTCGCAGACTGGTTCGCGAACGGCATCACCGGGGACCGCCCGGCGTTCCTGCACCAGTTCGTCGACATGTTCTACACGCCGGGGGAGTCCGGGGAGCCCGTGGTCTCCGCCGACCAGCGCGCGTACGACCTGGCGATCGCCGAGCTCGCGTCGCCGAAGGGCACGCTCGACTGCACCGTTGCGTTCGCGACGACCGACTTCCGCGACGACCTGACGAAGATCGACGTCCCGACGCTCGTCATCCACGGCGACTCGGACGGGATCGTGCCGTTCGAGGCCTCTGGGAAGCGCACCGCCGAGGCGATCCCGGACGCGCAGACGCACGTCATCGAGGGCGGCCCGCACGGGGTGCTCGCGTCCCACAAGGACGAGTGGAACGAGGCGGTCCTGCGCTTCCTCGCTTCCTGAGGCGCCCCCGGCGTCTCCGCCGGCTGCATCGATGGAGCAGATGACGTCGGGTCCCGGTCAGGTACCCGACGTCGTCTGCTCCATCAACGGCGGCCAGTCTCCGTCAGGCGCCCGTGACCGCCCGTCGGATGCGCTCGATCGGCACCTTCGGGGTCCGGTCGGCGTTCAGCAGGCCGTTCGTCTCCTGCAGGGTGTCGGTGAGCTGCGTCCAGCACGACCCCGCGAGGAACGAGCTCGCCCGGACGCCGTCGTAGAGCGCCGTGATGCGCGCGATCCAGTCGTCGCCGTCGACGGCCGAGGTGTACCCCCACCCGTCCTCCCGCTGCGCCCCCGGCTGGTAGTCGACGCCGCCGAACTCGGTCAGCATGACGGGCTGCCCACGGTCCACCGCGCCGCCGACCAGGATCCGCCGGTCCGCGGGGCCCCGTCCGCCGAGCAGGGCCGTCCGGGCGGCGTCGTCGGCGTAGGTCGCCGCGAGCCGCGAGCCGTCGCCCTCGTAGTCGTGCACCGTGACGATGTCCGAGTCGGGGTGCTCCCACCCGTCGTTGGAGACGACCGGCCGGGTCGCGTCGAGGGCCCGGGTGACGTCGGCCAGCGCCCGGGCGTACGCCTGCTGCGCCGGGTCGGTCGCGATCTGCTGCACGCCCCAGCTCTCGTTCGCGGGCACCCACGTGACGATCGACGGGTGCGAGGCGTCGCGCTCGACGGCGTCCATCCACTCCCGCACGAGGCGCTGCACCGCGAGCGGGGAGAACGCGTACGCCCCGGGTGCCTCACCCCAGACGAGCAGCCCGAGCCGGTCGGCCCAGTACAGGAACCGTGGGTCCTCGATCTTCTGGTGGTTCCGGGCCGCGGTGAAGCCGAGCTCCTTGATGAGCTCGACCTCGCGCCGGAGTGCCGCGCGGGACGGGGCGGCGAGGTGCGACTCGGGCCAGTAGCCCTGGTTCAGGACGCTCCGGACGTCGTACGCGCGCCCGTTGAGCAGGAACGCGCCGCCGTCGAGCCCGACGGTCCGGACACCGAAGTAGCTCGCCACGGCGTCGACGGGGGTGACCCCGTCCTGCAGCAGCGTGACGGTGGCGTCCACGAGCCGCGGGGTCTCCGGGCTCCACGTCAGCTCGTCCGCCGCCTGCCCGTTCGTCTGCCGGGTGACCGGCACGGTCACGTCGACCTCGTCCGCCGTGGCCGGGACGCTGGTCTCGACGCGCGCGATCCGCTCGCCCTGCTCCTCCCACCAGGCCTCGACCCGGACCCGCTCGTCCGTCCGGCGCTCGCCGCGGAGCCGCACGGTCAGGCGCACGGTGGCGTGGTCGACGTTCGTCCACCGCAGGGCCGCGACGGAGCGGGACGGGACCGCCTCGAGCCACACCGTCTGCCAGATCCCGGTCGTCCGGCGGTACCAGATGGCGTGCGGGTGCTCGTGCCAGTCTTGCTTGCCGCGGGGCTGCGTCACGTCGTGCGGGTCGTCCTCGGCACGGACCACGAGCAGGTGCCCGCCGTCCGGGGTGCCGTCGTCCGGAGTGCTGCCGAGCGCCTCGGTCACGTCGAGCACGAAGGGGGTGTGGCCGCCCTCGTGCTCCCCGATGAACTGCCCGTCGATCCACACCCGCGCGCGGTGGTCGACGGCACCCAAGTGCAGCAGGAGTCGGTCCCGGTCGGCGCCGAGTCCGGCGGCCGTGAGCTCCTCGCGACCGATCGTCCTGGCGTACCAGACGACGGGGTGGAAGCCGGGCTCGTCGATGCCGGACGCCGCGGACTCCGGCGGGAACGGCACGGTGATCTCCCGCGCGTCGGGGAAGCCGTTCCGCCAGGCGGGGTCGTCGCCGGTGTTCCGGAACGACCACGTCCCGTCGAGGTCGGCCCACGCGCCGCGGAGGAGCTGGGGGCGGGGGTACTCGCCGTCCTGGCGGGATGCGAGCGGGAGGTCGGGTGCGGCGACGGTGCCGTCGAGCGTGCTCATGGGTCCATGCTGCCGATCGCGTACATCGTTGTAAAGCGATGTGCATCGTTGTTGAGCACTGCGGGTGCCTTCACGGCGACCGCCGCGTACCGTCCACACCATGAGCGCCGAGGCACCCGACCAGGTCAGCGACCGCACGCTCGAGGGCTGGATCGCCCGGCAGCGCTGGTACACCGCGAAGGGCAGCACCCCGGCGCTGCACACCATCGCGCAGACCGACGGCACCCGGCTCGTCCTCGACGACGCCCCGACGGGCCCCGTCCTGTACCAGGTGCCCGTCTCCGGCGGCGGACCGGACGCCGACCCGGTCGACGCCACCACCGACACCGCGTGGGTGCAGCAGCTCGCCGCGCGCATCGACGCCGACCCCGCGAGCCTCCGCCCGATCGGCCGCGTCACGGCATCGCGCGTGCTGTCCGGCGAGCAGTCGAACACCTCGGTCATCTGCGACACCGCCGACGGCGCGCGGGTGATCGTCAAGGTCTTCCGCGTCCTGCACCACGGCGACAACCCCGACGTGACGACGCAGCTCGCGCTCTCGGCGGCCGGCAGCGCGCGCGTCCCGACCGTGTACGGCGCGCTCCGGGCGAGCTGGCCGGACACCGGTCGTCCGGACGGCACCGCGACCGGGCACCTGGCGTTCGCGCAGGAGTTCCTCCCCGGGCTCGACGACGCCTGGCGCGTGGCCCTGACCGACGCCCGCGAGGGCACCCCGTGGGACGACCACGCGCAGCGGCTGGGGGAGGCCCTCGCCGAGGTGCACCGCGCCCTCGCCCAGGCCCTGCCGACGGAACCCGCGGACGACGCGCGCCGTGCCGCGGCCGTCGCGACGATGCACGCGCGCCTGGACGCCGCCGTCCGCGAGGCCCCGACGGTGGAACCCCACGTCGACGCCGTCCGCTCGGTCTACGAGCGCGCCGCGGCCGCGCGGTGGCCGGACCTGCAGCGCATCCACGGCGACCTGCACCTCGGGCAGGTCCTCGCCGCGCCGGAGCCCCGCGGCTGGGTGTTCCTGGACTTCGAGGGCGAGCCGCTCCGCCCGCTGACCGAGCGGTCCCTGCCCGACGTGACGCTCCGCGACGTCGCCGGGATGCTCCGCTCGTTCGACTACGTCGCGGGCTCGCTCGCGCACGACGCCACGTTCGTGGACGCCGGCGCGTGGGCGCACACCGCCCGGGCCGCGTTCCTCGACGGCTACCAGCGGGGGACCGGGACGGACCTGCGGGAGCACCGGGAGCTGCTCGACGCCTTCGAGCTCGACAAGGCCGTGTACGAGGTCGTCTACGAGACCCGCAACCGCCCTGACTGGGCCGGGATCCCGCTCGCGGCGGTCGCGCGGCTCGCAGCGCGCAGCGCTGCTTGACAGGAGCAGAGCGCGCGCAGCGCTGCTCGACAGGAGCAGAGCGCGCGCAGCGCTGCTCGACAGGAGCAGGGCGCGCGCAGCGCTGCCTGCCAGGCCGACCCACCGACGGACGGGAGGCACGGTGCCAGCTGGCACCGTGCCTCCCGTCCGTCGTGTGGTCCGGTCAGTTCACCGGGCCCGTGTACTTCTCGCCGGGGCCCTTGCCGACCGGGTCCGGGATCGCCGACGCCTCGCGGAAGGCGAGCTGCAGCGACCGCAGCCCGTCGCGCAGCGGACGGGCGTGGTGGTCGCCGATCTCCGTCGCGGCCGCCGTGACGAGGCCGGCCAGGGCGGTGATGAGCTTCCGAGCCTCGTCCAGGTCGGTCTGCTCCTGCGGGTCGTCCGCGAGCCCGACCTTGACGGCGGCGGCGCTCAGCAGGTGAACCGCGACTGTGTTGATGAGCTCGACCGCGGGGACCTCGGCGATGTCGCGTGCCTCGTCGGCCCCGGTGGGCTCGTTCGGCGGGGTGTCGGTCACGGTGCTCCTCTGCTAGACTCGTCGGCGGCAGATGCTGTCCGTGTGCCCTGGAACCTGTTCCAAGGTGGTCGAACGGCGTCGTAGAAGAGGAGTCTCTCCCACCCGCGGCCGTGCACCAAGGCTACCGGGTCCCACCGCTCCGCCGGCCCTTCGCTGGCAGGCCGTCCCGCAGGGGACGGCGTCGGGCGGCTGCCGAACGGGTTCCGATCCGTGCGTCAGATCTCCTCTCTCGTGCCGTCGTCCAGGGCAACAGCCCCGGACGGCCACCACCTGATTGAAGGAGCTCCGCATCACCGATCCCCGCACCAACGACCGAATCCGCGTTCCCGAGGTCCGACTCGTCGGCCCCCAGGGTGAGCAGGTCGGCGTTGTCCCGATCGCCATGGCCCTGCGTCTCGCGCAGGAAGCCGAACTGGATCTGGTCGAGGTCGCCCCGAACTCGAAGCCGCCCGTTGCCAAGATCATGGACTACGGCAAGTTCAAGTACGAGGCTGCGCAGAAGGCCAAGGAAGCCCGTCGCAACCAGGTGAACACGGACCTGAAGGAAGTCCGGTTCCGCCTGAAGATCGACGTGCACGACTACGAGACGAAGCGCAAGCGTGCCGAGGGCTTCCTCCTCGGTGGCGACAAGGTGAAGGCCATGATCCTCTTCCGCGGTCGCGAGCAGTCGCGTCCGGAGCAGGGCGTCCGTCTCCTCCAGAAGTTCGCCGAGGAGATCGCCGAGTTCGGTGTCGTCGAGTCGCGTCCGACCCAGGACGGCCGCAACATGACGATGATCATCGCCCCCCTCAAGAACAAGTCCGACGTCAAGGGCGAGCAGAACGCCAAGCGTGCTGCGCAGAAGGCCGAACGTCGCGCGACGGAGCACGCCGCGAAGGGGAAGGAGACCTCCGGGTCCTCCGAGTCCGAACCGGCCGAGGCTCCCGCCGAGTAGGTCCTGGTGATCGCCCCTGCGGCGCTCCCCGAACCGCGATGACGCGGCCCACCCATCCACCCCACGGAAAGGCACCACGATGCCCAAGCAGAAGACCCACTCCGGGTCGAAGAAGCGCTTCAAGGTCACCGGCAGCGGCAAGATCATGAAGCAGCAGGCCGGTATGCGTCACAACCTCGAGGTCAAGAGCGCCAAGCGCAAGGCCCGCCTCAACGAGGACCAGGTCCTCGCCAAGGCCGACGCGAAGAACGTCAAGAAGCTTCTCGGCCACTGAGCCGGCGGAATCGTAAAGGAACGAAAACATGGCACGTGTAAAGAGAGCGGTCAACGCCGCCAAGAAGCGCCGCGTCATCCTCGAGCGCGCCGAGGGCTACCGCGGCCAGCGTTCGCGCCTGTACCGCAAGGCCAAGGAGCAGGTCACCCACTCCCTCGTCTACGCGTACCGGGACCGTCACGCGAAGAAGGGCGAGTTCCGTCGCCTCTGGATCCAGCGCATCAACGCCGCGTCGCGTGCGAACGGCCTGACGTACAACCGCCTCATCCAGGGCCTCGGCCTGGCCGGCGTCGAGGTCGACCGTCGCATCCTCGCGGACCTCGCGGTGAACAACCCTGAGACGTTCGCGGCGCTCGTCGAGACCGCCAAGAAGGCCCTGCCGGCCGACACCTCGGCCCCGAAGGCCGCGTAGTCACGCCAGCTCCCGAAGCCCCCGCTCCGTCCACGGAGCGGGGGCTTCGTGCATGCTGCGACACTTGGTCCGTGAGCGATCTCCTCGAGAACCCGAAGGCCGGCCGCGTCCGGGCCGTGGCCGCCCTGTCGAAGAAGGACGTCCGAGCCGACACCGGGCTGTTCCTGCTCGAGGGGCCGCAGGCCGTGCGCGAGGCGATCGAGTACCGTCCCGAGCTCCTCCGCGAGCTGTACGTCACGCCGACGGCCGCCGCGCGCTACGCGCTCGACGACGCGCCGGTCGACACCTGGTTCGTCACCGAGCAGGTGCTCGACACGATGGCGGACACCGTGACGCCGCAGGGCGTCGTCGCGGTCTGCCAGCAGTTCCCGACGTCGGTGCGCGAGGTCTTCCCCGACCCCGGCACGGTCGGACGGGAGGATCGTGGCGGGCTCCCGGGGATCGTCGCGATCCTGGAGCAGGTGCGCGACCCCGGCAACGCCGGCACGATCATCCGCGCCGCGGACGCCGCGGGCGCAGACGCCGTGGTGCTGACCGGGCGCTCGGTCGACCCGTACAATCCCAAGGTCGTCCGGTCGACCACCGGGTCGCTCTTCCACGTCCCGGTGTCGGTCGGGGTCTCGCTGCAGGACGCGGTCGCCCGCGCGAAGGCCCTCGGCTACACGGTCCTGGCGGCGGACGTCTCGGGCGACGACCTGCCCGACGTCCGGGCGGACGGGATGCTCGACGGGCCGACGGCGTGGGTCTTCGGGAACGAGGCCCGCGGGCTGACCAGCGAGGACCTGGCCCTGGTCGACCGGGCCGTGAAGGTCCCGATCTACGGCAAGGCGGAGTCGATGAACCTGGCGACCGCCGCGTCGGTGTGCCTGTACGAGAGCGCGTTCGCCCAGCGCACCGCGGCTTCCTCCTCCACAGGCGCCTGACCGCGGGGTCCGTCCACGGTCCGGGCGGTACAGGACGGCGGTATCCCATCGGCCGGTAGGCTTGGGCCTCGTGTCAGAACACCTCGAGATCAGCGAACCGGCCGTCGCCGCCGCCGTGGACGAGGCCCTCGCCGCCGTCCGTGCCGCGACGACCGTGGCGGAGCTGAAGCAGGCCCGGGCCGAGCACACCGGCGAGCAGTCCCCGCTCGCACGGATGAACGCGGCGATGCGCAGCGTCCCGAAGGAGCAGAAGGCCGCGGCCGGCAAGCTCGTCGGGCAGGCCCGTGGGCAGGTGAACCAGGCGATCGCCGCGCAGGAGAGCGTCCTGGCCGAGGCCGAGGAGCACGCGCGGCTCGAGGCCGAGCGCGTCGACGTCACCGCCCTGCCGAGCCGACGCACGCCGGGCTCGCGCCACCCGCTGTCGCTCCTCAACGAGACCGTCGCCGACATCTTCGTCGGCATGGGGTGGGAGGTGGCGGAGGGTCCCGAGCTCGAGCACGAGTGGTTCAACTTCGACGCACTGAACTTCGACCAGGACCACCCGGCCCGGGCGATGGCGGACACCGTCTTCGTCGAGCCGGTCGACCGGCACCTCGTGATGCGCACGCACACGTCGCCCGTCCAGGTCCGGTCGCTGCTCTCCCGCGAGCTGCCGCTGTACGTGATCGCCCCCGGACGCGTCTACCGCGCCGACGAGCTCGACGCGACGCACCTGCCGGTCTTCACCCAGGTCGAGGGCATCGCGATCGACAGGGGCCTGACGATGGCGCACCTCCGTGGCACGCTCGAGCACTTCGCCCGCCAGGTCTTCGGCGACGAAGCGCAGATCCGCCTGCGCCCGAACTACTTCCCGTTCACCGAGCCGAGCGCCGAGATGGACGTCTGGCAGCCGAACGCCAAGGGCGGTGCCCGCTGGGTCGAGTGGGGCGGCTGCGGCATGGTGAACCCCAACGTCCTGCGTGCCGCCGGGATCGACCCGGACGAGTACCAGGGCTTCGCGTTCGGGATGGGCATCGAGCGGACGCTGCAGTTCCGCAACGGCCTGAACGACATGCGTGACTTCCTCGAGGGCGACATCCGCTTCTCGCAGCAGTTCGGAACGGTGGTCTGATGCGCGTCCCAGTCCGTTGGCTCGGCGAGAGCGTCGACCTCCCCGACGACGTCAGCCTCGAGCACGTCCACGCCGCGCTGGTGTCGGTCGGCTTCGAGGAAGAAGCGGTCCACACCTTCGACCTCACCGGCCCGGTCGTGGTCGGCCGGGTGCTGTCGCGCGAGCCGGAGCCGCAGAAGAACGGCAAGACCATCAACTGGTGCCAGGTGGACGTCGGCGAGCCCGAGCCCCGCGGCATCGTCTGCGGCGCGCACAACTTCGACGTCGGTGACCTCGTCGTGGTCACGCTGCCCGGAGCCGTCCTGCCCGGACCGTTCCCGATCGCCGCGCGCAAGACCTACGGCCACGTGTCGGACGGCATGATCGCCTCGGCCCGTGAACTCGGGCTCGGTGACGAGCACGACGGCATCCTGCGCTTCGCCGACCTCGGCATGGAGCCCGAGGTCGGTGCGGACGCTATCGGCCTGCTCGGGCTCGACGACGCGGCGGTCGAGATCAACGTCACGCCGGACCGCGGCTACGCCATGAGCCTGCGCGGCGTCGCCCGCGAGTACGCCCACGCGACCGGCGCGAGCTTCCACGACCCAGCAGAGCGCGTGACGCCCCGTTCCGGCGAGGGCTTCCGGGTCACGATCGACGACCGGGCGCCGATCCGCGGCCGCGTCGGTGCGCACACCTTCGTGACGCGCGTCGTCCGGGGTATCGACCCGGCGCGGACGACACCGGCGTGGATGGTGTCCCGCCTGGCCCTCGCCGGTGTGCGGTCGATCTCGCTGCCGGTCGACATCACGAACTACGTCATGTTCGAGCTCGGGCAGCCGCTGCACGGCTACGACCTCGCGAAGGTGCAGGGCGGACTCGGTGTCCGGCGTGCGACCGCGGGGGAGCAGCTCGTCACGCTCGACGACACCACCCGTACGCTCGACGCCGAGGACCTCGTCATCACCGACGACCAGGGGCCGGTCGGTCTCGCCGGTGTGATGGGCGGCGCGCGGACCGAGATCTCCGACACCACGACCGACGTCCTGATCGAGGCCGCCGGCTTCGACCAGGTGTCGATCGCGCGCACGGCCCGTCGCCACAAGCTGCCGAGCGAGGCCTCGAAGCGCTTCGAGCGCGGCGTCGACCCGCTCGTGGCCGAGGCCGCCGCGAACCGCGCGGTCGAGCTCCTCGTCGAGCTCGCCGGCGGTACCCCGGACGCCCTGGGCTCGACGCTCGTCGACACCACCCCGCGCCCGCTCGTCACGATGCGGCTCCGTCGCCCCGCCGAGCTCATCGGCGTGGAGTACACCGACGCCGAGGTCATCGACACCCTCCGCGCGATCGGTGCCACGGTCGAGGTGGACGGCGAGCAGCTCGCGGTCACCGCCCCGAGCTGGCGCCCCGACCTGACCGACGACACGACCCTGGTCGAGGAGGTCGCCCGGATCGTCGGGTACGACCGCATCCCGAGCGTGCTCCCGGTGGCGCCGCCCGGACGTGGCCTCACCGCGCACCAGCGCGCCCGTCGTCGCGTCGCCGCGGCCCTCGCCTCGGCCGGTCTGTTCGAGGTCGTGACCGCGCCGTTCGTGTCCCGCGCCACGCAGGACGCGTACCCGGGCATCGACGGCACGGGCGGTCCGAGCGTCGTGCTCGCGAACGCGCTCGACAGCGAGCAGGACCTGCTCCGCCGCAGCGCCGTCCCCGCCCTCGTCGACGCGGCACGTCGGAACGTCTCCCGCGGACTCGTCGACGTCGCGCTCTACGAGACCTCCCGCGTCTTCCTGCCGGCGGCCGACACGGTGCTCGGCACGGACACGGTCCCGGCCGGGGCCGTCCGTCCCGGCGCGGACGTGCTCGCCGCCCTCGACGCCGCGCTGCCCGCGCAGCCCTTCCACGTCGCGGCCCTGCTCACGGGCAACCGCGTCGTGAAGCAGCCCGGCGTGCAGCCCGAGCCGTACGGCATCGCGGACGCCCTCGACGTCGCCCGCACGGTCGCCTGGGCGGTCGGCGGTGTGGAGCTCTCGGTCGCACAGACGTCGCACCCGTCCCTGCACCCGGGACGGGCGGCATCCCTGCTCGTCGGTGACACCGTGGTCGGCGTGGCCGGCGAGCTGCTGCCCGCGCTGACCGAGGCCGCGGTGCTGCCGCGGGTCGTCGCCGTCGTCGAGCTCGACCTCGACGCCCTCGTCGCCGCGGCGCCGGACCTGGCGTCGGTCGGACCGATCGTGTCGTACCCGGCGGCCACCCAGGACCTCTCCCTGGTCGTCGACGCGGACGTCCCTGCCGGTGACGTCCTCGCCGAGGTCCGCTCGGGCGCCGGCGAGCTGCTGGAGTATGCTCGGCTCGTGGACGACTACCGGGGCACCGGCGTGGACGAGGGACAGAAGTCCCTGACGTTCGCGCTGCGCTTCCGCGCCACGGACCGCACGCTGACCGCTGCCGAGGCCTCCGAGGCCCGTGACGGCGCCGTCCGACGTGCCGGCGAGCGATTCGGGGCGACCCTCCGCGACTGATCCCGACGGATCAGCACCGCGCGGGGCCGCCGCCTCCGACTCCCTCGACGACCAGTCCGACCAAAGGTGGAACCCATGTCCGTATCCGTCGCCGTGGCGGGAGCCTCCGGCTACGCGGGTGGTGAGCTCCTGCGCGTGCTCGCCGCCCATCCGGAGTTCGACGTCAGGACGGTGACCGCGTACTCCAACGCCGGTCAGCCGCTCATCGCGACCCAGCCGCACCTGCGATCGCTGGCCCACCTGACGCTCGTCGAGACGACCGCGGAGCACCTGCGCGGGCACGACGTGGTCTTCCTCGCGCTGCCGCACGGGCAGTCCGGGGCGATCACGGCGGAGCTGGACGAGGACACCCTCGTGGTGGACTGCGGTGCGGACCACCGGCTGACCGACCCCGCGGCGTGGGACGCGTTCTACGGCGGCGACTACCACGGCGCGTGGACGTACGGGCTGCCGGAGCTGCTGCACGCGGCGCCGACGCCGGGTTCGGCGGAGGAGTGGCGCGACGTCGACGACATCGCCGGCACCGGGCGCCAGCGCACCGAGCTCGCCGCGACGAAGCGCATCGCGGTCCCCGGGTGCAACGTGACAGCCGTCACCCTGGGCATCCAGCCGGGCATCCAGGCCGGGCTCGTCGAGTCGGACGACATCGTCGCCGTGCTCAGCGTCGGGCCGAGCGGAGCGGGCAAGAAGCTCGCGACCACGTACCTGGCCTCCGAGATCATGGGCTCCGCGAGCGCGTACGCCGTCGGTGGGACCCACCGGCACATCCCGGAGATCCAGCAGAACCTGGTGGCCGCAGGGGCTGGCGACGTGACGATCTCGTTCACCCCCGTGCTCGTCCCGATGTCGCGGGGGATCCTCGCGACGACGACGGCCCGGCTCGCGCCCGGCGTGAGCGCCCGGGACGTCCGGCTGGCCTGGGAGCAGGCGTACGCGGACGAGCCGTTCGTGCACCTCCTGCCGCAGGGCGAGTTCCCGCGGACGGCCGACACCGTCGGCGCGAACACCTGCCTGGTCGGACTCGCCGTCGACGAGGCCGCCGGCCGCGTCGTCGCGGTCTCGGCCCTCGACAACCTCGCGAAGGGGACCGCCGGTGCCGCGGTCCAGTCCGCGAACATCGCCCTCGGCTTCCCCGAGACCCTGGGCCTCAGCGTGGACGGAGTCGCACCGTGACCGACGTGACCGAGACGGACGACGCAGGCACGAGCCTCCAGGGCGTGACCGCGGCAGCGGGGTTCCGCGCCGCGGGCGTGACCGCCGGTCTCAAGGAGAGCGGCAAGCCCGACGTCGCGCTCGTCGTCAACGACGGACCGGACGCCGCGGTGGCCGCGGTGTTCACCACGAACCGTGCGCAGGCGCACCCCGTGATCTGGTCGCGCCAGGTCGTCGGCGACGGGACCGCCCGCGCCGTCGTGCTGAACTCCGGCGGTGCGAACTGCTTCACCGGGCCGTTCGGCTTCCAGACCACCCACCTGACGGCCGAGGCCGTCGGCGACGCCCTCGGCGTCGGTGCGGGCGACGTCGTCGTCTGCTCGACCGGCCTCATCGGCCGCGGCGACCAGACCTTCCGCGACGGTGTGCTCCGCGGGGTCGACCTCGCAGCTGCCGCGCTGTCCGCGGACGGCGGGCCGGACGCCGCCGCGGCGATCATGACGACCGACACCCGCGCGAAGCAGTCGGTCGTGACCGAGGACGGCTGGACCGTCGGCGGCATGGCAAAGGGTGCGGGGATGCTCGCGCCGGGGCTCGCGACGATGCTCGTGGTGATCACCACGGACGCCGTGCAGACCCCGGCCCAGCTCGACGACGCCCTGCGCGCCGCGACCCGCGTCACCTTCGACCGCGTGGACTCCGACGGCTGCATGTCGACGAACGACACCGTCGTGCTGCTGTCGTCCGGCGCGAGCGGAGTCACCCCGGAGGTCGGTGACTTCCAGGAGGCACTGACGGCCGTCTGCGCGGACCTCGCCCGCCAGCTCCAGCAGGACGCCGAGGGTGCGAGCCACGACATCACGATCGCGGTGACCGGCGCGGTGTCCGAGGACGACGCGGTCGAGGTCGGCCGGAGCGTCGCCCGGAACAACCTGTTCAAGGCCGCGGTGTTCGGCAACGACCCCAACTGGGGGCGGGTGCTCGCCGCGATCGGCACGACCGACGCCGAGTTCGACCCGTACGCCGTCGATGTGAGCATGAACGGCGTCCGGGTGTGCCACGCGGGCGCGCCCGACCGACCCGTCGACGAGGTCGACCTCAGCCCGCGCGAGACGCACGTGCTCATCGAGCTCGGGGTCGGTCCGCACGCCGCGACGATCCTGACGAACGACCTGACGCACGACTACGTCCACGAGAACAGCGCGTACTCCAGCTGATGAGCGACCTCACCAAGGAAGAAGAGCACGAGCTCGCCGCCGTCAAGGCCGCGACGCTCATCGAGTCCCTGCCGTGGCTGAAGCGGTTCTCCGGCAAGACGGTCGTCGTGAAGTTCGGCGGCAACGCCATGGTGAACGACGACCTGAAGCGCGCGTTCGCGGAGGACATGGTCTACCTCCGGTACGCCGGCCTGCACCCGGTCGTGGTGCACGGCGGCGGCCCGCAGATCTCCGCCGCACTCAAGGAGCAGGGCATCGAGTCCGAGTTCCGGGGCGGCTACCGGGTCACGACCACCGAGGCGATCACGGTCGTCCGCGAGGTCCTGGCCGGCGAGGTGAACCGCGAGATCGTCGACCTGATGAACGAGCACGGCGACGGCCTGGCGGTCGGGGTGTTCGGTGACGGCGGTTCGCTGTTCACCGGCGAGAAGAAGGGCGTCGTCGTGGACGGCGAGCACTTCGACCTCGGCCACGTCGG
Organism: Curtobacterium sp. Csp1; assembly: GCF_013347185.1. Taxonomy (NCBI): domain Bacteria; kingdom Bacillati; phylum Actinomycetota; class Actinomycetes; order Micrococcales; family Microbacteriaceae; genus Curtobacterium; species Curtobacterium sp. Csp1. The sequence goes on from NZ_CP054594.1 coordinate 1,176,727, forward strand.
CGACATCACGCACGTCGACCCGTCCGGCGTCCTGGCCGCGATCGAAGCCGGCCGCATCCCGGTCGTGTCGAGCATCGCGATCGACGACGCCCACCCGGACCAGGCCCTCAACGTGAACGCCGACGCCGCGGCCGGCGCACTCGCGATCGCCCTCGGCGCCGCGAAGCTGCTCATGCTGACCGACGTTCCCGGCCTCTACCGCAACTGGCCGGACCGGGACTCGATCATCGACCTCATCGCGGTCGAGGAACTCCGGGAGCTCCTGCCGAGCCTCGAGTCCGGCATGATCCCGAAGATGACCGCGTGCCTGGACGCCGTGGTCGGCGGTGTCGGCGGTGCGACGATCATCGACGGTCGCATCCCGCACTCGATCCTGCTCGAGGTCTTCACCCTCCGCGGCGCGGGGACCGAGGTCATCCCGGACCCGAGCCGTCGCACTGAGAACCAGAACACCCACGCCGAGGTCGGCCGACGGGTCCCCGAGTCCGCAGCGGACCCGGGCCGGCACGCAGCCGACGCCGACACCACGCAGAAGGGGAACGAGCAGTGAGCACCGAGACGCAGACCCAGACCTGGAACGACCGGTTCGGGGCGTCGCTCATGCGATCCCTGCCCGCCCCGAAGATCATGCTCGAGCGTGGGAAGGGCTGCCGTGTCTGGGACGTCGACGGCAACGAGTACCTGGACTTCCTCGCCGGCATCGCGGTGAACTCCCTCGGCCACGCGCACCCGGCGCTCGTCGAGGCGGTCGCCGACCAGGCCGCCAAGCTCGTGCACGTCTCCAACTACTTCGCGACCCCGCCGCAGCTCGAACTCGCCGAGCGCCTCAAGCGCATCACGGGCGCCGGGGACGCCGGGCGCGTGTACTTCGGCAACTCCGGGGCCGAGGCGAACGAGGCCGCCTTCAAGCTCGCGCGCCTGAACAAGGGCGCCGACGGGCGCAAGACCCGCATCCTCGCGCTCAAGCAGGGCTTCCACGGCCGCACCATGGGCGCCCTCGCGCTGACCGGCAAGCCCGCGCTGCAGCGGGACTTCCTGCCGATGGTGGCCGGTGTGGACCACATCGACTCCACGGTCGAGGCACTCGAGGCCGCGATCGACGACACCGTGGCGGCCCTCATCGTCGAGCCGATCAAGGGCGAAGCCGGCGTGGTGGACCTGCCCGAGGGCTTCCTGCTCGCGGCCCGTCGCCTGACCGAGGAGCACGGCGCGCTGTTCATCCTCGACGAGATCCAGACCGGGGTCGGCCGGACCGGCAACTGGTTCACCTTCCAGGGCCACGGGTTCACGCCGGACGCGGTCACGATCGCCAAGGGCATCGCAGGGGGCTTCCCGATCGGCGCCCTCGTCACCTTCGGCTGGGCCTCGGAGCTCTTCTCCGCCGGGCAGCACGGGTCGACCTTCGGCGGGAACCCGCTCGGCACGCGGGTCGCGAACGCGGTCCTCGCGGAGATCGAGCGGGCCGACCTGGTCGCCGGTGCCGTCACGAAGGGCGAGCGCATCCGCGCCGGCATCGCGAGCCTCGGTTCGCCGCTGGTGGACGAGGTCCGCGGGACGGGCCTGCTCATCGGCGTCGGGCTGGCCGCCCCGGTCGCCGCCGCCGTCAACGCCGCCGCGCTCGAGCGCGGTCTCATCATCAACGCCCCGAACGAGTCGAGCCTGCGCATCGCGCCGCCGCTCATCGTGTCCGACGCCGAGATCGACGAGTTCGTGTCGATCCTCGGCCAGAGCCTCGCGGCCGCCGCCGCCCAGGAGACCTCAGCATGACCCGCCACTTCCTCCGGGACGACGACCTCACCCAGGCCGAGCAGTCCGCGATCCTCGACCTGGCCGCCCGCATGAAGGCCGACCGCTGGGCCGAGAAGCCGCTCGCCGGCCCGCAGTCGGTCGCGGTGATCTTCGACAAGTCGTCCACCCGCACCCGGGTGTCCTTCCACGTCGGGATCTCCGACCTCGGCGGCAGCCCGCTCGTGATCACCACGGCGAACAGCCAGCTCGGCGGCAAGGAGACCCCGTCGGACACGGCCCGCGTGCTCGAGCGCATGGTGTCGGCGATCGTGTGGCGCACCTACGCCCAGTCCGGACTCGAGGAGATGGCCGAGGGCACCCGCGTGCCCGTCGTCAACGCGCTGTCCGACGACTTCCACCCGTGCCAGCTCCTCGCCGACCTGCTCACCATCCGCGAGCACCGCGGTGCCCTGGCCGGACAGACGGTCGCGTTCGTCGGCGACGGCGCGAGCAACATGGCGCAGTCGTACCTGCTCGCGGGTGCCACCGCCGGCATGCACGTCCGCGTCGCCGCCCCCGCGGCCTTCAGCCCGGACGCCGTGGTCGTCAGCGACGCCGAGCGCCGAGCCGCCGAGACGGGCGGGTCGGTCCTCGTCGTGACGGATCCGGTGGCCGCGGTCGCCGGCGCGGACGTCGTCGTCACCGACACCTGGGTCTCGATGGGCAAGGAGGACGAGAAGCAGTCGCGCCTCGAGACCTTCGCGGGCTACCGCGTGGACGACGAACTGCTCGCGCACGCCGCGGACGACGCCGTCTTCATGCACTGCCTGCCGGCGGACCGTGGGTACGAGGTGACCGCAGAGGTCATCGACGGTCCGCGCAGCATCATCTGGGACGAGGCGGAGAACCGGCTGCACGCCCAGAAGGCCCTGCTCGCCTGGCTGCTCGCCGCCGCCTGATCCGCCCCGCGGCACCAGCCCCGCGGAGCCAGCCCCGCAGACCCCGTCCCGCCCGTCCGGAAGGAGCCCCGTGACCGACCGCATCGTCGTGGCGGCCTCAGCCGGCGTCGATCCCGCCGAGGCCGTCGCCCGGCTCGCCCACAGCGGCCCCGCGGACGACCACACTGCGCTCGGCCCGTCCGACCGCGAGGTCATCGCGCTCGTCGTCGACGTCGGCGGGCGGAGCCGCGACGTCGAGCAGGTGCGGGACCGCGCCCGAGCGGCCGGAGCCGTCGACGCGATCGTCGTCGACGCGAAGACGGAGTACGCCGAGCGGTACGTGGTTCCCGCCCTGCGCGCGAACGCCCTCGACACGGGGCGCTCGCTCGTCCCCGCGCTCCGACGGCCCCTCGTCGCCGCCCACCTGGTGACGACCGCCCGGCAGCTCGGCGCCGGGCTGGTCGCACACGCGACGGCCGCCCCGGACGAGCCGGCCCTCGCCGCCCTGGTCGGCGGCGTGGACCCGGACCTCGAGGTCGTGCCGGTGCCGCCGGACGCGGTCCCGACGGGGGCGGAGCAGGACCTGTGGGGCCGACTCGTCCCGGCGACCGGCACGACCGGGCCGGCGGCGGGACCGCCGACCGGCACGGCGACCGACCCCGCGGACGACCCCTGGGCCGCGCCGACCGACACCGGGTGGCTGCGCACGCAGGACCCCGTCACCGTCCCGGACCCCGACGGGGTCACCGTGACGTTCGAGCACGGCGTCCCCGTCGCCCTGGACGGTCAGCGCTTCGGGATCGTCCGGCTCCTGCAGGAACTCGACGCCCTCGCGGGACGGCACGGGATCGGCCGGCACGACGTGGTCGTGGACCTGCGTGACGGCCGCAAGGCCCGGCACGTCGCCGAGACCCCGGCCGCGACGGCCCTGACGGTCGCGCACCGGGACCTCGAACGGCTCACGCTCGAGCGGGACGTCGCCGTGTTCTCCCGCGGTGTCGAAGCCGAGTGGGCACGGCTCGTCGTCGACGGCGCATGGAACTCGGGGCTCCGCCGGGGCCTCGACGCGTTCCTGGAGCAGACCCAGCAGCACGTCTCCGGCGAGGTCCGGCTCCGGCTGCACGGCGGCGGAGCGGTGGTCACCGGACGCCGCTCGGAGCAGAGCCTCTACGACTTCGAGCTCGCCGCGGCCCCTGGTGCGACGAGCCTCGCCGACGCCTGGGCCCGCCCGGGCAGGACCGCCGCCCGACGCAACCGGGCCAACTGACCCTCCCGACCAGCGCCCGGCCAGAGCACGACACGACCACTCCAGACCCCGCACCACCGAACGACGCAGGACGACATGAGCGACGCGAACCAGCCGACCAAGACCGACGCCACCAACACGGGCGCCCTCTGGGGTGCCCGCTTCGCAGACGGGCCGAGCGCCGAGCTCGCCGCGCTGTCCCGATCGACGCAGTTCGACTGGCAGCTCGCCCCGTACGACATCGCCGGGTCCCGGGCTCACGCCCGTGCCCTGCACACCGCTGGGTACCTGACCGCGGACGAACTCGAGCGGATGCTCGCGGGACTGGACCGCCTCGAGACCGCCCACGCCGACGGCTCCCTGCAGCCCGCGGACGGCGACGAGGACGTGCACGGCGCCCTCGAACGCCTGCTCATCGCCGACCTCGGTCCGGAGCTCGGCGGCAAGCTCCGCGCCGGCCGCAGCCGGAACGACCAGATCGCGACGCTCGGACGCATGCACATGCTCGACCACGCGCGCCGGATCGGGCACCTCGTGATCGACCTGGTCGACGCACTCAGCCAGCAGGCCAACGAGCACCCCGGGGCGATCATGCCGGGCCGGACCCACCTGCAGCACGCGCAGCCCGTGCTCCTCGCGCACCACCTGCTCGCGCACGCATGGCCGCTCGTCCGCGACCTCGAGCGGCTCCGCGACTGGGCCGACCGTGCGAGCGTCAGCCCGTACGGCGCCGGGGCCCTCGCCGGGAGTTCGCTCGGGCTCGACCCGACGGCCATCGCGCACGAGCTCGGCTTCGCCCGCCCGGCGGACAACTCGATCGACGCCACGGCCGCTCGCGACGTCGTCGCCGAGTTCGCGTTCGTGCTCGCGCAGATCGGCATCGACGTCTCCCGCCTGGCGGAAGAGGTCATCCTCTGGAACACGAAGGAGTTCGGGTTCGTCCGGCTGCACGACGCGTTCTCGACCGGGTCGAGCATCATGCCGCAGAAGAAGAACCCGGACATCGCCGAGCTCGCACGCGGCAAGTCCGGGCGCCTCGTCGGCAACCTCACCGGGCTGCTCGCGACGCTGAAGGGCCTGCCGCTCGCGTACAACCGTGACCTGCAGGAGGACAAGGAGCCCGTGTTCGACTCGGTCGCGCAGCTCGAGGTCCTGCTCCCCGCGTTCACCGGAATGATCGCGACGCTGACCTTCGACACCGACCGCATGGCCGCCCTCGCGCCGCAGGGCTTCTCGCTCGCGACCGACGTCGCCGAGTGGCTCGTCCGCCAGGGGGTGCCGTTCCGCGACGCGCACGAGGTCTCCGGCGCGCTCGTGCGGCACTGCGAGGAGCGCGGCATCGAGCTCGACGAGCCGACCGACGACGAGTACCGCGCGGTGTCCGCGCACCTCGCGCCCGAGGTCCGCGGCGTCCTGACGATCGAGGGCAGCGTCGCGTCGCGGTCCGGCGTCGGCGGCACCGCGACCGACCGGGTCGCCGAGCAGCTCGCGTCGCTGACCCGGCGCGTCCACGACCTCGCCGCGGGGGCGCCGTTCGCGCGATGACCTCGCCGCTCCACGCCCTCCTCGAGCTGCCGGCGCCGACCTCGGCGCCGGCGCTCCTCGGCGCGACGATCACGGGCAAGGGCGTCGTCCTCCGCATCACCGAGGTCGAGGCGTACTGGGGTCCGACCGACCCGGGCTCGCACGGGCACCGCGGCATGACCGAGCGCAACCGCCACCTGTTCGGCTCGCCGGGGACCCTCTACGCCTACCGCTCGTACGGCATCCACACGTGCGTCAACGTCGTGAGCGGTCCCGAGGGCACCTCCTCGGGGTCGCTCCTGCGGGCCGCCGAGGTCGTGGACGGCGTGCCGGTGGCGCGTGGCCGCCGCGGTGACCGCCCGGTGGACACGGCGTTGGCCCGTGGCCCCGGCAACCTCGGCACCGCGCTCGGCGCGGTCCTCGGGACGGACGACGGCACGTCACTGCTCGACGGCTCCGGCCCCTACGTGCTCGCCCTGGCACCCGGCCTGGAGGCGCGGATCACCGCCGACGGGCCCGCTGCGGTCGTCGACGCGCTCCTGTCCGCAGGATCCGGCGCGGCCGGACCGCGCATCGCGCGCGGGCCGCGGACGGGCGTCGGCGGCGTCGCCGGCGGCGCCGCCTTCCCCTGGCGCTTCTGGCTCGCGGGCGACCCCACGGTGTCCGCGTACCGACGACACAAGGGTGCCCTCGACTGACGGAGCCGCCCCGCGCCTCCAGTCCGGATCCCGGTGCGCGCCCGCGCGCCGCTACGATCGTCGTGTGTCCAGCGCAACCGATCACGATGTCCTGACACGTCAGCGGAACGACCCCACCTTCGCCTCGGTGTGGGACGAACTGCGCTGGCGTGGTCTGGTGCACGTCTCCACGGACGAGACGGCACTCAAGGAGGCCCTCGACGGCGAGCCGGTCACCTACTACTGCGGCTTCGACCCGACCGCCCCGTCGCTGCACTGCGGCAACCTGCTCCAGCTGCTGACCATGCGGCGGCTGCAGCTCGCCGGGCACCGGCCCCTCGCGCTCGTCGGCGGGTCGACCGGACTCATCGGCGACCCGCGCCCGACGGCAGAGCGCACGCTGAACACCCGTGAGACCGTCGCCGACTGGGTGTCGCGGCTGCAGGCGCAGGTGTCGCGGTTCCTCAGCGCGGACGGCGACAACGGCGTCCGGCTCGTGAACAACCTCGACTGGACGTCGCCGCTGACGGCGATCGACTTCCTGCGCGAGGTCGGCAAGTACTTCCGCGTCAACAGCATGCTCAAGAAGGACGCCGTCGCGGCGCGCCTGAACTCCGATGCGGGCATCAGCTACACGGAGTTCAGCTACCAGATCCTGCAGGGACTCGACTACCGCGAACTGTACCGGCAGTACGGGTGCACGCTCCAGACGGGCGGCTCCGACCAATGGGGCAACCTGACGTCGGGCACGGAGCTGATCCGGCGGTCCGAGGGTGCCTCGGTGCACGCCATCGGGACGCCGCTCATCACGAACTCCGACGGCACGAAGTTCGGCAAGAGCGAGGGCAACGCGATCTGGCTCGACCCGGAGATGACGTCGCCGTACGCCTTCTACCAGTTCTGGCTCAACACCGCGGACGCAGACGTGATCGCCCGGCTGCGGGAGTTCACCTTCCTGTCCCGCGAGGAGATCGAACGGCTCGAGCGTGCCGTCGCCGACGAGCCCTTCCGACGTGAGGCCCAGCGGACGCTGGCGTACGACGTCACCGCGACCGTGCACGGGCACGACGCCACCCAGGCCGCGATCGATGCCTCGGCCGCTCTGTTCGGCAACGGCGACCTCGCGGCGCTGGACGCGGAGACCCTGCGGTCCGCGGTCGCCGAGCTGCCTGGTTCGGCGTCGCTGGAGGGCGATGCCGACGTGGCGCGCGCCCTCGTGGAGACCGGACTCGTCAAGTCCCTGGGCGAGGCGCGGCGCGCGATCGACCAGGGCGGTGTGTACGTGAACAACGCACGTGCCGAGGACGCGACCGCACCGCTGTCCGGGCTCGCGCTCCCCGGTGGCGTGGTCGTCCTACGCCGGGGGAAGAAGACGCTCGCCGGCGTGACCCTGTCCTGATCGGATCCCGGAGCGTGTTGCAGAACGCGACACGCCCGGGAGCGGACACGGTTGGCGCTCGTCGGGATCCCTGCGTAGAGTTCTTACTCGTCACCCCAAAGGTGCGGCGGAGCGGCTGGAGCGAGAGCCCAGAGCCTGCCGGCCTCAAGCGGGCGCCATCCTCCACCGAAGTTCGATCCGGGTCTTGTGCTCGGTCGCTTCGACGCTTAGGATGAACACTCCACCGGCCCTCTCCCACGGGATGAGCCACAGGACCTCGGTCCGACGCGTTGCCGGTGACAACCAAGATCGAAAGCCCCTCTGTTGAGGTCCGGTGTTTGTCGGGCTGATTGGTGGGTGCGTCTGGTCCTTGAGAACTCAACAGCGTGCACATTGTCAATGCCAATTATTTTGACCCCGTGCGATCGTGGCTCTTTTGGGGTCACGGTTGTCGGAGACAATTCCTTTTGGATTGAATTGATTGTCAGTAGACAGTCTTTACGGTCAGTTTCAACTCGCTGACACTTTCGGGTGTTGGTTGTATTTTTTTACGGAGAGTTTGATCCTGGCTCAGGACGAACGCTGGCGGCGTGCTTAACACATGCAAGTCGAACGATGATGCCCAGCTTGCTGGGTGGATTAGTGGCGAACGGGTGAGTAACACGTGAGTAACCTGCCCCTGACTCTGGGATAAGCGTTGGAAACGACGTCTAATACTGGATATGACTGCCGGCCGCATGGTCTGGTGGTGGA
>NZ_CP054594.1:1184980-1270482 GCF_013347185.1 Curtobacterium sp. Csp1
CGCTGAAAGCATCTAAGCGGGAAGCCGTCTTCGAGATGAGATTTCCATGCACCTTGAGTGTGAGAGGCTCCCAGCAGACTACTGGGTTGATAGGCCGGATGTGGAAGCGGGGACTAACGACCCGTGGAGCTGACCGGTACTAATAAGCCGAAGACTTGACAACACACTTTTTACCCACACCATTCGTGGTGTGGGGCTCGCGTCCACTTTGTGGTTCCCGACAGACGATCGGGAACATGAAACTGAACACCGCGCATGCGCGGGACAGCTTTCTTGATCCGATGGGTCAAGTCGAAGGTGTTCCGGTGGTCATAGCGAGAGGGAAACGCCCGGTCACATTCCGAACCCGGAAGCTAAGCCTCTCAGCGCCGATGGTACTGCAAGGGGGACCTTGTGGGAGAGTAGGACGCCGCCGGACTCAACGTTGGTAACACCAGGGAACCCCTGACCATGACTGGTCAGGGGTTTCCTGCGTTTCGGGGCTCCTGCATTTCCGGGCGGCTTCCACAGCGTCTCCTGCAGCCTGCCCGGCGCAGTGGGCTGCCGGTAGGATCGACCCGTCATGACTGCACCGTTCACCGCCGCAACCGGCTCCGACATCCGCGTCCGTTTCTGCCCGAGCCCGACGGGGACCCCGCACGTGGGCCTCATCCGGACGGCGCTCTTCAACTGGGCCTACGCCCGCCACAACGGCGGCAAGCTCGTGTTCCGCATCGAGGACACCGACGCCGCCAGGGACAGCGAGGAGTCGTACGAGCAGATCCTCGACGCACTCCGGTGGCTCCGGTTGGACTGGGACGAGGGCGTCGAGGTCGGTGGACCGCACGGCCCCTACCGGCAGTCGGAGCGTTCGGACGTGTACGACGACGTCATCGCGAAGCTGCGCGCTTCGGGGCACGTCTACGAGTCGTACGTCACTCCGGAGGAGATGGAGGCGCGCAACAAGGCCGCCGGTCGCGACCCGAAGCAGGGCTACGACAACCACGAGCGTGACCTGACCGAGGCGGAGCGCCAGGCCTTCCGTGACGAGGGCCGGCAGCCGGCCCTGCGGCTGCGCGTGCCGGACCGCGACCTGAGCTTCGAGGACCTCGTGCGCGGCGAGATCACCTTCAAGCAGGGGACGTTCCCGGACTTCGTCGTGGTGCGCCCGAACGGCAAGCCGCTCTACACGTTCACGAACCCGGTGGACGACGCCCTGATGGGGATCACCCACGTGCTCCGCGGCGAGGACCTGCTGTCGTCGACCCCGCGCCAGATCGCCCTGTACGAGGCGCTGTACGAGGTCGGGATCACGTCCTTCATCCCGCGCTTCGGGCACATGCCCTACGTGATGGGGGAGGGCAACAAGAAGCTCTCGAAGCGCGACCCCGAGTCGAACCTCTTCCACCACCGTGCCGCGGGCATGGTCCCCGAGGGCCTGCTCAACTACCTCGCGCTCCTCGGCTGGTCGATCGCACCGGACCGCGACGTCTTCACCTCGGACGAGATGGTCGCCGCGTTCGACGTCGTCGACGTGAACCCGAACCCGGCCCGCTTCGACCACAAGAAGGCCGAGGCGATCAACGGCGACCACATCCGGCTGCTCGGCGCCGACGACTTCCGCGCGCGACTGCTGCCGTACCTGGACGGGGTGGTCGCCGACCCGCCCACGCCGGAGCAGGAGCGCGTGCTCACCGCCGCAGCCCCGCTCGTGCAGGAGCGCATGCAGCTGCTCGGCGAGGCGCCGGCGCTGCTCGGGTTCCTGTTCACGGCGGACGACCACCTGGTGGTCGAGGACGACGCACTGGCCTCGCTCAAGGGCGACACGGCCGAGGTGCTCCGTGCCGGCACGGCGGCGCTCGAGGGCCTGCAGGACTGGGACACCGCCTCGATCGAGGCCGCGCTCCGCACGGCGCTGATCGACGAGATGGGCCTGAAGCCGCGGGTCGCGTTCGGACCTCTGCGCGTCGCGGTGTCCGGCCGTCGCATCAGCCCGCCGCTGTTCGAGTCGATGGAGATCCTCGGCAAGGAGTCCACCCTGACGCGGCTGCGTCGGCTCGCGGATCGCTGACGACACCGTGGGAGCTGACGACACGGTGCCCGCCGACGCGGTGCCCGCCGACGCGGCGCCGGCCGACGCGGTGCCGGCTGAGCTCGTGCAGGCGGACGTCGCGGTCATCGGGGCGGGACCGGCCGGGCTCAGCGCGGCGCTCAACCTCGTCCGTGCACGGCGGACGGTGCTCCTCGTCGACGCGAACCGCCCGCGGAACGCCGCCACGCTGCGGTCGCACGGGTTCGTGACGCGCGACGGCATCTCGCCGCTCGAGCTGCGGCGCCTCGGCCGCGAGGAGGTCGCCGGCTACCCGGAGGCCACCGTCGTGCAGACCGTCGTCGACCGCGTGGCCCTGGACGGCGCCACGTGGACGGTGCACGGCTCGTGGCGCGGCACCGAGACGTCCGCGCGGGTGCGCGCCGTGGTCGTCGCGACGGGCCTCCGCGAGGAGTTCCCCGCGCTGCCGTCGCTCCGGGCGTTCTACGGCACGTCCGCGCACAGCTGCGTCGAGTGCGACGGGTACGAGCACGCCGGTCAGGCCCTCGGACTGGTCTGCGAGACGCCGGACGTCGTCGACCGGGCGCTGCTGTTGGTGTCCTGGACCGACGACCTCGTCGTGTACACGAACGGGGTTGCGTCGCTCGATCCTGCCGGACGTGCGCGTCTGGCAGCCGCCGGGGTGCGGGTGGACGAGCGTCCGGTGGCGGACCTCGAGGGGGACCGGTCTGGTCTCACGGGTGTCCGGCTCGCCGACGGCACGGTGACGCCGCACACGGGGGTCTTCGTGCGCCCGGTGTGGCACGCGGACCTGGACTGGCTCGACGCCCCGGTCGAGCGTGACGGGGAGGGCCTCGTCCGGGTCGACCGGCTCGGACGCACGGGTGTCGCAGGGCTCTACGCGGTCGGTGACGTGACGCCGCCCGGCCCGGAACAGCTCATCGTGGCGGCCGGTCACGGGGCGGCGACGGCGGCTGCCGTGCACCGGGACCTGGTGGGTGGTCTCGAAGACGCTCGGGATGCTGTACAGTAGTTGATCGTGCCCCGGGCAACCGGGAACAGGAGGCCATCGGCCTTTTGGGGTATGGTGTAATTGGCAACACAGCGGTTTCTGGTACCGTCGTTCTTGGTTCGAGTCCAGGTACCCCAGCAACAAGACAAGCGAAAGGCCCCCGGGAATCCCGGGGGCCTTTCGCGTCGTCCGGACCGTCCGCGAACCCTAGGACACGCCCGGATCGCTCTCGAGGCTCGGATCCGACCGGATCGTCCGGAGCAGGATCGTTCGCGCAGGGTCGCTCGCACCGGACCGTCCACACCAGGGCGGGGACCACGCGACGGGACGTGCGGGGCGGGCGCGGGGCGATCCTCCAGGCCGGCGGCGGAGCCGCTTGCGGGTTTCCGTAGCGGTCGCTGGTGAGCCGCAAGGCGGACCCGAGCGCATTGACCCGCCCACGCGCCGCGACGAGGGTTGGAGCACGGACGAGGCGTACCCACTCGTCCAGGACCCCCGGCGGCGTACCCGCGCCCCTGCTGGGAGCCGTCCCCTGCACCCTGAACCCGACAGGAGCACCTCCGCATGTCCGTCAGCCCGGTCCGTCCGGCAGACCCCCGCGTCTCCGTGGTCATCCCGGCGCGCAACGAAGCGCGCAACCTCGAGATCATCCTCCCGAAGCTCCCGCCGGTGCACGAGGTCATCCTCGTGGACGGCAACTCCGTCGACGACACCGTCGCGACCGCCCGCCGGATCATGCCCGGCATCCGTGTCGTGCACCAGACCCGGAAGGGCAAGGGCAACGCCCTCGCATGCGGGTTCGAGGCCGTGACCGGCGACGTCGTCGTGATGTTCGACGCCGACTGCTCCGCGGACCCGGACGAGATCCCGCGCTTCGTCCAGGCGCTCCGCGACGGTGCCGACGTCGCGAAGGGCACCCGGTACGCCCTCGGCGGCGGCAGCGACGACATCACCATCGTCCGGAGCCTCGGCAACCGCGGGCTGAACCTGCTGTGCAACGTCATCCTCGGCACCCGGTACAGCGACCTCTGCTACGGCTACAACGCCTTCTGGGTCGACACGCTGCCGGCGATCGCGCTGCTGTCCTCGACGCTGCCGAAGCCGCTGGACGGCTCGATGCTGTGGGGCGACGGGTTCGAGATCGAGACCGTGCTGACGTGCCGGTGGTCGGCCGCCGGACTGCGCATCGCCGAGGTGCCGAGCCACGAGAATCTGCGCGTGCACGGGGCGAGCAACCTCAACGCCGTCACGGACGGCATCCGCGTCCTGACGTCGATCGTGCACGAGCGGCGGCGGGCCTCCGGGCGCCGTGCCGTGTCGGCTGCGCCGGTGGTGGCTGCGCCGGTGGTGGCTGCGCCGGTGGTGCTGCCGGCGGCGGCGCACGCGCCGGCCGCTGTGCACCCGGCGTCCGTGCACGCGTCGCCGGCCGGGGCGCTCGAGGGGGACGCCGCGTGACGCGGGTCGCCGTCGTCGTCTGCGCCTACACGCAGCTGCGGTGGGGCGACCTGCAGGACAGTGTCGAGTCGGCGCGTCGGCAGCCGGAGCACCCGGAGGTCGTGCTGGTGATCGACCACGAGCCGGAGCTGCTCGCCCGGGCCCGCGCGCGCTGGCCGGAACTGCTCGTCCTCGAGAACGCCGAGGACCGCGGCCTGTCCGGCGCCCGCAACACCGGGGTGGCGGCGACGGACGCCGACGTGGTCGCGTTCCTGGACGACGACGCCACCGCCGACCCCGACTGGCTCGGGCACATGCTCGCCGCGCTCGAGGACCCCGCGGTCGTCGGCGTCGGCGGCCGCGCCACGCCGTCCTGGCCCTCGACCACGGGCTCCGGGCCCTACGTCGACGAGCTCCTGTGGATCGTCGGCTGCAGCTACACCGGCCTGCCGGAGACCGCGGGCGACGTCCGCAACGTGATCGGGTCGAGCATGGCGTTCCGTCGCGAGTCGATCCTGCGCGCCGGCGGCTTCCGGTCCGGCATCGGCCGCGTCGGGAACCAGCCGCTCGGCTGCGAGGAGACCGAGCTGTGCATCCGCATCGCCGCGGTGCAGCCGGGGGCGCGGATCCGCCACGAGCCGCGGTCGAACGTGTCGCACCGGGTGTCGGCGGACCGCGTCGGCATGCGGTACCTGCTCCGCCGGAGCTACTACGAGGGCATCTCGAAGGCCGTGCTGGCACGCCGCGTCGGCTCGGGTGATGCGCTCGCCAGCGAGTCCACCTACCTGACCCGGGTGATCCCGCGGGCGGTGCTCCGCGAGCTCCGTGCCGTCGGTCGCGGCGGGCTCGCGCGCGCTGCCACGGTGGTCGCGTCGGTCGCCACGACCGTCCTGGGCTACGCCGTGGGCCGGCTGCTCGGCGGCGTGGTCGTCGCCGCGCCGGCACCGCGTCCCGTCGCCGACCCGGTCGGCACGCGATGAGCCGGGGGACCGCGACGCCCGCGGTCGGTGCCCACGTCGCCACAGGACCCGCGTCGGCCCGACGGCGCGAGGGTGTGGACGCGGACGACGTCATGGGACCCGGTGCTCGGCTCGCCGCGGCCGGGGTCGTCGTCGTCGCGCTCGTCGCCGTGGCCCTCGGCGCCGGGCTGCACGTGCCGGTCCTGCGGGGGAGTGCGACCGTCGTCTTCCTGTTCGCCCTGCTCGGCGTCGCGCCGCTGCTGCTCGTCCGGCCGATGCCCCTGGCACGCTTCGTGCTGCTCGCGGTCGCCGGCTCGATCACCGGCACGATCGGGATCGGCTACACGATGGCGACCGTCGGGTGGTGGCACCCGGCGGTGCCCTTCGCGGTCGTGGTCGTCCTGACGTCGGCGGTGCTCGCGTCCACCGTGCTGCGGGACCTCCAGCAGCTGCGTCGACGGGAGCGCCGACCGGCCCCGGCACCCCTGACGGAGTCCGTGCGGACCGGGTCCGGGCGGATCGTGCTCGGGGGGACCGTGCTCGGTCTCGCGACGGTCGTGGTCGCCGCGGTGACCCACGTCGGCGACCCGGTGCCCGCCGGACTGTTCGGTCGGCTCGGGATCGGGCTGCCGGTCGGGCTCGCCGTGCTCGTCGCGGCGGCGGTCGTCGCGTTCGTCCGGGGGCGAGCCGTCGCCGTGCCCGTCGTGGCGCTCGGCCTGGCCGTGCAGCTCGCGCAGGCGATCACCTACGGGATGCCCACCGTGACCGCTGCCGCGCGGCACGTCGGGGTCCTGGAGTACATCCGGCAGTTCGGCCGCACCGATCCGGCCTCGGACATCTTCCAGACCTGGTCGGGGCTGTTCGCCGGGGGCGCGTGGGCGGCCGACGTCGGGGGCATCGTGAACGCGATGACCATCGCCGCATGGGTGCCGGTGCTGCTCGCGGGCGTCACGACGCTCGGTGTCGGGGTGCTCGCCGCGCACTGGCTGCCCGGTCGACGCCGGCCGTGGATCGCGGCGCTCCTCACCGCGATGACCGGTTCGCTCAACACGACGTACTTCTCGCCGCAGTCGACCGGCGTCCTGCTCGTCGTGGCGATGCTCGTGCTCGCCACCGGTCCGCTCCTGGAGACCGCAGTGCCCGCCGCCGACGGGTCCGTGCAGCGGGTCCTCCGGCCGTGCACCGTGCGACTGCCGCAGGTGCTCGCGATCGCCGTGATCGGCGTCGTCCTCGTCGTCACGCACCAGATCTCGCCGTACCTCGCGGTCGCGGCGCTCGGCGTGCTCGTGGTCCTCCGGCTCCTGCGTCCGTGGTGGCTGCCGGTCGTCGTGCTCGTGCCGGCGGTGGTCTTCGCCGCGCTGAACGGCGACGTGCTCGGCCGGTTCCTGTCGCTCTCGGCGATCGGGAAGGTGTTCGACAACGTGCAGCCGCCCGAGCACGACATGACCGTGCTCCCGAAGCCGCTCGTCACCGGGCTGGCCTTCGACGTGCCGGCGGCGACGCTCGTGCTCGTCGGCCTCGTGGCGGTCGTCACCGTGCTGGTCCGACGCGACCGGCTGCACTGGGGGCTCCTCGCCGCGGCCGCGAGCCCGATCTCGCTCCTCGTCGCGACGAACTACGGGCAGGAGGGCATCTTCCGCGTGGTGCTGTTCGCGACCCCGTGGCTGGCGGTGCTCGCCGCCGGGCTCCCGCTCCCCGCCGGTCGGTGGGCTCGCGTCGGGACGGCCGTCCGGGCAGCGTTCCGGCCGGCAGCCGCCCGGTACGTCCTCGCGGCGGCGGGCGTCACGGCCCTCGTGGCGGTCGGCGCCTTCGGACAGACCGCCCTGGACTGGAACCGTGTGACGACCCGGAGCGAGTCGGCGGCGACGCAGTGGTACGACCGGACCGCGCCGAAGGGCTCGGTCATGCTCCTCACCGGTTCGGGGAACGCGGTGCCGGGGAACACCGGCGCCCGGTACTTCGACGTCGACTACGTCTCGCGTGAGGCGCTCGGCCCGTACCCGTCCGGCACGGGCTACGACCCCGACGCCGACGTCTCGACCCTGACGCGGCAGTTCGTCGCGCGGACCACCGCGACGAAGTACTACGCCCTCGTGGCCGCGCCGATGGGTGCGTACGACGAGCGCTACGGCTACCAGCGGTACCCCGACTACGAGCGGCTCGCGGACGCGATGGCGTCGTCGCCGTACTGGCACCGGGTCTGGTCGTCCGGCACCACCGCCGTGTACGAGCTGACCA
The DNA here is from genome assembly GCF_013347185.1 of Curtobacterium sp. Csp1. Classification (NCBI taxonomy): domain Bacteria; kingdom Bacillati; phylum Actinomycetota; class Actinomycetes; order Micrococcales; family Microbacteriaceae; genus Curtobacterium; species Curtobacterium sp. Csp1. Next base: position 1,192,653 of record NZ_CP054594.1, read on the forward strand.
CGGCCGGGATGCGGCATGCCGCGAGCTGATCCACCGATGACGACGACGGCCGGGCGGGCCACCACGGACCGTGGCGGCCCGCCCGGCCGTGGCCGACACCGTGCGACGGCGCTCGGTGTCGGCGCGGTCGTCGGCGCGCTCGCCGTCGGCGCCGCGGTGCTCACGGTGACCGGCGGCTCGAGCGCGCACGACCCGAGCGGCGAGACGATGCCGACCTCGGACGGCGGTGCGTGGCATCGCGTGTACTCCGAGGACTTCGCGGACGACGCGCCGACCGGGACGTTCGCGTCCCGGTACGCCGACCGGTTCACCACCTACGACGGCTTCGCGGACACCGCCGGGACCGGACGGTACAGCGCGTCCGCGGTCACTGCGCACGACGGGCTGCTCGACGTCGGGCTGCGGACGACCGACGGCGTTACCCCGCTGGCCGGTGGCGTCGTGCCGCTCGTCGACGGGCGCTGGGGCGGGCAGACCTCGGGACGGTACAGCATCCGGATGAAGAGCGACCGGGTCGACGGCTACGGCGTGGCCGTCCTGCTGTGGAGCGACGCGAACCGGTGGTCGGACGGCGAGGTCGACTTCCCCGAGGGTGGCCTGGGGCAGCGTGCGTGGCTCAACGTGCACTGCCTGGACGACCCTGCGCGGCAGTGCGTGCACCACGAGACGGACGCCCGGCTCAGCGACTGGCACACCTACACGATCGAGTGGACGCCCGAGCGGATGACCTTCATGGTGGACGGACGCACGGTCGGGACGACCACCGAGGACGTCCCGACGGCGCGCATGCACCTCGTGCTGCAGGCGGGTTCCACCGGTGGCACGCCGCCGCGGGCCGCACGGGGCTCGGTGCTCGTGGACTGGGTCACGATCGACGTCCCCGCGGCGGGCTGAGACCGTCGGCCCCGACGCACGGACCGCACCGCGCCCGCCGCTTGCGCCGGACCGGGCGCACGAGCACGCGTCCGCGCGGCTCCGTCGTCAGGCCGCGGTGGCTCCGCCGCGCGCCGCCCCGAGCCGTCGCAGGAACCACGGCACGCACGCCGCGACGCCGACGACCCGCACGACGTCCCAGGGGGTTTCCTGGGGCAGCAGCAGGGACACCCCGGCCACCACGAGGGCTGCCACGAGGGGCAGGGTCACCCGGGCTCCCGGTCCCCGCCACGCCCGACGGTCGGGCAGCGCGATCAGCTGGGCCGCCGCGAGGAGCGTGTACGCGAGCACGGTCGCGACGCCCGCGCCGAGGATGCCGAGCCACGGGACGAGGACCAGGTTCGCCGCGATGTTCACGGCCCCGGCGCCGGCCGCGATGACGCCGACGGCGACTCCGCGGCGCTCGACCACGAGCAGCCGCCCGGTCGCGCCGCTCGCCACGACGGGCACGGCCGTGACGGCCACGACGAAGACGACGACGCCGAGCTCGTCGACGCGGTACGACGCGGGCGCGAGGAACGGCAGCGCGACGGGCGCCGCGAGCGTCACGGCGAGGACGACGGGCGCCACGAGCCGGTAGAGCTCGTCCCGCGCGTGCAGGGCCAACCGGAGTCGGGCGCCGGCGTCCCGGAGCGCGGCGAAGTGCGGTGCCCACGCCGAGTTCGTGAACGTGAGCAGGAGGACCACGGCCGACCCGACGACGTAGGCGATCTGGTAGCGGGCGACCTCCGCCGGGCCGAGCAGGCTCTGCACGACGACACGGTCGCCGGCGTTGAGCACGAAGTACGACAGGTTGCCGAGGGCGACCGGGACCCCGAGTCGGAACGCCCGGGCCGTGGTCCGCCGGTCGAACAGGCCCTGGAGGCGGGGCCGTGTCGCCGCGATCCCGATCACCATCGCGACGCCCTGGGCGACGACACCGCCCCACGCGTACGTGGTGGCGTCGGCGTGCACCCACAGGAGCAGCCCGAGACCGATGACGGAGCCGCCGACCGACGACAGCAGGCTCGTGACCGCGAAGACCCGGATGCGGTCCTGCGCGACGAGGAGCGCCAGCGCCACCTGGACGACCGCGGCCGGCGCGGTCCAGAGGACGGCGACGAGGAGCAGCGGGTGCGCCCCGACGAAGCCCGCGGCGTCCGCCCAGACCGGGATCGTGGCGAGCGCCGTCCCGGTGACGACCGCGGCGGTCAGCGCGCCGACGGCGAGCAGCCCGCGGGCGCGACGGTCCGAGCCGTCCTCGGCGCGCTGCAGGACCGTCGCCTGGTCGAGCCCGGCGACCGCGAGCACGGAGAGCGCCTGGAACAGGGCGATCGAGGACGCGAGGACGCCGAACTCCGACGCGGGCAGCAGGTGCGCGAGGACGGGGGAGATCAGCGACGAGACGACGAGCTGCATCGACCAGACGACGACGTACAGCAGACCGCGGCCGAACAGTCGGGACGACCCCTCGGCGACGTCGTCGACTGCCGCGTCCGATGCGTCCGACATCCGGTCGGACGCGGCCCGTCGTGCCCGACCGAGCGCCTCGCGCCGGGTGAGGGGCTGGGTCACGACCGGACCACGTCCTGCCGCAGGGCGAACGCCCCGTCGATGAGGTCGAGCAGCTCCGTGCTCCGCTCGGTCGAGAACTTCCGCGCGAACAGGTGCGGCAGGCCGCCGTCCGGGACGGTCCGGCGCTCGAGCACCCGTCCGGCGTCGGCGGTCCCGAGCCACGGCGGGCTCTTCCGCCGCGAGTCGTCCCAGCCGATCCACCACAGCGAGTGCTGCACGTGCTCGTCCGCGAACCCGGGGGTGAGCGCCGGGGTCGCCAGCACCGTCGGGACGAAGGTCTCGTCGGCCACCCAGCTGCGCCGCCAGGTCCGGACGAGGTCGGGGCGGCCGTCGAACGCGTCCACGACCGCGGTGGCGTGCCGGCGGGCGAGGACCTTGAGCTGCGACCCGCCGGTCAGGACGACGCCCGAGGGCAGCCGCCGGGGGATCGGCAGCCGCAGCATGTGCTTGCGCCAGGCCCAGTGCCGGTAGCGGAGCCGGGCGAGCCCGCCGTCGCGGCCCCAGAGCGGGTCGGGCAGCGGGAACGTCGCGACGAAGGAGTCCTCGCGGTGCGCCTCGAGGGTCGCGCGGATCTCGGCGGCGTCCGCCAGCGGGTAGTCGCTCCCGGTGAGGACGGCGACGTGGGTCGCGTCCGTGCCGTCGAGCGCGGCCCGGTAGCCGGCGACCTCGGCGACGACGTTCTCCCACCGGGCCCACCCGGTGCGGATGCGCGGCAGGAGTCGGACCCGGTCGGGCAGTCCGTCCACCATCGCGCGGTACACGGACTCCGGGGTGCTCACGTCGCAGTGCAGGAACACGTCGAACGGGTCGAGTGCCTCGACGAGCCGGCGCACGTGCGCAGGGTCCTGGTGCGCGAGCACGACGCACGCCGGGACCGCGGGGGAGATGGCCATGCCGGGACGCTAACCCGGGCGCAGCGCGGCGGGCAGCCGGTCCCGGGCCCCCTGCGGGGAAGCGGCGGTTTCCCGCAGGCACAGGCACAGGCACAGGCACAGGCGCCGGTCCCGTGGCTCAGCCGATCAGCGTCGCAGGCGGAACCTCGGGCAGTCGCAGAGCGCGCAGTCGGTGCCCGAGCGGTAGTGCTCGTGCGCGGCACGCGGGTGCCCGCAGACGCAGGGGTCCGTGTCGGATCCGGCCGGCATGGGTCCTCCTCGTGCCCGGCTCGGGTCGGCCGGTGCGTCACCCGCGATCCTACGGGGCGCGGGCGGTCCGGTCGCGGCAAACCGCACGGCTCGGCGACCGTCGCCGCAACCGTCGCCCGGGTCGCTTGACCCGTCCCGGCCCGCTGCCGAGCATCGGGACGTGACCCCGAGCCGGACCAGCCCGATCGCCAGCAGCGTCCTGACGCTCCGCCCCGCGCTGCCGCGCGCCGACGAACCGACGTGGGCGGGCGCCGCCTGGGTCGGAGCCGTCGACCGACCGACGGCGCTCGCCGCGACGACGGTCGCGCTCGCGGGAGCCGACGGCTTCCGTCGCGCCCGCCTGCTCGTCCGGGACGGGGTCGAGATCGCCGGCTCCGTCGACGTGTCCGTCACCCCGGACGGGGACCTGGACCCGGCGGAGCTGGGTCGGTCGCTGCGCGCGCTGCCGGCCACGATCCTCCCGGCCGACGGCGACACCGCGTCCGTGGGGCGCGTCTCCGTCGTGATCGGGACCCGCGATCGGCCGGAGGACCTGCGGACCTGCCTGCGGTCCGTCCTCGCGTCGACGTGGCCCGACCTCGAGGTGGTCGTCGCGGACAGCGCGCCGACCACGTCGGCGACGCGGGACGTGGTCGCCTCGATCGCGGATCCTCGCGTCACCTACGTCCTGGAGGCACGGCCTGGCGTCGCGCGGGCACGGAACGCCGGTCTCGCCGTCGCCACGGGCGACGTGGTCGCGTTCACCGACGACGACGTCGTCGTCGACCCCGACTGGGTGACGGCCGTCGCGGGCGCGTTCGCGCGCGACGCGGACGTCGCGTGCGTGACGGGGCTCGTGCCGAGCGCGGAGCTCCGGACGCCCACGCAGCGGTGGTTCGACGAGCGGGTGACCTGGGCACGGAACACCCGCCGCCGGGTCTTCCGTGCAGCGGAGCCGCCCGCCGACCTGCCGCTCTTCCCGTTCTCGGTCGGGGCCTTCGGCACCGGGGCGAACGTGTCCCTCCGGCGCTCGGCCGCGGTCGCGCTCGGCGGGTTCGACGACGCGCTCGGGGTGGGGACGCCGACGAAGGGCGGCGAGGACCTGGACGTGTTCGTCCGGGTGCTGTCCTCCGGCGCGGCGCTCGCGGTCGAGCCCTCGGCCGTGGTGTGGCACCGGCACCGGTCTGAGCCGGCGGCGCTGCGCGCGCAGGCGGTCGGCTACGGCGCGGGGCTCGGCGCGTGGGTCACGAAGCTCGTGCTCGACCCGCGGACGGCGCTCGCCGTGGTGCGGCGTGCGGTCCCGGCGCTGCGGCGGCTCGGGTCGCTCGGGCAGGACGACGGTGCGCGGTCGGCCGATGCTCCTGGCGCGGTCGCTGCAGGCGGCGCGGTGGGCGGCGCCGACGCGGCGGGTGTCGGCTCCGCCGGCGCGTGGGCGGCCGACGAGGAGCTCCGCGCGGCGACGGTCGGGTTGCGGCGGATCGAGCTGACCGCGGCCCTCGGCGGGCCGTGGCGGTACCTCGTGTCGCGGCGCGCCCGGCGCTGACGCCGGCAGGCGCGGGCAGCGGGGCGCCCCGCGCGCGTCATGCGCCGGTGTGCGTCCGCTCGACCTCGCGCCAGGCGCGCCGGCTGCGCAGCCACGCGGCCGGTCCCGCCGGGAACCCCCGGAGCTCGTGGAACGCCAGGGACCGCGGCACACGCGTCGGCGGCACCGTCGACGGGGTCACGGACGCCGCCGGGGTGCTCCCACGTCGGACGAGTCGGCCGAGCACCCGGCCCGCCATCGCCCGGGCCGCCGGGGGAGCGAGCCGCACCAGGGCTGCCAGGTGCCGACGGTCCGCCGACACGAGTGCGCAGAGCAGCGCCGTGAAGCCCACACCGTTCGCGTGCAGCTGCCCGTGCAGTCCGGCCAGGTCCGGCCGGTGCCGGTGGTGCACGACCGCGCGCGGCTCGACGCCGATCCGCCCACCGCGCCACAGGACGTCGATGAACATCGCGAGGTCCTCGCCGCCACGTGCGGGGACGCCGGCACCGAGCACCGGGTCGAACCCGCCGACGCGGTCGAACACGCTCCGACGCACCGCCCAGTTCGCACCGGCACCGTACCCGCCCACGCCGTACACCGGGAACCGCCGACGGACAGAGCCGTCGGCCGCCACGGCGGAGACCCGTGCGTGCCGCAGGGCCCCGGGAGCGTCCTCGGGCACCAGGGTCAGCGGGTCGAAGGTGCGCTCGCCGCTGAACCCGCCGTAGTACGCCTCGTACCAGATCTGCGCGGGGGTCTCGAGCTCGGCCGGCAGGATCATGCCCGTGACCGCGTCCAGCTCGGGTTCCTGGACGAACCGGGTACCGATCATCCGGAGCCACCGCGGGTCGACGCGGACGTCGTCGTCCGTGAAGGCGACGACCTCGCCCGTGGCCGCCGCGACCCCGGCGTTCCGTCCGGCGGAACAGCCCGGGCGACGCTCGACGACGAGTCGCACGTCGTGCCCGGCGAGCAGTCCGGGGAGCGGGTCCTCGGCGGGGACCGCGACGCGGTTGTCGACGATGACGACCTCGTAGGACGGGTAGTCGAGTGCCGCGAGGTGGTCGAGCAGCCGCGCGATGTCGGCCAGGCGCGTCACGATCGTCGAGACCACGACGGAGACGGACGGCAGTGCGGTGTCCGGCACCGCGGACGTGCCGCTGGTCGGCGCACCCGTCCGAGCGACGGGCGAGCCGGCGTGCAGGCCGTCCGACCAGCCGGCTGGCTCGCCGATGAGTGCTGCGATCGCCCGCTCGGCGTCGGCCGGGTCGTCGGTCAGTGCGACGTCGAGCGTCGTCACGGGGTGGCCGTCGCGGTACCCGACCACGAGCGCGGTCGCCCGACGGTCGTCGGCGACGAGTTCCGGGAGCGGGGCGTCCAGGTCCACACGGACCACCCGTCGGGGACCGGGGGTCGACACGGGCGTGAGCAGGGCCATGACCGGACGGTACCGAGCAGTGCGGGAGACGGACAATGCTCGATGAGCGTCGTGGCGGGGTTCCCACGCGGTTCCTGCGTGGTTCCGCAGATCGAAGGTCTCGTATCCCGCAACGCCGGGGAAGTGAGCGCTCACCAGGGAAAACCGTCCACCGGGTGGAGATCACAGGCAGGTCACGATCCTTTTGCAACCGGTTGCGAAGATCTTCTGGATGGGCGTAGCTTCCTCCTCCAGCAGGCAGCGCCGCCTGCTCCAGGCCGCGTCGTCGCACCCGATCGACGCCCCCTGGTGATCTCGATGAGGAGACAACGCTGTGCAGAAATCTCGCGCCAAGGTGCGCTTCGCATCCGTCGCCGGGGTCGCCGTCATCGGCCTCGTGCTCACCGGTTGCTCGTCCGGCGGCTCGGCCAGCTCGAACGACGCCTCGAACGGCCAGGACAGCCGCGGACCGATCACGTACGTGCAGGGCAAGGACAACTCGAACGTGGTGCGCCCGCTGATCGAGAAGTGGAACGCTGCCCACCCGGACGAGAAGGTCACGTTCAAGGAGCAGTCCGACCAGGCCGACCAGCAGCACGACGACCTCGTGCAGCACTTCCAGGCCAAGGACGCGAACTACGACGTGGTCGACGTCGACGTCGTCTGGACCGCGGAGTTCGCCGCGAAGGGCTGGCTCACCCCGCTCACCGGCAAGATGAAGATCGACACCTCGAAGCTCCTGCCGTCCACGGTCAAGACCGCGACGTACAACGACACGCTCTACGCCGCCCCGCAGACCTCCGACGGCGCGCTGCTCTACTACCGCAAGGACCTCGTCAAGACGCCCCCGACCACGTGGGACGAGATGATGAAGGACTGCGACATCGCCAAGCAGGCCGGCATCGGCTGCTACGCGGGCCAGTTCGCGAAGTACGAGGGCCTGACCGTGAACGCCTCCGAGGCGATCAACGGCTCCGGCGGTTCGGTGCTGAACAAGAGCGGCTCGCCCGACGTCGACACGGCCGACGCGAAGGCCGGTCTGCAGAACCTGGTCGACGCGTTCAAGGACGGGAACATCCCGGCCGAGGCGATCACCTACCAGGAGGAGCAGGGCCGCACCGCGTTCGAGAGCGGAAAGCTGCTGTTCCTGCGCAACTGGCCGTACGTCTACAACCTCGCGAAGACCGACGGGTCGAGCACGGTGAAGGACACGTTCGGCATCGCGCCGATCCCCGGCAAGGACGGCACGGGCGCCTCGACGCTCGGCGGGCACAACGCCGCGATCAGCGTGTACTCGAAGCACAAGGCGACCGCGCACGACTTCCTCGAGTTCCTGGAGTCGAACGAGACGCAGAAGTTCTTCGCGACGCAGGGCTCGCTGGCCCCGGTCGTCGGTGACCTGTACACCGACTCCGAGCTCACGTCGAAGCTGCCGTACCTGCCCACCCTGCTGAAGTCGATCGAGTCGGCCGAGCCGCGTCCGGTGACGCCGTTCTACCCGGCCGTGACGAAGGCGATCCAGGACAACTCCTACGCCGCGCTCAAGGGCTCGAAGAGCGTCGACGAGGCCGTCAAGGACATGCAGGCCGCGCTCAAGACCGCGACCAGCGGCAACAGCAACTGACCGTGGCCCGCGGCTGACGCCGCAGCGGACTGGAGGATCGTGGCGGTCCCGCCACGATCCTCCCGTCCGCCCCCACATGCGTCCCGACACCCGGCAAGGAGGCCGCCACGTGTCCGCAGCAACCGAGATCCCCGCCGCCATCCCGAACCCACAGGGGATGGAGCCGCCGAAGCGGCGCAAGGGCGGACTGAACGCCGAGCACGGCCGGTGGGCCGTGTACCTGATCGGCCCGACGATCGTGCTCCTCGCGATCGTCATCGGCTACCCCGTCGTCAGCGCCGTCATCCAGTCGTTCCAGCTCGACGCCGGACTCGACAAGGCGACCGGCCTGTTCGTGCAGGGCGGGTTCGCCGGCGTCACGAACTACGTGCACTGGCTCGCACAGCAGTGCGGCGACACCACCTGCCCGCCCGGCAACCTCGGCTCGCAGTTCTGGGTGTCGATGGGCAACACGGTCTTCTTCACCGTGGTGACCGTCGCGCTCGAGACCATCATCGGCGTGTGGATGGCGATCATCATGAACCGCAACTTCAAGGGCCGCGCCTTCGTCCGTGCCGCGATCCTGGTGCCGTGGGCCATCCCGACCGCCGTCACCGCGAAGCTCTGGTACTTCATCTTCGACGCGAACGGCGTGCTCAACCACGTGCTCGGGCAGCAGATCCTGTGGACGTCGAGCGAGTGGGCGTCCCGCTGGGCGATCATCATCGCCGACACCTGGAAGACGACGCCGTTCATGGCGCTCCTCATCCTCGCCGGGCTGCAGCTCATCCCTGAGGAGGTCTACGAGGCCGGGAAGATGGACGGCGCCTCCACCGTGCAGCGCTTCGTCAACATCACGCTGCCGCTCATCAAGCCCGCGCTGATGGTCGCCGTCCTGTTCCGCGTGCTCGACGCGCTGCGCATGTACGACCTGCCGGCGATCCTCACGGGCGGCGGCGGTGGCTCGGGCAACGCGACGACCACGCTGTCGATCCTGGTCGTCGACCAGATCCGGCAGGGCTTCAACTCCGCCTCGGCACTCTCCACCATCACGTTCCTGGTGATCTTCCTCGTCGCGTTCGTCTTCGTCCGGTTCCTCGGTGCGAACGTCGTGCAGACCCAGGCCGCCCAGCAGAAGGGTGAACTCAAGTGACGCTTGCAGCAGACCGGCTACACATTCCCGCCGAACGTGCTGGCGCACGCGGCGATGTCAGGGTCAAGCGGCACACCGGCCCGCGGCTCCGCACCGGCATCCAGGCCGTGGTCATCGCCGTGTGGTGCCTGCTGCCGTTCTACTGGATGGTCGTCACGAGCTTCCGGGACGTCGGCTTCACGTTCGACGCCACCCCGTGGCCGACCCACGTCACGCTCGACAACTACGCGACGGCGTTCTCGACGGCGCTCGGCAACCATCTCGGCCGTGCGCTGCTGAACAGCCTGCTCATCGGCGGCGTGGTCACGATCATCGCGCTGCTCGTCGGCACGAGTGCGGCGTACGCGCTGGCCCGGCTCGAGTTCAAGGGGAAGTCGCTCATCGCCGGCGCCATCCTCGCCGCGTCGATGTTCCCGGGTGTCGCGCTGATCTCGCCGCTGTTCCAGCTGTTCACGGACATCGGCTGGATGGGCACCTACCAGGCGCTCATCCTGCCGAGCATCTCGTTCGTGCTGCCGCTGACCGTCTACACGCTCGCGTCGTTCTTCCGCGAGATGCCGTGGGACCTCGAGGAGGCGGCCCGCATCGACGGGTGCACCCGGGTGTCGGCGTTCCGGCGGATCATCCTGCCGCTCGCCGCGCCCGCCGTGTTCACGACCGCGATCCTGGCGTTCATCTCGTCCTGGAACGAGTACCTCATCTCGTCCCAACTGTCGTCCGACGCCACCCAGCCGGTCACCGTCGCGATCGCGTCGTTCGCCGGGTCGCAGCCGCACCAGGAGCCGTACACCGCGGTGATGGCGGCGGGCACGATCGTCACGATCCCGCTCGTCATCCTCGTGCTCGTGTTCCAGCGACGCATCGTGGCCGGCCTCACCGCCGGCGGCGTGAAGGGCTGACGGAGTCATGGCACAGCGAGGACCCACCCGTCCCACCGCCCGGATCGAGGAGGCGATCGGCTTCGCCGGCACCTTCGGCGTCCTGTTCCTCGGCGTCACGGTGTTCTGCGAGGTCACCGGACGCCCCGCGCTCGGCTGGGCGATGACCCTGCTCGTCTGCGTGCTCGCGGTGGTGGTGCTCGACCGGTGGCGGGTCTCCGTCCTCCGGCGGCACGCGGCGGCGACCGGGGTCGTCGACGGCATCGGTGCGACGGGACCGGCGAGCGGCCGGCCCGGGTCCTCCCGGAGCGGCGTCGACCGCGCCGCTCCGGGCCGGACCGCGTCCGTGTCCGCACCGGCGTCGCGATCCGCGGTCCGGACCCGGCCCGTCGCGGACGCGACGCACGGTGCCGACGGCTGACGGGCCTCCCGGCATGCCCATGGGGATCCAGGAGATCGCGACCGTCACGGGCCTGTCCAAGTCGACCGTGTCCCGCGCGCTGCGGGGGATGCCGACGGTGGCGGACGCCACCATCGACCAGGTGCGGCGGGTCGCCGACGAGCTCGGGTACGTGCCGAGCTCGGCGGCGGCCGGACTCGCGACCGGACGGCAGCGGGCCATCGGGGTGGTGGTCCCGGTGATCGACCGGTGGTTCTACGTGCGGGCCCTCGGCGGGGTCGACGCGGAGCTGCGGCGGGCCGGGTACGACCTCGTGCTCTACAACCTCGGCGGTCCCGGCGGCGACCGTGGTCGGGCGTTCCGGCGCTCGATGCTCCGGCACCGCGTCGACGGCCTCGTGCTGCTCTCGCTCGTGCTCGACGAGACCGAACGCGCCGAGCTCGAGCTCACCCGGCACCCGATGATCGTGATCGGGGGACCCGCGCCCGGGCTCCGCAACGTCGGGGTCGACGACCTCGCCGTCACCGAGACCGCGATCGGGCACCTCGCCGGGCTCGGCCACCGGGAGGTCGCGTACCTCGGCGGCCAGGACGAGGACGGTATGAACGTCGCCGTGCCGTACCTGCGCCGGGACGGGTTCGCGGACGCGATGCACGCGCGGGGCCTCGACGTCCGCGCGGACCGGCTGCTCGACGGACGGTTCTCGTTCGCCGGGGGAGTGGCGGCCGGTGCGCACCTGTTCGACCGTGACCCGGCGGACCGTCCCACGGCGGTGTTCTGCGCCTCGGACGAGATGGCACTCGGGGTACTGCTCGCGGCGTCGCGGGCCGGGCTGTCGGTCCCGGGGGACGTCTCCGTGATGGGCATCGACGGCCACGAGTACGGCGCGGTCGTCGGGCTGACCACCGTGGCGCAGGACCCGGAGGCGCAGGGCCGCGCGGCGGCACGGGCCGTGCTCGCCGAGGTCGACGGCGGTTCGGCGGGGCCGTTGCCCGCGGCGCCGGCGGAGCTCGTGGTGCGCACGTCGACGGCGGCCCCGCGGCGGTAGGGCGCGGGGCTGGACGTGGCGGCGCGCCGCGATCGCGCGGGCCGGTCCGTGGTGCGGCGTGCTGCCGCACAACCGGAAGCACGCCGCGCCGTCGAAGTCCGTGGCACGGTGTGCTTCTGGTTGTGCCGAGGCCCGCCCGGCCCGGCCGCCGGCCCGGCCGCCGGCCCGGCCCGCCCGGCCCGCCCGGCTCGACGCGCCCGGGCGTAGGGTCGCCGGCGTGGAGGTCACCAAGCTCGAGCACGCCTGCCAGGTCGTCCGGTCCGGGGCCGCCCGCCTGGTGCTCGACCCCGGCGAGTTCAGCCGGCCGGTCGAGGTCACCGGGGTCGCGGCCGTCGTCGCCACGCACCAGCACCCCGACCACGTCACGGCCGAGCAGGTCGCCCGGATCCTCGCACGCAACCCGGACGCGGTCGTCCTCGGACCGCCCGGGGTCGCCACGGTCCTCGCCGACGCCGGGATCACCGTGGACGTGGTCACCGACGGCGACCACCGCGAGGTCGGCCCCTTCACCCTCGACTTCCACGGCACGCGGCACAACGTGATCCACGCGTCCGTCCCCGTCGTCGACAACACCGGCGTGCTCGTGGACGGCCGGCTGTTCCACCCGGGCGACGCCTACACGGTGCCGGGGGTCCCGGTCGAGGTCCTCGCCGCACCCGTCGGCGCCCCCTGGCTCAAGGTCGCCGAGATGATGGACTGGATCGCCGCGGTCGCGCCGCGCCGTGCGTACCCGATCCACGAGGCGACGCTCTCCGCGGTCGGCTTCGCGATGCACACGGGCCGCCAGCGCGAGGCGCTCGGCGACGGGGAACTCGTGGTGCTGCAGCCGGGCGACGTGCTGCAGGTCTGACCCGACACCGGCCTGGAGGCACGCCCCACCACCCACGGATCTGCCCGCTCCGGGCGCGGCACACCCGGGCGACACGCCTCGTTTTGGCAGTGCGCTGCGGCTGTGCCATACTTATCGGGTTGTCGGAACGGCCCCATCGTACAGCGGCCTAGTACGTCGCCCTCTCACGGCGGTAACGCGGGTTCGAATCCCGCTGGGGTCACCAAGAGCAGGTCACTTCGGTGCCTTGCCTCCGTGTCCGACAACACGTGTGCTCCGTCCGCGGAGACCACGGCCCCATCGTACAGCGGCCTAGTACGTCGCCCTCTCACGGCGGTAACGCGGGTTCGAATCCCGCTGGGGTCACGCACTACGAACCCCCGTCGAGCTCCGGCTCGGCGGGGGTTCCGTCGTTCCCGGACTGTGTCGCCGCCGGGCTCTGTCGACTCCGGGCTCGGAGCTCCGAGCTTCGAGCTCCGAGCGCTGCTTGCGCGCTGCTGCCCGTGCGTCGCGCGTCTCCGGTCGCTCGTCGATTGAGCAGAAGACGTCGGACATCCGGATCCGACCCGACAGCTTCTGCTCCACCGTGGAGGTGGAGGCTCAGCCGCGCTCAGCCGCCGGAGCGCCCGCGCCGTGCCAGTCGGGCGTTCGCGGTCGTGGCCGCCTCCGTCATCCGGTCGAGGAGCGCCAGCGCCGCCCGGGTCTCGTCCGGCGCCGACCCGCGGAGCGTCGACGCGATCTCCTGCCCGGCGAACCCGAGGAACGCCGCGTTCGCCCGCTGTGCGGTCTCGGTCGTCCGGAGCGTCACACGCCGCCGGTCGGTGCTCTCCCGGTGCCGGGTGACGTGCCCTGCCGACTCGAGCCGGTCGACCAGGACCGAGGTCGCCCCGGAGGTCATCCCGATCCGCCGCGCCAGCTCGGCGGGCGACAGCGGCTCGCCGGCCCGCTCGGCCCAGAGCACCTGCCCGAGGGCGTTGGCGTCGGACGGCGTCAGGTCGACCCAGGCGCCGAGGTGCCGGTTCAGCTCGTCGAACGCCACCGCCCAGTCGCGCAGGCGCTGCATCACCGCGACCTCCACCTCGGTCCACGCGGTGTCGAGCGGGTCGACGTCCATCCAGGTTCCTCCACAGTCAAGTCGCTTCACTGTAAAGCACGACGGCCGAGCGGTCGCCCGACGACAGCACACGAGGAGCAGGACATGTCCGCACCACACGCAGTGATCTCCGGAGCGAGCATCGCAGGTCTGTCCGCGGCCTGGTGGCTGCGCCGCACCGGTTGGGACGTCACGGTGATCGAACGTGCGCCGGCGTTCCGCGACGGCGGCCAGAACGTCGACGTCCGCGGCGTCGCCCACGAGGTCCTCGAGCGGATGGGCCTCGTCGACGCCGTCCGCGCGGCGAACACGACCGAGACGGGCACGGTGCTCGTCACCCAGGACGGGTCGGTCCGGGCCGAACTGCCGAGCGACGGCCCGGACGGCGCGACCGCCGAACTCGAGGTGCTGCGCGGCGACTTCGCCCGCATCCTGCTCGACGACCTGCCCGAAGGGGTCGAGGTCGTGTACGGCGACACGATCACCTCGGTGACCGACCGCGACGACGCCGTCACCGTGACGACCTCGGCCCGACGACGGTTCGACGCCGACCTGCTCGTCGTCGCCGAGGGCGTCCGGTCGTCGACGCGGAGCCTCGTGTTCACCGACCCGGACGACGTCGACCCCCGCGACCTCGGCGTCACGATGGCCTTCGGCACGATCCCGCGCACCGCCTCCGACGACGACCGCTGGCGCTGGTACACGGCGGTCGGCGGCCGGCAGGTGCACCTCCGCCCCGACCCGCACGGCACCACGCGGGCGATCCTCGCGTACGCAGCCGAGGGCGACCAGGACGACCTGGGCGACGTGGACAGCCGGGACCGATCGGCCGTCGTCGCGGCCCTCGCCCGTCGGTACGAGGGCGTCGGGTGGGAGACCGACCGTGTCCTCGCGGGCTTCGCCACCACCGACGACCTGTACGTCGACCGCCTGACCCAGATCCGGATGCCGTCCTGGCGGCGCGGGCGTGTCGCCCTGGTCGGCGACGCCGCGTGGTGCGTCACGCCGATGGGTGGCGGCGGGGCGTCACTCGCCCTGACGAGCGGCTACGTCCTCGCCGCGTCCCTGGCCGCCCAGCTCTTCGACGACACCGCAGCCCGTGACGACACGTCGTCCGCGTCGGTCGAGCGGGCGCTGGCGGCCTTCGACGACTGGATGCGTCCGCTCGTCGACGACGTGCAGGGCATCCCGAGCGGCGTCGTGCGGTTCGCCTACCCGCGCAGCCGGGTCGGACTCGCGGCACGGTGGGCCGTCGACGCGCTGCTCCTGTCGACGCCGCTCCGCTCGCTGGCCGCGCGGGTGACCCGGGTCGCGGACACCGACCGGCCGCTCCCACCGCTCACCGTGGCCTCCTGAGGCGCCCTCCCGTGCGCCGGACGCCGCCGAGTCCGCGAGCCTCCGCCGGATCCGAGGGCGTCTCGCTGCGCTGGAGGCGTTTCGCGGACTCGGGGCGTCTCGCAGGCGCAGGGCGCGGGAGCGGGAGCGGGTGCACGTGCGTCCGGCGTCGCGACCCGACCAGGCGACGGACGGGAGGCGCGGGGCGGGCTGGCGCCGTGCCTCCCGCCCGTCCTGTGGTCACGTCGCGGACGGGACCGGCGCGCCGTCGAGGAACCGCGCGACCTCGCGGGCGGCCGCGCGTCCCGCGCGGTTCGCGCCGATCGTGGACTGCGACGGTCCGTAGCCGACCAGGTGCACACGGGGGTCCGCCGTGACCTGCGTCCCGGTCATCGGGATGCCGCCGAGCGGGCCGCGCAGCCCGAGCGGCGCGAGGTGGTCGAGGTCGGCGCGGTAGCCCGTCGCCCAGATGACGACGTCGACCGAGGTGGACGACCCGTCCTGCTCGACGACCCCGTGCGGCCCCATCCGCGTGAACATCGGCCGCCGGTCGAGCACGCCGCGCTCCCGGGCAGCCATGGCGTAGTCGGTCCAGATCAGGCCCGTGTAGGACACGATGCTGCCCGGGGTGCGACCGGCCATGACGTCCGCCGCGACCCGGCGCTCGACGTCGACCCCGTCGAGCTCGTGGACGAAGTCGCCCGGCAGGAACACCGGCTCGCGGCGGGTGTACCAGACGGTGTCGGTCACCCGGCTGACCTCCTCGAGGAGCTGCACGGCCGAGATCCCGCCACCGACGACCGCGACGCGCCGGCCGCGGAAGTGCTCGGCGTCGACGTAGTCCCGGCTGTGCAGCTGCTCGCCGGTGAACCGCTCGGCACCGGGCACGTCCGGGACGACCGGGGTGTCCCAGGTGCCGGTGGCGTTCACGACCGCACGGACCTGCCAGTCGCCGCGGTCCGTCCCGACGAGCAGCGGCGCCGTGGTCGTCGCCCCGAGGGACCGGACGGCGCGGACGTGCACCGGGCGGTGGACCGGCAGGTGCTCGTGCTCCTCGTACGCCGCGAAGTACCGGGGGACTGCCGTGCGGCTCGGCTCCTCGAGGTCGATCGGTGGCACGGGCATCCCGGGCAGGTCGAAGATGCCGTTCACGGTGCGCATCCGGAGCGACTCCCAGCGGTGCTGCCACGCCCCGCCCGGCCGCGGGTTCGCGTCGAGCACGACGACGGTCCGTCCCGCCGGGTCGCCGTCCGGGACGAACCCGCGGCGGACGAGGTGGTGCGCGGCGGACAGTCCGGCCTGCCCGGCCCCGACGACGGCGACCGACGCGGTGGCGGGGGCAGCGGGCACGGTCCGACGATAACCCGGCGGGTGTGTCGCCTGTTCCGGGGGACAGTCCCACCAGAACGACCGTTCTTCCCCCGTCCGCGGGTACCCGACCGCTGGAAGTAAGGATAGCCTTCCCTAACGTGAACAGCTCCGAACCACAGCTCGAGATCCTCGACACCGCCCGGGCCGACCGCTACCGGGCCGTCGTCCACACCGCCGTCGACCGGACCGCGGACCGCTTCGCGTCGGTCACCGCGCCGACCACCGACACCCCGGCCGCCGTGCTCCGGGACCGGGTCGCCGCGATCGACCTCGACCGCCCGCTCGGGACCGCCGAGGCCGCCGTCGCGGAGGTCGACACGCTCTTCTGCGCCGAGGCGGTCTGGTTCCACCACCCCGGCTCCCTCGCGCACCTGAACTGCCCGGTGGCGGTGCCCGCCGTCGCCGCGGAGACGGTGCTCGCGGCCGTGAACCCCTCGGTCGACACCTGGGACCAGTCGCGCATCGGCACCGACATCGAACGGCGCGTGGTCCGCTGGGCCGCCGGGACGATCGGCTTCGCGGACGGGGACGGGATCTTCACCTCCGGCGGGACCCAGTCGAACCTGCACGCCCTGCTGCTCGCACGGCAGGCCGCCACGAGCCGGACGGGCCGGGCCGGTCGCCGTCCGGCGCTCGACGACCTGGTCGTGTTCGCCACCGCGTCGAGCCACTTCAGCGTCCGCAAGTCGGCGATGGTCCTCGGGCTCCCCGAGCACGCCGTCGTCGACGTCGCGGCCGACGCCGCCGGCCGCATGCGCCCCGACGCCCTGGCCCACGCCGTCGCGGACGCCCGCCGCGAGGGCCGCACGCCGATGGCCGTCGTCGCCACCGCCGGGACGACCGACCGTGGGTGCATCGACCCGCTCGAGCCGATCGCGGACGTGTGCGACCTCGAGGACGTCTGGCTGCACGTCGACGCCGCGTACGGGTGCGGACTGCTCGTGTCCCCGACGCGCCGGCACCTGCTCGACGGGATCGAACGGGCGCGGAGCGTCACCGCGGACTTCCACAAGTCGTTCTTCCAGCCGGTGTCCTCGAGCGCGCTGCTCGTGCGGGACCCGGCCGACCTGGGCCGTGCGGCCTGGCACGCCGACTACCTGAACCCCGAGGACGCCGACGAACCGAACCAGGTCGACAAGTCGCTCCAGACGACCCGGCGCTTCGACGCGCTCAAGCTCTGGGCGACGCTGCGGGCGAGCGGTGCGACCGCGATCGGCCGTGCGTTCGACACCGTGCTCGACGTGACCGAGCAGGTGCACGAGCACGTGGGTGCGCACCCGGACCTGGTGCTCGTCGCGCCGACCCAGCTGAGCACGGTGCTGTTCCGCTGGCAGCCGGACGGGGTCGTCGACGCCGATGCGGACGTCCTCGTCGCACCCCTGCGCGCCGCACTGCTCGCCGAGGGGCGGGTGCTCGTCGCGAAGACCGTGGTCGACGGTCGGCCGTGCAACAAGCTCACGCTGCTCGACCCCGGGACGAGCGCCGAGCAGGTCGTCGCGGCGCTCGACCACGTGGTCGCGACCGCGGAGCGCCTGCACAGCGAGCGCCTGCACTGCGAGCGCACCGCGACGACGACGAGCCACACCCGCCCCACCGAGCCGACGGGAGCCAACCGATGACCCCGACCCCGACCACGACCACGACCACGGGCACCGTCCACGACCTCGTCGGCGTCGGCATCGGCCCCTTCAACCTCGGCCTCGCCTGCCTGACGGACCCGGTCGCCGACCTCGACGCCGTGTTCCTCGACCAGGCCGACGGCTTCGCCTGGCACCACGGCATGATGCTCGACGACGCCACGATCCAGGTGCCGTTCCTCGCCGACCTCGTGACGATGGCCGACCCGACCTCGCCGTACTCGTTCCTCGCCTGGCTGAAGCAGACAGGACGGCTCTACCCGTTCTACATCCGCGAGGACTTCCACCCGCTGCGCAGCGAGTACGACGCCTACTGCCGGTGGGCCGCCGACCAGCTCGACACCCTCCGCTGGGGCCGTCGCGTCGTCGCCGTCGAGCACGACCCCGAGACCGACCTGTTCACGGTGCACGCCGAGACCCCGACCGGGCCCGAGACCTACCGTGCCCGCCACGTCGTCACGGGCATCGGCACCGAGCCGGCCGTCCCCGAGGCCCTCCGCGACCTGGACGGCCCCGTCGTGCACTCCGCCGGGTACCTGCCCGCCCGCGAGGACCTGCGCCGCGCCGACTCGATCGCCGTCGTCGGCAGCGGGCAGTCCGCCGCCGAGGTCTACCGCGACCTGCTCGAGGGCATCCGCGACGGTGGGTACCGCCTCGACTGGATCACCCGCTCGCCCCGGTTCTTCCCGATGGAGGACACCAAGCTCACCCTCGAGATGACGAGCCCGGAGTACACCGACCACTTCCACGCGCTGCCACCCGCCGTGCGCGACCGCCTCGGTCGCGAGCAGCGCGGGCTGTACAAGGGGATCAGCGCCGACCTCGTCGACACGATCTACGACACGCTCTACCGGATCAGCGCCCGCGGACCCGTCCCCACGACGCTCCGCACGGACACGAGCGTGGTCGCGGCCGAGTGGCTGCCCGGCCGCGACCGCTTCCTTCTGACGCTCCGGCACGCGCAGCTCGGCACCGAGGCGACGCACGAGGTCGCCCGGCTCGTCCTCGCGACCGGGTACCGCCCCCGCACGCCCGACTTCCTCGCCCCTGTCGAGCACCTCGTCGCCCGCGACGAGCGCGGCCGGTTCGCGGTCGCCCGCGACCTGCACGTCGACACCCTGGGCGGCCGCATCTGGGTGCAGAACGCCGAGGAGCACACGCACGGCCTGACCGCGCCCGACCTCGGGATGGGCGCGTGGCGGAACGCGTCGATCATCCGGTCCGTCACGGGGCGCGCCGTGTACGGCCTGGAGGATCGGATCGCCTTCCAGGAGTTCGGCCTGCCCGGCGGGCGGCCGGCTCCCGGAGCGTCGCCGGTGGCGGCGAGCGCCGCCACCACGCGCCTCCCGGAGGCCGCGGGGGTGCGCGCATGAGCGCCCGCACGGCCGAGCGCGACCTGGCGCGCGCAGCCACGAGCCTCCTGTCCGTCGAACCCGTGGACCCGGGACGGGATGCCGCCCTGCTGGGGTCCTGGCTGGCGGAGCCCGCGTCGTCCTGGTGGGGGATGGCGGACCGCGACGTGGACGCGGTCCGGCCGTACCTGACGGCGGTGCGCGACGACCCGGCGCAGGCGGGGTGGCTGCTCCGCCGCGACGGCGCGCCGATCGCCTACGCCGAGACGTACGACCCGGCCGTCGTGCTGCTCACCGACGTGTGGGACGCCGAGCCGGGCGACGTCGGCATGCACCTGCTCGTCGCACCGCCGCCCGCCGAGGGACGGGTGCACGGCCTGACGAGCGCGGTGATGCGAGCGGTCGTCGAGCACTGCCGCGACGTGCTCGGCGCGCGCCGTGTCGTCGTCGAGCCGGACGTGCGGAACACGGCCGTGCAGCAGAAGAACGCCGAGGTCGGGTTCCGAGCGCTCCGTGTGGTGGACGTCGACGGCAAGCGGGCGCTCCTCTCGGTGCTCGACACCGCGCGCATCGGGGTGCCGGACGACGGCGGGCCGGCGGCGCACCTGCGGCCGGAGCACCTGGAGCCCGCGGAACGGCACCTCGTCGCGAAGGCGATCGCCGAGTTCACGCACGAGCGGTTGATCGCCCCGCGTGCGGACGGCGACGGGTGGGTGCTCGACGCGGGGGACTCGACCTACCGGTTCCGGGCGCGGGTGCACACGCTCGAACACTGGGTGCTCGACGAGGACTCGCTGACCCGGACCCGCGACGGCGTCCCCACGCCGCTCAGTGCGCAGGAGCTCGTGCTCGACCTGCGGCACGCGCTCGGGATCCCGGACACGATGCTCGGGACCTACCTGGACGAGATCGCGTCGACGCTGGCGAGCGCGGCGGCGAAGCACCGGCGAGGCGGGCCGTCAGCGGCGCAGCTGGCGCGGGGGCGGTCGGGTGGGGGCGGTCTTCTCGCGGGCTCGTCGGTCACGTCGGTCGGCGACGTCGTCGCGTCGTTCCAGGACGCCGAGGCCGCGATGACCGAGGGGCATCCGGCCTTCGTCGCCGCGAACGGGCGGATCGGGTTCGGGCTCGACGAGTACCACGCCCACGCCCCGGAGGCGGGCGCCCGCTTCCGCTACCGGTGGCTCGCCGCACGGCGGGAGCACACGCACCTGGCGCTCGCCGCGGACCGCACCGAGCACGACCACTGGGCCGCCGAGCTCGACACGGCGACCGTCGCAGGCTTCCGCGCGATGCTCGAGCGCCGTGGCCTCGACCCCGACGGGTACACCTGGTTCCCGGTGCACCCGTGGCAGTGGCAGCACCGGATCGCCGTGACCTTCGCGCCCGACCTCGGTCGGCAGGACCTCGTCGACCTCGGCGAGGGACCCGACGAGCACCAGCCACAGCAGTCGATCCGCACGGCGTTCAACCGGAGCCGTCCCGCGCGCTCGTACGTCAAGACGGCGCTCGCCGTGCAGAACATGGGGTTCCTCCGCGGCATGTCCCCCTTGTACATGCGGACGACCCCCGCCGTGAACGACTGGGTCGCCGGACTCGTCGACGCCGACCCCGTGCTCGCCGACGCCGGCTTCGGCGTGCTCCGCGAGCACGCCGCCATCGGGTACACCGGGGACGCGCACCACCGCGTCGACGTGGCGTCACCACAGCGGAAGATGCTCGCCGCGCTCTGGCGGGAGAGCCCCGTGCCGCGGCTGGGACCGGGGGAGCGGCCGATCACCATGGCCGCCCTGCTGCACCGGGACGCGCGCGGTCGATCGGTGGCCGCTGCCCTCGTCGCACAGTCGGGCCTCGACGCCGCGGACTGGGTGCGCCGGTACCTCGACGCGTACCTCCGACCCGTCGTTCACTGCCTCACCGAGCACCAGCTGCTCTTCATGCCGCACGGCGAGAACCTCGTGCTCGTGCTGCGCGACGGCGTGGTCTCCCGGGTGTTCATGAAGGACATCGGAGAAGAGGTGGTGGTCGTCGGCGACGTCGCCGTCCCGGTCGGCACCGAGCGGATCGTGCACCCGGTCGACGACGCCGAGGCGGCCCTCGGCGTGTTCACCGACGTGTTCGACGGGGTGCTCCGGTACCTCGCCGCGATCCTCGACGAGGACGGGGTCCTGTCCGGTGCGACGTTCTGGCGGTTGGTCGGCGCGTGCGTGGACGACGCCGTCGTGGGCCGTGCGCGACCGCTCGACCTGCGGGCGCCGGACTTCGAGCACTCGTGCCTGAACCGGCTCCAGCTGCGGAACACCCTGCAAATGGTGGACCTGTCCGCGCAGACGGAGTCGCTCATCCGAGCGGGGCGGATGCCGAACCCGATCGGGCGCTGAGCGCGGGCGGCGCCGGGCCGCGCCGTGCTGCGCCGGGTCGTGCCGTCGCGCCGGCCCGGCGCGGCTCTGCCAGGCTGGGGCCATGACCGGTGTCGTCCAGCTCGTCCGATCCGACCGACTCAGTGACGTCGCCGAGTACGCGTGTGCGGCGACCGCACCCGCCGACGCCCGCCTGGTGTTCGCGGCCGGGGCGTGCCCGCTCGACGAGCAGGGTCGGACCGTGGCGGTCGGGGACCACCGCGGGCAGGCCGCCCGGTGCATGGCCAACCTCGAGACGGCGCTCGCCGCGGCCGGAGCGGGGCTCGGCGACCTGCTCCACACGCGGGTGCTCGTGGCGTCCTCGCGGCAGGAGGACCTCGTCGCCGCGTGGCAGGTGGTCCGTGCGGCGATGGGCGACCACGACGTACCGAGCACCCTGATGGGTGTCACTGTCCTGGGCTACGACGACCAGCTCGTCGAGGTCGAGGGCGTCGCCGCGGTCCGGGACGGAAGCGGTATCGTCGGGATGTCGTCAGACCCGGCAGTGGGGCCTGCCGGACCCAACCGCGGCTGAGCCGCCAACGGTCCCTGTTCCGAGATGAGTGCACGCGTGCGATGCCGCGTGCTCGGTGACAGGAGACCCATGACGACCGCGACCGACCGCCCCCCGCACCGCCGCTGGCCGTACCTCGTGCTCGTCGCCCTCGGCGGCGCGATCGGCACCGGTGCCCGTGCGGCGCTCGCCGCGGCCCTGCCCGCGGTCGACGGCCTGAGCTGGACGATCCTCGCGATCAACGTCGTCGGGGCGCTCTGCCTGGGCGCGCTGCTCGAGTCGCTCGCGCACCGCGGCCCCGACGTCGGTGCGCGCCGCACCGTCCGCCTGTTCGTCGGCACGGGTGTCCTCGGCGGCTTCACGACGTACTCGACGCTCGCCGACGACACCGCGAAGCTCCTCGACGTCGGCCGGTGGGGCGCGGGCACCGGGTACGCGCTGCTGTCGGTCGCGCTCGGGGTGGTGGCCGCGGCCGCGGGTGCGTGGCTCGCCGGGGCCCGCCGCTCGCGCCGCGCCCGGACGGAGGACGCCCGGTGAGCCCCCTCGAACTCCTCGTCGTCTCGCTCGGCGGCGGCCTGGGCTCCGCGCTCCGCTTCGCACTCGACGGCACCGTGAAGGCGCGGGTGGCACGGGCCACGCTGGGGTGGTTCCCGGTCGGCACGATGCTCATCAACGTCACCGGATCGCTCGTGCTCGGGGTCGTGACCGGGCTCGGCGAGGCGGGCACGCTCGGCCTGCCGCTGGTCGCGGTCCTCGGGACGGGCATGATGGGCGGGTACACGACGTTCTCGACGGCGAGTGTCGAGACCGTGCAGCTGTTCCGGTCCGGGAAGCCCGGGCCCGCCGTGCTCAACGGCCTCGGGATGCTCGTCGTCTCGGTCGGCGCGGCTGCGCTCGGCCTGTACCTCGGAAGGAACACATGACCTCGGAACGCCCCGGCGAACTCGTCCTCGTCCGCCACGGAGAGACGGAGTGGTCGAAGAGCGGTCAGCACACCGGCCGCACCGACATCCCGCTCACCGAGAACGGCATCGAGCAGGCGAAGCGCGCCGGACGCTACCTGGCGGACCGGACGTTCGCGCGCGCGCTGTCGAGCCCGCTCGAACGCGCCCGCGAGACCGCGCGGCTCGTCGGTGTCGACCCGGAGCTCGACGAGGACCTGTACGAGTGGGACTACGGCGCGTACGAGGGCTTGACCACCCCGCAGATCAAGGTCAAGCGGCACGGACCCTGGGACCTCTGGACCGACGGCGTCCCCGCGGGCGACACCCCGGGGGAGAACGCCGCCGAGGTCCGCGTCCGCGTCGAGCGCGTGCTGAACCGGGTGCGCCCGGTCCTCGCCGAGGGGGACGACGCGATCGTGGTCGCCCACGGGCACGTCCTGCGCGCCCTCGGTGCCGCCTGGATCCGCCTCGCGCCGCAGGACGGTGCCGTGCTGAAGCTCGGCACGGCCACGGTGAGCTCGCTCGGCTACGAGCACGGCCGCCCGGTGATCGACTCCTGGAACATCGCACCGCGCGACTGATCCCGGGGGCGGAACGTCCCATCGCACGTGCGATCGGAGGACGATCCGCGCGTGGACAGCCGGAACGAACGGCCTTCCATGCGCAGGTCGTCCTCCTTCGCGCGGAACAGCCTCCGACGCGCGGATCGGCCGAGCAGACCACCCGCCCCGCGGCTCAGACCGTGCGGATCGCGCCCGTCGCGCCGAGCGCCCGGCCCCGCCGACGCTCGATCAGCCGCCCGACCACGAGGAGCGCCACGCTCACCACGGCGCCGAGCGTCGTCTGCGCGATCCGGTCGAGTGCGAGGAGCTCCGGCGCCTCGGGCAGGCTCAGCCACGACACCGCGAGCGCGAGCGGCGTGAGGAACAGCAGCGTCACGGCGTAGTGCCGCGCGACGAAGATCTCGGCGAAGAACTGCCCGACGACCGCGATCACGACGATCCACCACGCCGAGGGCTCCAGGAGCAGGATCCCGACGGCGACCACGGTCCCGCCGATCGTGCCGACGACGCGCTGGAACGCGCGCCGGACGGTGTGCCGCTGCCGGATCGCGGGCAGGGTCGACACCACGGCGACGACCGCCCAGTACGGGTGCCCGAGGGCCGGGACCGACTCGGCGACGGCCCCCGCGACGAGCGCCCCGACGACGTTCAGCCCGACGGTCTCCCACAGTGCCGGCGTCCGCAGGACCGCGAACGACCGGTGCTTGTGCGGCGCGATCGGACGGAACACGTGCGGTGCGCGCGGGTGCAGCACGAGCCGGATGACCGCCCCGGACATCGCCACGAGCCACGCCCACACGACCGAGCCGACGATGATCGTCGCGACGAGCGGCAGGTCCGCCGGCCGCACCGGGACGAGGGCCGACACGCAGAACGCGAACACCGGGAAGATCGGCTGGGCCGGGATCGTCTGCAGCGTGCTGAGGGTGCACACCGCGACGACGAGCACCACGATGAGCCCGGTGCCCTGCAACCACAGCGGTGCGCCGGACATCGACACCGCGATGCCCGCAGCCATGCACGCGGCCTGCAGCAGCCCGGCCACCCCGGTGGTCACCATCCGCTGTCGGTACGGCTCGGTCGCGCCGAAGATCGCGGTGAACCCGGCGAACATCGCGAACGCCGCGTACCCGGGCATCCCGAGCGCGATGAGCAGGGCGAGCGGGGCGCCGCCGGCGATCGCGGCGCGGGCTGCGCCCTCGAGGTTGGTGGTCCGGGTCGAGTGCGCAGGTGTCGTCATGTCCTCCCCATCATCCCACCGCGACAGGTGTCGTCCGGGACCGCGGGTGCTCGGCCCGCCCCGGCGCGCAACGCGACCCACCACCGGACGGGGAGGATCGTGGCGGCCCCGCCCCGTGCCTCCAGTCCCGCCCTGCGCACGCGCGTTGGTATACCAACCTGCTAGTCTTGCTGGACCGAGCCGCGCACGCGGCGCATCGACGTCAACGAGGAAGGGTCGAGCCGATGGGAAAGACGCTCGCCGAGAAGGTGTGGGACGACCACGTCGTGGTCACGGGCGAGGACGGCAAGCCGGACCTCCTCTACATCGACCTCCACCTCGTGCACGAGGTGACGAGCCCGCAGGCGTTCGACGGCCTGCGCCAGGCCGGACGCCCGGTGCGCCGCCTCGACCTCACGATCGCGACCGAGGACCACAACACCCCGACCCTCGCGATCGACCGGCCCATCGCGGACCCCACCAGCCGCACGCAGATCGAGACCCTGCGCCGCAACTGCGCGGAGTTCGGTGTGCGCCTGCACTCGCTGGGCGACAAGGAGCAGGGGATCGTCCACGTGGTCGGTCCGCAGCTCGGCCTGACCATGCCGGGTATCACGGTCGTGTGCGGCGACTCGCACACGAGCACCCACGGCGCGTTCGGCGCGATGGCGTTCGGCATCGGCACGTCCGAGGTCGAGCACGTCCTCGCCACGCAGACCCTGCCGCTGAAGCCCTTCAAGACGATGGCGATCACGGTCGAGGGCACGCTGCGCCCCGGGGTCACGGCGAAGGACATCATCCTGGCGGTCATCGCGGAGATCGGCACCGGCGGCGGGCAGGGCTACGTGCTCGAGTACCGCGGCTCCGCGATCCGGGCGCTCTCGATGGAGGGCCGCATGACGATCTGCAACATGTCGATCGAGGCCGGTGCCCGCGCCGGCATGGTCGCCCCCGACCAGACCACCTACGACTACGTGCAGGGCCGCGACCACGCGCCGACCGGCCAGGACTGGGACGACGCCGTCGCGTACTGGGACACGCTCGCGACCGACGACGACGCCGTGTTCGACGCCGAGGTGTTCATCGACGCCGACGCCCTCGAGCCGTTCGTCACCTGGGGCACGAACCCCGGCCAGGGCGTCTCCCTGTCCGAGTCGGTTCCTTCGCCTGCTGACTTCCAGGATCCGAACGACCAGGCCGCGGCTTCGCGCGCCCTCGAGTACATGGACCTGCAGGCCGGCACGCCGATGAAGGACATCGCGGTCGACGCGGTGTTCATGGGCTCCTGCACGAACTCCCGCATCGAGGACCTCCGGGCCTTCGCGTCGATCATCAAGGGCCGGTCGAAGGCGCCCGGTGTCCGCGTGATGGTCGTGCCGGGGTCCGCCCGGGTCCGGCTCGAGGCCGAGGCGGAGGGGCTCGACCAGGTCTTCACGGACTTCGGCGCCGAGTGGCGGTTCGCCGGCTGCTCGATGTGCCTCGGCATGAACCCCGACCAGCTCGCACCGGGGGAGCGCTGCGCGAGCACCTCGAACCGGAACTTCGAGGGCCGCCAGGGCAAGGGCGGGCGCACCCACCTGGTGTCGCCGCTCGTCGCGGCCGCGACCGCCGTCCGCGGCACGCTCTCCAGCCCGTGGGACCTCGCCACCGACGACGAACTGAACGACGTCGTGAACAGCACCGAAGGGGCCAACTGATGGACAAGATCACCACCGTCACGGGGATCGCCGCCCCGCTGCAGCGCTCGAACGTCGACACCGACCAGATCATCCCCGCGGTGTACCTCAAGCGCGTCACGAAGACCGGCTTCGAGGACGCCCTGTTCGCCGGGTGGCGCCAGGACCCCGAGTTCGTGCTCAACCAGCCCGTGTTCCAGGGCGCGCAGGTGCTCGTCGCCGGGCCGGACTTCGGCACCGGTTCCTCGCGCGAGCACGCCGTCTGGGCGCTCCGCGACTTCGGGTTCCGCGTCGTCGTCTCACCCCGTTTCGCGGACATCTTCAAGGGCAACGCGGGCAAGCAGGGCCTGGTCACCGCGATCGTGACCGAACCGGAAGTCGAGCGGCTCTGGGCCGAGATCGCGGCGAACCCGGGGATCGAGGCGACCGTCGACCTCGTCGCGCAGCGCGTGTCGCTCGGCGCGGTGGACGTGCCCTTCGAGATCGACGCTTACACTCGTTGGCGGTTGATGGAAGGGCTCGACGACATCGGGCTCACCCTCCGTGACGAGTCCTCGATCACGGAGTTCGAATCCCGCCGCTCCAGATGGCGGCCGAAGACATTGCCGGTGAAGTAGTGAACTCCCTCGTACAGGACGCAGCAGCAGCAGGGGCCCGCGTCGGCCTGAAGTCGGACGAGATCGTCATCCGGGGCGGCAAGCCGCTCGTGGGACGCATCGAGGTCCGCGGCGCGAAGAACCTCGCGACCAAGGCGATGGTGGCGTCCCTGCTCGGTGACACCCCGTCGATCCTCAAGGACGTCCCGGACATCTCCGACGTCAAGGTCGTCCGCGGCCTGCTCGAGGTGCACGGTGTGCGCATCACGGATCCTGCACGAGGCGAGCTCATCCTCGACCCGTCGAACGTCGAGTCGGCGCACTTCGCCGAGATCGACGCGCACGCCGGGTCGAGCCGCATCCCGATCCTGTTCTGCGGCCCGCTGCTGCACAAGCTCGGCGAGGCGTTCATCCCCGACCTCGGCGGCTGCCGCATCGGTGACCGGCCGATCGACTTCCACCTCGACGCCCTCCGCGCGATGGGCGCCGTCGTCGACAAGCAAGTCAACGGCATCCACCTGACCGCACCGGACGGCCTCCGCGGCGCGAAGATCGAGCTGCCGTACCCGAGCGTCGGCGCGACCGAGCAGGTCCTGCTGTCCTCGGTCCTCGCCGAGGGCGTGACCGAGCTCCGCAACGCCGCGATCGAGCCCGAGATCATGGACCTCATCGCGATCCTGCAGAAGATGGGCGCGATCGTCACGGTCGAGCCGTCCCGCACGATCTTCATCGAGGGCGTCGAGTCGCTCCGCGGCTACACGCACCGCGCGATCAACGACCGCAACGAGGCCGCCAGTTGGGCCTCGGCCGCGCTCGCCACGAACGGCGACATCTTCGTCGAGGGCGCGGACCAGCAGGACCTCATGACGTTCCTCAACGTCTTCCGCAAGGTCGGCGGCGGGTTCGACGTCCAGGAGGACGGGATCCGCTTCTACCGCGAGCGCGAGGTCCTGCGCCCGGTCGTCGTCGAGACCGACGTGCACCCCGGCTTCATGACCGACTGGCAGCAGCCGCTCGTCGTGGCGCTGACCCAGGCCGAGGGCACGAGCATCGTGCACGAGACCGTCTACGAGAACCGCTTCGGCTTCACCGACGCCCTGAACGAGATGGGCGCCGACATCGTCGTCCACAAGGAGGGGCTGCCCGGCCACGACCGTCGCGTCGCCCGCCGCCCGTTCGAGCAGGCCGCCGTCATCACCGGGCCGACGCCGCTGCACGCCGCGAACGTCCGCGTCCCCGACCTGCGCGGCGGCTTCAGCCACCTCATCGCGGCGCTCACCGCCGAGGGCGAGTCGCACATCACCAACGTCGGCATCATCAGCCGGGGCTACGAGCACTTCATCCCGAAGCTGCGCAAGCTCGGCGCCGACTTCGACTTCGCGGGCTAGGCGCGTGGCTGCTGACGCGGCCGGTCGCGGCCCGGCAGACGGCGCCGGCGACGGCCTGGAGGCACGGCGCACGTCCGCCACGGACGTCACGACGGGTCTGCCCACGCCCGGGCGCCGGTGGCGACGCGGTGAACTGAACACCGCGTTCCGCATCACCGCCTCCGTCGTGATCCCGGTCTTCCGGTTCTCGGCGCGGTACCACTGGCACGGGTCGAAGCGGCTGCCGGAGGGCGGCGCGTTCGTGCTCGCCCCGAACCACTTCACGAACATCGACCCGCTCGTGGTGGGCACGGCCGTGTGGCTGTCCCGGCGCGCCCCGCGGTTCCTCGCGAAGGCGTCCCTCTTCAAGGTCCCCGTCTTCGGCAAGCTCATGTCGGGGATGGGCCAGATCCCGGTCGAGCGCTCCGGACGTACGCGGCTGAGCGACCCGCTCGGCGGCGGCAGGTCGGTCATCGAGCAGGGCGGCGCGATCATCGTCTACCCCGAAGGGACGCTGACCCGCGACCCCGACCTGTGGCCGATGCGCGGCAAGACCGGCGCGGTGCGGATCGCGCTCGAGAACGACGTGCCGCTCATCCCGATGGCCCACTGGGGCACGCAGGGGATCATGGCGCGGTACGGCAAGAAGCTGAAGCTGTTCCCGCCGACCCGCGTCGACGTGATCGTCGGCGACGAGGTCGACCTGTCGGCGTACCGCGGCCGACCGATCGACCAGCAGATGCTGCTCGAGGCCACCGCGATCGTCATGCAGCGCATCACCGAGCTGCTCGAGGAACTGCGCGGCGAGACGGCTCCCGCCACCCGCTGGGACCCGTCCGCGAACAACCAGAAGGAGACCGGCAAGTTTGAGTGACCACGGCACGGGCCTCCGCCCGCACGAGGACCACCCGGACCCCGCGGTCGCCGCACCCGGCGCGGTCGACACCGCCGCCATCCGCGTGGTGATGCAGTCGACCGACAAGCCGCGCGTCGCCGTGATCGGTGCCGGCAGCTGGGGGACCACGTTCGCCAAGGTGCTCGCCGAGGGCGGTGCCGACACCGTCGTCTGGGCGCGCCGGCCCGAGGTCGCCCGCGAGATCACCGAGACGAAGCGCAACTCCGACTACCTGCCCGGCATCAACCTGCCCCGGACCCTGACGGCGTCGACCTCGCTGTCGGCCGTGCTCGACGGCGCCGAGCAGGTGTACGTCTCGGTCCCGTCGCAGTCCCTGCGCTCGAACCTGGCCGCGATCGCGCCGCTGCTGCCCGAGGGCGTCCCCGTCGTCAGCCTGATGAAGGGCGTCGAGAAGGCCACCGGGCTGCGGATGAGCGAGGTCCTGCACGAGGGACTCGGCATCGACCGCGACCGGATCGCCGTCGCGAGCGGCCCGAACCTCGCGCTCGAGATCGCCCGTCGGCAGCCGACCGCGGCCGTCGTGTCGTCGACCTCGATCGACACCGCCACCGCGGTCGCCGCGGTCGCCACGAACCCGTACTTCCGGTCGTTCACGAACACCGACGTGATCGGGACCGAGTTCGGCGGCGTGCTGAAGAACCTGATCGCCGTGGCGATCGGCATCGTGGACGGCGTCGGCTACGGCGAGAACACGAAGGCGTCGATCATCACCCGCGGGCTCGCCGAGATGACCGACTTCGCGGTGTCCCTCGGGGCGCAGCCCTCCACGCTGTCCGGGCTCGCCGGGCTCGGGGACCTCATCGCCACGTGCCAGTCGCCGCTCTCGCGGAACAACACCGCCGGGCGACTGCTCGGGCAGGGGTACCGCTTCGACGAGGTCGTGCGGCAGATGGACCAGACCGCCGAGGGGCTGGCGTCGGTCGCTCCGATCCTCGAACTCGCGGCGGCGAACGGCGTCGACATGCCCATCGTCGGGCAGGTGGCCGAGGTCCTCGCCGGTAGGCTCGACCCGCGCAACATCGCGCCGCACCTCACCGAGACCGACGAACCCCAGGGCGAGTGACCGGTCCGGTCCCGACCAGCAAGGGGACTGCCATGCCCACGATCGCTCCCGCGACCACGACCGTCGCCGTGCTCTTCGGCGGGCGCTCCAGTGAGCACGAGATCAGCTGCGTGACCGCCGGTGGGATCATGGACGTCGTCGACCGGTCGTCCTACCACGTCGTGCCGATCGGCATCACCGCCGAGGGTGCGTTCACGCTGCAGGCCGACGACCCCGCGCAGTGGGCGCTCCGGGACGGCGTGCTGCCGACGGTGCCCGACAACGGCACCCGCGTGGCGTTCCCGACGTCCCCCGCGACGAACGAGCTCGTCGTGTCGCACCCGGACGGCTCGGTCGAGACGATCGCCGTCGACGTGGTGTTCCCGATCCTGCACGGCCCCTTCGGCGAGGACGGCACGATCCAGGGCCTCCTCGAGATCGCCGGGCTGCCGTACGTCGGCGACGGCGTGCTCGCGAGCGCCCTGGCGATGGACAAGCACACCGCCAAGGCCGTGCTCGAGCACGCCGGGCTCCGCGTCGCGCCGTGGAACACGGTGCTCCGCCGCGAGTGGGCCGCCGACCCGGTGGACGTCGCCGAGACCGTCGCCGCGCACGGTTGGCCGCTGTTCGTGAAGCCCGCGCGCGCCGGTTCCAGCATGGGCGTCTCGCGGGTCGACGAGCCGTCGCAGCTCGGTGCCGCGATGGACCTGGCGTTCGAGCACGACTCGAAGGTCATCGTCGAGCCGCGGGTCGTCGGTCGCGAGGTCGAGGTCGCCGTGCTCGAGGGCCGCGACGGTGTGCCGCGAACGAGCCTGCCCGGCGAGATCGTCGTCGCCGAGGACGGCTTCTACGACTTCGCCTCGAAGTACCTCGGCGGGGACGAGGCGCTGCTCTGCCCGGCGCCGCTCACCGAGGCCGAGACCGACGAGATCCGGTCGATCGGTGCTCGTGCGTTCGAGGCGATCGGCGGCGCGGGACTCG
Source organism: Curtobacterium sp. Csp1 (assembly GCF_013347185.1). Taxonomy (NCBI): domain Bacteria; kingdom Bacillati; phylum Actinomycetota; class Actinomycetes; order Micrococcales; family Microbacteriaceae; genus Curtobacterium; species Curtobacterium sp. Csp1. The sequence continues at coordinate 1,224,113 of NZ_CP054594.1, forward strand.
CCCGCGTCGACTGCTTCCTGACCGACGACGGCTTCGTGGTGAACGAGGTCAACACCATGCCCGGGTTCACGCCGCTGTCGATGTACCCGCGGTGCTGGGCGGCGTCGGGCGTGTCGTACGGCGAACTCGTGACGGAGCTCATCGAGCTGGGGCGCGCCGCCGTCCGCTGACGCGCGACGGGTCGTGCGTCAGCCCGAGACTCGCGTGCAGCGACGAGTCGCGGCGTGGCGCGACCGAGTCGTGTCGGTCAGCCCGAGACTCGGGGCGACTGGCGGCCGTGCGTCAGCCCTGCACCTGCGACGGGTCGAGGCACTCGCGTCCGTCCTTCGGCAGCGTCGACACCGCGTCGGAGAGGTCCTGCACCACCTGTGAGGTGGTCAGCTTCGTGTCGATGACGACCTGCACCGCGGGCGTGCGGCCGAACGTGGTGAACACGATCTGCGCGCCCCGGTCGTCGCGGATCCAGTCGACCCCGCCCTGGCTGAAGCACGGCAGGTCGGACACGGTCGGCACCGCGACGCCGCAGTGGTAGATCGCCGCCTCGGGGTCGCCCCACGCGGCGGTCGACTGCGCGTTCGTGTTCCGCATCGCGTACTTCGTGTCGACGGTGCTCGGCAGCCGGACCTGCACGGCGGCGCACGCGGCCGCGTCGGCAGAGGGCGCCGGGGACATCGAGACGGCGTTCGTGCAGCCCGTCAGGCCGGCGGCGAGGGCCACGGCCACGCCCGCGATCGCGGTCCAGCGGAGGGGGCGGCGCACGGTGTCCATCGGGGTCCAGGCTACCGTTCTGATGTGGACGCACCGAACGAGGCCTGGGCCGGACCGACCGTCGGCGAGGTCGGTGAGCTGGCCGTCCTGGACCGCATCGTCCGACGGCTCCCGCCCGGGTCACCCGAGGTCGGCCCCGGCGACGACTGCGCCGTGGTGTCGGCGCCGGACCGCCGGTTCGTCGTGACGACGGACATGATGGTGCACGGTCCGGACTTCCGGTGGGCGTGGTCCTCGCCGGCCGACGTCGGGTGGAAGGCCGCGGCGACGAACCTGTCCGACGTCGCGGCGATGGGCGCGGTCCCCACGGCGCTCGTGATCGCCCTCGCTGCACCGCAGGACACCCCGGTGGCGGTCCTCGAGTCCTTCGCGGACGGGGTCCGGCAGGCCGTCGACGCGTTGGCGCCCGGGTGCGGTGTCGTCGGCGGCGACCTCTCGACGTCGGCGACGTTCACGGTGTCCGTCTCGGCGTTCGGCGACCTCGACGGACACGCACCGGTCCTGCGCTCGGGGGCCCGTCCCGGCGACGTCCTCGCCGTGTCCGGCGAGCTCGGCCCCGCGGCGCGCGGGCTCGCCCGGCTCTTCCGTGACGGCGTCGACGCCGACGGCGAGCCGTCCCGCGCGGCGACGCTCGCGAGCGGTGCCGACACCGACCCGGACGTCGCGCGGCAGCGGCGTCCCGTCCCACCGATCGCCGACGGCCCCGCGGCCGCGGCTGCGGGGGCCACGGCGATGCTCGACCTGTCCGACGGCCTCGCGATCGACGCCGGTCGCCTCGCCCGCGCGAGCGGGGTCACGCTGGCGTTCGACGCCGAGGCCGTCCCCGAGGGCCCTGCGCTGCACGGCGGCGAGGACCACGGGCTCCTCGCGACCTTCCCCGCCGGGACGGACCTGCCCGGGGGCTTCCGGCGGATCGGCAGCGTGCTCGACCGCGGCGACCACGACCTGCTCCGCGCCGGCGTCCCGGTGCCGACCTCCGGCTGGGACCCCTACGCGGACTGGGACGGCGCCGCGGGCTGACACGCCTGCACCCGTCCAGCGAGCACCACCGGCCCCCGCGTCACACGCTCGGTGCGACGGCCTCCCACGCCACGGTCTCGCCGTAGCTCCGCTTGCTGAAGGGCTCCAGTCCCGCGGGCCACGTCGGCTCCGGGGAACGCTTGCTCCGCTCGACCACCACGACCGCACCAGGGGTCAGCCGCGGCACGAGCGCCTCGAGCACCTCGGCGATCTCGTGCTCCGTGACGTCGTACGGCGGGTCGATGAACACCAGGTCGAAGGTCCGCACCGTCGCCCGCAGGAACCCGAGCGCCGGCTGCGGGTGCACGTCGACGCGCACCCCGGGGACCCGCTGCTGCACGGCCCGTGCGTTCGCCCGGCACGCCTCGGCCGCCCCGGAGGCACGGTCCACCAGGACCACCTCGACCGCGCCGCGGGACGCCGCCTCGAGCCCGAGCGCGCCCGTGCCGGCGTACAGGTCGGCCACCGCCGCGTCGTCGACGAGCCCACGCGCCTCCAACGAGGAGAACAGCGCCTCGCGCACCCGGTCGCTCGTCGGTCGCGTCCCGGACTTCGGCACGCGGAGCGTCGTGGAACCGGCGGCACCGGCGATGATCCGTGTCATGCAGCCACCGTAGCGGCCGCCGGGCGCCACCCCGGGTCCCTCCACAGGCTCGCGTGACCAGTCGCCTGCTCCACAGGCCGGACGGGAGGATCGGGGCACGTCGGCCGTGCCGGGTACCGTGGTCGCGTGGTCACCTCCGCGAGCCCCGCACCGGCGGTGGCGCCCGACCTGGGTCCGGCGCCGCTCGACGCCCGGCTGAGCGGCGTGCTCGGCGGCCGGACGGCGACGGCGATCGAGAAGGCGTTCGGGTACCGCACCGTGGGGGAGTTCCTCGAGCACGCCCCGCGGCGCTACGCCGAGCGCGGTGCCCTGACGGCGCTCGACTCCCTGGCGATCGGCGAGTCCGTGACGATCGTGGCCGAGGTCATCGACGTCCGCGAACGCACGATGCGCGCCCGCCGCGGGTCGATCCTCGAAGCGAAGATCGGCGACGGCAAGGGCCTCCTGACGCTGACGTTCTTCAACCAGGGCTGGCGGACGAAGGACCTCGTCCCCGGTGCCCGGGGCGTGTTCGCCGGCAAGGTGGGCGACTACCGCGGCGCCCGGCAGCTGGCGCACCCCGACTACGAGCTGTTCGACGCGGACGACCCCCGTGCGACCGCGGACCCGGAGAGCGACGAGGCCATCCGCTGGTCCCGCCAGCCCATCCCGATCTACCCGGCGACCGCCTCGCTGACGTCCTGGCAGATCGCGAAGGCCATCGGTGTGGTGCTCGACACCCTGCCCGACGTCGACGACCCGATCCCGGCACCGGTCCGGAACCGACTCGGCCTGGTGCCCTTCCGCCGGGCACTCGAGCTGCTCCACCGGCCGGAGAAGGTCGCGGACTTCAAGCGCGCCCAGGACGCCCTGCGCCACCGCGAGGCGTTCGTGCTGCAGACCGCGCTCGTCCAGCGGCGGATCGCGGCCAGGGCGACCGCGGCGACCCCGCGGCGTGCAGCTCCGGGCGGCATCCTCGAGCGCTTCGACGCGACGCTGCCGTTCACGCTCACCGACGACCAGCGTGCCGTCGGCGCCGAGATCGACCGCGACCTCGCCGGCGAGTGGCCGATGCACCGGCTCGTGCAAGGTGAGGTCGGTTCGGGCAAGACCCTCGTGGCGATCCGCGCGATGCTCACGGTCGCCGAGTCCGGCGGTCAGTCGGCGCTCATCGCCCCGACCGAGGTCCTGGCGGCGCAGCACCTGCGCTCCATCGTGAAGTTCCTCGGACCGGACCTGGCCGCCGAACTCCGTCCCGTCATCCTGACCGGCTCCCAGTCCACCGATGAACGCCGACGGGCCCTGCTCGCCGCCGCGTCCGGCAGCTCCCGCCTCGTCGTCGGCACGCACGCCCTCCTCGGCGACCGCGTGGACTTCGCCGAGCTCGGGCTCGTCGTCGTCGACGAACAGCACCGCTTCGGCGTCGAGCAGCGCGAAGCACTCCGCACGAAGGGCGCGACCCCGCCGCACGTGCTCGTCCTGACCGCCACGCCGATCCCACGAACGGTGGCGATGACGGTCTTCGGCGACCTCGACGTCTCCACGATCACGGGCCTGCCCTCAGGACGCGCGGGCGTCGAGACCTTCGCCGTCGGGCTCGCCGAGCACCCCGGGTGGGAAGCCCGGATCTGGACCCGGATGGCCGAGGAGCTCGCTGCGGGGCGCCAGGCGTTCGTGGTCTGCCCGGCGATCGACGACGCCCACCGCGAGGACGACGGCGACGCCGACCCGGACGGCGACGACGCGCCGAAGCGCGCGCCCGCCACGGTGCTCGCGACGGCCGAGCGGATGCGCGCGATGCCCGTGCTCCAGGGCCGCCGGATCGAGGTCCTGCACGGTCGGATGTCCGCCGACGAGAAGGACCGCGTGATGACCTCGTTCGCGGCCGGCGACGTCGACGTGCTCGTCGCGACCACCGTCATCGAGGTCGGGGTCGACGTCCCGAACGCCTCGATGATGGCCGTGCTCGACGCCGACCGGTTCGGGGTGTCCCAGCTCCACCAGCTCCGCGGGCGCATCGGCCGCGGGCAGTACCCGGGCGTGTGCCTGCTGGTCACCACCGCCGAGGCCGAGACGGTCTCCCGCGAGCGCGTCGACGCGGTGGCGGCCTCGGACGACGGCTTCGAACTCGCCCGGGTGGACCTCGAACTCCGCCGCGAAGGAGACGTGCTCGGCGAACGGCAGTCCGGCGGCCGGTCGTCGCTCAACCTGCTGCGCGTGGTCGAGCACGCCGACCTCATCGTCGACGCGCGCGAGGAAGCCGAGCGGGTCCTCGAGCCGGACCCGCAGCTGCAGGACCACCCGGCCCTGCGCGAGGCCCTCGCGCGCCGCCTGGACGAGTCCGACGCCGCCTTCCTCGGCAAGAACTGACAGCACGCGGTCGGAGGCGGCGGCACGCGGCCGGACGCGACCACACGCGCTCCGAGGCACCCGAGCACCCGGACTCGGTAGCGTTGCGGCCATGGCCCACATCGCCGTCGTCCCCGGCTCCTTCGACCCCGTGACCCTCGGGCACCTCGACGTCATCGGACGGGCCGCCCGGCTCTTCGACGAGGTGCACGTCCTCGTCGTGCACAACCCCGACAAGAAGCCCGCCATGTTCGAGGCCGCTGACCGGGTGCGGCTCATCGAGGCCTCGCTCGCCGAGGTCGGCGTGCCGGGGGACGTCCGGGTCGGCGAGTGGACGTCGGGCCTGCTGGTGGACTACTGCCGGCAGGTCGGTGCCGGGGTCCTCGTGAAGGGCGTCCGCTCGGGCGAGGACGTCGCCTACGAGACGCCGATGGCGATCATGAACCGGCACCTCGCGGACGTCGAGACGGTGTTCCTGCTGCCGGAGGCCTCGCGGGCGCACGTCTCGAGCTCCCTCATCCGCCAGGTCTCCACCCTGGGCGGCGACGTCACGCCGTACGTCCCCGCCGTCGTGGCCGAGGCGCTGGCACAGCGCACGGGCGCGACCGACGACTGACACGCCCTCCCGCCACCTCGACTCTCCGCCCGGTTCGCGCTAGGCTCGTCGATCGTGTCTTCCCCCGTGAACAGCCCCTACGCCCTGCGCGTGCGTGACCTCGCGCACCGTCCGGGCGAGATGCGCGAGCACTCGCTCGACGTCGAGGTGCCGGACGCGATGGGTGCGGGCGTCATCGCCGTCCGCACGGGGGCGCAGCTCCACCTGGACGTCCGACTCGAGGGCCTGCACGAGGGTGTCCTCGTCTCCGGTCACGCCTCGGCAGAGGCGACGGGGGAGTGCTCGCGCTGCCTCATCGACATCAGCGAACCCGTCGAGGTCGATTTCGCCGAGTTGTTCGCGTATGATGCCTCGGAGGATTTCGACTTCTTCGTTCGCGACGACCACGTGGACTGCGAACCGGTCGTTCGAGATGCGGTGGTGCTGTCGCTGCCGTTCCAGCCGGTCTGCCGACCGGACTGCCCAGGACTCGACCCGGAGACGGGTGAGCGTCTGGCCGACCTCGACGGGTACACCCCTCGCGAGGTCCTGGACCCGCGCTGGGCCGCACTGAGCGGCTTCCAGGGCGCCGACGACACACCGAACCAGAGCCCCGAGGACGACGGCCGCACGGCCTGACGCTCCTCGCACACCGACCACCGACCTACCGAAAGAGGACCACCATGGCCGTTCCCAAGCGCAAGCAGTCCCGTGCCAACACGCACGCCCGTCGTTCGCAGTGGAAGGCCGCGCCGGTCCAGCTCGTGAAGACGATCGAGAACGGTCAGGTCACCTACAGCCTCCCGCACCGCGCGAAGGTCGTCGAGGACTCGGCCGGCACGCCCCTGTACATGGAGTACAAGGGCCGCAAGGTCGCCGACGTCTGATCGGACAGCACGCATGACCGCGACGTCCGGCACCACGGGGTCCCGCCCCGTGGGGCCGGACGTCGTTCGTCTGCAGGGCATCCTCGGCGTCGACCTCGACCCCGAGCTGCTCCAGCTCGCCCTGACCCACCGCTCGTACGCGTACGAGCACGGCGGGATCGGGCACAACGAACGCCTCGAGTTCCTCGGGGGACTCCATCCTCGGCCAGGCCGTGACCGTGAAGCTCTTCCGGTCCTTCCCCGACCTCGACGAGGGCGAGCTCGCCAAGCGGCGTGCGAGCCTCGTCTCGACGGTCGCCCTCGCCGAGATCGCCCGCAACATCGGGCTCGGCGCCTACCTGCGCCTCGGCAAGGGCGAGGAGCAGACCGGCGGCCGTGACAAGGCGTCGATCCTGGCGGACACCGTCGAGGCCGTGATCGGCGCGACGTACCTGTCCGCGGGCCCCGACGACGCGACCGACCTCGTGCTCCGCCTGGTCGAACCGCTGCTCGTCGACCCGGACCGCTTCGGCGCCGCGATGGACCCGAAGACGAGCCTGCAGGAGCTCGCCGCCAGCCTGGCCCTCGGCAACCCGTCGTACCGGGTGACCGAGGAGGGCCCCGACCACGACAAGACGTTCCACGCGACCGTCGTGCTGCAGGGCGAGGACGTCTCCACGGGCTCCGGCTCGAGCAAGAAGACCGCCGAGATGGCCGCCGCGCTCGACGCGTGGACGCGGCTGTCCGGCCGGGCGGCCTGACCGCGTGCCCGAACTCCCCGAGGTCGAGGTCGTCCGCGCCGGCCTCGAACCCGCCGTCAGCGGCGCCCGGGTCCTGCACGTGGACGTCGTCGACGACCGGGCGCTGACCCGGCACGACGGCCCCGCCGAGGACTTCGCGGAGCGCCTGACCGGGCGGACCATCGCCGCGGCCGTCCGTCGCGGCAAGTTCATGTGGTTCCCGCTGGCGCCCGGGCCGGACGGCGACACACACCCCGAGGCGCTCGTCACCCACCTCGGCATGTCCGGCCAGGTGCTCCTCGGCCGCGACCGCCCGGCGGCGAAGCACCGCCGCATCCTCATCGACGTGCAACCCGTCGGCACCGACCGCGACGGCGCCCCCGAGGCCCCGGTCCAGCTTGAGTTCGTCGACCAGCGGACCTTCGGGTCGATGGCGATCGACGCGATGGTCCCCACCGTGGACGGAGCGCCGGCCGGGTCCGCCGGGGCCGTCGACACCCGGGACCCCGACGCACCGTGGCGCCGCTCGATCCCGTACCAGGTGTCGCACATCGCGCGGGACCCGCTCGACCCCGCGTTCGACGACGACCGGTTCGTCGCCACGGCACGGAAGCGCTCGAGCGGCATCAAGCGGGTGCTCCTCGACCAGGGCGTCGTGAGCGGCATCGGGAACATCTACGCCGACGAGTCGCTGTGGGCTGCCCGCCTGCACTTCGACCGTCCGGCGGACCGGCTGCCCCGGGCCGACCTGCACCGGCTCCTCGCCGAGGTCCGGAGCGTCCTGGGCCGTGCGCTCGAGGACGGCGGGACGAGCTTCGACGCGCAGTACGTCAACGTGAACGGGCAGTCCGGGTACTTCTCGCAGCGCCTGGCGGTCTACGGGCAGCAGGGGAAGCCGTGTCCCCGGTGCGGCACGACGATCGTGCGCGAGGCGTTCATGAACCGGTCGAGCCACCGTTGCCCCGTGTGCCAGCCCGCCCCGCGCCCGCGCAGGCGTTAGCCTGACGCCCACCAGGACCACCGCCAGCGGCGGCAGCACCGCCGCCCCCAGCAGCGCAGCAGACCGCCCGGAGACCGCATGTACTTGAAGAGCCTGACCATCAAGGGGTTCAAGTCCTTCGCGCAGCCGACGACGTTCGCGTTCGAGCCCGGGGTGACCTGCATCGTCGGACCGAACGGATCGGGCAAGTCGAACGTCGTCGACGCCCTCGCGTGGGTGATGGGGGAGCAGGGCGCGAAGACCCTGCGCGGCGGCAAGATGGAGGACGTCATCTTCGCCGGGACCTCCACGCGCGGCCCGCTCGGCCGGGCGCAGGTGCTCCTGACGATCGACAACACCGACGGTCTGCTGCCGATCGACTACTCCGAGGTGACGATCTCGCGCACGCTCTTCCGGAACGGCGGCAGCGAGTACGCGATCAACGGCGAGAACTGCCGCCTGCTCGACGTCCAGGAGCTCCTGAGCGACACCGGACTCGGCCGCGAGATGCACGTCATTGTCGGGCAGGGCCAGCTCGACAAGGTCCTGCACGCCACCCCGGAGGACCGCCGCGGCTTCATCGAGGAGGCCGCCGGGATCCTCAAGCACCGCCGCCGCAAGGAGAAGACCCTCCGCAAGCTCGACGCGATGCAGACGAACCTGACGCGCCTGTCCGACCTCGCCGGAGAGATCCGTCGGCAGCTGAAGCCCCTCGGGCGCCAGGCCGAGGTCGCCCGGCGCGCGCAGTCCGTCGCCGCGGTGGCCCGGGACGCCAAGGCCCGCATCCTCGCCGACGACGTGGTCCGGCTCCGCCGCGAGCTGCACGACCACCAGGAGGTCGAGGCCGGCCGGAAGTCCGAGCGCATCGTGCTGCAGGAGCGCCTGGAGCAGACCAGGGCCCGGCAGCAGCAGGTCGAGCAGAGCATGGTCGGCGACGACGTCGACCGCGCCCGGACGGTCGTGCACCGGCTGGAGAGCGTCCAGGAGCGGCTGCGCGGCCTGTCCAGCCTGGCGAACCAGCGGCTGATGTTCCTCGCGCAGCAGGCCGACGCGCCGCAGCAGGGCCCGACGATCACCCCGGAGCGGGTGCAGGGCGTCCGCGACGAGGCCGCGCGGCTCGAGGCCCGTGCCGCCGCGATGACCGCGGGCACCGCCGACACCGCCCGTGCGGTCGCCGAGGCCCGCGCGCGGCTCGACGCCCTCGACGAGCAGATCGCCGCGCAGGCCGCCCTCGTCGCGCAGCACGACCTCGAGGCCCAGCGGCTCGCCGGTGCCGTCGACGTCGCGCGGTCGCGCCGCGGATCGGCCGTCGCCGACCGGGAGCGACGGGCGCGCGCCCTCGCCGAGGCCGAGGACCGTGCGGAGCGCGCGGCCGCGGCGCTGGCCGAGGTCGGCGTCGACCCCGCCGAGGGCGTCGACGAGTCCGCGCTGACGACCGCGCACGAAACCGCCCGGCACGACCTCGAGGCTGCCCAGACCGCGCGGGACGCGCAGCGCGACCGGCTGCACGCCCTGGAGCGCGAACGGGACGCCCTCGACGCGCGCGTCGCCGCGCTCGGCATGTCCATCGACGTGCGCGACGGCTCCCAGGCGGTCATCGAGGCGGCACGGGACGGCGTGCTCGGTCGCCTGGCCGACGCGCTCACCGTCACCGCCGGCTTCGAGGCGCCGGTCGCAGCCGCCCTCGACGGGCTCGCCGACGCCGTGCTCACCGCGGACCGCGCCGCCGCGCTCGACACCGTCGCGCACGCCCGCGCAGCGGACCTCGGGCGCGTCGACGTGGTGGTCGCCGACGCCGTCGACGACGGCCCCGGGCTGCCGACGACGCTGCCGGCCGGCGTCCGACCCGCCCTGGACGTCGTCCAGGGCCCGCCCGCCCTGACCGCGCTCCTCCGGACCACGCTGGTCGCGGTGGACGACACCGTCGACCTGGAGGCGGTGCTCGCCGCCGCCCCGCACGCCACGGTCGTCACGGGGTCGGGTGACCTCGTCCGTGCGGTCCGCGTCACCGGCGGCGGGGAGCGCGCGGTCTCCCGCATCGAGCTCGTCGCGGAACGCGACGCCGCCCGGGCCCGCCGCGACGCGGTCGCGACGGACGCCGAGGGCGCGGCCACGAGCCTCCAGGCCGCGCGGACCGCCGTCGAGGACGCGCGCCGCCGGACCGACGAGGCCGACCGCGCACTCCGCGCGCACACCGCGGCGAAGGCCGAGTACGACCGGTCGAGTGCGTCGACGCGCGCGAAGGCCGAGAACGCCGTGGCCGAGGTCGAGCGGCTGCGTGCCGCCCTCGCCGAGACCGACGGTGCCGGCGAGGCGGCCGAGGCCGCGCTCGCGGTCGCCGAACAGGACCAGCACGCGTTCGCCGAGCAGCCCCGGCCGGTCGTCGACGCGTCCGGGCGACCCGCGCTGCAGGAGGCCGTCGAGGCGGCCAGGGCCGCCGAGATCGAGCACCGCATCCAGGTCGAGACGGTGCGCGAACGCGCGCGGTCCGAGCGGAACCGGGCCGCGGGGCTCCAGCGGCAGCTCGAGGCGGAGCGCGCGGCCGCCGAGGAAGCAGCCCGACTCGCCGTCGTGCGGCGGGGGCAGATCGCGGTGGCCGAGAGCGTGCTCGCGGACCTGCCGGGGCTGCTCGGCGCCGTGGACCGCTCGCTCGCCGAGGCCCGCGTGCGGCTGGCCACCGAAGAGGCCGAGCGGACGAAGCGCAACACCGAGCTCCAGGTCATCCGGAACGAGGAGCGCGAGCTCCGGGACCGTCTGCAGACCATCACCGACGGCGTGCACTCCCTCGAGATGGAGATCTACGAGAAGAAGCTGCACGTGTCGGGGCTGCTCGACCGGGCGCAGAGCGAGCTCGGGCTGCCCGAGGCGGTGCTCGTCACGGAGTACGGGCCGCACGTGCCGGTGCCGGTGGACGTCCTGGTCGACCCGCGGGTCCTGGCGCGGCGGCACCGCGAGTCGGAGCGGGCGCGCGCGGCGGCGGAGCGGGACGCCGACACCGACACCGACGCCGCGGGCGTCGACGCGGTCGAGGCAGGGGCCGAGGACCTGGATGCCGACGACGTGGTCGAGCTCGTCGACGCCGGGTCCACGCTGCCCGGCGGTGCGGCCCTGCCCGAGTTCGACGCCACCGACGAGGTCGACCCCGTCTCGGTCGAGACCGTGCCCTACGTCCGCGCCGAGCAAGAGGCCCGACTCGCAGCGGCCGAGCGCGACCTCGGGCGGCTCGGCAAGGTGAACCCGCTCGCCCTCGAGGAGTTCCAGGCGCTCGAGCAGCGGCACGCGTTCCTCGCGGAGCAGCTCGAGGACCTGCAGAAGACCCGGACGGACCTCCTCACGATCATCGAGGAGCTCGACACGAAGATGCAGACCATCTTCGAGGCCGCGTTCCACGACACCCGCGAGGCGTTCGACGTGATCTTCCCGATCCTGTTCCCGGGCGGCTCCGGGTCGATCACGCTGACGAACCCGGACGACCTGCTCGCCACCGGCATCGACGTGCAGGTGAAGCCAGCCGGCAAGAAGATCGACCGCCTGACGCTGCTGTCCGGCGGGGAGCGGTCCCTCGCGGCGGTGGCGCTCCTCGTGGCGATCTTCACCGCGCGGCCGTCGCCGTTCTACATCATGGACGAGGTCGAGGCGGCGCTCGACGACGCGAACCTCGGGCGTCTGCTCACGGTGTTCGAGCGGCTCCGCGAGTCCTCGCAGCTCATCGTCATCACGCACCAGAAGCGCACGATGGAGATCGCGGACGCGCTGTACGGGGTGTCGATGCGGCAGGACGGGGTCTCGGCCGTGGTCGGGCAGCGCGTGCAGCGCCGCGAGCCGGAGCCCGCGGACGCGGTCGCGTAGCGCGGTTCCCGACCTGTCGGCGAGAGCGACAGTCCACGCGCTCGGCGCGCCGTGAAGTGTCGCTGGGCGCGTGAAGTCGCCCGGTCGCGACCCACGAACGGACGGGAGGCACGGTGCCAGCTGGCACCGCGCCTCCTGTCCGGAACCGTCCCGCGACTACTTCGCGTCGGCCTCGACCGCGGTCTTCGGCTGGCCGGTCAGGGTGAGCCCGCGCTCCTGGCGCTTCTTCGAGACGACCAGCGAGGCGACCGTCGCGACGGCGATCGTCAGCGCGATGAAGCTCAACGAGAACCAGATCGGGATCTCCGGCGCCCAGAGGATCGGCTGCCCACCGTTGATGAACGGCACCTCGTTGACGTGCATCGCGTGGAAGACGAGCTTCACGCCGATGAACGCGAGGATGACGGCGAGACCCTGGCCGAGGTAGATGAGCCGCTCGAGCAGCCCCGCGATGAGGAAGTAGAGCTGGCGGAGACCGAGGAGCGAGAACGCGTTCGCGGTGAACACGATGAACGCGTCCTGCGTCAGACCGAAGATCGCCGGGATCGAGTCGAGGGCGAACAGCACGTCGGTCAGACCGATGGCGACCATGACGAGCAGCATCGGGGTGAACAGCCGCTTGCCGTCGACCCGGGTGGTCAGCTTGTCGCCGTCGTAGTCCTTCGACGTCGGGATGATGCGGCGGAGGATCCGGATGAGGCGGGAGTCGCCCTCGGACGCGTCGTGCTCACCACTGCTGCGGGCCTGCGACCACGCGAGCCAGAACAGCAGCGCGCCGAACAGGTAGAACACCCACGAGAAGTTCTCGATGATCGTGACGCCCAGGGCGATGAACACACCGCGCGCGACGAGGGCGATCGCGACACCGACCAGCAGGACCTTCTGCTGGAACTCCTTCGGCACCGCGAAGCTCGTCATGATGATGAGGAAGACGAACAGGTTGTCGACCGACAGCGCCTTCTCGGTCAACCACCCGGCGAAGTACTCGCCGCCGGCCTGTCCGCCGCCGAAGACGAGGATGCCGACACCGAACAGGATCGCGAGCCCGACGTAGAACGCCGACCAGAACGCGGATTCCTTGATGTGCGGCACGTGCGGCGTGCGCACGTGCGAGTAGAAGTCGAACACCAGCAGCGCGAGGATGCCCGCGATGGTGATGAGCCAGACGGAGAGAGGAACGTCCATGGATGTCCTTCAGGTTCGGGGCGTCCCGCCGTGCGGGTACGCCGATGCCTGAAGGTCTCCTCCACCGTGTCGACCGTGTCGTCACGACCGGCGTCCCGGGCCTGGATCGTCCCAGACCGTACTGACGGGTGCGCCGCGAGGGAGTACTCCCCTTCAGGACCTGAGCCTATCCGGCACAGCCCGCACTCGACGCGCTCTAAGCTGGGAACATGGCGAGTTCCTGGTCCCTGTCCTCCCGTCTCCGCGGCCTGTTCCAGCGGAAGACCATCGACGAGACCACGTGGGACGACCTCGAGACCGCGTTGATCGGTGCGGATTTCGGCCCCGACATCGCGGACGAGGTCATCGAGGACCTGCACGCGCGCGTCGACCGGTACGGCACGACCGACCCGGCGGACCTGCAGCGCATGCTCCGCGAGGTGCTCGAGGAGCGCCTGTCGAAGCTCGACACGACGCTCAAGCTCAGCGCCCGTCCAGCCGTCGTGCTGGTCGTCGGCGTGAACGGCGTCGGCAAGACGACGACCATCGGCAAGTTCGCGAAGTTCCTCAAGACGTACGACCGCACCGTGCTCGTCGGCGCGGCGGACACGTTCCGCGCGGCCGCCGTCGAGCAGGTCGCCACGTGGGCCCAGCGCGCCGGCGTGGACGTCGTGCGCCCGGCGCAGCCCGGTCAGGACCCGGCTTCGGTCGCGTACCAGACGGTCGAGAAGGCCATCCACGACGGCACCGAGATCGTCGTCATCGACACCGCCGGCCGACTGCACACCAAGGCCGGGCTGATGGACGAGCTCTCGAAGATCAAGCGCGTGGTCGAGAAGCAGACCGAGATCGCCGAGGTGCTGCTCGTCCTCGACGCCACGACCGGGCAGAACGGCCTGGCCCAGGCGCAGGCGTTCATCGAGGGCGCCGGGGTCACCGGGCTCGTCATCACGAAGCTCGACGGCTCCGCGAAGGCCGGGTTCGTGCTCAGCGTGCAGGAGAAGACCGGGATCCCGATCAAGCTCATCGGTCAGGGCGAGGGCATCAACGACCTGACCGGCTTCACCCCCCACGTCTTCGTGCAGAACCTGGTGGGCTAGATCCGGGTACCGTCTCCGCCGTACTGCCCGCCAGAACTAGGAGACACCCCATGCCCGCTCTGCTGATCATCGCGATCATCGTCGGCCTCGTCCTGCTCTTCAGCGGCATCTTCGTCGGTGCCCTGAAGTTCCTGCTGTGGGTCGGCATCGTCATCGTCCTGCTGGCCGTCATCGGCTGGCTGCTGCGGAGCATCCGCGGCCGCGCGTAGCGACGACCGGGCACGTCCCGACGTGACCACAGGACGGACTGGAGGCGCGGTGCCAGCTGGCACCGCGCCTCCAGTCCGTCTCCCGGTCGCGTCGGCGGACGTCAGACGGCCTGGCGCCCCGGCGTCGCGTCGAGCAGGTGGGACAGGTGCGGCGGCACCGTGCCGCCCCGTGCCACCGTCGCGCGCGCCCACAGTCGCCCGGCGCGGTAGGACGACCGCACGAGGGGGCCCGCGAGGACGCCGGCGAACCCGATCCGCTCGGCGACCTCGCGGAGTTCGACGAACTCCTCCGGCTTCACCCACCGCGCGACCGGCAGGTGCCGGGGCGACGGTCGGAGGTACTGGGTGAGGGTGATGATGTCGGTCCCCGCGTCGTGGAGCTGCTGCAGGGCGTCTTCGACCTCGGCGCGCTCCTCGCCCATCCCGAGGATCAGGTTCGACTTCGTCACGAGTCCCGCGTCGCGACCCTGCGTGATGACGTCGAGTGACCGGTCGAAGCGGAACGCCGGCCGGATGCGCTTGAAGATCCGCGGCACGGTCTCGACGTTGTGCGCGAAGACCTCGGGGCGGGCGTCGAACACCTGACCGAGCTGGTCGGGGCGTCCGTTGAAGTCGGGGACGAGGATCTCGACGCCCGTACCGGGGGAGTGCTCGTGGATCGCGCGGATGGTCTCGGCGTAGAGCCAGGCACCGCCGTCGTCGAGGTCGTCCCGGGCGACACCCGTCACCGTGGCGTACTTCAGGCCCATCTCGGCGACCGAGTCCGCGACCCGTCGGGGCTCGTCGCGGTCGAGGGGTTCCGGCCGACCGGTGTCGATCTGGCAGAAGTCGCAGCGCCGCGTGCACTGCGAGCCGCCGATCAGGAAGGTGGCCTCGCGGTCCTCCCAGCACTCGAAGATGTTCGGGCAGCCGGCCTCCTGGCAGACGGTGTGCAGCTGCTTGTCGCGGACCAGGCCGGACAGCTCGCGGAACTCGGGGCCCTGCACCGCCCGCGTCTTGATCCAGGCGGGCTTGACCTCGATGGGCGTCTCGGCGTTGCGGGCCTCGACGCGGAGCATCCGGCGGCCTTCGGGGGCGAGGGTCATGCGACGACCTCCTGTCGCGTGCTGGTGGGACCGGCGTGACCGGCCGTGCTGATGCGGGCGCCGGCGTGCATGCCCGCGACGGCCTGCTCGATGCGGTGCCCGACCGCGGCGGCGACCTCGTCGACGGTGACGTGCCGTCCCGTCGCTCGGCTCAGGGTCGTGACCCCGGCGTCGGCGATGCCGCACGGGACGATCGCGGCGTACGGGGTCAGGTCGTTGTCGCAGTTCACCGCGATGCCGTGGCTCGACACGCCCTCGGCGACGTGCAGGCCGATCGCGCCGACCTTGTCGAGGGTGCGGCCGGACCGGTCGTCGCCGGCGACGGGCCCGGCGGATCGGGCGCCGGGTCCGTCCTCGCCCGGTCGGGGCAGCCACACGCCGCTGCGCCCGGGGACCCGCTGCGCGCTGAGCCCGACGGACGCCGCGGTGTCGAGCACCACCTGCTCGAGGTCCCGGACCCACGCGACGACGTCGAGCGGTGCGGGGAGCCGGACGATCGGGTAGGCCACGAGCTGCCCGGGACCGTGCCACGTGATGCGCCCGCCCCGGTCGACCTCGACCACCTGGGAGCCGTCCGTCGGCAGGTCGGACGGCTCGGTCCGGCGTCCGGCGGTGTACACCGACGGGTGCTCGCAGAGGACGACGACCCCGGGCGAGCGTCCTGCGACGACGTCGGCGTGGTACGCGCGCTGCAGGGCGACGCCTTCCTCGTAGTCGAGGAGTCCGGGCCACCGGATGATCTCGAGTTCCACCACGGGGAGCACGCTACGGCAGTTCCTGGACTCCGTCCAACAACCCGGGCGGGAGTGCAGCGGACGGACATCCTCCGCGGTCCCGGGGTCCGGCGGTGCGGCCTGTAGAATCGACGGATCATGGCGCAATTCGGCTCACTCTCCGATCGGCTGACCGAGACCTTCCGCAACCTGCGGACCAAGGGTCGTCTGTCCCCGTCCGACGTCGACGGCACCGTCCGCGAGATCCGCCGGGCCCTGCTCGACGCGGACGTCGCGCTCGAGGTCGTCAAGTCCTTCACCGCATCCATCCGCGAACGCGCGCTCTCGGACGAGGTCAACAAGGCCCTCAATCCGGCGCAGCAGGTCGTCCAGATCGTCAACGAGGAGCTCGTCGGCATCCTCGGCGGGCAGCAGCGTCGGCTCGAGTTCGCCAAGCGGCCACCGACGGTCATCATGCTCGCGGGCCTGCAGGGCGCCGGCAAGACGACCCTCGCGGGCAAGCTCGGCAAGTGGCTCAAGAAGGACGGCCACACGCCGATGCTCGTCGCGGCGGACCTCCAGCGTCCGAACGCCGTGCAGCAGCTGCAGGTCGTCGGCGAGCAGGCCGGCGTGCACGTCTTCGCCCCCGAGCTCGGCAACGGTGTCGGCGACCCGGTGAAGGTCGCGAAGAACGCGATCAAGGCCGCCGTCGACCAGCAATACGACACCGTCATCGTGGACACCGCCGGTCGTCTCGGCGTCGACGCGGAGCTCATGAAGCAGGCCGCGAACATCCGCAAGGCGGTCGACCCGGACGAGGTCCTGTTCGTCATCGATGCGATGATCGGTCAGGACGCCGTGAACACCGCGCGCGCCTTCCAGGAGGGCGTCGACTTCACCGGTGTCGTCCTGTCGAAGCTCGACGGCGACGCCCGCGGTGGTGCGGCCCTGTCGGTCGCCAGCGTCACCGGCCGCCCGATCATGTTCGCGTCGACCGGCGAGTCGCTCGACGACTTCGAGCCGTTCCACCCGGACCGCATGGCGAGCCGCATCCTCGACCTCGGCGACATCCTGTCCCTCATCGAGCAGGCGCAGCAGGCGTTCGACGAGGACGAGGCGCGCAAGGTCGCCGAGAAGATCGCGAGCGACTCGTTCACACTCGACGACTTCCTCGGGCAGATGCAGCAGCTCCGCAAGGCCGGCTCGATCAAGGGCATGCTCGGGATGCTCCCGGGTGCCAAGGGCATGCGCGAGGCGCTCGACAACTTCGACGAGCGCGAGATCGTCCGGACCGAGGCGATCATCCAGTCGATGACGAAGCAGGAGCGCCAGCTCCCGAAGCTCCTCAACGGCTCGCGGCGGCTCCGCATCGCCAAGGGCTCCGGCACGACCGTCACCGAGGTCAACGCCCTCGTGAACCGCTTCGAGCAGGCGGCGAAGATGATGAAGACCGTCGCGCGCGGCGGTGTGCCGCAGATGCCGGGCATGGGTCCGATCCCGGGCATGCACGGCGGCAAGAAGAAGCAGCAGCAGGGCGGCGCCAAGAAGAAGAAGGTCGGCAACCCCGCCAAGCGCGCGGCGCTGGCGTCGGGTGCCGCGGCGCAGCCGCAGCAGCAGACGCCGAGCGGCTCGGGCTTCGGGTTCGGCGGGTCGAAGAACCCCAAGGCTCCCACCGAGGAAGAGATGGCGAGCCTGCAGAAGTTCCTGGGTCGCTAGTCGCGACCGGATGACGGACAGGAGGCCCGTGGCGATCCCGCCACGGGCCTCCTGTCCGTTCGCGGGTCGCGTCTAGAGCGAGTCGCGCAGCTCGGTGACCAGGTGGCGGACGACGGCGCGGAGGTCGCCGCCGTGCTCCTGCGCGATCCGGAGCTGGCGCTGGTACGAGGCGCCGTCCGCGATCATCGTGTCGAGGTGGTGCAGCTCCTGCTGGCAGCCGAGCCGCTCCGCGATCGGGTCGAGCCGCTCGACCAGGTCGTGCACCTCATCGGTGACCAGGCGCTCGTCGCCGGCCGCGTTCGTGATGATCTCGGCCTCCATGCCGTAGCGGGCCGCGCGCCACTTGTTCTCGCGGATGAACCAGGGCTGCATCGACGGCAGCGTCTCGCCGCGGTCGAGCCGGTCGGACAGTGCGGTGACCAGGCACTGCACGAACGCGGTGACCGCGCCGACCTCGTGCAGGGTGGAGACGCCGTCGGACACGCGGTTCTCGAGCGTGCCCCAGCCCGGCGAGGGCCGGATGTCCCAGCGGAGGTCCTTGAACCCGTCGATCACGCCGGTCTTCGTCAGGTCGTCGACGACGGTCTCGAAGCCGGACCACGCGCCGATCGAGGGTGGGAGGCCGCCGGTCGGGAGCTGCTGGAACATGAGCGCGCGGTTCGACGCGTAGCCCGTGTCGGTGCCGGCCCAGAACGGGCTCGACGCGGTGAACGCCTGCAGGTGCGGGACGTACGCGAGCATCGCGTTCATGATCGGCACGGCCTTGTCGCGGTCGTCGATGCCGACGTGCACGTGGACACCCCAGATGAGCATCTGCCGGCCCCACCAGCGCGTCCGGTCGATGAGCGTCGTGTAGTGCTCGCTGTCGGCGGTGATCTCCTGCTGGTCCCACACCGCGAAGGGGTGCGTGCCGGAGCACATCACCTGGGCGTCGAGGGGTTCGGCCGCGTCGATGACCTCGCCGATGATCCCGGAGAGCTCGGACGTGGCACCGCCGACGGTCTCGTGGACACCCGTGACGACCTCGACCGTGTTCGTGAGGAGCTCCTCCGTCACCCGGTCGTGGTCCCCGAGACGCTCCTGCACGGCGGCGATGACGGCGGGGGCGCGGGGTGCGAGGTCGCCGGTGTCCCGGTCGACCAGCGGGAGTTCCCACTCGACGCCGATGGTCGACGGGCGGGACTCGGTGAAGCGGATGTCCATGCGGCCATCCTGCCCGTGGTGTTGGAGGGTCGGCACAAGGAACGCGGCGCCCGGCGCGGCGTCCGGCAGAGTGGTGGCATGCGCAACGTTGCCGTGCCCGAGCTCGCCGTCGTCTCCTCGCCGTGGACCCTGGGGTCGCTGCGCCTGTCGAACCGCGTGCTCATGGGGTCGATGCACACCGGGCTCGAGGTGCTGGACGACGGCGGCGCCGCGATGGCCGCGTTCTACCGGGAGCGGGCGGCGGGCGGTGCCGCGTGCATCGTGACCGGCGGCATCGCGGTGAGCGACGAGGCCCGTGGTGGCCCGGACTTCGCGGTGTTCGGCGCCGGGGGAGCGGACGAGCGCTTCCGGGTGGCCGTCGCCGCCGTGCACGACGAGGGTGGGACGATCCTCGCCCAGCTCTTCCACGCGGGGCGCTACGCCCTGGTGCAGGGCGTGCTCGACCGGCACGGGCGGCAGCAGCGCGCGGTGGCACCGTCGGCACTGCCGTGGGCGGCCGCACGCGGGGTCGTGCCCGAGGAACTGACGGCGGCCGAGGTCGAGCGGACCGTCGAGGACTTCGCCGCGGCGGCCCGGTCGGCGCGGGCGATCGGGTTCGACGGTGTCGAGATCATGGCGTCCGAGGGGTACTTGATCAACCAGTTCCAGTCACCGCTCACGAACCTGCGCGACGACGCGTGGGGCGGGACGCCGGAGAAGCGCCGGCGGTTCGCGGTCGAGGTCGTCCGTGCGGTGCGCGCCGCGGTGCCCGACCTGGCCGTGACGATCCGGCTCTCCGGGGCCGACCTGATGCCGGGGTCGACGACCGACGCCGAGGTGGACGCGCTCGTGCACGACCTGCTGCCCCTCGGGCTCGACGGGATCTCGGTCGGCATCGGCTGGCACGAGTCCCGGACGCCCACCGTGCAGGCCGCGGTGCCGCACGGTGCGTGGCTCGCGTACGCCGAACGCATCGCCCGGGTCGTCCGGGCGTCCGCGTTCCCCGACGTGCGGGTCATCGCCTCGAACCGGATGACCGACCTGCGCGACGGCGAGGCGGTCCTCGCCGACGGCCTGCTCGACGCGGTCGCCCTCGCGCGGCCGTTCCTCGCCGACCCCGCGCTCGTCGACCGGTCCCTTGCCGGTCGCTTCGACCTCGTGAACACGTGCATCGGCTGCAACCAGGCGTGCCTGGACCGGTCGATCGTCGGTGCGCCGGTCTCGTGCCTGGTGAACCCGCGCGCGGGCCGTGAGCTCGCGTTCCCGTCCCGCCCGACGGACGGACCGAAGCGGGTCGACGTCGTCGGCGGCGGTCCGGCCGGCCTCGCCGCGGCCGTGGACGCCGCGCGGCGGGGGCACCGCGTCACGGTGTGGGAGGCCGACGACCGGCTCGGCGGCCAGTTCGACCTCGCGGCGCTCGTCCCGGGCAAGGAGGACTACGCCGCGACGGTCCGGGCCGCCCGCGCCGAGCTCGAGGAACGGGGCGCCGTGGTCCGCACCGGACACCCCGCGGACGTGGCGGACCTGCTCGGCAGCGACGCCGTCGTGGTGGCGGTCGGGGTGGTCCCGCGCACCCTCGACGTCCCCGGGGCCGACCTGCCGCACGTCGTGAGCTACGAGCACGCGCTCCGGCACGGTGTCCCGGCCGGGACCGTCGCGCTCGTCGGGGGCGGCGGCATCGGGGTGGACACGGCGGCGTTCCTGGTCGAGTCGCCCGACGAGGTCGTCCGGGCACGGGAGTTCGGCGAGTGGTGGGACGTCGCGGTGTCCGACGAGGTCCTCGGCGACGTGCCGCAGCGCGAGCCGGCCGCCGAACGGGTGCTCCGGCCGGGGTCGGACGTCACGGTGCTGCGGCGGTCCGGGAAGTTCGGGCAGGGGGTGGGCATCACGTCCCGGTGGGTGGCGGTCGGACGGCTGCGGGACGCCGGCGTCCGGATGGTCGGCGGGGTGCAGGAGTACCTCCGCATCGAGCCGGGGCGGCTCTGGATCCGCGACGAGGACGGACAGGAGCGCGCCGTGCCGGCCGACCACGTGGTGGTGTGCGCCGGGCAGGAACCGAGCCCGGCCGCAGCGGCGACCGCCGCCGACGGACTGGTGCCGCGCCTCCGCGCCGCCGGTGTGCCGTTCGCGGTGGTGGGCGGCGCCCGGGACGCGCGCGGTGTGGACGCCGTCCGGGCGACGAGCGAGGCGCTGGAGGCGGTCCGCCGACTCGCACCGTGACGATCTCCGGCGCGTCTCGGCTCGCTTCTCAGCCGGAGATCTGCAAGAATGAACGGTCGAATCGCGTCTGCTCGACCCTCTATCCAGCAGTGCGCGACTCCCTTCGAGCTTCCACCGCGCGTGCCCCCACGCCCGCGGTTCCGGTTCAACCACAACAACACGCAACAGGAGCAATTGTGGCTGTCAAGATCCGTCTCAAGCGTCTCGGTAAGATCCGTGCGCCGTACTACCGTGTCGTCGTCGCCGACTCGCGCACCAAGCGCGACGGTCGCGTGATCGAGGAGATCGGCAAGTACCACCCCACCGAGGAGCCCTCGGTCATCGAGATCAACTCGGACCGTGCCCAGTACTGGCTCGGCGTCGGCGCGCAGCCGACCGAGCAGGTCGCGGCGCTCCTCAAGCTCACGGGCGACTGGGGCAAGTTCAAGGGCGAGGGCAACACCGAGTCCGTCGTCAAGGTCGCCGAGCCGAAGCAGGCCTTCGTGGCCGACTCGGCCAAGAAGCCGGTCCTCAAGCCGAAGTCGGAGAAGAAGGCCCCCGAGGCCCCTGCTGCCGACGCGTCGGACGACGCCGAGACGACCGAGGCCTGATTCCTTGCTCGAATCCGCGCTGACGCACCTCGTCAAGGGGATCGTCGATCACCCGGACGACGTGCGCGTCGCCAGTTCCACCTCCGCGCGGGGCGAGGTCCTCGAGGTGCGTGTGCACCCCGAGGACCTCGGCCGCGTGATCGGTCGCGCCGGACGGACCGCGAAGGCGCTCCGCACCCTCGTCTCGGCTCTCGCCGACGGCAAGCGGGTGCGGGTCGACGTGGTCGACACCGATTCCTAGGGAGACGACCCAACTCCGGGTGGGTCGAATCACGAAGGCGCACGGGCTCAAGGGCGGCATCAAGCTCGAGCTCTACACCGACGACCCGGATCGTCGGTTCACGCCAGGAGCGGAGTTCACGCTCCAGGTGCCTGCGGAGTCCCCGTGGTCGGGCAAGACCATCACGCTGGACGAGCTCCGCTGGTACAACGGCCACCCGGTCGCCTTCTTCGAGGGCATCGGGGACCGCACCGCGGCCGAGACCCTCGCACGGGCGATCCTCTGGGTCGAACAGGACGCCGACGCCGACACCGGCGAGGACGACGCCTGGTACGACCACCAGCTGGTCGGCCTCCGCGTCCTGCGGGACGACGTCGAGGTCGGGACGGTCGCACGCGTCGACCACCTGCCGGCGCAGGACCTGCTCGCGATCGACACCGCGGACCGCGGCGAGGTACTCGTACCGTTCGTCTCGGCGATCGTGCCGTCGGTCGACATCGAGGCCGGCACGGTGACCGTGACGCCCCCGACCGGCCTGTTCGAGGACCCCGAGGACACCTCGCGGCCCGAGACGATCTCCTAGGCCGCCGTGCGCATCGACATCGTCACGATCTTCCCCGAGTTCTTCTCGGTCCTCGACGTCTCCCTGCTCGGCAAGGCGCGCGTCGACGGTCTGCTCGACGTGCACGTGCACGATCTGCGGCAGTGGACGACCGACCGGCACCGCACCGTCGACGACACCCCGTACGGCGGCGGCGCCGGCATGGTGATGAAGCCCGAGCCGTGGGCCCAGGCGCTCGAGTCGGTCCTGCGCGAGGACGGCTCGTCCACCCTCGTCGTGCCGACCCCTGCCGGTACCCCGTTCCGGCAGTCGATCGCGCGGTCGCTCGCGTCGACGTCGGAGCACCTCGTGTTCGCCTGCGGGCGGTACGAGGGCATCGACGCGCGGGTGTTCGCGTGGGCGGCGTCCCGCTGCTCGGTGGTGGAACTCTCGCTCGGCGACTACGTGCTGAACGGCGGCGAGGTCGCGGCCATGGCCATGATCGAGGCCGTCGGACGCCTGGTCCCCGGCGTCGTCGGCAACCCGGAGTCCCTCGTCGAGGAGTCCCACGAGGACGGCCTGCTCGAGTACCCCTCGTACACGAAGCCCGCCGTCTGGCGGGACCTCGAGGTCCCGGACGTCCTGCTGAGCGGGCACCACGCCCGCGTCGCCGCGTGGCGGCACGAGCAGCAGGTGGAGCGGACGCGGCGCGTCCGTCCGGACCTGCTGCCGGACTCGTAGACCGGTCGTGCCTGACGGGCAGGAGGCACAGTGCTGGCTGGCACCGCGCCTCCAGTCCGTCAGTGGGTGGCGTCGGACCGTTGCGCGCGACGCAGGGTGAGGACCTCGGGACCCGCATCGGTCACGGCGACCGTGTGCTCGACGTGCGCGGCGCGCGAGCCGTCGACGCTCTTCAGCGTCCAGCCGTCCTCGTCCTGGACCAGCTCGTCCGTGCCCTGCATGAGCCACGGCTCGATGGCGACCACGAGTCCCGGTCGCAGCTTCAGGCCGCGCCCGGGTCGGCCGTCGTTCGGGACGTGCGGTTCGCCGTGCATCGTGCGCCCGACGCCGTGTCCCCCGAACTGCGTGTTGACGCTGTAGCCCGCGTCCTTCGCGACGCGACCGATCGCGTACGAGACGTCGCCGAGCTTGTTGCCCGGGCGGAACTGCTCGATGCCGGCGACCAGTGCGCGCTCGACGGTCGCGATGAGCTGCTGGTCCTCGTCGCGGGGTGCGCCGACCTGGACCGTGACCGCGGAGTCCGCGACCCAGCCGTCGACGCTCGCAGCGAAGTCCAGGCTGACGAGGTCACCGTCCGCGAGCACGCGGTCGTACGGCAGCCCGTGGAGCGCCGCGTCGTTGACCGACGTGCAGAGGTTCTTGCCGAAGGGGGAGTTGCCGAACGACGGGTGGTAGTCGACGTAGCAGCTCACCGCGCCCCGGTCGGCGATCATCCGGGCCGCGACGCGGTCGAGGTCGAGCAGGTTCACCCCGACGTCGACCGTCGTGAGCAGTTCGTCGAGGACGTCGGCGACGAACCGGCCGGCGGCGCGCAGGCCGTCCAGTTCGGCGGCGGTACGGAGTTCGATCATTCGTCCATCCTGCACCGGTTGGCGGGGTCCGCGGTTCTGTGGCAAGATTGATCGCTGTGCCCTGGCTGGACTCTGCCACGGGGGAGTCGCCGTTTCCGGGTACACACCATTCTTTCCACAACCGATCCGCGGCGACCCGTGCGCGTCCGCAGAGAGTGAACCCATCATGAGCCAGCTCCTCGACCACGTCGACGCAGCGTCGCTGCGCACCGACGTCCCGGACTTCCGCCCCGGCGACACCATCAAGGTGCACGTCAACATCATCGAAGGCACGCGCTCGCGCGTCCAGGTCTTCCAGGGCGTCGTCATCGCGCGTCAGGGCCACGGCCTCGGCGAGACCTTCAAGGTCCGCAAGGTGAGCTTCCAGGTCGGCGTCGAGCGCTGGTTCCCGGTGCACTCGCCGATCATCGACCACATCGAGGTCGTCACCCGTGGTGACGTCCGTCGCGCGAAGCTGTACTACCTGCGCGAGCTGCGCGGCAAGGCGGCCCGCCGCAAGATCAAGGAGAAGCGCGACGCCTGATCGCCTTCACAGTGAGCCCCGCGAGGCGGGTGCCGCTGCGGGCCCCTCGTCCATGTACGGTTGTGCATCGACGGGGGGCCTTTCCCGTCGTCCGGGAAGTCGTCCACCGGCGACCCGGACTGCAGTACCTGCTCGCTCCGGCGCGCACGGGTGTGAACGAGAGCGGACATGACGGACACGACGCAGGGATCGGGCCGGCGCCCGCGGACCGAGAAGAAGAAGGCGAACGGAGTCCTCACCTTCCTCCGCGACCTCGTCATCATCTTCGTCGCCGCGCTGCTCGTCTCGTTCCTCGTCAAGACGTTCCTGATCCGGTCGTTCTACATCCCGTCGGCGTCGATGGAGAACACCCTGCAGATCAACGACCGGGTGATCGTCAACGAGCTCGTGCCGGACGTCGTCAGCCTGAAGCGCGGGGACGTCGTCGTCTTCAAGGACCCGGGGGGATGGCTCAGCGGCGCCGACGTGCCGAAGGTCGCTCCGGACACGCAGCCCGCGAAGGCCATCGACTGGCTCCTGACGCAGGTCGGGCTCGGCACCGGCGACAGCGACGACCACCTCATCAAGCGGGTGATCGGTCTGCCCGGCGACAAGGTGTCCTGCTGCAACGAGCTCGGGCAGATGTCGGTCAACGGCGTGCCGATCAAGGAGCCGTACCTCAAGCTGCCGGTGGGGGAGACCCGCGCGTCCGGCACGAACTTCTCGGTGACCGTCCCCGAGGGCACCATCTGGGTGATGGGCGACAACCGCTACGACTCGAAGGACTCCCGGTACAACGGCGACACCCCGTCGAAGGGCTTCGTGCCGCTGTCCGACGTGACCGGACGAGCCTTCGTCATCTCGTGGCCGACGAGCCGTTGGACGTGGCTCGACGACTACCCGGACGTCTTCGCCGGCGTGGAGCAGCGGGACGAGTGACCGCCGTCCGTCCCTCCCTCCGCGTCGAGAAGCGGCTGCTGGCGGCCGGTCGCGTCACCGTGATCGGCATGGACGAGGTCGGTCGCGGCGCCATCGCCGGACCGGTCGCGGTCGGCGTCGCCGCCGTCACGCTCGACGTCGGGCGCGTGCCGCAAGGGCTCGCGGACTCGAAGCTGCTGTCGGCCGCCCGCCGGACCGAACTCGTCCCCGTCGTCCGGCGGTGGGCGCGGACCGCGGTGGGGATGGCCTCGGCGCAGGTCGTCGACGAGCAGGGCATCGTCCCGGCGCTCGGGCAGGCCGGGGCTGCCGCGCTCGGGTCGCTCGTCGCGGACGGTCTCGACCTCGAGGGCGCGGTCGTCGTGCTCGACGGATCGTTCGACTGGCTGTCCCGCGCCGTGCCGCCGACGATGCACCCGCCGACCGGGTCACTCGATGTGGTCGTGCGCGTGAAGGCCGACCGGGACTGCGCCTCCGTCGCCGCGGCGTCGGTCGTGGCGAAGGTCGAACGCGACAGCCTGATGACGACCGCGCACGAGGACGCACCGCACTACGCGTGGGCCTCGAACAAGGGCTACGGCTCGACCGCGCACTACGACGCGATCCGCGCGGTCGGGGCGCACGACCTGCACCGCAAGAGCTGGCTGCACCAGGCCTCGTCGGTGGCGCTCGACGGCTTCGACGAACTCGAGGTCGTCGGACGCTGAACCGGCGCGACGGTCGCCCCGTGTCGCCGTAGACTGTCGGAGCGATGGATGACGACGAATTCGACGACTACGACCGCGAGGTCGAACTGGCCCTGTACCGCGAGTACCGCGACGTCGTGTCGCAGTTCCGCTACGTGGTCGAGACCGAGCGGCGTTTCTACCTGGCGAACGAGGTCGAACTCGTGCGCCGTGACACCGAGCACGACTTCTACTTCGAGTTGTCGATGAGTGACGTGTGGGTCTGGGACGTCTACCGTTCCGACCGGTTCGTGAAGTCGGTGCGTGTGCTCACGTTCAAGGACGTGAACGTCGAGGAACTCACGTCGCGTGAACTCGAATTGCCGAAGGAACTCGCACTCGACGAGTGAACGTCGTTTTCTGTCGGAGAATGTTCTCCGGGGAAATGCGGTGTCACGTCGGACATTCGGCGGCGCATTCCGCTAACCTGCAGTGGAAACATCCACTGACAACAGGAGCAGACATGGCACAGAAGGTCACCGTCCAGCTCGTCGACGACCTCGACGATTCCCCCATCGCCGCGGGTGAAGGCCGCACGGTCGAATTCGCGTTCGATGGTTCGAACTACGAGATCGACCTGTCCGACGACAACGTCGACAAGTTCCGCGAGGCCATCTCCGACTACGTCGCGGCCGCCCGCAAGGTGTCCGGCCGTCGCTCCGGTTCGGGCTCCGCCTCGGCACAGAAGTCGGCACCGAAGCGTGGCAACTCGGAAGAACTCGCGAAGATCCGCGAATGGGCCAAGGAGAACGGGTACGAGGTCTCGAGCCGCGGCCGTATCTCCACCCAGGTGCAGGAAGCGTACGCAGCAGCGCACTGAGTTCCAGCGCACTGAGACTCCACGGAACCCCGGACGACCTCGTGTCGTCCGGGGTTCCGTCGTTCCTCCACAACGCATTCCTGGCGCGGTGTTCTCCACCGCTCCGGGAACGACCGCCGCGAGGTGATCAGTCGCCGTCATCGTCGATGGTGGAGGTGACGCCGTGGAACGGACGAACACAGGTCGCAGGGGGATCGGAGCGACGGGGGAATCGCTGGCCGTCGACTGGCTGGTGGCGAAGGGGTACCGGATCGTCGACCGGAACTGGCGGTGTCGGTCCGGTGAAGTCGACGTCGTCGCGTGGGACCGGGGAACGCTCGTCTTCGTCGAGGTGAAGACCCGCACCGGGCCGACCGCCGGACACCCGTTCGAGGCGATCACGCCGGCGAAGGCCGCCCGGCTGCGGCAGCTCGTGCCGCAGTGGTTCCGCGAGCACCCGGAGACGAGTGCGCCGTTCATCCGCATCGACGCGGTGGCGGTGCACCTCGACGGCGACCGTCACGGCGTCGAGCACGTCGAGGGCGTGCTGTGAGCGGGGTCGGACGGACGTCCGCGATCGCGCTTCTCGGGGTGCGGGCGCGGTGCATCGAGGTCGAGGCGCACCTCACGAGCCAGCTGCCGGGCTTCAGCATCATCGGGTTGCCGGACACCTCGCTCGGCGAGGCCCGGGAGCGCGTGCGGGCGGCCGCGGCCAACGCCGGGTCGCCGCTCCCGGCCCGGCGGATCACGGTGAACCTGACCCCGGCCGCGATCCCGAAGCGCGGGTCGGGGTTCGACCTGGCGATCGCGATGGCCGTGCTCGCCGCCGCCGAGGTGGCACCGGACGTGTCCGAGCGGACGGCCTACGTCGGGGAGCTCGGGCTCGACGGCCGCGTGCGACCGGTGCACGGGGTCATCCCGATGCTGCTCGCCGCGCGCGAGGCCGGCATCGAGCGGGTCGTGCTGCCCGTGGGCAACCTGGCCGAGGCGCGCGTGGTCTCCGGCGTGCAGGTGGTCGGCGTGGACTCGCTACGCGCGGCGGCGATCGCCGGGGGAGCGTTGCTGCCGCCCGTGCAGGTGGACCCGGTGCTCGCGCCCGAGCTCCCGGCCGCACCCGCCCCGGCAGCGGAGCTCGCGGACGTGGTCGGCAACCCGATCGGCGTACGGGCGGTGATCGCCGCGGCGGCCGGGGGTCACCACGCGCTGCTCCTCGGGCCTCCGGGAGCGGGGAAGACGATGCTCGCCGAGCGCCTGCACGGGATCCTGCCGGACCTCGACGACGAGGCTGCGCTCGAGCTCGCGACGGTCCGGTCGGTCGCCGGTGCCGGAGCGGCCTCGTGGACCACCCGGCCGCCGTGGGAGGCGCCGCACCACTCGGCGTCCGCGGTGTCGTTGATCGGCGGGGGCAGCGGGACGGTCCGCCCGGGCGCGGTGTCGCGCGCGACCCGAGGGGTGCTGTTCCTCGACGAGGCGCCGGAGTTCCCGCGCGCGGTGCTCGACGCCCTCCGGCAGCCGCTCGAGTCCGGCACGGTGACGGTGCACCGGGCGGCGGGCGCGGCGGAGTTCCCGGCGCGGTGTCAGCTCCTGCTCGCGGCGAACCCGTGTCCGTGCGGGAACGCCGGACAGGGCACGCAGCCGTGCGAGTGCCCGCCGTCCACCGTCCGGCGCTACCTCGCCCGGATGTCCGGTCCCTTGCTCGACCGGCTGGACATCCGGGTCCGGGTGCCACGTGTCACGACGGCGTCGATCCGGGCGGTGGACGGCGGGACACCGACGAGCGCCGAGGCCCGGACGCTCGTGGTCGGTGCGCGGGACCGAGCACGTGCGCGGCTCGACGGGACGGGATGGACGAGCAACGCGCAGGTGTCCGGGGCCTGGCTCCGCGGGGCCGGGCGGTCCGAGCCTGGTTCGACGGCGACGCTCGACCGGGCGCTCGACCTCGGCACGCTGACCATGCGGGGGTGGGACCGGACCATGCGACTCGCCTGGACGCTCGCCGACCTCGAGGGTGCCGAGCGGCCTGCGACCCACCACGTGCACGAGGCCCTCGCGCTCAGGGGTGCGCTCTGATGCGGCAGCAGGCATGGCGGGACCTGGTCGGCACCGCCCTCGGGCCCGGGGTCCACGGGGTCGACCTCGGAGAGGCGGCGGCCCGCGTGGTGTGGTCCGCGCTCGTGGAGCCCGGCGACGGCGTGGCGGGCGCGCTGCTCGCTGCGTGCGGAGCGGGGCGCGCCCTCCGCGCCGTCGAGGGGGCGATCGGGACCGGGGATGCCGGACTCCGGGGGCTCCTGTGGACCGCCCTCGAGGACGACGTTGCGGGTGCTGACGATCCCGACGCCCTCGGGACGGCGCTCCGGGCGGCCGTCGGACGTTGGGGACCGCGACTCCGGGCGCGACGTCCTGCCGACACGGTCGGTGCGGCGCTCGCGGTCGGGGCGCGACTGCTCGTCCCAGGGGCTCCGGGGTGGCCGGATCGGGTGGACGACCTCGGACCGCACGCGCCGGTCGTGCTCTGGGCGATCGGCACACGGGCTGACGACCCGGCGACGCTCGCGGTCGTCGGGTCCCGCGCGAACACGGTCGCGGGCGCAGAGGCGGCGGCCGAGATCACCTCGGCCGCGGCGGACTCGGGGTGTGCCGTCGTCAGCGGAGGGGCCTACGGGATCGACGCCGTCGCGCACCGCGTCGCCCTGGCTGCGGGGGCGACGACCGTCGCGGTGCTCGCCGGGGGCATCGACCAGCTCTACCCGGTCGGCAACACCGACCTGCTCCGGACCGTCGCCCGGCAGGGTCGTCTGCTGGCGGAGTCATCGCCGGGCACCAGGCCGAGTCGCTGGCGGTTCCTGGCGCGGAACCGGTTGATCGCTGCGCTGGGCGACGCCACCGTCGTGGTCGAGGCGGGCGCTCGGTCGGGGGCGCTGAACACCGCGCACCACGCCGCGCAGCTCGGCCGGCCGGTCTTCGCGGTCCCCGGGGCGTTCTCGTCGTCGGCGTCGGTGGGGTGTCACCGGCTGGTCGCCGACGGGCGGGCCCAGATCGTCGTGCGTCCGGACGACCCGGTCCGCGCGGTCGTGGCGGAGACCTCTGTCGCTGACGTCCCGGCGCCGGGGTCGTGCTCGCCCGACGGCCGGGAGCACGACGACCCGCGCCGTGCCGGGACCGCCCGCCACCGCGCTCGGACCGACCCGCTCGTCGGGGCGCGGACGGATCCCGAGGTGCTCCGTGTCCTCGACGCGCTCGGCCGGCGTCCGCTCGTCGAGCCGGAGATCGTCGTCCGTTCGGGGATGTCGCAGGCCGAGGTCGCCGACGCGCTGGCACTCGCAGAGCTGCAGGGGCTCGTGGTGCACATCGGCGGCGGGTGGGCGCGGGCGTGACGGGGACCGCGCCTACGCTGGGGCCGTGGCGGAGCAGACGGACGACCGAATCGTCGTGGTCGTGGAGGCGTTCCTCACGCACGTCCGCTCGGCCCGTGGGCTCAGCGAACAGACGGTCCGCGCGTACGCGAGTGACCTCGAGCAGCTCGTGGCCTTCGCGGACGACCGTGGCATCGCGACCCTCGACGGCGTCGGACTCGAGCTCCTCCGCGACTGGCTCTGGGAGGCAGACCAGCGGGGGCTCGCGCGGTCGACCATCGCGCGGCGCTCGTCCTCTGTCCGAGCGTTCACCCGGTGGGCGAGCGAGTCCGGGGTGCTGCCGACCGACCCGGGGGCGCGGCTCCGGGCGCCGAAGAGCGCGGCCCACCTGCCGCGGGTCGTCGGGTCCGACCAGGTGCGCGTGCTGCTCGACGGGCTCGCGAGTCGGGCCTCTGGTGACGACCCGGTGGCGCTCCGCGACCTCGCGGTGGTCGAACTGCTGTACGCCACCGCCATCCGGGTGGGGGAGCTGGTGGGGATCGACCTGACCGCGGTCGACCGGTCCCGGCTGACCGTGCGGGTGCTCGGCAAGGGCGGCCGCGAGCGCGTGGTGCCCTTCGGGGTGCCCGCCCGGGATGCCCTCGAGGCCTGGACCAGCCGCGGCCGTCCGGTGCTGGCTGCACGGGCGGCAGCGCGCACCGACACCGCGGTGTCGTCCGCCGGGGCCGGGCATTCTCGCATCGCCGTCGCTGGATCAGGATCGGACGGTGCGCTGTTCCTCGGGGACCGGGGCGGCCGGCTCGGGACCCGTGTTGTCTACCGGATCGTGGCCCGTGTGCTCGCGGACCTGCCGGGGGAGGGTCCGAGCGGGCCGCACACCTTCCGGCACACGGCGGCGACGCACCTGCTGGACGGGGGAGCGGACCTCCGCGCCGTGCAGGAGCTGCTCGGGCACGCGAGCCTCGGCACGACGCAGATCTACACGCACGTCTCGTCGGCGCGCCTCCGGGAGGTCTACCGCACGGCCCACCCGCGCGCCTGACCCGGCACCGCCGCCGAGCAGACCCGCCCCGAGCAGACCAACCCGAGCAGACCCAGCCCGCCGAGGCTCGGCCCGAGCACGCTCGGCCCGAGCACGCCCGGCCCGCTCGTGTCACCCCGGCCAGGCGTCGTCCGGCAGCAGCACCGGCCACTCGGCGGCCGGCAGGTACGGCAGAGGGTCGACGTACCGACCGTCGACCCTCGCGCCGAGGTGCAGGCACGGGGCCGACGCCGGACAGTGCCCGACCGAGACGGTGCCGACGGTGCTGCCCTGATCAACCTCGTCCCCGGTGGAGACCGACGGGTCGACCGAGTCCAGGGTGGAGACGAGCCCGCCGCCGTGGTCGATCGACACCACGCCGCGGCCGGCCACCGAACCGGCGAACGAAACCGTGCCGGAGGCCACCGCCACCGCGGGCGTCCCGATCGACGCGGCGACGTCGATCCCGCGATGCCCCGCTGCGTAGTCGTCGGCCGGGGCCTCCCACCCGCGCTCGACGATCC
Organism: Curtobacterium sp. Csp1; assembly: GCF_013347185.1. NCBI lineage: Bacteria > Bacillati > Actinomycetota > Actinomycetes > Micrococcales > Microbacteriaceae > Curtobacterium > Curtobacterium sp. Csp1. Next base: position 1,256,054 of record NZ_CP054594.1, read on the forward strand.
GTGAGCCGGTCGGCCACACCCACGGCGCCTCGTCCTGCGCGTCCGCCGCCCGCACCGCCGCTCCCGGGGACCCCGGCGCGAGCACCGCCGCACCGACCGACCGCACCGACCCGACCGGCACCGACCCGACCGGCACCGACCCGACCGGCACCGACCCGACCGGCGCCGTCCCGACCAGCGCTGCTCCGACCAGTACCGACCCCGTGAGTGACCCGCTCCACCGCATGCACCGAGGTTCGCAGCGCCGGACGCCATCCGCGCACGGCGCTCGTGGTCTGTGGAACGGGAGCCGCGCCTCCCGTCCGGTGGAGGAGTGCGACGACCCGACCGCGCACCCCGGTTGTGCCCGCGCCCCGAACGGGGAGTAGGGTCTGGGGCGCTCCGGAACACGCAACGCCGCTCGGACGGCGAACCAGCCGACCGCCGGGGCACCGTGCGCCACCCAGCACGGCGGCAAGAACCTGGAGCACCGTGTCGAACACGTCCACCCAGCACGGCGAGGACCGTGCGTTCAAGGGGAAGGTCACCCTGTTCGCCATCGCGGCGGCGGTCGGTGGCTTCCTCTTCGGATTCGACTCCTCCGTCATCAACGGAGCGGTCGACGCGATCAAGGGCGAGTTCGGCCTGTCCGAGGCCGCCAGCGGCTTCGCGGTCGCCTCGGCCCTGATCGGCTGCGCCTTCGGTGCGTACTTCGCCGGCCGCCTGGCGGACCGCTGGGGCCGCACCCGCGTCATGTTCTGGGCAGCAGTGCTGTTCTTCGTCAGCTCGATCGGCAGCGCCTTCGCGTTCGCGACCTGGGACCTCGTGATCTGGCGTCTCGTCGGCGGCCTCGGCATCGGCACCGCATCGGTCATCGCCCCCGCCTACATCTCCGAGGTGTCCCCGAAGGCGATCCGCGGTCGGCTGGCCTCGTTCCAGCAGCTCGCGATCACCCTCGGTATCTTCGCCGCACTGCTGTCCGACCAGATCTTCGCGGTGACCGCCGGCGGTGCATCGGAGCAGGTGCTCGGGCTCGCCGCGTGGCGCTGGATGTTCCTGGTCGGCGTGATCCCCTCGGTGGTCTACGGCGTGCTCGCGATCACGCTCCCGGAGTCCCCGCGCTTCCTGCTCGCGCAGGGCCGCAAGGAGGACGCCCGCGACGTGATGGGCAAGATCGTCCCGCGCGACACGGTGAACACGAGCCTGGAGGAGATCCAGGACGGCATCGAGAAGGAGTCCAAGGAGAAGAAGGGCTCCATCCGGGGCAACCGCTTCGGCCTGCAGCCGATCGTCTGGGTCGGCATCATCCTCGCCGTCCTGCAGCAGTTCGTCGGCATCAACGTGATCTTCTACTACTCGACGACGCTCTGGCAGGCCGTCGGGTTCAAGGAGGACCAGTCCTTCCTCATCTCCACGATCACCTCGGTCGTGAACGTCGCGGTCACCTTCATCGCCATCTTCACGGTCGACAAGCTCGGGCGGAAGCCGCTCCTGGTCGCCGGCTCGACGGGCATGTTCGTGTCGCTGACCATGGTCGCGATCGCCTTCTCGCAGGCCACCATCGTCGACGGCGCGCCGCAGCTGCCCGGCGCGTGGGGACTCATCGCGCTGATCTTCGCGAACCTGTTCGTCGTGTCCTTCGGCGCGACGTGGGGCCCGCTCATGTGGGTGCTCCTCGGCGAGATGTTCCCGAACCGCATCCGTGCGACCGCGCTCGGTGTCGGTTCCGCGGCGAACTGGGTCGCGAACTTCGTCGTCACCATCTCGTTCCCGGTCCTGTCCGGCTTCAACCTGACCGTGACCTACGGCATCTACGCCCTGTTCGCCCTGCTCTCCCTGTTCTTCGTGATCGCGAAGATCCCGGAGACCAAGGGCCGCTCCCTCGAGGAGATGGGCATCACGGCCGAGGGTGACACGGTGTCCGCCAAGTAACGACGCACCAGCGTCACCACGTCCTGGAGGCGCGGTGCGGGTCCGACCCGCACCGCGCCTCCCGTGCGTCCAGACCTGCTAGAGTGCTTCCAGCAGCGCGCCGAGCGCGCTGACTTCGCGCGTCCACTCGCGTCTCTCGGCCACCGGTCCCGCTCTCACGAGCGGGCGGCCGTGCGGACAGGGCGCCAGGGGTCACGACCACCGGTCGTGACCGACACAACCGCAACCGTGCTCACGGCCTGACAGCCGTGCGCCGAGAACAAGGAGGGACGGCATGGCCGTCGTCACCATCCGCCAGCTGCTCGACAGCGGCGTCCACTTCGGACACCAGACCCGTCGGTGGAACCCGAAGGTGAAGCGCTTCATCCTCGCCGAGCGCTCGGGCATCCACATCATCGACCTGCAGCAGTCGCTGGCCTACATCGACCGCGCGTACGACTTCGTCAAGGAGACGGTCGCGCACGGTGGCACGATCCTCTTCGTGGGCACCAAGAAGCAGGCCCAGGGCTCCATCGCCGAGCAGGCGACCCGCGTCGGCCAGCCGTACGTCAACCAGCGTTGGCTCGGCGGTCTGCTCACGAACTTCCAGACGGTCTCCAAGCGCCTCGCGCGCATGAAGGAGCTCGAGGAGATCGACTTCGACGACACAACGAAGGGCTTCACCAAGAAGGAGCTCCTCATCAAGAAGCGCGAGCTGGACAAGCTCCACAAGACCCTCGGTGGTATCCGCAACCTCACGCGGACCCCGAGCGCGCTCTGGATCGTCGACACCAAGAAGGAGCACCTCGCCGTCGACGAGGCGCAGAAGCTCGGGATCCCGGTCATCGGCATCCTCGACACCAACTGCGACCCGGACGAGATCACGTACCCGATCCCGGGCAACGACGACGCGATCCGCTCCGTCGGCCTCCTCACCCGCATCGTCGCCGACGCCGCGGCCGAGGGCCTGAAGACCCGCCACAACGGTGGCGACCAGGAAGAGGCCGAGCCGCTCGCCGAGTGGGAGCAGGAGCTCCTCGGTGGCGAGCCGGCCGCGCCCGCCGCCGAGACCCCGGTCGAGGAGAACGACGCCGACGCGCAGGTCGCCGCGAAGGAGATCGGCGAGCCGATCGCCGAGGCCGACAAGAACGCCGAAGCCACCCCCGCCGAGTGACATCCGGGGGCGTCGGGCCGGTCGGCTCGGCGCCCCTTCCTTCTCTCTCCACAACTCCAGTCCAGAAAGGACTCCAGCCAATGGCCAACTACAGCCTTGCTGACGTGAAGAAGCTCCGTGAGGACCTCGGGGCCGGCATGATGGACGCCAAGAACGCCCTCGTCGAGGCCGACGGCGACTACGACAAGGCCGTCGAGCTGCTCCGCATCAAGGGCGCGAAGGCCGTCGCCAAGCGCGACGACCGTGCGACCTCCGAGGGCGTCGTCGTGGCGTCGACCGAGGGTGGCGCCGCCACCGTCGTCGAGCTCGCGAGCGAGACCGACTTCGTCGCGAAGAACGAGAAGTTCACCACCCTCGCCGACAAGGTCGTCGCCGCGGTCGCCGCTGCAGGCGCGTCCGACGTCGAGGCCGGCAACGCCGCGCCGCTCGAGGGCAAGACGGTCGCCGAGGCGATCGACGAGGCCGCCGCTGCGCTGGGCGAGAAGCTCGCGCTCCGCACGGTCGTCCGGGTCGAGGGCGACGCCTTCGAGGTCTACCTGCACAAGACCAGCCAGGACCTGCCCCCGCAGATCGCCGTCGTCATCGCCTACTCGGGCTCCGACGCGGCCGAGGCCCGCTCGATCGCCCAGCACGTCGCGTTCGCGAACCCGACGTACCTGACCCGCGACGAGATCCCGGCCGAGGCGATCGAGAAGGAGCGCGCGACCGTCGAGGCGATCACGCGCGAGGAGGGCAAGCCGGAGGCCGCCCTGCCGAAGATCGTCGAGGGTCGCCTCAACGCCTACCGCAAGCAGGTCGCGCTCCTCGAGCAGGACTACGCGAAGGACAACAAGCTGTCCGTCGCGAAGGCCGCCGAGAACGCCGGCATCACGATCCAGGGCTTCGCCCGCGTCAAGGTCGGCGCGTAGCGAACCCGTGACGGGGCTCGGAACCACATCGGTTCCGGGCCCCGTTTCTGCGCGCGCTGCGACACGCGCGGAACCGGCACGGAGGCACGACCTCCTCCGCCGGACCGGCTCCGGCCGGGTAGATTCCCACGAGACATTCGACGAAGGGTGCGCCACATGACGAACGAGAAGACCGGACGCCGCCGGGTCCTGCTGAAGCTGTCGGGGGAGGCGTTCGGGGCCGGGTCCCTCGGGGTGAACCCGGACGTCATCAGCACCATCGCCAAGGAGATCGCCGCGGCCGCGCAGGACGTCGAGGTCGCGATCGTGGTCGGCGGCGGGAACTTCTTCCGCGGCGCCGAGCTCTCGCAGCGCGGCATGGACCGCGGTCGCGCCGACTACATGGGCATGCTCGGCACGGTGATGAACGCCCTCGCGCTGCAGGACTTCCTGGAGCAGGCCGGAGCGGCCACGCGCGTGCAGTCCGCGATCAGCATGACGCAGGTCGCGGAGCCCTACATCCCGCGCCGCGCGGAGCGTCACCTCGAGAAGGGCCGCATCGTGATCTTCGGTGCCGGCGCGGGTCTGCCGTACTTCTCCACCGACACGGTCGCCGCGCAGCGTGCGCTCGAGATCGACGCGCACGAGGTCCTCGTCGCGAAGAACGGCGTCGACGGCGTCTACACGGCGGACCCGAAGAAGGACGCCACGGCCGAGAAGCTCCACCACGTGACGTACCAGGACGCACTGCTCCAGGGCCTCAAGGTCGTGGACGCCACCGCGTTCTCCCTCTGCATGGACAACGGCATGCCGATGCACGTGTTCGGCATGGAGGGCGAGGGCAACGTGGCCGCCGCGATCCGCGGGGAGCGGATCGGCACGGTGGTCAGCAACTGACCCCGGCCGCTGACTAGACTCGACAGCAGTACCGAAGGAGAACCACCGTGATCAGTGATGTCCTGACCGAAGCCACCGAGAAGATGGCGAAGGCCGTCGACGTCGCCAAGGACGACTTCGCGACCGTCCGCACCGGACGCATCAACCCCGCGCTCTTCCAGAAGATCCCGGTCGACTACTACGGCACGCCGACGCCGCTCGCGCAGCTGGCGTCCATGCAGACGCCCGAGGCCCGCACGCTCGTCGTCACGCCGTACGACAAGTCCGCGCTCAAGGAGATCGAACGCGCCATCGCGACGTTCCCGAACCTCGGCGCCAGCCCGTCGAACGACGGCGAGATCGTCCGCGTGACGATCCCGGAGCTCACCCAGGACCGCCGCAAGGAGTTCGTGAAGCTCGTGCGCGGCAAGGGCGAGGACCACAAGGTCGTCGTCCGGAACATCCGTCGTCGCGCCAAGGACGACCTGGACGCGCTGAAGGGCGAGATCTCCGACGACGAGATCGCCCGCGCCGACAAGGACCTCGAGACCCTGACGAAGAAGCACGTCGACCAGATCGACGACGCGCTGAAGAAGAAGGAAGCCGAACTCCTCGAGGTCTGATGCGTCTCCCCGACCCGGGCGGCGACCGCCCCACGCAACCGCGCCCGTCCGCGAAGAAGGGGCTCCGACAGGACTTCGACGCCCGTGCCCGCGCGGCGCGCGCCGACTTCGAAGCGCAGCTCAAGCAGCGCAAGGCGGAGTTCGGCGCGCGCAACGAGGCGCTGACGGCGCGCACCGGACGGAACCTGCCAGCGGCGATCGGCATCGCGCTGGCCTTCGCGGTCGTCATGCTCGCCGCGCTCCTCATCTGGAAGCCGGCGTTCATGGTCGTCGCCGCGTTCCTGCTCGGTGTCGCCGTGTACGAGCTCGCGAGCGCCATGCGGTTCGCGGGGCGGGACGTGCCGCGGATCCCGAGCGTCGCGGCCGCGGTCGGCATGGTGCCGCTGGCGTTCCTCGGCGGACAGGTGGCTGCGCTCTTCGCGGTGCTCGGCGGGATCGTCCTCATCGTGGTCTGGCGGCTCGTCGAGGTCGCCCTCGCGCGCGAGAAGCCGCCGGCCGGGCACGTCGCCCGTGACCTGACGAACGGGCTGTTCGTCCAGGCGTACATCACGCTCCTCGGAGCGTGCATCGTCCTGCTGTCGGCGCAGCCCCGCGGTGAGCTCTGGGTGATCGCGTTCATCCTGGTGGTCGTCGCCGTCGACACCGGGGCCTACGCCACGGGGCTCAACCTGGGCAAGCACCCGATGGCGCCGCGGATCAGCCCGAAGAAGACCTGGGAGGGCTTCGCCGGATCGGTCGCGGCGAGCATCCTCGTCGGGATCGTCGTCGTGTGGCTCCTGCTCGGGCTGCCGTGGTGGACCGGCATCGTCCTCGGCGTGCTCATCTCCGGGTCCGCGACCCTCGGCGACCTCACCGAGTCGATGATCAAGCGCGACCTCGGCATCAAGGACATCTCGTCGTTCCTGCCGGGGCACGGGGGACTGCTCGACCGGATCGACAGCATCCTGCCGTCGGCCGCCGTCGCGTACGTCCTGTTCCTGATCGTCGTGCACTGATCGTCGTGCACGGACCGACGGTCGTGCACTGATCGTCGTGCACTGACAGGCGTGCTCGGGGCGCGTCCAGCCAGCGCCAGGGTCGGGTGCTGGCAGAATGTCGCCGTGGCCACCACCTTCCCCACCGCAGACCGCCGCGACCTCGGGTACGACGTCGACGAGGTCGACCGGTTCCTCGAGGACGCCCGCCGCGCCTACACGGCCGCCGACACGGCGCCGGGGATCGAGGCGGCGAAGATCCGCGCCACCGCGTTCTCGATGCGCAAGGGCGGGTACTCCACGGCGCACGTCGACGCCGCCCTCGAGCGACTCGAGGACGCCTTCGCCGCCCGGGAGCGCGAGCGGGAGATCGCCGCCGTCGGCAAGAAGGCCTGGTACGCCGAGGCCCGCTCGAAGGCCTCGGACGTCGTCGCCCGCCTGGAGCGTCCGGACGGGCAGCGTTTCGCCCGCACGAGCCCGCTCGGGACCGGGTACCACCCGAAGGACGTCGACGCCTTCGCCCAGCGCCTCGCCGGCTACTTCCGCGACGGCAAGCCGCTGAGCCTCACCGAGGTCCGGTCGATCGTCTTCCGACCGAAGCACGGCGGCTACCGCGAGGCGCAGGTCGACGCACTGCTGGACGCCGTCGTCGAGGTCATGCTCGCCGTCCGCTGACGACTCCCCGCATCGTCCGGCCCGGCGATCCGACGACGCGCTGGGTGCCGGTGCTTCCGGTTGCGTGACCATTCCGTTATCCTGGTCGGACTCATGGGCAGGCACACGGCAGACTTCAGCTCCGACCGCGGCAGCAGCGAGCACCTCGACCAGACGGTCGTCGGTGAGCGTCGCGCGGCACGTGAACGACTCCGCACGGCGGAGCACGCGGTCCTCCACGCGGCCCCCGCGGTCGCGACGGCGTCCATCCCCGCCGCACCCGTCAGCGCTCCGGCGCGATCCACGTTCGACGCCGCGGTCCCGCGGACGCCGGCCGACCCGCGCGTCGTCAAGCAGCGACGTGCCGTGCAGCAGCGCCGAGCGGTCGCCGCCGCACCGAAGCCCGCCCGCAGCGTGAACACGTTCATGCGCAAGCGCGCGACGATCCCCGCGCTCTCGTTCTTCGCCGTGTTCGGCTTCGTGGGTGGCTCGCTCTTCAACCCGATGCAGCCGGACGTGGCGCAGGCTGCCGTCTCGGCACCCGTGCTCGTCAAGGCCCCGGTCGAGCCGCAGCAGTACACCGCGCACGGCACCTACGGCGACTTCGAGGTCTCCCGCGACGGCTACGGCGTCACGGTCCCCGCGCCGAAGGTGACCGCCCCGCCGGCGACCGAGACCGACGACACCGCGGACACGACCGCCACCAAGAAGGTCACCGCGACGAACACCATCGCCGCGCAGGCCGCCACGCCGAACCCCGGCAGCGCGCAGGCGATCGCCCAGGAGATGGTCGCGGCCCGCGGCTGGGGCTCCGACCAGTTCAACTGCCTCGTGCTGCTCTGGAACAAGGAGTCCGGCTGGCGCGTGAACGCCTACAACCCGAGCGGTGCGTACGGCATCCCGCAGGCCCTGCCCGGCAGCAAGATGGGCACGGTCGGCGCCGACTGGCAGACGAACCCGGCGACCCAGATCACCTGGGGTCTCAACTACATCTCGGGCGTGTACGGCACGCCGTGCGGAGCCTGGGGCCACAGCCAGTCCTTCAACTGGTACTGATCGGCGCCGGGGGTGCCGCGCAGCAACCGACCGCGGCGTCCCCGCGGTCACGGACCCGAGCCCGAGGACGAACCCACGGGCCTCGACCGGCTCATGTCGTCCTGGAAGCGGACCGAGGTCCGTCGCGGCCGCACGTTCACCGTGCAGCCCGTCTCGGCTGCGTCGGCGCAGAAAGAGTACGTCTGCCCGGGCTGCGGCGGCACCGTCCTGCCCGGTACCGCGCACGTTGTCGTCTGGCGAGCCGACGGTGTCCTCGGTGACGAGGCCGACCTGGCGTCGCGCCGCCACTGGCACAACCACTGCTGGAGCATCGCATGAGCACCGAGATCCGCTCGAACACCGAACTGCCGGCACAGCGGACCGACGTCGAGCTGTACACGGACGACCACCTGACGCTCGTCGGTGAGCTCGCGGAACCGCTCGGACGCCCCGCTCGCGGCACGATCGTCACCCTGCACCCGCTGCCCACGGCGCAGGGCTTCATGGACTCGCACGTCCTGAAGAAGGCGGCGGCCCGCCTGCCGGATCTCGCCGGCATCGCGGTCCTCCGTTTCAACTTCCGGTCGGTCTCCTCGCCACGCGGGACGTCCGAGGGCACCTTCGGCGACGGCGTCTCCGAGGGCTTCGACCTGCGCGCCGCCGTCCGCGAGGTCACCGCGCGCGGGCTCCCCGCGCCGTGGCTCGTCGGGTGGTCCTTCGGCACCGAGGTCGTCCTCAAGCACGCGCTCGAGCACGTCGCGGCCGGCACCGTCGCCGGGGTGGTTCTGCTGTCGCCGCCCCTGCACCGCACCTCGGACGAGGAACTCGCACGCTGGGCGTCCGTCGACGTTCCCGTGGTCGCGCTCGTCCCGGAGCACGACGACTTCCTGCGCCCGGACGAGGCCGCGCGTCGCTTCGCTCCTGCGCCGAACGTCCGGGTCGTGCCGATCGAGGGCGCGAAGCACCTGTGGGTGGGGGAGCGGTACGTGCGGATCGTGCTCGACACGATCGCCGACCTCGTCGTGCCCGGCAGTGCACCGCTGCCGACGCACACCGACCTGCCGGTCCGTTCCGCCTGATGGCCCACCCGGCCGTCCCGACGACGCAACCCGGCCTGGAGGCGCCGGTCGCGCCTCCAGGCCGGGTCACCGTCAGCGGGTGGTGAGGTCCGTCGCGGTGTCCGTGTCCGCGTCCGCGTCGCGACCGGCGTCCGGTGCGCCGGAACCGAGCAGTCCGGTGGCGTGCGTCAGCACGCCACGCAGGTTCTCGAGGTAGCCGGCGACGGCATCGCGTTCGGTCCGGATCGCCGCCAGGCGGTCCTCGGCCTCTGCCTCGATCGCGGCGGTGCGCTCCTCGGCGTCGGCGACCATGCGGTGCACGCGCTGCTGGGCGTCGGCGACGATCGTCCGGGCGTGCTCCTGCGCGTCGGCCGTGCTGGAGCGCTCGAGGTCGTCGGCCTCCTGCTGCAGGCGCTCGGCGCGTTCGCGGGCCTCGGTTGCTCGGCGGGTCGCCTCGGCGAGCTGCAGGTTCGCCTCGTCCAGGTACTTCTGCGTCTCGGTGACCGTCTCGTGGTGCTTCTGCAGGTACTCCTGCTCGGCGTCGTCGCGGCGGGCGGCGAGCTCCGACTCGAGCGCCGTGCGGGCCTCGTCGCGCTCGCGGGCGATCTCGGCGCGGACCTCGTCGCGCTCCTTCGCGAGGACCGCGCGCATCGTCTCGACCTCCTGCTGGAGCGCAGCGCGCTCGGCTTCGAGGTCGGTGAGCTCGGCGCGGCGACGGTCGGCGACCTCGGCGTCCAGCTCGGCGTGCTCGCGCTCCCGGCGGGCGGCGAGCTCGTCGGCGTGCTCACGGGCGGCGCGCTCCGCGGCGGCGTCGGCCTCGGCGCGCTCCCGTTCGATGCGCGCGCTGTGCTGCTGCAGCTCATCGGCGATGCGGTCGGAGGTCTCCTGCACGAGGCGGGCGTTCTCGACGCGGGTCTGCTCCTCGTCGACGCGCAGCTGGGCGCGGAGGGCCTCGGCCTCCTGCTCCAGCGCCGCCCGGGCACCGGCGAGCTCGCGCTCCCAGCCGGCACGGGCGGCGGCGAGCTCCTCGTCGTGCACGCGTCGGCGTTCCCCGAGCTCGGCGTCCAGGTCGGCGCGGCGGGTCGCGGTCTCCGACTCGAGGGCGGCGCGGCCCTCCTCGAGCGCGAGGGCGTGTTCGCGCTGCTGCTCGTCGCGCTCGCGGTGCCAGGCCGTGCGACCCTCGGTGACCTCGCGGTCGAGGGCCGTGCGCCGGTCGGTCTCCTCGCGCTCGAGGTCGGCCGTACGACGGGTGTGCTCTGCCTCGAACACGCTGCGGCGGTGCTCGGTCTCGCGGTCCAGTTCCTCGGCCGCGGCGCGGGCCTGCGCGGCGTCGCGCTGCGCGGTCTCGCGGAGCTCGGCGACCTCGTGCTCGACGCGGGCACGCAGGGCGTTCGTCTCGCGGATGGCGACCGAGCGGACCTCGGCGGCCTCGGTGACGGCGGCGCCCCGGATCGCGGCGGCCTCGTTGCGGGCGTCCTGCGTGAGCAGGCCGGCCTCGGCGCGGGCACGCTCGATGGTGTCGGCGGACTCGGCGCGGGCGCGGGACAGTTCGTCGGTGGCGCGGCTCCTGGCGTCCTCGAGCGTCTCGGAGGCCTCTTGCCGGGCCTCGCGGAGCAGGCGGTCGGCCTCGTTCCGGCTCGCGGCACGCAGGCGCTGCGCGTCGATGTCGGCCTGGCTGATCAGGCGCGTGGACTGCTCCTCGGCGACCCGGAGCGTCGACTCGAGGCGCGTCCCGAGTCCGCTGTACGTCGGGGTGCCGGCCTCGTCGAGCTCGCCCTGCAGGTCGGAGACACGGGTCTGCAGGAGACGGATCTCCTTCGCGGCCTCGGCGCGGTCGTTGTTCGACTTGATGAGCTCCCGGCGCAGGTCGCCCAGGGCCCGGTCCACGTCGTCGCGGCGGTACCCGCGCAGCTCGGTCCCGAACTCGGCCTCGTCGTTCGCCACGTGTTGCTCCTGGGGGTCGGCGGAGGGCCAGCCCTTGGCCCGCGGACGATTGTAGTGGCGGCGCCACCGGGGGGCCTGAGCCGGGGTCTCGTCGAGGCGGTGCCACCGACGGGGCTGAGTCGCGGCCGCCGACGGTCCATCGGTGGCGCGCGAGCGCTCGGCTCAGCGAGCAGGGATGCGATGTCCAGGGTCGCTCGCTATCCTGGAGCGCTGATTCGCGCGCCGACATCCCCCACCCCGGCGCGGTAGGGAGAAGATCCGTGCGATTCGTCCTGGCGATCGTCAGTTTCGTCATCGGTCTGCTGCTCGTCGGGCTCGCTGTCGGCCAGCGAACCGTCTTCGCGCCACCGTCCTCGCTCGTCGCGCAGTCGACCAGCAAGGCCTCCGCCCCGGTGACGGTCATCCCGGGGTCGACGCTCAACGCCAACCCCGGGTACCAACGCATCAACGTCTCCGGTTCCGGCGACGTCTTCGCCGCCTACGGCAAGACGAGCGACGTGCAGGCCTGGATCGGTGACGCGAAGCACACCACGCTCCGGTTCGACGCCGAGCAGGACCGCCTGGTCGGCAAGACGACCGGCAGTGCCTCGAGCGTCCCGGACCCGTCGGGCAGCGACCTCTGGTACCAGGAGTGGCCCGGCGCGGGGCAGTTCACCGTGCGGCTGCCGTCGGACGTGTCGCTCGTGGTCCTCGGCAACGGGAAGGACGCGGCACCCACGGACGTGTCCGTGACCTGGCCACGGGACACCGCGACCCCGTCGGTCGGCCCACTGCTCGTCGCGGGCGGCCTGTTCCTCGTCGGCGGCGTCGCGCTGCTCGTCTGGGCGTTCCTGCACCAGCGTCGGGGGCGCGGTCCGCGTCGTCGCAGCGGTGGGACGAGGCCGCCCAGGGTGCGCGCGTCGCGCCGGGCCGCCGCAGCGGGTGCCCAGGTGCCGAGCCGCGGTCGTCGTGGGCGCCGTCCGCTCATCGCCGTGCCGATCGTGCTCGTCGGCGCGCTCGGGCTCGCCGGCTGTTCGTCCGACTACTGGCCGCAGGGCGGTTCCGCGGACGTGACCGCCACGCCGACCGCATCGGCGACGGCGGGTGCCGAGCAGGACGAGCCGACGGCAGCGTCGAAGCAGCAGATCCAGAAGATCGTGCAGCGCGTCGCCGAGGTGGCACAGAAGGCCGACGAGGCCAAGGACGCGTCGCTCCTCGAGTCGCGCTTCACGGGTGCCGCGCTCGACTTCCGGAAGGCCAACTACGCCATCCGCGCGAAGGACGACAAGGCGGCGGCCCCGCCCGCGATCTCCGCGCAGCAGGTGTGCGTCGCGCTCCCGCAGCAGACGGACACCTGGCCGCGCACGGTGTTCGCGATCGTGGCCGAGGACTGCACCGCGAAGACCGCCCCGCAGGCGCTCACGATGGTCCAGGCGAGCGCACGCGACGAGTACAAGGTCGCGTACGACGTGTCGCTCGAGGCCGCGGCGCAGGTGCCGAGCCTCGCGCCGACGTCCCTCGGTGCCGCGCAGCTCGCCGGCAACACGAAGCTGCTCCGCATCGCGCCGGACGACATCGCCGCCGCCTACGGTGACGTGCTGTCGAAGGACAGCGAGAGCTCGTCGGCGTCGCTGTTCGAGTCCGACGGCGACGGCCTGCGGTCGACCATCGGCAAGGCGTACAAGGACAAGAAGTCCGAATCGCTGCCGGACACCGCCAAGATCGAGTACTCGTCCCAGGTCCCCGACGACAGCGCGATCGCCATCGCGACCGACGGTGCCGGTGCGCTCGTGTCCGCCGACCTGGACGAGATCGAGAAGGTCACGCCGACCGCAGCGGGTGCCGAGGTGAACACCGAGGGTGCCGTCAAGGCACTGTCGGGCGTCGACTCCAGCACGAAGGGAATCAGCGCCACGTACAGCGTGCAGCTGCTCTTCTCCGTGCCGCCCGTCGGAAGTGATGACAAGGTGGTCCTGCTCGGGTTCACGCAGGGCCTGACCGCAGCGAGTGAGGTGCAATGACCAACGTCCCCCCGACCCCGTCCGGTCTCCGCGGAGCCGTCGACCTGTCGTCGCTCGTCGACCGGGCCCAGCGTCCGGCAGCCCCAACCGCCCCGGCCGCCCCCGCTCCGGGGGCACCGCAGGGCGCGACCGCAGGTGCAGCGCCGTCGACGACCGAGCCGGCCGTCCCGTCGCTCGTGCTCGACGTCACCGACCAGACGTTCCAGGACGTGCTCGAGCTGTCCTCGGTCGTCCCGGTGATCGTCGACATCTGGGCCGAGTGGTGCGGGCCGTGCAAGCAGCTCTCACCGATCCTCGAGCAGCTCACCGCCGAGTACGACGGTCGTGTCGTGCTCGCCAAGGTCGACGCGGACACCAACCCGCAGCTCGTCCAGGCGTTCCAGGCGCAGTCCATCCCGACCGTCGCGGCGGTCATCGGCGGGCGCCCGCTCGGGCTCTTCGTCGGGGCGCTTCCCGAGGCGCAGGTCCGCGACGTCTTCGAGCAGGTCGTCGCTGCTGCCGAGCAGAACGGCGTGACCGGGCGTGTGCGCGTCGACGGCCAGTCCGGAGACGTCGCCGCGGAGCCGCAGGGCCAACCCGAGCCGGAGCCGCTGCCACCGCACCACCAGGCCGCCTACGACGCGATCGAGCGCGGTGACTACGCCGCCGCCGTGCAGGAGTACAAGACCGCGATCGCGCAGGACCCGAACGACCAGATGGCCGTCGCCGGTCTCGCGCAGGTGTCGCTGCTCGACCGGCTCTCCGGCCGCACAGCGGACGAGGTCCGGAGCGCTGCTGCCGCTGCGCCCCAGGACGTCGAGGCGCAGCTCGCCGTGGCCGACCTGGACGTCAGCGGCGGGCACGTCGAGGACGCCTTCGGGCGCCTGCTCGACCTCGTCCCCACCGTGTTCGGTGCTGAGCGCGAGGCGCTTCGCGTCCGACTCGTGGAGTACTTCGAGCTCATCGGTGTGGACGACCCGCGGGTCGTCGTGGCGCGTCGTCGGCTCGCGAACGCGCTGTACTAGCTGTACTAGGCCGTTAGGTTGGTGACACTCGGGCTGCAGGTGTGAGTCCGTGGCTTGAGTGGGTCCGGCCAGTGTTGTAGTGCTCGATCCAGGGCGCAAGCGCGTCGGCGCGTGCTTGGTTGCTGGTGAAAGGTTGCCGGTAGGCCCACTCGGTCGCGAGGGTCCGGTTGAATCGTTCGACCTTGCCGTTTTGCCATGGGCAGTGGGGTTTGATGAACTTCTGCTTCGCCCCGAGCGCGGCGACGGCGTCCTTGAACGCGGCCGAGTGCCGGTAGGCGAACGCGTTGTCCGAGATCACGCGCTCGATCGT
>NZ_CP054594.1:1270492-1438634 GCF_013347185.1 Curtobacterium sp. Csp1
CCGCGCGGTCAGGACCGCTGCCTCACGCTCCGGGCTCGTTCTCGTCGGTGTCCGCAGCGGGCGGCTTGACCGGTCCAGTAATCCGATGGCGCCGTCAGCCCGAAACCGACGAACCCACCGGTGCGCGCACTGACGCGAGATGCCGAGCTCCTTGGCAACGTGCGCGACGGGACGACGGTCATCAATGACGCGAGTAATGAGCAGCCGCCGGCCGTGCAGGGTCAGACGGGCATTAGCGTGGGACACAGAGGCCTCCTGGCGATGGCAGAACTAGACAGCTCCATCAAGCCAGGAGGCCTCGCTGAGTCACAAGCCCCGCAGTGTCACCAACGTCACGGCCGGGTACAACTAGCGCGCGGTCCTCGCGCGACGTCGCCGAGACGCCGCCGATCCGCCGAGACGCCGCCGGATCCGGCGGCGTCTCGGCGTTCCGGGACCGTCTCGCTGCTGCGGGACCATCTGGTGGGGCCGGTGCCGTCGCGCGGGTGCGCACCACATGACGGACGGGAGGCGCGGTGCCAGCCGGCACCGCGCCTCCCGTCCGTCAGGGGGTCGCGTCAGCGAGCAAGGCGCAACCAGACCGCTCCGAGCGGTGGCACCACGAAGTGTGCCGAGGCGGGGCGGCCCGCCCACGGGGTCTCGTCCGCGGTGACCGAGCCGAGGTTGCCGACCCCGGATCCGCCGTACTCGACGGCGTCGGTGTTGAGCACCTCGTCCCACCTGCCGGCTGCCGGCAGGCCGAAGCGCCGCTCCACGGGCACGCCCGAGAAGTTCACGAACACGGCCAGTCGGTCGTCGCCGTCCTTGCGCAGGAACCCGAGTGTGGAGTGCGGGGCGTCGCCGCCCTCGATCCACTCGAAGCCCTCGGGCGAGGAGTCGTGCGTCCACAGCGCCGGCGTGTCCTTGTACACGCGGTTGAGCGAGGCGACGAGGTCTTGGACGCCGAGGTGCCCCGGGTCGTCGAGGAGCCACCAGTCGAGGCCGCGGGCCTCGGACCACTCGGACGGCTGCGCGAACTCCTGGCCCATGAAGAGCAGCTGCTTGCCGGGGTGCGCCCACATGTAGGCCAGGTAGGCGCGGACGTTCGCGAGCTTCTGCCACTCGTCGCCGGGCATCTTGCCGAAGAGCGAGCCCTTGCCGTGCACGACCTCGTCGTGGCTGATCGGCAGCGTGAACTGCTCGCTGAACGCGTACACGAGCGAGAACGTGATCTCGTCGTGGTGGTAGCTGCGGTGGACCGGCTCGCGCTCGATGTACTCGAGGGAGTCGTGCATCCACCCCATGTTCCACTTCTGGCCGAAACCCAGACCGCCGGCGCTCGTCGGCTGGGTCACGCCCGGCCACGAGGTGCTCTCCTCGGCGATCATCACGATGCCGGGGTAGCGCTTGTACGCTGTGGCGTTCGTCTCCTGCAGGAAGGAGATCGCCTCGAGGTTCTCGCGGCCCCCGTGCACGTTCGGCAGCCACTCGGTACGGGAGTAGTCGAGGTACAGCATCGACGCGACGGCGTCCACGCGCAGACCGTCGATGTGGAACTCCTCGAGCCAGTACAGCGCGTTCGCGACCAGGAAGTTCCGCACCTGCGGCTGCCCGAAGTCGAACACGTAGGTGCCCCAGTCGAGCTGCTCGCCGCGTCGGGGATCGGGGTGCTCGAACAGGGCGTACCCATCGAACTTCGCCAGCGCCCACTCGTCCTTGGGGAAGTGGCCTGGGACCCAGTCCATGATCACGCCGATGCCCGCGGAGTGCAGTCGGTCGATCAGGTAGCGGAGGTCGTCCGGCGTTCCGAACCGGGCGGTCGGGGCGTAGTACCCGGTGACCTGGTAGCCCCACGAACCGCCGAAGGGGTGCTCGGCGAGGGGGAGGAACTCGACGTGCGTGAACCCGAGGTGCTGCACGTGCCCGATCAGCTGGTCGGCGACCTCGCGGTAGGACAGCCCCGGACGCCAGGAGCCGAGGTGCACCTCGTACACGCTCATCGGGGCGTCGTGCGTGGTGCTCTGCGCGCGGCGTTCCATCCAGGCGGTGTCGCCCTCGGACCACGTGTAGTCGGACGCGGTGATCACGGAGGCGGTCGCCGGCGGCACCTCGGTCCGACGGGCGAAGGGGTCCGCCCGCTCGACCCAGCCGGAGTCGGTCAGGATCTGGAACTTGTACCGCTGCCCGACCAGGGCGCCCGGCCAGAAGAGCTCCCACACACCGAGGTCGCCGAGGCGGCGCATCGCGGTGGTGCGACCCTCCCAGCCCTCGAAGTCGCCGATCACCCGGACGGCCGTGGCACGGGGCGCCCAGACCGTGAAGGCCACGCCGTCGACGCCGTCGACCGTGGTGACGTGGGCGCCGAGGTGGTGCCAGAGCTGCTCGTCGCGACCCTCGCCGAACAGGTGGAGGTCGAGCTCACCGATGGTCGGCGCGAAGCGGTAGGCGTCGTCCGTGGTCCAGGTCGCGTCGTCGGCGTCCGTGGACTCGTCGAAGTCGTAGTCGGCCTCGACCCGGTAGCGGCCGAGGGTGCCGGGCGTCGCGCCGGCCCACATGCCGTCGCCCTCGTGGGTGAGTTCGACGTCGTCGCCGTCGGGGCGGACGATCCGGACCGACGATGCGAGGTGTCGGACGACCCGGACGCTCGTCCCACCGTCGACCGGGTGCGGCCCGAGCACGTCGTGCGGGCGGGACCAGCGGCCCTCGGCGACCTGCTGCCGGAGCCAGTCCTCGACCGGGGCGGGCCGCGGTCCGTCGGGCGACGGCGCACCGGAGTCGGTGCTCGGGGTCGGCGCGGTGCTCGTCGTCGCGGTGGTGCTCGCCGCTGTCGGCTCCTGGGACCCGGACGGAGCGGTGGCCTGTCCGCCGAGCGTCGCGGACTCGGGAACGCCGCGGTCCGGAGCTTCGGGGGAGACCTCGGGTGCCCCGGGGAGGTCCTCACCCGGAGCGGACACGCGCGGTTCGTAGCGCGGCTGGTCCGCACCGCTCGGTGCGACAGCGGTCGGCGTCGCCGAGGGACGACGCACGGGCGGCGGGGGCGGCGGCACCGGCGGGACGCTCGGGCCCTGTCCGCGGTCGGCGGCGGGCGTCGGCGCCGGGCTGTCAGGAGCGCTGGCGGAGGTCGGCTGGTCGGCACCCATCGGCGGGGTCCCCTTCGGGTCGCGGTCGGTCATCGGTGGGGTCCCTCCACGACGAGCAGGTGCACGGGCTCCTGGAACGCGTCCAGGCGGACGTAGTTCGACGAGCCCCACACCCAACGCTGGCCGGTCACGACGTCGCGGACGTCGAACGGCTGCTCGGTAGGTAGTCCCAGGGCAGCGAGGTCGAGGTGCACCGTCGTCTCGCGGGCGGAGTGCGGGTCGACGTTCGCCACGACGATCACCGTGTCGGCGCGGCCGGAACGGATGAACTCGCCGGGCAGGTGCTTCGAGTACACGACGATCGCCGGGTCCTCTGCCGCGTGCACGTGCAGGTTGCGCAACTGCCGGAGCGCGGGGTGCGCCTGCCGGAACCGGTTGAGCATCGTCACGTAGGGCGCCAGGCTCGCCCCCTCGGCCTCGGCCAGGGCGAAGTCACGGGGCTTGTACTCGTACTTCTCGTTGTCGATGTTCTCCTCGGAGCCCGGGCGGGCGACGTCCTCGAAGAGCTCGTACCCGGCGTACATGCCCCAGGTCGGCGCCCCCGTCGCGGCGAGCGCTGCGCGCACCTTGTAGCCGGCACGGCCGCCGAACTGCAGGTACTCGGTGAGGATGTCCGGCGTGTTCACGAAGAGGTTCGGGCGCAGGTAGGCGCTCGTCTCGTGGCTGAGCTCGGTGAAGTAGTCCTCGATCTCGTCCTTCGTGTTCCGCCACGTGAAGTACGTGTAGGACTGCTGGAACCCGGCCTCGGCCAGGGCACGCATCATCGCCGGGCGGGTGAACGCCTCGGCCAGGAACACGGTCTCGGGGTGCTCGTCGCGGACCTCGCGGATGACCCGCTCCCAGAACCACAGCGGCTTGGTGTGCGGGTTGTCGACGCGGAAGATCCGGACACCGAAGGCGATCCAGTGGCGGAGGACCCGGAGGACCTCGGTGACGATGCCCTCGGGGTCGGAGTCGAACTGGATCGGGTAGATGTCCTGGTAGCGCTTCGGCGGGTTCTCGGCGGTGGCGATCGATCCGTCGGCGCGGACCGTGAACCACTCCGGGTGCGCCTGCACCCAGGGGTGGTCGGGGGAGCACTGGAGGGCGAAGTCGAGCGCGACCTCCATCCCGGTGTTCTTCGCCGTCTCGACGAAGTCGCGGAAGTCGTCCTCGGTCCCCAGGTCCGGGTGGATCGCGTCGTGACCGCCCTCCGGCCCGCCGATCGCCCACGGGCTGCCGGGGTCGTTCGGACCAGGGGTCAGCGTGTTGTTCGGGCCCTTACGTGCGGTGGTGCCGATCGGGTGGATCGGCGGCAGGTAGACGACGTCGAAGCCCATGCGGGCCACCGCGGGCAGACGTCGGGCCGCGGTGCGGAAGTCGCCGCTCTTCCACGACCCGTCGGGGTTCTTCTTCGCGCCCTCGCTCCGGGGGAAGAACTCGTACCAGGCGCCGACACCGGCGCGGGTGCGCTCGACGTCGAGCAGCTGAGTGGGGGAGTGCGTGCGGAGCGAGGTGAGCGGTGCGTCCTCGACCTCGCCGGTGATCCGCGGGTCGTCGACGGCTGCGAGTCGTTCGGCCGGGTCGAGCTCGGTGTCCCGGACCCGCTCGGCGGCGCGCGCGGCGGCGGTCGAGTCGGTCTCCGCCGCGAGCCGGTCGAGCAGCACCGCCCCGTCGAGGAGCGTGGCCTCGGTGTCCACCCCGGCGGCGATCTTCAGGCGTGCCCCGTGGATCCAGGTCGCCCAGTCGTCGGAGAACGACTCGACGTGCCACGTCCAGACGCCCGTGTGGTCGACCTGCACGGTCGCCTCGTACCGGTCGGTGCCGGCGCCCACCAAGGTCATCGGGACGGTGCGGGTGCCGCCGTCGGGGCGCTCCAGCACGAGGTCGGCGCCGATGACCCCGTGTCCCTCGCGGAAGACGGTCGCACCGAACGTGATCACCTCGCCGTCGAAGGCCTTCGACGGGAACCCGTTCGGGGTCGTCGGCGTGAGTCGGGTGATCGGGATGCGCCCGATCTTCGGTCGGCGGGGTCGGTCTGCAGTGGCCACGGAGCCGACGCTACCCGGCTGCGGGGCCAGCGTTCCCCGGAAGACGCGGCCTGTGCACGACCGGGCGCGCCGTGCGGCCTGTGGAGGAGGACGGCGCCGTGCACGTTCCTGCCCATCGCAGCCGACGTGGGAAGCCAATCCGCGCATCGGGGGTCGGAAGGAACGACCTCCGATGCGCGGATCGTCCTCCGACGCGCGGAACCGCCTCCGACGCGCGGATCGGCCCCAGGCGCTCTACGCCACCTCGAACACGTGGATGCCCGGGCCGTAGGCGGTGAAGACCTGCCCGGCCGGGCGGACCCGCTCGTGGTCCCGGTGCTTCTCGCTCGACCAGGCCAGGCGGTACCCGACGACGTCGTCGCGGACCGGCAGCGTCAGGTCCCGCGTCCGCCCGCTGCCGTGCACGACGACGAGCACCCGGTCGGCCGGCTCGTGCACCGGGGTCGACTCGGCGAACCACTGCACCGCGCGGTGGATCGGCTGGTCCCACCCCTCCGGGGTCATCGCACCGCCGTCCGGCCCGTACCAGGACATCCGCGTCGCTCCCGGGGTCTCCTGCCCCTCGACGCCGTAGCGAGTGGGGCGCAGCGCCGGGTGCGCGGCCCGGAGCCGGGCGAGTGCGGCGACCGCCTCGGTCATCGACTCGGCGTCCTCGTCGTCGGACCAGTCGACGGGCGTCAGGTCCTCGGACACGACGTACGCGTTGTTGTTGCCGTGCTGCGTGCGGCTCCGCTCGTCGCCGGCGGTGAGCATCGGGACGCCGGCGGACAGCATGAGCGTGCCGACGAGGTTCCGCATCGACCGACCCCGGGCGGCGCGCACCCCGCGGTCGGCGGTGTCGCCCTCGATGCCGTGGTTGAACGAGCGGTTGTCGTCCGACCCGTCGCGGTTCTCCTCGCCGTTCGCCTCGTTGTGCTTGCGGTCGTGCGAGACCAGGTCGAGCAGGGTGAAGCCGTCGTGGGCGGTGACGAAGTTCACGCTCGCCGTCGGACCGCGGTCCGGACCGAACAGCGCCCGAGACCCCGTCAGCGCCCCGGCGAGCGCTCCGATCCCCGCGGAGGGCGCACCGTTCCGCCGCTCCTCGGCGATGTCCGTCAGCCAGAACTGCCGCACGGTGTTCCGGAAGCCGTCGTTCCACTCGCTCGTCCGGGCACCGAACGCCCCGGTGCGCCACCCGTCCGGTCCGACGTCCCACGGCTCGGCGACGACGAGCACGTCCTGCAGGTCGGGGTGCCGGCGGATCCGGTCGAGCAGCGGGTGCTCCGCGTCGAAGACGTGGCGGTCGTCGCGGGCGAGCGCGGCCATCAGGTCGAACCGGAAGCCGTCGACCTGGACCTCGCGCGCCCAGTAGCGGAGGCTGTCGACGACGAGGTCGGCGATGGCGTCCGTCGAGGTGTTCAGCGTGTTCCCGCACCCGGTCGTGTCGTAGTACGCGTCGCCGTCCGGGGTCCACCGGTAGTGGGACGCGCCGTCGAGTCCGCGGAGCGACGAGGTGGGACCGCCCAGGCCCTCTTCCGCGGTGTGGTTGTAGACGACGTCGAGCACGACCTGGATCCCGGCCTCGTGCAGGAGCCGGACCATGCCCTTGAACTCCCGCAGGACCCCGGAGGCGCCGGCGGCCCGCGCCTCGGCGGAGGCGTGCGCGGCGTGCGGGGCGAAGAAGCCGAGGGAGTTGTACCCCCACGCGTTCTCCCGCCCGGCGTCGCGGAGCCACGCCTCGGAGTCGAACGCGTGCACGGGCAGCAGCTCGATCGTCGTGACGCCGATGCGGTGCAGGTGCGCGATCGTGCTCGGGTGGGCCACGCCCGCGTACGTCCCGCGCAGGTGCTCGGGCACGTGCGGGTTCGCCGCGGTCAGCGTGCGGACGTTCGCCTCGTACACGACGGCCCGGTCGAGCGGTACGACCGGCTTCACCACGCCGCCCCAGTCGAACGCGTCGTCGACGACCTCGCTCGTCCAGCGCGCAGAGCCGGAGCCGCCGCCGGAGCCGGCGTCGGCACGCACGATCCCGCGGGCGTACGGGTCGAGCAGCGGTCGCGACGCGTCGAACCCGTGCCGCGGCCCGTCCGGTCCGTCCACGAGCAGGTGGTAGCGGTCGCCCGGTCGGACGTCGGGTGTGGCGGCCGCCCAGCGGTCCGTCCCCGTGACCGGCTCGAGCGGGTACCACGTCGGCTGCGCGTCACCGGGGCGCTGCACGACCAGGGTCACGGCGGTCGCGTCCGTGGAACGGACCGAGAACCGCGGCTCGCCGTCGCCGAGGCGGAAGCCGGGGGTCTCGTCGATCGCGGTCTCCTGCATGCCACCCAGGGTACGAGAGGCCGCGCGTATCCTGGACACGCTCGACCGGGGGCCACCGCGCGCCCCGCCGCCCACGTCCAGGAAGTCCCGTGCCCGTCTACCTCGACCACGCCGCGACGACGCCGATGCTGCCCGCAGCGCTCGCCGCGTACACCGACGCGCTCGGCACCGTCGGGAACCCGTCGTCGATCCACAGCGCCGGACAGCGCGCGAAGATGCTGCTCGAGGACGGCCGCGCCGCCGTCGCGGCGTCGCTCGACGCCGAGCCGGTCGAGGTCGTCTTCACCTCCGGCGGCACCGAGAGCATCAACCTCGCCGTGAAGGGCCTGTACTGGGCCCGCCAGCAGGACCGCCCACGGCCGCGGATCGTCGTCCCGGCGGGGGAGCACCACGCGACGGTCGACACCGTCGAGTGGCTCGAGCGCCACGAGGGAGCGGTCGTCGACGTGGTCCCGTTGGACGCGCAGGGTCGCGTCGACCTCGCCGGCCTGGAGGCGCGACTCGCGGACGCCACGGACGTCGCCCTGGTCACGTTCCTGTGGGCGAACAACGAGGTCGGTACCCTGCAGCCGGTGCGTCGCATCGTGGAGACCGCGCACGCCGCGGGCGTGCCGGTGCACAGCGACGCCGTCGCCGCGTACGGGCAGGTGCCGGTCTCGTTCCGGGACTCCGGGCTCGACGCGCTGAGCGTGTCGGCACACAAGATCGGCGGACCGGTCGGCATCGGTGCGCTCGTCCTCGGACGCCGTGCCTCGGTCGAGCCCCTGATCCACGGCGGCGGCCAGCAACGGCAGGTTCGGAGCGGCACCCAGGACGCGTCGGCCGCGGTCGCGTTCGGCGTCGCCGCGTCCACCGCACACACGGACCTCTCGCCCCTGCGGGACCGGCTCGTGGCCGGTGTGCAGCGGGCCGTCCCGTCCGCGCGGTTGATGGGTGACCCGGTCGACCGGCTGCCGGGCAACGCGCACTTCACGTTCCCGGGCTGCGAGGGCGACTCGCTGCTGTTCCTGCTCGACGCCGCCGGGGTCGCGGTGTCCACCGGTTCGGCGTGCCAGGCCGGCGTGCCGGAGGCCTCGCACGTGCTGCTCGCGATGGGGTTGTCCGAGGAGGACGCCCGCGGCGCGCTCCGCATCACGCTCGGGCACACCTCGACGCAGGCCGACGTCGACGCGTTCCTCGCCGCACTGCCGGACGCGGTCGCCCGGGCCGGTGCCGCGGGGATGGCCGCACGCACGCCCGTGCTCGGCCGCTGAGACCCGTCGACGCTGCTTCCGGCGGTCAGGCCGGTTCGTCGACGAGCGCGACGAACCGGGTGCCCACCCCGTGCACGGCGTACCGGGCGTGTCCCGGTGCGGGTGCCGGCGCGTCCTCGGGGTCGTGCCGGTCGCACACGAGCAGCGTCCACTCCGGCCACCACTTCTTCGGCCGGGCCGTCTCGGTGTCCCCGCAGATCGAGCAGGTGAGGTCCGTCCAGACCTTCCTGGCCCCCGTCCGGTTCGCCCGCGACTGCACGAGCCAGACGGGCGGGTCCGACTCGATCGCCGACAGCTCCGCCTCGGAGAGGTGGGCGGGGAGCCCGTGCCGGCTCGCCATCTCCAGGGGGATGTCGAGCCGGACGGCGGCGTCGCGTCGTGAGACCATCCGACCAGGGTAGGCGGCGTCGGACGCGACCGGCGTGGCGGCGGTGGGGCGTGCCTCCCGGTCGGCGGCCCCGGACGCACGCCGGTAGGATCGGTGACCATGGTCGAACTGGACTTCTCCGAGCAGCTCTCCGCCCTCCGCGAGACGTTCGGCAACATCCGCTCGGTGGTCGACGTCGACCGCCTGCAGCGTGAGATCGCCGAACTCAGTGAGCAGGCGGGTGCCCAGGACCTCTGGGACGACGTCGAGCACGCGCAGCAGGTGACGAGCGCGCTCTCGCACCGGCAGGCCGAGCTGCGGAAGATCACCGACACGCAAGCGCGCATCGACGACCTCGAGGTCCTCGTCGAGATGGCGAACGAGGCCGACGACCAGGAGTCCGCGGACGAGGCCGCCGCCGAGCTCAAGGCCATCCAGAAGACGATGAGCGACCTCGAGGTGCAGACGCTCCTCGACGGCGAGTACGACGACCGCCCCGCGGTGATCACGATCCGCGCGGGCGCCGGCGGGGTCGACGCGGCGGACTTCGCCGAGATGCTCCTCCGCATGTACCTGCGCTACGCCGAGCAGCACGGCTACAAGACCACCGTGATGGACACCTCCTACGCGGAGGAGGCGGGCATCAAGTCCGCCACGTTCGAGGTCGACGCGCCGCACGCGTTCGGCACCCTGTCGGTCGAGGCGGGCACGCACCGCCTGGTCCGGATGTCGCCGTTCGGCGCCGCCGGCAAGCGCCAGACGTCCTTCGCGGCGGTCGAGGTCATCCCGCTCATGCCGGAGACCGCGGTCATCGACATCCCCGAGAACGACATCCGCGTCGACGTCTTCCGGTCCTCGGGCCCCGGTGGGCAGTCGGTCAACACGACCGACTCCGCCGTCCGCCTGACCCACATCCCGACCGGCACCGTCGTCTCGATGCAGAACGAGAAGTCGCAGATCCAGAACCGTGCCGCGGCCATGCGCGTCCTGCAGTCGCGCCTGCTCCTGCTGAAGCAGGAAGAGGAGAACGCGAAGAAGAAGGAGCTGGCGGGCAACATCACCGCGAGCTGGGGCGACCAGATCCGCTCGTACGTCCTCGCGCCGTACCAGATGGTCAAGGACCTGCGGACCGAGCACGAGGTGAACAACCCCTCAGCCGTGTTCGACGGCGACCTGGACGGCTTCATCAACGCGGGCATCCGCTGGCGCAAGCAGGGCGACGACGACTGAGGGCCGCCGCGGCGGACCTGAGCCGCGCGCCTCGGCGGTTTTCCGGACCGGGCGACCTACCCTGATCCGGTCATGATCAAATTCGACCACGTCACCAAGGTCTACTCGGGCAACCCGAGTCCGGCGCTCGACGACGTCTCCCTCGAGATCCTCAAGGGTGAGTTCGTCTTCCTCGTCGGTGCCTCCGGCTCCGGCAAGTCGAGCTTCCTGCGTCTCGTCCTCAAGGAGGAGAAGCCCTCCCGGGGGCAGATCCACGTGCTCGGGCAACGCCTGGGCGCCCTGTCGTCGCGCAAGGTCCCCTACTTCCGTCGCAACCTCGGCGTGGTGTTCCAGGACTTCCGCCTGCTGCCGAACAAGAACGTCTTCGACAACGTCGCGTTCTCGCTGCAGGTGATCGGCAAGAGCAAGGGCTTCATCAGCGAGGCCGTCACCGACGTGCTCAAGCTCGTCGGGCTCGCCGGCAAGGCGACGCGCATGCCGCACGAGCTCTCCGGTGGTGAGCAGCAGCGTGTCGCGATCGCCCGCGCGGTCGTGAACAAGCCCGCGGTCCTGCTCGCCGACGAGCCGACGGGCAACCTCGACCCGACGACCTCGGCCGGCATCATGGCGCTCCTCGAACGCATCAACCAGGGAGGCACCACCGTGCTCATGGCGACGCACGACGCCAGCATCGTGAACCAGATGCAGCGCCGGGTGATCGAGCTCTCCAACGGCACGATCCTCCGCGACGAGCAGTCCGGCGGGTACCAGACGCAGGCGATCCCCGTGCAGCGCGGCGCCGGCGTCTCGAACACCACCGGCATCCAGACGATCCCGGGGCTCATCCGATGAGGCTCGGGCTGGTCATGTCCGAGGTCGGGTCCGGTCTCCGCCGGAACGTCTCGATGGTGGTGTCCGTCGTCCTCGTGACCTTCATCTCGCTGACCTTCGTCGGCACGGCGATCCTGCTCCAGATGCAGATCAACCAGATGAAGGGCTACTGGTACGACCGGGCCCAGGTCGCGGTGTACCTCTGCACGGACACCGACACCACGGGCAACTGCACCGGGGCGAAGGTCACGGACGAGCAGCGGCAGCAGGTCGAGGCGCAGCTCGACTCGTCGACCCTCAAGCCGTACATCGAGAAGACGTACTTCGAGGACCAGGCGCAGGCGTACGACCGGTTCAAGCAGCAGTTCAAGGACTCGCCGGCGACCGAGTTCGTCAAGCCGGAGTACCTCAACGAGACCATCTGGGTGAACCTGAAGAACCCGTCGCAGGCCGACGTGCTCCAGGAGAGCCTGTCGAAGGTCGCCGGTGTGCAGAGCGTCGTCGACCAGCGCGGCTACCTGCAGCCGATCTTCAACCTGCTGAACGCCTCGTCGTACACGGCGATCGGCATCGCGTCGCTCATGCTCGTCGCCGCCGTCCTGCTCATCGCCACCACGATCCGGCTCTCCGCGTTCAGTCGACGGCGCGAGCTAGGCATCATGCGGCTGGTGGGAGCGTCGAACCGGTTCATCCAGACCCCGTTCGTGCTCGAGGGGGTCATCGCCGCGGCGATCGGCGCGGTCCTGTCGGGTGGCGCGATCCTGGCGGTTGTCTGGTTCTTCGTCCGGAACTACCTGTCCCAGCGGTTCCCGCAGACGTCCTTCATCGGCATGTCCGACGCCGCGGTCGTCGTACCGGCCGTGATCGTCGTGGGTGTGCTGCTCGCGGGCATCTCGGCGTCCATCGCGATCCGGCGGTACCTCCGGGTCTGATCGCCCACACGCCACGCGGGACGGGGTCGACGCGCCGGGAAGGTGCGCGGCCCCGTCGCTGTTCACTAGGCTGGAGGGCTGCGCCAGGACGGGCAGCAGGACCAGCACCTCGGAAGGGAACACCATGGCGAAGGAACGCGGCGAGAAGATCGTGGCGACGAACCGTCGCGCGCGCCACGACTACCTGATCGAGGACACGTACGAGGCCGGCATGGTCCTGTCCGGGACCGAGGTGAAGTCGCTCCGCGAGGGGCGGGCCTCGCTCGTCGACGGCTACGCCTTCATCGACGCCGGGGAAGCCTGGCTCGACGCCGTGCACATCCCCGAGTACACCGAGGGCACGTGGAACAACCACACGCCGCGGCGGAAGCGCAAGCTGCTCCTGCACAAGCAGCAGATCGTGAAGATCTCGCACAAGACGGCGCAGGGCGGCTACACGCTGGTCCCGCTGCAGATCTACTTCCACGACGGTCGCGCGAAGGTCGAGATCGCGGTCGCCAAGGGCAAGCGCGAGTTCGACAAGCGTCAGGCGCTTCGGGAGAAGACCGACAAGCGCGAGGCCGAGCGGGCGATGCGCTCGCGGAACCGCCTCGGCGAGTGACAGACCTCCCCTTCGTCGGCTAGACTGAGGGACCGCTCCGATCCGGAGCACTTGACAACTCCACAGCGCGACAGCGGCTCGCACGTTCCGGCCTGTACGGGGATGATCGGTTTCGACATTGCCTGTGTGCCGACGGGAAGCGGGCCGAGGACCCACGGTCATCTCGTGAACGATCCGTGGAAAACAACAAGTGCCAATTCCAAGCGCACTGACTTCGCTCTCGCTGCGTAAGCAGCCCAGCACATGAAGTCCGTCGGCCAGGTGACCGTCCCCTAACCTGATCCCGGCGTCATCCAGAGGACTTGCTGCACGGTTGCGCCTCGGGGCCGTGCGGGACTTGCACTGAGACTGGGCTCGTCGTTCTAGAAGCCGGTAGCAAAGGACGGAGCCGAGCAGAACGCCTCATCCGGATACGCCCGTAGAAGACGTCGAAGCGCAGCGATGGACGGGGGTTCGATTCCCCCCATCTCCACCGATCGCCGGACGTCGAGCCGCTGTCGCAGTGCTCCTCAAGGCTCAGTGCCCGTGAAGGGTCAGTGCCTGTGAAGGGGCAGTGCCCGCATAGGCGCTGGTGTTGTCTGAACGCCCCGTCGTCGTCCCCTGGACGATGCCGGGGCGTTCGCTGTTCCCGGGAGCGCTGGCGACTACTGTCCGGATCAGGTGCGGGAGGGACCCGGACCGGTGCACGAGAGGGTGTGTCGCGTGGTGCAGGAGATCGCGATCCGTGTCCGGCTGCGAGAGCAGGAGCGCGTGGGGTTGGCGGAGTACGAGCGGATCGTCGGGTCGGTGGCCTCGGTCGCGGCCGTCGTTGCGTGGCTGCCGACGCCGGAGTCTCGGCTGGTGCTCCGGGGTCGCGGCGCCGAGCCCGTGCGCCTCGAGACCCTGTCGTACGGGTCGGTGTTCGAGATGCTCGTCGTCCTGGACCAGCGGTCGCCCGCGGTCGAGCGTGCAGCGGGTGCGGTCGCTGCGCTGGTCGACGCGGTCCGGGACGAAGCCGTCGCCGACGACGCGGCCGGGGTGGCCGGGGAGCTCGACCGGCTCGACCGTGCGGCGCCGCGGGGTCGGTCGGGCGTCGAGCGGAGCCTGCGCGCGTTCCTCGAGGGGGCACGGTCCGACGTGCTCGCACGGCGGACGGCGACGCGGGTGCGTGCGGCCCAGGCGCTGCTCCGGCTCGCTGAGGACGGGGCGGAGATCATCGTCGAGCGGGTGGACGACGCGCTGGCGCCCGAGGTGACCGAGGCGCCGGTCGAGGCGGCCGCGGAGACCGGCAGTGTCGTCGTGCTCGCCGAGCCGGGGGCGCCGGACGACACCGAGCTCGGCGGCGAGGAGGATCAGGACGTCGAGAAGCAGAATGAGGAAGAAGAAGAAGTCCGACAAGAAGAAGCCGGGCAAGAAGCAGGACGAGGAGCAGAGCAAGAAGAAGGACGGGAAGACGAAGAAGGACAAGGGAAAGGGCAAGAAGAAGCACAGCAAGAGGTCCTGACCCGTCCAGCCGGAAGGCTGTGGGATTGTACAGTGCTCTTGTTTCCATTGTGTTAAACAATCCGCCACCGGGGCCCGCGCAGTGCCAGCATCGTGACGCGCGACTCCGTCCGATGGGGTCGCCCCGTCGAACGGAGCTGCAGTGGACACCACCACGACCCAGGCGCTGCCGGACTCCGGCCTGAAGCGCAACGTCGGTTTCATCGGGCTCATCTGGGCCTCGACCGGGTCGATCATCGGCTCCGGGTGGCTGTTCGGGTCGCAGGAGGCCCTGAAGACCGCCGGCCCGGCCGCGATCATCTCGTGGGTGATCGGCGGTGTCGCCGTGCTGGTCCTCGCGCTCGTGCACGCCGAGCTCGGCGGCATGTTCCCGATCGCCGGCGGGACGGCCCGCTTCCCGCACATCGCGTTCGGCGGGGTCGCCGGCGCGTCGTTCGGGTGGTTCTCCTGGCTGCAGTCCGTGACGGTCGCCCCGATCGAGGTCGAGGCGATGATCAAGTACGCGCAGCACTGGCAGTTCGCCCACCCGTGGCTGCACACCGTCGTCGTCAACGGCCAGACGCAGCAGCTGCTGACCGGTGCGGGGATCGCCGTCGCGATCGTCCTGATGGCCGTCGTCACGGTGATCAACCTGCTGAGCGTCCGGATCCTGGCGAACACGAACTCCGCCGCGACCTGGTGGAAGGTCGCGATCCCGCTGCTGGTCATCATCGTGCTGGCCTTCAGCGGTTTCCACGGCGAGAACTTCACGGCGGCGGACGGCTTCCTTCCGCAGGGGGCGAAGGGCATCCTCGCAGCGGTGTCGACGTCGGGCATCATCTTCGCGTTCCTCGGCTTCGAGCAGGCGGACCAGCTCGCGGGCGAGGCGAAGAACCCGAAGCGCGACATCCCCCGCGCCGTCATCGGCTCCGTGGTCATCGGGCTGGTGATCTACCTGCTGCTCCAGGTCGTGTTCCTCGGCGCGCTGCAGTCCGGGGCGGTGCAGGGCTCGTGGGCGACCGCCGACTTCACGAAGTACACCGGTCCGTTCGCCGACATCGCGATGGCCGCGGGGCTGACCTGGCTCGCGGTGGTCATCTTCGTCGACGCGATCATCTCCCCGGCGGGCACCGGCCTGATCTACGTGACCGCGACGACGCGCATCTCGTACGGCCTGAGCCGCAACGGCTACTTCCCGAAGGCGTTCGAGTGGACGACGAAGGCCGGCGTGCCGTGGGTCGGACTCGTGACCGCGTTCGTCGTCGGCTGCGCGTGCTTCGCCCCGTTCCCGTCGTGGCAGGGGCTCGTCAGCCTCATCACGAGCGCGTCGGTGCTCATGTACGCGGGGGCGCCGCTTGCCCTCGGGGCGTTCCGGAAGCGCATCCCGGAGGTCGAGCGCCCCTACCGGATGCCGATCGCGTCGGTCCTGTCGCCCGTGGCGTTCATCATCGCCAACCTGATCATCCTGTGGACCGGGTGGGACACCGACTGGAAGCTCGGCGTCGCGATCCTCATCGGCGCGGTCGTCATCGTCCTGAACAACGTGTTCCGCGGTGCGACCAGCGTCCGCCCCCGGTGGGACTGGAAGGCGGCGCAGTGGCTGCTGCCGTACCTGGTCGGGATGGGACTCATCGTCTACTTCAGTGACTTCAACACCACCGCGCCGGTCGTGCTGTTCCCGCTGTGGGTGGACATCGTCGTCGTGGCCGTGTTCTCGCTCGTGGTCTACTTCTGGGCGATCGCCTCGGCGTCCCCGCGGGAGGAGATCCTCCGGACCGCCGCGGACGTCCGCGACGTCGAGGAGTCGAACGTCCTCGAGCCCGTCCGCCACTAGAAGTCGAACAGGTTCCCCCGCAGACCCCCGTCCCCGTACTCCCGCCGCAGCAGCCCGCGGCGCCGGAGCACGGGGACGAGGTCGCCCGTCATCCGGTACACCTGGGCCGGGTGCAGGTCCCCGGACAGGATGAACCCGTCGTTGTCGGCGTCGGCGCCGAGCTCCTCGGCGAAGTCCGCGAACTCCTCGGCCGTGCCGACGAACCCGTCCCGGGTGCGCAGCCGCCCGAGCCGTGCCTTCCTGGCCAGGAGCTCGCGCAGCGGCGCGTCCGGGGTGTCGCCGAGCAGACCGCGGATCGTCCCGGCGGAGACGTGCTCGCCGAACGTCCCGGCGGGTACGGGCGCGTCGAGGTCGAGCACGGTCAGGTCCGTCTCCGAGTCGCTCGACCACGCCACGGCCGCGGCCAGCAGTGCCTCGTCGGTCGGGTGGGCGGACGCATCGACGAGCCGGTCGGCCTCCTCCGCCGAGGCGACGAGGACCGGCTTCACCACGAACAGCACGCGCACGTCGTCGGCGCTCCGACCGGCGTCCGTGGCTGCGGCGAGCACGCGGGCGCGGTACTCCCGGACGGCGGCGGCCGACAGCGGCGCGAGGGCGAGCTGCACGTCCGAGTGCGTGCCGGCGAAGCCGAGCCCGCGTCCGGAGCCGCCGGGGGAGACCACGACCGGGTCCGTGTCGAGCGGCAGCGCGTTGAGCGGTCCGTCGGCGGTGAAGTACGCGCCCTCGTGGTGGAAGGCGTCGAGCGCGTCCCCGTCCGCGAAGTGCCAGTCGGAACGGGAACCGACGTACCCGTCGCCCCACGAGTGCCAGAGCCGCCGCAGCAGCGTGATCCACTCCTCGGCCCGGTCGTACGCGGCGTCGTGGGGGAGCGGCGCCGCGCCGACGTGGCGGGCACTCCCGGTGTCCGTGACGACGTTCAGGCCGAACCGGTCCGACGACAGGTGCGCGAGCGTGGCGGCCTGCCGGGCGGCCAGGTATGGCGGGGTGATCCCGGCGTTCACCGTCGGAGCGATGCCGATGTGCGACGTGGCGGCGAACAGGTACGGCGCCAGCAGCAGCGGGTCGTGCTTCGGGCCGCCGTAGGCCTGCCGGATCCGCAGGTCCAGGGTGGACGGGTTGCCGAGCGAGATCGCGTCCTCGGCGATCACCAGGTCCATCCCGGCCTGCTCGAGCGCGCGGACGGACTGCTGGTACAGGTCCGGCTTGGTCCAGTCGTGGCCCCAGTCCCAGTCCGCCCGCCCCCACGCCTGTGGGCCGAAGCCCCGCGAGAAGAAGTACCCGAAGTGCTGCAGGTCCGCCATCTCAGGCCACCTGCGTCGCCGCACGGACCGTGGCGGACGCGCCACGGGCCTCCCGGCCGGCCGTGGAGCCGACCGCCCTGCGGACCGCGGCGAACCCGCGCTCCAGGTCGCGGAGCAGGTCCGCGACGTCCTCGATCCCGACGGACAGGCGGACGAGGCCGTCGTCGATGCCCTGCGCGGCCCGCTCGGCGGGCGTCCGACCGGCGTGCGTCGTCGTGGCGGGGTGCAGGACGAGCGAGCGGACGTCGCCCAGGTGGGTCATCCGGCTGAACAGCTCGACGGCGTCGATGAAGGCCCGCGCCGCCGGCTCGCCGCCGGCGAGCGTGAAGGCGAAGACGGACCCGGCTCCGCGGGGCAGGTAGCGCTGCGCGAGGTCGTGGTACGGACTGGAGGCGAGACCCGCGTGGTCGACGCTCGTCACCTCCGGCTGCTGGTCCAGCCAGGTGGCGACCGCCAGCGCGTTCGCGCAGTGGCGCTCGACGCGCAGGCTGAGGGTCTCGATGCCCTGGCGGAGCAGGAAGGCGTTGAACGGCGAGGGCGTCGGACCGATGCGGGACGCGATCACGTCGCGCGCGTACACGACCCAGGCGCGGGGGCCGTGGACGTCGACGTAGCTGCGGCCGCCGAGGGCGTGCTCGGGCGTCGTCAGGTGCGTCCACCGCTCCGGGGCGGCGGACCAGTCGAACGTGCCGGCGTCCACGACGACCCCGCCGAGGCCGGACCCGTGGCCGGACAGGAACTTCGACGCGGAGTGCACGACGACGTCGGCGCCGTGCTCGACCGGACGGACGAGGTACGGCGTCGCGAGGGTGTTGTCGACCACGAGCGGGACCCCGGCGCGGTGGGCGGTGGCGGCGACCCCGGCGATGTCGAGCACGTCGTTCTTCGGGTTCGGGATGGTCTCGGCGAAGAAGGCCTTGGTGTTCGGGCGGACGGCCGCGGCCCAGGCGTCGAGGTCGCGGGCGTCGGCGACGAAGTCCACCTCGATGCCGAGCAGGCCGAGGTTCTGCAGGAGCAGCCCGCGGGTGCCCTCGTAGATGCTCTGCGCGCTGACGACGTGGTCGCCGGCCTGCAGCAGGCCGAGGAACGCGACTGTCGCCGCCGCCTGGCCGCTCGCGACGAGGATCGCCTCGGCGCCGCGCTCGAGCAGGGCGATGCGCCGCTCGGCGTCGGCGTTCGTCGGGTTGCCGAGGCGCGTGTACGTGTAGCCGTCGTCGGTGCCGGCGAAGCGGTCGCGGGCCTGGTCGAAGTCCTCGAACAGGAAGCCGGAGGTCATGTGCACGGCGGGGACCCGGGCGCCGTGGTCGGCGTCGGGCCGGAACCCGCCGTGGACCTGTTCGGTGGTGAAGCCGTGGCCGTCTTGTGACATGGGGTCCCTCCGGGGGTGGGTCGTGCGGGTACTCTCGCACCCCGACGGCCGCCGTGGGGGCTGTGCGGCGTCCGGTTACGCCCGCGGACCGGGGCGTGCCGCAGCGGCGGACCCGCGCCCGCGCTGCCGGCGGACTGCCGTGCCGCGCGTCAGAACAGGGCGCGGACGCCGGTGTCCAAGGTGTCCCACACGACGAGGAGCGGGTCGCGGGCGAGCCACACCGCGACGGCGTTCACGGCCACGAACAGCACGAACCAGACCGCCGCGGGCAGGCGCATCTCGGCTGCGGCGATGTGGAAGTCCGTCTGCACGCGTGCCCCGGTCACCAGCCACCGTGCGACGGCGACCACCGAGCGGGCCCCGTCCACGACGAACGCCGCCCCCACGCCGGCGACGACGAGCACCGTGGCCTCGGACGGACGCAGGGCCACCCAGAACGCGAGCGCGTCGAAGCCGACGACCACGAGCAGCCCGAACCAGTTCCGGACGAACGCCAGGGCGACGAGCCCCACCACGCCGAGCACCACGACCGGCAGCCACCGGGAGCCGTGCAGCACCCCGGCGAGCAGCAGCACACCCGCCCACACCGGCGCACTGTAGCCAGCGAACAGGTTCGCGATCCGGACCGCCCACCGCACCGCGGCGGGGACGCGGCCGAGCCGGACCCAGGCCTCGCCGGAGCCGTCCGGATGCAGGTCGATCCGCTCGATGCGTCCGCCGAACGGCACGACCACGACGCAGTGCCCCACCTCGTGCACGATCGTCGCGGCGATCCGGGCGACGCGGCCGAGGTACGGCACGAAGGGCAGCAGGGCGCCGACCAGGACGGCGACGAAGACGAGCGGCGGGGCAGCGGTCACGGCGACCAGGATGGCAGGGCGCACCTCGGACCCAGCCGGACGCAGCCGACACCCGGCCGGACGCAGCCGACGCCCGGCCGGACGCTCAGCCGGGCAGGACGGCGACGAGCACCACGACCACCGTGACGAGGACGACGAGTGCGGCCGTGACGGCGACGGACACCGTCACCCGGTTCACCCGGGTGTGACGGGCCATGCGCCCCCCACCGCCCGCGCGGTGCCCCGTGGCTTGTCGACGTCGCACCCCGCTTGCAGCGCGAGCTCCCGGGCGAGCATCTGCAGCGGAACGACCGCCTCGACCGGCCCCCACGGAGCGGTCCCGCGGCCCCAGGCGAGGTCCGCGGTCGCGTTCCGGGACGCCGTGAGCGCCGGGACGTCGGAGTCCGCGCCGCCGATGGTCACGACGAGCGCCCCGCGGGCCCGGACCTCGGCGACGTCCGCTCGGAGCCGGTGGTCGCCGTGGTCGACGACGACGACCGGGATGCCCTCGTCGACGAGTGCGAGCGGTCCGTGCTTGAGTTCGCCGGCGGGGTGCGCCTGGGCCCACCGGTAGCTCAGCTCGGTGGTCTTCAGGGCGCCCTCCGCCGCGTACGGTAGCCCGGGACCCCGGCCGAGGAACAGGAACCCCGGGGCGTCGCGCACGGTCGCGGCGAGCAGCGGCACCCGGTCGGCGGCGACCGCCGCGGCGGCGGCCATCCGTCCGGGCAGCTCGGCGAGTTCGTCGACCAGGGCGGCCGCCCGGGCAGGATCGAGCCGCCCGGAGGCGACGAGCGCCGAGACGACCGCGGTCACGCCGACGACCACCTGCGCCGTGAAGGTCTTCGTGGCGGTGACCCCGACCTCGGGCCCCGCGTCGCAGTCGAGCACCGCGTCGGCGCGGCGGGCGAGCGAGGAGTGCACGTCGTTCGTGAGCGCGAGGACCGGGTTGCGGTCCTCGAACCGGTCGAGCGCCCGGAGCACGTCGGCGGTCTCACCGGACCGGCTGATCGCCACGACGAGCGTGCCCGGTGCGAGGACCACCTGGTCGGACTCGCTCGCCGCGACGACGTCGGTCGGGACACCCCCGAGTCGACGGAGCACCCCCGCCACGACCTGACCGGCGTGCAGCGACGTCCCGCACGCCACGACCGCCAACCGGTCGAACGCGGGCAGTCCGAGGCCGGTCCAGGTGCTCCCGTCGACGGTCCGGCGGCCGACCCGGTCCAGGATCGTGGCGACGACCGTCGGCTGCTCGCCGATCTCCTTCGCCATGTGGTCCGCGTGGTCCCCGCGGTCCGGCGTGTCCGCGGCGAAGGGTGCCGGCGTCGGGAAGGGCACGGGGACCGCCAGCCCACCGGACGACCACGACCACGCCTCGCCGAGCTCGACGACGTCCCCGTCGCGCAGCGGCACGAACGTCTCGCACCACGGCGCGATCGCCCCGACGTCGCTCGCCACGAAGTCCCCGCGGTCCGACCGGGCGATGACGAGCGGCGACCGGTGGGCCGCCACGACCATCCGGCCGTCCCGGGCGTCCAGGACGACGACCGCCCACGACCCCTCGAGCTGCGCCGCGGTCAGCTGCACCGCGAGCATGAGGTCCGGATCGACGGTCAACGCCCGCTCGACCAGGTGCGCGACGACCTCGGAGTCGCCCTCGGAGCGGAACACGTGCCCCTGCGCCTCGAGCGAGGTCCGCAAGCGCCCGGCGTTCGCGATCGTCCCGTTGTGCACGATGCTGATCCGCCCGGAGCAGTCCGCGTGCGGGTGGGCGTTCAGCTCGCTCACCGCGCCGCGGGTCGCCCACCGGGTGTGCGCGATCCCCGCACCGGTCGCCGCGCGGGCCACGGGGACCGTCGCCGCGTGCTCGGCCACGCGCGCCCGCAGGTCGCCGACGCGGGACACGGAGCGGACCGTCTCGATCGTCCCGGCCGCCGTCCGCACCGCCACGCCCACCGAGTCGTACCCCCGGTACTCGAGCCGCTCGAGACCGTCGAGCAGGTACGGGGTGGCGTCGTCGGTGACACGGGCCGCGATGATGCCGCACATCTGGTGTCCGATCGGTGGGACTGCTGGGGGAGTTCGGCACCGACCGCCGTCGGGTCTGCCGCGCGTCCGGGTCCGCCGGCCGGACCGCCGCCCGCCCCCGGATCTGGTGGGGACGGACGACGGCGTTCGTGGCCGACGGTTCGGGTACCGGACGAGGGTCCGCGGACGGGTCCCCACCAGGGGGCACGACGGTCGGTGCAGGAGCAGCCTCCACCGCGGCGGAGGCCCCGGCAACGGCAGCACGCCCCTCTTGCGGTTCCCCGCCGCCGCGGTGCGCCGCGGCGACGGTCGTGCGGTCTCCCGCAACCGGACCCGGCGGTCACCAGGGTGGGACGACGACGAACGGGAGGCCCGGTACCAGCTGGTACCGGGCCTCCCGTCCGTCAGGGGGTCGCGTCCACGTCACCGCGGTGGCGGACGCGACCCGTCACGTGAGCAGCGCCACCAGGTGCGAGCGCGAGCGCGCGCCGACCTTGCGGTAGATCTGCGTGAGCCGCAGCTCCACCGTCCGCTGCGACATGAACAGCGACGAGGCGATCTCGCGGTTGCGGTAGCCCTCCGTCACCTTCTGCACGACCGCGCGCTCCTCGGCCGTGAGCGTCGTGAGCACCGCCGACGCGTCCGGCACGCTCCGCGGGGATCCCGGCACCTGCGCGCTCGGGACGGAGCGCACCGACGACGGGGCCGCGAAGGACGGCATCGCCGCACTCGCAACCGGCGTCACGAGCGGCCGCCGGAGCCCGGCTGCCTCGTACGACGCCGCCGCAGCGGCACCGAGCCGCGGACGCTCCGCCGCGGTGCCGACGCAGGCGAGCGCCGCGAACGTGCGGGCCCGCTCGTACTGCGAGTCGTGCGGCTGGAACAGCTCCAGCGCACGGCGCCGCGCGGCGTCGCGGGTCGTGTCGTCCGCGACGAGCGCCAGGCTCCTGGCGAGCACCAGGGCACCCCACCGCGACGGCCGGGCGTGGTGGTCCGCCGCGAGCCGTGCCGTCACGGTGCGTGCGTCGTCCGTCCGACCGGCCCGGACGTAGCCCTCGACGAGGTCGCCGAGGTGCCGGAGCATCGTCGGGTTCCGCATCGAGCGGCCCACGGCGTCCGCGGCCTCGAGGGCGACCACGGCCTCCTCGACCCGGCCGTCCAGCAGGAGCACCCGCCCACGGAGCGCGTGCAGCTTCGCGGTCGTGGCCCACAGCTGGTTCGTCGACCGCTGCGCGAGGCACCGGTCGACCACCTCGAGGGCCTCGTGGGAGCGCCCCTCGGCGAAGTGCCGGTACGCGATCGCGAGCGCCCGGGAGGCCTCCGGCGGACGCCCGTCCGCACCGGCCGCGGCGTCCCAGACGTCGATCGCCCGGAGCGCCTGCCGGTAGTTGCCGGAACGCAGCTCGTTCTCGGCGGACAGGTAGCGGGCGGCCTCGGTCCAGACCGCCTGGGTCTCCTGGCTGCGGGCCATCGCCAGGGCGAACACGCGGCGGGCGCTGCGGTGGCGCTCGCCGAGGCTCAGGGCGTGCGCGACGAGGAGCAGCGCGGGGTCGGACAGCGTGAGCAGCTGCGACGTCGCGAGGCCGTCGTAGAGCTCGGTGTCCGGCGCGAGCGTGCCGTCGATCGCGTCGACGAGGTGCGACACCGCGGTGGCGATCTCCGCGGTGTGCGCGTCGACCGCCGGGCGGAGCGCCTCGACCCGGGCGAGCAGGTCGCGGGCCTGCTCGAGGTCCCAGGACTCGGCGCGGAAGCTCGCGACGGTCGCGAGGAGTCCTGCCGCCGCGGGCGCTTCGGGTGCGTCCGGGGCGACGGGCACGAGCAGCTCGTCCGCGTGCACGACCTCGCCGCGCAGGTACTGCACGGAGTACAGCAGCCGCAGGCGGCGGACCTCGTCGGCGGTCCGGCGGAACGGCCGGATCGCGGCCAGGTACCGTGCGGCGAGCCCGAGCATGCGGTTCGCGAGCATCGCCTCGGCGACGCCCAGGAGCGCCGCGCGCTCGTCCTCGCAGCCGGAGCCGACGTGCAGGGCGCGCTCGGCGAGGGCCACTGCGGCGTTCGGCACGCCGTCCGCCACGTAGCCCGCGGCCGCGGTCAGCAGACCGACCACGTCCGGGACGTCGTCGACGAAGCTGCGGTGCCAGGCCGCCGCACGGGGGTCGGACTCCGCGACCACGCCTGCGAGCTCGGTGTGCCCGGCGCGCCGCTGTCGAGCGGACATCCGCCACCAGAGCACCGATCGCACGAGCGGGTCGCGGACGGTGACGCTCTGGCCGCGCACCGCGACGAGCCCGGCGTCGGCCAGGTCGTCGACGCTGTCCCGGTCCCACGCCGCCGTGCGGGCGACGGGGGCGAGCGCGAGGCGGGCGAGGACGTCCAGATCGCGTCCTCCCTCGCTCTCGTGCTCGAGGGAACGGTCGGCGATCGCCTCGCCGGTCGCCGTCGGACGCAGGGGGAGCAGGAGCGGCTCGGTGCCGGTCCGCTGCTCCGGGGTGAGCGCGTCGACCTGCTCGCGGAGGGCGCCGGGGTTGCCCCCGGTCTCCTGGGCGAGCACGGCGAGGACGCCCTCGTTCGCGTCCGCGGGCGCCATCGAGCGCGCCGCGACCAGTGCTTCGTCGGCGGTCAGCGGTTCGAGCCGCAGCGTCGGCAGGGACGCGAGCGGCCCGTCCGCCGGGACCGAGCGGACCGTGGCGACCAGGCGCAGGGCCGTGCCGGCCAGCCGACCGGCGAGGAACGCGATGAGCTCCTGGCTCTCCGCGTCCATCCGGTCGAGGTCGTCGATGAGGACGACCGTCGGCGGCAGGGTCAGCGTCTGCACGGCCTCGAGGAAGTCGTGCGCCGCAGCGAGTCCGCCCGAACCGGAGCCCGGGGCGTCGGACTCCAGGAGCAGGGCGATGTGGGCCGACGCACGGGGGTCGTCGAGCGCGGTGAACAGGGAGGTCACGCCGGCGAGCGGCCAGCGGGACTCGGTCCCGTTGACACCGACGCGCACGACGGGGAGGGCGACGCGGTTCGCGACCGCGTCGAGGACGCTGCTGCGTCCTGAACCAGGGTCGCCGACGACGACCATCGCGCACTCACGAGGGAGTGCTGCGAGGGTCGCGATCCGGTCGACCTCGAGACGGCGACCGGTGAGTGCCATGACTCACCGGCCCCCGGGTGTCGCGGCGGCGAGGGTGCGCGCGCCGGGATGGACGGGAACGAGATGCGGACGACGAGTGAGGGTGCACTCGGTTCCGCGCGGGAACGATGAAGACATCGTCTGTACCACCCCTCGGGTTAGGGTTTCTGGACGAGACACGACGGGTCCGACACCGCTCTCGGACCTAGGGAATCCGAGGCAGTCTCCGACCTGACGCTGCCGTCACAGTAACCCAGGTCCGGCACCACTTCGAGGGCCGCGGCGACGAGTTGTCCGCTCGCGTTGTCCCCAGTCCGGGGGGTCGTCCGGCGGGGCGTCCAGCGCGGCACGCCGGGGGAGGCGTCGGGCTGGGGTACACGCCGTGGCGGTGCGTCGGGACCGTTCCCTTCCGCACCGGGCCGCGCCGTCGGACGTGCCCCGGTGGAGGGGTACGTCCGGGGCCGACGGGGTCAGCGTCGGGTCAGTGCCGGGTCACTGCCTGGTCATGGGCGGCGGACGACCTCGACGACGGCGTCGTGCACGAGCCCGTTCGTCGCGAGCGCACTGCCGTGCCAGGGGCCGGGGTCGCCGTCGAGCGAGGTGAAGCGCCCGCCGGCCTCCTCGACGATCGGCACGAGGGCGGCCATGTCCCACGGCTTGAGGTCGGGTTCGCCGGCGACGTCGAGCACGCCCTCGGCCACGAGCATGTACGACCACATGTCGCCGTACGCGCGGGTGCGCCAGACGCTCCGGGAGAGCGCGACGAGGGCGTCGAGCCGGTCGTCGTCGTCCCACTGCTGGATGCTGTTGTAGCTGATGCTCGCGTCGGCGAGCTCCGCGACGCCCGAGACCCGGAGCGGGCCGTCGGTGGAGTGCGCGCCGAGCCCCTCGGCGGCCCACCAGCGCTTCCCGAGCGCGGGCGCGCTGACCACGCCGAGCACCGGACGGCCGTCGACGGCCAGGGAGATGAGGGTCGCCCACACCGGGACGCCCCGCAGGTAGTTCGCGGTGCCGTCGATCGGGTCGACGACCCACTGCCGGTGTCCCTCGCTCGTGGCCTCGGCGCCGGTGTCCGCGGTGGTCTCCTCGCCGAGGAACGCGTCGTCCGGCCGCTCGGCGGCGAGCCGGTCCCGCAGGGCGCGCTCGACCGCCTGGTCGGCGTCGGTCACGTGCGTGCTGTCGGCCTTCTTCGACACGTGCAGGTCCGCGGCGCGGAAGCGCTCGAGGCTGATCGCGTCGGCGGTGTCGGCGAGGGAGCGGGCGAAGTCCAGGTCGGCGCTGAGGTCCACGGCGTCAGCGTACCGGCGGCGGGGTCGTGCCGGGCGGACGGCGCTACGCCGCGACGACCGACTCCTCCTCGTAGCGCGAGACCGCGCGCTCCCGGGCGAGGCGGCTCCGACGTGCGGCGAGGCCGTGCACGACGACGCCGAGCAGCACCGCGACGGCGAGCCAGAGCGCCAGCACGAGTGCGGGGCGGCCGAGCGAGGACCCCGGGAAGTACACCAGGTCCTGCGCGGCCTGGAGCCACGCTGCGCCGCTCCAGAAGGTGTTCAGGGCCGCGAAGAACCCGGGCTGGAACGTCGGCTGGAAGATCCCGCCGGAGCTCGTGAAGTTGAGCATCACGAAGAGCATCGTGAGGATCGGCGTCGTCCACCGGCCGAGCAGCGGGTGCAGGCCGACCCCGAGGGCGATGACGATCGCGTCGTACAGCCAGGCGAAGAGGAACACCTGCCAGCGGTGGTCCGGCACGACGCCGTAGACCGGGCCGGCCACGATCGTGCCGATGCCGGCGACCACCGCGGCGGTCGCGGCACCCACCACGACGGTCCAGAACGCCCGGAGGCGCGTGGCGACCGCGGCCACGGCGATGGCCGAGGCGTACCCGCCGACGCTCAGGCCGACGAGCAGGAAGAACAGGCCCTGGCCGGTGGGGTCCTCCGGTCCGGTCGGGACGACGTCCTGCACCGTGAAGGGCAGGTGCTGCTCGTAGGCGATCGGCAGGAAGACCTTCTGGGCGGCGGACGCGGTCGTCTCGCTCGCGGCGGACGAGACGTACAGCGTCGCCGCGTCCGTCGTCGGCGCGTACACGGCGGCGAGCTCGCGGTCCCGGACCTGCTGTTCGGCGGCAGCGGGCGAGGCCACGACGTGGGCGACGAGCTTGCCGTCGGAGCCGTCCGTGACGGTCTGGGCGAAGACCTGCGCCGCGGCGCCCTGACCGACGACACCGACCGGGAGCTCGTGCGGCGTCGGTGCGTGGAAGGCACCGAGGTAGGCGAGGGTCATGCCGACCGCGAGGAAGAGGGGCACGAGGATGTGCGACCCGAAGCCGCGCAGCGTCCGCCCGAGGTGCTCGGGGCGCAGGACCGACGTACCGGACGGGCGGCGCGGGGGACGCGGCGCGGCGTGGTCGGCGTGGTGGTGCGACGGACGGGGCTCGGGGTTCGGGGTGACCACCAAGTTGTACTTTGCAACTTCTGACACGAGGGTCGACTGTACACCCGTGCCGCCCGGATCAGTCCGCGCCGGGGTCGTCCGCGCCCATGCCGGTCAGCAGTGCCCGGAACGAGTCGAGCCGTTCGACACCGGTCGGCCCGAGCTCGCCGTCCTGCACCCGGTCGACGATCTCCCAGTCGTGCGCCTGGTCGAGCGGGATGCCGTCGGCGGGCTCGCGGACCGGCACGGCGTGCGACGCGAACGCCCGGAACACGTTCGCCGGCTCGACGTGGCCCAGGCCGAAGGAGCGGACGCCGGGGGTGTCGATGATCCAGCCGCCGTCGCGCACGCGCAGGGCGATCGACGACGACGACGTGTGCCGCCCGCGGCCGGTGACCGCGTTCACGACGCCCGTCGCGCGGCTCGACCCGGTGATCGCGTTGACGAGCGTCGACTTGCCGACGCCCGAGTGCCCGACGGTGACCGTCACGCGCCCGTCCAGGACCTCGTGGAGGGCCTCGAACGGCACGTCGTCCGAGCGGCTCGTGACGATCCGCAGGTCCAGGCAGGCGAAGTGCGCGAGGAACGGTGCCGGGTCGGCGAGGTCCGTCTTCGTGACGCAGAGCACCGGGTCGAGGCCGGCGTCGAACGCGGCCACGAGGTACCGGTCGATCAAGCGCGGACGGGGCTCCGGGTCGGCCGCCGCCACGACGACGAGCATCTGGTCGGCGTTCGCGACGATGACGCGCTCGACCTCGTC
Source organism: Curtobacterium sp. Csp1 (assembly GCF_013347185.1). Classification (NCBI taxonomy): domain Bacteria; kingdom Bacillati; phylum Actinomycetota; class Actinomycetes; order Micrococcales; family Microbacteriaceae; genus Curtobacterium; species Curtobacterium sp. Csp1. The sequence continues at coordinate 1,298,276 of NZ_CP054594.1, forward strand.
GGTGTCGTCGGCGCTCCGGCGGAGCAGCGTCGTGCGCTCGTCGACCTTGACGATGCGGGCGAGGGACCCCGGCTCGCCGGACACGTCTCCCACGAGTGAGACGCGGTCGCCGGTCACGACGGACTTCTTGCCGAGCTCGCGGGCCTTCGTCGCGGTGATCACGGCGTCGTCGACGAGCACGCCGAAGCGGCCGCGGTCGACGTTCGTCACCCAGCCGCGGGTCGCGTCGTCGTAGGTCGGCCGGGTCTTCGTGCGCGGACGGTTGCCCTTCGGGTTCGGCCGGATCCGGACCTTGGACTCGTACTGCCCGTACGGCTCGTCGTCGTCCGTGTCGTCGCCGTCGACGTCGTCCCACCAGCTCATGCCCGTCACGCCCCGTCGCGGTCGGCGGAGGCGGCGGAGGCGGCGGAGGCGCCGGTCGCCACGAGGGCCGCCCAGAGCTCGGGGAACTGGGGCAGCGTCTTCGCGGTGCAGCCGATGTCGTCGACGGCGACGCCGTCGACGACGAGTCCCACGATCGCCCCGGCGGTGGCCATCCGGTGGTCGTCGTAAGCGGCCCACGGGCCGCCGTGGAGCCGCGCCGGCGCGATCCGCAGGCCGTCGTCGAGTTCCTGCACCGTGCCTCCCGACCGGTTCACGTCCCCCGCGAGCGCGGCGAGCCGGTCCGTCTCGTGCCCGCGCAGGTGACCGATCCCGGTGATCTCGCTCGGTGCGTCCGCCAGCGCGGCCAGCGCGACGAGCGCGGGGGCGAGCTCGCCACCGCGGGTCAGGTCCAGGTCCACCCCCGGCAAGGAGGCGCCGCCCAGGACCCCGACGCCGCCGTCGACGAGCAGATCGTCGCCGTCGCGCGTCACGGTCGCGCCCCAGCGCGGCAGCAGCGTCTCGAGATCGGCACCGACCTGCGTCGTCGCCCTGGGCCACGTGCGGATCCGCACCGTGCCACCAGCCACGAGGGCGGCGACGGCGAACGGCGCGGCGTTGGACAGGTCGGGCTCGATCGTGACGTCGCGCGCGGCGATCGGGCCGGGGTGCACGACCCACTCGCCGACGGCCGGTCGATCGACGCGGACGCCGCGGGCGCGGAGCGCGTCGACGGTCATGTCGATGTGCGGCAGGCTCGGGAGCCGGTCGCCGACGTGCGTGAGGTGCAGGCCCTCCTCGAAGCGCGGCGCGGAGAGGAGCAGGCCGGAGACGAACTGCGAGGACGCGCTCGCGTCGATGGTCAGCGCCCCGCCCCGGACCGATCCGGTCCCGGTGAACGTGAAGGGCATCGCGCCGTCGCCGTCGTCGGTGACGTCCACGCCGAGGTCGACGAGCGCGCGGATGATCGCCCCCATCGGCCGCTTCCGGGCGTAGGGGTCGCCGTCGATCGTGACCGACCCGGCGGCGAGGGCGGCGAGCGGCGGCAGGAAGCGCATCACGGTGCCGGCGAGCCCGCAGTCGACCCGGACGCCGCCGCGCATCGGGGCCGGGGTGATCCGGAGGTCGGGGCCGTACGGGTTCGCGTCGGTGCCGGGCGCCGGCTCGAGTTCCTCGATGCCGACGCCGAGCTGCCGGAGCCCCGCGACCATGAGCGCGGAGTCGCGGGAGTGCAGGGGGAGCCGGATGGTCGACGGGCCGTCCGCGAGGGCGGCGAGCACGAGCTCCCGGTTCGTCAGGGACTTCGAGCCGGGGAGCGCGACGTCCCCGTGCAGGGGCCCGCGTGCGCGCGGGGCGATCCACGGATCGGGCTGCTGGGAATGCGTCGTGTCGGCCATCGGTTCACCAGGGTACTGAACGCACCGGGAGGACCATTGGCGACAGCAACACTGGCGCGACCGTCGACACGGTTGCGCGACACGGTCACGACGCTCGACGACGCGGTCGTACCCGGCTCGGTCCCGGCCGGCCCGCGCGGCTCGGTGTCGCCGGACGCGGCTGGTCCACGCGGGACGGCGACCCCGCTCGCGCCCGCCGGGCAGGTCGGGACCGTCCGCCTAGACTGGGACGCGATGACCACCGACGAGCCGCAGGCAGCACCGCACGACCTGGTCGAGGAGACCGAGGAGCAGCTCGACGCGGTCTCCGAAGCGGCCGAGGCTGAGGAACTGGCCGAGCCCGCCGACGAGAAGACCGTGTCGGAGTCCGAGCTGCGGTCGCTGTTCGAGACCCAGGCGCTGCCCTTCATGGACCAGCTCTACGGCGCCGCGATGCGGATGACCCGCAACCCAGCCGACGCCTCGGACCTGGTGCAGGAGACCTTCGTCAAGGCGTACGCCGCGTTCCGACAGTTCCGTCAGGGCACGAACCTGAAGGCCTGGCTGTACCGGATCCTGACGAACACGTTCATCAACACGTACCGCAAGAACCAGCGGAACCCGTACCAGGGCACCATCGACGAGCTCGAGGACTGGCAGCTCGGCGGCGCGGAGAGCGTCACCCAGTCGGTGTCCGCCCGCTCCGCCGAGGCCGACGCGATCGACCACCTGCCGTCCTCCGCCGTGAAGGACGCCCTCCAGTCGATCCCCGAGGACTTCCGGATGGCCGTGTACTTCGCGGACGTCGAGGGCTTCTCCTACCAGGAGATCGCCGACATCATGAAGACCCCCGTGGGGACGGTCATGAGCCGTCTCCACCGTGGCCGCCGGCTCCTCCGTGGGCTCCTGGCGGACCACGCACGCGAGACCGGCATCGTCCCGGACGCAGCGTCGACGGCGACGATGCGCGGACGCGGCCGGAAGACACCGGCGACCACTGGTCGCTCCGACGGGAAGGACGCACGATGAGCGGCTGCGACTGCTCGAAGGCGAAGGCCGAGCTCGAGGAGTTCCTGCACGACGAGCTCTGCCGCGAGGACGCCGCGGACATCCGCGAGCACATGGAGTCCTGCGAGGACTGCACGAGCGAGCACCGCGTCGGCGTCGTCCTCATGGAGACCGTGAAGCGCGCGTGCAAGGAGACGGCTCCGGAGCAGCTCCGCACCGAGATCCTCGCGCGCATCCGGGTGGAGCAGGCGAGCCACTGACCGTCGCTGCGGCGTGTCGTCACACGTCGCCCGTGCTCGGTAGGGTCGCCCCATGACCCTCACCGCCGAGTCGATCACCACCTGGTCCGACACGGACGTCGCCGACGTCACCGCCCTCGTCCGCCTGCTCGGGCACGTCGTCGACGAGCCCGAGATGCGTGCGCGGCTCGAGCGGCTCACGCCCGCAGCGGGGCACCGCACGTGGCTCGTCCGCGGCGAAGACGGCCGCGCGGTCGCGGTGGCGGGTGCGCAGGTCACGTGGTCCTACGCGAGCGACGAGCCGACGGCGCAGCTCCTGCTGCTGGTGGTCGACCCCGCGGCCAGGAGGCACGGCACGGGTTCCGCGCTCATCGACACCTTCGAGACGTGGGCGCGTGAGCAGGGCGCACGGCGCCTGAGCGCCGTGTCCGCGGCGGCGACGGACAGTGCGCACCGCTTCTACCAGAAGCGCGGGTACCACGAGGCCGGGGTTCGGTACACGAAGCTGCGGTAGCCCCGAGGCCGAGACGAGCACGGCCCGCCCCGGAGGTCCGGGGCGGGCCGTGCTCGCTTCGTGGTGTGGTGCGGTGTCAGTGCTGCGCCGAGCCGAGGGCCCGGCGGATCACGTCCGAGGCCTCCTGCGCGGAGCGCTTCGACGAACCGGTCGCCGGGGCGGCGCTGGCCGGACGAGCCGCGACCGAGAGCGGCCGACCGTCGAGGTGCGGCGAGAGCCCCATGCAGACGAACGGCCAGGCACCCTGGTTCTCGGGCTCCTCCTGGGCCCACACGACCTCGGCGTCCGGGTAGCCCGCGAGGACCGCGAGCAGGTCGTCGAGGGGGAGCGGCGCGAGCTGCTCGAGCCGGACCAGGGCGACATCGGAACGGCCCTGCTTCTCGAGCTCGGCGCGCAGGTCGTGGTGGACCTTGCCGGAGTGCAGCACGACGCGGCGCACGGCACCCTTGTCGGCCACACGGTCGTCGTCCAGGACCGCGTGGAACGTGCCGCTCGTGAACGCCTCGACCGGACTCGTCGCCTGGCGGAGCCGGAGCATCGCCTTCGGCGTGAACACGACGAGCGGCTTCTGCGGGCGCTCCCACGCCTGACGACGGAGCAGGTGGAACCACGACGCCGGCGTCGACGGACGCGCGACGATCATGTTCTCCTCGGCGCAGAGCTGCAGGTACCGCTCGATACGTGCCGAGGAGTGGTCCGGCCCCTGGCCCTCGTAGCCGTGCGGCAGCAGCAGGACGAGGCCGGAGCGCTGCCCCCACTTCTGCTCGGCCGACGAGATGAACTCGTCGATCACGGTCTGGGCGCCGTTGGCGAAGTCGCCGAACTGGGCCTCCCAGAGCACGAGCGCCTCGGGACGCTCGACCGAGTACCCGTACTCGAACGCCATCGCCGCGTACTCGCTGAGCAGCGAGTCGTAGATCATGAAGCGCGCCTGGTCCTCGCTGACGTTCGCGAGCGGCAGCCACTCCTGGCCGTTCGACCGGTCGTGGAAGACCGCCTGGCGCTGGACGAACGTGCCGCGGCGGGCGTCCTGGCCGACGAGTCGGACGGGCTTGCCCTCGACGAGGACGGACCCGATCGCCATGAGCTCGGCCATCGCCCAGTCGATGCCGCCGGAGCGGGTCATCTCGGTGCGCTTGGTGAGGAGCTGCTGGAGCTTCGGGTGCACCTGGAACCCGGCGGGCGGATTGCTGTGCGCGTCGCCGATCGCCCGGACGAGGTCCTCCGAGATCGCGGTCTCGTGCACGTCCACCTCGGAGTCGTCGCGCTGTGCGGTCGGCCGCTCGAGGCCGTCCACCGCACCGGCGTCGTCGCCCGTGACCACCGGCATCGTGCCGGTCTGCGCCTCGTGCGTCTCGGCGAAGGCGCGCTCCAGGCGGTCCTGGAAGTCGCGGTGCGCCTCGTCGTACTCCTGCTGGGTGATGTCGCCGCGGCCGACGAGCGCCTCGGTGTACAGCGTGCGGACGGAGCGCTTCGCCTCGATGAGGTTGTACATCATCGGCTGCGTCATCGAGGGGTCGTCGCCCTCGTTGTGGCCGCGGCGGCGGTAGCAGACCAGGTCGATCACGACGTCGCGGTGGAACTCCTCGCGGTAGGCGAAGGCCAGCTCCGCGACGCGGGCCACGGCCTCGGGGTCGTCGCCGTTCACGTGGAAGATCGGCGCCTGGATCGTCTTCGCGACGTCGGTCGAGTAGACCGACGTGCGGGCGGACTCCGGCGGGGTGGTGAACCCGACCTGGTTGTTGATCACCAGGTGGACGGTGCCGCCGGTGCGGTAGCCGCGGAGCTGCGACATCTGCAGCGTCTCGACCACGACGCCCTGGCCGGCCATGGCCGCGTCGCCGTGCACGAGCACCGGCAGCACGCCGAAGGTACCCGGGGGCGTGCGGTCCTGCTTGGCGCGGACGATGCCCTCGAGCACGCCGTCGACGGCCTCGAGGTGCGACGGGTTCGCCGCGATCGTCACGGGGATCGACGAGCCGTCCGACGCGCGGAACACGCCCTCGGTGCCGACGTGGTACTTCACGTCGCCGGAGCCCTGCCCGGAGACGGCGCCGGGCAGCGACGAGCCCTCGAACTCCCGGAAGATCTGACCGTAGGTCTTGCCGGCGATGTTCGTCAGCACGTTCAGGCGGCCGCGGTGGGCCATGCCGATCGCGACCTCGGACAGGCCGGAGGTGGCGGCGTGCTGGATGAGCGTGTCGAGGAAGGCGATGGTGGACTCGCCCCCCTCGAGCGAGAAGCGCTTCTGGCCGACGTACTTCGTCTGCAGGAAGGTCTCGAAGGCCTCGGCCTCGTTGAGCTTGCCGAGGACGCGGAGCTGCTCGTCCTTCGACGGCTTCGAGTACGGGACCTCGATGTGGGCCTGCACCCAGCGGCGCTGCTCCGGGTCCTGGATGTGCATGTACTCGATGCCGACCGTGCGGCAGTAGGCGTCGCGGAGGATCCCGAGCACGTCGCGGAGCGGCGCGTTCGTGGTGCCGGCGAGACCGCCCGTGACGAACTCGCGGTCGAGGTCCCAGAACGTCAGCCCGTGGTTCTCGATCTCGAGGTCCGGGTGCGTGCGCTGCCGGTACTCGAGCGGGTCGATGTCCGCCATCAGGTGCCCGCGGACGCGGTAGCTGTTGATGAGCTCCTGCACGCGCGAGGTCTTGTTGACCCGGTGCGCCAGGTCGACGTTGATGTCGTTCGCCCACTGGATCGGCTTGTAGGGGATCCGGAGCGCGGCGAAGATGCCCTCGTAGAACCCGTGCTCGCCGATGAGCCGCTCGTGCACCTTCTTCAGGTACTCGCCCGACCCGGCGCCCTGAATGACGCGGTGGTCGTAGGTGCTCGTCAGCGTGATGGTCTTGCCGACGCCGAGTTCGACGAGCGTCTTCGTCGCGGAGCCCTGGAACTGCGCCGGGTACTCGAGCGCGCCGGCGCCGATGATCGATCCCTGGCCCTTCGTGAGGCGGGGGACCGAGTGGACCGTGCCGATGCCGCCCGGGTTCGTCAGCGAGATCGTCGTGCCCTGGAAGTCGGCCGGGGTGAGCTTGTTGTCACGCGCGCGCTTGACGAGGTCCTCGTAGGCGGAGAGGAACTGGCCGAACGTCAGCGTCTCGGCGCGCTTGATGCTCGGGACGAGGAGCGAGCGCGTGCCGTCCTTCTTCGGGACGTCGATCGCGATGCCCAGGCCGACGTGCGCGGGCTCGACGACGAAGGGCTTGCCGTCGCGCTCCTCGTAGAAGACGTTCTGGCTCGGGAAGTCCTTCAGTGCCTGGACCATGGCCCAGCCGATCAGGTGCGTGAAGGAGATCTTGCCGCCGCGCGCCCGGCGCAGGTGGTTGTTGATCACGATCCGGTTGTCGATCATCAGCTTCGCCGGGATCGTCCGCACGCTCGTGGCGGTCGGGACGGTGAGCGAGGCGTCCATGTTCGACGCGAGGGTCTTCGCCATGCCGCGGAGCGGGGTGGCGACGTCCTCGTGGGTCTCGTCGTGGTCGTCGGCGGCGTCGTTCGCCTCGGCCGGGATCGGCTGCGGCGACGGCTGCTTCGACGTGGTCTTCGCCTGGATCGGGCCGCCGGGCTGCTGCGCCGCGGCCGCGGGCTGCGCGGCGGAACGGGGCTGCGCGGCCGTCTCGGGCTGCGGGACCGCCTGCTGCTGCGCAGGTGCCGGAGAGTTCCCGCCGGCTGCGGCGCCCTGCGACCGGTGGTAGCTCTCGAGGACGGGCCACCAGGACTTGTCCACCGACTCCTTGTCGGCGACGAACTGCTCGTACAGCTCGTCGACGAGCCATTCGTTCGCCCCGAATTCGCCCGCGGTCTCGTCCGTACCCGTCAGATGGCTCGACACAGCCGATCGCCCACTCTCCGTCGATAGATGCTCGTGTGTGTCGTGCGGGGCAACCCTGCTCCGCACTGCCCGCCAGCCTAGCCGTTCCGTCATGACCGTCCGGTGCGAGGCGGGGGTGGGTCGCGCCTCCCGGCACCCCGCGCGTGTCGGGGCCGCGGACGCCCGTCGGACCGGGGATCCCGCGCCCCTGCGGAGCCGTACAGTGGACTCCATGAGGTTCTACGAGACGCGGCCGACCCACGACCTGACCTACTCCGACGTCTTCCTCGTCCCGAGCCGTTCCGGCGTGACGAGCCGCTTCGACGTGGACCTCTCGACGAACGACGGCACGGGCGCGACCATCCCGATCGTCAGCGCGAACATGAACTCGGTGACCGGCCCCCGGCTGGCCGCCACGCTCGCCCGGCGCGGTGGGCTCGGGGTGCTGCCGCAGGACATGCACCTGCAGGACCTCGACGCCGCGATCCGGTGGGTCAAGGACCAGCCGGTCGACTTCGACACCCCCTACGACCTCGGCGCCGACACGACCGTGGCCGAGGCCCTCGAGCAGCTCCTGCCGGTCGCGGGCCGCGGGGTCGTCGTGCGGGACGCGTCGGGGGAGTACCTCGGCTGCGTGCCCGCCGGTCGCCTCGGCACCGCGGGTCCGGACGCCACGCTCGGCGACCTGCTGCACGGGGCCTCCACCGCGATCGACGCCGATGACGCCGGTTCGCCCCGCCACGTGTACGACGTGCTGTCCGCCGCCGAGGTCGACTTCGCCCCGGTCGTCCGGCACGGCCGGGTCGTCGGCACGACCAGCCGGACGAGCGCGATCCGCTCCGACATCTACACGCCCGCGGTGGACGGCGACGGCCGTCTCCGGGTCGCCGCCGCGGTCGGCATCAACGGCGACGTCGCCGCCAAGGCGAAGGCCCTCGCGGCCGCCGGCGTCGACGTGCTCGTCCTCGACACCGCGCACGGACACCAGGAGGGCATGCTCCGCGCGCTCCGGACCGTCTCGTCGCTCGGCCTCGGCCTGCCGATCGTCGCCGGCAACGTCGTCACCGCGGACGCCGTGGCCCACCTCGTCGACGCCGGCGCGAGCATCATCAAGGTCGGTGTCGGCCCCGGCGCGATGTGCACCACGCGCATGATGACCGCCGTCGGCCGACCGCAGTTCTCCGCCGTGCTCGAGACCGCCGCGGCCGCGCGCTCGCTCGGCGCGCACGTCTGGGCCGACGGCGGCGTCCGCTACCCGCGCGACGTGGCACTGGCGCTGGCCGCCGGGGCCTCGGCCGTCATGATCGGCTCGTGGTTCGCCGGCACGCTCGAGGCACCGGGCGTGCTGCGCCGCGACGCCGCGGGCAAGGCGTACAAGGAGAGCTGGGGCATGGCGTCGGCGAAGGCCGTGCGGGAGCGCTTCGAGCGGCTCGACCCGTACGAGCGCGCGCGCAAGGCGCTCTTCGCCGAGGGCATCTCGTCGTCGACGATCTACCTCGATCCCGAGCGCCCGAGCGTCGAGGACCTGCTCGACATGATCACCACGGGCATCCGCAGCTCGGCGACGTACGCGGGGGCGTCGTCCCTCGCCGAGTTCTCCGAGCGGGCCCTGGTCGGGATCCAGTCCGCTGCGGGCTACGAGGAGGGCAAGCCCCTGCCCGTCAGCTGGTAGCGCCGGGTCGCGCGACGCGACCCCACACGGACGGGAGGCACGGTGCCAGCTGGCACCGTGCCTCCCGTCCGTTCGTGGCTCGGACCGACCGACGTCTGGTCAGTGCCGTCGGGTCAGCGACGTCGGGTGGCGTCCTGGACCTCGCCGACCAGCTCCTCGAGGATGTCCTCGAGGAACAGCACGCCGAGCGTCCGCCCGTCCGCGTCGAACGCGCGCGCCACGTGCCGCCCGGCGGCCCGCATGGTCGCGAGGGCGTCCTCGAGGTCCATCTCCGTGTACAGCGAGATGAGCTGCCGGATGCGCTTCGGCGGCACCGGGTCGTCGAACTCGTCCGGGCGCAGGTCGATGACGTCCTTGACGTGCACGTAGCCCGTCGGGTCGCCGTCGTCGCCGACGAGCACGTAGCGGGAGAAGCCGCGCTGCGCCACGGAGCGCTCGACGTCAGCCGGGGTGGCGTCGTCGGGGAGCGTGACGAGTTCGGACATCGGCACCGCGACGTCCTTGACCTTCTTCTCGGTGAACTCGAACGCCATCGCGAGCTTGCCGTCGTCGGTGAGCGTGCCCTCGCGGCGGGACTGCTCGACGATGGTCTGCACCTCTTCCACGGTGAAGGCGCTCACGGCCTCGTCCTTCGGCTCGACCTTGAACAGGCGCAGGACGGCGTTCGCGACCTCGTTCAGCCCGACCACGACCCAGTGCAGGGCGTGCCCGATGTACCAGAGCGTCGGGACGAGCACGAGGGCGGCGCGGTCGGGCATCGAGAACGAGATGTTCTTCGGCACCATCTCACCGAACACCACGTGCAGGAACGAGACGAGCAGGAGCGTGAACACGAACGCGACGATGCCGATCACCTCGACGCTCCACCCGGTCAGGCCGAGCGGGACCTCGAGCAGGTGGTGGATCGCCGGCTCGGACACGTTGAGGATGAGCAGCGAGCAGACCGTGATGCCGAGCTGGGTGGTGGCGAGCATGCGGGTCGCGTGCTCCATCGCCCAGAGGGTCATCTGCGCGGCCTTCGAGCCGGCCTCGGCGCGGGGTTCGATCTGCGACCGGCGCGCGGAGATGACGGCGAACTCGGCGGCGACGAAGTAGGCGTTGCCGAGCAGCAGCACGACGAGCCAGAAGATGCCCCACCAGTCGGAACTGCTCGAGGCGGACTCACCGGCGGCCAGGACGACCCCGCTCGACACTGCGGCGCTCATCGGGCGCCCTCCTTCGTGGCCGGGATGATGATGCCGGTGGCGGGGCGCTGCGTGGTCGCGGTGCTGCCGGTCGGCGTCGGGTCGGGGTGGTTCGGGGTCCAGCGGATGCGGTCGATGCGACGGCCGTCCAGGCGTTCGACGCGGAAGACGCCGTCCTCGATCGCGACCTCGTCACCGACGACCGGCAGGCGGCCGAGGGTCGACATGAGGAACCCGCCGACCGTCTCGTACGGACCGTCCTCGGGCACGCGCACGCCGGCGCGGTCCTCGAGCTCGTCCGGCCGGAGGAGCCCCGGGAAGGTCAGCCACCCGCGGGAGCGGACGACGTCGATGCGGGCGCGGTCGTGCTCGTCGGACACCTCGCCGACGATCTCCTCGACGAGGTCCTCGAGCGTGACGACCCCGGCGGTGCCGCCGTACTCGTCGACGACGATCACCATCTGGTAGCCGCGGCTCCGGACCTCGGCGAGCAGGGTGTCGCCGGGCATGGTCTCCGGGACGCGCTCGGCCTCGGTCATGAGTGCGCCGACGGGCACCTCGGCGCGCTTCTCGCGCGGCACGGCGACGGCCTGCTTGACGTGCACGAGCCCGACGACGTCGTCCGCGTCCTCCTCGATGACGGGGAAGCGGCTGAAGCCGGTGCGACGGGCCAGGGCGATGACGTCCTCGGCGGACTCCGACACCCGGATCGTGGACAGGCGGGGGCGCGGGGTCATCACGTCGCTCGCGCTGAGCTCGGAGAACGCGATGGTCCGCTGCAGGAGCGTCGCGGTGTCCTGTTCGAGCGAGCCCTCGGACGCGGACCGGCGGAGGAGCGAGCTGAGTTCCTCGGCGCTCCGCGCACCCGACAGCTCCTCCTGCGGTTCGATGCCCATCGACCGGAGCACGGCGTTCGCGGTGCCGTTGAGCACGGCGACCGCGGGCTTGAAGACGGTCGTGAACGCGACCTGCAGGGGCACGACGAGCTTCGCGGTCTGCAACGGCAGGGCGAGGGCGAAGTTCTTCGGGACGAGCTCGCCGAGGATCATCGACAGCAGGGTCGCGATCACCAGGGCGACGATCGACCCGACGGTCTCGACGATCGCCTCGGGCAGGTCGAGTGCGAGGAACGGCGCCTCGAGCAGGGTCGCGATCGAGGGCTCGAGCAGGTAGCCGGTCAGCAGGGTGGTCAGCGTGATGCCGAGCTGCGCGCTCGACAGGTGCGTCGAGGTGACCTTGAGCGCGCCGATGACCGGCCCGAGGCCCGACTCGCCGCGGTCCCGACGTGCCTCGACCTCGGCGCGGTCGAGGTTCACGAGGGCGAACTCGGACGCGACGAACACACCCGTGCCGAGCGTCAGCAGGATGCCGCCGATCAGCATGACGACGTCGATCGGGCTCATTCTTCACCTCCCGCAGGGCGCGAGGGAGCGCTGCTCACCGAGTGAGCGGCGGATGAGTGAGGCGAGGAAGCGTTCGGAGGATCGTCCACAGTGAGGGTCATCGTACTGCGTCGGGGCATCGGAAGCCGAGAGGACGTACAGGTCAGGGTGGCCTACGCCGTCACCCGGGCGCGGTGGTACTGCTGCGGTTCGTAGTCGACGTGCACGCCGAGCTCGACCGCAGCGCGGAGCGGGAAGGCCGGGTCGCGGAGGAACTCGCGCCCGACCATGACCACGTCGGCCTGTCCGGTCGCGACGACCTGCTCGGCCTGGAACGCGTCGGAGATCATGCCGACCGCGATCGTCCGGACGCCCGCGTCACGCTTCAGTGCTGCCGCGAAGGGCACCTGGTAGCCGGGGCCGACCGGGATCGGGGCACTCGCGACGTTGCCGCCGGTCGACACGTCGGCCAGGTCGGCACCGTGCTCGGCCGCCCAGCGCGCGACCTGCGTGGTCTCGTCCAGGGTCAGTCCGCCGTCGACCCAGTCGGTGGCCGAGAAGCGGACGACGACGGGGAAGCCTGCGCCGACCTCGGCGCGCACCGCGTCGAGCACCTCGAGGAGCGCACGGGCCCGGTTCTCGAGCGACCCGCCGTAGGCGTCCGTGCGGTGGTTCGACAGCGGCGAGAGGAACTGGTGGAGCAGGTAGCCGTGCGCGGCGTGCAGCTCGACGAGGTCGAAGCCCGCGTCGACGGCCCGACGGGCGGCGGCCGCGAAGGCGAGCGCGACGACCCGGATGTCCTCGGGCTCGAGCTCGCGCGGCGCGGCGTACCCGCCGAAGGCCACGGCCGACGGGGCCACGGTGCTCCACCCGCCCTGGTCGACCGGCACCGAGCCGTGCGTGTCCTCCCACGGGCGGAACGTCGACGCCTTGCGCCCGGCGTGCGCGAGCTGGATGCCGGCCGCGGCGCCCTGGTCGTGCAGGAAGTCGACGATCGGGCGGAACGCGTCCCGCTGCTCGTCGTTCCACAGCCCGAGGTCCTGCGGGCTGATCCGACCCTCGGGGACGACCCCCGTCGCCTCGACCACGACCGCGCCGGCACCGCCCTTGGCGAACCCGCCGAGGTGCACGAGGTGCCACGGGGTCGGGACGCCGTCCTGCCGCTCGACCGAGTACTGGCACATCGGGGAGACCCAGATGCGGTTGCGGACGGTCAGGTCACGGACGGTGATCGGGTCGAACAGGGCGTGGGTCACGCGGGGGCTCCTTCGGCGGACGCCGCCAGGTCCTGCAGGAAGGCCCGCAGCCCGGCCGGCGACGTGTAGTGGTGGCCGACCGCCCCGATCGCGTCCGCGCCGGCGGCGTTCTCGGCCCTGTTGTCGACGAACACCATCTGCTCCGGCGTGATTCCCAGCCGGTCGCACGTCGTGCGGTAGACGGACGCGTCGGGCTTCAGGACGTGCTCCTCGGCGCTGACGACGACGGTCTCGAAGAGCGACCCCATCGGCGACCGGCGGTAGGGGTCGCCGAAGTCGAAGCCGGCGTTCGACAGGAGCGCGAGCCGGGTGCCGGCGTCGTGCAGCTCCTCGACGATCGCGAGGGTCTCCGGCTCGACCGCGAACCACCCGGTGAAGTCGATCGCCCAGAAGCCGTGCACCTCGGTGACGCTCCACGTCCGCCCAATCCGGGCGCCGATCGCGCGCCAGTACTGCAGCACGGACAGGTCGCCGCGGTCCAGGTCGTGCCGGAGCTCCTGGTAGACGGGCAGCAGCTCGTCCGCGGGCACCCCGGTGGCCTGCACGAGGGCGTCCCACGCGCCGTGCGGGGTCCTGCTGATCACCTCGCCGTAGTCGAAGACCACCACGCGACCGGGCAGGAACAGGCTCATGCGCCCCACCGTAACGTGGGGACGATGAACGACTTCGTGCCCGTCACCCCGTCCGACGCCGCCGCCTGGACCACCGCGCCGACCGGCGAGTCGACGAAGTACCGCCGCGGGGTGCTCGGCGTCGCGACGGGGTCGGCGGCGTACCCGGGTGCCGCGGTGCTCGGTGTCGATGCAGCCGTGCACACGGGGGTCGGCATGGTCCGGTACGTCGGTCCCGACCGGGCGACCGACCACGTCCTGTCCCGCCGACCCGAGGCCGTCGCCGGCGTCGGACGCGTCCAGGCGTGGCTCGTCGGTTCCGGCATCTCGGCGTCCTCGCTCGACGACCTCGACGACACGACGGCCGAGGCGTTCCGGCACGCCTCGGACGACGGCGTGCCGGTCGTCGTCGACGCCGGGGCGATCCCGCTCGTCGACCTCGGGCCGCTCGCGGTGCTCACGCCGCACGCGGGCGAACTCGCGAAGCTGCTGCGCGTCGACCGTGACGAGGTCGAGGGGGACCCGCGCGGTTCGGCCCTCCGCGCCGCGGAGCGGACCGGGAGCGTCGTCCTGCTGAAGGGTGCGGACACGCACGTCGTCACGCCGGACGGGTCGGTGCGCCTGGTCGCCTCGTCCGCCACGCCGTGGCTCGCGGCGGCCGGCGCCGGGGACGTCCTCGGCGGCGTGCTCGGCGCCCTCGTCGCGACCCGCGCCGGCAGCGCGGCCGTCGGACAGGAGGAGCTCGCGCACCTCGCCGCGGCCGCCGCGGTCGTGCACGGCACGGCCGCGCGCCGCGCCTCGGGGGGCGGACCGTTCCCGATGACCGCGCTCGTCGCGGCCCTCCCCGGCGTCGTCCGCGACCTCGTGACCACCGGCGACGCGACCGCCTGAGCGAGCGGACCCACCGGTCCGCGCAGCGGCCGTCCGCCGGACGTGTGGACCACCGGACGGGAGGCACGTCCCGCGTCCGGTGGCGCGCCTCCCGTCCGGTGTGCACCGGCACCGAGACCGGGCCGCGCCGACGTCCGTCCAGCGGACCGTGCCGACGGCCGCTGCGCGGGTTGCCGCACGTACGTCGGGAAGCCGCAGCGATCCCGCCACCGGGTCGCGGGGACGTCGAGGTGACCGTCCGGTCGGCGTAGACACGTCGCGAGGGACGTGCGCCGGACCACCCGACCCGGCGGCCGCCCCGGAAAGCGATGCTCCACCATGTCCCGAACCCGATCGACGAAGATCCTCCGAGCGGCGATCGTCCTGACCGCCGCGGCCCTCGCGGCGCTCACCGTGTCCGCGGTGTCGAGCGCCGACGCGCGGCCGCAGCCGCACCCCGACGGCACCGCCGTCGTCAGCGGTGCCACACCGACGGCCTCGGCGACACCCGCCGCGCCGCCCACCGGTGACGGCCCACCCACGTTCGCCGAGGACTTCGACACCCCGGCGGCGGCCGGCGGCGCGTTCGCGACGACGTACGCGGGGTCGTGGCAGCCGTACCCGGACGGCATGGGCGGCAAGTACTGGTCCGGACCGACCGTCAGCGCGCACGACGGGTACATGGACGTGGCGATGGACGGGAAGCGCGGTGCCGCGGGGACGTTCGGCACCCCGGACGGGGCGTGGGCGCACACCGGCGGGGTGTTCAGCGTCCGGGCGCGGGCGATCGGCGGCGACGGCAACGGTGCCGCGTTCATGCTCTGGCCGATGTCGGACCGGTGGTCCGACGGCGAGGTCGACTTCCCGGAGGGGAACTTCGCCGGACCCGTCGGCGCGTTCGTGCACTCGACGGTCCCCGGGCAGGAGCGCCAGGCGGCCGGACTGCACACCGACGCGTCCTGGCGGGACTGGCACACGTACACGACCGTGTGGGAGCCCGGCCGGACCGTGCGGTTCTACGTGGACGCGCAGCTCGTCTTCGAGGCGCACGACCACGTGCCGACGACCCCGCACCGGTACATGTTCCAGATCGGGGACTGGGGTGCGCCGGGGCACCTCGAGATCGACTGGGTGCGGACCTGGACCGACTGAGGGCGGTCAGCGGGTCGGGCTGGTGTCGGCCCCGTCCGCGGTCAGCGGGCGGGGCTCGCGTGCACCAGGAACTCGACGGCGCCACGTGGCTCGACCCGGACGAACCCCAGGTCGGGCGCCTGCACGCCGTAGTCCGCGAACGTCACGGGCACGCTGCCGGACACCTGCACGCCGTCGCCGTCCAGGCCGATCTGCAGCGTCGCCGTGACCGAGCGGGTCACCCCGTGCAGCGTCAGCTCGCCGGGGGCGTCGACGGTCGTGGTGGCGGAACCGCTCGGGACGGCGTCCGCGATCGGCTCCCCGAGGGTGAAGGTCGCGGTGGGGAAGGCCGCGACGTCGAGGGCGGAGTCGCGGAAGTACGAGTCGCGCTGCGCGGAGTCCGTCGCGATGTCGGCGACACGGACCGTGACGGTCGCTGCCGTGATCGCGGTCCCGGCGACCGTCGCCTCGCCGCTGACGCTGTCGGTCCGGCCGGTGACCGTGACGTCCGAGCCGTTCAGCACCTCGTGCACGCGGTAGCCGGCCTCGGAGTCCCCGCCGACGGTCCAGCGGCCCGCCAGGTCCGCGGGGTCCAGGGTCGACGGCGCGCGGCTCGCGGCGACGGTGGGGGTCGCCGAGGCCTTCGCGTCCTCTCGCGAGGAGTACGCCCTGGTGGCCGCGACGACACCGACGGCGAGGACCGAGACGACCACCACCACCAGGACGACCCAGGCGACGGGGTTGCGGGTCGGACGTCGGCGGGGTGGGACTGCGGTCACGGCGCCACCGTGGCACGTCCCGCTCAGGGGAGCCTGGACGACGCCCCGCTACGCTCGACCGGTGCAGGTACGGTTCCGGTGGGTCGAGGCGGCCCTGTTCGTCGCGGCGTTCGTGCTCGTGCACGCGTTCCTGTGGTGGGCGAACACGTCCCTGCCGAACCTGCCGCTCGGGGACGTCACCCGCACGTACCGCGAGTGGATCGAGGCGGGCCACCGGGACCACTACTGGGTCGGTGTCGACTCGGACTGGGTCTACCCGGTGTTCGCGATCGTGCCCATGGCCGCCGCCGCGCTCGGCGGCGCCGCGTCGATCGGCACCGGGTGGCTGCTGCTCATGACCGTGCTCGACGCCGCCGCGGTCGCCGTCCTCTGGCGGTTCCGCGCGCTCGGGGTGCGGGTGGTCTGGTGGTGGCTGCTGTTCCTGCTGGCGCTCGGCCCGATCGCTCTCGGCCGCATCGACGCGGTCGCGACGGCCCTCGCCCTGGTCGGGGTGGCCTTCGTCGCGACCCGACCCGCCGTCGCTTCGGCGGTGTTCACCGTCGCCGCGTGGACCAAGGTCTGGCCGGCCGCGCTCGTCGGGGTCCTGCTGCTGCGCCGAGGGCACCGGCGGGGCGTCCTCACCGGGGCGCTGGTCGTGACGGCGCTGATCGTCCTGGTCGACGTGCTGTACGGGGGAGCGGCGCACCTGCTTTCCTTCGTCTCGCAGCAGAGCGGCCGGGCGCTGCAGATCGAGGCTCCGCTCGCGACGCCGTTCATGTGGGCGGCGGCGGCCGGCGTCCCCGGGGCCGCGGTCTACTACGACACCGGGATCCTGACCTTCGAGGTGTCCGGGGCCGGGACGCACGCGGCCGCTGCGCTCTCCACGCCACTGATGGCCGTCACCGTGCTCGCCGGGATCGTCCTCGCGCTGGTCGCGGTCCGGCGCGGTGCCCGCCGTGCCGAGGTCGCCCCGCTGCTGGCGCTCGTGCTCGTCGCCGCGCTCATCGCGACGAACAAGGTCGGCTCCCCGCAGTACGTCGGCTGGTTCGCGGTCCCCGTCGTGTGGGGACTCGTCGCCGGGCGTGCCAGTGCCCGGCGGTTCGTGCCGGTCGCGGTCGCCCTGCTCGTGACGGCCGTGCTCACCCAGGTCTTCTACCCGACGTTCTACGACCAGGTGCTCCTGGTGCGTCCCTGGGTGCTCGTGGTGCTGACGATCCGGAACCTGCTCGAGGTCGGGGTGCTCGTCTGGGGGCTCGTCCTGCTGGCTCGCTCGCCGTCCGGACGGTCCGCGCGGACCCGGGAGCTCCCGTCCGACGGTGGCGTGCCCGTCGAGGTCGAGCGGGGCAGGATGGACGCATGATCGTCGCGTTCTCCGTCGCCCCGTCCGGTGGTCCCGCAGCGTCCTCGGACGGCTCCGTGCACGACGCGGTCGCCGCCGCGGTGCGGATCGTCCGCGAGTCCGGGCTGCCGAACCGCACCTCGTCGATGTTCACCGAGATCGAGGGGGAGTGGGACGAGGTGATGGACGTCGTCAAGCGGGCGACCGAGGCCGTCGCCGCCCACGGCACCCGGGTGTCGCTCGTGCTGAAGGCCGACATCCGGCCGGGCCACACCGGCGAGATCGACGGCAAGCTCGAACGGCTCGAAGCAGCGCTCGGCGACTGAGACGGGGGGCGTCCGGCTGCTGGTCGGCCGCTACGGGTACATCCGCCCCGTGTTCTGGTCGCGCTCTGCCTGCCGGAGCGCCTCGGCGATCTCCGGATCGGAGCCGTCGAAGGCCCGCGACCGCGAGCCGAAGTCGGTCACGTGGTGCATCCACAGCCAGAGTCCGAACAGCGCGACGAGCACAACCACGGTCCCGATCCACCACCACATGACCGTCACGCTACCGCCGCGGCCGACACGCCGCCACGGTCCCCGGGATGTCGGTGGCCGGGTGTCTCATGGTGTCGTCGAGCCGCACCCGCGGCCGGACCGACGACCACGAGGAGCGCGTGATGACCCACGACGGCTGGTGCCCTGACTGCGACCTGCAGACGGTCGTGGTCGACGCGGACGAGCAGGGCGAGAACGGCTGGGCGACGTGCGTCGAGTGCGGCGCGGGCTGGGTGCACCGGGACGAGGTGCCCGAGCCGGCGCCGTCGGCCGCAGCCCACGTGGAGCGCCGCGCGGCCTGAGGGCTGTTCCGCAGACGACCTCCCGCTGGTCGCTCGGGCGTCTGGTCGAATCGATTCGGTCCGCCGCTTCCGCTGACCCGTTGGAGCGTTCTACACTGCTGGGACGGGCTGCATCGCAGGCCCGTCCCGTTCGCCGCCGAACCCGCACCGGCCCCGACCACCGTCGGACGGTCCTCGGTCGGCGCCGCGCTGCGCCGGACCGGGACCCCAGATCGCGGCGGGCCTCCCACCCCACGTCACGAGAACAGGTCGCATGACGCTCACCACCCCGACGAGCCGCGCGCTCGCCCTCATCGCCCTCGCCATGGGCGGCTTCGCGATCGGTTCGACCGAGTTCGTCGCGATGGGGCTGCTGCCGAACATCGCCGAGGCGCTGCTGCCGCAGCAGTACGCCGTCTCGCCGGACGCCGGGGTCGCGCACGCCGGGTGGCTCGTCAGCGCCTACGCCCTCGGGGTCGTCGTCGGTGCCCCGACGATCGCGGCGATCTCCGCGACCTTCCCGCGCAAGGGCCTGATCCTCGTCCTGCTCGTGGGCTTCGTCGTCGCGACGGTCGCGAGCGCGGTCCTGCCGAGCTTCGGCCTGGTCCTCGTGGCACGCTTCGTCGCGGGTCTGCCGCACGGCGCGTACTTCGGCATCGCCTCCATCGTGGCCGGCGACATCATGGGACCCGGCAAGCGGGGCAAGGGCATCGCGATGGTCATGCTCGGCCTGTCCATCGCGAACGTCGTCGGTGTGCCCGCGATCACATGGGTCGGGCAGAACGCCGGTTGGCGGACCGCGTACGGGGTCGTGTCGGTCCTGTTCGCGCTGACGTTCCTGGCGGTCGCCGCCTTCGTCCCGCGCAGCCCCCGCGACGAGCACGCGACCATCGGCCGCGAGCTGCGGGCGTTCCGCTCCCCGCAGGTGTGGATCGTCATGGGCCTCGGCGCCGTCGGGTTCGGTGGGTTCTTCGCCGTGTACTCGTACATCTCGCCGCTCGTCCAGAACGTCACGGGGCTGCCCGAGTCGGCGGTGCCGCTCGTCCTGGTGGTCGTCGGGCTCGGCATGGTCGTCGGTGGCGTCCTCGGCGGGCACCTGGCGGACCGGAGCGTCAAGCGGACCATCTACGTCGGCATGCTCGCACTCGTCGGTGCCCTGCTCGTCACGGTCTTCACGGCGCAGTGGACGTGGGGCGTGTTCCTCGGTGCGTTCCTGCTCGGCGCGACCTCGTCGGCGATACCCCCGGCGGTGCAGTCGCGACTCATGGACGTGGCCGGCGACGCCCGCACGATCGCGGCGGCGCTCAACCACTCCGCGTTCAACATCGGCAACTCGCTCGGTGCGGCCCTCGGCGGCGCGGTGATCGCGGCCGGCTTCGGGTTCCTCGCGCCGGCGTGGCTCGGCATCGTCCTCGCCCTGCTCGGCCTGGTCGTCACCGCGGTGAGCTACGGCGTCGGGCGGCGGACCGTCCGGCGTGCGGGGCTGCGCACGACGTCCCCGTCGACGGGTCCGATCACCGCGCCGGTCCCGACCGTCTGAGTCGTTCCGTCCGTCCGGCGCGCGCGGCTGCCCGGCGGTCCTGGCCGTCCGATGAGTGAGCAGAAGCCGTCGGGTCCGTCGGACGGAACCAACGGCTTCTGCTCACTCGACAGCGCCCAGGTGTCGACAGCGCACGGGTGTCCACAGCGCACGAGTGTCGACAGCGACCGGAGGACGGACGGGAGGCACGTGGCGGCGTCGCCACGTGGAGGCACGTGGCGGCGTCGCCACGTGCCTCCCGTCCGGTTGCTGGGTGCGGCAGTCCGCCGGACCGCGAGCGGTCCCTACAGCCCGACCGGGCTGCCGTCCTGCACGATGATGCCGTCGGTGATCGCCCGCTTCCGCAGCGCGACCTTCGTGCCGACGTCGAAGCCGGCGACGCGGTACTTCTCACGGATGCGCTTGAGGTAGCTCTTCGCGGTCTCCTCGGAGATGCCGAGCTGGTACGCGACGCTCTTGACCGGCTCGCCGCCGCCGTAGAGCGCCATGACGCGACGCTCCTGGGCGCTGAGCTTCGGGACGCCGCCGACGTCGCCGCTGTTGATCGCGAGGTCGAGCTCGGCGGAGACGTACTGCTCGCCGCGCTGCGCGGCGCGGATCGCCTCGACGATCATGTCCGCGTCCTCGCTCTTGACGAGGTAGCCGAGGGCGCCGGCGCCCAGGGCCTCGCGGACGACGTTCGGCTCCGAGTACGTGCTCATCACGACGGTCTTGACGCCGGCGGTCTTGAGCGTGGAGATCTTCAACGACACCGGGATGGAGTCCTTGAGGTCGAGGTCCAACAGGACGACGTCGACGGGGAACGCCGGGTTCGTCAGGAGCTCGGGCCAGGTCGTGACCGCGGCGACGAGGGTGATGTCGTCGGCGGCGCTGCGGATCCACTCGGTGAGTGCGCCGAGGAGCATCTTGTGGTCGTCGACGAGTGCGAGTCGGATCGGTTCCTCTGGAGTCGCCATCAGGCGTCCTTTCTCGGGGGCGTGCCTGCCGATCCTAGGGGGAGCGACCGGTCGTGGCGGGCAGGTGGGCCAGGGTGTCCGGGACTCCGGGGCCGGCCAGGTGGTGCGTTCGTGGGGCGCGTCGCTCGGCGCGCGGCGGGACGGCGCTACATCGACGGGTGCCGGTCGACGACGCAGTGGGCGACGACGGTGAGCACCCCGTCGCGGACCGAGTCGGTGTACGGACCTATGCGCTGCAGGGCGCTCCACGCGGTGGGGCCGAGGCGACGCCGGGGGACCCCGCGGGACTCGAAGACGATCGGCACGTCCATGCGTTCGTCGGAGACCGGGTGGCCGTCGGAGCCGATCGGCCCGAGGGTCACGGAGACGACCGGGACGCCGGGCTGGCTCGTCCGGCCGTCGCCGACCATCTGCCAGAGCGCCTGCAGGAGCCCGTCGCGCTGCGCGGGGGTGAGGTGCCCCGCGAGGCCCTGCGGGTCGGCGACGCTGACCGAGCGGCCGAGGTGGTCGGACTCCGTGATGGCGTGGTAGAGCCAGGTCTCGCGGCGGCCCTCGATGAGGTGCAGGCGGAGCTCGGTGGCGAGCGACGCGGCGACCGAGGCGGAGGCATCGGACAGGGGGAGCGGGTCGGACCCGTTCGCGACGGCGTCGAGGAGCTTCTCGGCGGCCAGGTCGAGCCGGGCGAGCTCGTCGGAGGCGAGCATGCCGACGGCGAACTGCGGCGCTTGCACGTTGCTCTGCACGAGCACGCGGTCGAGCTCGCGCTGCACGAGCTGGCGGAACCGGTGCACGACGAACAGGGCGATGGACGGCGGGACCACGACGATCGCGAGCATCGACACCAGGCCCGGCATGGTGTCCGGGGTGATCGGCGTCGACGTCACCGCCATCGCGACGAAGGCCGCACCGAGCACGACGATCGCGGTCCCCACCTCCTTCGCGGGGCGCAGCGAGGCGATCGGGAGCAGGGCGAACCCGGCGGCGACCGACGCGCTCGCGGTCCGGGCGAGGTCGTGCTCGGGGAAGATCCCGACGAAGTCGAGCGTCACCACGCACGCGAGCACGACGCAGATGAGTGCGAAGGCGGTGCCGGTCAGGCGTTCGCCGTAGGTCATCAGGCTCAGGCAGACGCACACAGCGGCGAGGAGGTAGAGCGCCCACGCGGCGGCCGGGAGCCACGGGTTCGACAGCCCGGGAGCGTGCACGAGGAAGAGCGCGATGCCGGCGACGGCCTGGATCGCGGCGAGCACCGCGGCGCCGAGGCCGAGGTAACCGGTGCCGAGCGACGCCCCGGGCTTCGCTGCCTGGCGGAGCGAGCGCGCGCCGGTGGAGGTGGACGGCAGGCCCCGGGCCTGCCGCCGGTCGGTCCCGCGGTAGCGCTCCCGGGCCTCGCGGCGGGTGCGGGGTGCGGCCGCCGCGGTCTCGCCGGGCAGGCCGCGGCTGATGGTGTCCTCCGGCAGGCGGCTCACCGCGGTGCCTCCAGCACGACGGTGGTGCCGGAGCCGGGCGCCGAGAAGAGCTTGGCGTCACCGCCGACCTCGCGCAGACGGTTCACGACGCTCTCCTTGAAGCCGAGTCGTTCGGCGCCGACGGCGTCGAGGTCGAAGCCCACACCGGAGTCCGTCACCATCGCGCGGACGGTCTCCTGGTCGTGGACGATCGTCACGTGCGCCTCGCCGACACCCGCGTGCCGTCGGACGTTCTCCAGGCACTCGCCGAGCGCGAGCAGGAACGCGTCGAGCACGTGCGAGGGGAGCAGGACCTGGCCGGTGCCGTGCCAGCTGACCTCGAGCCCCATCCGGCCGAAGCGCTGCTTGACGGACTCGAGCGTCTGCCCGAGCGGCGACTCCTCCTGCCGGGTGAGCGAGTAGTCGCCGGACTGCTGCGGCTGCGGGGTCGCGCCGAGCCGGAGGTGGCGGAGGAGGCGGGCGTCCTCGGCGGCCTGCTCGCGCATGGCCTGCTCGGAGACCCCGCGGCCGGAGTGCGCCAGGAGTGTGAGGGTCGCGAGCACGGTGTCGTGCAGGAGCCGGGCACCCTGCCGACGCTGGGCCTCGGTCTCGCTCGCCTGGCGTTCGGCGCGGTGCGCGGTCCCGATGCTCTGGATGCGTCGGGCGACCCGGGGGATGCTCCGGGCGATCCACACGGTGATCACGGCGATGAGGATCCACCCGAGGGCTGTCCCGACCGCGGCGGCGGACAGCACGCTGCCGGACGCCCACACGACCGCCGCGAGCGCGACGGCGCCGCTGCCGATCGTCAGGGCGAGACCGGGGCGGGAACCCCGCTGCGCCATGAGCGGTGCGGAGAGCGAACCGGCGGCCAGGGGGACGACGGCGGCGGCGACCACGGGACGCTGGTCGGGCGTCGTGCCGAGGAGCAGGAGGGCGAGTGCGCCGAGCCCGGAGACGGACGCGAGGGCGCTCCACCACGGGGAGCCGTTCGCGCCGAAGGCCAGGAACGCGGCGATGAGCACGGCGATGCACGCGAGCGCACCGAGGAGGGGCATGATCGGCACCGACGCCGAGCTGATGATGCCCACGACCGACACCAGGGCGCACGTGACACCCACGACACGGGTCGTCGACCGCAGCAAGCGGTCGCGTTCCTGTGCGATGAAGTCCATCGGTGTCCTGGTGGTGACGTCAGCACCGCTCCGGTGGTTCCGGGGGCTGTGCTGGTGCGGCGGTACGGGTGTGCTGGTGACCGTCCGTCCGGGGGTCCGGACGGTCGTGCGCTCGGCGGGAGACCGGCTCCGTCGTCATCATTCCACGGGCGGCACCCGTTGTGGGGTGTCCGGCACGCCAGTGACGTCAGGATGGCGACGGGATCGTTACCCGGGCCGCGCTGCGCGGACGCGCGGCGACGGCGTCGGCGGTGCCCACGCGGACGACGGCACCGAGCGGCGCGGACGCCCGGCGGTCAGTCGAGCAGGCGGCGCAGGTGGGCCCCCACGGCCTCGTGCTCGATGAGGAACCCGTCGTGCCCGAACTCGCTGGCGATCACCGCCGCCCGGTCGCCGTCGAGGGCGTCGGGCACCCCGGCTGCGATGCGGTGCTGGTCCTCGACCGGGAACAGTCGGTCGCTCGACACCCCGACCACGAGCGTGCGCGCCCGCACCGTGCCGAGCGCTGCGGCGACCCCGCCCCGGCCGGCCCCGACGTCGTGCGAGTCCATCGCGTGCGTCAGCGTCACGTACGAGGCCGCGTCGAACCGCCGGGTGAACTTGTTGCCGTGGAAGTCGAGGTAGCTCTCCACGCTGAAGCGGCCCTCGTCGCCGAGCGGAGAGACGTCGCTCTGCCAGGACCGGGCGAACCTGCCGTTCAGCTCGTCGGGCGCGCGGTAGGTCATGAGCGCCATCCGCCGTGCCAGGGCGAGCCCGCGGTGGGGTCCCTCGCCGGGGTCGGCGTCGTGGTAGTCGCCGTCCGCGAAGGCCGGGTCCATCTGGATCGCCGTGCGCTGCAGCGAGTTCGCGGCGATCTGGTCGGCGGTGGTCTGCGCGGTCGTGGCGAGCAGCGCGAGGCGCTCGACCCGCTCCGGGTGGGCGATCGCGAACTCGAGCGCGTGCATGCCGCCCATCGACCCGCCGACGACGGCCGCGAAGCGCTCGATGCCGAGCCGGTCGGCGAGCTGCGCCTGCACGGCGACCTGGTCGCGGACCGTGACGAAGGGGAAGCGGCCGCCCCACTCGCGGCCGTCCGGCGCGACCGAGGACGGCCCCGTCGTGCCCTGGCACCCGCCGAGCATGTTCGGCGCGACGACGAACCACCGATCGGTGTCGATCGCCCGACCGGGTCCGACGACGTCACCCCACCAGCCGGCCGTGCGGTGCCCGGGTCCGGGGGGACCGGCGACGTGCGAGTCCCCGGTCAGCGCGTGGAACACCAGCACCGCGTTGTCCCGTGCGGCGTTCGGCGTCCCCCACGTCTCGTAGGCCACGCGCACGGACGTCAGGCGGCCACCACGCACCCACTGCTCGCCCAGCGACTCGAAGCGGCGGGCGCCGGGGTGGTCGCCCGGGCGCCAGGCCCCGGTGACGGGCGGCTTGCCGAGGGTGCCCAGCTCGGCGCCGGGCACGAGGGTGGACGGCACGGAGTCCTCGGGGGTCGTCTGCCAGTCCATGGTGGGTCCAGTCTGCCGGGAGGCGCGACGCACCGCCGCCGTGTTACGTCACGCCCGGTGTGTGGCCGGGCCCGGCGGCGTGTGGCCGGGCCCGCGAGCGCGGCGACGACGCTCCGCCCGCGCGCCCGGCCCGCGCGCTACGCGCGCTGGCCCTCCTGGGCGACGGCCCGCGCCGCCGCGAGCCCCGCCTCGAGGTCGGCCCGCAGGTCCTCGACGTTCTCGATGCCGACCGACAGCCGCACGAGCCCCGGGGTGACCCCGGTCGTCAGCTGCTGCTCGGGCGTGAGCTGCGAGTGCGTCGTCGATGCCGGGTGGATCACCAGGGACCGCACGTCCCCGATGTTCGCCAGGTGCGAGAACAGCTGCAGGTGGTCGACGAACGCCTTCCCCGCGGGCACGCCGCCCTTCAGCTCGAAGGACAGCACCGCCCCGACGCCGCGCGGCGCGTACTTGTTCGCTGCCGCGTACCAGGGCGAGGTCGGCAGCCCCGCGTAGGACACCGACGCGACGTCCGGGTGCCGGTCGAGCCACTCGGCGATCTCCTGCGCGTTCGACACGTGCCGCTCGATGCGGAGCGACAGCGTCTCGATGCCCTGCAGCAGCGCGAACGCGGTGTCCGGGGAGTTCGACGCACCGAGGTCGCGGAGCAGCTGCACCCGGGCCTTCACGACGTACGCGAGCTCGTTGCCCACGGCCTGCGCGAACACGGCGCCGTGGTAGGACGGGTCGGGGCTGTTGAACTCCGGGAAGCGCTCGGCGTGGTCCGACCAGGCGAACCGGCCGCCGTCGACGATCACGCCGCCGATCACCGTGCCGTGGCCGCCGAGGAACTTCGTCGCCGAGTGCACGACGATGTCCGCGCCGTGCTCGAACGGACGGATCAGGTACGGCGTCGCGATGGTGTTGTCGACGATCAGGGGCACGCCGGCCTCGTGCGCGACGTCCGACACCTTCGTGATGTCGAGGACGTTGATGCGCGGGTTGCCGATGGTCTCCGCGAAGAACAGCTTCGTGTTCGGCCGGACCGCGCGGCGCCACTCCTCGGCGTCGTCCTGGTCCTCGACGAAGGTGGTCTCGATGCCGAGCTTCGCGAGCGTGTACTTGAACAGGTTGTACGTGCCGCCGTAGATCGACGACGACGACACGATGTGGTCGCCGGCACCCGCGATGTTGAGCACCGCGTACGTCTCCGCCGCCTGCCCCGAGGACACGAGCAGCGCCCCGGTACCGCCCTCGAGCGCGGCGATCCGCTGCTCGACGACGTCGTTCGTCGGGTTCATGATCCGCGAGTAGATGTTCCCCGGCTGCGCGAGCGCGAACAGGTCGCGGGCGTGGTCCGAGTTCTCGAACACGTACGACGTCGTCTTGTAGATCGGCGTCGCACGGGCACCCGTGGTCGGGTCGGGCTGCGCGCCGGCGTGGACCTGCGTCGTCTCGAACCGCCAAGCGGCGGCGTCGTTCGTGCTCATCGGTGCTCCTGTCGGGTGCGGTGGTCGTCGGGTCGCCCTGCGCGTCGGACGGGAGGCCCGTGGCTGCGCTGCGTCGACCGTCACGGTACGCAGGTGGCCGGGCGGGCACCAGCAGGGCCGCCACCGGGCGTAACGGACGGGGCGGACCTAGGCCGTGCCTCCAGGCCGTCCGGGTGCCGGTCCCGGGGTCGCGACGTCCCTGCGGAACAGCCAGTCCACCTTCGGCTCGAGCAGCCAGCGCATCGCGCGGCGCACGAAGGGCTGCGCCAGGAACAGGCTGACCGCGCAGGCGACCGCGACCATCAGCAGTACGTACGGCCAGGCGGAGTGCTCGCCGGCCAGGACCCCGGACTCGCGGATCGGGTACAGGACGAACGTGTGGAGCAGGTAGACGGACATCGTCGCCGCGCCGAACCGGGTGATCCACACCCTCCGGCGCGGCACGAGCAGCAGGAACGACGCCGTCAGCACGCCGGCGAGCAGCACCAGACCGAGCCGGACACCGCCCGCCCACCAGGCGTCCTCACCGAGCCCGGCGTACGAGTCGTCGTAGAAGAACCAGTGGTGCAGGTCGAACTCGGCGAACTGCGGGATGAACAGCAGGCAGGCGGCCGCCCACGCCGCGAACACCGCGCCGGCCGCCATGCGCACGCGCACCACCGTGCGGCGGGACGCCTCGTACCAGCGGTCGAACAGCCCCCACTGCCTGAGCTGCCAGCCGACCAGGAAGAACGGCAGCAGGCTGATCGCCCGACCGAGCGAGAACGTCGAGTCGACGTTGTCCGAGTACCCGACCCCGACGCTGAGCACCACCGCCCAGAACAGCGGCCACCGCAGGATCGCCAGGTACGGCAGCACGAGCCGGAAGATCCCGAGCGCCAGGAGGAACCAGAGCGTCCACGTGGGCTGCGTCGGGTTGAACTCCTTGCCGCCCTCGACGACCGCCTGCACCACGGTCCAGATCGTCTGCATCACGATGTACGGCACGACGATGTCGGTGAACGTCCGCCGCATCCGCTGCGCGGTCGGGGTGTCCGCCGACGAGAAGTAGCCGCTGATCACGCCGAAGGCGGGCATGTGGAACGCGTAGATGAACGTGTAGAGCGCGAGGGCGTGCTCGCTGCCGGCGGTCTGGCGCTGGATGGCGTGCCCGATCACCACGAGGGTCACGGCGACGAAGCGTGCGGTGTCCCACATCGGGATGCGACGAGGGGCGCGGCCGGGCTCGAGCGGGGTGGTCGGGGCGGTCGGCGCGGCGTCCTTGCTCGTGCGTGGTCCGGTGTCCCTGCTCGTGCGCGGTCCGGCGTCCCTGCTCATGCCCGGTCACGGTACCGGATCGTCGTCGGTACGGTGGTGCGGTCCGCTCCCGTCCCTTCCGTCGGAGGTCCCATGTCCCGTCTCGCCGTCGTCACCGGAGCCAGCTCGGGCATCGGTGCCGCCACCGTCCGGCTGTTCCGCTCGAGGGGATGGGACGTCCTCGCCGTCGCCCGACGCGAGGACCGGCTCCGGGCGCTCGCCGAGGAGACCGGCACCGACTGGCTCGTCGCGGACGTCACGGACGCCGACGCGGTCGCGGCGCTCGCCGCACGGGTGGCCGAGGCCGGCGGTGCCGACGTGCTCGTGAACAACGCCGGTGGCGCCCTCGGCTCGGCGAGCGTCGAGGAGTCCGACGTCGACGACTGGCGCGCCATGTTCGAGGTGAACGTGATCGGCACGAAGCGCGTCACCGCCGCTCTGCTGCCGCAGCTCCGCCGTCGGGCCGCGACCGCCGGGGTCGCCGACGTCGTCACCGTGACGAGCACGGCCGGGCACGTGGCGTACGAGAACGGCGGCGGCTACAACGCCGCGAAGTTCGCCGAGCACGCCCTGGTCGGCGCGCTCCGCCTCGAGCTGAACGGCGAGCCGCTCCGGGTGGTCGAGATCGCCCCCGGGCTGGTGAAGACCGACGAGTTCGCCCTCACGCGCTTCCGGGGCGACCGCGAGAAGGCCGACGCGGTGTACGCCGACGTGCCGGAGCCGCTCGTGGCCGAGGACGTCGCCGAGGCGATCGTGCACGCGGTCGAGCTGCCGGCGCACGTCAACCTGGACCTGGTGACCGTGCGGCCCGTCGCGCAGTCGGCGCAGCACAAGCTGGCGCGGGGGCCGCTCACCCCGCGGAGCTGACGCGGGCAGGAGCCGCGCCGGGGCCGGGCTGTGTCCGTGTCCGTGTCCGTGTCCTTGTCCGGGTCCAGGTCCGGACGCGCGCGGGTCCTGGTGACGGGTCGCGGTGGACGGGGCAGTGCCGCTACCGTGGTCGGATGCCGATCAGCAGCGAACCCGGGGCAGCCGCGCAGGCACCCTCGACCGTGACCGTCACGAGCGGGCCCGAGGTGCTCGGGTGGCTCGAGTTCGGGGACGCGGCCCGGCTGCTCGCCAAGGACGTGCTGTCCTCCGGCTTCGAGCCCGAGGTCGTCGTCGCGGTCGCCCGCGGTGGGCTGATCATCGCCGGTGCCGTCGCCTACGCGCTCGGCACCAAGGAGTGCGGCTCGATCAACGTCGAGTTCTACACCGACGTCGAGCAGCGCCTGGACGAGCCCGTCATCCTGTCGCCGGCCCTCGACGCGCCGAGCCTGGCGGGCAAGCGGGTCCTCGTGGTCGACGACGTCTCCGACTCCGGCCGCACCCTGCGCCTGGTCGTCGACATCATCCGGAACGCCGGCGCCGACGTCCGCAGCGCGTGCCTGTACTCGAAGCCCGGCACGGTGCTCGAGCCCGACCACGTCTGGCGTCGCGTCGACGGCTGGATCACGTTCCCGTGGAGTGCCCTCGCCCCGGTGACGGCCGAGTCGTGAGCATCCACCTCGTCGGCGGCGGCCCGGTCATCGCCTCGGACGCCGTCGCGCCGTTCCTGGCCGAGGCCACCGCGCGCGCCGCTGCCGTCGGCCGGACCGTGCCGCGCATCGGCCTCCTGTCCGTCTCCCGACAGGACGGCACATCGCCCTCGTCGACGGCCGACCTCGCCGAGGCCCTCGGCGGTGCCCGGCAGGCCGAGGTCCTGGTGACCGAGGTCGCCCCCGGCACGGTCTTCGCCACCTCGGTCCTCAGCGACGTCGACGCGCTCGTGATCGGCGGCGGTGTGACCCCGCACTACCTCGACGCGATCGCCCCGCTCGTCGACCAGATCCGGCTGCTCGTGTCCGACGGCCTGCCCTACCTCGGCTACTCGGCGGGCGCGATGGTCGTCGCCGACCGCGCACTCGTCGGCGGCTGGCGCATCGGCGGCGTCGAGGTCTGCCCCGAGGAAGCGTCCGAGGGGCTGGACGAGGTCGAGCTCCGCGAGGGACTCGGGCTCGTCGACCTGACCATCGACGTGCACGCCGTCCAGGCCGGCACGCTGGCGCGGCTGATCGCCGCCGCCGAGGCGGAGTTCGTCACCGCCGGGCTCGCGATCGACGAGGACACGGCGCTCGTCGTCGGCGAGGGCGCCCTCCAGGTCCGCGGCACCGGCAGCGTCTGGCGCGTCGTCGCCGGGGACGAGTCGGTCTCCGTCGCGACCATGGGCGCCTAGGCACCGGTCGTGCAGCCGCGGCCGCTTGCCGAGCTCGTCGACCCCGGGTGGGCCGAGGCCCTCGCGCCCGTCGAGACCGACGTGCACCGGATGGGGGACTGGCTCCGCGACGAGGTCGCCGCCGGGCGCCCCTACCTGCCCGCCGGCGACGTCGTCCTGCGTGCGTTCACACAGCCCTTCGACGACGTGAAGGTGCTCGTCGTCGGACAGGACCCGTACCCGACGTCGGGGCACCCGATCGGGCTGTCCTTCGCGGTCGACCCGCACGTCCGGCCCGTTCCGCGGAGTCTGGCGAACGTCTACCGCGAGCTCCGCGACGACCTCGGCGTGACGCCGCCGGCGCACGGCGACCTGCGTGCGTGGTCGGAGCAGGGCGTGCTGCTGCTCAACCGTGTGCTGACGGTCGGGTCCGGCGCCGCCGGGAGCCACCGCGGCAAGGGCTGGGAGGCCGTCACCGACCAGGCCGTCCGCGCGCTCGTCGCCCGGGGGACCCCGCTCGTCGCCGTGCTCTGGGGTGCCCAGGCTGCGTCCGTCCGACCGCTCCTCGGCGACACCCCGGTCGTGGCGTCGGCGCACCCGTCGCCGCTGAGCGCCTCCCGCGGGTTCTTCGGCAGCCGTCCGTTCTCGCAGGTGAACGCCCTGCTCGAGCAGCAGGGCGCGACCCCGGTCGACTGGTCCCTGCCCGCCTGACGCGCCGGCACGTCGGCCGAGTCTCGGCGTGGGCGACACGACTCGGGTCGCAGCGCCCGGGAGTCGTCGCCCAGCGCGAGACTCGGCAGCGCCCGCCGTCGTGGCAGCGCCTGACGGCCCGGCCGCGCCCGCACTAGGCTCGGGACGTGCTCGAGGAGGAATACCAGCGTCGCCGCGTGCTGCCGCGCCACCTGCGCGCGCCCGTGCCCGCCGAGGCCGCGTTCACCTACACGATCCGCGCCGCCGAACCCGGGGACCTGCCCGACGTCCGCGAGATCCACACGCACTACGTCCGGAACTCCTCCGTCACGTTCGACCCGTCGGCGTTCACGTTCGCGAAGTGGAAGCAGCGGTACGACGAGGTCCGTCGCCGCGGCCTGCCGTTCCTGGTCGCCGAGAACCCGTCCGGGCAGGTGCTCGGCTACGCCCTCGTCGACCCGTGGAACCCGCGCGACCGGTCGAACCACGTCGTCGAGGACTCGATCTACCTCGGCGCCGCCGCCGGTGGGAAGGGACTCGGCCGCGCCCTCATGGAGGCCCTGCTCGAGGAGTGCCGCTCCGCCGGCGTCCGCGAGGTCATCGCCGTCATCGCCGACCGCCAGGCCGAGGCGTCGATCCGCCTGCACGAGCGCCTGGGCTTCGAGGAGGTCGGTCGGATGGGGAAGGTCGGCTTCAAGTACGACCGCTGGCTCGGCACCGTCACGATGCGGTTGCGCCTCCGCGGCCCCCGCCTCTTCGCGCGCGGCCGGCGCTGACGCGGCCCCGGGCCGCCTCCGCGGCCCCCGCCTCTTCGCGCGCGGCCGGCGCTGACGCGGCCCCGGGCCGGAGGGGAGGCGCGTGGCGGGGTCCGCACGATCCTCCCGTCCGCCCTTCCCCCCGGTCGCGCGCGATGGCTGGTCGTTCCGGGCGTACCCGGTGCTCCGGGAACGTCAGGGATGCCCGGTTCCGCCAGGTACCGACGCGCCGCTCGCCCGTCAGGGGGCCGGTGCCTCGGCGATGAACTCGTCCCGCGTGACGCGCAGGAGCGCCGTCGCGGCGGAGGACGCGGCGTCCGCGTCGCCGTCGACGACCGCGCGCGCGACCGCCACGTGGCGAGCGGCGGCGTCGTGGGTCCAGCGGGTGATGGTGTCGCGCGACTCGGAGGTGCGGGTGCGGAGCAGGGCCTCGACGGTGCCGGCGAAGTGGGCGAAGACCGCGTTGCTGGACGCCGCGAGGAGGGCGCGGTGGAAGCGGACGTCGGCCTCGAGGTAGGCGCGGGAGTCGTCGCGGTCGCAGGCGGCGGCCATGTCGGTCGCGGCGGCGAGGACGGCGGCGGTACGGTCGGTGCCGTCGGTGGCGTCGGTGCCGACGTTCGTGGCGGCCAGGGCGGCGGCGACGGGTTCGACGCCGAGCCGGAGCTCGAGGAGCTCCCGCTGCTGCGCGAAGTACGCGGGGGAGGCGCCGCGCCACCGGATGACGGTCGGGGCGAGGAGCTCCCACGAGGACGCGGGCCGGACGAGCGTGCCGACCCGCTGCCGGGGCTCGACGAGGCCGAGGGACTGGAGGACGCGGAGGGCCTCGCGGACGACGGACCGGGACACGCCGTACTCCTCGGCGACGGCTTCGGGGCGGACGACCGTGCCCGGACGGAGCAGTCCGTCGACGATCTGCTGCCCGAGCGTCTCGAGCACCTGGGCGTGGAGCCCGCGGGCGGTGGTCATCGTTCCTCCGTGCTGGTGGTGCTGGTGGTGCTGGTCGTGCTGGTCGTGCAGGTCCTGCCGCACGTGTCTGACGTGCGGTCGTGCTGGTCGTGCGTTGCCGGTAGCGGCCCGTCCGGCTGGGTCCGTCCTGCTCATCGAAGCGGCAGACTGCCGGGCAGGGCGCACGGCACGCGGCGCTTCGTCGTATGATCTGATTAATCAGATTATTGGACCGGACCATCGCGTGTCCGGTCGCGCCCCGCGCGGACCGCCGGCCGACCACCCGGCCGACCGGTCACGAGCGGTGCACACACGAAGGCGACGGGGCCGCGAGGCGGCGGCCCAGGAAGGGGCACAGATGCCTCACGCACCCACGTCCGGAGCGTTGGACGAGCTGACCGCGCACGGGCTGACCGCGCCGCACGGGCTCACCGTCCTGGCGGCCGAGGGCGGCAGCACACCGACCGTCGACCCCTCCGGGGCGGTCGGCCAGCTCGTCGCGGCGGCGGTGGTCGGCATCGTCGTCATCATCGTCCTCATCACGTGGCTCAAGGTCCACCCGTTCATCGCGCTCGTGATCGGTGCCCTCGGCGTCGGGATCGGCGCCGGGCTCGCCCCGGACAAGGCCGTGACGAGCTTCGGCAACGGCTTCGGCGCGACGATGACGAGCGTCGGCATCCTCGTCGGCCTCGGGGCGATGTTCGGCCGCATGCTCGTCGACTCCGGCGCTGCCGACCGAGTGGTCGACACCCTCGTGCGACGGTCCTCGACGGCCGCGCTGCCGTGGACGATGGCCCTGATCGGGGCGCTCATCGGACTGCCGATGTTCTTCGAGGTGGGCCTCGTGCTCCTCATCCCGATCATCGTCCTCGTCGCGAAGCGCAGCGGCGTCCCGATCATGAAGATCGCGGTCCCGGCCCTCGTCGGCCTGTCGACCATGCACGCCTTCGTGCCGCCGCACCCCGGCCCGCTCGTCGCCGTGTCGACGGTCGGCGCGAACCTCGGCACCACCCTGGCCTTCGGCATCGTGCTCGCGATCCCGGTCATCGTCCTCGCCGGTCCGGTCTTCGCCCGCTTCGCGGCGCGCTGGGTCGACATCCCCGCGCCCGACATGTTCTCGTCGCGTGGTGCGGCCGCGTCGACCGGCTCCGGTCCGGCGGACCCCGCGCAGGCCGGACGGGAGGCACGGCGCGGCCCCGCCACGCAGGACACCGCGTCCCTGCCGAACGGCAAGAGCGACTTCACCCGCGTGATCAGCGAGCCGCGGAGCCCGTCCTTCACGGTCGCCCTGGTCGGCATCCTGCTGCCGGTGGTGCTCATGCTCGCCCAGGCCGTCCGCGAGGCCGTCGCGCCCGACGCCGCCGGCGGCTGGGTGTCGCTGCTCGACTTCCTCGGGTCGCCCGTGATCGCGATCGGCATCGCCGCCGTCTTCGCGATGGTGTTCTTCGCGATCGGTGGTGGCATGGACCGGTCCGCCGTCGCGAAGTCCCTCGAGGACGCGCTGCCCCCGATCGCCGGCGTGCTGCTCATCGTCGGTGCCGGCGGCGGCTTCAAGCAGGTACTCATCGACACCGGCATCGGCGGGGTGATCGCGGACGCCGTGCAGGAGTCCGGCATCTCGGTGCTGCTCGTGGCGTGGGTTGTGTCCGCCCTCGTACGCGTCGCCACCGGGTCGGCGACGGTCGCGACCGTGACGGCCGCCGGGATCATGGCGCCGATCGCCGAGGGGCTGTCGACGCCGGAGACGTCGCTGCTCGTCCTCGCCATCGGTGCGGGGTCGGTGTTCCTGTCGCACGTGAACGACGCCGGGTTCTGGCTCGTGAAGGGCTACCTCGGCACGACGGTGGGGCAGACGTTCAAGACGTGGACCGTGCTCGAGTGCCTCATCTCGGTGCTCGGCCTGGGCGGCGTGCTCCTCGCGGGGGTGTTCCTGTGACCGCCGAGGCCGGGGTCGACGCGCGGGTCCTCGTCGTGATGGGCGTCTCCGGGTCCGGGAAGTCCACGGTCGCGGCGATGGTCGCCGAGCGCCTGGGATGGGACTTCGCCGAGGGCGACGAGATGCACCCGCAGGCGAACGTCGACAAGATGCAGGCCGGCACCCCGCTCACCGACGAGGACCGCTGGCCCTGGCTCGACGTCGTCGCCGGGTGGATCCGGACGCACCTGGACGACGGACGCCCGGGCGTGGTGACCTGTTCCGCGCTGAAGCGTTCCTACCGCGACGTGCTCCGCGCCCCCGGGGTCGTCTTCGTGCACGTCGCGGGCGATGGTGCGCTCATCGCCGACCGGATGTCCGCGCGGTCCGGGCACTTCATGCCGACGTCGCTGCTGGCGTCGCAGCTGTCCACGCTCGAGCTCCCGCAGCCGGACGAGACGCACGTGACCATCGCCGCGGACCGGACGCCGGAGGAGGAGAGCGCCGAGGTGCTCGAGCGGCTCGGGTTGTCGCCGGTCGGCTGAGGCGGTCGGACGGTGTCCGCGGTCAGGTGAACTGGATCGCGGTGCCGACCGGCAGCTGCGCCAGGGTCTTCGTCATCTCGGCGGAGATCCGGACGCAGCCGTGCGAGCTGCCGGTCGGGTCCGGGTAGTAGTGCAGCGCCGTCAGGGCCGCGTTGCCGCCGTACTGGGCGATCCGTGACGAGTGCGCCCCGGTCAGGATGATCGGGTTGCCCTGCGTGTACGTCACGCGGGCGTCGACGTACGCGGCCTCGACGTACGTCGCCGTCGCGGTGGGGGTCGGGTCGTCGGGCGTGCCGAGCCGGGCGGCCTCGGTCGCGCTGACCGCCCCGTCCCGGCCCACGACCGAGACCGTCGACGCGGCGACGTCCACCTCGATCATCCGGTCCGCGGACGTGAGCGTGAAGTCGGCGGCGCGCGCCCAGGCGAAGGTGGCGCTCGGCGCCGTCGGGTCACCGCCGTCGCCGGGGGTGCGGTTCCGCGCCGGGGTGGAGACGAGGACCATGCCGCCGTCCTGCCCGGGGCTCCGGCCCCAGACGGCCGTGGCCGCCGGGGTGTCGATCGTCGAGACCGTGGACGCGAGCGTCGCGATCGGAGCTGCCGACGCCGACGGCTCGGCGTAGAGCGCGACGAGTGCAGCGTTCGGCACGGCGATCGTCCACTGGTTCTCGGGGTGGACGTGCGTGCCGTCGAGGAGCTGCGGGACGACCGCGTCGTGGAAGGCCAGGGGCAGGGCGGCGAGCTGCTCGGCCGACGGTGCCGCCGGGACCGCGGCCAGGGGCGTGGCGCTCCGCGTCGGCGACGGGGTCGGCGAGACCGAGCGCGGCGCTGCCGCGCGGGTGGCCGCCGGTTCGGGCGCCGACCCCGCCGCGACGACCCCGACGACGGTGCCCGCGACGGCGACCACCCCGACGGCTGCGAGTGCGATGCCCCAGGTCCTGCGCTGCATGGTGTCCTCCCCTGCACCAGTCCACCAGATCCGGGCCGGGAGGGCACGCCGCTCGGCGCGGCGCGCCCCCTCGACGGCGGGTCAGCCCTTCGAGACCATCACCCAGCTGAGCTGGATGCCGTACTTCGTCGCGGGCGAGACCCGGAGGTCGACGACGCCGTCCTTGCCGACGGTCACCTCGGCCGACAGCGTCCGGAAGGTGCCGTCGATCGGCTGCGCGGTCGCGACGGTCTTCCCGTTGACCGACACCGCGGCAGCGCGACCGGGCGCGCTCTTGGTCCACGGGTCCCAGAAGCCGACGTCGACGCGCTGCTTGCCGGACTTCAGACCGGTGAGCACGTACTCCAGGTCGGTCGCGTCGGCCTGCCAGCGGACGGTGCTCGTGATCGTCCCGCCCGAGGTGCCGTTCGTCCCGCCCGTGGTGCCGAGGTAGCCCCAGTGGTCGCCGGTCGACGGGTCGGCCCCGAAGCGCTGGTCGTCGACGGAGTTGAGCAGCCGGTCGCCGCGCTGCCGCAGGAACGCGAGGTCCGCGGTGTGGTCGGCGGTGCCCTGGCCGCCGGCGTCGACGAAGTAGGACAGCTTCGCGGGGAGCACCGTCACGGTGCGGGTGAAGGTCCGGCCGTCGTCGAGCGTGCCGGTCACGGTCCGCTCACCGGCCGTGGCGAGTGCGTCCGCTGCCCACGTGACGCGGTGCGACCGGGTCGTGGACCCCTCGCGGACCTGCACGGTGCGCGGGAGTGCCTTCGTGCTCGACGAGAGCGTGGCCTGCCCGGGGACCGCCGTGGTGACGGTCCAGGGCGTGGACGGGTGCAGGTCGTCGAGCGTCCAGCTGGTCGTGTCGCACGAGAACGACATCGCGCCGCCGTCGCCGAAGGTCACCGGGAGCCAGACCGACGGCGCGGTCCGCAGGTCGGTGGCGTTGTTCCACCGGTCGCCGAGGTACACGACCCGACCGTCGCCGAGGTTGAGCAGCGACGTGCTCTGCGAGTTGCACGTGGTGTCGGCGTTCGTGCCGGTGGCCGGGTTGCCGTGCGCCGTCCAGGTCCCGAGCAGGTCCGTCGCGGTGGCGTACGCGGCCGCGTTCGGGGCCCACCCGGTCGCGCCGGAGGTCACGAGGTAGTACGTCCCGCCGACCTTGGTGAGGGCCGGGGCCTCCCGCTGCCCGCCGATCCAGGGCTGCGGTCGGCGGAAGTCGACGCCCTCGACGGCCGTGGCAGGGTCCGCCGACAGGTTCGTGTAGTCGGCGTCGAGCTTCGAGATGTAGAGCGTCAGGTTCTCCTCGCTGGCGTAGACGATGTACGCGGTGCCGTCGTCGTCTACGAAGAGGTTCATGTCGCGGGCCATGCCCGGGTCGCTCGGGTGCTGGTTGGTGGGGTCGCTCGCCGGGACCCGGTCGAGCCGGTACGAGTCGACGTAGCGGAACGGTCCCGTGGGGGAGTCGGCGACGGCGACGCCCGCGGTGGCCTTGGCGTACTGCG
Organism: Curtobacterium sp. Csp1; assembly: GCF_013347185.1. Classification (NCBI taxonomy): domain Bacteria; kingdom Bacillati; phylum Actinomycetota; class Actinomycetes; order Micrococcales; family Microbacteriaceae; genus Curtobacterium; species Curtobacterium sp. Csp1. The sequence continues at coordinate 1,335,491 of NZ_CP054594.1, forward strand.
CGTCGGAGGTGGCCGTGGGGCCGTCGGCGTGCACCCACATGACCCACTTGCCGGTCTTCGCGTTGTGGATCACCTTCGGCCGCTCGAGGATCGCACCCGGACGGGTCGCGCTCTCCGCCGTGACGCCGAGGTCGCGGTAGACGGCGTCCTGCTGCGCCTGGTCGTACCCGCCGTACAGCGAGGCGAAGTACGGGTCGGCGAAGTCGGCACGGCTCGTCATCGTGCGGAGGGCGAGGCCCTCGTCGTGCCAGTCGTACAGGTCGCGCGACGAGTAGACGTGCACGCCCGGGGTGTCGCTGTACCCGTTCGTGCGGTCCTCGCCGTACCAGTAGTAGATCGGCTTGCCGTCGCTGTCCTGCGCGGTGACGACCTGGCCGCCGTGCCCCTGGATCGGCTGTCCCTGGTCGTCGTTCCACGGCTGTCCCGGCTGGAAGGCCGGCGCTGTGGTCGATGCTGCTGCGTTCGTCGCTGCCGCGGCCGGTGCCGCCGCGGCGAGGGCCGGGGCACCGCCCAGCCCGCCGACGGCCACCGCTGCCGCGATCGCCCAGGCGAGTGTGCGTCGCCCGTTCCCCTGTCGTGTTGCTCGGATCCCCATCGATCCCGCCTCCTCGGCTGTCGTCGTCGACCCCTGTGTCGACCCGGTGCTGACGGCTGTGTCAACGTCAACATCCTGGAGGGGTCGGCGCGGGCAGCGCAAGGGTGCCGTCCCGTTGCCGCACCCGGATCAGCGCTCGGTGACCCGCCCGTCCTCGACCCGCCACTGCCGGTCGAGCCGGACCGTGTCGAGCATCCGGCGGTCGTGCGTGACGAGCAGGAGGGTGCCGTCGTAGCCCTCGAGCGCCTGCTCGAGCTGTTCGATGGCCGGGAGGTCGAGGTGGTTCGTCGGCTCGTCGAGCACGAGGACGTTCACCCCGCGGGCCTGCAGCAGCGCCAGCCCGGCGCGGGTCCGCTCCCCGGGGGAGAGCTGCGCCGCCGGTCGACCGACGTGGTCGGCCTTCAGCCCGAACTTGGCGAGCAGGGTCCGGACGTCGGCCGTGGTCATCTCCGGGACGAGGGCCTCGAACGCCGCGGCGAGGGGCTCGTCGCCCGTGAAGGCCGCTCGGGCCTGGTCGACCTCGCCGACCGCGACGCTCGACCCCATCGAGGCGTTCCCCGACGTCGGCTCGATCCGTCCGAGCAGCGCCGCGAGGAGCGTCGACTTGCCGGCGCCGTTCGGTCCGGTGATGCCGATGCGGTCCCCGCCGGAGACCTGCAGCGAGACGGGGCCGAGGGTGAACCCGCCGCGTTCGTAGCGGGCGTCGGACAGCGTCGCGACGACGGCGGACGACCGCGGGGCGCTCCCGATCGTGAACGCGAGCTGCCACTCCTTGCGGGGCTCCTCGACCTCGTCCAGGCGTGCGATCCGGGACTCCATCTGCCGGACCTTCTGCGCCTGCTTCTCGCTCGACTCGCTCGCCGCCTTCCGACGGGTCTTGTCGTTGTCGGGGTTCTTCTTCATGGCGTTCCGGACGCCCTGGCTCGACCACTCCCGCTGGGTGCGGGCGCGGGACACCAGGTCGGCCTTCGTCGCCGCGTACTCGTCGTATGCGTCGCGCTTGTGCTGCCGGGCGATCTCGCGCTCCTCGAGGAACGAGTCGTACCCGCCGCCGAACAGCCGGTGCGACGACTGTGCGAGGTCGAGTTCGAGCACCGCGGTGACCGAGCGGGCGAGGAACTCGCGGTCGTGGCTGACCAGGACGGCACCGCCGCGGAGGCCCCGGACGAACTGCTCGAGCCGTTCGAGGCCGTCCAGGTCGAGGTCGTTCGTCGGCTCGTCGAGGAGCACCACGTCGAACCGGGAGAGCAGCAGCGCCGCCAGTCCGACGCGCGCTGCCTGCCCGCCGGACAACGCGGTCATCGGGGAGTCCGGGCCGACCCCGGCGTCCTCGGCGCCCACGTCGAGCCCGAGCTCGGCGAGGACGACGGGCAGGCGCTCGTCCAGGTCCGCGGCGCCCGCGGCGAGCCAGTGCTCGAGCGCCGCGCTGTAGCGGTCCGCGACGGCGTCGTCGGCGTCCGGCGCGCCGAGGGCCTCGGCGGCGGTGTCCATCGCCGCGGTGGCCTGGGCGCACCCGGTCCGACGGGCCACGTACGCGGCGACCGTCTCGCCGGGGACGCGCTCGTGCTCCTGGGGCAGCCACCCGACGAACGCGTCGGGTGGGTTCGTCGACACGGTGCCGGCGAGTGGCTCGTCGACACCCGCGAGCAGCCGCAGGAGCGTCGACTTCCCGGCGCCGTTCACCCCGACCAACCCGATGACGTCACCAGGGGCCACCGTGAGGTCGAGGCCCTCGAAGAGCGTGCGTGCGGCGTGGCCGCCGGCGAGGTCCTTGGCGACGAGCGTGGCGGTCATCCGGACATGGTCCCACGGACGCGCGCCGCGTCCGCGACGCACCACCCACCGGACGGGAGGCTCGGGTCGGCCCCGCCACGCGCCTCCCGTCCGTCAGGCGGTCCCGCCCGTAGCGAGCGTTCCTGCCCATCGCGCGTGACATGGGATGCCGATCCGCGCGTGGGGTGCCGGAAGGAACGGCCTCCTACGAGCGATTCACCCTCCTACGAGCGGATCGGCCTCCGACGCGCGGATCGGCCTCCGACGCGCGGATCGGCGGCAGCGCGCGCTACCCCTCGGGGACCGCCACGACCCGGTTCTGGTACGCCCACACCACGGCCTGCAGGCGCGACCGGACCCCGAGCTTCGGGAGCATCCGCGCCAGGTGCGACTTCACGGTGGAGACCTCGACGACCAGGGCCGCCGCGATCTCCTCGTTCGACATCCCCTGCGCCAGGAGCAGCAACACGTCGCGCTCGCGGGCGGTCAGGACCTCGCTGGCGCGGTCCCCGGTCACGGGCTGCAGGCTGCGCCGGGACACGAACTCCCGCAGGACCCGCCGGGTCAGGGACTGGTCGATGGTGCCGTTGCCCGCCGCGACCTGCCGGACGGCGCCGACGATGACGTCGGGCTCGGCGTCCTTGAGCAGGAACCCCGACGCGCCGGCCTCGAGCGCCCCGAACACCAGGTCGTCGAGGTCGAACGTCGTCAGCACCAACACCGGCACCGCGGGGTCCGCGTCCGGAGCGCAGAGCTCCCGGGCGACCTCGATCCCGTTCCGCACCGGCATCCGGACGTCGAGCACCGCCACGTCCGGCCGCGTCGACCGCGCGAGGGCGAGCGCCTCGCCGCCGTCGGCCGCGACCGCCACCACGTCGACGTCCGGCTCGGCCGCGAGCAGCGCGGACACGCCGGCGCGGACGAGCGGCTGGTCGTCCGCCACGAGCACCCGGATCACGACGCCGCCTCGGGCTGCTCGCGGCTCAGCTCGAGGATCACCACCCAGCCGCCGCCGTCGGTCGGCCCGGCCTGGAGGCGCGCCCCCACCAGGTCCGCCCGCTCACGCATGCCACGCAGTCCGTTCCCACCCGCTGCCGTGCTCCCGGACGACGGTGCGGTGGGAACCGAGTTCTCGACACGGACCCGGAGGCGTTCGTCGTCGCGGTCGTCGACGGTCACCGTGACCATCGACCCGGCCGCGTGCACGGCTGCATTCGACAGCGCCTCCTGCACGGTCCGGTAGGTGACGAGCTGCGCGAGCGGACCGACGCCGTCCGCCAGGGGACGATCGCCCGGCAGCACCTCGAGCCGGACGTCCGACCGGAGCCGCGCGCGTTCGACCAGGTCGACGACGCCGGCGACGGTCTCGACCGTGCGTTCGGCGGGGGAGTCGTCGCGCAGGAGCCCGACGAGGCGACGCAGGTCCTCGAGCACGGCGGTGCTCTGCTCCCGCACCTGCCGCACCCCCTCGTGCGCGGCGGGCGGGTCGACGTCGATCTGCCGGTCGATGACGGCCGACATGAGGGCGATGCCGGACAGGTGGTGCGCGGCGATGTCGTGCAGCTCGCGGGCCATGGCAGCACGCTCGCGGGACACCGCGGCGTCGACCCGGGCGTCCTGCTCGCGGACCGACGCCGAGGCCTCGGCGGCGCGGGCGTCCGCCTCCGCCGAGCGTGCGTCGGCCTCGGCGACCCGGGCGGCGCGGACCTCGCGGCGGGAGCGGACGACGAGCGCGACGACCAGGGGGAGCCCGACCGCGCCGAGGGCCTGCAGGACGCCCTGCCCCGATACGTCGAGCAGCGCCCGGACGACCTGCCCGCCGCGGAACGCTCCGCTGACGATCGCCCGGTGCCACCCCGTGCCGACGGCGACGAGCAGGGCGGTGACGACGAGCGCGGGCCAGGTCCGGACCAGGGGCGCACGCAGGGCGACGACGACCACCGCGACGAGGACCGGCAGCGCCGTCAGCCCGAACAGGTCGACGACCGCCGGGACGGCCACGGCGATCGGCACCGGGACCGCGGCGACCGCGACGAGCACCGTCCGGGGGAACCGACGCACGGCCAGGAGCGCGGCGGACTGCACGAGCAGCCCGAGCGCCAGGAGCGACCACGGCAGGCTGCCCACCGCGGGAGCGACGACGGGCGCTGCGAGGGTCTCGGGGTCGGCGGCGTCCAGCGGCGGGAGGCCGAGCAGCAGGCCGAGCGCGACGACCGCGGTGCCGAGCGCGACCAGCACCTCGGTGCGGCCGACGCGGGACTCAGCGGGTGCCATCGTCCGATCCTACGAGGACGACGTGCGCCGACGTCGTGGTGGAGGGCGTGCCTCCCGGCCGGGCACCGCGCGCACCCGGGTAGCCGAGCCGCCCGCGGGTGGCGACCAGCAGGACGACCGCCGCGACCGTGGAGACGATCGCGAGACCGTGCATCATCGTGCCGGCCGTCATCCCCGGGTACATGTCCGCCCACAGCGTCGAGATGGTGTTGTTCACACCGACGTGCAGGAGCAGCGCGACCGGCAGGCTCTCGCCGGTGCGGTTGAAGACCCAGGTCATCACGACGTTGAAGGTGATCGTGAAGAGCGCGAACACGAGCGGTTCCGACCACTGCGCGTCCGGCCACCCGCCCCAGTCGGACAGGTACAGCGGCATGTGCCAGAGCGCCCAGAGCGGACCGAGCACCGCGACGGCACCGAGGGGACCGAACCGCTCCTGCAGCCGGGGCAGGGCGAAGTCGCGCCAGCCGGGCTCCTCCGACAGACCGGTGGTGAACAGCTGCACGACCAGCCCGGGCACGAGTGCCACGAGCGCCAGCGCCGTGGGAGCCTGCACCTGACCGCCGGAGAACGGCAGCCCGGTCAGGACCACCAGCAGCGGGACGCCGACGAGCGCCAGCGCGTACCAGCGCCACGGGACCCGCCAGCGCCACAGCCGCCCGACCCAGCGCCGGAGACCCGGGCGCCCGTCGGCGAGGGCCGTGACGAGGAACGCGCTGCCGAGCGGACCGAGGAGCGCCCCGGGGAGGATACCGGTGAACTGCGCCGTGCCGAGGAACTCCGGGAAGTGGACGTCCCAGACGCCGAGCCCGTGCGGGCTGAGGATGTACGGGATCCAGGCGAGCCAGCTCAGGCCGAGCGCCAGGACCGCGAAGGTCGCGATGGGGTGTCGCGCCGCGAGGTTCGTCCGGGGTGCGTGCTTCCCCGTGTTCGTGTGTGCGATCGTCTTCGTGTGTGGAGGCATGGCCCCGACGCTAGGAATCCGCCGTCCCCGCGACGACCGGCGGAGGGACGCACCACCGGGAGTTCCTCCGAAGGGTGCAAGCCGGAGCCGACCCGGGCGAGGGTGCGTAGCGTCGGGGCATGACCACCACCGTCCTCGTCGCGGGCGCCACCGGCGACCTCGGCACGCGCATCGTCCACGCCCTGCTCGACGACCGGTCCCCTGTCGGTGGCACGGGTGCCGACCGAGGGCCCGTGCTCGTCCGGGCGCTCAGCCGGTCGGGCGGGGCGGCCGGGTCGACCGGTGCCGCGAACGCCTTCGGGGCGCCGGACCGCGTGCGCCTCGTCTCCGCCGCCTACGACGACCACGACGCCCTCGTCCGCGCCCTCGACGGGGTCGACGTCGTCGTCTCCGCGGTGAGCGGGACCCGCTCGGTCATCGTCGACGCCCAGACCGCACTGCTCCGCGCCGCCGTGGACGCCGGGGTGCCGCGGTTCCTGCCGTCCGACTACTCCGCCGACTACCGCTCGATCACCCCGGGCACCAACCGCAACTTCGAGCTCCGCCGCGAGTTCGCCGCCGTGCTCGACGCCGCCCCGGTCCGCGCGACCTCGGTGCTGAACGGCGCCTTCACCGACATGCTCACCGGCCAGGCACCCATGATCCTGTTCGCCCGCCGTCGGGCGCTGTACTGGTCCTCCGCCGACCAGGTGCTCGACTTCACCACGAAGGACGACACCGCGCGGGTGACGGCGCTCGCCGCACTCGATCCGGACGCCTCGCGCGTCGTCGAGGTCGCCGGCGACCGGGTGACCGCCCGGAGCGTCGCGGACACGCTCTCGCAGCTCACCGGCACGCACTTCCGCACGCAGTGGGCGGGGACCGCGAGCACGCTGTCGGCCATGGCCCGGATCGGCCGACGCGTCTCGAGCGCCCCGGACGACGAGCCGTTCCCCGCCTGGCAGGGGATGCAGTACTTCGTCAGCATGTTCAGCGGCGAGGCCACCCTCCACCACGTCCGGAACGACCGCTACGGTCCGCACCGCTGGACCACGGTCCGGGACGTGCTCGCCGCACACCTGGCCGCGGACACCGCCGCCTAGGCTCAGGGACCGTGTTCGAACTCCACCACCTCACCGCGCAGGAACTCTGGGACTGGATCCGACGGGGCGAGACCACCGCGCTCGAGGTCACCGAGCACTACCTCGACCGCATCGCACGGCTCGACCCGGGGCTCGGCGCGTTCGTCACCGTCACCGCGGACGAGGCCCGGAGCCGCGCCGCGCAGCTCGGGACCGCCGCGCAGCCCGGGACCGCCGTGCCGACCTCCCGACCGCTCTGGGGACTCCCGCACGGGGACAAGGACCTGTACGACCGCGCGGGCGTCGTCACCCGCAGCGGATCCGTCGCCCTGCCCGCCGCGCCCGCAGCCGCCGACCACCCGCTCGTCGCAGCGCTCGCCGCAGCCGGCACCGTGAGCCTCGGCAAGACGACCACGCCCGAGTTCGGGATGTCGTCGTCCTCCGAGACCCGGCTCGGCACCACCGTGAACCCGTGGGACACCTCCCGGGCTCCCGGCGGATCGTCGAGCGGCGCCGCGGTCGCGGTCGCGGCGGGACTGCTCCCGGCGGCCGTGGGGACCGACGGCGGGGGATCGGTGCGGATCCCCGCCGCGGCGACCGGGCTCGTCGGGCTCAAGCCGAGCCGGGGCCGGGTGCCGTCCGTGCCCGGGCGATCGGGCCTCGGCGGGCTGAGCGTCGCCGGGCCGATCACCCGGAACGTCGCGGACGCCGGCATGTTCCTCGACGCCCTCGCGCGGCCGACGGGGCTCGACGAACCGACGCCGTACGCGCTCGTCACGCCCGACGTCGGCGACGGCCCCTTCACCGCCGCGGCGGTCCGGGGCGAGGGGCGCTTCGTCGTCGGGCTGCTCGACGGCTCCCCGTGGGACGACACCGTCGACGTGGTGGTCGACCCCGCCGCCCGCGACGCCGTGGCCACCGTCGTCCGGGTGCTCGGCGAGGTCGGGCACGGGGTCGAGGACGTCGCGATGCCCCGGCTGCCGTACGCCGACGCCTTCCGGGTGGCGTGGGAGTCGAGCGCCGCGGGGCTGCCCCGGGTCCCCGGCATCGACCTCGCGGCGCTGACCCCGCTCGTCGCGTGGCTCGTCGAGCGCGGCCGGCGGCTCACGGCGACGCAGGTGCTCGACGCGATGACGGCCCTCGACGCGTTCTCCGTGGCGCTGATCCGGGCGTTCGACCGGTTCGACGCCGTGCTCACCCCGACGTTGGCGCTGCCGCCCCGACCCCTCGGCTGGTACGGCGACGACCCGGACGAGGACTTCCGCCGCCAGTGCGCGTACTCCCCGTGGACCTCGATGGTCAACGTCGCGGGACTGCCCGCGATCACGCTGCCCGTCGGGGTCACCGGTGCGGGCCACCCGGACGGCGAGGGCCTGCCCATGGGCGTGCAGCTGATCGGCCGTCCCGGCGGAGAGCGCACGCTGCTCGCGCTCGGCGCCCAGCTCGAGCGACGCCTGCGGTGGCAGCGGCGGCACCCCGCCTGCTGGTGAGGCGGTCGCGCCGGCCCGCACCGCCTACGGCAGCGTCGGCGCCGCCGCCACCAGCGCCCGCGTGACGTCGTGCTGCGGGTCGTCCAGCAGCGCGACCGGGCCGTGCTCGACGATCCGCCCCTCGGACAGCACCGCCACGGTGTCGCACAGCCGCTGCACCACGCCGATGTCGTGCGACACGAGGACGAGCGTCAACCCGAGGTCGTCCGCGAGCGAGCGGAACAGGTCGATCACGCGCGCGCGGACCACCACGTCGAGGGCGCTCATCGGCTCGTCCCCGAACAGGATCCGCGGCTCGTGCACCACCGCCCGGGCGATCGCGATCCGCTGCCGCTGCCCGCCGGAGAACTCGTGCGGGTACCGGTCCACGGCGTCCACCGGCAGGTCGACCCGCTCGAGGACCCGCCGCACCAGCTCCCGGTGGTCGCCGGGGATCCGCAGTGCCCGGAGCGGCTCGGCGATGATCGTGCCCACGCGCATCCGCGGGTCGAGCGACGCGTAGGGGTCCTGGAACACGACGCCCGTCTCGCGACGGAACCACCGCATCGCGGCAGCGGAGGCGGACGCGACCACGGGACGACCGGAGGCGGTCACGGTGCCGGCGGAAGGCGCCTCCAGGCCGGCGAGCAGCCGCACCAGGGTGGACTTGCCGGACCCGGACTCGCCGACGATCCCGAGCCGGGCGCCGGGAGCGACCGTCAGGTCGATCCCGTCGACGGCGGTGCGGACCGGGCCGGGCTCGAACGGCCCACGGCGGGGGGGCCGGTACGTGCGGTGCAGCCCGGTCCCGGCCAGGACGGGCAGGGCGTCCGGCTGCGGCGCTGCGGAGGGCGTGGTCACGGGGTCCTCCTGGCGGTGGCGCGGGCGGCCTCGACGAGTGCGGTCGTGGCGGGGTGCTGCGGCGCCCCGAGCAGGGTGCGGACCGGCCCCTGCTCGACGACGCGCCCCTCGTGCAGCACGACGGCGGTGTCGGCGATGCGCGCGAGCACGGCGAGGTCGTGCGTCACGAACAGCATCCCGGTGCCGCGTGCCGAGGACAGCCGCTCGAACAGCTCGAGGATCCGGGCCTCGGTCGTGACGTCGAGCGCCGTGGTCGGCTCGTCGGCGATCAGGTAGGCGGGCGACCCGGCCATCGCCATCGCGATGCAGATGCGCTGCCGCTGCCCGCCGGACAGCTGGTGCGGGTACTGCCGCAGGAGCGACGCCGGGTCCGGCAGACCCACCGCGTCGGCCAGTGCGACGGCGGCGGTCCGCGCGGCACGACGATCCAGGCCGCGGTGCAGCCGGAGGGGCTCCGCGACCTGGGCGCCGACCCGTCGGAGCGGGTCGAGCGCCGTGCCCGGTTCCTGGAACACCATGCCCAGGTCCGCGCCGCGGTGCTTCGCCCGCTCGCGGTCGGGCAGGCCGACGAGCTCCCGCCCGTCCAGGCGGATGCTGCCGGTCACCTGCGCACCGGTGGGCTCCAGCCCCATCAGGGCGAGCGAGGTCATCGACTTCCCGGATCCGGACGCGCCGATCACGCCGACGCGACGGCCGGGAGGCACGGTGAACGACACACGGTCCAGGACCGTCCGCCCCGCGATGCGCACCGAGAGACCCGAGACCCCGAGTCCGGCGCGCGGGTCCGGCCCGCGCTCGTGTGCGTGCGTCACGCGGTCGTGTGCGTCCGTCACGCGGTCACCCCCGGGGTCGTCGGCGAGGTCGTGGTCGGGTCGGACGCCCGGTCGCCCGTCGTCAGCCGCGGGTCCGTCGCGTCCCGCACTGCGTCGCCGAGCAGCGAGAGCGCGGCGACCACGAGGGCGATCGCGGCCCCCGGCCACGCGGCGCTCCACGGGTGGACGCCCACGTAGGTCTGCAGGTCGGCGAGCATGCTACCCCACGACGCGGTGTCCGAACCGGCGCCGTAGCCCAGGTACGACAGCCCGGCCTCGGCCAGGACCGCGGTCGCCATCGCGAGCGAGAGCTGCACGGTGAACAGCGGCGCCGCGTTCGGCACGAGGTGCCGGGTGAGCACCCCGAGCGGTCCCACGCCGGACGCCCGTGCCGCGACGACGTAGTCGCTGCGCGCGATCCGGCGGATCTCGCCGCGGGCCACGCGGGCGATCGTCACGCCGAAGGACAGCCCGACGCTCACGACCACGACGCCGAGCGAACCGCCGAACACCGCGGTGAGCAGCATCGCCGTCAACAGCGTGGGGAACGCCACGAGGATGTCGAGCAGGACGGCCGTGCCCTCGCGGACCCACCGGGCGGTGAGCGAGCCGACCGCGGTGAGCACGATGCCGACGACGCTCGCGATGACCCCCGACCCCACGGCGACGAGCACCGTCGTCCGCGTGCCGGCGAGGAGGTAGCTCGCGATGTCCCGTCCGGAGGCGTCGGTGCCGAACCAGTGCGCCGCGCTCGGCCCGGACCACTGCCGGAACGGGTCGGTGCGGAAGGGGTCCTGCGGCGTCCACACGAGGGACACGGCGGCCAGGACCACGAGCAGGCCGAGGACCACGACGGCGAACACCCCGGTCGGCCGGGCGACGAGTCGGCGGGTCACTCGTGCACCTCGCGTTGCCGGGGGTCGAGCACGCGGTGCAGCACGTCGACCGCGAAGCCGACGAGCAGGACGAGCCCGGTGAGCACGAGGAGCTCGGACTGCACCTTCGTGACGTCCCGCCGGCCGACGTCGGTGACGAGCATCCGGCCGACACCGGGCAGCGAGAACAGCTGCTCGACGACGACGGCGCCGACGAGCAGCCCGGCGATCTGCACACCGAGCACCGCGAGCACCGTGAGCGCCACGGACGGCAGCCCGTGCCGCACGAGCGCCTGCGTCCGGGTGAGCCCGATCGCGGCGGCGGTGCGGACGTGGTCGGCGTCGAGCACCCCGAGCGTGGCCGACCGGGTGAAACGCAGGATCACGGCGCCTTCGACGGCGCCGATCGTGAGCGCGGGGAGCACGAGCGCCGAGAACGCCCGCCCGGGTTCGCCCCAGCCGTCGAGCGGGAAGCCCTGCGGTGGGAGCCACCGGAGCGTCACGGCGAACAGCGCGATGAGCAGCAGCCCCGCCCAGACGATCGGGATCGCGGCGACGGCCTGGGCGACGAAGGCGATCACGGCACCGCCCGCGCGGCGCCGCAGCACCGCGGCGAGCACCCCGAGCGGCACGCCGAGCACGAGGGCCGCGGCGAGCGACATCCCGGCGAGGGGCAGCGTGACCGCGAGCTTCTGGGTCAGCTCGGGGGCGACCTGGCCCCCGGTGACGAGCGAGCGGCCGAGGTCGCCGTGCAGCAGCCCGCCGATCCAGTCGACGTACTGCACCACGACCGGCCGGTCCAGGCCGAGCTGCTGGCGGAGCTGCTCGACCTGCGCCGGGGACGCCTGCGTGCCGGCGACGACCTGCGCGACGTCGCCGGGGAGCACCCGGAGCACGGCGAACACGATGATGCTCGCCACGAGCAGACCGACGACGAGCAGCAGCAGTCGCCCGACGAGGAACCGGGTCACGAGTCCGATGCTACGGGCCCGGCAGCGGCGACCCCGGTCACCGCACCGCCAGCTGCGCGAGGTCCAGGCGGGAGTTCGTGCCGTCGAACGGCACGCCCGTCACGCCCTTGCGGACCGCGGTGACCGACGTCGCCGTGTAGAGCCACTCGCCGGCGGCGTCCTCGCTGACGATCCGGGCCGCCTGCTCGAGCGCCCTCGTCTTGTCGGCCTGGTCGGTCGCCGCGACGGACTGCGCGTACAGGGCCTGCACCTCGGGGTTGTCGTACCCGAAGTAGTAGTCCGGGTTCGCCCAGTTGCCGAAGTCCCGCGACTCGACGTGGTTGACCATCGACAGGTCGAAGTCGTGCTTCTCGAACACCTGCGACAACCACGTGGCGAAGTCGACGCGCTGGACGCTCAGCGTGATGCCGACGTCCGCGAGCTGTGACTTCAGCACGTCGCCGATCGTCGCCGCGTAGATGTTCGGGTAGGTCAGGGTGAGCTTGAGGTCCTTCGCGCCGGCCTCGGCGAGCAGCTGCTTCGCGGCCGCGGGGTCGTACGCGTCGATGTCGGTCAGGTCCTGGTAGCCCGGGTCGAGCTCCGGGATCGGCCCGCCCTGCGGCACCCCGGTCCCACCGATCGCCTTGATGAGCGCCTTCGGGTCGATCGCCTGCCGGATCGCCTTGCGGACCTTGACGTCGGTGAAGGGCGCCTTGCGGTCGTTGAACGCGAGCGTGTACTTGTCGGTCGTCTTGCCGGTGTGCAGCGAGATGTCGGCGTTGCCCTCGAGCTGGCTCTTCAGCGTGCCGTCGACCGAGGTCTGCACGTCCAGGTCGCCCGCGGCCATCGCGTTCACGGCCGCGGACCCGTCGGTGATGTACCGGAACTCGACCTTGGCGACCTTCGCCTTCGTGCCCCAGTAGTCGGCGTTCCGGGCGAAGACGAGCGCGTCGCCCTGCTTCCAGCTCGACACCTCGTACGGGCCGGTGCCGTTCGCGGAGTCCGACAGGTCGTTCTTCGCGGCCTGCTCGAGCACGAGTCCCGCGCGGCCGGTCAGGTTCCAGAGCAGGTCGGAGTCCGGCTTCGACAGCGTCAGGACGACCTGGTCCGACGACGGCGACGCGATCGACCGGACGTTCGCGAGCTGCGCGGAGTCGACGTAGGACGCGTTGTCCTTGACCTGCTGGAGCGACCACACGACGTCGGCCGCGGTGACCGGCTTGCCGTCCTGGAACGTCGTCCCGTCGCGGAGCGTGAACGTGTAGGTGAGCCCGTCGGCCGAGACCTCGTGCTTCGACGCGAGCACGTCGTGGATCGCACCGCTGCCGTCCGCCGCCCGGCCGACGAGCCCCTGGTACACGTTGTCGATGAGCACCTGGTCGAGTGCGGCACCGGACTGCGTGCGGATGTCCAGGCTGGTCGGTTCGAGGACGAGCCCGATCCGGACGGTCGCGTCGGCGCCGCCCTGTTCGTTCGACGATCCCGAGCACCCGGTCAGGGCGAGGGCCGAGACGACCGCGACGGCCGTGCTGGCGAGGGCGACGCGTGCTGCACGTCGACCCAGGCGGGGGAGGAGCGGACTCATGGGTTGTGGGTTCCTTCCGGGCGCGTGGGAGCGACGGTCGTCGCGTCGCGCTCGCAAGAGGCTACCGACCAACCGGACCGTCGGGGGACGGTTTCTCCACGGGGTGCAACAATCCGTGGTCCTCGGCCCATGCCCGGATCGCCGTGGCCAGTTCGAGGGGTGCCTGGTTCTGCACCGCGTGCCGGGCCGTGACCGTCACGACCCGGGCGTCGGGCAGGCGCTCGACGAACCCGGTGTGCAGCTTCGGGGAGACGTAGCCGCGGTCCCCCCGGACGAGCAGCAGTGGGACGTCCAGCGCCTCGAGGTCCGGCCACGCGTCGGCGAAGCGGCCCACCGAGGCGGTCCGGCCGGCGGGCAGGTGCGGGAAGTGGTGCCGACGGACGAGCCGGCCGTCGGCGCCGAGCCGGGTGGTGTGCCGCGCCTCGCGGAGCAGCACCTGCCGGTCGTCGCCGACGCGGGCCTCGACGGCACGGTCGACCACCTCGTCGAGGGACGCGAACGGCTCCTCGTCCTCGAGCGCCCGCGCGATCCGGTCGACGGCCCGCTGCGCGAAGTCCGGCGACATGTCGACGAGCACGAGACCGGTCACCTGCTCCGGCGCGAGCGACGCCAGCCGCGCGGCGAGGATCGCCCCGAGCGAGTGCCCGACGACGATCCCCGGCGGCACGTCGAGCGCGTCGAGCGCGGCGAGCACCTGCGGGGCGGTGACCGCGGCGCCGTAGTCCGCGTCGTCGCGCCAGCTCGACCGGCCATGTCCCGGCAGGTCGAGGGCGACCGCCGGCTCGCCGACGGCGAGCGCGGTCTGGTCGAAGCTGTGCGCGTCGATGCCGAGCCCGTGCAGGTAGGTGATCCGTGCCTCCCGTCCGTCCGCCGTGTCCCACCGGATCGCGGCGGTCTCGCGTCCGTCGTCGCCGCGGACCACCTGCCTGGAGGCGCGGAGCGGCTCCGTCACGCCGCTCGCGGCGGCGAGCGCGGCCAGGTCCGAGAATTCGTCGTCGGGTTCGTGCACGGGGACGATCCTCGCACCGTCCGGGGTACCCCGTTCCACCCTGGAACGGTTAGGTGAGGCATGCCATACTTGCGTTCGTGGCTGCCCGGTACCGCGTCTTCTCCGTCCGCGTGACGGCCGTGTCCGCGCTGACCCCCTCGTTCGTCCGGGTGACGCTGTCCGGAGACGCCCTCGCGGAGTTCTCCGCGGTGGGGCTCGACCAGCGGATCAAGATCGTGCTGCCGATCCCGGGCCACGGCTTCACCGACCTGCCCGACGGCGACGACTGGTACGGCGCCTGGCGCGCGCTGCCGGACGCCGTGCGGAACCCGCTGCGCACCTACACGGTCCGCTCGTTCCGTCCGGACGCCCGCGAGCTCGACATCGACTTCGTCGCGCACGGCGACACCGGCCCTGCGTCCCGCTGGGTCTCGGGCTGCCGCGTCGGCGACGAGCTCCGCATCGTCGGTCCGGCGGTCCCGTCCTCGCCGGCCGAGCTCCCGAGCGGTGCCGCCGAGTTCGCCCCGGGGCGCGCCGACCGCATCCTGCTCGCCGGCGACGAGACCGCGGCGCCGGCGATCTGCGCCATCCTCGAGGCCCTCGACGTCACGGCCGTCGGCCACGTCTTCATCGAGGTCCCGACCGACGCCGACCGCCTGCCGGTGTCCGCGCCCGCCGGGGTCGAGGTCCGCTGGATCGCCCGGAACGGCGCCTCGCACGGCGAGCGCATGACCCACCAGGTGCACGCGTGGGCGTCGGACGTCGTCGGCGGCCGAGGCGCTGCCGCCGCGGTCGCGCCCACGGTCGCACTCGCCCCGGTCGACGCGGATGTCGACGCAGATCTCGACGTCGACGAGCAGGTGCTCTGGGACGTCCCCGCCGCCGCCGAGGAGCGCCCCGTCTACGCGTGGATCGCGGGGGAGGCCAGCTGCGTCAAGGAGCTCCGGCGCCACCTCGTGCGCGGTGTCGGCATCGCCCGGGAACAGGTCGCGTTCATGGGCTACTGGCGGCACGGCAGGGCCGAGCACTGAACACTTCCACCCCCTCGGCGCTCCCGACGACGGCGCTCGGCGCCCGCGGGCTGACGCTCGCGTACGAGGACCGCGTCGTGGTGGACGCCCTCGACGTCGACGTGCCGGACGGTGAGCTCACGGTCGTCGTCGGTCCGAACGCGTGCGGCAAGTCGACGCTCCTCAAGGCGTTCGCCCGGACCCTGACGCCCCGCGCGGGCACGGTGTACCTCGACGGCGCGCCGATCACGTCCTACCGCCCGAAGGCCGTCGCGCGCCGGGTCGGCATGCTCCCGCAGACCCCCATCGCCCCCGAGGGCATCACCGTCCGCGACCTCGTCTCCCGCGGCCGGTTCCCGCACCAGGACCTGCTGCACCCCTCGTCGGGCTCCGACCGCACCGCCGTCCAGGCCGCGCTCGAGCAGACCGACACCGTGACGCTCGCCGACCGCAGCGTCGGGGAGCTCTCCGGCGGGCAGCGGCAGCGCGTCTGGATCGCGATGGTGCTCGCGCAGGAGACCGACATCGTCCTGCTCGACGAGCCGACGACGTTCCTCGACATCGCGCACCAGTACGACGTGCTCGAACTGGCCTCTGCGCTGCACGCGGCCGGACGCACGGTCGTCGCGGTGCTCCACGACCTCAACCAGGCGGCGCGGTACGCCACGCACCTCGTCGCGATGCGGGCGGGGTCGATCGTCGCGCAGGGGCGTCCGGCCGACGTCCTGACCGCCGAGCTCGTCGAGGACGTCTTCGGCCTGCCGTGCGTGGTCGTCCCGGACCCCGAGACGGGCACGCCCCTGGTCGTCCCGCGGCGCCGCGCCGCCTGACGCGCGCTCGCATCGCGCGCTCGCCCCCGCCGTGCTTGGTCACCCGCGAGTGGTCAGGACACGCCGCTCACGTCCGCCCGGAGGGCACAATTCGTCGCTCGAGCACGCCGAACGTGCCAGATCTGGCACGCTCGGCGAGCGTCGGCGTCAGCGGACGTAGCCGCCGTCCTCGAGGCCGGCCTCGACCTCGAAGCGGTTGCGCAGGGGATCGCGGCCCGCGAGTGCGTAGAGCAGCGGCATGGCCATGCCGTAGCGGCGCCACTGCGTGACGTGCACGCGCTCGTGCCGGAGCACCCGGTCGCCGTCGTTGTCGCGCGTCAGGTACACCGATCCCACGCAGGTCCCGCCGCGGCGGAAGACCCACCGGGGCAGGCCGCTGCAGACCACCAGCCCGTCGACGACCCGGATCCTGCCGGTCGACAGCGGCACGCCGATCGCGAGGCCGACGGCCGTGGCGAACAGCCAGCCGGCCCGCGACACGGGGGAGTCGAGGAGCGGGTTCCGCACCGCTACTCCGGGCGGCCGTAGGTCTCGAGCAGGCGCAGCCAGACCTCGTTCATGGTCGGGTAGGCCGGGACGGCGTGCCAGAGGCGGTCGACCGGGACCTCGCCGACGACGGCGACCGTCGCGGCGTGGAGCATCTCGGCGACGTCCTGACCGACGAAGGTCACGCCGACGACGACCCCGCGGTCCTCGTCGACGACCATCTTCGCGCGCCCGGTGTACCCGTCGGCCTGCAGTGCGGAACCGGCGACGGCGCCCAGGTCGTACTCGACGGCGCGGACGGTCAGCCCCTGCTTGCGAGCAGCGTCCTCGGTCAGGCCGACGCTCGCGACCTCCGGGTCCGTGAAGGTCACCTGCGGCACCGCGGCGTGGTCGGCCGTCGCGACGTGCGCGCCCCACGGCTCGGTGTGCACCGGACGGCCCTGGTGCCGTGCGGCGATCGCCTCGCCCGCGGCACGCGCCTGGTACTTGCCCTGGTGGGTCAGGAGCGCCCGGTGGTTGACGTCACCGACGGCGTAGAGCCAGTCGGTGCCCTGCACGAGCATCGTGTCGTCGACCTGCAGCCAGTCGCCGGGGGTCAGCCCGACGGTCTCGAGGCCGAGTTCGGCGGTGTGCGGCGACCGACCGGTGGCGGCGAGCACCTCGCTCGTCACCAGGGTCGTGCCGTCGTCGAGGGTCGTCGTGACCAGGCCGTGCTCGTCCCGGTCGACACGGGTCGGGTTGACGCCCGTCCGGACGTCGATGCCGAGCTCCCGCATGGCGTCCGCGACGAGCTCGCCCGCGAAGGGCTCCATGCCGCCGAGCAGGCCGTGCCGGGCGACCAGGGTGACCTTCGCGCCGAGGGACGCCCAGGCGGTCGCGAGCTCGGAGCCGGCGACACCGCCGCCGATCACGAGCAGGCTCTCGGGGACGTGCTGGGCGCTGGTGCCCTCGCGGGTGCCCCAGGGCTTCGCCTCGGCCAGGCCGGGGACGTCGGGGAGCTGGTGCAGCGACCCGGTCACGACGGCGACGGCGGCACGGGCGGTGTGGGTCTCGCCGGCGACCTCGACGGTCTTCTCGCCGGTGATGCGCGCGTGGCCGCGGATGAGCGCGATGTCGGCGGACTCGAGCCACGCGACCTGTCCGTCGTCCTTCCAGTCCGAGGTGAACGAGTTGCGACGGGCGAGCACCTTCGCGGCGTCGAGGTCACCCGTCACGGCCTGGGCGGCGCCCTCGAGTCGCTTCGCCGCCGCGACCGCGTGCCCGCTGCGCAGGAGCGCCTTCGAGGGCATGCACGCCCAGTACGAGCACTCGCCGCCGACCAGCTCGGCCTCGACCACGGCGACCGAGAGGCCGCGCTTGTGGGCGTAGTCCGCCACGTTCTCGCCGACTGCGCCGGCGCCGATCACGATGAGGTCGTAGTCCGTCATGTGCCCGAGCGTACGCAGGCCGCCGGAGGGGCGTCCGGGTGCGATGGGTATCGGTCCGGATGGCGCGTCGGAGTCGGCGGCCGAGGACGGTTCGCGCCCGTCGCGCAGCGCGGTGGGGTCGGTGCGGGGTCAGGTGCGGATGCAGGTGCGGGTGCGTGTGGAGGCGCGGGTGAGCGTGGAGGTGCGGGTGAGCGATCGATCCCATCGCGCGCGACATGGGATGCGGGCCCGCGCGTCTGGGGTCGGAACGGACGACACCTGATGCGCGGGACGTCCTCCGATGCGCGGAAGGGCCTGCGATGCGCGGGACGTCCTCCGATGCGCGGAAGGGCCTGCGATGCGCGAGATGTCCTCCGATACGCGGGACGGCTCCCGATGCGCGGAACCGCCCGCTACGCGCGGGACGCCGTGGTGAGGGCGCCGACCGCGCGCAGGATCACGCCGAGGTCGTCGACGGCCCGCTCGGGGTCGACCGGCGCGAACCCCGTCAGCGCCGCACCGACGAGCCGTCGGCCGCGGGTCGCCGCCTGGATCTGCGCGACGAGTGCCGCCGCGTCGAGTCCGAACGGCACGGGTTCGAGCAGCCCGTCGACCTCGGACGGGTCCAGGACGTCGAGGTCGACGTGCACGAACACCGCGTCGGCTCCGGTCGCGGTGACGGCGGCGTCGAGGGTGTCCGGGGTCGCGTCGTCCACGTCGAGGTGCGTGATCCCGACCCGGTCGAGCGCGGCGAGCTCGGCGTCCTCGGTGCCGCGGATGCCCGCGACGACGACGGCCGCTGGGTCGACGACGGGCAGGTCCGGGAACAGGTCGTCCGGCCGGTCGACGAGCAGCCGGAGCACCGCGGTCTCCGCGGCTACGGGTTGGGCGCGGTTCAGAGCGCGGTACCCGCTCGACCCGGCGATCCGGACGAAGGCCGTGCCGGGACGCACGAGCACCGTTGCCCCGAGCACGCTCGAGCCGTCCCCGCCGACGACGAGCACGGGTTCGCTCGCGACCCCGACCTCCTCGGCGACGCGCTCGGCGACCGAGCGGACCGAGGTGTAGCGCGCGACGGCGGTCTCGAGTCGGTCGCCTGCGCCCGCGGGCACGTCGACGACGGTGGTGGCGGCACGGGGGAGATCGGCTGCGACGGCCTGGGCGCCGTCGCCGAGGCGCATCGCCCGCGACGACGCCGAACCCTGCCACTGCCCGACGACGAGGAACTGCATCGTCTCAGTCTGTCAGCACGGCCCGGCGCCGTCCGCACCAGCGTGTCGGGTCAGATCGTCGACGACCCGCCGTTCTTCAGCGCGGCGAGTCGCGCCTCGACCTCGGCGTCCCGGCCGACGTCCTCGAGGCTCTCGAACTGCGCGTCCAGGCTCGACGACTGGAGCTCCTGCTGTCCGAGGACCTTCGCCTCCTCGCGGCGGACCTTCTCCTCGAAGCGGTTGAGGTCGCTCGTCGGGTCGGTGATGTCGATGTTGCCGATGGCGTCGTTCACCTTCGACTGTGCCTCGGCGGTCTTCTGGCGGGCGACGAGCGAGTCGCGCTTGGACTTGAGCTGCTCGAGCTTCTGCTCCATGCCGGCCAGACCGGACTTGAGCTTCTCGACCTGCTCGTTCTGGGTGGCGAGCGGGCCCTCGTTGTCCTTGACCTCTTGTTCGGCGGCGATCTGCTTGCCGATGGCGATCTTCGCGAGGTTGTCGAACTTGTCCGCCTCGGCCGTCTTGCCCTCGGCGCGGTACTTGTCCGCGGCCGACGAGGCGTTCGCGGCCTTCTGCCCCCACTCGGTGGCGGCGCGCTTGTCCTCCTCGTGGTCCTGCTCGAGCAGGCGGAGGTTGCCGATCGTCTGCGCGATCGCGGTCTTGGCGTCCGCGATGTTGTTCGTGTAGTCGCGGACGAGCTGGTCCAGCATCTTCTGCGGGTCCTCGGCGTCGTCGATGATCTGGTTCACGTTCGCGCGGATGAGCGCGGAGATCCGGCCGAAGATGGTCTGCTTTGCCATGTGCGTTGCCTTTCCTGGGAGGTCCGTCGGTGGTCTGACTGGTGATCTGGATGGGCGGTCCGGCGGTCTGCCGGGGGAGGTGTCGCTGGGCGGGCGGTGGGGAGTCCCGGAGGTCAGAAGCGGCCGCCGCCGGAGAACCCGCCGCCTCCGCCGCCCCCACCACCGCCGAAGCCGCCGCCCCCGCCGCCGAAGCCCCCGCCCCCGAAGCCCCCGCCCCCGAACGAACCGCCGCCGAAGCTGCCCCCGCGTCCGCCGAGCAGTCCGCCGAGCACGAGGCCGGTGACCAGCCCGCCGAGCTGCGCGCCGTTCCCGCCGCCGCCCTGCCCCGGCCACCCGCCCATGTCGTCGTTCGCCGCGTCCATCGCAGCCGCGGCGTACTGCTCCGCCGACCGCGGCGCCTGCACCGCACGTGCGGGGTCGGAGGTGGCGAGGTCGACCGCGTCGTCGAGCGCCCGCTCGGCCTCGGACAGCCGGGTCCGCGCGGTGGTGCCGACGGCGCCGCGGCGCACGGAGATGAAGTCCCGCCCCTGACTGATCCGTGTCCGCGCGTCCCGCAGCGCGTCGTCGAGCGCCCGCTGGGCCCGCTCGCGCTGCTCCTGCTGGCTGCGGGCGGTGGCCAACGCGGCGTCGATGGCCGTGTTCGCCTTCGTGAGGGCGTCGACCGCCGCGATCGGGTCCCGCGGGTCGACCGCCTGCCGGAGCACCGCGTCGGCCTGCGTCGCCGTTGCGGCGAGGGCCGGGTCGCCCGATCGCGTCGCACGCGCCGCGGCGACGTCGCCCTCGAGGTCGGCGCGCATCGCCTGCGCGCGGGCAGCGGCCTCGGCGAAGGTCGTCTCCGCGGCGGTCGCACTGCCGGTCAGCTGCTGCACCTGCGCCAGGGCGTGCTGCGCGTCCCGCACGGCGATGACGGCCTCGCCCTTGTCGCCGGCGGCGATCGCGGCCGTGGCTGCCCGGGACCGCTCGGTCGCGTAGTCGAGCACCTGCTGCGCCTGGTCGACGTTGTCCGACACCGATGCCAGGGTCCGGCCGGCGTACGCCCCGCGCACCCGGTCGAGCGCCGCCCGCGCGGCGGCGAGGTCGGCGGGAGCGGCGGCCACCGCGAACCCGAGCGCCCGTGCCGCGTCCTCGACCCCGTCCTCGAGCGCTCGGAGGCGGTCGAAGGCCTCGGTCTGCTCGTCGATCGCCGCGTGCGCCTGCTCGCAGATCGCGATGATCTGGTTCGCCCACTCGGCGCGCTGCTGCGGGGTGTCGGGGACCTCGTCGTCGAGCTGCTGCTGGTACGCGAAGGCCTGGCGGACGGACCGCTTCGCGGCGTCGACCGCCTCGGCGAAGGGCTTCGCGGCGTCGTCGCCGAACTGGGCGGCGGCGAACCCGACCTCTTGCTCGGCGGTCTTGAGCTCGTCGTCGATGGTGACGAGGGCACCGCCCGCGGCCCGTTCGAGTCCCGCGAGCGACTCCTGCTGCGCCCGCGCGGCCGCTGCCGTCCGGCGCTTGTTCCGTGCTCGGACGACGAGCAGCAGGACGAGCAGGCCGACCACGACGACGGCGAGCGCGACCCACAGCCAGGTCAGGTCCGGCGGCGCCTGGCTGGCGACCAGGCCGTCCGCGAGCGCGACCGCCGCGCCCGACCAGTTCCCGTCCCGCAGCTGGGGGACCGCGTCCTGCTGGTAGGCGTTCTTGACGTCCGTCGAGGACAGCACGCCCTCGGTCGTCTGCCGGATGTCCGCGATCCGGTCGTCGACCGCGACCGACAGCACGATGCTGTCGGAGCCGATCTGGTTCCGCTGGATGACCGCGTCGCCCCAGGCAGTGTGGTCGGTCGGGTCCGTGAACGTGGGGACGTAGACGACGTAGAGCTGCGTCTTCGTCTCGTCGTACAGGTCCTGGATCGCCCGCTCGACCTGCGTCCGCTGCCCGCTCGTCAGCGCTCCGGCGTCGTCGAGCACGTACGCTCCGGCGAGGTCCACCGGCTCGGTGGCGTCCGCGGCGGCCACGGGGACGAGCACGGGGCCGACGACCAGACCGACGGCCACCAGTGCCGCGCCGAGCCGGGCGCGGAACCCGCGGCGTCCGCGCCGCCGTTGTCCCCCGGCGGAGTCCGCTCTGTGTGAAGCCGTCGTCGCGCTCGTCCGGGCGTGGACCGCTCGCATCCGTCCTCCATCCGTCGTCGGGTGTGCCCTGCGACGCACCCCGTGACCGCGCCGAGCAGGCTGCCGTCGCCCCGATGCTATCCACGCTCCTTCGCGGACGGACAGACTTCGGGAGAACCCCGCGGGACGCGCAACCTGGGGAGGGTTTGTCCCCCGGGCGGGGTATGCTGGCGGCCACTGTTCGACGACGAACGGAAGGGGAGCACGATGGAGCGCACGACGAGCACAGAGGTCGTCCCACTGGAGGACGGTTACCACCGCGTCTCGACGCCGGCGAGCGGCGTGATCGGCTTCGTCCGGGAGCAGGACGGCCGCTACGAGGTCCTGCGCGGCCGCGTCCGGCAGGCAACCCGGTCCGAGGGTGCCTACAGCACCATGAACGTCGCGCTCATCGCGCTCACGCACGCCTGATCCGCCCGCTCGTCGCGGGTAGGCTCACCGCGTGGTCGCCCGGTCCCGCAACGATGCCAGGTGCGGCGCCGTCGCCGTCACGGTGCGCGTCGTCGCCGCGGACGCGGACACCGCTGGTGTCGGCCGGGAGGCGCTGGTCACCGCCGCCGCGTCCGCTGCGGGTGTCGAGCCGGTCACCGTGCGCACCGGCCGGTCCTGTCCGACGTGCGGCGCGTCCGACCACGGGCGCCCCTGGGCGGAGGCCGCCGGTACGGCCGTCCCGGTGAGCCTCGCGCGCACGACCGGCCTCGTCGCCGTGGCCGCGCTGCTGGGGGCTGCGCGGCCGGCGGGGACATCCGCGCCGACGATCGGCGTCGACGTCGAGCGGGTCTCGCGCGTCGCCGCCGCCCCGCTCGACGCGTCCGGCCCGCGGGAGTCCGCCCGGCTCCGCACGGAGGAGGACCGCGCCGCCGCGTGGGCCGTCACCGAGGCGGTGCTCAAGCGCGACGGCCGCGGGCTCCGCGTCGACCCCGCGCGGGTCGAGGTCGACCTCCGCCGCGGTCGGGCACGGCTCGACGGCCGCTGGCAGCCGGTGACGGTGACCTGGCTCGACGCGGACCTCGTGCTCGCGGTCGCGGCGGGCGGCCTGCCGATCACGGTCACCGCGCCGCAGGACGTCCCGCTCAGCGCCGGGGGTGCGTGAGGACCTCGGCACCGTCCTCGGTGATCGCGATCGTGTGCTCGGTGTGTGCCGTCCGGGACCCCGTCGCGCTCCGCAGCGTCCAGCCGTCCGGGTCGGTGACGAGTTCGTCGGTGTCCGCCATCACCCACGGCTCCAGTGCGAGGAGGAGCCCCGGCCGGAGCGTGTACCCGCGCCCCGGTCGACCGGTGTTCGACACGTGCGGGTCCTGGTGCATGGTCGACCCGATGCCGTGGCCGCCGAACTCGGTGTTCACGAGGTACCCGGCGTCGGTGAGCACGGTGCCGACGGCGTGGGACAGGTCACCGGTCCGAGCGCCGGGGCGGGCGGCCGCGATCCCGGCGGCCAGGGCGCGCTCGGTCGCCGCGATGAGCGCCGTGTCCGCGGGGTCGGGCGTGCCGACGACGAAGCTGATGGCCGCGTCGGCGGCGATCCCGTCGAGGGACACCGCCAGGTCGAGCGTGAGCAGGTCGCCGTCCACGAGCGCCCGGTCGTGGGGCAGCCCGTGCAGGACCGCGTCGTTCACGGCGGTGCACACGTGGTGGCCGAACGGCCCGCGGCCGAACGACGGGGCGTAGTCGACGTAGCAGGAGTCGGCGCCCGCGTCCTCGATCAGCGTCCGGGCCCACGCGTCGATCTCGAGCAGGTTCGTGCCCACCCGGGTGCGCTCGCGGAGGGTCTGCAGGACGGTGCCGACGAGGGCGCCCGTGCGGCGGGCCCGGTCGACCTCGGTGGGGCTCAGGATCTCGATCACGCGTCGAGGCTACCGGTACAGTTCGGCCGGTACAACAGTACCGGTACTACCATCAGGTCCATGGTCCGTCTCCCGCTCAGTCCCGAGGAGCTCGAGCGTGGGCGTCGGCTCGGGGCGCTGCTCCGCCGGGCCCGTGCCGAGCGCTCGATGCTCGACGTCGCCCTGGCCGCCGGCATCTCGCCCGAGACCCTGCGGAAGATCGAGACGGGCCGGATCGCGACCCCGGCGTTCGCCACGATCGCCGCGGTCGCCGGCGAGGTCGGACTCTCGCTCGACACGCTCTGGACGGACGTGCACGCGCCGGACCGCGCGGCCTCGTAACGCTCCCTCGGCGCCGCTCAGACCGGACGGACGACCGGCAGCGCAGGCACCCCGGGTTCGTCGACCCACGGCCCGGTGATCCGTCGCACCGCGTCGACGGGCAGTCCCGCCGCGTCCGCGAGCGCGCCGAGCACGTCCTCGGGCACCACGTTGCCGTGCCGGTACCGGTCGGTGAGCGTCCGCAGCCCCGCGAAGAACCCCTCGTCGCCGACGGTCCGTCGGACGGCGTGCAGGGCGAGGGCGCCGCGCTTGTAGACCCGGTCGTCGAACATGTCCCGCGCGCCCGGCGACGCGACGACGAGGTCCTGCGGCCCGGCGACCAGCGCTTGTCGGTGCTGCGCGGCGAGCACGTCCGCCGAGTCGCCGCCGCGGTGCTCGGACCACAGCCACTCCGCGTAGCAGGCGAAGCCCTCGTGCAGCCAGATGTCCTGCCAGCGGCGGACGGTGAGCGAGTTCCCGAACCACTGGTGCGCGAGCTCGTGCGCGATGAGCCGGTCGGTGCCGTGCTCGCCGTCGACGTGGTTCCGGCCGAACACCGCGAGCCCGTGCGCCTCGAGCGGGATCTCGAGCTCGTCGTCCGTCACCACGATCCCGTAGGACGAGAACGGGTACGGGCCGAACCGGTCGGCGTAGAGCGCGAGCATCTCGGGCACCTGCCCGAAGTCCGTCCGGACCGCGGACGTCAGGTCCGCCGGGTGGTGCACGGTCACCGGCGGGACGGCACCGCGGAGCCGTGTCGAGCGGTAGCGCCCGATCTGCACGGTCGCCAGGTACGTGGCCATCGGCTCGGTCACCGCGTAGGTCCAGGTCGTGCCGGCGCGTGCCTGCTCGCGGCCGAGCAGGTCGCCGTTCGCGACGACGTCGTAGCCGGTCTCGGCCGTGATCTCGAAGCGGTAGGTGGCCTTGTCGTCCGGGCGGTCGTTGCACGGGAACCAGCTCGGGGCACCGGTCGGCTGCGCGGCGACGATGACGCCGTCGGTCAGTTCCTCCCACCCGATCTGGCCCCAGGGGCTGCGGAGCGGACGCGGTGCGCCGCGGTAGCGCAGGTGCAGCGTGAACTCGGCACCCGCGGCGATCGGCTCGGCGGGGGTGACCGTCAGCTTGTGGGTCGACGCGGCGACCTTCGCCGCCCGGACGCCGTCGACGTCAGCACGGTCGACCCGCAGCCCGTGCAGGTCGAGCACGACTCGGTCCAGGGCGACGAGCGCCCGCGCGGTGATCGTCGCCGTCGCGTCAAGCCGGTTGGTCGCGACGCGGTAGCCGAGGCGCAGGTCGTGGTGCAGGGCGCTCCACCGGCGGTCGCCGCTGTGCGGGGTGTACGGGTCGGCGTCGGGGTTCGGCTTCACGGTGCCGTCGAGTCTGCCACGCCCGGGTCCTCGTCGCGGTCCACCGGCGGGGCGGTCGTCCACGGAGCGATGGGGTTGCCCGACCAGTGCGTACCGCCGGGGACCTGCTCGCCGCGCATCACGAGCGACGCCGGGCCGACGGTTGCGCCGGGGCCGATGCCCGCCGCCGGCAGGACGACGCTGTGTGGACCGAGGGTCGCGCCGGCGTCCAGGCGGACCGCGTCGAGCTGCATGACCCGGTCGTGGAACAGGTGGGTCTGCACGACGGTCCCGCGCGCGACGGACGCGCCGGTGCCGATCTCGACGAGGTCGGCCTCCGGCAGCCAGTACGTCTCGATCCAGGTGCCGCGGCCGATCCGGGCTCCGAGGCTCCGGAGCCACGCGGCGAGGGCCGGCGTCCCCGCGGCCTGCTCGGCGAACCAGGGCCGGGCGACGGTCTCCACGAACGTGTCCTGCACCTCGTTGCGCCACACGAACGACGACCACAGCGGCCGTTCCCTGGCGTCGATCCGCCCGACGAAGACCCACTTCGCGGCCGTCGACACCGCGGCGGCGACGGCGCCCGCGACGATGAGGACCGGACCCGCGAGCAGGACCGTCCACCCGAGCCCGATCGAGGACCACAGCGCGAGCAGCGCCCCGGCGACGCCGAGGGCGATCGCGGCGGACACCATCGGCGCCACGAGTCGGAGCAGCTCCCAGAGCCCCCGGGCGACCTTCAGGCGGCGCGGTGGACGGAAGGTGCGCTCCTCGTCGAACTCGGTCGTCGCCCGGCGGAGCCGCACCGGCGGCGAGCCGAGCCACGACGAGCCGCGCTTGGCCTTCTTCGGCACCGCGGACAGCACCGCGACCAGGGCCTCGCGGGGGACCGAGCGGCCGGCCCCGGTCATGCCGGAGTTGCCGAGGAACGCGCGCCGCCCGACCTTCGACCGCCCGATCCGGACGTACCCGCCGCCGAGCTCGTACGTGGCGACCATGGTGTCGTCGGCGAGGAACGCCCCCGACGCGATCTGCGTGAGCGCGGGGATGAGCAGCACGGTCGAGATCTCGGTGTCCCGCCCGACCCTCGCCCCGAGCACCCGGAGCCACAGCGGCGTGACGAGCGAGGCGTACAGGGGGAACAGCAGGGTCCGTGCGGCGTCGAGCACCCGTTCGGTGCACCACGCCTGCCACCCGGTCCGGGACCGCACCGGGTACCGGCCCTCGCGGAGGCCGATGCCGAGCAGCCGGACGGCGACGACCACGAGCCCGGCGTACACGGCACCCGCGACGAGCGTGGCGAGCGGGACGGCCGCCAGGCCGTGCAGCACGGCGGACCCGATCGTGTCCGCTCGCCCGACCAGGGCCGCGGCGACCGTCACGCCGGCCGCGACGCCGACGACGGGCAGCCCCGCGACGACGACGGAGCCGACCCCGTACGCGACGAGCCAGCGCCTGCGGGACGGTGGTCGTGCCTCCCGACCGTGCCGAGCCGAGCCGACGCGTTCCGCCGGCGAACCCGCCCAGCGCTCCCCGTCGGGGACCTGGCCGGAGACGGCGGAGCCGGCCTCCACCTCGGCTCCCACGCCGACGTGCGCGCCCGGCATCAGGGTCGAGCGGCTGTGCACGACCGCGTCGGCGTCGACCCGGACCCGGCCGAGACGGAACACGTCGCCGTCGACCCAGTGCCCGGCGAGGTCGACCTCGGGTTCGATCGACGCCCGCTTGCCGATCGTGAGCATGCCGGTCACGGGCGGGAGCGTGTGCAGGTCGACGCCTTGACCGATCCGGGCGCCGAGCGCGCGGGCGTAGTAGCTGATCCACGGCGCGCCGGACGTCGAGGGGCCGTCGACGGCCTCGGCGATCCGCTCCGCGAGCCAGACGCGCACGTGCACCGAGCCGCCACGGGGGTGGTCGCCCGGGCGGACGCCGAGCAGGACGAGCCGGGCGAGCACGACCGTGAGCGCCATCTTGCCCACGGGGGTGACGAACACCGCGAGCGCGAGCACGAGGGCCCACCAGGGCAGCGACGGCAGGGCGGGGAACGACGTCGCGTGCAGGACGCTCGACGCGAGGGCGGTCCAGGTCGTGACCCGCAGCCCGCGGAGGACCTGCACCGGCAGGCCGAGCACCGTCAGCAGCAGCCCGGTCGCCGGCGGGACCGGACGGACGGGGCGCCGGGCGGCGGCGACCGGCCCGGCGTCGTCGAGTGCCTCGGCCAGCGCGCCGATCCGCGGGTGGTCGTACACGTCGGCGACGGTCGTCGTCGGGAAGCGTTCGCGGATGGCCGAGACGAGCTGCGCCGCGGTCAGCGAGCCGCCGCCGTGCGCGAAGAAGTCGTCGTCGACGCTCGTCACCGGGACGCCGAGGATCGCCGCCCACCGCTCGGCGATCCACGCGACGGTGTCCGGCAGCAGGGCGGTGTCGGTGGCGCCGGGGAGCGGCCAGGGGAGCGCAGCGCGGTCGACCTTGCCCGAGGTGCGGGTCGGCAGGGCGTCGACGACGGCGAGGAGCGGCACGAGGGCGGCGGGCAGCTCCTGCCGGAGGCGCTCGTTCGCGGCGGCGGTGTCGATCGTCGCGCCGGCGACCGGGGCGACGTACCCGACGAGCACCTGGTTCCCGGCGGGGGTGCGCTGCACGACGGCGGCACCGCCCGCGACGCCGTCCAGGCCCTGCAGCGCGGCGTCCACCTCGCCGAGCTCGATCCGGCGACCGCCGAGCTTGACCTGGTCGTCGGCGCGGCCCTGGAACACCAGGCCCTCGGGCTCGTACCGCACGAGGTCCCCGCTCCGGTACGCCCGGTCCCACCCGAGCTCCGGGAAGGGTGCGTACTTCTCGGCGTCCTTCGCCGGGTCGAGGTACCGGCCGAGTCCGACGCCCCCGATGACGAGCTCGCCGACGCCGCCGGGGGCGACGCGCTGCCCGTGCTCGTCGACGACGGCGAGGTCCCAGCCGTCCAGGGGCAGGCCGATCCGGACGGGCTGGCTGCCGTCCATCAGGGACCCGCACGCGACGACGGTGGCCTCGGTCGGGCCGTAGGTGTTCCAGAGCTCGCGGTCCCGGGAGGCGATGCGTGCGGCGAGCTCGGGCGGGCAGGCCTCGCCGCCGAAGATGACGAGCCGGACCTGCTCGAGGGCGTCGTCGGGCCAGAGCGCCGCGAGGGTCGGCACGGTCGATACGATCGTGATCGTGTGCGCGATGAGCCACGGCCCGAGGTCGACCCCGGTCCGGACGAGCGACCGCGGCGCGGGGACCAGGCACGCCCCGTGGCCCCACGCGAGCCACATCTCCTCGCAGGACGCGTCGAACGCGACGCTCAGCCCGGCGAGGACCCGGTCGCCCGGGCCGATCGGGGCGTCCTGCAGGAACATCCGCGCCTCGGCGTCGACGAACGCTGCCGCGGAGCGGTGGGTCACGGCGACGCCCTTGGGGACACCGGTCGAGCCCGAGGTGAAGATGATCCAGGCGTCGTCGTCGACCGTCGGTGCCGCCGCACGCGCGCCGGGGTCGACGACCGGCGCGGGGTCGGCGTCGGGCGCGCCGGAGGTCCGCAGGACGCCGCCCGCCCCGATCACACCGACGACCCCGGCCTCGCCGAACACGAGCGCCGCCCGCTCCTCGGGGTCGTCGGCGTCGACGGGGACGTACGCGGCACCGGCGGCGAGCACCGCGAGGATCGACACGTACAGGTCGCGGCCGCCGGACGGGAGGCGGATGCCGACGCGGTCGCCGCGGCGCACCCCGCGCGTGGCGAGGTCGTCGGCCTGCGCGGCGACGAGGTCGAGCAGGGTCGCGTAGTCGACGGTCCCGGCCGGGTCCTCGAGCGCGAGGGCGTCCGGGGTCGCGGCCGCGGTCGCCCGCAGGACGTCGAGCAGGGTGCGCGGTTCGGGCGCGTGTGTGCCGCGGGCGAGGGGTGCCTGGGTGTCCGTGGTGCCGGTGCTCATCGGCGCGGATCATAGTGACGCCGGGTGTCGCGCCGGCAAACCAGCCTGTCGAGACCGGCGTGGCGGGCGCGTGCGTGGGGGACGGTCGCCGGAGGCGACATCGCGCGCTGCCGATCGAGCGCAGCGAGAACGTCAGCTTGCGCGGAGATGTATCGGTGCCCCCAGGAGGATTCGAACCTCCGCCCCTGCCTCCGGAGGGCAGTGCTCTATCCCCTGAGCTATGGGGGCTCGTGGGTGAGACCAACCGTAGCAGGTCTGCGCACCGCACCAGGACAGCGCGTGTCGCGCCGCACCGGACGGGAGGCACGGTGCGGGCCCGCCCCGCGCCTCCCGTCCGCTGCCGGGTCGCGTCGGACGTGGGCCGGCGGCCGGGCGTGCCGTCCCGTCAGTCGGCCGGGGCCGCCGAGGCGCTCGGCTCGAGTGCCGCGTGCACGGCGTCGACGACGGGCTGCGCGCCGCCGGGCTCCGTGAACAGGGTCGACTCGGTGGTGATCCAGTACGGGTCGGGGAACGCGTCCGCGCGCCCGACGCCGTCGGTCAGGGCGAAGTAGCCCTCGACGCGGTAGGTCGGCACCGAGCCGCCGCGCTCGTACAGGGCGTCCTTCAGTGTCGTGAGCGACTTCTCAGGCAGGTGGGCGACGGCGAGCGTCACCGTGGTGGCGGGGTCGTCGGTCGCGACGAAGCGGCACACGCGACCGCGCTGGCGCTCGATGGTGGCCGCCGGCGTGCCCTTCGCGGGCGTCCAGGACGTGTCCTGCGTGAACGTCCTGCCGTACACCTGCAGCGCCGACGCGGGGAGCAGGTCGGTGCAGCTCTGCGCCACGCGCTGCCCGATCGGTCCGGCGCTCGCACTGGCGCTGGGGGAGCCGCCGCCGGACCCGCCCGTGCACGCCGTGAGGGCGAGGGACGCGGTCACGCTGAGGACGGCGACGGTGATCGCCCGGGCACGGCTGCGGGTGGTCATCCGGACATGATGGTGCACGCGACCAGACGCGGGCCAGGAGCCGCCTGGACGTCCCGGTAGGATCGACCCTCGTGACTCCTGCCGAACTCTCCGCCGCGTACCTGTCGATCCTGACCGGGATCGTCGAGCGACGAGGCGCGTCCGACACCGTGACCGTCGGGGAGTCGCACGTCGCGCTCGAACGGCCGAAGAACCGCGCACACGGCGACTGGGCCTCGAACGCGGCGATGCAGCTCGCGAAGCGCCTCGGCACGAACCCGCGCGAGCTCGCGACGGAGATCGCGGGCGAGCTGTCCGAGCTCGACGGTGTCGCGTCCGTCGACGTCGCCGGACCCGGCTTCATCAACATCACGCTCGAGGCAGCGGCCGCGGGGGAGATCGCCCGCACGATCGTCGACGGGGGTTCGTCCTTCGGGCACGGCGACCTGTACGACGGCGTCCGCATCGACCTCGAGTTCGTGTCCGCCAACCCGACCGGCCCGATCCACATGGGCGGCGTCCGTTGGGCCGCGGTCGGCGACAGCCTGGCGCGCGTGTTCGCCGCGCAGGGCGGCCTCGTCACCCGCGAGTACTACTTCAACGACCACGGTGCGCAGATCGACCGCTTCGCCCGGTCCCTCGTCGCCTCCGCGCTCGGGGAGCCCACGCCCGAGGACGGCTACGGCGGCGCCTACATCAGCGAGATCGCCGCCCGCGTGCTCTCGACGTACGACGGCGACGTGCGCGACCTGCCCCGCGACGAGGCGCAGGAGCTGTTCCGCCGCGAGGGCGTCGACTTCATGTTCGCCGACATCAAGCAGTCGCTGCACGACTTCGGCGTCGACTTCGACGTGTACTTCCACGAGAACTCGCTGCACGAGTCGAAGGCCGTCGAGCGCGCCATCGAGCGCCTGCAGTCGCTCGGGATGATGTACGAGGCCGAGGGGGCGCTCTGGCTCCGCACGACCGACTTCGGCGACGACCGGGACCGCGTCGTCATCAAGTCCGACGGCGACCCCGCGTACATCGCCGGTGACCTGGCGTACTACCTCGACAAGCGCGAGCGGGGGTTCGAGCGGAACCTCATCATGCTCGGCGCGGACCACCACGGCTACGTCGGTCGGATGATGGCGATGTGCGCGGCGTTCGGCGACCAGCCGGGTACGAACCTCGAGATCCTCATCGGCCAGATGGTCAACCTGCTCAAGGACGGCCAGCCGTTCCGGATGTCCAAGCGCAACGGCACGATCGTGACGATGGAGGACCTCGTCGACGCCGTCGGTGTGGACGCCGGCCGGTACGCCCTCGTGCGGTTCGCCAGCGACACCGCGATCGACATCGACCTCGACCTGCTCACCAAGCGGACGAACGACAACCCGGTCTTCTACGTGCAGTACGCCCACGCCCGCACGCAGTCGGTGGCGCGCAACGCCGCCGCCTCCGGGGTGGACCGCTCGGCGTTCGATGCCTCGCTGCTCACCCACGACACCGAGGGTGCACTCCTCGGTGCCCTCGCGGAGTACCCGCGGGTCGTCCGGCAGGCCGCGGAGCTGCGCGAGCCGCACCGCATCGCGCGGTACATCGAGCAGCTCGCGGGGCTGTACCACCGCTGGTACGACGCCTGCCGCGTGACGCCGCTCGGCGACGAGGCCGTGACCGACCTGCACCGCACCCGCCTCTGGCTGAACGACGCCACCGGCCAGGTCGTCCGCAACGGCCTGGGGCTGCTCGGCGTCTCCGCTCCCGAGCGCATGTAGCGCGGCCCCGCCCGGATCGAACCACGGAACCGACGTCGAACCAGCCCCCGCGGCTGGTTCGACGTCGGTTTCCTGGTTCGACACGCGCCCGCCCCCGCCCGACCGCACACCGGCCAGCCGCGCGCCCGCCGCAGCCGACGCGCCGGGCCGCACCCGTGCCTCCAGGCCGGCTGCCGGGGGACCCTGGCAGGCTGGGACGCATGTCCGTCGCCCCCGCACCCGCCCGGAAGCGCCGTCGCTGGCCGATCGTCCTCGTCGTGCTCCTCGTCGTGCTGGCCGCGCTCGCGGTCGTCGCCGAGTTCGTCCTGCGCGGCGTGGTGGACCGCACGATCGCCGACCAGGTCGAGCAGTCCCTGCCCGACGGCACGACCGGCGAGGTCACTGCCCACGCCGAGGGCATCGTCCTGCCGCAGCTGATCGCCGGGACGCTCGACCGGGTGGACATCTCGTCGGACCGGATCACGGTCGACGGCGTCCCGCTCGCGGCGGACGTCACCGTGCACGACGTCCCGGTCGACGGCAAGGGCGACGTCCGGGACGTCGACGGGCACGTGACGCTCGCCGCCTCGAGCGTGAAGGACCTGGCGAAGTACAGCCCGCTGTTCGACCGGCTCCGGCTCGTCGACGGCGGGGTCGAGCTCTCCGGCTCCACCGCGGTGCTCGGCTACGACATCTCGTACGCGGCCACCGGTGACGTCGTGGCGCAGTCGGACGGCCGCGGCGTGACGATCACGCCGCAGACGGTCCGGATCACGAACTCGGCGCTCGGGCTCAAGGTGGACTCCATCCCCGGCGTGACCGACGTGCCCGTGACGGTCTGCACGGCGCAGTTCCTGCCGGAGCAGCTGCGGGTCCGCTCGCTCGACATCACCGGGTCGAAGGCGACCGTGCGGGTGACGGCCGACCGGCTGCCGCTCACGGAGCAGGGACTGCAGACCGTGGGGACCTGCGGCAGCTGACGGCGCGGGCGCGGGCATGTCGGGGCGCCACGGCCCGTGACGTCGGACGTGGCGGGGGGAGTCGCGTCCCGTCGCGGCGCGTGTCGGCGCGTGTCGGCCCGTAACAGCGGACTGGAGGCTCGTCCCGGCTCGCTAGGATCGGGTCCCGTGAGCGAGAACCCCCTTGCCCCGCCGCGGCTGCGGGTCCCCGACGACGCCTCCGCGCTGAGCGCGCGCATCTGGCCCGCGTCCGCGACGCGGACCGACGACGGCTCGCTCGCGATCGGCGGCGTCGCCGCCGCCGACCTGGTCGCGCAGTACGGCACGCCGCTCTACGTCGTCGACGAGCGCGACGTGCAGTCCCGTGCCGTCCGCGTCCGCACCGCGTTCGACGACGCCTTCGGCCGGATCGGCACCCGGGCGCACGTCTACTACGCCGCGAAGGCGTTCCTCACGACCCAGGTCGCCGCGTGGATGGCCGAGGCCGACCTCCGCGTCGACGTCTGCACGGGCGGGGAGCTCGCGGTCGCCCTGGCCGGCGGCGTCGACCCGGCATGCCTGGGCTTCCACGGCAACGACAAGTCCGACGCCGAGATCGCCCGCGCGGTCGAGGTCGGCCTCGGCACGATCGTGCTCGACAGCCACGAGGAGATCGGCCGCGTCGCCCGTGCCGCGGCGGACGCCGGGACCGTGCAGCGCGTCCGCATCCGGATCAACAGCGGCGTCCACGCATCGACGCACGAGTACCTGGCGACCGCGCGCGAGGACCAGAAGTTCGGCATCCCGCTGACCGAGGCCGTCCAGGCCGCCGCAGCCGTGCGCGCGGAGCCGAGCCTGGCGTTCGTCGGTCTGCACTCGCACATCGGCTCGCAGATCTTCGACGAGTCGGGCTTCCGCGAGGCCGCCCGCCGTCTGATGGACGTGCACGCCGAGCTCGTGCAGTCCGGGCCGGTGCCGGAGCTGAACCTCGGCGGCGGCTGGGGGATCGACTACACCGAGGCGGACGAGGCGTTCGCCCCGGAGGACGTCGCCGAGGCCCTCGCCACCATCGTCGCCGAGGCCTGCGCCGAGCGGGACATCCCGGTGCCGGAGATCGCGGTCGAGCCCGGCCGCTACATCGTCGGCCCCGCGGGCGTCACGCTCTACCGCGTCGGCACGATCAAGCCGGTCGCGCTCGAGACCGAGGACGGCGCGACCGCCACGCGCACGTACGTCTCGGTCGACGGCGGCATGAGCGACAACGCCCGCCCCGCGCTGTACGGCGCCGACTACACCGCCCGGCTCGCCCGCACCTCGGACGCCCCGGCCGTCCTGACGCGCGTCGTCGGCAAGCACTGCGAGTCGGGCGACATCGTCGTGCACGACGAGTACCTGCCCGGCGACGTGCACCGAGGCGACCTGCTCGCCGTCGCGGCCACCGGTGCCTACTGCTGGGCGCTGTCGAGCAACTACAACCACGTGGGCCGCCCGCCGGTCGTCGCGGTGGCGGACGGCGCTGCCCGTACCCTGGTCCGGGGCGAGTCGATCGACGACCTCCTCGCCCGCGACACCGGGGTCGTCCCCGCGCCCGCAGCCGGCGCGGCCGGATGACCCGAGAACGACAGGACCCGCACCAGATGATCGAATACCGCAACGTCCGCGTCGCGCTGCTCGGAGCCGGCTCGGTCGGCTCCCAGGTGGCCCGGCTGCTCCTGGAGCACGGCGACGAGCTCGCCTCCCGTGCCGGCGCCGGCCTCGAGCTCGTGGGCATCGCGGTCCGCGACACCGACGCGCCTCGGGACGTCGACCTGCCGAAGGCGCTCTTCACGACGGACGCGGCGTCGCTCATCCTCGGCGCGGACATCGTCGTCGAGCTCATCGGCGGCATCGAGCCCGCGCGCACGCTCGTCCTGCAGGCGCTGCAGTCCGGCGCCGACGTCGTCACGGGCAACAAGGCGCTCCTCGCCACGCACGGCCCGGAGCTCTTCGCCGCGGCGGAGCAGGTCGGCGCGCAGCTCTACTACGAGGCCGCCGTCGCCGGGGCGATCCCGATCATCCGGCCGCTGCACGACTCGCTCGCGGGTGACCGCATCGAGCGGATCATGGGCATCGTCAACGGCACGACCAACTTCATCCTCGACCTGATGGACCGCGAGGGCGCGACGTTCGAGGACGCCCTGGCCACGGCGACCGAGCTCGGGTACGCCGAGGCCGACCCGACCGCCGACGTCGAGGGCTACGACGCAGCGCAGAAGGCCGCCATCCTCGCGTCGCTCGCGTTCCACACCTCGGTCCCGCTCGCCGCCGTGCACCGCGAGGGCATCACCTCGGTCACGATCGAGCAGGTCCGGGCCGCGCGCAAGGCCGGCTACGTCGTGAAGATCCTCGCGACGGCCGAGCGCCTGACCGACGCGCAGGGCGTCGAGGGCGTCAGCGCCCGGGTGTACCCGGCGCTCGTCCCGGAGTCGCACCCCCTGGCGAGCGTGCACGGCGCGAAGAACGCCGTGTTCGTCGAGGCCGAGGCGGCCGGCGACCTCATGTTCTACGGCGCGGGTGCCGGCGGCGTCGAGACGGCGTCCGCGGTGCTCGGCGACCTGGTGTCCGCCGCCCGTCGCCACGTCATCGGCGGCCCCGGGATCGCCGAGTCGACGCAGTCGGCGCTGCCGGTCTTCCCGATCGGCTCGGTGAGCACGCGCTACCAGATCACGCTGCACGTCGCGGACGCCCCTGGCGTGCTCTCCACCGTCGCCGGCGTCCTCGCCGACCACGGCGTCAGCGTCGAGACCGTCGAGCAGACCGCCGCCACCGACCCGGGTGACGGCACGGCCGGCACCGCGAACCTCGTGATCGGCACGCACCTCGCCCGCGAGTCCGCCCTGGCCGACACGGTCCGGGCCCTCCGTGACGAGGACGTCGTCGTCGAGGTGACGAGCGTGCTCCGCGTCGTCGGCGCCTGACCGTCACCCCACCGCCCCCGACTGCAACACACCGAACAAGGAGAGCCTGATGGCCCACCAGTGGCAGGGAGTCCTGCGCGAGTACGCTGATCGTCTCGACGTGACCGAGACGACGCCGATCGTCACCCTCGGCGAGGGCGGGACCCCGCTCATCCCGGCTCGTCGTCTGTCGGAGCGCACCGGCGCCGAGGTCTACGTGAAGTACGAGGGCATGAACCCGACCGGCTCCTTCAAGGACCGCGGCATGACCATGGCGATCTCGAAGGCCGTCGAGCACGGTGCGAAGGCCGTCATCTGCGCCTCGACCGGCAACACGAGCGCGTCGGCCGCCGCCTACGCCACGCACGCGGGGATCACCGCTGCGGTGCTCGTGCCCGAGGGCAAGATCGCCATGGGCAAGCTCAGCCAGGCCGTCGCGCACGACGGCCAGCTGCTGCAGGTGCAGGGCAACTTCGACGACTGCCTCGACATCGCGCGCGACCTCGCCGCGAACTACCCGGTGCACCTCGTGAACTCGGTCAACAACGACCGCATCGAAGGGCAGAAGACCGCCGCGTTCGAGGTCGTCGACGTCCTCGGTGACGCGCCGGACTTCCACTTCCTGCCCGTCGGCAACGCCGGCAACTACACGGCGTACTCCCGCGGCTACCGCGAGGACGTCGCGGCCGGCCGGTCGACGAAGATGCCGCGCATGTTCGGCTTCCAGGCCGCCGGATCCGCCCCGATCGTCCGCGGCGAGGTCGTCCCGAACCCGGACACCATCGCGTCGGCGATCCGCATCGGCAACCCGGCCTCGTGGCAGTACGCGCTCGAGGCCCGGGACGAGACCGACGGCTACTTCGGTGCGATCACCGACGAGGCGATCCTCGCCGCGCACCGCATCCTGTCCGCCGAGGTCGGCGTCTTCGTCGAGCCCGCGTCCGCGATCGGCGTGGCCGGACTGCTCGAGCGTGCCGACGCCGGCATCGTGCCCAAGGGTGCGAAGGTCGTCATCACGGTGACCGGACACGGCCTCAAGGACCCGCAGTGGGCCCTCCGCACGCCGGACGGCGGTGAAGTCGCCCCGACGAGCGTCCCGGTCGACACGAAGTCGGTCGCCGACGTGCTCGGACTGGTCGGCTCCGCGTGAGCGTCGACCGCTCGTCCGGGCCGGGGGAGGGCATGACCGCCCGCAACGCTGTACCGGCCGGACGGGCGGTCCGTGTGCGCGTCCCGGCGACCTCCGCGAACCTCGGCCCGGGGTTCGACTCCCTGGGGCTCGCGCTGTCGCTGTACGACGAGGTCGTCGTCCGGGTCCGTCCGGAGCCCGGCGCGACCGTCACGGTCGAGGGCGTCGGTGCCGGCGAGGTCGCGACGGACGACGCGAACCTGGTCGTCCGAGCCGTCCGCCGCGGCCTCGAGCACGCCGGAGTGGCCCAGCCCGGGCTCGAGCTGCACGCCGTCAACGCGATCGCGCACGGGCGCGGCATGGGCTCGTCCGCCGCGGCGATCGTCGCCGGGCTCATGGCCGCCCGCGGACTCCTCGAGGGGATCGTCGACCTCGACGCGTCGACCCTGCTGTCGCTCGCCACCGAGATGGAGGGGCACCCCGACAACGTCGCCCC
Organism: Curtobacterium sp. Csp1; assembly: GCF_013347185.1. Classification (NCBI taxonomy): domain Bacteria; kingdom Bacillati; phylum Actinomycetota; class Actinomycetes; order Micrococcales; family Microbacteriaceae; genus Curtobacterium; species Curtobacterium sp. Csp1. Next base: position 1,373,200 of record NZ_CP054594.1, read on the forward strand.
GGCCCTGTTCGGCGGTCTGACGATCGCGTGGATGACCCCAGAGGGCCCCGCGTACAAGCGGCTGCTCGTCCACCGCGGCGTCTCGCCGGTGGTCTTCGTGCCGACCTCGACGCTGTCGACGAAGCTCGCGCGGTCCCTGCAACCCGCGAGCGTGCCGCACGAGGACGCCGCGTTCAACGTGTCGCGGTCCGCCCTGCTCGTCGCCGCGCTCATCCAGAGCCCCGAGCTGCTGCTCGCCGCGACCGAGGACCGCCTGCACCAGTCGTACCGGGCGAGCGCGATGCCCGAGACGGACGCGCTCATCGGTCTCCTCCGGCAGCAGGGCCTCGCCGCGGTCGTCTCCGGCGCGGGACCGAGCCTGCTCGTCCTGGGCAGCGACCCGGCGCAGCGCCTGACGGCCGCGGACCTGGTGGCGCGACACGCGCAGTCCGACTGGCGGGCCCTCATGCTGGCCGTGGACCTGGGTGGTGCTACAGTGGTGCCGCACTCGGCGCTCGAAGCCGATCCCGCGTAGGCGCAAGGACTGCTCCTCACCAGCGCAGGGTCCGGTGCGCGGGGGCACTCTCTTTCTGATCACCGAATCCCGGTCCGTCGTCTGAACGACGGTCGACGCGCACCCACGCGCCGGGACGGTGGAAACTCTCCGCGTTCTGCGGTTCGAAAGGAAACACCGACTTGACGAACGTCAACGACTCCACCCCGGTGGAGATCCCCAGCGACCTGCGCGCCCTCCGACTCCCGGAGCTCCAGCGGATCGCCTCCTCGCTCGGCATCACCGGGCTCTCCAAGCTCCGCAAGGGCGACCTCATCGCCTCGATCGAGGACAAGCGTCCCGCCGACGCCGCCCCCGTCGAGACCCCCACGGTCGAGATCCCCGCGGTCGAGACCCCCGCGGTCGAGACCCCGGCGGAGCCGGCTCCGGCAGTCGAGACCCCCGCGGCAGCCGAGCCGACCGAGGCCCCCGCCGCCGAGCAGCCCGCTCGTGGCCGTCGCTCGCGCCGTGCCTCGTCCGGCGGCACGGTCAGCGCCGCGCCGACCTCGGCCGCCGAGCACACCAACCACGGCCACACCGGCACCGAGGACCTGCTCGCGGGCCTCGACCAGGTGCGCGCCGAGAAGGACGCCCAGGAGGCCGCCCAGGCCGGACAGCGCCGTGGCCGTGGCCGCGGTCCCGCCGCCGAGGCGCCGACGGTCGACGCCGCCGACCAGCAGGCCGATGCCGGTCAGCAGCCGGCCGACGCCGGTCAGCAGCCGGCCGACCAGGGTCGGACGCAGGACGACCAGGGCCAGCAGGACCAGGGCCAGGACGACCAGCAGGGCGAGGGCGGCTCGCGCCGCGGACGCCGCAGCCGGGGTCGCGGTCGCGGCCGCGGGCAGAACGGCGAGAACGGCGAGCAGCAGTCCGGCGAGCAGAACGGCCAGCAGAAGCAGGCCGGTCAGCAGCACGCCAAGCAGGACGAGCAGAAGGCCGACGCCGACCAGGACGACCGCCAGCAGCAGAACGGCCAGCAGAAGCAGAACGGCCGCCAGAGCCAGAACGGCCAGCAGAAGCAGAACGGCCAGCAGCAGAACGGCCCGCAGCAGAACGGCCAGCAGGACGACGCCGAGGGCGGCCGCGGCCGTCGTCAGCGGGACCGCAAGCGCGGCCGTGGCGCCCAGAACGACGAGTTCGAGCCGGAGATCACCGAGGACGACGTCCTCATCCCGATCGCCGGCATCCTCGACGTCCTCGACAACTACGCCTTCGTGCGCACCACGGGCTACCTGCCCGGCCCGAGCGACGTCTACGTCTCGCTCGGCCAGGTGAAGAAGTACCACCTGCGCAAGGGCGACGCGGTCGTCGGCGCGATCAAGCAGCCGCGGGACAACGAGCAGCAGGGCCGCCAGAAGTACAACGCCCTCGTCAAGGTCGACTCGATCAACGGGCAGACCACGGACGAGGCAGCGGCCCGCAAGGACTTCTCCGACCTGACCCCGCTGTACCCGAACGAGCGCCTGCGCCTCGAGACCGAGCCGCAGAAGCTGTCCACGCGGATCATCGACCTCGTGTCGCCGATCGGCAAGGGCCAGCGCGGGCTCATCGTGTCCCCGCCCAAGGCCGGCAAGACCGTCGTGCTGCAGGCCATCGCCAACGCGATCGCGAAGAACAATCCCGAGGCGCACCTCATGGTCGTCCTGGTGGACGAGCGTCCCGAAGAGGTCACCGACATGCAGCGCTCGGTGAAGGGCGAGGTCATCGCCTCGACCTTCGACCGACCGGCCGAGGACCACACCACGGTCGCCGAGCTCGCCATCGAGCGTGCGAAGCGTCTCGTCGAGCTCGGTCACGACGTCGTCGTGCTGCTCGACTCGATCACCCGCCTGGGCCGCGCCTACAACCTGGCGACCCCGGCCTCCGGTCGCGTGCTCTCCGGCGGCGTCGACTCCGCGGCGCTCTACCCGCCCAAGCGCTTCTTCGGCGCCGCGCGCAACATCGAGGACGGTGGCTCGCTGACCATCCTCGCGACCGCGCTCGTCGAGACCGGCTCGAAGATGGACGAGGTGATCTTCGAGGAGTTCAAGGGCACCGGCAACATGGAGCTCCGCCTGAACCGCCACCTGGCCGACAAGCGGATCTTCCCGGCCGTCGACGTCAACGCCTCCGGGACCCGTCGCGAGGAGCAGCTGCTCTCCGCCGACGAGGTCAAGATCACGTGGCGCCTGCGTCGGGCCCTCGCCGGGCTCGACCCGCAGCAGGCGCTCGAGATCGTGCTGCGGAACCTCAAGGAGACGCAGTCCAACGTCGAGTTCCTCGTCCAGGTGCAGAAGTCGGTCCCGACGACCGGCGGGCGCCACGACGGCCACCAGGAGTAACGCGTGTTCGAGTCGGTGGCGGGGCTGCTGGCGGAACACGAGGACCTGACGCAGCAGCTGTCGGACCCCGCGCTCCACGCCGATGCCGCCCGGGCGAAGAAGGTGAACCGGCGCTACGCCGAGCTGAGCCAGATCAAGGCCGCGTACGAGTCCTGGCAGGCGGCGGGGGACGACCTCGCCGCCGCCCAGGAGCTCGCCCGCGAGGACGAGGCGTTCGCGGACGAGGTCCCCGGGCTGCAGGAGCAGCTGGCGGAGCGCCAGGAGCGCCTCCGCCGGCTCCTCATCCCGCGCGACCCGGATGACGGGCGCGACGTGATCATGGAGATCAAGGGCGGTGAGGGCGGCGAGGAGTCGGCGCTCTTCGCCGCGGACCTGCTCCGGATGTACTCGCACTACGCCGAGGCGAAGGGCTGGAAGGTCGAGCTCCTCGAGCGCACCGAGTCCGACCTCGGCGGCTACAAGGACGTCCAGGTCGCGATCAAGTCGAACGCGACCGACCCCTCGCAGGGGGTCTGGGCACACCTGAAGTACGAGGGCGGCGTGCACCGCGTGCAGCGCGTGCCGGCCACCGAGTCGCAGGGCCGCATCCACACCTCGACCACCGGCGTGCTGGTGTTCCCCGAGGTCGACGAGCCCGAAGAGGTCCAGATCAACCAGAACGACCTCAAGATCGACGTGTACCGGTCGTCCGGCCCCGGCGGGCAGTCCGTCAACACGACGGACTCCGCGGTCCGCATCACGCACCTGCCCACGGGCATCACGGTCGCGATGCAGAACGAGAAGTCGCAGCTGCAGAACCGCGAGGCCGGCATGCGCGTCCTCCGCGCCCGCATCCTCGCCCGCCAGCAGGAGGAGCTCGACGCCATCGCCTCGGACGCGCGCAAGTCGCAGATCCGCGGCATGGACCGCTCGGAGCGCATCCGCACGTACAACTTCCCGGAGAACCGGATCGCGGACCACCGCACCGGCTACAAGGCGTACGACCTGGACCGCGTGATGAACGGGGCGCTCGAGCCCGTCATCCAGTCCGCCGTCTCGGCGGACGAAGAGGCCCGCCTGGCCGCCATCGGCGACCAGGACGGCCAGTAGCGGCCTGGAGGATCGGATCACCTCCGACGGTCAGCCGACGTTCACCGCGGATCGCCTCCTCGACGAGGCGACCGCGGCGCTCGTCGCGCACGGGGTCCCGTCCGCGCGTGTGGACGCCGAACTCCTGCTCGCCTGGGCGACCGACACGTCGCGCGGCGCGGTGCAGGCACGCGCGATGACCGGGGGAGCGATCGCTGCCGACCACGTCGACCGCTTCCGGCACGCGGTCGCGCGGCGCACCACCCGCGAGCCGCTCCAGCACATCACCGGCGAGGCGCACTTCCGCGCGCTGACCCTGGCCGTCGGACCCGGCGTGTTCGTGCCGCGACCGGAGACCGAGGGGGTCGTGCAGTTCGGGATCGACGCCCTGCGCGCCGCCGCGGTCCCGGAGCCCGTCGCCGTCGACCTCGGGTCGGGGAGCGGGGCGATCGCGATCGCGATGGACACCGAGGTGCCGAACGCGGTCGTGTACGCGGTGGAGCGCTCGCCCGAGGCGCTCCCGTGGACCCGGCGCAACGTCGACGCCCACGGCGGGACCGTCCGGCTCGTCGAGGGCGACCTCGCTGATGCTCTCCCGGAGCTCGACGGCACGGTGTCGGTTGTCGTCTCGAACCCGCCGTACGTGCCCGACGACATGGTGCCGGTCGACCCCGAGGTCCGCGACCACGACCCGGCGCTCGCGCTGTACGGGGGAGCGGACGGCCTCGACGCCGTCCGGGCCCTCACCGAGACGGCCTGGCGCCTGCTCGTGCCGGGCGGTCTCCTCGTGATCGAGCACGCGGAGCAGCAGGGCGTCGGTGTGCGCGAGGTCCTCGCGCGCCGGGGGTTCCGGACCCCGGAGACGCACGTCGACCTCACCGGGCGCGACCGCACGACCACCGCGACCCGCTAGACGGACCCGAGCCGCGCCTCCAGGCTGTCGTCGGTCATCGCGACGAAGGCGCGGACCGCGTCGCGGAGGTCCGTGTGCTCCTCGACGAGCACCGCGTGGATGCCCACCGACCGCGCCGCCTCGACGTTGACCGGCATGTCGTCCGCGAAGAACGTGCGCTCGGCGGGGACACCGTGGTGCGCGAGCGCCCGCTCGAAGACCTCGGGCTCGGGCTTCCTGGCCCCGAAGTTGCTCGTCGTGTCCAGGTGCTCGCCGAAGAGCGGCGGGAGCGACGGTACCCAGCGGCCGATCCACCGACCGGCGAGCGGTCCGTTGTTCGTGAGGAGCCCGACGCGTCCGTGCTCGGCGGCGATCCGGACCGCCTCGACCCGGTCCGGGAGCTCCGTCATGGCCGCGCCGCGGATCCGCGCCCAGTCGGCCTCGGGCACGTCGGTGCCCATCGCGTCGGCGAACGCGGCCAGGTAGGCGTCGCCGTCGGCGTAGTGGCCGGCCTCGGCGCGGGCCTCGTTCCCGCAGTCCCACCAGCGGCGGCGGAGCTCCGCGAAGTCGTGTCCGGTGAACTCGGCGAGGGCGGCCATCCGGACCCGCCAGTCGTACCGGACGAGGACCTCGTCCATGTCGAAGAGGAACAGGAGGCGGGGCGCGTCGGTCTCGTTCACGATGCCACCCATTGTGTCGCACTATCATCGTCGAGTCATGGCCTCCCGATACGACTGCACCGACCCCGACGGGCTCCTGACCGGGATGCGGCTCGCACGTGCCGCGCTCGGGCGCGGAGAGCTCGTCGTCGTCCCCACCGACACCGTGTACGGCCTGGCGGCGGACGCGTTCAGCGCGAGCGCCGTCCAGCGCCTCCTCGACGCGAAGGGCCGCACGCGGCAGTCGCCGCCGCCGGTGCTCATCCCGGGGCCGCCGACGCTCGAGGCGCTGGCCACCGAGATCCCGCAGCAGGTCCGCGACCTCGTCGACGAGTTCTGGCCCGGCGGCCTCACCGTGATCCTCCGCGCGCAGCCCTCGCTCGACTGGGACTTGGGGGAGACGCGGGGGACCGTCGCGCTCCGGATGCCCGACTCTCGGATCGCCCTCGAGCTCCTGCAGGAGGTCGGACCGCTCGCGGTCTCCTCCGCGAACTCCACGGGCGACCCCGCAGCGATGGACGTCGACCGGGCCGAGGCGATGCTCGGCGACAGCGTGTCGGTGTACCTGGACGGCGGCCCGATCGCGGTGCGGGACGGCGTCGCGGCGTCCACCGGATCGACCATCGTCGACGCGACCGGGCTGTCCACCGGGGGGAAGCTGACGATCGTGCGGCACGGCGTCATCCCCGACGACGAGATCGCCCGGGTCGTCGGAGCCGACCTGCTCACGTGAAGTACTACCTGCTCGCCGGCGCGATCGCCGCGGTCGTGAGCTTCTGCATGAGCTGGATCGTGTGGAAGCTCGGCCTGCGGTACGGCTGGTACCCGAAGGTCCGGGAGCGCGACGTGCACCGCACGCCGACCCCGCGGCTCGGCGGGATCGCGATGTACATCGGCGTGATCGTGGCGATGCTCGCCGCGTGGTTCCTGTTCCCGTCCATCGCGGGGACCGACTACTTCCGCCTGGTGTTCAGCGAACCGGGGCGCGTGCTCGCGGTGCTCGGCGGGGCGACGATCATCGTCGTGCTCGGCGTCGCCGACGACATCTGGGACCTGGACTGGATGACCAAGCTGGCCGGGCAGATCATCGCGGCCGGCATCCTCGCGTGGCAGGGCGTGGCGATCGTCTCGCTGCCGATCGGCAACACGCTCGGCGTCGGCTCGTCGTACATGAGCCTGATCTTCACGGTGCTCGCGGTCGTGCTCGTGATGAACGCCGTGAACTTCATCGACGGGCTGGACGGCCTGGTCGCCGGCGTCGCGATCATCGCCGGCGGCGTGTTCTTCCTGTACACGTTCTTCATCAACCGCGTGGTCGTCCAGACGGAGTTCTTCTTCAACCTGCCGTCGCTGCTCACGGCGGTGCTCGTCGGGGCGTGCTTCGGCTTCCTCATCCTGAACTGGCACCCCGCGAAGCTCTTCATGGGGGACGCGGGCGCGCTCCTCGTCGGCTTCCTGATGGCCACGAGCGCGGTGTCGGTGACGGGCAACATCGACCCGGCGGCGGTGCAGACGCGCCAGGCCCTGCTCCCGGCGTTCATCCCGATCCTGCTGCCGTTCGCGATCCTGATCGTGCCGATCCTCGACTTCGGCCTGGCCGTCACCAGGCGCCTGAGCGCGGGGAAGTCGCCGTTCTCGGCTGACCGGAAGCACCTGCACCACCGGCTGCTCGACATGGGGCACTCGCACTTCCACGCGGTGCTCATCTTCTACGCGTGGACCGCGACCGTCGCGTTCGGGTGCCTGCTGTTCCTGTTCGTGGACTGGTACTGGGTGCTGACCTTCGTCGCCGTCGGGTTCACCGTGTGCGCCGTCGCCACGTTCGCCCCGCTCGGGCGGAAGCGCGCCGAGTTCGCCGCGCAGGCCGCCACGCGGTCGTCCCCCGTGGTGGACGCCCGCCTCGACCCCCTCGACCGCGCCGCCAACGACCGATCGATCCCTGGAGACCCCTCGTGACCGCACCGAACGCCCTCGACCACGTCCGGCCGGTCTTCCGCCGCATCCTCCTCTGGGCGGGCCTGCTCGCCGTCGCGCTGGCGGTCGCCGGCGGCGTCGTCGGGCTCGTCGTGAGCGGTACGCCCGGCCTGGTCGGGGGACTGCTCGGCGCGGTGCTCAGCGTGGTGTTCCTCGGGCTCACGGCGCTGTCCGTGCTCGTCGCCCTGCGGGTGTCGAAGGGGCAGATGATCTCCGGTGCCTTCTTCGGCATCGTGATGGGCACCTGGATCCTGAAGTTCATCCTGTTCCTCGTGGTGCTCATCGCGCTGCGTGACCGGGCGTGGGTGGACTTCCCGGTGCTCGCGGTCGTGATCATCGTCGGCGTCGTCGGATCCCTCGTGATCGACGTCGTCGCGGTCGCCAAGGCGCGCATCCCGATCGGCGTCAGCCTGCCCGGTGACGGCTCCGCTCCTGGGAACGACACCCCCCGCTCCTGAGAGCCCGGGAAGCCTCTCGCACCTGATAGGCTTCTCGAAGTCCGCGTCCGGAGCCTCGCTCGGAGCGGACGAGCCTCCACACAGTCCACCATCGCGTGCCATGACGTGCGCGCGCCGACACAGGAGACAGCGCTGCTATCCCACGCTCTTCCCCTGTCCCTCACCGCTGCGGCCAACACCGTGGCGGCGGGGAGCAGCAAGGCCGCCGAATTCCATGGTCCGTCGATCAACGAGTTCTTCCCGGACCCGATCTTCTTCGCCGGGACCCCGATCGAGATGGACCGCATCGTCCTCATCCGCTTGTTCGCGGTGGCCGTGCTGCTCGTCTTCGCGTTCGTCGGGACGCGCGCGCTGAAGCTCGTCCCGAACCGGGGCCAGGCCTTCATCGAGTACGCGTTCGACGTCGTCCGTCGCAACACCTTCGACAACCTGGGTGAGAAGGACGGCAAGCGCTTCCTGCCGCTCCTCGCCACGGTCTTCTTCGGTGTGCTCTTCATGAACCTGACGGGTCTCATCCCGTTCATGAACATCGCCGGGACCAGCCGCATCGCGATGCCGATGATCCTCGCGATCGTCGCCTACGTCGCCTTCATCTACGCCGGTCTCCGCAAGCACCCGGGCACGTTCCTGCGCAACGCGCTGTTCCCGCCCGGGGTTCCGTGGCCGCTGTACATCATCGTGACGCCGATCGAGATCGTCTCGACCTTCGTGCTCCGTCCGGTGACGCTCACGCTGCGACTGCTCATGAACATGGTCGTCGGCCACCTCCTCCTGGTGCTGTTCTTCTCGGCGACCTGGTTCTTCTTCTTCGACGCCGACAGCCTCTTCAAGCTGTTCGGCATCGGGACCCTGGCGTTCGGCATCGCGTTCAGCTTCTTCGAGATCCTCGTCGCGCTGCTGCAGGCGTACGTCTTCATGCTGCTGACCGCTGTGTACATCCAGCTCGCGCTGGCTGACGAGCACTGACCTACTGACCCCCATACGGCACGACATCCGTCGGGCCGCACTCGAAAGGAAAACACGTGGACGCAACGACCGTTCTCGCGGAGATCAACGGCAACATCGCAACGGTTGGCTACGGCCTCGCCGCGATCGGTCCGGCCATCGGCGTGGGCATCGTCGTCGGCAAGACGATCGAGTCCGTCGCCCGCCAGCCTGAGCTCCAGGGCCGTCTGACGACCCTCATGTACATCGGTATCGCCTTCACGGAGGCCCTGGCCTTCATCGGCATCGCCACGTACTTCATCTTCACTGCGTAAGGCTTCTCGATGCAGACTGCACTCATCATCGCGGCGGAGGAGACCCACAATCCGCTGATCCCGCCGGTGTACGACATCGTGTGGTCCGCGGTGGCCTTCGTCATCATCTTCATCGTGATGTGGCGCGTCGTGACGCCGCGCATCACGAAGATGCTCGATGAGCGCACCGAGGCCATCGAGGGTGGCATCAAGAAGGCGGAAGCCGCTCAGGAGCAGGCCGCGGCCGCGCTCGAGGAGTACAACAAGCAGCTCGCCGACGCGCGTGCCGAAGCCTCGCGGATCCGCGAGCAGGCCCGTGCCGACGCGACCGCGATCGGCAACGAGGTCCGCGAGCAGGCACAGGCGGATGCGGCACGCATCACCGCCAACGCCCAGGCGCAGATCGAGGCCGAGCGGCAGAGCGCGCTCCAGTCGCTGCGGAGCGAGGTGGGCAGCCTCGCCCTCGACCTCGCCTCCGGTGTGATCGGCGAGTCGCTCCGCGACGACGCGAAGTCGGCCGCGGTCGTGGACCGCTTCCTCGCCGACCTCGAGGCATCGCAGGGCCAGTCGGCCGGGGAGCGCTGAGCATGCGCAGCGCCACCAGGGAAGCACTCACGTCGACGAGGGCGGTGCTCGCCGACCTCGGCGGGTCGGTCGACCTCGGCGCGGGTGTCGAGATCCTCGCCTCCGGGCGTGCGATCGCCGGTGCGCCCCAGCTGCTCGGACTGCTCTCGGACCCGACGGCGGACGTCGTCGGCAAGAAGGTCCTCATCGACCGCGTCTTCGCCGGCCAGTCCGACGCGACGCGTGCGGTCCTGACCGCCGTGGCCGGCTCGCGCTGGTCCTCGCAGCAGGACCTGCTCGCCGGCATCGAGGACGCGGGCATCCGCGCCGTCGCGGCCACCGCGTCGTCGGACACCTCGATCGAGGCCGAGCTGTTCGCGTTCGAGACCGCCGTCCGTTCGGACGCGTCGCTCGAGCTCGCACTTGGCACGAAGCTCGGCAGCCCGGCGGAGAAGGCCGCGCTCGTCGAGCGTCTGATCGGGTCGAAGGCCTCGGCGCAGACGACCGCGATCGTCGCCCACCTCGTGCAGCAGCCGCGTGGCCGCCGCATCGGTGAGCTCGTCCGCGACGCCTCGCGCATCGTGGCCGACCAGGCGGGCAAGCTCGTCGCGACGGTCATCACCGCGTCCCCGCTCTCGGACGGCCAGGCGGCTCGCGTCGCCCGGGGTCTCGCCGAGCGGTACGGCAAGGACATCAGCGTCAACCACGTCGTCGACCCCGCGGTCGTCGGCGGGGTCCGCGTGCAGGTCGGTGGCGACGTCATCGACGGCACGGTGTCCACGCGCCTGTCGGAGCTCCGGCTCCAGCTCGCCGGCTGAGCGTACGGTCGAAGCCGCCCCACCCAAGTCCACAACGGGAACTGCCGAGTCAGGCAGCGTCACCCTCTCGGAGCCGAAGGGCCCCGGAAACCAACAAGGAAAATCCCATGGCAGACATCACCATCAGCCCCGATGAGATCCGTGATGCCCTGAAGGACTTCGTCTCGAACTACGAGCCGACGAAGGCCTCCACGGCCGAGGTCGGGCACGTCACCGACGCGGGCGACGGCATCGCGCACGTCGAGGGCCTCCCCGGCGTCATGGCGAACGAGCTCATCCGCTTCGAGGACGGGACCCTGGGTCTCGCGCAGAACCTCGACGAGGACGAGATCGGCGCCATCGTGCTCGGCGAGTTCGCCGGCATCGAGGAGGGCCAGGAGGTCACCCGCACGGGTGAGGTCCTGTCCGCCCCCGTCGGCGACGGCTTCCTCGGTCGCGTGGTCGACCCGCTCGGCAACCCGATCGACGGTCTCGGCGAGATCCAGGCCGAGGGCCGTCGTGCCCTCGAGCTCCAGGCCCCTGGAGTCATGTCCCGCAAGTCGGTCCACGAGCCGCTCCAGACCGGCATCAAGGCGATCGACGCCATGATCCCGGTCGGCCGCGGTCAGCGTCAGCTGATCATCGGCGACCGCCAGACCGGCAAGACGGCGATCGCGATCGACACGATCATCAACCAGAAGGCCAACTGGGAGTCCGGCGACGTCGAGAAGCAGGTCCGCTGCATCTACGTCGCGATCGGTCAGAAGGGCTCCACGATCGCCTCCGTCAAGGGTGCGCTCGAGGACGCCGGCGCGATGGAGTACACCACCATCGTCGCCGCTCCGGCCTCCGACCCGGCCGGCTTCAAGTACCTCGCCCCCTACACCGGTTCGGCCATCGGCCAGCACTGGATGTACGGCGGCAAGCACGTCCTGATCATCTTCGACGACCTGTCGAAGCAGGCCGAGGCCTACCGCGCCGTGTCCCTCCTCCTCCGTCGTCCGCCGGGCCGCGAGGCCTACCCGGGTGACGTCTTCTACCTGCACTCCCGTCTGCTGGAGCGTTGCGCGAAGCTGTCCGACGACCTCGGCGCCGGTTCGATGACGGGTCTCCCGATCATCGAGACCAAGGCGAACGACGTCTCGGCGTACATCCCGACCAACGTGATCTCGATCACCGACGGCCAGATCTTCCTGCAGTCGGACCTGTTCAACGCGAACCAGCGTCCGGCCGTCGACGTGGGCATCTCGGTTTCGCGCGTCGGTGGTGACGCCCAGGTGAAGTCGATCAAGAAGGTCTCCGGCACGCTCAAGCTCGAGCTCGCGCAGTACCGCTCGCTCGAGGCGTTCGCGATGTTCGCGTCCGACCTCGACCAGGCGTCGCGTCGTCAGCTCGACCGTGGTGCGCGTCTGACCGAGCTCCTCAAGCAGCCGCAGTACTCGCCGTACCCGGTCGAGGAGCAGGTCGTCTCGATCTGGGCCGGCACGAACGGCAAGCTCGACGAGGTGCCCGTCTCCGACGTGCTCCGCTTCGAGTCGGAGCTGCTCGAGCACCTCCGCCGCAACTCGGACGTCCTGACGACGCTCCGCGAGACCAACCAGCTCAGCGACGACACCGTCGCCGCGATGGACCGCGAGATCGACGCCTTCAAGAAGGGCTTCCAGACGAGCGACGGCAAGACGCTCGGCTCGGAGCAGTTCGACGCGGCGCAGGCCGAGGACGTCGACCAGGAGCAGATCGTCAAGGGTCGTCGCTAGATGGCGGCACAGGTCCGGGTCTACCGACAGCGCATCAAGTCGGCGAAGACCACGAAGAAGGTCACTCGCGCGATGGAGCTGATCTCGGCGTCGCGGATCCAGAAGGCGCAGGCGCGCATGGCCGCGTCCGGCCCGTACTCGCGGGCCGTGACGCGTGCCGTGTCGGCCGTGGCGACGTTCTCGAACGTCGACCACGTGCTGACCACCGAGCCCGAGTCCTCGACCCGTGCGGCGGTCGTCCTGTTCACCTCCGACCGCGGCCTCAACGGCGCGTTCAGCTCCAACGTCCTCAAGCAGGGCGAGGAGCTCGCCTCCCTGCTCCGCAGCGAGGGCAAGGACGTGGTGTTCTACCTCGTCGGTCGGAAGGCCGTCGGGTACTTCACGTTCCGTGAGCGTGCGTCGGAGCGCCAGTGGATCGGCGGCACCGACCAGCCGGAGTTCTCGACGGCGAAGGAGATCGGCGACGCGGTCGTGTCGAAGTTCCTCCAGGACACGGCGGAGGGCGGTGTGGACGAGATCCACATCGTGTTCAACCGTTTCCTGAGCCTCGCCACGCAGGAGCCCCAGGTCGTGCGTCTGCTGCCGCTCGAGGTCGTCGAGGGGGTCGAGGCGCCGTCGAACGACGAGCCGCTCCCGCTCTACGAGTTCGAGCCGGACGCCGACGCGGTGCTCGACGCGCTGCTCCCGGTCTACATCGAGAGCCGCATCTTCAACGCCATGCTGCAGTCGGCCGCTTCCGAGCACGCCGCCCGCCAGAAGGCCATGAAGTCCGCGAGCGACAACGCCGACTCGCTCATCAACGAGTTCACCCGGCTCGCGAACAACGCGCGTCAGGCCGAGATCACCCAGCAGATCTCCGAGATCGTCGGCGGCGCCGACGCCCTCTCGTCGAAGAAGAAGTAGTCCGCGGACGCCCGCGGACAGACACCACCCCTCAGGAAGGCACACGCCATGACCGACACCGCCACCACCGCGGTCGAGACGTCGTCGGCGCCCGGTGTCGGACGGATCGCCCGTGTCACGGGTCCCGTCGTCGACATCGAGTTCCCGCACGACGCCATCCCCGACATCTACAACCTCCTGCACACGACCGTCACCATCGGTGACGACTCGCAGGAGATCGGCCTCGAGGTCGCGCAGCACCTCGGCGACGACCTGGTCCGCGCCATCTCGCTGAAGCCGACCGACGGTCTCGTCCGCGGTCAGGAGGTCCGTGACTCGGGCGCCCCGATCTCGGTCCCCGTCGGCGACGTCACCAAGGGCAAGGTCTTCGACGTGCTGGGCAACGTGCTCAACACCGACGAGGCGCTCGAGATCACCGAGCGCTGGCCGATCCACCGCAAGGCCCCGGCCTTCGACCAGCTCGAGTCGAAGACCACCATGTTCGAGACCGGCATCAAGTCGATCGACCTCCTCACGCCGTACGTGCAGGGTGGCAAGATCGGCCTCTTCGGTGGCGCGGGCGTCGGCAAGACGGTCCTCATCCAGGAGATGATCCAGCGCGTCGCGCAGGACCACGGTGGTGTCTCGGTGTTCGCCGGTGTCGGTGAGCGCACCCGTGAGGGCAACGACCTCATCGGTGAGATGGAAGAGGCCGGTGTCTTCGACAAGACCGCCCTCGTGTTCGGCCAGATGGACGAGCCGCCGGGAACGCGCCTGCGCGTGGCCCTGTCGGCGCTGACGATGGCTGAGTACTTCCGCGACGTCCAGAAGCAGGACGTGCTCCTCTTCATCGACAACATCTTCCGCTTCACGCAGGCCGGTTCCGAGGTCTCCACGCTGCTCGGTCGCATGCCGTCCGCGGTGGGCTACCAGCCGAACCTCGCCGACGAGATGGGTGTGCTCCAGGAGCGCATCACCTCGACGCGTGGTCACTCGATCACCTCGCTGCAGGCGATCTACGTGCCGGCCGACGACTACACCGACCCGGCGCCGGCGACCACGTTCGCGCACCTCGACGCCACGACCGAGCTCTCGCGTGAGATCGCGTCGCAGGGCCTGTACCCGGCCATCGACCCGCTGACCTCGACGTCGCGGATCATGGACCCCCGGTACCTGGGCGCCGACCACTACGAGACCGCGACGCGTGTCAAGCAGATCCTCCAGAAGAACAAGGAGCTGCAGGAGATCATCGCGATCCTCGGTGTCGACGAGCTCTCCGAGGAGGACAAGATCACGGTCGAGCGCGCTCGTCGGATCCAGCAGTTCCTCTCGCAGAACACGTACATGGCGAAGAAGTTCACGGGTGTCGAGGGTTCGACCGTCCCGCTGAAGGACACCATCGAGTCGTTCCGCGCGATCGCCGACGGCGAGTTCGACCACGTCGCGACCCAGGCCTTCTTCAACGTCGGTGGCATCAACGACGTCGAAGAGAAGTGGGCGCAGATCCAGAAGGAGAACCGCTGACATGGCGGCACTCACCGTGAGCGTCGTCTCGGCCGACCGCGAGGTCTGGTCGGGCGACGCCACCATGGTCGTGGCTCGGACGTCCGAGGGCCAGATCGGCATCCTCGCGGGGCACGAGCCGCTGCTCGCCACCCTCGCGCAGGGGCAGGTCCGCATCACCCGAGCCGACGGCTCGACGGTGGCGGCGGACGCCGAGGACGGCTTCCTGTCGGTCGAGCACGACACGGTCACGATCGTGGCGCGCCAGGCCGCGCTGGCGTCCTGACCGGACTGACCGTCCTCCTCCCGCCTTCGGAGACGAAGCGGGAGGGCGGGGACACGGACCGCACGCTCGACCTGCGTGCGCTGTCCTTCCCGGAACTGGCCGACGAACGGGCCGCGGTGATCACCGCGGCCCGTTCCGTCAGTTCCGAGGAGTCCACGGCACGGACGGCCCTGAAGCTCGGCCCGAAGTCGATCGCCGAGCGGCTCCGCAACCTCGAGCTCGACACCGCGGCGACCCTGCCGGCGATCGAGCGGTACACCGGGGTGCTCTACGACCCGCTCGCCGCCGACGCGGCCGACGACGCCACCCGACGCTGGTGGGCGGACCACGTCGTGGTGCAGTCCGCGATGTTCGGCCCGATCGGTGCCGGAGACCAGATCCCCGCCTACCGGTTGTCGCACGACTCGCGCCTCGGCCCGCTCCGGCTCGCCCGGCACTGGCCGGAGGTGTCGTCCCGCGCGATCAGCAGCCGCGGTGCCGGGCTCGTGCTCGACCTGCGGTCCGAGGGGTACCGTGCGCTCGGTCCCGTGCCCGGAGCGGTCGCTCCGCGCGTGGTGAGCGTCGACGCCGGCGGACGACGCAAGGCGCTGAACCACTGGAACAAGACCGCGAAGGGTCGGCTCGTCGCGCTCCTCGGTCGGACGGGGGCGCATGTCGCGTCGGTCGACGACCTCGTCGCGTGGGCTCGTGCGAACGGCGTGACGTTCGACCGCACGGCCGACGGCTGGGACCTCGTCGCCGAGAGCCTGGAACCAGCTTCGGTCTGATCCTCCACAGGAGCGCTCCGGCGGCTGTCCGTCCACAGACGGGCCGCGGACGCCGGCCTGGAGGCGCGTGGCGCGTCACGATCTCGTGCATGACCTCGTCGACGAACACCCACCCGTCCACCTTCGTGCGCTGGCCACGCGAGATCGCGGCCGCCGTCACCCTCCGCGCGGCCTGCGCCGCGCTCGTCGCCCCGGAGCACCCGGAGGATGTGCTCGACCCGCGCCGCGCCGTCGTCGTCACGACGGCCTGCGGGGCGCTCGCCACGCGCTTCGCGCTGGTCGCGTTCATCGCGGCGCGCGACACCCCGGCGCCGCGCTCGGTGCGGTCGTTCGACCCGTTCCGCGACCCGACCCCGCCGGCGCTCACCGGGACGGGCCCGGCTCCGGACGGCGTCCGGGTGCGGGTAGCGGGGGACCGCTGCGCCTCTGCGTGGCGCCGCTGGCGGGCGGAGCGACCCGGCGGGGTGGACGACGCGATCGGGGCTGCCGGCGCCCTGGCCCTCGCCGCGTGGTGCTCGTGGGCACTCGGGTCGCCCGCACGGGCGCTCGTGCGCGCACAACACGCGCTCGACACCTGGGCCGACGATCCCCTCGCGGCGCTCGTGGCGCGCTCGGTCCGCGCCGGCAACGGGCCGAGCTGGTCGACGGACCACACGGGGCGGACCGGATCGTCTACGGTGGGATGACGATGCAGCGACAGTGGACGGACGAGGACGACCTCGACGACACGGTGATCCGACCCGGGCGGACCGGCGCGGACCCGGCGGTCGCTCCGGACGACGACACCGTCATCCGACCCCGGGCCGATGAGCCCGGATCGCACGGCTCGTTCGGTGCTCCCGACGACGACACGGTCATCCGGGTCGCCGGGCCGGGCGCGCCGGTGGGCGCGAGCCGGTCCGACGGGGCAGCGACGATCCTCCCGGCCGATCCCGCACCGGTCCGTCGACTGCCGTCGATCCGTGTGGCCGGTCGTGTCGTCCGGCTCGACCACCCGGTCGTGGTCGGCCGACGGCCGACCCTGCCCCGGGTGGTGCGCGGTCCGACTCCCGAGCTCGTGACCGTGCCGTCGCCGAGTGGGCAGGTGTCGTCCTCGCACGTGCTCGTGCACGCCGACGGCGAGGCCGCGGTGGTCGAGGACCTCCGTTCGACCAACGGCACCGTCGTCCGTCCCGCGGGAGCCGCGCCGTTCCGGATGCCGTCGGGTGCCTCGATCGTCGTGCTGACGGGTACGCTCATCGAGATCGGTGACGGCAACGTGATCGAGGTCCTGTCGCCGCACCTCCGCGTCGGACCCGCGGACGGCATCCCACCGTTCCCGCCGACCCCGTTCCCGCGGATCCCGTTCGCGCCGACCCCGTGACGGCGCCGGTGTGCCCGACGCCGCCCGTTCCCCTGACGACCAGAGAGCGACCCTGAAACCGTGACCGAACTCGGCCGAGCAGCCACCGAGCACGCCATCGACGTCCCCGGCGCCGCCGGCACGACCCTCACGCTCTCGTGGGGCGCCGCCACCGACGTCGGGCGCCGTCGGGACCACAACGAGGACAGCTACGTCGTCGGTGCACCGTTCTTCGTCGTCGCCGACGGGATGGGCGGGCACCTCGCGGGGGACCGGGCGAGCGACGCGGTCGTCCGCCGACTCGACCAGGTCGCCGACGGTCCGTTCACGACACGGCAGCAGATCCAGCGCGCGCTCCTGCTCGCGACCGCGGACATCGAGCGGGCGGCCGGCGGCAACGCGCTCGGTGCCGGCACGACCGTGACGGGTGTCGCGCTGGTCGCGTCGCACGGACTCCCGGCCGCGCTCGTGTTCAACGTGGGCGACTCACGCACCTACCGGATCGAGGACGGCACCCTGCGTCGGGTGACCGTCGACCACTCGGTCGTCCAGGAGATGGTCGACGCGGGGCTCCTGCGCGCCGAGGACGCCGAGCAGCACCCGGACAGCAACGTCATCACGCGCGCCGTCGGCTTCGGCGAGCCGCCGGAGCCGGACTGGTGGACGCTGCCGCTGCGCGCCGGCGACCGCTACATCGTCTGCTCCGACGGGCTGACCAAGGAGCTCGGGGACGTCGGCATCGGCCGGATCGCGGCCCGGGTGCCCGCCGCGCAGGACCTCGCCGAGCGTCTCGTCGGCGACGCCGTCGTCGCGGGTGGGCGGGACAACGTCACCGTCGTGGTGCTGCAGGTCGACGAGGCGCCCGCCGATCCGGACGTCGAGGACACGCTGCCCCGCCACTGACTGCCGACACCGACGTCCGGCGCCGACCACTGTCGCCGGTCCCCGCCGGGTCGCCACCCCCGAAGTGGGGGCGTGTGTCAGTGCTGTGGGGCTGCAGCGGGCCCGGGGCGTCGGTGCCTCGTCCGTAGGATGTCAGGGCCGAGACGACACAGCCGGCCGTCCGGCCGGGGAGAGGGAGGGCGACCATGGCGCGACGCCTGCCGTCCACCCCGCCCGTGATCGCCGGCTCCACGCCCGTGCACGTCCTGGGCAGCGGTGGCTTCGCCGACGTGTTCCTCTACGAACAGGACATGCCGCGCCGCCAGGTCGCCGTGAAGGTGCTGCTCGACGAGGTCGTCGACGACCGGGTGCGGCAGATGTTCCAGGCCGAGGCGAACCTCATGGCCCGGCTCAGCACCCACCCGTCGATCCTCACGGTGTTCCAGGCGAGCGTCGCGTCCGACGGGCGGCCGTACCTCGTGATGGAGCTGTGCTCCTCGTCCCTCAGCGAGCGCTACCGCCGCGAAGCGATCCCCGTGTCCGAGGTCCTGTCGATCGGGGTCAGGATCGGGTCGGCCCTCGAGACCGCGCACCGCGAAGGCGTGCTCCACCGCGACATCAAGCCGTCGAACATCCTCCGGACGGCCTACGGCAACCCGGTCCTGTCCGACTTCGGCATCGCGGCCAGCATCGGGAGCGCCGACCCGGACGAACCGGTCGGGATGTCGATCCCGTGGTCCGCGCCGGAGGTCCTGGCCGACGAGTCGCGCGGGTCGATCCAGTCCGAGGTCTACTCCCTCGCCGCCACCGTGTACTCGCTGCTCGCCGGCCGCAGTCCGTTCGAGGTGCGCGGCGGGAAGAACGGCGCGGCCGACCTGATGGCGCGCATCGACAAGGGCGGGGTCAAGCCGACCGGTCGGGCCGACGCGCCGCCGTCGCTCGAGCGGCTGCTCGCCACCGCGATGTCGCGCAAGCCCGCCGCCCGTCCGGCGACCGTGATGGAGTTCGTCCGCGGACTGCAGCAGGTGGAGGCCGAACTCGGCATCCCGCAGACGCCCGCCGACGTCGCGGTCGAGGCATGGGCCGCTGCGACGCCCACGCTCGACGCCGACCACACGGTCGTCCGGGATCTCCGGCCCGCGGGCCGGTCCTCGGTCCGCCGTCGGACCCGTCGGGCGCTCCAGGGCGGGGCGGCGAGCGGGGCCGAGAGCATCGGTACCCTGCACCGCACCGGCTCGGCCACCCGCGCCCGGCGGCGTGGCCGGTCGACGCTCGTCTGGGCCACCGCACTGTCCGCCGTGGTCGTGGCGGCCCTCGCCGTGGTCGCGGTGCTCGTCGTCACCCGACTGGGCACGGGGTCGATCCCGGTGGTGCAGGACGTGCGGGCCGAGGCCGGCGCGGACGCGGTGTCGTTCAGCTGGGCCGACCCCGGACTCCGCGCCGGCGACACCTACGTCATCACCTCCGGTGGGGCCTCCAGCCAGCAGACCGGCACGACCTTCGTCGTGTCCGGGACCTCCGGTACCGAGGAGTGCATCACCGTCGCGGTCAACCGCGACGGCAAGACCGGTGCGGCCAGTGCGCAGCAGTGCGGGACCGTCGGGAGCGCCGGGTGATCCGCGCCTTCCTCGCGAAGCACCGGTCCGCCGTGGTCGGCGTCGGCGCCTCGGTCGTCGTCGCCGCCGTGGTCGCGACCGCCGCGGTGGTCTCGACGGGGTACCACACGCAGCGCGTGGACCTCGGGGACGGCACCGTCTGGGTCCCGTCCGCCGAGTACGGCGCGGTCGGTCGGGCGAACACCGGCGTGCTCGAGCTCAACACCGCGGTCGAGACGGCCAGCGACGACCTGTCCGTCCTGCAGCGCGGGCGCCAGGTGTACAGCGTCGACGGCACGAAGGGCACGGTCGCGAAGGTCGACGTGGCCTCGGCGACGGTCGGCGACCCGGTCACGCTGCCGGCGGGGACGCCGCAGGTGTTCTTCGCTGGGGACACCGCCGTCGTGGGGAACGGTGACACCGGCGAGCTCTGGGCCACACCCGCGTCGGAGCTCGGCGACTTCGACGCGGCCGCCAAGGCCGACCTCGCGCTCGGCGCCGACGCGGTGTTCGACGCGTCCGACTCGCACGTCGCGGTGTACTCGCCGCGGACCGGTCGGGCGTCCCTCGTCGACGTCGGGACCGGTCTGACCGTGGACCGTCGGTGGGACGTCCGGTTCGACCGCGACCACGACTTCCAGGTGGCGTCCTTCGGCGACCACGTCGCCGTGCTCGACCGCACCAGCGGCGCGCTGTCGGTGGACGGCGACACCGTCGACCTGGGGGAGCGCGTCGGCAGCGCACCGGCGCTGCAGCACTCCGTCGACGACGCTGCCGACGTCGTCGTCGCGGGGACGGCGGGCATGGTCCGCGTCGGCGCCTCCGGCCAGGTCGAGCAGACCGCGCTCCAGGTCTCCGGCCGCGCCGCACGGCCGACGGTCGTCGGGTCGTGCACGTACGCCGCGTGGACCGGCGGACAGGCGCTCGACACGTGCGACGGCCGCGCGCTCCAGCGGCTCAGCGACACCGCCGGCGCGAGTGACCTGCAGATCGTGCACAACGGCGACACCGTCGTCGCGAACGACCCGCGCAGCGGGCGCTCGTGGGCGATCGACCGCAGCGGTCAGCTCATCGACAACTGGGCCGACCTCGTCAAGCGGGACGACGAGCAGCGGCAGGAGCAGGTGTCGTCCGACGACCCGGAGGTCGACAAGGACCAGAAGCCGCCGGTGGCGGTCGACGACGACCTGGGCGCGCGTCCGGGACGCACCACGAGCCTCCCGGTCCTGCTCAACGACTACGACCCGAACGGCGACCCACTCGTGATCAGCGAGGTCGGCACGATCGACGCGGGGGTCGGGACGGTGCGCATCGTCGGCGACGGTCAGCGGCTTCAGATCACGCTCGCCGCGGGTGCCAGCGGCACCGTCTCGTTCCCCTACACGATCACCGACGGCAACGGCGGGTCGGCGTCCGCGACGGTCCGCGTCAGCATCCGGCCGGAGTCCGAGAACGAACCGCCGCGACAGGTGCGCGACACGTCGGCGGACGTCGTCCGCGGCGGCCACGTCGTGACGAACGTGCTCGCCGACTGGGTCGACCCCGACGGCGACCCGGTGTACCTGAAGTCGGCGTCCGCCGAGGGCGACCAGGTGTCCACCACGCCGGACGGGCTGCTCGACTTCCGCAACCAGAGCGGCCGGACCGGCGACCGTACCGTGCAGATCGTCGTGAGCGACGGCCGCGCCGACGGCCGCGGCGCGGTGACGGTGCACGTCGCGGACCCCGGTCAGGTGCCGCTCTTCGCCGACCCGTTCGCGGTCACCGGGTACGCGGGCAAGTCCTTCGAGGTGCAGCCGCTCCGGCACGTCCGCGGCGGGAACGGCACCGTCACGCTGACCAGCGTGTCGTCGTCGGCCGGCCTGACGGTCACGCCGGCCTACGACGCCGGGACTTTCCGGGTCGTCGGGGCGTCGGCCGGGGACCACCAGCTCGAGTACACGGTCACGGACGGCACGAAGACGACGAGCGGCGTCGTGCGCGTGACGGTCGCGGCGCCGCCGGACGCCTCGACCGCGCCGATCACCACCCCGAAGACGGTGTTCGTGAACACGTTGTCGACGAAGGACACCGACGTCACCGCGACCGACATCGACCCCGCCGGCGGCGTGCTCATGGTGACGGCGCTCGACGCCCCGGACCGGTCCAGCGGCGTCCAGGCGAGCGTCCTCGACCAGCACACCGTCCGGGTCACCCTGACGGCCCCGCTCGACGGCCCGGTCACCTTCGGCTACACCGAGTCGAACGGCCTCGCCACCGCGACCGGCACCGTCACCGTGGTCGAGATACCGAAGCCCGACCACATCCAGCCACCAGTGGCCCAGGCGGACACGGCGACCGTACGCGTCGGGGACGTCGCCGAGATCGACGTCCTCGCCAACGACACGCAGCCGGAGGGCGAGCCGCTCACGCTGCAGCCCGAACTCGTGCAGAACGTGCCCGGCAACGGTGGCCTGCTGTTCGTGTCGGGGGACCGGTTGCGGTACCTCGCTCCCGAGACCCCGGGCAACTACACCGCGGTGTACCGCGTCGCCGGGCCTGACGGCCAGTACGCCGACGCCACCGTGTCGATCTCGGTCCGCGAGCGCGACGCGGCGACGAACAACCCGCCCGTGCCCCGGACGGTGACCGCCCGCGTCGTCGCCGGACAGTCCGTGCGGGTGTCGATCCCGTTGAACGGCATCGACCCGGACGGTGACTCCGTGCAGCTCGTCGGTGTCGCGGACAACCCGGAGAAGGGGTCCGTCAGCGACGTGTCCTCCGACGCGCTGACCTACGAGGCCGGCGACTACTCGGCGGGCACCGACGAGTTCACCTACACGGTCGTCGACGCCCTCGGCGCCCGTGCGACCGGGACCGTCCGGGTCGGCATCTCGCCCCGGGCGGAGCAGGCCTCGAACCCGGTGGCGCAGGCCGACCACGTCACGATCCGCCCCGGCGGCAGCGTCACGGTCCGGGTACTGCAGAACGACTCCGACCCCGAGGGCGGCGCGCTCCGGGTCACCGCGGCCGAGCCCACGGCGAGCGGGGTCGCCGCGAAGGTGCTCCGCGGGACCGAGGTGCGCGTCACCCCGCCGCGCTCCGCCGACCGCGGTGACTTCGCGGTGCTGTACACCGTCGCGAACGACACCGGCGGCTCGAGCACGGCGTTCCTCACCGTGACCGTCGACCCGGACGCCCAGCCGCTCCGACCAGAGGTCGAGGACACCACGCTCGACCTGCAGGACATCCTGCACCGGCAGAGCGTGACCGTGGACGTGCTCCGGAACGTCTTCTTCGCCGAGGGTTCGACATCGCGGCTCCGGGTGGGCGTGGTCGACGGGTACGGCGACACCGCGCAGACCACCCCCGACCGGCGGATCACCGTCCGCCTGACCGACGCGTCACAGGTGATCCCGTTCTCGGTCACGCGCTCGGACCACCCCGACGTGGTGTCCTACGGCTTCATCCACGTCCCCGGGTTCGACGACGCCCTGCCGCAGGTCGACCGCAGTGCCGGCGTGGTCACCGTGAAGAGCGAGGCGACCGTCCGGATCCCGCTCGAGAAGTACGTCGTGACGGCGAACGGCCGGACCGCGCAGCTCACCGACCGCGCGACGGTCAAGGCCACGCACGCGAACGGCGACGACCTGGTCGTGGACCGCTCGACGCTCCAGTTCACGTCGTCGAAGCTCTACTACGGCAACGCCTCGATCTCCTTCGAGGTCACCGACGGCTCGAGCGCGAACGGGGGCAAGGGACGCGTCGCGACGCTCGTCCTGCCGATCAAGGTGACCCCGCGGGCCAACCAACCCCCGGCGTTCACGGGTTCGACGGTCGACATGCAACCGGGTGACACCCGGACGATCGACCTGACGAAGCTCACCGACTACCCGTACCCCGCCGATCTCCCCGAGCTGCGGTACAGCGTGGTGAGCCGACCGGGGTCCGGGACGACCGCGACGATCGACGGGCAGCAGCTCCGCATCTCGGTCGCCGACACGGCGCCGAAGGACACGACGGCGTCGATCGGCATCGGCGTCGCGGACGCGGCGAACGCAGGACGTGCCGGCAGTGTGACGGTCGACGTGGTCGGCTCCACGCGGCCGCTCGTGCAACCGGGGGCCGACCGGGCAGTGACGAAGCGCGGTGCGACGACGACCATCGACGTGCTGTCGAACGATCAACCGACGAATCCGTTCCCGGACGAGGCGCTCCGCGTCGTCGCGATCCGTGGTCTCGGCGGCGGTCTGCCCGCCGGGGTCTCGGTGACGCCGAGCAGCGACCGCTCGCGACTCCAGGTGTCCGTCGCGGACGGTGCGCAGCCGGTCGACGCGCACCTGCAGTACCAGGTCGCCGATGCGACGAACGACCCCGACCGGTACGTCTGGGGCGACGTGACGATCTCGGTCCAGGACGTCCCGGACGCACCCGGCGCACCGAGCCGCACCGGGTCGAACCAGGGCGGGCAGGTCACCCTCGCGTGGTCCACCCCGCAGGCGAACAACTCGCCGATCACCGGGTACCGCGTGCAGGGCACCAACGGGGTCGCGAAGGACTGCGGCACGTCGACCGTCTGCACCGTGACCGGTCTCGACCCGTCCGCTTCGTACCGCTTCACCGTCGTCGCGACGAACGCGATCGGGGACTCCGTCGCGTCGGCGTCCTCGGCGCCGATCAGTGCGGACTTCGTGCCGGCCGCGCCGAAGGGCCTCTCGGTGACGGCGAGCCAGGACACGCCGAACCAGCTCGACGTGCGGTGGGACGCGGTGCCCGCACCGAACGGCGGCACCCCGGTGTCGAACTACGTCGTGACGATCTCCGGCCCCGGCCTCACGACGACCCGCAGCACGGGGACGTCGACGTCGACCTCGTTCTCGGGCGCGCAGAGCGGGCAGTCGTACGACGTGCAGGTCTCGGCGCGGAACGCCGCGGACCGTGACGGTTCGGTCGTGGAGTGGAACCAGGCGCGGGCGTCCGGGACCGCGGTGGGCGTCCCCGGGACGCCGAGCCTGAACGCGACCGGCCAGAAGGACGGCACCTCGACAGCGGTGTCGCTGCAGGCGTCCGAGGGCGACTGGGGTGGCGGTGGCAGCCAGAACTGGAAGATCGCCAAGTTCGCGGTGAGCACCCCGATCCCGAACGGCTGCTCGACGAGCGGAGCGGTGCAGGTCTGGAACGCGGCCTCCGCCACGGACCGGATCTCGACCCAGTTCCGCTACGTGGCGTACGCCGACAACGGATCGTTCTGTTCCGCGTCGCAAGCCGCGAGCGTCCAGGGCTACGAGACCCCCGACGCTCCGAGCGGATCGGTCACGACCGACGACGTCGACAGCGACGGGAACGTCGACCTGACCGTGCAGGCCACGCCGACGTCGCCGTACCTGTACTACTCGGTTAACGGCGGGGCGCCGCAGCGGTTCTCAGGCTCTGCCTCGATCGGCGCGGGGGCCGGCTACGGGGTCGACAGCAGCGTGGTGTTCACGTCCTGCGCCGTCGACGGTGACTACTGCGCATCGAGCAGCGCGTCCACCGCGACCGCGTTCACGACAAGGGCGAGCGTCTCCGTCGCGACCGAGGGACAGGCGCCGGTCATCAACCCACCGGCGAACAACGGCCGGTTCCAGCCGAGCGCCTACGACGTCCAGTACTGCCGGATCGCGCCGCACCTGCTGTGCTCGACGACCAACCCGGCGACCGGGGCAGCCTGGACGACCTCGGACGCCGTGCCGTCGGGCTACGCGACGATCTGGGTCCGGGCGACGGTGAACGGCGTCCAGGACTCCGAGGGCGTCACTCGACAGATCGACCAGGCGCCGAGCACCGATCCCTCCACACCCGCGGCCGGGTGACCCCGGGCCGCGCCCCGCTCCCCGTACGCTGCTGACACCGCATCCCCGAGAACGAGGACCCTCCCGCATGAGCATGACCCCCGAGCAGGCCACCTGGTTCGCCGACGTCGCCGGCCGCATCGTGACCAACGTCGAGCAGGTGCTCCTCGGGAAGACGTTCGTGATCCGTCTGGCCGTCACCGCGATGCTCAGCGAGGGGCACCTGCTGCTCGAGGACGTCCCGGGCACGGGCAAGACGAGCCTCGCCCGCGCGATGGCGCAGAGCGTGCAGGGGTCGACGAACCGCATCCAGTTCACGCCGGACCTGCTCCCGGGTGACATCACCGGCATCAGCGTCTACGACCAGCGGTCCCAGGAGTTCGACTTCCACCGCGGCCCGGTGTTCGCGAACATCGTGCTCGCCGACGAGATCAACCGTGCCAGCCCGAAGACCCAGTCCGCCCTGCTCGAGGCGATGGAGGAGTCCGCAGTCACGGTCGACGGCGTGAACCACCGCCTCGCCGCACCCTTCATGGTCATCGCGACGCAGAACCCCGTCGAGCAGGCCGGCACCTACCGCCTGCCCGAGGCGCAGCTCGACCGCTTCCTCATGAAGACCTCGATCGGGTACCCGGACCACGCCGCGACGGTCCGGATCCTCGAGACCTCGTCCGCGCCGTCGGCCTCGGTACCGCTCGCCGCCGTCGTGCCGGCCGCGACGATCACCGAGATGGCCGCCCTCGCCCGGACGGTGCACGTCGACCCGACGATCGCCGACTACGTGGCGCGCCTGGTGGACGCCACGCGCTCCGCGAACGAGGTCCGCCTCGGCGTGAGCGTGCGCGGTGCCATGGGTCTCGTCCGGGCGTCGCGCGTCCTCGCCGCGCTGAACGGCCGCCACTACGTCACCCCCGACGACGTCAAGGCACTCGCCGTCCCGGTGCTCGCGCACCGGCTGGTCCTCGACGCCGAAGCCGAGTTCGACGGGGTCAGCACGACGAGCGTCGTCGCGCAGCTCCTCGTCGAGACGCCGCCGCCGAGCGACCGGGCGGTCTCGTGAACGATCGTCGGTCCGTCGCGACGCGCTCACGGCGCGCCGCGACCCGGTCGCGTCGGGGCGCCACCGTCACGGAGCGCACCGGGACGGTCGCCGGGCTGACGAACGTCCGGACCCGCCTGGTCGGCGACCGGGAGGGGGTCGCCGCCGACGCGGTCGTCGGGCTCGCGAAGGCCTGGTCCACGGCCTGGAGGCTCGTCCGTCGCGGGTGGGCAGAGGTCGCCTCGGTGGTCACCGGCCTGGGATGGGCGGTCGCCGCCGTCACGCTGGTCGCGTTCGTCGTCGGGTACCGGTCCGGGCTGCGCGAGGTCGTCGTGGTCGGGTGGGCGGGGACCGTCCTGGTCCTCGTCGCGGCCGTCGCCCTCGTCGGTCGCTCGCGCCTGCTCATCCGGATGCGCCTGCCACAGCACCGCGTCGCCGTGGGGGACGAGGCCGGTGTCGTGGTCACGGCCGAGAACCCGGCGCGCCTGCCGTCGGTGCCCGCCACGGTCGAGGTCCCGGTCGGTCCGGGGCTGGTGGACGTCGCGATCCCGGGCATCCCGCCGCGGGGCACGTTCGAGCAGCGCGTCCCGGTCCCGACGGTCCGACGCGGTGTGCTCGACGTCGGACCCGTCACGGGCGTGCGTGCCGACCCCGTCGGGCTGGTCCGGCGCGAGGTCGTGTGGACCGCCCGCGAGCAGGTCATCGTCCACCCGCGCACGATCGCGATCCCCTCGACGAGCACCGGTCTGGTCCGGGACCTCGAGGGACAGGCGACCACCGACCTCTCGCCGGCGGACATCGCCTTCCACGCGATCCGCGAGTACATGCCCGGTGACGACCCCCGGACCATCCACTGGAAGTCGACGGCGAAGTCGGGCGCCCTGATGGTCCGGCAGTTCGAGGACACGCGCCGGTCCCACCTCGTCGTCGCCCTCGGCGTCGGACGCGGCGAGTTCGCGGACGACGACGAGTTCGA
The DNA here is from genome assembly GCF_013347185.1 of Curtobacterium sp. Csp1. Taxonomy (NCBI): domain Bacteria; kingdom Bacillati; phylum Actinomycetota; class Actinomycetes; order Micrococcales; family Microbacteriaceae; genus Curtobacterium; species Curtobacterium sp. Csp1. Next base: position 1,400,542 of record NZ_CP054594.1, read on the forward strand.
GCTCGCCGTGAGCGCCGCCGCGTCGCTCGGCACCCGGGCCGTCCGGGACGGCAGGGAGGTCTCCGTCGTCGTCTCCGCGCGGACCCCGGAGTACGCCAAGCGAGCCGTCTACGCCGTCCAGCCACTGCCCACGGTGACGCCCACCCGACTGCTCGACGCCTTCGCGACAGTCGGGCTCGCCGACTCGTGCCTGCCCGTGGCCGAGGTGTCGCGCATCGTGGGGGTCGAGACCACCGGGATCTCCGTCGCGTTCCTCGTCGTCGGCTCCACGGTCGGCCTGCCCGCCCTCCGCCTCGCAGCGACGCGCTTCCCGGTCGGCGTCGAGGTGGTCGCCGTGATCTGCGAACCGGAGGCCCAGCCCCGGTTCCTCCGCGTCGCCGGTCTGACCGTCGTGACGATCGGCTACCTGGACGACCTCCGCACCGCCCTGCACCGGCAGGCGGCCGCCGCGTGAGCGCCGTGACCGGGACGCGGGCCGACGCACGGCGTGCAGCCCGGCGTCGGGACGCGCGTCGCGAACCGCTGCGCCTGGTCGGCGGCACGCTCGTGGTCTGGCTCCTGCTCGCGGTCGGCAGCGTGTCGTGGTGGCCGGTCTACCGCGACGGGTCCATGGTCGCCGCTGCCGTCACCGCGGTGGTCGCCGGCTCGGTGGTCGCCCTCGCGGGGGCGGCGCTCCGCCTGCCCGCCCTCGTCGTCGGCGTCGCCACCGCTGCGGCCTTCGCCGTGACTGGCGTCCCCGCTGCCGTGCCGTCCGAGGCGGCCGGTCTGCTGCCGACCGGACCCGGTCTGGTGGACCTCGCGGCCGGTGTCGCACTCGACTGGAAGCGTCTGGTGACCATCAGCCTGCCGGTCGGGTCCTACGAGTCGCTGCTCGTCCCCTTCTTCGTCACGCTCCTCGTCGCGACGGTGACGGCCGTGAGCGTGGCGACCCGTGCCTCCCGTCCGGAACTCGCGAGCATCCCGGCTCTCGTCCTCTTCGCCGCCGGCGTCGTCGTCGGTCCGACGCGACTCGACGTGTCCGTGGCGAGTGCGGTCCTGCTCGGCGGGATCGCACTCGTCTGGGCGCTGACGGTGCGGTACGTCCGTCGCGCCGCGGCCGTGTCGCGCACCGTCGGGGCGCGGGTGCCGGTCTGGCGTTCGGTGCTCCGACCCGCGCTCGTCGGGACCGGCACGATCGTCGCGGCCGGGGTCGTGGCGACCGGACTCGGACTCGTCGTGCCACCGGCCGCGGACCGGACGGTCGCCCGCAGCGACGTCGTGAAGCCCTTCGACCCACGGGACCACGTGAGTCCGCTGAGCGGGTTCCGCGCGTACGAGGAGTCCGGCGGCGCCGATGCACCACAGCTGACGGTGACGGGTCTGCCCGCAGGCGGATTCGTCCGGATCGCGACCCTCGACACGTACGACGGGGTCGTGTACCGCGTCGGCGGCGACGACGGGGCATCGGCGTCCGGCACCTTCGAGCGCGTGCCGACGAGCGTCGACGTGCGCGGCGTGTCCGGCACCGACGTCCGCGTCGACGTGCGGGTCGACGGGTACCGGGGCGTGTGGCTGCCGACCGTCGGCGACCTCCGTTCGGTGACGTTCCAGGGCAGCGACGCGGGCTCCGAACGCGGTGCGTTCTTCTACAACCGCACCACCAGCACCGGAGCGGTGGTGAGCGGGGTGGGCGACCGCACCCGCTACCAGCTCGACGCCGTCGTCCCGGACCAGCCGACGGACGCCCAGCTCGCCGACGCCCGACCGGGCACCGCCTCGGTCCCGACGCCGTCCGGCGTGCCGGACGCGGTCCGCGAGCGGGTCGACGCGACGACCGCCGACGCGGGCTCCGACGGCGCGAAGCTCCTGGCTGCGGTGCAGGACCTCAAGCGGACGGGCTACGTGAGCCACGGCGTCGGCGACGACCGCGCCAGCCGCTCGGGTCACGGGGCGGACCGCATCCAGGAACTCCTGACGTCCCCGCTCATGATCGGCGACCAAGAGCAGTACGCCGTCACGGCCGCCCTGATGGCGCGCGAGCTCGGCTTCCCGGCACGGGTGGTGATGGGCTTCACCGCCGGGGGAGACGCCGGTGGGAACGCCGCCGAGACGGCAGGCGGCTCCGGCGGGACCACCACGTTCCGCGGTTCCGACGTCACCGCGCGGATCGAGGTCGACACCGCGCAGTACGGGTGGGTGATGCTCGACCCGAACCCGGTCGTGCGCGAGATCCCCGAGGAGCAGGACCAGACGCCGCAGCCGGTCACGCGTCCGGAGACCGTCGTCCCGCCGCCGCCGGTCGAGCAGCAGGACCAGGACCGGCAGGCGCCGCCGCAGAGCGACCGGAGCACCCCGCCCGTCCAGCCGCTCTGGTTGCAGGTGTTGCTCGCTGTGCTGCCGTGGGTGCTCGGCGTCCTCGCGTTGGCGGCCCTCGTGCTCCTGCCGTTCGTCGTCGTCGTCCTGCTCAAGCGCCTGCGACGACGACGGCGGCGCCGAGCCCCGACCCCGCGCGGGCGGATCGTCGGCGCCTGGGACGAGTACCGCGACGCCCTCGTCGACCGAGGGCACGACGTCACCCGCGCAGCCACGCGCAAGGAGGCCGTCGTCGGTGCACCGGGCGAGGGCGGAACGGGCCTCGCTGCGCTGGCGGACCGCGCGGTCTTCGGGCCGGACGACCCCGACGACCGCATCGCGAGCCGGATGTGGTCGGCGACCGAGGAAGCGGTCCGGAGCCTCCGCACCGGGCGGAACCGACGGCAACGGTGGCGTGCGGCGGTGTCCGTCCGGTCCCTGCGGACGGGCAGCAGCCCCCGAACGGGGTCCCGACGTGTCCCGTCGGACGGCCGGTGGCACCGCGGTCGTCCGGGCACGCGTGACTACGATGGGCCGGAGGCCGGCGAGCGTCGTGGACGGCCGAGTGAGGACCAACAACCGTGATCAGATGCGAACACTGCGGGTCGATGCTCCCCGAGGGGGCGATCTTCTGCGGTGAGTGCGGGCGATCGGTGAACGTCGCGGCGAACCGTCGTCCCGCGCCGGTAGCCCGGAACGACCAGACGACACCGCCGCCGCTGCAGCAGCCGGATCCGCAGGGCCGTCGCCCCGACCCGGCCACCGAGGCGTGGTTGCCTGAGGCGACCCTGGACCCCGCGACCCGGGCCTGGCTGACCGGCTCAGACCCGAACCCGACCGCCGCCCCCGCCGCACCGCACGGCATCGACCAGCGTGGTGCCGATCCGCGTGGTGCACGGACGCACGCGCACGGTGCGGTGTCCGGCGTCCACGTCCCCGCGACGGGCGCTCCGACCACGCACCCGGAGCCGCCCCTCGACCCGGAGCAGTACCCGTCGTCCTCGGTACCGGACGGTGCCGATGCCGAGTGGACGCGTCCCGCGGCTCCCCGTGAGCGACCGGCGGAGCAGACGGACCCGGTCGACGTGCCCGAGCCGCCCACCACCCCGGTCTGGCAGCCGCCGACGCAGTCGGCCCCCGTCGCGCCCTCCCGTCCGTCGTGGTGGGTCGGCCGTCCGCCGGCCACTGAGGAGACCCCGAGCGACGTCACCGACGCCGAGCGGACCGACACCGCCGCCGCCCAGGACGTGTCGCGACCCACGGAGAACGACACCGCCGTCGTCGAGCCCCTCGTCGACCGGCGCCCCTCGCGCCCGACACCGCTCGTGACCCCCGGGAGCGGACCCGCTACCTGTCACGTCTGCGGACACCCGCTCGAGCCCGACGACATCTTCTGCGCCGAGTGCGGAGCCGTGCGTCCCGCGGTGACCGCAGCGTTCACCGGACCCGTCGTCCCGCTGCCGATCGCCCGCCCGGACTGGGCTGCCGACGACCAAGCGCTCGTCGCAGCCGACGCGGTGGACGACGGCGACCAGGACAGTCGCGGCGACGACGCGACCGCCGCCGACGCTGATGCGAGCGACGCGAGCGCCGAGGACGAGCACGGTGCGGACGGGGACGACGCGACCGAGCACGACACGGACATGAACGCTGACGCCGACGAGCACGCCGCCGACGTGAATGCGCCCAGCGCGGACGAGCACGACACCGGTGCAGGCGCGTTCGGCGGAGCGCCCGGGGCCGTCGGTGCCGCGCCGCTCCCACCGGTACCCGGTTCGCCGACGGTACCGTCCGCCCCCGTGGCCGAGTGGACCGCGCCGCCCGTCACGGACGTCGCGTCCCCGGCCTCGAGCGCCCCCATCGCCGCACCGCTCCCGCCTGTTCCGGGGACGACCGGACCGGTCCTGCCGCCCACCGGTTCGGCGACGGCTCCGTCGAGCGCGGATGACCTGGACGAGGACGTCGAAGCGACTCGGATCGTCACGAAGGACACCGGCCGGGATCCCTTCGTCCTGCACTGCAGCACCGGGGAACGCGTCGAGGTGCACGGCACCGGGCTGCTCGGACGCCTGCCGCGGCCGCAGCCGGGGGAGCGGTTCGACGACCTGGTGACCGTTCACGACCCGGGAAAGTCCGTGTCGAAGACGCACCTCGAGCTCGGCCGGGACGGCGACGACCTCTGGGTCTCCGACCGGTTCTCCGGCAACGGCACGGTCATCCGGCACATCGACGGCTCCATCCGCCGCTGCGAGCCGGGGCGACGCTACCGCGTGGAGCGCGGGGCCCGGGTGGACATCGGCGAGCAGTTCTTCCTGGTGCAGTGACGGTGCGCTGTTCCTCCTCCACAACGGAGGAACAGCGCATCGCCCTCCACAGGACGGGCGGCTCCCTCCATGGGCAGGTCGTCACTCTGCTGGACTGACCGGCGTGTCCCTCCTCGTCGCTCGAACCGCCCTCGTCGGCACCGCCGTGCTGCTCGGGCTCGCCGCGGTGCTCCTCGCGCTCGACGGTCCCGCGCGGGCCGTTCTGTTCGGGGCGGCATGCTGCTGCGCCCTGCTCGACCGTGCATCGAGCCGGTCGCTACCGACGACGTCGGACGAACCGGAACCGGAGTCGACCCGGACACGCCCCCTGCCGGGAACCAGCGACGACCCTCCCGCCCGCCAGGCGCAGTCCCGCCGGTCCGACCTGCTCCTCGGGCACGACGACGACGGCGAGCCGATCGGTCACGAACTCGGCACACCTGGGCGTCCGACGCACCTCGTGGTGGTCGGCACCGGCGCCCTCGCACTCGCGGTGTTCGTCGAACTCGCGGTCCTGCTCCGTGCGACCGCGACCACGACCGCGACGGTGACCACGACCGCGACGGTGACCACGACCGCGACGGCGACCACGACCGTGACCGGGACGGAGACGGCGGTGATCGGGGGTGCCGTACGGACGGCTCTCGCCGATGACCTCGTCGACGCTCGGCCGCCGGTCGCCGCGCTCGACGGCGCGCCGGCAGGCGTGTCCCTCCCCGCGGGGACGGCGGTGGCCGTCCTGTCCGATGCGGACGAGCGCATCCGGACGACGATCGTGCTCGTCCCGAGCGAGCGGATGCAGCCTCGGGCGTGGGACACCGTCGTCGAGGTCACCCGCTACGGATGCTCGGTGCGACGGGCGCAGGACCACCGCTCACGCGCGCTCGACCCCGCGTTGCCGGCGCTGTGACGGCGTCGAGCTCAGCGCAGGCCGGCGCCGACCCGCACCGCGCCGACGGGCACCCCGCCACCGAGCACCTGCTCGCCCGTCGCACGCAGGACGTCCGTGACGCCCTCTGCATCGACGAGCCCGTTCCGCTGCAGGAGCGTCAGCGCCGCGAGGGTCCCGGCGCGCTGGGAGCCGTCCAGCGTCTTCACGGCGACGGCCGCGCCTCCGGGCAGGCCCATCACCATGACGCCCTCGGCGCCGAACTTCGCGAGGACCTGCAGGCGCTCGATCGTGACGGTGTTGGCCCGCCCGACGCCGTCGATCGCCCAGGGGTGGTCCAGGACCGCGTCGACGAGCGCGGCGGAGTCGGCGTCCGCTCGTGCGACCACGCCCGCGAAGCCGCGGGCGAGTCCGGTCAGGGTCAGGGGGAACACCGGGGCGCCGCACCCGTCCGTGCCGACCAGGTCGACCGTCTCCCGCGTGAACTCCTCGACGGTGTCACGGACGCGCTGCTGCAGCGGGTGGGCCGTGTCCAGGTAGGTGGCCTCGTCCCAGCCGTTCACCCGGCAGGCTGCGAGCATGCCCGCGTGCTTCCCGGAGCAGTTCATCGCCAGGCGCCGGGGCTCTGCCATCGTGCGGGCCGTCGCCCGGTCGAACGGCATGTCCGGCGGGCAGCCCAGGTCGGCCTCGGTGTGGTCGAAGGACTCGAGCATGTGCAGGGCGAGGGCCTGGTGCGGGGCCGTGCCGGCGTGGCTCGCCGTGGTGAGCACGAGTTCCTCGTCGCTGAAGGACGCCCCGGCCCGGCGGATGGCCAGCGCCTGGAACGGCTTCATCGTCGACCGGGGGTAGATGCTCGCCGTCACGTCGCCGACCGCGTCGAGCACCCGACCGTCGGCACCGACGACGACACCGGCACCCACGTGCCGGCTCTCATCGAAGCCGTTGCGGTCGAGCACCGCGAGCTCGACGGAACCGTCGGCGGTGAGAGGATGGCGATCAGTGCGGACATCGGTGCTCACCGTCATGTCGCCAGCGTACCGACACCGACGAAGGGCCACCGTGAGCGACCACTCCTACGAGGTCACCGTCAACTGGACCGGCAACCGCGGCACCGGGACGAGCGGCTACCGCGACTACGGCCGCGACCACGACGTCACCGCCGCGGGGAAGCCGTCCATCCCGGGGTCGGCCGACCCGACGTTCCGTGGCGACGCGGACCGGTGGAACCCCGAGGAGATGCTGCTCGGCGCCCTCGCGCAGTGCCACATGATGAGCTACCTGTACGTCGCCGTGCAGCAGGGCTTCACCGTCCTCGACTACACCGACACCGCGACGGCGTCGCTCGACGTCCACCGTGACGGCACCGGCGAGGTCACCGCCGTCCACCTGCACCCGGTGGTCACGATCGCCGAGCCGGACCGCGTCGCCGACGCCGACGCGGCGCACGCCCGCGCGAACGAACTCTGCTTCATCGCCCGCTCCGTGGCGTTCCCCGTCCACCACGCGCCGGTCACCAAGGTCCGTACGGCACACTAGGTCCCCGTGAAGCGTCTTCGCCTGCTCCCGATCGCCCTCGTCCCCGCCGTCGTGCTGGGACTCGCCGCCTGCTCCGGTTCGGGGTCGGGTGACGCGTCGGCCTCGCCGAGCGCGTCCTCGAGCGCGTCGGCCACGCCGATCTCCGCCTGCCCGAAGCCGGGTTCGGCGTCGAAGAGCATCGAGGTCAGCGGTGCGTTCGGCGGCAAGGAGGCCCCGACGGTCACGTTCGACAAGGGCATCAGCGCGAAGACGCCGCAGGCCTCCACGGTCGTCGAGGGCGACGGTGCCGCGCTCAAGGACGGCGAGTTCGCGCAGGTCTCCTACGCCGTGTACCAGGCGAAGGACGCCTCGAAGCTCGGCGCGGTCGGCTTCGACCAGGGCAACCCGCAGGTCCTGTCGGTGGGCGGCACCGGCTTCGGCGCCCTGCTCGCCTGCACCAAGGTCGGCGACCGGGTCGCGGCGGTCGGTGCGTCCTCGGCGCTCGGCTTCACCACGAGCGGCGACATCGTCGTCGTCGCGGACGTGCTCGCGAAGACCCCGACGAAGGCGACCGGCACGCCGCAGGAGCAGAACCCCGCGCTGCCCACGGTCAAGGACAAGGCGGACGGCGAGCCGGAGATCACGATCCCCGCCGGCGAGACCGCCCCCGCGAAGACCGAGGTCGAGGTCCTCAAGCAGGGCGACGGCGACACCGTGGCCGACGGCGACAGCGTCCTGGTGCAGTACAAGGGCGTGACGCTCGACGGCGGCAAGGAGTTCGACTCCTCGTGGTCGAAGGGCGCACCCACCACCTTCACGGTGTCCGAGGGCTCGCTCATCAAGGGCTTCGTCACCGGCCTGGTCGGGCAGAAGATCGGCTCGCAGGTCCTCATCGTGACGACGGCCGAGGACGCCTACGGCTCGAACCCGCCCGAGGGCTCGAACATCCCGAAGGACGCCTCGCTCGTCTTCGTCGTCGACCTACTGGCCAAGGGCTGACCATGACGCCGACCGGCCCGGCCGACGCGACCAGCCCGACCGGCCCGGCCGACGCGACCGGCCCGGCCGACGCGACCGGCCCGGCCGACGCGACCGGCCCGGCCGGCCCGACCGGCCGGCGCCGCATCGTCGTCCTCGGCAGCACGGGCTCGATCGGCACCCAGGCCCTCGACGTCGTCGCCCGCAACCCCGACCGCTTCGAGGTCGTCGGCCTCACCGCCGGCACCAACCGCGAGCTCGTCGCCGAGCAGGCCGCCCGCTTCGGCGTCACGGAGACCGCGTTCGGCGCGGCCGACGCCGAACGCCTGGTCCGCGGTGTCGAGGCGGACGTCGTCCTCAACGGCATCACCGGCTCGGTCGGCCTCGGCCCGACCCTGGCGGCGCTGGACACCGGCGCGACGCTCGCCCTCGCGAACAAGGAGAGCCTGATCGTCGGCGGCCCGCTCGTGCAGGCCGCCGCCGCGCCCGGGCAGATCGTGCCCGTCGACAGCGAGCACTCCGCCATCGCGCAGGCGCTCCGCTCGGGCACCGGCGCCGAGGTCCGGCGGCTCGTCCTCACGGCGAGCGGCGGCCCGTTCCGCGGACGCTCCCGCGCCGAGCTCGTCGACGTCACGCCCGCGCAGGCGCTCGCACACCCGACGTGGGACATGGGACTCGTCGTCACGACGAACTCCGCGACGCTCGTCAACAAGGGCCTCGAGGTCATCGAGGCGCACCTGCTGTTCGGCGTGCCGTACGACCGCATCGACGTGACGGTGCACGCGCAGTCGATCGTGCACTCGATGGTCGAGTTCGTCGACGGCTCGACGATCGCCCAGGCCTCGCCGCCGGACATGCGCCTGCCGATCGCGCTCGGCCTGGCCTGGCCGGACCGCGTCCCCGGCGTGGGCGTCCCGCTCGACTGGACGACCGCGAGCACCTGGACCTTCGAACCGCTCGACGCGCAGGCCTTCGGCGCCGTCGACCTCGCGAAGCACGTCGGGGTCCTCGGCGGCACGTTCCCCGCGGTCTTCAACGCCGCGAACGAGCAGGCCGTCGCCGCCTTCCACGCCGGAGCGATCGGCTTCCTCGACATCGTCGACACGGTCCGGCGCGTCGTCGACGCGCACACGGCGGGGGAGCCGTCCCTGGACGGCGTACTGGCGGCCGAGCGCTGGGCCCGCGATGCGGCGGACCGCGCGCTGACGCGCTGACCCGACCCGTGCCTCCCGTCCGTCCCGTGGTGACCACCTGACGGACGGGAGGCCCGCCCCACCTCTCAGGATGCGCTCGGCTCCGTCATGGGCGGGGTCCCGTACCCTCTCCTGGTGACCGTCGAATCCGTGCTCCTGTTCGTCCTCGGCGTGGTCGTCTTCATCGTCGGCCTGCTGGTCTCGATCGGCCTCCACGAGCTCGGCCACCTGTCCTTCGCGAAGCTCTTCGGCGTCAAGGTCACGCAGTACTCGCTCGGGTTCGGCAAGGCGATGTGGTCCTTCCGCCGCGGCGAGACCGAGTACGGGATCCGCCCGATCCTGCTCGGCGGGTACATCTCGATGGTCGGCATGCTCAAGCCCCGGGCCTCGGGCAAGCCGAACGCGATCACGAACACCGGCATGTACGGCGCGTTCGTGCAGGACGCGCGCGAGGCGAGCGCCGCGCAGATCGCGGACTCCGGCGGCGACGACTCCCGCGCGTTCTACCGGCTGACCCCGTGGAAGCGCATCATCGTCATGGTCGCCGGCCCGGCGATGAACCTCGTCATCGGCATCGTCCTGTTCGGCGTGCTGCTGTGCGGCTTCGGTGCCCCGACGACGACCTTCACGTCGAGCGTCGACTGCGTCCTGCCGTCGAGCAGCGCCACGGCGTGCGCCCCGGGGGACGCCGAGTCACCCGCGAAGCAGGCCGGCATCCGCGACGGCGACGTCGTCCTGGCGGTGGACGGCCAGCAGGACCCGACGATCGCCGAGGTCTCGAAGGTCTTCCAGCGCTCCGCCGGCAAGACCGTGACGGTCGTGGTCGAGCGCGACGGTGCGCGGAAGACGCTCGAGGTCACGCCGCAGCTCGCCACCCGCGACGTCGTCACGGCCGAGGGCACGGCGGCGAAGAACGCGGACGGCACCACGAAGACGCAGCAGGTCGGTGTCGTGGGGGTCAGCATCGGGCAGTCCCTCGTGCGGCAGTCCCCGGCGGCCGTCCTCCCCGCGACGGGCGCGCAGATCGCCGCGTCGGCGCACCTGATCATCGACCTGCCGCAGCGGCTCGTCGCGGTCTGGAACGCGGCGTTCGGCTCGCAGGCGCGGTCCCAGGACAGCCCGGTCTCGGTCGTCGGCGTCGGCCGGGCCATCGGTGAGGTCTCGTCGATGAGCGGGGTCCCCGTGGTCGACAAGGTCTACACGATCCTCGGGCTCCTGGCGTCGCTCAACATCGGCCTGTTCGTGCTCAACATGGTGCCGCTCCTGCCGCTCGACGGTGGTCACATCGCCGGGGCGCTGTGGGAGGCCGTGAAGCGCCGCGCGTACCTGCTCGTCGGCAAGCCGGACCCGGGCGCGATCGACCTGGCCAAGACGATGCCGCTCACGATGGTCGTCGTCGTGCTCCTGGCCGGGATGAGCGCGCTCCTCGTCTACGCCGACATCGTGCGACCGGTGAACCTGTTCGGCTAGCACTACGCTCGGGCGCATGAGCACAGCCCCCGAGGTCCGCGCCGTCGAGCGCCAGGGCATCGACGTCATCGCCGAGTCCGACCGGAAGGGGCGGCCCCGCGGGCTGTTCTGGCCGTGGTTCGCCGCGAACGTCTCGGTGCTCGGCCTGAGCTACGGCTCGTTCGTCCTCGGGTTCGGCATCTCGCTGGCCCAGGCGACGATCGTGTCCGTCGTCGGCGTCGCGTTCTCGTTCCTGCTCTGCGGGATCGTCGCGATCGCCGGCAAGCGTGGCTCGGCGCCGACGATGGTCCTCAGCCGCGCGGCGTTCGGCGTGCGGGGGAACCGGCTGCCGTCGTTCCTGAGCTGGGTGCTCACCGTCGGGTGGGAGACCGCGCTGGCGTCCCTCGCGGTCCTGGCGACGTCGACCGTGTTCCGGGAGCTCGGCTGGGACGACGGCGTCGTGACGAAGCTCGTCGCCCTGGTCGTGGTCGCCGCGCTGGTGGTCGGGGCGGGGATCGCCGGCTTCGACGTCATCATGCGCCTGCAGACCGTGATCACCGTCGTCACCGCCGTGCTCACGGTGGTCTACGTCGTGCTCGCGGTGCCGTCGATCGACCTCGGCACGCTCGGCGCCCTGCCGTCCGGAAGCGCCCAGAACGTCCTCGGCGCACTCGTCCTCGTGATGACGGGCTTCGGGCTCGGCTGGGTCAACGCCGCTGCGGACTACTCGCGCTACCTGCCGCGGACCGCCTCGACCGGGGGCGTGGTCTGGTGGACGACGTTCGGCGGTGCGCTCGCTCCCGCCGTCCTGGTCGTGGTGGGCGTCCTGCTCGCGGGCTCGTCGAAGGACCTGAACAGCGCGATCGGCGCCGACCCGATCGGTGCGCTCACGACGATCCTCCCCGTGTGGTTCCTCGTCCCGTTCGCCCTCGTCGCGATCCTCGGGCTCGTCGGCGGTGCCGTGCTCGACATCTACTCGTCCGGGCTCGCGCTCCTCAGCGCCGGCGTCCGGATCCCGCGGCCCGTCGCGGCCGGGGTCGACGGCGTGTTCATGGTCGCCGGGGCCGTGTACGTGGTCTTCTTCGCGAAGGACTTCATCTCGCCGTTCCAGGCGTTCCTCGTGACCCTCGGCGTGCCGATCGCCGCCTGGGCGGGGGTGTTCGTCGCCGACGTGCTGCTGCGACGCCGGGCCTACGCGGACGCCGAGCTCGACGACGTGCGGGGCCGCTACGGCGACGTGCGCTGGGCCGCGATCGGGCTCGTCGTCCTCGGGACCGTCCTCGGCTGGGGGCTCGTCACGAACACGTACGGCGTCCCGGCGTGGCTGAACTGGCAGGGCTACCTGCTCGAGCCGTTCGGCCTCGGTGGCCGGCAGGGCGCGTGGGCGTACGCCAACCTCGGCGTCCTCGTCGCGCTCGTGGTCGGGTTCGTCGGCACGCTCCTCACCGCGCGCGGGTCCGTGCGCCGCCAGGAGCAGGCGTGAGCGTCGTCGTCCCGCCCGACGCGTGGCTCGTCGCGATCGACCTGCAGCGCATCTTCACCGGTGACAGCCCGTGGGCGGCGCCGCGGTACGACGCGGCCGCCGCCGGGACCGGACGGCTGCTGCCCCGGTTCGCCGGTCGCACGGTCTTCACGCGCTTCGTCGCGCCCGAGCGGCCCGAGGGTGCCTGGGTGCCGTACTACCGGGACTGGCCGTTCGCGCTCGTCCCGGACGGCGACCCGCTGTACGGCCTGACCGAGCCCTTCGCATCCGCCGCGGTCGACCGACGCGACCCCGTCGTCACGGAACCGACCTTCGGCAAGTGGGGGACGAGCCTCCGCGCCGTCGTCGGCGACCACCCGCACCTCGTGCTCACCGGCGTCTCCACCGACTGCTGCGTGCTGAGCACCGCGCTGGCCGCTGCCGACGCCGGCGCGACCGTCACGGTCGTCGCCGACGCGTGCGCCGGCGCCACCGACGCGGACCACGAGCGCGCCCTCGACGCGATGCGGCTGTACGCACCGCTCGTCACGGTCGTGGACCGCGGGACGGACCTGGTGACCAGCGCCGAGTGACGGCACCGCGAGCGCGTAGAGTGCACCTCGTGCCAGCAGTGAACCTCGGTCTGCCGAAAGTCCCCGAAACCCTGAGCCCGCGTCGGAAGTCGCGGCAGATCCGGGTGGGCAAGGTCCTCGTGGGCGGCGACGCACCTGTCTCGGTGCAGTCGATGACCACCACGCCGACGACGAACATCAACGCGACGCTGCAGCAGATCGCCGAGCTCACCGCCTCCGGGTGCGACATCGTGCGCGTCGCGGTCCCGAGCCAGGACGACGCCGACGCGCTGCCGATCATCGCGAAGAAGTCGCAGATCCCGGTCATCGCCGACATCCACTTCCAGCCGAAGTACGTCTTCCAGGCCATCGACGCCGGGTGCGCCGCCGTCCGTGTGAACCCGGGCAACATCCGCAAGTTCGACGACCAGGTCGGCGCGATCGCCCGGGCCGCGAAGGACGCGGGCGTCTCGCTGCGCATCGGTGTGAACGCCGGGTCGCTCGAGCCGAGCCTGCTGCAGAAGTACGGCAAGGCCACGCCCGAAGCACTGGTCGAGTCCGCCGTGTGGGAAGCGTCCCTGTTCGAGGAGCACGACTTCCACGACTTCAAGATCTCGGTCAAGCACAACGACCCGATCGTCATGGTGAAGGCCTACCGGCAGCTCGCCGCCGCGGGGGACTGGCCGCTGCACCTCGGCGTGACCGAGGCCGGCCCGGAGTTCCAGGGCACGATCAAGAGCGCCACGGCGTTCGGCATCCTGCTCGCCGAGGGCATCGGCGACACCATCCGCGTCTCGCTCTCCGCGCCGCCCGCGCAGGAGGTCAAGGTCGGCCTGCAGATCCTGCAGTCGCTCAACCTGCGGGAACGCAAGCTCGAGATCGTCTCGTGCCCGAGCTGCGGCCGCGCACAGGTCGACGTCTACCAGCTCGCCAACGACGTCACGAAGGGGCTCGAGGGCATGACCGTCCCGCTCCGCGTCGCCGTCATGGGCTGCGTCGTGAACGGTCCCGGCGAAGCGCGCGAGGCAGACCTCGGCGTCGCGTCCGGCAACGGGAAGGGACAGATCTTCGTGAAGGGGCAGGTCATCAAGACCGTCCCGGAGCGCGAGATCGTGCAGACCCTCATCGAGGAGGCCAACCGGCTCGCCGACGAGATGGGCCCGGACGCCACGACGGGTTCGCCCCAGGTCGTCACGACCCCGTAGTCGCGGGGAGGGCCGCGTGCGCCGCTAGGCTTGCCCCGTGGTCACACGGCTCTCCCATCTCTTCCTCCGCACGCTCCGCGACGACCCCTCCGACGCCGAGGTGACGAGCGCGAAGCTGCTCGTCCGCGCCGGCTACGTCCGTCGTCAGTCCCCAGGGATCTTCGCGTGGCTGCCGCTCGGCCTGCGCGTCCGCCGCCGCATCGAGGACATCGTCCGCCAGGAGATGGTGGCCGCCGGCGCGCAGGAGGTCCTGCTGCCCGCGCTCCTGCCGCGTGAGCCCTACGAGGCGACGAACCGCTGGGCCGAGTACGGCGAGGGGATGTTCCGCCTGCAGGACCGCAAGGGCGCCGACTACCTGCTCGCGCCCACACACGAGGAGATGTTCGCGCTCCTCGTGAAGGACCTGTACGGCTCGTACAAGGACCTCCCGGTCACGCTGTTCCAGATCCAGGACAAGTACCGCGACGAGGCCCGGCCGCGCGCCGGACTCCTGCGCGGGCGCGAGTTCACCATGAAGGACGCGTACTCGTTCGACCTCACGGACGAGGGCCTCGAGCGCAGCTACCAGGTCATGCGCGACGCCTACGAGCGCATCTTCGCCCGACTCGGCCTCGAGTACGTGATCGTCCAGGCGGACGCCGGCGCGATGGGCGGCTCGAAGTCCGAGGAGTTCCTGCACCCGATCGGCGTCGGCGAGGACACCTTCGTCCGGAGCGCCGGCGGCTACGCGGCGAACGTCGAGGCCTACGTCACCCCCGCGGCCGACAGCCTGCCGATCGAGGGGCAGCCGGACCCCGTGCGCCTGCCCGCGGCGGACACCCCGACGATCGACACGCTCGTCGCGCACGCCAACGACGCCGCCCCCCGCGCGGACCGTCGGTGGACGGCTGCGGACACCCTGAAGAACGTCGTGCTCGCCCTGACGCACCTCGACGGCACCCGCGAGGTCGTCGTCGTCGGGCTCCCCGGCGACCGGGACGTCGACCTGAAGCGCGCCGAAGTGGCCTTCGCGCCCGCCGAGGTCGAGGCGGCCGGCGACGACGACTTCAAGCGCCACCCCGGTGTGTTCGTGAAGGGCTACATCGGCCCGCAGGTCCTGGGCGCCGACAGCCCCTCGGGTATCCGGTACCTCGTCGACCCCCGGGTCGCCGAGGGGACCGCGTGGGTCACCGGTGCGAACGAGCGCGGTGTGCACGTCTCCGGCCTCGTGGCGGGTCGCGACTTCACCGCGGACGGCACCGCCGACGTCGCGGACGTCCGTGCCGGCGACCCCGCACCGGACGGCTCGGGCCCCCTCGAGACCGCCCGCGGCATGGAGATCGGGCACGTCTTCCAGCTCGGCCGCAAGTACGCCGAGGCCCTCGGACTCAAGGTCCAGGACGAGAACGGCAAGCTCGCGACCGTCACGATGGGTTCCTACGGCATCGGCGTCACGCGCATCATGGCGATCCTCGCCGAGGCGCACAACGACGAGAAGGGCCTCGCCTGGCCGAAGGAGATCGCACCGTTCGACGTGCACGTGGTCGCCACCGGCAAGGACGAGGTCGCCTACGACGTCGCGTCGTCGCTCATCGCGACCCTCGAGGACGAGCGGTACGACGTCGTCTACGACGACCGCCCGAAGGTCTCGCCCGGCGTGAAGCTCCGCGACGCCGAGCTCCTCGGCGTGCCCGTGGTCGTCGTCGCCGGTCGGGGCGCCGCCGACGGCGTCGTCGAACTGTGGGACCGGCGGTCCGGCGTCCGCCGCGACGTGCCGGTCGCGGAGCTGCTCGAGGCGGTCCGCGCGATCTGATCGCAACCCCCTGACGGACGGGCGCGCCCCGCTCGGCGGCGACGCGGAGCGCTGCGCGGGGCGCGCCGACCGAGCCTGCGAGGGAGGCGTGGCGGCTCCGCCACGCGCCTCCCGTCCCGTTCTGGGGTACGCTGGTCGCCGACTTCCGCGCAGATCCACCCCGCGGAGGCGACTCAGCTGAATACGGAGGCACCTCGGTGAAGATCGACCTCGCAGTCCTGCGACTCATGGAGCGCGAGCGGGAGATCCCGTTCGACGAACTCGTCCAGATCATCGAATCCGCCATCCTGACGGCGTACCAGAAGCACCGCGCGGAGAACGACGAGCCCGTCGACGCCCAGGCGCGTGTCGAGCTCGACCGCAAGTCCGGCGAGGTCTCGGTCTACGTGCCGGAGCGCGACGAGGAGGGCACCGTCGTCGGCGAGGCCGTCGACCAGCCGAGCGACTTCGGCCGCATCGCCGCCTTCGCCGCGAAGCAGGTCATCAACCAGCGCCTCCGCGACATCGGCGACGACAAGATCCTCGGGCAGTTCCGTGGCAAGGAGGGCGACATCGTCGCGGGCGTGATCCAGCAGGGTCCGAACCCGAAGATGGTGCACGTCGACCTCGGCACGGTCGAGGCGATCCTCCCGCCCGAGGAGCAGGTCCCGGGCGAGGAGTACAAGCACGGCAACCGCATCCGCGTCTACGTCACGAGCGTCGGCCGCGGGGCGAAGGGTCCGCAGATCACGGTCTCGCGCACGCACCCCGGGCTCGTCCGCAAGCTCTTCGCGCTCGAGGTCCCGGAGATCGCCTCCGGCGTCGTCGAGATCACCTCGATCGCCCGCGAGGCCGGGCACCGCACGAAGCTCGCCGTGAAGGCGAACGAGTCCGGCGTGAACGCGAAGGGCGCGTGCATCGGCGAGCTCGGTGCGCGCGTGCGTGCCGTGACGACCGAGCTCGGCGCGGAGAAGATCGACATCGTCGACTACTCGTCCGACCTGGCGTCCTTCGTCGCGAGCGCCCTGTCGCCGGCGAAGGTGACGAGCGCGTTCGTGCTCGACGCCTCGACGAAGGCCGTCCGCGCGCTCGTGCCGGACTACCAGCTGTCGCTCGCGATCGGCAAGGAAGGGCAGAACGCCCGCCTCGCCGCGAAGCTCACCGGCGCGCGGATCGACATCCAGCCGGACTCGATCCTGGACGGCGACGAGTAGGGATCGACATCCAGGCAGTGCCGGTCAGGGCTCGATCCTGGACGGCGACGAGTAGGGTCGACATCCAGGCAGTGCCGGTCAGGGCTCGATCCTGGACGGCGACGAGTAGCGGCTCCCGGCACCGGACGGCGGCTGTCGTCCGGTGCGTTTTCGCCCTCGGCGTGGCCCGGTCGGGCGCGCCGGATCGCGGTCGTCGGAGGTGAGGAGTAAGGTGGTTCCCGTCAGAACGTGCATCGGCAGTCGTCGCCGTGCTCCCCGGTCCTCCCTCCTCCGTGTCGTCGCCTCGAGCGACGGTCGCGTCGTGGCGGACCCGAAGGCAGTCATGCCGGGCAGGGGAGCGTGGCTCAACCCGACCGTCGAAGCCTACGAACTGGCCGTCAAGCGCCGGGCCTTCCGCCGGGCGCTCCGGCTGGATCGCGAACCCGACACGTCCGCAGTGCTCGACCACCTGCACGGCCTCGCAGCCGAGCAGTCGGGCGGACACCAGGACACGACAGAACAGGCTGAACGGCTTATGGACAACTGATGAGCGGCTCGAAATGAGACCCGTCATCCAGTGAGTCCTGCCCCCTTCGCGGGGTGGGACCCGTGAAGGAGAACAGTGGCAAAACCACGCGTACACGAGATCGCATCCGAACTCGGTGTCGACAGCAAGACCGCAATGGAGAAGCTCAAGGAGCTCGGCGAGTTCGTCAAGGGCCCGAGCTCCAGTGTGGAACCCCCCGTCGCGCGCAAGCTCCGTGCTGCGCTGCAGGCGTCCGGCGCCTCGTCGTCGGCTCCGGCAGCGTCGGCCACGCCGAGCGCGCCCGCCAAGACCGCAGCGCCGAAGTCGAGCGCGCCGAAGCCCGGCGGCCCCCGCCCGGGTCCGGCCCGTCCGGCACCGGCCCCGCAGCCCGAGCCCCAGGCGCAGGCCCCGGCCAGCGACGCCCCGGTGCCCGCTGCACCGAAGTCGGTCGCCCAGCGCCAGGCCGAGGCCGAGGCCGCACGCAAGGCCGCAGCCGACGAGAAGGCCGCGAGCCAGGCGTCCGGTGGCACGACCGCGCCGAAGGGTGACGCCGTCAAGCCCGGCGGTTCCCCGAAGCCGGGCGCAGCAGCCGGCCCGAAGCCGGGTGGCCCGAAGCCGGGCGCACGTCCCGGCAACAACCCCTACGCGTCGAGCCAGGGCATGGGCTCGCGCCCGCCGCGTCCGGGCAACAACCCGTACTCCTCGAACCAGGGCATGGGACAGCGTCCCGCCGGCGGCGCCGGTGGCGGCAACGGCATCCCGCGTCCGGCACCGCCGCGTCCGGGCGCCCCGCGTCCCGGTGCGCCGCGTCCGGGTGGCCCCGGTCAGGCGAACCGTCCCAACGGTTTCGGGCAGCGCCCGGGCCAGGGTGGCGGCCGTGGTGGCCCCGGCGGTCGTCCGGGTGCCCCGGGTGCCGGCGGCGGCTTCCCGCGTCCGGCGTTCTCCGGCCCGCGTCCCGCCGGTGGCGGTGGCCGTGGTCGTGGCCCCGGTGGTGGGACCGCCGGTGCGTTCGGTCGCGGTGGTGGCAAGAGCCGTGCCCGCAAGTCGAAGCGGACGAAGCGCGCCGAGTACGAGATGCGGCAGGCGCCGTCGCTCGGCGGCGTGCAGGTCCCTCGTGGCGACGGCAACACGGTCGTCCGTCTGCGCCGTGGTGCGAGCATCTCGGACTTCGCGGACAAGATCGACGCGATGCCCGGCAACCTCGTGACGGTGCTGTTCCACCTCGGTGAGATGGCGACCGCCACGGAGTCCCTGGACGAGGCCACGTTCGAGGTCCTCGGCGAGGAGCTCGGCTACAAGATCCAGATCGTCTCGCCCGAGGACGAGGACCGTGAGCTCCTCGAGGGCTTCGACATCGACCTCGATGCCGAGCTCGAGGACGAGGACGACGACGTGCTGCAGCAGCGGCCGCCGGTCGTCACCGTCATGGGCCACGTCGACCACGGCAAGACCCGCCTCCTCGACGCGATCCGCAACTCGAAGGTCGTCGAGGGCGAGGCCGGTGGCATCACCCAGCACATCGGTGCGTACCAGATCACGACCGAGCACGAGGGCATCGACCGCCCGATCACCTTCATCGACACCCCGGGTCACGAGGCGTTCACCGCCATGCGTGCCCGTGGTGCCCAGGTGACGGACATCGCGATCCTCGTGGTCGCGGCGGACGACGGCATCATGCCCCAGACGATCGAGGCACTGAACCACGCGCAGTCGGCCGGTGTGCCGATCGTGGTCGCGGTGAACAAGATCGACAAGGAGGGCGCGAACCCGGCGAAGGTCCGGCAGCAGCTCACCGAGTACAACCTGGTGGCCGAGGAGTACGGCGGCGACGTCATGTTCGTCGACGTGTCGGCGCGCAACAACGTCGGCATCCAGGACCTCCTCGACGCCGTGCTGCTCACCGCCGACGCGGGTCTCGACCTGCGTGCGAACCCCGACAAGGACGCACGCGGTGTCGCGATCGAAGCCCGACTCGACAAGGGTCGCGGTGCGGTCGCCACGGTGCTCATCCAGTCCGGCACGCTCCACGTCGGTGACGCCATCGTGGCGGGTACGGCCTACGGCCGCGTCCGTGCGATGACCGACGAGGACGGCAACGCGGTCACTGCCGCGACGCCGAGCCGCCCGGTCCAGGTGCAGGGTCTGTCGTCGGTGCCGCGCGCCGGTGACACGTTCCTCGTCACCGAAGAAGACCGCACGGCCCGTCAGATCGCCGAGAAGCGTGAAGCCGCCGAGCGCAACGCCCAGCTGGCCAAGGCCCGCAAGCGCATCTCGCTCGAGGACTTCACCCGCGCACTCGAAGAGGGCAAGGTCGACTCGCTCAACCTCATCATCAAGGGTGACGTCTCCGGTGCCGTCGAGGCACTCGAGCAGTCGCTCCTGGACATCGAGGTCGACGACAGCGTCCAGCTCCGGATCCTGCACCGCGGCGTCGGTGCGATCACGGAGTCGGACATCGACCTGGCCACGATCGACAACGCGATCGTCGTCGGCTTCAACGTCCGCCCGGACGTCAAGGCCCGCGAGCGTGCGGCGCGCGAAGGCATCGACGTGCGCTTCTACTCGGTCATCTACAACGCACTCGAGGACATCGAGCAGTCCCTCAAGGGCATGCTCAAGCCCGAGTACGAAGAGGTCCAGTCGGGTGTCGCCGAGATCCGCGAGGTGTTCCGCTCCTCGAAGTTCGGCAACATCGCCGGTGTCATCGTCCGCTCCGGCACGATCACGCGCAACGCCAAGGCGCGCGTCATCCGTGACGGTGTGGTGCTCGCCGACGGACTGGCCATCGAGTCGCTGCGTCGTTTCAAGGACGACGTCACCGAGGTCCGCACGGACTTCGAGGCCGGTATCGGTCTGGGCAAGTACAACGACATCCAGGTCGGTGACGAGATCGAGACCACAGAGCTCGTCGAGAAGCCTCGCGACTGACGCCTGGCTAGTCTGGACCCCGCTCCTCCCTCGGGAGGGGCGGGGTCCACCCGTTCCACCAGAAGAATCCCTGCCCCAGGAGGCACCCAATGGCCGATCCGCAGCGCGCACGCAAGATGGCGGACCGCATCAAGGAAGTCGTCGCTCGTCGACTCGACAAGGGTCTGCGCGACCCGCGTCTCGGCTTCGTCACGATCACCGACGTCCGCGTCACCGGGGACCTGCAGCACGCCTCGGTCTTCTACACCGTCTACGGCTCCGACGAGGAGCGTGCCGACTCCGCCGCGGCGCTCAAGGCCGCGACCGGCATGCTCCGGAGCGAGGTCGGCAAGAACATCACGGCACGGCTCACCCCCTCGCTCGAGTTCATCGCCGACGCCCTGCCGGAGACCTCGGCGCACATGGAGGACCTGCTCGCCCAGGCGCAGATGCGCGACGCGCAGGTGAAGGCGGCCTCGGCCGGTGCGCAGTACGCCGGCGACGCCGACCCGTACAAGCACGACGACGAGGACGAGGACGACGACCGCGCCTGACCCTCACGCACTCGGGAGCGTGTACCCGCCCGCATCGTCCCCGACGGCCAGCCCGTCGCGGAGGAGCGAGGTGAGGGCACGCTCCCGCTGTGCGTCGTCCGGCCAGACCAGGTCGATCTCGGAACGGAGCACGGGGACGTCGCTCGACCGCAGCTCGGCCATGATCAGGCCGCGCACCTGCCGGTCGCTCCCGGCGAAGCGCGCCTGCTTCGGTGCTCGCGGTCCGTCGTGCTCCGGGTACCCCGCGGCGCGCCAGGCGCACCGGTCGGCGATCGGGCAGGTGTCGCACGCGGGGGAGCGGGCGACGCAGACCAGCGCCCCGAGCTCCATCGCGGCCGCGTTCGTCGCCGCCGCCAGGTCGCGTTCCTCGGGCAGCACGGACGCCATCAGCGGCAGGTCCTGCTTCGCCTTCGCCGGTCCCGGCTCGCCCTGCCCGAGCAGCGCGCGGGCGAGGACCCGCCGGACGTTGACGTCGACGACCGGGTGGCGGTCGCCGTACGCGAACACCGCGACGGCACGCGCGGTGTAGTCACCGATCCCCGGCAGCGCGAGCAGGGCGTCGACGTCCCGCGGCACGACGTTGTCGTGCTGTTCCGCGATGGCGGTCGCCGCCGCGTGCAGCGCGAGCGCGCGACGCGGGTAGCCGAGCCGGTCCCAGGCACGCACCGCGTCCGCCGGGGGTGACGCCGCGAGGTCCGCAGGCGTCGGCCACCGGGTGAGCCACGCCTCCAGTCGGGGGACGACGCGCGCGACCTGCGTCTGCTGCAGCATGACCTCGCTGACCAGCGTGCCCCACGCCGGGAAGCCGGGGCGGCGCCACGGCAGGTCACGCGCCTCGGCGCGGAACCAGGCGACCAGCGGGGTCGCGAGGTCGGGTCGGGTCGCGTCCGACGGTTCGTCCACAGGAGGACGGGAGGCTCCGCTCGCGTTCACCACGACAGCCTACGGTGGGTGCATGGCACGCTGGGCACCGCAGGAGACCGACACGTACGCCGCGATCGCGGGCGAGGTGATCGCGCAGGTGGGGACGAACCGCGCCGTGATCGGGGTGGACGGGCAGGACGGCACCGACCTCGAGCGCGTCGCCGCCGGCCTCGTCGCCGGCTTCGAGCAGCACGGTGTCCCCGCGATGGCGGCCGCCGCTCCCTCGGACGACGTCGACCGGCTCCGTGCGGACGTCGTGACGCCGTTCCGCACGACGGGCGCCGGCGACGGTGTCCTGGTCGTGCACGGGCACGGCCTGCTGGCGCCGGGGGCGCGGGGGCTGTGGCGCTGGTCGCTGTGGGTCGAGCGCGAGGACGGGCGGCTCGAGCGCCGCGCGGACGTCAAGCTCGCCGCCTCCGCGATCCTGGACGCGACCGACCCCGAGCACCCGCGGCGCAACTGGAACGACGCCTGCTGAGCGCCGGCCCCGCAGCGCCGCTGGTACCCTCGTCCGGTGCTCGCTTCCGTGCCTGACGGCATCCTCCTCGTCGACAAGCCGCAGGGCATCTCGAGCCACCGCGTCGTCTCGATCGCCCGCCGCCGCCTCGGCCTGAAGAAGATCGGGCACGCCGGGACGCTCGACCCGATGGCGACCGGCCTGCTCATCCTGGGCGCCGGCCCCTCCACGCGTCTGCTGACGCACCTGGTCGGCCTCGGCAAGACCTACACCGCGACCATCCGGCTCGGCGTGTCGACGGACTCGGACGACGCCGACGGCACCCCGACCGCCGCACCGGGCGTCCTCGGCGCCGACGTCGGCGAGGCCGCGGTCGACCGCGCCGTGGCGGGGCAGCGTGGCACGATCGACCAGGTGCCCTCCACCGTGAGCGCGATCAAGGTCGACGGGCGTCGCGCCTACGACCTCGCGCGGAAGGGCGAGGAGGTCGTCCTGCGCTCCCGCACCGTCACGGTGTCCCGCTTCGACGTGACCGCGCGCACCGAGCACACGGTCCGCGTGGACGGCGCCGACGTCGCCGTGGTCGACCTCGACGTCGTCGTCGACTGCTCGTCGGGAACGTACGTCCGCGCCCTCGCCCGGGACGTCGGGGCCGCGCTCGGCACCGGCGGCCACCTCACCGCGCTCCGTCGGACGGCGGTGGGTCCGTTCGACGTCGCCGACGCGGTCGACCTCGAGGACGACGACGTGGACGTCCTCGGCGCGCTCGCCCGGCCGGCGGACGTCGCGCGGCGGCTCTTCCCGAGCGTGTCGCTCGACCCGCAGGCGGCGAAGGACCTGACGGACGGCAAACGGGTCGCCGCCGACCACCCGGACGACGACGGCCCCGTCGCGGCGGTCGCGACGGCGGACGACCGGCTCGTCGGACTCGTGTCGGTCCGGCGCGGGCGACTCCGCGTCATCACGAACTTCCCCGCGCCGGCGTCCGCCGCTGCGGACGCCGACCGGAGCGGAGCCGACGCGTGATCGAGTGGTTCATGTGGGTGCAGCTCGTGCTCGCGGTCGTCGTGGGGATCTTCACGGTCGTCGTCGGGTTCGTCGGGTGGAAGCCGAACGACTACACGGTCGGAGCGCTCGCCCTCATCGAGGTGCTGCTGCTCGCCCAGGGGGTCGTGTCGCTCGTGCTGCCGGCCGTCGGGTCGCCGCCGCAGGGCAACGGCCTCGAGTTCGGCGTGTACGCGGTGTCGGTGCTGCTCGTCCCGCCGGCGGCCATCGTCTGGGCGCTCATCGACCGCACCCGCTGGAGCACGGTCGTCCTCGGCGCCGGTGCGTTCACCGTCGCGGTGATGGTCTACCGGATGTACCAGATCTGGTTCGCGCTGAACTGACCAGCGCCGACCGGGTGCTCGGGGCGGACAGCGGCCCGGGCTGGCATCGGGTGTCCCAGGGCGTCGGTAGACTCGGTGCCGTGGCGACCAGATCCTCCCTCGCGACCGGTGTCGGCCGTGTCTTCATCGCCGTCTACGGCATCCTCGCCCTCGCCGCGACGGGACGCAGCGTCGTGCAGATCATCGAGAAGTTCTCGCACGCGCCGTTCGCCTACACGCTCAGCGCGGTGGCGGCGGTCGTGTACATCGTCGCGATGATCGCCCTCATCGCCCCCGGCCGGGTCTGGTACCGGGTCGCCTGCGTGACGATCGGCTTCGAGATGGCCGGCGTGCTGATCGTCGGCACGCTGTCCCTGGTCGACCGACAGCTCTTCCCGGACGACACCGTCTGGTCGTACTACGGCCTCGGCTACGTCTTCGCGCCGCTCGTGCTGCCGATCGCCGGGCTCTGGTGGCTCCGCAAGCACCACCGCACGGCTGCCGCCGAGCCCGCCCGCAGCACCGTCGCGGCCGGCGAGTAGGGGCCCGCGTGCAGTTCTACGACGACCCTGCCGACGTCGCCTCGGGCTTCGGACCGAGCGCGGTGACGATCGGCAAGTTCGACGGCGTGCACGTCGGCCACCGCGCCGTGATCGCGCACCTCGAGCGTGCCGCACGCGAACAGGGGCTCGTGTCGACCGTCGTCACCTTCGACCGGCACCCGCTCAGCGTCATCGACCCGAGCCGGGTCCCGCCGGCCCTCACGAGCACTGCGCAGCGCCGTGAGCTCCTGGAGTCCGTCGGGGTCGACGCGACCCTGCTGCTCCGCTTCGACGAGCACCTGCAGACGCAGGCGCCGGAGTCGTTCGTGTCCGACGTGCTCGTCGACACGCTGCACGCCCGGCTCGTCTTCGTCGGCAGCGACTTCCGCTTCGGTGCCCGCGGTGCCGGCGACGTCGCCCTGCTGCGGGCGCTGGGGGAGCGGCACGGGTTCACGGTCGAGCTCATCGACGACGTCGACCTGCGGGACGACGTCCGCGAGTCGAACGAGCGCCGCGTGTCCTCCACGTGGATCCGCGAGCTCCTGGGTCAGGGCCGGGTGGCCGAGGCCGCGCGACTGCTCGGGCGAGAGCACGCCGTCCGCAGCACCGTCGTGCACGGCAACCAGCGCGGCCGTGCGATGGGCTACCCGACCGCGAACCTCGACCCGGCGTGCGAGGGCTTCGTGCCCGCCGACGGGGTGTACGCCGCTCGGGTCCTGCACCGCGGCACGGTCTACCCCGCGGCTGTCTCGGTCGGGAACAACCCGACCTTCGAGGGCGTGCCCGCGAAGCAGATCGAGGCGCACCTGCTCGACGTCGACATCGACCTGTACGGCGAGACGATCTCGGTCCTGTTCGTGTCCTACGTCCGGGGCATGGTGGCGTTCTCCTCGATGGACGAGCTCGCTGCCCAGATGCGGCAGGACGACCTCGACATCCGACTGTTGCTCGGCATGCCCGCTCCCGTCTGACCCGGACCGAGCGTCGCCCGGTCGACGATCACCTGGTCGACGAAGGCCCCCGCACTCGCGGGGGCCCTCGTCGTGGACCGGGTGGTCAACCGCTCGGAGCTTCGACCACTCGGATTTTCAACCGCTCAGATCCTCAACCACCGAGCGCGTCGAGCCAGATCTTGCGGGCGTCGAGGGCTTCCTGCGCGTCCTTGATCTTCCGGGCGTTCCCGGAGGCCTGCGCCTCGGCGAGCTCGGCCTCGAGCTTGCCGATCGCGTCCTCGAGCTGGCTCGCGAGGCCGGTCTGACGGGCCTTGCGCTCCGGGTCCGACGCCTTCCAGTGCTGGTCCTCGAGGCTCCGCACATGGTCCTCGACCGCGCGCAGTCGGTCCTCGATGCGGCGGACGTCCCCGCGGGGGACCTTGCCGATCTCGTCCCAGCGGCGCTGGATGTCGGTGAGCGTGCGGCGCGCGGCGACGCGGTCGTGCTGCTGCAGGAGCGGCTCGGCCTCGGTGAGGAGCTCCTGCTTCGCGACGAGGTTGGCGGAGTACTCCTCGTTCTCCACCGCAGCCTCGGCGTGGCGCTGCTCGAACAGCACGTCACCGGCGGCCTTGAACCGCGCCCACAGCGCGTCGTCGTGGCGCTTGCCCGCCCGACCGGCGCGCTTCCACTCGTCCAGGAGTTCGCGGTAGGCGGGGATCCCGTCCGAGCCGCGCGAGGCGAGTGCCTCGGCCTGCTGCACGAGCTCCTGCTTGCGGCCCCGTGCGTCGCGGTGCTGCGCGTCGAGCTCGGAGTAGAACGCGCGGCGGTGCTGGTCCACCGTCGAGCGGGCGGCACGGAACCGCTTCCAGAGCTCGTTCGCCTCGTTCTTGGGCAGACGGGGACCGTCGTGCTGGTGCTGCTGCCACCGGGCGAACACGTCGTCGAGCTGTGCGGTGATCTGCTTCCACTGCGCACGCGCCGGATCGACGGCCGCGAGCTGCTCGGCTTCCTCGACCAGGGCGGTCCGGTGCGCGAGGGCGTCCGTCAGGGCCTGCTGCGCCTGCGCCTGCTGCTCCTTGGTCAGCGAACCGACCTGCTCGGAGAGCTTCGCGACGCGATCCTCGAGGGACTTCAGGTCACCGACGACCCGGGCCTCGGTCACCTGCGCGCGGAGGTGCTCGACGGTGCGGGCGACGTCGTTCGCCGAGGCACCGCGCTGGGTGCGCTGCTCCGCGATCTTCACCTGCCCCTCGAGGTCGGCGTACTTCCGCGCGAAGTACGCGAGCGCCTCGTCCGGGGTGGCGTCGGGGTACTCGCCGACCGCCTTCTCGGTGTCCTCGTACCGGACGTACACCGTCCCGTTCTCGTCGACCCGGCCCCAGGTCGTTGCTTCGTCAGGTCCCACAGGTCTCGCCTCGATCGTGGTCGTGCATCACCGACGTCACCGTCGGCACGGTCAGGTCGTCAGCCTATTGCACGGGAGGCCTCCGCGACCCGCGTCCGTGCGACCTGTGGACTACTGCTGTTCGGCGATGGTGGCGCCGGTGATCGTCGTCGCGACCTTCGGCTCGCCCGTGCCGTCGCTCCCGGGGGAGGCGATGCCCTTCGAGGTGATCTGGGACTCGAGCCGGTCGAGGCCGCTCGTCACCTTGCCCACCACGGTGTAGCCGCCCGTCGAGCCGTCGAGGGTCGTGTCGCCGTAGACGATGAAGAACTGCGTGGTCTGCGACGTCGGCGAGGACCCACGGGCGATCGCGATCGTGCCGGCGGGGTACTCCCCGTCGCTCGGCACGTTCTCGAGCGGCCCGTACTGGAACCCGGCGTCACCCGTCCCGTCGCCGTTCGCGGAGCCGCACTGCAGGAACTCGAAGTCGGCGCTGTCGGCGAGCCGGTGGCACGTCGTGCCCTCGTAGAACTGCTTCCGGATGAGGTCGATCTCGACGCTCGCGGCCTGCGGGGCGGCCTTGCCGTCGAGCTCGATGCCGAGCTCGACGTCCTTGTTCAGGGTCAGCGTGCCGGTCCAGGTCTTCCCGCCGGCGATGGACTTGCTCGGCACGTCTCCGGTGTCGCCCGCGGCACTGGCGGACGGGGTCGCCGTCGCGGTGGCCGACGTGCTCGCGCTGGTGTCCGCCTTCCCGGAGCCCTGCGTGCCCGCGTGGACGAGCTGGGACCCGGTCGCGAGCGCGGCGACCAGGACGAGCACCACCGCACCGACCGTGTTGTCCCGCACCCGGCGCCGGCGCTGCCGGTCGTGGAGCCCCTGACGGGCCTGGTACAGACGGAGCCGCTCGCGCGCCTCGCGGTTGTCGCGCGACTGGTTCTTCGGTGCCACGGTGCTGATCGGACCTCTCGTCGAGTGTGCCGCCGAGCGTAGCGGACGGCGCGGTGCGCCCGGCCTGGAGGCACGCCCACGTCGGTGGGTCGGCCTACGATCGACGCATGGCAGCGGATCGATCGGGCATGCGTGCGCCCACCACCGGCGGTCGCGCCGGCCTGGCACAGGGCTCGGTGCCGCTCGCTGTCCGGATGCGCCCCACCAGCCTCGACGAGGTGGCCGGGCAGCAGCACCTGCTCGGTCGCGGCAGTCCGCTCGTGCAGCTCGCGACGGGCACGCGCGAGAACCCGGGTGGGGTCTCGGTGATCCTCTGGGGGCCGCCCGGTACCGGCAAGACCACCCTCGCGCAGGCGATCGCGCGGCAGTCCGGTCGCGAGTTCGTCGAGCTCTCCGCGGTCACCGCCGGGGTCAAGGACGTGCGCGAGGTCATGGAGAAGGCCCTGACCCACCGCGACCTGTACGGCTCGACCACCGTGCTGTTCCTCGACGAGATCCACCGCTTCAGCAAGGCGCAGCAGGACGCCCTGCTGCCCGGCGTCGAGAACGGCTGGGTGATCCTCATCGCGGCGACGACCGAGAACCCGTCGTTCTCCGTCATCTCGCCGCTGCTGTCCCGGTCGCTGCTCCTGACGCTCAAGCCCCTCACGGACGCCGACCTCGGCATGCTCGTCGACCGCGCGGTCGAGGACCCACGGGGGCTCGGCGGGTCGGTCGTGCTCGGTGACGACGCCCGTGCGGCCATCGTGCGGCTGTCCTCCGGCGATGCCCGACGCGCTCTGACCGCGCTCGAGGCCGCGGCGTCCTCGGCCATCGCGGCCGCTGCCGACCCCGAGGACGCCGACGACGCGCCGCTCGACGGCGTCGACACCGTCCCGGTCGTCGACGCGGACACCGTGGCGGCCGCGGTGGACCGGGCGCTGCTCCGCTACGACCGCCAGGGCGACGAGCACTACGACGTCATCAGCGCGTTCATCAAGTCGGTGCGGGGGAGCGACGTCGACGCCGCGCTCCACTACCTGGCCCGCATGATCGAGGCGGGCGAGGACCCGCGGTTCATCGCGCGGCGCATCATCATCTCCGCGTCCGAGGACATCGGCATGGCGGACCCGCAGGCACTGCCCATAGCGGTCGCCGCGGCGCAGGCCGTCCAGCTCATCGGCATGCCCGAGGGCCGGATCCCCCTGGCCGAGGCGGTCGTGTACCTGGCCACCGCTCCGAAGTCGAACGCGTCCTACAACGGCGTGAACGCGGCGATCGCCGACGTCAAGGCCGGGCGGATGGGCGTCGTGCCGATGCACCTCCGTGACGCGCACTACCCCGGGGCGAAGCGGCTCGGGCACGGCAAGGGCTACGTCTACTCGCACGACGCCGAGCACGGGGTGGCCCGACAGCAGTACCTGCCCGACGTCCTCGACGGCACCGAGTACTACACGCCGACCGGCAACGGGTACGAGCGCGAGGTCGGTCCGCGCCTCGAGCGGCTCCGGAAGATCACCCGCGGCGAGTAGTGCTGGCACCGCGGGTCCAGATGCTGCTAACATTGCCGGGCCTACGTCCTGGTCCTCGCGTGCGGCTGCGCCGAGGACAGAGTCCCGCTCCGGCGGTACGGGGACAGAGGTTCGGACTGTAGCCGTCCGATCCCACAGGCTCATCCCTCTGGATCCCGTCGTCGGGACCGAACACGCCCGCGTGCTTGCAGTGCCCCCGGTACGCAGTGCCCGCGGACGGGTGGTGTCCGACGAGTCATTCAGTTCAGACAGAGAAAAGGACCCTGTGTCTACCAAGTCACGCACCCGCAGCAAGACCCGCCTCTCGCGCGCGCTCGGCATCCCGCTGACGCCGAAGGCGGCCCGCTACCTCGAGAAGCGCCCCTACGGCCCCGGTGAGCACGGCCGCACCCGCCGTCGTGCGGACAGCGACTACGCCGTCCGCCTCCGTGAGAAGCAGCGTCTGCGCGCCCAGTACGGCATCCGCGAGAAGCAGCTCCGCATCGTCTTCGAAGAGGCCCGCAAGACGAAGGGCCTGACCGGTGAGAACCTGGTCGAGCTCCTCGAGCAGCGCCTCGACGCCCTCGTGCTCCGTGCCGGCTTCGCCCGCACCACCGCGCAGGCCCGTCAGCTGATCGTGCACCGTCACATCATGGTCGACGGCAAGCTCGTCGACCGTCCGTCCTTCCGCGTGAAGGAGGGCCAGATGATCCACGTCAAGCAGCGCTCCGAGTCCCTCGAGCCCCTCCAGGTCGCCGCCGCCGGTGGTCACCTCGAGGTCCTGCCGAAGGTCCCGGGCTACCTCGAGGTCGAGATCGAGAAGCTCCAGGCCCGCCTGGTCCGTCGCCCGAAGCGCGCCGAGGTCCCCGTGACCTGTGAAGTGCAGCTCGTCGTCGAGTACTACGCAGCTCGCTGATCCACCGATCACACCCGAACGGCGGGTCGTCCTCTCAGGAGGACGGCCCGCCGTTCGGCGTACCGGAGGTTCCCCGCCACTAGACTCGTCGGGCACGCGCCGCCTGCGTGCGCGAGAGGGAGGGGCACCGTGAAGCAGCTGTTCTTCGTCGCCGTCGGCGTCGTCATCGGGTTCGCCGCAGCGCACCGGATCGCGAACACCCCGGGTGGCGCGCGCTTCTTCGCGGACGTGAACGCCCGGACCAAGGCCTTCACGGACGCCGTGGCCGACGGCTACCGGTCGCGGGACGCCGAGCTGCGCCCGTCCACCGACGTCGTCGACTGACCGCCCGAGCCGCGTCCCCGCGCACACCCTCCCACCGACTCCTCGACCCAGGAAGCACCATGCAGACCGCAGAGATCCGCCGCCGTTGGCTCCAGTACTTCGGCGACCGTGGGCACACCGTCGTCCCGTCCGCGTCGCTCGTCTCCGACGACCCGTCGCTCCTGTTCACGGTCGCCGGCATGGTGCCGTTCATCCCGTACCTGACGGGGCTCGTCCCGGCGCCGTACCCGCGCGCCACGAGCGTGCAGAAGTGCATCCGCACGAACGACATCGAAGAGGTCGGCAAGACCCCGCGGCACGGCACGTTCTTCCAGATGAACGGGAACTTCTCGTTCGGCGACTACTTCAAGGAGCAGGCGATCCAGTACGCCTGGGAGTTCCTGACGTCGTCGGAGTCCGACGGGGGCCTCGGCTTCGACCCGGAGGACCTGTGGGTCACCGTGTACGAGGACGACGACGAGGCGATCGCCTTCTGGAAGCAGCACTCGTCGCTGCCCGACGAGCGCATCCAGCGCCTGGGCAAGGACACCAACTACTGGTCGACCGGGCAGCCCGGTCCTGCTGGCCCCTGCTCGGAGATCTTCTTCGACCGCGGCCCGGCGTACGGCATCGACGGCGGTCCTGCGACGGACGACGACCGCTACGTCGAGATCTGGAACCTCGTGTTCATGCAGTACCAGATCCAGAACGTGCGGTCGAAGGTCGACTTCGACATCACGGGCGACCTGCCGAACCAGAACATCGACACCGGCATGGGCCTGGAGCGCGTCGCGTTCATCAAGCAGGGCGTCGACAACATGTACGAGATCGACCAGGTGCGCCCGGTCCTCGACAAGGCGGCCGAGATCTCCGGCCGCCGCTACGGCGCCGTGCACGAGGACGACGTCCGCATGCGCGTCATCGCCGACCACGTCCGCTCGTCGCTCATGCTCGTCGCGGACGGCGTGACGCCGTCGAACGAGGGACGCGGCTACATCCTCCGCCGACTCCTGCGCCGCACGGTCCGCGCGATGCGCCTGCTCGGCGTCGAGGGCGCCACCTTCCCCGAGCTCTTCCCGGCGTCGCGCGACGCGATGCGGGACGCCTACCCCGAGGTCGCGGAGCAGTACGACCGCATCGCGCGCACCGTCTACGCGGAAGAGGAGACCTTCCTCCGCACGCTCGCGCAGGGGACGACGATCCTCGACGTGGCCGTCGAGCGTGCGAAGCAGGACGGCGCCCCGTCGATCGGCGGCGACACGGCGTTCCTGCTGCACGACACGTTCGGCTTCCCGATCGACCTGACGATGGAGATGGCCGAGGAGGCGGGCGTCGTCGTCGACCGCACCGCGTTCGACACGCTCATGTCCGAGCAGCGTGCCCGCGCCAAGGCGGACGCGAAGAGCAAGAAGACGGCCCTCGCCGACCTCAGCGTCTACAGCGCCTTCCGCGCCGCGGGCGAGACCGTGTTCCTCGGCTACGACGCGCTCGAGGCGGAGTCCTCGATCCTCGGCATCATCGTCGACGGTGTCAGCGTGGACCGTGCGGTCGCGGGCGACATCGCCGAGGTCATCCTCGGTGAGACCTCGCTCTACGCCGAGAGCGGTGGCCAGGACGCGGACCAGGGCTCGATCATCGGCAACGGCTTCGACCTCGAGGTCCTCGACGTGCAGCGTCCGGTCGCCGGGCTCTGGAGCCACAAGGTCCAGGTCCGGTCCGGCGAGGTCGGGGTCGGCGACGCCGCGACCACCGTCGTCGACGCCGAGTACCGCCGCGGTGCGACCCAGGCGCACTCCGCGACCCACCTGGTGAACGCCGCGCTCCGCGACGTGCTCGGCCCGGAGGCGTTGCAGGCCGGTTCGTACAACAAGTCCGGCTACATGCGCCTCGACTTCTCCTGGTCGCAGCCGGTCTCGACGTCGACCCGCTCCGAGATCGAGGAGGTCGTGAACGCCGCGATCCGCTCCGACCTCGAGGTCTCCACCCGCGTGCTGCCGCTCGACGAGGCGAAGGCCCTCGGCGCCCAGGCGCTCTTCGGCGAGAAGTACGGCGCCGAGGTCCGCATGGTCGACATCGGCGGACCGTGGTCCCGTGAGCTCTGCGGTGGCACGCACGTCGCCTCGAGCGCCCAGGTCGGCCTCGTCAACCTGGTGGGGGAGTCGAGCGTCGGCTCGACGAACCGCCGCGTCGAGGCGCTCGTGGGACTCGAGGGCTTCCGGGACCTGGCGGTCGAGCGCACGATCGTCTCGCAGCTGTCCAGCGCGCTCAAGGCGCCCCGGCACGACCTGCCGGGACGTGTGCAGAGCCTGATGGAGGACCTCCGCGCCGCCCAGAAGCGCATCGCCGAGTTCGAGTCGGCGAACCTGCAGCAGCGGGTGCCGAGCATCGCGAAGCAGGCCACGACGGTCGGCGCGACGACGGTCGTCGCCGAGACGGTCGACGGCGTCCAGTCCGCCGACGACCTCCGTTCGCTCGCCACCGGCGTGCGCGCACAGCTCGGCGACGGTGCGTCCGTGGTCGTGCTCGGTGCCGTGGTGAGCGGAAAGCCCGTCGTGATCGTCGTGACGAACGACGCCGCGCGCGCTGCGGGGGTCCAGGCCGGACCCCTCGCGAAGGAGGCCGCGGGCGTGCTCGGCGGCGGCGGCGGCGGCAAGCCGGACCTGGCGCAGGGCGGCGGGACCGATCCGGCTGCGCTGCCGGCGGCCCTGCGTGCGGTGACCGCGCGCCTGGCGGGCTGACGGTGACGATGCGGTCCGGGCGACGACTCGGCATCGACGTCGGTCGCGCCCGGATCGGCGTCGCCGTGTGCGACCGGGACGGGTTGCTCGCCACCCCGGTCGAGACCGTGCGACGCGACGACAGCAGGGACCTCGGGCGCATCCTGGCGATCGCCGACGAGTACGACGTGCTCGAGGTCGTCGTCGGACTGCCGCTGTCGATGTCCGGCGGCGACACGCCGTCGACCGCCGACGCCCGCGCGTTCGCCGAGCGGATCGCACGGCACCGTCCGGTCCGGCTCGTCGACGAGCGTCTGTCGACCGTGACGGCCCAGCGCGGCCTGCACCAGGCGGGCAAGAACACGAAGAAGTCCCGGGCCGTGATCGACCAAGCGGCCGCTGTTATCATTCTGCAACACGCGCTCGACCACGAGCGTGCGTCCAGCGCCGCCCCCGGCGCCACGCTCCCCTGACCGGTCGGCCGACGACGAGGACGCCGCCACCGACCGTCGTACCCGGACCGACACCCCCAGGCGGAGCCCCCGACCCGAGGAACCGAGGATCCGTTGGCAGACGACCTGGACTGGAACGCGATCATCGCGCCCGGTGACGACGCCGACGGGCGCAAGCAGCCCGCGGTACGACCCGACGACACCGAGCGTCCGACGAGCGCCGACCAGCCGCTGTCCCGCCGCGAAGCCCGCGCCGCCGAGGCGGCCCGCGGTCGACGGGACGGCGACGACGCCGACAGCACGCGACCGACGTCGCCGGCCGACGCTCCCGTCGCGCAGCACCACGACGAGCTCCACCCCGAGGTGCGGGCGCTCCTGACCGGCGAGGTGCCGGCGGACGCAGCCCGGAACGCCGGACTCGTCGGTGGTGCCGCAGCCGCCGGTGGCGGTGCGGCACCCGGCGGCGGGGCCGCGGGAGGCGGCGGACGTGACGGCCGTGGCGGTGGAGGGCGATCCTCCAGGCCGCCGCGCGAGCCGCGACCGAAGCGACGACGCGGACCGCTGATCGCGGGGATCGTGATCGTGGCGGTCGTGCTCGCCGCCGGCGGCGGGGCGTACGCGTTCGCGGCACCGAAGATCCAACAGGTGATCGGCGCGATCAGCGGCGCCCAGGAGTCGGACGACTACTCCGGGTCCGGGACGAGCAAGGTCACCATCACGATCAAGCAGGGCGACATCGGCGAGGACGTCGCGAAGACGCTGCAGCGCAGCGGTGTCGTGAAGAGCTCGCAGGTGTTCTACAAGCTGCTGCTGACGTCGCCGAACGTGCAGTTCCAGCCGGGCTCCTACGCGCTCAAGAAGGAGATGAGCGCGAAGTCGGCCCTGGCGGCACTGCAGGACGAGAAGAACCGCGTGCAGGCCTCCATCGTCATCCCCGAGGGCACGGCCCTGCAGGACATCGAGGCCGGGATGGTCTCGAAGGCCGGTCTCACCAAGGAAGAGGTCTCGTCCGCGGCCGCCGACGTGCAGGCCTACGGGCTGCCGGCCGGCACCACGACGCTCGAGGGCTGGCTGTTCCCGGCCACGTACCCGATCAACCCGGGCTGGAGCGCGAAGCAGTACTTCCAGTCGATGGTCGACACGATGAAGCAGCACCTCGCCGCGGCGGGCGTCGCCGAGGCCGACCAGGAGCGCGTGATCATCTTCGCCTCGCTGGTGCAGAAGGAGGCCGGCGTCGCGGCCGACTTCCCGAAGGTCGCGCGCGTGTTCCAGAACCGTCTCGACCAGGGGATGGCGCTGCAGTCCGACGCGACCGTCGCCTACGGAACGGGGAACACCCACACCGTCACGACGACCGACAAGGAGCGGGCGGACGCGAGCAACCCGTACAACACCTACCAGCACAAGGGCCTGCCGCCGGCACCGATCTCGAACCCGGGTGACGTCGCGATCAAGGCCGTGACCCAGCCCGCGAGCGGGAACTGGCTGTACTTCGTCACCGTGAACCTGGAGACCGGTGAGACCGTGTTCTCGGACACCTACGCCCAGCACCAGGTCGCAGTGGCGCAGTTCCAGGCGTGGCTCCGGGCGCACCCGTCCTACCAGTGAGTCGATCGGGCCGGTGCGCCGGTCCGGCGGCCGCGTCGCACGGTGGTGCGCTGTGGGAGGATGGTCGACATGCTTCGTTGGTTGACCGCTGGTGAGTCCCACGGACCCGAACTGATCGCGATGCTCGAGGGCCTGCCCGCGGGTGTGCCGGTGTCGTTCGAGTCCATCCGCACCGACCTCGCACGGCGGAAGCTCGGGTACGGCCGGGGCTCCCGCATGAAGTTCGAGCAGGACGAGCTGCACGTCTCCGGCGGTGTCCGCCACGGGTTCTCGATCGGCAGCCCGATCGCCATCCGCATCGGCAACACCGAGTGGCCGAAGTGGGTCGAGGTGATGAGCCCCGAGCCCGTCGAGCAGACCGAGATGTCCCGCGGCCGCAGCGCCCCGCTGACCCGCCCGCGTCCGGGTCACGCCGACCTGGTCGGGATGCAGAAGTACGGTTTCGACGAGTCGCGTCCGATCCTCGAGCGCGCGTCCGCCCGTGAGACCGCGGCCCGCGTCGCGCTCGGCGCCGTCGCGAAGTCGTTCCTCGCCGAGCTCGGCATCCGGTCCGTCGCGCACACCCTGCAGGTCGGTACCGTCCGCGTGCCGGACGGCACGGACCTGCCGCAGCCCGACGACGTCGACCGGCTCGACGAGGACCAGCTGCGGTGCTTCGACGCCGAGACGTCCGCACGCATGGTCACCGAGGTCGAGGCCGCGAAGAAGGACGGCGACACCCTGGGCGGGGTCGTCGAGGTCCTGTTCTACGGCGTCCCCCCGGGGCTCGGTTCCCACGTGCAGTGGGACCGTCGACTCGACGCCCGTCTGGCCGCCGCGATCATGGGCATCCAGGCGATCAAGGGCGTCGAGGTCGGTGACGGCTTCGCGACCGCCGCGCGACGGGGGTCGGCGGCGCACGACGAGCTGTACCGCGAGGACGGCGAGATCATCCGCACGAGCGACCGCGCCGGCGGAACCGAGGGCGGCATGTCGACCGGTACCGTGCTGCGCGTCCGCGCCGGCATGAAGCCGATCGCGACGATCCCGCACGCCCTGCACACCATCGACGTCGCCACGGGCGAGGACGCCTCGGCGCACCACCAGCGCAGCGACGTCTGCGCGGTGCCCGCCGCCGGCGTCGTCGCCGAGGCCATGGTCGCGCTCGTGCTCGCCGACGCCGTGCTCGAGAAGTTCGGCGGGGACAGCCTCGCCGAGACGAAGCGGAACCTCGACGGCTACCTGGCCGCGATCCCGGAGACGCTCCGCTCCCGGCGGACCGACGCCGCCGAGCCCTCGACCGCCTGGTGAGCACGCCCGACCGGGCGCCGCACGGGCCGGTCGTCGTGATCGGCCCGATGGGCGCCGGCAAGTCGAGCGTCGGCAAGCGCGTCGCGAAGGCGCTCGGCGTGCCGTTCACCGACACCGACCGGGTCATCGCGCGCGAGCACGGCCCGATCCCGGGCATCTTCGCGGAGCGCGGGGAGCCGGCGTTCCGGGAGCTCGAGGCCCGGGCCGTCCGGGACGCGATCGCCACCGGCGGGGTCGTCTCGGTCGGCGGGGGAGCCGTCACCCACGCGGACACCCGGGACGCCATGGCCGGGGCACGGGTCGTGCTCCTGACCGTCTCACCCGAGGCCGTGGCCGAACGCATCGCCGGCAGCGACCGCCCGCTGCTCGCCCAGGGCGGCATCGACGCCTGGCAGACGATCCTGGACGCCCGGGCCGCCACCTACGCCGAACTGGCGCACGCCACCTTCGACACCTCGCGGCGGCCGATGTCGCACGTCGTGCAGGACGTCGTCGCGTGGGTGACCGCGCAGGACACCACCACCGGAGGGACACCGTGACCGAGTCGAACCTGCCCGAGGGCACCACCGAGATCCGGGTCGGCGGTGACGGCGGGTACGTCGTCGCGGTCGGGAACGGCCTGCTCGGGTCCGTCCCCGCGCTGCTCGGTCCGCGCGTCGCCAAGGTGCTGATCGTGCACGCCCCGACGCTCGGCGCCCGGGCGAACGAGCTCCGCGAGATGCTCGCGGACGCCGGACTCGAGGCGCTCATCGCCGAGGTGCCGGACGCCGAAGGGGCCAAGCGCGTCGAGGTGGCGGCCTTCTGCTGGCAGGTCATGGGCCAGGCGGACTTCACCCGCACGGACGCCGTGATCGGGCTCGGCGGCGGTGCGGTCACGGACCTCGCCGGCTTCGTCGCGGCGACGTGGCTCCGCGGCGTCCCCTTCCTGGCGATCCCGACGAGCGTGCTCGGCATGGTCGACGCGAGCGTCGGGGGCAAGACCGGCATCAACACGAACGAGGGCAAGAACCTGGTCGGGGTGTTCTCCGCGCCGCGCGCCGTGGTCGTGGACCTCGACCTGGCACGGACGCTGCCCCGGAACGAGATCCTGACCGGGTTCGCCGAGATCGTGAAGGCGGGGTTCATCGCCGTGCCGGAGATCCTCGACGTCATCGAGGCCGACGTCGCACGCGTCACGGACCCGACGACGCCCGAGTTCCGCCGCGTCGTCGAGCTCGCGATCGCGCTCAAGGCCGAGGTCGTCTCGGACGACTTCACCGAGCAGGGCCGTCGCGAGGTCCTCAACTACGGGCACACGCTCGGCCACGCCATCGAGCACGCCGAGCGCTACCAGTGGCGACACGGCGCGGCGGTCTCGGTCGGGATGGTGTTCGCGGCCGAGCTCGCGCGGCTGACCGGGCACCTCGACGACGCCACGGTGGACCGGCACCGCTCGATCCTGGAGTCGCTCGAGCTCCCGACGTCCTACGGGCTCGGCCGGTGGGAGGGGCTGCTCGCGACGATGC
Source organism: Curtobacterium sp. Csp1 (assembly GCF_013347185.1). Taxonomy (NCBI): domain Bacteria; kingdom Bacillati; phylum Actinomycetota; class Actinomycetes; order Micrococcales; family Microbacteriaceae; genus Curtobacterium; species Curtobacterium sp. Csp1. The sequence continues at coordinate 1,438,225 of NZ_CP054594.1, forward strand.
GTCGGGACAAGAAGGCCCGGGCCGGCATGCTGCGGTTCATCATCCTGGACGGGGTCGGCAAGCCGGTCACGCTCGAGGGGCCCGAGGACCACCTGCTCTTCACCGCGTACCAGGAGGTCGGGGTCTAGGTGTACCCGGCCGTGACGTTGGTGACACTGCGGGGCTTGTGACTCAGCGAGGCCTCCTGGCTTGATGGAGCTGTCTAGTTCTGCCATCGCCAGGAGGCCTCTGTGTCCCACGCTAATGCCCGTCTGACCCTGCACGGCCGGCGGCTGCTCATTACTCGCGTCATTGATGACCGTCGTCCCGTCGCGCACGTTGCCAAGGAGCTCGGCATCTCGCGTCAGTGCGCGCACCGGTGGGTTCGTCGGTTTCGGGCTGACGGCGCCATCGGATTACTGGACCGGTCA
>NZ_CP054594.1:1438644-1505316 GCF_013347185.1 Curtobacterium sp. Csp1
GGCCGTCCGTGCAGGTGCGGGGGCGGGCGGGCGCGCCGTCGCCCGGGCGGGGGTGGGGGGCGGGTCTCGGGGGCGAGCGGGTCTCGGGGGCGAGCGGGTCTCGGGGGCGGGGCGGGTCTCGGGGGCGAGCGGGCCTCGGGAGCGAGCGGGTTTCGGGAGCGAGCGGGCCTCGGGAGCGAGCGGGTTTCGGGAGCGAGCGGGCGGAGTGCGCGGCGGTCTCGCGCCGGGCGGGTCGGTTTCCGCCCGCTCGCGGGCCGCGTCCGTGGTCCGTGGGCCGCGGTGCGTGGATGCGCTGGAACCGCGCCCAGCCGCGAGCGGGCGGTGTGTGCGGCGGTCCGGGCGGATGAGACGCGGATCCCGCCCGCTCGCGAGACCGATCGCGTTCGGTACGGGCGGCGTGCGGCACCGGGCGGCAGTGCGGGAACGCGAGCGGGCGGAAGGTGCAGCAAGTCCAGAGGGCGACGCGCCGATTCCTCCCGCTCGCGGACGGAGCGTCAGCTGGTCGCCCGAGTCGGACAGTTCGGACAGCTCGGCCGGTCCGGACTGGAGGCACGGGCCGTCCGCGACGCTGCGCATCGCCGCTGGGCGCGGCCGGTCCGACGCGCACCCGGCCCGGGCTGGCATCCACAGGCGCGGGAGCACGGACAGCAGCGTCACACCCGCGGAATAGGATCGTCCGCATGGCAACTGCGAACGACCGCCTCGTCTGGATCGACTGCGAGATGACCGGCCTGGACCTCCAGGTCGACGAGCTCGTCGAGGTGGCCGTCGTCATCACCGACTTCGACCTCGTCCCCGTGCACCCCGGGTTCGACATCGTCATCAAGCCGGACCAGTCCGCACTCGACAACATGAACGAGTTCGTCACGAACATGCACACGACCTCGGGGCTCATCGACGAGATCCCGCACGGCGTGAGCCTGGCCGACGCCGAGTACCAGGTGCTCGAGTACATCCTCCAGCACGTCCCCGCCGAGGGCTCCGCTCCCCTGGCCGGCAACACGATCGGCACCGACCGCGCCTTCCTCGCCAAGTACATGCCGCGCGTGGACGGTCACCTGCACTACCGCAGCGTCGACGTCTCCAGCATCAAGGAGCTCTGCCGCCGCTGGTTCCCGCGCGTCTACTTCAACGCGCCGGAGAAGCACGGCGGGCACCGCGCCCTCGCCGACATCCTCGAGTCCATCCGCGAACTCGAGTACTACCGACGCGCGGGCTTCATCCCCGAGCCCGGCCCGACGACCGAGGACGTGCGTGCCGTCGCCGCCGCGGTGGTCGAGCAGTGGGCTCCGCGGCTCGCCCAGCCCGCGGCCGAGTAGTGGTCCACGCAGGCCGCGGCATGTACTACTATTGAGGGGTTGCTCCGGCTGGTCCGGGGACAGCATGGTGGGTATAGCTCAGTTGGTAGAGCGCCTGGTTGTGGTCTAGGAGGTCGCGGGTTCGAGACCCGTTACTCACCCCATCGAGAGAAGCCCCGGTCCTTCGGACCGGGGCTTCTCCGTTGTCGCGACGACGCGGTCAGCCTGTGGACAACCGGGCCCGCGAAGTACGACATGTGAAGAACTCGCTCCAGGCGCAGAGTCGTTCCTAGCGTTGGCCGCGTGACCACCGCACCAACGACACGACGATCGGACATCGAAGGCCTCCGGGCCGTCGCGATCCTCGCTGTGGTGCTCGACCATCTGCTCGGTCGGCCCGTCGGGGGCTACCTCGGCGTCGACGTCTTCTTCGTGGTGTCGGGCTTCGTCATCACGACGAACCTGCTCCGCGAACACAGCGGCACCGGACGGATCGATCTCCTCGGGTTCGCTCGACGCCGAGCCCTCCGCCTCTTGCCCGCCGCGGCGATCACCATCGCCGTCACCGTCGTGATCGCCGTCGCTGTCCTCCCGAGCGGCCGCGCAGCGAGCGTCGCTCGTGACGCTGTCTTCGCTGCGATCGGCGCAGCGAACTGGCACTTCGCGGCGGACGGGACGAACTACTTCGCGCGGGATGCCCCACCGTCTCCGCTGCAGCACTTCTGGTCGCTCGCGGTCGAGGAGCAGTTCTACCTGGCGTGGCCGCTCCTGATGGTCCTCGTCCTGGGGTGGTCACGGCGCGCGGCCGTCGCGCTCGTTCTCGTCCTCGCGGTCGCGTCAGCACTGTGTGCGGGCATGGCCGAGCCGGTCGGCGGGTACTTCGCGACCCAGTCCCGCGTCTGGGAACTCGCGAGCGGATCACTGCTGGCCTTCGTGCCCGATCCCCTCGGGCACCACCACCGACTGCGCCGAGTGGTCCGAGCATGCAGCGGAACGGTGCTCCTGGCGGTCCTGCTCGCTGGTGACGAGCGTCTCGGTGCTCCGATGCCGATCGCGATCCCTGCCGTGCTGGCAGCCGCCGGGATCATCCTGAGCGGCGGGCAGAACCGCGAGTCGCCGAGGCTGGTCTCGGCGCCGGCGCAGGGTCTGGCCTCGATCAGCTACCCGCTCTACCTCTGGCACTGGCCGGTCATCGTCCTCCTGCCTGCCGTCCTCCCGGGTGCCCCGCCCCACGTCCTCCTCCCCTTGTCCCTGCTCGTCCCCCTCGCCCTGTCCATCGCGACGACCTGGGGCGTCGAACGCCCGGTCCGGTCGTGGGCGACGGCCAGGTCAGCACCAGAGCGCGACACGCCGTCGAGATCGCGACGCCCCCTCCGACACCGCGCCCGGGGGCGACTCGGACAGGACCGGTCCCGGGCCCTGTTGGCGGGGATGGTCGCACTCTCGACGATCGCGATCCTGCTCTGTGTCAAGGCGGTCGGAGCAGACCAGTCCCGGGTCGACTCCTCGGTGGCGGACGGCGAGGTCGCGGCGACGGCGGAACGAGATCCGGCCGCTGATCCGGACCGGACCGGCGCCGTCGCCGACCCGGACCGGGACGACACCGACCTCAACCCGGACGGCACGGCCGGTCCCGCGCTGGACCAGCGACGCGCAGCAGCCATCCGCGCCGGACTCGGTCTCCGCAGCTGGCCGTCGACGACCCCGTCGATCGACGACGTCTCGGCGGACGACTACCTCACCCGACAGGTGTCGTCCCCGCGTTGGGCCGACGTGCTCCGCTGCTCGCAACAGACAGGAGGGCGGGACAGGACGTCGTGCACGTTCGGCGCGCCTGACGGCCGACTCGCGGTCCTGGTCGGTGACTCCACCGCTGCCTTCACGATGCCGGCTCTCCGCCAGCTCGTCGAGGGCGAGGGATCTGCGTGGCGCATCCTGGACCTCGCGCGCTTCGGGTGTCCCTTCACCGCCGCCGAGATCCACTTCGACACCGACGGGGACGGTTGCGAGCGTCACAAGCAGCAGGTGGTGACGACGATCGAGGAGCTGCAGCCGGACCTCGTGCTCGTGATGAACGCCGAGGGTTCCCGGGATGAGTCCACGCCCCTGGTCGACGGGCTCCGCGATCTGCTCGACGAGACGCGGACCGACGCGGCCATCGCTTTCCTGCTCCCGAACCCGGTCGGACCCGACATCCGGTCCTGCGCTGTTCCGGGCGGACGACCGGCCATGTGCGAGACGCGGCCCAGTGCGCAGCAGCGGCGCCTGGTCGCCCGCCTGGACGGCGTCAGGCTCGTCGACACCACGCCCGTCTGGTGCGCGAGCAGTCGCTGTCCCGCGGTGATCGACGACCAGCTCGTGCGGGTCGATGCCCTGCACGTCACCCCGGAAGCGGCGGCGACCGCCGCCTCGGCGATGGGCCGAGCCCTGTCGGCTGCCGGGATCGAGCTGGGGAGGTCGACCGACGACGGGTCGTGACGCTCCAGCCGTCGGACAGTCCGCTGTGCCACGATCGTGCCCGTGATGGAGATGTCCGCCGACGCGTTCGAGGAGCTCGTGACCGACGAGCTCGACCGGCTGCCCGACGAGATGGTTGCCGGACTCGACAACGTCGTCTTCGTCGTCGAGGACGAGCCCGAGGACGGTTCCGACCTGTTCGGCGTCTACGACGGGGTCGCCGCGACCGAGCGTGGCCAGTACGGCTTCGGCGAGCTCCCGGACCGGATCGTGGTGTTCCGGAAGCAGCACCTGCTGGAGTGCGACACCGTCGAGGAACTCCGGGACGAGGTCCACACGACGCTGGTGCACGAGATCGGGCACTTCTACGGGATCGACGACGAGCGGCTGCACGAACTCGGGTGGGCGTAGCGACCACGAGTCCACACGGCGCGACCCCGGGTCCACCCGGCACCCCTACGTCCGCACCACCACGTCCGCCAGCGCCGCCGGGTCCTCCGCCGCGATGAAGGACGACTCCTGCGCTGCCCACCGGTCCCACTCGCGGGCGAAGACCTCGCCGTCACGGCCGATCGCCCGGTCGCGCCGGACGGTGTCGTCCGCCTCGAGCCAGACGCGGAAGGACGCGAGCGGCGCCGAAGCCCGGGACAGCGCACCGCACCCCTCGACGACGAGCGGCACGTCCGGGTCGATCGACTCCCACCCCGCCGGGCTCGACGTCGTCCAGTCCCACCGCCGGTAGCCGGAGCGGGCGCCGAGGACGTCCGTCACCACCGCGTCAGCCGCCGCACGGAGCCCGTCCCACCCCGGGTAGACGTCGTCGAGGTGCACGACCCGGGCGCCGAGCCGGTCCCCGAGGGCGTCGCCGAGCGTCGTCTTGCCGGTCCCCGAGCGCCCGTCGACCAGCACGACGAGCCGCCCCCGCCCGGAAGCCGCACGGAGACCCGGAGCAGCACCAGCAGCGGCAGCGGCAGCTGCCGCCGCAGCCGCGAGGCCGTCCACGACCCCGTCAGACACGCCACATCCCTGTGCCCACCGCCACCGCGACCGACACCGCACCGATCCCGACGAGCACCGCGACCATCGCCCACTCGGGGCCGCCGAAGCGCGCCGGTCGCGCCCACGTCCGCCGACCCGGCGCCCCGAACCCACGCGACTCCATCGCCACCGCGAGCGTCGTCGCCCGCCGGAGCGCGAGCACGAGCAGCGCGAACGCCATCGATGCACCCCGACGCAGCCGCCCGGTGTCGGCCAACCCCCGGGCACGACGAGCACTGCGCAGCTGCCGCCAGTCCCCGCCGAGCAGGGTCGTCATCCGCACCGCCGCCAGTGCCCCGAGCACGAACCGCGCGGGCAGCCGCAGGAGCTGCGCCAGCCCGTCCGCCAGGTCGGTCGGGTCGACCCGCACGAACAGCGCGATCGCCGGCAGCCCGACGCCGAGCACCCGGAGGGCGGTCGCCAGGGCGAGCTCGAGCGACCCGTCGGTGACGTGCACGAAGCCGAGGTCGAACCACTCGCGTCCGGACGGCCGGCCGTACAGCGCGATGCTCACGGCCGTCAGCGGGACCGCTGCGGTCAGGGGTGCGGTCCGGAGCAGGAGCGTGCGCCAGGGGATGCGGAGCAGCGGCAGCAGCAGGACCTCGAGCAGGAGCGCGACCGCTGCGGACACGACGTCCAGGCTCAGGACGAGCAGCAGGCCGAGCGCGAGCACCCCGAGCAGGGACGCGACGGGCTGCACCCCGCGGATCCCGCGGGGCCGGACGGGAGGCACGGATCGCCCTCGCGCGTCGGCTGCGGTCCCCGGGACGACCGGCCTGGCATCCCCCGTCACGTCGGCGACGACACCGTCCGCCGTCCCCGGGCCGGTCGGCCGCAGACCGCCCGGGCCGGCCGGTCGCACGCCCTCCGGGCCGAGCACCACCTCGTCCGCGTCGAGCGCCCGCACCAGGTCGCGGTCGTGCGTCACGGCGACGACAGCCGTCCCCGCGTCCGCGAGCGCGCCGAGCCGGTCCACGACGGCCTGCCACGTGGCGCGGTCCTGTCCGGAGGTCGGCTCGTCGAGCACGAGCACGTCGGGCTCCGCCACGAGCACCGTGCCGATCGCGAGCCGTCGCTGCTCGCCGCCGGACAGCGTGAAGGGGTTCGCGTCCGCCAGGTGCGCCAACCCGAGGTCGTCGAGCACCCGATCCACCCGGTCCTCGACGTGCGCTTGACCGAGCGCCCGAGGTCCGGCGGCGAGCTCCTGCCGCACGGTGGCCGCGACGAACTGGTGCTCGGGGTCCTGGAACACCGTCCCGATCCGGCCGGCGAGCTCCCGGCTGGACCAGGACGACGGCGCCGCCCCGGCCAGGCCGTGCCGGAGGGCGGAGGTGGCCTCGAGGACGCCGGCGTCGGGCGCGAGCAGCCCGGCGAGCGTCAGGCCGAGCGTCGACTTCCCGACGCCGTTCGGCCCGGTCACCGCCAGCACACGCCCGTGCCGGACCGTCAGGTCGATGCCGCTGCCGACCCGGTGCCCCCGGCCGCGCGCCGTCGCGAGTCCCCGAGCGTCGAGCAGCGCCCGAGCGTGCGCGCGGTCCTCCCCGGGGACCGCCTGCCGAGCCGAGCCCCGTGCGGGCTCCGACCCGGGCACCCACACGCCCGCCGCCGCGAGCGCCGGACCGTGCGCGGCGAGGACCTCGGTCGGCGTGCCGTCCGCGACGACCCCGCCGGCGGGAGCGAGCAGCACGAGCCGGTCGACCAGGTCGAGCCAGGTGCCGATCCGGTGCTCGACGACGAGCAGCGTCGCACCGGTCTCGTCGAGGACCGCGCGCACGGCGTCGTGCACCTGACGTACGCCGTCCGGGTCGAGGTTCGCGCACGGCTCGTCGAGCACGAGCGCGCCGGGACGCATGGCGAGCACGCCCGCGAGTGCGAGCCGCTGCCGCTGCCCGCCGGACAGCGCGGTCGTGGACCGGTCGAGCGGCAGGTCAAGGCCGACCAGGTCGAGCGCCGACCGGACGCGCCGCCAGGTCTCGTCCCGCGGCACGCCGGTGTTCTCGCAACCGAACGCGACGTCGTCCCCGACGCGCGACATCACGGTGTGCGCCTCGGGGTCCTGCATGACGAGGCCGACCCGCCCGCGGACCGTCCCCGGTGCGGCATCGTCGACGAGCACCGCGCCTTGGACGGCCGCGGCGGTGTCGTCCTCGGGGTCCGGCTCGTCGGGCAGCACCGCGGCGACGGCCCGCAGCAGCGTCGACTTGCCCGCGCCGGACGGTCCGACGACGGCGACCCGCTCCCCCGGGCGCACCGCGAGGTCGACTCCGCGGATCGCCCACTCGTCGCGGGCGGCGTAGCGCCACCCCCAGTCACGGAAGACGATGCCGGCCGGGCCGGTGCTCGCCGGGACCTCGGTCGCGGGCGCTGCGTCCGCGCGACCGGCGGACACGGCCGTCACGCCGCGCTGCGGGTCGTGCGCTTGGCGTGCTCCCGGCCGACCGCGAACTGCGACAGGACTCCGGTCGCGGCGAGCGCCCGGACGATGGCCCAGGACCCGGCACCCGCGATGACGGCGCCGGAGACCACGGCGCACACGACGTAGACGGCCTTGAACCCGACGTCGAGCCCCGGGTACCACAGGACGGTGTCGTTGATGCCGAGCGCGAGCCCGGCGGCCGCCCCCGCGAGGACGACGACCGGCAGCCGGTACACGCGGTACAGGAACAGCGCGAGGACGAGCTCGGCGCCGAGGCCCTGCACGAGGCCGGCCTCGAGCGTCAGCCACCCCCACTGCGTGCCGAGCAGCGCCTCGACCGAGGCGGCGACCATCTCGGCGTACAGGGCGGCTCCGGGCTTCCGCACGACGATCGCGACGATCGGCCCGGCGAGCAGCCAGACGCCGCCGAACAGCGACTGCGATCCCGGCAGGACGAGGGCGGCTCCCGCACTGAGCGGCTCGTAGCCGAACTCCCAGAGCTTGAAGACGACGCCGATCGCGACCGCGAGGACGCTGGCGACGACGATGTCGACCACGCGCCAGCGGAGCGACCGCCGGAGGGTGGTGGACGGGACGGTGGACTGCATGGTTGCAGGCATGGTGCTGACTCCTCCCTGCGCCGGCATGACCCGGATCAGGTTCGACGGTCGGAGCGCCGTTCGCTCCCTCTCAGCCCGGTGGTCCCGGACTCCCGTGTGTGTGGCAGCAGTCTAGACGGGTGACGACCAGATGACGGACGGGAGGACCGTGGCGGCGTCGCCACGATCCTCCCGTCCGTCCTGTGGTCATTTCTTGAGTGCGCGGACCACCTTGGCGAGCGCCTTGCCGGTCACCCAGATGGTCGGGATGCTGACCGCGAGCAGCGAGATGAGGTTCGGCTCGAACTGCAGGTCCTGTCCGGGACGGCGCACGTAGGCGCCGACGGGGATCGACACGCCGCCGCCACCCCCGCCGCCGTTGTCGTCGCCGTCCCCGCCGCCGCCGAAGCCGAACCAGCCCAGCGACACCGGGATGAGGGTCTGGTCGCCGACCTCGACCGGCTCGCCGTAGTTGGTGGAGACGCCGATCGGGCGCACCTTGTCTGCGATCTGACTCACGATGTTGGCCATGCGCGCGAGGCTACTCGGCCACTCCTCCACAGCGACGCGCGGAGTCACCCTCGTCCACTGCTGGGGCTTGTCTGCGGACGCGGAGGGGCCGCGCCGATACGTTGGCGGCACCCACACCTGGAGGACCGTTTGCACACCTGGCCCGGCAGTCCGTACCCCCTCGGGGCGACCTACGACGGCAGCGGCACGAACTTCGCCCTGTTCAGCGAGGTCGCCGACCGCGTGGAACTGTGCCTCTTCGACGACGCTGGGAACGAGGAGTGCGTCGACCTGGTCGAGGTCGACGCGCACGTCTGGCACGCGTACCTGCCCAACGTGGCACCGGGGCAGGAGTACGGCTTCCGCGTGCACGCCCCGTACGACCCGGCGAGCGGACTGCGCGGCAACCCGAACAAGCTGCTCCTCGACCCCTACGCCAAGGCGACCAGTGGCGACATCGACTGGGACCAGGCGCTGTTCTCGTACACGTTCGGCGACCCGGACTCGACCGACGACCAGGACTCGGCGCCCCACATGATGAAGGGGGTCGTCATCAACCCCTTCTTCGACTGGCAGGGCGACCGGTCGCCGGGCATCCCGTACGGCGAGACCGTCATCTACGAGGCCCACGTCAAGGGCCTCACCGAGACACACCCCGACGTCCCCGAAGAACAACGGGGCACCTACGCCGGCGTCGCGCACCCGGCGGTCATCGAGCACCTGAAGCGTCTGGGCGTCACCACCCTCGAGCTCATGCCGGTGCACCAGTTCGTGAACGACTCCACCCTGCAGGAGAAGGGGCTGTCGAACTACTGGGGCTACAACACCATCGGGTTCTTCGCGCCGCACTCGCACTACTCGTCGTCCGGCGACCGCGGGCAGCAGGTGCAGGAGTTCAAGGCGATGGTGCGCGAGCTGCACCGTGCGGGGATCGAGGTCGTGCTCGACGTCGTCTACAACCACACCGCCGAGGGCAACCACCTCGGGCCGACGCTGTCGTTCCGCGGTATCGACAACGCCGCCTACTACCGCCTGGTCGAGGACGACAAGCGGTACTACATGGACACCACGGGCACCGGCAACTCGCTCAACGTGGGTCACCCGCACTCGCTGCAGCTGATCATGGACTCGCTGCGGTACTGGGTGACGGAGATGCACGTGGACGGGTTCCGCTTCGACCTCGCGGCCGCCCTGGCGCGGGAGTTCTACGAGGTCGACCGGCTCGCAGCCTTCTTCGAACTGGTCCAGCAGGACCCGATCGTGTCGCAGGTCAAGCTCATCGCGGAACCGTGGGACGTCGGTCCCGGCGGCTACCAGGTCGGCAACTTCCCGCCGCAGTGGTCCGAGTGGAACGGCAAGTACCGCGACACCGTGCGCGACTTCTGGCGCGGTGAGCCGTCGACCCTCGGCGAGTTCGCGTCCCGCATCTCCGGGTCGGCCGACCTGTACGAGCACGACGGCCGGACCCCCAAGGCGAGCATCAACTTCATCACCGCCCACGACGGCTTCACGCTGTACGACCTCGTCGCCTACAACGAGAAGCACAACGAGGCCAACGGCGAGGACAACAACGACGGCGAGAGCCACAACCGCTCGTGGAACTCCGGCGTCGAGGGGCCGACCGACGACCCGGCGGTGCACGCGCTCCGGCTGCAGCGTCGCCGGAACTTCCTCGCGACGCTGCTCCTCAGCCAGGGCGTGCCGATGATCGCGCACGGTGACGAGCTCGGGCGGACCCAGGGCGGCAACAACAACGTCTACGCCCAGGACTCGCCGATCAGCTGGATCGACTGGGAGCACGCCGACGACGAGCTCATCCAGTTCACCGCCGACGTCGTGAAGCTCCGGCACGACCACCCGACCTTCCGCCGCACGCGGTACTTCAACGGCCGTCCGGTCCGCCGGAGCGAGGGCGAGCCGCTCCCCGACGTCGTGTGGCTGACGCCCTCCGGTGATGCGATGGACCCCGAGGACTGGGACTCCGGCTTCGGCAAGAGCGTCGGCATGTACCTGAACGGCGAGGGCATCCGCGGGCGCGACCGCTGGGGCGAGCGGGTCACCGACGTGGCGTTCCTGACGTATTACAACGCGCACGACGACGTCGTGACGTTCACCCTGCCCCCGGAGGAGTACTCGCCGGGGTGGACCGTGCGGATCGACACCGCCGATCCGGGTGCCCGCGACGAGGTCCTCGACGCGGGGACGCCGCTCGACGTCCCCGCGCGGTCGATGATCGTGCTCCGTGCCGAGCCGGACCACGAGGTCACGACGGCCCCGGTCGACGCCGCCACGGACACGAAGCCGTCCACGCCGACCAACCCCGCGGCCTCGCCCACCACCTCGGCGACGGACCCAGCGGGCACCGACCCGTCGACCTCCGAGCCCGCGAGCTCCGAGCCGGCCGACTACAGCGCCACTCCCGAACCCGACAGCACAGGAGCCACCAGGTGACCGCCAGACGCGTCCCCACGTCCACCTACCGACTGCAGGTCACACCCGACTTCGACCTGACCCGGGCGCAGGACGTGGTCGAGCACATCCGCGACCTCGGCGCCGACTGGGTGTACCTCTCCCCCGTGCTGCAGGCAGAGCCCGGTTCGCAGCACGGCTACGACGTCGTCGACCACTCCCACGTCGACACCGAGCGCGGCGGCGACGCAGCGCTGCGCGGGCTCGCCGAGGCCGCCCACGCCGCCGGACTCGGCGTGCTCGTCGACGTCGTCCCGAACCACGTCGGCGTCGCGACGCCCGAGGCGAACCCGTGGTGGTGGTCGCTGCTCGAACAGGGCCAGGCCAGCCCGGTCGCGTGGGCGTTCGACGTCGACTGGGAAGCCGGCGACGGCAAGGTCCGCGTCCCCGTGCTCGACGACCGCCTGCTCGACGCCGTCGAGCTGCGTGACGGTCGGCTGTACGTCGGCGAGACCGCCTACCCGACCGCTCCCGGGACCGTGCAGGACGGCGACGACGTCGAGACCGTGCACGCCCGCCAGCACTACGCGTTCGTGCACTGGAAGCGCGCGGACCACGAGCTGAACTACCGCCGGTTCTTCGCGGTGAACACCCTCGCGGCGATCCGCGTCGAGGAGCCCGAGGTGTTCGCGGCCTCGCACGACACGATCGGCGGCTGGTTCCGCGACGGGCTCGTCGACGGCCTGCGCATCGACCACCCGGACGGCCTGTACGACCCGGCCGTGTACCTGCAGGACCTCGCGGACCTGACCGGCGGGGCCTACACGCTGGTCGAGAAGATCCTCGAGCCGGGCGAGCAGCTCCCGTCCTCGTGGCCCGTCGACGGCACCACCGGCTACGACGCGCTCGGCGTCGTCGACCGCGTCTTCGTCGACCCCGCGGGCGAAGAGGCGCTGACCGCCGCGTCCGGTGCCGAACCGGCCGACTGGCAGCAGCTGACCCACGACACCCGCCGAGGCATCGCCGACGGGATCCTCGGCAGCGAGGTCGCGCGACTCGCCCGGCTCCTCGCGTCGACGGCCGGTGACCTGCCGCAGGAGCGCGTGGTCGACGCGGTGGCCGAGATCGTCGCATCGTTCGACGTCTACCGCACCTACCTGCCCGAGGGCGTCCACCACCTGATCGCCGCCCTGGAGCGCGCAGCCGAGACGCGACCGGACCTGGACGACGTGATCGACCGGATCGCGCCGGCGCTCGTCGACCCCGGGCACGCCGCGGCGCTCCGCCTGCAGCAGACCTCCGGCATGGTGATGGCGAAGGGCGTCGAGGACACCGCGTTCTACCGGACGTCGCGCCTGAGCTCCCTGAGCGAGGTCGGCGGCGACCCGAGCGTGTTCGCGGTGTCGGTCGACGACTTCCACCAGGCGCAGCGCGAGCGTCAGGGCAGCTGGCCGCACACGATGACCACGCTGACCACGCACGACACCAAGCGGAGCGAGGACACCCGCGCCCGCATCGCGGTGCTCGCCGAGCTCGGGTCGGAGTGGTCGAGCGCCCTCGAGCAGCTGAACGCCCTCGCGCCGCTCGACGACGCGGTGTTCGCGGACCTGCTCTGGCAGGCGATCGTGGGTGCCCGACCGGCCAGCCGCGAGCGCCTGCACGCGTACGCCGAGAAGGCCTCGCGCGAAGCCGGAGACAGCACGACCTGGACCGAACCGGACGAGGCCTTCGAACAGCAGATGCACGCCCTCGTGGACGCCGCGTTCGACGACCCGCGCGTGGTCGCGGTGCTCGACGAGCTCGACCGCACGATCGACGCGGCCGGCTGGTCGAACGGGCTCGCGCAGAAGCTGGTCCAGCTGACGATGCCGGGCGTCCCGGACGTCTACCAGGGCACCGAGGCGTGGGACCGCTCGCTCGTCGACCCGGACAACCGCCGCCCGGTCGACCACACGGAGCTGCGGCACGTCCTCGCAACGCTCGACGGCCCCGAGGGCACCGGTCCGGAGCAGCTACCCGAGGTCGGCCTGGACGGTGCGGCGAAGGTCCTCGTGACGAGCCGCGCCCTGCGGATCCGACGCGATCACCCCGAGCTCTTCACCCGGTACCTCGGGCTCGAGGCCACCGGCATCGCCGCCGACCACGTGCTCGCGTTCGACCGCGGCGGTGCCGTGACGGTCGCGACGCGGCTGCCCGTCGGGCTCGAGCGCGTCGGAGGGTGGGGCGACACGCTCGTCCACCCGGTGCCGGCCGACCGGGTCGACCTGCTGACCGGTCGTCGCTTCCCGGCGTCCCGCGGCATCGCCCTGTCGGCGCTGCTCGCCGACCTGCCCGTCGCCCTGCTCGTCCCGGCGGACGTCGCCGACGCCGACCCCAACGGAGCCGAGCACGACGCCGCACCGGTGACGTCCGGCGCGGACCCCGGCACGAGCACGAACAACACCGCTGCGGTCTCCGACCAGCAGGCCGAGATCGAGATCCTGGAGGGTCACGCATGACCGTTCCCACCCGCTACGCCGTCTGGGCGCCGAACCCCGAGCGCGTGCGCCTGGTCGTCGACGGTACCGAGTACGCCATGACCCGCGGCGAGGACGACTGGTGGGCGACCGACGAGGTCGTCCCCGTCGTCGGCGCGCGCTACGGCTTCCGCATCGACGACGACGACTCCGTCCGACCCGATCCGCGCAGCCGGTACCAGCCCGAGGGCGTGCACGGCCCGTCCGAGGTCGTGGACCCCGAGCGCTTCGCCTGGACCGACGATTCGTGGACCGGTCGGCCCGCCCGTGGGGCCGTGATCTACGAGATGCACGTCGGCACCTTCACCCCCGAGGGCACGCTCGACGCCGCGGCCGCCAAGCTCGACCACCTCGTCGAGCTCGGGGTGGAGTTCGTCGAGCTGCTCCCCGTCAACGCGGTGAACGGCGAGTGGAACTGGGGCTACGACGGTGTCGGCTGGTTCGCCGTGCACCACCCCTACGGCGGTCCCGACGCCTACGACCGGTTCGTCGACACGGCGCACGCGCTCGGCCTCGGCGTCATCCAGGACGTCGTGTACAACCACCTCGGGCCCAGCGGGAACTACCTGCCGCTGTACGGGCCGTACCTGCTCCAGGGGCTCGGCAACACGTGGGGTGACTCGGTCAACGTCGAGGACCCCGAGGTCCGCCGGTACGTGCTCGACAACGTGCGCATGTGGTTCCGCGACCACCACGTCGACGGGCTCCGCCTCGACGCGGTGCACGCCATCCGCGACACCACCCGGCCCCACGTCCTGCAGGCGATGGCCTCCGAGACCGAGGCGTACGCGCAGTCCGTCGGACGCCCGCTGTCGCTCATCGCGGAGTCGGACCTCAACGACCCGGTCATGTTCCGCCCGCAGGAAGCCGGCGGGTACGGCCTCACCGGTCAGTGGTCCGACGACTTCCACCACGCCGTGCACGTGGCGGTGACCGGGGAGACGAACGGCTACTACGCCGACTTCGCCCCGCTGTCGGCGCTCGCGAAGGTCCTGGACCACGGGTTCTTCCACGACGGTACGTGGTCGTCGTTCCGCGGGAAGCGGCACGGTCGACCGATCGACCGCGGGACCTCGCCCGCGACCGCCCTCGTCGTCGCGAACCAGAACCACGACCAGATCGGCAACCGGGCCGCAGGTGACCGGCTCGCCGCGACCCTCGACGACGAGTCGCTCGTCATCGCGGCCGCGCTGACCCTGCTCGGGCCGTTCACGCCCATGCTGTTCATGGGCGAGGAGTTCGCTGCGACGACGCCGTGGCAGTTCTTCACCTCGCACCCGGAGCCCGAACTCGGCAAGGTGACGGCCGAGGGACGCATCAAGGAGTTCGCGCAGCACGGCTGGGACGAGTCGACGGTGCCCGACCCGCAGGACCCGACGACGTTCACGAACTCCAAGCTCGAATGGGCCGACGTCACCTCGGAGCGGGGTGCGGCGATCCTCCGCGCCTACCGGGTGCTCGTCGCGCTGCGTCGGACCGAGCAGGCGTTCGTCGACCACCGCTACGAGGCGAACGCGGTCCGCTTCGACGCGGACGACCGGTGGCTCGTGCTCACGCGCGGGCTGCTCGGACCTGACGCAGCGCCCGTCCACGTCGTGGTGCACTTCGCCGACGATGCCGCGGACGTGCCGGTCCCGGACAGCTCGGGCGAGGAGCTCTACCGGTTCGGGTCGGCCTCGGTCGAGGACGGCCGCGTCCACTTCGACGGCCGCGGGGTCGTCGTGCTCCGGTAGTCACCACGGCGACGGTGGTCACCACGGCGACGGCGCTCACCAAGGCGACGGGGGTCGCCGAGGCGACCACCGGACGGACGGGAGGCGCGGTGCCAGCCGGCACCGCGCCTCCCGTCCGTCCTGCAGGTCCGGCAGACCCGCCGCGTCAGGCGGTGCGGTCGCCGACCGCGTGCGCGTTGCGGCGCACCGAGGGCAGCCGCCGGTGATCGCGCATGAGCGAGCGGAGCTCGCGGAGCCGGCGGTCGATGCCCCACTTCGTGACGAGGGTCAGGCTCTCGCGCACGATGTTGCCGCTCATCTTCGAGACGCCGAACTCGCGCTCGGTGAAGGTGATGGGCGTCTCGACGACGCGCAGGCCGGCCTCGAGGGCGCGCCAGCACAGGTCGACCTGGAAGCAGTAGCCCTTCGAGGCGACACCGGCCAGGTCGATCCGTTCGAACGCCGACGAGGTGAAGACCCGGAAGCCGCCCGTCGCGTCCCGCACGGCGATGCCGAGCGCCATCCGGGTGTACAGGTTCCCGCCGCGGGACAGCAGCTCGCGGTACCAGGGCCAGTTCTCGACCTCACCGCCCTTGATCCAACGGGAACCGAGGACCAGGTCGTTCGAGTCGGCGAGCTCGAGCATCCACGGGAGGTACTCCGGGTGGTGCGAGCCGTCGGCGTCCATCTCGACGAGCTTGTCGTACCCGTGCTCCAGACCCCAGGCGAACCCCGCGAGGTACGCGCCGCCGAGGCCGTCCTTGACCGTGCGGTGCATCACGTGCACCCGGTCGGTCTCACGGGCGATCGCGTCGGCGATGTCGCCGGTGCCGTCCGGGGAGTTGTCGTCGACGACCAGCACGTGCACGCTGTCGTCGGTCGCGGCGAGGGTGCGCGCGACGATCGGACGGACGTTCTCCGCCTCGTCGTAGGTCGGGATGATGACCAGGGACTTGCTCATGGTGCTCCTTGCGGGTCGGGTCAGACGATACCGAAGCGCGTCGGGCCTATCCTGACGACAGGTCTGCGAACACGATCAGATTGTCCGTGTAGTGGCCGGTCGCGGTGTCGAAGGTGCCGTCGCACGTGATCAGCCGGAGTTGGGGCGTCGGCGCACTGCCGTAGACGTCGCTCGTCGGGAAGGCGGACTTCGCCGCACGCTCGGACCGCTCGACGGTGAACGTACGGGTGGTCCCGTCGGACATCCCGACCTGCACCTGGTCACCGGGCACGAGTTCGTCGAGACGGTAGAACACGGCGGCGCTGGTCGGGCTGTCGACGTGGCCCGCGATGACCGCGGGACCGACCTGCCCGGGGACGATCCCACCGGAGAACCAGCCGGCACTGTCCCAGTCCTTCGGCGGGTCCAGCTCGCCGGCGGGACCGCGGCCGAGGTCCTCCAGCCCCGAGGAGACGCCGATCGCCGGGATCTCCACACGGACCGGCGTCGCGTTCGACCGCGCCGCCGGTGCGGCCGGGTCCTGGAACCCGGACGTGTCGCTCCCGCCGGACCCGTTCCTCGCGGCGCCGGGATCGGTCGACGCCGACGCGCTGGTCCCCGCGGCACGGCCGGTCGCAGCGCCGCCGGCGCCGGTCGCTGCGACGGCCACCCCGGCGATGCCGCCGACGACGAGCACGGCCGCGACCGCTCCGGCGACGACCACCCCGCGACGCCCGCTCGCTCGACGTCGCCCGCGCACCACGGTGGTCGGGTGCTCGCGACGCGGCGCAGCGGCCCGGCGTCCGCTCACGAGTCGCTCCGGGGACCGACCGCGCACCCGCCGAGGACGTCCGACGTGAGCATCGTCGCGCCGAGCGCCGCCCAGGCGTCGCCGTAGTACGTCCGGGTCGTCGCCGACGTCCGGTCGCTCCGACGCAGGTCCGCGGTCACCGCCGACGACGAACCGTCCGCCTGCTCGGCGGCCGCCCGGGCGGCGTAGGCGAGCGCACTGGTGTCCGTGGTCACGGCTGTGCCGCCGAGGTCGAGCTGCGCCGCGAGCGTCGTGCTGCGCCGCAGCGTGGGCGCGAGTTGCCCGGCGAGGGCCCGGTCAGGTGCGGAGCAGGCCTCGGCCCAACGGAGCGGGAGTCGCATCGCGTCCCACCCGTAGACGACCGGTCCCTGGTCGCCGGACGCCGCCATCGGGTCGACTGCACCGTCGGCGTGCACCTGAGACCAGTCGCTCGGAAGGGCGCTGGCCCGGAGGACCGCGGCGGTCGCGGCGCGGGACCCGTCCGCGAGCGCTGCCCAACGTCGGTCACCGGTCGCACGCTCCAGGACGCGGAACGCCGCCGGCGATGCGTACGACGCGTTGTAGCGGTAGGGCTCCCGGTCGGCCCACGGCCCTGGCAACAGGATCGTGCCGAGGTCGGTCTCGGCGGTCTCGTGGTCGAGGATCGCCGCGGCGAGGGTCTTCCCCGCCTCGGTGTACCGCGCGTCGTCCCATCGCTCTCCCGCGAGCACGAGGGCGCGGGCCGCGTCGAGGTCGGCGTCGCTCGCGGACTGGTCATCCGCGACGCCGGCTCCTGGTGTCCACCGCCACGCCAGCAGGTGGTCGTCCGTCAGCAGGTGGCGTTCCGTCCACGACCAGACCTCGCCGAAGGTCTTCCGGTCGTCACTCGCGTAGGCGACGAGCAGGCCGTAGGCCTGCCCCTCGCTCACGGTGTCGCCGCCCTGGTCGGTCCGGACGACCCGGCCGTCGCGCACGTAGCGGTCGATGAAGTCGGAGCGCAACTGCGCGGCGCTCCGGTCGACGTCCGGAGCGGACGTCGAGGTGGCGTTCGAGGTGATCGAGGCCTGCGGCGCCGTCGCGCTCCACGGGCGGACGGCGACGAGCGCGGCGCCGACGGCGACGACGAGCGTCGCCGCGGCGGCGATGGGTATCCAGGTCTTGCGGGTCATGCCGGCTGTACCTCTCCGGTGGTCGGGGACGGTCGTGGCGGAGGCGCGGCGCCCGTGGGCGGACCCGCTCACGTGCACCGCGCCTCCTGCCCGTCAGCGGAAGAGCGAGCGGAACGCCGCGACGACCGCGTGCGTGAACTCGGTGACGGGACGTCCTGCGGCGGAGCCACCGCCGCCGGTCTGGACGCCGCCCGACGGGGTGGCCGCCGTGGCTGCGGCGTCGGTCACCGGGACGACGGTGAGGTCCCCCTTGCTGTCGTCGAGGACGAACAGCGTCGACACGGTGTTGCCCGCGAGGTCGACGTCAGCGGTCCCACGCTGCCCGTCGCCGGAGACGTCGAGCCGCCACTTCCCCGCACCGACGGTCGCGTACCGGGTCGCGGTCCCGAACGCGGCGTCCTGCGCGACGGTGGTGCCGTCGGCGGTGCTGACGTCGACCTCCTTCGCGGTGGTCGCCGCCTGCACGAGCCGCAGCTTCGCCTTGCCGTCGCCCGGCTGCTGCAGGTCGTCGGTGAACGCGGTCGTCTTGAGGTCGTCGTTCTTGCCGTAGGCGACGACGGTGTTCGCGTCGCCCTGCTGCACCTGCACGTCGGTCGAGATGACCGGCGTGGAGTCCGGGTCGTCGGCAGCGCGCATGGACAGCACGTAGGTCCCGACCGGGAGCTCCTGGTACGGGCTGAC
Source organism: Curtobacterium sp. Csp1 (assembly GCF_013347185.1). NCBI lineage: Bacteria > Bacillati > Actinomycetota > Actinomycetes > Micrococcales > Microbacteriaceae > Curtobacterium > Curtobacterium sp. Csp1. Next base: position 1,457,180 of record NZ_CP054594.1, read on the forward strand.
CTGGCCGTAGGTCACGTCGTCGAGCTCGAAGACCTTCTTGCCGCCGGACAGACTGGTGAGCTCGACGTCGACCCCCTTGGTGTCCGGGGACAGGTGACCGACGCGCAGCCAGCCCTCGTCGCCGGACGTTGCCGCGGTCGCCGTCTGCGGAACGGTGAGCCCGACGGCAGCGGCGACGAGGGCGGCAGCGACGCCGCCGACGACGAGCGGGCGGCGGGCTGCGCGACGCGACAGGGCATGCCGCGCCGCGACGCGGGTGTTCGTGGTTCCGGTGGTGTCGGTGGTGTCGGTGGTGTCGGTGGTGTCGGTGGTGTCGGTGGTGTGCATCGTGGTGCTCCTCGGGGTCGGGTTCCGGGATCGGGTTCGGTGTCTCCGGTCGGGACTTCGGGTCGGGCTTCCGGGTCGGGGCCAGCGAGCGAGCGGGCGGAACCTGCTCGCTCCTCGTGCCCAGTACGGCCGTTGCCGCCCGCTCGCGGCCGTTGCTCGTCACGTGGGTGGGCACGCAGCCAGCGGCCTCAGGACGCCGTGGTCGGCGTCGTGGTCGGGTCGGCGGGGGCGTAGGTCACGACGACCCGGCTGCCGTCCCGTTCGATGTCCGCCGGTCGGATCGCTTCGCTCATCGCCGCGAAGGTGTCTGCGACCCGGACGGCGGTCTCGCCGCTGCTCGTGTGCAGGACAACCCGTCGGAACGGCTGCCCCTCCTCGCCGGTCAGGGACGTGAAACGGTCGACGCGGACGTCCTGGTCGGCTAGGACCTGCCCGAGGGCGAGCATCGCACGGGAGTCGACCTGACCGGCGCGGAACTGGGACCTCGTGCCGGCGTCGGCACGGAGCGCCGGGTTCTGTGCCAGCTCGGTGCCCATCGTCTTCCGCCCGTTCGTGGCGGCGGTGATGGCCTCGTCCGCGGCTGTCGTCCCCGCTGCGTGGATGCGACGGACGTCCACGCGCTGGTCACCGGTGCCGAAGCTCGCGACACTCGTCGAGTTCTGGACCGCGAGCGAGACGTCCCGCGACGAGTTGCCACCGGTGCGCATCGAGTCGGTCGTGACGACGTAGTCCGAGTCCTTCCACCCGTTCGGCGACTGGCGCTGCACGGCGGCGTCGGTGTCGAGCTTGTAGTACCAGATCACGTTGTCGCGGGCGAAACCGTCACGGACCAGGTCGACCCACATGGCGTCGTCCACGAGCAGCCGTGACGACTTCGGGACGTTGTCGCCGACCCACTGCTCGGCCTGCTGCATCGGCCGGTCCAGGTCCGCGACCAGGAACCCGCGGAGCTGGACGCCCCAGAGGGGGACGGCCACGGCGAGCGCGGTCGCGGTGACGGCGACCCAGGCAGCCCCCAGCCCGCGTCGTGCGACGCCGCCGATCCGGCTCCCCGCGCGGCTGCGTGTCCGCCCCGCGACGGCGAGGACCGCCCGCTCGGCCGTGTACGCCACGAGCAGCGCCGCGAACGGGACGAGCACGATGACGTAGGGCACCGGCAGGTACCCGTTCGGACGGAACATCATCGCGAGCAGGAACACCAGCATCGCCGCGATCGGTCGGACCCGACGCAGGAAGAGCCCGACGACCGCCGCGACCGTGCCGAGCACGATGAACACGGGGTCGAGCGCCCACCACTGGGACGCCGCCTGGTTCGCCAGGCTCCCCGCGTCGAAGACGGAGCCGGACGCGGCACGGGATCCGAGCTGGTAGGTGATGCCCTGGAGGAGGCTCACCCGGCCGCTGCCGGGCAGGAGTTCGCCCTTGACCGCGGCGAGCAACAGGTACCCTCCACCGATCACGACCAGGACCGCGCCGGCCACGCTCAGCGTGTACCGGCGTGTGCTGCGGTCGGCCCGACGCACGGCGATCCAGACGAGGAACGGCAGCGCGAGCAGGTAGGTCTCCTTCGAGAGCACGGCCACGCCCAGGCAGGCTGCCGCCCCGGCGAACCCGGCGAGCTGCTGACGCCGGCTGAGCACGAGGACGAACGCGGCGAGGAGCCACGGCGTCGCCACGTTGTCGATGTAGACCGTGCGGTGGTACTGCAGGGCCAGCGGGGAGAGCGCGAACACGAGCCCTGCCGCGGCCGCGGTCGCCCGACCAGCGCCGAGTCGGCGAGCGAGGACGAAGAGCAGGAGGCTCGACACGGCGGCGAAGAAGACCATCGCCTCGCGGCCGGCCTCGACGGCGAACGGGTAGCGGGCGAAGGCGCCCGTCAACGCGGTGTACCCGGCGATCTGGATCCACCCGAGCGGCGGGTGGTCGTACCAGTACGTGTAGTGGGTGAGCTCGCCGAGGTGCCCGATCGCCCAGGCCTGCGCCGTGTAGGTGCCCTCGTCGTCGATGCGCTGCGGCGTGCCGGCCATGTTCCACGCCTGCACGACGACGGTGACGGCGAGGACCGGCACGAGCCAGCCGAGGCTGGCTGCATGGACCCGGAACCACCCGCGGACGCCGGAGAACGATGCAGCCCCCCGGACCGGGATCCCGGTGGTGTGGGTGATGCTGGCGCTCATCGGCCACCTCCTGCGGTCGAACCGGCGAGTTCGCGGGTCCCGGCGTCGGTGGTCACGGCGTTCGCGAACCCGACGACCTCCTGCTGCACGGCTCCCGTGCGGTGCTGGCCGGTGTGCTCGGTCTTCTCCCAGCCGTTCTGGCCCTTGACGTGCCGGACGACCGCCCGGACCGCAGCCGCGGCGAGGAACACCTGGTACGGCACGAGCCCGAGCACGAGGAACACGTAGTCACGCGCCCGGACCTTCTCCTGGTACAGCCGGCCGAACTCGTTCAGCCCGACGACCTCGACGGCGAGCAGCATGAGCGTCGGCGCCACGGGGATGAACGTCATGAGCGCGATCGCGGTGGGCACCTTGACGAAGAGGATCATCAGGGCGCTCAGCGGGATCAGCAGGCCGGTCGCGGCCTGGACGAAGGGCATCGTCAGCATGTACCGCGCGAAGAACCGCTGACGGAACGAGGGCAGCTTCCTCCACTCCCCCTTCCCGAGCACCTGGAGGAACCCCTGGTTCCACCGGGTCCGCTGCTTGAGCAGGGACGCGAACGTGGGCGGGGTCTCCTCGCGGGTGACGGCTTCAGGGCTGTAGGCGACGACGACCTTCGCGCCGTCGGCGGACAGCCGCACACCCAGCTCGCAGTCCTCTGCAAGGCAGTGTGCGTCCCAGCCGTTCGACCAGTCGAGGCGTTCCTTCGTCACGAACACGGTGTTGCCGCCGAGCGGGATGAACTTCGAACCGGCGTGGAAGTGCAGGCGGGACCGGAACCAGAAGTAGTACTCGAGCACGTTGCGGAGCGCCCACCAGCTCGACCGGAAGTTCATGAGCTGCACACCGCCCTGTACGACGTCGGCACCGGTCTCCTGGAACCGCGAGTCGACGAGGCTCAACAGGCGCGGGTAGACCTCGTCCTCGGCGTCGAACACGCCCACGATGTCGCCCGTCGCGTACTGCAGGGCGAGGTTCATCGCCTTCGGCTTGTTCTTCGGCGCCGTGTCGTCCACGACCACCTTGATGAGGGACGGGTGGCGGGCCGCGGCGGCCCGGACGACCGCGTCGGTCTCCGGGTCGTCCTCGCCGACGATCGCGATGATCTCGAAGTCCGGGTGGTCCTGCGTGGCGAGCATGTCGAGCGTCTGGCCCATCACGTCCTGCTCGTGCCGCCCGGGCACGAGGAGCGTGAAGCGGTGCGCCGCGGGCAACGGTGTCTGGCTGAAGCTCGTCGACTTCAGGGCGTCTCGTGACCGCCATGCGTGGAGCATCCACCACAGAGTGGTGAGTGCGATCACCGTGAGCAGCACGGAGACGGCGATGAGCACGGAGTACCCGATCCACTCACCCAGCGACCAGGCGACCTGCGGGGCCTGCCCCGAGCCTCCCGTCGGGACGTCCGTGGTCCCACGGTTCGGGAGGTTCCCTGCGGGCCCGGTCCCCTCGTTCGGCTGCAGCAGCGGCCCGGCGGCCGTCAGCAGCGTGGCGGTGATGGTCATGCGGCGTGCTCCTTCGCGTGAGCGTCGGTGGAACGGAAGACGAGGGCCTTGTACGCGACGAACCGGAAGACGGTGCCGAGGACGAGGCCCACCCCGTTGCCGGCGACGTTGTCGGCGAGGGTCGAGGTGAAGCCGAGGACGTAGTGCGAGACGAACAGGCAGGCTGCGGCGATGCCGAGGCCGACGACGTTCGTGACGGCGAAGAGGAGTCCCTCGCGGAGGGTCTCCTTCCGGCCGACCTGCCGCTGCGAGCGGAACGTGATGGAGCGGTTCGCGAGCCACGCGACCGCGGTGGCGACGACGGCGGAGACGATCTTGGCGGCGATCGGACCGTCGGTCAGGACGGTCGCGCGCAGCAGGTTGTAGACGCCGAGGTCGATCACGAAGCAGACGGCGCCGATGGCGCCGAACGAGGCGAGCTGCGTCGCCGTGGCGCGCAGGCGGGAGGCGAGCGCCCGCCGAGCCACGGTCACCGCAGGGCCGGCGGATGCCGCTGGGTGGGCGGCGCGTGCGGCGGGAACTGCAACGGGGGTCGGCACCGGCCCGATGCCGGGTGGCACCAGAACGGGGGTGTCGGTTCGGGTCATGCCCCCTCTTCGGGGGCACGCGACGGGGTGGTTTGGGTGGGGTACACGGTCTGCCAGGACCCTGCCAGTTCCGCGACACCTGCTGTTCATCAGTGAACATCCGTCAGCGTTTCGGCTGATCAGGGGTCAGATCCCCCGTCCGTCTGGACGGTAGCGAGCGCTGTGTGGTGACGGGACGACGGACGGGAGGCACGGTGCCAGCCGGCACCGTGCCTCCCGTCCGTCGGTCCGTCGCGCGTTACGCGGGGCGCCGCTCCGGGCTGACCGTCTTGCTCGCGTCGCGTTCCGGGATGTCGCCGAGCGCGTCGTCGATCGCGGCGAGCGCGTCGGCGTCGAGGGTGACGCCCGCTGCCTTGACGTTGTCCGTGACCTGCTCCGGGCGGGACGCACCGACGATCGCGGAGGCCACGTTCGGGTTCTGCAGCGTCCACGCGATCGCGAGCTGGGCGAGCGTCAGGCCGGCCTGGTCGGCGACCGGCTGCAGGCGCTGTACGGCCTCGAGGACCTCGTCCCGCATGAACCGCTTGATCATGTCCGCGCCGCCCTTCTCGTCGGTGGCGCGGGAGCCCTCGGGGGCCGGCTGGCCCGGCTTGTACTTGCCCGTCAGCACGCCCTGGGCGATCGGCGACCAGACGATCTGGCTGAGGCCGAGCTGCTTCGAGGCGGGCACGACCTCTCCCTCGATGACGCGCCACAGCATCGAGTACTGCGGCTGGTTCGAGATGAGCTGGAACCCGAGCTCCTTCGCCAGTGCGGCGCCGGCGCGGATCTGCTCGGCGTTCCACTCGCTGACGCCGATGTAGAGCGCCTTGCCCTGGCGGACGACGTCCGCGAAGGCTTGCATGGTCTCCTCGAGCGGGGTCTCGTGGTCGTAGCGGTGTGCCTGGTAGAGGTCGACGTAGTCGGTCTGGAGGCGCTCGAGCGAGCCGTCGATCGACTCCATGATGTGCTTGCGGGAGAGGCCGACGTCGTTGTGCCCCTTCGGCCCGGTCGGCCAGTAGACCTTCGTGAAGATCTCGAGCGACTGGCGGCGCTCGCTCTTCAGCGCCTCGCCGAGCACGGTCTCGGCGGCGGTGTTGGCGTACGTGTCGGCGGTGTCGAACGTGGTGATGCCGGCCTCGAGGGCGGCGCGGACGCACTGGGTCGCGACGTCGTTCTCGACCTGCGAGCCGTGCGTCAGCCAGTTGCCGTAGGTGATCTCGGAGATCTTGAGTCCGGATTTGCCCAGGTACCTGAATTCCATGGTCCTGACGCTACCGGGGCCCGGGCGGCGATGAGTGGCCGTGCGAGTACCTGGTTGGTGCGGGCGGGGCGGGGCGAGGTGCGCGGGGCGGGGCGGGGTGCGCGGGGCGGGGCGCCTGGGACGCGAGCGGGAGGAATACGCGCCCCGCGGCTCCCGTCCTACGTCGTTTCCGCCCGCTCACGCGCCGCCCGCGCCGCCCGCGCCGTCCGCGCCGGCCGCGCCGCCCGCCCCGCCCGCCCCGCCCGCGCCGTCCGCGCCGCCCGCGCCGCCCGCGCCGTCCGCGCCGCCCGCCGGACGCGAGCGGGCGGAACACGCGCCCCGCACCTCCCGTCCACGGCCCCTTCCGCCCGCTCGCGTACCGCGACCCGCACGCGTTCCCGCGCCGCGCCCGCCCGCTCCCGCTCCAGCCCCTCGCTCCCGCTCCAGCCCCTCGCTCCCGTTCCTCCACAACCCGCATCGCGGCCCGACCATCCACAGTCGATCGCTCCGACCGCCCACGGCCCGGCCTGCTGGGCAACGCTGCCGGCATGGTCTTCGCAGCGCACTTCCCCCACAGCCTCCGGACGCGGCCGTTCCGCGTCCGGGAGGCCCTGCACCGCGGCGTCTCGCAAGCCGTCCTGCGCTCCCGCCGCCTCGTCCGACCGTTCCACGGGACGCGGAGTTGGACAGCACCCCGCTCGCACGACGAGCTCGCACGCGCCGTCGCACCACGACTGCGCCGCGATCAGGCGTTCAGCCACGCGACCGCCGCCCACTTGCTGGGCGTCCCGCTGCCCGTGCGGCTCGAACGCGACCGACGCGTGCACGTCACGACCATCGGGACGGACCAGGCACTGCGGGTTCGCGGGACGATCGGCCACCGCACCATGCAGGGGCGCATCCGAGTGGTGTACTCGGGCGCCGCCGCCCTCGTCGCTCCCGAGGACACCTTCGTGATGCTCGCCACCGCCCTGACGGTTGACGAGCTCGTCGTCGTCGGCGACGCACTGGTCGGCTGGCTGAACTGGTGCACCGTCGACGAGCTCCGGCGAGCCCTGCGCAGACACCGCGGCGCGCGGGGCACCCGGCGCGCGAGGGCAGCCCTCGAACTCGTCCGGGTCGGGTCGCGGAGCCCCGGCGAGACCCGCCTCCGACTCGCACTCGTCCGGCGAGGGCTCCCAGAACCGCTCCGGAACCACGACGTCGTCGAGCACGGCCGCTGGGTCGCGTGTGTCGACCTCGCCTACCCGGACGCACGCGTCGCCATCGAGTACGAGAGCGATCTGCACCGCACCGACGCCCGCACCTTCCGGAAGGACCTCACCCGCGGAGAACGCCTGAAGGACGTCGACTGGTGGCTGGTACGAGCGACCGCCGACGACGTCGGCCCGCTGGTCGACGAGTTCGTCCGGCGGGTGGCTCGCCTCCTGCGGACGGGTTCGGACGGGAGGCACGACTCACGTCCGTGGCATCGGCTCACGTCTGTCTCGTGAACATTGGTTGACGCTTCAACCAAACGGGTGCAGAATGGGCTACCATCGGGTTCGATGCAGGCGCATGTAAAAGTGTGTGCTGTTCGGGAACCGCAGACCATCGCTTCGAAGGAGTCACCATGACGCTCACCGCCTCCGCCATCCCCGGCTACCAGACCGGTACCTGGAAGATCGACCCCACGCACTCCGAGGTCACCTTCTCCGTCCGCCACCTCGCGATCAGCAAGGTCAAGGGCTCGTTCGAGCGCTTCGACGCCACGCTCGTCACGGCCGAGAACCCCCTCGACTCGACGCTCGAGGCCTCGATCGACGTCGCCAGCGTCAACACCAAGCAGCAGCAGCGCGACCAGCACCTCGCGACCGGCGACTTCTTCCTCGCCGAGGAGCACCCGCAGATGACCTTCAAGTCGACCGGCATCCGCGAGGACGGCGACGACATGCTGATCGACGGCGAGCTCTCGCTCCGTGGCGTGACCAAGAACGTCACCCTGAAGACCGAGTTCGGCGGCGTCACGACCGACGGCTACGGCCAGGTCAAGCTCGGTGCCGAGGCGACGACCAAGATCGACCGCACCGAGTTCGGCGTGAACTGGAACGCTGCGCTCGAGGCCGGTGGCTTCACGCTCGGCAACGACGTCACCATCAACCTCGACGTGCAGTTCGTCCTCCAGGCGGCCTGAGCACCCTCGACCCCGTCCGGCTGCAGCTCGTCCGCGTGACGCTCAGCGGCTGACCAGGGCACCGAACACCTGCAGTACCCGGCGAACGGCCCGGCTCCTCCCCCACGGAGCCGGGCCGTTCGGCGTTCCCGGCCACTGGTGCCTGCCTGGCCTGGCGTGTCCGTCGGCATCGGCGTCGTCGGGCGCGAACACGAGCAGCCGAGCGCGAGCGGGCGAGATGTGCGCCGCAGCGACCACCAACCCCGCCGATTCCGCCCGTTCGCCCGAACCCATCCGCTCGCCAGACCCCATCTCGCCCGCCCGCCCCGGCGTACCGTGACCGATGAACGACGGGAATCGCCCGCTCGCGCCTGCCGTTCCACCAGGACCGGACAGACGTCGACCACCGACGACCCGTCCCGACGAACAGGAGCACCATCATGGCCACCGACTGGATCGCGCTGCAGGCCCTCGCAGCAGCCGAGTTCGGCCGCCGCGTCGACGCCGTCACCGACTGGGACGCCCCCACCCCCGACTCCGAGTGGACCACCCGGGACCTCGTCGCCCACGTGATCGACGAGCAGCGGTGGATCCCGAAGCTCCTGACCGGGTGCGACTACGCGCAGGCCGAGGCCGACCTCGAGCCGATCGGCGCCGATCTGCCCGCCGAGTGGGCGAAGTACGCGGCGGACGCGACCGAGGCCTGGCGGAACTCGCCCGCTGACGTCCCCGTGCACCTGAGCACCGACGTCGTGAGCGCGCGGCAGTACCTCACCGAACAGACCAGCGACATCGCCATCCACACCTGGGACCTGGCACGGGCGACCGGGTCGAACGAGACGCTCCCCGAGGATCTCGTCCGCGCAGTGTGGGAGTACTTCGAGCCGCAGATCGAGGACCTCGCCGCGACCGGCCTCTACGCCGCCCCGGTCGACGTCGACGACGACGCTCCGCTGCAGGTCCGCCTGCTCGCCGTCACAGGGCGCGATGCCAGGGTGAACGCATGAGCGATGCAGCTTCCGCCCGGTCGAGTCGAGCGGGCGAAACGAACGACCACGACGACCTGGACGCAGCAGATTCCGCCCGTTCGCGCCGAGCGGGCGGAACGAGCGACCAGCCCGACCAGAACGCAGCACATACCGCCCGCTCGGCCACGGACACGGACACGACCCCGAGCACCCGTGTGCCGACCACGCGCCTCGGAGCCTCCGGCCTGGAGATCAGCGGGGTCGTCCTCGGCATGATGTCGTACGGCCGACCGGACCAGGGCGCGCACCCGTGGAGCGTCGACATCGACGACGCCAGGCCCTTCGTCCGTCGCGCGTACGAAGCCGGCATCACCGCGTTCGACACCGCCAACGTGTACTCCGCGGGCTCGAGCGAGGAGATCACCGGCACGCTCCTCAAGGAGATCGCCCCGCGTGAGGAGGTCCAGGTCTTCACCAAGGTCTTCAACCGCATGCGCCCCGGCCCGAACGGCGCCGGGCTGTCCCGCGCCGCGATCATGCACGAGATCGACGCCTCGCTCACCCGCCTCGGCACGGACTACGTGGACCTGTACCAGATCCACCGCTTCGACCCGCACACGCCGATCGAGGAGACGATGGAGGCACTGCACGACGTCGTCAAGGCCGGGAAGGCGCGCTACCTCGGCGCGAGCAGCATGTGGACGTGGCAGTTCGCGCAGATGCAGCACGTCGCGGAGCGCCACGGCTGGACGAGGTTCGTCAGCATGCAGGACCAGTACAACCTGCTCGAGCGCGAGGAGGAGCGCGAGATGCACCCGTTCGCGCAGGCGACGGGCGTCGGCGTGATCCCGTGGAGCCCGCTCGCCCGCGGACGCGTCACCCGCCCCTGGGACGCGCAGGGCTCCGGCAGCCGCGCGGACACCGACGAGTTCGGCAAGACGCTCTACCGGCAGGACGAGGCCGCGAACCGCGCGATCGTCGACGCGGTGCAGCAGGTCGCCGAGGCGCGCGGCGCGAGCATGGCGCAGATCGCCCTCGCGTGGGTCGCCGGGAAGCCCGCGGTCAGCGCACCGATCATCGGCGCGACCAAGGAGCACCACATCGACGACGCGGTCGCCGCGACCGCGATCGAGCTCACCCCGGACGAGGTGTCGCGACTCGAGTCCGCCTACACGCCGCGGGTGCCGTCCGGTTTCTGACGCACCGGGGGACGGACAGGAGGCACGGTGCCGGCTGGCACCGTGCCTCCTGTCCGTCAGTCGGTCGCGTCGGACGCGCCCTGCAGGCGGGCGATGCGGACGAGCGCCGCGCGCTCCGATCCGGGGGTGTTCCCGAGCACCGCGCCGATCCCGTCGAGCACCACGCCCGCGACCTGACGGACGGGCAGGGCCACCGGGCCGACGGCCGGCGTCCGCAGGCCGAGCATCGAGCGGTGCCGCGGGTCGAGCGACAGGACCGCCCCGTCGAAGAGCGCGCGGTAACCGGGACGCAGCAGCCGCGCGAGCGGCGGGTCCTTGATGAACCGGACCACGTCGTGGGTGCGGGCGTCGGCCTTGAGCTCGCCGCGGTCGAGGTACCCGTTCATCTGCGCGCGGAGCTCGGACTCGGACTCGGGCGCGTCGTCGACGCCCATCAGGCGTCCGGCGATCGCCCACTCGCGGACGTAGGCATCGGCCCCGCCGGGGATCGGCGCTCCCCAGACCTGCGCGCTGCAGAGGAACGCGTCGGTGAACGCGAGGTGCACCCAGCGGGCCAGGTCCGGGTCGTTCGCGGCGTACGGCCGGGTGACCCCGTGGCCGTCGACGTACTCCCCGACCACCCGCTCGTGCAGCTTCCGCACCCACTGGCTGGCGTGCGTGGCCTGTTCCGTGTCGCCGTGCGAGACCGTGTAGATCCAGCGGATGGTGCCGGCGAGCCGTCCGAACGGGTCCTCGCGGTAGCGGGAGTGGTCGGCGACGCCGGCGAGCGCACCGGGGTGCAGCGCCTGCACGAGGAGCGCGCGGACGCCCGCGAGCACGGTGTGGTTGCCGCCGTGCACCGCCCAGGTGGCGGAGCCCGGTCCGAAGAACCCGGCGTCGGAGCCCTGCTCGAGGGCGTCGATCCACTCCGGTCGTTCGGTGGCGCCGTTGGTGAAGGTGTCGTTGAGGCGGGTGCGGAACGCGTCGGACACGGAAGGCATGCACCCATCGTCCGTCGCGCCCCTGACAGTCAGCACTGACCGTCGGCAGCACCCCGCCGGTAGGTTGGCCGGGTGAGCATCGACACGCCTCGTCCCTGGCTTGCCTCGTACGCCCCGGGGGTCCCGCACGACATCGAGGAGCCCACGGGCTCCCTCGCCGACATCGTGGAGCACTCCGCGGCACGGTTCCCGGGGAAGGTGGCGCTCGAGTTCTTCGGCCGGACCACCACCTACGCGGACCTGCAGGAGCAGATCCTGCGCGCCGCGAACGGACTGCGGAAGCTCGGCGTGACGGCCGGCGACCGGGTGGCCATCGTGCTGCCGAACTGCCCGCAGCACGTGGTGGCCTTCTACGCGGTGCTCCGGCTCGGTGCGATCGTCGTCGAGCACAACCCGCTCTACACGGCCCGCGAGCTCCGGCACCAGTTCGAGGACCACGGCGCGAAGGTCGCGATCGCGTGGGACAAGTCGGTCGCCACGCTGCAGGACTTCCCCGCCGACGTCGCGGTGGACGCGATCGTCTCGGTCGACCTGACCCGTGCGATGCCCCGCACGACGCGCCTCGCCCTGGCGCTGCCGGTCGCGAAGGCGCGGGAGTCCCGCGCGAAGCTGACCACGAGCGTGCGCGGCACGACGAAGTGGGACGACCTGGTGTCGACGCGGAAGCTGTCGAAGCGGCACCCGCGTCCGGCGACGAGCGACGTCGCGCTCATCCAGTACACGTCCGGCACCACCGGGGTGCCGAAGGGCGCGGTGCTCAGCCACCGGAACCTGCTCGCGAACGCCGCGCAGTCACGCGCGTGGGTGCCGCAGATCCGCCGCGGCGACAACACCGTGTACGCGGTGCTGCCGATGTTCCACGCCTACGGCCTGACGCTCTGCCTGACCTTCGCGATGAGCATGGCCTCGCGCCTGGTGCTCTTCCCGGCGTTCGACCCGGCCCTCGTCCTCAAGGCGATGAAGAAGCACCCGCCGACGTTCCTGCCCGCCGTGCCGCCGATCTACACCCGCCTGCAGCACGCCGCCGACTCGGCGAAGGTGTCGCTGCAGGGCATCGAGATCGGCATCTCCGGCGCGATGCCGCTGTCGCAGGACGTCGTCGAGCCGTGGGAGGCCCACACCGGCGGGTACCTCGTCGAGGGCTACGGCCTGTCCGAGTGCTCCCCCGTGCTGATGGCGAACCCGGTCTCCCCGGAGCGGCGACTCGGCGCGATCGGCCTCCCGCTCTCGTCGACCGAGGCGCGTGTGGTCGACCCGGACGACCCGACGAAGGTGCTCGGCACGGGCGAGGCCGGCGAGCTCCAGGTGAAGGGCCCGCAGGTGTTCCGCGGGTACTGGGGCAAGGCCGAGGCGACCGACGAGGTCTTCACCCCGGACGGCTGGTTCCGCACCGGTGACGTGGTGTCGATCGACGCCGACGGCTTCGTCAGCATCGTCGACCGGCTCAAGGAACTCATCATCACCGGCGGGTTCAACGTGTCCCCGTCCGAGGTCGAGGACGCACTGCTCAAGCACCCGAGCGTGCGCGAGGTCGCGGTCGTCGGCATCACGCAGGGCGGCAACGAGCAGGTCGTCGCGGCCGTCGTGCCGAAGGACCCGGGGACGTTCGACGCCGAGGCGCTCCGCGCGTGGTCCCTCGACCAGCTCGCGGCCTACAAGGTGCCGCGACGGATCGTCGTGGTCGAGGACCTGCCGCGCTCGATGATCGGCAAGGTGCTCCGGCGCAAGGTGCGCGACCAGATCACCGGGAACTGACCCGGACCGATCGCTCCCGCGCTGCCGGGCGTCCACCCGGCAGCGCGAGCAGCGCCAGGCCGCCGACCACGAGGGCGACGCCCGTCCAGCCGGCTCCGCCGAGGTGTTCCCCGACGACGAGCACGGCGAGCACCGCGGCGACGACCGGCTCGAACAGGGACAGCAGCGTCGCGGCCGAGGCACTGACGCTCCGGAGTCCGACGGCGTACAGGGAGTGCCCGAGCACCGTCGGCACGAGCGCCAGGTAGAGGAACACCGGCCAGTTCACCCCGAGCACGAGCGCGTCCCGACCGGCGACCAGGGCGAGGACGACCAGCGGCAGCGCCGCGAGCCCGAACACCGCGCCCAGGACGCCGCGCGCGTCACCGACGCCCGGTCCGCGCGCCGGCTCCGGCGCAGGGACCGGCACGGGCACGGTCCGCGTGGCCGCGTGCATCCCGCGCGCGACCGCCCACGAGTACGTCGCGTAGGTCAGCCCGGCGAGCAGCGCACTCCCGAGCCCCACCGGCAGCGCCCCGGAGCCAGCGGCCTCGGAGCGCGCGAGCGTCACGAGCACCATGCCGGCGACGCTCACCAGGGTCGCCACGACCCAGCGGCCGCTCGCCCGCCGACCGTCGGCGACCCACTCGACCAGACCGGCGAAGACCGGCGAGGACCCGATCGCGACCGTGGTGCCGAGCGCGACCCCCGCGTCGGCGAGCGCGGCGTAGAAGGCCACCGCGTAGACGACGAGCGACGCGGCGCCGAGCAGCACCCAGCCGCGGGTCCCCGCCCGACCCAGGGCACGGACCGCCGGGCGACCGGTCGTCGCGGCGAGCAGGAGCCCGCCGAGTCCGAACGTGACGGCCCCGAACACGAACGCCGGGACCCCGGGGGCGAAGTGCGTCGCGGTGCCGGTCGTGCCCCACACCGTGGCGGCGACGAGCACCGCCACGGACCCGCCGAGCGGCCGGGAGGCGCGGTGCACGACCGCCCCGTCGGTCACGACACGTGGACGGTCGGCCGCCGGTTCACGTCCGGTTCGGCTTCTCGGAGCACCTCTCGCGTGACCGGGGCGACGTCGCCGACGCCGGTGAAGACGAACCGGATCGCGTTCCGGATCGGGTTGCCCTCGTTCCACTCGAAGTAGATGCCCGGCACGACCCCGGCGATGTCCCGGATCGCGAGCAGCGTCGACGCGATCGTGTTCGGCACGTTGCCAGAGCGAACCTTGAGCACGCGGTGCCCGTGCACGACGTGGCCCTCGACGAGCAGGTCCTCCTCGAAGTCCGACGAGTCGGCGGGGAGCACCTCGAGGAACATCGTCGGCACGCGGGCGGGGATGCCGGAGTCGCGTCGTTCCTCGCGCCCCTTCGCCTGGTAGGCGGCAGCGGTGCCGGCACCCGGCTCGTTCGCGATGATGCACACGGCGCTGAACTGGTCGGCGTCGGCCTCGATGAACTGCCGGGCGACGGCGTCGAGCTCGATCGAGGACGCCCGCAGCTCGAACGAGCGGCGGACACGGGAGACCAGCGAGACGACCACGATCGCGACGATGAACACCGCGGCGATCCGGACGCCGTCCGGCCGTTCGATGATGTTCGCGACGGTCGTGTAGACGAACACGACGGTGATGACCCCGAAGGCCACCACGCGCTTCCGCTGCTGCTTCCGGCGCGCGGACAGCGTCACCGCGAAGGCGGCGCTCGTGATGAGCACGAGGACTCCGGTCGCGTACGCGCCGCCCTGGGCGTCGACGTTGGCCTCGAACAGGATCGTGATGGCGAAGGCGATGAGCGTGAAGATGATCACGAGCGGACGCGTCGCACGGGCCCACTGCGGCGCCATCCCGTAGCGGGGCAGGAACCGGGGCACCAGGTTGAGCAGGCCCGCCATCGCGCTCGCACCCGCGAACCACAGGATCGCGACCGTCGAGAAGTCGTACACCGAGCCGAAGACGTTGCCGAGGTACTCGTGCGCCAGGAACGCCAGGGCCCGGCCGTTCGCCTGCCCGCCGGGCTGGAACTCGCGCTGCGGGATGAGGAACGTCGTCGCGATCGACGACGTGATGAGGAACGAGCTCATGATGATCGCCGCGGTGGTGAGCAGGCGACGGGTCCCCCGGATGCGGCCCTCGGGGCGTGCGCTCGTGCCGTCGGCGGCGTCGCCGCGGACCTGCGGCATGACCGCGACGCCGGTCTCGAAGCCGGACAGGCCGAGTGCGAGCTTCGGGAACACCACGAGCGCGATGCCGATCATCACGAGGGGGTTGCTGTGCTGCGTGGTGAGGCCGGTCCACCAGTCGTCGACCACGACGGGACGCTCGAACACGTGCCAGAGCGCGACCCCCACGACGACGGCGTTGAGCGTCAGGTACACGGCGACGAGCCCGACGGCGATGCCGATCGCCTCCTTGAAGCCGCGGAGGAACACGACGCCGAGCAGCAGGAGGAGCGCGAGCGTCAGGGGCACCGGGATGTCGGTGAACCAGTGCGGCGTGAAGGGGTTCTCGGCGATGTGCGCCGTGGCGTCGGCGGCCGACAGCGTCATGGTGATCATGAAGTCCGTCACCGCGAAGCCGAGCAGCACGAGCACGAAGAGCTTCCCCGCCCACCAGGGCAGGAGCTTCTCGAGCATCATGATCGAGCCGGCACCCTTGAAGCTGTCCTGCGCGACCCGACGGTACACCGGGAGCGCACCGAACAGGGTCACGAGGACGAGCACGATCGTGGCGATCGGGGACAGCAGCCCGGCGGCGAGGGCCGCGATGGCCGGCTGGTACCCGAGCGTCGAGAAGTAGTCGACGCCGGTCAGGCACATGACCCGCCACCACGGGTGCGTCTTCTCGACCTCGACCTGGTGCGGTCCCTGGTGCGAGGCCCCCTGGTCAGCCCCGTGCAGCATCCATCGCCGGAGCCTGGTGCTCCGGTCGGGGGCCTGCTCGGTGGCGTCGCGCTGGGCGGCGCGCTCGGCATCGGTCGCTGTCACGAGAGACGATGGTAAGCGGTCCCGGTGGTCCGCGGGAGCACGGGTCTACTTCGCGCTGATCCGGGTGTACTTGTCCACCGCCCACGGCACGAAGACCGCGAGCATCACGGCGATCCCGACGAGCACGGTGAGCACCGGGTGCTGCATCGTCCAGACGTCCGGCACGGGCGCCGTCCCGACGTTCCCGAACAGCTCACGCGCGGCCTGCACGAGGGACGACACCGGGTTCCACTCCGCGAACACGCGCAGGACGAGCGGCATCGTCTCGCTCGGCACGAACGCGTTCGAGATGAACGTCAGCGGGAACAGGATCATGAACGAGGCGTTGTTGATGACCTCCGGGGTCTTCACGCTCATCCCGAGCAGGGCCATCACCCAGCTGAACGCGTAGCTGAAGAGCAGCAGCAGCCCGACCCCGGCGAGGAACTCGTGCGGCGCGGACTGCACCCGCCACCCCACGGCGAGCCCGGTGGCCATCATGATCACCATCGAAATCCCGTTGAGCACGAGGTCCGAGTTCGTCCGCCCGACCAGCACGGCCGAGGCCGACATCGGCAGCGTCCGGAAGCGGTCGATCAGCCCCTCCTTCAGGTCCTGCGCCATCGCGGACCCGGAGAACGTCGCCCCGAACACGACGGTCTGGGCGAAGATCCCCGCCATCAGGAACTGCGTGTAGTCCGTCCCCCGCACCTGGATCGCGCCGCCGTAGACCTGGCTGAAGAGCAGCACGAACATGATCGGCTGCAGGACCGCGAACACGAGCATGTCCGGGGACCGCTTGATCTTCACGAGGTTCCGCTTCGTGACGGTCCAGCCGTCCTCGAACCAGACCGCGACGGGCGACGTGACGACGACGGGCAGCTGGCGTCCGGACGCCGTGCCGACGGCGGTCACCGGACACGCTCCGAGGCCTGGTCCGCCGTGTCGGCCGACGTCGCGCCGTGGTCACCGCGACCCCGCCGGGAGGATCGTCCCGGCCCCGCCCCGCCGGTCGCCGCCGCCTCGTCCGCGGTCGCGGCGTGCCCGGTGAGCCGGAGGAACACGTCGTCGAGGGTCGGGCGCCGCATGCCCGCGTCGTGCAGCTCGATCCCGGCGGCGCCGAGGTCGGCGAGCACCCGTTGGAGGGCGGCCGGACCGGCCTCCACCGCGATGCCCGAGGTCCGGCGGTCGCCGGAGGTCTCGACTGCGCCGACCCCGTACCGCTGCAGCACGGTGTAGACCGCGTCCGCGTCGGCCGGGTCGACGAGCGTGACGACCACGCGGTGGCCGCCGACCTGGGCCTTGAGCTCGTCGGCGGTGCCCTCGGCGATCACGGTGCCGTCGTCGATCACGGCGATGTCGTCGGCGAGCTGGTCGGCCTCCTCCAGATACTGCGTGGTGAGCAGCACGGTCGCGCCGTCCGACACGAGACCCTCGATGATGCCCCAGAGCGCCAGGCGGCTGCGCGGGTCGAGGCCGGTGGTCGGCTCGTCCAGGAACAGCACCCGCGGGTTCATCACGAGCGCACCCGCGAGGTCGATGCGCCGTCGCATGCCGCCGGAGAAGCCCTTGACGGGGCGGTCCCCGGCCTCGGCCAGGTCGAACACCTCGATGAGCTCCCGCGCCCGCTGCCGCGCCGTCCGGCGACCGAGGTGGTAGAGCCGGCCGATCATCTCGAGGTTCTCGAACCCGGTCAGGTTCTCGTCGACCGCCGCGTACTGCCCGGACACGCCGATCGAGCGCCGGGTGGCCTGCGGATCGGCCACGACGTCGACGCCGTCGATCGTCGCGGTGCCGGAGTCGGGCGTGACCAGGGTGGTCAGCACCTTGACGGTCGTGGTCTTGCCCGCGCCGTTCGGGCCGAGGAGCGCCGTCACGGTCCCCTCGGGCACGGACAGGTCGAGCCCGGCCAGGGCGTGCACCGGGCCGGACTTCGAGCGGTACGTCTTGGTCAGCCCGGAGGCCTCGATGATGGCCATGCCGCTCCTTCGTCGGACATGCTCGGTGTCGGAGGGTCGGTGGCCTCGGCGTCAGACGTCGAATCCGCCGCCCATGTCGCCACCGAAGTCGTCGAAGCCGCCGCCGCCCCCGAAGTCGGAGCCGCCACCGTCGTCGTACGACGCGTTCTCGGCACCAGTGTCCTCCGGACCACCGTCACCCGCAGCATCGGTACCGCCGTCGAACGATCCCGCGTCCGGCAGGAAGGCGCTCATGATCGCCGAACCGATGACGTAGCCGGCGACCGTGCCGAGGATCGAGGCACCGATCATCCTCCCGAACGAGGGACCGCCGCGCTGGCCCATCGCGCCGGCACCGCCGCCCATCCCACCGAGCGACCGCTCCATGAACCCGGGCTGCCGGATCTCGGACCGAGTCGCCGCCTGGGCCAGGGAACGGGGGTCGTCCCCGCGCGGGGCCTCGCCGGCGGGCGCCGACCGGGTGAACTCGTCGTAGACCATCCGGCGCTGCTCGGGCGACAGGGTGGCGAACGCCTCGGCGTGGACCTCCTCGATGCGCTCCGGCGGTGCCGTGCGGAGGAGGTAGCGGTACCGTTCGACGGCCCGCTCGTCCTCGGCGGTCCCGCCCGCTCCCCCGGTCTCCGGCTGCTGCGGCGGGACCTGGTACGACTGCTGCCCGTACCGGTACCCCTGCTGCTGCGCGGGCTGCTGGGGCTGCCCCCACTGCGGCTGTCCGGCCTGCGGCTGCCCCCACTGGTCCGGCGTCTGGCGGTCCCGGTCGGGACGGCCGAGCAGACGGTCGAGGAATCCCATGGCGATGCTCCTTCGGTGCGGGACGGCCCGGTCGGGACGTGCCGTGGACTGCCACCCTAGGGAGCGGCGACGACCGCTGACTGTACGCACGCACAGAGTCGGCCGAGAGCCCCCGCCCGGTCAGCTCGACGGGCCCCGACCCGCCGCAGATCCCGCGGCGAGCGCCGCCGTCCACACCGCGTGCAGCTCGTCCGCGGCACCCGGGTGGGCGACGAGGAACGGCTCCCCCTCCGGCGGGAACCCGTCGACGGGGCCACCCCGTGTGAGCACGACGCCACCGGCCTCGTGCACGAGCAGCACCGCGGCACCGTGGTCGACCGGCGAGAACGCACCGACGCAGCCCCCGAGGCCCCGACCCGCGGCGACCTGGGCGATCGTCATCGTGCCCGAGCCCTGGACCCGCAGCGTGCACGACCGGTCGGCGAGGGCGTGCAGGAACGCCTCGAAGCCCGGCCACGGCCGGTGACCGTCCAGCTCGGTGCCCACGACGGCTCCGGCGAGGGAGCGCGGGACGTCGTCGAGCCGGAGCGGGCGCTCCCGGAGCACCGCGCCGCGCCCCCGCCGGGCCTCGAGGACCTCGCCGCGCCAGGGGTCGGCGACGACGCCGACGAGCGGACGGCCGCCGCGGACCAGGCACAGCGACATCGCGGTCCACGGCACGCCGTTGACCAGGTTCGTCGTGCCGTCGACGGGGTCCAGGTACCAGCGGTGGCGGTCGCCGGGGGACGCGCCGTACTCCTCGCCCGTGAAGCCGTGCGTCGGGAACGCGCTGCGGACCCGGGAGCGGACGAACTGCTCGACCATCCGGTCGACGTCGGTCACGAGGTCCGCGGCGTGCGCCTTCGTCGTGACCTCGCCGACGGGGTGCTCGCGCGTGAACGCGATCACCTCGTGCGCCAACCGGTGCGCGAGCGCCTGCGCCCGCGAGGCGACCTCGGTCTCGGTCGGCTCGCGGTCCCCGGCGTCCGGCCCGCGGCGCGCGGCGGCCTCGATCGCCGCCCGGACCAGGCCGACGTCGTTCGTGGTGATCGAGTCGACGCCCTGCGCGGCGGCCCAGGCGGCCGGCTCGGCCTCGTCGACGGTCCACACCGAGACCTGCAGGCCGAGGGCGTGCGCCGTGGTGACGGTGTCGGGCGTCAGGAACGCGAGCTCCAGGTTCAGCGTGGAGGGTGCGAGCTCGTCGAGGTCCTCGGGCGTGGGCGGCAGCAGCGACTCCCACACCAACCAGACGTCGGCGTCCGGGAGCACCGAGCGCACCGCGACCATCGCCGGCACCGAGCCGCACCAGGCGACGGGGACCGCCCCACCGTGCCCGGCGACCGTGCGGGCGGCGACGACGGCGTCCTCCGGGTCGGTCAGGTCGACGAGCAGCGTGGTGGACTCGCCGTCCAGTCGTTCGAGCACGGCATCGAGCCGCGGGATGCGGTCGATCCCGTTGCCGAGCCGGGCGACGTCGCACCAGTCGACGTCCGCGACCCGGCGGGCGTCGCCCCACATCCGGCCGAGGGTCTCGTCGTGCAGCAGGACCGCGACGCCGTCCGCCGTGCGTCGGACGTCGACCTCGATCGTCTCCGCGCCGAGCGCCGCCGCGACGGCGACCGCCGGCAGCGTGTTCTCGCGCCGGACCCGCGGCGCACCGCGGTGGGCGACGAGGCGTGGCGGACGGGCACCGTGCCTCCCGGCCGTGCCGGGGGGTGCCACCGCTACGGACCCGGCGGACCCGACCACGACGTCCGACGCGGCAGACGGGACCGACCCGACCACGTCGGCCGCACGCTGCGCGGCGGTCACCGGACCACCTCGGCGAGCAGGCCGTCACGGTAGACCAGGACCTCGCCCAACCGCACGCCGGTCTCGCTCCCGACCGCGGGTGGCGGCCCCGTCACGTACGCCCGGAGCTCGGCGTCGTCCGCGGCGAGCACGACCTCGGCGAAGTGCCCGCGCGCCAGGACACGGGCGACGGTCGCGCGGAGCGGCGAGTCCTCGCAGAGCGTCACCTGCTCCGGTCGGACGAGCACCGTGTCGTCCGCGCCGACGGTCGCGGGCGTCCCGGTCAGGAACCGACCCGCCACCGTGCTCGCGGACCCGATGAAGCCGGCGACGAACAGCGTGGCCGGCCGGGCGTAGAGCGCCGCGGGCGTCGCGATCTGCTCGATCCGCCCGTCGTGCATGACCGCGATCCGGTCCGAGATGCTCAGCGCCTCGTCCTGGTCGTGCGTGACGATCACGGTCGTGATGCCGAGGCGCTGCTGGATGCGCCGGATCTCGTCACGGACGCCGACGCGGAGCTTCGCGTCGAGGTTCGACAGCGGCTCGTCGAGGAGCAGCACGTCCGGCTCCTGCACGACCGCGCGCGCGAGCGCGACGCGCTGCTGCTCGCCACCCGAGATCGCGGTCGGCTTCGAGGTCGCGTGGTGTGTCAGCCCCACGAGCTCGAGCGCGGCGCGCACCCGCTCCGCCGTCTGTGCCTTCGGCACGCGACGGGTGCGGAGCGGGAACGCCACGTTCTGCGCGACCGTCATGTGCGGCCAGAGCGCGTAGTTCTGGAACACCATCGCGCTCGGCCGGCGCTCCGGCCCGAGGGTCGTCACGTCCCGGTCGCCCATGGTCACCACGCCGGCGTCGGCCGTCAGGAACCCCGCCACCATCCGGAGCGTGGTCGTCTTGCCGCATCCGGAGGGCCCGAGCAGCGAGACGAGCTCGCCCGGTGCGACGTCGAGGTCGATGCCGGCGACGACGTCGCGCCCGCCGAGGGTCTTCCGCAGACCGTGTACCGACAGTCCGGTGGACGCGCTGCGGTCCTCCGCTGGGTCGGGAGAACCGGCCGGGAGGCGCGTGGCGCGGTCCGTGAGCAAGGGTGCGTCCGTCATCTGGTCGCCCTTCTGGGTGGTCGTGTCGGTCATCGGATCTGGAAGCCGTCCGCCAGACGGCCGCCCATGATGTGCTTCCGCGCCAGGGTCATGAGCAGGACGGAGGGGATGCTCAGCGCGATCGCGAACACCGCC
This sequence comes from Curtobacterium sp. Csp1, assembly GCF_013347185.1. NCBI lineage: Bacteria > Bacillati > Actinomycetota > Actinomycetes > Micrococcales > Microbacteriaceae > Curtobacterium > Curtobacterium sp. Csp1. The sequence continues at coordinate 1,478,756 of NZ_CP054594.1, forward strand.
GAGACCTGTCGCGGGGAGTTCAGGACGAGCGAGTACATCTCGGTCGGCATGGTCATGTAGGTCGGGGCGCCGACGAGGTACGTGCCCTGGGCCTCGTCGAACGAGGCGAGGAACGACATCACGACGGCGACCAGGATCCCCGGCCACGCGATCGGCAGCGTGACCGTCAGGAACGTGCGCCAGCGACCGGCGCCGGCGTCACGCGCGGCCTCCTCGAGGGAGCGCGGGACGGCGGAGAACGCGGCGGCGGGCAGCCAGGTCATGAACACCACGCAGCCGAGGACGTGCACGATGAGGATCCCCGCGACGGTGTTCATCAGGTCGAGCGCGGTGAACATCGCGGACATCGTCACGAACAGGCCCATCTTCGGGAACGCGTTCGTCGCGAACAGCCCGACGAGCACCACCCGCCGGCCCGGGAAGTCGATCCGGCTGATCGCCCACGCCGCCGGCAGGCACACCACGGCCGCGATGGCCACCGTGAGCGGGGCGAGCACGAGCGAGTTCTGCACCGCGACGCCGAGCCCGGGGTCGTCGAACACGGTGGTCCACCAGTGCAGCGTCCACCCGTCCGGCAGCAGGTTCGGGTACGTCCAGCTCGTCGCGAACGCGCGGGCCGCGAGCCACAGGAGCGGGCCGGCGATGAACACCGCCAGCACGGCCGCGGTGGCCCACACGAGCGCGGTCCCCGTGGCGCGCCGGATCGTCCCGCCGTGCTGCGTCATCGTGCCGTTCCCTTCGTCGCGAGCTCCCGTGCGTTCGCCCGCACGGTGGAGCGGATGTAGAAGACGCTCGCCGCGGCGGCGAAGGCGAACACGACGAACGCCATCGCGGTGGACTGCTGCGGGCGGTTGTAGGCCTGGAAGTACTTCGCGATGTCGACGCCGAGCATCGACGGGGCGTTCGGGCCGGTGAAGTACGGCACCGTGAACGACCCGAGGACCCCGATCACGGTGAAGGTCGTCGCGATCACGAGCGGGGTCGCGGCCATCGGCAGGAGCACCCGCCAGACCACCCGCCACGTCCCCGCGCCGGCGTCCCGGGCCGCGTCCACGAGCGCGTCGGGCACGCCCTGCAGCGCACCCGCGATCATGAGCACCGCGAACGGCAGGCTCGTCCAGACGCTGCCGAAGACGACCGCCACCAGCGTGTATCCCCACACGGGCAGGTCGAGGCCGACCTGCGCGCCGAGGCTCCTGACGAACCCCTGGCCGTCCGTGAAGGTCAGCACCGACCAGCTCGCGATGACGACCGGCACGAAGATCGGCACGACCGCCAGGACGCTGAGGGCCGACCCGACCACACCGCCGCGGAGCCGGAGCACGACCGCGACGACGACCGCGAGCGCGACCGTCAGGCCGGTCGACAGCGCGGTCACGCCGAGCGTCGCCACCAGGTCGCGGCGGAAGACGGGGTCGCCGAGCAGCGCGCCGTACACCGCGAACGAGAACCCGTGCACGGTGTCCTGCCCGATGTCGGCGAGCGCCTGGTTGAGGCCGCCGGTGGAGCCGAGCGAGAACAGTCCGGCGTTCACCACGGGGACGCCGACGAAGAGCACGACGACGAGCACCGGGGCGGCGACGAGCGCGAGCCCGGTCCCGGCGGCGCGGCGCCGACGGCGGCGCTCCTCCGGCGACGGACCGGGCTGCGGGCGCGAGGGCCGAGACGGACCGGTGCGGCCGGTCAGTGCCGGCGACGGAGCCGGCGACGGGGCGGGCGGGAGGCCCGTGGCGGAGTCGCCACGGGCCTCCCGGTCGGTCACCTGCGTCACTGCGGGACCTTCGCGTCCCACGCCGCGTTCATGTCGGCGGCGAACTGGCTCTGGAAGCCGAGGCGGAGGGTCGACGGGTCGGCGTCGGCGAACTGCTGGGCGACCGACTTCGGGAGCGAGTCGAGCGGGACCACCGGGTAGCCGGAGACGGCGCTCGCGACGAGCTGCTGCCCCTTCGACGACAGGACGAAGTCGGCGAGTTCCTCCGCGGCCTGCTTCTTCGCCTCCGGCTCGGTCTTCGGGATGCCGAGGAAGCTCGCGCTCCCGGTGAACGACGGGTCGGAGATCTGCGTGAAGGCGACGTCCTTGCCGATCGTGCCGGCCTTCTGCGCGGTGATGAACTGGTCGCTCCAGACCGGGGCCATGGCGATCTGCCCGGAGCCGAGGAGCTGCAGGACCTGGTCGTTGCCGTTCGGGTACACGCCCTTCTGGTACATCGACGGGCCCAGGTCCTTGAGGGTCTGGAATCCCTCGTCCCACTTCGACTCGAGCGACTTGTCGTACGAGGTCTGCATCGACGCCTGCTCCGACCCCGACAGGTACTTCGCGAGCACCGTCATGACGAACGCGCCGCCCGAGCCGCCCGACGCCGGGGAGTTGTACGCGAACTCGCCCGGGTGCTGCTTGATCCACGCCAGCAGGTCGTCGAGCGTCTTCGGCGGGTCGGTGACCTTCTTCGTGTCGTAGGCGAGCAGGACGCTCGACGCCCGGTACGGGATCGCGGCGTCGCCACCCTGGCGCTTCGTCGCCTCGGGGACGTTCTTCAGGTTCGGGATCGCGCTGGCGCTGACCGTGGACAGCAGCCCGGCCTTGCCGACGGTGGAGACCCAGCCGGCGTCGACCAGGTCGTACGCGACGGTCTTGTCCGCCTTGACCGCGGTGGTCAGGTTGGCCTGGGTCTGGGCGTCGTGCTGCCCGTGCAGGTCGATGCTCGTCGAGACGTGGACGTTCGGGTGGGCCTTCTCGAACGCGGGGATGAGCGACCCGTCCCAGAGCGCCTGGACGTTGGTGTCGCCGCTGATGAACACGGTGAGGTTCGTGGTGCCGTTGCTCGCGTCGTCGCCCGCGCTCGAGGCGTTCGCGCTCTGGACGCAGCCGGACAGGGCGACGGCTGCGGTGGCGGCGATCGCGATGCCGGCGAGGGACCGGGGGTGCACGGCTCGTGTCTTCACGTCGGGGGTCTCCTGGTTCGTGGGGTCGGGAGGTGCGGTGGGGTGGGGCGCGTGGGACGCGGGTGGGTCTGGGGTGCGGTGCGGTGCGGTGCGGTGACGCGCGGTGCGGGAACGTTCCCGCACGGTGGTCGAGTGTGGCGACCCCGGGTGAACGACGGGTGCCGGAGACGTCGCCACCGGGTGAACTCGACGTACCGGGACGTTCAGGCTCCGGTCCGCTGCGCAGCCTGCGATGATGACGGCATGCACGCACGCACCCGTACCTGGACCGCTGCGGTCGTCGACGTCGTCCTGGTCGTCGCGTTCGCGACCATCGGGCGTTCGTCACACGGCGAGACCACCTCGGCCGCCGGCGTCTGGACGACCGCGTACCCGTTCCTCGCCGGGTGGCTCGTCGGCTTCCTCGTCGTCCGGGCCTGGCGTGCGCCGATGCGGGTGTGGCCCACGGGCGTGGTCGTCTGGGTGGCCACGGTCGTCGTCGGGCTGCTGCTCCGCGTGCTGACCGGTCAGGGGGACGTCTCCGGCGACCCCCTGCCGCTGTCGTTCGTGATCGTGGCGACGATCGTCCTCGCCGTGTTCGTGGTCGGATGGCGCGCCGTCGTGGCCGCGGTCACCGGCGCGCGTCGCTCGCGCCGGACCCGGCACCCCGCGGCGGGCAGGTGAGCGGCGAGGCCGACGGCGACCGGCGACCCCGGGGGCGCGGCGCGCAGCCGACGATCCTCGACGTGGCGGCCCGCGCGGGCGTCTCGAAGTCCGCGGTGTCCCGGGTGCTGTCCGGTACCGGACGGTTCTCCGACGGGACCCGCGAGCGCGTCGAACGTGCTGCGGCCGAGCTCGGGTACGTCGCGAACGCCATGGCGCGGGGGCTCGTCAGCGGCCGCACGCACACCATCGGGATGCTCGTCCGTGACGCCTCGTCGATGGTCTACACCGCGCTGCACGCCGTGATGGAACGGCGGGCCTCCGAGCTCGGCTACCGCGTCGTGACCACCACCGGGGTCGGACGCGTGCAGGACGAGAAGTCCGCACTGGCCGCCCTCGTGTCGATGCGCGTCGACGGGCTCGTGGTCTGCAGCGGCCTCATGCCCGCGGCGGAGATCGCCGAGTTCGCGCCCCGCATCGCGACGGTCGTCGCCGGTCGACCCGAGCTGCACCCGGCGCTGTCGAGCGTGTACTGCGACGAGACGCACGGCGGCGCGACGATCGCGGACGCGGTCGTCGCCGCGGGTCACCGGACCGCGGTCGTGCTCACCGTCCCGGTCGGGGACGCCCTGACCCAGCACGCTCGCACCCACGCGATGGTCGAGCGGCTCCGGGAGCGCGGGGTGCGCGTGGTCGACCTCGACGCGAGCTTCGTCCGACCGGTGTCCGAGCTGGCCGCGGACGTCCAGGACGTCGTGCGCGAGTCCGGTGCCACGGCCGTGATGTGCCCGACCGACCGGCTGATGCTCGAGCTCTGCGACGCGCTGTCCCGCCGCGGGATCCGTGTGCCCGAGGACCTCTCGGTGACCGGGTTCGACGGGGTCTTCCCGCTGGCGAACGACTGGATCGGCTTCACGACCCTCGAGCAGCCCATCGAGCGGATCGGCCGCGAGGCCATCGACCTCGTCGTCGGCCGCATCGACGACCCGTCCCGTCCGGTCGAGCACCGTTCGCTCCGCGGCACCGTCATCCCGGGCCGGACGCTCCGCGCGGTGTCCTGACGATCGCCGCGCTGGTGCTCCACGCTCAGAACAGGCCGTCGCGAGTGGCCTCCGGGCCGTCGAACCCGCGGAACATGTCCGACACGAGCGCCGCGATCTGCGGTTCCACCAGGCGCTCGACGGCCTCGGCGATCCGCGGCCGGTGCTCCACGAGCGCCAGGCACACCGCCGTCCCGGTCGCGCGGGCGCACTCGTCGGACAGCGCGATCTCGTGCCGGAGCGCGGCCTTCGCCTCCTCGGACAGGGGTTCGCGCGGGGCCTGCTCCGCCGCGCCCGTGCCGGTCAGATCGCCGAGGGTGAACAGGAACGGCTCCCCCGCCGAGGGCTCCGGATCGACGTCCAGTCCCTGGAACTCGGGCGACAGTCCCTCGGTCGGCTGGTACCCCGCGTGCCGCTTCCGTGCCGCGGCCCGTTCGAGCTCGCGCTGCAGCAGCGGGAGGTTCTTCGCGGTGTAGTCGTCCACGGCGTCCTCGATGATCGTCGAGATCCGCCCGATCAGTGCGTGCTGCACGGCGTGCGGGACGTCCGGCCCGAAGCCCGCCGCACTCGCGATCGGGGACCCGGTGCACTTCCGGCAGATCCGGGTCCTCGGCCGTGCTGTGCCGATCTGCCACCGCGGCAGCCAGCGGAGCCACACGTCGACGGCGCCGCGTACACGCCCGTCGATGCCGTCCATCCCTCAACAGTAGGCCGCGACACGCCGTTCACCCCGGGACCGCGCGCGAGCGGGCGGAAACGGATCGCTCAGCCGGACAGGTCCCGCCGATTCCGCCCGCTCGCGCACCCGCCCCGGCCCGGCAGCACCCGCCCCCGGCCCGGCACCCGCCTTGGCGAGCGGGCGGGAACGGACCACGCTTGTGGACGCCCGCCGCGGAATCCGCCCCCTCGCGCACGCGCGGACCGGCCCGGCAGCGCCCGACCCGGCGAGCGGGCGGAAACGGACCACCTGTCCGGGCGCGGGCCGCGGATTCCGCCCGCTCGCGCACGCGCGTCCGACGCGGGAGCGCCCCCCGGCGATTGGGCGGAAACGGATGGCTCAGCCGGACGCGACCCTCGGATCCCGCCCGATCGCGTGGGCGAGGCGGGCAGGCGGACAGGCCGCAACCGCCGGGAGGCACGTGGTGCGCCCGCCCCGCATCGGGAGCGCGCGGGTGGCCGGGTGGGTCAGGCCTTCGGCTCGGTGACGAAGTCGATGAGCTCCTCGACGCGTCCGAGCAACTGCGGCTCCAGGTCGGCGAAGGTCCGCACCTGCCCGAGGATCCGCTGCCAGGCACGGGCGACGTCGGCCTGCTCGTCCGCAGGCCAGCCGAGGTGCTGCAGGATCCCCTTCTTCCACTCGATCGAGCGCGGGATCGTCGGCCACTCGGTCAGCCCGAGCCGCGACGGCTTCACCGACTGCCAGACGTCCACGAACGGGTGCCCGACGACCAGGACGTGCGCGCCCCACTTCCCGCGCATCACGGCGTCGGCGAAGCGGGACTCCTTCGACCCGGGGACGAGGTGGTCGACGAGCACGCCGACACGACGGTCACGCGAGGGCCGGAACTCGTCGAGCACCTCGGCGAGGTTGTCGACGCCCTCCAGGTACTCGACCACGACGCCCTCGACGCGGAGGTCGGCGCCCCAGACCTTCTCGACGAGCTCGGCGTCGTGCCTGCCCTCGACCATGATCCGCGACGGGAGCGCCACCCGCGCGCGCTGCTGCTCGACCGCGAACGACCCGGACGCGGTGCGGAGGCGACCACCGTCGGACGCGTGCCGGACGGCGGGCGCTGCCCCGATCCTCCCGGCCGGGACAGCCGCACCACCTGTCGGACCGGCGGCCGGACGCGCACCCCCGGAGCGGCCGACCGGGGCCTGCGGGCGGCCGAGCGTGACGAGTTCGCCCTCGAGCAGGAACTGCCCGGTGAAGGGGAAGGCGCGGGTGCGCCCCTTCCAGTCCTCCAAGGAGACGTTGCCCGCCTCGAGGCCCACGACGGCGCCCGCCCAGCCGGAGTCCGGGTCCTCGAGCACCATGTCGCGCTCGAGCGGCACCTGCCGCACCTTCTTGACGCCCTGCGAGCGCCAGTCGCCCGAGAGCACGTCACTGCCGTACCGGTCGTCGTCCACCCGGGAAGCGTAGTGTCGACGGGTCCCGCAACGGCGCCGGCACCCTGGCGCGTCTCGGCACGCGCCGTGACCACCACCGATCGGAAGGCCCATCGTGCGCGCAACCGTCATCCACGCCCCCCGCGACATCCGCGTCGAGGAGCGTGACGCCCCCACCGTCATCGACCCCACCGACGCCGTCGTCAAGGTCACCGCAGCCTGCGTCTGCGGGTCGGACCTCTGGCCGTACCGTGGTGTCCGCGACACGACGGAACCCCGCGCGATCGGCCACGAGTTCGTCGGTGTCGTCGAGACCCTCGGCGACGCGGTCACCGGCCTGTCCGTCGGCGACTTCGTGATCGCACCGTTCACCACGAACGACGGCACCTGCCAGGCCTGTGCGCACGGCATGACGAGCGGCTGCGACCACGGGTCGACCTTCGGCGTGACGCCCGACGCGTACGGGCACCCGCTCGGCGGCGCGCAGGCCGAGTACGTCCGCGTGCCGGACGCCGCCGCGACGCTCGTCGTCGTGCCGGGTCACGTGGACGACGACCTCGTGCCGTCGCTGCTGACGCTGTCGGACGTCTTCTCGACCGGGCACCACGCGGCCGTCTCCGCCGGGGTCGGGCCGGGCAAGACCGTCGTGGTCGTCGGCGACGGCGCGGTCGGGCTGTCCGCCGTGCTCGCGGCCGCGCGCCTGGGTGCCGAGCGGATCATCGCGATGAGCCGGCACGCCGACCGTCAGGCCCTCGCGCGGGAGTTCGGCGCCACGGACGTCGTCGAGACCCGCGGCGACGAGGGCGTCGCGGCGGTGCGGGAGCTGCTCGGCGGGGACCTCGCGGACTGCGCCCTCGAGGCCGTGGGCACCGCGGAGAGCATGGACCAGGCGCTCCGGGTCGTCCGTCCCGGTGGTGCGGTGGGCTACGTGGGCGTCCCGGCGGGCGACCCCGAGCTGCCGATGCCGTTCCTGTTCGCGAAGAACATCACCGTCGGCGGCGGCATGGCCCCGGCGCGCGCGTACATCCCCGAGCTGCTGCCCGACGTGCTGTCGCGGGCGATCGAGCCGGGCAAGGTGTTCGACCTCGAGCTGCCCCTCGAGCAGGCGGCCGAGGCGTACGCGGCGATGGACGAGCGGCGGGCGATCAAGGTGCTGCTGCGCCCGTAGCGCGCGGCTGGCGGCGCGCGCGGCGCACCCGGCGCGCGCGGGGCTCCCCTCAGGCGTCCCGCACCGCGAGCACCCGGTGCGGCGCCGCCCGCTCCGCCCGCCACCCCGCCGGCAGCACGTCCTGCAGCTCGGGCACGGTGAACGACCGCCGGATGGACCGCAGTCCGTCCACCCGCACGAACGTCCCGGCCGCCACGAGCGGCGACGCCACCGCGTACGCCCGGTAGGCCTGCCGCGACCGCCGGATGTCCGAGTGCAGCACCCGACTCGTCGCGAGCTGCTCCGAGTCCGCCAGGAACGCCGCTCGCGCCGGGTCGTCCAGGTGGTGCAGCACGTGGTTCGACACCACGACGTCGAAGCGCTCCCCCGCGGCCACGAGCTCGCCGCTCGACGCCTGTCGGAACGTCACGCCCCGCGGGGTGGAGCGGCGCGCCGACGCGATCGCCCGCTCGTCGGGGTCGATCCCGACGACCTCGACCGCGAACCCGTCGCTCCCCGCCCAGCGCACGAGCGCCCGGGCCAGGTCGCCCCCGCCGCACCCCAGGTCCAGGATCCGCGCGCGTCCCGATGCGGGCAGCGCCGGCACGACGTGCGTCCGCCACGCCGCGCGCCACCCGCTGACCAGGGCGTTCACGACGGCGAACCGCCGGAAGGTCCGTTCCAGGGCGCGCGGGTCGCAGTCCGGGTCGTCCATCAGTTCGCGCAGGTCCGTCGCCCGGGCGCTCAGGTCCACGGCCTGGAGGCGCGGCTCCACTCCGGCACGTCCGCTCACGCCGGGACCGCCGTCAGTCGGGCGCTCTCCACCGTCAGCCCGGGGCCGAAGGCGACCGCCACGAGCGACGACCCGTCCGGCACACCCTGCTCGAGGGCGTCGCGGAGCACGAACAGCACCGTCGCGCTCGACATGTTGCCGTGGTCGCGGAGCACGTTCCGGCTCGACGCGACCGCCGCGTCCGGCAGCCCGAGCGACTCCTGCGCGCGGTCGACGATCGCCCGGCCACCGGGGTGCACGGCCCACACCGGCACGTCCGACGGGGTCTCGCCCTCGCCGAGCAGCCCCTGCACCGCGGCAGGCACGTGCACGCCGACGAGCTTCGGCACGGCCGTCGACAGGATCATCTCGAAGCCCTCGTCGCCGATGTTCCACGCCATCTCGGAGGCCCCCTCGGGGACCGTGGCGGTGGCGAAGCGCTCGATCCGGAGCCCGGGCCCGCCCTGCGTCACGACGACCGCGGCGGCCCCGTCCCCGAACACGCTGTTCGCGACGATCTGGTCTGGGTCGTCCGAGGCGCGGACGTGCAGCGTGCAGAGCTCCGCGCAGACGACGAGCACGACCGCGTCCGGGTCGGCCTCGGTGAACGCGGCGGCGATGCGGAGCGCCGGGAAGGCCGCGCAGCACCCCATGAAGCCGATGTGGTGCCGGAAGACCCCGGCGGGCAGTCCGAGCTGCGCGACGACGTCGATGTCCGGCCCGGGCTGGGTGAACCCCGTGCAGGACACCGTGACGAGGTGCGTCACCCGTGCGGGCTCGATCCCCGCGCGCTCGACGGCGTCCCGGGCTGCGTCGACGAACAGGGCCGGGGCGAGGTCCCGGTAGCGGTCGTTCCGCGTGCCCGTGGACGGCGAGACGAGTGCGCCGTCGTCCTGCCGGAAGGTGCCGCCGGGCCGCGCGCTGTCGAGTTCCTCGAGGACCGTGTGCCGGTGTGCGACGTCGGACCCGTCGAAGGCGGCCGGCACGAGTCGGCGGCCGAGCCTGCCGAGGTCGGGCTGGCCGGCGAACAGGTCCCGCACCGCCGCCTGGTCGAGGGTGGTGGTGGGGACGGCGGTCCCGACGGCGCGGATCGTTGCGGTCACGACCCATCCTGTCACCGGGTCGCTGACGCGTCCCCAGGATCGGTGACCGCACCGCAGACGGGCCGCGAGACGGACTGGGGGCACGTGGCGGACCCGCCACGTGCCTCCAGTCCGTCTGCTGGTCGCGCTACGACTGCTGCGCGCGCTCCAGGACCAGCTCGCGGACCCGGGCCGCGTCGGCCTGGCCCTTCATGGCCTTCATGACCGCGCCGATGATCGCGCCCGCGGCCTGGACCTTGCCGTCCTGGATCTTGGCGAGCACGTCCGGCTGGGCCGCGAGGGCCTCGTCGACGGCGGCGGTCAGGGCGGAGTCGTCGGAGACGACCTTGAGCCCACGCGACTCGACCACCTGGGCGGGCGAGCCCTCGCCGGCGATGACGCCCTCGAGCACCTGGCGTGCCAGGCGGTCGGTCAGGTCCCCGGACTCGACGAGCGCGATCGTCTCGGCGACGTGCTGCGGCGACACGAGGTCACCCGCGGCGGTCTCCTGCGCGTTCGCGACACGGCTGATCTCGCCCGTCCACCACTTGCGGGCGGCCTGCGGCGACGCACCCGCGGCGACGGTGGCCTCGACCTCGTCCAGCAGGCCGCCGTTCACGACGTCCTGGAACTCGAGGTCACTGAAGCCCCACTCGCCCTTGAGGCGACGACGACGCGCGACGGGGGCCTCCGGCAGGGACGCGCGGAGTTCCTCGACGACGGCGGGGTCCGGCACGACCGGGAGCAGGTCGGGCTCCGGGAAGTAGCGGTAGTCGTCGGCGTCGGACTTCGGTCGGCCGGCCGAGGTGCGGCCGGTGTCCTCATGCCAGTGCCGGGTCTCCTGCGTGATCGTGCCGCCGGCGGCGAGGATCGCGGCCTGCCGTTGGATCTCGTAGCGGATCGCGCGCTCGACGGCGCGGAACGAGTTGACGTTCTTCGTCTCGGTGCGGGTGCCGAGCTTCTCCTGGCCCCACGGGCGCAGCGAGATGTTCGCGTCGCAGCGCAGGTTGCCGCGCTCCATGCGGGCCTCGGAGACGCCGAGCGCACGGACGAGGTCACGGATGACCTGCACGTAGGCGGCACCGAGCTCGGGGGCGCGGTCCTTCGCGCCGAAGATCGGCTTCGTGACGATCTCGACGAGCGGGACCCCGGCGCGGTTGTAGTCGACGAGCGAGTACTCGGCGCCCTGGATGCGACCGGTGGCACCGCCGACGTGGGTCAGCTTGCCGGCGTCCTCCTCCATGTGGGCGCGCTCGATCGGGACGTTGAAGATCGTGCCGTCGGCCAGTTCGACCTCGACCTCGCCCTCGAACGCGATCGGCTCGTCGTACTGCGAGATCTGGTAGTTCTTCGGGTTGTCCGGGTAGTAGTAGTTCTTCCGGGCGAACCGCGAGGACTCGGCGATCGAGCAGCCGAGCGCGAGCCCGAGCTGGATCGAGTAGCGCACGGCCTGCTCGTTCACGACCGGCAGCGACCCCGGGAGCCCGAGGTCGACCGGCGTCACGTTCGTGTTCGGCTCGCCACCAAAGAAGTTCGGGGCGTCCGAGAACATCTTCGTCTTCGTCGCGAGCTCGACGTGGACCTCGAAGCCGAGCACCGGCTCGAAGCGCTCGAGCGCCTCGTCGAAGTCCATCAGCGCGTCCTTCTGCGCCATCAGATCACACCTTCCTGCGCAGCGGACTGCTGGTACGGGTCGAGGTCCGGGATGCTGTCGATGAGCGGGTGGCCCCACTGCTGCTCGAGCAGGCGCTCGAGGGCGGCGCCGTAGCGGTACAGGCGGGCGTCCTCGCGCTGCGGGGCCATCAGCTGCACGCCGGTCGGCAGCGAGTCCTCGGGCGCAAGGCCGTTCGGGATGCTCATGCCGGGCACGCCGGCGAGGTTCGCCGGGATCGTCGTGAGGTCGTTGAGGTACATCGACAGCGGGTCGTCGAGCCGCTCCCCCAGGGGGAAGGCGGTCGTCGGGGCCGACGGGCTGATGAGCAGGTCGACCTGCTCGAACGCGGCCGCGAAGTCGCGCTGCACCAGGGTGCGGACCTTCTGCGCGGAGCCGTAGTACGCGTCGTAGTAGCCCGCGCTCAGGGCGTACGTGCCGAGGATGATGCGGCGCTTGACCTCCGGGCCGAAGCCGGCCTCGCGCGTGGCGGCCATGACGTCCTCGACGGTCGCGCCGTTCTCGGGCGTGACGCGCAGGCCGAAGCGCACGGAGTCGAACTTCGCGAGGTTCGACGACGCCTCGGCCGGCAGGATCAGGTAGTAGGCGCTGATCGCGTACGCGAAGCTCGGGGCGTCGACCTCGACGACCTGGGCACCGGCGGTCTCGAGGATCGCCACGGTCTCCTGGAAGCGCTGGGTGACGCCGGCCTGGAAGCCCTCGCCACCGGCGAGCTCCTTCACGACGCCGACCTTGAGCCCGCGGAGCGTGTCCGCCTGCAGGCCCTCGCGCGCGGCGGCGGCCATCGACGGCCAGGCGTCCGGGATGGACGTGGAGTCCTTCGGGTCGTGTCCGCCGATGACGTCGTGCAGGAGCGCGGCGTCGAGGACCGTCCGCGACACCGGGCCGATCTGGTCGAGGCTCGACGCCAGCGCGATCGCGCCGTAGCGGCTGACCCCGCCGTACGTCGGCTTCACGCCAACCGTGCCCGTGACGGCGCCCGGCTGACGGATCGACCCGCCGGTGTCGGAGCCCAGGGCGAACGGTGCCTCGTGCGCGGCGACCGCGGCGGCCGAACCACCGCCGGACCCGCCGGGGATCCGGTCGAGGTCCCACGGGTTGTGTGTCGGACCGTAGGCAGAGAACTCGGTGGTCGAGCCCATCGCGAACTCGTCCATGTTCGTCTTGCCGAGCGGCACGAGGCCGGCGGCGCGGAGCTTGGCGACCGGGGTGGCGTCGTAGGGCGGCCGCCAGCCCTCGAGGATCTTCGAACCCGAGGTCGTCGGCATGTCCTGCGTGCACAGGACGTCCTTGATCGCGATCGGCACGCCCGCGAGGGCACCGAGGTCGTCCCCGGCCGCTCGGCGCGAGTCGATCGACTTCGCGACGGCGAGGGCGTTCTCGTTGACGTGCAGGAACGCGTGGACGTCCCCGTCGACGGCCGCGATGCGGTCGAGGTGGGCCTGGGTGGCCTCGACGCTCGAGACGTCGCGCGCCACGAGGGCGTCGGCGAGCGCCGCGGCGCTGAGCTTGGTGATGTCGTCGGTCATCTTCTGTCGCCTACTGTTCTTCGCCGAGGATCGCCGTCACCCGGAACCGTTCGCCGTCGGAGTCGGGGGCACCGGACAGCGCCTGCTCCTGGGTCAGCGTCTGCCCCACCACGTCGGGTCGGGTGACGTTGCCGAGCGGCACGGGGTGGCTCGTCGCGGGGACGTCGTCGGTCGCGACCTCGGCGACCTTGGCGACGCTCTCGACGATGTGCGACAGCTCCCCGGTCAGCTTCTCGATCTCGTCGGGCGTGAGTGCGATGCGGGCGAGGTTCGCCAGGTGCGCGACCTGCTCGCTCGTGATGTCAGGCATGGTGCTCCGTCGATCGGTTCGTGGGATGCGCACCAGTCTATTGGCCGGTCCCGACGCGCGGGTCCCGCTCCGGTTCCGGGCCCGTTCCCACCCCGCCCCGGTTCCCGTTCCCGTTCCCGTTCCGCGAGCGGGCGGTATCCGCGACCACCCCGCCAGGTGAAGGGCCGTTTCCGCCCGCTCGCCGCCTCCCGTCCACACGGATCCCGCCGCCCGCGGTCGCGACGCCACCCCGCCACCGCGAGCGGGCGGTATCCGCGACCACCCCGCCAGGTGAAGGGCCGTTTCCGCCCGCTCGCCGCCTCCCATCCGCACGAACCGCGTCCCCGCGGTCCCAACCCCGCTCCGCCACCGCGAGCGGGCGGTATCCGCGACCACCTCGCCAGGCGACGCGCCCTTTCCGCCCGCTCGCCGCCTCCCGTCCGCACGGACCCCGCCGCCCGCGGTCGCGACGCCGCCCCGCCACCGCGAGCGGGCGGTATCCGCGACCACCCCGCCAGGCGACGCGCCCTTTCCGCCCGCTCGCCGCCTCGCTACACGCGAGTGGGCGCTTCCCGCTCGCCGCCCGGAGCGCGCACCGCACGGAACGCTCGCTCGCGGTCGCGAGCATCGCCCCGTCACGGCCTGGAGGCACGGCCCCGGTCCGCCGCGCGGGCCCGGTCCCGCGGCGCGCAGCCGACCCCGGAACCCGAGCGGGCGGAATCGTCGCGCCACTCCCGCGGGACACCGCGTACTTCGCCCGCTCGCCGCCACGTGCCCCGCGCCACACACAGCCGCACCGCACGCCACGCGCCGCCGCACCGCGCGCCGCGCCCCGCACGCCGCACGCCGCACGCGGCCTGCGCACACAGCGGAGGCGCGGCGCCGACCCACCGAGCCGGCACCGCGCCTCCTGTCCGCTACTTGCCGGAACCCGAGCCGGGCCCGGTCGTCCCGCCCTTCCCGGATCCGCCGCCGGACGCACCGCCGCCCGTCGAACCAGACCCAGAACCAGAACCAGACCCGGCCGCAGCACCAGCACCAGCACCACCAGCAGCCGGAGCAGCTGGCGTGGACGGCGCGGACGGCGTCGAACCGGCGCCCTGCCCGGACGAGGCCGAACCCGCAGCCGAACCCGCAGTCGAGTCACCGGACGAGGACGGCGACGGCGCCTTCGCCACCGAACCGATCATGGCCGGGTCCGGCGCCGGCAGCGCCCCGCCCGACAGCGTCTGGTCGAGGTACGTCAGCATCGAGCGGCCGACCCCGAACTTCGCGCTGTACCCGGTCGTCCCGTGCGGGAACGGCACGTTCGCGAGCCCGACGTTCCCCTGCACGTTCCCGATCCAGGTCGCGTTCGTGTACTTCGTCGTCGAGGTGACGAGCCAGTTCTGCACGTCACCGTCGGTGGTGCCGGTCTTCGCGAACTTCGGCACGGAGTCGCCCGGGTTCGCCGTGGCCGCGGTCCCGGCGCCGGTCAGGACCCCCTGCAGGGCGTAGTCGACGGTGCCGGCGACCTCCTGCGAGACACCCCGCGTGCAGGACGAGGGCGACGGGGTGATGCTCGTGCCGTCGGCCTCCTTGACGGAGTCGATCACGGTCGGGGTGCAGACGATGCCGCCGTTCGCGAAGCCCGCGTAGGCCTCCGCCAGGTCGATGGGCGACAGGTTGTTCGTCCCGAGCACCGACGCCGGGTTGGAGTCCGGCGCGGACCCGTCCGCCTGGTGGATGCCCATCGCCTGCGCGGTCTCCTTGATCTTGCAGAGGTCGAGCTGCTTCGCCATCGCGCCGAACGCGGTATTGATCGACTCCGACGTCGCCGCCTGCACGGTCATCGACGCGGGCACGCTCTCGGCGTTCGCGACCTTCCACGGGGCACCACCCAGTCGCACGCACGAGTTCGTGAACTCGGACTGCGCGAAGGTGTGCTCGGTCGTGTTGACGGACTCGGACAGGGTGTGCCCGGACGCGAGCCACTCCGCCAGGGTGAACACCTTGTACGTGGAACCGGTCTGAAAGCCGCCGGAGTTGCCGTACGCGGTGTCCGCGTTGTAGTTGATCGCGGTCGCGCCGGCACCGCCGTTGTCGCTCTGCGTGTAGCTCGTGTTCTGCACCATCGACAGCACGCGACCGGTGCCCGGCTCGACGGTGACGTTGGTCCCGCCGACGTCGACGCCGTCCATGGTGGCCGGGACGTAGGACGACAGCGCCGACTGTGCCTGGGCCTGCAGGTCGAGGTCGAGCGAGGTGTGGATCTCGAGCCCCTTCGTGTCGAGCGTCTCGATCCGGTCCGCCGCGGTCTTGCCGAACGCGGGGTCCTGCAGCACCTGGTTCCGCACGTAGTCGCAGAAGTACCCGGCGTCGTACGTGCTCGCCGCGGCGGAGCAGCCGTTGGCGGTGTCGGTGATCTTCGGCGTGATCGGGGTGGCCTTCGCCTGGTCGAGCTGCGCCTTCGAGATGTCGTGGTGCACGTACATGCGCTGCAGCACGTAGTCGCGGCGGTCCTTCGTCAGGGCGTAGCCGTTCGCCTGCCCGTTGTCCTTGTCGTTCGGCTGGTCGATGCGCAGGTTCGACGGGTTGTTCAGGATCGCCACGAGCGTCGCGGACTGCGGGAGCGACAGGTCCTTCGCGTGCACGCCGAAGTAGTACTCGGCCCCGGCCTCGGCGCCGTAGACCCGTCCGCCGAGCCCGACCAGGTTGAGGTACCCGGTGAGGATCTGGTCCTTCGAGTACTTCTTGTCGACGGCGATCGCGTACCGCATCTCCTGGAGCTTGCGCTGGGGGGTGACCCCGGCGGCGTCCTGGTAGCAGGCGGCGATCTTCTTCTGCGTGTCGGCTGCGTCCTTGCCGGTCAGTTCCTCGCACTGCTGCACGAGCACGTTCTTGACGTACTGCTGCGTGATGCTCGACCCGCCCTGCACGTCGCCGCCGACGACGGTCGCCGCGACGCCGCGGATGGTGCCGAGGACGTCGATGCCGCCCTCCTGCCGGAAGCGCGGGTCCTCGGTGTCGATGGCGGCCTGCTTGAGCGTGTCCGCCATCGCGTTCGAGGTGACGTCGGTCCGGTTCTCGCTGTAGAAGGACGCGATCTTGACCTGCTGGCCGCCCTGCGTCGCGTAGACGGAGGACACCTGCTGCGGGGCCTGGATGTCGAGGTAGCTCGGCAGGTCCTCGAAGAACGCCACCGCGCCGGAGGTGCCCTCGCCGGCGACGGCGACCGCCGGCGTCACCGCGACCGCGACGAGCATCCCGGCCAGGCCGGAGATCGCCACGAACGACAAGAGGGCACCGGGCCACCGCAACGCACGCATGGCGGAACCGTACGGGCGTGGTCTGGGGTGGTTCTGCCGTGGAACCGTCGGTGGCTGCACCGGCCCACAGGAACCCCTTCAGGAAGCACGTGGGCCGGCCTGGAGGATCGTGGCACGTCGGTCCGTCGGCCGCGGCCCGCCTCGCCACGGCCCCGGCAGGCGGTCGGGCGGTGCGGTCAGTCCCGCGGCTGCAGGTCCTGGGGGCGCACCAGGTACATGTCGGGCAGGGGCTGGGTCGAGCCGTCACCGCCCGGTCCGCCGCCGCCCTGGTGCCGGACGAGGTCGCCGCGGCCGACCGCGATGAGCGCAACGTCGTGCAGCGAGGCCGTCCCGGGCTTGAGGTAGTCGTTGTGCCCGACCGGCCGACGGAACGTGCCCTCGCCCTGCGCCGCGAGGTCGTCCGACAGGTCGAGCAGCGTCGAGCCGAACCCTGCCGAACCCGGGTCGGTACCGAAGTACCCGGTGCCCGCGATCGGGTCGTCGTGCGCGTCACCGACGAACACCTGCCCGTGGCGGACGGCGAGCTGCGCCGCGGAACGGACGTCGCTGCCGGGCGAGCCGAGGACCGTGAGCGTGTCCGCCTGCATCCGCCCGGAGGCCAGGGCCATCATCGCCGTGGTCGACCCGTACGAGTGCGCGACGACGTTGAGCCGCGGCCTCTCCCCCGTCCCGCGCACGGCGTCGAGCCCGTCGACCAGTCGTTCGAGCCGCCCGGCGCCGGTCTTCGCGAGGTCGAGCGACAGGATGTTCGACAGGTCCGGCGTCTCGTAGCCCATCCACGCCAGGACGGCCTCGCCCGTGCCGCTGCCGTGCCGGGTGTCCGGCCGGGCCAGTCCGGCGACCGCGGTCTGCTCCCGGTACACGTCGCCGGCGGTGTCCGTGAAGTCGTGCATCTGGCCGCCGACGGTGAAGAACATCCCGGGGACGACGACCGTGACGTCCGCCGCGGTCCCGAGGTCGCCGACCGCGATCGCCGCGCGGCCCGTCCCCCGGGTGTCGAGCACGACGAGCGACCGGTACGGCGTCCCCGCGGGGTGCTCGAGGGAGTCCCGCACCTGGTCGAGCATCGCGCGCTCGGCCGCCGTGGTGCCGGGGTCGGCGAGGTCGACCCCGAGGGCGACCCTGTTCGCCCGGTCCCGGACGTCGTAGGGGACCCCGTCGAGGTTCCCGACGACCGAGGGGGCGAGGGCCACGAGTCGGGCCTTCGTGGTGTCGTCGAGCGCGGACCACCACGCGGCCACGTCGGCCGCCGCCGGCGGGGTGTCCTGCGCGGTGGCGAGCACGCGGTCGTCGTGCCCGGCGGCCGCGAGCGTGTCCCGGTCGACGGTAGCGAGGTCGGCGAGGAAGTCCGTGCCCCGCGTGGTGCCGAGCAGTCCGTCCGCGGCGCGCGCCGGAGCGGCAGCGACGACACCGTGTGCCACCGACTGCGCCGCGGTGGGCACCCCAGGGGCCTCGATCACTCCGAGCGAGTGCATCGAGGCGGTGAGCAGGGCCGCGGCGATGAGCAGCAATGGTCTCCCCCGGGAAGGCCGTCTCGCCGTCCCCCTCCAGGCGACGAGTGATGCCCTTCCGAGTGTAAGGAGAATGGCCGCGGAGCGGCATGCACGCTGCAACTTGTGCCCCGAACTGGGTACCGACCGGGGTGTGGCGTACCCCGGTCCGGCCCGGAGACCGTGCTGGGTCAGTCCGCGGCGGTGTCCGGCTCGGCGGCCTCGGGCTCGGCGGTCTCGCCTTCCGGCTCGGGTTCCGGCGCGATCGCGTCCGGCCCCTCGGTGACGAGCAGCCGAAACTGCTCCGCGTCGATGATCCGGACGCCGAGCTGCTCGGCCTTCGTGAGCTTCGACCCGGCTCCGGGGCCGGCGGCGACGTAGTCGGTCTTCTTGCTGACGCTCGACGCGGCCTTGCCGCCCGCGGCGATGATCGCCTCCTGCGCGCCTTCGCGGGTGTACCCCTCCAGGGACCCCGTCGCGACGACCGTCAGGCCGGTCAGCACGCCGCCCTCCACCGCGGCACCGGGCCCCGGGTGGTCGGGGGTGGTGAACTGCACGCCGGCGGCCGTCCAGCGGTCGATGATCTCGCGGTGCCAGTCGACGGCGAACCAGTCGATCAGGGCGTCCGCGATGATCCCACCGACGCCGTCCACCGCCGCGAGGTCCTCGCGAGAGGCCTCGCGGATGCGGTCGAGCGAGCCGAAGTGGTTCGCGAGGGCCCGGGCGGCGACCGGTCCGACGTGCCGGATGCTCAGGCCGACCAGGATGCGCCAGAGCGGCTTCGTCTTCGCGGCGTCGATGTTCGCGAGCATCTCGAACGCGTTCTTCGACGGGTACCGGCTCGGCGCGCCGGTGTGGTCCGCGCCGCGGGCGTCGGGGTCGAACGGCGGGTCGGTCTTCTTGCGCGCCCGGCTGAACGGCGTCACGCGCTTCGGGGTGCCGTCCTCGTCGGTCTTCTCCATGCCGGTCTCGGCGTCGCGGACGATGACCTCGATCCCGACGATGTCCTCCATCGTCAGGTCGAACAGCCCGGCCTCGGTCACGAGCGGCGGCGTCTCAGGGCGGAGCGGCTGGGTCAGGGCGGCGGCGGCGACCTCGCCGAGGCCCTCGATGTCGAGCGAACCGCGGGACGCGATGTGCTCGACACGACCGCGCACCTGCGCCGGGCAGCTGCGGGCGTTCGGGCAGCGCAGGTCCTTGTCGCCCTCCTTCGCCGGGCGGAGCGGCGTGCCGCACTCCGGGCAGGTCTCGGGCATCACGAACTCGCGCTCGCTGCCGTCGCGCAGCTCCACCACCGGGCCGAGGACCTCGGGGATGACGTCGCCCGCCTTGCGGAGCACGACCGTGTCGCCGATGAGCACGCCCTTGGCCTTGACGACGTCCTGGTTGTGCAGGGTCGCCTGGCGCACGACGGACCCGGCGACCTCGGCCGGTTCCATCACGGCGAACGGGGTGGCCCGGCCGGTGCGCCCGACGCTGACGACCACGTCGAGGAGCTTCGTGTGGACCTCTTCCGGCGGGTACTTGTAGGCGATCGCCCACCGCGGCGCCCGCGAGGTCGACCCGAGCTCCTCGTGCAGGGCCAGGTCGTCGACCTTGATCACGATGCCGTCGATCTGGTGCTCCACCGAGGACCGGCGGTCGCCGTAGTCACGGACGAACACCTGCACCTCGTCGATGGTGTCGAACACCCGGTAGTGGGTGCTCGTCGGCAGGCCCCAGGTCTGCAGCAGCTCGTACACCTCGGACTGGGCGTGCACGTCGGTCTCCGACTCGAGCTCCCGCACGGGCCACGCACCGATCCCGTGCACGAGCATCCGGAGGCGCTGCAGGCGGTCCACCATGAGCGCGCGCTTCGCCTCGGACTTGCCCTCCTCCTTCTGCCGGAGGGACCCTGCAGCGGCGTTCCGCGGGTTCGCGAACACGCGCTCCCCCGCGTCGCGCTGCCGGGCGTTCAGCTCGTCGAACTGCTCGACCGGGAAGAAGATCTCCCCCCGCACCTCGACCAGCGGCGGGTGTCCGGTGCCCGCGAGCCGGTCGGGGATCGTGCCCATCGTCCGCACGTTCCCGGTGACGTCCTCGCCGACCACGCCGTCGCCGCGGGTCGCCGCCGACACCAGCCGTCCGTGCTCGTACCGCAGGTTGATGGCGAGACCGTCGATCTTCAGCTCGGTGAGGAAGCGCACGCGCTCGGCGCCAGCGTCCCGCTGCACCTTGACGGCCCAGTCGGTCAGCTCGTCGGGGCTGAACACGTTGTCCAGGCTCAGCATCCGCTCGGCGTGCTCGACCGGCGCGAACTGCACGGTCTGCGCCTGGCCGCCGACGGTCTGCGTGGGGCTGTCCGGCGTGAGCAGGTCCGGGAACCGCTGCTCGACCGCGTCGAGGCGGTGCACGAGCCCGTCGTACTCGCCGTCGGAGACCGTCGAGCCGTTGCCCTCGTAGTACTGGTCGCGCAGCTCGTTGATGCGCACGCGCAGCCGGTCGACCTCGCGCTGGGCCTGGGCCGCGTCGAGGTCGTCCGGGTCGATGGTCTCGAACGTGGCGTCGGTCTCGCTCATGCGTCAGTTCTACCGTGCACCGCCGACGCGGGACGCAGCGACGAACGTGCCCCGGCGCGGCGCACCGCGGGGACCACCGGGGACGGTCAGGCGGGGACCGGGACCGCGGACACCGTCCGGTCGATGGTGCACTGCCCGAGCACCCGGGTGCCGACGTAGACCACCGCGGTCTGCCCGGGGGCGACGCCCGACAGCGGCTGGTCCGGGTCCACCACGAGCGCGCCGTCCTCCACCCGGGCGGTCGCCGGCACGGGGTCGCCGTGCGCACGGATCTGCACCTCGCACGCGAAGGGCACCGTCGGGTCGGCCGGCGCGGACCCGGCCCAGGTGTACCGGGACCCGGCGAGCGAGGACACGTCGAGCGCCTCCTTCGGGCCGACGACCACGGTGTTGTCCTTCGGACGGATCTCGAGCACGAAGCGGGGCTTGCCGTCCGGCGCCGGCCGGCCCAGGTGCAGCCCACGGCGCTGCCCGACCGTGTAGCCCGTGGCACCCTCGTGCTCGCCGACCACCGTACCGTCGCGCTCGACCACGGCACCGGGGGCGGTCCCGACGCGGTCGGCCAGCCAGCCGCGGGTGTCGCCGTCCGGGATGAAGCAGATGTCGTAGGAGTCGGGCTTCTGCGCGACCGTGAGCCCGCGCGCCGCCGCCTCGGCCCGGACCTCGTCCTTCGAGGGGGTGGCCCCGAGCGGGAACATCGCGTGCTCGAGCTGCTCCGCGGTGAGCACACCCAGGACGTACGACTGGTCCTTCGCCCACGCCGCCGACCGGTGCAGCTCGCGGGCGCCGTCCGGCCCGGTCACGATCGAGGCGTAGTGCCCCGTGCAGACGGCGTCGAACCCGAGCGCGAGCGCCTTCTCGAGCAGCGCCGCGAACTTGATCCGCTCGTTGCAGCGCATGCATGGGTTCGGGGTCCGACCGGCCTGGTACTCGGCGACGAAGTCGTCGACGACGTCCTCCTTGAACCGCGCCGAGAAGTCCCACACGTAGTACGGGATGCCGAGGGCCGAGGCGGCGCGCTGGGCGTCCATCGAGTCCTCGATCGTGCAGCACCCGCGGCTGCCGGTGCGGAGCGTCCCGGGCATCCGGCTCAGGGCCAGGTGCACGCCGACCACGTCGTGCCCGGCGTCGACGGCCCGTGCCGCGGCCACTGCCGAGTCGACCCCACCGCTCATCGCCGCCAGAACACGCATGCGTCCAGGGTAACTCCGAGACCGGCGTACCGTGGCTCGACGATGACGAGCACCAGGGACGACGCCTTCGACTTCCGGGGCGTGCTGCTGTCGGGCTTCCTGCCCGCGGCGCTCTTCGCGATCGGCGAGGGCGCGATCATCCCGATCATCCCGATCGCGGCGTCGTCACTCGGGGCGAGCCTGGCGTTCGCGGGCTTCGTCGCCGCGCTCATCCTGGTCGGGGAGCTCATCGGCGACGTGCCCTCCGGGATCGTCGTCGGCCGGATCGGCGAGCGGAACGCGATGATCGGCGCGGCGGTCGTCTCGGTCGTCGGGCTCCTCGTCTGCACCGTCGCGCCGAACCCCTGGGTCCTCGCGGTCGGGGTGTTCCTGGTCGGCGTCTCGACGGCGGTGTTCGCCCTCGCCCGGCACGCGTACATGACGACCGCGATCCCCCTCCGGATCCGCGCCCGCGCCCTGTCCAGCCTCGGCGGGGTCTTCCGCTTCGGCTACTTCGTCGGACCGTTCATCTCCGCCGCCGTCGTGCACCTCACCGGCACGACCCAGAGCGCCTTCTGGATCCACGTGACCTGCTGCCTGGCCGCGGCCGTCGTCCTGCTCGTCCTGCGCGACCCCGCGACGGGCACACGCGGTCTGCGGGTGCCGCCACGATCCTCCCGGCCGGCAGACGCGACCACGGCACCGACCGCAGCCGACGGGGCGGACGTCCGCCACCCGCTCGAACCGCCCACCGACACCGGCGCGCAGTTCGTGCAGCGCGAGGCGCAGGGCCTCTTCCGCACCCTCCGCGAGCACCGCGGAGTCCTCGCACGGCTCGGCAGCGGCGCCGCGCTCATCGGCGCGCTCCGCGCCGGCCGCCAGGTGATCCTGCCGCTCTGGGCGGTGAGCGTCGGCATGGACGACTCGACCGCGGCGCTCGTGATCGGCATCGCGGGTGCCGTCGACTTCGCGCTGTTCTACACGAGCGGGCAGATCATGGACCGCTGGGGGCGTCTGGCGAGCGCCCTGCCGTGCATGTTCGGCCTCGCGGTCAGCTACTTCCTGCTCGCGTGGAGCGGGCACCTGGACGCCCGCGTCGCCTGGTTCGTCGCGATCGCGATCGGGATGTCACTCGCGAACGGTGTCGGATCCGGCATCCTCATGACGCTCGGCGCGGACCTCGCGCCCCGCGGGGAACCCGCGCCGTTCCTCGGCGCGTGGCGCTTCACGGGCGACTTCGGGTCGGCGGCGGCGCCGCTGGTCATCTCTGGGGTCACGGCGGTCGCGTCGCTCGCGCTCGCGAGCGGGGTCATGGGCGTCCTCGGGTTGGTCGGTGTCGGGGTGCTGCTGCGGTACGTACCGCGGTACCTGCCCCGCAGGCTGCGGTGACGCAGGTGGTCGGGCGCGCGATCGGTCTGGAGGATCGGTGCCCGTCTGCCCCGCCGGTCATGCTCGGTAGACTGCCGCTGCTCGCGGGAGTGGTGGAATCGGTAGACACGCAGGATTTAGGTTCCTGTGCCCCAGGCGTGAGGGTTCGAGTCCCTCCTTCCGCACCAGGGCGGGGCGCATCAGTCTCCCGGGGGATGGTTCGACAGGGACTGGGCGGTACCCTCGTCGAGCGGGTGTCCCCCGTGACCCCGACCTCGACCGGAAGAACCATGCACGCGCTTCCCCTCGCCCTCATCCCCTGGCTCGACCCGCAGTACATCCTCGACCACTTCGGCGCGATCGCCGTGCTCGTCGTCTGCGGGATCGTCTTCGCGGAGACCGGCCTGCTGATCGGGTTCATCTTCCCCGGTGACAGCCTGCTCGTGATCACCGGCCTGTTCGCCTTCGACCGCGGCGGCCAGATCGGCGGGATCCCGATCTGGGTCGCTGCGCTGATGATCGGCGCCGCGGCGTTCCTCGGCGGGGAGCTCGGGTACTACATCGGCAAGAAGGCCGGCCCACCGATCTTCGAGCGCAAGGAGAGCGGCCTGTTCTCGAAGGAGAACGTCGACCGCACGAACGCGTTCTTCCACCGCTTCGGCCCGCTCGCCGTGATCCTGGCGCGCTTCGTCCCGGTCGTCCGGACCTTCCTGCCGATCGCGGCCGGGGTCGGGCGGATGAACTACAAGAAGTACTCGCTGTACAACGCGATCGGCGCGGTCATCTGGGGCGTCGGGGTGACCTTCCTCGGGTACTTTCTCGGGTACATCCCGCCGATCGCCTACGTCGTGCGGAACTACATCGACGTGATCCTCATCCTCGCGGTGCTGGTCACGGTCGTGCCCGCGGGCCTGCACTACTGGCGGACCGCTCGGAAGGCCAAGCACGCCGCCGAGGCCGAGGCCGAGGCCGAGCGCGAACGGCCCTGACGGACTGAGACGCCCCCGAACCGTCGAGACGCCCCCCTTGCCGGGGGCGTCTCGTGCGTTCGGGGGCGTCTCGTGTGCCCGGGGCGTTGCGCGGCTACGGCGGCGTCCTGACGGCTGGGCCGTCAGGCGCGTCAAGCCTGGAAGTACTCGCGGACGATCGGTGCGATGCCCCGGAAGGCCTTCGAGCGGTGCGACAGGGCGTTCTTCTCGTCGCGGGTCAGCTCGGCCGAGGTCCGGTCCGCGTCGTCCGGCCGGAACACCGGGTCGTAGCCGTGCCCGCCGGTGCCGATCGGCTCCGTCGTCACCTCGCCGTTCCAGACCGCCTCGAACACGTGCTCGGTCCCGTCCGGGGTCACGAACGCGGCCGCACAGACGAACGCCGCGGTCCGCTCCACGACGCCCTCCAGGTTCCGGAGCAGCAGCGCGATGTTGTCCGCGTCCACCCTGGTCCCCGCGTAGCGCGCGGAGTGGATGCCCGGGGCGCCGTCGAGCGCGTCCACGGCGATCCCGGAGTCGTCGGCGAGCGCCGGCAGTCCCGTGTGCGCCACCGCCGCGCGCGCCTTGATGAGCGCGTTCGCCGCGTACGAGTCGCCGTCCTCGACGGGTTCCGGTCCGTCGTAGCCGACGAGTTCGACGCCGTGGCCGAGCGCGTCGCCGAGGATGTCCCGCAGCTCGACGACCTTGCCGGCGTTGTGGGTGGCGAGGACGACGCTGCGCCCGGTCACGAGGACAGCCCCAGCACCTCGCGCTGGATCGCCGCGAGCGAGGCGTTGCCCGCCAGGCCGAGGTCGAGCAGCGTGTTCAGCTCCTCGCGGTCGAACGGCGCGTGCTCGGCCGTGCCCTGCACCTCGATGAACTTGCCGGAGCCGGTCGTGACGATGTTCATGTCGGTGTCGGCCGCCGAGTCCTCGGTGTAGGCGAGGTCGAGCATCGGCTCCCCCTTGACGATGCCCACGGAGATCGCCTGCACGCTGTCGGTGAGCGGAGTGGCTTTCTTCGCGATGAAGCCCTTGTCGCGGCCCCACTCGATCGCGTCGACCATCGCGACGTACGCGCCCGTGATCGACGCCGTGCGGGTGCCCCCGTCAGCCTGCAGCACGTCGCAGTCGATGACGAGGGTGTTCTCGCCGAGGCCCTTCGTGTCGATGACCGCGCGGAGTGAGCGCCCGATCAGCCGCGAGATCTCGTGCGTCCGGCCGCCGACCCGGCCCTTGATCGACTCGCGCTGCATGCGCTCGTTCGTCGAGCGCGGCAGCATCGAGTACTCGGCGGTGACCCAGCCGGTGCCCTTGCCGGCGAGCCAACGCGGCACGCCGTTCGTGAAGCTCGCGGTGCAGAGCACCTTCGTGTTGCCGAAGGAGATGAGTGCGCTGCCCTCGGCCTGCGTGCTCCACCCCCGCTCGATGGTGACGGGACGGTGGTCGGTGGCGCTGCGGCCGTCGATGCGGGTGCTCATAGGGTCCTTTCGGTGCGGGGCAACGTGATCGCCCCTGTCTGGAGGTGTCCGACGCTCGAGACCTCGGGACCGAGGAAGCGGCGTGCGAGTCGGATGAAGCCGTTCCGGTCCTCGCCGGTGGCCTCGAACGAGTACGTGGGCGGTTCGGCGGCGGTCCGCTCGAGGCCGTGCTCGACGAGCCGTCGGTAGACGTCGTTCGCGGTCTCCTCGGCGCTCGACACCAGCGTGACGTCCGGGCCCATGACGTACTGGATCGCGGCAGACATCAGCGGGTAGTGCGTGCACCCGAGGACCAGGGTGTCGACGTCCGCCGCCCGGATCGGGGCGAGGTACTGCGCGGCGACCTCGCGGAGCGCCGGCGACGAGGTGTCCCCAGCCTCGACGAACTCGACGAAGCGCGGGCAGGCGGCGAGGGCGAGCGTGACGTCGGCCGCGACGGCGAACGCGTCCTCGTACGCCCGCGAGGCGATCGTGCCCACCGTGCCGATGACACCGATCCGCCCCGTGCGGGTCTGCTTGACGGCGGCGCGTGCCGCGGGCTGGATGACCTCGACGACCGGGATGCCGTACGCCTGCTCGTACCGTTCGCGCGCGTCCCGGAGCACTGCGGACGAGGCGGTGTTGCACGCGATCACGAGCGCCTTGACGCCCTGGTCGACGAGGTCGTCCATGACCTCGAGTGCGTAGCGGCGGACGTCGGCGATCGGCTTCGGGCCGTACGGCGAGTGCACGGTGTCCCCGACGTACCGGATGCTCTCGCGCGGCAGCTGGTCGATGATCGCCCGGGCCACCGTGAGTCCACCGACCCCGCTGTCGAAGACTCCGATCGGTGCATCCGTCACGGCCCCAGCGTACCGACGCCCGCGCACCCGCGGTCCGCCCCCCCCGCCCCCCCTCAGCCCGCCCCCCACACGAACGGGCGGAAACCGCGCCACCACCGCCCACCGCCCCGCACCCTCCCCCCGCTCGCGCTCCCCGCCCGCCCCGCCCGCCGC
>NZ_CP054594.1:1505326-1768092 GCF_013347185.1 Curtobacterium sp. Csp1
CACCCGCGGTCCGCCCCCCCCCGCCCCGCCTCAGCCCGCCCCCCACACGAACGGGCGGAAACCGCGCCACCACCGCCCACCGCCCCGCACCTTCCGCCCGCTCGCGCTCCCCGCACGCCCAGCCCGCCGCGCACCTCTCCCCGCCCCCCACACGAACGGGCGGAAACCGCGCCACCACCGCCCACCGCCCCGCACCTTCCGCCCGCTCGCGCTCCCCGCACGCCCAGCCCGCCGAGCACCTCGCCCCCCCCGCCACGCGAACGGGCGGAAACCGCGCCACCACAGCCCACCGCCCCGCACCTTCCGCCCGCTCGCGCTCCCCGCTCGCGCTCCCCGCTCGCGCTCGCCCGCCCCGCACGCCCGCACCCCAGCCGCCCTCGCGCCCACCACGGCCGACCTGCCGGGCGCGCCCCGCGCCTCCAGGCCGCTGCTGGGTAGTGTCGGGGAGGTGACCAGCGCGCTCCTCACGGACCAGTACGAACTCACCATGGTGGACGCCGCCCTCAAGGACGGCACCGCCGACCGGCGGTGCGTCTTCGAGGTCTTCACCCGCCGGCTGCCCGACGGCCGCCGGTACGGCGTCGCCGCGGGGCTGGGACGGTTCCTCACGGCGCTGACGGACTTCCGGTTCGGGGACGCCGAGATCGGGTTCCTCCGCGACCGCCGGGTCATCGACGAGGGCACCGCGGCCTGGCTCGCCGACTACCGCTTCACGGGCAGCATCCGCGCCTACCGCGAGGGCGAGGTCTTCTTCCCGAACTCGCCGATCCTGCAGATCGAGGGCACGTTCGCCGAGTCCGTCGTGCTCGAGACCCTCGCGCTGAGCATCCACAACGCCGACTCCGCGATCGCGAGCGCCGCCGCCCGCATGGTCTCCGCGGCGGACGGCCGGCCGCTGGCGGAGATGGGCTCCCGCCGGACGGGCGAGTGGAACGCGGTCGCCGCCGCCCGGGCCGCGTACATCGCCGGGTTCGGTGCGACGAGCAACCTCGAGGCGGGGCGCACCTGGGGCATCCCGACGATGGGCACCGCCGCGCACGCGTTCACGCTCCTGCACGACTCGGAGGAGGCCGCGTTCCGCTCACAGCTCGACGCCCTCGGCGACGCCACGACCCTGCTCGTCGACACCTACGACATCGAGGCCGCGGTCGAGACCGCCGTCCGTCTGACCGACGGCCGGCTCGGTGCGGTGCGCATCGACAGCGGCGACCTGCCGTCCGTCGTCGCGTCGGTCCGGGCACAGCTCGACCGGCTCGGCGCCCCGGCGACGAAGATCACGGTCACGAACGACCTCGACGAGTACACGATCGCCGCGCTCCGGGCCGCCCCGGTCGACTCCTACGGCGTCGGGACGAGCGTCGTGTCCGGTTCCGGGCACCCCGCCGCCGGCATGGTGTTCAAGCTCGTCGCGCACGAGTCCACCGGCGGTGGCGACTGGGTGCCGGTGGCCAAGAAGTCCGCCGACAAGGCCTCGACCGGTGGCCGCAAGGAAGCCGGTCGACGGCTCCGGAACGGGGTCGCAACGGCCGAGGTGGTGCTGACGACCGGACAGGTCGGCCCGGACGAGCGGCCGCTCCTGGTGCCCGTGGTCGACCACGGCGAGGTCGACCCGGCCTTCACCGGGGTCGCCGGTGTCGAGGCCGCCCGCGCGCACCACGAGCGTGCGAAGGCAGAGCTGCCGGTCGACGCGTCACGGATCGGTCGGGGCGACCCGGCCATCCCGACGCTCGTGATCTGAGCGGCGCTACTCGGCCCGCATCTTCTCGTAGATGGCCTTGCAGTCGGGGCACACCGGGAACTTCTCCGGGTCGCGACCAGGGATCCACTTCTTGCCGCAGAGCGCCTTGACGGGCTTCCCCGTCAGGGCGGACTGCAGGATCTTGTCCTTCTTGACGTAGTGCGAGAACCGTTCGTGGTCGCCGGGCTCGATCGCCTCTTCCTCGAGGAGCTTCTCGAGCTCGCGGTCCATCACGTCGAGGCCGCCGCCGGGTTCCGTCATGCTCATGGCTCCAGGGTACGACGGTGCGGCTGCCGACGCACCGGACGGGAGGATCGTGGCGGGGCCGGCACGCGCCTCCCGTCCGGCATGCGGTCGCGTCGGCCGCGCCGGTCGGCGCTCGGGTCGGGTTGCGCCGGGTCGGGAGCGCGGATCGGGCTGATCCGGACGGCGTGCGCGGGTCGAGTCGCTCGGGTCAGTTCCGCTGGGCGGCGGCGAGCAGGTCGGGTCCGTGGCGGTCGAAGAGTCGACCGCCGAGGGCCACGCCCGCGACGAGGACGACCGCACCGACGCCCAGGCCGACCAGCAGCGTGAGCACCGCCCAGGGGTCGGGACCGTCGGTCAGCGCGAGCACCGCGAGCCAGACCGCGGGGATCGCCGCGACGAGGATCCCGACCACCATCGTCGTCTGCGCGACCGCTGCCGTCGTGCCGGCGGCCTGGGGCTGCTGGAACGGGTGGTCGCCCGGACGGACCGTCGGGTAGGGCAGCAGGACCGACACGACGCTCGACAGACCGAGGCCCGCGAGCAGCGCCCCGCCGGCGACGCCGACCAGGAGCGGGAAGGCCGTCCAGTCGCCGAACAGCCGCGCGGACACCGCCGCGCCGAGCACGACGGCGGGGAGCCCGACGACGAGCAGCGGGACGAGCCGACCGAGGCGGTCGCTCCACCCGGGCGCTCCCGAGGCGACGTGCAGCCACACCGCGGTGTTGTCGTACGAGACGTCGTTGTGCGGCAGGAACCCGGCGATCAATGCCATCAGCGGCAGCGGCACGAGGGCGGTCCAGTGCCACGGCACCCCGGCGACCCCGAGCGGGATCACCACGATCGGCACGAACACGATCACCAGGTACGACATGCGGTAGCGGGGGTCCCGCGCCCAGTAGGTCAGGGCACGGGCCGCGACGGCGCCGACCGGGGTGGACCCGAGGCGGGCGAACCAGCCGAGGCCGCGGTAGCGACGAGCCGTGGCGCGGCCGTCGACGGTCTCGAGCGCACGCCCGACGAGGGCCCACCAGGCGAGTCCGAGGAGCCCGAGCGTGACCAGCGCGACGAGGAGCTTGAGCACCCCCTCGCCGACCCGGCCGCTCGCCACGTCGGCGGGCACCGCCCACGCGGCACCCCACGGGGTCCACCCGGCGACGTCGGCCACGCGGGAGGCCTCGGCGCTCGTGGCGTCGGTCCAGGGGCCGCGGACGAGCAGCGACACGACCGGCAGGCCGAGCACGACGACCACCAGGGCGGCGAGCCACCCGGCGTCACGGGAGCGGTGCGGGCCGATCAGGGCGGCACCGACGGCGGAACCGACGCGGGCGAGCAAGGCGCAGGTGAGCGTCCCGAGGAGCGCGGCGAGGACCGCCAGGACGCCGAGCCCGCCGGAGCGCGACCACGCCCCGACCTGCCCGACCGCGACGATCGCCACGGAGAGCACGGGTACGCCGACGAGGCCGGCGACACCGAGGCCGACCGCGAGCTGGCGACGGTCGAGGCCGAAGACGGTGAAGCGTCGGGGGTCGAACTGGTCCGTCCCGCCGACGACGAGCGGCACGACCGTGAAGGCGACCGCGAGGAACGCCCCGACCGGCACCGCGACGGAGCGCGCGACCTCCACCGGCGCGGACCGGAGTCCGAGGAGCTCACCGGCGACGAACACCGCGGCGACGAGGCCGAGCAGGCTGCCGAGCACGACGAGGACCGACTGCCGGGCTCCCCCGCGGACACCGCCCGCGAGCAGGTCGACCCTCAGTCGGAGAAGCTGTGCAACCATTCCATGCTTTCTGCCACGACGCGGCCGCCCGCGAGTTCGACGAACTTGTCCTCGAGGCTCCGACGACCGCGGACCTGGGCCATCGTGCCGGAGGCGAGGACCTTACCGCCGACGATGATCGCGACCGAGTCGCACGTGCGCTGGACGAGCTCCATCGAGTGGCTCGAGAGCACCACGGTGCCGCCGCCGCGCGTGTAGCGACGCAGGATCTCGGTGATCGTGGCGGCGCTGACCGGGTCGACGGACTCGAACGGCTCGTCGAGGACCAGGACGCGCGGCGAGTGGATGAGCGTCGCGGCGAGGGCGATCTTCTTCGCCATGCCGACGGAGTAGTCCGCGACCTGACGGCCGAGCGCCTCACCGAGGCCGAACGCCTGGGCGAGGTCGGCGCTGCGCTTCCGGGCGGTCGCACCGTCGAGCCCGCGGAGCGTCGCGGAGTAGTGCAGGAGCTGCCCGCCGGTCAGCCGGTCGAACAACCGGAGCCGGTCGGGCAGGACGCCGAGGTCGCGCTTGGCGGCCGTCGGGTCGGACCACACGTCGTGGTCGAGCACCGAGACCGTGCCCGCGTCGGGGCGCAGCAGACCGGTGATCATCGAGAGCGTGGTGGTCTTGCCGGCGCCGTTCGGGCCGACGACGCCGAAGATCGAGCCCTGGCGGATCTCGAGGTCGACCTCGTCCGCCGCGAGGGTCTGGCCGTACCGCTTGACGAGGCCGCTCGCACGGAGCACCACGGGCTGCTGCGGGGTCTTCGTCGCGGCCGGGGTCTCGCGGGCGGCGGGCTGGCGCTTCGGCACGCGCTTCTTCTTCTGCGCCGCGGTCGTGCCGGCGTCGTCCGCCGCCGTCGGGGCCGCCGAGGACTGCTCGGATGCCGTGTCCTTCGCGGGCGCCGCGGTCTGCCCAGACGTGGTCGTCTGCTCGATCGCCGCATCACGTGCTGCCGCGTCGTCGCGCACGGCGGCGGTCTGGACCGGTCGGGAGACGCGCCCGCGCCCCTTGCCCTTGCGCGGCGCCGGACGGCTGGCGGGCGACGGGCCCGCGGCGGTCGTGCTCGCCGCGATCGTGCTCGCCGTGGCAGGCTCCGTCACCGCCGGGTCGCTGACCGTCGTCGTCGTGTCGTCGGTCATGCCGTCACCAGCGGAGGCGTCGCGCGCATCCCCGTCCCCCAAGTCGTCGTCGGTGGCGTCCCCCTCGGCATCGTCCACCTCGGTCATCCACGCAGCGTCGGACGTCACGTACACGTCGTCGTCATCTGCCGCTGCCACCGCCCCACCGTACCAACGGGTTCCGGACACGGCGGGACACGCTCGCCGCCCGGGTCACGAATCGGGCACGAACCGGACGATGCCGTACCCCGATCCCGACTCGTTCCGTATCATTCACCAGGGCACGACGGAGTGTTCACCACTTGGAAACCTGCTCAGAACCGGTCCCGAGACAGTCTGCCCTGCCGATCCGCCCCGTGCCGATCCGCGCGGGAGCGGCGCGTTCACGGGAAACGCAGACCTGGAGCGAGCAGACTCGACGAGGCCCGCCCGTGCCCCACGGGGCGCGCGGGCGGACACCGGAAGGGACCAGCATGACAACGCAGATCGTCATCCTCGCAGCGGGGATGGGCAGCCGCCTCGGGCGCAGCCTGCCGAAGCCGCTGACCGAACTCAGCGACGGCCGCACCATCATGCAGCAGCAGTTCGACAACATCCGCGCCGCGTTCGCCTCGAGCGCCCGCGTGACGATCGTCGTCGGCTACAAGTCCGAGTACATCGTCGAGGCCTTCCCCGAGGCGAACTTCGTCTACAACGAGTCCTACGACTCCACGAACACCTCGAAGTCCCTGCTCCGTGCGCTCAAGGCCACGGGCAAGGGCGGCGTCCTCTGGATGAACGGCGACGTCGTCTTCGACCCGCGCGCGCTCGTCCGCGCCGCGGACATGATGGACCAGGACCGGTCCTTCGTCAGCGTGAACACCGAGAAGGTCTCCGACGAAGAGGTCAAGTACACGGTGGACGCGCAGGGCTGCATCCACAAGCTGTCGAAGCAGGTCGTCGGCGGTCTCGGCGAAGCGGTCGGCATCAACTACGTCTCGTCGGCCGACAAGCAGGCGCTCATCCGTCAGCTCGGGCGCGTCGACGACCAGGAGTACTTCGAGGGCGGCATCGAGGCTGCCATCGCCGAGGACGGGCTACGCTGGTCGCCGGTCGACATCTCCGACCTGTACGCCGTCGAGATCGACTTCGCGGAAGACCTCGAGCGCGCGAACGACCTGTTCGCCTGAACCGTCATGACCCCCTGGGCGGTTCCGCCCGAAGGGACACCGTGACCACAGCGAGTGCGCAGACCGCGTCCCGGACCACCGGCCCCCTGGTGAACCGGGGCGCGGTACGCCGTTACCGGCATGCGCTGTGGTTGCTGACCTCCCGCGACCTGCGGGTCCGCTACTCGACGTCCGCGCTCGGCTACCTCTGGTCGATCCTCGACCCGCTCGTCATGTCGGCGATCTACTGGTTCGTCTTCACGCAGGTGTTCCACCGCGGCAAGGTCGGCGAAGAGCCGTACATCGTCTTCCTGCTGTCGGCGCTCCTGCCGTGGATGTGGTTCACCGGTGCCGTCTCGGACTCCACCCGGGCCTTCACGAGCGAGGCCAAGCTGATCCGATCGACGACCATCCCCCGGAGCATCTGGGTCGCGCGGGTCAACGCGTCGAAGGGCATCGAGTTCCTGCTGAGCCTGCCGGTGCTCGCGGTCTTCGCGATCGCCACGGGGGCGCACGTGCACTGGGGTCTGGCCCTGTACCCGCTTGCGATCCTGCTGCAGGCCGGCCTGGTCTACGGCATCGGCCTGATCGTGGCGCCGCTCGTGGTGTTCTTCCGCGACCTCGAGCGCGCGGTGAAGCTCGTGCTGCGGTTCTTCTTCTACGCGTCGCCGATCATCTACGGCACGACCGCGCTCCCCGAGAAGCTGCGCGACCTCGCGGCGCTCAACCCGCTGAGCGGCATCTTCGGCATCTACCGCTCGGCGTTCTTCCCGAACCAGCTGAACTGGTTCGAGGTGCTCGTGTCCGTCCTCGTCACGATCGTCGTCCTCGCGGTCGGCCTGGTCGTGTTCCGCCGCAGCGAGCACCGCGTCCTGAAGGAGCTGTGATGACCTCGACCGAGCCCCGCGAGCGCGCGGCCACCACCGCCCCCGTGATCTCCGTGCGCGACGCCGGCATCCGGTTCAAGCGGAACCGTCGGGCGAGCCGCAGCTTCAAGGACCTGTTCGCCGGGAGCTCCCGCCGCAAGCGCGCGGACGAGTTCTGGGCGCTCCGGGGCGTGTCGTTCGACGTCCGCCCGGGCGAGGCGATCGGTGTCGTCGGTCGGAACGGCCAGGGCAAGTCCACCCTGCTCAAGCTCGTCGCGCAGGTCATGCTCCCCGACGAGGGGCGGGTGCGGGTGGGTGCCGGTGTCGCACCGCTCATCGAGATCACCGGCGGGTTCGTCGGCGACCTGACGGTCCGCGACAACGTCTTCCTGACGGCCGGGCTGCACGGGATGAGCCGGGCCGAGATCCGCGACGCCTTCGACGAGATCATCGCGTTCGCCGAGATCGCGGACTTCGTCGACACCCCGTACAAGCACCTGTCGAGCGGCATGAAGGTGCGCATCGCGTTCGCCGTGATCTCCCGCCTCGACGAGCCGGTGATCCTCGTCGACGAGGTCCTGGCCGTCGGCGACAAGGCCTTCCGTGAGAAGTGCTACAAGCGCATCGAGGAGCTCCTGGCTGGCGGGCGCACGCTGTTCTTCGTCTCGCACAGCGACAAGGACCTGCGCCGCTTCTGCGACCGCGGGCTGTACCTCGACAAGGGTCGACTCCAGCTCGACGACACCATCGAGAAGGCCCTCGCCGCGTACGCCGCCGACTACGGCGTCTGACCCGCTCCCTCCTCCACACCCGGTCCCCCGACCGACCCCCTGCACAGGCGCCAGCCCCACCGCGGCCCGAACGGCCCCGACGTCGGACCCTCCCCCTAGCGTGACCGGCATGCACCACCCGACCACGGCCTACGCAGTCCCGTTCACCGTCGATCGTTCCCGGGCACCTCGTCGCTACGACCTGGTGAACACCGGATCCGAACCCCTCCACGCCATCTCGCTGACGCACCTCGGCAACGGGTACTGCCCGCCGCTCGCGGTGAACCAGCTCGACCCGGGACGGTCCCTGTCCATCGCGGTCTTCGGCGCCGACCCCGAGGACACCGGTGTCGTCGTCGTCCGCTGGCGACGCCCGGACCGCTCCGAGTACCTGTGGCGCATGTCGCTGGTCGGGGACCGCCGTGCGGCCTGACGTACCGGGGCGCCGCGCCGTGACCCGACAGCACTCGGTCGGCTGCGCCTCCGGCCGCCGGGCGGACCGCTCCCCCAGACCCGCGGCGGAGCGCTCAGCCGGCCCGGTGCTCCGCGGCCACCTCGTGCCACCGCGCAACGAGCCGGTCGACGGCCTCGTGCAGGCGTCGGGTCGCGACGCCCGGCGCGGTGTCCCCGAAGTACCGCTCGACCCAGTGCCGCAGCTTCGCGAGCTCTTCGGCGTCGTTCGCGGCGGCGTCGACCCGGGCGACGACGTCCCCGGCCTGGTCTGCGAGCAACCAGTTCGCGTCCGACAGGTACCCGCGCTCGTCGACGTCCGCACCGCTCGCCACCGGGCGCGTGACGATCAGCGGCTTCCCGACCGCGAGCCGGTCGTAGATCATGGCGCTGATGTCGGTGATCGCGACGTCCGCCGCGGCGAGCTGCCATCCGAGCTCCGGGCCGTCGTCGTACACGTGGTGTGCGGTGGCGTCGGCGACGTTGGCGGCGCTGATCGCGGCGACGATCCGCTCGTGGGCGGCGCGGTAGTCCGCGTCCAGCACGCCGCTCCGCGGGTGTGGACGGTAGACGAGCCGGTGCCGGGGGGACGCCAGGAGCCGCTCGGCGAGCTCCACGCCGTGGCTCGCGATCGACCCGTACGCAGCCGCGGCACGGTCGCCCTCCCACGTGGGGGCGTAGAGCACGACGGTCCGGTCGTCCTCCGGGTACGGCACGTCGCCCGCGAAGTGGTCGGCCTGCGGGCGTCCGATGGCGATCGTCCGGCGGTCCAGGTCGTAGTCCCAGAGCGCGTCCGCGAGCCGGTCCCGAGCGGCGTCCCCGGCGATCAGGGCGTAGTCGTACGCCTTGAACTGGTTCGTGGTCATGTACATCTTGTCGCTCTCGCCGTGGTTGACGAAGACGTGCCACATCCGCCCGTACCGCATCATCTGGAAGTTGCGCGCGTTCTGGTTGACGTACAGGACGATCTTCGGTGCCTGCTCGTCGACGAAGCGCTCGAGGTCGACGACCTGGCGGGCGTAGACCACCGGCACCGGCGACTCGTCGAGCAGGGCGAGCATCGTGCCGGGGCTCCGGGACAGGATCGCGACCGGGTGCTCGGCCGCGAGCTCGGCGAGCGGGGCGTACCACTGCCGCACCTGGTACATGTTGACCGGTCCGTCCGCGAAGTACACGGCGATCTCGACGGACCCCGGCGCGAGTCGCGACTGCGTTCGCAGGCGGCGCGCGAGCTGCTGGCGACTCCGACGGGACCGCAGGAGACGCTGCACGAGCCGCACGGCGGTCGTGGCGTCACGGATGATCGGCATGGTGCTCCTCGGGCGATCGGATCGGACTCAGACGACGGGCGGGCGCCCGGCGAGCGTCATGCGGACGACGGTCAGCAACCCCATCGTGCGGGTCGGCCCGCAGTCCGACGTCCAGCCTTCTCGGGCGCCGGCGAACCAGGTGCGCAGGCGGGCCGGGTGTCGCCACCACCGCGCGACCTGGATCGCTGCCCACGAACCCACGTACAGCGGACGCAGGGGTGCCGGCAGGTTGCGTCGGGCGAGCCAGACCCGGTTCCGGGCGTTCAGGCGGTAGTACTCCGTGTGGCGAGCGGGGTCGATCGCGGGGTGGTTCGCGACGAGGTCCCCGGCATACCAGGCCCGGCGTCCGGCGTCCCACACACGCCAGGCGAGCTCGATGCCCTCGTGCGCGTAGAAGTACTCGGCGCCCCATCCCCCGACGGCCCGGTAGACGTCCATCGGCAGGACGACCGCGCCCTCCCACACCGAGAACACCGGGGACGAGTCGGCGGCGTCGCCCTTCCGGATGCGCGGCACCCAGCGCCGCGGGTTGGCCGCACCGGTCGGGTCGACGACCCGCGGCTGGACCAGGCCGAGCGACGGGTCGCGGTCGAGCATCTCGACAGCGTCGCGCAGGAAGGTGTCCGACGGCACCCAGGCGTCGTCGTCCAGGAAGAACACGTGGTCGCCGTCGACGACCTCGGCCCCCGCGTTCCGTCCGGCCGGGATCCCGAGGTTCTCCGGCAGCGCGAGCGCACGGACCCCTTCGGGCAGGTCGGTCGGCTCCCAGCCGTTGCCGACGCACACGACGTCCAGGTCGACGTCCCGCTGGGCGAGCACGCTGTCGATCCCGCGTCGCAGGTCGGCGGGCCGGGTGCCCTGCGTCAGGACCACCACGGCGATGCGCGGGCGTCCACGATACGGGGCGGCGTGCCGACGGACGGTGCCCTGGCTCACGCGCGGACCCGCTTCGACGACATGATCGCCAGGAAGTGCCCGGCGGTGGCGAGCACGGCGAGCGGGAGCAGCGCGCCGACGAGCACACGGTCGGCGAGCGGGTGACCGACCACGAGCGCGACGAGCGCGAACACGAACGCCAGGATCGTCAGTTCGACGGAGTGGTACAGGCGGTGGAACGGCAGGAACCGGGCGGCCCTGCGGAGCGTGGCCAGTCGACGGCCGGACGGCGCGGTGCCCGCGTCCCGGCGGTCCACGAGCTTCGCGAGTCCGGCGTTCGCGCGGGCGACGTGCACCATGTCGTTGAGCGCCTTGTTCAGCACGATGACCAGGCCGAGCGCGCAGCCGATCGTGGTCCACATCCAGTCAGCCCCCTGCACCGGCCAGGTCGCCGCCCGGACACCGAGCGCGATCGGGATCAGTCCCTCAGTCGTGTAGTGCCCGACCTTGTCGAGGAACACCCCGGCGGGCGACCGGGTCCCCCGCCAGCGCGCGACCTCGCCGTCGCAGCAGTCGACGAGCATCTGCAGCTGCCCGAGCACGAGTGCCAGCAGCGCGCCCCAGATCCCCGGGACGAGCAGCGCCGCGGCGGTGCTCCACCCCACGAGGATCATCAGCCCGGTGACCTGGTTGGCACTGACGCGGGTCTTCAGTAGGACCCAGGTCAGGTACGGCGAGACGTCACGCAGGTACAGCGAGGCGGTCCAGTGCTCGGCGTTGGCTCGCGAACGGACCTCGTCCGGCTGCGCGACCGCGCGGAGCTCGGCGATGGACGTCGGACGGGCGGAGCCGCGTGCGGTGGAGTCGTCGGTCAAGGGTCCAGGTCACCGTCCCGTGTGGGTGGTCAGTTCGGAGGTCCGGGTCAGGAAGCCGACCACGAAGCCGACACCCCACCCCACGTGGATGCACGGCAGCACCACGATCAGCCAGAGCAGGGTCGCGAGCCCCGAGCGCCGCGCGACGACGACCGAGCCGACGACGACGAAGAGCAGGTACACGGCGGGGACGGCGAACCCGGTCATCGCCCACGCCAGCGGGCTGCCGAGCAGGGCGCCCACGACGCCGACGACCCCGGCGACGAGCCCGAGCGCGACCGCCGTGACCATCGCGGGGGGCACGAAGTAGCGCACGCCGTTGTTCGCCGGGAAGCGGCGGGCGAGCTCGCCGCGCCACAGCCCCGTAGCGACGAACTGCCGGACGAGTCGGCGCAGGCTCGGGCGAGGGCGGTAGGTCACGACCAGCTCCGGCGTGAACCACACGGTGCCACCGGTCTGCCGCAGACGACGGTTGAGCTCCCAGTCCTGTCCGCGCTTGATGCCCTCGTCGAAGAGCCCGACCTCGAACAGCCGGTCCCGCCGGAAGACACCGAGGTACGCGGTCTCGGCCGGTCCGGCCTTGCCACCGACGTGGTGGGGCGTGCCCCCGAGACCGACGCGGCTGCCGTAGGCGTGGGCGACGGCGCGTTCGAAGGGCGTCCGCCCCTCGGCGTGCATGATCCCACCGACGTTGTCCGCGCCCGACTCGGTCAGCACGCGGACGGCGACGCGTGTGTAGTCGGTCGGGAGCACCGAGTGCGCGTCGACCCGGATGACCACGGGGTGCACGGACGCCCGGATCGCCACGTTGAGCCCGGCGGGCGTCGAACCGACCGGGTTCTCGATCGCCCGGATCCGGGGGTCGGCGGCGCTCATCTCGGCGACGAGCTCGTTCGTGCCGTCGATCGACGGACCGAGGGCCAGGATGACCTCGAACGGGCCGGCGTAGTCCTGCTCGAGCAGGCTGCCGACGGCGGCACGCACCTCGGTCACCTCGTTCAGCACCGGCATCACGTACGAGACCCCCGGCAGGGGCTGTCCGTCTGTCTGCATGCGTACCTCGGGGTCCTGACTGGTGCGCGGGGCGCACCGCGGACGGCGCCCGCCCCGCAGAGCGACCCCGAGCCTATCAAGCGGCCAGGCCGCCCACGTGCCGGGCCGCTCCCCTGCTCCTGCGGGTACGGCGCCGTCTCGGGTCGACACCGGAACGGACGGGAGGCACGGTGCCAGCTGGCACCGTGCCTCCCGTCCGTCCTGGACCTGCGTCAGCCCTTGTAGGTGCCGAGCGTCACGTCCGTCTCACGCGTCTGGCCGTCACGGATGTAGGTGATCGTCGTCTTCGCGCCACCGGCGAAGAAGCGCACCTGCGCCGTGAGGTCGGTCGCGTCGGAGACCGTGGCGGACCCGATCTTGGTGACCACGTCGCCCTTCTGCAGGCCGGCGTTCGCCGCCGCGCCGCCGGACGAGACCGACTTGATGAGGGCGCCCATCTGCTTGGCGCTGGCGTCCTCCGCCGCGTCACCGACCGTCGCACCGAGGAGACCGTGCGTGGCGGAGCCGTTGTCCTTGATCTCGTTCGCGACGCGCTGCACCAGGTTCGACGGGATCGAGAAGCCGACGCCGATGCTGCCGGACTGTCCCTCGGACGACGAGGAGCTGCCGGCGCTGGCGATCGCGACGTTGATGCCGATGAGCTTGCCCTTCGAGTCGAGCAGCGCACCGCCCGAGTTGCCCGGGTTGATCGACGCGTCGGTCTGGATGACCGGGAGCGAGACGGTGGTGTTCGACGACGAACTGCTGCCGTTGTCGCCGTTGCCCCAGAAGTCGAACGGGCCGCCGTTGCCGTTGCCGCCCTCGTTCGAGTCGCCGCCCTGGCTCGGTGCGCTCGACGTGACCTGGATGCTGCGGTTCAGCGTCGAGACGATGCCGTCGGTGACCGTGTTCGACAGGCCGAGCGGTGCGCCGATCGCGACCGCGGTGTCGCCGACGTTCAGGTCGGACGAGTTCGCGAACGTGATCGGCTTCATGTCGGTCGCGTCGATCTTGATCACCGCGAGGTCGACGGTCGGGTCGGTGCCGACGAGCTTCGCCGGGTAGATCTTGCCGTCGGAGGTCGTCACCGTGATCGTGCCGTTGCCGCTGTCGCCGTCCAGCGTCACCACGTGGGTGTTCGTGACGATGTAACCGTCCTTCGAGAAGACGACGCCGGAACCGGTGCCGCCCTCGGAGCCCGCGGAGACGTTGATCGTGACGACCGACGGCGTGGCCTGGGCAGCGACGGCCGTGACGACCGTGGCGTTGTTGTAGTCGTTGACCGTGAGGTTGCCGCCGTTCTGCGACGAGCTCGACCCGACGACCGTGCCACCACCGGCCTGCGAAGCCCCGGCGGCCCATCCCGCACCGCCGCCGACGAGCCCGGCGAGCACCAGGCCGGCGACGATCGGGAGCACGAGCTTGTTGCGCCCGTCCTTCGTCTTCGTGGCCGTCGCGGTGCCGTCGCCGGCCGTCGGGGGCGCGCCGAAGTAGTGGCCGTTGCGCTGGTTCGAGCCGTCGACGTCTCCGAAGGCGCTCGTCGCCGAGGACGGGGCCTGCGAGGAGCCGGGCTGAGCGGCGGAGGCGTACTGCGAGGAGCCGTAGGCGCTGGTACCGGCGGTGTTCGTGCTGTCCTGGGCGTACTCGCCGTAGCGCGGCTGCTGCCCGTACCGGCTCTGCTGGCCGTACTGGCTCGTCGGGGCCTGACCGTACTGGTCCTGCTGGCCGTACTGGCTCTGCTGGCCGTACTGGCTCGTGGGCGCCTGACCGTACTGGTCCTGCTGGCCGTACTGGCTCTGCTGCCCGTACTGGCTCTGTTGCCCGTACTGGCTCGTGGGCGCCTGACCGTACTGGTCCTGCTGGCCGTACTGGCTCTGCTGCCCGTACTGGCTCGTCGGGGCCTGACCGTACTGGTCCTGCTGGCTCTGCTGGCCGTACGGCGTCGTGTGCGAGCCGTACCCACCGGTGGTGGGAGCAGCATCGCCCGCGATCGTCGGGTACGGCGCGGTGTACCGGTCCGTCGGGTGGTCGCCGGAGGTCGACAGGACGTCGGTCTCGTTCGCACCACCGGGTTCGATGACGTCGGTGTGGTCGTGGTCGGGCGAGCCCGTGGCTGCGCTCGGCTGTCCGGAGTCGTCCCGCGTCGGCTCGCCGTGGTCGGCGGTCCCGTGGGTGGCGTCCTCTGCTGAGCCCTGACGGTGGAGGTCCTCGGGACGATCGTCGTCGCCGCGGCCGTGTGGCGTGGTGTCGGTCATGCTGGACGTGCTCCTTTCAAGCTCGTGCAGTCTTCCGGACCCACCTGAGCGGTGCTCCTGCTGGGGCTGCGAGCGGCCTATGGCGATCCTATGCGTGGGCTGGGCAGCCGTTCCCGGGATCCGGTCCGCACGCGCACTAGGTTGGGTGCACCCGGCGCACCGAGGGCGTCCGGCGCATCGGGAGGACGCACATGCACCGCACCGGACCGTGGCTCCGCGCCGCCGAGGGAGCCATGCTCCTGGGGCCCGACGGGTCGCCCGCCCCGACGGTCTTCGCCGAGATGAGCGCCCTCGCCGCGGCGACGGGTGCGATCAACCTCGGGCAGGGCTTCCCGGACGAGGACG
Organism: Curtobacterium sp. Csp1; assembly: GCF_013347185.1. Lineage (NCBI taxonomy): Bacteria > Bacillati > Actinomycetota > Actinomycetes > Micrococcales > Microbacteriaceae > Curtobacterium > Curtobacterium sp. Csp1. Next base: position 1,520,121 of record NZ_CP054594.1, read on the forward strand.
GACCCGCCGAGGTGCTCGACGCCGCCGTCGCCGCCGTCCGTGCCGGCGTCAACCAGTACCCGCCGGGACGCGGCACCGCCGAGCTGCGTGCGGCGATCGCGGAGCACCAGGCGCACTGGTACGGCCTGTCGGTCGACCCTGATCGCGAGGTGCTCGTCACCGCCGGCGCGACGGAGGCCCTCGCGGCGACGCTGCTCGCGTTCGTCGAGCCCGGCGACGAGGTGATCACCTTCGAGCCCTTCTACGACGCCTACGGCGCCCTGGTCCGGCTCGCGGGCGGCACGCACGTCACCGTCCCGCTCACGACCCCCGACTTCCTGCCGGACGAGGACGTCCTACGCGCCGCGTTCTCGGACCGCACCCGCGTCGTCCTCGTGAACACCCCGCACAACCCCACCGGACGGGTGCTGCCGCGCGCGGTGCTCGAGACCGTGGTCGAGCTCGCCGAGCGGTACGACGCCCTGGTCGTCACGGACGAGGTCTACGAGCACCTGACCTTCGACGTCCCGCACGTGCCGATCGCGGCGCTGCCCGGGGCGGTGGACCGGACGATCTCGATCTCGAGCGCTGGCAAGACCTTCAGCACCACGGGGTGGAAGATCGGCTGGCTCACCGCTCCCGCGCCGCTGGTGGACGCGGTCCTGGCGGTGAAGCAGTTCCTGACGTTCGTGAACGGCGCCCCGTTCCAGCCCGCCGTCGCCGCGGGACTCCGCCTGCCGGACACCGTGTTCCACGGGATCGCCGCCGAGCTCGGTGCGAAGCACGCGCTCCTGGCCGAGGGGCTGCTGGAGGCGGGGTTCGACGTCCTGCACCCGGACGGCGGGTACTTCGTCATCGCGGACGCCGCCCCGCTCGGGTACGACGATGCCCGGGCGCTCTGCCTCGAGCTCCCCAGGCTCGCGGGTGTGGTCGGCGTGCCGGTGTCGGCGTTCGTGCGGCCCGAGCACGCGCCGGGCTACCGCTCGCTCGTGCGCTTCGCGTTCTGCAAGCGCCGGAGCGTGCTCGAGGACGCCGTGGGCCGGCTCGGGGCGCTCCGCGCGCGGTCCTGAGCGGGAGCTGCCGTCGCTCGGTGACGTCAGCCGCGCGGCACGACGTCGTACCGCCGCAGGCCCAGGGACGGGTTCACCGTGCGCACCGAGTCGGTCACGGCGGTGTCGACGGTCGCCACGAGCAGCCCGGGTGTCGCCCCTGCCGCCGCGACCGCGACGCCCGAGGGGTCGAGCACGACGGACGAACCGATGCCCACCGGCGGCGTCTGCCCGACACCGACGACCCACACGGTGTTCTCGATCGCGCGGGCGGTGAGGAGCGTCCGCCAGTGGTGTTCCTTGCCCGGACCCCGCACCCACTCCGCCGGGACGAGGACGACGTCCGCCGCACCGCCCTCGGCCGCGGCGAGGCGACGCGTGACCTCGGGGAAGCGCAGGTCGTAGCAGGTCTCGAGGCCGACCCGGACTCCCTGGACGGTGACGACCGGCAGCTGGTCGGTCGCACCGGACTCGATGCGGTCGGACTCCCGGGAGCCGAACGCGTCGTACAGGTGGACCTTGCGGTACGTCGCGCCGATCGACCCGTCGGGCAGCACGGCGACGAGGGTGTTGCGGAACCGCTCCCCCTCGCCCACCTCCGCGACGCCGGCGACGATCGCGATCCCGGTCTCCCGCGCGAGGTCGGCCAGCCCCGTGACGAACGGCCCGTCGAGGGGCTCCGCCGCGGCGACGAACCGGTCGTCGATGTCCGCGGTGAAGTACGAGGTGTACTCCGGGGTCACGAGCAGGTCCGCTCCGCGCCGAGCGGCGTCGACGGCTGCGCGACGGACGGTCTCGAGGTTGGCGGTCGGGTCGTCGACCGGCGCGAACTGAGCGGCGGCGATCGTCAGGGTGCTCATCCGCCGAGCGTAGCGACGGAAGGCGTCGGCGGACACTGGGAACGGCGAAGGCCCCGGTCCGACTGGACCGGGGCCTTCGTGTGACGCTTGGTTGCGGGGGCAGGATTTGAACCTACGACCTCTGGGTTATGAGCCCAGCGAGCTACCGAACTGCTCCACCCCGCGGCACGTTGAACAGCCTACACACGCCCGTGGCGGGGCACAAATCGAGTGCCCCGCCACGGCGTGTCAGTTCCCGCCCTCGGCCTCGGTCGCCGCCTGGATGGCCTCCTGCAGGCGCTGGTCGGCCTCTGCCGCAGCGACCAGGTCGTTCTTCGCGTAGGCGTCCTGGCGGTCCTGCAGTGCGGACTTCGCGTCGGCGAGGGCCTGCTGCAGCGCGGCGTTGTCGGTCGCACTCCCGGAGCTGGAGCCCCCGGTCGAACCGGACGAGCCCGAACCCGTGTCGGTCGACCCGGAGCCGCTCGACCCGGAGTTCCCGGAGCCGGTGTCGCCCGAACCGCTGTCGCCCGACCCGGATCCGTTCGCGGCGCCCTGGTCGCCGGCCGTGGCACCCGAGTTGCCGCCGAACAGGCTGTTGAGCGCCTCGTCGAGAGTGTCCTCGAAGGCGATCTTGTCGCCGAAGGCCACCAGGACCTTCTGCAGCAGCGGGTACGAACCGCTCGACGTCGACTGGACGTAGACGGGCTGCACGTAGAGGAACCCGCCGCCGACCGGCAGGGTCAGCAGGTTGCCCTGCTTCACCGTCGAGTTGCCCCGCTTCAGGATGTTCAGCTCCTGCGACACGGTGGTGTCACCGTTGAACAGGTTCTGCACCTGCGCCGGACCCGGGATGTTGTCGGTCTTCGGCATCGTCAGGAGCGTGAGCTTGCCGTAGTTCCTGGCCTTCTCGCCCTTGCCGGCACCACCGGCATCCGAGTCCACCGCCAGGTACCCGGTCAGCACGTTGCGGTTGTTCGCTCCGGCCGACTGCTGCGGGATGTACGTCGTGTAGAGCGAGTACGCGGTGTCCTGCCCCGGCACCTTCATGGTCAGGTAGTACGGGTCCTGCAGGTTGGACCGGTTCGCGGTCGTCTGCGTCCCGAGCGCGTTCGTCGTCGTCTGCGCGTCCGCGGTGTCGGCGTCGTTCGTGCCCGAGGTCGGTTCCTGCGGGGTGTTCCACGCGTCGTCACCCGAGTAGAACGAGTTCGCGTTCGTCACGTGGTACGTGCCGAGGATCGACCGCTGGACCTTGAACAGGTCCGTCGGGTACCGCACGTGGTCGAGCAGTTCGGCGCTCATCTCCGACACCGGCTGCATCGACGTCGGGAAGATCTTCTGCCAGGTCTTGAGCACCGGGTCCTGCGTGTCCCAGGCGTAGAGCGTGACCTTGCCCGTGTAGGCGTCGACCGTGGCCTTCACCGAGTTCCGGATGTAGTTCACCTGGTCGGTGCGGAACGTCGACGACTCCGTGCCGTTGATGCTGTCCGACAGGCTCTGGCTCTGCGAGTACGGGTAGGCGTTGCTCGTGGTGTACCCGTCGACGACCCACTGGATGCGGTGGTCGACGACCGCCGGGTAGGCGTCACTGTCGAGCGTCAGGTACGGCGCGACCTTCTGGACGCGCTGGATCGGGTCGCGGTCGTACAGGATCTGCGAGTCCTTGTTGACCGCGTTCGACAGCAGGATCTGCTCCGACTGGAACTTCGCCGCGTAGACGAGCCGGTTGAAGAAGTTGCCGAGGCTCGGACCGCCGTTGCCCTGGTAGGTGGTGGTCGCGTTGCCGCCGTTGTCGTCGTCCGAGCCGGACGGGTAGTCGAGCTCGATGTTCTTCGAGCCCTCGGGCCCGCCGACGATCGAGTACGGCGGCGAGGTCTCGCCGAAGTACACGCGCTCCTGGTAGTCGCCGAGCGCGCCGCTCGACGGGATGCCCGACTCGAGGAACACCGGCTTGCCGTCGCTCGCGCGCTGGTTGCCGTAGGCCGCGGTCACGCCGAAGCCGTGCGTGTAGACGAAGGTCCGGTTGTACTGCGTGTTCGCCTGGGCGCTGAGGCCGTCGAGGTCGATGTCGCGCACCGCGATCACGGTGTCCTCGGTCTGGCCCTTGACGTCGTACCGGTCGACGTCCAGCTCCTTCGGGAACTGGTAGTACTGCCGGTACTGCTGCAGCTGGCTGAAGGTGTCCGACACGATCTTCGGGTCGATGAGACGGATGTTCGCCGTCGTCTGGGCGTCCTGCGCGAGGGCGCCCGAGCTCGCCTCGGTCGTCGCGTCGTAGTTCTGCTCCTGCACGTCGGCGACGTCGTAGGCGTCCCGCGTGGCCTTGATGTTCCGCTCGATGTACGCCGACTCGTAGGTGCGCTCCGAGGGCTTCACCTGCAGCCGCTGGACCACCCACGGGTAGATGCCGCCGATGACGATCGCCGCGACGAGCAGCAGCCCGGTGCCGACGATCGAGATGCGCCAGCGGCCGATGACGGCCGTGACGACGAACAGGACCGCGACGATCCCGGCGATGCCCGCCATGATCTCGCGACCGGGGATGACGGCGTTGACGTCGGTGTACTGCGCACCCGTGATGAGCGGGTTGTCCTTGGTCAGGGCCGCGTACTGGTCGAGCCACAGGCTGACGCCCTGCAGGGCCACGTAGACGGCCGCGGTCACCGCGAGCTGGATGCGCGCGGCGCGGGAGATGCGGACCTCGCGCCCGCCGAACCGGAGTGCGCCGTACAGGTAGCACGCGGCGAGCGCCGCGATCCCGGCGATGAGCACGACCGCCGACGAGTACGCCACGATCGCGCGCCAGAACGGCAGCTCGAACACGTAGAAGCCGATGTCCAGGCCGAACTGGGGATCGGTCTTGCCGAACGACGTCCGGTTGAAGTACTCGAGCACCATGCTCCAGCGGCCGGCCGTGGAGAGCCCGGCGAAGACGCCGAGGACCGCCGGGATGCCGATCATGACCGCACGGCGCAGCGGCTCGATGACCTGCTGGTAGCGGTCGAGCTGCGAGTTGAGCTTGGCGTAGACCGGCCGGAACCGGAACGCGAGCGCGATGCTCACGTACACCGGCGCGGCCATCCCCAGGAAGCCGGCGACGAACATCGAGGTGCCTGCGATCCACCGGGTGGTGAGGACCTGCTGGAACCCGAGTTGGGAGAACCACGCATAGTCGGTGTACAGGCTGGCGAAGATGAAGAAGCCGATCACCAGTGCGGCCAGCACGATGATCGTGACCACGATCGGGACCCGCGGCGAACGCCGCCCGGAGGAAGAGGGTCCCGAGGTGGACGAGGTTGTCGTCACTTGATGTGCTCCTGACGTGTCGGACCGGCGGGCCCGGCGCGGCGGGCCGTCAGTGCGTCGATCCTATTGGTCGCCACCGACAGTGAAACTGTACGGGAACTCAGGAAGGTGGTCCGTGCCTCCCGGCAGACGGCCTGGAGGCACGGATCGCGACGTGCGCGCACGTCGCGGCGTGCGCGGCCGGGTCGGGACCGTGCCGTCAGGAACCGCAGCGTGCGAGGCCGTCGGTGCTCTTCCCGGAGGCGATGGTCTGCAGGTCCGTGACGGCCTGGTCGAGCGTCGCGACCTTGTAGACGTCGAGCCCGGCCGGGACGTGACCGACGACCTCGTCGCAGTTGTCGGCGGGTGCGAGGAAGACCGTCGCCCCCGCGTCCTTCGCGCCGTAGAGCTTCTGGCGGATGCCGCCGATCGCGCCGACCTCGCCGTCCGCGGTGATCGTGCCGGTGCCGGCGACGTGCTTCCCGCCGTTGAGCTTGCCGGGGGTGAGCTCGTCGATGATCCCGAGCGCGAACATCATGCCGGCCGAGGGCCCGCCGACGTCCTGCAGCGCGATCTTCACCTGGAACGGGAAGTCGTAGCGTTCGGTCACGCCGACGCCGAGGAGTGCGGTGCCCTGCTCGTCGCGCGGGGTGACCTCGACCTGGCGGCTCACGCCGTCCCGCTCGATCGTCACGGTGGCGGGCGAGGACGTGCCGTGCTTCGCCACGGCGGCGCGCAGCGTGCCGGCGTCGACGTTCGTGGTGAGCTGCTCGCCGTCGAACGCCGTGATGACGTCGCCCTTCCGGATGGTGCCGTCCGCCGCGGACCCGGGCTGCACGGAGCCGACCTCGAGCCGCGTGGGCAGCTCCTCGCCCTGGTGGATGAGCGCCGCGGCGACCGCCGACTGCTGCGAGGACTGCATGTCCGCCGCGTCCTGCTCGTTCACCTGCTGGGTGGTCGTGCCCTCCGGGTAGATCGCGCTGGCCGGGATGACCGCCTCGGACCGCGAGAACAGTGCGCGGACGACGCTCGTCCAGGACGGACGGTTCGTGGCGTCGCCCTGGATGCCGACGGTGAGCATGTCGAGCGCACCGGATGTCGGGTACGTCTCCGCGCCGTCGATCTGGATGAGCTCGACGTCCTTCGCGTCCTTGCCGCTCCCCTGCCGCTGGGTGCCGATGGTGTTGTAGACCGGGCCGGGCACCTCGATGAGGTACGGGCTCGGCAGGAAGCTCGCGAGGAGTCCGAGCACCACGGCCCCGATGACGAACGCCCACCCGACGGTCCGGGCGCGCGAGCGACGGCGGGGAGCGGGGGCGAAGAGGGTCACGGACGTCCTTCCACAGGGTGCGGCCGCCTGCTGGCGGGCTGTGCGCCCGTCGTCTGGCGGGCTGTTCGCCGTGGGCGCAGCGGTCCGGGCGTCCCCACGGGAGCATCCCAGGCGCGGGCCCGTGAGCAGCGGTTAGCGTAGTCGGCATGCCTGATCAACCGCAGCCGGGGCCGGACGACGACTTCCAGGAGATGCTGCGCAAGCTGCTCTCCGGAGAGGGACAGATCGACCCGTCGCAGCTCGCGGGCGCCGCGGGGCTGCCGAACGACCCGGCGTTCGTCGCGAACCTGATGGGCCAGCTGCAGCGCGCGGCGCAGTCCGGCGGCGACGGCATCGACTTCACGGTCGCGGCGGAGCGGGCGACCGCCATCGCCCGCGACGGCCAGCACCCCGTCGACCCCGCCACCGCGCAGGCGACGGACCAGGCGTTCCAGGTCGCGGCCCTGTGGCTGGACGAGGCGACCTCGGTCCCCGAGCTCACCGCGACGCCGAGCACGTTCACGCGCGAGCAGTGGGCGACCGCGACGACCCCGGTGTGGGCGCAGATCGCCGAGCCGGTCGCGCTGAGCATCGCGAACGCCCTGACCGAGGCCATCGAGCAGCGCGCACCCGAGCAGCTCAAGGCGATGCTCGGGGACGTCTCGAAGGCCATGCGCGGCGTGGGCGGGGCCCTGTTCGCGATCCAGCTCGGGCAGGTCGTCGGGCAGCTCTCGAAGGAGGTCGTGTCCGGTGGCGACGTCGGCGTGCCGCTCCTCGACGAGCAGGTCGCCGCGCTCCTGCCGCAGAACGTGGCCGAGTTCGCCGAGGGCCTGGACGTCCCCGAGGACGAGGTCCGGATCTACCTCGCGGTGCGGGAGCTCGCCCACGCGCGGCTGTTCCGGTCGGCCCGCTGGCTCCGGCTGCACATCATCACGTCGATCACCGACTACGCGCGGGGCATCCACATCCCGTTCGACCGCGTCGAGGAACTCGCGTCCGAGATCGACCCCACGAACCAGGAGCAGCTCCGCGACGCGCTCGCGTCCGGCGCCCTCATCCCGCCGCGCACTCCCGAGCAGGAGGCGGCGCTCGCCCGGCTCGAGACCATGCTCGCGCTCGTCGAGGGCTGGGTCGACACCGTCACCGCGGCCGCGACCGTCCGGCTGCCGCGCGCCGGCGCGATCGCCGAGATGGTCCGCCGCCGTCGTGCTTCGGGTGGCCCGGCGGAGTCCGCGTTCGCCACGCTCGTCGGCCTGGAGCTCCGGCCCCGCCGACTGCGCGAGGCCGCGGCGCTGTGGCAGCGCGTGACCGAGGAACTCGGCGCCGAGGACCGCGACGCGCTCTGGGCGCACTTCGACGCCGTCCCGACCTCCGAGGACGTGGACGACCCGGAGGCGTTCGTGCTCCGGCTCCGGAACCCGGGTCGCTCGGCCGAGGACGACGCGTTCGACAAGGCCCTCGCCGACCTGCTGGCGGACTCGACGGGCGACCGCCCGCACGAGGACGAGCAGGGCGGGGTCGACGAGCCCCCGACGTCCGACGGGGACACCCCGTCCCGCTGACCCCGACTTCTCCACAGATCGGACCCGTCGCCCCCACCGGGGTGGCGGGTCCGTCATCGTCGGGGCATGGGCATCCGCATCGACCCGACCCTCGAGTTCGTCTGGCGTGACCCGGCGACCGTCCAGCTCGGGGTCGACCCGCCGCGCGCCGTGGTCCCCGTGCCGACCACGGCCGAGGAACGGTTCCTGAGCGCGCTGCGCCGCGAGACCGCGCGTGACGCCCTGGCCGCGCTCGCCCGGACGGTCGGCTGCCGACCCGAGGTCGCGGCGCGGGTGCTCGGGACGGCCTCGCCCGCTGCCGTCGACGTGCTCCCGGAGCCCCTCGCCCGGGTCGAGGTGCACGGCGCCGGTCCGCTCGCCGACACCGTCGCGGAGATGCTCCTCGGCGAGGGCGTGACCGTCGTCCGGACCACGGCGCCGCTCGGCGGGCCGGTGTCCTTCCCCGAGCCGGAGCCCCGGCTGGCCCTGGTCGTGGCCGACCACGTCGTCGACCCGGCACTCCGCGCGGCGTGGACCCGACGGGGCACGCCGCACCTCGCGCTCGTGGTCGGCGACGGACGGGTCCGGCTCGGGCCGTTCGTGGTGCCCGGCACCGGGCCGTGTCTGCAGTGCGTCGAGTACGCCCGCGTCGACGCCGACCCGGCCTGGGCAGCCGTGGCCGCACAGGTCTGGGGGCGTCCGGCAGCGCCGCTCTCCCCCTGGCGCACGGCGGCGGTGGCCGCGGCGGCGACGCGGATGCTCGTGCAGCGCCTACCGTCGACGACGCAGCACCCCCGGGCGGACCAGGTGGTGTTCGACCGGGACGACCTGTCGGTCAGCGTGCAGCCGGTGGCGCCGCACCCTCGCTGCGCGTGTCGAGCGCTGCCAGGAACCGACTCGGCGCCCGGGCTCCGGCACGCGTGGAGCCCTGCCGGGACCACGTCACCGTGACGGACCGGCGCGCACGGGTCAGACCGACGTAGAACAGCCGACGTTCTTCCTCGACCTCGTCGTCGGTCGTGGCGTGCGAGATCGGCAGCAGCCCCTCGGCGGCGCCGACCACGACGACGTGGGGCCACTCCAAGCCCTTCGACGAGTGCAGGGTCGCCAGGGTGACGGCGTCGAGCTCGGGCTCGTGGTGGGTCGCGGCACGGTCGACCAGGTCCTGGGTGAACTGCTGCATGGTCGTGCCGGCCGGCGCTTCCTCGGCCAGGGTCATGATCGCCTGCAGCGCCTCCCACTGGTCGCGCACGGCTCCGGAGCCCTCCGGTGCGGTCGGCGTCCATCCGCTCAGCTGCAGGACGAGCCCCACGCGACGGGTCAGCTCGTCGTCGGTCCGGCGGACGGCCTCGCCGCGCATGTGGTGCACGGCGAGCTTGACCTCAGGCCGGTCGAAGAACCGTGTGCCGCCCTGCACGCGGTACGGGATGCCGGCGCGGCCGAGCGCCGACTCGAGTGCGGCGGCCTGCGCCCCGACGCGGTAGAGCACGGCGCAGTCCCCGAAGGACGCGCCGGCGGCGACCGTCTCGGCGATGCGGCGGGCCACGGTCTGCGCCTCGTCGCCGTCGTGCACGCACGCGAGCACCCCCGGTGCCGGTCCGGACTCGGTGGTCTGCGCGACGAGGTCCAGGGCACCCGGTTGCCCGCGCATCAGGGTGTTGGCCGCCTGCACGACCTCGGGCGTGGAGCGGTAGTTCCGCTCGAGGCGCACGATCGAGCCCCGTGGGAACTCGGAGCCGAAGCCGAGCAGGTAGCGGCTCGACGCGCCCGCGAACGAGTAGATCGTCTGGCTGGCGTCACCGACCACGCAGACGTCGTCCCGACCGCCGAGCCACGCCCGGAGCAGGTCGTGCTGCACGGGCGAGACGTCCTGGTACTCGTCGACGACGAAGAACCGGTACTGCTGCCGCACGTACGACGCCACCCGCGGCTCGGACTCGACCATGCCGAGCGTCGCGAGCAGGACGTCCTCGAAGTCCAGCTGGCGGCGGTCGTCCTTGAGCTGCTCGTAGGCGCGCATCAGGTCGACGACCCGGCGCGGAGTCGTGTCACGGGGCATCACACGGTCCGCGGCGGCGGCCTCGTACTCGTCGTAGGACAGCATCTGGACCTTGCGCCACTCGACCTCGGCGGCCAGGTCGCGGAGCACCGGGGTGTCCACGTGCAGGCCGACGGTGTCGGCGGCGTGCGCGATCACCCGCCCCTTGGACTCGACGATCCGGGGGGCGTGCCCGCCGATGGTGTCCGGCCAGAAGTAGCTGAGCTGCGCCATCGCGGCGGCGTGGAACGTCCGCGCCTGCACCGCCCCGGCGCCGAGGGCCCGGAGCCGCGACCGCAGCTCGCCGGCGGCACGCGTGGTGAAGGTCAGCGCGAGGACGTGGCTCGGCGAGTACGTCCCGGTGGCGACGCCGTAGGCGATCCGGTGGGTGATGGCGCGGGTCTTCCCGGTGCCGGCACCCGCGAGGACGGCGACCGGGCCGAGGAGCGTCCGGGCGACGGTCCGCTGCTCGGTGTCGAGGGCGGCGAGGAGCTCGTCCGGTGACGGCGGTCGGACCCCGTCCACGGCGACGCGCGGGTCGGCGCTCACGACGGAGCCCCGCTCACGGAAGAGCCGCCCCGCACCGACGGGACCCGCTCACGGCAGGTCGAGCGGCTCGCCGTACCACTCCTCGATGATGGCGCGGGCGATCGACGTCCGCCCCGGCAGCAGCAGGGTGTCCCCGGCGCGCTCGCGGACATCGTCGCGCGAGAACCACCGCACGTCCAGGATCTCGACACCGTCGGGACGCGCGGTCGACGGGTCACCGTCCACGGCCCGGGCACGGAACCCGACCATCAGGGAAGCCGGGAACGGCCAGGGCTGCGAACCGAGGTACTCGGGCTCCTCGACCCGGACACCGGACTCCTCCCAGACCTCGCGGCGGACGGCGTCCTCGAGCGACTCCCCCGGCTCCACGAACCCGGCGAGCAGCGAGTAGCGGTCGGCGTCCCACGCGGCGTTCGAGCCGAGCAGGATCCGGTCGTCGGCGTCCGTGACCCCGACGATGATCGCGGCGTCGGTGCGCGGGAAGTGCTCGTGCCCCTCGGGGTCGCGGCGGACCCAGCCCCCCGTGACGACCTCGGTCGCGGAGCCGGTGCGCGGCGAGAACCCGTGCACCGCGTGCCAGTTCGCCATCGCCACCGCCTCGACCGCGAGACCCTGGTCGCGGGCGGACAGCTCGGTGCCGAACATGCGCAGGCTGACCCAGGCGTCGTCGTCCGGCTCGATCGCGGTCGCGGTCCGGTCGTCGACGAGCACGGCGACGAAGCGTGTGCCCGCGGGAGCGTCGGGAGCGTCCACGACGGCCCGCCCCAGGTACAGCGTCACCGCGTCCTCGGGCACCGCCTCGGCCCGCACGAACCGCAGCGCGCCGTCGGTCTCGCGCAGGAGCTCGCCCCGGTGCACGGGCAGCCAGCGGGTCGCCGGGTCGTCGCGCAGGACGCGGTCGAGGTCGGGCGTGGTCCGGAACTCCGCATCGCGGTCGAGTTCGTTGCGGGACAGCGGCAGTCTGGCGGCGAACTCGACGGTCACGGCGGAGGGCTCCTCGGGTCGGCGTGGTCTTCTCGGCGGGAGCCTGTGGAGCGTCCCCGGGGTTCCACAGGCCAGCGTGGCGCACGCTCGCACGTCGACCGCGGACCTACCCTGAGGGGCATGGCGGGATCCCAGTTCACTCTAGCCGCGTTGGCGACGACGGCCGTGTCCGGCCTGCTCGTGACGGGCACACGTCCGCTCGGTTCCGCCGCGTCCGGTGACTTCGAGTCCGCCGTGCTGCGCGAGGCGGACGGCACCCTGTCCGCGATCCGGCGTCCGCGCAACCAGCGGGCCGAAGCGCGTCAGTCCGCCGACCTCGTCGCGATCCGCGCGCTCAGCGCCGGCATCCGGACGCGACTGCCCTTCGCCGTCGCCGAGTACCGCGGCCAGGCTCCGATCGGCTCGACCCGCGCGATCGTCACGTCGTACGTGCCCGGGACCCACCCCGCGCTCCGTGACCTCGGCCAACGCCCGGAGCTCGCCGCGTCGGTCGGTCGCGCCGTCGCCGCGGTGCACCTGCTGCCCACGAGCTTCGTCACCGACGCGGGTCTGCCGTCGCTCACCCCGTTCGAAGTCCTGCGCTCGGCCGTCTCCGTGATGGACCGCGCGGTCGCGACCAAGCTCGTCCCGGCGGCGCTCAAGGAGCGTTGGGAGGGCGCGGCCCGCGACCAGCAGCTGTGGCAGTTCACGCCGACCGTGGTGCACGGCGCCCTCGGCACCGGTGTCCTGCTCGTCGACGGCGACACCGTCACGGGCATGCTCGACTGGGGCGAGCTCCGGCTGGGCGACCCGGCGAAGGACCTCGCGTGGGTGCTCGCCGGTCGGGCGGACACGTTCGACACCGTGCTCGCCGCCTACCAGGCAGCGGGTGGCGGGCGGGACCGCCAGCTCGCACAGCGCGCTCGGGTGTACCACGAGCTCGAGACCGCGCAGTGGCTGCTGCACGGGGTCCAGGCGAAGAGCACCGAGGTCGTCGACGACGCCGTCGCGATGATGCACCGCCTGGTCGACGCGGTGCAGACGCCGAGCGCGGCACCGCTCCAGTCGGTCTCGCCGGACACGATGGAGATCGGCGAGGTCGAGCAGCTGCTCTCCTCCACCGAGCGCCGACACGGCTGACGGCCCGACCGGCTGCGGACTGCGGGCTGACGGACTGCCGGACTGGAGGCGCGTGGCGGCGCCGCCACGATCCTCCAGTCCGCACCGGGTCGCGCCCGGATCAGCCGAGGGCCGCGCGCCAGGCGCGCTCGAGCCCGTCCCGGTCCAGCAGGTCGGTCGGCCGCACCTCGAGGTCGTCCGCGACGAAGTAGAAGACGGCATCGACCTCGTCGACCGGCCGCCCGGTGAACTCGGCGTAGGCGACGCGGTACAGCGCGAGCTGCAGCTGCCGTGCCGCGAGGTCGTCGGCGCCGGACGGCGCCTTCCCCGTCTTCCAGTCGACGACCTCGGCGCGCCCGTCGATCTCGTAGACCGCGTCGAGCTTGCAGACGACGCTGTGCCCGAGGAACGGGATGTGGATCTCGCGCTCGACCTCGACGGGCACGCGGTCCGCCCAGCGGGACCGGGAGAACGTCTCCTGGAACGCGGCGAGTCGGCGGGCGTCGTCGTCGGTCACCGCCGCGTCCGCGTCGGCCGCACCGAGCTCGTCGGGATCGAGGTCGAGCTCGCCGTCCCAGGCGTCGAGCGTCTCGAGCGATCCGCCACGGGCCACGCGCTGCTCCACCCACTGGTGGAAGAGCGTCCCCAGGCGGGTCGCCCGGTACGGCCGCTCGGGCATCGGCCGTCGCAGCCGCTCCGCGACGCGCTCCGGCTGCGCGAGGTAGTCCTTGAAGCCCGAGGCCGGCACGCGGTGCGGGATCGCGACCGCGTGCCGGGCGGACCGCTGGGCCTGGCGTTCGGCCAGCAGCAGGTCGATGTCCGCGGCGAAGCGGCCGGCCGCTCCCGGGTTGGCGTTCCGGACCCGTTCGGCCGCCGCGACGACCCGCGTCCCCCGGGAACCGAACGGGGCGTGCGGCCAGGACTGGACAGCGCCGTCGGTGCCGAGCAGGTCCTCCGCGTGCACGGTGCCGTCCGGGACCGCGTCGGCACCGACGACCCCGGCGTCGACCAGGTCGCGCAGGTACCGGCTCGGCTCCGTCGGCCGGACGCCACCGGCCCAGAACGAGCCGGACACGAGCAGGTCGTGCCGCGCCCGCGTGAGAGCGACGTATGTGAGCCGGCGTTCCTCGTCCTCGTTGCGTGCGGCGACCTGCTCGCGGTAGGCGTCGATCGCGTCGACGACCTCCTTCTGGGACGCGCGTCCCCGCCAGTCGAGCCGCGGGAGTTCCTCGGCATCGCCGCGGAACTCGTACGGCAGGCGTCCGAAGCCGAGCCAGCCGGACGAACCCTCCTGCGGCCGGGCCGGCAGCGCGCCCTCGACGAGCCGGGGCACGGCCACGGCGTCCCACTCCAGACCCTTCGAGCCGTGGATCGTCAGGATCTGGACCGTGCCGGCCTCGGGCTCCTCGGACCGCGGCCCCATGTCGTCGCGCCGCGCGGCCGCGTCGATCCACCCGAGGAACGCCCCGAGGTGGGCGCGGTCGTCGGTCGTCACGAAGCCGGCGAGCTCGTCGACGAAGGCGTCCAGGAACGCGCCGCTCCCCTGCTCGTGCGCCGCGACCTCGACGTCGAGCTGCATCTCCTGCACGACGAGCGTGACGAAGTCGACCAGGTCGCCGGCGGCCCGGGCGCGCAGTGCGGCGAGCTGCTGCCCGAGCGCGCGCATCCGGGCCCGGCCCACCGGACTGATCGCGGCGAGCGCGCCGTGCTCGTCCGGGGCGGTGGCGACGAAGTCCAGGGCGTCGACGATCGACCCGTGCTCGCCCACCGCGACCGACGCCCGGAAGGCCGCCGTCACGTCGTCGTCGAGTCGCTGGTGGGTGTGGTCGCGGCTGAACAGCCAGCGCGCGAGACCGTGCAGCTCCTTGACGTCCGCGGCACCGACACGCCACCGGGCACCGACGAGCAGGCGGATGAGGTCGTTCCCGGCGGCCGGGTCGTGCAGCACCCGCAGGCAGGCGACCAGGTCGACGATCTCCGGCCGCTGGAGGAGTCCGCCGGTGCCGAGCACGTGGAACGGGACGCGGTGGTCGGCCAGGGCGCCGGTGAACGCGGACAGGTCCTTCCGTGAGCGCAGGAGGAGCGCCATCGAGCCGGCGGGGTCGGCCGCGCGGCGTGCGGCGAACCACCGGGCGACGGCGTCGGCTTCCTCCGGCAGGGTCTCCGGGAAGGCCACGTCGACGGTGCCCGCGTCCGCACCGGGTCGCGGGGCGAGGCGCTCGACGGCGACCTCGGACGCGTCGGACAGCGGCCCGACGACGGCGTTCGCCCCGGCCAGCACGTCCACCGGGTTCCGCCAGCTCGTCGACAGCGCGAACGTGACGGGGACGGTGTCACCGTCGCCGAAGTCCCGCGGGAAGCGCGCGAGGTTCGCCGCGCTCGCACCGCGGAAGCCGTAGATCGACTGGTGCGGGTCGCCGACCGCCATCACCGGGTGGCCCCGGAACAGCCGGGCGAGGAAGCGCGTCTGCACCACCGAGGTGTCCTGGTACTCGTCGAGCAGGACGACGCGGAACCGGGTGCGCAGGTCCTCGACCACGCGGGGGGCGGACTCGGCGGCAGCGAGGGCGAGCGCGATCTGGTCGGAGAACTCGACGAAGCCGCGGTCGACCTTCTGCCGCCGGAACTCCTCGACCAGCTCGACGAGTGGCTCGAGGGCCCCGACGGCACGCACCGCGTCGGTGACCGCCTTGTACGGGTTGCCGCGGTTGTTGCCCGGCAGCTCGAGCAGGGCGCCGAAGTCGACGGCGAAGCGACGGAGCCTGTCCGGGTCGACCAGGTGCTCGGACACGGCACCGGCGAGGGCGACGACGGCGGCCGTGACGGTGTCGACGTCGCGGTCGAGTCCGGCCAGCCGGTCGTCCCGGGCGGCCACGACGACCCGGCGCGCGAGCTGCCAGGCGGACGGCTCCGTGAGCACCTGGGACTCGCCGTCCCGCCCCACGAGCAGGGCGTTCTCGCGGAACACCGCGTTCGCGAAGGCGTTGTAGGTCGACACGGTCGGCGCCTCGAACGCGTCGCCGGCGTCCAGCAGTCCGACGTCCTCGAGTGCACGGATGCGGTCGTTGATCCGGACCGAGAGCTCTCCGGCGGCCTTGCGGGTGAAGGTCAGTCCGAGGATCTCGGCCGGTCGGACGAAGCCGTTCGCGAGGAGCCAGACGACGCGCGACGCCATCGTCTCGGTCTTGCCGCTGCCGGCGCCCGCGACGACGAGCGCCGGGGCGAGCGGGGACTCGATGACGGCGCGCTGCTGGGCGGTCGGGCGGGGGCGTCCGAGGGCGTCGGCGATGGCGTCCGCGTCGTGCTGAGACGTCCGGGGCGCGCCGACGGTGGGGAGCGCCCCGGCGTCGCTCGTGTCCGTCGTTCCGCTCGTGTCCGTCGTCACCAGGTGACCTCCCCCACCACGTGGATCCGGCACTCGACCCCGGTCCGGGCCTTGGCGCAGTGATCGTCGACGCGCGCCAGGAACGTCCGACCCGCCATGCCCCGGGCGACCTCGTGCAGCCGCTCGCGGTACGCCGCACGCGCCTCGTCGTCGAACGCGTGCTGCGTGCGCTCCGAGTAGGCCGAGCCGCTCCGCGGGTTCTGCACGAACACGAGTCGTGCATCGGCCATCGAGGACCCGGCCGGGACACCCTCGACCGCACCGTCCTCGACCGCGAGCTGGTACGCGCCGAGCTGCGGGTGCGCGGGCATATCGTTCTTCTCGCTCGGCATCGAGCGGCCGGTCTTCAGGTCCACGACGCTGACGCGCCCGTCCGGGTCGACCTCGATCCGGTCGATGCTCCCCCGCAGCCGCGCCGGGCCGGTCTCGAGCGCGAAGGACGTCTCCGCGCCGAGCAGTCGACGCCCCGCCCCGGCGAAGGTCCGGAGGTAGTCGCTGAGGCCCTCGATCATCCGACGGGTCCGGGCCCGCTCGCGGTCGGCGACCCACGGCGACTCGAAGGTCAGCTCGCCCCACCGCGCCTCGACCCGTGCCCACAGGGACTCGACGTCGACGTCGGTCGCGTGCTCCATCGTCTCGTGCACGATCGTGCCGATGCCCATCGCCGGACTCGGAGCGCCACCGCCGAAGGTCTGCACGAACCAGTGCACCGGGCACTCCTCGAACGTGCCGATCCGCGACGGCGACACGGAGACCGCCGGTGCGACCGGCTCGCCGCCCTCGTGCAGGGGTGCCGGCGGGGCGTCGAGGTCGACGAGGGGGTCGTCGGTCGTGGGCTCGGCGAGCCCGTACCAGTCGTCCGGCGAGGCGCCCGGCACCTCGGCCTCGGCGAGCCGGGCGAGGGCCGACGCCGCCTCGGGGTCGCCGGTCGTCACGACCCGGCGCCGCAGCGACCCGGCGAGCCCGCGGAGCGAGAGCGGGTGCGCGGCGGGCTGGCGGTCGGGCGGCACCGGGACGAGCCGGACGAAGGGCGACGGCGCCTCGTCGTCGTTCGCGACCGTGCCGACGACGACCTGGGTGGTGGCGCGGGACACCGCACGGGCGAAGAGCCGCAGCTCGTCGGCGACCACGGCGGCACGGTCGTCGACGGGACCGTGGGCGATCCCGTTCGCGGCGCGCACGAGCCCGTCCGGGTCGAGCAGGCTGCCCCGGACGCGGGTGTTCGGCCAGACGCCGTCCTGCAGCCCGAGGACCACCACGACGTCGCACTCGAGCCCGATCGTTGCGGACGGGGTCAGCACGCGGACCCGCCCAGCGGTCCGGTCGGGTCCGATCGAGTCCTCGGGCAGGTCCGCCCCGAGCAGGTCGTCGACGAAGACGCGTGCCGGAGCGTCCGGCGTCCGCTCGACGAAGCGTTTCGCGGCGGTGAAGAGCCCGACCACGGCATCCAGGTGCCGGTCGGCCTCGGCCGCACCGACACCGCCCGCCGCCGACTGTCCTCCCCAGACCCCGGCCAGCCCGCTGCGCTCCCACAGTCCCCAGAGGATCTCCTCGATGCTCGCCCCGCCGTCCGCGTCGGCACGCGCCTGCACCAGGCTGCGGGCCAGACGGGTGGCGCGACGGGCGAACCCGGCGTCGACGGTCGCGAGCCGTTCCGGCGCCCCGAGCGCCTCGACGAGGAGCTCGTCCGCCGTCCGGGTCCCGCCACCGGCGAGTTCCTCGCGGCGCAGGGCGAGTCGGAGTCGGCGCATCGCGAGGGTGTCGAGTCCGCCGAGCGGTCCCGTGGCGAACGCGGTGGCCAGGTCGGCGTCGAGCGGCAGGACGTCGAGCGACACCGCGGCAGCGTCGAGGAGCGCACGTGCGGCGGAGTCGTCGCGGGGTCGGACCGGAGCGGCACCGGCGGTGGCGGGGACCTCGGCGACGGAGAGCGCACGGACGAGCTCGGGGATCGCCGCACCGCTGCGGGTGACGACGGCCATCCGGTGCCACGGCACCCCGTCGAGCAGGCGGTGTTCACGGAGGCGTCGGGCCACGGCGACGACGAGCGCCGACCGGCTGCCCGCCTCGAGGTGCAGCACCGCGTCGGAGCGGGCGTCGGTGGTCGACGCGGCGGCCGTCCGCTGGCGACCGGCCGCCGCGGCGCCGATGCGGCCCGTCACGGCGCCGACGAGCTCGCGGATCGGAGCCGGGTGCCGGTGCACGGTCCCGAGGACGATCTCCTCGACCCGCGGCACACCGAGGCGCACCGCGAGCCGACCGAGCACGTCCGGTTCGGCTCCGCGGAACGCCGAGGACGCGATGTCCGGGTCGCCGAACGCGACGACCTGCGTGCCGGACCGGGCGAGCGCGCCGAGCAGTGCGACCTCGCCCTCGACCAGCTCCTGGGTGTCGTCCACCACCACGAGCCGCAGTGCCGCGACGCTCGGTGGGACCTGCCCGCGGAGCACCGCGGCGGTGGCGTACGCGACGAGCTCCGCCGCGTCGAGCGAGGTCGAGCGGAACGCGGTGAGCGCCGCGCGGTACTCGTCGACGAAGTCCCCGACCGCACGCCACTCGGGTCGTCCTGCCTCGTCCCCGAGCTCCCGCATGTCCTCGGGCTCGATGCCGGCCGCCACCGCACGCATCATGACGTCCCGGAGCGCCGTCCGGAACCCGGCGCGCTCGCGGACGACCGCGGTGATCGGCTCCGGCCACGCGGGCCCGGTGCCGTCAGCGTCGTGCCCGGCGAGCAGGTCACCGATGATCCGGTCCTGCTCGCCACCGGTCAGGAGCGTCGGCGCGTCCTGACCCTGGGCGGCGGCCGCGTGCGCGACGACCTGGAAGGCGAGCGAGTTCACCGTGCGCGCGAGGGCACCGGGGACCACCCGGTCGACCGTGGCGGCCAGTCGGTCCCGCAGGGCCGTGGCGGCGGTGCGCGCCGACGTCAGTGCGACGACCGTGGCGTGGCCGTCCGACGAGACCGCGTCCGACCGGTTCATGCGCCGGGCGACGAGTCGGGCGAGCGTCGTGGTC
The DNA here is from genome assembly GCF_013347185.1 of Curtobacterium sp. Csp1. NCBI lineage: Bacteria > Bacillati > Actinomycetota > Actinomycetes > Micrococcales > Microbacteriaceae > Curtobacterium > Curtobacterium sp. Csp1. The sequence continues at coordinate 1,539,186 of NZ_CP054594.1, forward strand.
TTCCCGGTCCCCGGCGCACCGAGGACCGCGGCGTGGGCCCCGTCCGGCAGCGCGAGGACGGCGTCCTGCGCCGGGTCCGCCCCGAGCGGCCGGACGACGTCGGTGTCGTCGGGCGTGGTCGTCAGCAGGGTCCGGGGCACGGCCACACGCTACCGAGCACGGCCGACAGCCACGGTCCCGCGCCAACGCGTGCGCCCGCGGCGAACGGTCGATCCGGCCGGGGGACGCATGGGTACGCTGAGCACGTGGACATCAAGATCGGCATCATCAACAGCCCGCGCGAGATCGCGTTCGAGACCGCCCAGACCGCCGAGGAGATCGAGCAGGCCGTCGCACAGGCCCTGGAGTCGCAGTCGACCCACCTGTCGCTGAAGGACGAGAAGGGCCGTCGCTTCATCGTGCCGGTCGCCTCGCTGGCCTACGTCGAGGTCGGCGCCGAGGAGTCGCGCCGCATCGGCTTCGTCGCCTGACGTGGAGCTGCTCTTCGCCGTGCTCGGCGGCCTCATCCTCGGGGCCGTCGCGCACGTCGTGGTGCCGTGGCGGTCGACGCGCGGCGTGCTGCTCGGCCCGGTCGTCGGCGGCGTCGTGGCCGCGGTCGTCTGGGAAGCCCTGACCTGGGCCGGCTGGCGCTACGACGGCACCTGGATCTGGGTCGTCGCGCTCGTCGGTGCGCTGCTCGTGGCCGTCGTGGCCGAGTGGGTGCTCGGCCGGCGCCGCTCCGCAGCCGACGACACGTACTTCGAGCACGCCAAGGCCTGAACGCGCCGACGCAGCGGCCGACCAGGCCGGCGGTGGCCGACGACTAGGCCGTCAGCCCGAGCGCGTCCATCCGGCGTGTGTGCGCCGCGATGAGCTCGGTCCACACCGGCTCGAGCCGGGCCTGGTCCTGCCGGGCGTGCGACGCGAGTGCCGACCGAGCCACGAGCAGCGTGTCGCCGACCAGACGACGCCCCCACATCGCGAGCCGCGAGCCGACGCGCGGGTCCTGCTCGATGTGCGCCGCGAGCTCGTCGACGACCGCGCGCTCCTCACGCCCGTCGTACACGGAGCGCAGGCGCTGCCGCACGTCCAGGGGCAGGGAGCGGAGCAGGCTGCTGAACAGGTCGTTGAGGATGCCCGCGGTCACGTACCCGGTGAGCATCGACTCGTACCAGTCCGCGCCGCTCGTGCGGAGCAGGAAGCGGTCGATCGCGGCGCGGTGCGGCTCCATCAGGGCAGCCGGGTCACCGCCGGACCGCTCGATCTCGGCGACGAGGGTACGGTGCCGGTCCAGGGCGGCCGTGGCGAGCACGCCGGTCACCAGGCGACCGGACATCGTCGGCGCAGCGGCACCGGCACGGCCCATCGTCTCGTACAGCGAGAGCTGCAGGTACGCGGCCTGCCCGAGGAAGACGTCGAGCTCGGGGCTGACGTCGTCGAGCTGCAGCCGCTCGACTGGCGAGGCGCCGCGCGGGTTGCGCGACGCGAGCCACGCGGCGGCGAGCTGCGCAGCGCGCTTCCGGTTCCACCACGACACCACGGACACAGCATACGGGCCGGCCCGGCCTGCTCCGGACGCCCGTGGACCGGGGCGGGCCGACCTCGCCGGTAGACTGGCCGGGACTCCCACCAGGACCAAGGTGATCCATTGACTTTCGCAGACCTCTCCATCGAGCAGGACATCGTCGACGCGCTCGCGACGAAGGGCATCAGCGAGCCCTTCCCGATCCAGCAGCAGACGATCCCGCTCGCCCTCACCGGCCAGGACATCATCGGCCAGGCCAAGACCGGTACCGGCAAGACCTTCGGCTTCGGCCTCCCCCTCATCCAGCGCCTCGGGGCCGACCCCGAGCCCGGCGTCAAGGCGCTCGTCGTCGTCCCCACGCGTGAACTCGCGGTGCAGGTGACCGAGGACCTCGAGCTCGCCACCTCGAACCGCCCGACCACGATCGTCTCGATCTACGGCGGCAAGGCGTACGAGGGCCAGATCGAGCAGCTCAAGGCCGGCGCCCAGATCGTCGTCGGCACCCCGGGGCGACTGATCGACCTGCAGCGCCAACGCCTGCTCGACCTCTCCCACGTGCAGGAGGTCGTCCTCGACGAAGCCGACCGCATGCTCGACCTCGGCTTCCTGTCGGACATCGAGCGGATCTTCCAGGCCGTCCCCGCCGTGCGTCACACGATGCTGTTCTCGGCGACCATGCCGGCGCCGATCGTCGCGCTCGCCCGCCGCTTCATGTCCCGCCCGGTGCACATCCGCGCGACGGACCCGGACGAGGGCCTGACGCAGGCGAACATCAAGCACGTCATCTACCGCGCGCACTCGCTCGACAAGGACGAGGTCATCGCCCGCATCCTGCAGGCCGAGGGTCGCGGCAAGACCGTCATCTTCACGCGCACGAAGCGCGCCGCCGCGAAGCTCGTCGAGGAACTGAAGGACCGCGGCTTCAACGCCGCCGCCGTGCACGGTGACCTCAACCAGGAACAGCGCGAGCGCGCGATGGCCGCCTTCAAGGCCGGCAAGCGCGACGTGCTCATCGCGACGGACGTCGCCGCCCGCGGCATCGACGTCGACGACGTCACGCACGTCATCAACCACACGATCCCGGACGACCCGGACACGTACCTGCACCGCGCCGGGCGCACCGGCCGTGCCGGCAAGACCGGCATCGCGGTCACGTTCGTCGACTGGGACGACCTGCACAAGTGGACGCTCATCGACAAGGCGCTCGAGTTCGGCATCCCCGAGCCGGTCGAGACCTACTCGTCGTCCCCGCACCTGTTCACCGACCTGGACATCCCGGCCGGCACGAAGGGTCGCCTCCCCGGTGCGTCGTCGCACGCCGCCGCTGCCGGTTCCGGTGAGCAGCGCCGCTCCGACAAGCCCGCAGGTGAGCGCAGCGGCTCGCGTTCGCGGTCCCGCACCCGGACTGGAGGCACGCAGCAGTCCGCCCCGCGCGCCACGTCCTCGGATGCACGGTCCTCGGCCGCACCGGCACCGACCACCGAGGCGTCGCAGTCCGCCGGCGATGGCACCTCGACCGACGGCGCCGCGAAGCGTCGTCGCCGTCGCCGTCGCCGCAGTGGCGGCGCCGGGTCCGAGGCGACCGCCTCGGCACCGCAGGCAGCCGGCGAGGGCGAGTAGCGCCTCCCGTCCGCAAGGCCCCGTCGCTGACGCGACGGGGCCTTCGTCGTCCCCGCCTACCTTCCGGCCCACGACGGAGCAGGAACGGTCGGGCGGCGCGCGCGGACCCGACGACGACTGATCCATCGACGGGGCGGGTGCCACCCCGCGAGGCAGAGCGGCAGGCGAGCGGACTCAGGCCAGGCGGGAGCCCGGCCCGTGCACCGGCGCGCTGCCGGTCGCCTGGGACACGATCGCGTCGAACGCGACGCGGGCCGTGCGGTGCTCGCCGAGGCGGTTCGGCTTGCCGGTGCCGTGGTAGTCGCTCGACCCGGTGACGAACAGGTCGTGGCGGGCTGCCCAGTCGAGCAGGGTGCGCTTGCCGTGGGACTGGTTCTCGCGGTGGTCGACCTCGAGGCCGCCGAGCCCGGCGTCGACGAGCTCCCGGAGCATCGGCTCGTCGATCACGATCCCGCGGGAGGACGCCGCCGGGTGTGCGATCACGGGCACACCGCCGGCGGCGCGGATGAGCGCGACCCCGTGCAACGGCGACGGTGCGTCGTGCGGTTCGTAGTACCCGGACGCCGGGTGCAGGATGCCGCGGAAGGCCGCGCTCCGGTCGGACTCGAGCCCCGCGGCGACGAGCGCGTCCGCGATGTGCGGGCGGCCGATCGTTGCGCCGTCGGTGGACTGCGCGATCACGTCGTCCCAGGTGATCGGGTGGTCCTGGCCGATCCGGTCGACCATGCGGCGGGCGCGGGCGAACCGTCCGTCGCGGATGCGGGTCGTCTCCGCGACGAGCCCGGGATCGGTCGGGTCGACGAGGTACCCGAGCACGTGGACGCTGCGGTACCCGACCCGGGTGCTCAGCTCGAGCCCGGGCAGCAGGGTCATCGGCAGCGCGGCGACGGCGGCGATCGCCTCGTCCCAGCCGGCCGTGGTGTCGTGGTCCGTCAGGGCGACGCCGTCGAGCCCGGCCGCGGCGGCTGCGGCGACGAGCTCCGCCGGCCGCTCGGTGCCGTCGGACACGCTCGAGTGGGCGTGCAGGTCGATGAACGGATCGGGCACCCGTTCATCGTACCGACACGTGAACGGCCGTTCAGGCCGCGGACCCAGGTCGTCGGCGGACCGGGTCGGTGCGGCCGCGGGGTCGGTGCGATGATGGGACGCATGGCCGACACGACTCCCCGCGCGACGAGCAACCGTTCCACGACCCCCGGGTCCTCGACGTTCAAGGACCACATCGCGTCGCAGTGGGCCGACCGGGAGCGCCCGCTCCCGGAGCCGCGCGAGCAGGCCGCGTTCGCCGCCGAGCGTCGAGCCCGGATCTCCGAGCTGCACCCCGGCCGCACGATCGTGGTCCCCGCAGGCCAGGCGAAGGTGCGGTCGAACGACTGCGACTACCCGTTCCGCCCGCACTCGACCTTCGCGCACCTGACCGGTTGGGGCACCGACACCGTCGTCGGCTCCGTCCTCGTGCTGACGCCGAACGGCCCCGGGCACGACGCCACGCTGTACTTCCGCGCGACGGCCGGCCGCGACTCCGAGGAGTTCTACGCGAACCCGGAGATCGGCGAGTTCTGGGTCGGCCCGCGTCCGTCCCTCGACGAGGTCGCGGCGGACCTCGGCATCGCGACGGCCGACCTCGGTGCGTTCGACGCCGTCGCGCAGGACCTCGACGCCTCGGTCCTCGTCGTGCGCGACGCGGACGACGAGCTCACCCGGTCGCTCGACGCCCGGCTCGGCACCGCGGTCGGCGGCGCCCCGGAGACCGACGCCGCCCCCACCACCGACGATGTGCTGTCCCGCGACCTGTCCGAGCTCCGCCTCGTGAAGGACGCGTACGAGGTCCGGGAGCTCCGGAAGGCCGTGCAGGCCACGAAGTCCGGCTTCGACGACGTCATCGGTGACTTCGACGCCGTGCTCGAGCACCCCCGCGGCGAGCGCATCGTCGAGGGCACGTTCAACCGCCGCGCCCGCGCCGACGGCAACACGGTCGGCTACGACACGATCGCCGCGTCCGGGCACCACGCCTGCATCCTGCACTGGACGCGCAACGACGGCGCCGTGCAGCCGGGCGACCTGATCCTCATCGACGCCGGGGTCGAGGTCGACTCGTTCTACACGGCCGACATCACCCGCACCCTCCCGGTCTCCGGGACCTTCACCGACGTGCAGCGGATGGTCTACGAGGCCGTGCTCGAAGCCGCGGACGCCGCGTTCGCGATCGTCAAGCCCGGCATCACCTTCCGCGAGGTGCACGCCACGGCCATGGAGGTCATCGCGCGGAAGACCGCCGAATGGGGCTTCCTGCCTGGTACCGCGGAGGAGTCGCTGCAGCCCGACAACCAGTTCCACCGCCGCTACATGGTGCACGGCACGAGCCACCACCTCGGCCTGGACGTGCACGACTGCGCGAAGGCCCGCCGCGAGATGTACCTGGACGGCACCGTCCAGGCCGGCATGGTGTTCACGATCGAGCCCGGCCTGTACTTCCAGCAGGACGACCTGACCGTCCCGGAGGAGTTCCGCGGCATCGGCGTCCGCATCGAGGACGACGTCCTGGTGACCGAGGACGGCGCCGAGAACCTGTCCGTCGGCATCCCCCGGACCCCCTCGGAAGTGGAGGGGTGGATCGCCCGCTCCGGCCGCTAGCCTGAGCGGGTGACCACGCCCCCGACCACGCCGTCGCAGACCACGTCGACGCCGTCGCAGACCACGCCGTCGCAGACCACGCCGGCGCAGCAGACCGTCCCGACGACGGACCAGCTCGCGATCGACGTCGAGCACTTCGACTCCCCCGACGCCCAGCGCCTGCGGGCCGCGCAGCGTCTGGAGATCGACCGGGCGTACGGCGGCGACACCGAGCCGGGCGAGAAGCCGACGGCGGACTCGATCGCGGTGTTCTTCCTCGCGCGGGACGCCGACGGCACCCCGCTCGGCTGCGGCGGCCTGCGGATCGTGCAGGACGGCATCACCGAGATCAAGCGCATGTACGTGCGTCCGGAGTCCCGGGGCGCGGGCGTCTCGTCGGCGATCCTCCGCCGGCTCGAAGAGGCCGCGATCGACCTCGGGTCCCCGGCGCTCGTGCTCGAGACCGGCGACGAGCAGAAGCGCGCGATCGGGTTCTACGAGCGCGAGGGCTTCACCCGGATCGCGAACTTCGGTCCGTACGTCGGTGCCGCGCGGTCGATCTGCTACTCGAAGGTCCTGTAGGACCGACGGCCGGGGAGCGGCTCAGGCCCGGTCGTCGCGCCGATCTGCGTCGCGCTGCTGAGCCTCGTCCTGCCCGGGAGCAGAACGCGGCGCGTCCGGCTGGGCCGGGACGGTCGGCGTCTGGCCGGACACCCGCTCGCCGTACTGCGGCGGCTCGTCCGGACGCGCGTTCGGCACCCGCGGGTCGACGGCCGGCGGGCGCTGCTGCGCGGTCTCCGGCGTCTCGCCGTAGCGGGGACCGTCGTTCGTGCCGTAACGCGGCGCGCCCGTCTGCGGAGCGGGAGTCGACGCACCCGGCTGCTGCGCGCCTCCAGTCTGGTGCGGTGTGGCGTGGCCGCCGTAGGGCGACCCCTGGGACGGACCCGGACGCCACGGCTGCTGGCCCTGGAAGGGCCGCGCCTGCGTGCCGGGCGCCCCCGGCTGCGGAGCGTCGTTCCAGTGCGTCGACGAGGCCTGCCCGTGCTGGCCGAGGATCCGCTGTGCCTGACCGGTCAGCTGCGGGTCGACGACGATCTGGTAGTTCGTGGCGAGCACCTGGTGCACGCTCGTGAAGTCGCGCTGCCGCTTCGTGATCGCGAACGACACGATGCCGTAGAGCATGCCGAACGCCGCACCGATGATCGCGGCGGCGATGATCAGGCCACCGGCGCTCGGCGAGAACAGCGTCAGGACGATGCCGAAGAAGATGCCGAGCCAGAGACCGGACAGCGCACCGGCGACGGCGGCGCGGCCGTACGTCATCTTGCCGGTGACGCGTTCGACGGTCTTGAGGTCGTTGCCCACGATCGCGATCTTCGCGACCGGGAAGTCGGCCTCGGCGAGCTTCGCCACGACGCGCTGTGCGTCGGGGTAGCTGTCGTAGGTCCCGAGGACGTCGCCACGCGGGAGCGTGGGGAAGGCCTGGGCGGTGCGTCCGGCGAACGGGCTCTGGTTGCTCACCCAGCCATCATCCACCGGACACCTTGCGATCGCACGTACGCCTCCCGGGAGATCCCCGGCCGCCAGCGCGCGACGGGGCACCGCTCGGGCGGCCCGCACATCTGCACCCGCTCAGGCGCGGCCGACCCGCCGCCCGGTCGGCGGGGAGCCGAGCGACTACGCTGGACGGGTGAGCGCCACGAAGGTCTTCGTCGCCCGCCTCGCCGGGTGCTCCGTCTTCGACCCCGCGGGCGACCGCGTGGGCCGCGTCCGGGACGTCCTGGTCGTCTACCGTCGCGTCGACCCTCCCCATGTGGTCGGGCTCATCGTCGAGGTCCCGGGCAAGCGCCGCATCTTCGTGAGCATCGGCCGGATCACCTCGATCGGCGCGGGGCAGGTCATCACGACCGGGCTCGTCAACATGCGTCGCTTCGAGCAGCGCGGCGGCGAGGTGCGGGTGATCGCCGAGATGCTCGGCCGCAAGGTCCTCATCAAGAAGGAGCGCACCCGCGCCACGATCGAGGACGTCGCGATCGAGGACCGCGGGCAGGGCGACTGGGAGGTGTCGCAGCTCTTCCTGCGCAAGCCGAAGACCACGCCGTCGCCGTTCGGCAAGGGCCCGACCACGTTCGCCACCTGGAACGAGGTCACCGAGGACGAGCTCCCCGGCGAGGCCCAGTCCGCCGAGCACGTCATCGCCGCGTACTCCGACCTGCTGCCGGCCGACCTCGCGTCGACGCTGCTCGACCTGCCCGAGGAGCGGCGGTTCGAGGTCGCCGAGGAGCTCCCCGACGACCGACTGGCCGACGTGCTCGAGGAGATGCCCGACCAGGAGCGCATCGACATCCTGACCCGGCTCGAGGACGCCCGCGCCGCGGACGTCCTCGACCAGATGCAGCCCGACGACGCCGCCGACGTGCTCGCGCAGTTCCCCGACGACCGGAGCGAGGCCCTGCTGCAGCTCATGGAGCCAGAGGAGGCGCAGGACGTCCGGATGCTCCTGGAGTACGAGCCGGACACCGCCGGCGGCCTCATGACCACCGAGCCGGTGATCGTCTCCGCCGACGCGACCGTGGCCGAGGGCCTCGCGCTCATCCGTCGGCACGAGCTCGCCCCGGCCCTCGGCGCGAGCGTCTGCGTGACGCTCCCCCCGTACGAGCCGCCGACCGGCCGGTTCCTCGGGCTCGTGCACTTCCAGCGCATGCTCCGCTACCCGCCGAACGAGCGTCTCGGCACGCTCATCGACCAGCAGACCGAACCGGTGCGCGTCGACGCGAGCGCCGCCGAGGTCACGCGGGTGATGGCGACCTACAACCTCGTGTCCGTCCCCGTGGTCGACGACGCCCACCGTCTGGTCGGGGTGGTGACGATCGACGACGTCCTCGACCACGTCCTGCCGGACGACTGGCGAAGTCAGGGCGAGGGTGACTCCCCCTCGCGACTCCGCCAACGCCCGCGCAAGACGCCCGTGACCACGGGAAGGAGGACCACTCGTGGCCCGAACGGATGACTCCCGCCAGGAGCGCCTGGACTCGCCGAAGGGCATGCGCACGCGCGTGCTCCCGACCCGCCGCCGTGGCCGCGGCGACACCTTCGGTCGTGCGACCGAGGGCATCGCCCGCGCGATGGGCACGCCCTGGTTCCTCGTCGGCCTGACGCTGTTCTGTGCCGTCTGGATGATCTACAACTCGGTCGCCCCGGCGAACTGGCAGTTCGACTCGGCCTCGATCGGATTCACGGCCCTGACGCTCGTGCTGTCCCTGCAGGCGTCGTACGCGGCGCCGCTCATCCTGCTCGCGCAGAACCGGCAGGACGACCGCGACCGGGTGCAGTTCGAGCAGGACCGGCAGCGCGCCGAGCGGAACCTGGCGGACACCGAGTACCTCGCCCGCGAGGTCGTCGCCCTCCGCCTGGCGATGCGGGAGATGGCGTCGAAGGACTTCATCCGCGCCGAGATCCGGTCGCTGCTCGAGGAGCTCGACCGACGGGACGCCGCAGAGGCCTTCGACGACGAGACGGGGAGCGCCCGGACCCGTGGCTGACCCCCAGCAGCCGGACGGACGTCTGGGCGCAGCGGTCCTCGCTGCGCTCGGCCGCGTGCTCGACCCCGAGATCCGTCGGCCCGTCACCGAGCTCGACATGATCCGTGGGATCGACGTGCAGCCGGAGGGGACCGTGCGCGTCGACCTGCAGCTCACGATCGTCGGGTGCCCGGCCGCCGACACGATCGAGCGCGACGTGCGTGCCGCCGCCGGATCCGTGGACGGCGTGCGGCACGTCGACGTCGACGTCTCCGTGATGAGTCCGGCGACCCGGGCCGCGCTCACCGAACGGCTCCGCGGTGACCGCCCGCGCGGGGTGCAGTTCACGCCGGACTCGCTGACCCGGGTGATCGCCGTGACCAGCGGCAAGGGCGGCGTCGGCAAGTCCACCGTGACCGTCAACCTCGCCGCGGCCCTCGCCGCCGCCGGACAGCGGGTCGGGATCGTCGACGTCGACGTGCACGGGTTCAGCGTCCCCGGGCTGATGGGCCTGACGGACGCGAACGGCGTCGCGCCCCGGCCGACCCGGGTGGACAGCATGATCCTGCCGCCGGTCGCGCACGACGTGAAGGTCGTCTCGATCGGGATGTTCGTCGACGACGTCTCCACCGCGGTGTCGTGGCGCGGCCCGATGCTGCACCGCACGGTCGCGCAGTTCCTGACCGACGTGTGGTTCGGCGACCTCGATGTGCTCCTGCTCGACCTGCCGCCGGGAACCGGGGACGTCGCGATCTCGGTCGGGCAGCTGCTCCCCCACGCCGAGGTGCTCGTCGTGACCACACCCCAGGCGGCCGCGGCCGACGTGGCCGAGCGCAGCGGGGTCGTGGCGCGCCAGACCGGGCAGCGGGTGATCGGCGTCGTCGAGAACATGGCCGGGCTCGTCCAGCCGGACGGCAGCGTGCTGCACCTGTTCGGCGAGGGCGGGGGCGACGAGACCGCCGCACGGCTGTCGCGCGGTCAGGACGTCCCCGTACCGGTGCTCGGTCGCGTGCCGCTGTCGGTGCCCCTCCGCGAGGGCGGGGACACCGGCTTGCCGGTCGTCCTCGGCGCCCCGGAGGACCGCGCGGCGGTCGCCCTGCAGGAGATCGCGGCGACGATCACGACGATGGGCCGCGGGCTGGCCGGCCGGAAGCTCGGGCTCTCGCTGTCCTGACCGACGGCGGACGACCGGCGGGGGACGGCGGACAGCCGACGGCGGACGACCGACGGCGGACGGCGGACGGCGGACGGTTCGCTAGCGTGGCGGGCATGAGCAACACCGACCACGTCACCGTCGACTGGGACGCCGCCCGCGACACCAACCGCGCGAACTGGGACGACCGGGTGCCCATCCACGAGGGCGCGTACGACGTCGCCGCCCTCGACGACCCCGCGCACCGCTCCGACGTCGTGCGCGACGACCTGCCGGTCCTCAGCAGGTGGCTGCCGTCCGGCTCGCTCGACGGGCTGGACGTCTGCCACCTGCAGTGCCACATCGGCACCGACACCGTCTCGCTCGCACGCGAGGGCGCCCGCGTCACCGGCGTGGACTTCTCGGCCCCGGCACTCGCCTCCGGCGCCGCGCTCGCGGAGCGGCTCGGCCTCGACGTCACGTGGGTGGAGACCGACGTGCTCGACGCGCGCGCCGCCGTGGTCGGCGACTTCGACGTCGTCTACACGAGCATCGGGACGATCTGCTGGCTCGCCGACCTGGACCGCTGGGCCGCGCAGGTCGCAGCGCTCCTGCGGCCGGGCGGGGTGTTCTTCATCCGTGACGGGCACCCGGCGCTGTACGCGCTCGACGAGGGCGCCCCGGAGCTCGTGACGCGGTACCGGTACTTCCCGGACGGCACGGCCCAGCAGTGGGAGGACGCGGGCACCTACGCCGGCGAGGGCACCGTCGCGAACACCCGCACGTACGACTGGCCGCACCCGCTGTCCGAGGTCGTGAACGCCCTGCTCGGCGCCGGGCTCCGCCTGCGGCTGCTCGACGAGGGACGCACGCTCCCCTGGCGCTTCAGCCCCCGGATGGAGGAGGACGGGCACGGCTCGTGGGTCTGGCCCGCCGAGGACCGTGACCGCCTGCCCACCACGTTCACGGTCGTCGCCACGAAGGACTGACCGCGTCGGAGACCGTTCCGCGCCTCAGAGGCCGATCTGCGCGTCGGGGGCCGATCCGCGCGTGGGGTGCCGTTCCTTCCGCCCTCCAATGCGCGGATCGGCATCCCAGGACGGTTGCGATGGGCTCGAAGGACCGGCCCGGCGCGACCCGCCGACGGACGGGAGGCACGGTGCCAGCCGGCACCGTGCCTCCCGTCCGTCACCGGGTCACGGAACGGGCGTCAGGTCGCCTCGGCGTCGAAGGGTGCCGCCTCGCCCGCGGCGAGCGGCACCACCGGTGCCGTCGCGCGCACCTTCGACGCGGTGACCTGCGCGGTCTCGACCGCGGCCATGCCGCTCGCGGTGCTGGACGGGGAGTCGAGGAGGGCGTCGCGGATGATGCGACGCGGGTCGTACTGCCGGGGGTCGAGCTTCTGCCAGTCGACGTCGTCGAACTCGGGGCCCATCTCCTCGCGCATGCGGTCCTTCGCGGTGTCCGCGAAGCGGCGTACCGCCTTGACGAACTCGGCGAGCTTCTGCGCGTACATCGGCAGGCGCTGCGGACCGAGGAGCAGCACCGCGATGATCCCGATGATCAGGATCTTGTTGAAGTCGATGGACACGCAAACGAGCGTAACCCGTCCCCACTGCGCCACACCCGTAGAGTTGTCCTCCGAACGGAGTGTGCGTGTCAGAGAAAGAGTCGAACTGGAAGTTCGCCGAGGACATCGTCTCGGAACCCGAGGTGATCGCCCGAGCGCGTGAGCACTCCCTGGAGCTCGGGGTCGAGGCGATCTCGCCCGCCATCGGCGCACAGATCGCCGTGGTCGCCGCCGCCTCGCGCGCCACGAGCATCATCGAGATCGGCACCGGGCTCGGGGTGTCCGGTCTCTGGCTGCTGAGCGGTGCGCCCGAGGCCACGCTCACGACGATCGACGTCGAGGTCGACCACCAGCAGTACGCCCGCGACGCCTACATCGCCGCCGGCACCGCCCCCGCCCGCGTCCGGCTCATCCCCGGTCGGGCGAACCAGGTCCTGCCCCGCATGAACGAGGCGTCGTACGACCTCGTGCTCGTGGACGCGGACCCGGAGCACGTCATCGAGTACGTCGAGCACGGCCTGCGGCTCGCCCGGGTCGGGGGCACGGTCCTCGTGCCGCACGCCCTGTGGCGCGGTCGGGTGGCGGACCCGGTGCGCCGGGACCGCGCGACCACGGACTTCCGGCTGCTCCTGACCGAGGTGTCGACGTCCGGGGCGGTGCGGAGCGCGCTCTCGCCCGCCGGCGACGGCCTGCTGCAGATGACGAAGGTCAGCGCCTAGGGACCGTCCCCGCCGCCCGCGTCCAGGTGGCGCAGGTACCGCTCCGGCGCCGCGAGGAACGCCCGCTGGTCGCGGACCAGGTCGAGGTCCTGCCACGCCGTCCGCCGGATCCCCCACGGGCCGACCTCGTGCACGGCGGCTCCCGGGCACGCCGCGAGCACCGGCGAGTGCGTGGACAGGAGCACCTGCCCGCGACCGGTCTCGACGATGGACTGCAGCAGCCCGATGAGCGCGAGGCACCCGGAGAACGACAGCGCGGACTCCGGCTCGTCGAGGATCCACAGCCCGGGCCACTGCGACCGGTCGATCACGAAGTCGAGGAACGACTCCCCGTGGCTCCGCTCGTGGAACACCGGTTCGGGTCGACCACCGCCGTGCTGTTCGAGGTACGTGAACACCCCGTGCATGGTCTCCGCGCGCAGGAAGAAGCCGCTCTTGGCCGCACCGGGCTCCCGCACGAGGACGAGGTGCTCCCACAGCTGCGACTCGCTGGGGCGGGTGCTGTGACCGGACATCGTCGAGCCGCCCTCCGGTCCCATCCCGAACGCGATGGCGATCGCCTCGACCAGGGTGGACTTGCCGACGCCGTTGTCGCCGACGAACACGGTCACCGGGTCCAGGTCGAACCCGTCGTCGAGCAGCTGCCGGACGGGCGCGAGCGTGGCGGGCCAGGCGCCGCGCGGGAGCGGGTCGGGCGCGTACTCCTCGACGCGGCGGATCGGCAGGCGGGTGCGGGGCACGGCACCATCCTGGCGGGCAGCACCGACAGGCGCAGGGGCGCACGGGCCCGGCCGGCCGCGCGCGCAGGAGGCCCGGAGCGTACGCGCTCCGGGCCTCCTGTCGGTGGTGCTTCGACAGAACTACGCCGAGACGACCTCGGCGAGTGCGTCGTGGAGTTCCTTGGCCTCGGCGTCGTTGACCGAGACCACCAGGCGGCCTCCACCTTCGAGCGGAACCCGCACGATGATGAGTCGACCCTCCTTGACAGCCTCCATCGGCCCGTCACCGGTCCTCGGCTTCATCGCTGCCATCAGATGTCCCCTTTCGTGCAGAAGATGCTCGCCCATTATCCCGTACCGAGGGGGCAACTGCGAAACCGCCCAGGTTGGGGGTGTCGGAATGCGACGTTCTCGCGGCTCCGAATGGTGACCTTGGTGAATGCCGAACATCCGCTCCATGCTCCGTCCACAGGCCGACCCGGTCGCCGAGGCGGTGCCCACGGGCATGCGCATCGCCGGTGCCTTCTCGTGGCGCTTCCTCGTCACGGTGGCAGCCCTGGCCGTCGTCGTCGCGCTGGTGGTCCTGCTGCAGGACATCGTGGTGCCGTTCCTGGTCGGGCTGCTCGTCTGCGCGCTGCTCGCCCCGTTCTCGGCGTTCCTGCAACGACACCGGTGGCCGAAGTGGCTCGCGGTGCTGACGGCCTGCATCTCGGTCGTGGTGGTGCTCGGGATCCTGGCGCTCGTCGTCACGGCGCAGGTCCGCTACGACCTGCCGACGCTCGAGCGACGCCTGACGAGCAACGTGCAGACCTTCCAGACCCTCCTCGCGTCCGAGCCGTTCGGCATCACCTCGGCGCAGGTCACGAAGTACCTGGCGGAGGCGACGAAGTTCCTGCAGACCCACGCCACGTCGATCCTGTCCGGCGCCGCCGAGGCGGGCAGCGGACTGGTGCACGCGCTCGAGGGGCTGTTCATCGTGGTCTTCACGACGATCTTCGTGCTGATCGACGGGCACCGGATCTGGTCGTGGGTCGTCCGGATCTTCCCGCGGCGCTCCCGCGGCCGCATCGACGCGGCCGGTCAGGCGGGGTGGAAGACCCTCACCAGCTTCATCCGCGTGCAGCTCATCGTCGCGGTGACCGACGCACTCGGCATCGTCATCGGCGCGCTCGCACTGGGGCTGCCGCTCGCCGTGCCGATCGGCGTCATCGTGTTCTTCGGGGCGTTCGTCCCGGTGGTCGGCGCGATCGTCGCCGGCATCGTCGCCGTGGTCATCGCGCTGGTCTTCAACGGACTGGTGCCGGCGCTCATCATGCTCGCCGTGGTGATCGTCGTGCAGCAGCTGGAGAGCCACGTCCTGCACCCGTTCCTGACCGGCAGCGCCGTCAAGGTGCACCCGCTCGGCGTCGTGCTCGGCGTCACCGCGGGCACCACCATCGCGGGCGTCGTCGGCGCCTTCTTCGCGGTGCCGTTCATCGCGACGGTGAACGCGATGGTGCACGCGGCGGCCGACTGGCGCCCGGGCGAGGACCCGTCCGCCACGGCCTCCGCCGAGGAGTCAGACGACCGCGAGGTCGATCACGGCGGCGAGGGCGATCACGGCGGCGTCCAGTCGTAGCCGTCGACCAACCAGCACGCGTCGAGCCACATCCACTGCAGCACGAGGCACGCGGCGACGAGGAGCACCCGGTAGACCGATGACCGGGGCAGCGCCACGATGCCCAGGAGCGGCGCGATCGGCAGCAGGATGCGCCAGGTGCTCGACTGCGGGAAGAAGACCGCGAGCAGGTACACGACGTACGCCACCGCCCACAGCCGCAGCTCGAGCCCGACCCGACGGGCAGCGGGCTGGAACACGAAGACGGCGAACCCGACGACCGCCACGGCGAGCAGGATGCCGCCGGCCGGCTGCCGGAACCACCAGCCGAAGCCCTGCACCCACGGGGTGAACGGCACGAGCTCCTGCCAGCCGATGTACGACGACCGCCAGGCGAGCTCGGTGTCGGTGTACGCCTTCGGCACCCCGGTCACGGCCCAGGCGATCGCCGGCCACGCGAGCCCGACGAGACCGGACACCGCGCCGACCACGAGCGGCGGCAGGGCGGTGCGGACGGTCGGGCGGGCGTACTCGCGCACCCAGGCGGGGCGGACGGCCCACACGACCAGGAACAGCGCCACGAGCAGCCCGAACGCGAGTCCGGTGGGCCGGGTCATGCCGAGCAGCAGGACCACCGGCAGCATCGTCCACCAGCGGCGGTCCACGAGCAGCAGCAGGGCGACGAGGAGCAGGAACATCCCCATCGACTCTGCGTAGGCGACCTGGAACATCGCGGACACCGGCGCGACGCAGAACAGCACCGTGGCGAACGTCGCCCGGCCGTCGTCGAGGAACCGTCCGAGCAGCCGTCGGAACACGAGCGCGGCACCCCACCCGGCGACCAGCGACACGGTCACGGCGACGGCCTCGAACGACGCCCCGGTGAGGAGCATCAGCCCGCGGACCAGGAACGGGTACGCCGGCATGAACGCCCACGCGTTCTCGGTGACGTGCCCGGCGGCGTCCACCGGGAGCGTCGACGGGTACCCGCCGGTGGCGATCACCCGGTACCAGGCACCGTCCCAGATCGCGGCGAACGACAGGTACGAGGGGTGCTGGACCGTGAACGAGTTCGCAGCCTGCTGCCCCGCGTAGGCCAGGAGCATCGCCCCGGTGACGATCCGTGCGACGACGTACACGACGGTGATCCGCACCCACCAGGGCACGGCACGGTACCGGGCGCGCCACCGCACCCCCGGCCGACGCCCCGCGACGACCGGCGCGGAGCCCGTCGTCACGCCGTCAGCCACCGCCGCAGACCGTCCTCGACCGCGGAGATCTGGTCGACTGGGACCTGCTCGTCGTCGTGGTGCGCGAAGACCGGCTCGCCGGGGCCGTAGTTCACGGCGGGGACGCCGAGCGCTGAGAACCGGGCGACGTCCGTCCAGCCGTACTTCGGGCGCGGGGCCGGCCCGCCGACCGCGGCGACGAAGTCCTGCGCGAGCGGGGCGTCGAGCCCGGGACGCGCGCCGGCGGCGAGGTCGACGATCTGCACGTCGTACCCGTCGAAGAGCTCGCGGATGTGGGCCACGGCCTCGTCCGCGCTGCGCGAGGGCGCGAAGCGGTAGTTCACGTGGACCATCGCCTCGTCCGGGATGACGTTGCCGGCGATGCCGCCGGAGATCCCGACGGCGTTCAGGCCCTCGCGGTAGTCGAGGCCGTCGACGGTCACCGTGCGCGGCTCGTAGGCGGCGAGGATGGCCAGGATCGGTGCGGTCTTGTGGATGGCGTTGTCGCCGATCCAGCTGCGGGCACTGTGCGAGCGCTTGCCGAACGTGCGGACCTCGGCCCGCAGGTTGCCGTTGCACCCGCCCTCGATCTGCGCCCCGGAGGGCTCACCGAGGATCGCGAAGTCGCCGGCGAGCAGTCCGGGCCGGGTGCGGGCGAGTCGACCGAGGCCGTTCAGCGAGTCGCTGACCTCCTCGTGGTCGTAGAACACCCAGGTGACGTCGACGTTCGGTGCGACGAGGTCGTACGCCAGTTTGAGCTGCACCCCGACGCCGGCCTTCATGTCCACGGTGCCGCGGCCCCAGAGGATCTCGGTGCCGTCCTCCGTGGTCCGGAACTCGGTCGGCAGGTTGTGGTTCAGCGGCACGGTGTCGATGTGCCCGGCGATGACGACGCGGCGGTCCCGACCGAGCTCCGTCCGCGCCACGACGGCGTCGCCGTCGCGGACCACCTCGAGGTGGTCGAGGGGCGCGAGCGTCGCCTCGATCGCGTCGGCGAGGCGGCCCTCGTTCCCGGACACCGACTCGATGTCGCAGATCACGCGGGTGATGTCGATGGACGAGGCGGTGAGGTCGAGCAGCTCCGGCATGCGGTCAGCGTACCGGCCGCGTCCTGCGGTCGGCTGGTCCACGGCACCGGCCGGGAGGCACGGATCGCCTCCCCCACGACCGTCCCGCTGGACGGGTGGCCGGGCCCGGCAGGTCGGTACCCTGGTCGCGTGACCGACGCGCCCGCAGCCACCGACCGCCCCACACACGCCTGGGGCCACGGCCTCGCCACCATCGCCGCCGACGGCACCACCCTCGACACCTGGTACCCGGAGACGCACCTGGGCGAGCTCCCCGCAGACGCCGCGTTCCCGGAGGACCTGCGCGCCCACGTCGGCGACGACCCGCGGCGTGACGTCCGGGTCGAGTCGGTGACGACGGCGATCGTGCTCGACGACGCCCCGGCGAGCACGCCCGACGCCTACCTGCGCCTGCACCTGCTCAGCCACCTGCACGTGCAGCCGAACACCATCAGCCTGGACGGTGTCTTCGGACACCTGCCGATCGTCGCGTGGACGAACGCCGGCCCGGTGCACCCCGATGCCCTCACCCGGCTCCGTCCGGTCCTGCAGCGCGCCGGGATCGCCGTGCACGCGGTCGACAAGTTCCCGCGCCTGCTCGACTACGTCGTCCCGGACCGCGTCCGCATCGGCGACGCGAACCGGGTCCGGCTCGGGGCGCACCTCGCGCCGGGCACCACCGTCATGCACGAGGGCTTCGTGAACTTCAACGCCGGCACCCTCGGCGACGCGATGATCGAGGGCCGCGTCTCGCAGGGCGTCGTCGTCGGGAACGGCACGGACATCGGTGGCGGCGCGTCGATCATGGGCACGCTGTCCGGCGGCGGGACCCACCGGGTGTCGCTCGGCGAGCGCGCCCTGCTCGGGGCGAACGCCGGGCTCGGGATCTCGCTCGGCGACGACTCCGTGGTCGAGGCCGGACTGTACGTCACGGCCGGCACGAAGGTCGTCCTGGTCGGGGCCGCCCCGGACCCGGACGGCACGCCCAGGACCGTGAAGGCCGCCGAGCTCTCCGGAACGCCGAACGTGCTGTTCCGCCGGAACTCCGTCACGGGTGCCGTCGAGGCACTCCAGCGCAAGGGCGAGGGCATCCAGCTCAACACCGCGCTGCACGCGTAGCCGGGGACCGGCCCAGCGCACGAGACGACGGACGGGAGGCACGTGGCGGACCCGCCACGTGCCTCCCGTCCGTCGCATCCCGGCCACCTGCCCAGCGTGCGCGGGCAGGACGCACCGGTCAGCGCGTCGGCAGGTCCCGTTCCGGGTGCCCCACGTAGAGCTGCTGCGGGCGGCCGATCTTGTTGAGCGGGTCGTTGTTGAGCTCACGCCACTGGGCGATCCAACCTGGCAGGCGACCGATCGCGAACAGGACCGTGAACATCCGCGGCGGGAAGCCCATCGCCCGGTAGATGATGCCGGTGTAGAAGTCGACGTTCGGGTAGAGCCGGCGGCTGACGAAGTACTCGTCCTCGAGCGCGATCTGCTCGAGCTCCATCGCGATGTCGAGCAGGTCGTCCTGCACGCCGAGGGACTCGAGGACCTCGTGCGCGGACTCCTTGACGAGCTTCGCGCGCGGGTCGTAGTTCTTGTAGACGCGGTGCCCGAAGCCCATGAGCTTCACCCCGCGCTCCTTGTTCTTCACCCGCTCGACGAAGCGCGACACCGGCTCGCCGGAGTCCTTGATCTGCTGGAGCATCTCGAGCACGGCTTCGTTCGCACCCCCGTGCAGCGGGCCGTACAGGGCGTTGATGCCCGCCGAGATCGACGCGAACATGTTCGCCTTCGTCGAGCCGACCAGGCGCACGGTCGAGGTCGAGGCGTTCTGCTCGTGGTCCTCGTGCAGGATGAGCAGCCGCTCGAGCGCCTTCGACAGCACCGGGTTCGGCACGTAGGTCTCGGCCATGGTGCCGAAGTTCAGCCGCAGGAAGTTGTCGACGAACGACAGCGAGTTGTCCGGGTACAGGAAGGCCTGCCCGATCGCCTTCTTGTGCGCGTAGGCGGCGATGACGGGGAGCTTGGCGAGCAGCCGCACGGTCTGCAGCTCGACCTTCTCCGGGTCGTCGACGCTCATGTCGTCCTCGTAGTACGTCGACAGGGCACTGACGGCACTGGACAGCACCGACATCGGGTGCGCCGAGTGCGGCAGGGCGTCGAACAGGCGACGGAGGTCCTCGTGCAGGAGCGTGTGGCGACGGATGCGAGCGTCGAAGCCGGCGAGCTCGTCCGCGGTGGGGAGCTCGCCGTAGATCAGGAGCCAGGCGACCTCGAGGTAGGTGCAGCCCGACGCGACCTGGTCGATCGGGTACCCGCGGTAGCGCAGGATCCCTTCGTCGCCGTCGATGTAGGTGATGGCGCTCTTCGTGGCGCCGGTGTTCACGAAGCCGTAGTCGAGCGTGTTCAGCCCGGTCTGCTTCTTGAGCGTCGAGATGTCGATCGCCGACGCGCCGTCGACGCTCGGCAGGATCGGGAACTCCGCCGTGCCGCCCGGGAACGTGAGCGTCGCGGTGCCCGTGGACTCGGCGGCGGCGGGGCTCACGGGGACGGGCGTGGTGGGCGGTGTGGCCGTCTTCTGAGCGTCGTTGGCAGTGTCAGTCACGACCACAGCCTAATCGCGGGGACTGTCGGTCGTGCACCACGGGAGCCCTCGGAATTGGTGGGAACCGCGGATTGTGCACGGAGACGGACCGGCTCCGACCGCGTCCCGTGGACGTTCCGGCCGCGTCGCCGGGATGTCCCAGCTGCGGCACCCCGGCGCGGCTGGGTCAGGAACCGGCGAGTCGTCGGGCGCTCGCCAGACGCTGCGCCGCCGCCGCGATCCGGTCGTCGGTGGCGGTGAGCGCGACCCGCACGTGCTCGGCCCCCGCCGGGCCGTAGAACGTGCCGGGGGCGACGAGGATGCCGCGGTCCGCGAGCCACGACACGGTGTCGAGTGCGGGCTCGCCGCGGGTCGCCCAGAGGTACAGGCCCGCCTCGCTGTGGTCGATCCGGAAGCCCGCGTCCTCGAGTGCCCGTCGGAGCATGTTCCTCCGGGCGCGGTAGCGGGCCTTCTGCTGCTGCACGTGGGTGTCGTCGGCCAGCGCCTCGACCATCGCCTGCTGCACGGGCAGCGGCGGCATCATGCCGGTGTGCTTCCGGACGGCGAGCACGTCGGCGAGGACCGCGGCGTCACCGGCGACGAACGCCGCGCGGTACCCGGCCAGGTTCGACTGCTTCGACAGCGAGTACACGCTGAGGACGCCGTCCACCGATTCCCCGACGACGCGCGGGTCGAGGATCGACGGCGTGGGGGCGGTGTCGTACGGCGGTTCCCAGCCGAGCTCGGCGTAGCACTCGTCCCCGACGACGACCGCGCCGAGTTCGCGGGCGCGGGCGACGGCGGCGCGGAGCCGCTCCACCGACAGCACGCGGCCGTCCGGATTGCCCGGGGAGTTCAACCAGACGAGCCGGGTCGTGGCCGGCCAGGTCGCCGGGTCGTCCGCGGCGAGGGCCTCGGCGCGCACGAGGGCCGCGCCGAGTTCGTAGGTCGGGTACGCGGCCTCGGGCAACACGACGGTGTCGCCCGGTCCGATGCCGAGCCACAGCGCGAGCCCCGCGATGAACTCCTTCGAGCCGATGGTCGGCAGGACCTGGTCGGGCGTCAGGGTGATCCCCTGCCGGCGGCCGTACCAGTCGGCGATGGCCTCGCGCAGGGCCGGCGTGCCCGCGACCTGCGGGTAGGCGTGCGCGTCGGTGGCGTCGGCGAGGGCCCGTCGGACGACCTCGGGCGTGGGGTCGACGGGCGAGCCGACGCTGAGGTCGACGATGCCGCCCTCGGACGCCGCTGCGCGCTGCTTGAACGGGACGAGCTGGTCCCAGGGGAAGTCGGGGAGGTCGAGCGCCACGGGGTGTCGCCGGTCAGCCGCGTGGGGGTTCGGCCAGGACGACCGGGTGGTCCTTGTGGATCACACCGACCTTCGCGGCACCGCCGGGCGAGCCGATCTCCTCGAAGAACTCGACGTTCGCCTTGTAGTAGTCGGCCCATTCCTCGGGGAGGTCGTCCTCGTAGTAGATCGCCTCGACCGGGCAGACCGGCTCGCACGCACCGCAGTCGACGCACTCGTCGGGGTGGATGTACAGCGACCGGTCACCCTCGTAGATGCAGTCGACCGGGCATTCGTCGATGCAGGCGCGGTCCTTGACGTCGACACAGGGCTGGGCGATCACGTAGGTCACGGTGCGGGTGCTCCCTTCGGACTGAGCGCTCTCGATCCTACTCGCGGGGCAGGGCCGACCCTGACCGCGCACCGTCCCGCGCCTCGGCGGCGGCCCGGGCGGCCCGGAGTCCGGACAGGTCCGGCCAGGCGAGGGCGAGCAGCGTGATGACCGCGGGGGCGAACGTCCACACGTACCCGGCGGGGTTCGCGAGCACGAGCGGGGACGACTGTCCGCCGACCGACACGAGCACCTGGGTCGCGACGATCACCGCGACGCCGGCGGCTGCGACGAGGACCCGGGAGCGGAACAGCAGGCGGAGGCCGACGACGAGCCCGACGACGACGAGCGTCGTGATGACCATGCCGACCGGGATGCCCCCGATCGTCTGCTGGTGGGTGACGGTGCCGAGCGCGCCGGCGAGCAGTCCGGCGACCACGGACACGACGACGGCCGCGGCCTTGCCCTGGCCGGACAGCTCCGCGAAGGTCTGCGGGGTCTCGGGCACCGGGTCGGCGTCGTGTCGGAAGGCCTCGACGTCACGGGCGTGCTGCCGCTCCCCGTGCGGCATCACCCACGACAGCGCCCGCGGGTCGTCGGTCGCGGCCGGGTCCACCGTCAGCTGGGAGCGGTACTGCTCGAGCGCCGCACGGACCTTCGCCCGGACCGGCACGACGTCCACGGTCAGGTCGGGCTCCGTCGTCGCGGGGTCGACGATCATCGAGAACGGGACCTCCTCGGCACGGGCGGCGTACCGGGCGGCGTGGTGCACGCGCACGTGGTCCGGGTGGCCGTAGCCGCCGTCGTCCGCGTAGCTGACCACCGCGTCCGCCCCGGTCGACCGGATCGCGGCCCGGACGTCGTCGACGACCTCGCCGAGGTCCGCCGCGGTGAGCGAGTCTGCCGGGGCGTCGTCGGCGGCGATCGCCCGCCCGTCGGGGCCCCACTGCATCCCGGAGTCGGTGTACCGCCGCGGCGCCAGGTCGGTCGGGCGCGCGCCGGGTCCGCCGAGCCACAGGTGCGCCGGACCGCCGAGGGCGGCGAGCGCGGCGGCGATCTCGGTCTCGCGGTGCTCGGCGACGCGGGGGCCGTCCCCGGCGATCCCGGCGAGCTCCGGCACGAGCACCTCGCCCTGCTCCCCCCGCGTGGCGGTGAGCACGGTGACCTCGGCCCCGAGCTCGAGCATCGTGGCGATGGTGCCGCCGGAGGCGAGGGTCTCGTCGTCGGGGTGGGCGTGCACGAACAGGACGCGCTCGGGGCGCGTGGCGGGGACCTTGGACATCAGGGCCAAGGCTACTTCGCTACCGCGGGGTGACGATGTACGTCGCGGTGACGCCGTCCCCGCTCTTCGAGAACGTCAGCACCACCCGGTGCGCGTCGCTCCGGAACAGCCCGAACGCGCTCGAGGCGTCCGCCCGCTTCGCGGACTCGGTGTACCCGGCGTCCGCCAGGCGCTGGTCGGCCGCGGCGAAGTCGTCGAACGATCCCGCACGGACCTGCACCACCCAGCCGGAGCCGTTCGGCCCGGTGCCGCCGCCGAGGACCGTGCCGTCGACGAGCGGGACATCGGCGGTCGGGAACCCGTCCGGGACCTTGCCGTCGGAGGTCACCCCCGTGCCCTTGAGGGCCGCGTCGAGGGCGCCGTCGATGCCGCCCGCGACCGAGGACATCCCGTCCTGGATCGCCTTGCCGTCGATGCCCTGCACCGTCTCGGAGACGTTCGAGGCCACCGAGGATCCGAGGGCGGTCGCCTGCTGGACGTCGGCGGCCGAGCAACCGGTCAGACCGGCGAGGGTGATGCCCGCCGCCACGGCGGCGAGCAGGGTCCGGGTCGTACGCATGCGGTCACCATAGGACGACAGCCGGGAGGCGCGGCGTGCGTTCCCTGGGAACCTGCCTGCCCGCCACCGGGTCACGCTCGGCGGGCACGCCCGGCGGGCGGGGCGCGTCAGGACAGCCAGGCGCGGGTCGCGGCCGTCAGCGCGTCGACCCCGACCGGGATCGCGGTCTCGGCCTGCGGCGCGTAGAACGGCGAGTGGTTGCTCGGGACGTCGTCGCCGCGACGGAAGAGCTCCGGGTCGGTGATCCCGGTGAACCAGTACACGAGCGGCACGCCGGCCGCGGTGGCGAGCTGCCCGACGTCCTCGGACGCCATCGCGAGGCCGATCTCCAGGTCGCGGGCGTCCGGCACCGCGCCCTGCAGCGCCTCGAGCACGCGCCGAGCGGCCTCGGCGTCGTTCACGGTGACCTCGGCCCCCGGCGCCCGCTCGATGGTCGGGGCAGGGAGGCCGCCCGCGTCGCTCTCCGCACGCACGATGCGCTCGATCGACGCGATGATGCGCTCCCGGGTCTCCTCGTTGCGGGCCCGCGTCGAGATCTCGATGACGGCCTGGTCCGGGATGATGTTCGGCCGGGTGCCGGCGTGGAAGCTGCCGACGGTGACGACACCGGCGTCGGACGGCGAGACCTCGCGCGAGACGACGGTCTGCAGCCGCACGACGGCGCTCGCGGCGGTGACGATCGGGTCGAGCGAGGCCTGCGGCGCCGAGCCGTGCGCGCCGCGGCCGTTGAACGTGACGGTCAGTCGGTCGCTCGACGCCATCACGGGGCCGGAGCCGACCGCGACGACACCGACCGGCGCCGGCGCGGAGTGCTGGCCGAGGACGACGTCGGGCTTCGGGAACCGCTCGACCAGGCCGTCCTCGAGCATCGCCCGGGCGCCGGAGATCACCTCTTCCGCCGGCTGGAACACGGCGACGACGGTGCCGGACCAGGCGTCACGGGTGTCGACGAGCCGCTCGAGCGTGCCGAGCAGCCACGTCACGTGGATGTCGTGCCCGCAGGCGTGCATCGTCGGGACCTCGGCGCCCTCGTCGTCCCGCCCGGTGTGGGTGCTCGCGTACGGCAGTCCGGTGCGCTCCTGGACGGGCAGGCCGTCCATGTCGGCGCGGAGCCAGACGACCGGGCCGTCCCCGTTCGACAGCACACCGACGACCCCCGTGCCGCCCACGCCCGTGGTGACGTCGATGCCGCCGAGCTCGGCGAGCCGGTCGGCGACGACGCCGGCCGTGCGGTGCTCCTGGAAGCCGAGCTCCGGGTGGGCGTGCAGGTCCTGGTACAGGGAGAGGAGGTCGAGGGTCACGCGCTCCACCGTATCCCCACGCGCCGACGGCCCGGCCACCTCGATGAGGTGACCGGGCCGTCGGACGGAGGCAGTGCCTCCAGGGTGGGCCCGCTTACGCGTCCTGGCGCTTCAGGCGGGCGTACGCGCGCTGGCGCGCCTGCGCGTCGAGCTCGACCTTGCGGATGCGGACGTGGTCGGGGGTGACCTCGACGCACTCGTCCTCGCGCGCGAACTCCAGGCACTCCTCGAGGGAGAGCTGGCGCGACGGCGTCATCGACTCGAAGGAGTCGGCGTTCGCCGAACGCATGTTCGTGAGCTTCTTCTCCTTCGTGATGTTCACGTCCATGTCGTCGGCGCGCGAGTTCTCGCCGATGACCATGCCCTCGTAGACCTCCTCCGTCGGGTTGACGAAGAACGTCATGCGCTCCTGCAGGTTCGTGATGGCGAACGGCGTGACGACACCGGCGCGGTCGGAGACGATCGAGCCGTTGATGCGGGTCTGGATCGGGCCGGCCCACTCGTCGTAGCCGTGCGAGATCGCGTTCGCGATGCCGGTGCCGCGGGTCTCGGTGAGGAACGACGTGCGGAAGCCGATGAGGCCACGCGACGGCACGATGAACTCCATGCGGATCCAGCCGGTGCCGTGGTTCGTCATGTTCTCCATGCGACCCTTGCGCGCGGCCATGAGCTGCGTGATCGCGCCGAGGTGCTCCTCCGGCGTGTCGATCGTCATGTGCTCGTAGGGCTCGAGGAGCTTGCCGTTCTCGTCGCGCTTCGTGACGACCTGCGGCTTGCCGACGGTGAGCTCGAAGCCCTCGCGGCGCATCTGCTCGACGAGGATGGCGAGCGCCAGCTCACCACGGCCCTGGACCTCCCAGGTGTCCGGGCGGCCGATGTCCTGCACCTTGAGCGAGACGTTGCCGATGAGCTCGCGGTCCAGACGGTCCTTGACCATGCGGGCGGTGAGCTTGTGGCCCTTGACCTTGCCGACGAGCGGGCTCGTGTTCGTCCCGATGGTCATCGAGATGGCCGGGTCGTCGACCGTGATGGTCGGGAGCGGACGGACGTCCTCGGGGTCGGACAGCGTCTCACCGATGGTGATCGTGTCGAAGCCCGCGACGGCGACGATGTCACCGGGGCCGGCGGACTCGGCCGGGTAGCGGTCGAGCGCCTTCGTGATGAGGAGCTCCGTGATGCGGGCGTTCGCGACGGTGCCGTCGTGCTTAACCCACGCGACCGTCTGCCCCTTCTTCATGGTGCCGTGGAAGATGCGGAGCAGCGCGAGGCGGCCGAGGAACGGCGACGCGTCGAGGTTCGTGACGTGCGCCTGCAGGGGGTGCTCGTCGTCGTACTTCGGGGCCGGGACGTGCTGCAGGATCGCCTCGAACAGCGGCTCGAGGTCGTCGTTGTCGGGCAGCGAGCCGTCCTCGGGCTTGTTGCGGCTCGCGGCGCCCGCGCGACCCGAGGCGTAGACCACCGGGACGTCGAGGATCGCGTCGAGGTCGAGGTCGTCGACCTCGTCCGCCAGGTCGGAGGCCAGGCCGAGGAGCAGGTCCTGCGACTCGGAGACGACCTCGTCGATGCGGGAGTCCGGGCGGTCCGTCTTGTTGACGAGCAGGATCACCGGGAGCTTCGCGGCGAGCGCCTTGCGGAGCACGAAGCGGGTCTGGGGCAGCGGGCCCTCGGACGCGTCGACGAGCAGCACGACACCGTCGACCATGGAGAGGCCGCGCTCGACCTCACCACCGAAGTCGGCGTGGCCGGGGGTGTCGATCACGTTGATCGTGATGCGACCGCCCGGGTTGAACTCCTCGGCGTGCTTCCCGTTGTAGAGCACCGAGGTGTTCTTCGCGAGGATGGTGATGCCCTTCTCGCGCTCGAGGTCGTTCGAGTCCATCATGCGGTCTTCGCCCTCGAAGTGGGCGTCGAACGAGTTGGTCTGCGTGAGCATCGCGTCGACGAGGGTGGTCTTGCCGTGGTCGACGTGTGCCACGATGGCGACGTTGCGCAGGTCGGACCGGGTGGCGAGCGCCATACAGGACATCCTTCAAGTGTTCGGAGAAGATCGGGCGGCCGGTCGTCGTGGACACATGGCACCCGCGGGCAGAACGCCCGACACGCCAGTCTACCGGTAGTTCGCAACCACGAGGAGTACAGCGCATGAGCCGACGGCGAACGTGGGTCGAGATCACGATCGTCCTCATGCTGTCGCTCGGCGGGAGCGCGCTCTACTCGATCCTGCAGATCATCGACGACCTGTCGCAGACGACCCCGCTCGGCGAGCAGTCCACGGCGCTCAACCAGTCGACGACGACCGTGCAGTACGTCGACCTGGCGCGGCAGCTCCTGGGCATCGCGGTCGACCTGGCCCCGGTCGCGCTCGTCTGCTCCCTGCTCTGGAGCACGACCCGCCCGCACCTGTCCCGGCTCGGCATCGACCGGTTCCGCGTGCGCCCGGACCTCGGCGGCGCGGCGCTCATCGCCCTGGGCATCGGGATCCCGGGGCTCGCGCTGTACTTCACGGGCCGGGCGCTCGGCTTCACGGTGGACGTGGACCCGGCGGCACTGAACACGTACTGGTGGACGATCCCCGTCCTGCTGCTCTCGGCGATCCGGTCCGGGCTGCAGGAAGAGGTCATCGTGATCGGCTACCTGTACGAGCGGCTCGGCGGACTGGGGTGGGGGCGGTGGCAGGTGATCCTGTCCACCGCGGTCCTGCGCGGGAGCTACCACCTGTACCAGGGCTTCGGGGCCTTCGTGGGGAACGCCGTGATGGGGATCGTGTTCGGCTGGATCTACACCCGGTGGGGGCGGCTGCTCCCCCTCGTGATCACGCACTGCCTGCTCGACGCGGCGGTGTTCGTCGGGTACCCGTACGTCGCCGCGGCGTTCCCGCACCTGTTCCGCTGACCCGGCGGGATCGGGGCACCGGCGCCGGCGTCGGTGCTGGCGCCGGTGCTGGTGCTGGTGCTGGTGCCGGTGCTGGTGCCGGTGCTGGTGCCGGTGTTGATGCCGGTGTTGGTGGAGCAGAAGACGTCGGGTCCGCGGGCGCGACCCGACGTGTTCTGCTCCACCGACGCGCCGGACGCGACCGACCGCCGGGCGGGAGGCGCGTGGCGGGGCGGCACCGTGCCTCCAGGCCGTCAGCCCGCCGCCTGCCGGGCCGCCCGCCCGCCTGCCCGCCCGGCCAACCAGCGGGCCGCGACACGCAGGTTGCGGCTGGCTCCCGGGCACCTGGCCCTACCGTGAGCGCATGAGCATCCCCGAGGTCGGCGAACCGGCTCCCGACTTCACCCTGCCGGGCACGATCGTCCGCGCCGGTCACCGCACCGACGGCGAGTACGCGCTGTCCGCCGAGATCGGCCGACCGGTCGTCCTGGCCTTCTACCCCGGGGACGCCAGCCTGGTCTGCACGGCACAGCTCTGCAGCTACCAGGAGGAGCTCGACGGGTTCCAGGACCTCGGTGTCGTCGTGTGGGGCGTCAGTCCGCAGGCGCTGGACTCGCACGAGGCGTTCGCGCGCGGGGCGTCGCTGACGTTCCCGCTGCTGAGCGACCCCGCCGGACGGATCGTCCGCGCCTACGGCCTGCAGGCTCCGGGGATCGGACTGCGCCGGTCGGTGTTCCTGGTGGGACCGGACGGTGTGCTGCGGTGGCGGCACGTCGGGTTGGTCGGGCTGCGGTTCCCCAAGGCCGCGACGATCCGCGAACAGGTCGAGCGGCTGGTCGAGTAGCGGGCGCACCGCCGGGGCAGCGAGTTCTGTGCCGGAACGGCGTGGCGACTTCCTGAAGGTTCCGGGGTCGGGTATTGACACCCGAACTGGGGCGCGGTGACCATGGATGCACGAGAGGTCCACAGGACTTGCCTCCCCGGGGAATCGGGTCGTCCGGAGATACGCGCCGGTGTGTCACACCCGCTCCCCGGACGTCCCCGGGGAGGCACTCTCGGTACGCGCGTCCGCCTCGTCGGCGCGGGTCCCACTGCCCGCTCGCCTACCATGCTCGGGTGACCCGCACCGTGATCGTTGCCCCCGGCATGCGTCTGTCCGCCGTCGTCGTCTGGGCGGTCGCCGTGCTCCTCGTGCCGCTCGCCCTGGTCGGCGGCGGGGCCCCGTGGCTCGCCCCGGTGCCCAGCCTGTTCATCGCGCTCGTCGCGTACGCGGTCCTGTGGCGGCCGCGCTTCGTCTGCACCGACGGCAACCTGCAGGTCGTCGACGTCCGACGGACCAGCACCTACGACTGGCGCCGCGTCACCGAGATCCGGACGAAGTACGGGATCGAGATCGTCTCGAGCGAGGGCGTGCGCCGCACCTGGCTCGCCACACGCAGGACGGCTCGGCTGGGCGTGCTGCCGACGGACCGGACGGGAGGCACGACCCGCCTCGACGTGGAGGCTGCGGCCGCTCGGATGCGTGCGTTCCTGCCCGAGCCGGTGGTGCAGGACGGCCCGCCTCCGGCGACCGTCGTGCCGGCGGTGATCACGCACCGAGCGCACGGCTGGTCGGTGGTCGGGATGATCGTGCTCGGGGTGGCCGCGTCGATGGCGGGCGCGCGGCTCTGAGGGGGTCGGCGGCCGCCAGGCGACGGCCGGCTGCGGCCGACGGCTGCCGGCTGCCAGCTGCCAGCTGCCAGCTGCCGTACACGGGAGAACCCCCGGCGCCCGGAGGCGTCGGGGGTTCTCGGTGCGGTAGTGACTACTTCGTGTAGCCGACGTCCTGCCACTTGACGGAGCTCTGCTGGAACTGCGCCGGACCGTAGTTGACCAGGTCCTTCCGCACACCCCAGGCGTAGGGCTCCGGGAACAGCGGGATGGTGCCGGCGACGCCGACGATCACCTTGTCGATCTTCTGCGCGTCCTTGATCCGGTCGTTCGCGTTGAGCTCGGCGTTCGCGGTGTCCCAGAGCTTGCCGAGCGACTCGTCGGTCACGCCGGTGTAGTTCTGGCCTGCGTCGGCCGGGTAGTAGATCGACTTCGTGGACGACACCGGGAAGGGCGTGCCCTGCCAGGCGAAGTAGGTCGCGTCGAAGTCACGCGTGGTCGTCGTGACGTACTTCGTGAAGAAGTCGTCGGTCGGGACCGTGTCGATCGTGACCTTGAAGCCGGCGAGCTTCGTCTGCTGCTGCACGAGCTGCGCGATGTTGGCCGAGTTCTGGTTGTCCGACGGGATCACGAAGCGGACGTCGAGCTCCTTGCCGCCCTTCGACGCGTATCCGTTCGAGCCGATCTTCCAGCCGGCGTCCTCGAGCTTCTTCTTCGCGGAGTCGGTGCTGTAGCCGTAGACCTTCGACGCGTCGTCCTGGTACCCCTTCTGCCCCGGGAGGTAGATGAGGTTGTTCAGGACGGTCACCGGGCTCTTCACCGGCGAGAGGATCGCCTGCGCGAGGACCTGACGGTTCATGGCCTGCGCGAACGCCTGGCGGACCGACTTGTCCTTGAACACCTCGGACGTGCCGTTCAGCGTGATCTGCCGCTGGGTCGTGCCGAGCGAGCGCTCGATCTTCGAGTCGGACCGGCTGTTCGCGGTCTTGAAGTTGTCGGCGCTGCCGTTCAGGTTGAACGCGTCGAACTCCTTGTTGGCGTACGCCTGGGCCACGCTGTCGCGCGACACCGTCTTGAAGACGATCGTGTCGAGCTTGGGGGTGTCACCCCACCACTTCGGGTTCTTCTCGAAGGTGAGCACGCCGCCGTTCGCGTCGAACGACTTGACGATGTACGGGCCGCCCGAGACGTACGTCGTCCCGTCGGCCGCGTACGGGCCCTTCGCCCACGCCTTGTTGAAGTGGTCCGGGGTGTCGACGGCCCAGTACGGGTAGATCCCGCCGAGCACGCTCGGCCAGTCGGCGTTGACCTTCTTGAAGGTGATGACGACGTCGCGCTCGTCCGAGCCCTGCGTCACGGAGTCGACGTCCTCCCAGACGTTCGTCGCGAGGGGCGCGAACGCCGGGTTGGTCCCGTTCAGGGCCTTCCAGTTCGCCTCGACGTCCTTCTCGGTGATCGGCGTCCCGTCGGACCACACGGCCTTCGGGTTGATCTTGATCTCGACGGTCTGCGGGGAGTCCTTCGTGAGCTTCACGGACTCGGCGTAGTCCGGGTTCGCCTCCCAGTCACCGTTCTCCTTGAACTGGATGAACCCGGGCAGGTACACGCCGGCGATGGTCTGGTCGTCGACCGTGCCGGAGTCGAGGTTGTTGATCTGGAAGTTGGCGGGAGCCGAGTCGATCGGCAGCGTCAGGGAGCCGCCGTTCTTGATCGAACTGCGGTCCGCGGTCGTCCAGCCCGTCGACTTGAGCGACGACTGGGCGACCGCGGAACTGCTCTCCCCCGCCGTCCCGCCGCCCGAGCAGCCGGCCAGCACGAGTGCTGCGGCGGCTGCGGTGGCGAGCACAGCGGTGCTCTTGATCCTCATTCGCATCGCGAGGATCCCCTTTCGGTGTGGTTCGCGCTGAGCGCTGGCGAACGTCGGCGGCCCCTGCCGTCACGTCTTTGGTTGAGAACCCTAGCCACATCAGAAGGCTCCACAAGAGTCCCTGCGAGGAATCGAAACACGGCCGTAACACATGTTGCATAGCGTCACTTCGCATCACCACGACGTCGACGGATGGGGTTACGCTCTCCTCGCCGACAACGCCGTCCGTACCCTGCGAGGTCCATCGTCCATGCTTGCCTTCATCGCGAAGCGCATCGTCAACTACGTCATCCTGACGATCGTCGCGACCACCCTCGGGTACCTGCTCGCCAGTTCCACGCTGAACCCGGCATCCCGGTTCCTGGGCCGCAACCCCGCCGTGCCACAGGGCACGATCGACGCCTCGCTCCGCAAGCTCGGCGCCGACCCGAACACCCCCCTGCTCGTCCGCACGTGGGACTGGTGGGTGGGCCTCGTCACGCACGGCTCGCTCGGCATCAGCGCCCGCGGCACCGAGGTCACGGCCGACATCGTCGCCCGGTCCGGCACGAGCCTGCGGCTGCTGGTGATCGGCACGCTGCTCGGCGCGATCCTCGGCGTGCTGCTCGGCGTCTGGAACGCGGTCCGGCAGTACCGGGCGTCCGACCAGGTGTCCTCGTACCTGTCCTTCGCCGTCCTCGCGACGCCGGTGTTCGTGATCGCCGTCGTGCTCATGATCCTCGCGACCGCGCTGAACAACGCGGCAGGGACGCAGCTCATCAGCTTCACCGGTGAGTACACACCGGGGGTGACCGGGTTCTTCCCCGTCCTCGGCGACCGGCTCGTCCACCTGTTGCTCCCGACGATCTCGCTGACGATCGGCGCCGTGGCCTCGTACTCGCGGTACCAGCGCTCGGCGATGCTCGACGTCCTGTCGAACGACTTCATCCGCACCGCCCGGTCGAAGGGCCGGACGCGCGGATCGGCCATCATGCGCCATGGCGTCCGCGTCGCCCTCATCCCGATGTCGACCTTCTTCGCGTACTCGTTCGGCCTGATCCTGACCGGCGCGAGCATCACCGAACTGGTCTTCAGCTGGCACGGCATGGGCGAGTACTTCGTGCAGAGCATCACCAACAACGACATCAACGCGGCAGCGGGCACGATCCTCTTCACGGCGATCCTCGTGCTCATCGCAGGCACCCTCGCGGACCTGCTCTACGCCGCGCTCGACCCGCGAGTGAGGGTGTGACCCGTGTCCGTACTCGACCCCACCACCACGACCACCGCCGGCGACCCCGGCAGCGGTGACGCCGGGACGCCCGCGCACGTCATCGAGGTCCGGTCCGGCCGCACCCCGCTCTGGCGGAAGGTCCTCGGCACCTGGCGCGCCCGCATCGGCGGTGGCGCCCTGCTGCTCATCATCCTCTGGGCCTTCGTCGGTCCGTACCTGTACCACTGGAACGCGGTCGACTCGGACGGCCTGGCCTTCGGCGCCGCACCGAGCGCCGCCCACTGGTTCGGCACGAACGACATCGGACAGGACATCTACGCGCAGACGCTCGTCGGCCTGCAGAAGTCGCTGCTCATCGGTCTCATCGCCGGACCCGCCTCGACCCTGATCGCTGGGATCGTCGGCGCGGTCGCCGGCTACTTCGGCGGATTCGTCGACCGTGCCCTGGTGTGGGGCATCGACCTGCTGCTCGTGATCCCGTCGTTCTACGCGCTCGTGCTCCTCAGCCCGCTCTTCAAGAACCTCAGCTGGGTGGCCCTGATCGTCGGCCTGGCGATCTTCGGCTGGATGATCATGGCGCGCGTGATCCGCGGGCAGACGATGTCGCTGCGCGAACGCGACTACGTGAAGGCCGCCCGGTTCATGGGCGTGCCGTCGTCGACGATCATCCGCCGGCACATCCTGCCGAACGTGGCCTCGCTGCTCATCATCGACGCGACCCTCGGCGTCGGCGCGATGATCCTGTCGGAGAGCGCCCTGAGCTTCTTCGGCTTCGGCATCCAGGTGCCGGACGTGTCCCTCGGCACGCTGCTCGCCGCCGGGAGCCAGTCCGCCGTCACCCGTCCGTGGCTGTTCGTGCTGCCGGCCGCGACCCTCGTCGCGACCGTCCTGTCGACCAGCCTGCTCGGCGATGCCCTGCGCGACGCCATCGACCCCACCTCTGGAGCCAACCGTGACTGAGCCGCTGCTCACCGTCTCCGACCTGTCCGTCACCTTCAACCCGCGGACGAAGCCGGTCTACGCGGTCCGGGGTGTCGACTACTCGGTGCAGCAGGGCGAGTTCCTCGGCATCGTCGGCGAGTCCGGTTCGGGCAAGTCCGTGTCGTCGATGGCCGTGATGGGCCTGCTGCCGTCGTCCGCCCAGGTGCAGGGCAGCATTCGATTCGACGGCCAGGAGCTCGTCGGCCGCACTGACCGCGAGATGTCACGGCTCCGCGGTGGCGACATCGCGATGGTCTTCCAGGACCCGCTGTCCGCGCTGACGCCCGTGTACACGATCGGGCAGCAGATCGCCGAGGGCCTGAAGCTGCACGACCGGGCCCTCACCACGCAGGCCGCCCGGGTCCGCTCCGAGGAGCTCCTGAGTGCCGTCGGCATCCCGAACCCGGCCCGCCGGCTCGACGCCTTCCCGCACGAGTTCTCCGGCGGCATGCGCCAGCGCGCGATGATCGCCATCGCGATCGCGAACGACCCGAAGCTGATCATCGCCGACGAGCCCACCACGGCGCTCGACGTCACGATCCAGGCGCAGATCCTGGACGTGCTGCAGACCGCGAAGGACATGACGGGCGCCGCGGTCGTGCTCATCACGCACGACCTCGGGGTCGTCGCGGGCAACGCCGACCGGGTCGCGGTGATGTACGCCGGACGGATCGTCGAGACCGCGCCGGTCGACGAGCTCTTCCACGAGCCCGTGATGCCGTACACGATCGGCCTGCTCCGCTCGATGCCGAACATGACCTCGGCACGGACCGAGCGTCTCGTGCCGCTCGACGGCCGCCCGCCGCTCCTGACCGCCCGGCCGACCGGGTGCCCGTTCGCGGACCGCTGCCCGGCCGTCATCGACGCCTGCCGCGACGGTGAGCCCGCACTGCTCGCGCCCACCGTCCCGGCCGCGGCGGGCAACCCCGTGCTCACCGGCACCACGCCGACGATCACGAACGGCACCTTCCTCGACGACCACACCGCCGCGTGCATCCGTCGCGACGAGATCGCCGCGGGCACCCTCGCCCGCTCCGAGATCTTCCCCCGCCCCGAGGACGTCCCCGAGGCCGCCATCGACCACGGCGACGAGGTCGTCCTCGAACTCCAGGACGTCGTCAAGACCTTCCCGCTCACCAAGGGTGCCGTCTTCCGTCGGCGCATCGGCGAGGTGCACGCCGTCGACGGCATCTCCCTGACCCTGAAGCGCGGGCAGGTCCTCGGGCTCGTCGGCGAGTCCGGCTGCGGCAAGACGACCACGATCATGGAGATCCTCGAGCTCGCCGGGGCGCAGCAGGGCACCATCCGGGTGAACGGCGTCGACACCGGCACGCTCTCGAAGCGCGACCGCCGGGCCCTGCGGAGCGACATCCAGGTCGTCTTCCAGGACCCGATGGCGTCCATCGACCCGCGGCTCGACATCGGTTCGGTGATCGGCGAACCCCTCACCGTGCACGGTGTCCCGAAGGACGAGATCCGCCGCCGGGTCCGTGACGCGCTCGAGCTGGTCGGACTCGAGCCGAGCTACATCGACCGATACCCGCACGAGTTCTCCGGCGGCCAGCGGCAGCGCATCGGCATCGCCCGCGCGCTCATCGTCGAGCCGAAGATCCTCGTGCTCGACGAGCCGGTCTCCGCGCTCGACGTCTCCGTCCAGGCCGGTGTCATCAACCTGCTCGAGGACCTCAAGCACCGCCTGGGCCTGTCCTACCTGTTCGTCGCGCACGACCTGTCGGTGGTACGGCACATCGCCGACGACGTGGCCGTGATGTACCTCGGCCGCATCGTCGAGTACGGCGAGGGCGACCGCGTCTTCGACGACCCGCAGCACCCGTACACGCGGGCGCTCCTGTCGGCGGTCCCCGTCCCGGACCCCTCCGCCGAGGCAGCCCGCGGACGCATCCTGCTGCAGGGAGACCTGCCGAGCCCCACCGAGCGCATCGAGGGCTGCCGGTTCCGCACCCGGTGCCCGCTCTACCAGCTGCTCGACGAGGGCCGCCAGCAGCAGTGCCGCGCCGTCGACCCGCACCTGCAGGACGTCGCGGGCCGCGGAGTCGCCTGCGTGCAGACCGACCAGGAGCACCTGCTCACGGAGCACGCGACCGCCGCGGTCTGAGCCACCCACGGACGGGAGGCAGGTGGCGGCCGCGCCACGTGCCTCCCGTCCGGCGTCTGCACGTGCCCGCGCGCGCTCGGCCGTGGACCGCGAGCGGGCGGAAGCCGTCACGCTCGCGACGACCGGGCCACACGTTCCGCCCGCTCGGCGCACCGGCTCCCCGCGCCCCGCGCGAGCGGGCGGAATCCGCGCGTCAGCGGCTCCTCGCGCCGCGCATTCCGCCCGCTCGGCTCGCGCGGTCATCCCACGCACGCGAGCGGGCGGTACACGTCACGTTCGCCCGAACCGGGTGACACCTTCCGCCCGCTCGGCACACGGTTCCGCCCGGCGCGCGCGAGCGGGCGGAATCCGCGGCCGGGACGCCCGTCGCCCCGCAGGAACCGCCCGCTCGGCTCATCGCGGGGCGCGCCGTCGCGACCGGGCGGGATCCGCGCGTCAGCGGCTCCCCTCCCCACGCATTCCGCCCGCTCGACGCACGCGACCGCCCGGGCACGCGAGCGGGCAGTACGCGTCACGTTCGCCGGGACGGGTGACACCTTCCGCCCGCTCGGCCGACGGGTCCGTGCGGCGCCGCGCGAGCGGGGCGCGCGAGAGACGGGCGGGCTGCGGTGCGCGGGGTGCGTGCGCGACGGACGGGAGGCGCGTGGCGGGGCTGGTGCCGCGCCTCCAGGCCGGTGGGTGGCGGGGTCAGCGCAGCGCAGCGCTCACCAGGGAGACCGCGAGGAGGACGACGGCCGCCGCGCCGACGAGCAACGCGAGTCGGTCCCATCCGCGGACGACCAGGCCACCGGCGGCACCCGCCTCGCGGCGCTCCGCCCAGCGGTCGAGCAGCACCGACATCTCGACCGGCTGCGGCAGCGTCCGCGGCTCGCCTCGGCGCGCGGGCTTCGGGCGAGGCAGCGACGGGCCACCCCAGCAGGAGACCGTGCGGCCCTCGGTGGTCTCGACCACGATCTGCCAGCGGAGGCGGACGTCGGCCACCGCGCCCCACGGCACGCGGGTCTCACGGAGGGGGTTCACGACGGTCAGCGCGTCGTCGTCGAGTCGGATCGACGGACGGAAGGTGAGCACCCAGAGCGCCCAGACGAGCACGGCGAGCGGGCCGAGGGCGGTGAGCACGACGTCCCAGCTCCCCCGGACCGCGGCGTCGCCGAGCAGGAAGAGGCCCAGCAACGCGACGAGGCCGGACGCCACCGCTCCCCCGCGCCCAGCGCGGAGGACGACGGTGCGTCCGGCCTCGGTACCGCTCAGGATCAGCGCCCGAACTCGAACCCGGCGCCCGGGATCGCAGCGAGCAGGTCCTTGGTGTACTGCTCCTTCGGCGCGGCGAAGACCTCGTCGGTCGTTGCCTTCTCGACGATCTGCCCCTTCCGCATGACGCAGACGTTGTCCGCGACGAGGCGGACGACGGCGAGGTCGTGCGTGATGAAGAGGTAGGTCAGGCCGAGCTCGGTCTGCAGCTCGGTGAGCAGGTCCAGGATCTGGCCCTGGACGAGCACGTCGAGCGCGGAGACCGCCTCGTCGAGCACGATGACCTCGGGCTTGAGCGCGAGGGCACGGGCCACGGCGATGCGCTGGCGCTGACCACCGGAGAGCTCGTTCGGGTAGCGGTTCACCATCGACTTCGGCAGGGCGACCTGGTCGAGCAGCTCGAGCACGCGGGCCCGGCGGCTGGCCTTGTCGCCGACCTTGTGCGTGGCGAGCGGCTCCGCGATCGTGTTCCCGACGTTGTACATCGGGTCCAGCGAGCCGTACGGGTCCTGGAACACCGGCTGCACGCGGCGGCGGAAGTCGAAGAGCTCCTTGCCCTTCAGCGCGCCGATGTCGATGCCGTCGAACTGCACCGTGCCGCTCGTGATCGACTCGAGCTGCAGGACGAGCTTCGCCACGGTGGACTTGCCTGAACCGGACTCGCCGACGAGCGCCGTGGTGGTGCCCTTCGGGATCGCGAAGGACACGTCGTCCACGGCCTTCAGCTCGCGGGTCTGCAGGTTCTTGCCGCGCAGCTTGTAGACCTTCTCGAGGTTCTTCACCACGATGAGGTCCTTCGCCGGCTGGTGCTCGCGCTCCTGGGCGCGGGCGATCAGCTCGTCGTCCTCGCTGCCGGCGTCCGCGATGTCGACGTGCTGGTGCTGCACCTTCGACTGGATGCGGCGGCTCGCGAGCGACGGTGCCGCGGCGACGAGGCGCTGCGTGTACGGGTGCTGCGGGTTGGCGAGGATCTCCTTCGAGGGCCCCGACTCGACGACCTGGCCCTTGTACATGACGACGAGCTTCTCGGCGCGCTCTGCGGCGAGCCCGAGGTCGTGGGTGATGAACAGGACGGAGGTACCGAAGTCCCGCGTCAGCGTCTCGAGGTGGTCGAGGATGACGCGCTGCACGGTGACGTCGAGCGCCGAGGTCGGCTCGTCGGCGATGAGCAGCTTCGGGCGGCTCGACAGGCCGATGCCGATGAGCACGCGCTGGCGCATGCCGCCGGAGAACTCGTGCGGGTACTGCTTCAGGCGGGTCGCGGCGTCACCGAGACCGGCCTCCTGCAGCACCTCGACCGCGCGGGCACGGATCGCGTGCTTGCCGGTCGCCATGCCGTTGGCCTTGATCGCCTCTTCGACCTGGAAGCCGATCGACCACAGCGGGTTGAGGTTCGACATCGGGTCCTGGGGGACGTAGCCGATCTCCTTCCCGCGGATCTCGGACATCTCCTTGTCGGACAGCCCGACGAGCTCACGCCCGTTGAACTTGATCGAGCCACCCGTGACCTCGCCCGTGCCGGCGAGGAGCTTGATGACCGCCTGGGCGCTGGTCGACTTGCCCGAACCGGACTCGCCGACGATCGCCAGGCGCTCGCCCTGCTCGAGGGTGAAGTTGACACCGCGGACGGCCTGGACGAACCCGCTCTGCGTCTTGAACCCGACCTGCAGGTCCGTGATCTCGAGGAGCGGCGTCCCCGGGTTCGTCGGACGGCTGGTCGTGGGGTCGGTGAGCGTCTCGGTCATCGGCGGGCCCTCGCCTTCGGGTCGAGCGCGTCGCGGACCACGTCACCGAGGAGGAGGAACGCGAGCACGGGGATGGACAGGGCGGCGGACGGCCAGAAGATCGTCGACGGGTTGGTGCGGATCGACGTCTGCGCGGTGCCGATGTCGAGACCCCAGCTCAGCGCCGACGGCGGCAGCCCGATGCCGAGGAACGACAGGGTCGCCTCGGCCACGATGAACGAACCGAGGGACACGGTCGCGACGACGATGACCGGAGCGAGCGCGTTCGGGATAACGTGACGGACCAGCGTCGTGAAGCGGCTGACGCCGAGGGCGGCCGAGGCCATCACGTAGTCGGACTGCTTCGCGCTGAGGACCGCACCGCGCATGATGCGGGCGATCTGGGGCCACGCGAAGGCCGCGAGCACGAGGGCCACGGTCAGGGCGTTGCGCGCGGGGATGACGGACATGATCACGATCGCGCCGAGGATGGTCGGGATCGAGAAGAAGATGTCACCGATGCGGGAGACGATCGTGTCGAGCCAGCCGCCGTAGAACCCGGCGAGGGCGCCGATCACGATGCCGACGACGGACACGAGGATCGTGGCGACGAGGCCGACGATGACCGAGTTGCGCGCACCCCAGATGACGCGGGCATACACGTCGTAGCCCTGTCGGGTGTACCCGAGCGGGTGTCCCGGGCGCGGACCCTCGTCACTGAAGTCGAGGTTGGCCGCACGGGGGTCGACGTGCGTGAACAGGCCGGGGAAGATCGCGACGACCAGCACGAGCAGGATGAGGACGGACGAGATCCAGAACGTCGGGCGGGTGCGCATGGAGTCCCATGCGTCCGTCCAGATGGAACGGGTCTTCTCGTCCTCGTTGACCTGGTCGACCGCCTGCAGCGGCGTCTCCTCGATCGGCGCGACGTAGTGCGTCGCGGAACGGGACTCGGCGTTACTTGGCATAGCGGATCCTCGGGTCCAGGACGGCGTAGAGCAGGTCGACCAGGAGGTTGGCGAGCATGAAGATGATGACCATCACGGCGACGAAGGACACGACCGTGGGTCCCTCGCCGAGCTTGACGGCCCGGAACACCGTGCCACCGACACCGCTGATGTTGAAGATGCCCTCGGTCACGACCGCGCCGACCATCAGGTTGCCGATGTCGACACCGAGGTAGGTCACCACGGGGATGAGCGAGTTGCGGAAGATGTGCACGCCCACGACACGACGACGCGGGAGGCCCTTCGCGGTGGCGGTGCGGACGAAGTCGGCGCTCATGTTCTCGGCGACGCTCGCCCGGGTCAGGCGGACGATGTACGCGAACGACACGGAGGCGAGGACGATCGCGGGGAGCACGAGCTCCGACCACGGCGCCTGACCGGACACCGTGACCCGGAACAGGCCGAGCTGGATGCCGAAGACGTACTGCAGCAGGAAGCCCACGACGAAGGTCGGGACCGAGATGAGCAGCAGCGAGACGACGAGCGCGGTGGCGTCGAACCACTTGCCCTTCTTCAGACCAGCGATGACACCGACGACGATGCCGGCGACGGCCTCGAACACGAGGGCGAGGATCGCGAGTCGAGCGGTGATCGGGAACGCGGC
The DNA here is from genome assembly GCF_013347185.1 of Curtobacterium sp. Csp1. NCBI lineage: Bacteria > Bacillati > Actinomycetota > Actinomycetes > Micrococcales > Microbacteriaceae > Curtobacterium > Curtobacterium sp. Csp1. Next base: position 1,579,094 of record NZ_CP054594.1, read on the forward strand.
CGCGAGCTGCTGCGAGACCGGCAGGCCCGAGTACGTGACGCCGAGGTCGCCCTTGAACACGCCACCGATCCAGAGCAGGTACTGGACGATGAACGGCTTGTCGAGGTTGTACTGCTGCCGGAGCTGCTCGATCACCTGCGGCGACGGCTGGCGGTCCCCGAACAGCGCGGCGATCGGGTCGCCGGGCAGCGAGAAGACCATGAAGTAGATGAGGAACGTGGCCCCGAAGAACACGGGGATGAGTTGCAGGAGGCGCTTGCCGAGGTACCAGAGCATCAGATCGCTCGGTCCTGCGCGGCGCGCATGTCGTTCTGGTTCATGTCGTGAGGGGTGGACGGTCCGCGGGTCGGCACGGGAGTCCGGTGCGGGCGGCGGCGCCCGCGGTGGTGGGGGAAGGTGTTGCCGCCGTGGTACGGGGGCCCAGGGACCGTTCGGTCCCCGGACCCCCGTCCGGTGGTCGCGGAGCAGGATACCTGCTCGCGGTGGGTCTCCGAGGAGACCCGCGTTACTTCTTCTTGACCTCGATGTCGTAGTACAGCGGCACCGAGTCCCAGCCGAACTTGACGTTGGTGACGTTGTCGTTCGACCACACGCCGGTCACGTTGGCGTACCAGAGCGGGATCTCCGGCAGGTCCTGGAACAGCAGCTCCTGGGCCTGGTCGAAGTACTTGTTGCCCTCTTCGACGGAGGAGGCCGAACGGCCCTTCGCGAGGAGGTCGTTGTACTCGGTGGAGTCGTAGCGCGAGTAGTTGCTGGACGAACCCTCACCCATGGTCGGGCCGAGGAAGTTGTACAGCGACGGGTAGTCGGCCTGCCAACCGGTGCGGCTACCGCCCGTGAGCTTGTCGTTCTTCTGCGTGTCCAGGGCCTCCTGGAACGTCGGGATCGCGTTGCCCTGCGCCTTGATGCCCAGCGTGCTGGAGATCGAGTTGGTGACCGCGGTCACCCACGCCTCGTGACCGCCGTCGGCGTTGTACGAGATGGTGAGCGTCTCGTTGTAGGGCGAGATCTTGTCGGCCTCGGCCCACAGCTCCTTGGCCTTCGACTTGTCGTAGTCGAGGACGTCCGAACCCTTGAGGTCACCGTTCCAGCCGGAGATCACCGGGGAGGTGAAGTCCTTGGCCGGGGTGCGGGTGCCGTCGAAGATCTTGTCGGTGATCTGCTTGCGGTTGATCGCCATCGAGATCGCCTCGCGACGGAGCTTGCCCTCTTCACCCTTCCAGTGGTCGAGGTAGTAGGGCAGGTAGATCGCCTGGAAGATCGCCGCGGCCTGGTTGACGTTCGAGTCGGGGAAGTCCGACTTGTAGGTCTGGAAGGCGCTGTCCGGGATCGCGTCGAGGACGTCGAGGTTGCCGCCCTGCACGTCTGCGTACGCGGTGTCCGGGGTCGTGTAGAACGTGATCGTCAGACCACCGTTCTTCGGCTTGCGCTTGCCCTCGTAGTCCTTGTTGGTGACGAGCTTGATGGACTGGTTGTGCGTCCAGGCCTTGTCACCGTCGAGCTTGTAGGGGCCGTTGCCGATCGGGTTCTCACCGAAGGCCTTGGTGTCCTTGTAGAACTCCGAGGGCAGCGGCATGAAGGCCGAGTAGCCGAGCGACAGCGGGAAGTCCGACTGCGGCGAGTTGAGCGTGACGGTGAACTCGTCGTCGCTCTTGACCTTGAGTCCGGTGAGCTCCGAGTCCTTCTCGGCGTCGTAGCCCTGGATGTTCTCGAAGAAGTAGCTCGCGCCCTGCGCGTTCGAGAACTGGGCAGCCCAGTTCCACGCCTTCGTGAACGACTCAGCCGTGACCTTCTCGCCGTTGGTGAAGGTGTAGTTGGTGTTCAGCTTGATGTCGTAGGTCTTCGAGTCATCGGTGGTGATGCTCTTCGCGACCTCGTTGACCGGCTTGCCCTTCTCGTCGTACGAGACGAGGCCCTCGAAGATCGACGAGACGATCTTGCCGCCACCGGTCTCGGTGGAGTTCGAGGGGATGAGCGGGTTCTGCGGTTCGCTGCCGTTCGTCGTGACGATGCCGGACGCGTTCGTCGAGCCCGAGTCACCACCGTTGCTGCTGCTGCCGTTGGACGAGCAGGCGGTCAGGGCGAGTGCTGTGGCCCCGAGCACGGCGAGGGCGGAGAGCCCAGCGCGCTTCTTGATCAAGGTTCCTCCTGGTGCATGGGACGCGCCAGGCACAGAGGTGCTGCCGGGCGCGCGTGTCATTGCACTGTAGGCAGTGCCGAGACCACCGACCAAACCCTGCGGAGATCGGTTACAAATCGGAAACCAAGTCGCAGGATCGTTGCGGGAGGATGCAAGTTTCGCGCGCTCGCACGAACCCGATGCCGGATTGTTGCTTCTGCAACGAAGTTGTTGCACGAGCGCACAGCGGTGTGCAAGCGAACCGCGACGCCGCGGGACGTGGAGCGCTCCGACCTTTCCGGCCGCCGGGACGGACCCGGACGCACGCGTGCCCCGCCCGGACGGACCGGACGGGGCACACGCTACCTGCTCTGCTGGATCGGGGGAACGGTCAGGCGAACGCCTCGATCGGCGGGCACGCACACACCAGGTTGCGGTCCCCGTACGCCTGGTCGATGCGACGCACCGGCGGCCAGTACTTCCGCGCGCTGATGCCGGGCAGCGGGTAGACCGCCTGCTCCCGGGTGTAGGCGTGCGCCCACTCCCCCGAGATCACCGACGAGGCCGTGTGCGGGGCGTGCACGAGCGGGTTGTCGTCCGCCGGCCACTCCCCTCGTTCGACGGCCGCCGCCTCGGCCCGGATCGCGAGCATGGCGTCCACGAACCGGTCGAGCTCGGCGAGGTCTTCGCTCTCGGTCGGCTCGACCATGAGCGTCCCGGCGACCGGGAACGACATCGTCGGCGCGTGGAACCCGTAGTCGACGAGCCGCTTCGCGACGTCGTCCACCGTGATGCCCGTGCTGTCGCGCAGCGGCCGCAGGTCGAGGATGCACTCGTGCGCCACGAGCCCGTCGGCGCCCGTGTAGAGCACCGGGAACGCGTCCCGCAGCCGTGCCGCGACGTAGTTCGCGCCGAGCACGGCAGCCTCGGTCGCGCGGGTCAGCCCCTCGAGCCCCATCATCCGGACGTAGGTCCACGTGATGGGCAGGATGCTCGGGCTGCCGTACGGCGCCGACGACACCGGACCGCCGGCATGCGCGAGGCGCCCGTCGGCCGCCTCCGCGGTCGTGCCGGTCCGACGGTCGTCCTGCTGGGCCATCGGGTGGCCGGGCAGGAACGGTGCGAGGTGCGCCTTCGCCGCGACCGGGCCGACACCGGGGCCGCCGCCGCCGTGCGGGATGCAGAAGGTCTTGTGCAGGTTCAGGTGCGACACGTCGCCGCCGAAGTCGCCGAAGCGCGCGTGCCCGAGCAGGGCGTTGAGGTTCGCGCCGTCGACGTAGACCTGACCGCCGGCGTCGTGCACGGCGTCGCAGACCTCGCGGATGTCGTGCTCGTAGACGCCGTGGGTGGACGGGTAGGTGATCATCAGCGCCGCGAGCGTGTCCGCGTGCTGCGCCGTCTTGGCGCGGAGGTCGTCGAGGTCGACGTTGCCGTCGTCGTCGCACGCCACCACGACCACGCGCATCCCGGCGAGCACCGCCGACGCCGCGTTGGTGCCGTGGGCGCTCGACGGGATCAGGCAGACGGTCCGCTCGGTGTCGCCGTTCGACCGGTGGTACCCGCGGATCGCCAGCAGGCCCGCGAGTTCGCCCTGGCTGCCCGCGTTGGGCTGCAGCGAGACGGTGTCGTAGCCGGTGACCTCGGCGAGCCAGGTCTCGAGGTCGCCGATCATGTCGAGGTACCCCGCGACGTCCTCGCGCGGGGCGAACGGGTGCACGTTCGCGAACTCCGGCCAGGTCACCGCCGCCATCTCGGTCGCCGCGTTGAGCTTCATCGTGCAGCTGCCGAGCGGGATCATGCCGCGGTCGAGCGCGTAGTCCTTGTCGGACAGGTGCTTCAGGTACCGCATCATCCGGGTCTCGCTGCGGTGCGCGCTGAAGACGGGGTGCGTCAGGTACTCGCTGCTGCGCAGCAGGGCGGACGGGAGGCCCGTGGCTGCGTCCCGGACGGCGGTCTCCGTCCCGGGGACGGTCGCGTCCACGGCACCGAACACGACGGCGAGGGCCGTCACGTCGTCCGGGGTGGTCGTCTCGTCGACGGACACCTGGAGGGTGTCGGCGTCGACGCGGTGCAGCAGGTACGAGGCGCTCCGGGCGGCGTCGACGATCGCACCGGCCCGACCCGGCGCGCGGAGGGTGAGGGTGTCGAAGAACGCCTCGTGCACCACCTGGAGTCCGGCACCACGTGCCGCGTCGGCGAGCGCCGTCGTCGTCCGGGCGACCCGGTCGGCGATGAAGCGCAGCCCCTCGGGCCCGTGGTAGACGGCGTACATCGAGGCCATCACGGCGAGCAGCACCTGCGCGGTGCAGATGTTGCTCGTCGCCTTCTCGCGGCGGATGTGCTGCTCGCGGGTCTGCAGGCTGAGGCGGTAGGCCATCTGTCCGTCGGCGTCGAAGGACACCCCGACGAGTCGGCCCGGCAGCTGGCGCTCGAGACCGGCACGGACGGCGAGGTAGCCGGCGTGCGGGCCGCCGAAGCCGAGCGGGACGCCGAAGCGCTGGCTCGTGCCCACGGCGACGTCGGCGCCGAGGTCCCCCGGGCTGGCGAGCAGCGTCATGGCGAGCAGGTCCGCGGCGACGACCGCGATGCCGCCGCCCGCGTGGACGCGCTCGATGGTGGCGGTCGGGTCGACGATGCGTCCGGAGGCTCCGGGGTACTGCAGGACGACCCCGAACGCGCCGTCGAGCTGCTCGTCGGTGGGGCCGTCGACCGCGTCGAAGGTGCGCAGGGCGATCCCCACGGCGTCCGCACGGTGGTCGAGGAGCGCACGGGTCTGCGGCAGCAGGTCGGCGTCCACGAGGAACGCGTCCCCCTTGACCTTCGACGCGCGGCGGGCGAGGAGCATGCCCTCGACCACGGCGGTGCCCTCGTCGAGCATCGACGCGCCCGCGGTTGCCATACCGGTCAGGTCGGACACCATCGTCTGGAAGTTGATGAGCGCCTCGAGCCGGCCCTGCGAGATCTCCGGCTGGTACGGCGTGTAGGCCGTGTACCAGCTCGGGTTCTCGAGCACGTTCCGCTGGATCACCGCGGGTGTGTGCGTGCCGTGGTAGCCGAGGCCGATCATCGCGCGGCGGACGGTGTTGCGCCCGGCCTTGGCACGGAGTTCCGCGAGGGCCTCGGTCTCGCCGACCGCAGCGGGGATCGCGGAGTGCGTGACCGGGACGGCGTGGATCGACTCAGGGATCGCGGTGCGGACGAGCGCGTCGAGCGACGGCTGCCCGACGGTCTCGAGCATGGTGCGCTGGTCGGCGGCCGTCGTGCCGATGTGACGGTCGGCGAAGGACGTCTGCAGGTTCTGGTCGGCGGTCGTCATGCGATGGAGGCCCGGTACGCGTCGTGGTCCATGAGGTCCTCGGGGAAGGAGGTCCCGTCGACCTTGAGCTTGACGAGCCAGCCCGCGCCGAAGGGGTCCTGGTTCACGGTGTCGGGGGCGTCGACGACGGCGTCGTTCACCGCGATGACCTGCCCCTCGATCGGCGCGAAGAGCTCGCCGACGCTCTTGGTGGACTCGATCTCGCCGATCTGCTCACCCGCGGTCGTGGTGGTGCCCACGGCGGGGAGCTCGACGTAGACGACGTCCCCGAGTTGCTCGGCGGCGTGGTCGGTGATGCCCACGGTGACGGTGTCGCCCTCGACGAGGATCCACTCGTGGTCGGCGGTGTACTGGAGTGCGGTCTGGTCGGTCACGGGCTCAGCCTCTCGGAGTGCGGCGGTAGAAGGGGAACGGGGTGACGGTGCTGGGGACGGCGGTCCCGCGGACGTCGATGTGGAGGACGGTGCCCTCGGTGGCGAGGGCCGGGTCGACGAAGGCCATCGCGACCGGGTGCCCGAGCGTCGGGGAGAGCGCCCCGGAGGTGACGGTCCCGACGACGGTGCCGTCGTGCAGCACGTCGTAGCCGGCGCGGGGAGCGCGACGACCCTCGGTCACGAGTCCGACGAGCACCGGGACGTCGTCGGCGGGCTGCACACCGGCGTCCCCGACGAACGAGCCCGAGGTCGCGACGACCCGGCCGAGTCCGGCCTGGTCGGGACGCACGGTGGTGTCGAGCTCGTGCCCGTACAGCGGCATGCCGGCCTCGAGCCGGAGCGTGTCGCGCGCGGCGAGCCCCGCCGGGACGACACCGCGGTCGGCGCCGGCGTCCAGGAGTGCGTCCCAGATCGCCGTCGCGACGTCGGTGTCGCTGTAGATCTCGAAGCCGTCCTCGCCCGTGTAGCCCGTGCGGGCGACGAGGACCTCGGCGCCGTCGAACAGCGCGTGGAGCACCCGGTAGTACCGGAGCTCGTCGAGCGGCGTCTCCGGCTGCAGGCGGTCGGCGACGACGAGCGCGTCGAGCGTCCCGGCGGCGGCGGGCCCCTGGATCGCGACGAGCGCGGTGCTGTCCGAGTCGTCGGAGACCTCGACGTCGAACCCGGCGGCGCGGGCGGTCAGCGCGTCCACGGCGACGGACCGGTTCGCGGCGTTCGCGACGACGAGGAACACGTCCTCGCCGGTGCGGTAGACGACGAGGTCGTCGAGGATGCCGCCGTCCTCGGCGAGCAGGAACGAGTACTTCGCCCGGCCGACCGGCATCGCGCCGAAGGAGCCGGCGAGCGCGTGGTCGAGGAAGGCCACCGCCTGCGGACCGGTGACCCCCACCTCGGCCATGTGCGAGAGGTCGAACACCCCCGCGGCCGTGCGGACGGCGTGGTGCTCGGCGAGGTCGGAGGAGTAGCGCACGGGCATCCGGTACCCGGCGAAGTCGGTGAAGGAGGCGCCCGCGGCTTCGTGGGCGGACTCGAGTGGCGAGGAACGCATGAGGGAGTTCTCCTGGCATCGGCAGGACCCGACGGCCATCGTCGGGCGGAACTCCCCCTCTGTCATGGGCCTGAGAGTTTCACCGCGGCCCGTGAGGTCCGGCGGCTTTCACCGTGGGCGAGACGGCGGACCACCCGGCGGGGGCACGTCGTCTGCTTTTCAGAGTGGCCTGTCCGCAGCGGTGTGGGACCTGAGAGATTGGCGGGGGGGATTGCTCCTTCGGTGTCGCGCGTGCCCGTGGGCACCGCACGACGTCTCCCGCGACGGATGAGCGGCCGGTGTTCAGTTGTCCGGTGCCGAGTGTACCGACACCGCGTTTCCGGCATGTGTCGCAGCCGGGGCTTCGACGTCTCGTAGAATGCACCGGTGGCAGGACAGCGATCGCGCCCCCGCGGGCAGCTCGAACAGGCGGTGCTCGAGGCGCTGTGGGCCGCTGACGACGACAGGGCCGCCGACGCGGACGCCGGGCTCACCGCCCGCCAGGTCCTCGACGCGTTCCGCGAGCCGCGCCCCGCGCTGACCACGGTCCTCACCGTGCTCGACCGGCTCGGCCGCAAGGGCCAGGTGGACCGACAGGAGCACGACGACGCGCCCCTGACCTTCCGCGCCGCGCACAGCCGCGAGCAGCAGACCGCCTCGCTGATGTCGAACGCGCTCGCCGCCGCCTCCGACCGCGAGGCCGCCCTGCTGCAGTTCACAGGCTCGCTCGCCTCGGACGACCTCGACGTCCTCCGCCGCGCCCTCGACGCCCGAGCCCGCTCCTGATCCCGAGCCGCCCGTGGTCGTCGCCGGAGTCGCCCTCATCGCCCTCGCGCTCGTCGTGGTGGTCGTCGCGCCGCGGGTCCTGACCCGCTCGGCCTGGACCATCGACCACCCCCGGACCGCCCTGGTCTCGTGGTCGGTCGCCGTCCTGCTCGGCGTGGTCGGCTTCGTGGTCGGCATCGCCCTCGTCGTCCTGACCGACCGCCCGCTCACCGATCCGCTGCGCCTCGGCGACTCCCCCACGCACGGCCTGAACCTCGGGGTCGCCCTGCTCGGCGTGCTCGCGTTCGTCGTCGCGGTGCGGGTCCGCCCCGGGGCGGAGCACGAGGCCGTCCGCGACGCCATACGGTCCGGCGCGGCACCGCAGCGCGAGATCGTCGGCACGCGCGTCGCGCTGGTCGAGGCGGACCACGCACTGGCGTGCGCGGTCCCCGGCAGGTCCGGCGGGGTGCTGGTGAGCACCGGGCTCGCGGACCTGCTGCGGACGGACGAACTGGAGGCGGTGGTCGCCCACGAACGCGCCCACCTGACCCAGCACCACGCGTGGGCGGTCGCGGTCGCCGAGTCGATCGAGCGTGCGGTCCCGTGGGTGCCCGGGGCGCGCGCCATGGCGCGCTCGACGCGCGTCCTCGTCGAGTTCGCGGCGGACGACGCGGCGGCACGTCGCGTCGGACGCGACGCGCTGCGCCGGGCGGTGCTCGTGGCGGACGGGACGAGCGCGCTCGGAGCGATCCGTGCCTCCAGGCTGGGGTGACGGCGTCTGTCGGGGGCGAGGCATAGGGTGACAAGCACCGTGAAGCCACTGACCGAAGCAGACATCCGTTCGTCGTTCGTCAACGCCACCCCGGACGAGCTCGAGCAGCTCCCGATCCCGGGGCTGCACGAGATGCTCTGGGACGACCGCGAGTTCCTCGGCTGGCGCGACCCGCAGGCCGCGCGCCGGGGGTACATCGTGTCCTGGATCGACGACCGCCCCGTCGGGATCGTCGTGCGCTCCGCCGGCGGCTCCCTCCGCCCCGGCATCGCGGCCATGTGCTCGTTCTGCCACTCCCCGCAGCCCGCGACCCAGGTCCGCCTGTTCTCCGCGGCGCGCGCCGGCGAGTCCGGCCGCAACGGGAACACCATCGGGTCGTACATCTGCGAGGACCTCGGGTGCTCGATGCTCATCCGCACCGCGCCGCCGCACCTCAACCCGCCGGCGACGATCGCCATGCGCGGCGAAGCGCTGCAGCAGCGCGTGCGGAACTTCACCGAGGACGTCGCGAAGACCGCGTGAGCCGCTTCGACACCGCTCGCTGGGCCGTCGTCGAGGAGCTCGGTGACGGCCGCTGGCGCCTGAGCCTGCGCGACGAGGCCGACGACGAGCTCGGGGCGTTCGGCCTCGGGGTCGAGGGCGCCTGGGACCCGGACGTCGAACCGCACGTGGGGTTCGTGCTCGTGCAGCTCGGGCTCACGCTCCGTGGTGCCCGGCCCTGGCGGGAGGACGAGCTCGGCGACCAGCGGGCGGCGGTGCTGCCACCGGGCTGACCGACTCTGTGTCCCCGGGCACAGTGCGGGGCGACGATCCGCTGGCGGCCGCGCGCTGTTCCTAGGGTCAGCCCGTGACCACCATCCGGCCGACCGTCCTCGCCACCCTGCTCGCCCTGGTGACGGTGCTGCTGCTCGGCGGATGCACCCGGGGGTTCCTCGAGACGCCGTCGCCGAAGGGGTCCGAGGACGCGCTCGCCGCACTGCTCGACGACCTCCGTGCGCTGCCCGGCGTCGCCCGGGCTGAGGGCGACGTCGACCAGGTCGACGCGAAGGACGACCCGACGCACTGGCTCGCCCGTGTCGACGTGCGTGCCCGGACCAGCGACCTCGACGTGGCCGCTGCCGTGCGCGGCGTGGTGTCGGACCGGGGGCCGTCACCCGTGCCCGGCACGACGCTCGTCGTCGGGCTCACCGTCCCCGCCGGTGACGGTCGCGCCGCGGTCGTCGTCGACCCGGTCGACCCGGACCTGGTCGACACGGCGGCACGGCTCCGCGCCGAGTCGTTCGTCCGGATTGTCGACGCGGACCGGTACGGCACCCGGGTCGAGGCGGACGCCCTGCCCTCGTGGACGGAGACCGTCCGCCGGGTCCGGACCGACGCCGGGGACCGCACCGTGACGGTGGTGGCGGGCGACTCCTCGGTCGAGGTCGACGCGCTGCACCCCGGAGCCGCCCTGCTCGCAGCGCTCGACCAGGCCGGAGCCCGCGACGTCCGGTCGGAGGTCGGGACCCGCTACGACCGGACCGACCGCGGTGGACCCGCTCGCCCCTTCCTGCGCGCGGCCGTCCCGGATCCGCGCGGCACCGCGACGGTGCTCGCCGGCACCCGGGACGAGGCGGCCCAGGACGGCGTGACCCCGCGCACCGCGTTCTCGCTGACGGGGCCGGACGGCACCGGTGCGACGATCGTGGGTCTGCTCGGACTCCCCCTCGGCTCCGCCGAGCCGCAGGACCTCGAGGGTCCGGCGCTGCCGTGGGTGTCGGCGGACGTCAGCGCCGAGACGGAGGCCGTGCGGTCCCTCGCGGCGGAGTCCGTGGCGCGGACCGGGGTCGACGCCACGGTGACGACGACCGTCGAGCCCTGCGCGGTGGGTCGGGAGGCACTGGGGAACGAGCAGGGCACGCGGGCCGTGGCGACCGTCCTCGTGCCCGTCTACAGCCGGTACCCGGACGCGCAGGTGCCGTTCGACCGGGTCACGGCGACCTGGACCGCCGCGGGACTGGCGATGAGCGGTCGGGCGATGGGACTCGACGAGTGGACCGCCGACGACCCGGCACCGCACGGCGTCGCGAGCGCGGACATCCGCGGGACCGCCGAGGGGCTGTCGCTGCGCGTCCGGTCCGTCTGCGTGGGCTGACGGCGCGTGGTCGGCGCCGTGCGGGTGCGGTCGGTGTCGGTCGGTGTCGGTCGGTGTCGGTCGGTGTCGGTCGGTGTCGAACCACCGATCCGACATCGAACCAGCCCCGCGCGCTGGTTCGATGTCGGGTGCCTGGTTCGATCCGGACCCCCGGACATCGGGCGCCGTGCGGGTTCGGCAGCGCACCGCGCGGGTCAGGGCTCCGTCGCGGCGATGAAGTTGCGGAGGATCTCGCGGTCGTCGTCGGCCCGGACGGCCCACACCAGTTCGCTCCGGTGCGGATCGTCCCGCAGCGGGAGCAGCACGACCGTGTCCGGCGCGGCGAGCGTGGCGCTCTCCGGCGCGACCGTGACCCCGAGCCCCGCGCCGACCAGGTGGAGCACGGTCGCCCAGGTCGTCGCCTCCTGCACGACCCGCGGCCGGCGCCCCTCGACGACGACGGGCGCGAGGTTCCGCTCGGTCGCGACCGAACCGGCGACGGCGGGGAAGAAGACGAACGGGTCGTCCACGAGCTCCGCGCCGCGGATCGCCTTCCGGTCCGCGAGCCGGTGTCCGCGCGGGACCGCAGCCACGAAGGGTTCGGACCGGAAGGGCCGGAAGCGAACGGCGGGCGTCGGGTCGGGATCCCGCAGGACGGCGAGGTCCAGCTCGCCGCGGACGATCCGGGCGAGGAGCGTCGACGAGTAGCCCTCGGACAGCTCGACGCGGACGAGCGGGTACCGCTGCCGGAACGCCTGGACTCGCTCGATCGGCCCGAGGGGCAGCGCCGAGACGACGAACCCGACGTCGAGCCGACCGGCCTCACCCCGACCGACCCGGACGACCTCGTCCAGGTCGCGCTCCACCTGGTCGAGGAGCGACCTCGCCCGACCCTGCAGCACGTGACCCGCCGGCGTCAGCGCCACACTGCGCGAGGTCCGGACGAACAGGTCGACACCGAGGTCGCGTTCGGTGCGCCGGATCTGCTGCGACAGGGCGGGCTGCGCGAGCCGCAGTCGGGACGCTGCCCGACCGAAGTGCAGTTCGTCCGCGACTGCCAGGAAGGCGCGCAGGTGACGGAGGTCGACATCCATGCAGTCAGATTATCGATGTGCACGAACGAGTATTGGACGTGACTGCATCGTCCGTCGAGGATGGAGGCATGCCCGAAGCGACGCCCACCCTGACCATCGCCGAACTCGACTCCCCCGCCGACGCCACCGCGTTCCGGACCCTCAACGAAGCGTGGATCGAGCGGTACTTCACGCTCGAGGACGAGGACCGCGCGATCCTCGGCGACCCGGTCGGACGCATCGTCGAACCCGGCGGTGCGGTGTTCGTCGCCCGCCTGGACGACGAGGTGATCGGCTGCGTCGGCCTGATGCCCGTCGGCGAGCGCGTGTACGAGCTCGTCAAGATGGCGGTGTCACCCGAGCACCAGGGGCACGGCACCGGCAGGAAGCTCATCGCCGCAGCGCTCGACCGGGCGAGGGTCCTGGGCGCTCAGCGCGTGGCACTCGAGAGCGCCAGCCGCCTGGCGAGCGCGGTGCACCTGTACGAGGCGTTCGGCTTCAGACACCTCGAACATGACGAGATCGCCCCGAGCCCCTACGCCCGCGCCGACGTGCACATGGTGCTCGACCTGGTGTGATCCCCGGCCCGGTAGCGTCGCGGTCGTGCACATCCGACCGCGCCGCGACGACGACCTGGAGCACCTGGTCGAGGTGCTCCGGCGCACGCACCGGGAGGACGGCTACCCGGCGCGCTGGCCCGACGACCCCGCGTCGTGGCTGACGCCGCCCGGGCACCTCGCCGCTTGGACCGCATGGTCGTCCGGCAGCGTGGTCGGGCACGTCGGGCTGGCCGCTCCCGACCCGGACGCGGCCCCGCTGGTCACCCGGCTCGTCGTCCACCGGGACCACCGCGGGCTCGGGATTGCCGACGCCCTCCTCGCGACCGCCGAAGCGGCCGCCGGAGCAGCAGCTGCCACCGCCGCAGCCGCAGCCGCAGCCGCAGCCAAGGCGACCGCCGAGCCCGCCGCCGACGCCGCCGCCGACGCCCCCGACGTGCCGACCCTCCGGCTCGACGTGACCGAGGAGACCCCGGGCGCGTGGCGGCTGTACGAACGCCGCGGCTGGCGGTTGACCCACCGGTCCCCTGCGGACTGGGCGAAGCCGGACGGCACCGTCCCGACCATGCGGTGGTACGAGAAGCGCCTGCGGTGAGCCGGTACGCTCGCGGCATGGCGACGTACGAGGTGCAGGCCGTCCGCGAGCGCGGCGTGTGGCAGGTGTTCATCGAGGGGACCCCGATCACCGAGGTCCTGCGCTGGTCGTCCGTCGGCCCGGTCGCGCGGGAGTTCCTCGCCATGGACCGCGACGACGACCTGCGCATCCGCGTCGTCGGGCGCAACCAGTACGTCGACGACTGAGCTCGCCGCGCGAGCCCGTGCCCGAGACTCGGCCCCGGCGACGAGACTCGAGCGCCGGCCCGCGGGACTCGTCGCTCAGCCCGAGACTCAGCCCAGGCCGCCGGCACTCACGCCACGTGCCAGACCAACCCCTCCTGCGCACTCGACGGGTACGCCGCCGCGATGCGGAACACCGCCTCGCGCAGGGTCTCCGGTGAGCACGCCAGGTTGAGCCGCGCGAACCCCCGCCCCTGCGACCCGAACCCGAGGCCCGAGTTCAGCGCCACGTAGGCGTTCTCGCGCAGCGGCACCGCCGGGTCGTCGCCCAGGCCGATCCCCCGGAAGTCCAGCCACGCCAGGTACCCGGCCCGCGGACGCGTGTAGACCACCCCGGGCAGGTGCTCGGCGAGCAGCGAGCCGAGCAGCCGCTCGTTCGCCACGATCCGCGCGACGACGTCGTCGAGCCAGTCCGTGGCGAGCGTGAACGCAGCGAGGTTCGCGTGCAGCCCCAGGATGCTCGTCCGGCAGGCCACTTCCTCCCACAGCGTGTCGAGGAGCGCCTCGGTCCGGTCGTCCCCCGCGACGATCACCGAGCACTTCACCCCCGCGAGGTTCCACCCCTTGCTCGCGCTCGTCACGCAGACGCTGCGGGCACCGGCGGCCTCGGCGACCATCGCGAACGGGGTGAAGCGGACGCCGGGGTGCGTCAGCGGCGCGTGGATCTCGTCGCTGATGACGAGCACGTCGTACCGCGCGGCGAGTTCGGCGAGCGCCACCAGGTCGGCCCGGTCGTGCACCAGACCCATCGGGTTGTGCGGGTTGCAGAGCAGGAAGACGCGGACGCCGTCGGCGAACGCTCGCTCGAGCCCCTCGAGGTCGAGCCGGTAGACGCCCCACTGCTCGGCGAGCGGCACCTCCTCGACCTGACATCGCGCTTCTTCGACGAGCTCGAAGAACGGCGGGTACACCGGCGGCGTGATGGCGACGCGGCCACCGTCGGGCAGTGCGAGGCGCAGCGACTCGACGATCCCGACGCTGACGTCCGTCGCCAGGTGCACGCGTGCCGGGTCGACGTCCCAGCCCCACCGCTCGCGGGCGAACTGCGCGAACGCGGGCGCGAGCGGCCCCGGTCCGTCCAGGTACCCCAGGTCGGACTGCTGCACGCGCTCGATCAGCGCCTGCCGGATCGCCGGCGCGACGTCGTGGTCCATCTCCGCGACGAACAGGGGCAGCACGTCGGGCGCGTACCGCGTCCACTTGATGCTCGTGCGGACCCCGCGGAGCGAGCCGACCGGGTCCTGTTCGTCGTCAGCCATGCGTCCCAGCATGCATCGGAGAGGAGGCACGGTGCGAGTCCGACCGTCATCCCGCGTCGTCTGCGGTGCCGTTCCCGGCCCCGCCAGGCGTCCGCCCGTAGGTTCGGGTCATGAGCACGAGCACCGCCGACAAGGCGACCACCCTCAAGCAGCTGCACGAAGCCCCCGAGATCCTCCGCGTCGTGAACGTGTGGGACGCGATCAGCGCCAAGGTCGTCAGCGACCTGCCGGAGACGAAGGCGATCGCGACCGCCGGGCACTCGATCGCCGCGAGCCACGGCTACGACGACGGCGGGATGCCCCTCGACGTCGCCCTCGCCGGCGCCGCGACGATCGCGAGCGCGACCGACCTGCCGGTGACCGCAGACCTCGACGACGGCTACGAGGACCCGGCCGAGACGATCCGGCGGGCGATCGGCGCGGGCATCGTCGGCGCGAACGTCGAGGACCGGCTCCGCCCCTTCGACGAGGCCGTGGCCCGCGTCGCCGCGATCACCGCCGCCGCCCAGGCCGAGGGCATCGACTTCCAGCTCAACGCCCGCACGGACGCGATCGCCCGCGGTGGAGACCGCCCGATCGACGAGAGCATCGAGGACGCGATCGCCCGCGGCAAGGCCTTCCTGGACAACGGCGCGGCGCTCGTGTTCGTCCCCGGCGCGATCCAGCGCGACGTGGTCGAGCGACTCGTCGCGGGCCTCGGACGCGGCAAGCTCTCGGTCATCGGCCTGCCGGGCGCCCTGCCCGCCGCCGAGTACCAGGAACTCGGCGTCGCACGCATCTCCTACGGCCCGCTCACGCAGCGCGTCGCGCTGCGCGCGCTCCGCGACCTGGCGACCGACCTCTACGGCGGCGGCGTGGTCCCCGAGGACACCCCCGTCCTCAACTGACGGTCACCACCCGGCCACGTGACGGACGGGAGGCGCGACACCAGCTGGTGCCGCGCCTCCCGTCCGGTGTGGGGTCGCGTAGCGACCGACCGACGGCCGCTCCCGGTCAGCCGACCGGCCCGTAGAGGGCCGGTGTGGTGCGCGCGTGCGTCGCCTGCTCGAAGGCGTAGCCGAGTCCGATGACCGTGGCCTCGTCGAACGAACGGCCGAGGAACTCGAGGTTCACGCCGCCGCCGGTGACGGTGCCGTCCGCTGCCGTGGCCTGGCCCATCGGAACGGTGATCGCCGGCATGCCGGTGTTCGGGCTGAGCCGCATGTTCGTCGACTGGGTGCCGTACGGCGTCCCGGACGGGTACACGAGGGCGTCGAGGTCCTGGTCCTGCAGCATCTGCGTGACGAGCTGCTTGCCGGTCGCGAGCTGCGTCGTGTGCGAACCGCTCGGACCCGCCCACGCCTGGTACTGCGCGTCGGTGACCGCGTTCCGCGACTCGTAGGTCGCCTTCCGGCTCGGGACGTACCTGCCGGAGTCGAGGATGCCCTGCAGTGACCGCGCACTCACGTCGGGGTCGAGGTGCTTCGCCACGTACTCGTCCAGGTCGTGCTTGAACTCGTTCGTGCTGCCGCTCCCCTCGGAGAGCACGCGGTTGAAGCCCGTCGTCGCGGTGATCGGGACGACGGTCGCGCCGGCGGCCTGCAGCTCGGCGACCGACTGGTCGAAGAGTCGCTTCGTCGTCGCGTTCGTGCCGACCATGCTCGTGACGTAGCCGATCCGGGCGCCCTGCAGCGCGGTCGGGTCGAGCGGCGCGGTGTACGACGTGGGCACCTTGCCGACCTGCGCGCTCGTCGCCGGGTCGGCGGCGTCCACGCCCGTGACGGCGTCGAGGGCCACCGCGGCGTCGGTCACGGAGCGGGCGATCGGCCCGCCGGTGTCCTGCGACAGCGCGAGCGGGATGATCCCGTCGCGGCTGGTCAGGCCGACGGTCGGGCGGATGCCGACCAGCTGGTTGTAGGTCGACGGGATGCGGATCGATCCGCCGGTGTCGGTGCCGAACCCGATGCCGGCGAGGTTCGCCGCGATCGCCGCGCCGGTGCCGCCGCTCGATCCGCCGGCGCTCTGCGCGGTGACGTACGGGCTCGCGACGAGGAGCGAGGAGCCAGCCGGCTGGCCCGCCGAGAACTCCGACACGAAGCCGTAGGCGAACTCGTCCAGGCTGGCCTTCGCGAGGATCACCGCGCCGGCGTCCCGGAGCCCGGCGACCATGGTCGCGTCGGTGGTGGTCTGGTTGCCGTCCCAGCAGCCGCAGCCACCGGTGGTCGGCATGTCCTTGGTGTCGTAGTTGTCCTTCACGGCGATCGGGACCCCGAGGAGCATGCTCGTCATGCCGTGCGCGGCACGCTCGGCGTCGGCGGCCTTCGCGGCGGTCAGCGCGGCGGCGTTCGTCGTGATGATCGAGTTGAGCGGGCGGCCGGTCGACGCCGGGTCGACCTTGGTGCGGTCGTAGGCGGCGATCCGGTCGAGGTACTCCTGCGTGATGGCGGCCGAGGTGGTGACCCCGGCGTTCATCGCGGCCTGCATGTCGATCGTCGACGCCTCGACGAGCTGGAACGGGCCGTCGTCGTAGATCATCCGCTGCGAGAGCGCGGCGACGTCGGCGACGGTGATCGTGCCGTCCTGGTCGGTGTCCGCCGCCGCGACCGTCGACCAGTCGGGGTCGGTGCTGCTCGTCGCGCCGAGGTGGGCGGTGAGGAGTGCCACGTCGTCACGGGTGACCTGGTCGTCGCCGGTCAGGTCGAGCTGCGTGTAGTACGGCGCGAGCATCGCGGCGGGGCTCGCATCGACCGTCGGCGCGGCGGTGGCGGTGAGGGCGGGCGCGGCGGCGAGCGCCGTGCCGACGAGGGCGATCAGGGCGACGCCGGACGCGGCGGTGCGCGTCCGGGAGGTCCGTGCTGCCTGCTTGCTGCCGACGGTGGCTGCCCGCTTGCTGTCGGTGGCGGCTGCCTGCT
Source organism: Curtobacterium sp. Csp1 (assembly GCF_013347185.1). NCBI lineage: Bacteria > Bacillati > Actinomycetota > Actinomycetes > Micrococcales > Microbacteriaceae > Curtobacterium > Curtobacterium sp. Csp1. The sequence continues at coordinate 1,596,257 of NZ_CP054594.1, forward strand.
TGCTGTCGGTGGTGGCTGCCTGCTTGCTGTCGGTGGTGGTCATGCGGCGGCTCCCTCGCGCTCGCGGCGTGCACGACGGGCGCGCACGGTGAACAGGGCGGCACCGAGGCCGAGGAGTGCGAGCGACGCGGCCGCCCACGGCAGGACGTCGGCGCCGGTCCAGGCCAGCGCGCCGCCGGTCGGTCGGCCGCCGTCGGTACCGACGGGCGTGACCCCGGCAGGCGTCGTGGCGCTGCCGGACGGCTCGCTGGTCGGGGTGCCGGTGGGGTCAGCACCGGCGGTCGGGCCGCTCGTCGGGGGCGTGCTGGGCGAGGGCCCGGCGACGGCGACCGAGGCGGAGGCCGGGTCGGCGAGGGTCGTGGTCGACCCGTCCGATCCGACGAGCACGACGCGCGTGACCGTGAGGGTCGTCTCGCCGGCGGCCTCGGGCGTGAGGGACACTCCGGCGTCGAGGTCACCGCTCAGCGCCGGCGAGGTGCCGAGCCGCGTGTGCACGATCGTGATCGCGTCGGCGTCCTGGTCGGCGCGGTCGAAGCCGCCGTCCGGGCCGGTGACGCTGTCGTCGACGAGCGACACCGCGTCGGGGTCGGCGTCGAGGGTGATCTCGTACGCGTAGACGTCCGTGGTGGCCGGGATCGTGACGTCGAGGTCGAACGGCTGACCGACGGTCGCGGCCGTCGGAGCCGCGACGCGGACGGTGGACGCGGTCGGAGCCGCCGACGCCGGTGCGGCGACGAGGAGGCTGAGGCCGATGGCCCCGGCAGCGGCGATCGTCGCGGAGACGACCGTGGCGCGGGGACACCGGAGGGTTCGGTGCTGCATGCAGGCAGGCCCTTCGGGTGCGGGATGGCTGAGCGGGTACTCAGTGATCCGCACGCTAACGACGTGCTGTTTCACGGACGGGCGCGGGGCGTTTCGTCGGCGTTACGTCGTGCCCGCCCAGCGCGGGCGTGGGATCTTGCTGGACGTTCCCCACGACCTGACGTATAGTGTCTGGTTGGTGAACTGCAGCGAACCCATCTGACTCGCGCACACCGAACCGTCTCGACACCGATCCGCCGGATCGCATTCCACCGAGACCACCGCTCGATCCGAACGGACGAGCTGCACGTCGAGACACGACGTGCGCGCCACGCCCCGATGCGTCGGGCCGGACTGGGACGTCCGTGCCGACACCGGGAGCCCCTGGCGCCGAACGACCAGGAAGTACCGCACCACCATGACCAGCACCATCGACCGCATCAGCATCTCCGGGACCGCACTCGCGGCGCCCGTGATCACCCCCGACCGCATCGCCGAGTTCCCGGTGCGCGAGGACCGCTCGCAGCGCGAGTACCTCGTCCGCATCCCGGCCGACGACCTCCGGACCTTCGTCACCCGCGACGCCCGCGTGGCCGTCGACGGCGAGGCCGGCTGGACCGTCCCCGGACGCTCCTGGCGGGGCGAGGCGAGCCGGACCATCCTGCTCGCCGGGTCCGTCCACCAGGGCGAACTGGCCCTCGCGGCCTGACCGCACCCGCTCGACACCGAACGCCGCCGGCTCCGTGCCGGCGGCGTTCGTCGTGTCGGGCCTCGGTGCCCTTCTCCGTCAGACTGCCTGCCCGCCTGCCCGCCTGCCCGTCGATGGAGCAGCAACCGTCGAGTCCTGGCGGGACGCCCGACGTCTTCTGCTCCATCGAGTGGGCTGCGCGTGTCTGGCCTCCGGGTCAGCGGTCGTCAGCGCCGCGGAAGTGCGCGCGGCCGTCGGCGTTCACCGGGACCGCGGGGCCAGCGCGCCGAGCGGCGTCGCGGAGCCGGCGGATGAACGCCGGGTCCTCGGGCTCGAGTTCGTCGTCCGGCGCCACGGTGACCGTGAGCTCGCTCGCCGGCCCGATGAGCACGAGCGCGGTGGAAACCGAACCGTCGTCGCCGACGATCGGCACCGTGATCGCGTCCGTCCGGGCGTTCGCGCCGAGCACTGCTGCGTAGTCGACGACCGCGTCGGCGATCAGGTCCCCCGTCAGGATCAGGTTGGCGTCGTAGTGGATGTACTTCACGTGCCCTCCCGCTCTGTCCCCGTCGACGGTAGGTGAACGGTGTGCGAGGCCGTTCGGACTCTGCGTTCTCTGGCCAGCGGGGACCGGTATAGTCCGGGTCTATGGGGACGGACCATGCGCATCGATCGGGCCGCTGACCTCCTGCGTGCCGCGCGCGAGGACGTCGGCATGTCGCAGAGCGCGCTCGCCTCGGCTGCCGGGATGCAGCAGCCGACCATCTCCGCGTACGAGAGTGGCCGCAAGCAACCCCGCGGTGAGACGCTGGCACGACTGCTGCGCGCCGCCCGCGTCCGTCCGAGCATCCCGCTCGCGTTGTACGCGGACGACATCCTGCGCGCCGCTGAACGGCACCACCTCACGAACGTCCGCGTGTTCGGCTCTGCTGTGCGCGGTCAGGACCACGAGGACAGCGACATCGACCTGCTCGTGTCCCTGACCCCGGACGCCTCGTTGTTCGATCTCGGTGGGTTCGCCCACGAGGTCGAGACGATCACCGGATTCACGACCGACCTGCTCACCGACGACCTCGACGGTGACGACGCGTTCCGGCACGTGCTCGACGAGGCGGTGCCGTTGTGAGCGACGAACGGTTCCGTCCGCGTCCGCGAGATCCGCACACGGCGGACCTGAATCGCTGGCCCGCCGTCCGCGACGGCCTGTTGGACCTGCTCGCGGAGTGTTCCATGATCGTCGACCGCGGCCGCTCGGAGTTCGACGAAGCACGCAGCCTGACCTACCGCGCCGCCGAAGCCGTCGTCATCCACTTCGATGATCTGCTGGGACGCCTTCCGGACGACCGGCTCGCGATGCTCCCGGCAGATCTCTCGCTGGCAGCGGTGCGCCGGACTCGGAACATCTTGTCGCACGACTACCGACGCGCGAGGAAAGAGATCGTCTGGGACGTCGTGGAGCACCGAATCCCGGCCGTCATCCTGGCGGTCGTCGGCTGACGTCGGGTCAGTACTCGTTCTTGATGACGAAGTACGAGCCGCGGATCGTCCCGGCGAGCTTCGACCGCTGCCGCGCGAACTTGAACGCGCTCAATTCCTCGGGCTCGTCCATGCCGTCGGAGAGCTTGAAGCCGACCGCCCGTTTCCCGCCGGGCTCGAGAGCGTAGAGGACGTTGATCGACAGGCCCGACTCGTGGAACACGTAGGTCCACCGGAGTCCCTCGACCTCGAACTGCGTCGCCTCGAGCACGGGCGACGAGATCTCGATGCTCCGCTCCTCGCGCAGGATCCGGGCGACGTACTCGACGAGCTCGGGAACCTCTGCCGCCGGCTCCGTCGTGAAGACGTGGTCGTACTTGTTCCGGAAGTACCGCGCCTCGTTCGCCCGGAGTCCGGCGAGGGCCTCGGCGTGCGGTGAGGACTCCAGGCCCGCGGTGGAGACGGTGACGAAGTCGACGACGTACGACATGGCGACACCGTAGCGGAACGGCGCCCGCCGGGGCAGGTCAGGGGGTGGGCGGCTGCGTGCGGAGCTTCCGCGCCTCGGGCTCGTCGGAGTGCGACGAGGCGGCGTCGGCGAAGCGTCCCCCACCGACCGCAGCCGTACGACGGACCAGCTCGTTGACCAGGTCCTCGTCCTCCGGCTCGAGCTCGTCGTCGGGTGCGTCCTCGACCATGATCTGCGACGCCGGGCCGAGCAGGACCTCAGCGGTCGTGCTGAACCCCTCGGCGTCGGCACTCGGGATCTCGACGATGTCCGTCGTCCCGTTCTCACCGAGCGCAGCGGCGTAGGCGAGCACCGCTTCGGCGATCGCAGTGCCGGTCATCACCCGGTTGTCTCCGTAGACCACGTACTTCATGCCACCATCCAACGCCCCCACTTCCGGGCGTCCCCAGGTTCGTCCCCCACTCGGGCACGGCCTGTTCTGGGGGTAGCTCCCCGGACGGACACCGGGTGGACTGGTGACATGCTCCCCGTCGCCCCCGCCGATGCTGCCGCGCGCCTCCGAGTCGAGGTGGTCGGGGCGATGATCCGCGTGCTCCGCGTCCGCGCCCTGCACGAGGTCGCGTTCGAGCACGTCGCGACGGAGTCCGGTCACCCGATCGACATCGTGACCGAGGTGTTCCCCACGTGGGACGGGCTCCTGCTCGCGACGATCGACCAGTGGAACGAGCAGCGGACCCTGCCGCTCATGCCGATCGCGGAGCGCAGCGGCACCGTCGTGTTCCTGCGCGCGATCGTCGGAGCGAACGTGGCCGATCCGTCGCTCATGCGCTTCCTGACGTCCACGCTCAACATCGCCGCGACGCCGCACCACCCGCTCGCACCGATGCTGTACGTGCGGTGGCGGCGCTTCCACGCGTTCGTGCAGCAGGCGCTGCAGCACGACGTCGAGGTCGGGCGCGAGCCGGACACCATGGAGCCAGCGCGGGGCGCCGAGCAGCTGCTCGCGACCTACGAGGGACTGCAGCTGCAGTCGATGGTCCGGCCGGAGATGGACCTGCTCGAGTCGTTCGACCGGGCGGTCACCCGGCTGCGCGAGGGGTGGTCACGCGCGTACGTGCCGCCGGTGTGGGACCTGGACGCGCTCGAGACGGTCTGACCCCGCGCAACCGCACCCAGGTCGCCCGCTCGATCAGTTGTTGAAGCGGAACTCCACCACGTCGCCGTCCTGCATGACGTAGTCCTTGCCCTCGATCCGGGCCTTGCCGGCAGCGCGCGCCTCGGCGATCGAGCCGGTCGCCATGAGGTCCTCGAACGAGATGACCTCGGCCTTGATGAAGCCCTTCTCGAAGTCGGTGTGGATCACGCCGGCAGCCTGGGGCGCCTTCCACCCCTTGCCGATCGTCCACGCCCGCGACTCCTTCGGCCCGGCCGTCAGGTAGGTCTGCAGCCCGAGGGTGTCGAAGCCGATGCGCGCGAGCTGGTCGAGCCCGGACTCGGTCTGCCCGGTGGACTCCAGCAGCTCGGCGGCGTCGGCGGGGTCGAGGTCGATCAGCTCCGACTCGACCTGGGCGTCGAGGAACACGGCCTGCGCGGGGGCGACGAGCGCGGCGAGCTCGGCCTTCCGGGACTCGTCGGTCAGGATCGCCTCGTCGACGTTGAAGACGAAGATGAACGGCTTGGCCGAGAGCAGCCCGAGTTCGGCGATCGGCGCGAGGTCGATCGTCGCGGCGGACAGCAGCGTGCCCTGCTCGAGGATCTCCTTCGCGGCGCGCGCGGTCTCGAGCACGATCGGCTCGGCCTGCTTGAGCTTGACGATCTTCTCGTACCGGGGCAGCGCCTTCTCGATGGTCTCGAGGTCGGCGAGGATCAGCTCGGTGTTGATGACCTCGAGGTCGTCCTTCGGCGAGACCTTGTTCGCCACGTGCACGACGTCGTCGTCGGTGAAGCCGCGGACGACCTGCGCGATGGCGTCGGCCTCGCGGATGTTCGCGAGGAACTTGTTGCCGAGCCCCTCCCCCTCGCTGGCGCCCTTGACGATGCCGGCGATGTCGACGAACGACACCGGCGCGGGCACGGTCTTCTCGGACCCGAAGAGCGTCGCGAGCTGGTCGAGCCGCGGGTCGGGCAGGTTCACCACGCCGACGTTCGGTTCGATCGTCGCGAAGGGGTAGTTCGCGGCGAGGACCTGGTTCTTGGTCAGGGCGTTGAACAGGGTCGACTTGCCGACGTTCGGGAGACCGACGATTCCGATGGTGAGAGCCACGGGAGGACAGCCTACCGGCGGCCGCCCGCCGGAGCCGACCCCGATCCTTCAGGCCGGTGGGTCAGTGCTGCCAGAGGGAGGCCGCCGCCACCCAGATGGTGGTCCACAGCCCGTAGGCGGTGCCGGTCACGACGAGCGCGACGGCGGCGCCGCTCGCGGCGAGCGCCGCTCCGAGTCCGATACCGCGCTGGGCGGTCCCCTGGTCTTCCCCCATGCAGCGAATCTACGACGGGTCGCCTCCGGACGCCAGGGTGCGGATCCGGCGGTCCACGAGTTCCAGGACGTCGGACTGGAGGCGCTGCGAGCGTCGCCAGTCACCGGTCACCTCGAGCGCGTGGTCGGCCCCGTCGACGGTGTGCAGCCCGGCACGGGTCGTGCCGACCGCGGACGGCACCCAGAGCGGGTCGGCGGAGCCGCCGACCGCGAGGGATCCAGAGCCGCATCCAGCGAGGGCGGCGGCCACCGTGCCGTCGGTGAGGACAGGGGTCAGCCAGACGCCGTCGACGCCGTGGCGGACCGCCCACGGGAGCGCGTACGAGCCGAAGGACTTCGCGACGACCAGGTCGGGCATGCGGCCGTCGAGCGCAGTCACGATGGCGCCCTCGACGAACGCGACCGGGTCGGCCTTCGCGGCGGCGTCGACCGCCCAGGTGGGCGCGACGACCTCGGCGCCGTACCCGGCGGCTATCGCGTGCGACCACCACAGCAGCGGCGCCTGACGGCCGTAGCCGGCGCCGGGCAGCAGCAGGACGAGCGGGGGCGTGGTGGTCGCGGTCACGCTCCGGACGCTACCGCCCGGTGGCCGCAACGCCGAGGGCACGACGGGGGGATGTCGGAACCCCGTGCGACGATCGGGCCCGTGCCGTTGAACTTCACCGCGATCGACTTCGAGACCGCGAACAGCTCGCCCGCCAGCGCCTGCTCCGTCGGACTCGTCAAGGTCCGCGGCGGCCGGGTCGTCGATCGGGCGTCGTGGTTCATCCAGCCGCCGGACGGGCACGACGCCTTCCTGGAGTGGAACACGCGCATCCACGGCATCGTCGCGTCGGACGTCGTCGGCGCGAAGGGCTGGGCGGAGCAGTACGCGGACATCGTGGCCTTCGCCGAGGGGGACGTCCTCGTCGCGCACAACGCCCGCTTCGACATGGGCGTGATCGCCGGCGGGTGCTCCGCCACGGGCACCGAGCTGGCCGAGCACCACTCGCTGTGCTCCCTGCAGGTGGCCCGCAAGACCTACGCGCTCGAGTCCTACCGCCTGCCGATGGCCGCCCGGGCAGCGGGGTACGTCGGTTTCCAGCACCACGACGCGGCCGCGGACGCCGAGGCCTGCGCCGCGATCGTCGTGCACGCCGCCGGCCAGCACGGGTGCGACACGGTCGAGGCGCTCGGGGCGGCGACGCGCGTGCACATCGCGCCGGTCCGACCGCGTGCCGAGCAGCCACGGGCGACGACGCAGCCGCGGCAGCCGCGCCTGTCGAACCGGCCGATGATCTTCGCCGACTGACGCCAGCGGGCCGCCGGGGAGCCGCACAGCGCGGTGGTATTGTCACGACAATCCGTCCGGCGCTGTCGCCGACCCCGTCTTCCCGAAGGACCGCGATGACCAACGAGGGCCAGCTGCCGTCCGACCTGTTCCTGGACCTGGACCGGTCGGGTCCGATGCCCCTGTACTTCCAGGTCGCCTCGCGCATCGAGGAGACGATCCGCTCGGGTGTCCTGCCCCCCGGTGCCCGGCTCGAGAACGAGATCGCCCTCGGGGAACGCCTGGGCCTGTCGCGGCCGACGATCCGCCGGGCGATCCAGGACCTCGTCGACAAGGGGCTGCTCGTTCGTCGGCGCGGAATCGGCACGCAGGTCGTGCACGGCCCGGTCACGCGGAAGGTCGAGCTGACCAGCCTGTACGACGACCTGGCGCAGGGGTCGCAGGCGCCGACGACGAAGCTGCTGGAACGGAACGACGTGCCGGCCTCGGACGTCGTGGCCGAGGCCCTCGGCGTCGCCCCCGGCACGGTCGTCGCCCACATCCGCCGGGTGCGGTTCGCCGAGGACGTGCCGATGGCGGTGCTCGAGAACTACCTGCCGCCGGAGTTCACCGACATCACCGACACCGACCTGCAGGCGCACGGCCTGTACCAGCTGCTGCGCGGCCGGGGCGTGACGATGCGGGTCGCGAAGCAGCGGATCGGTGCCCGTGCGGCGACCGGCGACGAGGCCGACCTGCTCGAGATCGAGGACGGCGACCCGGTGCTCACGATGAGCCGGACGGCCTACGACGCATCGGGCCGGGCGGTGGAGTACGGCGTGCACTGCTACCGCCCGGACCGCTACTCGTTCGAGGTCACCCTCGTCGACAAGTAGGTCGTGCGACTGTCCCGACAGAGCCGGGACGGGTCAGCTCGCGGAGGGGACGCCGAGCTCGCCGGTGACGTACTGGGCGCGGCCGAACCCGAACGACCAGTCCTGCGGGCCGTTCTCGACGTAGCCGATGAAGACGTCCTCGCTCGCGACGCCGGCCTCGGTGAGCCGGTCGTGCACGGCACGGTAGAGGCCCTGCTTCGCCTCGTCGCTGCGGCCGCGCTGCGTGAAGACCTGGATGATGACGACGCCCTCGGTCCGCTCGAAGCCGAGGCCGGCGTCCTGCGCGATGATCTGCTGTGCGGGGTGCTCGGTGATCACCTGGAAGCGGTCGCGCTCCGGGATGCCGTACTCCGAGACGATGGCGGTGTGGATCGCGTCGGCGATCGCGCGGACCTGCTCGGGGGTGCGGCCGGTGGCGAGGTCGATACGGACGAGCGGCATGGTGCCTCCTGGTTCGGGACTTTGTCATTACATACTAACAAGCGCCGGTCCAGAAGTCTCCCCGAGACGGACTGGAGGCGCGGTGCCAGCCTGCACCACGCCTTCAGTCCGCTTCTCGGTGCGTCTCCAGCACCGGTGTCGCCGCCCGGTAGGTGAGCGGCCCGTCGACGCGCGCCACGTCGTGCCACGCCCCGTCGGCGAGCGAGGCCTCCGCCGCCTCCACGATCGACGCGGCCGCCAGGCCGTCGGCCACAGACGGGGCGAGCTGCTCCCCGCGGCGGACGCTCGCGACGAACTGCGCGGCCTCGATCGTCTTGAGGTCGTCGTACCCCATCGCGGTCCCGGCGCCCGGCTGGAAGCGGGCGAACTCGCCGTCCCCCGGAGCGACGAGGTGCGTCGTGTAGCCCGCCACCTCTTGTCCGTCGAGGAAGACGTCGAGCTCGTTCAGGCGTTGGAAGTCCCAGCGGACGGACCCCTTCGTCCCGTACACCTCGAGTGCGTACTCGGCGTGCGGCCCGCGCATCACCCGGCTCGAGTCCATCGTGCCGACCGCGCCGTCCTCGAAGCGGAACAGCAGGGCGGCGTAGTCCTCGTTCTCGACCGGGCCGTGCTCACCCGTCGCCGCCGCCGTCCGGTCGACGATCCCCCGCCCGGGGCGCGGACGGGTCTCGATGAACGTCTCGGCGAGGGCGCTCACGCTCGCGATCCGACCGACGACGTACTGCGCCAGGTCGAGGCCGTGCGACAGCAGGTCGCCGAGGACCCCGGAGCCGGCCCGTTCACGCTCGAAGCGCCAGGTGAGCGGCGCTGCGGGGTCGGACGAGTAGTCGGCCAGGAACGCCCCGCGGACGTTCGTGATCCGTCCGAGCCGACCGCTCCGGACGAGCTCGCGGGCCCGTTGGATCGCGGGGGCGTGCCGGTAGTTGAAGCCGACGCTCGTGATCACGCCCGCGCGTTGGACGGCCTCGTGGATCTGCCGCGAGTCGCTCGCGTACCGGCCCATCGGCTTCTCGATCCAGAACGGCTTGCCCGCCTCGGCCGCGGCGACGGCCACCTCGCGGTGCAGGAAGTTCGGCGAGCAGATCGACACCACGTCGACCTCGGGGTCGGCGAGGACCTCGTGCCAGTCGGCGACCGCGCGCTCGTACCCCAGACGCTCGAGTGCCTGGTCGCGGGCGGCCTCGACGGGGTCCGCCGCGACGACGAGGCGCGGCTGCACACCGAGCTCCGGGAAGTGGTCGGGCAGGGCGCGGTAGGCGCGGGAGTGCAGGCGGCCCATCCAGCCGACCGAGATGAGACCGACGCCGATCGTGTCCGCGGTCATGCCGCCGGGACCACGATGTCGCGGACCAGGGCGTCGAGCTTCGCGTCGGCGTCCAGGAACTGCCGCAGCGTCGTGACGGTCGCGCCGAACCGGTCGAACTCGTCGATCGTCATACCGTCGACGTCGTACCCGCGGGCGAACTCCGGCGTGGCCGCACGCAGGGCGTCGAGGACGTGTGCGGGGACCTCGTCGTCGATCGCGTCCGGACGCCAGGGGAACGCGTTGTCGTTGATGTCCTTCGTCCACTGGAACGGCGGCGAGACGACGAGGTCCCCGCCCTGGAACTCCGACCAATGCAGGGCGTTCCGGAAGGCCGCGACGAGCACCCGCGACCGGAACCCGCGCTCGCGGAACACCCGGTACGCCTGCTTGACGGCGGCGACCCCGGCCCACTCGAGGATCCCCGGGTCGACGAGCACGTGGTCGCGCCCCACGACGGTCTTCAGCCAGTCGTCGAAGCGGCCGGCCATGAGCGTCACGACGTGCCCGAACTCCTGCTCCGGCAGTCCGTCGGCGGCCCGGCGGTCCAGGGCGCGCTCGATCGCCTCACCGACGGCGACCACCTGCGGCACCGTGAACGACACGGTCGCGTTGATCGAGACCCCGCGGTACGCGGCCTCCTCGATCGCGGCGATCCCGACCTTCGTGGCGGGGATCTTCACGATGATGTTCGGCGCGAGCCCGGAGAACCGGACGGCCTGCTCCACCAGCGCGTCTCGGTCACGGTGCAGTCGCGGGTCGGTCTGCATGCTGAGGCGACCGTTGCGGCCGCCGGAGGCCTCGAACGCCGGGAGCAGCTGCTCGGCGGCCGCGATCGAGAGCTCCTCGACCGCCTTCCAGCCGATCCAGGACTCCCCCGCGGTCGGGTGCTCCGCGGCGATCTCGCGGATGCGGGGCACCCACCGGTCGGGGTCCTGCTGGATGCAGGTGAACGCGATGACCGGGTTGCAGGTGGCGCCGCCGCGCCGTACTCGTGGATCGCGGTGGACAGCTCGCGCGGGTCGGCGGAGTCGTTCCAGAGCGCCGTCGGCGTGGCGGTCGCGGCCTGCAGGGTGACCGGGCGGGGGTCCGCGGCGGCCCGGTCGGCAGCCGTCTCGAGCGTGGTGGTCATCGGGTGAGTCCCTTCGTGATCGCGTCGAGCTGGGAGCGGGACACCGCGTCGGCGTTCTCGTCCTCGGCGAAGACGCTCGACACGGCGACGGTGTCGTCCCGGTCGGTGAAACCGATGCGTGCCAGGCCCGCCCAGAAGGCGTCGAAGTCGACGTCGGCCTGTCCGACCGGCAGGTGCTGGTGCACGCGCGCGGTGTTCCCCGGCGGGTTCGAGATGTACCGGAGGCCGTGCGAGCGACGGTGGTCGTACGCGTCGGCGACGTGCACGAGCTGGAGCGAGTCCCCCGCGGCGTCCATGATCGCGTCCATGTCGCCGCCGTAGTGGAAGGTGTGGCAGGCGACGTAGACGAAGCCGACGTGCTTCGAGTTGAGCCCGCGGATCACCCGTAGGGCCTCGAGGCCGTCCTCGACGAAGTCGTCGGGGTGCGGGTCGATGAGGACGCGCAGGTCGGACGACTCGATGATCGGCAGGAGCTCCTCCATCGAGCGGTAGAAGGCGTCCTCGGACTCCTCCGCACGCTCCGGTCGCCCAGAGAACTCGGTGTTGATCGTGTCGACGCCGAGCCGCTTCGTGATCTCGATGACCCGCTTCCACTTGGTCACCGCGGCCTCTCGGGCGTCGCGGTCCGGGCCGGACCAGCGGAGCACGGGCAGGACGCTCGCCACCTGCACCCCGGCGTCGCGGCACGCTGCGGCGAACGCGTCGACGAGGTCGTCGTCCGCCTTCGGGTGCCGGTAGAACGGGATGAAGTCCTTGTGCGGTGTCAGCTGGAGGTACTCGTAGCCGAGGTCCGCGACCTTCTGCGGGAACTCCAGCAGCGACAGGTCGTGGTGGAACGGAGTGGGGTCGAGAGCGATCTTCGGCATCAGGCCTCCGCGGTCGCCGGCTCGCGCTCGGCCGCGGTGTCGTAGAACGCGGGCTTCGTCAGCGCGTACTCGACCGTCTCGTGCGCGCCGGACTGCTGGGCGCGCACGGCGACCTCGGCCACGACGGACGCCGTGTACCCGTCCCAGGCGCTCGGCCCGTCGATGCCGCCGTTCCGCGCGGCGTCCACCCAGCGCTGCACCTCTTCGTCGTAGGCGGCACCGAAGCGCTCCTTGTACGACGGCGTGACGCCCTGCGACGACTGGCCGGCGGACACGATGGTCGGCGAGTTGTCCCGGCCGATGTACGCGACCCCGGACTCGAAGACCGCGTCGGTCGTGACCTGGTAGCCGAACTGAGCGTTCACGTTGATCTCGACGATCGCCATCGTCCCCGACTCGGTGGTGAACAGCACGAACTGCGGCTCGGGAAGGTCCGCCGGCGCGAGCGAGTTCTTCCGCGGCTTCTTGACCTCGACGCTCGTGATCGCCTCGCCGGTCAGGAAGGGGATGATGTCGATCTCGTGGATCACCGAGTCGTGGATGAGCATCGACTCGCTGAAGTTCGGCGGGGTCGTCGGGTTGCGGTGGGCGTGGTGCAGGGCCAGCAGGGCGCCGTTCGCCCCGGACTCCCGGAGCGCCCGGAGCTCCTGGTAGCTGGCGTCGAACCGGCGCATGAAGCCGACCTGGATGACCGGGTGGTCGGCGTGCTGCTGCTCGAGCTCGACGATGCGCAGCGAGTCCTCGGCGCTCGTCGTCAGGGGCTTCTCGCACAGCACGGTGAGCCCGCGCTCGAGCGCGGTCACCAGGATCGGCTCGTGCAGGAAGCCCGGCGTCGCGATCACGACGGCGTCGATCTCGGTCGCGGCGAGCGCCTCGTCGAAGGACGCGGCCGTGACCGCGCCGGGGGCGAGGGCGGCGGCGGCCTGCGCGCGTACCTGGTCGGGCTCGACGACGGCGACGACGTCGGCGTTCGAGATCTTCGCGGTGATCCGACGGACGTGGTCGGCGCCCATCATGCCGGCGCCGACGACGGCGACGCGGAGGTTCTGGTTGCTGCTCATGGGGTGCTCCTGGAGGGGGTGGACGCGGTGCTGGCGGTGCGTCAGGAGACGCGGGCGGCGGCGGTCGAGCCGAAGATGTGCTGGAACGTGCGCTCGGCGATCGGGCCGGGGGCGTCGACCGAGCAGCCGTACATGTCCTGCTCGACGATCCCGAAGATCTGCGGGTTGATCGCGGCGACGGCCTCGATGATCGGTGCCAGCTCGGGGGTGCCGTGCGGGGGCTCGGTCATGATCCCCTGCGCGACGGCGTCGCCGAACGGGACGTCGTTCTTCAGGACGTCGAACAGCAGGTCGGTGTCGACCTGCTTGAGGTGCAGGTAGCCGATGCGCTCGGGGTGTTCGGCGATGAGCTTGAGGTTGTCGCCGCCGTAGTAGGCGAAGTGACCCGTGTCCAGGCAGAGGTTCGTGTACGCGGGGTCCGTCTCCGACAGGAACCGCACGGTCTCGCGGTAGGTCCCGACGTGGCTGTCGGCGTGGGTGTGGAACTGCTGGTGGACGCCGTACTCCTCGAGGAGCGCCTTGCCGAGCTGGTCGTGCCCCTTCCCGAGCCGCTCCCACTGCTCGTCGGTCAGCGTCCGGGACTCGAGCACCTCGGCGGTGGCGTCCGAGCGCCACAGGTCGGGGATCGTGACCAGGTGCTCGGCACCGAGCGCGGCGGCGAGCCCGGCGACCTTGACCGCCTGGTCCCATGCGCGCTGGAACTGGTCCTCGCCCTTGTGGAAGCCCGTGAACACGGTGCCGGCGGACAGCCGGAGTCCGCGGGACTCGAGCTCGTCGGACAGCTGCGCGGGGTCGGTCGGCAGGTAGCCGTAGGGGCCGAGCTCGATCCACCGGTACCCGGCGGCGGCGGCTTCGTCCAGGAAGCGCTGCCACGGCACCTGGTTCGGGTCGTCCGCGAACCACACGCCCCACGAGTCGGGAGCGGTGCCGATGCGGATCGAGGCGGCAGGGGTTTCGGTCATGGCGGGTGGTGTCTCTCTGCAGTGGTGGGCGGGTGTCTCAGCCGAGCAGCGGGCGCTGGGCGGCGACCTGCTGCTCGTACTCGGCGCGGGCCTGCTGGGTGCTCGGCAGGGTCGAGGTCTGGGCGACCGGGACGTCCCACCAGCCGTGGCCGTCCGGGGCGTAGACGAGCGGGTCGGAGTCGACGTGCACGAGCGTGGTGTGGTCGTTCGCCTTGGCCTGGCGGACGGCGGCCTCGAGGTCGGCGATCACGTCCGGCCCCGGCTGCACTTCGATCACGTCGACGCCGTACGAGCGGGCGTTCGCGGCGAGGTCGACGGGCAGCGGGTCGCCGTTCTCGAACGACTGCGTCTCGTCCAGGTAGCGGTACTTCGTGCCGTACCGCTCGGACCCGACGGTCTCGGACAGGTGCCCGATCGACGCGTACCCGTGGTTCTGGATGAGGACGACGACGATCTTGATGCCCTCGGCCACGGCGGTGACGAGCTCGGTGTGCAGCATCAGGTACGAGCCGTCGCCGACCATCACGATCGCGTTGCGGTCGGGGGCGGCACGTCGGACACCGATCCCGCCGGCGATCTCGTAGCCCATGCACGAGAACGCGTACTCGACGTGGTAGCCGAGCTCGTCGCGCACCCGCCACAGCTTGTGCAGGTCGCCCGGGAGCGACCCGGCCGCCTGGATGACGACGTCCCGCGGGTCGGACGCGCGCTGGACGGCGCCGATGATCTCGGCCTGCCCGGGCAGCGCGTTGCCGGACGGTGCGAGTGCGGCGTCGACGACCGCGTCCCACTCGGCCTTGCGCGTCGCGATCTCGTCGGCGTACCCGGCGTCCACCGAGTACGACGCGAGCTCGGCCGTCAGGGCGGTCAGGGTCTCGCGGGCGTCGGCGATCACCGGCAGCTGCGACCCGTGCTTGTAGGCGTCGAAGGACGCCACGTTCACGTTGACGAAGGTGACGTCGGGGTCCTGGAACGCGGTCCGGGACGCGGTCGTGAAGTCGCTGTACCGCGTGCCGATCCCGATCACGACGTCGGCCTGCGCCGCGACGGCGTTGGCCGCGGCCGTGCCCGTCGCGCCGATGCCGCCGAGGTACTGCGGGTGGTCCCACGCGAGGGCACCACCGCCGGCCTGGGACGTGCCGACCGGAATGCCCGTCGCCTCGACGAACTCCCGCAGCGCGTCGGCCGCGTCGGCGTAGAGCACGCCGCCGCCGGCGACGACCACGGGGCGCTCCGCCGCCCGGATGGCCGCGACCGCGCGGGCGAGCGGCCCGCGCTCGGGCAGCGGCCGTCGGATGTGCCACTCGCGGGGCTGCAGGAACGCGACCGGGACGTCGAGCGCCTCGGCCTGGACGTCCTCGGGCAGCGCGATGGTCACGGCGCCGGTCTCGGCCGGGTCGGTCAGCACGCGCATCGCCGCGAGGGCGATCGAGAACAGCTGCTCAGGTCGCTCCACCCGGTCGAAGTAGCGCGACAGCGGGCGGAACGCGTCCGTCACCTGGAGCGAGGTGTCGTGCGGCAGCTCGATCTGCTGCAGCACGGGGTCGGTGGTCCGCGTCGCGAAGGTGTCCGACGGCAGCAGCAGTGCCGGGAGCCGGTTCGTCGTGGCGAGCGCCGCGGCGGTCAGCATGTTCGCCGCACCGGGGCCGACCGAGGCCGTCGCGGCGAAGGTCGCGCGGCGGCGGTGCATGCGGGCGAAGCCGACGGACTGGTGCACCATCGCCTGCTCGTTGCGCGCCTGGTGGTACGGCAGCAGACCGGGTTGCTCGACGTGCAGCTGCTTGATCGCCTGCCCGAGCCCGGCGACGTTGCCGTGCCCGAAGATCCCGAAGATCCCGGGGACGGTCCGCTCGCGGTGGTCGCCGTCGACGGTCCACTGGTTCGCCAGGAACTCGACCAGGGCCTGGCCGACGGTCATCCGACGGGTGTTCATCGGGCGGTCTCCTCTCCGTAGGGCAGGCGCGGGTCGATCGTCTCGGTGTCCCACACCTGGCGGACCCAGCCGTGCGCGGGGTCGTCGGTGATGTTCCAGACGCGCTCCGGGTCGGGCCCGGCCATCACGTTCAGGTAGTACATGTCGTAGCCCGGTGCGGCGACCGCGGGACCGTGCCAGCCGTACGGCACCAGGGCGACGTCGCCGGTGCGGACCTGACGGAACTCGTCGATCGGACGGTCGTCGGAGGCGTACGTGCGGTGCAGGGCGAAGGGCTCGGCGCCGGCGGGGGCGTCCACGCCGCGGGCCACGT
The DNA here is from genome assembly GCF_013347185.1 of Curtobacterium sp. Csp1. NCBI lineage: Bacteria > Bacillati > Actinomycetota > Actinomycetes > Micrococcales > Microbacteriaceae > Curtobacterium > Curtobacterium sp. Csp1. Next base: position 1,612,323 of record NZ_CP054594.1, read on the forward strand.
CGACCTCGTAGTAGTAGATCTCCTCGAGGTTCGACTCCTCGCCGTCACGGTGCGTGTCGTGCTTGTGCGGCGGGTACGACGACCAGTTGCCGGCCGGCGTGATCACCTCGCACGCCAGGAGCTTCACCGCGTCGAGCCCGGCCGGGGTGCCGAAGTTGTGCACCTGCCGCGACGACTGTCCGGCCCCGCGGAGCTCGACGGGGACATCGGCCTTCGCGATGTACGCGACCGGCTTGACGACGTCGGTGGGCGCCTCGGCCACCGCGACCCGTCCGGATCCGGTGATCTGCGCCTGCAGTCCGGACCCCAGGTACAGGACGTCGGTCGGTCCCTCGAAGACCCCGCCACGTCCCTCCAGGCCCTGCTCGCCGTTCTCGGCACGGGACCAGGTGACGTGGAAGCTCCCCGAGAGCGGCACGACCATGCGCTCCACGGCAGCGGCCGGGAGGCGCAGCTCGGCCCCGTCGGACACCGTGCCGGTCCGCAGACCCGTGTGCTCCCACCCCGCGATGCGTCCGTCCACGACGTCGGTCCAGCCGGCCTCCGGCCGGCTGCCGCGCGGGTTGAACCAGTGCTGTCCAGCCATCGGTTGGGTCAGCCGTTCGACGGGAAGCCGAGATTGATCCCGCCGTGCGAGGGACCACCCCTCTCGGCCGGATCTGCCCAACGGGAGGTGATCGCCTTCTGCCGCGTGAAGAAGCTCACGCCGTCGGCGCCGTACGCCTTGTGGTCGCCGAACAGCGAGTTCTTCCAGCCGCCGAACGAGTAGTACGCGACCGGCACGGGGATCGGGACGTTGATGCCGATCATGCCGACCTGCACGTCGCGCTGGAAGCGCCGGGCGGCGCCGCCGTCGTTCGTGAAGATCGCCGTGCCGTTGCCGTACGCGCCGGAGTTGATGAGCTCGAGGCCCTCCTCGTAGGACTGCACGCGGACGACCGACAGCACCGGGCCGAAGATCTCCTCGGTGTACACGCGGCTGGTCGTCGGCACCCGGTCGATCAGCGTCGGCCCGAGCCAGAAGCCGTTCTCGTCGCCGTCGGGTCGGACGGTGCGGCCGTCCACCACGACCACCGCACCGTCCTGCTCGGCGACCTCGATGTACGAGGCGACCTTGTCGCGGTGCTGCTCGGTGACGAGCGGGCCCATGTCGCAGCCACGGCGCCCGTCCCCGATGCGCAGCGTCGCCGCGCGCTCCGTGATCTTCGCGATGAGCTCGTCGGCGACCGGCTCGACGGCGACGACGACCGAGATCGCCATGCAGCGCTCGCCCGCGGAGCCGAAGCCCGCGTTGATCGCGTTGTCCGCGACGAGGTCGAGGTCGGCGTCCGGCAGCACGAGCATGTGGTTCTTCGCGCCGCCGAGGGCCTGCACGCGCTTGCCGTGCTTCGTGCCCGTCTCGTAGACGTACTGCGCGATGGGGGTCGAGCCGACGAACGAGATCGACTCGACGTCGGGGCTCGTGAGCAGGCCGTCGACCGACTCCTTGTCGCCGTTCAGCACGGTGAAGACACCGTCGGGCAGCCCGGCCTCCTGGAACTTCCGCGCGAGCCAGATCGCCGCGGACGGGTCCTTCTCGCTCGGCTTCAGCACGACGGTGTTGCCGGCTGCGATCGCGATCGGCAGGAACCAGAGCGGGACCATCGCCGGGAAGTTGAACGGCGAGATGATGCCGACGACGCCGAGCGGCTGCCGGATCGAGTAGACGTCGATCCCGGTCGAGACCTGGTCGGAGAACTCGCCCTTCATGAGCGACGGGATGTTCGTCGCGAGCTCCACGACCTCTTGTCCGCGGGCGATCTCGCCGAGCGCGTCCGAGACGACCTTGCCGTGCTCGCTGGTGATGATCTCGGCCAGCTCGGCCTTGTCGCGGTTCAGGATCTCGCGGAAGGCGAAGAGGACCTGCTGGCGCTTGGTGAGCGACAGGTCGGCCCACGCCGGGAAGGCCGCCTTGGCGCTGGCGATCGCGCGCTGGATCTCGGCCTGGTCGGCGAGGGCGACCTGCTTCGTCACGACGCCGAGCGCCGGGTCGTACACGGGCGCCGTCCGACCGGAGGTGGAGGTGACGTGCTCCCCGTCGATCCAGTGGCCGACGGTCGTGGTGCCGGACCGCTGGTCGGTCGACTCGGTGGTGGTCATGCGTTGCTTCCTTCCGGGACGGACAGGGGCGAGGGCTGCTGGGCGGGTGCCGGGGTCGAGGAGTGCGGGACGTGCGCCGGTGCGGCGGACCGGCCCCGGTCCTCCAGGCCGTGGACGAGGGACGCGGCGACGTCGACGGCCGCGGCCACGTCGCCGTCCCGGGGGTAGAGGAGGGTGCGCCCGACGACCAGTCCGCGGACCCCGGGGAGCGCGAGGGCGTCGGCCCACGTCGCGTACGTCTCGTCCGGGCTGCCGGAGGGGTCGCCGCCGAGCAGCAGCGTCGGCAGCGTGGTCGCCGCCATCACGCGCGCCATGTCGTCGACCACCGGGATCTTCAGCCAGCTGTAGGCACTCGACTCGCCGAGTCCGGCGGCGATGGCCATCGACGTGATCACCGCGTCGGCCGACAGGTCGTTGACGACCCTGCCGTCACGCCACGAGGACATGAACGGCTCGAGCATGATCGGCAGCTGCAGCGCGGCGGCCTCGCTAACCGCCTTCGCCGTCGCCTCGAGCGTCGCGACGGTACCGGCGTCCTCGAGGGCCACGCGGACCAGCAGCTTCGCGAAGTCGAGCCCGGCGTCCTTGATCGCCTGCGCAGAGTACGCGGTGTAGCGGTCGTCGAGCTCGAACGTCGCGCCGCGGAGTCCGCCGCGGTTCATCGACCCGACGACGACCTTGCCGTCGAGTGCGCCGAGGAGCGCGAGGTCCTCGAGGACGTCCGGCGTCCCGAGCACCCCGTCGACACCCGGCCGACCGAGGGCGACGACGAGCCGCTCGAGCAGCTCGTAGCGGTCGGCCATGGCCGTGGCGTCGGACCCGACCGCCAGGGCGCCGCGCGCCGGATGGTCGGCGGCGACGATGAAGAGCTTGCCGTCGTCGGCGAGCAGCGGGCGACGGGTGCGGGTGCGGAGCACGTCCGCGACCCGCTCCGGTGCACCGGCCCGCAGGTCGCGCAGGCGGGCGAAGTCGGCGGAGCTGATCTCAGGCATCGACGTCCTCCTTGGTGGGTTGCACGGGGTTCTCCTGCAGGAACTGCTCGATCTCGTCGCTCGTCGGCATCGCCGTCGAGCACTCGAAGCGGGTGGCGACGATGGCCCCGGCGGCGTTCGCGAACGCGAGGGTGCGGTCGAGCGACCACCCCTGCAGCAGTCCGTGCACGAGCGCGCCGCCGAACCCGTCGCCCGACCCCAGGCCGTTGACGACGTCGATGGTGTGCGGGCGGAACTCGACCACCTCGTCGCGGGTCTTGGCGAGCACGCCCTTCGGGCCCTGCTTCACGATCGCGACCTCGACCCCGCGGTCGAGCAGGGCGTCGGCGGCACGGACCGGGTCGGTCTCCCCCACCGCGACCTCGCACTCCTCGCGGTTGCCGACGGCGACGGTCGCGTGCTCCAGGGCGACGGCGACCTCGCGCGTCGCCGCCGCGGGGTTCGACCAGAACATCGCCCGGTAGTCCAGGTCGAGCACTGTATACATCCCTCGGGCAAGCTCCGCTTCGCTCCGCGCCCTCAATGCCGCGTGGTGGGCGCTGCGGCTCGGCTCCTCGCTGAGGCCCGTGACCGTGGTCCAGAAGACCCGCGCGCGCTCGATCTCGTGCAGCGGCAGGGACTTCGTGGTGATCATCAGGTCCGGCGCCTTCGGGGCCCGGTAGAAGTACAGCGGGAAGTCGTCCGGCGGGAACACCTCGCAGAACGCGACGGGGGTGTTGAGCCCCGCGACGGTCTCCACGAACGTGTTCGCGACGCCGAACTCGGGCAGTGTCCGAGCGATGTAGCGACCGAACGGGTCGTCGCCCGTGCGGGTGATCACGGCGGCGTCGGCACCGTGCCGTGCGGCGGCGATGGCGACGTTCGTGGCGCTGCCGCCGACGGACTTCGAGAAGGTCGTGACATCCTCGAGCGGGCCGGTCTGCTGCGGGTAGATGTCGACGGACACGCGGCCCATGGTGATCACGTCGTGTGCGTGGGGGGCTTCATCGGTCATGCGACGCGGGGACCTTCCGTGCGGCTTCATCGTCGGACGGTCACGACTGTACACCGCGTTTGGCCGAATGTCATTACATGGATCGGCCCAGGTTGGCGACGCCACACCGCCGGCTTGGAGGCACGGTGTCGGTGGGCACTGCCACGGTTGCGTCATGCAGATCCTCGCGCTGGTCATCGGTCTCGTGCTCGGCGCCGCCGTCGGCGCCGTCGTCGCCTGGTCGCTCGCCCGCTCCCGGGCCGGCGTCGACGCGGCCGCCGCACATGCGACGGCCGACGCGCTGCGCGCGCAGCTCGACACGGTCCGCTCCGACGCCGAGGAGCGGCTCGACGCGCAGGACGCCCAGTACCGGCGGCAGGTCGACTCGCTCGAACGCCGGGCCGCCGAGCTCGAGCACCTGCTGCAGCGGATGCACGGGGTGGACGCGGCGCGCCAGCAGGGCGAGTCGAAGGTGCTCTCGGCGCTGAGCCCCGTCGCGCAGACCCTCGACGTCATGCGCGCCAAGATCGCCGAGCTCGAGCAGTCCCGCAGCGAGCAGTACGGCGCGCTCTCCGCACAGCTGCGGTCCGCCGCCGAGTCCGAGGAACGGCTGCGCGCCACCGCCGACACGCTCGCGAGCGCCCTGTCCTCGAACAGCACGCGGGGCGTCTGGGGCGAGACCCAGCTGCGGAACGTGGTCGAGGCGGCCGGGCTGCTCGAGCGCGTGGACTTCGACGTGCAGTCCGCCGTCACCACGTCGGCCGGCGCGGCTCGACCCGACATGGTCGTGCACCTGCCCGGCGGCAAGACGATCGCCGTCGACGCCAAGGTGCCCTTCAGCGCCTACCTGCAGGCGGCGGAGATCCCGGCGGGAGCCACCGGCGCCGAGGGCGCGCGGCGCGACCAGCTCGTCGCGCAGCACGTCAAGGCGCTCCGGGCGCACGTCGACGCCCTCGCTGCGCGCGAGTACTGGTCCGGGTACGACGCCTCCCCCGAGCTCACCATCGCGTTCATCCCGTCCGAGTCGCTCATCTCGAGTGCCCTCGCCGCCGACCCCGGGCTGCTCGACCACGCCTTCCGGAAGCGGATCGCCCTCGCCTCGCCCGTCACGCTCTGGTCGGTCCTGAAGACCGTGGCGTTCTCCTGGCAGCAGGACGTCGTCACCGCCGAGGCGCGCGAGCTCCTCACGGTGTCGCGCGAGCTGTACGGCCGACTCGCGACCCTCGGTGGGCACGTGGACAAGCTCGGACGGGCCATCCGGGGGTCCGTGGTCGACTACAACCGGTTCGTGGGGTCGCTCGAGCGCCAGGTGCTGCCGAGTGCCCGGCGGCTGTCGCTGCTCGACGAGTCGAAGGTCATCGCCGACCCCGTGTCGATCGAGGACGAGCCGCGGTTGCTCACGGCGCCGGAGCTGGTCGGGGCGCTCGACGAGGACTGAGCGGCCGCTGCGGCGCGTTGCACCCGGGAACGAACATCGCACCCCGCCGAGACGGGGTGCGATGTCAGCCTGGGGGTGCGATCCCCGTCACGTGCGGCGGATCAGAACCACTTCTCGGCGCGGTGGTCAGCCTGGATCCGGCGGATCGTGTTCGAGCGGGACCGCAGCACGAGCGAGTCCGTGTGGATGACACCGCGTGAACGGCGGACGCCGTCGACGAGGACACCGTCGGTGACACCGGTCGCGACGAAGAACGTGTTGTCGCCCGTGACGAGGTCGTCCTGGTCGAGGACCTTGTCCAGGTCGTGCCCGGCGTCGATCGCCTTCTGCCGTTCCTCGTCGTCCTTGGGCTGGAGCTTGCCGAGGATGACGCCGCCGAGCGCCTTGATCGCGCACGCCGTGATGATGCCCTCCGGGGTCCCGCCGACACCGACGCACATGTCGATCTTGGAGCCGGGCAGCGCCGCCGAGATGCCGCCCGCGACGTCACCGTCGAGCAGCAGCCGGGTGCCGGCACCGGTCGCACGGATCGCGCGGATCAGCTCGTCGTGGCGGGGACGGTCGAGGACGGCGATCTGCATGTCCTCGATGTCCTTGTGCTTCGCCTTCGCGAGCGCGCGGATGTTCTCGCCGATCGGCTTCTCCAGGTCGAGGACCCCGCGACCCTCGGGTCCGGCGGCGATCTTGTCCATGTAGAACACGGCCGACGGGTCGTACATCGAGCCGCGGTCCGAGACGGCCATCACCGAGATCGCGTTCTGACGGCCGGCGGCGGTCAGCGAGGTGCCGTCGATCGGGTCGACCGCGATGTCGCAGGCCGGGCCGTGGCCGTTGCCGACGTGCTCGCCGTTGTAGAGCATCGGGGCGTTGTCCTTCTCGCCCTCACCGATGACGACCACGCCGTCGAAGTTCACGGTGCCGAGGAACTTGCGCATCGCGTCGACGGCGGCACCGTCCGCGAGGTTCTTCTCACCCCGACCCACCCACGGCTGCGCACGGATCGCGGCGGCCTCCGTCGCACGCACGAGCTCGAGCGCCAGGTTGCGGTCGGGCTGGAGGAACAGGGAGCCGGTCTCAGTCGTGGGAGTCACGACCAGAGCCTACCCACCGCCCTCACAGGAGCCACACCGGGTGCACGGACGTGCACCCGTAACGCCTCCAGTCCGCCTGACTAGGCTCGGCGTGGACACCACCACGTCGAAGGAGATCGCAGTGCCCATCGCAACGCCGGAACAGTACGCCGAGATGCTCGAACGAGCGAAGGCCGGCAAGTTCGCCTACCCCGCGGTGAACGTGTCCTCCTCGCAGACGATCAACGCCGTCCTCCAGGGACTCCAGGAAGCCGGCTCGGACGGCATCCTCCAGGTGACGACGGGCGGCGCCGACTACTTCGCCGGCCACACCGTGAAGAACCGCGCTGCCGGCGCCCTCGCGATGGCGCGCTTCGCCCACGAGGTCGCGAAGAACTACGACATCACGGTCGCGCTGCACACCGACCACTGCCCGAAGGACGCCCTCGACGGCTTCGTCCTGCCGCTCATCGCCGCGAGCGAGGAAGAGGTCCGCCAGGGCCGCAACCCGATCTTCCAGTCGCACATGTGGGACGGCTCCGCGGTGCCGCTCGACGAGAACATCGAGATCGCCAAGACCATGATCGAGAAGACGCGGAACATCAACGCGATCCTCGAGGTCGAGATCGGCGTCGTCGGCGGCGAGGAGGACGGCGTCCAGCACGAGGGCACGAACGACGCGCTCTACACGACCCCGAACGACGTCGAGAAGGTCGTCGACGCGCTCGGCCTGGGCGACCAGGGTCGCTGGATCGCGGCGCTCACCTTCGGCAACGTGCACGGCGTGTACAAGCCGGGGGGCGTCAAGCTGCGTCCGGAGCTCCTCGGCGAGATCCAGCGTTCCGTCGCCGAGAAGCACGGCACCGGCGAGAACCCGCTCGACCTGGTCTTCCACGGCGGCTCCGGCTCGACCGACGACGAGATCCACGAGGCCGTCCGCAACGGCGTCATCAAGATGAACATCGACACGGACACGCAGTACGCGTTCACGCGCTCGATCGCCGACTCGATGTTCCGGAACTACGAGGGCGTGTTGAAGGTCGACGGCGAGGTCGGCAACAAGAAGCAGTACGACCCCCGCGCCTGGGGCAAGGTGGCCGAGACGGCCATGGCGGCCCGCGTCGGCGAGGCGGCGAAGGTCCTCGGCTCGGCCGGGCACACCAAGGGCTAGTCCACACCGGACGGGAGGCACGGGGCGCGTCCGACGGACGCGCCCCGTCCTGCGTCCGGTCACCACTGGGCGTCGTGCACCGCGGGCCGTGCCACGATGGTCGGGTGACCGCCGACGCCATCGCCTCCGAGTTCGCCCAGTACGTCACCGAGTCCCCCACCGCGTTCCACGCGGCAGCGGCGGCCCGCGACCGACTCGTCGCGGCGGGCTTCACCGAGCTGTCCGAGCTCGACGCGTGGCCGACCGAGGCCGGCGCCTACGTCGTCGTCCGTGACGGCGCACTCATCGCCTGGCGACTGCCGGAGGGCGCGACCGCGACGACCCCGTTCCGCATCCTCGGCGCGCACACCGACTCCCCCACGTTCCGCGTCAAGCCGAACCCCGCCGTGCGGACCCTCGGGTGGGAGCAGCTCAACGTCGAGGTCTACGGCGGAGCGCTCCTGTCGACGTGGTTCGACCGCGACCTGCAGATCGCCGGCCGGGTGGTCGACGCCGACGGCAGCGTACGGCTCGTGTCCACCGGGCCCGTCGCGCGCATCCCGAACCTCGCGATCCACCTCGACCGCGGGGTGAACGACGGCAAGGAGATCGACCGGCAGCGCCACACGATCCCGATCGTCGGCGTGGGCGGCGACGACGGCGGCACGGACGTCACCGCGTGGCTGCGTGCCCGGGTGGGCGACGCGGTGTCGTGGGACCTCTTCCTGGCCGACACGCAGGCCCCGGCGCGGATCGGCATCGAGCGGGAGTTCCTGGCGTCCGGACGGATGGACAACCTGACGAGCGTGCACGCGGGACTCCGCGGGATCGTCGACGCCCCCGCGGACGGCGCGCACATCCCCGTGTTCGCCGCGTTCGACCACGAGGAGATCGGCTCCTCGACGCCGTCCGGTGCCGGTGGTCCGTTCCTCGAGAACGTGCTCGGACGCTTGCAGGAGGGCCTCGGCGCCTCGCGGTCCGAGGCTGCCCGGGCGTTCCGTGCCTCGTGGCTGCTGTCGAGCGACGCCGGGCACCTCGTGCACCCGAACCAGCCGGAGAAGCACGACCCGACGAACCGCCCGCGTCCCGGCGGCGGTCCGCTCCTGAAGATCAGCGCGAACCAGCGCTACATGACCGAGGCGAAGGGCGAGGCGGTCTGGGCTGCCGCGTGCGACACCGCCGGCGTGCCGTGGCAGCCGTTCGTCAACGTGAACACGATCCCGGGCGGCTCGACGATCGGCCCGATCGCGGCGACGCGGCTCGGCATCCCGACGATCGACATCGGCGTCGGCCTGCTGTCGATGCACTCGGTCCGTGAGCTCGTGCACGTCGACGACCTCGCGGCACTGCACGGCGCGGTCGCCGCCTTCCTGGCCGGGTAGGGCTCGTCGGGCGCACTCGTCGGGCGGGCTCAGCCGCCGGAGTGCTGCATCACGGCCTGCAGGAACCTGGGGTCCTGCAGCACGACCACGATGAACGCGGTGACGCTGATCGCCGTGGCGACGACCCCGCCGAGGAGCGGCACCCAGAAGGTCCGTCGGCGTGCCCGGAGGCGACGGATCGACCACCACGTCACCAGCGCGAACACGACGACGCTGCCGATCGCACCGACCACGGCCGCGGTGGACAGGGCTGCTGGGTCCGCGAAGGTCGTGTACTGCTGCTCGAAGGTCTCGCGCACCGAGGACGCGACCTGCGACACCGAGAGCGACTGCACGGTCGAGAACAGCCCGGTGACGAGCAGTCCGACCGTCAGCACGAAGTCGAGCGGGGACGCGCCGAACCGGCTGCGCGGTACCTGCTGGGCGGCCGCCGCGGACTTCGCCGTCGCGATCGGCTGCTCCTCGCGGCGCTCCTGGGCTCGACGCTCGTCCTCGCGGCGCTGGGCCTCCAGGACCGGGTTCACCCACCCCTCCGGGGCGTACTCGCCGTACTCCGGTGCCGGACGGCCGTGGACCCGGCCGACCGCGGGACCGGCAGCCGACCCGGCGGAGGCGGGGCGTGCCTCCCGGCCGAGCGCCGTCTCGTCGACGTGACCCGGCTCGCGGGCCGGGGCCGCGGACCAGTCCCCGCCGCTCACCGGCGACGCCCGCCGAGCGCACGCGTCGGGTTGCCCGACGCGTCGGTGCGCAGTTCCTTCGGGAGCGAGAACATGAGGTCCTCGTGCGCGGTGACGATCTCCTCGACGGTGCCGTAGCCGGCGTCCGCGAGCTGCTCGAGCACCTCGGCGACGAGTTCCTCGGGCACCGAGGCGCCGCTCGTCACACCGACCGTGGCGACGCCGTCGAGCCACTCCTGGCGGATCTCCTCGGCGTAGTCGACCCGGTGCGCGGCCTTCGCGCCGTGCTCGAGCGCGACCTCGACCAGTCGGACGCTGTTCGAGGAGTTCGCCGAGCCGACCACGATGACCAGGTCGGCGGCGGGGGCGACCTTCTTCACCGCGACCTGGCGGTTCTGGGTGGCGTAGCAGATGTCGTCCGACGGCGGGTTCTCGATGGACGGGAACTTCTCGCGGAGCCGGCGGACGGTCTCCATGGTCTCGTCGACACTCAGCGTGGTCTGCGACAGCCAGACGAGGTTGTCGGGGTCCGGGACCTCGAGCACGGCGACGTCCTCGGGGCCGTTCACCAGGATCGTGCGTTCGGGGGCGTGGCCCATCGTGCCCTCGACCTCCTCGTGCCCGGCGTGGCCGATGAGGATGATCGTGCGCTCGGCCTTCGCGAACCGGGTGGCCTCTCGGTGCACCTTCGTGACGAGCGGGCAGGTCGCGTCGATGGCGTGCAGGTCACGTTCGGCGGCGCCGGCGACGACCGCCGGGGACACCCCGTGGGCGCTGAAGACGACGTGGGCGCCGTGCGGGACCTCGGCGACGTCGTCGACGAACACCGCGCCGCGCTGCTCGAGCGTCGAGACGACGTGGACGTTGTGGACGATCTGCTTGCGCACGTAGACGGGCTCGCCGTACTGCTCCAACGCCTTCTCGACCGCGACGACCGCCCGGTCGACCCCCGCGCAGTAGCCGCGCGGGGCGGCGAGCAGGACCTTCTTGTCGCCCGGGACCGGCTCGTCCCGCAGGCGACCCCGCGCTGCGTGCACGCGCGGCGGGGCGAGCGGGACCGTTCGGCCGTTGGTGATCGTCACGCCCCCGATGATAGGTGCGCGGGCGGCACGGGGCCTGGGACGGCGGGGTGCGCGGCCGGGCGGTGTCGCCGGACGCGCGGCCACGCGGTGTCGCCGGTCGGCGGTCGCTCTGCCCGGCGGTGTCGCCGGGATGCGGCAGCATGGGGGCATGGCGATCGAGCAGGGCCCACCGACGGCCGACAACCCGTGGCCCGTCGCGCTGCTCGGCGCGAAGATCCGCGACTGGATCGACCGGCTCGGCGTCGCCTGGGTCGAGGGCGAGATCACCCAGTGGAACGTCGCCGGCGGCAACGTCTACGGCAAGCTCAAGGACGTCGAGGTCGACGCGACCGTGTCCTTCTCGATCTGGTCGAGCGTGCGCTCCCGGGTGCCGGCGGACCTGAAGCAGGGCGCCCGCGTCGTCGCGGCCGTCAAGCCGAACTACTGGGTCAAGGGCGGCTCGCTGACGATGCAGGTCGTCGAGATGAAGCACGTCGGGCTCGGTGACCTGCTCGAGCGCCTCGAACGGCTGCGCCGGACCCTGGCGGCCGAGGGGCTGTTCGACCCCGCCCGCAAGAAGCGCCTGCCGTTCCTGCCGCACCGGATCGGCCTGATCACCGGCAAGGACTCCGACGCCGAGAAGGACGTCAAGCGGAACGCGCAGCTGCGGTGGCCGCAGGTGGAGTTCCGCACGGTGCACACCGCTGTGCAGGGCGAACGGGCGGTGGGCGAGGTCACGGCCGCGATCGTCGAGCTCGACGCCGACCCCACCGTCGACGTGATCATCGTGGCCCGCGGCGGCGGCGACTTCCAGAACCTGCTCGGCTTCAGCGACGAGGGGCTGGTCCGCACCGCGGCGGCCGCGTCGACGCCGATCGTCTCGGCGATCGGGCACGAGGCCGACCGACCGATCCTCGACGAGGTCGCGGACCTCCGAGCCTCGACCCCGACGGACGCGGCGAAGCGGGTCGTGCCCGACGTGGCCGAGGAGCTCGCCAACGTCCGGCAGGCCCGGGCACGCCTCGGCCTGCGGCTGTCGCACACCCTGTCCGTCGAGGCGGACCGGATCGCCGCGCTCCGCTCCCGCCCCGCCCTGGCGTCGACCGCGTGGCTCGTGGACACCCGGGCAGAGGAAGTGGCGCGCGACCTCTCCCGCGCCCGCGAGCTGCTCGACCGTCGACTCGAGCGCTCGCACAGCGACGTCGGGCACCTGACCGGCCGGCTCCGCGCCCTCTCCCCCCGGGACACGCTGCGCCGGGGCTACGCCATCGTGCAGACCGCGGACGGCGGGGTCGTCCGCGGCACCGACGACCTGTCCGGACCGACGCCCGTGCACGTCACGCTCGGGGCGGGCACGGCGACCGGCACGCTCGAGCCCGACGGGCCGGGGCCGGACGGGTCCGGGGCCTGACGGGTCCGGGGCCTGCCGCCGAGCCGGACGCGCCCGGCGCCGCGGGCCGCGAGATCCGGCGCCGCACCGTTCTCCACCGGTCCGGCCGCCGGTACGCCGCGTCGGAGGGTGCTCGGTAGGATCGAGTGGTGTCGACCCAGCAGGAACCCGTGCCGTCCGACGTGCAGTCGCTGAGCTACGAAGCGGCGCGCGACGAACTCGTGCGCGTCGTCACGGAGCTCGAGCAGGGGTCCGCGACGCTCGAGCGTTCGCTGGCGCTGTGGGAGCGCGGGGAGTCCCTCGCCGCCCGGTGCGAGGAGTGGCTGGTCGGCGCCCGTGCCCGGCTCGACGCCGCCCGTGCGTCCACCGCCGGTCCGAACGCTGACGGTGCGGGCGACCAGGACGGAGCGGACCGGTGACCGACGCCGACGGCCGCCCGATCGTCGCCGAGCTCGGCCGCCCCGAGACGGCTGAGGAGACCTGGGCGCGCAAGGACGCCGCACGCCGCACCCGTCGTGAGCACCAGACGGCGTTCAACCTCGTGCTCGCCCTCATCGCCTCGCTCGGCATCGTGCTGTTCCTGGTGCTCGTCGTGGTCCGCCCCGACCAGACCGTGGACCGGACCGTCGACTACCAGCAGATCGCGTCGCAGGCGAACGTCCCCGGCGTGACCCTCGCCGCCCCGGACCTGCCGAAGGACTACAGCGCCAACCGCGCCGACTTCCAGGACAAGACCTCCGACGGGGTCAAGGTCTGGACGGTCGGCCTGATCACGCCCGACAAGCAGTACATCGGCCTGCAGCAGGGCATCGACGCGAACGCCTCGTGGGTCGCGAACCAGCTCGACCAGAAGCCGTCCACCGGTGACCGCACCATCGCGGGCACGAAGTGGACCGTGTACGACCGGCGAGCCGAGGGCAAGAACGCGGGCAACCACGCGTACTCGCTGGTCGGTACCTTCGACCGGAACACCATCGTCCTGTCCGGCACCGCCGACGACGCGTCCTTCACGACCGTCGCCGCGGCCGTGTCGAAGCAGTTCACGCAGCAGTGACCCACCCGACGCAGCCCGACCCGACCCCGAGGAAGCCCATGCCCGACCGCGCCGCCGCCACCCCGTCCGAGGCCCTCCGCCTGCTCGTGGAGGGCAACGCCCGCTTCGCCGCCGACAAGCGCCGCACCGGCCGGATCGACCCGGACCGCCGCGGCGAGCTCACCGGCTCGCAGGCACCGTTCGCCACCGTCCTCGGGTGCTCCGACTCGCGCGTGCCGTTCGAGCACGTCTTCGACGCCGGCATCGGCGACCTCTTCGCGATCCGCAACGCCGGGCAGATCGTCGACGACGTCGTCCTCGGCTCGATCGAGTTCGCGGTCGTGGCGCTCGGCACGCCGCTCGTCGTCGTCCTCCGCCACACCCGCTGCGGAGCGGTCGCCGCCGCCCGGTCCGGTGAGCCGGTGCCCGCGCCGCACCTGCAGGCCCTCGTCGACGCCATCGCGCCGAGCGTCGAGCAGGTCCGCACCACCGACGCCGACCTGCCGCAGGAAGCCGTCGGCGCCGCCCACCTCGAGGCCACGCTCCGCCAGGTGATCGAGCGCTCCGGCGCCGTCTCGGACGCGATCGCCGAGGGACGGCTCGCGGTCGTCGGCGCGACCTACGACCTGGGGACCGGCGAGGTCTCCATCGACACCGTCGTCGGGCAGGCCTGACCGGCCCCGACGACGCAGGCCCCGACACCGACGGGACCGTACGACCGCGTCGACGCGACCGCGCCGGCGAGCACGACAGGAAGGACCACGACGACGTGACCGACACCACCGCGACCACCGCCCCGGACAGCATCCCCGAGGGCGACTACCGCATCGAGCACGACACCATGGGCGAGGTCCGGGTGCCGGCGTCGGCGCTCTACCGCGCCCAGACCCAGCGTGCCGTCGAGAACTTCCCGATCTCCGGTGCCGGCCTCGAGTCGGCGCAGATCGTCGCGCTCGCCCGGATCAAGCGCGCCGCCGCGGTCGTCAACGGCGAGCTCGGCATCGTCGACCCGGCCGTATCGGACGCGATCGCGCAGGCTGCGGACGCGATCATCGGCGGGCAGCACCACGACCAGTTCCCGGTCGACGTCTACCAGACCGGCAGCGGCACCTCGTCGAACATGAACATGAACGAGGTCCTCGCGACGCTCGCCACCCGGATCGCCGGGTCGGACGTGCACCCGAACGACCACGTCAACGCGTCGCAGTCCTCGAACGACGTGTTCCCGACCTCCGTGCACGTCGCCGTGACCGAGGCGCTCATCCGCACCCTCGTCCCGGCGCTCGAGCACCTCGCCGAGTCGTTCGAGGCCAAGGCGACGCTCTGGGCCGACGCGGTGAAGTCCGGCCGCACGCACCTGATGGACGCGACGCCGGTCACCCTCGGCCAGGAGTTCGGCGGGTACGCGCGCCAGGTCCGGCTCGGGGTCGAGCGGGTGCAGGCGACGCTCCCCCGCGTCGCCGAGGTCCCGCTCGGCGGCACCGCGGTCGGCACGGGCATCAACACCCCGAAGGGCTTCCCGCAGCGCGTCATCGCGCAGCTGGCGTCCGACACCGGGCTGCCGATCACCGAGGCGCTCGACCACTTCGAGGCGCAGGGCGCGCGTGACGCCCTGGTCGAGGCGTCCGGCGCGCTCAAGGTCATCGCGGTCAGCCTGACGAAGATCAACAACGACCTGCGCTGGATGGGCTCCGGCCCGAACACCGGCCTGGGCGAGCTGCACATCCCCGACCTGCAGCCGGGGTCGTCGATCATGCCCGGCAAGGTCAACCCGGTCATCCCCGAGGCCACGCTCATGGTCGCCGCGCGCGTGATCGGCAACGACGCCACCATCGCGTGGGCCGGCGCCTCGGGCGCCTTCGAGCTGAACGTCGCGATCCCGGTGATGGGCACCGCGCTGCTCGAGTCGATCCGCCTGCTCGCGAACAGCTCGCGGGTCCTCGCCGACAAGACGATCGACGGGCTCCAGGCGAACCTCGAGCGCGCGCGGGCCTTCGCCGAGTCCTCGCCGTCGATCGTGACGCCGCTCAACCGGGTCATCGGCTACGAGGCCGCCGCGAAGGTCGCGAAGTACGCCGTCGCGCAGGGCATCACCGTGCGCGAGGCCGTCGTGGCCCTCGGCCACGTCGAGCGGGGCGAGGTCACCGAGGAGCAGCTCGACAGCGCTCTGGACGTGCTGTCGATGACGCACCCGAACTGACGGGCGCACCCACCGACGGACGGGAGGCACGGTGCCGGCTGGCACCGTGCCTCCCGTCCGTCCCGGGGTCGCGTCCGCCCCGCGCGCTACACCAGGTCCGGCGAGTCGAGCAGGTCCGTCACGAGCGCTGCGATCGCCGAGCGCTCGGAGCGCGTCAGCGTGACGTGCGCGAACAGCGGGTGCCCCTTCAGCCGCTCGATGACCGACGCGACCCCGTCGTGCCGCCCGACCCGCAGGTTGTCCCGCTGCGCCACGTCGTGCGTCAGGACCACCCGCGAGTTCTGCCCGATGCGCGAGAGCATGGTGAGCAGGACGTTGCGCTCCAGGGACTGTGCCTCGTCGACGATCACGAACGCGTCGTGCAGGGAGCGCCCGCGGATGTGCGTCAGCGGGAGCACCTCGAGCATGCCGCGCTCGACGACCTCGTCCAGGACGTTGTCGGACACCAGCGCGCCGAGGGTGTCGAACACCGCTTGCGCCCACGGGTTCATCTTCTCGTTGGCGTCGCCCGGCAGGAAGCCGAGCTCCTGGCCGCCCACCGCGTAGAGCGGCCGGAACACCATGATCTTCTTGTGCTGCTGCCGTTCGAGCACGGCCTCGAGGCCGGCGCAGAGCGCGAGCGCCGACTTGCCCGTGCCGGCCGACCCGCCGAGCGAGACGATGCCGATCTCCGGATCGAGCAGGGCGTCGATCGCGAGCCGCTGCTCCGCCGAGCGCCCGCGGAGCCCGAAGACCTCGCGGTCCCCGCGCACCAGGGCGACGGACCCGGCGGTGTGCACGCGACCGAGGGCGGACCCGCGCTCCGAGTGGATGACGACCCCGGTGTTGACCGGGACGCCGGCGAGCTGCGACGACGGGATCTCCTCGCGCTCGTACAGGTCGGCCATCTGCTCGCCGGACACCTGCAGGTCGGTGATGCCGGTGTAGCCCGAGTCGACGGCGAGCTCGGCGCGGTACTCCTCGGCCGCCATGCCGATCGACGACGCCTTGACCCGGAGCGGCAGGTCCTTCGACACGACGACGACGTCGAGCCCATCGTTCGCCAGGTTCATCGCGACCGCGAGGATGCGGGAGTCGTTGTCGCCGAGCTGCAGGCCCGAGGGCAGCACCGACTGGTTGGAGTGGTTCAGCTCGACCCGGAACGACCCGCCGTCAGCGAGGGCGATCGGGAAGTCGAGTCGTTCGTGTTCGATGCGCAGTTCGTCGAGGAGCCGGAGGGCCTGCCGCGCGAAGTACCCGATCTCCGGGTCGTTCCGCTTGGCCTCCAGTTCGCTGACGACGACGACGGGCAGGACGACCGCGTGCTCGGCGAAGCGGAACAACGCCCGCGGATCGCTGAGGAGCACCGAGGTGTCGAGCACGAACGTGCGCTGGGCGACCGAGGTGGACGAGTCCGCGGTGTGGTGCTGCTGAGTTCCGCGAGAGACGTTCTGAGAGGTCACGACCACTCCATCCCCGGGCCGCGCGCGGCCCGGTCACTGTCCTCGACGCGGCCGTGGAGCGGGTCCCGAAGCACCGACTGTGGCCGCTTCGATCGGGCGCGGTGCCCGATGGGGCCAAGCTACGTCCGCCCTCCGACAGCGGCATCCCGACACGCTGTTCGGCAGGTTACGGTCACGTGAACGGGACAGTTCCGGCCTGGAGGCTCGTGGCGACGCCGCCGCGCGGCTCGCGTCGGTCCGCGCGCACCTGCGCGACCGGCGTCACTGCATGGTCGCGTAGGACAGGCAGGCGTCGCGGAACATGTCGAGCGTCTCGTCCGTCGTGGACGCGAACACCGACACCCGGGCGACCCCGAGCCGCGTCGTGGCGGTGACCCCGTGGTTGTGGAAGGCGGCGGACAGCGCGGTGAGGCGGCCCTGCGGCGGCCGGAGCACGACGATCCCGGCGCGCTCGCGCGGGTCGCGGCTCGACTCGACGGACAGCCCGAACTCGTCGGCGATGTCGAAGACCCGCTCGACCCGCTCGGCGACCCGCTCCTGCACCGCGGCCACGCCGACGGACACGAGCCGTTCGAGCGCGACGGCCGTGCGGGCCTGGGCGACCGGGTCGGTCCTGGTCATCTGGAACCCGGCGGCCCCGGGCTTCACCGAGGGCACCTCGGTCGGCCAGCCGGTGGTGCCCTGCGGGCCGGACAGCGCCGGGCGCAGGCGGTTCAGGGCGCGGTCGCTGAAGGCCGTGAAGCCCGTGCCCCAGCCGGCGTGCAGCCACTTCTGCCCGCCGGTCGCGACGACGTCCGCGAGCTCGTACGGGGCGTCCACGACGCCGAAGCCCTGGATCGCGTCGACGATCAGGAGCCGGTCGCCGATGACCTCGCGGATCGCGGCGAGGTCGGCGAGGTACCCGGTCTGCCAGTCCACGAGGGACACCGCGACCGCGGTGACGTCGTCCGAGAGCCGCGACGCGATGAGCGACGGCGTCATCCACCCGGCGCCGGACTCGACGACGACGGGCTGCACGCGGCCGCCCGTGGCCGAGGCGGCGCTCGCGAGGGCGAGGGGCAGCGACGGGTACTCGTCCGCGGCGACGAGCACGCCACCGGTCAGGCCGAACGCGGTGTGCAGCAGCCCCGGGGTCGTCGCGGTCTGGGAGACGACCTGGTCCTCACGCCGGCCGACCAGCCGCGCGGCGACCGTCCGGACACGGGCGTCCTGCTCGTCGAGCGTCTCCATGGCGCCGAAGCGCATGTGCTCCTGGATCGTCCCGAGCACGCGCTGCTCCTCGAGCACCGCGGTCTGCACGGGACCGAACGCGGCGTGGTCGAGGTAGCCGGGCTCCTCGGCGAAGCCGGCGGCGTACTCGGTGGTGTTCACAGGGGCAACCTTCCGTGGGTGGAGAACCCTGTGAGTGTACTGGGATGCCCGGGCGCGGGCGAACGCAGGCCACCGGACGCACCGGAGGACGCGGCACGAGCGGCGACCGCAGGACGGCTCCGGCGCGCCCTCAGCCGCCGAAGCGTCGGGACCGCAGACCGAAGTCGCGGACGGCGCGGAGGAAGTCCACCTCGCGCAGGTCCGGGTAGAAGGCCTCGACGAAGTAGAACTCGCTGTGCGCGCTCTGCCACAGCATGAAGTCGGAGAGCCGCTGCTCGCCCGACGTCCGGATCACGAGGTCCGGGTCCGGCTGCCCCTGCGTGTACAGGTGGTCGCCGATGAGCTCCGGGGTCAGCACCTCGGCCAGGGTGTCGAGCGTGCCGCCACCCTCGCCGTGCGCCCGCACGATGCTCCGCATGGCGTCGGCGATCTCACGGCGGCCGCCGTACCCGACGGCCAGGTTGACGTGCAGGCCGGCGTGCTCCGCGGTCTCCGCCTCGGCGGTCTCGAGTGCGTCGACGAGCGCCGTGGGCAGCCCCTCGTCCGCCCCGACGTGCTGCACGCGCCAGTCGCGGTGGTCGGCGAGCGTGCCGGCCAGGTCGGCGATGATGCCGATGAGCTGCTCGAGTTCCTCGCCGCCACGGCCGGTCAGGTTGTCCGACGACAGCAGGTACAGCGTCACGACCTCGATGCCGAGGTCGTCGCACCAGTCCAGGAACTCGGGGATCTTCGCCGCGCCGGCCCGGTGCCCGTGCGCCGCGGACTCCAGTCCGAGCTGCTTCGCCCAGCGGCGGTTCCCGTCGACGATCATGGCGACGTGCTTCGGCATCGCCTGTCCGTCGATCTGGCGACGGATACGACGCTGGTAGGCGCGGTAGAGGATCCCGCGCCCGGCCCACTGCACCCTGCCGCTCACGGCACGACTGTAGTGCACCGATCTTCGGATGTTCGGCTCCCGTTCGGGCAGGCCTCCTACTGTCGTCCCATGCAGGACGAGACCGCAACCCTCCCCCACGTCCCGTTCACCGAGGAAGCCGCCACCGAGCCGCCCCGCCCGGCCTGGCGCGGGTGGATCCACCTCGGCACGTTCCCGTTCGCCGTCGCGATGGGCGTCGTGCTCATCACCCTCGCCGACAGCGCGGCCGCCAAGGCCGGCAGCGCCGTCTTCATGGCGTCGTCCCTGCTGATGTTCGGCGTCTCCGCGACGTACCACCGGTTCCCGTGGGGGCCGACGGTCAAGAAGGTCCTCAAGCGGATCGACCACACGAACATCCTGCTGCTCATCGCCGGGACGTACACGCCGATCGCGATCTGCGCCCTGCCGCACACGCTGATGGTCGTCGTGCTCTGGGTGATGTGGTCCGGCGCGGCGCTGGGCATCGCGTTCCGCGTCCTGTGGATCGGTGCGCCGCGCTGGCTGTACGTCCCGATCTACCTCGTGCTCGGGTGCGCCGCGCTCGGCCTGCTGCCGCAGTTCTTCGCCGCGAGCGTCCCGATGACGGTCCTGGTGCTCTCCGGCGGGCTCGCCTACATCCTCGGGGCGCTCGTGTACGGCTTCAAGCGTCCCGACCCCGCCCCGACGGTGTTCGGGTTCCACGAGGTCTTCCACGCCCTGACGGTCGTGGCGTTCGCCGCACAGTGGGTGGGTGTGCTCATCGTGGCGCTGCACCCGGTGCGCTGACCGTTCCGGGGCGCGTCACGGACGGGAGGCGCGTGGCGGTCCCGCCACGCCTCCCTCGCAAGCTCGGTCGGCGCGGCCCGCGTGCCGCTGGCGCGTCACCGCTGAGCGGGCCGCGCCAGTCCGTCGGTGGTGCCTTCTACCCGCGTTCGGTGTCGTCGCCCACGTCGGTGCGGCCGTCCTCGGCCGACCGCCGCTCCGGCTCGTCCGTCGCGGTCCCGGCGTCGCCCTGCTCCAGGCGCTCCCGGATCTCGGCGCGGTAGCGCGTCCGCCGGATGCGACGGGTCATGTCGACCACGAGCAGGATCGTCACCACGGCGACGACCGCGATGGCGATGAAGCCCGCGACGCCGGGGGTGACGTCGACGTCCGGGACGGTCGACGGGCTCGGGCTGGGGTTCGTGGCGGCGATGATCGTCGCCGTGATGGTGCTCACGCGGTGGTGTCCTCGTCCTCGGGGATCCCCGCGAACAGGTCGGACTCCGGCAGGTCGGTGGGCACGCGTGCCTCGACGAGCTGGTAGTCCTCGGTGGGCCACACCGTCGCGAGGAGGTCGTTCGGCCAGGAGAAGAAGGCGCTGTCCGGCGGCACCTGGCTCGCGTGCGCACGGAGCGCGGCGTCACGGGCGTCGAAGTGGTCGCGGACGTCGACGTGCGACGTGGACAGGTCCGGTCGGTCCGCGAAGCGCTCGACCCACTCGCCGAGCTGCACGAGCGCCGTGTCCTCCGGGTTCCGCTCCCGCATGGCGTCGTAGATCGTCCGGAAGCGCCGTGGGTTCATCGTCCGCTCGTAGTAGAGCTTCGACACCGCCCACGCCGGGCCGGCCGCCGGGTACCTCGTCGGGTCCGCGGCGTCGCGCCAGGCGGCGACCGAGACCTCGTGCGTGCGGATGTGGTCCGGGTGCGGGTAGCCGCCGTTCTCGTCGTAGGTGACGAGCACGTGCGGACGGAACCGACGGACCACGCGGACGAGCGTCTCGGTCGAGTACTCGAGCGGGACGGTGGAGAACGTGCCCGGACGGACCGTCTCGCCCTGCTCGGCGTCGGGCAACCCGGAGTCGTGGTACCCGAGCCAGACGTGCTCGATCCCGAGCGCGGCCTGCGCGGCGGCCATCTCGGTGCGGCGGTACCCGGCCATGTCGCGGTGCGCGCGGCTCGTCGCCGGCTCGCCGAGCTGGTCGTTGAGGATGTCCCCGGCCTCGCCGCCCGTGCACGAGACGACCATGACCTGGTGGCCCTCGGCGACGTACTTCGCCGCGGTGGCCGCTCCCTTGCTCGACTCGTCGTCGGGGTGGGCGTGGACGGCCAGCAGGCGGAACGGCACGGGGGTCCCTTCGGAGACGAGTGGGATTCGGGCGGTGCACAGCGGGGCGTGGCCTACCCTGGGACCAGGATAATCACCCCAGGAGCCCCGAACTGTCCGAACCGCTTCCCCCCGTCGCCCCCGACGCCACCCGCACCGCTCCGGCCGGCGCCACCGCGGCGACCCTGGACGACCGCTACGGTCGCACCGCGGGCAACCGGAAGCGCTCCCGACTGCTCGCGATCGTGGCCGCCGCCGCCGTGGTCGTGGTGTTCGCCGCCTGGGTGGTCTGGGCCGGGCTCGACCAGAGCTCGCACGGGCTCGACAGCACGGACGTCGGTTACCAGGTCGTCTCCGACCACGAGACCGTCGTGCACTCCCAGGTGTCCGTCGACCCCGGGACCGAGGCGAAGTGCGCCGTGCAGGCCCTCGACAAGTCGTACTCGATCGTCGGGTGGAAGGTCGTCACGCTGCCGCCGTCGAACGAACGCACCCGCAGCATCACGACGCCTGTGAACACCACGACGCGCGGCGTGACCGGCTTGATCCACGACTGCTGGGTTCCCTAGACTCGTCTGATTCGCGAGCGAGACCGGCCACACCGGCCGGTCTCGTTCTCTGTCGAAGGGAACCCACATGAGCAACGACCCCCAGGTCACCTGGCTGACCCAGGAGGCGCACGACCGCTTGACGGCCGAGCTCGAGCAGCTCTCCGGCCCCGCCCGCAAGGAGATCGCGGACCGCATCGAGGCGGCACGTGAAGAGGGCGACCTCAAGGAGAACGGCGGCTACCACGCCGCGAAGGACGAGCAGGGCAAGATCGAGGCGCGCATCCGCCAGCTCACCGAGCTCCTCAAGCACGCCACGGTCGGCGAAGCGGACTTCGACGGCACCGTCGAACCCGGCACGGTCGTCACCGCCGTGATCGCCGGCGACGAGTCGACGTTCCTCGTCGGCAACCGCGAGATCGTCGCGGACGGCTCGGACCTCACCGTCTACAGCCCGGTCAGCCCGGTCGGCGCGGCCATCGTGGGCATGCGTGCCGGCGACGAGACCACGTACACGGCGCCCAACGGCAAGGAGATCGCCGTCACGGTCACGAAGGTCGAGCGCTACGAGCCGTAGCCCGATCGGCCCCGCACCGTGCGGGACGTGACGAACCACAGAACCGACGTCGAACCGGGCACCCGCCCTGGTTCCACGTCGGTTCTCTGGTTCGACGGGCATCTCCGGTTCGACGGGCATCGACGCGGGAGCGTCGGCGCCCGGCGCGCGCGTCAGAGCGTCGCGACCTCGCGGTGCGTCAGCGCTCGGGCGCACGGGAAGCACACCAGGTCCCCCACCGCGACGTCCCCGGGCAGCACCGCGTCCCGGCCGGCGGTCCCCGTCGGGTTCGTCGTCACGGTGACCGCCGCGGCCGGGGCCACCGACCGGCGGCCGATCAGCCGGGCCTCGGTGAGCACGGCGCAGTCGGGCAGCACCGCGTCGAGCTCGACGAGCAGCACGCCCCAGGGCCGCCGGACCCGGGTGACGGCGGCCACGGCGACGCAGACGTCGCGCGGCACCCAGTCGCGCGGGCGGTACCGCGGCGGTGCCTGCTCCGCGGTGTGTACGCAGGGTGTCCCCGCGACCGCCGCGAGTCGCTGCATGGACACCGCACGCACCCGGACGTCGTCGGTCGTCGCCTCGGTGCTCGCCGGCCAGAGCACCGGGTCGAGGGGATCGGGGAGCGAAGCGCGGAGCGAGGGGAGGATCGACGTGAGGGTCATGACGGCAGCATCACGCGCCTCCCGGCCGTCCGCCCCGTCGCAGACGGAACGCTGACGGCCACGCGCGCGGTCCGTGCGGACCGCTGACGGGTTCTCTAGTGCTCGAGGAGCTCGGGGCGGAACCCGACCTCGTGCAGGCGCTTGATGACCTCTTGCGCGTGCTCGGGGCCGCGGGCCTCGATCGACAGGTCGAGCGCGACCTCGTTGATGACGAGGCCCTGGCCGTGCCGGGTGTGCAGCACCTCGACGACGTTCGCGCCGGCCTCGGAGATGACCTGCGCGACACGGGCGAGCTGTCCCGGACGGTCCGGCAGCATGATCCGGATGCCGATGTACCGCGACGCCGCGACGAGCCCGCGGGTGATCACGCGCTCCATCATGAGCGGGTCGATGTTGCCGCCGCTCAGCAGCACGACCGTGCGGCCGGTGTCCCTGACCGCGCCGGACATGATCGCCGCGACGCCGACCGCGCCCGCTGCCTCGACGACGAGCTTCGCCCGCTCGAGCAGCACGAGCAGCGCGCGGGCGGTGTCGTCATCGGAGACCGTGACGATCTCGTCGACGTGGTCGCGGATGATCGGGAAGTTGAGGTCGCCCGGGCGGGCCACGGCGATGCCGTCGGCGATCGTCGGCGTGGTCGCGACCGTGACCGGCTCCCCCGCTCGGATCGACGACGGGTAGGCGGCGGCGTTCTCGGCCTGCACGCCGATGACCTTGATCTCGCGGCCGAGCCGCTCCGCCGTGCCCTTCACGGCCAGGGCGATGCCGGCGATCACGCCGCCGCCGCCGATCGGCACGACCACGGTGTCGACGTCCGGCACCTGGTCGATGATCTCGAGGCCGAGCGTGCCCTGGCCCGCGATCACGGCGGGGTGGTCGAACGGCGGGATGAACACGGCGCCGGTCCGGGCGGCGAAGTCCTTGGCGGCCGAGAGCGCCTCCTCGACGGAGTGCCCGCGCAGGACGACCTCGGCGCCGTAGTGCCTGGTCGCCTGCAGCTTCGGCAGGGCGACGCCGACCGGCGTGAAGATGGTGGCGGGGATGCCGAGCTCCCGGGCGGCGAGCGCGACGCCCTGCGCGTGGTTGCCGGCGCTGGCGGCGACGACGCCCGCTGCACGCTGCTCGGGGCTGAGCGCGGAGAGGCGGTTGTACGCGCCGCGGACCTTGTACGCGCCGGTGCGCTGCAGGTTCTCGCACTTCAGGTGCACCGGTGAGCCGAGCAGCTCGGCGAGGAACTGCGACGTCTCCATCGGCGTGACGCGTGCGACCCCGGCGATGGTCTCCCGCGCTGCCTCGATGTCCGCGAGCGTCGGGTACGCGGCGGTCTGCGGTCGGGGCGTGGTGGTGTCGGTCACGGGACCATCATCGTCGCTCCCGGGCCGCACGGCGAACTCGTGACGAGCGGCCTGTGGAGGCGCTCAGCCCGCGGTGCCCTTCGCCGCGGTCGGCTGCTCGTCGCTGCCGGGAGCGGGCACGCCGTCGGGGTGCCGCTTCCGCCAGCGCCGCTTCCGCTTCGCCTCGACACTCGCGTGGTGGTCGCGCTGCTTCGCCTCGAGCACGTGGTCCGAGTCGAGGCCCTTCCACCGCCCGCTCGCGATCGTCGTCACCATGGAGTTGACGGTCGCGATGAGCGGCACCGCGAAGAACGCCCCCGCGATGCCCGCGAGCCCGGACGCCGCCGTCACACCGAGCACGACGGCCAGCGGGTGCACCTTGACCGCGCTGCCCATCACGAGCGGCTGCAGGATGTGCCCCTCGACCTGCTGCACGACGAGGATCACGCCGAGCATGATCACCGCGGCGACCCAGCCGTTGAAGATGAGCGCGATGAAGACGGCGAGGAAGCCGGTGACGATCGCGCCGACGACCGGGATGAACGCGCCGAGGAACACGAACACCGCGATCGGGATGACGAGCGGCAGCTGCAGAGCGGCCGCACCGATGCCGATGCCGACGGCGTCGACGAACGCCACGAAGATCTGCACGCGGATGAAGCTCGTCAGGGTGGTCCACCCCGCGACCCCGGCGCCGTCGATGGCCGCGCGCGCCTTCTTCGGGAAGAGCCGGACGGTCCAGCGCCAGACGTTCTTGCCGTCGATCAGCAGGAAGATCACGGTGAAGATCACGACGAAGAGCCCGGCGAGCAGGTGCGTCAGCGACGACCCGGCACTGGCGACGCCGGACAGGATCGACCCCGAGTTGCTCGAGAGCCAGTCGGTGGCCTGGCTGAGGTACTTGTTGAGGTCGCCCTGGCTGATCCCGAGTCCGGAGTTGGTGACGAACTCGCGGATGGTGTCGTACTGCGACAGCGTCCGGTCGCGCAGGGAGGGGTAGGACGCGGCGATCTGGTCGACGACGAGCCAGATCAGACCAGCGACCGCCGCGAGCCCGCCGACCAGGCTGACCACGACCGCGATCCACTTCGGGACGTGGTGCCGCTGCATCCAGTTCGACAGCGGGACGAGGAGCGCCGCCACGACGATGCCGATGAGGAACGGGATGAGCACCTCGCTGAACAGCGTGACGAGGTAGATGACCACCGCGACGACCCCGAGCACGACGAGCACGCGCCACGACCAGGCGCCGGCGATCCGCATGCCGGTGGGCACCGAGTCCTCGACGACGGGATCAGGATGCGTCTTCTTGCCCCAGGCCATGCCAGCGAGTGTACCGACGCGGCACATCGGACGTTCCAGATGCGGCATACCCGTCAGTGGGCCGTGTCGGCGCGGCTCGGTAGCGTCGTCCTCATGGTCAGGACGACGCTCTCCGCCGCCGAGGCACGACGGGTCGCGCTCGCGGCGCAGGGTTTCGGCGCCGCCCCCGCCGACACCGTGTCGACCCGGACGCTCACGGCCGGGTTCGCGCGGCTCGGGCTGTTGCAGATCGACTCTGTGAACGTGTTCGAGCGGAGCCACTACCTGCCGCTCTTCGCCAGGCTCGGGTCGTACGACCGGGCCACGCTGGACCGTCTGACCATGACCCGTCGCGGTCCGTACGCCGAGTACTGGGCGCACGAGGCGGCGTTCGTCGCCCGCACCGACCTGCCGCTGTTCCGCTGGCGCATGGACGCGTTCCGGGAGCGCGACGCTCGGCCGAACCGGGTCGAGGGCGTCGAGCGGACCGCCGGTGTCCGACGCGAGCTGCTCGCCCTGCTCCGGACCGAGGGGCCGATGCCCGCGAGCGCCGTCGAGCACGAGGCGAACGTCCGCCGAGGCCCGTGGTGGGGGTGGAGCGACGTGAAGACCGGGCTCGAGCAGCTGTTCCGCTGGGGCGAGGTCGTGAGCGCCGGACGGTCCGGTTTCGAACGCGTCTACGCGCTGCCCGAGCAGGTCCTGGCACCCGGGGCCCTCGAGACCGCCCCCGACCGGACCTCCGCCGTCACCGAGCTCGTGCGGCGCGCGGGCCGTGCGCTCGGGGTCGCGACGCGCGCGGACCTCGCCGACTACTTCCGACTGCGCTCGGACGACACTGCCGCGGCCGTGACCGAGCTCGTCGAACGCGGCGAGCTCGTGCCGGTGACGGTCGAGGGGTGGAAGGATCGGGCCTGGCTGCACGCCGATGCCCGGGTCCCGCGGCGCGCGGCCGCGGACGCCGTGCTGAGCCCCTTCGACCCGGTCGTGTGGTTCCGTCGCCGGGCCGAGCGGATGTACGGCTTCCACTACCGGATCGAGATCTACACGCCGGCGCCGAAGCGGGTGTTCGGATACTACGTGCTGCCGGTCCTGCAGGACGACCGGCTGACCGGGCGGATCGACCTGAAGAGCGACCGGCAACGCGGGGTGCTCCGGGTCCGGACGGCGTGGCAGGAGCCCGGGGAGCACCTGGACGCCGAGCGGCTCGCGGAGACCCTGCGGCGGACCGCGGCGTGGCAGGGACTCGACGGCGTCGAGGTCACCGACCGCGGCACCGCTGCGGCAGCCGTTGCCGGGGCGCTCGGTCTGCCGCTCGTGCCGCACGTCGCAGCGGACGACGCCGACGCTCCCGAGTCGACGCCGACGGACGACGCGGCCTGACGGTCACCGGTCGCGCTGCGGGGCGACCGGGACCGACCCGGTCAGAACTGGACGCGCGGGGGTTCGGCGATGGCCGAGGGCTCGGCGGTCTCGAAGAACGACGCCTCCTGCACGCCCTTGCTCTTCGCGAACGTCGACGTGGGGAAGTGCTTGATCTTGGTGTTCAGCTCGCGGACGCCGCCGTTGTACGAGCGTCGCGCGGCCTGGATGCGGTCCTCGGTCTCGACGAGCTCGGACTGCAGCTGCAGGAACGCCTGGCTCGACTGGAGCTGCGGGTAGCCCTCGGCGACGGAGAACACGCTCTTCAGGGCCTTCTGCATGTGGCCCTCGGCCACCGAGGCGCTCGGGGCGTCCGCGGCACTGAGCGTCTCCGCCCGGGCCTTCGTGACGTCCGCGAAGACGGCCTTCTCGTGCGTGGCGTAGCCCTGCACGGTCTCGACGATCGTGGGGATGAGGTCCGCGCGACGCTGCAGGTGGGTGGCGACGTCGTTCCACGAGGCGTCGACCCGTCCCGTGAGGGACATCAGCGACCGGTAGCTCGACCAGAGGGCGATCCCGACCACGACGAGCAGGACCACCACCACGGCGACGACGATGAGCGTCGTGACGAGTCCGGTGTCCATCGGGCGTACTCCTTTGCGCGTCGGGTACCGCGCGGCGTGCCGCGGGCGGTGCGTGGCCGTGCGAGGGCCGCCCACGATCCTACCGAGGCGCTCCCGGGAGGACCGACCGCGGCCACGGTTCACGGGTGATTCCCGAGTGGCGTCCACCGGGCGCCCGGGCGCCGTGCGGGCTCGTGCACCGTCGGACACATCATCCGTGCGGCGGATTGACCACGGCGCGCGGATCACGTCTGATGGAGGCGGTGAACACGCTCGGGGACAACGTGGACGAGACGGCCGTCGGGGGCGACGGCCGCGTCCGTCGACCCCGCGCCCGGCGACTCGTCGGCACGGTCGCCGCCCTGTCCGCGGCGGCGGCGCTGGCCCTGTCCGGCGCACTCGTGCTGGGCACCCCGGCCGAGGCGACGGCCGCCACCACGACCACGTCCACGTCCACGTCCACGACCAGCACCGCGACGCCCGACGGAGCCACGCCGGACGCCACCAGACCCGCAGCCACCACCACCGAGACCGACGGCACAGCCGACACGACAGCCGCAGCAGCCGCCACACCCGCGCAGCGCACCGCCACACCCGCCCCCACGGGCACCCCGGCGCCCCTGCTCGGCTCGCTCCCACCCGACGCCGGCGGCTCGGGCTCCGGCTCCCCGACACCGACCCCCACCGACCGCCCCGCCGTCCGCCCGACCATCGCCGACCCGGGCGACGTCACGACCGCGACCGTCCGCCTGCACGGGACGGGCACCCCCGGACACACCGTCCGGATCACCGGTCCGGGCGGGACGGGCTGCACGACCACGGTGGGCACCGACGGTTCCTGGGCCTGCATGGCGACGGTCCGCTCGGGTCCGCAGCAGGTGTTCAGCGTCACGGACCGCGACGACACCGCACTGGGCTCGTCGAGCGCCCCCGCCTCGGACGTCGTCGTCCCGCCGTCCGTCACCACCGCCGGTCCGACCGCGGGTCCGCTCTCGGGCACGGGCCTGCCCGGCGCGACGGTCACCGTCGGCGTCGTCGGCGCCCGCGGCGAGGCGGTCGCCACCGTGCGCGCCGACGGCACCTGGACCGTGGCGCTCGGGTCGGTCGCCGCGCAGGACGGCCGCCTCACCGTGACGGGCTCGCAGACGGCGAGCACCGCGGGCGGCTACCGATCGGACCTCCGCAGTGCCGCGTCCACGCCGCGCACCGTCACGCTCGACCGCACGCCGCCGTCCGCCCCGCGCATCGAGACGCCGCGGTCCGGGTCGACGATCGACGCCGCGGGGACCACGATCGCGGGCTCGGGCGAGCCGGGCGCCACCGTCACGGCGTACGTCGACCGCGCTCCGGTCTGCCGCACCCGGGTCGGCGACGACGGCCGCTGGCGCTGCTCGACCGAGGGTTCGGTCCTGAGCGGGGGCACGCACGCGGTCACCGCCCTGCAGCAGGACGCCGCGGGCAACGTGTCCCCGTCCTCCCCCGCGATCCGTGTCCGGGCGAGCGGCTCCACCACGTCCCCGAGCACGGCACCGGGCACCCCGTCGGGCACGGCGTCGGACGCATCGCCGACCGGTCCCCCGGGCCGGACCGCGGGCGCCACGCCCGGCACGACGCCGACCGCGGGCGGCGTCGGCGCGCCGGGCAGCGCGAGCAGCGGCCCCGGCGGCACGACGGGTGGCAGCGGCACCGCGGGCGACCCCGGGAGCCGCGGCGTCCCGGACTGGTCCGGTCCCGCTGGCGACTGGGCGGCCGCGACGACCTACGACCGCGGGGTGCCGTCGCTGGCAGCGTCGTTCTCGTGGGGCACCGTCCTCGTGGCGACCGCGGTCGCCGCCGGGTTCCTGGTCCTCGTCACGACGCCGCTCGCCCTCGTCGGTGCGGCGGCGCGGGGACGCCTCCGGACCGCGTGGCTCCGCAACCCCTTCGCCGGCGTCCTCGGCCGGAACCGCACGCGCGCCGAGCGTCGCCTCGGCGACGACGTGCTGCCCACCTGGGCAGCCGTCGCGCTCGGTGTCGGGATCGTCACGGTCGCGACGCTGCTCGGCGTCGGGGTCGGTCTCGAGGCCCGCTACGTCCGCCTCGCCGTCGCCGTGCTCGCCGGCTCGGCCGTGCTCACCGCGGCCGTGGTGGTCGCGACCCACTGGGCTGCGGGGCGCGACCGCGGCACGGTCGGCTTCCGCGTCTCGCCGTGGCTCGTCCTCGCCGCGCTCGTCGCCTGCGCGCTCACCCGGACGACGGACGTCTCCCCCGCCCTGGTCGTGGGCGCCGTCCTCGTCCCGGTCGGCCGCCCGGGAGCCGACACCGGCGCACTCCGTCTCGGGTCCGGTCTGGCCGCGGGTGTCCGCAGCGCCACCGCCCGCACCGGCGCACTCCTCGTGGTCACCGTGGTCGGCTGGGTGCTGCACTCCGTGACCCCGGACACCGGCTTCTGGACCGCGCTCGGCTCCGAGTTCACCACCACGCTCTGCGTCGGCGGCATCGGTGCGCTGGTCGTCTCGCTCGTCCCGCTCGCCGGCTCCGCGGGTGCCACGCTGCTCGACGCGGCCCGGGGCCGGTACGTCGGTCTCGCGGTCGCGTCCCTCGCCCTGGCGGCCGCGGTCTACGCCGGCTCGGCGATCCGGCCGACGGGTCCCGGGGTCGTCACCACCCTCGCGACGGCCGCGGTGGCCCTCCTGGTCGTCGGCTGGTGGTGGCAGCGCCGACCCGGCGCCGCCGTCGGCGGCGACACGGCACGCTGAACCGCGACGTCCGTCACGTGGTGCGTGGACACCGGACGGGAGGCACGGGGCGGGCCCGTCACGCGCCTCCCGTCCGTCGTCCGTCCCGTCCCGGCGACCGCCGCACTCAGCGGGCCGCGTCGGTCGCGTCCGCGCGCGGGTGTGGTGCGTTACGTGCGAAGAGCCCGGGCAGGAGGCCGCCGATCTTCGTCCCGATGCACAGCGACACGAACGTCGCGAGGGGGACGCCGAGCGCCTGCGGGTCGAACGTCGCGACCGCCACCAGCCCGACCGTCCCGGGGACGAGGAGCAGGAACGCGGGGAAGAACGACACGGTCGCCGGGATCACGGGCACGAGCCGCTCGAGCAGTCGGGTCGCGACGAACAGCAGGGCCGCCGCCGCTCCCGTCGCGACGACGCTTCCCCACACCGGCGTCGTGCCACTCACCACCGCGTAGGCGGTGATCATGACCGCGACGGACACGAGCGTCAGCCGCCACCCGGACCGGAAGACCAGGCCGAGGCCGACCGCGAGCCCGACGACCGCCACCCACGACACCCAGTAGGACGGCACGGCCTCCCACCCGCCGCGGTCCGTGCCGACGCCGGCGACCTCCCCCACGAGCGCCGCGGAGGCCGGGTCGACCCGCAGTCCGGTGAGCGCGCTGCCGGCGGCGATGCCCGCGGCCATGAACCCGAGCGTGATGAGCCCCTGGACGAGCCGCGACGACCCGGTGACGATGTCCGCCGCGGTGAGCTCGAGCAGCGCGTTCGTGATGAGCGCACCCGGGACGAACACCGCGACGGGCGCGCACACGGCGAACAGGGGCACGTGGTCGAAGCCGGTGCCGGCGGCGACGAGGCCGACGATGCTCGTCGAGACGAACGCCCCGAGGAACGGGATGATCGCGACGGCCTCGCGGAAGCGGCGCAGCACGAAGCTGATCACCCCGACGAGGGCGCCGACGCCGAGCGCGAGCAGGACCGCCCACCACGGGCAGCGGAACACCACCGCGAGACCAGCCGAGGTCAGGGCGTTGCCGACGATCCACGGCAGGGCCGGGGGCGGCACGGTGCCCGCGCGGATGGCCCGGACGCGGGCGGGGATCTCGGCGAGGCCGATCGACCCGCTCTCCAGGCCGAGCACGAGCCGGTTCGCGCGGGCTGCCTGGCGCGAGGAGAGCTCGATGCCCTCGGCGTTCACGATCGTGGCGGCGCCCGTCGCGACCTCGCTCACCATCACGAGCGCGGGCAGGACCCCCACGGCGAGGGTCGGCCCCACCCCGGCGGCGTCGCGGGCCTTCTCGAGCGCCGAGCGGACGTCGGTGACGGAGCTGCCGGCGTCGAGGAGCAGGGCGCCGAGCGTGCCGAGGAGCATGCCGGTGGGGACGGTCTCGCCGTCGACGACCTCGACGTGGGCCTCGGGGCGTCCGAGGGCGTTGCGCAGGTTCGCGAGGGCGCTTCCGAGTCCGACCACGGACACGATGCTAGGTGGTCCTCGCAGTGGCGACGTTCCGTACCCCCGGTGGGACTCGAACCCACAACTCGGCGATTTTAAGTCGCATGCCTCTACCGGTTGGGCCACGGGGGCGCAGCCGCAACAGCCTACCGACGCGACGACGGCCGCCGCCCCACCGGGGCGACGGCCGTCGTGTCGTGCGTGCGTGCGGTGCGACGCCTACTTGGCGTCGGCAGCGGCCTCGACCGGCTGCGCGTCCTTCGAGACGTCCTCGGCGGGCGTCGCGTACGCGGGGCCGGCCGCGTCGGCGGGCTTGCCCTCCTCCGGGGCCGGCGCCGCGGCGGCCGGAGCCGACGCCTCGACCGCGGGCTTCGGCCGCGAGGCCCAGGCCTCGAACGAAGCACGAGGGGTCTCGCGGTCGTCGAGCGACGCGATGTCGCGGCCGAGGAAGAAGCCACCCACCCAGTCGCCGATGACGCGCCACTTGCGCTCCCACGACGGCATCGCCAGGCCGTGGTAGCCGCGGTGGGCGCCCCAGGCGAGGAAGCCCTTCATCGCGAACTTGCCGGACTGGAAGACACCGATGCCGAGACCGAGGCCCGCGACGGCGCCGAGGTTCTCGTGCTTGTAGTCGTTCGTCGCCTCGCCACGGAGCACGGCGACGAGGTTCTTCGCGAGCTGCTTGGCCTGACGGACCGCGTGCTGGGCGTTCGGGACGCAGAAGCCGCCCACGCCGCCGCCGGTGAGGTCCGGCACGGCCGCGACATCGCCGCAGGCCCACGCGTCGGCGACGACACCCTCGTCGTCCACGACCCGCAGGTCGGGCTGGACGCGGATGCGGCCGCGCTGCTCGAGCGGGAAGTCGGTGCCCTTGACCATCGGGTTCGCCATGACGCCGGCGGTCCAGATGATGAGGTCGGACTCGATGGTCTCGATCGAGTCGTCCTTCGCCTTGAGCTGGCAGACGCCGCCCTCGGCCGAGGCGAGCTGCGTCTCGAGGTGCACGGTGGCGCCGCGGGACGCGAGGTTCTCGAGCACCCAGTGCGAGGTCTCGAGCGACACCTCGGGCATGATGCGGCCCATCGCCTCGACGAGGTGGAAGTGCGTGTCGTCGAAGGACAGCTCGGGGTAGCTCTTGAGCAGGTCGGACGCGAAGGAGCGGAGCTCGGCGAACACCTCGATGCCGGCGAAGCCACCACCGACGACGACGACCGTGAGCAGGCGGTCACGCTCGGGACCGGCCGGCAGGGTCGCTGCCTTGTGGAAGTTCACGAGGATCTTGTCGCGGATCGCCGCGGCCTCCTCGATGGTCTTCAGCCCGATGGCCTCGTCCGCGACGCCCGGGATCGGGAAGGTGCGGGAGACGGCACCGGCGGTCATGACGATCTGGTCGTAGGACTCCTCCCACGCCTCGCCCTCGGCCGGGGTGATCGTCGCGGTCTTGGTGGCGTGGTCGACCTTCGTGACCTTCGCCGTGACGACGCGGGTCTTCTTGAGGTGACGACGGTGCGAGACGACCGCGTGACGCGGCTCGATCGAGCCGGCGGCCACCTCGGGCAGGAACGGCTGGTACGTCATGTAGGGCAGCGGGTCCACCATGGTGACCTCGGCTTCGCCCTGACGAAGGTGCTTCTCGAGCTTCCAGGCGGTGTAGAAACCGGCGTAACCGCCGCCGACGACGAGGATCTTGGGCACGGGGGATGATCTCCTTGGAGTGGGGTGGTTGCCGGGAGGCTGGTCAGAGTTCGCCGCCACCCGCCCCGACTCCAGCGTCTGCCATGCCATCATACGCCCGGCACTCACACCGGGAGGGCGACCACTCGATGCGCTCGAGCGCGAGGTCGCCGATGGGGTTGACGCCGGGTCCGGCAGCGAGGGCGTGGCCGACGAGCGCGTGCAGGCACTTCACGCGGGTGGGCATGCCACCGGCGCTGATGCCGTCGATCTCGTCGACGTGCTCGATCGACTCGCGGTCGGCCAGGTAGGACTCGTGCGCGGCACGGTACTGCGCCGCCACGGTCTCGTCCTCGAGCAGGGCCGCCAGTTCCGGCATGACCTGGTTCGCCTCGAGGGTGCTCACGGCGGCGGTGGCCGCCGGGTGGCACAGGTAGTAGAGCGTCGGGAACGGGGTGCCGTTGCCCAGCCGCGGCTTCGTGGACACGACGGTGGGGTTGCCGCAGACGCAGCGTGCCGCGATCCCGATGACGTCGCGCGCCGGTCGGCCGAGCTGCGCCGACACGACCAGGACGTCGTGCTCGGAGGGCGGGTCGAAGGGAGGGGTCGTCACGGGCACGTGAGCCTACCCGAGTCGCGGCGCTCGGCCTACTTCGTGTCGCTGGTGGCCGCGCCCGTGGGGTCGCCGGTGCCCGAGACGTCCGGTGCGACGAGCTGGTCGGTGGTCTTCTTCGTCAGCCCGGACTCGAGCACCGAGGACAGCATCGCCTGCACCCAGTCGACCTTCGGCGTCTGCACGGTCGAGCTCACCGGGCTGCCCGAGTCGGTGCGGGCCTTCGTGTCCCCGGAGCCCTCGCCAGACCCCATCACGAGGTAGCTCTCCTCGCCCGGGTAGACGTAGAGCAGCCGGTCGCGGGCCTGCGCCTCGATGTACGCCGGGTCGTCCCAGCGGGCCACGTCCTGCTTCTTCTGCGCGACGTCGGCCTTCTGAGCGGCGACCTCGCGCTGCTGCTGGGCGATCTGCTCCTGCTGCTGCACGAGCGTCCGGAGCGAGGGTGCGAGCACCACGACGAACAGCACGATGATCGCGAGCATGAGCAGGCTGAAGCCGGAGAACCGGATGGTCCGGTACCAGGGCTGTTCGTGGCCACCGGACGCCGGCATGGCCACGGGGACGCGGCGGACGCGGGGCTTCTGGCTGGGCACGTCACGACGATAACCCGATTGGGCGGGTCGGACCGGGACCGGCACGCGGGCGTGGGGTCGCCTCCCAGCCGGCCTGGAGGCGCGGTGCCGGCCCGCCCCGCCGGTCCCGTCCCGGCGTGTGGTCGCTTCCGCCGACCGCGTTCGCCATCGTCCTGTCACCCTGTCGCTCCGTGGCCCGTGCTCCCGCCCGTGCTCCCCGCCGCGCCGTCGCCCCCGTCACCCCCGTCGGCCCGAGCGGGCACAACACGCCGCCGGTGGTCCGTCGAGCGGGCGAAACCTGTCGCCGCTCGGGGCCGAGCGTGCCAGATGTGGCCCGCGCGACGGGCGGGGGCGGAGCCCGGGAACGACGAGACGCCGCCCTCCCGGAGGAGGACGGCGTCTCGGTGGTGTCGTGGGTTACAGCGCGGCTGCACGCGGGAACGCCGTGCGGCCGGCGTAGACCGCGGCGTCGCCGAGCTCCTCTTCGATGCGGAGGAGCTGGTTGTACTTCGCGACACGGTCCGAACGGGCCGGGGCACCGGTCTTGATCTGCCCACCGTCGACGGCGACCGCGATGTCCGCGATCGTGGTGTCCTCGGTCTCGCCCGAGCGGTGCGACAGGATCGCGGTCATGCCGTGGCGGTGCGCCAGGGAGACGGCGTCGAGGGTCTCGGTCAGCGTGCCGATCTGGTTCACCTTGACCAGGATCGAGTTGCCGGCCTGCTCGTCGATGCCGCGCTGGAGGCGCTTCGGGTTCGTGACGTACAGGTCGTCGCCGACGAGCTGGAGCTTCGAGCCGAGCTCGGCCGTGAGGTGCTTCCAGCCCTCCCAGTCGTCCTCGGCCAGGGCGTCCTCGATGGTGACGAGCGGGTAGTTCGCGACGAGGTCCGAGAAGTACCCGGTGAACTCCTCGCTCGAGAGCTGCTTGCCCTCGAACGCGTACTTGCCGTCGTGGAAGAACTCGGTCGCGGCGACGTCGAGGCCGAGCGCGATGTCCTTGCCCGGGGTGAAGCCCGCCTTCTCGATCGCGGCGAGCAGGAAGTCGAGCGCGGCGCGGTTCGAGGCGAGCTCGGGGGCGAAGCCGCCCTCGTCGCCCAGGCCGGTCGCGAGGCCCTGCTTCTTCAGCTCGCCCTTGAGGGCGTGGTACGTCTCGACGCCCCAGCGGAGCGCCTCGGAGAAGCTCTCGGCGCCGTAGGGCACGAGGAAGAACTCCTGGATGTCGACGTTGGTGTCCGCGTGGGCACCACCGTTGACGACGTTCATCAGCGGGACCGGCAGCGTGTGCGCGTTCGGGCCGCCGAGGTAGCGGAACAGCGGCAGGTCGGCCGAGTCGGCGGCGGCGCGGGCGACGGCGAGCGAGGCACCGAGGATCGCGTTCGCACCGAGGCGCGACTTGTTCTCGGTCCCGTCGAGCTCGATGAGCGCGGCGTCGACGAGGCGCTGGTCGGTGGCGTCGAAGCCCTCGAGCGCCGGGCCGATCTCGTCGAGGACGGCGTCGACGGCCTTCAGGACGCCCTTGCCGCCGTAGCGGTTCGCGTCGCCGTCACGGAGCTCGTACGCCTCAAACGCGCCGGTGGATGCACCGGACGGGACGAGCGCGCGCGAGACCACGCCGTCGTCGAGGAGGACCTCGACCTCGACCGTCGGGTTGCCTCGGGAATCGAGGACTTCGCGTGCTCCTACGGCATCGATCTGGGCCACGGGGTACTCCCTACGAGTTCGGTGGTGGTGTTTGCGGGTCCGATCCTACCGACGCGCGGCGGAGCGGAGGTGTCGTGCGTCAGGCCAGTGGACGGAACTCGACGCCGTCGAGCGTCTCGGTGTCGGCGCGCACCGTGGCGAAGGCGTCGAAGCCCTGGGCGGCGAGTCCGGCCAGCAGGTTCTTGGTGTTCTTCGTCCGGCGCTCCAGGCGGACCCGACGGTGCGACCCGAGCGCCTCGGCCTTGAGCGCGGCGAGCCGGACCGGGTCGACGTCCTTGTCGTGCACGAGCACGACGGCGTCGGACTCGGCGGACTCCGGGAGCGTCACGAGGTCGACGAGCCGCTCGAAGCCGAGCGAGAAGCCCACCGCCGGGACGTCCTGGCCGAGGAACCGGCCGATCATGCCGTCGTACCGGCCGCCGCCGCCGAGGCTGTAGCCGAAGTCCGGGTGCGCGACCTCGAAGATCGTCCCCGTGTAGTACCCCATGCCGCGCACGAGCGTCGGGTCGAAGCGCAGGTCGACCCCCGGCAGGGCCTCCCGCAGGCGGAGGAGGTCGGCGAACGCGTCCGGCTCCAGCCAGGCAGCACCCCGGACCGCGTCCCAGTCGGCGGACTCGAGCGCACGGATCGTGTCCTCGAGCCCGGGCAGCTCGGCCCCGACGACCTCGCGCAGTTCGGCTGCGACGCCGTCGGCTCCGATCTTGTCGAGCTTGTCGATCGTGATGAGGGCCCGGTCCGCCGTCGCCGGCTCGGTGATGCCCCACGAGGCGAGGAGCCCGAGCAGGATCCGACGGTCGTTGATCCGGATCGTCGTGCCCGCGATCCCGAGGGCGTCGAGCGCCGCCGTGGTCGCACGGATCAGTTCGATCTCGGCGAGCTGCCCGGGCTCGCCGAGCACGTCGATGTCGCACTGCACGAACTGGCGGTAGCGGCCTTTCTGGGGGCGCTCGGCACGCCAGACGGGCGCGATCTGCACCGAGCGGAAGACCGTGGGCAGCTCCGAACGGTGGGAGGCGTAGAAGCGGGCGAGCGGGACCGTGAGGTCGAACCGCAGCCCGAGGTCGGCGAGGTCGAGCGGCGCCTCAGCCTGCTGCAGGTCCTCGGTGGACAGTCCGCGCTTCATGACCGCGAACGCGAGCTTCTCGTTGTCGCCGCCGAGACCGGAGTGCAGGCGTGCGGCGTCCTCGACCACGGGCGTCTCGATCTCGTCGAACCCGTGTCGCGCGTACACGCCCCGGATCACGCCGAGGACGTGCTCCCGACGGGCCTTCTCCGCGGGGAGGAAGTCACGCATGCCACGGGGAGCCGTCACGGTCGTCGCCATGCCCGCAATCCTGCCAGAGTCCGACGCCGCGCTTGCACGAGTGCCGACCCACTGATACTCTGCATGCAGAACCTCGGTCCGGTGGTCTCCTGATCCGATCACCGGGCCGTTCGCGGGGCCGATGTGCTGCAACAGGCCCCGCGGTTCGAGCGGGTGTCCCTGTCGGCGCGTTCCCTGGCGCGCCGTGGCCCGCTCGCGGGCGTCCTCCTTTTTCGGGTTGGGAGGACGCCCGCTTCTCCGTTCCCGGACGCGTCGTTCCCGGACGCGTCGTTCCCGGACGCGTCGTTCCCGAGCACGTCGTTCCCGGACGCGTCGTTCCCGAGCACGTCGTTCCCGGGCCCGTCGTTCCCGGACGCGTCAGTCGCCGGCGCGACGCCCGGTCGCGAGCATCGCCCTGGCCTGCACACGCCCGTCACTCCCCCTCGCGCCCGACCTCCTCGAGCCGCGCCACCGCAGCACGGAGTCCCGCCACCGGGTCCACCCCTGCAGCCCGTGCCGCCGCGACCTGCGCGAGCATCTCGATCCCCCACCGCTCGTCCGGGCCGGGGTGAGCAGCAGAACCGCCGGCTCCGACCCGCTCGACCACCGCCCCCGCGTCCCCCCGCTCGTCCAACCGCTCGAGCAGCTTCACGGCCCGCTCGAGCGGCGGCATCGCACGCGGCACCCCGTCGAACGCGCTCCGTCGCCCGGCCTTCTCCGCCGCCTTCGCCGCTCGCCAGACGCGGACGACCTCGTCCTCGGTGTCGGCGCGCTCGTCCCCGAACACGTGCGGGTGCCGGCGGACCATCTTGTCCCGGACCCCGGCGGCCACCTCCTCGAGGTCGAAGCCCCCGGCGGCCGCCGACAGCCCCGCGTGCAACACCACCTGGTACAGCACGTCGCCGAGCTCCTCCCGGAGTTCATCGCGGTCGTCGGCGTCGATCGCGTCGACCAGCTCGTACGACTCCTCGACGACGTACCGCGCGAGCGAGGCGTGGGTCTGCGCCCGGTTCCAGACGCACCCACCCTCTGGCGCGAGCAGTCGGTCGACGACGGTGACGAGGTCCTCCACGGCGGTCATGGCGCCATGCTCGCACGCAGGCCGGTCCGGTAGCCTGGCCATGGTGTGTCGGGAAGTCTGGTCGACGGTCGTCGACCCGTACCCCGAACCCGGAGATCCATGCTGGCACTCGTCCGCTCCCCCCGCTTCAGCGCGATCGCGCTCCTGACCGCCGCCGTCCTCGGCCTCGTCGTCGCGAACACCGCGCTCGGTCCAGGCCTCGAACGACTGCTCGACGCCCACTCGCCGTGGGGTGTGGTCGGTCTCGACCTGTCGGTGTCGCACTGGATCAGCGATGGCCTGCTCGCCGTGTTCTTCCTGCTCGTCGCGATCGAGCTGAAGCACGAACTGCTCGAGGGTGAGCTCTCGAACCCGAGGACGGCGGTGATCCCGGCGATCGCAGCGGTCGGCGGCGTGGTCGTCCCGGCCCTGGTGTACCTCGCCGTGACCACGGGCACGTCGTACCAGCACGGCTGGCCGATCCCCACCGCGACGGACATCGCGTTCGCCCTCGGTGTCCTCGCGATGTTCGGCCGCGGGCTCCCCTCGACCGTCCGGGTGTTCCTGCTCGCGCTGGCGGTGCTCGACGACCTCATCGCGATCGTCATCATCGCCGTGGTGTTCGCACACGGCACTGACTTCGCCGCCCTCGGGGGCGCGGTCGTCGCACTCCTCGTGTTCGCCCTGCTCGGGCGGCTGCTCCGCCCGGGACGCACCGGTCAGTCGTGGATCATCGTCGCGATGGTCGCGGTCGGCGTCGTCACGTGGTGGCTCGTGTACCACTCCGGCGTGCACGCGACGATCGCCGGCGTCGCCCTCGGCCTGGTGCTCCCGCGTCGGCCCGGCCACGTGCTGCACGAGCGCGTGGAGCCGTGGTCGAACGCGGTCGTGCTGCCGCTCTTCGCGTTCGCCTCGGCTGCGGTCGTGGTGCCGAGCGTCGGCCTCGGCGAGCTCTCCCCCACGTTCTGGGCGGTCGTCCTGGCCCTGCCGGTGGGCAAGCTGATCGGCATCACCGTCTTCGGCGCCACCGCGACGCGGGTCTTCCGCGCGCCCGGCCGCTCGACGCTGTCGTTCGGCTCGATCGTCACCGTCGGGGTGCTCGGGGGCATCGGCTTCACGGTCTCGCTGCTCATGAACGAACTGGCCTTCGCGCGGAGCGAGGAGGTCCTGGACGAGGGCGTGCTCGCCGTCCTCGTCGGCTCGGGCATCGCGATGGTCGCCTCCGCGGTCGTCGTCAGCCTGCGTGCGCGGCGGTACCGCGCTCGGCGCGAACTGTTCGAGGCGGAGGCGACCGAGTAGCGGTCACGACCCACGGGTGGTGACCCACTGACGGACGGGCGCGCCCCGCTCAGCGGCAACGCGAAGCGTTGCGCGGGGCGCGCCGACCGAGCCTGCGAGGAAGGGGTGCCAGCTGGCACCGTGCCTCCCGGTCGTCCAGAGGTCGCCGCTCAGGCGGCCGGTGCCTCGGCCGGCGTCTTCGACGCCCCGTAGACGGCGGTGAGGATGCTCTCCACCCACTGGATGAGGCCGTCGTCGGGCAGGGACTCGCCGTGCGGCTTGGGGAGCGGGATGCTCGACGCGTTCTGCTGCGGGAACCAGCGCGCACCCGGGAACATCCGCTTGAGCCGGACCTGTGCCGAGTCAGCGAGCTCCTTGCCGGCGACCCGGAGGTTCGAGCCCATCACGACGACGTCGGACAGCCCGACCTGCTGCGCCATGCGGCGGAGCCGGGAGACCTCGACCAGCGTGAGCACGGCCTGCGGCGGCTGACCGTAGCGGTCGGTGAGCTCGTCGAGCACCATGTCGATCGCCTCGGGCTGCGCCGTCGGGGCCGAGGCCGCTGAGAGCTTCTGGTACGCCTCGAGCCGGAGCCGCTCGGACTCGACGTAGTCCTCGGGGATGTGCGCGTCGACCGGGATCTCGAGCCGGAGCTCTGTCTGCCCCTCGGCGACGTCCCCGCGGAACTGCGACACCGCCTCGCCGATCATCCGCAGGTAGAGGTCGAACCCGACGCCCGCGATGTGGCCGGACTGCTCGCCACCGAGCAGGTTGCCCGCACCGCGGATCTCGAGGTCCTTCATGGCGACCTGCATGCCCGCGCCGAGCTCGTTGTTCGCGGCGATGGTCTCGAGGCGGTCCTGCGCGGTCTCGGACAGCGGCTTGTCGGCGTCGTAGAGGAAGTACGCGTAG
Organism: Curtobacterium sp. Csp1; assembly: GCF_013347185.1. Classification (NCBI taxonomy): domain Bacteria; kingdom Bacillati; phylum Actinomycetota; class Actinomycetes; order Micrococcales; family Microbacteriaceae; genus Curtobacterium; species Curtobacterium sp. Csp1. Next base: position 1,653,297 of record NZ_CP054594.1, read on the forward strand.
CCGCGCTCCCGCCCACGACCGACGCGACCGCGCAGCTGGTGCAGCTGGGACAGGCCGTACTTGTCCGCCTTGTCGATGATGAGCGTGTTCGCGTTCGCGATGTCCAGGCCGGTCTCGACGATCGTGGTCGACACGAGGACGTCGAACTTCCGCTCCCAGAAGTCGACCATGACCTGCTCGAGGGCGCCCTCGGACATCTGCCCGTGGGCGACCTGGATGCGGGCGTCGGGGACGATCTCGGCAAGGTGCGACGCCACGGACTGGATGTCCTTGACGCGGTTGTGCACGTAGAACACCTGGCCCTCGCGCAGCAGTTCGCGCCGGATCGCCGCGGCGACCTGCAGGTCGGACTGGGGTCCGACGAAGGTCAGGATCGGGTGGCGGTCCTCCGGCGGGGTGGCGAGCGTGGACATCTCGCGGATGCCCGTGACCGCCATCTCGAGCGAGCGCGGGATCGGCGTCGCGGACATCGCCAGGACGTCGACGTTGGTCTTGAGCTTCTTGAGCTGGTCCTTGTGCTCGACGCCGAACCGCTGCTCCTCGTCGATGATGACGAGGCCGACGTCCTTGAACTGAATGCTCTGCGACAGGATCCGGTGCGTGCCGATGACGATGTCGACGGTGCCGTCGGCGAGACCCGCGATGGTCTCCTTCGACTCCTTCTCGGACTGGAAGCGGCTCAGTGCGCGGAGGTGCACCGGGAACCCGGCGAAGCGCTCCTGGAACGTCTCCATGTGCTGGCGGACGAGCAGGGTCGTCGGGACGAGCACGGCGACCTGCTTGCCGTCCTGCACGGCCTTGAACGCGGCGCGGATCGCGACCTCGGTCTTGCCGTAGCCGACGTCGCCGGACAGCAGGCGGTCCATCGGGATCGGGCGCTCCATGTCGCGCTTGATCTCGTCGATGGTCGTCAGCTGGTCGGCGGTCTCGGCGAACGGGAACGCCTCTTCCAGCTCGCGCTGCCACGGGGTGTCGGGGCCGAACGCGTGCCCCTTCGACGCCATGCGCGCGGAGTACAGCTTGACCAGGTCGACCGCGATGTCGCGGACGGCCTTGCGCGCCTTCGACTTCGCGGCCGCCCAGTCCGAGCCGCCCATCTTCGACAGCGTCGGGCTCTCGCCGCCGACGTACCGCGAGAGCTGGTCGAGCTGGTCGGTGGGGACGAACAGCTTGTCGCCCGGGTAGCCGCGCTTCGACGGCGCGTACTCGAGCACGAGGTACTCGCGCTGCGTCTTCACGGCGTTCCGGCCGCCGCTCGAGACCTCGCGACTGACGAGTTCCACGAACTTGCCGATGCCGTGCGTGGCGTGCACGACGACGTCGCCGGCCTTGAGCTGCAGCGGGTCGACGACGTTCTTGCGGCGGGCCGCGAGCTTCTTGACGGTGCGGGCGCCCTGCTGGACGCTGCGGCCGTAGAACTCGGCTTCGCTGAGGAGCGCGATCCGGGGGTCCGGCGTGGCGAAGCCGGCCTCGACCGAGGCGGTCGTGACGACGGCGACGCCCGGCTCCGGCGGGGCGGTGAGCTCGCCGGCACGGGCGGCGACCCCGGCGTCCGCCAGGACCTGCACCGCGCGCTCGACGAGCCCCTTGCCCTGCGCCGTGACGACGACCGCCCAGCCGTCGTCGACCAGGTGTTTGACGTGCTCGACGGCACCGTCCGCGCTCCCAGCGAAGCTCGGGATGGCCTCGGCGCGCACGCGGATGTACTCCCCCGCCTCGGCCGCGGCCTCGGCGTCGGTGAGCACGCGGTCGCGGTCGCCCTCGTCGAGCCCGGAGTCGAAGGGCGTGACCGTCCACCAGGTGCGCTCCCCGCGGCCGTTCTTGAGCTGCTGCACGGTGAGGAAGTTGCCCGCGTCGAGGTCGATCGGCGCCTGTGCCCCGGCGACCGCGGCGCTCCACGCGGCCTGCAGGAACTCGGTGTTCGTCTCGGCCAGGCTGTGCGCGCGCCCGGCGACCCGCTCCGGGGAGAGCACGGCCACGGTCGCGGCGTCCGGCAGGTAGCTCGTGACGGGGACGAGGTCCTGCACGAGCGCCGGTGCGAGCGACTCCATGCCCTCGACCGGGATGCCCTCCGCGATCTTCGCGAGCATCTGGGACAGGTTCGGGAACTCGTGCAGCATCTCGCGCGCCCGCTGCCGCACGTCGTCGCTCAGCAGGAGCTCACGGGATGCGGTGAGGTCGACGTCACCCAGGTCGTCGTCGGTCGTGCGCTGGTCGGCCACGGAGAAGGCCTTGATCGCCTCGATCTCGTCGCCGAAGAAGTCGACGCGCACCGGGTGGTCGGCCCCCGGGGGGAAGACGTCGAGGATGCCACCGCGCACGGCGAACTCACCCCGACGGGTCACGAGGTCGACGCGGGCGTAGGCCAGGTCGACGAGCTGCGACGCGATCTGCCCGAGGTCGTTGCCGCGGGAACCGCTGCGGAGCGCGACGGGTGCGAGCGACGTGAGGTTGCCGGCGATGGGCTGCAGCGCCGCGCGGACGCTCGCGACGACCACGGTCGTGCGGCGCTCGGCCGGCGCGGCGTCCTGCCACGCGGCGAGCTTCCGGAGGGTGGCGATGCGCGTGCCGACGGTCTGCGCGCTCGGGCTGAGCCGCTCGTGCGGCAGGGTCTCCCACGCCGGGAACTCGAGGACCTCGGCGTCGGGCACGGTGCACGTGAAGGCACCGCGGACCGCCTCGGCCTCGCGCCCGGTCGCCGTGATCACGAAGAGGCACTGGGGGCCGTCGCGCTCGGCCAGGAGCGCCGCGAGCAGCGGCACGCGGAGGCCGTCGACGACGGAGAAGTCGGCGTCACGCCCGGCGGCGCGGAGGACGCGATCGAACGCGGAGGCGCGCGAGAGCGCAGGGATGATGCCCGAGATCGTCACTCAGACGATGGTAGCGGCGCCCTCCGACAGGCGTCGGGGCGTGCGCGATCGGCGAACACGGAGCGCGTCCGACCCACGTCGCGATGGGCCGGCCGCGCCTCATGCCCGGCGGCGGCGGATCACGACGCCGGCCGCCCCGAGCAGCAGCAGGAGCCCGGAGACCACGAGAACGGGGACCACCGGTGCACTGCCGGTCCAGGCCAGGGCACGCGCGTGGTCCGGCCCGTCGGTGGGTGCCGGCCGCGACGGGCCGGAGCCGGGAGGCACGGGACCGGCCCGTCCCGCGTCACCCGTCGTCGACGCGGTCGGCTCCGCGGCGACGGACCCGGAGGGGAACGCCGAGGGGACGCTGGAGGGACGGCTCGTCGCACCGACGGGCGGCGCGGTCGTCGGGTCACCGTCCGGCACGGTGGTGGTCGGGGTGCCGGTGGGTGAGGACGTCGGGACCGCGGTCGGCGCGGGGGCCACCCGTCCCGAGGACGCCGCCGTCACGATCCGCTGCCGGTTGTAGTCGGCGACGACGAGCGAGCGGTCCGCTCCGACGGCGACGCCGGTCGGGTCGACGAGCGGCGACCCGTCCGGCGCGGTAGAGACGGCGACCCGCCACGAGCCCTGCACCCTCGCCCACACACTGCCCTCGCCGTTGTCCACGACGAACACGTCGCCGTGGTCGACGGCGACGCCGCGCAGGGTGCTGCCCGGCTCGCCCGGGAACCCGAGCGCCACCGCGGACCCGGTCTCGCGGTCGACCTGCCAGACGTCGTCGACACCGGCGTCCGCCACCGTGAGCACCGTGCCGTCGTCCGAGAGGGCGACGCCGGACGGGTCCCGCCACGGGCCGTCCACCGTCGTCCACGTGTCCGAGCCGAGCGGCGCCGTCCACAGGGCACCGCTGCCGGGCACCGCGGCGAACACGGTCGCACCGTCGACGGCGAGGCCGCTGACCTGCCCTCGGACCGGCGGGGCATCCTGTCGTGTGACGGCCCCTGTTCCCGGGTCCACCGTCGCCAGGGCGGGTCGACCGGCCTCCGCGACCAGCACCCGGCCGTCCGCGGTCGTCGCCAGGGCGGACGGGTTCCACATGTCTCGCGGCCCGGTGCCGAAGGGGGCGACGACGCTCCACACACCGTCGGCCGATCGACGGAGGACGCCGTTCCCGGCGAAGTCCGCGACCAGGACGGAGCCGTCGGCGTCGACGTGGACGTCGTTCGGCGCGGCGAAGGTCGACGCGACGGGCGGTGCGGAGGAGTCCGCACGGAGCGGCGTCCAGCGCTCGACGACGGTCGCGCCCGGGTCCGCCAGCGCGACGCCGGCCCCGGCGAGGACCACGGCGACCGCCGCGGCACCGGCTGCGAGGAGGATGCCCGGACCGCGACGGGCGGAACCGCGACGGGCGGGATGGCCTCCGCTGGTGCTGGGTCGTACGGTCGCGTCGCCCTCGGGCTCGCGGACGGTGCGGTGCATGGTGGCCCCCTCGTGGAGGACCTTCCCCCGGCGCCGACCGTACTGATCGGCGGGGGACGGCGTGGTCCCCCAGTTCGGGGACCGAGGCGCAGCGGTCAGTCCTTGCCGGGTTCGAGGTCCGCGGGCTGTTCCGGGAGCCGCGTGTGGTCGTCCGGGGGCTGCACCGCGCCTCGCGTGAGGACTCGGGCCGTGAGCACGAAGGTCAGGCCGACCACGGCGACGACCACGATCGTGATCGTCTGCACGAGCCCGTTCGCCGCCAGCAGGACCGGGGTCACGAAGGAGCGTGGACGCGCTGCTGCGCGGCGAGGAGCCCGAGCTCAGCGATCGCCTCGACCGCGTCGGCGCCGTCGGCGAGCAGGTTCGGCAGCGTCTTCTTCTCGGTCGGCGAGAAGTCGCGGAGCACGTAGTCGGCGGGGTCCTGGCGTCCCGGGGGCCGGCCGATGCCGATCCGCACCCGGGTGAACTCGTTCGTGCCGGTCGCCTTGATGATGTCGCGGAGGCCGTTGTGCCCGCCGTGCCCGCCGCTGCCCTTGAGCCTGACGGTGTCGAACGGCAGGTCGAGCTCGTCGTGCACGACGACGAGGTCGGCCGGGGTGGCGCTGTAGAACCCGAGCACGCTCGAGACCGGACCACCGGAGGTGTTCATGAACGACCCGGGCTTCGCGAGGACGAGCTTCGGGCCGCCCGGCACCAGGCGCCCCTCGGCGACCTGGTTCGGGGTCTTGTGCTTCTTGAACGTCGCACCCATGCGGGCGGCGAGTTCATCGAGGACCATCTGGCCGACGTTGTGCCGGTTCCCCGCGTAGCCGGGCCCGGGGTTCCCGAGCCCGACCACGACGAGGGTCGTTCCTGTCATCAGCGTCGGCCAGACGTCCTGCGAGGAGTGACTACTCGGAGTCGGCGTCGGTCGACTCGGCGGCCTCGCCCTCGGCACCGGCCTCGGCACCCGCCTCGGCGGACTCCTCGTCGGCGGCGATGTCGTCGGCGGTCGCACGCGGGGTGACGATCTGGACGACGAGCGCCTCGGCGTCGGTCTCGAGCTCGGCACCGGCCGGCAGCTCGAGCTGCGAGGCGAGGACCTGCGTGCCGTCCTCGAGGCCCTCGACGTCGACCGTCACGTGCTCGGGGATCGCGGTCGCCTCGACGAGGAGGGAGACCGAGGAGAGGTCCTGCACGTGGATGGTGCCGGAGAAGGACTCACCGGTGACGACGACGGGCACGTCGACCGTGACCTTCTCGCCACGGCGCACGACGACGAGGTCGATGTGCTCGATGATCTGGCGCACCGGGTCACGCTGGACGTCCTTGACGAGGGCGAGCTGGGCCGCACCCTCGATGTCGAGGTCGACGACCGCGTTGGCGGTACGGACGAGCAGCATCGTCTCGTGGCCCGGGAGGGTGATGTGCTGCGGCTCGGTGCCGTGGCCGTAGACGACCGCGGGGATCTTGTCGGCAGCGCGGAGCTTGCGCGCAGCGCCCTTGCCGAACTTGGTGCGGTTCTCCGCTGCGAGCTTGGTGTAGTCGGCCATGGTGCCTCCTGGTGTCGGGGTCGACGCCGGGGTGCCGGCATCGGGGGGTCTGTGGTGTTGCAACTCGAACGCGTGCACGCGTGAGGAACGCTCCCAGGACTGGGCCGGGTCTCCCTACCGCGTCGATCACGGCCGCGCGTACGCGGCCCTCGCCGAAGTCGGTTTGCGAGTCTAGCAGGAGCAGCCGGGCGTGTCGCACCAGGACCGGGCTGCGGTCCGCGGGTGCCCACGACCGGACGGGAGGATCGTGGCGGCGCCGCCACGATCCTCCCGTCCGGTGCTCCCCACCCGGCGGACGCGGGCCGGTCCCCCCAGGACCACCTGCCCACGTCCGCCGGTCCGTCGGCGCGACGCGTCAGTCGACGCCCTCGGGTGCCGGCGGCGCGAGCCGCTCGATCGTCGCGGCGACGCGGTCCGCGAGCGCGGCCTGGTCGCCGTCCGCCGACCGGAGCACGGCGGCGTCGGTCGCCGTCACGTGCAGGAGGCGGTTCCACTGCGCGTCGTACAGCGCGGCGCGGTACCCGGACGAGGTCTGGCAGGCCACGTCGTGCTCGGCGAGGGCGATCTCGTCGTCGCCCGCGACCGTCCGCGCCTCGAGTGCGAAGGCCTGCCGCATCGCCGTCGTCGGCATGCCGTGCGGGTCGTCGGGGAGCTCATGCGTCGCCGTCCGCGCGAGGCACTGCCGCCAGCGCGTCGCCGCGGCGCGGACCTCGGGCGTGCGGCGGGCGTCCTCGGCCGCGAGGTACGTCAGGCGCTTCGCGGTCTGCGAGGCGCTCTGTGCCGCACCGTTGCCCGTGCCGAGCGTCCGGCGAGATGCTCGGTAGCAGCGGTCGACCTCCGCCCCGGCAGCCGCGGTGTACGCGGCATTGCGCTCAGGGTCCTGCCCCCACGCCAGGATGCCAGAGGCGTTCGCACCGTCCGTCGACGGCGCGTGGTAGCCGCGGCGAGCGGCATCATCAGCGCTCAGTGGTCGTGACCAGGCGAGCGCCGGCGACGGGTTGCCACGCTCGGGCGTCTCGTCGACGACGGACTGGGCTCGCAGACCGTCGAGCGTCGCCCAGGGCATCGGGGAGTCGATGCCCTGGTCGACCAGGCACGGCTGCACGAGCAGGTTGACGGCGTACGTCTCCTCGGAGGACCCGGGTTGGACGTAGCCGTCGAGCGGCATCGACCAGGTCTCCAGGTCCCGCTCGGCGGTGGGTCGGATCGCCTGGTCGGCCGGCTCGGGCAGCTGGTGCAGGACGGCCGCGCCGAGCCCGGCGACGACGAGGAGCAGGGTGCCGGTCTTCGCGGCACGCTGGGTCGGACGCATGGTTTCCCCCTAGGCGCGGACGAGGCCGCGTTCGTGTGCGGTGATGACGACCTGGATCCGGTTCCGGAGCCCGAGCTTCGTCAGCACCGCGCGGACGTGCGTCTTGACCGTGGCCTCGCTGAGGAACACGGCGGACGCGATCTCCTGGTTGCTCAGGCCCTTGGCGACGAGCAGGAACACCTCGCGCTCGCGGGCGCTCAGGGCGTCGAGCACTGCGTCCGGACGGGGTGTCTCGACGAGGGTCCCGTCGGTGCGGAGCAGGTCGAGAGCCTCGGCCTCGGTCGGCGCCGGGCGCCCCTCGTGCACGTCTCGGATCGTCGCGAGCACGACCTCCGGCAGCGCGTCCTTCGTCAGGAACGCGGCGGCTCCGGCGCGCAGCGCTGCGAGCACCGCTTCGTCACGCCGGATCGTCGTGAGGGCGACCACCCGCGGGCGTTCCCCACCGCGCTCGGCGAGCCGGGCCGTGGTCTCGATGCCGTTCAGCACCGGCATCCGGAGGTCCAGGAGGAGCACGTCGGGGTCCTCGGCGGCACAGAGGTCGAGGGCCGCCTGGCCGTCGCCCGCGGTGCCGACGCAGGACATGTCGTCCTGCGCGTCGACGAGCATCCGCATGCCGGACGCGAACAGGCGCTGGTCGTCGACGACCGCGACGCGGATCGCGCTCACCGGCCGGCCTCGGTCGGGAGCCAGCCCGTCACGACGAACTCGTCGGGGTCGTCGCCGTCCCCCGCGCGGAGCCAGCCGCCGGCGAGCCGGGCGCGCTCACGCATGCCGTCGACCCCGGATCCCGGGCCGTCGAGGGCGACGAGCGGCGCGTCCCCGCGTGAGGTCACGACGACGCCGAGTCCCGGCCCGCGCCAGTCCAGGACGACCCGCGCCTCGGCCGTGCGCCCCTGGTGCTTGAGGACGTTCGTCAGGCTCTCCTGCACGATCCGGTGCACGGCACCGTCCGTCGCGGTCCCGAGCCGGACGGGGTCCCCGTGCTGTTCGAGCGTTGCCCGCATGCCGAGTTCGCGCATGTCCTCGACGAGGTCCGGCACGTCGGCGAGCCCGTGCGCCGCGGCCGGACCGGTGCCCTGGATCCGCTCGACGAGCGACCGGACGTCCCCGAGCGCGCTGCGGCTGACGTCGGCGATGTCGCGCAGTGCCGTCGCCGTCGGGCCGTCCGACCCCGCGACCGCCGCGGCGCCCTGGGCCTGCGAGACCACGACCGCGAGCGAGTGCGCCAGGGAGTCGTGGACGTCGCGGGCGATCCGGGCGCGGTCCTGCTCGGCGCGCAGTTCAGCGGTCGTCACCGCGGTCTCGCGCTCCGCGACGGCGGCCCTGGTGCGGGCGAGCCCGATCCGCCACGCGGCACCGATCGCGACGCCCACCGCCCAGGCGATGCCGCTCGCACCCGCGATGGCGAGGGAGAGCAGGACGAGGCTGCCGCGCGTCCCCTCGCCCGAGGCGGTCCAGTTCGACCAGACGTCCGGGTCGGCCACGGTCGGCACGGCCATCGCCCAGGCCGCCGCGACGCTCGCGACACCGAGGACCGGGACCGCGAGCCACCGCAGCAGCCCGGACCGGCCGGCACCGACGACCCCGACGACGATCGCGATCGCCAGGTACTCCGGCCACGTCGTGTCCCGCGGGCGGGCGAGCAGGTGGAGCGCCTGCAGCAGCGGGACGACCACCACGAGGCCGAGGGCCGTCGCGGGCATCCAGGACGCCAGGGCGATCGCGACGGCGAACGCACTGACGACGAGCACGTGGCCGGTCAGGTCGGCGCGTCCGGCCTCGGCGACGATCCAGAGCACGAGGTACACGGCGCCCGCGGCGGGTGCCAGGAGGTGCCGTGCCCGGCGGCGGAGGAAGGAGGTCATGTCGGCGAGCGTAGGGCGGGCTCCGGCGCGGGAGCGAGCGGGAGCGGTGGCTTTCATCCGAGGGGATGAGTGGTCGATCCCGGCCGTCGTCGGGGTTCAGTGCCCGACGTCGCGGCGGTGGCGCTGTGCGGCGCGCAGGAGCTCACGTGCGCGGTCGCTCGCCGCCTCGGCGTCGTCGCGGGCACGGGTGGCGCGCTCGACCTCGGCCGTGGCGTCGGCGAGCTGCCGCTCGAGGTCGGCGCGGTGGTCCTCCGCGCGCTCCAGGTCCGTCTCGGCGGCGTCGAGCGCGGCGTCCGCGTCGCGGGGCTCCGTGCGGGCGAGGGGCTCCGCCTCGCGGGCCGCCCGGCGTTCCGCCGCCGGGTCGACGCGTGGTTCGGGCTCCGGCTCGGACTTCGGCTTCAACTCGGTCTTCGGCTGCGACGGCTTCGCCGGCCTGGAGGCGCGGCTCGGCTTCCGCGCGCTCCTCGCGCTCGCGATCGGGACCGGTTCCGCACCGCTGCCGGACCAGGCCTCCGGGACCGCGTCGGGGTCGGCGAGCGCGCCGTCCAGGTCGACGGCGTCGAACCCGGCGCTCTCGAGGGGACGGACGAGCAACCCCGACCGGACCGCGGCGCCCGCGTGCGGATCGGCCATCGCGGCCTCGACGGTTGCCCGGACCTGCTCGAGGACCGCCGGGGTCACCGGGTGCCCGGCGTCGGCGGCCCGGTCGGCTCCGGTCTCGGCGAGTGCGGCGACGACCGCGGACCGCTGGCGTCGGAGCTGTCGGATCGCGTCCGGGTCGGCGTCCGCCTGGGCCTGCCGGATCGTCGGTCCGAGGGCGACCGCCTCGTCGAGGGCGCCCTCGTGCGCGAGCAGGTCGACCACCCAGGCGGCCGGGGCGGGCTTCCGGAGCCCGCCGATCCGGGTCGCGAGCGCACGGTCGTCCCCGCGGACCGCACGCTGCCGGGCGGTGCGCTCCCGCACGAAGTCCGCGGGCGCGACGAGGAGCAGTTCCCTCGCCACGTCCGCGAACTCCACGCCCCCAGCATGCACGGGCAGGGCGGGCGCGCTACCAGTCGTGGACGGTGCCGTCGGCCAGCCGGTTGAACGGCAGGTACGCCTGCTCGTACGGGTACTTGCCGGCCTCGTCGACGTCGAGCGTCACGCCGAGGCCCGGCTCGTCGCCCGGGTGCAGGTAGCCGTCCGTGAAGGTGAACGTCTGCCGGAACACCTGGTTCGTCTGCGGCCCGTGCTGCATGTACTCCTGGATGCCGAAGTTGTGGATCGCCATCCCGAGGTGCATCTGCGCCGCGAGTCCCACCGGGGAGATGTCCGTCGGCCCGTGGAACCCGGACTTGATCTGGTACATCGCGGCGTAGTCCATCGTCTTCCGGAGCGGGGAGATGCCGCCCATGTGCGTCACTGCACCGCGGACGTAGTCGATGAGCTGGTCGCGGATGATGTCCTTGAAGTCCCAGATCGTGTTGAACACCTCGCCGATCGCGAGCGGCGTCGTGGTGTGCTGGCGGACGAGCTTGAGCGCCTCCTGGTTCTCGGCGGGGGTGCAGTCCTCGAGCCAGAAGAGGTCGTAGGGCTCGAGGGACTTGCCGAGCTTCGCGGCCTGCAGCGGGGTCATCCGGTGGTGGCCGTCGTGGAGCAGCGGCAGCTCGGGGCCGAACTCGTTCCGGACGGCCTCGAACACGGTCGGCACGTGGCGCAGGTACGCCCGGGTGTCCCAGTCCTCCATCGCGGGGAAGGCCCCGCGCTGCGCCGGCTCGAAGTCGTACCGGACGCCGGCGTTGCCCTCGGTGGTCTTGTTCGACGCGATGCCGTAGATGCTCTCGAGTCCGGGGACCCCCGTCTGGACGCGGATCGACCGGTAGCCCTCCTCCTGGTGCTCGCGGATGGAGTCGAACAGCTCCGGGAGCTCCTTGCCCGAAGCGTGCCCGTACGCCATGAGCCCGGTCCGCGAAGCACCGCCGAGCAGCTGGTAGACGGGCATCCCCGCGACCTTGCCCTTGATGTCCCAGAGTGCCATGTCGACGGCGGCGATCGCGGCCATCGTCACCGGGCCGCGGCGCCAGTAGGACGAGCGGTAGAGGAACTGCCAGGCGTCCTCGATGCGGCTCGCGTCCCGTCCGACGAGCAGCGGGACGACGTGCTCGGTCAGGTACGCGGCGACGGCGAGCTCACGGCCGTTCAGCGTCGCGTCCCCGAGCCCCGTGACACCGTCGGCGGTGGTGAGCTTCAGCGTGACGAAGTTGCGGTTCGGACTCGTGACGACGACCTCGGCCCGGTCGATGAGCTGCCCGCGGTCGGCCGAGGCCCAGGTGTCCGGGCGGCCGGCGGTCGGGTCGGTCGCCGCTCCCCCGTCGCCGGCGCCGGGCACGGGCGCGGCCGGGTTCGTGGTGCTCGTGCTCATCGGAGGACTCCTTCGTCGACGGTGCCGCGAGCAGGTGCCGCGGCGGTGCGGATGCGGTCGGCCGCCGCGGTGACGGCGTCGACCACGGGGGTGGTGTCGAGGTCGGGCGCGACCACGGCGAGGACGTCGTGCACGTCCGAGTCTGGCCCGGGCGCCCCGGGGTCGTCCACCAGCTCCGGTTGCTCGGTGCAGTGCAGCCACCAGGCCGCGAGGGCGGTCGCGGCGCCGGGTCCGACGCCGGCGGCCGGGTCGCGGTCGAGTCGTCGGCGCAGGACGTCGACCACCCGGACCGGCAGCTTCGCCGCGCTCCCGGCGACGATCTGCCGCAGGGTGTGGCGGATCCGCGGGTTCGCGAAGCGTTCGACGAGGGCGGCCCGGGCGTCGTCGACCTCGGCAGCGGGCAGCGGGAGCTCGGCGGCGGCCTCGTCCCAGAGCTGCTCGACCGCTGCGCGGCAGCGGGGGTCGGCCATCGCCTCGGCGACGGTCTCGTGCCCGAGCAGGAGTCCGAGGGACGCCAGGAGCGAGTGCGAACCGTTGAGGAGCCAGAGCTTCCGCTGCTCGAACGGGGTGACGTCGGGCACGAGGCGCACCCCGGCGGTCTCCCACGCGGGGCGGTCGACCCCGTCGAAGGCGTCCTCGAGCACCCACTCGACGAAGGGCTCGGCGACGACGGGGACACGGTCGCCGGGCAGGGCGCCCGGCAGGTCGGCGAGCCCGGCCACGTCGTCGTCGGTCGTCGCCGGGGTGATCCGGTCGACCATCGACGATGGGAAGGTCACGTGGTCGTCGATCCAGGCTCGGAGGTCGGGGTCCGCCGTCGCGGCGTGCACGGCGTCCCGGAGGACGTCGCCGTTGTGCGTCAGGTTGTCGAGCGACACCAGGGCGATCCGTCCGCCGTCCGCCGCCCGCCGGGCGGCGAGCCCGTCGACCAACCGGGCGGGGACGTCGGAACCGGCGCGGTACCCGGCCTCGGTGACCGTCAGCGTGACGATGCTCGTCGTCGGGGACGCGACCGCGCGCCTCCAGGCCGTGTCGTCGGTGCCGGGGTGAGCGGCCACGATCGTGTCGACCACCTCGGCGACGTCGCCGTCCGCTGCCCGCGTGACCAGGGTGTACCGACAGTCCTGCGCGGCGAGCGCGTCGGCGGCCGCGGGCGAGCGTCCCGTGAAGGCGGTGATCCCCCACGGTTCGCCGGTGGCGTGCTGCGTGTACCAGGCGAGGTGTGCGCGGGCGAACGCACCCACCCCCAGGTGCACGATGCCGGGTCGACGGTCGGTCATGCCGCCACCGGGACCAGGGAGCGGAGGTAGGCGAGGTTGTCCGCGGTGCGCTCGGCGAGCGGGAGGTCGGTCGAGAAGTCCTCGATCGTGACCCAGCCGTCGTAGCCGACCTGGCGGAGCGCATCGAGGTACTCGGACACGGACGCCTGCCCGTCACGCAGCGGCGCCCACTCGTGCTGCCAGACCCGGCTGCCGTCGGCACGGGTGTCGCCGGTGTCGACCCACCGGGCGTTCTTGACGTGCGCGTGGGCGAGGTACGGGCCGAGGAGCTCGAAGGCCGCGAGGTGGTCCTCGTGTCCCTCGATGACCAGGTTGCCGAGGTCGTGGATGACACCGACGTGCGCGGGGTCGAGGCCGTCGACGAGTCGCAGGGCCGCCGAGGCCGACGGGGTGATCGTCATGTGATGCAGCTCAACCAGGGCCTTCACCCCGAGCTCCGCCGCGCGACCGGCCGTCCACTCGAGGTCGGCCCGGGTGCGGTCGAACATCTGCCCGTACGTCTCGTGCGTGCGCTCGCGCTCGCGCCGGTACCAGGGCATCGTGACGCGGACCTGACGGGCTCCGAGTTCGCTCGTCACCCGGAGCATCGTCTCGACGCCGGCACGGTCGGACACGGGCTGGTACCCGCCGATGCCCGAGTACTCGAGCCCGGCGGCGTCGGTGGTCCGGGCGATCTCGCCGACCTGCTCGGTGATGCCGCTGTACTGCCAGGTCGACCGGTTGCCGGCCCAGAAGCCGGACGAGCCGTCCTCGGTGCGGTCGTCGACGATGCGCCACTCGATGCCGTCCCAGCCCTGCTCGGCGAGGGTCTCGGCGGCCTGCGACGGGGTCCAGTCCGGGGTGGACGCCGTGAACACGGAGAACTTCATAGGCCTGCTCCTTCACTGGCGGCGGTGGTGGCGGTGGTGGCGGTGGCGACGGTGCGGGACGGCGCTCCGACGACCGGCACGACGTCGTCGTACAGGCCTTCGATCACGTCGTCGATCCGGACCGGCTTGCCGAGCGTGGCGCTGACGTACAGCCCGCGGACGGTCGCGAGCGAGACGAGGGCGGCGTCGACCGTGACGCCGGGGTCCCGGCCCTCGCGGATCGCGGCGACGATGTCGGTGTACTGCCGGGCGTGCCCGGCGGCGAAGTGGTCCGGCTCGACCGGCCCGCCGACGACGTGCTCGGGCGGGACGACCCGGTCCTTCTGGTCGGCGGCGTCGGCCACCGCGGTGGTGTTCGCCGTCGTCGCCGCGGACTCGAGCGTCGCGGTGTCGGGGGCGACGTGGAAGTACGCGAGCCGGTCGTCGTCGACGATCGCGGAACCGTGCGTGCCGTACACGGCCCAGCGCGCGGAGAGGCCCGGGTAGGCGGCCGTCGTGCAGTGGACCACGCCGAGCGCCCCGCCGCGGAACCGGACGGTGGCGACGGCGGTGTCCTCGACCTCGATGCGGTCGTGCGCGAGCAGCCCGACCTGGGCGGAGATCTCCTCCGGACGACCGAGGGCCCACACGAGCAGGTCGACGGTGTGCACGCCCTGGTTCATCACGGCGCCGCCGCCGTCGAGCTCCCAGGTGCCCCGCCAGTCGCCCGAGTCGTAGTACCCCTGCGACCGGTACCACGCCACGCTCGCGACCCCCGAGGTCACGGTCCCGAAGTCGCCGCCATGTGCCGCACCGGCGACGGCGACCGACGCCGGGTCGAACCGGTGCTGGCTGATGACGCTCGTGACGAGTCCGCGCTCGCGAGCGTCCGCGGCGAGCGCCGCGATCTGCCGGGCTCGCGGCATGGTCGTGTCGAGGGGCTTCTCGATGACGACGTGCTTGCCCGCGGCGAGGGCCGCCTCGGCCAGCTGCACGTGCATGCCCGACGGCGAGCAGATCGCGACGACGTCGATGTCGGTCTGTTCGATGGCCTCCTCGATCGTGGACGTCGTGATCGGACGGGTGGCTCCCGTCGACTCGAGTTCGTCGGCGGCGCTCGTGGCCGCGGCGGGGACGGCGTCGACGAGCGCCACGACCTGCAGGTCCGGGTGCTGGACGGCGACGCGGGCGTGGTGGCGACCGATGACGCCGGCACCGACGACTGCCAGCTTGAGTGGTGTGGTCATCGCAGGGTGACTCCGATCTGCTCGGTGAGGGTGCGGAAGGCGCGACCGGCGCGACCGAAGGCCGCGGGGCCGGAGAACCCGCCGAGGTGGGTGAAGTCGCTGAGGTGCGGTTCGAGCGACGCGTAGCCGGCGTACCCGGCGTCGCGGAGTGCGGTCAGGGTGTCGAGCAGTTCGCCATCGCCCTCACCCGCGGGGAGCACGGACGCGTCCGCGGCGAGCGCGTCCTTGACCTGCAGGTAGTCGACGTACGGGGCGAGCTGCGCCCACCCGTCGGTGAACGGGCGGACCCCGCACTGCACGTAGTTCGCGTTGTCCCAGGCGAGCCGCAGCGCGGGTGACGCGACGCTCTCGACGACGTCGAGCACACGGTCGGGCACGTCGCCGTAGATGTCCTTCTCGTTCTCGTGCAGGAGCGTGACGCCCTCGCGCTCGGCGAGGTCGGCGAGCGCCCGCATCCGGACGAGGACGTCGTCGCGGACGTCCTCCGGTGCACGGTCCGGGAAGTAGAACGAGAAGATCCGGACGTTCGTCGTGCCGAGGGCGTGCGCGGCGGCGATCGCCCGGCCGAGCCGGCCCACCTCGTGCTCGACGGGTTCGTCGACGGCGACCTTGCCGATCGGTGAGGCGATGGCGGAGACGGTCTGACCGCGCTCGTGGAACAGGCGGTGCAGGCCGGCGAGCTGGTCCTCGTCGAGGTCGACGACGTTCACCCCCCAGGCGCTCCGCACCTCGATCGCGGAGGCGCCGAGCGCCTGCAGCACGGCGACCTGGATCGTGGGGTCGGCGTCGATCTCGTCGCCGAAGCCGGAGAGCTCCCACGTTGGTTGGTCGGTCATTGCGTTCCCTTCGTGAGACCGGACGGGAGGCGCGGGGCGGGCTGGCACCGCGCCTCCTGTCCGTCGTCTGGTTGCGTTCGCTACTTGACGGAGCCGGCCGTCAGGCCGCCGACCAGGTAGCGCTGGAAGATCAGGTAGAGCGCGACGACCGGCACGGCGCACACGATCGAGGCGGCCATCATCTGGCCGTAGATCGGGACGGCGCCGCCCTCCTGCGTGGTGCCGAGCACCTGCAGGACGACCGCGACGGTGCGGGTGTTCGGGGTCGTCATGATCGTGCTGAACAGCACGTCGTTCCAGCCGAGCAGGAAGGCGAAGATCGCCGACACGACGATCCCGGGCCACGACAGCGGCAGGACGACGCTCCGCAGGATGCGTCCGCTCGAGGCGCCGTCGATGCGCGCCGCCTCTTCGAGTTCCTTCGGCAGACCGCGGAGGTAGGTCACCATGACCCACGTCGAGAACGGCAGCGCGAACGTCAGGTAGGTGACGAAGAGGCCCCAGCGGGTGCCGATGACCTGCACACCGGTCGCGCTCGCGATGTTCGCGAAGACGACGAACACCGGCAGGAGCAGGAGGGTCCCGGGGATGGACTGCAGGGCGAGGAGCCCGCGCAGGATCGTGAGCCGGCCGAGGAACCGGAACCGGACCAGGACGTAGGCGGTCGACACGGCGAGCGCGGCGCTCGCGACGGCCACGGCCCCGGCGGTCAGGAGCGAGTTCACCAGCCCCTGGCCGAGGGCGACGGTGTTCCAGATCTCGACGTAGTTCGCCAGCGTGAACTCGGACGGGAAGTACTCGCCGCGGGCGACCGCGACGTCCGAGTTGACCGAGCCGAACAGGATGTAGAGCACCGGCGCGGCGATGAACGCGATGATGACGGCGATCACGACGACCAGGAGCCACCGGGGCAGGAGCCGGGTGACGTCGGTGTCGTACGGGCGCTTGGTGCGCTTCCGGGCGCCCCCGGTGGTGATGCTCTCGGTGAGCGTCGCGGTGGGCCGGGTGCGGGTGGTGCTGAAGGCGCTCATGCGCGGGCTCCGTCGAGGTCGGCGGCGGCGGCCGGGGTCGCTGCTGCGAGGGTCAGCCGGTCGCTGCGGCGCTGCTTGCGGCTGGGGTCGGCGTCGTCACCGGTGTCGAGCTTGACGGCCCGCAGGTACACGAACAGCGGGATGGCGACGATCACGAGCGAGCAGATCGCCATCGCCGCGGAGAGCCCGAAGCGGAACGACTGGAAGCTCGCGATGTACGTCAGGACGGGCATGACCTCGACGCTCGAGGGCAGCGGGATGCCGAACAGCACGAACGGCAGCGTGAAGTTGTTGATGTTGTGGAGGATCGAGATGATCACCGCGAGGCTGAGCGGTCCGCGGAGGTACGGGAAGACGATGTACCGCAGCTTCGCCCACCACGTGACGCCGTCGAGTGCCGCGGCCTCGTGCACCTCGTTGTCGACCGCCTGCAGCCCCGCGAGCGAGAGCAGGTAGACGAAGGGCCAGCTCGTCCAGATCATCACGCCGGCCAGGGCCCAGTAGGACGCCGAGCCGTTCAGCCACAGCACGTCCGTGCCGAGCACCGTGTTCACGACGCCCTGCGGTTGGAGCATCGTGCGGAAGAACGTGCCGACGACGAAGGCCGGGAGCACGTACGGGATGAGGTAGACCGAGCGGACGAGTCCGCGTCCGGGGAACCGGTTCTGCGTGGAGATCGCCGCGGCGACGCCGATCGGGACGGTGACGGCCGTGACGAGCACGGACAGCGACACCGAGATCCAGACCGAGTGCAGGAGCGGCGAGTCCGTGAACGCCTCGGCGAAGTTGGCGAGGCCGACGAACGGGGCGCTGAACCACTCGCGGAGGGTGTACTGGTCGAGGTCGAGCATCGCGATGTACACGCCCACCAGGAGCGGCACGACGATGACGACGAGCATGAGGACACCGCCGGGCAGGAGCATCCACAGGGGGCGCTCGCGCTTGTAGAGGGGTGTCTTGCCGTGTGGCCGGACCTGCGTCATCACAGGCCTCCGTTCTTCTGCCGGTCCAGGGTTGCCTGGGCGTCCCGTTGTGCGGCGTCGAGCCGCTTCCGGAGCTGGTCGTCGGTCACCTCGCCGCTCTTCAGCGACGGGATGGACTGCACGACGACGTCGACGAGCGAGAGCTGGATGTCGGACCACGCGCCGGTGAAGGCGGTGGGCTTCGAGAGCTTGCCGGCCTGGACGATCGGAGCGAGGTCGGGGTTCTCCTGCGCGATGGTCTGCGCGGCCTGCGTGTTGGTCGGCAGCTGCCCGAACAGCTCGAAGTAGCGCTCCTGGGCCGCCGGTGACGAGACCTGCTTGACGAAGTCGAAGGACAGGTCCTGCTTCTTGCCGTAGTCGGCGACGACGAGGTTGTCGCCGGACAGGATGCTCGCCGCCTCGATCCCGTCGGCCGGACGCTCGGTCGCACCAGGGGGCACCGTCGGCAGGAGCGCGTACTCGTACTTGCCGTCGACCGCCGAGCCCTTGAGGGTGTTCAGCGACGTCGTGGTCGTCATCGGGAAGAACGCGGCCTTGCCGTCCGCGAACTGGGCGAGGGCCTGGGCGTTGTTCCAGCCGATCGCGGCCTGGTCGACGACGCCGTCCTTCGTCACCCAGTCGAAGTAGGTGCGGTAGGCGTTCTCGACGGCGTCCGCGGAGATCTCCGCCTTCGAGCCGTCGACGATCGTGTTGCCGGCGTTCTGCGCCATGCCCCAGACGAACTTCCACGGGTCGAACCCGTCGGCGTAGGCGATCGCCATGCCGAAGTGGCCGTCACGGGTGGTCGCCTTCGCGTCCGCGGTGAGCTCGTCCCAGGTGGTCGGCAGGTCGGTGATGCCCGCCTGGGCGAGCAGGTCCTTGTTGACCGCCATCACGAACGGCCGGCTGGCGAACGGGATGCCGATCTGCTTCGACGCGCTCGGCCCGGAGATGCCGAGCGAGGCGGCGTCGAACTGGTCCTTGCCGCCGACCGCCCGCCACTCCTTGCTGCCCATCTCGACGAAGGCGCCGGTGGCGTACGCGGTGGGGGTGAACGTCGTGCCGATCGCGTAGACGTCGGGGCCCTGTCCGGAGATGACGCTCGTCTGGATGGCGGTCAGCTCCTCCTGCGCGGAGGAGTACGTCTCCCACTGGATCCGGGCGCCCGTGGTGCGCTCGAACTCGGCAGCGGTCTCCTGCTGCCACTGCTTGCGCTCCTTGGGGTAGGTGGTGTCCGCGCCCATCATCACGCGGAGGGTGTTCGGGTCGTCGCCGCTGCCGTTCACGATCGCGCAGCCCTGGAGCGTGAGGGCGGCGACTGCGACGACGGCGGCACCGACGAGGGCGCGGGTCCTGCGTCTTCCTGTGCTCATGCGGGGGTTTCCTCCTCGAAGCCTCCACCGGGCTGAGCCCGGCCGACCGGCGGCGCTGCCGGCTGTGCGCCCCACTGTCCCGCTCCGTGGCAACATGCGGCAACCGGTTGCCACTTGTTGCCACGGCGGCTTAGCGTCACCACCGTGAGCAGCGCAGACACCGACACCGCTCGGCGGGTGACGATCCGGGACATCGCCGACGCGACCGGTGTGGCCCCGTCGACGGTGTCCCGTGCACTGTCCCTGCCCGACCGGGTGAACCGCGCCACGCAGCAGCGGATCCAGGACGCGGCGCGGGAGCTCGGCTACGTCCCGAACCAGCAGGCACGGGCCCTGACGTCCGGTCGCACCCGGGCCGTCGCCGTGCTCGTCTCGGACATCACGAACCCCTTCTACTTCGACGTCATCCGTGGCACGCAGCACCAGCTCGCCGCCGCCGGGTGGACGCAGCTGCTCGTCGACACCGAGGAGTCGGCCGAGGCGGAGCTCGCGGCCCTGAGCGCGATCGCGACGAAGGCCGACGGCGCGGTGCTCACCGCGTCCCGCCTGTCCGACGCGCAGATCGCCCGGTTCGCGGAGCGGACGCCGCTCGTCGTCGTGAACCGCCGACCGGCGGGGGTCCCCTCGGTGCTCATCGACACCCCCGGCGGGGTCGAGCAGGCCGTGCAGCACCTCGTGTCGCTCGGTCACCGGGACGTGCTGTACGTCGCCGGTCCGGACAGCTCGTGGTCGAACGAACGCCGCTGGCGGGCGCTCGTCCGCGTGGGGAAGCGCCTGGGTGTCCGGGTCGCACGGATCGGCCCGCACGCGCCGTTCGTCGACTCCGGTGCCGCCGCTGCCGACGCCGCCGTCCACGCGGGCGCGACGGCCTGCGTCGCGTTCAACGACCTCATCGCCATCGGCATGCTCACCCGACTGCGGGAGCGCGGCGTCCGCGTCCCGGACGACATGTCCGTCGTCGGGTGCGACGACATCTTCGGTGCCGACTTCTGCAACCCACCGCTCACCACGATGACGTCGCCGATCGAGCGTGCCGGACAGGTCGCCATCCGGATGCTGCTCGGTCGGCTCGGCGCGTCCCCGTCCGACGATCCGCTCGGCGACCCGGTCGGCGACCACCCGGCGAGCGCCGTCGCCCTGCCCACCCACCTGACCGTGCGGGAGTCCACCGGCCCCGCACCGGCCACCGCCCGCCGTCCGTCCTGAAGGAGTCGACGATGACCCGGACCAGCACCGCCACCCCGCTCGCCCCGCACCCCGACCGGCTGTTCGCCGCCGACCCCGCCGCGCGGACCGTCGCCCGGACCGTGTACCAGGCCGTCGCGGACGCGCCGATCATCTCCCCCCACGGGCACGTCGACGCGGCCCTGATCGCGGACGACCAGCCGTTCGCCGACCCCGCGTCGCTGCTCGTCACGCCCGACCACTACGTGCTGCGGCTGCTCCACGCCAACGGCGTCGGCCTCGACGAACTGGGACGACCGGACCGCTCCGGCGACGGGTCCGTCCCCGACGGTCGACAGATCTGGCACCGGCTGGCCGCGCACTGGGACGACTTCGCCGGCACGCCCGTCCGGTACTGGTTCGAGACGGAGCTGCACGACGTCTTCGGTCTGACGGAGCAGCCGTCGGCCGAGAACGCCGACGCGCAGTACGACCACCTGGCGGAGCTGCTGACCACGCCCGCGTTCCGTCCGCGGGCGCTCTTCGACACCTTCCGCATCGAGGTCCTCGCCACCACCGACGACCCGACCGCGGACCTCGCCGCGCACGCGCGGCTCGCCGCCGACCCGTCCTTCCGTGGACGGGTGCTGCCCACCTTCCGCGCGGACGCGGTCTTCGACCCGTCCCGACCGGACTGGAGGCACGTGGTCACGTCCATCGGTCAGGCCGCGGGCATCGACACGGGCACCCACGCGGGCCTGCTCGCCGCGCTGCGCGCGCGACGGCGGTACTTCATCGAGCACGGCGCGACCGCGACGGACACCGGCGTGCTCGACGCGGGTTCGACCCCGCTCTCCACGGCGGCACGGGAGCGCATCCACACCACGGCGCTGCTCGGCCCGGCGTCCCTGACCGAGGCGGACGCCGTCGCCTACCGGCACGACATGCTCTACCGCTGGGCGGAGATGAGCGTCGAGGACGGGCTGGTCATGCAGCTGCACCCCGGCGTGCACCGAAACCACCACCGGCCGACGCTCGAGCGCTTCGGGCCGGACACCGGGCACGACCTGCCCGCGGTCGGGTCCTTCACCGAGCCGCTCCGGCCGCTCCTCGAGGCCTTCGGCACCGCCCCCGGGTTCCACCTCGTGCTCTTCACGGTCGACGAGACGGTGTTCTCGCGCGAGATCGGGCCGCTCGCCGGCTTCTACCCGGCCGTCTACGCCGGAGCGCCGTGGTGGTTCATCGACACCCCGGCGGCGATCGGCCGGTACCGCGCCGCGGTCACCGACTCGGCGTCGTTCACGAAGACGTCCGGGTTCATCGACGACACCCGGGCCTACTGCTCGATCCCGGCGCGGCACGACATGGCGCGGCGGGCGGACGCGGCGTACCTGGCCTCGCTCGTCGTGTCGCACCAGCTCAGCGAGGAGGACGCGGTGCGCACCGCCCACCGGATCGTGTCGGACATCCCGCGGGCGACGTTCAAGCTCTGACCCGGTGCTCGTCGCCGGCCGATCCGGCGGCCGACGGGTACGGTCGTCGGATGGTCGAGCGGGCGGCTTCGCGGGTGCAGCGGGCGGACGAGCGGGTGCAGCGGGCGGACGAGCGGGTGCAGCGGGCGGACGAGCGGGTGCAGCGGGCGTACGCCGCCCGGGCGGACGAGTACGCGGCCGTGCTCGGGTCGATGGAGGCCGTGCACGTGGCGGACCGGACCCACGTCGAGCAGTGGGCGGCCGGCTGCCACGGCGTCGTGGTCGACGCCGGATGCGGGCCCGGGCACTGGACCGCACACCTGGCCGGGCTCGGACACCGGGTCGTCGGGCTCGACGTGGTCCCGGAGTTCGTCGCGATCGCACGGCGGACGGCACCGGGCGTGGAGGTGCGCCGGGCCACGCTCGAGTCGACCGGGCTGCCGGCCGGGAGCGTGGGCGGGGTGCTCTCGTGGTACTCGCTCGTGCACCACGAGCCGGATGCCGTCCCGGTCGCCCTCGCGGAGTTCCACCGGGTGCTCGACGCCGGTGGCGGGCTGCTCGTCGGCGCCTTCGCCGGTGCCGTCCTGGAGCCGTTCGACCACGCGGTGACGACGGCGTGGCGGTGGCCGGAGGAGCGCCTGGTCGCGGCGGTCGAGGACGCGGGGTTCACCGTCGTCGACGTGCGGGAGCGCGAGGACGAGGGGGTGCGGCCGCACCTGGCGGTCAGCGCGGTGCGGGCGGGGTGATGTCGCCCGCCGTCGCGGCAGGTGGTCGTCAGGGCTGCCAGCCGGGGGTGGCCAGGCCGGTCTCGTAGGCGAAGACGACGAGCTGAGCGCGGTCGCGGGCGCCGAGCTTGATCATCGCGCGGGACACATGGGTCTTCGTGGTCATCGGGCTGACGAACAGGCGCTCGGCGATCTCGGTGTTGGTGAGTCCGAGGGCGACGAGCTGCATGACCTCGCGTTCCCGCTCCGTCAGCACGTCGAGCGACGGGGCGAGGGCGCTCGGCTTCGCGTGCGCGGCGTAGGCGGCGACGAGGGACCGGGTCGCCCCCGGGGACAGCAGGGACTCCCCCGCCTGCACGGTGCGGATCGCCCGGAGGAGCTCCGCAGGCTCGGTGTCCTTCACGAGGAAGCCGGCGGCACCACCGCGGATCGCCTCGAACACGTAGGCGTCCTCCTCGAAGGTGGTGAGGACGACGACGTGAACGCTGTCGAGCTCCGGGTCCGCGGCGATGCGTCTCGTCGCCTCGAGGCCGTCGGAGCCCGGCATGCGGATGTCCATGAGGACCACGTCCGGACGCTCCCGACGGACGGCGTCGACCGCGGCGTCGCCGTCGCCCGCGTCGCCGACCACCGTCATGCCCGGTTCGGCGTCGACGAGCGCGCGGAGCCCAGCCCGGACGAGCACCTGGTCGTCGACGAGCAGGACGCGGATCTGCTCGCCCCCATCGTCGGCAGGGGTCGGGCCTGCGGAGGTCGAACCTGCGGAAGTCGGGCCTGCGGGGCTCGGGCCTGCGGGGCTCGGGTCGGTCATGCTGGCTCCTCGGATCGGTCTGGTGGCCGGTTCGTCGGCACGGGCAGGCGCGCGGCCACCCGCCACCCGCCGTCCGGGGTCGGTCCGGCCGTCATCGTGCCGCCCACCGCGTCGGCGCGCTCGCGCATCCCGATGAGCCCGTTGCCCGACTCCCCGAGCCGGGTCGACCGCTGGACGGCTCCGGGCAGCGGGTGGTCCTGGACGACGAGGTCGAGCACCTCGGCGCCCACCGAGACGGTGACGTCGACGCGGTGGCCCGGCGCGTGCTTCATCACGTTCGTCACGGACTCCTGCACGATCCGGAAGGCGTTGCGGTCCACCACGCCGCCGACGGTCGTCGGGTCGCCCTCGACCCGTGCGGTCACGTCGATGCCCGCCGCCCGCGCACGGTCGACGAGGTCCGGGACCCGGTCGAGCCCCGGCACCGGGTTCCGCTCCGGCACGACCCGGCCGTCGGGGTCGGGACCGGCGCCGTCCGCCGAGCGCAACACCCCCAGGATCGTCCGGAGTTCGACGAGGGCTTCGCGGCTGGTGTCCCGGATGCTCGTCAGTGAGTCCCGCGTCCCCGGAGGCAGGGTCGCGCCGAGGTGCAGCGCCACCCCTGCCTGCAGGTTGATGAGCGACATGCTGTGCGCGACCGAGTCGTGCAGCTCCCGCGCGATCCGGACGCGCTCGTCCCTGGCGCGCTGCTGCTCGGCCTCGGCCCGGGCACGCCGACGCTCGGCGACCCGTTCGAGACGGACACGGGCGAGTTCGGTGACGACGATCGTCACGGTCACCCAGGCGAGCGCGAGGACGGCGGCGTCGATGCTGTACAGGGGCGATCGAGCCGTCAGCAGGTCGGCGGACGGCAGCAACCCGACGGCGACGACCGCCGCGGCGAGGACCGAGCGCCGGTGCCCGCGGAACCAGGCGTTCGCCATCGCCATCGTCAGCGCCGCCACGAACGGGCCGCGGGGCGACACCAGCAGGGCGTACCCCGCGGTCGTCGCGAGCGTGACGGCGAGGACGCTCCGCGGGAACGACCATCGCCAGGGCAGCACGAGCACGCCCGCCACGAGCAGCACGACCGCGAGCGGGACGACGTCCACGGGCTCGAGCACGACGCCGGCGCCCGCCCAGGGGGGACGTTGCCCTCGCGGGGGTCCGCCGCTGATGCGCGACGCGAGCAGGGTCCCGGCGACCTGCACGACCGCGACGGGGAGCACCCGACCGACGCGGGCGAACCGCGGGCTCCCCGAGGACCGGCGGCGATCGCCGGTGGTCGGAGCGGGGGCGTCGGTGGTCACGGGGCGAGCCTAGGGGCGGCAGCGCGCCGGGGCGTCGGGCCGCCGCACCATCTGTGGACTACTCCCCCGGGCGGAGTCGCCTGTGCAGGAGTGGCGTCGTCGCGACTGCGGGAGCAGCCGGAAGTGGGCCCGGTCGGCGGACGCGCGCCGTGCCTCCAGGCCGGAGGCTCGTCCTGTCGCACCAGCGACGACCACGCAACCACAGGAGGCCATCGTGATCCCCGCACTCTCGTCCATCGCCGCCGTCGGTCCGTACGCCCACGGACCCGGCTTCCCGTTCCTCGCGCTCCCGCTGTTCTTCTTCCTGGCGCTCGTGGCGCTCGGCGTCGTCTTCGGCGTCCTCCGCCGCGGGTCCTGGCGGGCGCGCTCCGATGCCCGGTCCGTGCTCGCGGACCGTTTCGCCCGGGGCGACATCGACGCCGAGGAGTACCGCGGGCGGCTCGCCGAGCTCAGCCGGAGGTGACCGACAGCGCCGACCTGATCGTCGCCACGGTGTCGTCGACGGAGCCGTCGATCGACACCGCGACGGCGGCCTCGTCGGGCTCCGGCCGCTCGAGCGTCGCGAACTGCGAGTCGAGCAGCGACGTCGGCATGTACTCGTGGTGCCGGTGCGACTGCCGCTCGGCGATGAGGTCGTGCGAGCCGTCGAGGAAGGCGATGACCAGGTCCGGGGCGGCGGACCGGAGCCGGTCCCGGTACACGCGCTTGAGCGCCGAGTTCGCCATCACGCAGCGGCGACCCGAGGCCTGCACCGCCGCGATCCTGGCCGCGCAGGCGTCGAGCCACGGCCAGCGGTCCTCGTCGGTCAGCGGCATGCCCTGCCGCATCTTCTCCTTGTTCGCGGCGGGGTGCAGGTCGTCCGCGTCGACGAACTCGCTCGGCTGACCCTGGTCGGCGAGGGCGTCGGCGAGCGCCTGTCCGATCGTCGACTTGCCGGAGCCGGAGACCCCCATCACGAGCACGGGCGGGAGGACGGCGACGTCGTTCATCCCTCCACAGTAGGAGAGCGTCCGGTTCCCGTCCCCAGTTGCCGTCACACTCGTGCGACCCCAGGGTCCGGCTCGTAGGTTGGGCACCGAACATCCAGGACGAAGGAGACCCAGGTGGCAGAGCACGACGGACAGGCGAACATCGGGGTCATCGGCCTCGCGGTGATGGGCTCGAACCTCGCACGCAACCTCGCCTCACGCGAGGGCAACACGGTCGCGGTCTACAACCGCACCTACGCCCGGACCGAGGAACTCATGCAGGAACACGGCGACGCCGGGTTCATCGCATCAGAGGACATCGACGGGTTCGTCGCGTCGCTGTCGAAGCCCCGGACCGCGATCATCATGGTGCAGGCCGGCAAGGGCACCGACGCCGTCATCGACCAGCTCGCGGAGCGGTTCGAGGAGGGCGACATCATCGTGGACGGCGGCAACGCGAACTTCCACGACACCATCCGTCGCGAGCACGACCTGCGCGAGAAGGGCCTGAACTTCGTCGGCACCGGCATCTCCGGCGGCGAAGAAGGCGCGCTCAACGGCCCGTCGATCATGCCCGGCGGCTCGAAGGAGGCCTGGGAGACCCTCGGACCGATCCTCAAGTCGATCGCCGCCGTGGCCGAGGGCGAGCCGTGTGTGACGCACATCGGCTCCGACGGCGCCGGCCACTTCGTGAAGATGGTGCACAACGGCATCGAGTACGCCGACATGCAGCTCATCGCGGAGTCCTACGACCTGCTCCGCCGCGTCGGCGGGTACTCCGTCGAGCAGCTCGTGCAGGTGTTCGACGAGTGGAACAAGGGCGACCTGGAGTCGTACCTGATCGAGATCACCGGCGAGGTCCTCAAGCAGCAGGACGCCGACACCGGGAAGCCGCTCGTCGACGTCATCCGCGACGAGGCCGGCTCCAAGGGCACCGGCGTCTGGACCGTGCAGAACGCCGTCGGTCTGGGCATCCCGGTGTCGGGCATCGGCGAGGCGGTCTTCGCCCGTGCGGTGTCGTCGAAGCCGACCCAGCGTGCCGCGGTGCAGCGGAGCGTGGAGAACCGACCGGACATCGCCGAGGTGCCGGACTCGTTCGCCGACGACGTCCGTGCGGCGCTGTACGCATCGAAGGTCGTCGCGTACGCGCAGGGCTTCGACCTCATCATCGCCGGGGCGAAGGAGTACGACTGGGACATCGACCTGGGCGCGGTCGCGAAGATCTGGCGCGGTGGCTGCATCATCCGGGCGCAGTTCCTCAACCGCATCGTCGAGGCGTACGACAAGAACCCGGCGCTCGAGTCGCTGCTGGTCGACCCGTACTTCGCGGACGCCGTCGCGGAGGGCGAAGCGGCCTGGCGACGGATCGTCGGCATCGCGGTCGCGTCCGGGATCCCGGCGCCGGGCTTCTCGTCCGCGCTGGCCTACTACGACTCCCTCGCCTCGGACCGGCTCCCCGCGGCGCTGATCCAGGGGCAGCGTGACTTCTTCGGGGCGCACACCTACCAGCGCATCGACAAGGACGGCACGTTCCACACCCTGTGGTCCGACGACGACCGGCGCGAGGTCGAACAGGAGCCGTCGACGCACTGACCGAGGGGCACTGACGGGTCCGGACCGGCCGACGGGCGAGGAGCGCAGGCTCCTCGCCCGTTCCCGTTCCCGGTCGTTCAGGCGACGATGCGCTCGCGGGCCAGGTCGGCGACGAGCCGCTCGAGCCGCGGGCCACGGCCGAGCAGGCGCTGCGACCCCGGAGCCGAGCGGACGAAGAACGTGGCGACCGCGGTCGTGTCGTCCGGCCGGACGTAGTGCAAGGCAACCGCCGCGGCGTTCCGTTCCCCGACCACGTCCTCGAGTCCGACGTGCACCATCCGGCTCCAGCGGATCACGAGCAGCCGGGTCGCGCGGCGCTCCTCGAGTTCCCAGAGCGACGCCTCGGTGGCACCGAACGCCCAGGTGACCCGCTGCCCGAGCGCCGTCTCGGGACGGGCTTCGTGCACGGCGTCGCGGAGCTCCTGGGTCGGTACCGAGGGGACGAGCCAGACGGTCGGGTCGATGCGCCGGATCGCGAGCGCGAGCGCCTCGTCGGCGCGGCGCCGTCGGATCGCCCGGGCCCGGAGGACCGCGACGGCGATGAGCGCCAGGCCGCCGGTGATCGCGACCGCCTCGAGCACCCCGAAGTACGACAGGTCGGACTCCGGCGCGGTCGTGGACACCACGATGCGGGTGACGAGCAGGGCGACCCAGATCCCCACGATCGTCCAGCGCAGGGCGGCGAAGCGTCGAGCGACCGACATCGTCGGGCGGGACCGCCGCTGCGCACGTCGCTGCGCACGTTGCTGTGCACGTCGCTGAGCTCGCTGCTGGGCCCGCTGCTGCGCACGTTGCCGACGCGGCACGCGGTCGGGTCGGCTCAGCACATCCCGATCCTCGCACGGTCCGGCGTCGCCGCGCTGGCCCGTTCCGGGGAACGAGGCGATGAACGCCCGGGGAAGCCCCGCTCCTCCACAGCAGGTCGGCCGCCGGCGCCCGTCCACCGTCCGGCCGCCTGTCAGCCCGTCGGCGGCCTGCCGACCTACGCTGCACGGGTGAGCACCGCACCACCCTCCACCTCCTCCGCACCCGCTGCCGAGCCGCTCCCGCCGGGGACGTCCGTCCGCCGCCCGGCCGGGTGGGCCGCCGCGTGCGGGATCGTGGCCGTCGTCGCGTTCCTGGCCGTCGCCGAGTTCGGCGCGCTGCTGCTCGGCGGCGCCGGCAGTCCGCTCGTCGCCGTCGGTTCCGCCGTCATCGACCTCGCTCCGCCCGATGCGAAGGACCTCATGGTCGGGCTGTTCGGCACCGGGGACAAGGCCGCGCTCTTCGTCCTGATGGCCGTCGTCACGGCGGGCATCAGCGCCGGCGCGGGCGTCCTCGAACGTCGACGTCCGCCGTTCGGGGCGCTCGTGTTCGCGGTCGGTGGTGCGCTGTCGCTCGCAGCCGTCACCACGCGGTCGGGCAGCGGCACGTGGGACGGGCTGCCGAGCGTCCTCGGCGTGGTCGCGGCGATCGTCGTACTGCGCATGCTCCTCCGTCGGCTCCGGCGGTGGGAAGCCGCAGCAGCCGTCCCGTCGGCCTCGCCCAGACCGGCGGCGACCGAACGTCGCACATTCCTGGTGTGGGGTGCGGCGACCGCCGTCGCCGCGGTCGTGGTCGGTGGCGCGTCCCGCCTCGGGACCTCGGCGATGCAGGCGGCCGCGGCTGCACGGCGGGCGATCCGCCTGCCGCAGCCCGCGACCACGGCGACGCCCGTCCCCGCCGGGGCGTCCCTCGACGTGTCCGGGATCACGCCGTACGTCACCCCCAACGCCGACTTCTACCGGATCGACACCGCCCTGCGCGTGCCGTCGGTCGACCCCGCGCAGTGGAAGCTGCGGATCCACGGCGCTGTCGAGCGTGAGGTCGAGCTGACCTGGGACGAACTGCTGGCGCTCCCGCTCGAGGAACACATGGCGACCCTGAGCTGCGTCTCGAACGAGGTCGGCGGGGACCTGATCGGCAACGCGCTGTGGCTCGGGTACCCGATCCGCGAACTCCTGGCGCGGGCGGGGGTCCGCGACGGCGCCGACATGGTGCTGTCCCGGAGCGTCGACGGCTTCTCGGCCGGGACGCCCCTCGACGTGCTGCAGGACCCCGACACCGCCGCGATGCTCGCCGTCGGGATGAACGGCGAGCCGCTCCCGCCCGAGCACGGGTTCCCGGTCCGGATGGTCGTGCCCGGCCTGTTCGGGTACGTCTCCGCGACGAAGTGGGTGAACGAGCTCGAGGTCACCCGATTCTCGGACGCGCAGGGGTACTGGACCCCGCGTGGCTGGTCGGAGCGCGGTCCGGTGAAGCTCGAGTCGCGGATCGACACGCCTCGGGATGGGGCATCGCTCACGGCGGGGAAGACCGTCGCCGTTGCGGGTGTCGCCTGGCAGCCGCACCACGGGGTGAAGGGCGTGCAGGTCCGGGTCGACGACGGCGAGTGGCAGGACGCGACCCTGGCCGACTCGGCGTCCGCCGACACCTGGCGGCAGTGGGTGTGGCGGTGGACCCCGACGGCCGGGTCGCACCGGCTGCAGGTCCGCGCCACGGGGACCGACGGGCAGGTGCAGACGAGCGTCGAGCGGCCTCCGGCGCCGAACGGCGCAACGGGATGGCACACCGTGCAGGTCAGCGCGGACTGACGGCGGTCCGCGGACGGCAGCCGGACGTCAGGCCGGTCGGACCGCCACGACGCACGTCCCGTCGACCTCGTCGTCGCGCTCGACCGCGACGGTGAACCCGGCGGCGGCGAACAGTGCCGCCGACGCCGCGGACTGGGCCTCCGAGACCTCGATGACGACCGCCCCGCCCGGGCACAACCACGCCCCGGCCCCGTCGGCGATGCGGCGGTGCACGTCGAGGCCGTCCGCTCCCCCGTCGAGGGCGACGAGCCGCTCGTGGTCGCGGGCCTCCGACGGCATCGTCGCGACCTCGCCGGACGGCACGTACGGGGCGTTCACGGCGATGACGTCGACGGCCTCCCGGAACCGCTCGGGCAGCGGCGCGAACAGGTCGCCCGTGACGACGATCCCCCGGTCCCCGATGTTCTCGGCGGCCACGTCGGTCGCGTCGGGGTCCACGTCAGCCGCGACGAGGTCGAGCGCACCGACCCGGCCGAGCAGCGCGACGGAGATCGCGCCGACCCCGCAGCACAGGTCGACGACCCGGTCGTAGCGGTGGAGCCGCCGCGCCGTCTGCTCGACGACGACCGCGGTGCGTGCCCGGGGCACGAAGACCCCTGCGGCGACGCGGACCCGGTGTCCGTCGAAGGCCGCCCAGCCGAGGACGACCTCGAGCGGCTCACCGGCGAGGCGCCGCTGCACCAGGGCACGCAGGCGGACCGGATCGCCGTCGCCTGCCTCGAGCAGCAGGTCGGCCTCGTCCTCGGCGAACACGCTGCCCGCCGCCCGAAGCCGGGCGGCGAGCGCGTCCCGCGCTGTGGTCAAGCCGCGCCGTCGAACATCGACGTGACGGAACCGTCGTCGAAGACCTCGTGGATCGCGCGGGCGATGAGCGGGGCGATCGGCAGGACCTCGAGGCGGTCCCAGCGCTTCTCCTCCGGCAGCGGCAGGGTGTCCGTGACGACGACGCGGTCGATGAACTCGCTCTGCAGCAGGTCCTTCGCCGGGTCCGAGAACACCGCGTGGGTCGCCGCGACGACGACGCCGGTGGCACCGTTCGCCTTCAGGGCCTCGGCGGCCTTGGCGATCGTGCGACCGGTGTCGATGAGGTCGTCGACGAGCAGGCAGACGCGGCCGGAGACGTCACCGACGATCTCGTGCGCGGAGACCTGGTTCGGGACGAGCGGGTCACGCCGCTTGTGGATGATGGCGAGCGGGGCGCCGAGCTTCTCGGACCAGATGTCGGCGACGCGCACGCGGCCCATGTCCGGCGACACGACGGTGAGCGTCTCCGGGTCGAGGATCTGCTGGAAGCGCTCGAGCAGCACGGGCATGGCGAACAGGTGGTCGACGGGGCCGTCGAAGAAGCCCTGGATCTGGGCGGCGTGCAGGTCGACGCTCATGATGCGGTGCGCACCGGCGGCCTTGAACAGGTCGGCGACCAGTCGGGCCGAGATCGGCTCGCGGCCGCGGCCCTTCTTGTCCTGTCGGGCGTAGGGGTAGAACGGCGCCACGACCGTGATGCGCTTCGCCGAGGCACGCTTGAGCGCGTCGACCATGATGAGCTGCTCCATGAGCCACTCGTTGATCGGCGCGGTGTGCGACTGGATGACGAACGCGTCGCAGCCGCGGACCGACTCGTCGAAGCGGGCGTAGAGCTCACCGTTCGCGAAGGTGCGGGCGTCGGTCGGGACCAGCTCGACCCCGAGTTCGTCGGCGATCTGCGCCGAGAGCTCCGGGTGCGCTCGTCCCGAGACGAGGACGAGTCGTTTCTGGCCGGTTGTCTTGATTCCGGACAAGTGCGGTGCTCACTCCCTGACCCGCTCGGGGTCGCTGCCGACGGCCGGGTCAGGTCGCCGTGTTCTGTTCGCCGTGCGCGCGCCGAGCCGCCTCGGCCGCCGGCGTACCGGGTCGGTGTTCCTCGACCCATCCGTCGGTGTTGCGCTGCGGGGCGTAGCTGATCGCGAGCGACCCGGCCGGTACGTCCTTGCGGACGGTCGTACCCGCGCCGGTGTACGCCCCGTCGCCAATCCTAACCGGGGCGACGAACACGTTGTGCGAGCCCGTCCGCACGTTCGACCCGACCTCGGTGCGGTGCTTGTGCACGCCGTCGTAGTTCGCGGTGATGGTGTTCGCCCCGATGTTGGAGTCCTCGCCGACCTCGGTGTCGCCGATGTAGGACAGGTGCGGCACCTTGCTGCCCCGCCCGATCACGGCGTTCTTGGTCTCGACGAACGTGCCGATCTTGCCCTGGTCGCCCAGGATCGTGCCCGGCCGCAGGTACGCGAACGGGCCGACCGAGGCACCGTCCCCGATCACGGCGAGCGTCGCGTCGACCCGGTTCACGGTCGCGCCGGCGCCGACCTCGGTGTCGCGCAGGGTCGTGTCCGGTCCGACGACGGCCCCGGCCGCGATCGCGGTGGCGCCGATCAGCTGGGTGCCCGGGAGCACCTCGGCGTCGGCCTCGATGGTGACGTCCAGGTCGATCCACGTCGTCGCGGGGTCCTGGACGGTGACGCCGGCGAGCTGGTGCCGACGGACGATCCGGGCGTTGAGCTCGCGGGCGGCGTCGGCGAGCTGCGCGCGGTCGTTGATCCCCGCCACGAGCCACGGGTCGGTGAGGGTCACGACGTCGATCGCTCCGCCGCGCGCGGCGATGAGGGCCGGCACGTCGGTGATGTACTTCTCGCCCTGGGCGTTGGCCGTCGTGAGACCGGGGAGCACAGCACGGAGGTGCGCGACGTCGAACGCGTAGATCCCGGCGTTCGCCTCGGTGATGGTGCGCTGCTCGTCGGTCGCGTCCTTGTGCTCGACGACGGCGACGAAGGCCCCGGAGGCGTCGCGGACCACGCGGCCGAGGCCGGTCGGGTCGGGGGCGATCGCACTGACCAGGGTCGCGGCGTTCCCGGCGTGGGCGTCCACGAGCATGCGGAGCGACGCTGCGTCGAGCAGCGGGACGTCGCCGGAGAGCACGACCACGGCGCCCTCGAAGTCGGCGGGGAGCGCCTGGACCGCGACCTCGACGGCGCGCCCGGTGCCGGGGACGTCGTCCTGGTCGACGACGATCGCGCCGGGTGCGCGCTCGGCGACCTCGGCGGCGACGCGCTCCCGCTCGTGCCGGACCACCACGGCGACGTGCTCGGGCTCGAGCGACGCCGCGGTGCGGAGCACGTGGGCGACGAGGGGCAGGCCGGCGAGGCGGTGCAGCACCTTGGGGGTGGACGACTTCATGCGCGTGCCCTGCCCGGCGGCGAGGACGACGACGGCGATCCGCTGGTCGGTCATGCCCTCCATCCTGGCGCACGGGAGCCGAGCGGGTGCCGCGGGGCCGTCACCGTGGACGATCCGGCCCATAGCAGGTGACGTGGGAGGCAGGATCGCGCGAGGGGTGCCGGAAGGAACGACACACCACGCGCGGATCGGCACCCGACGAGCGGAAACGCCTCCGACGCGCGGAACGGCACCCGACGCGCGGATCAGCCCCCGACGCGCGGGACGGCCGCCGCCCCGTCCTCCCGCTTGACGAACGCCATGAGCACGAGCCCCGCGACGAGCACCACCACGATGCCGAGGATGCCGAAGCGCGTCGAGCCGGTCAGGGTCACGGCGACCCCGAACAGCGCCGGCGCCAGGAACGACGCCGCCCGCCCGGTCGTGGCGTACAGGCCGAAGAGCTCCCCCTCGCGGCCCGGCGTCGCGAGCCGCGCCAGGTACGCCCGCGACGACGACTGCACCGGGCCGACGAACACGCACAGCGCGAGCCCGAGCACCCAGAACCCGATCTGGGCCGTCCCGACCGCGAGCACCGCCGTGCCGCACACGACGAGTCCGATCAGCGACACCGTGATGAGCGCCCGGGAGCCGAACCGGTCGTCGAGCCGCCCGGACAGGAACGTCGCGACCCCGGCGACGACGTTCGCGACGATGGCGAACAGGATCACCTCGGACGCACTGAAGCCGAACACCTGCGCGGCGATGATCCCGCCGAACGTGAACACCGCCCCGACCCCGTCGCGGAACACCGCGCTCGCGACCAGGAACGCCAGGACGTTCCGCCGCTCGCGCCACAGCCGGGCGACGTGGCGGCCGAGGTCCCGGTAGGCGCCGAGCAGGCCGCCGGTCTGCGTCCGGTCCGGCGCGGCCTCGGGGACGGTCAGGAACAGCGGCACCGAGCTGACGGCGAGCCACACGGCGGCGATGCCGATCGCGACGCGGACGTCCCACTGCCCGGTCGCCACGGTCGCCGGCAGCTGCAGGACCCCGGCCACGCCGGGCGTCCCGAAGTCCTGGATGCACAGGACGAGCAGCACGACCAGCAGCACGATGCCGCCGAAGTACCCGGCCGCCCAGCCGATCGCCGAGACCCGGCCGGTCTCCGGCCCGGAGGCGACCTGGCCGAGCATCGCGTTGTACCCGACCGTGGCGATCTCGTACGCGACCGTCCCGATCCCGAGCAGGGCCGCGCCGAGCACGAGGTACGGCTGGCTCGGTGCGACGAACACCATCGCCCCGATCGACAGCGCGATGCCGATGGTCGCGACGAGCACCGAACGGCGCCGGTGCCCGGAGGAGTCCGCGAGCCGTCCGACCGCGGGGGCGACCAGCGCCACGACGATCCCGGCGACGGTCAGGGCGGGCGAGACGGTCGCCGCGTTCTGCGCGAGCTCCCGCTCGACCGCGCGGGTGGCGGCAGCCGAGGTGCCCTCGGCCGCGACGAGCCGCGGGTCGACGAACGCGCGGCTCGCCAGGTAGGTGCTGAACACGAAGGTGGTGACGACGGCGTTGAACGCCGCGGACCCCCAGTCCCAGAGGGCCCAGGACACGAGGGCCCGTCGGTCGGTGCGCTGCGGCACTGCGGCCGCCGGTGTCGCCGTCATGGCCGAACCGTAGCGCGTCGCGGTGTCGCACCGGTGCCCCCGGTCCGGGTGCACCGGCAGGTGCGGTCGCCGGACACGACCGCAGGACGGACTGGAGGCACGTGGCGGGCCCGCCACGTGCCTCCAGTCCGGTCCCGGGTCACGAGGCGGACGGGACCCCGTTCGGGTAGACGACCGACTTGAGGGAGGCCGGGTCGGTGTCGCTCTCGAGGGCCTCGCGGACGTCGTCGAGCCCGAAGCGTCCCGTGACGAGTGCGTCCAGGTCGACCTGTCCGGACGCGACCAGCCCGATCGCGACCGGCCAGGTGTTCGTGTAGCGGAAGATGCCGGTGACCGTCACCTCGAGGTTCTGGATGTGCTCGACGGGCAGCACCATCTCGGAGTTGCCGAGCCCGACCAGGACGGCGGCGCCGGCCGGTCCGACCGCCTTGATGCCGTCGGAGACCGCGCGCGGTGCGCCGCTGGCGTCGATGAAGGCGTCGACGGGGACGATGTCCGAGGTGACGTCCACCGCGACGGGGTCGACGACCTCCGTCGCGCCGAAGGACAGCGCCCGCTCGCGGCGCTCGGGGACGAGGTCGCTGACGACGACGCGCGTCGCACCGAACGCGCGGGCGACCTGCGCGCAGATGACGCCGATCGGACCGGCGCCGGCGATGAGGACGCTCGATCCGGGGACGATCCCGGCCTTCCGTGCGGCGGCGATGCCGACGGACAGGGGTTCGAGGAGTGCGCCGGCCTCGAACGAGACGGTGTCGGGCAGGGTGTGGGCGAACTCGGCCTCGATCGTGACGTACTCGGCGAACGCGCCGTCGACCGGCGGCGTCGCGTAGAAGCGCATGTGCGGGCAGAGGTTGTAGCGACCGGCCAGGCACTGCGCGCAGCGGTGGCAGGGGCGCTGCGGTTCGACGGCGACGCGCTCCCCGACGCGGGCGGGGTCGACGCCCTCGCCGACGGCGGCGATCGTGCCGGAGAGCTCGTGGCCGAGGACGAGGGGCTCCTCGACGACGAAGTCCCCGATGCGGCCGTGGCGGTAGTAGTGCACGTCGGAGCCGCACACGCCGACGGCGGCGACGCGGACGAGCACGTCCCCGGCGGCGACCTCGGGGACGGGGCGGTCCTCGACGGTGAGGTCCTGGGTGCCGAGCAGGACGCTCGCGCGCTGGGTGGTGGCGGTGTCGGTCATGCGGATCTCGCTTCCTCGACCGCGTCGTCGCGGTCGGACGGGGTGGTCGGTGTGTGGGCCGGGGTCGCCTGGGCCGGGGTCGCCTGGGCCGGGGTCGCCTGGGCCGGGGTCGCCTGGGCCTGGGTCGCCTGGCCGTCGCGGAGCAGGTCGGTGAACCCGAGCTCGGCGGCCCCGCGCACCAGGACGTCCCGCCCGAGCGCAGCCGGCACGACCCGGAGCCGGTCGGTCATGGCCGCCATCGTCTGCGCCCGGACCTCGTCCTCGACGCGGTCCCCGACGTGCCCGAGCAGCTCGCCGAGGAACCCGCCGAGGACGACGACCTCGGGGTCGACCGTGTGGACGGCGTTCCGGATCGCGGTGGCGAGCGCCGTGACCTGCCGGTCGACGACCCGCTCGACCTCGTCCCGGCCCTCGGCGAGCGCCGCGGCGAGGGCGTCGAGGTCGTCCGGGGGTGTCCCGGTGACCGCGGTCAGGGACTCGCGCGAGGCCTCGGTCTCCAGGCACCCGACGGCCCCGCAGTGGCAGCGGACGCCGTTCGCGGCGACGAAGGTGTGCCCGAGCTCGCCCGCGTACCCGTCGGCGCCGCTGAACGGTCGGCCGGCGCTGACGATGCCGCCGCCGATGCCGCTCGCGCCGCCGTTGAGGTAGACCAGGTCGTCGACGCCGCGGGCGCTGCCGTACAGCCGTTCGGCCCAGGCGCCGACGTTCGCGTCGTTCGCGGCGCGGACGGGCAGGCCGAGGCGATCGGCGAGCGGTCCCGCGAACGGCTCGTCCCGCCATCCGAGGTGCGGGGCGTCCCGGACGACCCCGTCCTCGACGCGGACGATGCCGGGGACCGCGACGCCGACCCCGACGAGCCGCAGGCCCGGTGCCGCCCGGGTGGTGAGGGTGCCGAGCACGCGGGCGACGGCGTCGATCGCCACGGCCGCGCTCGGGACGCTGGGCTGGGGTTCGACGAGCCGGTCGCGCACGGTGCCGTCGAGCGCGACGAGGGCCACCCCGACGGCGTCGATCTCGACCGTGACGGCGGCGGCCACGACGTCCGGCGACGCGCGGACGATCGCGCTGGGACGTCCGACGCCGGCTGTGGGGCGATCGGCACCGGGGCCGCCGGGGGCGGGGGACTCCTCGTGCACGAGTCCCTGCTCGACGAGCTCGCCGACGATCGCCAGGACCGTCGAGCGGTTCAGGCCCGTGCGCCGGGTGAGCTCGGCGCGCGGGAGCGGCCCGCCCTCGTGCACGATGCGGAGGACGCGCGCGGCGTTGCCGGGCGTGGTCGTGGCCGGTCGGGCCATGGGTCCTCCTCGTGGGGTGGTGGTGCAGGTCGGGCGGTGCCGAGGCTCGGCTCCGCGGACACCTTCGCAGGCCGAGCGCCGCGGAACTGTCCGCCTGGCCGAGACTCGGCCCCGCGCCGGCGCGGCGCCCGCCGGCGCGGGGCCCGCCGGCGCGGGGCCCGCCGTCGCTGGCGGCTAGCGCGAGCGCGAGAACGCGGCGTCGAAGGCGGCGTCCGGCGGCGCGATGGTCCCGAGCTGCCGGACGAACGCCAGCGCCTCCGGGCCGCCGAGGAGCCGGTCCATGCCCGCGTCCTCCCACTCGACGCTCGTCGGACCGCCGTAGCCGATGTGGTTCAGCACGCGGAACACCCGCTCCCACGGCACGTCCCCGTGCCCGGCGGTGACGAAGTCCCACCCGCGCCGCGGGTCGCCCCACGGCAGGTGCGACGACAGGCGTCCGTTGCGGCCGTCGAGCTGCTTCACCGACTCCTTGCAGTGCACGTGGTACACCCGGTCGGCGAAGTCGAGCAGGAACGCGGCGGGGTCCAGGTCCTGCCAGACGAAGTGCGACGGGTCGAAGTTGAAGCCGAACGCCGGCCGGTCCTGGAACACCTCCAGCGCCCGCTTCGCCGTCCAGTAGTCGTAGGCGATCTCGGACGGGTGCACCTCGAGCGCAAAGCGGACGCCGACCTCCTCGAACACGTCGAGGATCGGCGACCACCGGTCGTGGAAGTCCTGGTAGCCGGCGTCGATCATCGAGGGCGGCACCGGCGGGAACCCGGCGACGGTCTTCCAGATCGACGACCCGGAGAACCCGGTGACGGTCGTGACGCCGAGCGCCGCGGCCGCGCGGGCCGTCCACTGCAGCTCCTCGGCCGCCCGCTGGCGGACGCCCTCGGGGTCGCCGTCGCCCCAGACGTGCGGCGCGAGGATGTCCTCGTGCCGCTGGTCGATCGGGTCGTCGCACACGGCCTGACCGGTCAGGTGGTTCGCGATCGTCCAGACCTGCAGGCCGTTCCGCTCCAGGACCGCCTTCCGGTCCGCCACGTAGTCGGGATCCGTCGCGGCGCGACGGACGTCCAGGTGGTCGCCCCAGCAGGCGATCTCGAGCCCGTCGTAGCCCCACTCCCCCGCCAGGCGGGCGACCTCCTCGAACGGCAGGTCCGCCCACTGGCCGGTGAACAGGGTGACCGGTCGCGTCGACGCGCTCGGCCGGGAGGCACGGGTCGTCTCCGTCATGCTGCTTCCTTCCTCCTGCTGCTGGTTCACCAGGTGCTCGGCTCGGCTCCGGCGGGCACGGTGTCCGGTCGGTCGACGCGCGACCGCACGTCGACCACGGTGTGCTCGCGGGCGGCGGTCGAGACCGCCTCCATCACCTCGAGCACGTGGAACGCGAGGTCGCCGGACGCCCGGTGTGGCCGGTCCGTCGCGATCGCGTGTGCCATGTCGGCGAGGCCGTACCCGCGTCCGGCGTCGGCGTACCCGGCGCTCGTCGGCAGGTCCCGCCACTCGCGGGGCTGTGCTGTTCCCCCGTGGGCGTCGGCGATCGACACCGGGTCGGAGAACCGGTTCGGGTCGGGGACCCCGAGCGTGCCCGCGGTGCCGTACACCTCGAACAGTGGTGCCCGGGTGGCCCAGACCTCGAAGGACACCGTGACCGTGGAGACGACGCCGTTCGCGTGCTCGAGGACGGCGACCACGTGCGTGTCGATGTCGACCCGGAGCGGGGTGCCCGCGGCGGGCCCGGTGGCGATCGTGCGCTCGCGGTCGGAGCGGGTCGAGGCGCCGCTCACCCGGACGACCGGACCGAAGAACGAGACCAGGCTCGTCAGGTAGTACGGCCCCATGTCGAGCAGCGGTCCACCACCCGGCTGGTAGTAGAACGCGGGCGCCGGGTGCCACAGCTCGTGCCCGGGCGCCGACCAGGACACGGCGGCACCGACGGGCGTGCCGATCGCACCGCTGTCGAGCGCCTGCCGGGCCGTCTGGATCCCGGTGCCGAGCACGGTGTCCGGCGCGCTGCCGACCCGCAGCCCCGAGCGCCGGGCGAGGTCGAGCACGGGTTGCGCCTCGGCCGTCGACATCGCGAGCGGCTTCTCGCCGTAGACGTGCTTGCCGGCCTCGAGCGCCCGGGTGGCGATCTCGGCGTGCGCGGCCGGGATCGTCAGGTTGAGCACGACGTCGACGTCGTCCGCCGCGATGAGCTCGTCGACGCTCGTCCCGCGGACGCCCTGTGCCTCGCCGACCGACTGAGCCCGGGCGACGTCGATGTCCGCGACGGCGGTGAGCTCGAGCCCGGGCAGCGCCGGGAAGTGCTCGAAGTACTGCTGGCTGATGACGCCGACCCCGACGACACCGACCCTCATCGCGCTGCCCACAGGAGTCCCCTCTCGATGATCGTGCGGAGCGGCTGCGACTCGACGACCTCGAGCCGGTGCCCGGGCGCCGAGACGAACACGCGCCCCTGCCCCCACTGCCGGGTCCAGATCGCCGGCGCCGTGACCGGACGGTTCCAGGCGTCGAAGTCCCGGGCCTCCTGCGTCGTGGTCGCCAGCACGTCGTTGTACTCGTCGGAGAGCACCCAGTACTGCTCGGTCACCAGGTCGAAGTCCTCGATGCCCTGCGTGATCGGGTGCTCGTGCCCGGCCTCGGTGATGTGCACCGTGTACGGGATGTAGTTGTCGGACTGCTCGCCGGTGCGCTCGGAGGGGTGCTTGCTCGCGTGGTGCGCGAACTGCCCGCCGATCATGTGCAGGTAGTCGGCGGTGTTCCGGAACGCGTCCGCGATCCCGCCGTGCCACCCCGCGAGCCCGGCACCGCCGAGCACCGCCTTCTGCAGTCCGGCGAACTCGTCGTCCGCGATGGTCGACATGGTGACGACCTGCACGATCAGGTCGACGTCGGCCATCACGGACTCGTCGGCGTACACCGCCGTCGAGTCGGAGACGTGGACGTCGAACCCGTTGTCCCGCAGGAACGGGACGAAGAGGTCGGTGGTCTCGACCGGCATGTGCCCGTCCCACCCGCCCCGGACGACCAGCGCCTGCTTCCCGCCGGTCATCGGATCGCCGTCCAGGCGCTGCCGTCGGCCGCGCTGCGCTCGACTGCCTCGAGGACCCGCTGCACGTGCAGGCCGTCCGCGAACGACGGCTGCGGGTCGGTGCCGGCGACGATCGCCCGCACGAAGTCCGTGACCTGGTGGCTGAAGGTGTGCTCGTAGCCGATGAGGTGCCCGGTCGGCCACCACGCGGCCATCCACGGGTGCTCCGGCTCGGTGACGAGGATGCGGCGGAAGCCCTGCTCCCCCGCGGGCGCCGACGACTCGTACAGCCGCAGCTCGTTCATCGACTCGAGGTCGAACTGGATCGCGCCCTCGGACCCGCTGACCTCGAGCGTCAGGCCGTTCTTCCGACCGGTGGCGTAGCGCGTGGCCTCGAACGTCCCGATCGCGCCGTCGGCAGCGCCACCGCTGAGCCGCCCGAGGAAGAACGCGGCGTCGTCGACGGTGACCTGTCCGCGTTCGCTCGACGCGGTGCCCGACAGGCCGACGCCCTCGGCCATCAGCGGGCGTTCGTGCACGAAGGTCTCGAGCGTGCCGGACACGGTGGACAGCTGTGCGCCCGTGACGTGCTCGACGAGGTCGATCGCGTGCGCGCCGATGTCGCCGAGCGAGCCGGAACCGGCGAGCGCCTTGTCGAGGCGCCACGTCATCGGGCCCTCGGCGTCGGCCAACCAGTCCTGCAGGTAGAGCGCGCGGACCTGGCGGACGGCCCCGATCCTCCCGTCCTGCACCAGCTGGCGCGCGAGCGCGATGGCGGGCACGCGGCGGTAGCTGAACCCGACCATGGCGCGGACGCCGCGCGCAGCGGCGGACTCGGCGGCGGCGGTCATCGCCTCGGCCTCGGCCACGGTGTTGGCGAGGGGCTTCTCGCACAGCACGTGCTTGCCGGCCTCGAGCGCGGCGATCGCGACCTCGACGTGCGAGGAGCCGGGCGACACCACGTCGACGACGTCGATGTCCGGGTCGGCGACCACCCGGCGCCAGTCGGTCGACGCGGCCTGCCAGCCGTACTGCCGGCGCGCGGCCTCGGTGCGCTCGGCGTCCCGCCCGACGACGACCGCCATCTCGGGCTCCACGCCGAGGTCGAAGAACCGCGGGGCGGTCCGCCACGCCTGGGAGTGCGCCGCCCCCATGAAGCCGTGCCCGACCATCGCGACCCGCAGTCGCCCCGGTCCGTGTCCGTCCTGTGCCATCCACTCGCTCCTTTGCGATCCGGTGTTGCCAGGATCCACCCTACCGCTTATGTTGGGCGCGGCAACATTTTGTTTCGACGACGAACGGTGACCCACCATGGCAACGACGCCCACCCGTGACGACAAGTTCTCCTTCGGTCTCTGGACCATCGGCTACAACGGCTCCGACCCGTTCGGCGGCCCCACCCGTCCCGCGCTGGACGTGGTCGAGGCGGTCGAGAAGCTCGACGAGATCGGCGCCTACGGCCTGACCTTCCACGACGACGACCTGTTCGCGTTCGGTTCGACCGACGCCGAGCGCCAGGGCCAGATCGACCGCCTCACGGGCGCCCTCGAGTCGACCGGGATCATCGTGCCGATGGTCACGACGAACCTGTTCTCGGCCCCGGTGTTCAAGGACGGCGGCTTCACCTCGAACGACCGCCAGGTCCGCCGGTTCGCGCTCCGCAAGGTGCTCCGCAACATCGACCTGGCCGCCGAGCTCGGTGCGAAGACCTTCGTCATGTGGGGCGGCCGCGAGGGCTCGGAGTACGACTCCGCCAAGGACGTGCAGGCCGCGCTCGAGCGCTACCGCGAGGCCGTCAACCTGCTCGCCCAGTACGTCACGGACAAGGGCTACGACATCCGCTTCGCCATCGAGCCGAAGCCGAACGAGCCCCGCGGCGACATCCTCCTGCCGACCCTGGGCCACGCGATCGCCTTCACCGAGACGCTCGAGCGCCCGGAGCTGTTCGGCATCAACCCCGAGGTCGGCCACGAGCAGATGGCGGGCCTGAACTTCACGGCCGGCATCGCCCAGGCGCTGTACCAGGGCAAGCTCTTCCACATCGACCTGAACGGCCAGCGCGGCATCAAGTACGACCAGGACCTGGTGTTCGGCCACGGCGACCTGCAGAACGCGTTCTCGCTCGTCGACCTGCTCGAGCACGGCGCCCCGCAGGGCGGTCAGGCGTACGACGGCCCGCGGCACTTCGACTACAAGCCGTCGCGCACGGAGGACATCACGGGTGTCTGGGACTCCGCGAAGGCGAACATGCGCATGTACCTGCTCCTCAAGGAGCGCGCGCAGGCGTTCCGCGCCGACCCCGAGGTGCAGGAGGCCCTGTCCGCCGCGAAGGTCGACGAGCTGAGCACCCCGACGCTGCACAGCGGCGAGTCGTACGACGACTTCCTCGCCGACCGCTCGGCGTTCGAGGACTTCGACGCCGACGCGTACTTCGGCGGCAAGGGCTTCGGCTTCGTGCGCCTGCAGCAGCTCGCGATCGAGCACCTGATGGGCGCGCGGAATTGAAGGCAGACGCGCCAGCGGCTGCATTCCGCGCGCTGAGGCGGCCTGCCGCCGAAGGGGTGACCCTGGTCGCCGGGGTCGACTCGTCGACCCAGTCCTGCAAGGTCACCATCCGTGACGCGTCGACCGGTGCGGTCGTCCGGGAGGGGCGTGCGTCCCACCCGGACGGCACCTCCGTCGACCCCCGCCACTGGTGGGACGCGCTCGGCACCGCGATCGCGGACGCCGGTGGGTTCGACGACGTCGCCGCGGTCGCGGTCGCAGGACAGCAGCACGGCATGGTCGCACTGGACGCGGACGGTCGCGTGGTCCGCGACGCGCTCCTCTGGAACGACGTCCGCAGCGCCGACGCGGCCGCGCAGATGGTCGAGGAGCTCGGCCGACAGGCATGGGTCGCCCGGACGGGTCTGGTCCCGGTGGCCTCGTTCACCGGGACCAAGCTGCGCTGGCTGCGGGACGCGGAGCCCGAGAACGCGGCGCGGGTCGCCGCGGTCGCGCTCCCCCACGACTGGCTGTCGTGGCGGCTGCGCGGGTACGGCCCGGCGGACGAGAGTCCGCTCGGTCCGGACCTCGACGCGCTCGCGACCGACGGCTCCGACGCCAGCGGCACGGCGTACTGGGACCCGGTGCGCCGCGAGTACGACGCGGAGCTGTTCGCGGCCGCCCTCGGTCGTGGCCTCCGGGTCGCGGGTGGCGCAACCGCAGCCGCAGCCGGTGACGACGACGCGGTCGTGGTGCCGCGGGTGGTCGCACCGGACGAGGCGATGGGCACGCTGGGGTCCGACGTCGCGCTGCCGGGCGGCGCGACCGCCCGCGCCGGACTCGTGGTCGGCCCGGGACTCGGCGACAACGCCGGGGCCGCGCTCGGCCTCGGCCTCGGTCCCGGCGACGTCGCGGTGTCCCTCGGCACGAGCGGGACGGTCTTCGGGGTCACCGACACCGAGGTGACGGACCCGAGCGGGACCGTGGCGGGCTTCGCCGACGGGACCGGGTCGCGCCTCCCGATCGTGACGACGCTCAACGCGGCCCGCGTGCTCGAGGTGATCGGCGGGCTCCTCGCCGTCGACCACGACGGCCTCGGCGAGCTGGCGCTGCAGGCGCCGGCCGGCGCGGACGGGCTCGTGCTCGTGCCGTACTTCGTCGGCGAGCGCACCCCGAACCGACCGGACGCGACCGCCTCGCTGCTCGGGATGACCCCGGCGACCACGGACCGGGCACACCTCGCCCGCGCCGCCGTCGAGGGCATGCTGTGCGCCCTCGCCGACGGGCTCGCCGCGGTCGAGGGCACCGGCGTCACGGTGTCCCGACTGCTGCTCATCGGCGGGGCGGCGCGGAACGAGGCAGTCCGGGCCGTCGCCGCGCAGGTGTTCGGCCGCGACGTGTCGATCCCGGAGCCGGGCGAGTACGTGGCGTCCGGTGCCGCTCGACAGGCCGCGTGGGTGCTGACGGGGAGCCTACCGTCGTGGGAGGTCTCCGCCACGGTCGTCCCCGCGGACCCGCGCCCCGAGGTGCTCGAGCAGTACCGGGCACACGCCGCGCGCTGACCCCGCCCGCGAGCGATCGATCCGATCGCGCACGGTGTAGGAAGACGTTCTGCGCGTCGGAGGTCGGAAGATTCGTCCTCCGACGCGCGGAACGACCCCCAATGCGCGGAACGCCATCCCACGCGCGGAACGACCCCGGAGGACCTCATGCCGCTCACCGACCTGCCCCTCGACCAGCTCCGGGCGTACCGCCCCGAGGTGCGGCGTCCGGCCGACCTCGACGCCTTCTGGGCCGACACGATCGCCGCGGCCCGGACAGCCGGTGCCGGCACCGCGCCCGTCACCACCCCCGCCGAGA
Organism: Curtobacterium sp. Csp1; assembly: GCF_013347185.1. Taxonomy (NCBI): domain Bacteria; kingdom Bacillati; phylum Actinomycetota; class Actinomycetes; order Micrococcales; family Microbacteriaceae; genus Curtobacterium; species Curtobacterium sp. Csp1. The sequence continues at coordinate 1,697,652 of NZ_CP054594.1, forward strand.
CGCCGGTCACCGCCCTCGACGTGCAGGACCTGACGTTCCCCGGCTTCGGCGGCGACCCGGTCCGCGCCTGGGTCTCCCGCCCCGCGGGCACGGCCGACCAGGACCTGCCCGTCGTGGTCGAGTTCCTCGGGTACGGCGGTGGCCGCGGACTCCCCGGGGAACGCGTGTCGTGGGCGCTCGCGGGCTTCGTGCACGTCGTGATGGACACCCGCGGGCAGGGCAGTGGCTGGGGTTCCGGCGGGGACACCCCCGACCCGCACGGCTCCGTGCCGCACGTCGGCGGGTGGATGGCGAGCGGCGTCGACGCCCCGGCGAACCACTACTACCGCCGCGTGTTCACGGACGCGGTGCGGCTCGTCGAGGCGGTCCGCACGCTCCCCGGCGTCGACGTCGACCGGATTGCCCTCACCGGCGGCAGCCAGGGCGGCGGGATCACCCTCGCCGCGGCCGCCCTGGTCGAGGCGCACGTCGGCCCGCTCGTCGCCGTGCTGCCCGACGTCGCGTTCCTGTGTGACTGGGAGCACGGCACGGCCGTCGCCGTCGGCGGCCCGTACCTCGAGCTCGCCACGCACCTGTCGGTCCACCGCGACGACGTCGACCGGGTGTGGGACACGGTGGCCTACTTCGACGGCGTGCACTTCGCCGAGCGCATCAGCGCGCCGGCGCTGTTCTCCGTGGCGCTGATGGACGACGTCGTGCCGCCGCGGACGACCTTCGCGGCGTACAACGCCCTGGGCTCGGCCGACCACGAGATCGCCGTGTACCCGTACAACGGGCACGAGGGCGGCGGCTTCCGGCACTGGGAGCGCCAGGTGGCGTTCCTGCGCGAGCGGCTCTAACGGGTCGCGCGTCCTGGGCGGTTCAGCGGCCGAGCAGCTGGGCGACCGCGTCCACGACGACCTGCCGGCGGCGCGCGGCCACCACGGCGGACACGGAGCCCGTCGCCTCGGCGGGCAGCGCGGTCCACACCCCGGCGAGCTGCTGCACGAGGGCCAGGAGCACCGCCGGCCGGAACGACCGCGGCAGGACTCCCGCGCGCTGCGCCCGCTCGACCTCGGCGACGCTGGACTCGTACCGCTCGACGAGCGCGGGGACCGGCGCGTCCGCACGCTCGAGGCGCTGCCAGGTCGCCAGGCGCGCGACCCACGGCCGCTCGACGACCGCGTCGTGCAGACGTCCGGCCCATGCGGGCAGGTCGTCCGTGTCGAGCGGGACGGCGTCGTGCAACCCGCCGAGCTCCTGCACGAGGAGCGCGTCGAAGAGCCCCTCCTTGCCCCCGAAGTAGTGGAAGACCTGCGCCTTGTTGCTGTCCGCCGCCGCGGCGAGGCGCTCGACGCGCGCCCCCGTCAGCCCGTGGGCGGCGAACTCGTCGCGGGCGGCGTCCAGGATGCGCGCGCGCATCGCGTCGGCGGCAGGGGGCGTGAAGCGGGCCATGCGACCACGGTACCGACCCGACGGACGGTCGCCGTCGCGACGTGGTGACCGGGCGACGCAACGGGAGGCCCGTGGCGGCGTCGCCACGGGCCTCCCGTCCGTCCTGCAGTTGCGTCCGCCTACTGGGCGTCCTCGTCCTCTTCGTGGTTGAAGTGCGAGTCGTCCCCGGCGAAGCCGGCGGCGACGCCCTCGGGGTGGTCGGGGATGGTCCCGTCCTCGCCGAGGCCGTCGGGCTTCGGCGTGCCCTCGGGGTCGTTCGTGGTGTCGCGGGGGTCGTGGGCGTCGGACATGGCCTGCTCCTTCGAGGGTCGTGAGGAACGTGACGGTACGCGCGCTCCACGGGAGTTCGACGGCGTGCTCGTAGGATGCGACCGTGACGGACGACCTGTGGCACCGGGACGGGCCGTGGGCGCCGCTGACCAGGGAACGGGCCGGCAGGAGCGCGGCGGGGTGGGTCGGCGTGCTGGTGGCCTTCGTGTGGACGACGGTGTACCTCGCCGTCGCCGCGGCGGAGCCCGGCCTCGGCCCGGAGGACCTCGCGCCCGCCGCCCGCGAGCAGATCGCGATCGGTCTGGTGCTGGCGACCGCGCTCCCGGTCGCCGTCGTCGTGACCCTGCTCGGCGTGCGGGGCGTCCGCCGTGGTGCCGTGCGCGGTCGGGCGATCGGCTGGTTCGCACTCCTGCTCGGCGGGGTCGCCCTGTTGCCGGCGCTCGTCGTGTCGGCGCTCGGTGCCCTCGCGAGCTTGCTCGCGACGGGTGTGCACGTCTCCTGAAGGCGGGCTCGTCAGTCGACCGGACCCGTCAACCGGCCGGCCTCGCCCGTCGGCCGAGGGACGACTGGAAGCGGACGAGCCACCCGTCGGGATCGGCGACGACGAACTGCTCGACCCCGGTCTCCTCGTCGTCGACGCGGTACCACCGGTGTTCCACCGGCATGAACAGCGCGATGCCGGCGTCGGTCAGGCGGGCCGCGAGCGCTCTGGCGTCGGGGACGGCGACCTGCAGGTTCAGACCGCGGCCGAACGGGCGTTCGAGGGGGCCGGCGAGCCAGTTGCGCCCGACGCCGACCTGCTCGAGCAGCAGGTGCGCCGAGCCGAGGGCGATGGCCGCGAAGCGCTCCTCGGGGCGGGCGTACCGGACGACGAAGCCGCAGCGGTCCCGCCAGAACGCCAGGCTGCGGTCGAGGTCGGTGACCAGGAGTTCGGGCACCAGGGCGGGGTCGGGATCGAGCGGCACCCGGCCATCGTCCCACCGGGGCGTGTCGTGGTCTCGTCCGGTGGACGGCACGGCGTGGGTGCGGTTTGATCGTGATGTTCGAACTGCACCGAGCGGCGCCGGGGGCGCCGTGTCCGGAGGGGGACCGATGTCAGCAGGGAACGACACGACGGAACGACGGTCGTGGTGGCGGCGGCACCGTGCGTGGGTGATCCCGGCCGCACTCGTCCCGGTGTCGTACCTTGTGCTCGTCGTCGCCGGAAGCAGCCTCGGCGCCCTCGGGAACGACTCCGACCATGTCGGCTGGTCGCTGCTCGGGCTCCTGGTGCTGCTCTGCGCGATGGTCGCACCGATCGTCTTCCTGGTGATCGCACTCCGCAACGGGTACCGCGCGTTCCGATCGTGGCGACGTCGGCACGGGCACTTCACCAAGCGGGAAGCGATCGTCCGGCAGCACGAGGACGCCCACGCCGCCGGATGGCAGCACGCGCGCTGGCTCCGGTCGGTCCTGGAGCAGCGAGAGCTCCCACCCGAGGTCGAGGTGTGGGGCGTCGTGCCGTGGGCGGGCGAGCACTTCTTCCTCGCGGGGCCGCTCCAGTACTCGCGGTACTACGGCACGGACGTCGTGTACGGCCAGTCGTCGGTCGTCGCCTTCGGCCGTCCGGCCTGGGTCGCCGGAGCGGTCATCGGGAACGCGATCGGCAACTCGGTCGCCCGGTCCCGTGCACGGTCCGCGGCGGTGACGCAGTGGCGGGAGCACCAGCAGGCCGAGGTCCTGGTGAGCAACGAGCGCATCGTGTGCAACGTCGTCGGCCGGGGCTGGTTGAGCTTCCCCTTCACTGCGGTGACGGCGGTGTACCCGGACCCCGAGCACTTCAACGTCGTCCTCGAGTTCGGCGACACGTCTCCACTGTCCCTCACCGGCCCGATGGCACCCGCGGTGAGCACCCTCTCGGTCATGCTGACGCACGGACACGAGGCGCTCCGCACCCACCCCGCGCTCGAGCCGCTGCGCCGCTGATCCCGAGCGGGGTCTCCCCCGGTCAGCGCTGCTGTCGGCGCAGCTCCCGCAGGACCTGCCAGGCGGCGAGCGCCACCGAGACGACCGCGATCCCGACGAAGACCCAGACGAGCGGCCAGCCGACCGCGGGCCCGCTCGTGCAGACACTGGCGCCGCCGGGGATCGCGTCCGCGCAGCTGGTCGCCTGGAAGGCCACGCCGAAGAACAGGGCGACGAGGACGGCCCCGACCGCGAAGGCCACCCACCCGACCACACGCCCCGCCATGCGTCGACCGTACGCGCCAGGGCGCACGGTTGGCGGCACCACGGAGACCGGGCAGGCCGAGACTCGGCCAGGCGGGCACGTTCGCGGCCGTGGGGCCGCGAACGTGTCCGCAGAGCCGAGTCTCGCGCGGGCGCACCGCGCGGTGCGCGAGCGCACCCGCGCCCTCAGACGAGCGACCAGGTGACCGTCCGCCGGTCGGCGAGCGACACCTCGTGCACCGCACCGGTCACGCGCACGACCGCACGGTCCGTGGCGGACCCGGGCACCTCGTGCCGGACCGGACCGTCCCCGGAGGCGACGATCCCACCCGTCGGCACCGGGCCTCCCGGCCGGGACGCCGCCGCGTCGGACGCGACCCAGACCTGCACGTCCCCCGGCTCGACGACCTTCCGCATCGCCCGGTCCGTGAACGCGAACCGCTGCACCGGCACGTCGAAGCGCACCCGCACCGACCCGCCGGCGGGGAGCGCGACCCGGGCGTAGCCGAGCAGCTGGGCGACCGGACGGGTGACCGACGCGGCGACGTCGTGCCCGTAGAGCTGCACGACCTCGATCCCGTCCCGGTCCCCCGTGTTCCTGATCGTGACGGACGCCGTGAACGCGCCGTCGGTGGCGACGGCGTCGTCGACCTGCAGGTCCTCGTACGCGATGCTCGTGTACGTCAGGCCGAAGCCGAAGGGCCGCACGGGCGTCGAGTCGGTCGCGGTGACGTCCGACGGGCCCCCGAGCCGCGGGTGCAGGTACGAGTACGGCTGCGCACCGGCGGACCGGGGCAGCGAGACCGGCAGACGACCGGACGGCGACGCAGTCCCGGTCAGCAGGTCGGCGATCGCGAGGCCGCCGCCCTCCCCCGGGAAGAACGCCTGCACGACGGCGGACGGCTTCGCGTGGTCGCCGTCGAGCATCCAGCCGATCGCGTACGGCCGGCCGGTCAGCAGCACCACGACGGTCGGGGTGCCGGTCGCGACGACGGCCTCGACCAGCTCGCGCTGCACGCCCGGCAGGTCGAGCGTCTCGGAGTCGTTGCCCTCGCCGACGGTGCCGCGGCCGAACAGGCCCGCCTGGTCACCGACGACGACGACCGCGACCGCCGCGTCGCGTGCCGTGGCGACGGCCTCGGCGAAGCCGGAGCGGTCGTCGCCCTCGACCTCGGCGCCGGAGGCGTACCGCACGGCGTCGGCCCCGAGGGCGTCCTGCAGGGCCTCGAGCACGGTCGGGATCGCGAACCCGAGCGGCAGGCCCGGGTGCGTCGCGAGCACGTGGTTCGCGAACGAGTAGCAGCCCTGCAGGGCCTCGGCACGGTGGGCGTTCGGGCCGATCACCGCGACCGGGCCCCGCAGGTCTGCGCCCGCCGCGGCGCCGTCGGCCGCGGCGCCGTCGGCCGCGGCGCCGTCGACCGCGGTGCCGGAGGCCGCGTCGCCGAGCGGGAGCACGCCGTCGTTCGCGAGCAGGACGAGCGACTCCGCCGCGAGCCGACGGGCGAGCGCCCGGTGCTCCGGCGAGTCGAGGTCGATGCCCGTCGGGGGCTCGTCCTCGAAGGCATCGGGGTCGAGCAGTCCGAGCCGCTCCTTCTGTCGGAGGACCCGCAGCACCGCACGGTCGACGAGCGCCTCGTCGACGAGCCCGCTCCGGACCCGCTCGACGAGGGGCGCGAGGTACGCGTCACCCGTCGGCAGCTCGACGTCGATGCCCGCGGTGAGCGCGAGTGCGGCCGCCTCGCCGCGGTCCCGGGCGACGCCGTGCATCACCTCGAGGAACGCGACCGAGAAGTAGTCCGCGACGACCGTCCCGTCGAAGCCGAGCCGGTCGCGCAGGAGCCCGGTCAGGAGCTCGGGGTCGGCCGCCACGGGCACGCCGTCGACCTCGGCGTACGAGTTCATGACGCTGCGGGCGCCTCCGTCGAGGAGCGCCATCTCGAACGGCGGCAGGAACACGTCCGCCACCTCACGCGGTCCGGCGTGCACGGGCGCGTGGTTGCGTCCGGCACGCGAGGCCGAGTAGCCGAGGAAGTGCTTGAGCGTCGCATCGACGCCGGCGCTCTGCACCCCGCGCACGTACGCGGTGCCGACGGTGCCGACCAGGTACGGGTCCTCGCCGATGCACTCGTCGACGCGGCCCCACCGGGGGTCCCGCACGACGTCGAGCACGGGCGCGAGGCCCTGGTGCACCCCGAGTTCGCGCATCGACCGGCCGATCACCGCGCCGACCTGCTCGACGAGCTCCGGGTTGAACGCGGCACCCCACGCGAGCGGCGTCGGGAAGGTCGCGGCGCGCCACGCGGCGAGCCCGGTGAGGCACTCCTCGTGCACGAGCGCCGGGATGCCGAGGCGCGTCTCGCGCTTGAGCCGACGCTGCTCCGCCCACAACCAGGCCGCGCGCTCGTCGGGCTCGACGGGGCGGGTGCCGTACACGCGGGTGTACTGCCCGAGCCCGTGCCGGGTCACGTCGGCGAGCGTCTCGCCGCCCTGCGCGGCCGCCATCTCGCCCTGCATCGGCGCGACGACACCGTTCTGGTCGAGCCAGTAGCCGACGAGCTGCGCCGTCTTCTCCTCGAGCGTCATCGCGGCCAGCAGCGCGGTCACCCGGTCGGGTGCCGTCCCGTCCGCGACGTGCTGCGGACCGGACGGGAGGCGCGTGGCGGCGCCGCCACGCGCCTGGCGTCCGTCCGTCGGCTGGCGTCCGTCCGTCGGGTGCGTGGACGTGTCGAGCGTCGTCACCCCTTCACCGCCCCGGTCAGGCCACCGACGATGCGGCGCTGGAAGATCGCGAAGAACACGAGTGCGGGGATCATCGAGAGCGAGGTGAACGCGAGCACGCGCGCGGTGTCCACCGAGTACTGCGACGAGAACGCCTGGACCCCGAGGGGCAGCGTGTACGCCGACGAGTCGTTGAGGATGAACAGCGGCAGGATGTAGCTGTTCCAGCTGCCGATGAACGCGAGGATGCCGACCGTCACGACGCCGGGCAGGGACAGCGGCACGACCATGCGGAAGAAGAACCCGAGCCGGCTCGCCCCGTCGATCGCGGCGGCCTCCTCGAGCTCGTCCGGGATCGCCCGCAGGAACGGCACGAGGATGATGACCGTCGTCGGCAGGGCGAACGCGATCTGCGGCAGGATCACGCCGGCCAAGCTGTTCGTCAGACCGAGGTCCTTGACGAGCAGGTACAGCGGGGTGATCGCGACGGTGATCGGGAACATCAGGCCGGCGGCGAACAGCGAGTACAGCGCACCGCGACCGCGGAACCGGTACCGGGCGAGCACGAAGCTCACCATGAGCCCGAGGACGACGACACCGACCGTGGTGGTGACGCCGGCGACGACGGAGTTGCCGAGCTGCTGCCAGAAGACACCGCTCGTCAGGACCGAGACGTAGTTCCCGATCTGCCACGGGTTCGGCAGGCCGGCGGGGCTCGCGGTGATCTGCGAGTTCGTGCGGAAGCCGCCCAGGATGATGTACGCGACCGGCGCGATGCACACCGCGATGAAGACCAGGGCGATGAAGTAGGTGCCGAGGTTGCGTTCCTTGCGGACCGGACCGTGGTCACGGGACCGGCGGCGGTTCGGCGCGACGATGGAGGCGGTGGCGGTCATCGGTCGCCCTTCTCGGTCAGGGCGCCGGCGGTGTCGCGGCGCAGGACGAACCGCTGGTAGACGAGGGCGACGACCAGCGAGATGAGGAAGATGACCACGGCCACGGCGTTGCCGTACCCGTAGTTGCCGGAGAGCCGACCGTTGGCGACCATGTACGTCGCCATCGTCGAGGTCCCGGCGGTGGCAGCGATGTACTGACCCCAGATGATGTAGACGAGGTCGAACAGCTGGAGCGAGCCGATGATCGACAGGAACGCCCAGATCCGGATGGTCGGGCCGAGGAGCGGGAGCGTGATGCGCCGCTGGATCTGCCAGTAGCTCGCACCGTCGAGCTGCGCGGCCTCGAACAGCTCCTCCGGGATGCTCTGCAGGCCGGCGAGGAACAGGATGACCGCGAAGCCGATGTACTTCCACGAGATGATCGCGAGCAGCGTCCAGATGGCGATGTCCGGGTTCGACAGCCAGTCGTTCCGCAGTGACCCGAGCCCGACGGCCTGGAGCAGGTCGTTCACGGCGCCGCTGGACTGGAGCATGAGGCTCCAGCCGGTGCCGACGATCACCTCGGAGATGACGTACGGCACGAAGATGAGCACGCGGATCAGGCCGCGCCCGCGGATGCGCTGGTTGAGCAGCAGCGCGAGGATGATCGCGATCGGCCCCTGCACGACGAGCGACCCGACGACGATGAACAGGTTGTGCCAGAGCACGCCCCGGAAGTCCGGGTCGGTGAAGATGATGGTGTAGTTCTGCAGGCCGACGAAGTCGGTCGGGGTGCCGTACCCCTGCCACTTGTAGAAGCCGTAGTACGCGGCCAGCACGACGGGCAGGATCACGAACCCGACGAACATCAGGGTGGCCGGTCCGGCGAGGACGGCGATCTCGACCCGGGTGCGGACGTCGTTGCCCTTGCGGGCCCGGCGGGCCGGGGCCGACGGCGAACCGTCGGCCCCGCCCGTGCGACGCCCCGTCCCGGACCGCGCTGCCCCGGACTGGTCCGTGGAGCGACTGGTGACGGAGGTGGTCATGGGTTCGTCAGCCCTTCGCTGCTGCCTGATTGACGGTCGAGACGATGTCCGACACGGACCCCTTGCCGGCGAGCAGGTCGACGACGCTCGTGTTGAGGGCGTTGCCGACGTTCTGGCCGTAGACGGTGTCGAGGTAGTTCGAGACGAACGGTGCCTTGTTGTACGCCTCGAGCACGCTCTTCAGGTAGGGCTCCGTCACGACCGACTGGGCCGACTTGTTCGCGGGGATCGCGTTGAAGGCCTTGTAGTAGGCCTCCTGCACGGGCTTCTCGGTCATGTAGTTGAGGAAGTCGGTGCAGGCCTTCTTCGGGGCCTTCGCCGAGCAGGAGTAGCCGTCGACGGCGCCCATCATCGAGCCGGGTGCGCCCTTGCCGCCGGAGACCTCCGGGAAGGGGAAGAAGCCGAGGTCGGACAGCGGCTTGCCGTCCGGGGTGAGCGAGGAGATCACACCCGGGTCCCACGCGCCCATGAGCTCCATGGCCGCCTTGTGGTTCGCGACGAGACCGGCCGAGCTGCCGGCGCCCTGCTGTGCGGCGGTGGTCAGGTAGCCGTCGTTGAAGGGCTTCGTGTCGAAGAAGGCCTTGGTGTCGTCACCGGCCTGCTTCCAGCACGAGTTCGTGAACTTCAGGTCCTGCGCGGTCTTGTTGAGGACGCTCTCAGGGCAGGCCCGGAGCGCGAAGTTGTAGTACCAGTGCGCGGCCGGCCAGGCGTCCTTCGCACCCACGGCGACCGGCTGGATGCCCGCGTCCTTGAGCTTCTGGATGTCGGCGTTCAGCTCCTCCATCGTGGTGGGGGTGCCCTCGATGCCGGCCTGCTTGAAGAGGTCCTGGCTGTACCAGATGCCCTCGGGGTTGACGTCGACCGGCATGGCCCACGTCTTGCCGTCCTGCTGGTAGCCCTTGAACGAGCCCTCGCTGATCTCGGACTTCGCGGTGGAACCGATCGAGTCGGAGATGTCGAGCAGCTGGCCCGCGTTGACCATCGCCGCCATCTTGCCGCCGCCGCGCTGCAGGAACACGTCCGGGGCCGAACCGGAGTTCAGGGCGGTCTGCAGCTTGCCGTCGAGGTCCTCGTTCTGGATGGCCTGGACCTTGATCGTGACGTTCGGGTTCTTCGCCTCGAAGTCCTTGACGGTCTGGTCCCAGAAGGCCTTGCCCGGACCGGTCGTCGAGTTGTGCCAGAAGGTCATGGTGACCTTGCCGCCGTCGCTGGAGGCATCGCTGCCCGCTGAGCAGCCTGCCGCTGTGAGAGCGGTCGCCCCGATCAGCGCGATGGCTGCCGCGGCACGGATCTTCCTCGTCATCGTGGAACTCCTCGGTGTCGTCGTTGACGTGCGGCAGCGGATGCCGCTGCGGAGAGCGTGCCAGGCATCGAGCAGGCTTGTCAATCGTTATCGATAACGTTTTCTTTATCTGGCTCACGAGCCGTGCCGGGTCCTGAGCGGTTGTACGGTGAGCACATGCAGACGGCCCTCGACACCCCGCCCGGACCGGGCCGGGTCACGATCGCGGACGTCGCGCGGGCTGCCGGGGTGTCCATCCCGACGGTGTCGAAGGTGATCAACAACCGGGACGGCGTGGCTGCGGCGACGATCGTGCGCGTGCAGGAGGTCGTCGAGCGACTCGGGTACGAGACCTCGCTCGTCGCGCGGAGCCTGCGGAGCACCCGGACGAACGTGATCGGCATCCTGGTCACCGAGTTCGAGCCGTTCTCGACCGAGCTGCTGCGCGGCATCTCCGCGGCGACGACGGGCACCGGGTACGAGCTGCTCGCCTACGCCGGCCTGCTCACCGGGTCGAGCCGACCGGGCTGGGAGCGGCGGTCGCTGTCCCGCCTGTCCGGCACCCTCATCGACGGCGCGATCGTTGTCACCCCGTCCGAGGCGATGTCCGCCGCGTCGATCCCGGTCGTCGCGATCGACCCGCACACGGGACCCGAGGGCCACGCCACCGTCGACACCGACAACGCCGCCGGCGCCCGCGAGGCCGTCGAGCACCTCCTGGCGCTCGGGCACACCCGAATCGCGCACCTGCAGGGTCGCGGCGACCTGGCGTCGTCCCAGCTCCGTGACGCGGGCTTCCGCGCGGCGATGGCCGCGGCGGGCGTCCCGGTGGACGAGCACCTCGTCCGCCCCGGCGACTACCAGGAGGAGCGCTCCGCCGCGGTCGCGCACGAGCTCCTGACCCTGCCGGACCGGCCGACCGCGGTCTTCGCGGCGAACGACTCGTCGGCGATCGGCGTGCTGCACGCGGCCGAGGCGCTGGGGCTCCGCGTCCCCGAGGACCTGTCGGTGGTCGGCTTCGACGACGTGCCGCAGGCGTCGACGACCACGCCGCCGCTGACCACCGTCGCCCAGCCGCTGGTCGACCTCGGCGCGAGCGCGGTGTCGATGCTGCTCGCGATGCTCCGCGGCGAGCCGACGACCGACCACGTGCGGCTCCGCACGACGCTGCGCGTCCGCAGCAGCACGGCGGCGCCGCCGGCCGCGCGCGGCTGACGCGGCGCGGGCGCCGCAGGTGCCTCGAACCGCCCCGTGCGCTCCGTGCGCTCCGCACAACCGGAAGCACGCCGCACCACGCGAGACCACGGCGCGGTGTGCTTCCGGTTGTGCGCGGGCACACCGCACCACGCAGGCGGCGGCGCCGCGCGTCAGCGCCGGAGCGTCTGCTTCGGGTACTCGCCGAACCGCTCGGCGTACGACGCCGAGAACCGCCCGAGGTGCGCGAAGCCCCACCGCCGCGCGATGTCCCCCACGGCACCGGCGTGCGGCCCGGCCTCGAGCAGCTCCTCGTGCACGTGGTCGAGCCGGACCTGGCGCAGGTACGTCAGCGGCGACACGTCGAAGACCCGGCGGAAGGACTCCTGCACGGACCGGACGCTCAGGCCGGCGGCGTCGGACAGGTCCGTGATGCTGACGTCCTCGGCCGCGTGCGCGTGGATGTACTCCACCGCGGCGCGCAGCCGGGCGTTCCGGGTCTCCGCCAGGACGTCGGGCAGGTCGTCGGTCTGCGGGGGGAACATGTCGAGGAAGACCTCGGCGGCCGACACCTTGGCGTCCTGCCACGCGTCCGACTCCGGTCCGCCGACACGCAGCGCCCGGGACAGCGCCGTGAGCGCCCCCTGCCACCGCTGCCCGATCGACGCCTCGGGCGAGCGGAACCCGTCGAAGCGCAGCCCCTGCTCGCCGACCTCGCCACGGGTGGCCGCGACCCGACGCACGAAGTCGCGGTCGAAGTGCACGAGCCGCTGGTCGTAGTCGGCGCTCGTGAACCAGAACTCCTCGTCCGCGGGGAACAGCACGGGGACGTCCCGCTCCATCGGCCAGCGCTCCCCGCGGACCTCGACCTCGCCGGTGCCGGCGCTGATCCACGTGACGACGTAGTCGCCGCCGCCCTGCACGACGCCGCGGATCTCGCCGTGCATCTGGGACCGGCGGATCGTCACCTCGCTGTCGCCGATCGCGGTGTACCGGTAGGCGAACCGGCCGCCGGACGCGCTCGCGCTCCACCGGTCGCCGGCGTAGATGCCTCCGAGGTCGCGGACGGCGTGGTCGCTCCGGGTGCCGGAGACCTCGAACCGGACCGGGGCGATCGTGGCCTCGGCGGCGAACGCCTCGATGAGCGGGTCAGCCACGGTTCCCTCCGACTGTCCACATGGCGCGGTACATCTCGTTATCTGGATACGCTTCCGGGGTAGGGGCGGCGTAACGTCGCCCGGGACCACGACGCGACGAGGGGGCGACCACCACGTGAGCGAGATCGACCTGACCGCCGCCCTGACCCGGCTCGAAGCCGCGATGGGCGCACTGCGCGGACGACTCCGTGAACGCCTGTCGGTCTCCGGCTCGGACCTGACCGTGCTGCAGTTCGTCGCTCGCGCGGAGGCCGCGGAGCGGAAGGTCCGCGTGAAGGACCTGGTCTCGCACCTCGGCCTGACGAGCCCCGCGGTGACGGGCACGATCGACCGCCTGGAGCGGGCCGGGCACCTGTGCCGCGTCCCGAACCCCGACGACGGCCGCAGCCGGTTCATCGAGCTCACCCCGGAGACCCAGCGCGCCTACGCGTCCGCCATGGACAGCACCAACGAGCATCTGCACGAGCTGTTGTCCTCCTTCTCGGAACGCGACCGGGTCAAGTACGTGCGGGTGATCAACCGCGTGATCGAGGCGCTCGAGTACGGCGCTCCGACCCCCTGACGCAGGCTACGGGCGCGCGAGGACACTGCTCGAACATTTGTCCAACAAGCGCAACTAGGTAACTTCCCGACCTATCTTGCCGGACGTGACGGCCGCACGTCCGTAGCGTCCTCCGTGGGAGCCCCCGATCGGGGGCAACACAGGGAGACGGGGAGGCACCATGGGCGCGTACCAGTCCGAGCCGGGCATCGACCCGGTGCGCATCGAGACGTTCCGTCGCATGCGCAAGCGTTGGAAGTACGGGGAACTGCAGGACAGCAACGGCCTGTACGCCGACTTCTTCACCGACACCGCTCGGGACCCGCGGCGCGGCTGACCGCGCGGCGTACGGTCGCCCAGGGCGACCGGCAGACGGACGGGAGGCCCGTGGCTCGACAGCCACGGGCCTCCCGTCCGTCTCCTGGGCACGCCCGGCATCAGCCCTTCACGGCACCCGAGGTGAGCCCCGACACGATGGACCGGCGGAACACCAGCACGAGGATGACGATCGGGATCGTCGCCGCCACGCTCGCCGCGAAGATCTGCGCGAACGGCACCGTGAACTGGGTGCCGAAGAGCGCGATGCCGACCGGGATCGTGCGGAACGAGTTCTCGCTGTTGAACGTCAGCGCCATCAGGAACTCGCTCCACGACGCGGTGAACGTGAACACGCCGACCGTGAAGAGCCCCGGCTTCGACATCGGCAGGATCACCGACAGCACCGTGCGCCAGGCTCCGGCGCCGTCGATCTCGGAGGCCTCCTCGATCGTCGAGGGGATGCCCTGCAGGTAGTTCCGCATGATCCAGATGGCGAACGGCAGGTTGAACGCCACGTACGGCACGATCAGCCCCGGGTACGAGTTGAGCAGCCCGAGGTTCCGCTCGAGCAGGTACAGCGGCGTCAGCACCGCGATCGCCGGGAACACCGACAGCATCAGCAGCGACGTCATGATCGCCGTCCGCCCCGCGATCCACCGGCCGGCGAGCGCGTACCCGGCGAGGAACGACAGCGCGAGGACGATCACCGTCGTCGAGACCGACACGACGACGCTGTTCACCATGTACTGCCCGAGCGCGTTGTCCCGGAACGCCGTGACGAAGTTGTCGAACGTCAGGGAGCGCGGCCAGACCGTCGGCGGCGACTGCGCGATCTCGGACGACGGCTTGAGGGACGTCGAGACGAGCCAGTACAGCGGCAGTGCGGTGAGCACCGCGATGACGACGCCGCTGACGTTGATCGTGTTGACCCACCGCCGCCAGCCCTTGCGCACACGTGTCCGGGGCATCAGTCGTCCCCTCCCTTCGCCTGGTTCCGGAACGCCCGGAGGAACAGCAGGCACCCCGCCGCGACGATGACCGCCGTGCTCGTCGCGATGGCCGCGCCCGGTCCGATGTTGATGTCCTGGAAGAGCACCTTGTAGCCCATGATCGCGAGCGACTGGGTCGCGGTGCCCGGGCCGCCGTTCGTCAGCACGAACGGCAGGTCGAAGACGCCGAACGCCTGCAGGACGCGGAAGAGCACCGCGATCGTCAGCGTCGGCGTGAGCTGCGGGAGCACCACGCGCCAGAACGTCTGCCACCCGTTCGCGCCGTCGAGCTCTGCCGCCTCGTAGTGGTCCTCGGAGATCTGCACGAGCCCCGCGAGCAGGATGATCGCGACGAACGGCGTCGTCTTCCAGATGTCGGCGACCATCAGGCCGGTGATCGCGGGGACCGGTTCGCCGAGGATGACCGGGGCGTCCCCGAACAGCCCGAAGAACCACGTCGCGACGCCGTACGTCGAGTCGTAGATGTACTTCCACAGCTGGGCGTTCACGATCGTGACGAGCGACCACGGGACGAGCATCAGCGCGAGCATCCACCCGCGGGTGACCCCGAGCCGCTCGAGGACGAGCGCGACGAGCATGCCGAGGACGAGCTCGACCGAGACGGTCACGAGCGTGTACAGCACCGTGAAGCCGAGCGCCCGGTACCAGTCGGCGCTCTGCAGCAGGGCCGCGTAGTTGCCGAGCCCGAAGCCCTGGATGCTGAAGCCGTCGTAGCCGATCTCGACGTCCGCGAAGCTCAGGACGATCGAGTACACGACCGGGAAGATCGTCACCGCGGCGACCACGAGGAGCGCCGGGGCCGCGAAGCCCCACGCCCCGCGCGCCCGGATGCGCTCCATGCGCGACCGGGCCGGGGTCCGGCGGTACCCGTCCGGTCCGGCGCCCGGGGTCCGTGCGGCGGGCCGGGTGGCGGTCCCGGCGCTCACAGCGCCTCCCCCGACAGGGCGAGCGAGATCGCCGAGGCCATCGCCCGGGTGCCGCCGTCCACCGACGCCTGGCCCCCGAGGATGCTGTTGCCGTTCTGGTAGACGCCCTGCGAGACCTTCGGGTAGTACGCGGTCGACGTCGGGCGGGGCACGAGCGTGATGCCGGCGGCCGTGTCGTACGTCGGCCGGTTCTGGCGCTTCGCGTCCTCGCTGACCAGGCTCGCACTGCGGGCCGGCAGGACACCGCCCTCGCGGGTGAGGAACTGCTGCGCGGTCTCGCTCGACATCCACCGGGCGAAGGTCAGCGCGGCGGCGGGCTGCTGGGTGTGCGGGTTGATGGAGTTCCCCCACCCGCCGATCGTCGAGTGGTGCTCGTCCGTGCCGTCGAACGTCGGTCGGGCGGCGAGCCCGACCTTGCCCGCGACGGCCGAGTCCGGCCCGTTCGCGATCCCCCACGCGTACGACCAGTTCCGCAGGAAGGCCGCCCGTCCACCCGAGAAGGCGTCGTTCGTGTCCTGCTCCTGGTAGGTCAGGGTCGCCCGGGGTGCGGCGCCGTCGGCGATGAGCGAGCGCATGAACTCGAAGGCGCGCTTGGTCTCCGAGCTCGTGGTCTCCGGCCGGGTCAGGTCGTCGTTCAGGAGCGAGCCGCCGGCGTCCGCGACGAACTCGGTCACGTTGCACGTCAGCCCCTCGTACACGTCGCCCTGGAACGCCAGGCCGTAGCTGACGTCACCGGTGTCGACGAGCTTCGCGGCGGTGTCCTTGACCTCCTCCCACGACCGGGGCACCTGGAAGCCGTGCTTGTCGAGCAGGTCCTGGCGGTACAGGAAGAACGACTCGTCGATGTAGAGCGGGAACATGTAGTACGTCCCGTCGACGCTCGCCGCCTGCCGCAGTCCCTCGGGGAACTGCTCGAAGAAGTCCGCCCCGACGAGCTCGTTCACGGGCGTCGCGAGCTTGTTCTTCGCGAACTGTCCCGGCCAGGCCACGTCGCCGAGGTACACGTCCGGCGTGGGGCTGCCCGCGGCGATCTGCGTCGTCAGGCTCGTCCGGTTCGTGTCGGTGTCGCTCGGTGCGCTGACGATCCGGACGCGGATGTTCGGGTGCTCCCGCCGGAACTCCGCGATGAGCCGCCGTCGCAGGTCGCCGCCGTCCTTCGAGGCGACCTGTCCGGCCCACCAGCTGATCGTGACGTCACCGTCCGGTGGGTCCGTCGGCCAGTCCTGGACGGTGGTGCGCTCGGGTCGCGTGGAGCAGCCGGCGAGCAGCAGCACCCCCGCTCCCCCGAGCAGGAACAGTCTCCGGTCGATGGCCATCCGTCCTCCTCGACGTGTGGTGCTGCGAACCTGTGAGTCCACACAACCAAGCGTCCCTGGGAGGGCGTGCAGGCGGTGCCGTCGTCGCGCTCGGCGCACGTCCGCGCGCGGCCGGCACGGACGGACGGGAGGCACGTGGCGGCGCCGCCACGTGCCTCCCGTCCGTCAGGCGGTCGCGCCGGTGGGGGCCGCGGCCACCGACTCCGCGGGGCGGAGCACGCAGGGCAGCAGGAAGTGCGGTTTGCCCTCGCTCGCGCCGTCGAGCTGGTCGATCAGGGCGTCCGCCGCACGCTCGCCGAGCTCGCGACCCGGGGCGACCATCGTCGTCAGGCGGGGGTGGTGCTGGTCGCCCGCCGTCCCGGACGAGGCGATGCTCAGCACCGAGACATCGTCAGGGACCCGTCGCCCGGCCGCGGAGAGCCCGACGAGGAGCCCGGCGGACGAGTCGTCCTTCATGACGAGCACGCCCGAGACCTCCGGGTCGGCGTCGAGCAGTGCGCGGGCCGCCTCGCGTCCGCCCTCGCTGCCGGCTCCGGCGTAGACCACGGTCCCGACGGCGCCGCGGGCCGCGACGGACCGTCGGAAGGTGTCCTCGACACGCAGGTGCGGGGCGTACCCGGCCATCGGCGTGCCCTCGAGGTTCTCGAGCACGAGCCCGAACCGGCGGTGGCCGAGGCCCTGCAGGTGGTCGAGGGAGTCCTCGATGGTGGTCTCGAAGTCGATGTCGACGAACGGCAGGTCGCTGCTGTCCCGGGTCCGGCCGATCAGCGTGAAGGGCACGTCGAGCTCGCTGAGCTTCCGGACGCGCGGGTCGTCCATCCGCACCTCCATGAGCACGACCCCGTCGACGAGCCCGCCCGACACGAGGTCGTCGAGGTCCTCGCCAGCGGGGTCGACCGGCCAGAGCACCAGGTGGTAGCCGCGCTGGGACGCCCGCTCGGCGGCGCTCATGAAGAACTCCGACGTCGTCGGGCTGAACCGGTTGCCGACGGTCGGGAACAGCAGCGCGATGATCCGGGTCCGCCGGCTCGCGAGCGCCCGTGCCACGAGGTTGCCGCGGAACTTCAGCTCGCGCATCGCCGCCTCGACCCGGGCGGTGGTCGCCGGCGTGACGTACTTCGTGCCGTTGACGACGAAGGACACCGTCGCGATCGAGACGCCGGCGCGGTCGGCGACCTGCTGCATCGTGGCCATGGCGCCTCCGGGTCGGGTCGTGCTGTCTCGTCAGCCTGCTGTCTGGTCAGCATAGACCCGCCGATTCCCGAAAAAAGCGCTTTACAGGCAAAGCGCTTTGCTGTTACGTTCTCGCCCCAAGGACCACCGCGACGACGACGTCGATGGAGCCGTCGCCGGGCGTCCCCTCATGCATCCGCCCAAGAGAAGAGCTACGCAATGAAGCACCGGTTCCACTCCTCGTCCCGCCGGATCCGCGCCCTCGTCGGCGCGGTCGCCGTGGTCGCCACGGTCCCCCTCGTCCTGTCCGGCTGCTCCGGCTCCGGGTCCGCCTCGTCCGGCGGCGGCTCCAAGACCCTCACGATCGAGGACTACTACGCCGCCAACTACGACACCATCTACCAGCAGTGCGCGAAGACCGTCGGCGCCCAGGTGAAGATCAACCACGTCGCCGGCGCCGGCCTCATCTCGAAGGTGCTGCAGCAGGCGTCGTCGCGGACGCTGCCCGACGTGCTCATGCTCGACAACCCGGACGTGCAGCAGATCGCCGCGTCCGGCGCCCTGTCCGACCTCGGCGACTACGGCCTCGACGCGAACGACGACGTCCCGGGCGTCAAGGGCGCGAACACGTACGAGGGCAAGCTCTACGGTCTGCAGCCCGTCACGAACTCGATCGCGCTGTACTACAACAAGAAGCTCCTGTCGGACGCCGGGGTGCAGCCCCCGAAGACGTGGGACGAGCTCAAGGCCGCCGCGAAGAAGCTCACGAGCGGGTCGACGTACGGCTTCGCGATGAGCAACATCAACACCTACGAGGGCACCTGGCAGTTCCTGCCGTTCTTCTGGTCGAACGGCGGTGACGAGAAGGACATCGCGACGCCCGAGGCGGAACAGGCCCTGCAGCTCGTCGAGGACCTGCAGAACGACGGCTCGATGTCGAAGAGCTCGATCAACTGGGCGCAGGCCGACGTGAACAACCAGTTCATCGCCGGCAAGGCCGCGATGATGATCAACGGCCCGTGGCAGCTGCCGGCGCTGAAGGAAGCGAAGAACCTGGAGTTCGACAGCGTCCCGATCCCGACCCGCACCGGCTCGGCGACCGTCGCCCCGCTCGGCGGCGAGGCCTTCACCGTCCCGCAGACCGGCGACGAGGAGAAGATGCAGCTCGCCGGCAAGTTCGTCGGCTGCCTGAACAGCGACAAGATGCAGAACGTCATCGCGGGCGTCACCGGCAACGTGCCGACGAACACCGAGGTCGGCGCCGCGTGGGCGAAGGACCACCAGGACGTCGCGTCCTTCGTGACCACGGTGCAGACCGCTCGGGCCCGCACCGGCGAGCTCGGCCCGGACTGGCCCAAGGCCGCCACGAAGATCTACACCGCCGTGCAGCTCGCGCTGACCGGGAAGGCCGACCCCGAGCAGGCGCTCGAGCAGGCGCAGTCACAGAACCAGTAGCGGATCCGGGGAGCCGGTCCCCCTACCGGCTCCCCGTCCTCGACGCAAAGGACCTGACATGAGCGCCTCGACCCAGCTCCGTTCGCGAGCGACGTCCCCGGCCCCCGTACGACCCGGACAGCGCCGCGCGCGGCTCCGTTCCGGCCTGACCCGATGGCTGTTCGTCATCCCGGCCGCCGTCTTCGTGGCCCTGTTCTTCGGCTACCCGGTGGTCAAGAACGTCGTGATGTCGTTCCAGGACTACACGACCAAGACCTTCTTCACCGGCGAGGCCCCGTGGGTGGGCTTCGGCAACTACGTCTCGGTGTTCACGAGCGCCGTCTTCACGACGAGC
This sequence comes from Curtobacterium sp. Csp1, assembly GCF_013347185.1. Classification (NCBI taxonomy): domain Bacteria; kingdom Bacillati; phylum Actinomycetota; class Actinomycetes; order Micrococcales; family Microbacteriaceae; genus Curtobacterium; species Curtobacterium sp. Csp1. The sequence continues at coordinate 1,716,909 of NZ_CP054594.1, forward strand.
GTCGTCAACACCGCCCTCTTCACTGCGGGGTCGATCGTCCTGCAGTTCGTCCTCGGGCTCGGGCTCGCGCTGTTCTTCCGGCGGCACTTCCCGCTGTCCGGGTTCCTGCGCGGCCTGCTGCTGCTGCCGTGGCTGCTCCCCCTGATCGCCTCGAGCGCGGTGTGGAAGTGGCTGCTCGACCAGGACAGCGGCGCGCTGAACCAGCTGCTCGGGGTCGTCGGCATCGGGCCGGTGCCGTGGCTGGTCAGCCCGAGCCTCGCGCTCATCGCGGTGATCGGCGTCAACGTCTGGCTCGGCATCCCGTTCAACACGACGATCCTGTACAGCGGTCTGCAGTCCGTGCCGCCGGAGCTCTACGAGGCCGGCGCGCTCGACGGCGCCACCGGGTTCAAGGCCTTCTGGTACATCACCTGGCCGAGCATCCGGTCGGTGGTCAGCGTGGTGATCGTGCTCGGGGTCGTCTACACGCTGAAGGTCGTGGACATCATCCTCGGCCTGACCGGCGGCGGACCCGCGAACTCGACGCAGACGCTCGCCACGAACGCGTACCACCAGTCGTTCATCAACTTCCAGTTCGGCATCGGAGCCGCGGTGAGCAACGTGCTCATCGTCGTCTCGTTCGTCTTCGCGATGGTCTACATCGCGATCTCCAGGAAGGCGGTCGACGAATGAGCGTCGGACTCGCAGGCAGGACCGTCACGGCGACCCGTGCGATCACCACGGCACGGAGCACCCGGGCCCGCCGACCCCGTTCGAGCCGCAAGGGGATCCCGTTCACGATCCTCGGCATCGTGTTCCTCGCGATCATGATCTTCCCCGTCTACTGGATGGTGAACACGTCGCTGCAGGCCACGTCCGGTGCCGCCACCGCGACCTGGTTCCCCTGGAACCCGACGTTCGCCGGCTACCAGGCGGCGTTCGCCCAGCAGGGGCAGAACTTCGTCTCGAGCATGATCATCGGCCTCGGCACCGTCGTGCTGACGCTCGTCATCGCCACCCCGGCGGCCTACGGACTCGCACGCTTCCGGATGCGCGGCACGAAGGCGTTCCTGCTCGTGCTGCTCATCACGCAGATGATCCCCGGGATCGTGATCGCGAACGCGCTCTACGCGCTGTTCAACAACGTCGGACTGCTCAACAGCTACCTCGGACTGATCCTGGCGGACAGCGCCGTGCAGGTCCCCTTCGCGGTGCTGCTCATGCGCGCGTTCATGGAGTCGATCCCGCCGAGCCTGGTCGAGGCCGCGCTCGTCGACGGCGCGAACGACCTGCGGGCCTTCGTGTCGATCGTCCTGCCGATCAGCCGGAACGCGATCGTCACCGCGGCGCTCTTCACGTTCCTCGGCGCCTGGGGCGACTTCCTCATCGCGCTCACCCTGACGTCGACCGACGCCGTCCGACCGATCACGCTCGGCATCTACAACTACATCGGCTCGAACGTGACCGACTGGGGGCCGGTGATGGCGACGTCTGTGCTGGCCTCGCTGCCGGCCGCGGTCCTGCTCATCGTCGCCCAGCGCTACATCTCCGCCGGTGCGCTCGGCGGTGCCGTCAAATGACGACGGCCCGCTCCGCGCTCCCACAGCCAGGAAGGCACACACCATGACCACCACCCCCCTCCGCGTCACCGTCTGGGGCGAGAACGTCCACGAACAGGTCGAGCAACACGTCGCCGAGCGCTACCCCGAGGGCATGCACGGGGCGATCGCCGCGGGCATCCGCGAGCACCTGCCCGAGGCCGTGGTCCGCACCGCGACCATGCAGGAGCCCGAGCACGGCCTGACCGACGCCGTGCTCGCCGAGACCGACGTCCTCACCTGGTGGGGGCACGCCGCCCACGCGGACGTCGACGACGCCGTCGTGGACCGGGTGCACAAGCACGTCCTGTCCGGCATGGGGCTCGTCGTCCTGCACTCCGGCCACTGGTCGAAGATCTTCGGCAAGCTCATGGGCACGACCTGCACGCTCCGGTGGCGCAGCGAGCACGACCAGGAGCTCGTCTGGACCGTGAACCCGCAGCACCCCATCACCCGCGGCGTCCCGAACCCGATCGTCATCCCCGAGCAGGAGATGTACGGCGAGTACTTCGACGTCCCGACCCCCGACGAGCTGATCTTCATCTCGGGGTTCACCGGCGGCGAGGTCTTCCGGAGCGGCATGACCTACCGCCGCGGCCTCGGGAAGATCTTCTACTTCTCGCCTGGTGACCAGGACTTCCCCGTGTACCACCACCCCGACGTCCGTCGCGTGGTCGCGAACGGCGCGGAGTGGGCCCGGCCGGACCGGGAGCGCGAGCTGCCGACGCTCCGCCGCTACGACCTGGGCGAGTACTTCGACGGCCAGCACTACCGGGGCCCGTTCGACGACGCACCGGCCGACGAAGAGGTCCCGGCGTGACCGCCCCGCTGCGGGTCGTGCAGGTCGGCGCCGGCGGGATGGGCCGCGCGTGGCTCGCCACCGTCGCCGCCGACCCCGACGTCGAGCTCGTCGGCGTCGTCGACCTCGACCTCGACGCCGCACGCACCGGGGCCGACCTGGCCGGCGCCCCGTCGATCCCGGTCGGCCGGGACCTCACGGCGCTCCTCGCGGAGACCGGTGCCGAGGCCGTCCTCGACATCACCGTGCCGGTCGCCCACCACCAGGTCACGATGGACGCCCTGCACGCCGGTCTGCCGGTCCTCGGCGAGAAGCCCGCCGCCCAGACCGTCGCCGAGGCCCTGTCCCTCGCCGCCGCGGCCGAGGTCACCGGGCAGCTGTTCATGGTGTCCCAGTCCCGCCGCTACAACGACCAGCTCGTCGCCTTCCGGCAGCACGTCCGCGCGCTCGGCGGGGTCGGGAGCCTGAACACCCGGTTCGCGAGGGCACCGCGCTTCGGCGGCTTCCGCGAAGAGATGGACGACGTCCTGCTCCTCGACATGGCGATCCACGCGTTCGACTCCGCCCGCTACGTGCTCGAACGCGAGCCGGTGTCGGTGTACTGCGAGTCGTGGAACCCGTCGTGGTCCTGGTACCGCGGGCACGCGAACGCCGCCGCGGTGTTCACGTTCGAGGACGACGTCCGCTACGTCTACGACGGTTCGTGGTGCGCGCCGGGCGACGAGACGTCCTGGAACGGCGACTGGCGGGCCACCGGCGCGACCGGCTCGGCCGCCTGGGACGGCGACCACGACCCGTCGAGCGTCGTCGACGGCGGAGCGGGGTCGCCCGAGCCCGCCGCCGGGGTCGGGACGGAGATCGCGGGAGCGCTCGCCTCGTTCGTCCGCGCGGTCCGGTCCGGACACCGTCCCGACGGCGAGGTGCACCGCAACGTGATGAGCCTGGTGATGGTCGACGCGGCGATCGCGTCGGCGCGCTCCGGGCAGCGCGTGGTCGTCGACGAGGTGCTCGAGCAGGCGCACGCGACAGCCCTCGAGACCGAGCGGGACGAGGCGGTCCGGGAGCGGCTCGCCGCGTGGGGTCCGGTCCGGCAGGCGCTCGCGACCGACAGCGGCGCGCTCGCCTGACCCGCCCCACGCGACCACCCCACGGACGGGAGGCGCGGTGCCGGCCGGCACCGCGCCTCCCGTCCGTCCGTGGTCGCGGCGCACCCGCCCACCCGCGCTCGCGCTGCCGGATCCACGGATGCCGGGCCGATCCGTGCAACGAAGGCCGATCCGCGCGTACTGGGTCGAATCGCGCGTACCAGGTCGTTCGTTCTGACCAGGTATGCGCGGATCGGCTTCCTACGTCACGCGCGATGGGAACGACCGCGCGGGCGGGGTCAGCGGGGGATGACCGAGAAGAGGAACTTCTTGCGGATCATGTACCAGACCAGCAGGATCAGCGCGGTGTGGGCGGCGAAGCCGATCCACCCGTTGAACCAGTCGACACCGGGGATCGACGCGATCGCCAGCGCGAAGAACACCTGCCACACGAAGACGTAGAGGCTCGCCTGCCCGATCGGGATCCAGAGCCAGCCGATCACCGCCGCGATCGGCTTCCAGAACACCGTGAGGATCGCGTACGACACGATCGCGAAGAACGCGATGTCGACGAGCCGGCCCCACTGCAGGTCCACGCGCTGGTAGGCCGTGTTGTAGAGCTGGTCGTACATCGTCGCGGGGAACGGGGTCGGGGTGAAGCCGAACTGGTTGCCCGCCCAGACGTAGACCAGGAACAGCGCGTACCCGGTGATGCCGACGCCGATGAGCACCTTGCCGAGCCGACCGGTGAGCGCGCCGATGACCTGTCGGCGGTAGTAGCCGAGCACGAGTCCGTGCGTGAAGACGACCTGCCAGGTGAGGAGGGGGAAGACCGCCTCGAACTGCGAGTTCAGCGGACGGAAGTCGGGGTTGAGGGCCTGGAAGACGTAGACACCCCAGCTGACGACGAGCAGCGCCCACCAGAACCCGCGCCGGATCACCCACATGAAGAGCGGGATGAACAGGCTCAGCACCACGAAGAGTCCCATGATGTTGAACGGCCACGGGCCCATCTCGAGCAGCAGGAACTGCCGGATCGCGTACCAGGGCGGCGGGTACGCGAGCAGCTGCATCGCGTTCGGGTACAGGTCGTACACGCGTCCCTCGGCCCCGACGCCGCCGGTCCCGGTCCCCCGGTCCGTGAAGGTCGTGATCGCATCGGTGTTCAGGAAGGGGATGAAGCTCATCGCGAAGACGACCAGGATCACCCCGAGGGTCACGAGGTACTGCTTCCGCGCACGCTTCCACGCGCCGACGGCGGCGACCCACTCGCCGAACTTCTTGATCGCGAACGGGTAGGTCATGCCGAGGACCATGCCGGACAGGAACACGAACATCTCGGCGCCGGTGATCGCGCCGGTCGCGTGCAGCGTGATGTACGAGTACGGTCCGCCGATCTCGATGTGCGTGATGACGACGGCGAGGATGATGAACCCGCGGAACAGGTCGAGCCGCAGGTCGCGCCCGGGCTTGCCGTCGTCGGGGTAGCGCCAGCTCGGCAGCAGGAGACCGACGAGGCCGCTGAGCAGGAACACCGCCGCCAGACCGGCCGCCAACCAGACGATCCACGCCATCTGGTCGCCGCCGGTCTCGTACTCCTGGCTGACGGCGGCGGCGCCGTCCTGCGGTGTGATCCGCTTGGTGACCGGCCCGAAGACGAAGTGGTCGGCGTCCTGCAGGTCGGTCCGGAACGACCCGGCGATCCCCGGGACGGCCGTGTCCCGCCAGTCCGCGACCCGGTTGCCGGCCTCGGGCTCGCGGCGGTTCGTCTCGAGGAACGTGACGCCGCGGACCTCGGGGTGCTGCTGCACGGCGGCGATCACCTGCCGCCACCACTCCTGCTTGACGGGGAACTCCGCGGCTCCCTTGAGCGAGTGGTCGTAGAGCGCCCCGGTGTCCAGGAGCATCGGACGGTCCTGGTCGACGGCGAAGCGCTGGGTGAAGGTGCCCTCGGTCTGCGGCTGCTGGTAGCCCCAGGTCTCGTCGAAGCGTGCCTGGACCTCACCGGCGGCGGGGACCTCGTTGGTGGTGAGGGGGACCTCGCGCCCGGCGGCCTCGGTGGCCTTGCCCTTGCCGAAGGAGAACATGGACAGGCCGACCCAGTCGACGCTCGACGCACCGGGCCAGTACGGCGCGTACGGGTCGTCGGCCGCGGTGAGCTGTCCGTCGCCGTTCGTGTCGAGCTTCGACACGTCGGTCGCGGACAGGTCCTGCAGGCGGCCGGCGGACTCCCCGAAGGGGTAGCCGGCCCCGTACGACGGCGACCACACCATCGCGGCCGACGAGTCGCCGGCGTGCACGACGCCGGCGAGCGTGCGGAAGGCGTCGACGAACGCGGTCGGCTGCTGCCCCCACCGGACCCATGTACCGTTCATCTGCGGCGCGAAGCGGACGAGCACCCGGGTGTCGTACTGCCGGTGGACCTCCTCGAACAGGCGGTTCGCGGTCTCGGCGTCGGCGCGGGTCAGGGAGCCGAGCGACTGCGAGGGCTCGAGGCTGACGACGAGGACCGCTCCCTGGGCGGCCGTGGCCCGGGTCGCCCGGAGGAACTCCTTCCGGGCGCTCCGGTCGAAGGGGTACGCGATCTCGACGCCGTACATCGACGGCACGGCACCGAGTCGGCCCGCGTAGCCGTCGGGGCCATCGTCGCCCCAGTCGAGGTCCGGGCCGAACCACGCCCGGTCGGACGCCGGGAGCGCACCGCGGTCCGAGGCTGCCGCCGTCGCTGGGGACTGCGTCGCCGTGACCGCGGACGCCGGGAGCGCGCCGCCGAGCAGCAGCGTCCCGAGCACGACGAGGAGCGCGACGGCCTTGGCCAGGACGCCCCTCACCGGCTGCACGCGAGCGTCCAGATGTTGTGGCCGCCGACGTGCTGGTGCTCGAGCCGGTCGAGCGCGGCGATGGAGAGCGCGAGCCCGCGGCCGCTCTCCTCGTCGACGTCCGCCATCGTCACCGCGGACAGGTCGACGTCCGCCGGCTGCCCGTTGTCGGTGAGCACCGCGAGGAGCTCGCGGTCGGTCGCCAGGAGCTCGACCGTGTAGCGGCGGCCCTCGATCCGGTCGGTGCGCTTGGTGTGCTCGACGATGTTCGCGGCGACCTCGGCCAACGCGGTCTCGAGCGCGAAGCGGAGCCGCACGTCGTCGACGTCGAGCGTCTCCCACCAGGCGGCGAACCGGTCCTGCACCTCGTCGAGGGACGCGGCGACGGCCGGCACCTCGAAGGTCACGTGCTGCGTGGTCACAGCGGGCCTCCTGCGGTCGAGGACTCGTGTTCGGACTGCACCGTGCCGGGGCCGGGACCGCCGTAGCGGACCGCTCGGATCACGATGCTGAAGATGAAGAGGTCGAAGACGACCCAGGCGGAGTTGACGAGCGGGGCGATCCCCTCCGCCTGGCCGGTCAGGTAGCGGATGCCGATGAGCACCAGCGACGCGACGAGGGCCGCCATCGCGATGAGCTGCGGCTTGACGAGGTCCCACCGCGGCTTCTGCTCGGACTCGTCGCGGACCTTCGGGGTGACCCGGAAGCCGAGCGGCTTGCCCCGGAACACGTTCTCGAACGCGCTCGTCACGGACTCGATCCACACGGGGAACAGCGCGAGCGAGTACTGCTGCCCGCGCCACGTCGGTCTGCCCGCGGCGACCACCCAGAACAGTGCCTGGTTGAGCACGAGGAACGGGATGAGCCGCACGAAGAAGTCGACGCTGTACGCCTGGACCGGGACCACCCCGAACGACAGGCAGAGCACCGGGGCCGCGATGTAGACGACCGCGGCGAAGCCGGACAGGTAGCTCCACATCGTCGAGAAGTACATGAGGCGCTGCCCGAACGAGAGCCCCTTCTGCACGAGGGGGTTCTCGCGGAAGAACACCTGCATGGTGCCCTGTGCCCACCGGAGGCGCTGCACGAGCATGGTCGGCAGGTCCTCGGGCGCCAGGCCCTTGGCGAGGATCTCGTCGTGGTACGCCGACTTCCAGCCGAGGCCGTGCAGGCGCATCGCGGTCGCCATGTCCTCGGTGACCGAGATCGTGGCGAGCGGCATGATCGGCTGCGCCTCGTCGTCGCGGTTGACGTCGAGCGCGCGGGCCAGGACGGCGATCGACTCGATGGCCGCGACGGGCGAGGCCTCGCGCCGACCGAGGACGTCGAGTGCGGCGTCGTCGAGCCCGGCGAACGTGTCCGCCTCGGTCGACATCGCCGCCAGCTCCTGCAGGTCGCGGCGGACCGCCTCGAGGTCGGCGGCGGCGAACCGGAAGGCGATCGCGTCGATGCCGCGCTGGAAGTCGTACGTGACGTCGCCGAGCGGCTCGCCCCGGTCGATCTGGTCACGGGCGCGGTCGACGACCTGCTCGGCCCCGTCGAGCGCGTCGAGCACGCGCGGGTCGGTCTCGGTCTCGCGCGCCCGGGCCAGGAGCTTCCGCGAGGTCTTGATCGTCCGCTCGACGGACTCCTCGACCTCGCGCACGTAGCGGGTGACGCCGAGCTGCATGAGGGCCTCGCGGCGCAGGATCGCGTTCGAGCCGCAGAAGAACGCGGCGTTCCAGCCGTCCTTCGACTGCTGGATCGGCCCGTAGAACAGGGGCGCCTGACTTCCGAGGAGATCGGCGTCCGGGACGTTCTCGAACCACTGCGGGGTCTGCACGAGCGCCATCCGCTCATCCTTGAAGTACCCGAGCGTGCGGTCGAGGATCGACGGCTCCGGGACCTGGTCGGCGTCCAGGATGAGCAGGAACTCCCCCTGGGTGGCGAGCAGCGCGTTGTTGAGGTTGCCGGCCTTGGCGTGGCGGGGGCGGTCGACCCAGTCGGCACCGCGGGTGATGACGCCGATCCCGAGTGCCTCTGCGGCGGCGCGCATCTCCGGACGGTTGCCGTCGTCGAGGATCCACGTGCTGTGCGGGTGTGTGATCGCCTTCGCCGCGCGGGCGGTGCGGACGACGAGCTCGACGGGCTCGTTGTACGTCGTGACGAAGACGTCGACCGTGACGTCCCCGGCCGGCTTCGTCGGCGGCTCCCCCCGCTCGCGCAGCCGCCACGCTCCGAAGGCGAACAGGAGCGAGTCGATGACGCTGTAGGTCTCCGCCAGGATCAGCGGCACCGCGATCCACCACGAGTGCCAGTTCACGGAGGCGGCCCAGCGCCAGACGATGTAGTTCACGCCGGCGATCGAGGCGAGCAGGGCGACCGTCCGGACCACGGCGAGCCGCCGGGTCGGGGTGCCGGTCGTGAGCCGTCGCCGGTCCTGGCGGCTGACGTCGAGCGCCGTCATCGGCATCCTTCCCTGCTGCTGCCGGACAGCGCTGGTGAGTGCGCTGCATACCAGCCTGTCTACCGCAGGACACGAGGACCTGTCAGCCCGACGCCCCGATGAAGCGCCGCCCGACCACGCTCAGCGGCCCGCGAGCCCCAGGTCGTACGCGAGGTGGACGACGACCTCGTCGAAGTAGGCATCAGGATCGGACACCGATCCGACGGCGTGACCGAACAGCTCGAAGGACAGGACCCCGAACACCGTGGTCCACGCCATGAGCAGGCGGAGCACGGCTTCGGGGTGCGGGTCGGTGTGGAAGCCCCGCTGTCGCGTGTAGGCGACGGCGTCGGCGATCGCGGTGGCCGTCCGCGCCGGGTCACCCACCGCGGGGCCGGTCCCGGTCCGCGACGGACCCTCGTCCGGGTCGTCCCAGACCTCGGTGACGATCCGGACGAGCACGTGCGTCGCCCGCGAGGCCGGCTCGATCGTGTCCTGCGGTGCGACGTAGCCGGGCACGGGTGAGCCGTAGAGCAGTGCGAAGTCGCCGGGGTGGGAGGTCGCCCACGTGCGGATCGCCCGGCACGCCGCCGTCCAGCGGCCGAGGTGGTCGGCCCGGTCGACCGGCGCCTCGGCGGACTCGACAGCGGCGCCGAGCTCGTCGTAGTCCGCGACGAGCAGCGCCGTGAGCAGGTCGTCCCGGCTCGGGAAGTACCGGTAGACGGCGGAGGACACGAGTCCGACGTCCCGCGCGACGGCACGCAGGCTGAGCTGCGCGGGACCCTCCTCGGTCAGGCGCGCCCGAGCTGCAGCGAGGATCCGCGCGCGGACGGTCTCGCGCGCCAGGGCGCGGGCGGTCGGGGCCTTGTCGGACATCTCGTCAGGATGCCATGCGAGAGCAGTGCACACAAACAAGAGCACTGCTCTTGCTAACGGAGCCGATGCGCGCCACACTGCTTTCGAGAGCACCGCTCTCCGAATCGATCCAGGAGGCCACCATGTCCCGTCACCACGTCGTCGTCGGCGCCGGTCCCGTCGGGCGGCACGTCGCCGCCCACCTCGCCGACCGCGGGGAGGAGGTGGTCGTCGTCACGCGGTCCGGCCGCGCCACCGGCCTGCCCGGAGTCCGGCACGAGGCGCTCGACGCGTCCGACGCCCGTGCACTGACCCGCGTCACCGAGGGCGCCGCTGCGCTCTACAACTGCGCCAACCCCGGCGACTACACACAGTGGGAGCGGGTGTGGCCGCCGCTCGCGGACGCCCTGCTGACCACCGCCGAGCGCACCGGGGCCGTGTACGGCATCACCGGCAACCTGTACCCGTACGGACCCGTCGACGGACCGATGCGTGAGGACCTGCCCGACGCGGCGACGGACCACAAGGGCGTGCTGCGGGCACGGATGTGGGCGGACGCCCGGGCCGCGCACGAGGCCGGACGCCTGCGGGCCGTCGAGGTCCGCGGTTCGGACTACGTCGGGCCCGGCATCGGCCAGAACGGGCACGTGACGCGGGTGTTGCCCGCCGCCCTGCAGGGGAAGGCCGTGACGGTGATCGGCCGGACCGACCGGCCGCACACCTACACGGACGTGCAGGACGTCGCGCGGACGCTCGTCGCGGCGGTCGGCGACCCCTCGTCGCACGGGCGCACCTGGAACGTCCCGTCGAACCCACCCCGGACCCAGGAGCAGGCGCTCACCGACGTGCTCCACGCCGCTGGTCGTCCGCCGGTCCGCGTGCGCGGGCTGCCGATGGGACTGGTCCGGGCCATCGGCCTGGTCACGCCCCTGATGCGCGAGCTCGCACAGCTCGGGTACCAGTGGACCGCGCCGTACGTGCTCGACGACCGGCAGGCGCGGGCGCACTTCGGCATCGAGCCGACGCCGTGGGACGAGGTGTGCCGCCGGACCCTGTCGGGACTCGTGACGGCGTAGCGAACGGCGCCCCCGAACGCACCGACACGCCCCCGAACGCACCGAGACGCCCCCGAACGCACCGAGACGCCCCCGAACGAGCGAGACGCCCCGGATCCGGGGGCGTCTCGGCAACGGCAGGGCGTCTCGGCAACGGCGCCGAGCCGGCGACCTCGCGTCTCAGTACCGGGGCTTGCGCGGCGCGCGCTCCCGGTCGCCACCACGGAACCCGCGGTCGTCGCGGTCGCGGTCGCGATCCCGGCCCCCGCCACGCGGCCCACGGTCGTCCCGGTCCCGGTCACGCCGCACGCCACCACCCCGGCGGTCCGGCTTGATCTCGATGAGCTTCCCGCTGATCCGGGTGTCCGACAGCCGGTCGAGCACGCCGGCGTCCATGTCCCGCGGCAGCTCCACGATGGAGAAGTCCGGCCGGATCTGGATCGCGCCGAAGTCGTCACGGCGCAGGCCGCCCTCGTTCGCGAGCGCGCCGACGATCTGCCGGGGCTCGACGCGGTGGCGACGCCCGACCTCGATGCGGTAGGCGGTCATCGGCTGCGAGCGACGCGGACCACGGTCCTCGCGGTCCCGGTCGGGCCGGGCGGCGCGGGCACCGTCGCGGTCGACCTGGTTCCGCAGCTGGTCGTCGGCGGGGTCGAGCAGCAGCGGCGACTCCCCCTGCGCGACCACCGCGAGCGCGGCGGCGACGTCGTCGGCCGGCACGTCGTGGTTCCGCACGTAGTGGGCGATGACGTCGCGGAACGCCGTGATCCGGTCCTGCTGCTCGAGCGCCGCGGTGATCGCGTCGTCGAAGCGGGTCAGGCGGGTCTCGTTGACGTCGTCGATCGTCGGGAGCTGCATCTGCGTGAGCGGTTGCTTGGTGTGGCGTTCGATCGCCGAGAGCAGGCGGCGCTCGCGCGGCGTGACGAAGCTGATCGAGTCGCCCTTGCGTCCGGCGCGACCGGTGCGGCCGATGCGGTGCACGTAGGACTCGATGTCGACGGGGATGTCGAAGTTCACGACGTGCGTGATGCGGTCGACGTCGAGACCGCGGGCGGCGACGTCGGTCGCGACGAGGATGTCGAGCTTGCCGGACTTCAGCTGGTTGACCGTCCGCTCGCGCTGCGCCTGGGCGACGTCACCGCTGATCGCGGCGGCGGCGTACCCGCGGGCGCGGAGCTTCTCGGCGAGGGTCTCGGTCTCGCTCTTGGTGCGGACGAAGATGATCATGCCCTCGAAGTCCTCGACCTCGAGGATGCGGGTGAGCGCGTCGACCTTCTGCGGGTACGACACCATCAGGTACCGCTGCGTGATGTTCGCCGCGGTCTTGGTCTTCGTCTTGACGGTGATCTCGGCCGGGTCCGTCAGGTACTGCTGCGAGATGCGGCGGATCTGCGCGGGCATGGTCGCCGAGAACAGCGCGACCTGCTTGTCGTCCGGGGTCTCGGCGAGGATCGTCTCGACGTCCTCGGCGAAGCCCATCTTGAGCATCTCGTCGGCCTCGTCGAGCACGAGGTACTTCAGCTCGGACAGGTCGAGCGTGCCCTTCGCGATGTGGTCCATGATGCGACCGGGCGTGCCGACGACGACGTCGACGCCGCGGCGCAGGGCGGACAGCTGCACGCCGTACGCCTGGCCGCCGTAGACCGGCAGCACGTGCACGTGCTTCATGTGGGAGGCGAACTGCTCGAACGCCTCGCAGACCTGGAGCGCGAGCTCGCGGGTGGGCGACAGCACCAGGGCCTGCGGCACCTTCGCGCCCGACTCCATGCGGGACAGGATCGGCAGCGCGAACGCCGCCGTCTTGCCGGTCCCGGTCTGCGCGAGGCCGACGACGTCGCGCCCCTCGAGCAGCGTCGGGATGGTCGCCTCCTGGATCGCGGAGGGGGTCTCGTAGCCGATCTCCTTGACGGCCTTGAGCACCGGGTCGCTCAGGCCGAGGTCGGCGAAGGTCACCACGGGCCCCTCGTCGGTGGTCTCGGTGGTGGTGGCGGTGTCCGTGCTCATGCGGAAACGGTACCCCGGCTGCGACCTGCGCGGCGACCGCGCGTGGTGACGGAGCACCGGACTGGAGGCTCGTGGCGGGCCCCGCCACGAGCCTCCGGTCCGTCCCCGGTCTCGTCCGCGACGCGGGCCGCGTGGTCAGGCCGCGTCGTCGCGGTCCGGCGCGCCGATGCCGAGGACGGTGTCCGCACGGTCGTTGAGGCGGGCCAGCAGTCCGGCCAGCGTGCGCAGCTCGTCGGTCGCGAAGGCCTGCGTGAGCTCGTCGACGGCCTCGGCGCCGGCGACGTCGAGCCGGTCGAGCAGCCGGCGACCGGCGTCGGCGACCGCGACCAGGCTCGCGCGTCCGTCCGCGGGGTCGGGCGAGGTGTCGAGGTACCCGGCCTCGACCAGCGACGCGACCCGACGGCTGACGACCGGCCGGGACAGCCCGGTCGCGTCGGCGATCGCCATCGAACGGACGGCACCGAAGTGGTCGACAGCCCGCAGGATCACGCGCGCCGTCGGGTCGAGCCCGCCGCGCGACTCGATGAGCGACGAGCGGAGCGCCTGGCGGACCCAGAGCCGGTCGAGCTGCGCGTGCAGGAGCCGCTCGGCGGCGGCGCGGTCCTCGGTCACGCGGCCAGGGTACCGGCGCCCAAATTAGTTGCTTGCTGGAAGCAATGGATGTATCGTTGCGCGGTCTGCAAAGTTACACAGCCAGAAAAAGGAGTTCGATGACCGCCACCGCACCCGTCCCGGTGCAGCACGGCCGCCACGCGGCCGAGGCGCCCGCGGCGACCGCCGCGCCCGCGCCCGGCACGCCCGGCCAGCAGCCGCTCATGACGCACCGCCAGATCCTCCTCGTGATCTACGGCCTGATGGCGGGCATGTTCCTGTCGTCCCTCGGCCAGACGGTGTTCGGCACGGCCATCCGCACCATCGGCGACGACCTGCACGGGCTCGACCAGCAGGCGTGGGTCACGACCGCGTACCTGATCACGTCGACCATCGCGACGCCGATCTACGGCAAGCTCTCCGACATCTTCGGCCGCCGACCCCTCTACATCTTCGGCATCGTGGTGTTCATCCTCGGCGCCGTGCTCTCGTCGATGTCCACCTCGATGCTCATGCTCGCCGCGTTCCGCGCGGTGCAGGGCATCGGCGCCGGCGCCCTGATGTCGCTGCCGCTCGCGATCATGGGCGACATCCTCGCCCCGCGCGAGCGCGCCAAGTACCAGGGCTACTTCCTGGCCGTGTTCGGCATCTCGTCGGTCATCGGCCCGCTCATCGGCGGCCTGCTCGCCGGCTCCTCCGAGATCCTGTGGATCACCGGCTGGCGCTGGGTGCTCCTCATCAACGTCCCGATCGGTGTCGCCGCGCTCATCATGGTGATCGTCTTCCTGCACCTGCCGAAGGTGCACGGCAAGGGCGACAAGCCGAAGGTCGACTGGTGGGGCGCCACGGCGGTGATCGTCACGCTCGTGCCGCTGCTGCTCGTCGCCGAGCAGGGCCGCACCTGGGGCTGGGGCTCCCCCGCCGCGATCGCGAGCTACGTCATCGGCGCGCTCGGTCTCGTCGCGCTGCTGCTCGTCGAGGCGAAGATGGGCGACGCGGCGATCATCCCGCTCAAGCTCTTCCGGTCCGGCACCTTCTCGATGGCCACGGTCATCGGGTTCCTGGTCGGCTTCGCGATGTTCGGTGCCATGCTGACCATCCCGCTCTACCTGCAGATCGTCGTCGGCCTCACCCCGACCGAGTCCGGCTTCGCGACGCTGCCCCTGGTCGGCGGGCTCATGATCGCGTCGATCACCTCCGGCCAGATCGTCGCCCGCGTCGGTCGCTACCGGATCTTCCCGGTCATCGGCACGTTCCTGGTCTCCGCCGGCTACGTCGTCCTGACCTTCATGACGATCGACAAGCCGCTCTGGTTCCTGATGATCGGCATGTTCCTCATCGGCCTCGGGCTCGGCTCGGTCATGCAGTCGCTGACCCTGGCGTCCCAGGGCTCGGTCGAGGCCCGGGACATGGGCGTCGCGACCTCGTCGGCGACCTTCTTCCGGCAGATCGGCGGCACGCTCGGCACCGCCGTGCTCCTGTCGATCCTGTTCTCGGTGATGCCGTCGAACATCCTCACCGCGACCGCGAACCAGGCCGACCTGAAGCCGGCGCTCTCCGCCGCACTCGACCCGACCGTGGCGGGCAAGGCCGAGAACCAGGGCGCGATCGACAAGATCTGGGCCCCGATCACCGCGCCGCTCACGAAGACCGTGCAGTCACAGCTCGACGACGCGACCGCGCAGGCGAAGCAGGCCGCCGACGCGCAGGTCGTGTCGAAGGTCAGCGCTGCCGTCCAGGCCCAGGTCGACGCCGGGGCGCTGCCCGAGGCCGCCGCCCAGACCGTCATCGACCAGCAGGTCGCCGACGCCACGCCCGCTGCCGAGGCCGCCGCGCTCGACGCCGTGGCGACGAAGGCCCACGCGGGCGTGCAGGACGGCACGGTGACCGTCGACTGGTCGGACGCCTCGCAGCGCACGTACTGGGTCGACGAGCTCACGCCGAAGCTCGCGCAGGAGATCCAGGACGGCAGTGGCACCGACTCGAACGCCACGAGCACGAACGACACCTCGTTCCTGACCGGTGCGGACAGCCGGCTGACCCGGCCGTTCATGGCGGGGTTCAACGCCTCGTCCGTGACGATCTACTGGGTCGGACTCGGGGTGATCCTGCTCGCGTTCGTCCTCACCTGGTTCTTCCGGGTGCCGCCGCTCCGCCAGCGTTCGGCGCTGCAAGAGCAGCACGACGAGGCGAACGGTGCCGGTGACGGCGCTGATGAGCTAGAGGTCCAGGCCGGTCTCGCCGCCGCCGAGGCCGGGTCCTTCACGGGGCCGATGACCGGCTCCACGCCGACCCAGCGTCGGTGACCACGCGGCCGGTCCGGGTGCACCGCGCACCGGGACCGGCCGCTCCCGCCCCACCCACCCTCCACCCAGGAGTGCACGTGACCACCACAGCAGCACCGGACCCGGCCACCGCGCCGTGCACGTTGCGCGAGCGGAAGAAGCAGCAGACCCGGCAGGCGCTCCACGACGCCGCGCTCACGCTCGTGTCCGAGCACGGTCTCGACGGCGTCACCGTCGAGCAGATCTGCGCCGACGCCGACGTCTCCCCGCGGACCTTCTTCAACTACTTCACGTCGAAGGCGCACGCCGCGCTCGGCCTCGACACCGTGGAGGTCCCCGCGTGGGCTGCCTCGCGCTTCGCCGAGGCCGACGGGCGGCTGGTCGACGACCTTTGCACGCTCATCGCCTCGACCGTCCCGCTGTCGCCCGACCGTCGGCGCATGAAGGAGCTGCTCGTGCTCCGGCCCGAGATGGCCTCGATGGTGATGCGGTGGATGGCCGAGTCGCGGCAGTCGCTCCTCGCCACCGTCGGTGTCCGGACCGACGAGCAGACCGCGCGGACTGCGGTCGGGCTGGTGATGTCCGCGCTGTCCGAGGTCGCACACCGGGACACCGTGGGCGACAGTGATGAGCTCGACGCGCGGCTCCGGGTCGTCGTGGCGGAGATGGGCGCGCTGGCTTCGGCGTAGGGCGCGTCTCGGGGCGGACCCGCTGCCGCTGCCGCTGGCTCGGCGAGACGCCCCCGGGTGGCCGAGACACCGCCGCTCCCGGAGCCGTCTGGACGGGGCCGAGGCGTCTCGAGGCACGTGGGGCGTCTCGGCGGGGTCACGCGAGCAGCGTGCGGGTTCCCGTAATGCAGCCGCCGGTGCCGCGGGACCGCCCTATGCTCGGTCCCGCCGACCACGGTCGGCGGGAACCCGTGTCGGCGGCGCCAACGTCGTCGTCGTCGACACCGGGGGTCCCCGCTCGGCGGACCGGGTCAGACGACCGACCACCCGCCGTCGGACGGCAGCACGACGCCGTTGACGTTCGCCGAGTCGTCGCTGAGCAGCCAGGTGATGGCCGCCGCCAGCTGCTCGGGCTGCGCGACGGGCGGGATGGCGACCTGCATGATCGGTCCGACCCGACCGGCCGCGTACTCGCTCTGCATCGGTGCCTCGATGTTCGTCGCGACCGCACCGGGCGCGACCGCGTTCGCGCGGATGCCCTGCGGGCCGTGGAAGAACGCCACGCTCTTCGTGAAGCCGGCGATCGCGTGCTTGGACGCCGTGTAGGCGGCCCCGGCGGCGGAGGCCCGGAGCGCCGCCTCGGAGGCGACGTTCACGACCGCACCGCGACCGGCCCCGATCATCACCGGCAGGACGGCCCGGGTCAGCCGCATCGGACCGGTCACGTTGACGCTGAAGACGCGGTCCCAGGTGGCGTCGTCGACCTCGTCCGGCGGCAGGAACGCGTCCATGATCCCGGCGACGTTCGCGAGTCCGTCGATGCGCGGGCCCGCGGCGGCCAGCAGGGCGTCGATCGTCGCCGGGTCGGCGACGTCGCCGACGACGGACTCGACGGCGCGCCCCGGGAGGTCGTCCCGGAGCGTGTCCAGCCGCTCGGGCACGACGTCGGTCGCGACGACGCGGCCACCCTCGTGCGCGATGTGCGTCGCCGTGGCGCGTCCGATGCCGGACCCCGCTCCCGTGACGATGATGGTCTTGCCGGCGAACCGTCCGGCGGTGGTGTCGCTCACGTCGTCTCCTCGTCGAGGTGCGCAGTGCGCGAGCTGCGCAGGTGCGCGGTGTCCACCACCTAGTTGTAGCACTCAGTGCCGAAAGGATGCCATGGGAACCGTCGGACGCCCGCGCACGATCGATCCGGATGCGGTGTCGCTCGTCGCGCTCCGGATGTTCGACGACCTGGGCTTCGACGCCGTCTCGATGGACGAGGTCGCGGCGGCCGCCGGGGTCAGCCGTCGTTCGTTGTTCCGCCTGTTCCCGAGCAAGGCCGCGCTGGTCTGGGGCGGCCTCGACGAGTTCGCCGACCGCTTCACCGCCGCGCTGCGGGAACGCCCGACGAACGAGACGTCCGCGGACGCCCTGCGGGCCGCGTACCGGATCGGCGCGACCTTCCCGGACGACGTCGTCGAGACGACTCGGCACCGACTCCGGGTGATCCGCGCGGAGCCGACGCTCGGCCTGGTCGGCGCGGAGACGATCGCGGCCCTGACGAGGACCGTCGTCCGGTTCGTCGCGGAGCGGGACGGGCGATCGCACACCGACCTCGAGGTGGTCGTGCGGGCGAACGTCCTGGTCGCGGCCGCGAGCGCCGCACTCACGTGGTGGGCGGTCGACGGCGACGGACGCCCCGAGGACGCCGTCGACCGCGCCCTCTCGATGCTCGGCTGATGCTCGCGGTCCGCGACGCTCTGGCGTAGCGTCGGCGCATGGACGTCAGCGGACCGGCACCGTACTTCCTGCTCCCCGGGACGGCACGGGCAGCGCTCACCCGGTGGCAGCGGGTCTTCGGCGGCAAGCTCCGGATCGCCACCTACGCCGACTTCTCCCGCGACGACGGTCCGGCCGACGCCGTGGCGCACGGCGAGCTCGTCGGTGGTCTCCGGCTGTTCGCGGCGGACGCCGGCGGCGACGACGAGTCCTTCGCGGCGTCGGGCCTGCTCTTCTCCCTGCTCGGCGCGGCGGAACCCGAGGTCCTCCGGCGGTGGTTCGGGGACCTGGCGATCGACGGCACCGTGGTGGACCCGCTGCAGCAGCGGCCGTGGGGCGACTGGGACGGCACCGTCCGGGACGCCTTCGGGGTCACGTGGCTGATCGGCTTCGAGGCGACCGCGCCCACGATCACCCCGGCCCCGCCTGCCTCCTAGGCGGCGTCGGCGGGCAGCAGCGGGGCCCAGAACGCGTCCGGACCGTCGGCGACGACCGCGTCCCGATCGAACCGGAAGCCGTACTCGCGCACGAAGTCGAGGGCCGCGGCCTGCTCGTCCTCGGCGTCGTCCTGTGCGGCGTCGAACAGGTAGACGCCGTGCCCCATCGCGACTCCCGCGTCGCCGATGACGGAGAGGTCCCAGCGACCGGGCTCGGCGCGTTCGATCCGGACGACGGCGGCCTGTGCAGCGGAGAAGTCAGCCATGTCGCGAGCATACGGACGGGATCCTGCGGCCGTTCAGGTCGACGTCCCGCGATCACCGAAGAGTGGGGAACCGCAAGACTCGCCGCAATTCTCTGGGAAATCACAGACTTGAGGCATACTCCTCGCATGACAACACCCGAGCCGCAGGGAGCCGGCATGTCGCAGACGCCTCCCCCGTTCCCCCAGTACCAGGGTCACGGCCCTGGGCTCCCGCCGTCCCAGCCGGGCGGCCTGACCCCGAAACGCGCTGCTGGGCTGGCGATCGCTGCACTCGTCGTCGGCATCGCGGCCTTCCTCTTCGGGCTCATCCCGGTGTTCGGGGCACTCGTCGGCATCGCGGCGATCATCCTCGCTGTGCTCGCGATCCGACGACAGCAGTCGAAGGGCCTCGCGGTCACCGGACTGGTCCTCGGCATCCTGGCGACGCTCTCGTCCGTCGGCACGGCCGCAGGTCTCGGCGCGCTCTTCAGCTCGGACGAGGTGCGGCAGGCAGCGGTCGTGGCTGCATCCCCGACACCTGTCCAGGAGCAGGAGTCGCCGTCGAGTGAGCCCGCCGCTCCGGAGTCGGAGGAAGCAGCTCCGGCCGAGGCCGCACCGGCGCAGCCCGACGTCCCTGCTGACTTCACCTCAGCACTGAACAAGGCCGAGAGCTACTCCGAACTCATGCACATGAGCAAGGCCGGCATCTACGACCAGCTCACGTCCGAGTACGGAGAGAAGTTCTCGCCAGAGGCCGCGCAGTACGCCGTCGACACCGTCCAGGTCGATTGGAACGCGAACGCACTCGCCAAGGCGAAGGACTACCAGTCATCGATGTCGATGTCGCCGGACGCGATCCGCGACCAGCTGACGTCCGAGTTCGGGGAGAAGTTCCTCCCTGCAGAAGCGGACTACGCCATGGCGCACCTGAACGACTGACCTCGTACCAGCGCGACGGGCGGAGGGCGCTCTCGAACAGCACCTCCGCCCGACGCCATCCCCTAGCCTGAACGCATGGACGCCCCGCAGCCGTCCGGCACGACGAGGCGCCGGATCACGCTCACCATCGACCGGCCCTGGTGCACCTGGGGCGCCCGCCCGACGGTGACGATCGACGGCGTCGGGCACCCCGCGCAGTGGGGCACCGGCACGTGGGCGGTCGCCGAGTCCGGCGACACCGAGGTGGGCGTCTACCTGTACAACCGGGTCTGGCGGTTCGGCGCCGCGCACGCCACGGTGGGCACCGCGGATACCCTGCGCTACCGCAGCGGCGTCCTGCCCCTCGGACCCGGGACGATCACGCCCGAGCCGACGGTCTGACACCACGGGTTCGCAGGTTCCGGCCCAGTAGTCTGAGGAACATGTCAGTCGGGTTGCTCGCCGTGGTGGACGACATCCTCTCCGCGGCCCTCAAGGCCAGCGCGAAGACCGCCGGCGTGGTGATCGACGATGCGGCGGTGACCCCGCAGTACGTGCAGGGCCTGGAGCCCGCGCGTGAGCTGCCGGTGGTCGGGCGCATCGCCCTGGGCAGCCTGTTCAACAAGTTCGTCATCATCATCCCCCTGGCCCTGCTGCTGTCGGCCTTCGCGCCGTGGGTGCTCCCGTGGCTCCTGGTGATCGGCGGCACGTACCTGTGCTTCGAGGGCGCCGAGAAGGTCACCGAGTGGTTCGGGGTGCACCACGCGGCGCACGGCGACGAGCAGCCGACGACCGAGCCGAAGCTCGTGTTCGGCGCGATCCGCACGGACCTCATCCTGAGCACCGAGATCATGCTCATCGCGCTCGCGAGCCTGGACACGAGCCTCGGGTTCTGGCCGACCGTCGGGGCCCTCGCGCTCATCGGCGCCGGCATGACCGCGCTCGTCTACGGCGCGGTGGCGCTCCTGGTCAAGGTCGACGACATCGGCCTGCAGATGATGAAGCAGGAGTCGCGCCGCACCCGACGTGTGGGCGCCCGGGTCGTCGCCGCGATGCCGACGGTGTTCCGCGTGATCAGCATCGTCGGGACCGTGGCGATGCTCTGGGTCGGCGGGCACCTGGTGATCGCGAACCTCGCCGAGACGTTCTGGTCCGGACCCTACGACCTGCTGCACGTGGTCGAACACGCGGTGGAGGCTGCCGGACCGGTCGTCACCTGGATCGTCGACACGGCCGTGTCCGCCGTCCTCGGGCTCGTGCTCGGCATGGTCGTCGTGGGCATCGTGCTCGGCGTCGGTCGGCTGCGGCGCCGCTCGCACTGACGGCGGCGGCGACCTCACGCGCTCAGCGACACCTCACGGCCGCGAGTGCACGTGAAGTGTCGCTGAGCACGTGGACTCGCGCGCGCCGCGCGCCGCACGCGCACCGCACATCGCACGCGCGCGCGTCAGCGTCCGCCGTCCCCCGGCGACGACGTCGACCACTGGTACCACGCCTCGAGCTGCGCCTGCGCACTCCCGAGCGCACTGTGCGATCCCCGGACGGCCCCGTCCACCGACGCGAGCTCGTACTGCCGTTCGAGCACGATCGTCCCGAGCACGGTGTCCCCCTCGAGCGCACACCACGTCGTCGCGGAGTCCTGTCGCCAGGTGAGGGGGTGCACGTGTGCCATCGGGGGCGGCTTCCGCTCGGTGCCGCAGGAGCCCGGATGGCGGAACGACTGCTCGGACGCTACGCCGTCCGGCTGGACGGTGCTCAGCATCGGAGCAACGAGCAGCACCGCGGCACGCAGCCCACGGCCGCGGTCAGATCTCGACGTCGCTGCCCATCGTCACGGTGCGCTGCGCCGGCAGCCCGAACCGCGCGGCGGGATCGGCGGCGTTGTGCGCGAGCCCCACGAACAGCTTCTTCCGCCACCGCGCCATGCCCCGGTTGCCCGGCTGCGGCCGGAGCGCGCCGCGGGAGATGAAGTACGACGCGTGCTGCATCTCGTCCGGGTCGATGTCGAGCACCTCGGCCAGGCACGCGGCGTGCAGGGCACGGGGCAGGTCCTGGTCGTCGGAGAACCCGAACTTCACGGTGATGTGGTCGATCCCGTCGTCCTCGTATCCCAGGTCGTCGCGGAAGAACGCCTTGGCGTGCGGGACGTGCGGCACGTTGGCGGTGAGCACGGACACGATGAGCACGGTCCGGTGCATCACGTGGTTGTGCTCGACGTTCGCCCGGAGCGCGAGCGGGGTGGTCTCCTTGTTCGGGTGCGGGAAGATCGCGATCCCCTCGACCCGCGGGATGTGCTTCGTGTTGACGCGCTCGATGAACTCGGCGAGGGACCCCTCGCGCTCCTTGCGTTCGTCCTGCACGAGCTGCCGACCCCGGCGCCACGTCGTCATGAGCGTGATGACGGCCAGCGCGATCAGGAGCGGGACCCACCCGCCGTGCAGGATCTTCGACAGGTTGCCGGCGAGGAAGGTCAGCTCGAGCCCACCGAAGACGACCGCGGCGAGCACGAGCTTCCACGTCTTCCACTGCCAGAGCGGCTTCACGACGAGCAGGAGCAGCAGGGTGTCGACGACGAGCGCGCCGGTCACGGACACCCCGTACGCGGTCGCGAGGCTCGCGGACGACCGGAACGCCAGCATGATCGCCATCACGCCGATGAACAGCAGCAGGTTCACGGCGGGCAGGTAGATCTGGCCGCCTTCTTCACGCGAGGTCTGCCGGATCGTCAGCGGCGGCAGCAGCCCGAGCTGCACGGCCTGCCGTGTCAGCGAGAACGCCCCGCTGATGACCGCCTGGCTCGCGATCACCGTGGCCGCGGTGGCGAGCACCACGACGGGGAGCCGCAGACCGTCGGGGAACAGCAGGAAGAACGGGTCCTTCGCCGCCGAGGGGTCCTCGAGCACGAGCGACGCCTGGCCGAGGTAGTTGAGCACGAGCGCCGGGAACACCACGAAGAACCACGCGCGCAGGATCGCCGGGCGACCGAAGTGCCCCATGTCGGCGTACAGCGCCTCGGCCCCGGTGATGACGAGGACGACCGCCCCCATCGCCACGAACGTGATGTACGGGTGCGCGACGAGGAACGTGACCGCCCAGGTCGGCGAGAGCCCCTGCAGGACGCCCGGGTGCGCGATGATGTGCGGCACGCCGGCCACCGCGATCACCACGAACCACAGGAGCATCACGGGACCGAACAGGTTGCCGACCTTGCCCGTGCCGAACCGCTGGACGGCGAACAGCAGCACGAGGATCACCGCGGCGATCGGGACGATCAGGTGCTCGACCGACGGCGCCGCGGTGGACAGGCCCTCGACCGCGGAGAGCACCGAGACCGCCGGTGTGATCACCGAGTCGCCGTAGAACAGCGAGACGCCGATGATCCCGATCACCAGGAAGATCGTCGCCCCGCCGCGGCGCTCGGCGTATAGCCGCCGTGCGAGGGCGGCGAGCGCCATCACCCCGCCCTCGCCGTTGTTGTCGGCCCGCATGAGCACGAGCACGTACTTGATCGACACGACGACCGTGACGCTCCAGAACATGATCGAGATGACGCCGTAGACGTCCTCCTGCGTCGCCTTGACGATGCCGCCGTCGATCGTGAAGACGGTGCGCAGCGCGTAGAGCGGGCTGGTGCCGATGTCGCCGAAGACGACGCCGAGCGCCGCCAGTGCCAGCGCGACGACGCCCTTGCCGGGGACGTGGCCGTCGTCGGCCACGGTGTCCGTGGTGGGCGACGGTGAGCGGGTCTCGGTCACGCGCGTCTCTTCCGTCAGGGTCGTCCGGGCGACGACCGCGGATCATCATCGCACCGACGGGCGCCTCCGGTTCGCAGGCGACCTCCACCTGTGGACAGCCGTGCGGAGACCGGCCTGCCGTTCGCTGTACCCCGACACCTCGACGCGTACAGGAACGGCGTCCTACCGTCGGCGACGAACAGAGCGCGGACACGCGCGGGAGGAGCACACCATGAACCTCGACGGCTTCGAACCGGCCCAGCTGATCGTCTTCGTCATCGCGGTGGTGCTGGTCTTCGGCGGACTGATCGCGAGCAGGCGCCGCCGCTGACGCGGCATCCCCCACCGGCCAGGAGGCACGGGGCCCGGTCCGGCGCGGACGTCGGCCCGTCAGACGGTCAGGTCGGTGACGACGTCGTGCGCGACGCGCGCCGCACGCGCGGACGCGTCGTCGAGGTGCTCCTTGAACTCGTCGCCGTCCGGCGCACAGAGGTCGCTGATCCCGCGGATCGACACGAACGGCATGTCGTGCACGTGGGCGAACTGGGCGATCGCCGCGGACTCCATGTCGACGGCCGCGACCTGGGGGAACGCCTCGCGCAGGACGCGCGCCCGTCCCTCGGTCACGAAGACCTCGCTCGAGCCGATCGTGGCCGATCGCACCCGGTACGGTGTCTCGGCGGCAGCGGCGACGTCGGCCATCCGTGCGTCCGGCGCGTAGCCCGGCGGCATGCCCGGCACCTGGCCGAGCGCGTACCCGAAGGCGGTCGCGTCCGCGTTCACGTTGACGTAGTGGTCGCCGACGACGACGTCGCCGATGGCGATCCCGCGCATCAGCCCACCGGCGGTGCCGACGCTGATCACGGGGACGGCGCCGAAGTCGTGGAAGCAGTGGGCGACGGCGGCGGTGGCGTTCGTGAAGCCGATGCCGCTGCGGCGGAGGGCGACCGTCCGGCCGCCGACGTCGAGCAGGTGGTGCTCGTCGTGTCCGCCGACGGGGCCGTCCTGCAGGACCACACCGCCGAACAGGTCGGCGACGGCGGCGAGCTCCTCGCTCATGGCCGCGATGACGACGGCGACGGGTCGGGACTCCTGGTGCACCGGACGATCCTCCCACGCCGCGCGCGTGCCAGCATGTCCACATGGGGACGCGCACGGACCGGGACGAGCGGGCTGGCCTGCGGGCGTTCCGCAACCAGCTCGCCGTGGTGGCCGGGATCATGCCGGTCGTCGCCTTCGTGCTCGTCGTCGACCGCGAGTCGGTCGGGGTGCTCGCCGCCCTGGGGACCGCGCTGCCGCTGGCGGCCCTCGCGGTCGCGGCCGCGGTCCCCACGACCGTCGACCCGCGGTGGTTCGCGGCCGTGCTCGCCGTCGACGTCGCCGCGATCGCCCTGATCCGCGGGGACGTGCCGTCGGTCGGGATCAGCGCGCTGTTCACACTCCCCGCGCTGTGGTCCGGGTACGCATTCGGCTTCCCCGGTGCGGCGACCACCACGGCGTTCACGGTCGGCCTGCTCTGGGTCGGCGCGCCCGGCGAGTGGGTGACGATCGACTCCGGCGACACCGCCCGGCTGGTGTCACTCCCCCTCGTGATCGCCGCGGTCAGCGGGACCGCGGCCGCCCTGGCTCGCCGTGCCCGAGCCCGGCAGGCGCTCCTGCACGACCAGGCCGAACTGCTCCGTCGGCGCCTCGGCGAGGTCACCGCGCGCGAGGAACTCGTCCGCGCGGTGCTCGAGTCGGTGGACTTCGACGTGCTCGCCTTCGACGCCGAGGGGAACACCACGGTCACGAACGCCGGGCGCAGCGGCGCGGCCGCCCGGGACCTCGCCGCCCGCACCACGGCGGACGGGGTCGGGTCGCTCGTGCGGCGGACCCTGGACGGCGCCGAGCTCGAGGAGGAGCTCGTGCCGGTCCGGCGCGAGGACGGTCGAGCCAGGACGTACACGGTCAGCACGCGCCTGCTGCCCGACGAGGGCGGCGGGGGCGGCGTCCTCGTCGCGCGGGACGTCACCGCCGAGCGGAGTGCCCTGCAGGCCCGGGACGACCTGGTCGCCTCGGTGTCGCACGAGCTCCGCACACCGACCACGGCGGTCCTCGGCTCCGTGGAGCTCGCGCGCGAGGTGGACGGCCTGCCCGCGGACGCCGAGCGCCTGCTCGACGTGGCTTCCCGCAACGCCGAACGACTCGTCGAGCTCGTCGGCGGCATCCTCGACGCGGCCCGCGAGGAACGTGTCGACCTCGTGCTCGCACCGTGCGACCTGCTCGAGGTCGTCGACGCCGCGGTCGAGGCCGCCGAGCCCGCCGCCCGCGCCGCCGGGGTGACGCTCCGGACGAGCGCGGCGGCGTCCCCCGTGACGGTGGTCGCCGACGCCTTCCGGATCCGGCAGGTCGTCGACAACCTGGTGAGCAACGCCGTCAAGTACAACCACGACGGCGGCTGGGTCGAGATCGGGGCGCACGCGGTCGGCGACCTCGTGTGGCTCATCGTGCGCGACGACGGGATCGGCATCGCCGACGCCGACCAGGACCGGCTGTTCGAGCGGTTCTTCCGCGCCGAGAGCGTCCGGAGCACGGGGATCCACGGCACCGGGCTCGGCCTCGCCATCTGCCGGCAGATCGCCCGGCGGCACGGCGGGGACCTCACGGTTCTCAGCGTGCTCGGCGAGGGCACCACCGCGACGATGACGATCCCGGCAGCGGGACCTGACCGGACGGAGCCCGTCGCGTGAACCCCTACCTGCTCTGGACCGCGGTCGGCTGCGGCCTCGTCCTGCTCGCCACCGCGCTGGTGAGCCGTCGATCGGGCGCACGACGGCCGGACGTCCCCCGGAGTGCCCTCGACGCGGCGGTCGGCATCGTCGGGGCGTTCCTGGTCTGCATCGCCGCGGCGCTCTTCGCCGGGTCGGCCACCCGCGTGCTGGTCGTGTGGCTCGTCGTGCTGCTCACGGTCGGGCTCGTCTGCACGGTGCTCCGGGTCCGCCCGGGGAAGGCGGCGGCCGCGGGCGACGGCGTCCCGCAGCGGGCCGAGGCGCTCCCGGCGGCGCTGCGGATGCTCGACCGCGCGGACTACCACCAGGTGTCGGTCGTCCGCCTCGCGGTGACCGTCGGCGACGCCGCGCTGCTCGGGACCGCGTTCGGCTCCGAGACGGTCGACGCCGCTCGTGCTGCCCTGGCCCGGGCGCTCCGGGACGTCGTCCCGCCGGACGCCCCGCTGTGGACCGAGCAGCACGACCGGGTCGTGGCGCTCGTCCGGCAGGAGGAGTGCGACCTGACTGCCTGGCGCGCCGAGGTCGAGACGGCCCTCGTGGCGGTCTCGCCGGACCGCGTCCCGACCGTTCCGACGGCGACCTGGCGCACGACCTCGACCGACGACCTCGGCTACCGGCTCGACGACCTCGAGACCGACGACTGACGACGCCCCGCGACCGCCCGTCCTCCGGTGCGGTCAGCCCGCCGGTGCGAGGTCGATCGACAGCGTGTCGGTCGCGGTCTGCTGTGCCGTCGCGCCGCCGCTCCCCGCCGTGGTCTCGGTGAACACGAGCGTCACGATCGCCCGGAGCCGCGCGGCCTCGGCGGGAGCCGCCCCGAGCACGAAGGTCCCGGACCACGACTGCGGCGCGGCGACCGCGTAGCCCTGACCGTCCGCCTGCTCGGCGGGCGAGCCGTCCGACGCGACGTCGGCGCCCGACCCCGTCCGGTACGACACGGCGACGGCGGCCCGCACGAGCCGGACCTCGGCATCGCCGCCGGACCGGGTCGTCACGGACATCGAAAGGGGCTTGTCCGCTCCCGGGGTCCACTCGTCCATCGGCAGGGTCGACCAGTAGCGGACGTCCACCGTCAGGTCGCCGGCCTGCAGGGTCCGGCTCGCCGCCCCGGAGGCCAGGTCCCCACCGACGGCGGACGGCTTCGCGGACGGCGTGCGAGACGGCGCCCCGGACGCCGACGCGGACGGTGCCCCCGATGCCGACGCGGACGCCGATGCCGCGACCTCCCACGGCGGCGTCCCGCACCCGGCGAGCACGAGCACCGCACCGACCGCGAGCGCCGACACGGCTGCAGCCCGCGCCACGACCGGACGCCCCGTCGGCGGCCGCCCCACGACCGACCCCCGCCGAACCGTCATCGTCGCCCCCACTCCTGCGTCCAGAGCAGATCTTGAGGATCCGCTGCGCCATGGTAGCGCCGGCGCAGAGCGGTGGCCCGGAGACTCGGTGCAACCGCATCGACCCGAACGATCAGGAGCACCCCGTGTCCGCCACCCGACCCACCGAGGCCCCCCGCACGGTCCCCACCACCTCGACCGCCGCCGACCGCAGCCGCTACACGCGCCGCCACGACCCCGAGCTGGCCGCGTCGGTCCTCGACGACCTGCAGGCGCTGCCGGAGTACCGCCCGTCCATCGGCTGCGTCATCCCGGCCTACAACGAGGAGGAGAGCATCGCCGCCGTGCTCACCTCGCTCCTCGAGCAGACCCGGCTGCCGGACGTGGTGCACGTCGTGATCAACAACACGACGGACCGGACCTTCGACGTCGCCGCGGACTTCGCCGGCCCGCACGTGGTCGAGCGCGACGGCGTCGAGCAGCGCACCGAGGTCTACGTGCACGACATCGGCGAGAACCCGGACAAGAAGGTCGGGGCCCTGAACTACGGCTTCAGCCTCATCGAGGGCTGCGACTACATGCTCGGCGTCGACGGCGACACCACGGCGCACCCGGACGCCGTGGAGTGGCTGGCGCAGGAGATCGTCTCCGACGCGCGCATCGGCGGCATCTCCGCGATCTACTCGATCGACGACCGGCCCTTCCGCGGTCCCGTGCAGCGCTTCCTGATCGCCGGACAGCGCGCCCAGTTCGCCGCGTTCAACATGCAGAACATGCTCAAGGGCCGGAACATGGCGGTCCTCGGCGGCCAGTTCTCGATCTTCTCGATGCGCGCCCTGCACGAGGTCATGGACGCGAACCACCAGGGCTCGCCGTGGGTGAAGGACAGCGAGGTCGAGGACTCCCTGCTCTCGCTCCAGGTGAAGAGCGCCGGGTACCTCACCAAGATCAGCGCCCGCGCCCGCGCCGACGTCGGCGGGATGCACACCCTGCGCGGCCTCGACGCCCAGCAGGTCAAGTGGAACTTCGGCGCGATCGAGCTCATGTGGCCCGGGCAGCGCGGTGACACGAAGGGGCAGCCGTTCCACCCGAACCTGCGCCTGCGCTGGGTCGAGCACGCCTCGATGGCGATGAACTTCCTGACGCGCGTGCTCTTCGTGCTGCTGCTCGTCGCGTCCCTGTCGATCCACGCGTTCGTGTTCAGCCCGCTGTGGCTGGTCCCGCCGGTGGTCGCCGTCGCGCTGAACCTGCGGGTCGTCGCGTCCATGAAGCACCGCACGTGGCGCGACGTGCTGTTCGCGGCGCTCATCGCCCCGGCCGAGGTCTACATGTGGATCCGGCTCGGCCACTTCCTGCGCGCGTGGACCCGCTTCGCGAGCAAGAAGCAGACCGACAACTGGGCCGAGCAGGCGAAGGCCGAGCGCGGCTCGGGCAACGCGCACCTGGCGCCGGTCGCGATCGTCCTGCTCGTGATGGCCGCCGCGGTGTACGGATGGCTGCAGCTCGACGTCGTCGCGCAGTCCACGATCCTGTGGTTCGGCTGGCCGGTGCTCGCCGTGATCACGGCGATGCAGACCCTCGGGATGGTCGGCAAGCTGCTCCGCCGCCAGTTCGGGTACCGGGTCTGAGGGATGCCGCCTCCCCGCTCACTCCGCGACGAACCCCGGGTCCCCGGGTCCCGTCAGCCGGTAGCCGACGCCCCGGACCGTCACGACGAAGCGTGGCGCGTTCGGGTCGTCGGCGAGCTTGCGTCGCAGGTTCGCCATGTGCA
This sequence comes from Curtobacterium sp. Csp1, assembly GCF_013347185.1. NCBI lineage: Bacteria > Bacillati > Actinomycetota > Actinomycetes > Micrococcales > Microbacteriaceae > Curtobacterium > Curtobacterium sp. Csp1. Next base: position 1,746,046 of record NZ_CP054594.1, read on the forward strand.
CCTCGACGTTCCGCCGGTCGGCGTCGCCGATGTAGTGGGTGGTGACGTACGCGTCGTTCCGGACGGCCAGCGCCAGGTCCGCCTTGGACCGGACGCGGCGACGGGTCTCGACGAGCGTCGCGATGAGGTCGAACTCGGTCTTGGTCAGCTCGACCGGGACGCCGTCCACCCGGACGAGCCGGGCCTCCTGGTCGATCGCGAGCCCGTTGTGGTGCACCCACGCACCGTCGACGTCGGCCGGACCGACCGGCGAAGCCGGCGAGCCCGGCGACGCCGGACCGTCGGGCGAGGTCGGCGGGTCCGCGGCCACCGGAGGGGCGGGGACCTCGGGCGTGACCGTCGCGACGGACAGGACGGCCGAGGGCGCGGCGGACGCGACCGGGACCTCGCTCGCGGCGAGCGGACCGGTGCCGTCCGGGTCGCCGACCTCGGGCGCCGCGGGCTCCGCGATGCGCGGACGCCGGAGCATCGCCCCGAGCCTGGCCCGGAGTTCCCGCGGCCGGAAGGGCTTGACGAGGTAGTCGTCCGCACCGGCCTCGAGGCCCTGCAGGATGTCGATCTCGTCACCCATCGCCGAGATCATCACGATGTAGGTGCTGCTCGACTCCCGGATGCGCCGCGCCACCTCGAAGCCGTCGATCCCCGGCAGCGACACGTCGAGCGTCGTCACGACGGGCTCGTGCGCGAGGACCGCGCGCACGCCGTCCTCGCCGTTGCCGGTGCTGACCGTCGAGAAACCGGCCTGCATGAGCACCTGCTCGAGCAGGTAGCGGATGTCGAGGTCGTCCTCGATGACGACGGCGACGCGTCGTTCCTGTCCCGGGTCCGTCACGACGGAGTCCCCCTCCCCCGCCACGGTGGTCACCCGTGAACGGCACGCTGGTGGTCCTGGACGCGCACGACCGTGCCGAGCGGTACGGGTGGCTCGTCTCCGAGGAGTATTGCAGCACCCTCCTGCATGCGGACACCTGGGGATCCGCGCTCCGCGGCTTCGCGCCGGCCCCGGACGTGCTCCTGGTCGCGTCCCTCACGGACCGCGACGCCGCCGCCGTCGCGTCGATCGTCCGGGTCGGTCGCGCGCTCGGCGTCCGCGTGGTCTGCGACGGCTCGCGGACGGGCGAGGTCCTGCTCCGTGCAGCGGTCGCCGCCGGTGCCACCGGGTGGGACGGCTCGGCTGCGTCCGCCGGGGCCGCCTTCGCCCCGCCCGTCGCGTGACGCGACCACCCACCGGACGGGAGGCACGGTGCGGCCCCGCCACGTGCCTCCCGTCCGGTGGTCCCCGCCCCGGTGACGGGCCGCGCCGCTAGGGGGCGAGCACCGCGTCCACGGCGACCGCGAAGGCGTCCGCCCCGCCGTGGTCGTCGGCGGTGACCGTGACAACGGCGTGGTCGGCGGACATGACCATCTGGCCGTACGCGCCGTGCAGGCGCCAGAGCCGCCCTGGCCCGCCCCAACCCGCCATCGCGTACCGGTCGTAGCCGGGGTCCGCGTCGGGTCGGACGACCCAGTCCGTGTGCATCGCGTCGCACCACCGCGCCCCGACGACGCGCCGTCCGTCCACGACGCCGCGGTCGCGCACCAGGCGGCCGAGGCGGGCGACCTCCTCGGTGCGGAGCGCGATGCCGGCCCCGCCGGCGACGAACCCGCGGGAGCAGCGCTCCCAGGTGACGCCGTCGACGCCGAGCGGCGTGAACAGGCGGTCCGCGACGAACGCGCCGACGTCGCCGACCCGGGTCTCGAGGACGCGCATCGCCGTGTACGTGCTCACGTTCGCGTACTGGAAGACCCGGCCGCGTGCGGGCCGGCCGAGGAACTCGGCGGCGAGGTCCGGCCACTCGGTGAGCTCCGTCGCCGACCAGGGCATGTCGATGCCGCTCATCATCGTGAGCAGGTGCCGCAGGGTGACCTCGCCGGTGCCCGGGCCGAACGCGGTGCCCGGCAGGGCGGCCGCCATCGCCTCGACGACCGGTGCGTCGACGTCGACGAGGCCGTCGTCCGCAGCGATGCCGACCGCCAGGACGGCGACGCCCTTCGCGATCGAGTGCACCTCGCGGCGGACGTCGGGCGTCCAGTGGTGCTCGGCCGTCTCGTCACCGATCCGGACGTGCAGGCCGTGGGCGCGGAAGCCGGTCCGGTCGGCGTGGGCGACGAGGGTGTCGAGGACGGCGGCGGCGCGGTCGGACTGGGCGGGGTGCACGGAGGCCATCATCGCGGACCCGCGGCCGCGGCGCGCGTCAGAGTCCGCGGAGCCGGCGCCCGGACGCCGCGTCGTTCCACGACGTCGACGAGCCCTCGACCTCGGCGGCGTGGAGGCCCTCGTGCCCGTCGGCGAGCGCGCAGCGCCAGCGGTCGAAGACGCTCATGCAGAGGTCGCGGACCACTGGGTCGGACGGCGGACCGCCGACGTCGTGGGGACGGTGGGGTGTGCCGGGTTCGGGTGCGGGTTCGTGGTGCATGTCAACAGGAGGACGTCCCGAGCGCGCGTTCTGTCACGAGATGACCGATCCGCGGCGTGTCCGGACGGGGCACGGCAGCGTCCGGCGTCCCCGCGGGCGCGGGGTGTTGGCTCGGGGTGTGCCCGAGGACGACCCCCTGCTCCACGCATCGGACGCGACCCTCGTGTCGCGCGCCGGTGACGGGGACGTCCTGGCGTTCGAGGTCCTCGCCCGGCGCCACGGTCCGGTGATGCGCGTGTACGCGGAGCAGGTCCTCGCGTCGAACGTCGAGTCGGACGACGTCGTGCAGGAGTCCTTCCTGACCGGGTGGCGGAAGCTCGGGGAGCTCGAGCAGCCCGCGCGGTTCCGGCCGTGGATGATGCAGATCGTCACGCGCAAGGCCCTCGACCGGCTGCGGCGCCGACGGCACCACGAGGAGCTCGACGACGACGTCGCCGAGCCGACCCACGCCGCCCGGGACCCGGAGCGCATCGTCGAGACGCGCTTGCAGCTCGACGCCGTCTCGGCCGCGCTCGACCGGCTGCCCGTCGACCAGCGTCGGTGCTGGTTGCTCCGGGAGACCGCCGGCTACAGCTACCAGCAGATCGCCGACGAACTCGAACTGCCCGTGACCACCGTCCGCGGGCTGCTCGCCCGAGCGCGACGGTTCCTCTCCGCGGAGATGGAGGGATGGCGATGAACCAGGACGACCTGCCCGTGCCCGACGACGACCTGCCCCTGCCGGACGACGACCTCGACGGCCACTCCATGGAGGAGCTCGCCGAGTACCTCGACCGCGGACGGAACCCGATCGACCCGTCGATCGAGGGTTCCGCCGCGTGCCGCCTCGCGCTCTCGAACATGCAGCGGCTCCGCGAGCTCTCGCTCGACGCCCTGCAGCACCGCGCCGACGGCGAGTCCGACCGCGAGACCGGCTGGGTCGACCGGCTGCTCGAGGCGATCCGCGCCGAGGTCCGCTCCGGCCGGGACGTCCCGGTCTCCCACCCCGACCCGCGGCTGCGCCTGTCGATGACCGAGGCCGCCGTGCAGGGCATCGTGCGACGGGCCGGCGACACCATGGGCGGGGTCGTCATGGGACGCTGCACCCTGACCGGCGACCTCGACGTCCCCGGCGCCCCGATCACCGTCTCCGTCACCGCCGGACTCGTCTACGGACACCCCGCCGAGGAGACCGCCGAGCGACTCCGGCTCGCCGTCACGCGCGCACTCGAGCGGCACACCGAGCTCACCGTCGCGTCGATCGACGTCCGGTTCGACGACGTCTTCCTGCCGTGAGGAGCAGCACCGTGGACGACGAAGCACTCTCCCGCGACCTGACCGCCGCCGTCCGGGCCGTCCCCGGCGTCGTCGGCGTGCACGCACCCCGGTCCGCGGTGCACGCCGCCGCCGAGGCCGTCGCGGTCGCGCTGTCGCTGCGGGAGCCCGACGTGCTCGTCGACGTCGACCGGCTCGACACCACGCTCCGGCTCACCACGCACATCGCGGTGGACGACCGGCGGCCGGCGCCCGACACCCTGCGCGAGGTCGGGGAGCGGTTACGCGAGGTCGTCGATGGGGTGCCGGGGCCGTCGGCGGACCTGATCACGGTGACGATCCGGGTGGTGGAGGACGGCGGTACGGTCGTCGGGTGACGGCTCCCCGCGGTCGTGTGCGTGCCGCCGTGACGGCGGTCGGCAGACGACGGCTGCCTCGTCCACGAGGATCTGCCGGGTCACTCGCCGACTTCGATGGTTCCCTTGCGGAGGAGGAAACAACCGTAGGGGCCAGGGTCGGATGTCCGGATCACTGCGTACGCTCCGCGCGCTGCTTCGTAGAAGTCGAACCGTGCAAGCGCTTCCACGGTGACGGGCCCGCCTGCGGCCCGGTCAGCGACACGTTGCATCACCTGGTGCGCATCGACGAGCCGATCCGGTGCACCGACGACCTGCATCCGCCGGATCGGCGCATCGACGAAGGTGTCCAGTGGGAGCAGGGAGAGGATCGCGGTCGTCGCCCGCTCGATACCGCATCCCGTCATGTGTACGACGCTGCCGTGGACGGTGTGTGCGGCGATGGACGCTGCTGGGTGGTTGACGTCGCAGATCAGCACCTCGTCGCCGTGCCCCATCGCCATCAAGACGCTCAGCACCTCGGCGTTCAGGACCGGATCGATGCCTCGCAACATCGGTCACTCCTTCGCAGCGGCACGGTTGTTGAGCTGGTCGAACGCCACCGCGACGAGGATGAGTGCGCCGATCGCGATCTGCAGGGAGAACGAGTTCACGGCGAGGAGGTTGCCACCGTTGTTGAGCACGCCGATCAGCAGCGCCCCGCACGCAGCACCGATCGCGCTCCCACGTGCCCCGGACAAGCTGGCTCCGCCGATGACGCACGCGGCGATCGCCTGCAGCTCGAAACCCGTGCCCGCCGTCGGCACACCGGCACCGAGACGCGAGGTCAGCAGGATGCCCCCGACGGCGGACAGCAGGCCCGCGATGACGTAGACGCAGACCGTCACGAGTCTGACGGGAACGCCGGCGAGACGTGCAGCTTCCGCGTTCGACCCGACGGCGTAGACGTAGCGCCCGAACACCGTCCGCCTGAGCACGAACGCGGCGGCCGCGGCGATCAGGACGAAGAGGATGAGCAGGTTCGGGACACCGAAGACCGTGCCGTTGGCGAGCTGTTGGAAGCTGTCGGGCAGGCCCTGGACGGTGTTGGCGTCGGTGATCACGAGGACGATACCGCGGGCGATACCGAGCATGCCGAGGGTTGCGATGAACGGGGGCAGCTTGAAGCGTGTGACGACGAACCCGGTGAAGAGCCCGAGGACGGCGCCGATGAGGAGTCCGAGCGCGATCGCGGGGACGACCGGGACGCCGTCGACGATCAGCTGTGCGGTGACCGCCCCGGACAGGCCGAGGATCGATCCCGTCGACAGATCGATCCCGCCGGTGAGGATCACGAGGAGCTGCCCGATCGCGATGATGCCGTAGATCGAGACCTGTCGAGCGAGGTTGGCCAGGTTGTTGGCGGTGAGGAAGTCGTCGCTGAGGAGGGTCAGCGCGCCGAAGACGACGAGCAGGACGACGAGGACTCCGCTCTCGCGGCCGGCGATGCTCCCGAGCGTGGCGACCCTCGGCTTCGGGCTGATCCTCGCGGTGAGGGGGGCGCCACTGTCCCGGACCGTGCGGATGGTGGTGGTCTCGATGGCTTCGCGCCAGAGGAGTTTCGGCATGAGGTCTTCCCTAGGGGTTCTGTCCGACGGCGGTGTCGGATCGATCGTTGCGGAGGGACGGCGTTGCGCCGCTGGCGAGCTGGATGACGTCTTCCTCGGATGCCCCGCGGGGCAGTTCACCGGCGATGGCGTCCTCGCGGAGCACGACGACGCGGTCGGCGAGACCGAGGAGCTCGGGGAGGTAGGAGGAGACCACCACGACCGCGAGCCCCTGGCGGGCGAGGCCGTTGATCACGTCGTACAGCTCACCCTTCGCGCCGATGTCGATGCCCTTCGTGGGTTCGTCGAACATGATCACCTTGGGTTTGGTGAGCAACCACCGGGCGAGGAGGACTTTCTGCTGGTTGCCGCCGGAGAGGGACGAAACGGGCTGGTCGTACGAGCCGGCCCGGATCCGGAGGCTGTCGAGCAGCGCATCAGCCTCGCTGATCTGAGACTTCCGCGGCAGGAGCCCCTTCCGCGAACCGGTTCGCAGGCTCGCGATCGTCACGTTCTCCCTGATGGAGAGTTCGGGGAGGAGCCCGAGGACCTTCCGGTCCTCGGTGAGCAGCGCGACACCGGCGTTCATCATGCTCCGGGGGCCGTCCGGCCTGACGACCCGCCCGTCGATCCGGATCTCGCCTGCTGCGATCGAGTCCGACCCGAAGATGCTCAGGAGCAGCTCGCTGCGCCCTGACCCGAGCAGGCCGCCGATACCGAGGATCTCACCGCCGCGCGCGACGAGGTCGATCGGCGGGCTGTCCGGTGTGCGTCGGAGGCCGGTGACCGTGAGGCGCTCGGAGTGTTCCTCGCGGACCTCGTCCGGGTAGAGCGCGGTGACGTCCCTGCCCACCATCGCGGTGATGAGGGTGTCCTCGGTGTAGTCGGAGAGAGGCCCGCTCTGGGAGAGTTCACCGTCGCGAAGGACGGTGACCCAGTCGCCGATGGCGAACATCTCCTCGAGCCGGTGCGTGATGTACAGGATCGCGACGCCAGCTGCCTTGAAGCGTCGAATCTGCTCGAGGAGGCGATCCGACTCCGCTTCGGTCAACGCGGTCGTGGGCTCGTCGAAGACGATGACCTTGACCTGGTCGGCGGTCGCGACCTTGGCGACCTCGACCAGCTGTTTCGTCGCCGCTGGCAGGTGCTCCACCGTCGCCGACGGATCGACCTCGGTGAGCCCGAGGTCGTCGAGCGCGACCCGGCATCGGTCGTGGAGCTCGCCGGTGCGGATGAGGCCTGACCTGGAGGGGAGTCTGCCCATGAACACGTTCTCGGCAACCGAGAGGTGCGGCAGCAGGCTGAGCTCCTGGTACACCGCTTGCACTCCTGCAGCTCGCAACGCTGACGGTGTCGCGGTGGTCACGGGGTCGGAGTCGATCCGGAATTCTCCCGAGTCACGATGCAACGCTCCCGTGAGGATCTTGATCAGGGTGGACTTCCCGGCACCGTTCTCGCCTGCCAGGCAGTGCACCTGGCCGGCGACCAGCTTCAGGGACACCCCGCTGAGGGCCTGGACCGTTCCGAACGCCTTGGAGACGTCGACGAGGTGCAGGACCGCGGCTCCGTCGGGCTCGACGATCGTCACTTGTCGACCTTGGCGGTCTGCGGCTTCAGCAGGGTCTTGATCGCGGCGTCGTCCATGTTGTCGCGGTCGACGACGGCGACTCCGGGATCGAGGACCGCCGGCGGGATGCGCCCCTGGGAGGCCATGGCTGCCTCGACGACGCCCTGGTAGCCGAGGAACCAGGGGTTCTGCACCACGAGGGCGTCGATCGTCCCGGCCTTGAGCGCGGCGTTCTCGGCGGGGTCGGAGTCGAAGGCGACCACCGGGATGGTGTCCGCTGCCTTGTTGTCCTTGATCGCCGTGGCCGCTCCGACTCCGGAGCTGTTGTTGTCCGCGAAGACACCCACCAGGTCCGAGTGGGCCGAGATGGCGTCGTTCACCTGCGACGCGGCTGTGCTGATGTCGTTGTTGTTGTAGTTCTGCAGGCTCGCGTCGATCTTCGGGCAGTCCTTCGACAGACCGGACCGGAATCCTGCGTCGCGCTGCTGGTTGGCCTCGATGCCAGCGATCGGCGCTTCGACGAGGACCTTGCCGGTGGTCGTCCCCTGGGCGGTCAGGAGCTTGCACATCTTCTCGCCAGCGGAGGTGCCGGCGAGTTCGTTGTTGGTTCCGATGTGGCCGTCGACGTCTGCGGTGACGCGGGTGTCGGCGGTGATCACCTTGATCCCGGACTTCCGGGCCGCGTTGACGGATGCGTTCAGCGCCTCGCTCGAGCTCGGTGCGACGACGATCGCGTCCGCTCCGCGAGCCACGGAGTTCTCGACGAGCTGCACCTGGCCGGCGATGTCCGTCTCCGACGTCGGACCGAAGGTGCTGACGTCGACGCCGTAGTCCTTGGCTGCTGCTTCCGCACCGGCGAGGAGGGTCTGCCAGTACTCGGAGTCGGTTGCTCGGATGATCACGTCGACCTTCACACCGGCGGCCGCACCTGCGGATCCGGAACTGCGTGCGTCGGCGTTCGAGACGGTGGCTCGTCCGCCGACGACACCGCCGACCACTGCGACGAGTGCGATCGCCACGACGAGGGAGAGGGAGAACACGGTTCTGGTTCGCGCCATTGCGTTGACCTTCTGGGATGCGCCGCACACTCGGGTGCCGCGGGGTGGGTGAGGAGAGGAGGTTCAGTTGTGGACCGGGACGGGTTCGTCACGGCTCGCGGGAGCAGCGTCGGTGGACGCTTTCTCGGCGGGGGTCTTCAGGAAGGGGGTGAGGATCGCGCTGAGGAGGTAGAAGCCGGCGTAGATGCCGAGGACGCCGCCTGCGCCCAACCACCCGAAGAAGAGTCCGGCGAGGGCCGGTGCGACGAACGCGGAGAGTCCGGCTCCGAGGTTGAGTACGGACATCGCTGCGCCCTTGTTGTCCGGCGCGAGCAGTGGGAAGAGCGCGGACAGCGGCACGAAGCCGGCCATCGTCACGCCGCACAGGCAGAGCACGACCGTCATCAGCGCCACGTCGTGGCCGATGAGGTGCGGCGTGAGGAACACCGCGACGAGCACGACGGAGTAGGCCACGCCGCCGACCCAGCCGATCGTGCGTCGCCAGCCGATCTTGTCGCCGACGTAGCCGAAGAACAGGTTGGCGAAGATGGCGACGGTGAACACGAGGGACCACATCTGCAGCCACTCTGTGGTCGTGTAGCCGAAGGACGCGAGGTAGATCGGCATGAACACCGGCAGGCCGTACTGCGCCAGCCCGTTGATCGTCTTCACGAGGAGACCGATCGAGATCGTCGGTCGTCCGATCAGGGTGACGGCCTTCGACAGCTCGCGCGCACTGAACGGATGGATCTCCTCGGACGGGACGGTTGCTCGGTTGGCGATCGTGGCGACGAGTGCTCCGACGATGACGAAGGCCAGGCCGGTCCACAGCACCGCGATGTGCCCGAATGCGGGCAAGGCGAGTGACGAGTAGAACGGACCGATCACGCTGAGGCCGAGCGAGAACATGAACCAGAACCAGCCGGCGGCGAGGCCACGGCGCTCCAGCGGGGCGCTGTAGTTGATCCAGGTGAGGAACGAGTACGCGAACAGCGGGTAGCCCAGGCCCCGGATCGCGTAGAAGACGAGCATCACCGGCCAGTCGAGGCTGGTGACGCCGAATCCGATGAACCCGACGCTGCCGACCAGGAACGCGGCGAGGGCGAGGAGCATGACCTTGCGTGGCCCCATGGTCTGCACGAGGACGCCGGAGAACCAGGCCGCGATCGCGACCGTTACTCCGTAGACCGTGATCAGGGCGGCGGTGTCGGAGACGGTGACGCCGCGGGAGACGAGCCACGGCGAGATCCACCCTTGTTCGACGCCGTCACCCACCATGAAGAGGACGAGTCCGATGTAGCCCCAGACGAGGTTTCGGGGCAGTCCTATGCGGTCGAGGACGCGGTTCACTTCGGAGCCTTTCTGTTCACACCATCGGGAGGAGAGGCGAGGCCGGCCGGCGCAGGAATGTGCGCCGGCCGGGTTCACGGTCAGACGGCGAGTTCGCCCTGGTACTTCGACGACCCGATGCCGAGGAGTTCGTTGCGCAGTCGCTGCGCTGCGATGCCGTCCTGCGAACGGATGACCTCGGTGATGCGGTCGACACCGACAGCCTTGACCTTCTCGAAGAAGAGCTCGACGGTGGCGCGGTTGGTCTCGGCCTCGTCCTGCGCGTCCTCGCGGATCGGGAAGGTGTCGAAGTAGATGACTCCGTCCCACTCGTGGCGGAGGAGGAAGTAGATCATCTCCATGGTCTCGAACGGGTGGATGGATCCGATCATGAGGCCGTCGTCGTGGGCGTTGTTGCCGTCGTTGAGGTGGATCCCGAAGAGCTTGCCCTGCTCGAGGAGCAGCGACGCCCCGAACGCAGGCTGGTCTCCGGCCATCAGCATGTGTGCGAAGTCGAGGGTCGCTCCGAGGTTCGGGCGGTCGATGCGGGTGATGACGTCGAGCGTCTGTCCGAAGCTGTTGATCATCGAGTGCACGCGCTCCTCGTACGGCTTGTACTCGATGCTGATCCGGAAGTCCGGGCGGTGGTCGGCCAGTTCCTGGAAGGCGGACACGATGCGCTGCAGGTCGGCCGCGTAGTCCTTCTGGAACGTGAAGTCGTAGCCGTCGAATCCGAGCCAGACGGTGAGCAGGTCGCTGCCGCAGGTCGCGGCGGCATCGATCGCGTCCTTCGCCAGGTCGATCGCGGCTCGGCGGACCGTCTCGTCCGGGTTGCTGAACTCGCCGGCGACGAACTGCTTGCGGAAGCGCGTGGCGTTGCCGTTGAGCGTCAAGCCGAGTTCGTCCAGGAGCGCCTTCATGGCCTCCGGTTCGACGCTCTCGAAGTGCTCGGGGTAGTTGAGGTCGACGTAGTCGACGCCCTCGGTCGCAGCGATGCGGCGGAGAGCAGCGGGGACGTCGCCGCCGCTGACGAAGGAGTTGAGGCGCGTTGCGAACTTCATGTCGGCGAAGCTAGCCCGGCCTGACAAGTTTGGTCAAGTTTTTTCTTTTTGCGTCGCCGTCTTTGACAACGAGCGTCAGATCTTCCTAGGCTCAGCCCGTGTCGGCAACGCGGTGAGAGATCCGCTTGCCGCACGGCTGCTCCGCGCTGGAGCATGAGCGAGCACAACGAGGTGGAGGTCCCCATGGCAGGCACGGACGTCTTGGTCGTCGGGAGCGTCAACTACGACTACATCGTCACGCAGGACCGTCTCCCCCGCCGCGGCGAGACCTTCGCTGCAGCCGAGGCGAAGGGTGCGTTCGGCGGGAAGGGCGCGAACCAAGCGGTTCAGGCTGCGCGACTCGGAGCGACGGTCCGGTTCATCGGCGCCTGCGGTGCCGATGGTCTGGGCCGGCTGTGCCTCGACAACCTGCGGAGCCATGGCATCGACTGCCACATGCGACCGACCGACGAGTCCAGCGGGTTGGGCATCGTCCACGTCGTGGGTGAGGGCGATGTGTACGCCACCATCGTCGAAGGTGCCAACGGGGCGATCGACCCGGGCTGGATCGATGAGAACCAGCAGCTGTTCCAGGAAGCCGGCGTCGTCGTGATCCAGAACGAGATCCCTGCCGAGGCGAACGAACGGACCGTCGAACTGGCGGCAGCCGCCGCGGTACCGGTCGTGTTCAACGCCGCTCCTGCTCGCCCCGTCGCGGAGCGTGTGACGCGCCGGTGCACATGGTTCGTGGTGAACGAGGAGGAGGCGAGCGCGTACATCGGCCGCGACCTCGGCGACGTCCACGACGACGCGGCCATGCAGCGCGCGGTGGTCGACCTGCAGCGCTTCTGCCAGGGGGTGGTCCTGACGCTCGGGAGCCGCGGGTGCTACGTCGCCGACAGCACCACCGTCCAGTTCGTCGAGGCCGTCCCCGCTCACGCCGTAGACTCGACCGGCGCCGGTGACTCGTTCATCGGGGCGTTCGCCAATGCCCTCGTCAACGGGTCCGACCCCTTCGCTGCTGCAGTCGATGCGACGCGTGTGGCGTCGATCACCGTCGAGGGCGTCGGCGCGCAGTCCAGCATGCCGACCCGCGAGGTGCTCACCAGTGAAGTCCTTTGAGCGACACCAGCTGATCCTCGAACAGGCCGCCGCCGGCGACCCGGTGACGATCGAGGCGTTGATCGACGTGACGGGCGCGTCACCGTCGACGGTGCGCCGGGACATCAAGGCCCTCGAGGACACGGGCAGGATCGTGAGCCTGCGCGGCGGCGCCATCCGGCTCGAAGACGCTGCGAGCGAGGTGCCGATCGCGACGAAGTCCCTCATCAACCGGGCCCAGAAGACCGCGATCGCCGAAGCCGCCGCCGCGCTCGTCGCCGACGGTGACACGGTCTACGTGGATTCAGGAACGACTGCGACCGAACTCATGCGAGCGCTCCGTGGTTCGCGTGTGCACGTGATCACCTCGAACACGCACGCGCTGAACCTGCCGCTGCCTCCGAGTGTCACCGTCACGGCACTCGGCGGAGACGTGCTGCCCGTGATCGGCTCCGTGGCAGGTCCGATCACTGATCGCGAACTCGCCGACCTGTACTTCGACAAGGCGTTCATCGGCGTGACCGGCATCGATGCCGCCGCCGGGGTGACGACGTTCGACATCCGCGAGGCGAACAAGAAGCGGATCGTGCACGCACACAGCAAGCACACCTACGTGCTCGCCGACAGCAGCAAGTTCAACCAGGTGTCCCTCTGCCATGCCTTCACGCTCGCCGATTGCACCGTGATCACAGACTCGGACGACGAGGTCCTCCAGCACGCCGGCGCGGCAGTGATCGCGTTGACGAGCAGCACGCCTTCCTGATCTCACCGAAACGGCATCACACTGATCGCGAATCCGCTGGCAGCCCGCTCACCGACCGGAGTGCGCTCGACGGCAGCGTCGGGAGGACAAGGAAGGAGCACGGCCCGTTGGCGGCCGTGCTCCTTCCTGCATGTCGGTTGCTGCTACTTGATGGAGGCGACGGCCTTCGCGGCCTTCTCCGACAGGTCGGAGGTGAGGGCGGCCGACTTGGCCTCCTTCGCGGCGGCCTCCTGCGCGTCCTGCGTGACGACGTAATCGAGGTAGCCCTTCACGAGCGCACCCTTGTCGGCGTCCTTGTAATCCTGGCAGGCGATCGCGTAGGAGACCAGGACCAGCGGCCACGCACCCTCGGCGGTGTCCTTGCGGTCGATGTCGATCGCCACGTCGTTGGCTTCGCGACCGGTCTCGAGCTCCGAGTCAGAAACGACCTTGGCAGCGCCCTCGGCCGAGATCTCGGTGGCCGTGGAGCCGACCATGAGCTTGGCCTTGTCGAGGTCACCGGCGCCGGAGTCGTCGATGTAGGTGATGGCGTTCGAGGCGGTGGACATGGTCGAGGCGATACCCGAGGTGCCCTTCGCACTGTCGCCGACGGAGTACGGGAAGGTCTGACTGGGCTCCTCGGTCCAGACATCCGGCGCGTTCGCGTTGAGGTACTGACTGAAGTTGTACGTCATGCCGGAGTCGTCCGAGCGGTGCACGACGGTGATGTTCGTGTCCGGCAGGTCGACGCCCTTGTTCAGGTCGGCGATCTCGGAGGCGTTCCACTTGGTGATCTTGCCGGAGAAGATGCCCGCGATGGTCTTCGCGTCGAGCGTGGGCTCCTTGACGCCGTCGACCTTGTAGGCGATGGCGATCGGGGAGATGTAGACCGGGATGTCGATGGCCTTGTCCGCGCACAGGTCGAACGAGCCTGAGAGCTCCTCGTCCTTGAGCGCGGCGTCGGAGCCGGCGAAGTCCGCGGCACCCGAGATGAAGTTCTTGCGGCCGGCGCCGGAGCCGTCGGGCGAGTAGTTGACCGTCACGCCGGAGGCGACGTTCTGGAAGTTCGCAGCCCACACACCCTGAGCGGTCTGCTGGGTGCTCGCACCAGAGCCGGTCAGCGTGCCCGAGAGCTTCGAGTAGTCGGTGCCGGAGCTCGAGGTCGGCGCGGCGGTGTCGCCGCTGCCGCTCTCGTTCGAGGCGCAGGAGGACAGCGCGACGGCGCCGGCGATCGCGATCGCTGCGATCGAACCGATTCGCTTGGTGTTCACAGGGGTCCCTTCGGGGGCGTACGTCGGAAAGTCGCCCGGCAGACGCCAGCACCGGCGAACCCTGCCGCGCGACGAAACAAAATTAAGTGGGCCTCATGGTGATGCTGCTCGAGAGCGGTTACTCGACCTGCTGGTTGCGGAGGCCGATCAGGAGGGTATTGCGGCGCTGCTCGTCACCCACGATGAAGCCGTCGCGAAGCGGATGCAACGCTTGGTACACCTACGAGACGGCCGCGTCGGAGAGGAAGATCACGGCAGCGGTCGCCGAGCCGTCATCTCGGCCGACGGCTCCATCCCAATTCCCGAGCACTTGCGCGCCCGCTGGCCCGCCGGCTCGCTGGTGTCCGTCCAAGCAGACAGACCAGACGCTCTCAGGGTGAGTCGAGATGACGCCGAGGACAACGATACGGAGGCGGTATGACTGGCGAAGTAGAGAGATGTGATCAAGGATCTTTGATCCTCGAAGAAGTCCTCCTCGAAATGAATGACCGGGCAGTCCTCACCGTCAATCGAGTGATTCCGCAGGGAAGCGTAGTTGCCGTGACCGGCCATGACGGGGCCGTCATCACAGACTTCCTGAACCACATCGTTCACCATTTGCGCAAGCACGGCGAGAAAACACCCGTATCAGGATCGATCGTGGAAGGTTCCATCCGCCTTCATGGGCCGCTCGCGGAGCGGGCGTCACACGTGTCCGAGATGTCACGCGAGCACGACCTGATCAGCGGCCTGAGTGCAGCCGAGAACGTCGCACTCGAACTCATCGCTGCCAAACAAGCCAGCTCAGCTGAACTCATCCGAGCGGCGCTCGATGCCGTCGGTCTTCCAACGGCGGTGCACCACAACCTCGTGGAACAACTCTTCGGCGGCCAGCAGCAGCGCGTTGCCCTGGCCCGCGCGATGGTCGTCGATGCCCCCGTCAAGGTACTTGACGATCCCGCAAGTGAACTCGACCCCATCTCCCGAGACGTCGTCTACGATGCTCTTGCCCAGCTTGCCAGTCAAGGCAGCATCGTCATCGTGGGGACCCCCGGATCCGATCCAGGGCCGAAAGCCGACATCATCATCCGGCTCAACAAGGGCGGCCGACACGTTGCCCAACTTCGACGCTGACCGCTGAATCGGGGTCCCATGGTTGATCATCAGCTGAGGGGTTCTGGTCCATCTGGAACTCGCGCTCAGTTTCAAATTCTGCGCGAAAGCGGACTGCGGCTCTCGCTGGCCGAGTAGCGGGCACTTCTGGTCGCGAGCTGACTGGATCTGCAGGCATGGTGGATCTCGTGACTAGCGCCCGCGCATCACGACTGGATCTAGCCGTCCGTCATTCATGGTTTCGGCAGTCTGACGATGCATAATGCGGCTGCTGGAACACAGGTCAGCTCAAGCCCGAGCGCGTTCATGAGAAGATGCAGGAACCGCGTCCTGTCCGAGTGGTCACCATGATGACGATCAACCCCGATACTTCTACTTTTGGGCTCCCTTCTGGCGGCGTTGCGCGGAGATTCGACGGCACTGCTGACGCCCGGGTGCGGGCTCTACTGCGAATTCGGCGTTCGGGAGCGTTCCGCGACCGATCGGGCCTCGCTTCGTGGTCCCATGTAGCGACGACGGCTGAGTCGCACGCGCACTGACGACCGAGTTGGCGTGGCCTCCGGAGCGTCACGAACGCTTGCATCCGGCCTTTCGCGTCTTGCCTGCTCGTCCCTGTCGCAGATGCTCGTTACGCTCGTGAAGGCGCGACGCGACGACCGCCAATCCCGCGCCGGAAGGAACGCCAAGCCCAGAAGTCCGCTCCTCCCGCGTCCGGGCAGACGCGCAGCCCGCGTTGCCAGCGCCGTCGCGGTCGTCTCGACCCTTGCCCTTGCTCTGACCAGGTGCTCGGAATCCTCGATCGAACAGGGCGGCGCTGGCACTACGGCCCGGAGCGGGCTCGTCCCCGAATCAACCAGCGTGGACATCCGCACGCAGCCCGGTGCTGCGCTCGATCAGGTGCTCATCGACAACCTGCATCAGGGGCTCGTCGGCCGGGCGATGGACGGCATCGGTGCGATCCGTGGCGTGCTCCTCTCGAAGCACGAGCTCTCGTCCGACGGGCTCACCTTCACGGTCATCCTTGGGACGGCAGGAAGTTCCAGGACAGCAAGCCGGTTATCGCGGCTGACGTCGTCTGGTCTCTTCAGCAGGTCAAGGACAACGCGTCGTTCGTCGACTCGGCCCAGCCCGCAAACATCACATCAATCGCGTCGCCGTCGTCAGACCAGATCGTCCTGACGCTCGATTTCGAAGCTGTGGCGGTCATGATGCCTCCTCCCGGCTACGCCCCGCGGGGCAGGGCGTAGCCGCCAGAGCGGATGTGACTTTGGTCGCGTCGCGGGTCAGCTCTTCTGCATGAAGCCGCCGTCGACGCTGTGAGTGATGCCGGTGACGAAGCTGGCGTCGTCGGAAAGTAGCCACGCGACTACTGCCGCGACTTCTCGCGGCGTCCCCATCCTGCCCACTGGCATCTGCGCCGCGTACAGCGCTCGGATCTCATCGTCGAGCGCTGCTACTGCGGGGGTGTCGATCAGGCCAGGGGCGACAGCGTTGACCCGGATGCTGTCGCGGGCGTACTCGAGTGCTGCTTGCCCCGTGAGAGAAATGACACCGGCTTTCGCTGCAGCATAGGCGGGCTGACCGATCGTGGCACGAAGTCCGGCATCGGAGGCCATGTTGACGATCGACCCGCCCCCGTGCTCGAGGAAGAAGCTGATCTCGGCTTTCATCGACAGCCAGATGCCTTTGAGGTCGATGCTGTGGACGCGATCCCACCACGTCTCGTCGAGATCGTGGATGCGAGCGTGCGGATGGCCGATCCCAGCGACGTTCGCGGCTTGGTGGAGTGCGCCGAAGGTGTCCACGGCGTGTTCGACGAGGGCGATCGTGTCCTCGGCGCGTGAGACATCTGTGCGGATGAATGACGCCGCGCCTCCGGCTGTGATGATCTCATCGACCACGCGGGTGCCAGCTGCCTCGAACACATCACCGATGACGACCTTGGCGCCGCGTTCGGCGAGCAGCTTCGCGGTTGCTTCTCCGATGCCGGAGGCGCCGCCGGTGACGACGACGACCTTGTCCTGGAGCGTCATCAGCGGACCAACGCAAACTCTTCGTTCATGGACCCAGGAATGGAATATCCGTCCAGGTCGCGTATCTGGTCGATGTGTGCGGCGACGTCGTCGGGGGTGGCGACCGGCTCATCGGCAGCAACATGCCAGCCTGGCGTGACCCCCATGAAGACACGCGCATAACGGCCGCGTGCGATCGAGTAGAGCTCGTGCGAGCGGGTGTTTGCGTCGCTGGCGAGGTATGCGACCAAGGCGCTGATCATCTCGGGTTCTGCGTGCGCTGGCGTTGTCGGCATACCGACGAATTGGTCCTCGTTCATGTCCGCTCCCATCCGACTGAGCGCCGCGGGCAGGATCGTGTTCGCGAGGATGCCGTGCGGCGCTCCTTCCAGCGCGACCACGTTAGCGAGGCCAAACACCCCACCCTTGGCCGCTGCATAGTTGGCCTGCTGGATCGACCCGAACAAACCTGCAGCAGAGGATGTGAACACGATGCGGCCGTAGCCGTTCTCCCGCATGTTCGTGAAGGCGGGCTGCGTGACGTAGAACGCGCCGTTGACGTGCACCGCCAGCAGGGCGTCGATCGCTGTCGGGGTCAAGTCGGTGAAGGCGGCGTTGCGGATGTTGCCGGCGTTGTTGATCAGAATGTCGATCTTGCCGAAGGCGTCGAGAGCGGTCTGAACGATGGATCGGCCTCCCTCAGGGGTGGCAACCGAGTCGTAGTTCGAAACCGCCTCACCGCCGGCGGCCCGGATCTCCTCGACGACCTGGTCGGCCATGGCGGTTCCGCCGTTCTCCCCGCTGATGTCACCGCCGAGGTCGTTGATGACCACCTTCGCTCCGCGGCTCGCGAGCTCGAGGGCATGAGCCCGACCTAAGCCCCCGCCGGCCCCTGTCACAACCGCCACGCGGCCAGTGAACGACACTGCAGACATGTTCTCTCCTTCGAGACTCGGCCTCTCCGAGCGTGTGGCACATCATGCCACTTAGCGGATGTGTGCCACCACGGATTGCGGGATACTTGAAGCATGGACACGCAGTCGATCGGCGATGAGACGCAGCAGCTCGCGCCGCTTCGGGTGCGTCGCAGGACGGCGACGCAGGCAGACATTGCGGAGGCAGCGGCGTCGCTGTTCGAGCGGCACGGGTTCGAGAACGTCACTGTCGAGCAGATCGCCACGGCAGCGGGGATCTCAATGCGTACGTTCTACCGGCACTGCTCGGGCAAAGATGAAGCACTCTCGGTCGGTCTGCGTGCGGGCCCAGATGAGCTGACGGCAGCCATCCGGAAGCGTCGCGACCTACCGCTGCTCGATGCAGTGGTAGCCGGGTTCATGGAGGTATCAGCCGGCCCTGTCCGCCGCAGCGAGCTGCGACTGATACTCGGGACACCGGCGCTTCGCATGTCATGGCTGGCCGCTGGCCGCGCCGCCCAGGAAGATCTCGTTGCCGTCATTCATCAGTATTTCCCCACCATCACCGCACTCGAAGCCCAAGCCCGGTCAGCTGCGATCGTCGCCATCCTCACCGTGGTCCTCGAGAGCTGGACCACCGCGGAAGACGACGACCTTCAACTCCGATCCCAGCAAGCTCTCCGTGTCCTCACCGACTGGTAGGCCGAGTCAAAGAGTCACGGAGTGGCCGTTGCTCCGCCAACCGTTGCCACATCGACGCTGATAACGTGATCAGATGGAACAGAACCTCAGCATTCATGGCTCGGCTGGGCACGATGCTGCGAAGGTGCGGGTCGGAGATGCAGGAGTGGCTCGCTGCGCGGGATGCGGGAAGCAAATGAGGTTTGACACACGTGCTAACGGCTGGTTGACACTTCTCACCACCGATGAGGCCGCGTCGTAAGACTTGATGCCCAAATAGCTTCAGTCGGTTCCACTACAAGCGTCATGATGTCCCCTGACGGGGGACCTTCAGCGCATCTCGGTCAGGCCACGAGGCAACGATCGCTCGCTGATGAGTTGTGTGCATGGCAATGGTCACGCCATGCGCTCATGCCGCAGAGGAGCCGCGGTGGCTTCCGTTCAACCGACTCAGAACAGGGTACTGAGCTCCGAACGATCGACGACGAGGAATCACGCTGTCGTTGGCACGGCCACGCGCTTGCGGGCTTCGGGGCCCCGAGCCCGCTCTCATCAATCGTTGTCAGTTTTACCGACCATCCGGTCTGTACCGTGCTGGTGGTGAGCTCGTTCGAAGTCCTGACGACCGAGAAGGCGACGCCACGGGAGTGGGCATCGCTTGGCATCCTCACCCTCGCGGTCATGCTGCTGTCCATCGACGGCACGGTTCTAGCGTTGGCGGTGCCCTCGATCAGCGAGGATCTCCAGCCGACCAGCACGCAGATCCTCTGGATCGGCGACATCTACTCGTTCGCCCTGGCCGGCCTGCTGATCACGATGGGGAACATGGCAGACAGGGTCGGGCGGAAACGGCTGCTCCTGATCGGTGCGGCCTGCTTCGGAGCGGCATCTGTGCTGGCAGCCTTCGCGCCGACCGCGGAGGTGCTCATCGCAGCGCGAGCCCTGCTCGGTGTCGCCGGGTCGACGCTGATGCCGTCGACGCTCTCCCTGGTCCGCGCGACGTTCCGCGACGCGCGGCAGCGAACCACAGCGATTGCGGTGTGGGCGGCCGGCGCATCAGGCGGCGCGGCGGCCGGACCCCTCATCGGCGGGGCGCTGCTAGAGCACTTCTGGTGGGGCTCGGTGTTCCTGATCAACGTGCCCGTCATCGTCCTGATCCTGACCGGGGGCGTGTTCCTGCTGCAAGAGTCCCGCGGGGAAAGCCGCAACCCCATCGATCTGCTCTCCGCTGTGCTGTCCATCGCAGCAATCGTCCCGGTGGTCTACGCGGTGAAGCACCTCGCCGGAGAAGGCCTCGACGGGACCGTTCCTGCGTTCACGGCGCTCGGTGTCGTAGCGGCCGTGCTCTTCGTTCGACGTCAGCGACGTCTGCAGACACCGCTGATCGACCTCGAACTGTTCCGGGTCCCGGCGTTCAGCGGTGCGATCCTGGCGAACGCGCTCGGAGTGTTCGCGTTCATCGGGTTGCTGTTCTTCTTCTCGCAGTACCTGCAGCTGGTTCGGGGCCTCTCTCCCCTCGAGGCCGGTATCCACCAGCTCCCCGCAACAGTGGCATCGGTCGCGGTCGTCGCCGTTGTCGGTTTGCTCTCTCGCCGTCTCGGGAAGGGACGCGCCATCGGCGGCGCGCTCCTCCTCGCCGGGGCGGGGATGGCGTCCCTCGCCTCTACCGAGGGTCTCTCCGCGTACTTCGGGATCGCGTTGTCGCTGGTTGCTCTCGGCCTCGGGGAAGGCATCGCCATGACCCTCGCCACCGATGCCGTCGTCGCGGCGGTCCCACGCGAACGTGCCGGAGCAGCGTCCGCGATCTCAGAGACCGCGTACGAACTCGGCACAGCGCTCGGCATCGCGATCCTGGGCTCCCTGCAGACCGCGTTCTACCGCTCCCGACTCAATCTTGACGACGTCCCCAAAGACGAGGCAGCCGCGGTGCGAGAGTCGCTTGCCAGTGCCACTGAAGCACTACCGTCAGGTTCAACGGCTCTCCTGCACGCGCAGGAAGCGTTCACGGCCGGCATGCAGGTCACAACCGTCCTCGCTGCCGTGCTCCTAGCCGCTGGCGGCATCCTTGCTCTCCGCGTCATCCCATCCGAGCGGGAGAAGTCATGACCGATGCGCCTCGACGACCTCGGCATCCGCGCGACAGAGCGCTGACCCGCAGGCAGATCCTCGATGCCGCAGAACAACTGCTCGCCGCGCACGGCACGGCGGTGAGCATCGCCGCCGTCGCCGTCAAAGCGGGCGTCTCAAAAAGTGGACTGCTGCATCACTTTCCCTCCCGAGACGCACTGCTCGTCGCCGTCGCAGACCGCGGTCTGCGGACGCTCGTGACAGAAGTAGATCAGCAAATCGATCCCGCAGACGCGTCACCGGGACGGGGAACTCGTGCGTACGTCAGCGCCCTGTGTGGCGGCAGCGCCGCAGCAGCAGCCGTGTTCTCGCCGACGTCACTCCTGAACGCCCTGCTGGACGCACCTGGGACGAAGGCCCTCCTGCAAGCTGACGCCGAGTACTGGCGCCGGTTCTTCGCAGACGACGGGCTCCCCGCCGCACGGTACCTCGTGATCCGCCATGCCGCTGAAGGTCTCGCCGCATCCTCCGCGGTGACCCCCTACCTCACCGCAGACGAGCTCAACGTCGCCCGGGACGCCCTCCTCGACCTCACACGAAGTGACCCATCGACTTGATGGAGATCGCCGCCAAGCGGTTGCGGCGGCACAGCTAACCGCCGAAAGCGCTGATCACTGAAGACTGACCCCACGAGTAGTAGCCGGCATGAAGCGGTCGCAGCCACTGCAACGGACTGAAGCTTGCAGCATTGGTCCGATTGCATGTGGTTGAGGACGCGGGTATCGCGTTCAGCCTCATCGAAGCCGAGCACGCTGACGTCCGCTTGACGTGGAGAACGGGCGGAAGACGCCGTCCCCGTGGTCGGGGGCGGCGCCTTCTCGTGGTGGTGCTGGTGCGGGTCGTGCCCGCGGGGTCTTGCTCGACCGGTGCTTACTTGATCTGTGCGGTGATGGTCGCGGTCCCGACGAGGAGACCACCCTTGACCGCGTCGGTCTTGAAGGTGCTGTTGAGCAGCTTCGCGGCGTCGTCGGAGACGTGGACCGTGGTGCCGGTCAGGATCGCGTTGTCACCCTCGAGCTGCAGCGGCTTGAGCGTGCCACCGTGCAGCGAGAACAGGTACGCGTTGGACGCGGCGACCTGCCCGTTGACCAGCACGTCACCGTAGAGCTTGGACGAACCCGGGTTCACCACGAAGTTCTCCAGCGTCACCGTCGTGTCACCGGCCTTGAGCGTCAGGCCCGAGTCGTCGTGGTCCAGCAGCCCCTGCACGTACGGGCGGTAGTTGCCGTCCGGCGACCAGTACGTCACCGAACCGGCCGTGATCGGGAACGACACCGACCCGTTCTCCAGCTTCGCGTTGCCCGACACACCCGGGGTCAGGCCCAGCGAGGTCAGCGCGTCGGTGAAGCCCTTGTCCAGCGCGACGGCGGTGTTGCCGCCCTTGACCTCCGGCACCGACGCGACCGGGCCGGGGATCTTCGACGAGGACGAGGAGACGGTGTGGACGGTGCCGTCGGCCTGCGCGGCGGACACACCGAACGC
>NZ_CP054594.1:1768102-2122683 GCF_013347185.1 Curtobacterium sp. Csp1
CGCAGGGGCGGACGTGGATGCGGCAGCGTGAACCGGGTCGAGCGTTCCACGAGGGTGCCGATCTGGGAACCGTTGTCCTTCCCGATGATCAGATCCCCTTCCCAATGCCCCGGGACAGCGCGGTCTTCGATCTCCGCGGGCCGTTCGGAGATCGTGATCATCTCCCGGATCCGGTTCACCGACCGAGCATCGCTCCCGACTCGCTGCCGGGGTTTTCGCAGTGTCCTGCCGGTCCGCAGCCGAGCTTGCACGTCTCGTTTCAGGGTGCCGCGAGCCTGAACGTAGATCGACCGGTAGATCGCTTCGTGGCTCACTCGCATCCGTTCATCCGCCGGGAACTCTCGCACCAGTTTCCGGCTGATCTGCATCGGGGACCACTTCCGGTCCAGCCCGTCTTGGACCCAGCCGCGCAGGATCGGGTCCAGGACCAGCTTCGAGGGCTCGGGACGAGCACGCCGCACCTCGGTGCGGTGTTGCGCGATACGAGCGTCGTAGGGACGGCCACCGGAACGGCCCCGCTGGATCTCACGCGAGATCGTCGACGGAGCCCGCCCCAGCATCTTCGCGATTGCACGAATCGACGTTCCCTGCCGCAATGCGGCAGTGATCATCATCCATTCCCACGGCGACAAGACCCGTGAGGAAACATCCCGCAGCAGATACGCCGGCACCATGCCCCCACGCTGCCGCATCCACGTCCGCCCCTGCGACTGACCGGCCCCGATCAACTCTGCAGCGATCACCGTCGACGCACCCGACCGGATCGCCGACCAGAACACCTGCTGCTGCTCGCGAAGAAACACCCCACGCCACCACCTCGAACTCAAGGTGTTGCAACCACCCCCTAAAACCGCCCGCGACGACCCGACGTCGTCTTCTCCACCGACGGACAGACAGCACCGACGGACAGACAACACCGACGGACGGACAGACAACACCGACGGACGGATGGACAACACCGACGGACGACCCGGTAGCGCCGACCGGACCCCGGCACCCCTACACCCCGAGCGCCTCGGCGACCTCGAGCCAGCGCTCCTCCAGCTGCTCGACCTCGGCCTCGAGCGCGCCGAGCTGCGTCTGCAGCGCCCCGAGTCCCGCGTAGTCGGACTGGTCGTGCGCAGCGAACGCGTCGAGCAGCTTCTGCCGGTCCTGCCCCGCCTTCGCGATCTTGCGGTCGAGCGCCGACATCTCCTTCTCGGCAGCGCGCCGGTCCGCACCGGACAGGCCGGGCGCAGCAGGGGCACCGGACGCGACCGCCCCGGGACCGGACCCGCCCGCCGGGGCCGTGTCGGGCCTCCCGGCTGATGCGGCGGCAGCCGCCGACGCCGTCTGCGGGACCGATCCTGACGCGCGTAACCGCATGTACTCGTCGACGCCGCCCGGCAGGTGCCGGAGGTGCCCGCCGAGCACCGCGTACTGCTGGTCGGTGACGCGCTCGAGCAGGTACCGGTCGTGCGACACGACGAGCAGGGTGCCCGGCCAGGTGTCGAGCAGGTCCTCCATCGCGGCGAGCATGTCGGTGTCGAGGTCGTTCGTGGGCTCGTCGAGGATGAGCACGTTCGGCTCGTCGAGCAGGATGAGCATGAGCTGCAGCCGCCGCTTCTGCCCGCCACTGAGATCGCGAACCGGCGTGGAGAGCTGCTCCGACGTGAAGCCGAGGCGCTCGAGCAGCTGCGACGGCGTCATCTCCTTGCCGTCCGCGACGTAGCTCGTCTTCTTGCGGGCGACGACCTCGCGCACCCGGTCGTCGGCGAACTGCGCGAGGTCCGCGAGCTGCTGGTCGAGCACCGCGACCTGCACGGTCTTGCCGGTCTTCACCCGGCCGACGGTGGGCTGGAGCGCGCCCGACACCAGGTTCAGCAGCGTCGACTTGCCCGCGCCGTTCGGCCCGAGGATGCCGGTCCGCTCCCCCGGCGCGATCCGCCACTCGACGTCGCGCAGGATCACGTCGTCACCGAACGAGACGCCGACGTCGAGCAGGTCGACGACGTCCTTGCCGAGCCGCGCGGTCGCCGTCTGCGCCAGGGCGACGGTGTCGCGGATGGGCGGGACGTCGTCGATGAGCGCGTTCGCCGCGTCGATGCGGAACTTCGGCTTGCTCGTGCGGGCCGGGGCCCCGCGGCGGAGCCAGGCGAGCTCCTTCCGGGCGAGGTTCTGCCGGCGCTGCTCGGACGCGGCGGCCTGCCGGTCGCGCTCGACGCGCTGCAGGATGTACGCGGCGTAACCGCCCTCGAAGGGCTCGACGACGCCGTCGTGCACCTCCCACGTGTCGGTGGACACCGCGTCGAGGAACCACCGGTCGTGCGTCACGACCACGAGCCCGCCCTGGTTCGACGACCAGCGCCGGTTGATGTGGTCGGCGAGCCACTGGATGCCCTCGACGTCGAGGTGGTTCGTCGGCTCGTCGAGGAACAGCACGTCCCAGTCGCCCACCAGGAGCTTCGCGAGGGCGATCCGTCGACGCTGGCCTCCGGAGAGGTCGTCGACGACGGCCTCCCACGGGATGTCCGACACGAGACCGCCGATGACGTCGCGGATCTTCGGGTCGCCCGCCCACTCGTGCTCCGCGAGGTCACCGACCACGGTCGCGCCGACCGTGGCTCCGGCCGGGAGCACGTCGCGCTGGTCGAGGTAGCCGATCGTCAGCCCGCGGCGGTGCGTGACGCGGCCGGCGTCGGGCTCCAGACGCTGGGCGAGCAGCGCGAGCAGCGTCGACTTGCCGTCGCCGTTCCGGCCGACGACGCCGATGCGGTCGCCCTCGTCGAGGCCGAGGGTGACGCTGTCGAAGACGACACGGGTGGGGAACTCGAGATGCACGTTCTCGGCGCCGAGGAGATGAGCCACCCGACAAGGGTAGGTGGCGCGGGTGACGAGTCGAACCAGGGATGCGACGTCGAACCAACCGCGGTGGCTGGTTCGACGTCGGGAACGTGGTTCGACACATGGCTGCGCGCGGGCGTGCGCGCGCAGACGCGGGGCGCTGTCGCGCCGTCGGCCTGGAGGCGCGGGTCAGCTCCCCGGGGTCGGCTCGCCCTCGCCGGCTGCCTCCTTGGCACGGCGCAGTCGCGCCTGGGCCTCCCAGTACTCGATCTCCCGCTCGAGCGCGGCGAGCTCCTGCTCCGTGCCGGTCACGCGCGCATCCCCGTGGGCGGCGCGGGCGTGCCCGAGGCTCGCGTACTGGTCCTCGTGACGGTTCGGCTCGAGGTACCGGCCGTGGTTCCGGTCGTTCGCGCTCCAGTCGTGGCCGACGGCGAACCACACGATGCTGCCGACGACGGGCAGGAAGACGCAGATCAGGATCCACGCGAACTTGGGCAGACCGCGGACCTGGTCCTCGCCCCGCGTGATGATGTCGATCAGGGCGAACACGAGCAGGACGACCCCGGCTCCGTACAGCAGCACGCTCATGTCTCGGGAGTCTATGGACCAGCCGAGTGCCCGACCACGCCCAGGACGGGTGCCGCGATCACGATCCCGCGTCGATCTCCTGCGGGGCCGTACAGGTCAGAGTGCGGCCACCCACTCGTCGCTGCCGTCGGTGAACCGCTGGTGCTTCCAGATCGGCGTCCGCTCCTTGACCAGGTCGACGAGGGCGCCGCAGGCGGTGAAGGCCACCCCGCGGTGCGGTGAGGCCACGGCGGCGGCGAGCGCCACGTCCCCGATGCCGAGGGCGCCGACGCGGTGCAGCACGGCGATGCGGACCTCGGGGTGCTCGTCGGCGATCGTGCGGGCGACCTCGGCGATGACCTCGGCCGCGCTCGGGTGCCGCTCGTAGTCGAGCGCGGTGACGCCCTTGCCGCCGTCGTGGTCGCGGACGATCCCGGCGAAGGTCACCACGGCGCCGTCCTGGTCGGTCGCGACGGCCGCGGAGACCTCGTCCACGGTGACGACTCGGTCGACGACGTCGGCGAGGACGACGCGGTCTGCGGAGGTCCCGGCGCCCCGGTCGGCGGCCTGCCCGCCGGGCTGCTCGGCGCTCACGACGCGCTCCGTCGTGCGTGTCCTTCGCCGTGCAGCTGGGCGAGCACGTGGTCGAGCACCCCGTCGAGCACCGCGAGTCCGTCGGCGACCCCGCCGCGCGATCCGGGCAGCGTGACGACCAGGGAACGGCCACCGGCGATCCCAGCGACACCCCGGGTCAGGAGCGCCGTCGGGCCGGCGCCGGCGAGCCCGCGGCGACGGATCTCCTCGGTGATGCCGGGCAGCTCGAGGTCGACGAGGGGCGCCACGGCCTCGGGCGTGCGGTCGGTCGGTGTGACGCCCGTGCCGCCGGTCGTGACGACGAGCCGGGCATCGGCGAGCAGCTCCGCGGACACCGTCTCGGCGATCGGGCCGCCGTCCGGCACGATCGTCGGCTCGGCCACGGTGAAGCCGCGCTCGCGCAGCCATCCCGCGATGACCGGTCCGGTGCGGTCGAGGGCGGAGTCCGTCGCGGCGGAGGTCGAGACGACGACCACGCCGGCGCGCCCCCTGGTCGGTTCGGTGGTCATCGGTTGCTCCAGTCGCCGGAGCGTCCGCCGCGCTTCTCGAGCACCCGCACCTCCGTGATCACGGCCGCGCGGTCGACGGCCTTCACCATGTCGTACACGGTCAGCGCAGCGACGCTCGCCCCCGTCAGCGCTTCCATCTCGACGCCGGTGCGCGAGGTCGTGCGCACGGACACCTCGATCCGGACGCGGTCCCCGTCGCCCGTGATGTCGACCTGCACCCCGGCGATCGGCAGGGGGTGGCAGAGGGGCACGAGGTCCGAGGTCTTCTTGACGGCCATGATCGCGGCGATCCGGGCGGTGCCGATGACCTCGCCCTTCGGCAGCGACCCGTCGAGGATCCGGTCGACGACGTCCGCGCGCGTCACGAGGGTCGCGGTCGCCGTCGCCGAGCGGTCGGTGACGTCCTTCTCGGAGACGTCCACCATGTGCGCGGAGCCGTCGGCCCGGACGTGGGAGAGGTCGGGCTGGTCGGGCGCAGTGGTCATCGCAGGCTCCAGACGGTCAGGGGGTCGCCCGGCGCGACGGTGTCGGTGCCGACCGGGACGTGGACGAGGTGGGTGGCCGCGGCGAGGTGCCCGAGCAGGTGCGAGCTCGGCCCGCCGACGAACCAGACCCGGCCGTCCTGCACCCGGCCGCGACGGACCTGGTGCTTCGTCGGGGGCGAGGTCGTGCCCTCCGCAGCGGGGAGTTCGGCGGCGGCACGGTCGGGCGTACCGACGAGTGGGGCGAGCACCGGGCGGAGGAACAGCTCGAACGACACGAGCGCCGACACCGGGTTCCCCGGGAACGCCACGACCGGGACCGCACGTCCGCCGAGCTCGACCGTGCCGAGCGCCTGGGGGCCGCCGGGCTGCACGGCGACCGGGGTGACGGCGAGGCCGAGCGGCTCGAGGGCCTGTCGCACGACCTCGTACGCACCCGCGCTGATCCCGCCGGTGGTGAGCACGAGGTCGGCGCCGCCCACCCCGGGGTCGCCGATCGCGTCGCCGAGGGCGTCGACGAAGCGGTCCGGGTCGTCGCGCAGGCGGACCGTGCGGGACCGGGCGCCGACCTCGGCCAGGGCGGCCTGCAGCGCGACGCCGTTCGCGTCCCCGATCGTCGCAGCGGCATCGGCACCCGCGTCGACATCGGCGTCCGTCGTGTCGTCCCGCAGCTCGCTGCCCGTCGACACGACGAGCACACGCAGGGGCCGCACGACGTCCACGGCGTCGATGCCCGCCGCGGCGAGCGCCCCGAGCAGGGCCGGCGTCACCGGGGCACCCGCGGGGGCGAGCTCGGCACCGGCGGCGACGTCGCTCCCGACGGTCCGGACGAACGTGCCCACCGTGGTGTCGACCGGGACCGTGAGCACGTCGAGCGCCATGGCCGCCGGGAAGGCCCCCGGCGGGACGGCTTCGACCGGGACGACCGCGTCCGCGCCGTCCGGGATGCGTGCCCCGGTCATCACCGGCGCGGCGGTGCCCGGGTCGAGCGGCGCGGGGACGATGCCCGCCGGGATCGGGTCGACGACGCGCACCACTGCACCGGCGTCGGCGACCCGGACCGCGAAGCCGTCCATCTGGCTGTTGTCGAAGGTCGGCAGCGGCACCGGCGCGTGCACGGCCACGGCGAGCACGCGGTACCCGTGCCCGGCGTCCGACGCGGTCGCGAGCGACGCCAGCGACCGTCGCTCCGACCCGAGGCCGCCGAGGACCGGCGCGAGCAGTGCCGCGACCGCCTGGCGGTGCTGACCGATCGTTCGCACGCGTGCCTCCGAACTCGTGTGGGCCCGAGCACTCGGCTGCTGCCGGTGGGCCGTCGATAGCGTATCCAGGGCGCACCGCGCGCCGAGGACATCGCCAGGACCTATGGAGGACGACGTGAGCACGACCGCACCTGTGGACGGAACGACCGCACGCATCGGGGTGATCGGGGGCTCCGGCCTGTACCGGCTCTTCGAGGAGGGCACGGCCGACGAGCTCTTCGTCGAGACCCCGTTCGGCGCGACGTCCAGCCCGATCACCGTCGGCACGATGTCGGGCAAGCGCGTGGCGTTCCTCACCCGGCACGGCCGCGAGCACTCGGTCGCCCCGCACCTGATCAACCACCGCGCGAACCTGTGGGCGCTGCGCTCGCTCGGCGTCCGCGCGATCGTGTCCTCGAACGCGGTCGGTGGCCTGCACCCGGACTACGCGCCCGGCACCTTCGTCGTGACGGACCAGCTCATCGACCGCACCTGGGGCCGCGCCGACACCTTCTTCGAGGACCAGGTGCAGCACCTGTCCTTCGCCGACCCGTTCGACCCCGTGCTCCGGCGTGCGGCGATCGACGCGGTGTCCGCCCTCGACGTGCCGTTCCGGCCGACCGGTACCTGCGTCGTGATCCAGGGGCCGCGCTTCTCGACCCGCGCGGAGTCCGTCTGGCTGCGCGAGGCCGGCGGCCACACGATCAACATGACCATGACCCCCGAGGTCCCGCTCGCCGCCGAGCTCGGCATCGGCACCGTGAACCTGTCGTTCGTCACCGACGCCGACGCCGGCCTGGCAGCGGACGAGACGGCCGGCGGGCCCGCAGCAGACACGGAGGCCCCCGTCACGCACGCCGCGGTCATGGAGCGCCTGGCCCGGGCGAACGAGGTGATCGTCCGCGCCATCGGCGACATCGTCGGTGCGCTGCCGGACGACTACACCCCGCGCGAGCTCGTCCCCGCCGCCGCCAGCGCCAGCGTCCTGTCCCGCGGGAGCGAGCGGTGACCCGCCTGCTCGTCACCGGCGGCGCGGGCTTCATCGGCTCCGCGATCGTCCGCCGTGCCCTCGCCGAGGGGTACGAGGTCCGCGTGCTCGACTCCCTGCGCGACGACGTGCACGGCGACCCCGCCGAGGTCGTCCGCGCCCACGAACAGCAGGGCACCGCGTTCGTGCACGGCGACGTCCGCGACCGGGCCGCCCTCGAGGCCGCGCTCGACGGCGTCGACGTCGTCTGCCACCAGGCCGCCAAGGTCGGGCTCGGCGTCGACTTCCAGGACGCCCCCGACTACGTCTCCTCGAACGACGCCGGGACCGCGCACGTCCTGGCCGGCATGGACCGCCACGGCATCGGGCGGCTCGTCGTCGCGAGCTCGATGGTCGTCTACGGCGAGGGCGCGTACGAGACCGCCGACGGTGAGCCGACCCGCCCGCCGGCGCGACGCCGCGAGGACCTGGACGCCGGACGGTTCGACCCGATCGGCCCGGACGGACGCCCACTCGTCCCCGGCCTGATCGACGAGTCGGCGGCGCTCGACCCGCGGAACGTCTACGCGCAGACGAAGGTCGCGCAGGAGCACCTGGCCTCGAGCTGGGCCCGCGCCACCGGTGGGACCGCGATCGCCCTGCGGTACCACAACGTCTACGGCCCCGGCATGCCCTCGAACACCCCGTACGCCGGCGTCGCGTCCCTGTTCCGGTCGGCGCTCGCCCGGGGCGAGGCACCCCGCGTCTTCGAGGACGGCCGCCAGCGACGGGACTTCGTGCACGTGGACGACGTCGCCGGGGCGAACGCGGCCTCGATCGCCGCGACCGCCGACCTGCCCGCCGAGACGTTCCGCGCGTACAACGTCGGCTCCGGCGTCGTGCACACGATCGGCGACATGGCGTCCGCGATCGCGGGGCCGGACGGCCCGCAGCCGGTCGTCACCGGCGAGTACCGGCTCGGCGACGTCCGGCACGTGACGGCGTCCTCGGAGCGCATCCGTGCCGAGCTCGGCTGGCACGCGCAGGTCGACTTCGAGCAGGGCATGCGCGACTTCGCGACCGCCCCGCTCCGCGCCGCCGTCCGCTGACCCGCACCGGGCCGCGACCCGAGACTCGGCCCAGCGGACGAGACCCGGGTCGCGGACCACGAGTCTCGTCCGCCACACCACGACTCGGCACCGCCGCGCGCCGCCAGCCCAACCCAGCCCGCGCCGCCCCGCCGCGCCCCGCCCGGCCACCTGCCCGGCGCGACGCGCGCGCCGGGCGGGAGCCGCGCCTCCTGGCCGTCCCCCGAACGCGTGCCGGGACAGCCGCAACACGCGCCCCGCCACGCCCGGGGGACACGAATCCTGTACCCCGCGACGTTGCATCGTGTTACGTCGAGGGCATGCACCCCGAGCCGACCGACGCCCCCGACCCCGCCGAGGACGCGACGCGCGCGGCGGACGCCCCGACCCGTCGATCCGGCGTCCCGCACCGAATGGGCGGCATGGACGTCGACGTGATCCTGCCCTGCCTGGACGAGGCCGACGCGCTCCCGCGCGTGATCGGCGCGCTGCCCCCGGGCTACCGGGCGATCGTCGTCGACAACGGCTCGACGGACGGCTCCGCCGACGTCGCCCGCGCGCACGGCGCGACCGTCGTCACCGAACCGGTCAAGGGATTCGGCTCCGCGTGCGCCGCCGGCGTCGCCGCCGCGACCGCCGAGTACGTCGCCTTCTGCGACGCGGACGCCTCGATGGACCCCGGCGAGCTGCCCGCGCTCGTCGCCCGCGTCGCGGACGGCCGCACCGACCTCGCCCTCGGCCGACGCGTCCCCACCACGCGTGGCGCGTGGGCACCGCACGCCCGGTTCGCGAACCGGGTGCTCGCCGTCCTGATGCGCCGCACGACCGGGTACCGCCTCCGCGACCTCGGCCCGATGCGCGTCATGCGCCGCGCCGACCTGGTCGCGCTCGACCTGCAGGACCGCCGCAGCGGCTACCCGCTCGAGATGGTCCTGGCCGCACACGCGGCCGGCTGGCGCGTCGACGAGTCCGACATCGGCTACGCGCAGCGCGTGGGCGACAGCAAGGTCACCGGCACGCTGCGGGGCACCGTCAACGCGGTCCGCGACATGTCGCGCCTGCTGCGCGAGTACAGCCGGGAGGCACGTCCCCGGACCGTCGCACCCGGTCCCCTCCGGCGGACGGCCGGGTCCACGGCCCCCACTGCTCCCGCCAGCACATCCGCCAGCACCACCGCCACCGCCACCGCCACCGCCACCGCCACCGAGGGAGCACGCTCATGACCGACGTCACCGTGGTCGTCGTGGCCAAGGAGTGCCTGCCCGGCAAGGTGAAGACCCGGCTGACGCCGGCCCTGACGCCCGAGGGCGCCGCGCGCGTCGCCGCGGCCTCGCTCGCCGACACGATCGCGACGGTGCGTGCGCTGCCCGCCGCGCGTCGGGTGCTGCTCTACGACGGCATCGTGCTGCCGGAAGGCACCGACGACTTCGAGGTCCTGCCGCAGGTCGGCGGCGGCCTGGACGAGCGACTCGGGGCGATGTTCGACGCGATGAGCGGTCCGACGCTCCTGGTCGGGATGGACACCCCGCAGGTCTCGGCGGCGGACCTGTCCCCCGTGTTCGACGACCCCGACCGGGACGCGTGGTTCGGTCCGGCCGAGGACGGCGGCTTCTGGTCGCTGTACCTGCGCGATCCGGACGGGGCCCTGCTCCGCGGTGTGCCGATGTCGCAGGACGACACCGGGGCCGTGCAGCGCTCGCGACTCGCCGACGCGGGGCTCGACGTGGGCCTGCTCGAGACCCTGCTCGACGTGGACACCGTGCCGGACGCCGACCGCGTCGCCGCGCTCGTGCCCGACTCCCGGTTCGCCGCGGCCCTGCGCGACGAGACCCTGACCGAACTCGCCGAGTGCGGAGGTACCCGATGACGATGCACGACACCGTGACCTTCGGGGCCGGCGGCGGCGAGCCGTACGCCCGGGCCCTGCGCACCGACGGCAGCATCCGGCTCACGGACCCCGAGCGCCCGGACGTCACCGTCACGATGGACGTCGGCCGCTGGAACGCCGCCGCCGACCGGGTGGACCGGTCGCTGCTCGACGGTGCGGACGGCCCCGTGATCGACATCGGCTGCGGCCCCGGGCGGATGCTCGTCGCCGCACGGACCCTGGGCATCCCGGCGCTCGGCGTCGACGTCTCGGCCGAGGCCGTCGCGATCGCCCGACGCTCCGGCGGCACCGCGGTGCAGGGCTCGGTCTTCGACCCGATCCCGAGCGAGGGGCGCTGGGACACCGCACTCGTCATCGACGGGAACATCGGCATCGGCGGGGACCCCGTCGCCCTGCTCGCCCGCTGTGCCGCGATCGTGCGCGACGGCGGCCGGGTGGTCGTCGAAGCGCACGCGGACCCGGCCGCTGACCGCGCGTTCACGGCGCACGTGGTGGACACGGACGGGAACCGCAGCGCGGCCTTCCCGTGGGCCGAGGTCGGCATCGAGGCGCTCCTCGAGCACGCGGAGGCCGCCGGGCTGCGGCCGCGCCAGAGCTGGACCGCCGAGGGCCGGACGTTCTGCGAGCTCGTCGCCTGATCCCTGATCTTGCGTCGTGTTGTCTTGCGTCGTGTTGTCTTGCGTCGTGTTGTCTTGCATCGTGCAACACACGGGCGTAGGGTCTGGGTACCAGCCGACGGCGTCGTGACCGTCGGACCTGGCGGCGCACGAGCCTCGGCACGACGACGAGGAGCACCCGTGCAGAACCGACAGAACCCCCTCGGCGGCGCGTACGTCTCCGGTCTCGAGACCCGCGACGAGCTCGGCGCCTACGCGGTCGAGGCCGCCTGGCGTCCGATCGGCAGCTACACCGGCACCGGAGCCGGCCGCACGCTCGGCCGCTTCGTGGACGTGCAGTCCCGACGCCCGGGCACCGCGACGAGCTCGAACCGGACCGTCACCGGCTCGCTGCGCACGGCCACGGGGTCCTTCCGCACCGCCTGAGTGCGAAGCGGACCCTTCCCGCTCCGCAGCCCGCGGGAGGGGTCAGCCCGGTGCGGGATCAACACGCTGCTGGGGAGTGCGCCGAGCTCTCGCAGGCGCTCAGGCGTCACGGGCATCGATGAGCCCTCGCACGTGTCGCCGCAGGTCCCCGAGCCACTGCACCGGGGTCCGCCCGGTGTCGAGCGACGGGTCGAGGCCGGTGCCGATCGTGTCGAGCAGCCGCTCGATCGCGTCGTCGGTCGGGTACTCGGCGGCGATGGCGCCGAGTTCGGCGTCGATCTCCTCGAGCTCGCCGCGGTTCATCCGTCCGAACGCGTCATCGTAGAGGCGCTCCGCCGTCTCGTACTCGTCGCGCCAGTCGACGGTGCAGTACGCACCCATCAGGGTCCAGGAGTGTGGGTACTGCTTCGTCAGCGATTCGAGGTCCACGAGGTCTACTGGGCTCACGTCGTCGGGCACGAGGTGTCGACCTCGGAGGAGGGGAACGGGCGAGCCACTCCCGGTCAGGCGGCGAGCTCCTGCTCGATGCGGTCTGCCACCTTCCGCAGCCAAGCGCGGTCGTCCAGCCCGTCGTCCTCGGGCACGTAGTTGCAGTCCAGTTCGACCAGCCGCCCGCCGAGCGCCGCCGCGTCGGGCAGCGCCTCGTCGAGGTCACGCACGTTGGTCAACAGCGCGCGCTGCTCGTCGGGTGAGCTGATCGCCAGGAAGTGCTCCAGCGCGTCCGGTCCCCCGTACGGTGCGTCGGCCCAGTCTTGGTGGAAGTAGGCACCGACGAAGTCGTCGAACGCGGGGAAGTTCGTCGCCGTGATGCTGGCCGGCGCCGGGTACGCTGTCAGGATCGTGTAGCCCGACGGCCGGTCCGGCGCCGCGGTCAGGACCACGCGCACGGCATCGAGGTCATGGATCGTGCCGAACGGCATCCCACGCCCCGTGACACCGCCTGGGACCGCGAAGACCCGGAGCGGCTTGGGGCAGTCGTCGGCGACCCATGCGCGGATGCGCAGGTGGTTGGCATCGAGGGCGTCCGCGACGATCCGGTCGGCCTCGTCGGTCCCGCCGGTGAACACCGAGGTCCCGGTCCTGACGCTGTGCGGCACGATGTGCTCCTTCTTCGTGGTGGAGTGGTGTGGGTCTTCGTCGCTGCCGGGATCAGCCGTCTGCGGGCAAGGAGGCATGGGCATGGATGCCGACGTCCGGAGCGAGGTGAGGTCGGTCCCCGAGGACGCCCGTCGAGTGCGTTCCAGACGCTCGACGAGCGTGTCCAGCCAGCGTTTCGGCGACAGCCCCAGGTTGCGTTCGGGCGACAGCCCGGTTCCGACGTACCGCAGGAACTTCCGCACTGCGTGATCACCGGACAGTTCCTTCTGCAGGACCTTGGCCTGCTCGGCCCAGTCATTGCGAGCGTCGGCGGTGAGACCGTCGAACGCGTCGGCGTACGCCGCTTCGACGTCGGCATGGTCGAGCTCCCAGTCGTGGTCGAGGTGTGTCTCCTGTCATGTGTGCGCAACGCTCTCCGCTCGCGACTGCCCCGCTCGTTGACGCAGTCGTCGCTCCCCGTCATCCCATCTCCCCGATCGGGTACGACGTCAGAGCGACGACGGAGGAACAACGGATGCACCGCGCGGCGAAGTCCGGGGCCGTCATGGCTCACTTCGACTGCTGGATCCTACGGACCAGGGACCGCGGCCAGTCAGCGAGCGGCACCCCGAGGTGCAGACTGGGTGCGAGCCCGGATCCGACGAGGTTCAGGAACTCCTGGACTTCGGTCGCAGACGTCAGCTTCCGCGCGAGAACCTGCGCCTCACGCTCGTACTCGGCTCGTGCTTCGGCACCGAGATCGTCGCACACCGACGCGTAGGCGGCCTCAGCGTCCTCGTGATCCAGGTCCCAGTCGTAGTTGAACACGGCTCCGAGGAGATTCCGGACGTGCGGGACCTCTGCGATGAGTGCCCGTCGCTCGACGTCGTTCACTTCTCCACCGTCGCCTTCGGATAGCTGGTGATGACCCGGTACGGCGGCTCGCCGCCCGGGGTCCAGCGAAGCACGACGCGAACCACGGTGTCGTCGTTCATCGGCGGGACCCGACCTGGTTCGTATCCGCGGCCCACGACGCGATCCGCCGGCCAGTCGAATCCTTCGGTCGATGTCGGCTTGCCCGTTCCCTGGTCCGAGCGCAACCACTCCTGGATTGCACCGTGGTTGAAGTCCAGGTTGTTCGCGACCAGCCGGTCGACGTCAGCTCGGACTGCGGGTGGCGACCCAGACCCGCCGACCGGAGGCCCGCCTGCAGTCCGTCACGCAGGCCGCGCAGGTCTTCGACCGTGACCACGACACGGAGGGTCTCGAACACCGACCGCGGGCCGCGCTCGACGACGAGCAGCCCGCCGACGCCCCGGTCGGCACCGCCGACGACGAGAGTCGTCGGCGCGGGGGAACGACGTTCAGCGGCTTCGGTCAGGGCCGCCGCCGTGAGCGGCGCATCGCCCTCGTACCGCGACCACGACGGTCGTCGGCCGAGGGCCGCGAGGAAGCGTTCCGACGCGGGACCGAGCAGGGTGCGCGGCGACGGAGCGTGCTCGACCGTCAGGTCGACGTGGAGGAGGTCACCGACCGGCGCGCCCGCGTCCCCCGCTGCCGCCGCCGGCCGCCACCGCCACCCGTGCTCCGCGAGCAGGTGGAGCGCGGGCCACGACAGCACTGCGCCCGGTGGGGTCTCGACGACGCGTTCCCCGCGGTGTCCCAGCCGAGCCGCGAGCGCGGCGTCCGCGCGGACGATCGTCATCGTGCTCTCCCCCGTCAGGCCACCGTCCGTGGTCCCGCGATCAGCCTACGCAGCCCGCCGTCACCCTCGGACACCTCCATCGGGCTGGTGCCAGGATGGGGACATGAACGACCGCGCCGGCACCCCCGCGACCGCAGACGACCTCGTCGACCTCGACGCCCTCCTGGCGGCCTACCACGAGCGCGTCCCGGACGTGTCGATCCCCGAGCAGAAGGTGGTCTTCGGCACCTCCGGTCACCGGGGCTCCTCGCTCGACACCGCGTTCAACGACACCCACATCGCCGCGATCACGCAGGCGATCGTCGAGTACCGCACGCAGCAGGGCACCGACGGGCCGCTCTTCATCGGCCGCGACACGCACGCCCTGTCTGCCCCCGCCGAGCAGACCGCGCTGCAGGTTCTCGCCGCGAACGGCGTCCGGGTCCTCGCCGACGCCCAGGACGGCTTCGTTCCGACGCCCGCGCTGAGCCACGCGATCATCGCGTACAACCGCGCTGGCAACCCCGACACCGCCGACGGCATCGTCATCACGCCGAGCCACAACCCGCCGCGCGACGGCGGCTTCAAGTACAACCCGCCGCACGGCGGACCGGCCGACAGCGACGCGACGTCCTGGATCGCGGACCGGGCCAACGCGATCATCGCCGGCGGCAACGCCGAGGTGCGCCGGCAGGACGCGACCACGGCGGAGGGCTACGACTACCTCGGGTCGTACGTCGCCGACCTCGAGCACATCATCGACATCGACGCGATCAAGCGCGCCGGGGTGCGGATCGGTGCGGACCCGCTCGGCGGCGCCTCGCTGCCGTACTGGGAGCGCATCCGGGACCACTACGGGCTCGACCTGACCGTCGTGAACCCCGAGGTCGACCCCCGGTGGGCGTTCATGACGCTCGACTGGGACGGCAAGATCCGGATGGACCCGTCGAGCGCGAGCGCCATGGCGTCCGTGGTGGCCCGCAAGGACGAGTTCGACGTCCTGACCGGCAACGACGCCGACTCCGACCGCCACGGCATCGTCACGCCCGACGGCGGCCTGATGAACCCGAACCACTACCTCGCCGTCGCGATCGAGTACCTGTACGCGCACCGGCCCGAGTGGCGGGACGACGCCGCGATCGGCAAGACCCTGGTGTCGTCGAGCATCATCGACCGGGTCGCGGAGTCGCTGGGTCGGCGCCTGTGGGAGGTCCCGGTCGGCTTCAAGTGGTTCGTCCCGGGTCTGATCGACGGCTCAGTGGCGTTCGGTGGCGAGGAGTCCGCCGGGGCGTCGTTCCTGCGCAAGGACGGCACCGCGTGGACGACCGACAAGGACGGCATCATCCTGGCGCTGCTCGCGTCGGAGATCATCGCCGTGACGGGCAAGACGCCCTCGCAGCTCTACACGGAGCTGACCGAGCGGTTCGGGGCGCCCGTGTACCAGCGCGTCGACGCCGCGGCCAGCAAGGAGCAGAAGGCCCGCCTGTCGAAGCTCGACGGGGACGCCATCACCGCCGACACCCTGGCGGGCGACCCGATCACCGCGAAGCTGTCGAAGGCCCCGGGCAACGACGCGGCGGTCGGCGGCGTGAAGGTCGTCACCGACCGGGCGTGGTTCGCCGCCCGCCCGTCCGGCACCGAGGACGTCTACAAGATCTACGCCGAGAGCTTCGTCGGGCAGGAGCACCTCGAGCAGGTGCAGCGCGAGGCCAAGGAGATCGTGGACGCGGCGCTCGGGGCATAGTCCCAGCCCGCTGGTCCCCCAGGAGGCGCCGTCGGATCCGTCCGACGGCGCCTCCTCCACATCCCGACGCCACCCTGCCGATGTCCACAGGAACGCCGTCGGTGGGAACAACTGGGTTGCGTCGGTTGTATTTTTGCAGCGAGCGCAACCTTCGATCACCCGGATGGTCGCGCACGCACCAGCACGGGAGACCCGAAGCACATGACCCAGACAGCGACCGCACCCGCGGCTCCCACGACGTCCTCGAACGCCGTGATGAACCACCGGCAGATCCTGCTCGTCATCTACGGACTGATGGCGGGCATGTTCCTCGGTGCCCTCGACCAGACCATCGTCGGCACGGCCATCCGCACGATCGGCGACGACCTGCACGGCCTCGACCAGCAGGCGTGGGTCACGACGGGGTACCTCATCGCCTCGACGGTGACGACGCCGATCTACGGCAAGCTCTCCGACATCTTCGGCCGCCGACCGCTGTTCCTCACCGCGATCGGCATCTTCATCCTCGGGTCGCTCGCCGCGTCGTTCTCCACCTCGATGCTCATGCTCGCCGGCTTCCGCGCACTGCAGGGCCTGGGCGCCGGTGGCCTGATGTCGCTGCCCCTCGCGATCATGGGCGACATGCTCGCCCCGCGCGAGCGTGCGAAGTACCAGGGCTACTTCCTGGCGGTCTTCGGCATCTCGTCGGTCATCGGCCCGCTCGTGGGCGGGCTGTTCGCCGGGGCCTCGCAGATCCTGTTCATCAACGGCTGGCGCTGGGTCTTCCTGATCAACGTGCCGGTCGGCGTCGTCGCGCTCGTCATGGTGCTGACGTTCCTGCACCTGCCGAAGTTCGGCGACCGCGGCAAGCCCCGCATCGACTGGTGGGGCGCGATGCTCGTCATCGTCACCCTCGTGCCGCTGCTGCTCATCGCCGAGCAGGGGCGCGAGTGGGGCTGGGACTCCCCCGGCGCCATCGCCTGCTACGCCATCGGCGCGCTCGGGCTCATCGCGTTCGTGATCGTCGAGCGCTCGATGGGCGACGACGCGATCCTGCCGCTCAAGCTCTTCGGCTCGCGGGTGTTCTCGATGGCTGCGGTGCTGAGCGTTCTGGTCGGCTTCGGCATGTTCGGCGCGATGCTGACCATCCCGCTGTACCTGCAGATCGTGAAGGGCGTGACCCCGACGGAGTCCGGCTTCGCCATGCTCCCGATGGTCCTCGGCCTGATGATCTCGTCGATCGCCTCCGGCCAGATCATCTCGCGCACCGGCAAGTACCAGGTGTTCCCGGTCACCGGCACGGCGTTCACCGCGATCGGCTTCACGGTCCTGACCTTCCTGACCGCCGACCGCCCGCTCTGGTTCCTCATGCTCGGCATGTTCGGCATCGGGCTCGGGCTCGGACAGCTCATGCAGACGCTGACCCTGGCGGCGCAGAACTCGGTGAGCCCTCGGGACATCGGTGTCGCGACGAGCGCGGCGACGTTCTTCCGGCAGATCGGCGGCACCATGGGCACCGCGGTGCTCCTGTCGGTCCTGTTCACGCTGATGCCGACGAACATCACCGGCGCGATGCAGAACGAGTCGACGCTCAAGCCGGCCCTGACCGCCGCCCTCACGCCGTCCGTGGCGAACGCCTCCGAGAACAAGGGCGTGATGGACCAGATCTGGTCGAAGATCGTCCGCCCGGTCCAGCAGAACGTCCAGAGCGGGCTCGACAAGGGGGCCGCCGCGGCCAAGCAGGCAGCGGACCAGGCGGTCACGCAGAAGGTCACCGCGGCCGTCCAGCAGCAGGTCGCCGCCGGCGCCCTACCCGCATCGGCCGCCGACAGCGTCATCGCCCAGCAGGTCGCGGCCGCGAAGCCGCAGGCCGAGCAGCAGGCGCTCGAGACGGTCGCGTCCAAGGCGAACGCCGAGGTCGTCGACGGCACGGTCCAGGTCGACTACAGCAACGCCGACCAGCGCAGCGCCGTGGTGGACGAGGTCGCCCCGAAACTCGTCGACCAGCTGAAGAAGGGCGACACGGCGGCGAGCTCGGGAGCCGGATCGGCCACGAGCGACACCTCGTTCCTGAACGGCGCCGACCCGCGGCTCACCCGTCCGTTCCTCGTCGGGTTCAGCAGCTCGGCCGTCGTCGTCTACTGGGTCGGCCTCGCGGTCATCCTGCTCGCGTTCGTCCTGACCTGGTTCTTCCGCGTCCCGCCGCTCCGCAAGGTGTCCGCCCTGCAGGAGCAGGCGAACGCCGCCAAGGGCGCCGCCGGCGGGAACGGCACCGACCAGCTGTCCGCCGACGCCCAGCGCGCGGCCGCGAACACGGGCTCGCTCGTGTCCCCGGACACCGGTTCGATGCGGACCGTGCCCGTGTCGCCGGACGTCGCGGCGAGCCCGCAGCCCCGGAGCGCCACCTCGGCCGTCGGAGCGGGGGCGACCGGCGGGACGGCCACCGCGGTCGCGGACCGGGCGACCGACACGCGTGCACCGCTGCCGGACGCGACGACGCACGGTGCGCACGCCGCGGCGGCCCCGGTCGACGAGCCGGCCGCCACCACGGGGACCATCCGCACCCACCCGGCCCACGCGGCGGCCGGGACCGACGAGGCGGACGCGAGCCGCGCCTCCCGTCCGACCGCCCCGGCGGAACCGCAGACGGGACCGCACCCGACCCACGGACGCCACTCGGCGTAGCGGTCCAGGGGACGGCACGAGGGGCGGGTGCGACGCGACGGCGTCGGACCCGCCCCTCGGTCGTCAGCCCTCGGTGCCCTGCTGCTCCACCGACGCACCGGGCAGTCGCCGGCGCATGACGTCGACCGCGACCGGGTTGTGGTCGACCAGGACGAAGCGCCGACCGAGCGCGTGGGCGACGGCGCCGAGCGTGCCGCTGCCGGCGAAGGAGTCGAGGACCCAGTCGCCCTCTCGTGAGGACGCCTGCACCATCCGGCGGAGCACCCCCTCGGGCTTCTGCGTCGGGTAGCCGGTCTTCTCGCTCCCGGTCGGCGACACGATCGTGTGCCACCAGACGTCCGTCGGGAGCTTCCCGCGCTCGCGCTTCTCCGGGGTGACGAGTCCCGGCGCCATGTACGGCTCGCGGTCGACGGCCTCGGAGTCGAACCAGTACCGCTCGGGGTCCTTCACGTAGACCAGGATCGTGTCGTGCTTGGTCGGCCAGCGCGACCGGGACTTCGCGCCGAAGTCGTACGCCCAGATGATCTCGTTGAGGAACGCGTCGCGGCCGAACAGCGCGTCGAGCAGGACCTTGGCGTAGTGGGCCTCGCGGTAGTCGAGGTGCAGGTAGAGGGTGCCGTCGTCCGCGAGCAGGCGCCAGGCCTCGAGCAGGCGCGGCTCGAGGAACGACCAGTAGTCCTCGAACCGGTCGTCGAAGCGCATCAGGTCGCCGCGGACCCGCTCGTACGTGCGACCCCGGAAGCCCGTGATCGTGGACGGTGATCCGGTGTCCCGCTGCACGGCGGTCACGGCGTGCCGACGCTGCTTCCGGCCGGTGTTGAACGGCGGGTCGAGGTAGACGACCGTGAACGCCCCGTCGGGCAGGGTCGGCGTGACGTCGAGGTTCTCGCCGAGCACGACCAGGTCGGGGCTGCGGTCGTCGATGGTGCGCACCGGACCATCCTCCCCGACCCGAGGCGGGCGCCGATGCCGTGGGTCGGCGCTCGGCGGCGGCGCCGAGCGTCGGTGCCCGCGCCGGTCAGGAGTTCGCGGCGTACCCCGGCTGGTCGGAGGCCGTCCGGCACGTCACCGCGCCGGCGTGCACGTCGGCTGCGTGCTCCGTCCCCCCGACGAACACGTCGGTGACCTTCCCGGCGTGCAGCGGGGTGACGACGGCGACGTCGTGCGGCTTCGTCAGGGACCCGACCGCGGCGTCGACGGTGAACTGCACGGCTGCGGCGGCGCAGTCCGCGGAGGGCGTGACGGCGAACGCCACGCAGTCCTCCTCGTCGCACCCGGCGGGCACGTCGGCGTCGGCCACCGTCGTGTCCTCGTGCTGGGTCGCCGTCACGCGGTCGCCGTCGGTCTCGTCGCCGGTCGCACAGGTCACGTCGCCGATGTCCGAGGCCTCTTCGTCGTAGTTCTCGACCAGGACCAGCGGGACGCCCTTCGTCAGGGTGACCGTGCGCTCCTCGATGCGGCTCGGCTGGTCGTCGTCCGCCGAGGCGAAGAACCCGACCGTGACGATCGCCGTGCAGCTGTGGTCGCTCGTGATCTCCCACGGGTCGCAGGTGGTGGTGCCCGGGGTCATGTCGCAGGTGGCCTCCCACTCGTCGTCGGCGGCCAGCCAGTACGTCTTGATGCTGCCGTCGTCGGACGCCCAGCCGGGCTGCGGGGCATCGTCCCCGCCCGACGGGTCGTCCGCGGACGGGCCGCTGCCGTCCGTGCTGGACGCGGCGGACAGCTCCTGCCCGACGGAGTCGACGGCGGGGACCGCGGCGACGACGGCACCGCCGAGCAGCACGAGCGCCGCGACGCCCGCGGTGACACCGGCGAGCACGTGCTGCGCCCGCGGGATCGCCCGGGAGGGTGTGCCCTCGTGGAAGGGACGAGCAGACGGAACGGTCCAGGCGTCCGCGTCCCAGGCAGCGAGCGCCTCGTCCGGCGCCACGTCGGGGTGTGTCTGCGCGACCCGCGGCGGCAGCTCCCCGGCGCGGCGGGCGGCTGACCATGCACGGACCTCGGCCACGGCCTCGCTGATGCGGTCGCCGTAGCGGACGACACCGACCACCCACAGGGCGGCACCGGCAACCAGGGTCGGGAGTGCGAAGACCGCGGGCAGGCCGAGCGCCCAGAGGACGACGGCGACGACGAACGACGCGACGCACACCGCGGCGCCCACGGACAGCAGCACCAGCGCGGACCGGGGCACGCGACGGCGCAGCGCCCGGGTCGGCACCCAGAACGTCCAGCGCGCCGGGGCCGGGGGCACGTCCGCGGCGGGGCTCCACCCGGCGGTGGGTTCGGCGCCCTGGAAGAGCTCGACCCACTCGGACGAGGGCGTGGGCCACCCGGGCGGGGTCCGGAAGCGCAGGGGCGGTGTCTGGTCGTGCACGAGGTGACAGTAGTGCGTTCCGGGAGCGGTCACAGCCCCGCGTTCGGGGATCGGCGGGAGCACTGCGCGGGACCGCAGCCGGAACGTCGTCAGGGCGGGGGCGTAGCGTCGCCCGCATGGCATCACCCGAGGTCCGGAACGACACCGACGCGCAGCAGTACTCCCTGGTCGAGGACGGCGAGGTGATCGGGTTCGCCGCGTACGAGGTGGACGGCGACGAGATCCGCTTCACCCACACCGAGGTCGACCCGTCACACCGCGGCGGCGGTCACGCGTCGATCCTCGTCCAGCACGCGTTGGACGACGTGCGCGAGGGCACGCGGCGGGTCGTCCCGCTGTGCAGCTACGTCAAGGCCTGGATCGAGCGGCACCCCGACTACCAGGAGCTGACGACCCGCTAGTCGGGATCAGTAGCTGCGGTCGAGCGTGCCGGGACGGGCCTCGTGCCGACCGGTGTGCCCGACCGTGGGCACCTTGATGAGCACGCTGCCGCTGAGCAGGTCGTGGTCGTCGTCGGCCGGCGTCGGGGCTTCCCGGGGCAGGCGTGACTGCCGTTCGTACTCGGCCTGGGACTCGTGCCGTGTCGGCGCGAAGACCTCGTCCATCATCGAGATGACGCCGCCGGATCCGCCCGAGCGAGTGGCCTTGTTCGACAGGTCGATCCACCCCAGGCGATCGGCGACCCACATCACGACGACCGCTGCGGCCACCGCCCCCATGAGGATCAACCAGTTCACGTGCCCGACGGTACGTCAGCCGGGCGGGTGACACCTCCGCCGCGCGGATGATCCCGTGGATCGGACGGACGATCAGGGGACCCGCTCGAGCCACTCCCGCGTGTCGAACTTCGTGCGCACGAGCTCCTGCGCCCGGGCCCGCTCGGCCTCGGTCACGTGTCCCTCGTGCGCCCCGTACAGCTTCGTGAAGGTGCCGATCAACCGGTCGATGATCTCGGCGCGCGTCAGCCCGGTCTGCGAGCGAAGCGGGTCGACCCGCTTCGCCGCCGAGGTCGTGCCCTTGTCGCTCATCTTCTCGCGCCCGATCCGCAGGACCTCGACCATCTTCTGGCCGTCCATGTCGTAGCTCATCGTGGCGTGGTGGAGCAGCGCACCGGTGCCGAGGCGCTTCTGCGCCGCCCCGCCGATCTTGCCCTTCGTCGAGGTGATGTCGTTGAGCGGCTGGTAGTACGCCTCGATGCCGAGCGACTTCAGCGCCTCGATCACCCACTCGTCCAGGTAGGCGTACGAATCCGCGAAGGTCATGCCCTGCACGAGGTCGGTCGGGACGTAGAGCGAGTACGAGATGATCGCGCCGGCGTCCATGAACATCGCCCCGCCGCCGGAGATCCGTCGGACGACCTGCACGCCGTACTTCTCGGCGCCGGCGGGGTCGACCTCGTTCTTCAGGGACTGGAACGACCCGATCACGACCGCGGGCTGGTCCCACTCCCAGATGCGCAGGGTCGGGCCGCGGCGTCCGGCGCCGACCTCCTCGGTCAGGACCTGGTCGAGCGCGAGGTGCTCGTTCGGGCTGATCGGTC
The DNA here is from genome assembly GCF_013347185.1 of Curtobacterium sp. Csp1. NCBI lineage: Bacteria > Bacillati > Actinomycetota > Actinomycetes > Micrococcales > Microbacteriaceae > Curtobacterium > Curtobacterium sp. Csp1. The sequence goes on from NZ_CP054594.1 coordinate 1,790,388, forward strand.
CCTCGTGGACGATCTCCCAGTCGTACTCCTGCCACGTCGAGGCCCGTGAGAGCGCGCGTCGGACGGCCACACCCACGGACTCGGGCGTGAAGCCGAGCAGGACGGCGTCCTCGGGCAGCGCGCCGCGGACCGCGGCGGCGATGCCGGCCGCGTCGGTGGTCGCGGGCAGGCCGGTCACGGCCTGGTCGATCAGCGGGAGGGCGTCGTCGGGTTCGAGGAAGAAGTCGCCCGCCAGGCGGAACTCCTGGATGCTCCCGTCGACGACCTCGAGGTCGACGACGACCAGCTTGCCTCCGGGGACCTTGTACTCACCGTGCACGGGACGAGCCTACGCCCGCCACGGATCGGACTGGAGGATCGTGGCAGGCCCGCCACGAGCCTCCCGTCCCATCCCGTGTCCGGTCGCGTCAGCGACCCACGTGCCGGTCGAGCCACGCGACCAGGTCGGCGACCACCTCGTCCCGGTTCGTCTCGTTGTAGACCTCGTGCCGCGCCCCCTCGTAGACGTGCACCTGCACGTCCGACAGTCCGCCACGGCGGCGGTACGCCTGCGCGAGCCGCTCGATCGAGCGGGGGCCGCCGAGCGTGTCCTCGGACCCGACCTGCAGCAGCACGGGCAGGTTGTGCGGGATGCGGCGCCGCGGGACCCCGAGCAGCCGGAGGGTGTCGCGGAGGCCGAAGAGCTGCAGCACGTCCGCCTCGACGGCGAGCGGGTCCGCCGCGATCGCCTCGATGATCGCCCGGTCGCGGCTGATCCACTCGTAGCGCGTCGGGCCGGAGCCCGCGTGCCGGGCGTTCAGGTCGCCGCTGTTCATCCAGCCGGGCAGGCGGTACGCCGTGGCGGAGAGCACGACCCCGTCGTACGCGGCGGACGAGGTGTTCACGATCCGCTGCGCCATGAGCGAGCCCCACGAGTGCCCGAGCAGCACGAGCGGCAGACCGGGGTCCTGCTCGCGCGCGACCGCGGTCATCTGCTCAACCACGGCGATCGCGGCCCGCAACCCACCGGGTCCGAGCCGGCCGAGCTGCGCGTGGTCGCCGTCCCACTGCCCCAGACCCGTGCGGCCGTGCCCGCGGTGGTCGTTCGCGTGCACGGTCCACCCGGCGCGGACGAGGTCCTGCGCGAGCGCCTCGTACCGGAGCGAGTGCTCGCCGACGCCGTGCGCGATCTGCACGATGCCCCGCGGCCGTCCCGCACGCCACGTGGAGTAGACGATCTCGACGCCGTGCGCGTCGGTGAACGAGGCGTCGCCCCGGGCTGCGGAGAAGGTCGGCACGGGTGCATCCTCGCAGACCGTGCAACCCGCGCGCGTGTTCACCCGGCGTTCACGCAGCGGGTCCCCGGCGGGCCTACCGTCACCGCCATGGACGTCCTCGTCACCGTCGTGCTGGTGATCGTGGTGGCCCTCGTGTTCGACTTCACGAACGGCTTCCACGACACCGCGAACGCCATGGCCACCTCGGTCGCCACCGGAGCCCTGAAGCCCCGGACCGCCGTGCTCATCTCCGCCGTCCTGAACGTGGTCGGCGCCTTCCTGTCCACCGAGGTCGCGAAGACGGTCTCGCAGGGCATCATCCGCGAGGGCCAGGACGGCATCCAGATCAGCCCGACCATGATCTTCGCGGGACTCGTCGGCGCGGTGCTCTGGAACCTCGCCACCTGGTACTTCGGGCTGCCGTCGTCGTCGACGCACGCCCTGTTCGGCGGGCTCATCGGCGCGTCGATCATCGGTGCCGGGCTGCACTCGGTCGACTGGGCCACCGTCGTGTCGAAGGTCGTGCTGCCGGCGCTCCTGTCGCCCGTGATCGCGGGCGTGATCGCCCTCGTCGCGACGTACCTGGCGTACACGCTCACGAAGAACGCGACCACGCACGGCGCCGCCACGGGCTTCCGGCACGGGCAGACGATCTCGGCGTCGCTGGTGTCGCTCGCGCACGGCACGAACGACGCGCAGAAGACGATGGGCGTCATCACGCTGACCCTGATCGCCGCGAACTACCAGCCGTCCGGCACCGGTCCGGCGCTCTGGGTGATCCTGGCGTGCGGGTTGGCGATCGGCCTCGGCACCTACACGGGCGGCTGGCGGATCATGCGCACGGTCGGCAAGAAGATCTCCGACGTGCAGTCCCCGCAGGGCTTCGCTGCCGAGACGAGCTCCGCGGCGACGATCCTGGTGTCGTCGCACCTCGGGTTCGCGCTCTCGACGACGCACGTCACGAGCGGCTCGGTCATCGGCTCCGGCCTCGGCAAGAAGCTCGCCGACGTGCACTGGTCGGTGGTCGGCCGGATCGTCGTGGCGTGGGTGATCACGCTCCCCGCCGCCGCGGTCGTCGGTGCCCTGGCGACCCTGGTGGCCTCGACGAGCACGATCGGCCTGGTGGTCGTCGCGGTGCTCGCCCTGGTCGGGGGCCTCGGCTTCTTCTTCCTCGCGCGGCGGAAGCCGATCACGAAGGACACCGTCAACGACGAGCAGCCGACGGAACCCGCTTCCGCCTCGGTGTCGGCCTAGGGAGCGACCGTGTCCATCGACTTCAGCAGCATCGGGATCGTCGCCGGCGTCGGGTTCGTCGCCGCGGTCGGCGTCGTGCTCGTCTACACGCTCGGCCTGCGACTGCTCGGGACCGGGCAGCCCGTCGACGCCGCCGGCGAGCGCACCGAGTACCGCGACGAGACCCCGCGGTCCGGGCACACGCCACCGGCCGCCCTCGCCGGCGCCGTGGTCTGCTTCGCGGTGTGCGCCGCTGCCGTCCTCTACGGGATCTGGCTGACGATCCCGCAGTTCCACTGAGTCCGCTGAGTCCACTGAGGCGGGGCGGCTGGGAGGATCGTCCGGTGACCTCCCACCGCCTCGATGCCTCGCTCGACACCGCCGTCGACGTCCTCACCGCCGAGCGCGCCCCCGTGCTCCGCGCCGTGGACGGCGACACCGTCACCGTCCGGACGCTGAGCGCCGCCGGGTACACGAGGCGCCTCGCGTCGCCCGGCGCCGATGCACCGACCCTGCTCGACGCGCGGCGCGGGCACTGCCTGGTCGGCCCGATCGCGGTGACGGGCGCCCGCCCCGGACAGGTCCTGGCCGTGCGGTTCGACGCGCTCGTGCCGGACGACTGGGGCTACACCGGGTCCGGTGGGATCGACACGGAACTGAACCGGGCGCTCGGGCTCGCGGACCCGGCGTCCCGCGGTCCCCTGCTCTGGGACGTCGACGCCGCCGCGGGCACCGCGCGCAACCAGCTGGGGCTCGGCGTCCGCACGGCGCCGTTCCTCGGCGTCGTGGGGCTCCCGCCGGAAGCGACCGGGGAGCACTCCACGATCCCGCCGCGGCCCCTCGGCGGCGGCAACGTCGACTGCCGCGAGCTCGTCGCCGGGTCGACGCTGTTCCTGCCGGTCACCGTGCCGGACGCGATGCTGTCCGTCGGCGACGGCCACGCCGCGCAGGGCGACGGCGAGGTGTCCGGTACCGCGGTCGAGTGCGGGATGACGACCACGATGACGCTGTCGCTCGTCGACGAGGTCCCGGTCGCCGGCATCCACGCGGACACCCCTGCTGGACGGATCACCTTCGGGTTCGACGCGGACCTGAACGCCGCGACGACGACGGCGCTCGACGGGATGGTCGACTGGATCGCCGGGCTGTACGACATCTCCCGCGCCCAGGCGCTCGCGATGGCGAGCGTCGCCGTGAGCTTGCGGGTGACCCAGGTCGCGAACCGCACCTGGGGGGGTGCACGCCCTGCTCCCCCACGACGCGATCACCGGTCCGGACGCTCACTGACGGCGCGTCCGACAAGCGCTGACGGCGCGTCCGACGCGCGCTGTCGGCGCGTCCGACGCGCGCTGTCGGCGCGTCCGTCACCACACGGTCGGACGGGAGGCGCGGGTCAGGTCGGCGGACCCGCGCACCCGACCCGTGCCTCCAGTCCGGCGATTCGAGCCCATCGCGCCTGTCATGGGAGACCGATCCGCGCGTTGGGTGGCAGAAGTTCCGACGTCCGATGCGCGATTCGTCCTCCGACGGGCGGAACGGCATCCCACGCGCGGATCGACCTCGGGGCAACCAGTTCGTTCGCTGAACTAATGAGGTAGGCTAACGGCCGTGCCCGACTCCTCCCTCGCCACCGACCTCCGCATCGCCGTGAACCGGCTGTCGCGGACGCTCCGCGCGCAGAAGGCCGACGCGAGCATGCCGGACGCGCACTTCTCGGCACTCGCCCGGCTGCACCGCGAGGGCGCGATGACCCTCGCCGAGCTGAGCCGCCAGGACGGGGTGACGCCCCCGTCGATGACGAAGTCCGTCGCCGCGCTCGTCGAACGGGGCCTCGTGTCGAAGAGCGGCCACGGCGACGACCGCCGCAAGGTGCTGCTCTCGGCCACCCCGGCGGGGTCCGCCTTCGTGGAGGAGACCCGACGCCGCCGCGACGACTGGCTCACGCCGAGGCTCGGCGCACTCACCCCCGACGAACGCCGCACCCTGGCCGCCGCCACCGACGTCATGAGGAGGCTGGCCCAGCAGTGACCGCCATGTTCCGTTCCCTGGCCGCCCGCAACTACCGCATCTGGTTCGCCGGCGCGCTCGTGTCCAACGTCGGCACGTGGATGCAGCGCACCGCGCAGGACTGGATCGTCCTCACCGAGCTCTCCGACAACGACGCCGTCGCGGTCGGCATCACGATGGCCCTGCAGTTCGGTCCGCAGCTACTCCTCCTGCCGTTCACCGGACTCGTGGCCGACCGGTTCGACCGGCGGAAGATGCTCATGCTCACCCAGGGCCTGATGGGGGCACTCGGCCTGGGACTCGGCGTCATGGTCCTCACCCACACCGCCACGCTCTGGTCGCTGTACGGCTTCGCGCTCGCGCTCGGCATCGTCGCCGCGTTCGACACCCCGATCCGACAGGCCTTCGTCTCCGACGTGGTTCAGGGCGAGCACGTGGCGAACGCCGTCGCGCTGAACTCCGCGTCGTTCAACGCAGCGCGGCTGATCGGCCCCGCGGTGGCGGGCGTGCTCATCGCCGCGATCGGCTCGGGATGGGTGTTCGTCATCAACGCCGGCTCGTTCCTGGCGGTCCTCGTCGCGCTGCGCTTCGTCGACCCCGCACAGCTCGCCGACCGACCTCGTGCAGGGCGCGGCAGGGGCCAGATCGTGGCGGGCTTCCGGTACGTCCGGACCCGGCCGGACATCATCGTCGTGCTCTGCATGATCTTCGTCGTCGGTACGTTCGGCGTGAACTTCCCGATCTTCACCTCGACGATGGCGCGCGTCGAGTTCGGCAAGGGCGCCGGTGAGTTCGGCCTGCTCAACTCGGTGATGGCGATCGGCTCGGTCGCCGGTGCGCTCCTCTCCGCCCGGCGGGACCGCCCGAGGATGCGCACGCTCGTGATCGCCTCTGCCGGGTTCGGGCTCGCGTGCACCGCGGCCGCCCTCGCCCCGACCTACTGGTCGTTCGCCGTCGTGCTGGTGTTCGTCGGCCTCGCCTCGCTGACGTTCATGACGACCGCGAACGCCCTCGTCCAGACCACCACGAAGCCGGCGATGCGCGGCCGCGTGATGGCGCTCTACATGGCGATCTTCGCGGGCGGCACCCCCATCGGCGCACCGATCGTCGGCGCCGTCGCGGATGCCTGGGGGCCACGGTGGGCGATCGTCGTCGGTGCCGCGTCCGGGTTCGTCGCGCTGGCGATCGCCCTCGTGTGGCTCGTCCGGTGGGAGCGCTTCCGGGTCCGGTACGACGCCGACAACCGCCTGCACCTCGCGGTCACGCACGCGATCCCCGTGGTCGGGACGCGCGCGTCGCGCGCCGCGATCCGGCGGGACCTGGAGCGCGACGAGGCGGTCGCGGACCGCTCGAGCGCCGTCTGACCTGCGGGTCCGGCAGGACCCGCGTGCGCTGGTCGCGCCGTGCGCGGCGCGAGCGGGCACGACGCGCCGTCCGTCGTCCGCCGAGCGGGCGGAACCGGTCACCCACGCGCGCCGAGCGTGACAGAAGTGGCCCGCTCGCGGTGCGGTGACGCGAGGCGGGCCCAGGGACGGGGACAGGGCGGACGGGAGGCGCGTGGCGGGCCCGCACCGTGCCTCCACGCCGTCACCACCCGGCCCCACCGCCGCCGGTCGCGCCGCGAGCGGGCAGGACGCGCCGCCCGTCGTCCGCCGAGCGGGCGGAACTGGTCGCCCGCGGTCGGCGAGCGTGACAGAAGTGGCCCGCTCGCGGAGCGACGGGTGAGCGGCGGGGCCGTCAGCGCGCCGGGACGGCGGCCGCGAACACGCGCTCGTCGAGGGCCGCCACCACGGCGTCGACCGCCGCGGCGAGACGCGCCGTCACCGTGCGCGGCCACGCGTCGGGCTGCTCGGCGTCGGGGTGCTCGAGCGCGGCGCGTGCCCGACGGAAGGCCTCGACCTCGTCCGCGACGCAGGCCGGCGCGACGTCGGCCAGGCAGTCGTCCGCCCGCTGCGCGAGGAACGCGAGCGACCGCGGACTGTGCCCGTCCCGGAGCAGGAAGCCCGCGACGCTCGCCGGGTCCGTCGCACGGTGGTCGCGGCCTCGTCGGAAGGCCTCGACGGCGCCGCAGGCCCGGAGCGCGGTCGCCCAGGAGTGCGGCGCCGCGGTGTCGACGAGGTCCGAGGCGAGGAGCCGCGCGGTGGCCCCGCAGCGCAGGAGCGACCGGCCGAGCGTGAAGAACTCCCACACCTCGTCGCGGCTCGCGTCGCCCTCGACGACCCCGACGGCCAGGGCGCTCCGCTCTCGGACCCACGCCAGGAACTCGTGCGCCCGTTCGACCGACACCTTCCGCGGCATCCGGGACCGGGTGACGTCGAGGCAGTCCCAGAGCTCCGTGGGGACGACCTCGCGGGCCCGGCGGGCGTCGTCCCGGGCCACCGCGACCGCGGACGCGACGGAGGCCGGCTCGTGACGGTCGAGCGCGAGCGACTCGATCGTCGCGGCCCGTCCGGACCGTCCCGGGCCATGGGCGCCGAGCACCGCGCGCAGCGCCGACGCGACCGCCGGGTCCTCCCCCGCGGCGACGACGTCCGGGCGGACGACGTACACCTCGAGCATCCGGGCGACGACGTCGGCACGCTCGACCGCGGTCCCGACACGGAACACGCTCCCCGCGAGTCGGCTCAGCACGTCGGCTCCTGCATGGGGTGAACCTACTGAGGGGTCGTTGCGCTGGTGTTACGGGCGCGGGTCACCGGTGTTGCACCGGTCGCGGAGCGCGCAGAGCGGCCACCGGGTCGCTGGGAAGTGCATCGGTTCCCGCGCACTCGCTAGACAATCTAACTAGAGCGTCTAGCATTGTCCTCATGACGACCGAGGTGACGGACACCACCACGGGCTTCTGGTATGGCAAGGGTTCCAGGGTCGACGCGGTGGACGTACTCAATGCGCTCCGCAGGTACCGGAGCGCCGAGAGCGCTGCCCAGCGACGGGCACGCGAGGCGCTCGGCATCGGCGAGAACGCCCTGCTCGCGCTGCGCATCCTGCTCGACGCCGAGGCCACCGGCCGTGCGGTGAACTCGAAGGAGCTGGCCGACCGACTCGAGATCACGCCGGCGTCGACGTCGGCGCTCGTCGACCGGCTCGTCCGGAGCGGACACGTCGAGCGGCACGCCGACCCGCACGACCGCCGCGGGGTCATCCTCACCGCGTCCGGCGGCTCGATGCGGCAGGTGCTGCAGGTGATCGACGAACTCGACACCCGCACGCTCGAGGTCGCCGAGCACCTGCCCCAGTCGGACATGGGCGTCGTGGTCGCGTTCCTCGAGGAGATGGCCCGTGTCGTCGACCAGGACGATGACGAGGACGAGCGGTCCGCGTAGCCTGACGGCATGCGCGCGACCGACGACCCCACGGCGGTGCCGGCGCACGACCCCGAGGACGACATGCCCCTGGCGGAGCTCGACGCCCGTGCCCGCTCGGACGCCGCCCTCCGGCGCATCCAGGCTGGGGCCGACCCGGCACGCGAGGCGTTCGACCTCGCGAACACGATGAACGACGAGGCCGTGGGCCGGCTCACCGGCGCGCTGCGGCGCTGGCTCCGCCGGCCCTGACGGGCTGGCGCCGGCCACGGCGACCCGACCTGGTGGCGCCGGCCCTGACCTGCGTCAGAACGCGGTGCCGACCGCCGCGATGTCGTCGCCGCCGTGCCCGTCCGCGCTCGCCTGCGCGTAGACCCGGTCGATGCCGTCGAGCAGCTCCGTCGAGATCCCGGCGTCCCGCGCGGCGTCACGGATGAGCCCGATGTCCTTGCGGATCCCGTCGAGCGCGAACTGCGGCGCGAACTCCCCCGACAGCATTGCCTCGCCCTTCGTGTGCGCGTAGGGCGAGTCGCTCGCGGTGCCCTCGATCGCGTCGAGGAACAGGTGCGGGTCGAGTCCGAGCGCGCGGGCGATGGCGAGGGACTGGCCGGTCGCCGCCGTGATCGCGGCGACCCAGGCGTTCGCGGCGAGCTTCAGCGCGGTGCCGTCACCGACCCGCTCGCCGGCCCGGACGGTCTTCGCGCCGATCGCGTCGAGCACCGGGTCGATCCGGTCGACCGTCACCGAGGGGCCCGCGGCGAGCATGGTGAGCTTGCCCTGCTCCGCCGGGCCCTTCGTCCCGAGCATCATCGCCTCGACGAGGGTGATGCCGTACTTGCCGGCGAGCTGCACGACGGTCTCGGTACCCGCGACCCCGATCGTCGAGGCCTGCACCCACACGGCGTCGGTCGGCGCGTCCCCGGCTGCGGCTTCGAGCACGTCGACCACCGCGTCGGTGTCGAACAGCGTCAGGAGGACGACCTCGGCCTCCGCCACCGCAGCGGACGCGTCGTTCCCGACCGTGGCGCCGTCGTCGGCGAGCGGCGCGGCACGGTCGGCGTTACGGTTCCAGACCGTGACGTCGTGTCCCTCGCGGAGCAGCGACCGCGCGACCCCTGCCCCCATCTTCCCTGTGCCCAGCACCGTCACACGCACGTGCGTCTCCGTCCTCGGACGACGCCGTGCCGCCCTCGTCCCGACGCTACGCCCCGGGTGCGGACGGGTCCCGGTCAGTCCGTACAGCCCACGGCCGCGGGCGCGGGCGCCGGGCAGCCCGGGTCAGAGCAGCCCGCGTGCAGCGAGCCACGGCGCGGGGTCGACCGGGACACCGCCGACGATGACCTCGAAGTGCAGGTGCGCCCCGGTCGAGACGCCGGTGCTGCCGACGGCGCCGACCGGTTCGCCGACCGCGACCTGGCGCCCGACCACCACGTCGATGCGAGACAGGTGCGCGTACCGCGTCTCGGTGCCGTCCGGGTGGCGGAGCAGCACCTGGTTGCCGTACCCGCCGAGGACCCCGGCGGACACCACCGTGCCGGACATGACCGCGACGGCCGGGGTCCCGGCACGGGCGGCGAAGTCGAGTCCGTGGTGGTTCGTCGAGCACGCGCTGCACCCGTCGACGTGGCGACCGCCGAAGCCCCCGGCGGTGGGGACCGTGCCGTCGACCGGTCGGACCACCGTGACGTCGGAGCTGATGCGCGGCCCACGCCGGAAGTCGTCGCGGACCGAGAAGTCGTCGCGCTGCACGTCGGGGTTCGATCCGGTCGCGACGGCGTACCACTGGGCGGTGCCGTGGGGTCTGGCGGCCGCCGGGAGCGTCGGTTCCAGCGCCTGCGCCGGGGTGGACACCGAGACGACGAGACAGGCGGACAGTGCAGCAGCGGTCACGGACAGTCGAGGCACGGTGGACGTCGGGCGGACGACGGTGCGGAGCAGTGCCCGCGCCGGGTCACCGGAGGTTCGTCGGACCCGTCGGGCGCGGCGACCGGCGACGGACCGCTCGCGGGCGAGCGCGGCACGGCGACTCGACGAGGACGAGGACGAGGAGAACGACGGCCGAGCCGCCTGCGGGAGCGGCACCGGGACGGCGGCAGGGGGGACCGCCGCCCCGGTGGTCGAGGGACGTCGTGCGGACGTCCGGATGGAGACCGGGGCGGCAGCAGGGGGGACTGCCGCCCCGGTGGTCGTGGGGCCGGGACGCACCGACCGGGAGCGTCGGGCGCCGGCGGCGTGCCGTGCGGCGGCTCGCGGGCGGAGGACGGGGTCCGGTGCGGTCATCGCGGTGGTCCGGGTCAGGCGCGGACGACGCCGTCGCGGGTGATCCGGTCGAGCTCGCCGACGACGGCGTCGACGACCGCGCGGGTGATCGCGTCGGCGACGGCCTCGACGAGGGCGAGCTGCTCGGACGACACCGCGTGCTCGGCGTCGAGCGCGGCACCGAGTCGGGCGGGGATCTCGTCGATCGCGGTGACGAGCGCAGCGGGCACGACTGCCGATGTCTGCGGCGGGACGGGCGCGGACAGCGGGGACGACGGGACGGGCGCGGTCGCGAGCGGGGCGGACGCACGAGCCGCGGGGGCGAGTGCGGCAGGCGCGGGAGCTGCTGGGGTGGGGCCTGTCACCGCGGGGACTGCGGGTGCGGAGACTGCGGGTGCGGACGTCCGGCGGGAGACGGCGTCGAAGAGCGGGGTGGAGGACATGCTGCGTGCCTTCTGGTCAGGGTCGGCGCGGCCCGTTCCTGTCGGGCCGCTCGGTCACGTGCCGCTCGGGCACGGACCGATTGAACCACTGATATTCCAGATGTGCAATAGGCGTTCTGGGTCAGTCCGGCTCGACGGCCTGCGTCGGATCGTCCCGGCGCAGCACCTGCTTGACCCGCTCGACGATCGTGGCGGGCGGGTTGTTGTACGCGTTCGCCGGCTCCTGGCCGCTCAGGGCCTGGATCGCCGCCATCACCGCATCCGTGGCGTGCCGTCGCGCCCGACCGGACGAGGCGTCGCCGAACGAGGACAGGTCCATCGGCTCACCGAACTCGATGGTCACCCTCGCGAGCTTGGGGACGCGCGAGCCCACGGGCTGCACGTGCTCGGTCCCCGTCAGGGCGACGGGCACCACCGGGGCGCCGCTCGTCAACGCGAGCCAGGCCACGCCCGTCCGGCCCTTGTAAAGCCGCCCGTCGAGGGATCGGGTGCCCTCTGGGTAGATCGCGAAGGCCTCACCGGCCTCGAGCCGCTCGAGCCCGAGGTCGAGGGCGTGCTGCGCCGCGGCTCCCGCCCCACGCTCGACACCGATCGCACCGATGCCGCCGAAGAACGCCCGGGACACCGCGCCGCGCAGACCCGTCCCGGTGAAGTACTCCTGCTTCGCGAGGAACGACACCTTCCGCGGAGCCATGAGCGTGATCGCCGGAGAGTCGATGAACGAGCGGTGGTTGCTCGCGAGGATCACCGGTCCGTGCTTCGGGACGTGCTTCCTGCCGATGATCCGCGGACGCCAGAGCATCCGCGCGAGGGGCGTCACCACGGCACGGCTCATGGACGTGGCGAGCTTGGTCGAACCGGGCACCTGACCTCCTCGTTGGCGAGTACCCGAGTGTAGTGAGCGCCCGCGGAACCGCATGCCGCCGACGGAATGTGTCCCAGCCGGTGCGGCCGGGACCCTGTCCCGCCGCTCAGTCCGCGTGCGCCGCGACCACGTCGAGCACCGCGCGACCGTACCGCTCGAGCTTCGCCGTGCCGACGCCGGAGATCTCGGCGAGCTCGTCCTGGTCGGCGGGCTTCACCGCCGCGATGCCGCGGAGCGTCGCGTCGTTGAACACCACGTAGGCGGGGACGCCCTGTTCGCGGGCCTGCCCGGCACGCCAGGCACGCAGGGCCTCGAACAGCCCGACGGCCTCCCGCGGCATGTCCGTCACGACCGTACGACGGGTGCGCGACGACCGGGTGGACTGCACGGGGTCGCGGCGCATGAGGACCTGCACGCGCCCGCTCAGGACTTCCGCACTGGTCGGGCTGAGCACCACCGTGCCGAACCCGTCGCCGGAGACCGCGGCGTAGCCCTGCGCCAGCAACTGCCGGGCGACGGCGCGCCACTCCCCCTCGCTCAGGTCGCTGCCGATGCCGAACGTGGCGAGCTGGTCGTGTCGGAGCTCCTGCACGCGCGGCGACTGCTTGCCGATCAGGATGTCGACGAGGTGTGCCACGCCGTACCGCTGCCCACGCTCCCGGTCGAGCCGGACGACCGTCGACAGCAGCTTCTGCGCGGGGACGGTGCCGTCCCAGGGCTCCGGCGGCGCGATGCACGTGTCGCAGTTGCCGCACGGCGTCGACTCCTGCCCGAAGTACGCGAGCAGCCGCACCCGGCGGCACTCGATCGTCTCGCACAGGGCGAGCATCGCGTCGAGGTGCGCGCTCAGCTGCCGACGGTGTGCGGCGTCGCCCTCGGACTGGTCGATCATCCGCCGCTGCTGCACGACGTCGTTCAGCCCGTACGCGAGCCACGCGGTCGAGGGCAGCCCGTCCCGCCCGGCACGGCCGGTCTCCTGGTAGTAGCCCTCGACCGACTTGGGCAGGTCCAGGTGCGCCACGAACCGGACGTCGGGCTTGTCGATGCCCATGCCGAACGCGATGGTCGCGACCATGACGACGCCGTCCTCGCGCAGGAAGGTCGACTGGTTGCGTTCGCGGACCTTCGCGTCGAGCCCGGCGTGGTACGGCAGCGCCGGGATGCCCTGCTCGGCGAGGGCCGCCGCGGTGCGCTCGACCGAGTTCCGGGACAGGCAGTACACGATGCCCGCGTCGCCGCTGTGCTCGGTGCGGATGAACGTCAGGAGCTGCTGGAGCGCCCCGGTCTTCGGCTCGATCCGGTACTGGATGTTCGGTCGGTCGAAGTCGGCGACGAAGTGCGCGGCGTCGTCGAGGCCGAGGCGGGCGGAGATCTCGCGGTGGGTCTGCGGTGTGGCGGTGGCGGTCAGGGCGATCCGCGGCACCGTCGGCCAGCGCTCGTGCAGGACGCTCAGCTCGAGGTAGTCCGGCCGGAAGTCGTGGCCCCACTGGGCGACGCAGTGCGCCTCGTCGATCGCGAACAGCGCGATCCGCGCGCGGTCGAGCAGGGAGCGGGTGGACTCGAGCCGCAGTCGCTCGGGCGCGAGGTAGAGCATGTCGACCTGCCCGGACACCACCGCGCGCTCGACCCGGGCGCGCTCGTCGGGTCCCTGCGTCGAGTTGAGGAACGCCGCCTGCACGCCGTTCGCCGCGAGGGCGTCGACCTGGTCCTGCATGAGGGCGATGAGCGGCGAGACGACGACCCCGATGCCGTCGCGCACGAGCGCGGGCACCTGGTAGCAGAGCGACTTGCCGCCGCCGGTCGGCATCAGGACGAGCGCGTCGCCGCCACCCACCACCTGGTCGATGATGGCGGCCTGCTCACCCCGGAAGGCGTCGTACCCCCAGACCCGGTGCAGGACGTCCAGCGCGGGCGTGGAACTCATGCCACGAGCCTACGGGCGACGGGCGACACCCACCGCACTGTCCACAGCGGCACCCGTGCGGTCGCCGGACCCGGCCGCGTCGTCGACGCGGGCCGGTGCACCCGCCCACCCCGTGCCTCCCGGCCGGAACCAACGCGACCCACCTGCGAAGGCCGGCGGCGTCCCCCGGAAGCGGGGCGCCTCGTGACCGGCGAACCGCCGGTCCAGCTTCCGCCACCGCGCGAGCACCTCGACCATCCCCCAGTACAGGAGCGAGGTGCCGAGCGTCACGAGCCATCCGCCCACGGTGCCCTGCGCGTCCTGCGACGTCAGGTCGATCCGCGACCAGCCGGGCGCCTGCAGCACGAAGATCATGATGTTGTTGAAGGCGTGCTGGAGCACCGTCGCCTCCATGCCGCCGGTGCGCAGCACGATGATCGCGGCGACGAGACCGAACGAGCCGACGTCGAGGATGCCCCAGACGTTGTAGCCGTTCGGGATGTGCAGCAGCGCGAACACGACGGTCGAGACGCCGACCGCCACGACTGTGCCGACGAAGCGGACCGGGATCCACGAGCCGATCGTCTGCATGAGGAAGCCGCGGAAGACGTACTCCTCGGCCGCACCCTGGAACGGGACGAGCAGCACGACCAGGACGATCGTCAGCGTGAGTGTGCTGACCGAGACGGTCGACTGCCCGATCGCAGCGTGGTCCCAGCCGAACCCGCCGTCGAACGTGAACATGCCGATGGTCTGGACCGAGAACATGATCGCCGCGATGACGAGCGTCGGCAGCAGGCACCACGCGGTCCAGCGCCAGCGCACCCGGAAGCGCGTCGACGACAGGACGTTCGCCGGGCCGAGCTTCGCGACCTTGACCGCGAGCAGGATGCCGGGGAGCAGCACGACGAGCGACACCAGGGACAGCGACAGGATCAGCGGATCGGTCGGGTCGAGCGCGCCGCTGGCCAGGTCCTGCTGGAAGCGCATCAGCCCCTCGGGTCCCTGCGACGCCCCGATCGGGACGAAGTAGGCGACCGCCAGGACCACCTGCGTCGCGACGTACCACCCGGCCAGGACCGCCAGCGCGACGAGCGGGCGCCACCACCGCCAACGGGCGTCGACGCGGGGCAGGCGGTGGTACGGAACGCTCACGCTGCGCAGGCTACCGGGCCGGGCAGGATGGGAGCCGTGCTCACCGTGCTGCTCGGCCTGACCGGGGCCGTCGTCTACGGCGCCGCCGACTTCCTGGGCGGCGTCGCGGCCCGGCGGCTGCGCGCCGTCACGGTCGCCGCGGCCGCCGCCGCGGTCGGGCTGGTGCCGCTCGCGGTCGGGATCCCGCTCGTCGGCGCGGATCTGACCGGATCGGCCGTCGGGTGGGGGCTCGTCGCGGGGCTCTCCGGCGGGGTCGCGGTGCTGCTGCTCTACCGCGCGCTCGCGATCGGTCCGATGAGCGTCCTGTCGCCACTGACCGCCGTCTTCGCGGCCGTCGTGCCCGTGGTCGTCGCGCTCGTCCGGGGCACGTCGCTGTCGCCGACGGCGTGGGTCGCGCTCGTGGTGGCGGTCGTCGCGGTCGTGCTCGTCGCGGCGGTGCGGGACACCTCCGGCGCGCGGGTCACCCCGGCCGGGCTGGTCACGGCAGCCGTCGCGGGGTGCGGGTTCGGTGGGATCGTGCTCGCCTACGACGCGGCGCCGGACGGCTCGGGGGTCGCGCCGCTGCTCGTGGCGCGCGGGGTGCAGACGGTGCTGCTCGGGGCGGCTGCGGTGGTGGTCGCGGTGCGGTCCGGCGCGTCGGGTCCGGCGGGTGCAGCGCTCGCTGTCGGTGCGTCGCGTCCGGTGGGTGCTGCTGCAGGGACTGGAGGCACGGTGCGCGTGGGCAGGTCGGCACGCGCGGGTGCGTGGTCGCGTCGCGTCGTGGCGACGGTCGTCGCCTGCGGGGTGCTCGACGCGCTGGCGAACGTGTGCATCCAGGCGGCGCTCCGCGCCGGGGACGACCCGTCGACGCTGCCGGTGGTGAGCGTGCTCACCGCGCTGTACCCGATCGGCACGGTGGCGCTCGCGGGTGTGGTGCTGCGGGAGCGCCTCACGCCCGTGCAGTGGAGCGGGATCGGGCTCGCGTTCGCGGCGGCCGTCGGGCTCGCGCTCGCGTGAGGCGGGCGGCCGTCTGGCTCGCGCGGGTCGGGTCGGTCGTCCGCGATCAGTCGCTTGCCGAGCGACACCGCGTGGTCCTCGGCGTACCCGAGCGAGGCGTAGAACCCGAGCACCCGCTCGTTGCCGGCCCGCACCTGGACGTTGACCTTCGGGCAGCCGCGCGCGAGCAGCAGCCGTTCGAACTCGGCCATGAAGGCGCGGCCGAGCCCGGTGCCCTGCTGGTCCGGGTCGACGGCGAGGTAGTTCACCCAGCCGCGGTGGCCGTCGTAGCCGGCCATGCCGGCGCCGACCAGGGTGGGGGCAGCGGCGTCCGAGGACTCGGCGACCAGGAAGAGCTCGGGCTGCTCGGCGGTCTTGCGGGCGATGTCGCGGTACGGGTCGTTCCACGGGCGGAGGAGTCCGCACGCTTCCCACAGGGCGACGACGGCGGCGGTGTCGTCCTCAGCGAAGGTTCGGAAGCGGTACGACATGTCCACAGGCTAGCGCGGCCCCCACCGGACGGACGCTCACGTCTGCTATACCTGTTCGACCACCGCACCTCGGACCAGGAGCCCCGTGACCGCACACGACACCATGCCGTCGGGGCTGTCTCCGTCCGGTGACGAGATCCCGGAGCGCCCCCGCCGGCGCCGCCCGAAGCAGACGGTCGGTGGCGCGCTCGTGTCCCTGCTCGCCGAGCTGCTCATCATCGCGGGCGCCGGCACCGGGCTCTACGTGCTCTGGACCGCGTGGTGGACCGACGTGGTCGCGGTGAACGAGCAGACCGCCCTCGTGCAGGACCTCAAGCAGACCGCGGTGCCCAAGACCGCGGGGACCGAGCACCGCGAGGCCGCTCCCGTCCTGGCCGAGCCTCCGGGACTGTCGACGGTGTTCGGCACGATGCAGATCCCCCGGTTCGGCGCGGACTACAACCGCCCGATCGGTGAGGGCACGGACCGTGAGAAGGTCCTCAACACGATCGGCCTTGGCCACTACCAGGACACCGCGATGCCGGGGGCCGAGGGCAACTTCGCCGTCGCCGGCCACCGCGTCACCTACGGCAAGCCGCTCAACCAGATCGCGGACCTGAAGAACGGCGACTCGATCGTCGTACGCGTGACCGACAAGGCGAAGGACTTCGACGTCTGGTACGTCTACAAGGTCACCGACTCGCAGATCGTCACGCCCGACAAGATCGAGACGATCGCCCCCGTGCCGAACCAGCCCGGCGTGCAGCCCACCGCCGAGGACCGCTGGCTCACGCTCACCGCCTGCCACCCGATGTGGTCGGCCAAGGAGCGGTACGTCACGCACGCCAAGCTCGACTACTGGATGCCCGCTTCGGAGGGCACCCCGAAGGAACTCTCGGAGACGCCGAATTGATCTTCCCGTTCGTCTGGCGCATCCTGCCGGGCCCCGTCGTCCTGAAGGTGCTCGAGCTGCTCGTGCTCATCGCCGCGGTCGTGTGGGTGCTCTTCACCTTCGTCTACCCGTGGATCGCGTCGGACATCCTGCCGCCGCCCGACGGCACGGTGGACGTGTCGCCGTCGCCCTGACGACCGCTCGCGGTCCGCTCCGGACGTGCCGGCCGGGCTCTGCCGTGTCGGGTCGGGCCAGTCCAGTCCGGGCCGGGCCGGGCCGGGCGTCAGACGGTGGTGGTGACGCGGGACCCTCCGCCGGGGGTCCGGCGGACCGCGATGCGCTCGGGGATGCGCTGCTTGAGCTCCTCGACGTGGCTGACGATGCCGACCTGTCGTCCGCCGGCCGTGAGCCGGGCGAGCTGCCCGATCACGTCGTCGAGTGTCTCCGGGTCGAGCGTCCCGAAGCCCTCGTCGACGAAGAGCGTGCCGAGCGCGACGCCGCCGGCCTCGGCCTGCACGACGTCGGCGAGCCCGAGCGCCAGGCAGAGCGACACCGTGAAGGTCTCGCCGCCGGACAGGCTGCCGGGAGCCCGGAGCGTGTCGGTCGTGTGGTCGTGCACGGCGAGGGCGAGTCCGGTCTTGCGGGCGCGTGAACCGGTCTCGCGCTCCTCGGAGGTCTCGAGGGTGAACCGGCCGCCGAGCATGCCCCTCAGTCGGTCGTTCGCGGCAGCGACGACGTCCTCGAACCGCCGCATGAGCACGTACGTGCCGAGGGTGATGCCGCTCGGGTTGACCGAGGTGGACCCGGCGGCGACGTCGGCCAGCCGCACGACCGCGCGGCTCCGGGCGGACGTGGACTCCCGCGCACGGACGGCACGAGCGACGTCCTCGCCGCACCGGGCGGCGGCTTCGAGCCGGTCGGCCGCCGAGACCGCGACCCGGGTGGCGGCGTCGGCGCGCTCGACCGCGGAGTCGCGCGCGGCGACGGCTGCCGTCAGGTCGAGGGGTTCGTCGGCGGTCCGGGCGGCCTCGGCGACGGCCGCCTCGGTGAGGCCGGCGTCGACGACGGCCCGCTCCCGGTCCGCCGTGGCCACGACGGCACGGAGGCGTTCCCCCTCGGCCGCGGGGACGAGTGCCGCGCGGGCCCGCTCGACGGACTCGAAGCCCTGCTCGGCGCAGACCTCGGTGACCTCCGACTGCCGCTCGGCGACGGACGCGGCAGCCGTGGCGGCGCGGACGTCCGCAGCGAGCACGGCGTCGAGCTCCGCGACACGGTCGTCCAGGGCACGCACCGCGTCAGCGAGCGAGCTCCCGCCCGCGGCAGTGTCGGTGCTCGCACTCGTGCCGGCGTCGAGCGCCCCGGTGGCGCGACGGACGGCAGCGTCGACGGCAGCGGTGTCCTGGGCGAGCCGCTCCGACTCGGCCGCGGCGGAGGACACCAGGACGGCGTGCTCGGACGCGACCGTGGTGCGCTCCTGCTCGAGGGCGCGGGTCTGCTCGTCGTGGGCGCTGCGCCGGCGCTCGAGGTCGAGCACCTGGACGGCAGCGTCGTGTGCTGCCCGGACCCGCTCGGCCGCAGCGGTCGCACGGGCCTCGAGGGTGTCGGCGTCGAGGTCGCCGAGCACCGTCCGGAGCCGCTCGTGTTCCTGCTGCGCGAGCGCGAGGTCGGTCGCCGCGGCGGCGAGGGCGGCCTCGGCAGCGCGGGCAGCGGACGCGGCGGACTCGACCGCGTCGGCGGAGGGGTGGTCGTCCTGCGGCACCGCGACGCTCGGGTGCTCGACCGCACCGCACACCGGGCAGGCGTCGCCCGGCTGCAGGGCGGCGCCGAGTTCCCCGGCGAGGCCGGCGATCCGTCGGGCGCGCAGGTCGGTCTCCGTGGCGAGCGCGGCCGTCGCTGCGGCCCGGGCACTCGCGACCGCTCGCTCGGCCTGCTCCTGGGCTCGGGCTGCCGTGACGCGGGTGGACAGGTCGGCCCGGAGCTGAGCAACCCGTTCGACCTCGACCCGGGCGGGCTCGGCGTCGGCGGCGAGGGCGGCGGCGGTCCGGGCGGACTCGACGATCGTCGCGCGCTCGGCCGGACGGCGCTCGAGCGCGTCGACGAGCGCCGCCGACCGTGCCGCGAGGTCCTCGGCTCGGACGGCCGCGTCCGCAGCGCTCCGGCGACGGGTCGCGAAGGTGCGCTCGACCGCGACGAGGTGTCGGACGTCCGACAGACAGTCGGCGAGGGCGGTCCGGAGGCCGACCACGTCGGTGTCGGCGTCGAGCCCGGCACCCTGCCGTTGCGACGCCGCCGCATCCGTCGCCTGTGCGGCACGCGCGCGCGCCGCGTCGAGGGCGTCGGCGCTCGTCGCGACGCGGGTGGCGCGTTCGCCGAGTGCCAGACGATCGCGCGCCGCGGTGACCTCGTCCGCGGCGGCGTCGAGCGCCCGACGACGGTCGAGCAGTGCGGCACGACGTTCGCGGGCGGTGACGCGCTCGCGGACCGACCGCTCGCGCTCTCGGGCCCGCTCGGCGTCGGACACCGCGGCCCGGCGGTGCTCGTCGGTCTCGGCGGCGACGCTGCGGAGACCGGCGACCACGTCGTCGACGGCGCGTTCGTCGGGATCCTCGACCCCGGCGGCCTGCGCGAACCGGGACTGTGCGTCGCGGACGCGGGACTCGGCGCCCTCGACCTCGGCGAGGACCGCGCGACGACGGGCCGCGAGCTCGTCGGCCGTGCGGTCGTAGACCTGCGTGCCGAACAGGGACTGCAGGAGCTTCCGGCGTTCCTCGCCCGGGGACCGCAGGAACCGCGCGAACTCGCCCTGGGGCAGCACGACGGTCTGCAGGAACTGCGCGCGGTCGAGCCCGACGATCCGCGTGACCTCGAGCCCGATCTCCGGGATGCGGGACGACACCGGTTCGCCCGCGGGGTCGGCGGGGTGCGCCAGACGGAAGAGCTGGGCGGACGCCTGCTGCCGGACCGTGCCGGTGCCGCGCTGCTTGGGTCGGTCGTACTGCGGGGTGCGCCGGACCCGGAACAGCCCGGCACCCGTCTCGAAGACCAGCTCGACGAAGGGCTCGGTCGCGGGGTCGGCGTGCTGGCTGTGCAGGCGGTCGGGCGTCGAGGACTCCCCCGCGAGGCCGCCGTACAGGGCGAACACGACGGCGTCGATGATCGTCGACTTGCCGGACCCCGTCGGCCCCTCGAGCAGGAACACCCCCGAGGCGGCGAGCGCGGCGAAGTCAATGACGACGGTATCCGGGTACGGCCCGATCGCGCGGAGTTCGAGGCGGTGCAGGTACATCAGCGCGTCCCGTCCGCGTCGAGGGTCTGCAGTGCGGCCTCGTACGCCTCGGTCAGGACCGCCAGGTCGTCGTCGTCCGGCGCCGCACCCGTCGCGAAGGTCACGAAGTCCGCGGCGACCTCGACCGGGTCGGAGGTGGCGCTCACCGCGCGGGCGGCGACGCGCTCGGGGCGTTCCGCGGGCTCGTGCGTGACCGCCAGGGCGAACGGGAAGTGGTCGCGGACGCGGGCGTACATCCGCTCGGGGTGCACGGTGTCGGTGACCGCGACCCGGACCCACGCATCGGCGTCGGCGTGGTGCGCACCGGACTCGATCGCGTCGATCGTGGCGCGGACGTCCACCAGGCGGCGCGGCACCGGTGCCGGCAGGAGCTCGACCGCGACGCCGCCGTCCGCCGCGAGGTCGACGAGGGTCACGCTCTTGCGCTGGTGCCGCTCGCCGAACGAGAACGCGAGCGGGGAGCCCGCGTACCGGATCCGGTCGCCGTCGCCCACCCGCTGCGGCCCGTGCAGGTGCCCGAGCGCCACGTAATCGATGCCGTCGAACACCGTGGCCGACACCTGGTCGACCCCGCCGACACGGATGTCCTGCTCGCTGTCGCTCGGCGCGGCACCACTGACGAAGGCGTGCGCGACGACGACGCTGCGGTGCCCGGGACGCGCGCCGAGGTCGGCGCGGATGCGGTCCACCGCGGCCTCGACGACGGCCTGGTGCGACCGGGCGAGTGGCTCGTCGGGGACCGGAGCGAGGGCGTACCGCGTCAGGTCGGGGTGCAGGTAGGGGATGCCGTAGACCGCGACCGGGCCGTGGTCGTCGGCGAGGAGCACCGGGTCGGCCAGCCGCGCGGGCTCGGCGACGATGCGGACCCGGTCGTGCATCACCCCGGCGCCGAAGCCGAGCCGTGCCGCGGAGTCGTGGTTGCCCGGGGTCAGGACGACGGTCGCCGTCTGCGCCAGGCGCTCGAGCGTGCGGGAGAGCAGGCGGACGGCGTCGACGGGCGGGATCGCGCGGTCGTAGACGTCGCCGGCGATGACGACCAGGTCGACGGCGCGGTCCCGCACGGTGTCGACGAGGAAGTCGGCGAAGGCCGCCTGGTGCTCGAGCAGGTCGGCTCCGAGCAGCGTGCGGCCGAGGTGCCAGTCGCCGGTGTGGAGGATCCGCATGCCGTCACGGTAGCGGCGGCCGGGGACATCGCCGGGCACCCCGCGGCGAGCTGTGGAACGCGCCTCAGCTGCAGCTGAGGCGCAACGACGTGACGACCGTCACGGTCGGCTGCGCGTCTCCGTCCGCGAACCAGACGCTCATAGGGACGGCGTCCAGGGCGCGGACCGCGATCTTGCCGCTCGAGATGTTCAGCAGTCCCGCTGTGATCACGACGCTCGTGGCATCGGCACCCAGTGTGGCGATCCGCGTTCCATCCCACGAGACCTCGTACCCGCGGATCGGCCAGTCCGGTTTCGTCCAGGAGATCGTGGCCCCGCCGCCCAGCCCGTTCGACACGCACGTGACCTTGGTCGGGCCGGGCATGGTCGCGGCGCTCAGCCTCGACGTCGGCGAAGCCGTCGTCGCCGCGAACGGCGCGGCCTCGGCCCGGTGCGGCGCGACCGCCCCGACCCCGCCGAGCACCGCCACCGCGACGAGCAGCGCGCTCCCCTGCCGCAGCGCGACGTGCCGTGCGCCGCCGCGCACGACCGGACCCCGCGCCGACCGCCGCCCGTGGACGCGCAGGGCGTCGGACGGGGGCTGCGGGGCGGGGGTGCCCCGGGCCTCCCGGCCGGTCCGACGCAACCCCGCGTCCACCGTGCACAGCGCGAGCAGGCCGGCCACTGCGGCCGCCATGGCGGCGACCGCGCCCCACCGACCCTCGTGCGCCCACAGGACGGGCACGCCGATGAACGGGACGCGCAAGTAGCCGACCCCGTGCACGGCCGAGCGTTCGAGGGGTGTCGAGTCTACGGCGGGGTTGGCGTCGCCCTTCGTCACGATCGTGCCGTCCGCGCCCGTCTCGACGTACCGGTGCAGCCGCAGGTGCCCGGCCTGGTCCGGGTCGTCGGCGAGCAGGACCCGGCCGGGGACGACCTCGGGCGCGGGGACCGGCCGGGAGACGACGACGTCCCCCGGCACCAGCCGGGGTGCCATCGACGCGGTCACGACCGTGGTGGGCTGCCAGCCGACCACGGCCGGGACGGCGGCCCACAGCGCCAGGCCGACCACGGTCGCGACGATGCCGCGCGCGAGGGTGCCGACCACGACGCGCCCCCAGTCGAGCGCGTCGAGCACGGTGTCCGGACGGGCGTGGCGGTGCTGACCGCCGACGCCGGTGGTGTCCATCACGGTGCCCGTCGCGGATCAGGTGTTCTGGGCCTCCCAGGTGAAGCCGAGCGAGGCCGAACCGCCCTGGGCGGTGTTCGGGGTGTCCGGCGACACCGTGTAGGTGAACTTGAAGACCCGGGTCTCGGGGGCGGTACCCGTGGGCGTCCACGATCCCTTGCCGGTCGCGTACGTCGTGGTGTTCGTGCCGAGCGTCGAGAGCGTCGTCGCGGGGACCACCGAGGCGCCGGTCGCCAGGGCGGTGAAGCCGTCGCACGACCCGAAGCCGCCTCCGGTCCCCTGTTCGACGGTCATCGTGATGTTCGCCGCCAGGTCCTTCTGCGACGTCAGGGACGACGTGTAGAGCTTCACCGCGGACGGCAGGGTGCCGCTGGACGTGACGGCGATGCACTTGAACCCGGTCGACCCGGGCTTGAGGTTCGTGACCGTGAAGAGCGCGGTGTTGCTGTCGTCGTCGGACAGGGCGACGCTGCCGGCGGTCCAGTTGCTCGTCGGGTTCGACGTGGCGTCGGAGAAGGCGGAGTACGAGGCCGTCGAGACGACGGCCCCCGAGGCGACGAGTGCGGCCGGGACGGCGATCCAGGCTGCGAGCCGGGCAGCACGAGGAGACACACGGGACATGGTTGTCCTCCGAGAGGGGTTCTGATCGGTTTCGGTTCCGGACCCGCGGTGGTTGGTCGCGCTGCGGAACCTGGTGGTTGGGCAACACCGTACGTGCTCCCTGAGCGTTCCACAAGACTCTTTGCGCGTCACTTGCTCAATCGTTCACATACTTGTTGAATGAGGTACATCCTCCCGAGACGAGTCCCATGACGAACACCCTCACCACGCTCACCACCGCCGACCGCCCGGCGCCGGTCGACGACCTGGACCGCGTGCTCCAGGCCTTCCGAGCGCTGCAGACCCAGCACGCGCGGGTCCTGACGCACCAGAGCGTCCTGCGCGGGCTGCACGCGACCGACCTGCGGTTCCTGGTGTTCGTCGCCGGTGCAGACGCGGGCGTCACGCCGAAGCACGCGAGCGACCACCTCGAGCTCACCACGGGTGCGATGACCTCGTTGATCGACCGACTCGAGCAGCGCGGGCACATCGAACGACGGCCGAACCCCGGCGACCGACGGAGCATCCTCGTGCACCTGACCCCCTCCGGGGTCGCGGTCGCCGGCGAGGTCGCAGCACTGTACCGGGAGGCCTTCCGCTCGGGCGTCGACCCTGCCGACCTCGCCCGTGTGGCGGCCGCGCTCGAGGCCGTCGGCAGCGCCCTCGACCGCCGCCGCTGACCGGAGCGAGCCCGTCCGAGCTGCGGGGCGGCCGCGTAGCGTCGGCGGCATGACACCGTCCGAACTCCTCACCGAAGCGTTCTCCCGCGTCCCCGAGACCGTCGCCAGGGCCCTCGACGGCCTGTCCGAGGACCAGCTCGCGACACGACCGGCAACCGGCGCGAACACACTCGCCTGGCTCGCGTGGCACACCGCACGCGGCCAGGACGCGCAGGTCGCGGACCTGGTGGGCAGCGAGCAGGTCTGGACCGCGGACGGCTGGGTCGAGCGCTTCGGCCTGCCGTTCCCCGCCGAGGCCCTCGGCTACGGCATGTCCCGGGACGACGTCGGTCGCGTCCGGGCCTCGGCCGAACTGCTGAACGGGTACCTGCGTGCCGTGCACGAGCGCACGGTCGCCTACCTGGCGACGCTCGGCCCGGAGGACCTCGACCCCGTGGTCGACGACGCGTGGGACCCGCCCGTCACGCGCGGCGCACGGCTGGTCAGCATCCTCGACGACTGCGTCCAGCACGCGGGGCAGGCCGGGTACGTGCGCGGCCTGCTGTTCTTCTCGCGCTGACCCGCCGCGCGTTCTTCGCGAGACGCAACGTGCGAGGTGCGGGAAGACGGACGGGAGGCACGGTGCCAGCTGGCACCGTGCCTCCCGTCCGTTCTCCGGTCGCGTCGCGATCAGCGCGCAGCGAGCTCCGCGACGATCCCGTCGCCCGGGCCGGCCTCGACGAGGTCCGCCTCGATCTCCGCGTTCTCGAGGATGCCCTCGATCTTGCGGCGGCGGCCACGCGGGACGAGCGTCACGACGGTGCCCTCCTTGCCGGCACGGCCCGTGCGGCCCGAACGGTGCAGGTACGCCTTGTAGTCGTCGGGGGCGTCGGCCTGCACGACGAGCGAGACGTCGTCGACGTGGATGCCGCGCGCCGCGACGTCGGTCGCGACGAGGACGTTCACCCGGCCGCTCGTCAGGAGCTGCAGGTTGCGGGTCCGACGGGACTGGTTGAGGTCACCGTGCAGCGAGGTCGCACGGATGCCGGCGTCCTCGAACTGGTCGGCGAGACGCTCGGCGTAGGCGCGGGTACGGGCGAAGACGATGGTCTTGCCGTCGCCCGCGACGAGCTCCTCGAGGACCTGGTCCTTCTGGCGCTGCTCGACCACGAGCACGCGGTGGTCGATCGTCGAGGACGCCTGGTCCTCCCCGGCGACCTCGTGGACGCTCGGCTCGTGCAGGAACTCCGACACGAGCGACGCGACCTGTGCGTCCAACGTCGCGCTGAACAGGAGCTTCTGCGCACGGTCGCCGTGCGGGGTGACCTCGGCCGTGGCCGAGAGGATCTCGCGCACCGGCTCGAGGAACCCGAGGTCGCACATGTGGTCGGCCTCGTCGAGCACGGAGACGACGACCTCGCTGAGGTCGAGCTTCCCCTTGTTCATGAGGTCCTGGACGCGACCGGGCGTGCCGACGATGATGTCAACGCCGCGCTCGAGGGCACCCTCCTGGCGGCCGTAGGGCACACCGCCGTAGATCTGCGTCGTGAAGAGGCCGACCGAACGGGCGATCGGCTGCACCGTGCGGTCGATCTGCAGGGCGAGCTCGCGGGTCGGGGCGAGGATGAGGGCGCGCGGGGCACGGCCCATCCGGCGCTTCGTGCCGCCGCCGTGCTCCATGAGCTTCTCGACGAGGGGCGCACCGAAGGCGATGGTCTTGCCGGAACCGGTGCGGCCACGGCCGAGCACGTCCTTGCCGGCGAGCACGTCGGGGATCGTCGCTGCCTGGATCGGGAACGGGCTGGTGGCGCCCATCTCCGCGAGGGTGCGGGAGATGTTGCCGCCGATGCCGAGGTCGGTGAAGCTCACGCCCTCGACGTCGGCCGCGATCGTCGCCTCGGCCTGGAGCTTCTCGAGCTTGACGTCGTCCGCGGGGACGTACCCGGTGCGGGCCTCGTCGCGGGCGTCGCGGCGCTGGGGCCGATCGTCGCGGTCGAAGCGGCGCGGGGCACGGTCGTCCCGGTCGAAGCTGCGGGGAGCGCGGTCGTCGCGACGCTGCGGGCGCTCGTCACGGTCGAAGCGGCGCGGGGCGCGGTCGTCCCGGTCGTCGCGACGGGGAGCGCGGTCGTCGCGGTCGAAGCGACGCGGGGCCCGGTCGTCGCGGTCGAAGCGACGCGGGGCACGGTCGTCACGGTCGTCGCGACGGGGAGCGCGGTCGTCACGGTCGAAGCGACGCGGGGCACGGTCGTCACGGTCGAAGCGACGCGGGGCCCGGTCGTCGCGGTCGAAGCGACGCGGGGCACGGTCGTCACGGTCGAACGAGCGCCGCTGCGGGCGCTCGTCCCGGTCGAAGCGGCGCGGGGCGCGGTCGTCACGGTCGAAGCGACGCGGGGCACGGTCGTCACGGTCATCACGACGGGGAGCGCGGTCGTCCCGTTCGAAGCGACGCGGAGCGCGGTCGTCCCGGTCGGAGCGACGCGGAGCGCGGTCGTCCCGGTCGGAGCGACGCGGCGCACGGTCGTCCCGGTCGTACCCGCGTGCACCGCGGTCGTTGCGGTCGAAGCCACGCGCGCCACGGTCGTCGCGACGCTGGCCGCCGTCGCGCGGCTCCCAGTTCGGACGCGCCGGACGCTCGCCCTGCGCCGAACGGCCGCGGCGCTCCTCGGCGTCCCAGCGCTGCTTCTGTCGCGGCTGCGACGGGTCGGCGGCGCGGAAGCCGCGGTGCTTGCTGCTCCGCGCGGCGGGGGTGCCGTTCGGGTGGCGGACTCGGTCGTCGGCACGCTGACGCGCGCCCTTGTCGTACGGGGCCATGGCTACTTTCCGGGGTGCGGACGTCCGCATGCCCGGCAGCGACATCGGCGCGGAGCTTCGAGCGGAGAGGGGGTTCTTCCCGTCGCGGTTCGACGTGAATCCAGCCCTCGAGCAACACACACCCAAGCAGAATCCGTGATCACAGTGTCACGGTGTCGAAGGCCGACCGCGTGAGTCTACGCGAGATCCGCCGCCACGGCCAGCCCCCCGGGTCAGGACTCCGCGAGCCGGCGGCGCTCCTCCGCCACGTCGAAGTCCGCCGGCGGCCAGGTGAGCTGCATGTCCTCGAGCGCGCGGAGCAGCAGCTGCTGCACCGCGAGCCGGGCGTACCACTTGCGGTTCGCGGGGACGACGTACCACGGCGCCCGCGCAGTCGACGTGCGGTCGAGGGCGATCTGGTACGCCTGCTGGTAGTCGTTCCAGAGCAGGCGCTCGTCGATGTCGCCCGGGTTGAACTTCCAGTGCTTGTCCGGGCGGTCCAGCCGGTCGCCGAGGCGCTCGCGCTGCTCGTCCTTCGAGATGTGCAGCATCACCTTGACGATCGTGGTGCCCTGCGCGACCAGGTCGTCCTCGAAGTCGACGATCGCGCCGTAGCGACGCTCGATCTCCTCCGGCGGGGCGAACGACCGCACGCGCTGGATGAGGACGTCCTCGTAGTGCGACCGGTCGAAGACGCCGAGCTGGCCGGCGCGCGGAAGCTCGCGTTCGATCCGCCACAGGAAGTCGTGCTCGCGCTCCTCGGCCGTCGGCGCCTTGAACCCGGCGTAGTGCACGCCGTTCGGGTCGACCGCACCGACGACGTGGGAGACGATCCCGCCCTTGCCCGCGGTGTCCATCGCCTGCAGCACGAGGAGTACGCGGCGCACGTCGCCGGCGGTGCTCGCCGCGTGCAGGCGCTCCTGCAGGGCGGCGAGGCGTGTGGCCCCCGCGGCGAGGGACTCGAGCCCGTCGATCTTGCGGCCGGCGAACCCCGGCGTCGAGTCCGGGTCGACGCGGTCCAGGCGGAAGCCCTCCTCGACGCGCAGGAGGGGCTCGGGGTCGGTGTTCCAGGCCTTGCGACGGCTCACGGGGTCCTCCAGCTCACGGGGTCGCCCCCATCCTGGCACCCGCTCGTGGTCCGCGTGGTGCTGGGGAACGCCCGGAGCCGGGTTAGCGTGGACGCGATGAGGTCCCGCCGTCGAACGATGCTCGCGCTCCTCGCCGCGGGCCTGGCGATCGGGGTGCTCGGAGCACTCGGGTCGTGCAGCGCCGACCCGGCCACGGACAGCAACGCGACCGTGACGACGGACCCCGTGATCCACCCGCTGTCGCTCCGCTACCCGGGCATCGACGTCGTCACGGACGTCCCCTACGGTGCGGATGCCCTGCAGCGGCTCGACGTGTGCCTGCCGCCGGACAGTGCCCCGGACACGAAGACGACCCCCACAGCGGCACCGACCCCGTCGCCACGGCCGTCGCCGGCGACCGACGACGCAGCCGACCGCCGCGGTGGACGGCCCGCCGTGATGATGGTGCACGGCGGCAGCTGGTCCCACGGCGACAAGGCCACCGCGGCGTACCGGGCCGTGTGCGAGTACCTCGCCTCCGAGGGCTTCGTCACGGTGAACGTCGACTACCGCCTGGCGCCGACCGACCCCTTCCCCGCGGGTCTCGACGACGTCCGCCGGGCACTGGACTGGGTGTTCCGCCCGTCGACCCTCGCCACGTACGACATCGACGCCGCCCGTGTCGGGGTCTTCGGCGGCAGTGCCGGCGGTAACCTCGTCGCGCTGCTCGCCGTCACCGACCACGAGTCCGCCGCGTACGCCGCAGGTGATCGGATCCGCGCGGTCGTCGACCTGAGCGGGCCGACCAACCTGACCGAGCGGTCCACCCGCGCGGACGGCGTCTCGGCGTCCTTCCAGCGGAAGCAGCTCCTGTACCTCGGCTGCCGGACGTACACTGCGTGCCCCGCTGCCGAGCGCGCGTCACCGACCTCCCACGTCACCCGGGACACGGCACCGTTCTTCGTCGGACACTCCACCGACGAGTTCATCCCGCTCTGGGAGTCCCAGGAGTTCGTGGCGGCGCTCCGTGCCCACGACGTCCCGGTGACGTTCGTCGCGGTGGAGGGGTCGGCGCACTCGATCGCACAGCTCGACCGGGCGATGAGCGAGCGGGTCGTCGCGTTCCTGCACGCACGGCTCGGGTGACGGCGACGCGACCGGACCCGACCGCGACACGACCGGGCCCGGCGGAGCGCGTGCCCCGTGCGGGTGCCACCCGGAGGCGGGCGTGCGCGAGGGTCCCTCGCACCCCCAGACTCCTGGGGTGACCGACACGCCGACCCGCCCCGCGCGCGCCACCTCCGAGTGGCCGCGCCGCACCGCCGCACAGACCGGGACCGAGCTCCTGCTTGGTCTGTCATTCACGGCCACGGTGGCGACGAGCGGCTACGCGGCGGCGACCGGCCACCTCGCCGTGGTCGCCCAGGGCACGGCCGTCGTGTTCCTCGTGACGCTCACGTGCGCGCTCGTCTCCTGGTTCCGGGGCAGCGAGACCCACTGACCGAGTCCGCGACCGGGAGCGGGACCGTGACCGGGACCCGGACCCGGACCCGGACCGGGACCCGGACCGGGACCGGGACCGGGACCGGGACCGGGACCGGGACCGGGATCAGTGTGACGCGCTGACCCCGCCCGGAGCCGGTTCCCCGGCACCTCCCGACTTCGCCGCCCGACGGTCCGCCCGCCGCTCCCGCGCACCCTCGACGACGGAGTACAGCGCCGGCAGCACCACGAGGGTGAGCAGCGTCGAGGACACCAGACCACCGATCACCACGAGCGCGAGCGGCTGCGAGATGAAGCCCGACTTGCCCGTGAGCCCCATCGCCATCGGCAGCAGCGCGAAGATCGTGGCGAGCGCGGTCATCAGGATCGGTCTGAGTCGCCGCGTCGCGCCCTCGACCAGGGCCTCGCGCACCCGGAGCCCGCGGCGCCGGTACTGGTTCACGAGGTCGATGAGCACGATCGCGTTCGTCACGACGATGCCGACGAGCATGAGCAGACCGATGATCGACGCGACGCCGAGCGGGATGCCCGTCGCGATCTGGAGCAGCACGGCGCCGGTCGCGGCGAACGGCACCGAGAACAGGAGCAGCACCGGCTGGAGCAGGCTCCGGAACGTCGCGACCATGATCACGTAGACGATCAGCACCGCGACGAGGATCGCGAGGAACAGCTGGCTGAACGCGGACGACTGGCTCGACGCGACGCCACCGATCGAGGCCGACGCACCCTTCGGCAGGTCGAGCTGGTCGACCGCCTTCGTGACGTTCTGCACGGCCGCACCGAGGTTCGACGCGTCCGGCGTCACCGTGATGGTGGCGGTGCGGACGGCGTTCGACGTCGTGATCGTCGTCGGGCCGTCGGACTGCTCGACCGTGGCGAGGTCGGACAGCGGCACCTCGCCGGTCGCGGTGGGGATCGACAGGCTCTTCAGTGCGTCGATCGTGGCCGGCGGGTTCGCGTCGGCGATGTACACGTCGAGCGTCGCGTCGTCGATCTCGACGCTCCCGGTGTCCCGCGGTGACACGGCCGCGGCGACGAGCCCGCCGACCTGGGTCTCGGTCAGCCCGCGCTCGGCGGCCGCCTGCCGGTCGACCTTCACGGCCAGGTACGGCTCGGCGGCGGACAGGTTGCTCGTCGCTCCCGTCGTCCCGTCGACCGCCCGCATCTCCTTGAGGACCTGCTGCGCGGCGGTCTGCAGCTCGGCCTGGGTCGGGGCGGTGACGTCCACCTCGATGTCGCTCGAGCCGCCGAACCCGCTGCTCGAGGTCAGCGACACCTCGCCGGCGCCGTCGATCCGGTCGATGCGCTTCCGCGCGTCGGACTGGATGGTCGTCTGGTCGCGCTGCGCGTCGGTCGTGACGTTGTACTGCACCGAGGCCGACGCCCCGCCGCCGAACGCCGCCTGGATCGACTGGCCGCTCGAGCCGATCGTCGTCTGAACGGTCTGCACGCCGGGGACGTCGCGGAGGGCCCGTTCGACCTTCTCGGCCTCGTCCGACTGCACGGCGAGGCTCGTGCCCGGCTTCAGGTCCTGCGTCACGGTGAACGTGTTCTGGCCGGAGTCGCCGAGGTAGTTCGTCTTGACGAACGGCACCGCCGCGGCCGTCCCGCCGAGCACGAGGACGGCGAGCACCAGCACGATCGCGGGCCGCCCGATCGCCCAGCGCAGCACCGGTTGGTACCCGCGGCGAAGCCGGTCGGGAGCAGCGGCGTCGTGCAGGTCCGCGCCGGACGACAGCACCCCGGTCGACGACGCAGACGACGCAGGCGACGCCGACGCCGACGCCGACGAGTCAGGAGACGCGGCCGCACCCGCGTGCTTGTGTCCCTTCGGCGGGCGCAGGAACCAGTACGCGAGCACCGGCACGATCGTCAGCGACACGAGCAGCGACGCGACGAGCGCCATCGTCACGGTGAGCGCGAACGGCCGGAACAGCTCACCCACGAGCTCGGCGACGAAGGCCACGGGCAGGAACACCGCGACGGTGGTGAGCGTGGACGCGGTCACCGCCCCCGCCACCTCGCGCACGGCGTCGAGCACCGCACGCCCCCGGTCGACGCCGGGTTGCAGGTGCCGCTTGATGTTCTCGATCACCACGATCGAGTCGTCCACCACGCGACCGATCGCGATGGTCAACGCCGCGAGCGTGATGATGTTCAGCGTGTAGCCGGCCGCGCGCATGCCGATCGCCGCGAGCAGCACCGACGTCGGGATCGAGATCGCGGTGACGATCGTCGACCGCAACGACAGCAGGAACACGAGGATCACGACGACGGCGAAGCCGAGGCCGAGCAGCCCCTCTTCGGCCAGCGAGTCGATGGACTGCTGGATGTACGGCGCCTGGTCGAACACGACGGTGAACTGCGGGCTCCCCGTCACCTTCGCCTCGATCCCGGGCAGCGCGGCCTTCACCGTCTCCGAGACGTCGACCGTGTTCGCCTCCTGCGTCTTCGTGATCGCGATGGTCAGCGCGGTCTTGCCGTCCACCCGGCTGATCGAGGTCCGCGGCGACTCCGCGATCTGCACGGTCGCCACGTCGCCGAGACGGGTCGGACTGGAGGCACTGCTCGCGCCCGCCCCGCCGGTCGCGGTGGTCCCGGTGCCGGTCTGGCCGGCGGCGGATCCCCCCGCGGTGCCGTCACCGGACGTGGCGCCACCGGACGCGGCCCCGCCCGACGCGGCGGAGCCGCCGGCCGCGCCCGTCGCGGAGCCACCGGCGGACGACGAGGACGACGACGAGGACGAGGACGAGGACGAGGACGACGCCGTGAGCGGCAGGTCCTCGATGTCGGCGAGCGAGGCGATGCGCTGCCCGGTCTGCACCGAGAGCGTCGTGCCGTCCTGCGTGATCGTGCCGCCCGGGATGAGCGTGCCGTTGTCGCTCAGCGCGTCCGAGATGGACTGGCTCGTCAGCCCCTTCGCCGCCAGCTCGGACTCGTTCGGCGTGATGACGACGCGGCGCCCCGGGTTGCCGAACACGCTCGCCTGCCGCACGCCGTCGAGCTTCTCGAGGTCGGGCACCGCGGTCGCGTTCAGCCGGTCGACCAGCTGCTCCTGGTTGCCGGAGGCCGTGACGGCGAGCTGCAGCACGGGCAGGTCGTCGAACGACCCGGTGACGATCTGCGTCTGCACGGTGTCCGGCAGCGACAGCGCGTTCACGGCGGTCTGGATCTTGTCCTCGGCGCTCGCCAGGTTCGAGCCGTAGTCGAACGACGCCGACACCACGCTCTGCCCGGTCGACGACGTCGAGGTCGTCGACTCCAGGTTCGGCACGACCTGGATCGCCTGTTCGATCTTCGTCGACACGTCGTTCGACACGACCTCCGGCGTGGCACCGGGGTAGGCGCTGACGATCGCGACCTGCGGGAACTCGACGCTCGGGATGAGCTCCTGCTTCAGGCTCGTGAGCGAGATGCCGCCGAACACCGCGACGACGATGGTGACGAGGGCGATGAGCGCGCGGTTCCGGATGCTGAAGACCGAGAGGAGGTGCACCCGGTGATCCTCCCAGTTCCACCTGCGAACCAGACCCCCCACGGCTGACCTGTGGAGAACCGCCTCACCCGCCGATGAGCAGCAGTGCGCCGAACACCCCGACGGCACCGACGAGTCCGGTCGCGAGCGCCGTGACGCGGCCGACCGGGCTGCCCGCCCGCACGATCGACACGACGAGCACCACCACCCCGACGGCGAGCTGCACGGCCCAGGCGGGCGTCGTCTCGGGCGTCGCCACGCGCAGGAACGCCCGCACCGACTCCCCCACGAGCACCGCCGCCACGACCCCGAGCGCCCCGGCCGCCAGCACCGCGCCCCGGGTGCCGCGCCGGCGTCCGCCACGCAGCGCCACCGCGACCGCCCCGGCCAGCAGTCCCGCGGGGACCCCGAGCAGGACCCACGGGTTCGTGATCGACAGGACGTCGGGGTACCCGCGCAGCACCGTGGCCGCCCAGTAGCCCACGTGCATGAGCTCGAGGAGCACGACGCCGAGCAGCATCGCGAGCGGCAGGGCCACCCGGCCGGCCCGGACACCGGCGACCGCACACAGCAGCACCGCGACGACGAACCACGGCCCGGCCGAGTTCGACACGGTCGCGAGCGCGGGGACCGCCTGCCCGAACGAGGTCAGCACCCCGGCCAGCAGGGCGCCGGTCAGGGCGATCGACACCCGCGCGACCGGCGGGACCGGACGGGCCGGAACGACGTGGACGGAGGCAGGATCAGAGGCGGAGACGAGGGCGTCGGTGGGGCGGGTCGGCTGCACGTCCTCAGCCTCCGGCGCGGCCGCCCGCACCGCGTCGGCCGTCGGAGCGACGATGCGCCGGGCGGGTCAGCCCAGCGGATGACGTGCGCTCACACCACCGCGGCGAGCGATCCGCGGATCCCGACCCCGTCGCCGCCGATCCGCGCCCAGGCCCGCTCCAGCACGTCGACCATGCGCTCCCGGTCCGCCGGCGCGGTCGTGAACGGGACCCGCAGGAACCGCTCGAACCCACCGTCGGGACCGAAGACCCCGCCCGAGGCGAGCACCACGCCCTCGGCCCGCGCGGCGAGCACGAGTGCGCTCGACACCGGCCGGCCGAGGCCCACCCACGTCGTCAGCCCGCCCGCCGGCGACGGGACGTCCCACTCCGGGAGCCGCGTGCGCAACGCGCCCACGACGTCGTCGCGACCGGCGCGCAGGAACGTGCGCCGCGCCTCCAGGACGGCCGCCGTCCGCGGGACGAGCTCCCGCGCGACCAACTGGTCGAGCACGGGCGTGCCGAGGTCGCCCGACGGGCGGGCGAGCAGCATCCGCTGCAGCAGGTCAGGCTCGGCGCGCACCCACCCGATGCGCAGCCCACCCCAGAACACCTTGGCCGCCGAGCCGATCATCACGACGGTGGAGGACGGCACGGCGGACGCGGCCAGCGGCAGCTCCGGCGAGCCGTCGATCCGGAGCTCGCCCATGGTCTCGTCCGCCACCACGACGGTGCCGGTCGCCGCCGCGGTCGCGAGCAGGCGCTCCCGGGTCGCGGCGGGCATCGTCGCGCCGGTCGGGTTGTGCAGCTCGGGCATCACGTACGCGACCGCGGGCGCCGTCCGGCGGAGCGTCGTCTCGAGTGCCGACGCGTCCCACCCGGTGTGCGCGTCGACCGGGACGCCGACGAGCCGGCCGCCGGCCTCGCGGAAGGCCTCGTGCGCGTGCGGGTAGGTCGGCGACTCGACCAGGACGGCGTCGCCGCGGCGCACGAGCACCCGGGCGAGCAGCGCGATGGCGTGCTGCGCGCCGATGGTCACGACGATCTGCGACGGGTCGGTCGGCAGCCCGCGCTCCGTGTAGCGCTCGGCGATCACGGCCCGCAGCCCGGGGTCCCCGACCGTGTCGTACCCGATGCCGGCGAGCGCCGCGGGGACGTGCCGGACCGCGCGTTCGACGGCCTCGGCGACCTCGGGGGCGGCGTGCAGGGCGGCCTTGCGCAGGTCGAGCAGCCCGCCGTCGACGACCCCGCCGAGCCGCTCCGGGTCCGGGCGCCCGGCGAGCTCCCGCGGCAGGTGCACGACGCTGCCGGAGCCGCGCAGCGACACGAGGAACCCGTCGGACCGGAGTCGGGCGTAGGCGTTCGCGACCGTGGTCCGCGAGACGCCGAGGGCCTCGGCCAGCCCGCGCTCGGCCGGCAGCCGGACGCCCAGGGGCACGCGTCCGTCGATGACGAGCACGCGCAGGGCGTCGGACAGCGCCTCGTACGCGGGGGCGTCGGTCCCGTCCCGCCAGTCGGTGAGCAGGAGGGCGGCCGATCGGGCGCTCAGGAGAACCGGGGGCACGGGTCCACCGTAGCCAGATTGGCTCTCGACCAACAGGCCAATCCGGCGGGAGTATCGACCCGTGCCCCGCTCTGTCAGCCTCTCGCTCCGCTCCGTCCAGCTCCTCGTCGGCCTGTTCCTCTACGGCGCCTCGACCGCGCTGCAGGTCCGCGCCGTGGTCGGCGTCGGCTCGTGGACGGTGCTCACGCAGGGCCTGGAGAACGTGCTGCCCTGGTCGTTCGGCGTCATCACCGTGGTGTCGAGCGTCGTCATCCTGCTGCTGTGGATCCCGCTCCGCCAGAAGCCCGGGATCGGCACGCTGTGCAACGTCCTGGCGATCGGCCCGTCCGCCGACCTGGTGCTCTGGCTCGTGCCGGAGCCGGACGGACTCGTCCCCCGTGTGCTGCTGTTCACGGCGGGCCTGGCGCTCCTCGCGGTCGCGACGGCCTGCTACATCGGCGCCGGGCTCGGGACCGGCGCCCGGGACGGGCTGATGGTCGGCGTGCACGAGCGCTTCGGCTGGCCGCTCTGGCTCGCCCGCACCGTCATCGAGGTCACCGTCGTCCTGGTCGGCTGGCTGCTCGGCGGTGACGTGGGGGTCGGCACGGTGGTCGCCGCGTTCGCGATCGGGCCGATGGTGCAGCCGCTCATGCCGCTCTTCCGCCGCCTGCCGTGGTCCCCCACCCGCACGGGCGACGCGGAGCCCGTCCACACCCCTGGTGGCGACGAGACCGGAGCGGCTAGGGTCGCGCCATGCGACTCGGAGTGTCCTCCTACAGCTACGCCCGCTCCCTCCAGCGCGGTGCGCTGACGATCTTCGACGTGGTCGACCGCGTCGCCGCGGCCGGGGGCGACCACCTCGAGGTCGCGGCGGGTGGCTTCGGCGACGACCTGCCCCGGCAGCCCGAGCTGGTCGAGCAGCTGCGGGGTCACGCCGCGGCGCGCGGCATCGGGCTCGCCAACTACGTCATCGGCGCGGACTTCTCCGACCCCGCCACCGTCGACGCCGAGGTCGCGCGGGTCCACGAGCACCTCGACGTCGCGCACCGGCTCGGCATCACCCGGTTCCGGCACGACGTCGTGCCGTGGGCCTGGCGGGACGCCGACCACGCCGAGTTCGAGCGGGTGCTCGCGCAGGTCGTGCCGGTCTGCCGCGCGGTCGCCGAGCACGCCGCCACGCTCGGGATCACGACGATGGTCGAGAACCACGGCTTCGCCTTCAACGACAGCGAGCGGATCCTGCGGCTCGTCCACGAGGTCGGCCACCCCGCCTTCCGCACCCTGCTCGACGTCGGCAACTTCGTCTGCCTGGACGACGACCCGCTCCGCGCGGTGCAGCGGACCCTGCCGGTCGCGGCCGTGGTGCACCTGAAGGACTTCCTGGTGCGCGAGACCCCGCCTGCCGCGGACGGCTGGCTCACGACCCTGGCGGGTCGCGCGGTGCTCGGCACGGTCGTCGGGCACGGTGACCTGCCCCTGGGCCGGATCGTGGAGCGGATCGTCGCGAGCGGGTTCGACGGCCCCCTCTCGATCGAGTTCGAGGGGCTCGAGGACGACGTCGACGCGGTCGAGCGCGGACTCGCGAACGCCCGCAACCTGTGGGCAGCGGCCGGCGGCTCCTGAGACGGTGCCGCGACGGACGGGAAGCGCGGTGCCAGCCGGCACCGCGCCTCCCGTCCGTCAGTGCGGTGCGCTCAGACGGACCGCACCCGCACCGTCTCGCCGCTCGCCGCAGACTCCTGCGCCGCCAGCACGACCGCCAGCGTGCGGAGGCCGACCGCGGCGTCGGGCTGCGGCTGCTCGCCGCTCCGGACCGCGGTGACGAACGTCTCGAGCATCGCCTGGTCGAAGTCCGGCCCGTACGGCAGCACCACCGACCGGCCGGTCGCGGCGTCGAGCCCGCGCACGCTCGGGCGGAAGAAGTCGACGTCCACGGATCCCTCCGACCCGACCACGGTGAGCGCGAGCCCACCCCACGTCGGCGAGGTGTCCGGGCGGCTCCACGAGCAGTCGATGGCCGCGATCGTGCCGTCCGCGTAGGTGATCGTCACGAGCCCGGCGGTCTCGGCCTGCGCGCGGGCGGCGTGCAGCACCCGGTTCGTGACGGCCGTCACCGTCACGGCCGGCGTGCCGTCGAGGAGCTCGTCGAGCAGGTCCGCGATGTGCACCACGTGGTCGACGATCGCGCCGCCGCCGGACAGCTCGGGCTCGGTGAACCACGAGCGGGTCAGCGGGAGCATGCCGTTGTTCGCACCGCGGACCGAGAAGACCTCGCCGAGCCGGCCGGCCCGCTTCGTCGCCGCGAGCCGGGCGAAGGTCCCGGCGAACCGCACCGGGAAGGCGACCATGAGCAGCACGCCCGCGGCCTCGGCGGCGGCCCGCATCGCCAGGCCGTCCTCCCACGTCGTCGCGAGCGGCTTCTCGCACAGCACGTGGACACCCGCGGCGGCGGCCTGCTCGACGAGCGCGCGGTGCCTGGCGTTCTCGCTCGTCACCACGACGGCGTCGACGCCCTGTGCGAGGAGCTCCTCGACCGAGTCGACGTACGCGACCCCGAGGGCGTCGGCGAGCTCCCGACCGCGCAGGTCGGTCAGCTCCGTGCCCGTGGAGGTGCCGTCCGGGTCGGTGCCGACGACCTCGGCGTCGGGCATCGCCTGCAGCGCCGTCAGGTACGACAGCGCGTGCGTGTGCGCGAAGGACAGGACGCCGATGCGCAGGGCGGTCATGCCGTCGCCCCCTCGTGCGTCCCGGCCGCGGGGGCGGGCTCCAGGTCGACGGGCTGCCCGGTCTCGACCGACCGGAGCGCCGCGTTGACGATCCGGACCGCGGTCGCGCCGTCCTCGGCGGAGACGCGCGGGACGGCACCGCCCCGGAACGCACCGAGGTACTCGCGGATCTCGAGGAAGTAGGGGTCCTCGGTCGGGTCGAGCTCCGGCAGGTCGCCGCCGACGGCCGCCTCGTCGAGGAGCTCGGCCGTGTAGTTCCGCTCCGCGCGGGAGTCGTGCGACAGGGTGCCGAGCGTGCCGGTGGCCGAGAACTCGGTGACGAACGGCAGGTGCGCCGGACCCCAGATGCCCGCGACGTGGCTGATCGCACCGGACGCGTGGGTGAGCAGCACGTGCGCCGCCTCGACCGGGTGGTCCACGGTGCCCTTCCGGACGTGCACCGCGCTGACCCGGACGACGTCGCCGGCGATCCACCGGGCGATGTCCAGGTCGTGGATCATCTGGTCCATGATGATGCCGCCGGACAGCTCCGGGTCGGCGAACCAGGCGGAGCGCGTCGGGAAGCCGCCGGAGCGGACGAAGCGCAGGACGGCGAGCTCGCCGAGCTGCCCGGCCTCGACCGCGGCCTTCAGCCGGACGTACTCGGGGAAGTACCGGACGACGTGCGCCGGGTAGAGCTGTCGGCCGGCCTCGTGGGCGCGTCGGACGAGGTCGTCGGCGTCCGCGTCGGTGCGGGCGAGCGGCTTCTCGCTGATGACGTCCTTGCCGGCGGCGAGCGCTGCCCGCACGACCTCGGCGTGCGCGTACGTGGGGACGACGACGTCGACCACGTCCACGCGGGCGAGGAGCTCGTCGAGCGAGCCCACCACCTCGCCGCCGTGCGTGGCCACGAGCTCCTCGGCGCCGACCTCGGAGAAGACGACGACGTCGCCGAGGCGGAGCAGGTTCGGCAGGTGTGCGTGGGCGATCACCCCCGCGCCGACGAGGCCGATCCGGAGTCGCTGTTCGGTCATGGGGTCCTCCTGGTTCCGTGTGGTGCTGGGTCCGCGGCGGGCGCGGGTGTGCTGGTCGTGGGCGCGCTGGACGTGGGCGCGCTCGTCGCGCTCGTCGCGCCGGTCGTGCTGGTCGCGGCGGCGGTGCGGGCGAGGAGCGCGGCACCCGCCAGTCCGGCGCCGGCCCCCGCGAGCGACTGCTCGATGCGGGGCGACGGCCGCCAGCCGAGTCGGGCGTCGACGGCCGTGCGGAGCGGGGCGAGCAGGCGCTCCCCGGACTCGCCGAGCCCGCCGCCGATGACGACGACCGCGGGGTCGAGCACGGCGGACAGGATCGCGACCCCGGCGGCGAGCGCGTCGACCGCGTCCGCCCACACCGCGGCCGCGACCGGGTCGGTGTCGACCGCCGCGACGATCTCGTCGGTGGCCCCGTCGATGGTGCCGCCGGCCGCACGGTAGCGCCGACGGATGTTCCGGGCCGAGGCGTAGGCCTCGACGCACCCGCGCTGCCCGCACGTGCAGGGCTCCCCGCCGGGTCGGACGCAGACGTGCCCGACCTCGCCGGCACCCCCGGCGGCGCCGACCACCAGGCGGCCGTCGACGACCAGGCTCGCGGAGATGCCCGTGCCGATCGGGATGAAGACCATCTCGGTGACGTCCCGACCGGCGGCGGTGCGGGCGGCGATCTCGGCCGTGGCCGCGGCACGCGCATCGTGCGCAACGGCGACGGGGACGCCGTAGCGCTCGCGCAGCAGGTCGGCGATCGGCAGGTCGTGCCAGTCGAGGTTGACCGCCACGACGACCGTGCCGGCCGCGGAGTCGACGACCCCCGGGGTGCACAGGCCGATGGCGGCCAGCAGGTGGCCGGCGCCCGTGGCGGCGGCCGCGAGCCGGTCGACCACGGCGACGACCGCGGCGAGCGCCGGCCCACCGGCTGCCAGGTCGCCGACCGCCGTGCCCCCGGTCGACGGCCCATCGGCCATCGCCGCGCCGGCCGTCGCCGTGCCGGCCGTCGCAGTGCCGGCCGTCGCCGTGCCGGAGACCGTCCCGTCCGCGGGTCCGACGGTCCCGAAGGTCGGGACGACGGCCCGGTCGAGCACGACGTCGCCGATGCGCAGCATGCCCTTGACCGTCGTGCCGCCGACGTCGACCGCCACGACCGCGCCGGACTGCTCGAGGTCGCGGACCGCGGTGCTCATGCGGTGCGCTCCGCCGCGGTCCGGACCATCTCGTCGATGCGGGTGGGGGCGAGGACCTCGTCCACGGCGAGCACCGTCGCACCGCGGATCCCGGCGTCACGGGGCTCCCGGCTCGCGCGGACGTCGAGCGCGTCGGCGACCATCGGCAGGCACGAGCGGTAGAGCTCGCCGCGGATGGTGGCGACGAGCACCGAGGACGCGGACATCGCGCCCGCGAGCACGACCTCGCTCGGGTTGCAGAAGTTCACGATCCCGGACAGGACCCGGCCGATGTGCTCCCCGGCCCGGCGCAGCTCGTCGAGGACCACCGGGTCGCCCTGGGCGGCGAGGGCGAGGACGTCGCCCGTGCTGCCGACCTCGCGCCCAGTGG
This sequence comes from Curtobacterium sp. Csp1, assembly GCF_013347185.1. Lineage (NCBI taxonomy): Bacteria > Bacillati > Actinomycetota > Actinomycetes > Micrococcales > Microbacteriaceae > Curtobacterium > Curtobacterium sp. Csp1. The sequence goes on from NZ_CP054594.1 coordinate 1,830,453, forward strand.
CCCGGAGCCGTGCGACGACGGCCCCGCCGGACGCCACGGACTCCAGGCAGTCCGGCACGCCGCACGTGCAGCCGATCGCGGCCTCGCCGTCGACGGGGGTGTGGCTGATCTCGCCCGCGGCACCGCTCACGCCGCGGTGCAGCCGACCGTCGAGCAGGACGCCGGCACCGATGCGGGTGCCGAGCTTGACCGCGACGAGGGTGCCCGACCGGTCCGGCTCGGGGTGCTCGGCCAGGGCGATGAGGTTGGCGTCGTTCTCGACGAGCACGGGGACGTCGGTGTACTCCGCGAAGAGCTCGGGCAGCACGGCCCCGTGCCAGGACGGCTCGAACGACGGGGTCGCGATGCTGCCGCCCGGGTAGGACACCGGCGCGGGGATGCTGATCGCCGCCCCGCGGAACCGGTCCATGTCGAGACCGCTGTCCCGCGCGAGCTCGACGAACCGCTGCCAGAGCGCCGCGACGGACGCCCGGGGCCCGGCGGCGACCGGGACCGTGCCGGCGCCGTGCTCGAGGGCGTCGGTGTCCGCCAGGACGGTCCCGGCCAGGTCGGTGAGGACGATGCGCACGTGGTGCGCACCGAGGTCGGCCGCGGCGACGAACCCGGCGTCCGCGACGAGTTCGAGCCGTCGGGCCCGGCGTCCGCCTCGGGACCCCTCGGCACCGCTCTCGCGGACGAGCCCGAGGGACGTCAGCGCGTCGACCCGGGCGGACGCCGTGGACGGCGCGAGTCCGGTGCTCCGGGCGATGCTCGAGCGCGAGGTCGTGTCGGATACGCGGATGAGTCGGAGGACGTCCCCGACGGACCCCGGGCTCCGCGCCATGTCCTGGAAGTGCTGCTCGTGCATGTCGTCACTGTAGCGGCTGATCGATCGATGATCGAACGAAGTCGGTGCAGAATCGACTATTTACTTTTGGTGATCGAACGGTAATCTGCTCGAAACAGCCGTTTCCTAGCGTTCAACGACGAGCCAAGAGGAGGTCCGCATGACGAGTGCGGTTCAGAACCCGACCAGGGTGACCGTTCCCGGTCGACGGTCGTCCACCGCGGACGCCAGCCGGATGGAACGACGGGAAGGCCGGGCGGGCTACGTGCTGATCGCCCCCACGACGGTGCTGCTGGCGCTGTTCTACCTGTACCCACTGGCGCAGACGGTCTTCTACTCGTTCACGAACTGGAACCCGGCGTCGGGCGAGACGAACGGCTTCGTCGGGCTGTCGAACTTCACCGGCCTGTTCCGCGACGGCGAGTTCCTGCGCGCCGCCGGCAACACCGCGCTCTACGTGGTCGTGGTCGTCCCCGTCACGATGGCGCTCGGACTGTTCTTCGCGGCGCTGCTCGCTCAGCCGTTCCGCGGCCGTGGCGTCTACCGCGCCCTGCTCTTCGTGCCGTACATCGCCCCGATCGTCGGCAGCGCCCTGATCTTCAGCTTCATCCTGTCGCCGCTCGGCGGCCTGGTGAACGGCGTCGTCACGGCGCTCGGCGCTCCCCCGATCGGCTTCCTGACCTCGGAGCCCTGGGCGCTCGTCTCGGTGATCGTGTTCTCGATCTGGCAGGGCGTCGGCTACACGATGATCATCTACTCGGCCGCGCTCACGAACATCCCGGCGTCCTACATGGAGGCCGCGACGCTCGACGGCGCCGGACCGATCCGCCGTTTCTTCCGGATCTCGCTCCCCCTGGTCGCACCGACCACGGGCTTCCTCGCCATCACCGGCGTGATCGGTGCCCTGCAGGTGTTCACGCAGGTCTACGTCCTGACCCAGGGCGGCCCGATCAACTCGAGCGAGACGATCCTCTACTACATCTACAACCAGGGCTTCGTGTTCTTCCACGGCGGCTCGGCCAGCGCCGCCGCCGTGATCCTGCTCATCGTCGGCATCCTCGTCGCGGTCGTCCAGCTGCGGGTCATCAACCGCCGCGACCCCATCGAGCTGAACTAGGACCGCACCGTGACCCAGATCGCATCCCGCGCCCTCCCGTCGGACGCGCACCGCGCCTCCCGTCCGCACCGCAGCCGACCCTTCGGCGTGCTGTTCCGCAAGCACTCGCCGGCCGTCCTGCGCCACGTCATCCTGATCGTCGCCGTCGTCCTGTTCTTCGGCCCGTTCCTCTGGATGCTGCTCACGAGCTTCAAGTCCTCGGAAGAGGCGCTGGCCTTCCCGCCGACGTTCCTGCCGAGGCAGTGGGAGCTGTCGAACTACACCGACATCTTCACCGTCGCGCCGTTCGGCCTGTACTTCTTCAACTCCACCGTCGTGGCGATCGCGACGACCGCCGGGCAGATCGTGACGAGCCTGGCGGCCGGGTTCGCGTTCTCACGGCTGAAGTTCAAGGGCAAGAACATCGTGTTCGTCGTCCTGCTCGCCGCACTCCTCGTGCCGTTCGAGGTCGTGTTCACGCCGCTGATCACCCTGCTGTCCTCGCTGCACTGGCTGAACAGCTACCAGGGGCTCATCGTCCCGAACATCCCGTCGATCCTCGGCACGTTCCTGTTCCGGCAGTTCTTCACCTCGTTCCCGAGCGAGATCGAGGACGCCAGCCGAGTGGACGGCGCCGGCGTCTGGCGGCGGATGTGGTCCGTCGTGACGCCGATGGCGACGCCGATGATCGGCTCCTTCGCCGTGCTGTCCTTCGTCTACAACTGGAACAACTTCTTCTTCCAGTTCCTCGTGGCGTCCCGCACCGAGTTCTTCACGGTGTCCGTCGGCCTCACGCAGCTGCAGTCCGCGAACGCGAGCCAGAGCTTCAACCTGCTTATGGCCGGTTCGACGCTGGCGATCCTGCCGGTGTTCATCGTCTTCATCATCTTCCAGAAGCAGATCGTGTCGGCCATGGCCGGCGGGCTCCGCTGATCCCGACCACCCCTCCCCGCTCCACCCCCTCAGCACCACTCCCTGCACCACCCAGAAGTCCGAGAAAGGACGATCTCATGCGCAAGCGACTGCTCGGTGTCACGGCCCTCGCCGTCGGCGCCGCTCTGGCCCTGTCCGGGTGTTCCGGTGGGTCCGTCACCGGCAACTCCGGCGGCAGCGGCGGCAAGACGACGATCACCGTGTGGCACAACTACACGGGACCGCAGGCCACCGAGGTGAAGAAGCTCATCGACGAGTACAACGCCTCGCAGGACAAGATCGAGGTCCAGCCCCAGTACGCCGCCTCGTCCGACCAGTTCGACGCGAAGCTCATCAACGCGTTGAAGAACGACACCGGCCCCGACATGGTCCTCGGCGACAGCACGCCGCAGCAGACCGGCGAGGTCATCCAGACCGGCAAGGTCCTGCCGCTCGAGGACTACCTGTCCAGCGGCGACATCACGAAGGACAGCTTCACCGAGGGCATGCTCTCGACGGGCGAGTTCGACGGCAAGCAGTACACGCTGCCGACCGACATCGGCGACTACGCCGTCGTCTACAACAAGGAGATGTTCAAGGAGGCCGGGATCACCGACACCCCGACCACCTGGGCCGAGCTCGCCGACGACGCGAAGAAGCTCACGAAGGGCACGACCCAGTACGGCGCGTACCTGCCGATCGGCACCGGCGAGTGGCCGGTCTTCACCTGGCAGTCGATGCTGTGGGGCGCCGGCGGTGACTTCCTCAACGAGGACAACACCAAGGTCGAGTTCAACAGCGACGCGGGCGTGAAGGCCCTCACCGCCTGGACCGACATGCTCAAGGACGGCACCGCGTACCCGCAGTCGCTCCTCACCACCTCGACGAACGGCGCCGTCCCGGCCCTGACGTCGAAGAAGGCGGCGATGGCGATCACCGGCGCGTACGACCTGTCCACGATCGACAGCACGCTCGGCAAGGACAACGTCGGCGTCTTCGCGCTCCCCGGCATCGAGAAGCCGGCGATGAACCTCGGCACGAACAACTCGTACCTGATCAAGACGACCAAGGCGAAGCAGGACGCGTCCTGGAAGTTCATGCAGTGGTGGCTCAGCCCCGAGACCGAGGCGAAGTGGGACATCGCGACCGGCCTGCTCCCCGCGAACAAGGCCACGTCGGACAACGAGACCTGGAAGAAGTACCTCGACGACAACCCACGCCTGAAGGCCTTCGCCGACGAGCTCGAGTACGCGAAGGCCCGTCCGTCCATCACTGCCTACGGCGAGGTGAGCGCGGCGCTGTCCACGCAGCTGCAGTCCGCGATGCTGCTGAAGACCAGCCCGAAGGACGCGCTCGACGCCGCGGCCGAGAAGGCACAGGCGGCGCTCGACTCCGCGTCGAAGTAACCGCCCCGCCGAACCACGACGGCCCCGCACCCACCAGGGTGCGGGGCCGTCGTGCACACCCCGTGACAACCTCGGTCTCGCGATGTATCGTGACTTCCACCAACGCGATACATCGCGAGTTTCAGGAGGCAACATGGCCCAGGAGAAGTGGCTCGTCGAGGAGCCGAAGGTGATCGACACCGGGATCGTCCGCGCACTGCGCGTCGGGCTCGCCGGTGGACAGGTCGACGTCGTCGCACACGACGAGCCGACCGCCCGCATCGAGGTGCACAGCGTCTCGGGCAAGCCCCTCAAGATCGAGCTCGACGGCGACACCCTGACCGTCGACCACCCACAGATCGGCTGGGACGACCCGCTCGGCTTCCTCAAGTCCTTCCGCGGCCGTGCCGCCGCCGACGTCAGCGTGCTCGTCCCCCGCGACGCGCGCGTCACGATCGGCGTCGTCTCCGCCGGCGTTCTGCTGTCCGGCACGAACCGCGGCGCCTCGGTCAACACGGTGTCCGGCGACGTCGTCGTCGACGGCCTCACGGGCGACCTCGCCGTGCACGCGGTGTCCGGCACCACCACGGTCCGCGAGCTCGACGGCGCCCTGACGGTCCGCACGGTCTCGGGCGACGTCGTCGCGACCGGCGCCATCCCGCGCTTCACCGCCGACGGGGTCAACGCCGACGTGGTCCTCGACCTGCAGGGCACCCCCGACACCGCCCGGGTCAACACGGTCTCCGGGTCGGTGAGCGTCCGGCTCGAGGACGGCGTCCCCTACCGCTGCACCGTGAGCACCGCCTCGGGCAAGCTGCAGTTCGACGACTCCGAGATCCGCGGCGTGCGCGGCTCCTACGTCAAGCAGGGTGGCGAGCTCTCCGGACAGTGGCTCGACCTCAAGGTGAACTCGGTGTCCGGCGACATCGCGGTGCTGCACGCACCGGCCGCGCCCGCCGCCCAGGCTCCCGCCGCCTCCACGACCGTCACCGACGAGAGCGAGGCGCCCGCATGAGCCCGGTCTTCGCCCACGGCCACCTGCGGCTGTACCTGCTCGTCCTGCTGGCCGACCACCCGATGCACGGGTACGAGGTCATCCAGGCCCTCGGCGACCGCTTCGGCGGCACCTACGTCCCGAGTGCCGGCACGGTGTACCCGCGTCTGGCGAAGCTCGAGGCGGAGGGGCTCGTCACCAAGACCGTCGACGGCCGCAAGACCGTCTACGCGATCACCGAGGCCGGTCGCGCCGAGCTCGACGCCCGCGCCGACGAGATCGCCGCGGTGCAGAACGGCGTCGCCGACTCCGTGAAGTCCCTCGCCGACGGCGTCCGCGCCTCGGTGGGCCAGGCCATGCGGTCCCTCCGCGCCGACCTCGCCGCGAGCGCGCAGGCACCCCGCGGGCAGACCGCGGACGAGCCTCAGGACGTGCCGTCCGAGGGGGCGCGGGCGCTCCGCGAGGTCGAGATGGTCCTGTCGTCGTTCCGGCAGCAGGTCCGCGCCGACCTGCGTCGCCACGCGACGCGCGGTTCCCTCTCGGACGACACCGTGACGCGCCTGCGCGACGGTCTCGAGGCGCTGCGCCGATCGCTCTGACCGCGCGCGACGACGGACCGGGCCGGTCGGGCGGGCAGGCGCACCACGCGCCTCCCGTCCGGCCTCGTTCGTCGTCAAGACCTGGCGAGAGACCCGAGCGCGTCGCGCAGGACCAACGCGAGGCGTCCGCTCATGAGACCCGTCATGTGCCCGGAGTCGCTCCGGACGAGGGTCCTGTCGATCGTCGCGGGACATGCTCCGTCCACGGTGCAGAACCAGTCGAGCACCGCGACGTGACGGGCATCTTGTCCGGATGCGACCAGCGTGGCCACGGCGGATGCCTCAGCCCGATCCTTCTTGATCGCGGCGGTCGGCAGTGCGCCGGAACACGCGCTCACTCCGGTGAACCGCGTCGCACAGGCGTCGACCGGAGCACCTTCCGGTGGCGCCCCGAGCGCGACGACCGTACGACCCGGCCCGGCCAGCTGCCGGTAGCCATCGACTGCCCCCGTGTACCACCGCTCTTCCACGGACGTCGCATCCTCGGTGCTGCGGAAGGATCCCTCGGACGTCGAGGTGAAGACGAGGTCGGGCCGTCGATCATCGACCCAGTGGCGCATGACGTCGCGTGCTGTTGCACAGCGCGCAGTGTGGTCGACTGCTCTACTGGTCTGACCAGGCGTCCACACCATCGAGCACGAGGCGAACCCCATCGCTTCGATCCGCCAACCGGCACCGAGCGCGTCGACGATCGCCGGAGTCCAGGACAGGGCGATGGAATCACCCACGACGACGGCCGTACGGGGAGCATCGTCGTCGCCCCAGGAGCAGACGGACGGATCGTCCAGTTCGTCCGGCAGGAGATCGTTCTTGCAGCCACCATCAACGAGGGCTGGGGCAACGGTCGCTCGAGCAGGAAGGTCGATGCCAGGCTCGACGTCCACGGGATCCGGTGGTTCCGTCAATCCCCGTGCGACGAACGTGCTGAGGTCTGCCGGGTCGATCGCGGACGAACGGTCATGACGGTCCGCGATCGCAGCCCTGGCGGGTGTCGTGGTGCCGCTGAGGGATGGTTCCATCCACTGCACCCCGGCAGCCAGCACGAGCACCGTCGTCACGAGTCCCCCCAACGCGAGCGAGCCGGGGCCGCGAACAGGCGAGGACCGGCGGGCTGACGGCCGGAGGAACGGCCGTTCGACGTACCGTTCGGTCAGGACAGCGAAGAGGAACGAGATGCCGACGGCCAGGAGGGCGACCAGCGGTGACGGTCCGGCGAGCGATGCAGCGACGACCAGGACCGGGAGGTGCCAGAGGTAGAGCGAGTACGACGTGCGCCCGAGGTAGCGGAGCCCTCGCCACCGCAGCGGGAGCGCGGCGACGACCGAAGCCCCGGTCCCGAGGACCAGCACGGTCCCGACGACGGGGAGCGCGGCCCCGGGCCACGGGAAGGCGGCGCCGTCGTCGAGGACGCACGCCGCGAGGACGATCGCGACGAGGCCGAGCACGAAGGCCGACTCGCGCAGCCACCGCGGAAGGCGACCGACGACGGGTGCGGCGGTCGCGAGCAACGCCCCCGCGCCGAGCTCCCACGCACGGACCACCGGGTCGAAGTAGGACGCGTCCGGCCTGGTCGTGGCTGAGACGACGGCCCACGCGATCGATCCAGCGATCATCAACCCTGCGCACACCGCGACGCTCCCCCTCGGCGGGAGCCATCGCCGGAGGATCGGTACCGCCATCAGCAGCAGGAGTGGCCACACCGCGTAGAACTGTTCCTCGACCGCGAGCGACCAGAAGTGCTGGAGCGGGGACGAGGCAGCACCGGACTGCAGGTAGTCCGCCCCGGTCCGGATCAGCCTGACGTTCTCGACGAAGGAGAGCGACGCGACCGCGTCCCACCACGTCGCGACGGCGCGGGGAGCGAACCAGACGAGGGCCGCAGCGACGCAGGTCACGCCGAGCACGACGAGCGCGGCGGGCAGGACACGGCGGGCACGACGCACGTAGAAGCGGGCGATCGACAGCTGCGCGTTGTCCTGCAGGTCCCGCAGCAGGATGCCGGTGATCAGGAACCCGGACAGCACGAAGAACACGTCCACGCCCACGTAGCCACCGCTCGGGAACGCGAACGCGTGGTAGGCGACCACGAGCAGGACGGCGATCCCGCGGAGGCCGGCGATGTCCTCGCGGAAGTTCTTCGGTCGTGCGGCGTCCACTGGCTCCCCTGATGTCGATGGTCCGTATTGCAATACTACATGTGATCATGTCAGCAGGCGACCGGCGTCGGATCCCGCGGACACCGGCGGCGGTCGGTCGTAGCATCGGTCCTCGACATGACGATCTCCGACCTGCGCACCTTCGCGACGTTCGACGGCCACGGCGGCAAGGTGTCGAAGCGCGTCGAGGTGCTCGACCACGAACCCTCCCCGGCCGGCCCGTACGCCGGCCTCGTCGCGGTGCGCGGCGAGCACCCCCTCGGCGCAGTCGACGAGCGTCCGGCCGACGACGGCGCCGACCTCGCCCGCGGGGTCGCGAGCATCGGCTGGGTCGACCCCGCCACGCTCCGCGACTGGTACCGCCCGGACCGCGTCGTGGTGTCCCGGCTCGAGGCGCGCCACTCCGGGCTCGAGCCCGGCCTGTACGCCGATTCGCGCGGACGCGGTCGCGTCCGGATCGACGGCCTGGAGGCACTGCTCGCCCCCGACGGTCGGCCCGCCTTCCGCGCACTGGCCGGCCCGGCGGACGCCCCGGTCGTCGACGTCCGACTCCCCACGGACCAGGCGGTCCGCCTGGTCGCGGTCCGCGAGGTCGACGAGGGGTTCGAGGTCGTCACGACGCCGGTCTCACCGTTCCTGTCACCAGGGCAGCACCGGGCGTACGACGACGACGTGGTCGGACTCCCGCCGCGCCCGTCCTCGGGGACCGTCGAGGTCCGTGCCGCCGTGCTGCTGGACGGGTCCCTCCACCATGTGGTGCGCATCGACGAGCGCGCCGCGACGATCTGGCTGCGGCAGGGCGACGCCGAGGTCCCCGTCGCGTCGAGCGCCGTGGGCGCCGACCTGGTGCGGTACACGGTCGTCCCCACCTGAGCGCGCCGCTCGCGCCGTCCGGTTCCGCCCGTCCCGCTCGCACTGCCGGGTCCCGCCCGTCCCGCTCGCGCCGTGGAGTTCCTTCTGTCCCGCTCGCGCTGTCGGGGGACGACGTGCTGCGCTGGCCGGACGGTCCCGCGCGTACGGTCGGCGCCATGACCGACGCAGCAGATCAGACCCCCGACGACGCCCACACCGGCGAGACGCTGGGCGGCGAGCGACCCGACCCCTCGACGACCGCGAGCAAGGACCCCGAGGACTGGGTGACCGGCGACGAGCCGATGACCGGTCCGCAGCGCAGCTACCTGGACACCCTCGCGCGCGAGGCCGGCGAGGAACTGCCCGCCGACCTCACCAAGGCCGAGGCGTCCGAGCACATCGACCGCCTGCAGCAGCAGACCGGGCGCGGCGCCGACTCCTGACGCTCCCGACCCTGAAGGCGTGTCCGCGGTTCGGCGGACCGTTGTCTGGGGGACCCCTGGCGAAGTCCGGCAAGTCCCCCGGACGAGGGGGATCGATGACACGTCACTGGATACCGTCGTCGCCATGCGAACGACATCGACATCCATCGGCCTGACCGCGCTCCGCATCGTACTCGGCGTGGTGTTCATCGCCCACGGTGCCCAGAAGTTCGCCCAGGGCATCCCGAACGTGACCCAGGGCTTCGCCGGCATGGGCGTCCCGCTCGCCGAGGTCGCGGCCCCCGTGGTCGCCGGCCTCGAGCTGACCGGCGGCGTGCTCCTCGTCGCCGGTGTCGCCACCCGGGTCGTGGGGCTCCTGCTCGCGGTCGACATGGTCGTGGCCGGCCTGCTCGCCCACGCCACGGCCGGCTTCTTCGCCCAGGACGGCGGATTCGAGTACGTGCTCGTCCTGGCCGTCGCCTCGGTCGCCGTCGCACTGACCGGCCCCGGTCGGTTCTCCGTCGACGCCCTCGTCCTGCGTTCCTCGCGCCGGAAGCGGGGCGTCGCGGAACCCCTGCCGGCCTGACGCCGGAGCCGCGGTCCGGGGGACGCCGTGCGGGGTGTCGGGATCGGGGTACATGGTAGAGTGATCGGCAGATTTCAAACCACGAACCGTCTGGTTCCCCGGGTGGCATCCCCCACCCGCCAGGACCGGACCAGAGCCGAACACGAGGGGGTCACGCATGGGGCGCGGCCGTCAGAAGGCAAAGCACACCAAGGTCGCCCGGGAGCTGAAGTACTTCAGCCCGGAGACGAACTACGGTGCACTCGAACGCGAGCTCTCCGCCGGGCAACACTCGGACGAGAACTCCTACGTCGACCGCTGGGCAGACCAGTACGGCGACGAGGACGACGACGAGCTCGAGACCCAGCAGGACCAGAACAAGTCCGCCTGACCTCACCGTCGACGCCGCGCACCCTCCGGGGTCGCGCGGCGTTTCCGCGTGCGCGTGCGCGGGCTCGGGCTCGGGCTCGGGCTCGGGCTCGGGCTCGCAACCGTCCCACGCGCCGGGCTCCGCACGAACGGGCCAGATCTGGCGCGCTCGTGGCGCCGACGCGACACATCATGCCCGCCGGGCAACACGCGCGCGGCGTTCCGCGCACGCTCGACACGCCTTCCGGCCGAGGGGACGCAGCGCACCGGCCCAGCGTCCCTCGTCGAGGGCGCTCAACGGGCGGGCCAGATCTGGCACACTCGGGCCGTCCCGCCGACGTCTTCTGCACGCTCGGCGTCACGCACGCGGCGTGTCCTGCCCGCTCGACCGCCGCCGGCCCCCGAGCACCGCCACCGACCAGGGCAACCCGGCGCGAGACCCCCGCGCCACGCGGCCTCAGCCCGCGTAGCTCCCGACGAGCCGGACGGCGCCGCCGTCGACGCCCTTCGCGCCCTGCTCGAAGCCGTCCAGGTCGCGCGCCGATGTCGAGATCGTCCCGACGGTCCACGCCGGCAGCCCAGCGGCACCGAGCGCCGCGACGACCGAATCGGCAGCCGACGCCGCGACGACCGCGAACATCCCGATGCCGAGGTTCCACGTGCCCTCGGTGTCCTCGACCGGGGTGCCGGCCATGTCCGCGAGCACCCGGAACACCGACGGGGGCGTCCAGGTGGCCCGGTCGACCTCGACCCAGGTGCCGACCGGCAGCACGCGCGCCAGGTTCGCGGCGATGCCACCGCCGGTCACGTGCGACAGCGAGTGCACGGCGCCGGGCTGGGCGTCGAGCAGGTCGAGCAGCGGTGCGGTGTACAGGCGGGTGGGCTCGAGCAGTGCTTCGCCGACGGACACCCCGGCGCCGAACTCCGGCAGCTGGTCGGTGTAGCCGACGCCCTTCGTCGACAGGATGTGCCGGACGAGCGAGTAGCCGTTCGAGTGCAGGCCGGAGGACTCGATCGCGACGACGACGTCCCCGTCCTCGACCAGGTGCGCGCCGAGCTGCCGGTCGGCCTCGACCACGCCCGTCGCGGCACCGGCGACGTCGTAGTCGTCCGGGCCGAGCAGCCCCGGGTGCTCCGCGGTCTCGCCACCGACGAGCGCCGTGCCGGTCGCCGAGCAGCCGCGGGCGACGCCGGCGACGATGTCCGCGATGCGGTTCGGGACGACCCGGCCGCAGGCGATGTAGTCCGTCATGAAGAGCGGCTTCGCCCCGACCACCACGATGTCGTCGACGACCATGCCGACGAGGTCCTGGCCGATGGTGTCGTGCTTGTCGATCGCCTGCGCGATGGCGACCTTCGTGCCGACGCCGTCGGTCGAGGTCGCGAGCAGCGGCCGTTCGAAGTCCTTCAGGAACGAGACGTCGTAGAGACCCGCGAACCCGCCCACTCCCCCCAGCACCGAGGCGTTGTGCGTCGCCGAGACGGCGGACTTCATGAGCTCGACGGCCAGGTCACCGGCGGCGGTGTCGACGCCGGCGGCTGCGTACGGGTTCGGCATGCGTTGTCCTCCGCGGGGCATGGCAGACTTGTTCGGTACCACCCGATCCTACGGTCTGGAGCACTCCGCGAATGTGCGGCATCGTCGGCCTCGTTGCGCAGGGGCCCGTCAACCAATCCATCTACGACGCCCTGCTGCTCCTGCAGCACCGGGGCCAGGACTCGACGGGCATCGCCACGGTCGAGGGTCGCGTGCACCACATGCACAAGACACGCGGCCACGTCCGCGAGGGCTTCCGCACCCGTGACATGCGGGCGCTGCTCGGCACGATGGGCCTCGGCCACGTGCGCTACGCCACGAAGGGCGTCGCGAGCAACGAGGAAGAAGCCCAGCCCTTCTACGTGAACGCCCCGTACGGCATCGTCCTGGTGCACAACGGCAACCTCACGAACACGCGGGAGCTCACCCGCGAGCTGTTCGACATCGATCGCCGGCACCTCAACACGAGCTCCGACACCGAGCTCCTGGTGAACGTCCTGGCGCACGAGCTGCAAGGCCAGGTCCGCGGCAGCGAGCTCGACCCCGGGCAGGTGTTCGACGCCGTCGAGCGCGTGCACGAGCGCGTCGAGGGCTCCTACGCCACGATCGCGACCATCGCCGGACACGGGCTGCTCGCGTTCCGCGACCCGTACGGCATCCGGCCGCTCATCCTGGGCCACAAGTTCGACGAGGCCGGCCAGCCGGAGTGGATCGTCGCGAGCGAGTCGCTCGTGCTCGAGTCCGGCGGCTACGAGATCGTCCGCGACATCGCCCCGGGCGAGGCCGTCTTCATCGAGATGAACGGCCAGATGCACGCGCGCCAGTGCGCGAAGGACCCCCGCCTGGTGCCGTGCTCGTTCGAGTACGTCTACCTGGCCCGTCCCGACTCGGTGATGAACGGCATCTCGGTCTACGACGCACGACTGCGGCTCGGCAACCGGCTCGCGGACACCATCGCGCAGTACGCGCCGACCGGCGACATCGACGTCGTGATGCCGATCCCGGACTCGTCGCGTCCGGCCGCGATGCAGGTCGCCCAGAAGCTCGGCATCGACTACCGCGAGGGCTTCTTCAAGAACCGCTACGTCGGCCGGACGTTCATCATGCCCGGGCAGGCGGAGCGGAAGCGCTCGGTCCGGCAGAAGCTCAACGCGATGTCGTCGGAGTTCAAGGGCAAGAACATCCTGATCGTCGACGACTCGATCGTGCGCGGCACGACGAGCCGCGAGATCGTCGAGATGGCGCGGGCTGCCGGTGCGAACGAGGTCACCTTCACGAGCGCCGCTCCCCCGGTCCGGTTCCCGCACGTCTACGGCATCAACATGCCGACCCGTGCGGAGCTCATCGCGCACGACCGGAAGATCCCGGAGATCAACCGCGTGCTCGGCAGCGACCACCTGATCTACCAGGAGGTCGCCGACATGCGGGACGCGATCATCGAGGGCTCGGACGTCACCGACCTCGAGATGAGCTGCTTCACCGGTGAGTACGTGACCGGCTCGGTCACGCCCGAGTACCTCGCCTGGGTCGAGGCGAACCAGCTCAGCTAGGTCCGGTCGCGACGCGACCAGGAGACGGACGGGAGGCACGGTGCCGGCTGGCACCGTGCCTCCCGTCCGTCATCCGGTCACCACCGCCGGTGGTGCCGTCCGCCTGTCCGTCTCCTGTCTTTCAGGGACGGTCGCCGTCCGGGTGCTCGATCTCGCCGTCGACCGTGTCCGGCACGGGCTCGACCTCGACGCGCTCCGCCGTGAGGCGGGCGGCCCGCTTCGCGAGGACGCGGTCGAGCACGACCGCGACGATCGCGCCGATCGCAGCACCGATCGTGACGCCCCACAGCGAGAAGTAGCCGACCAGGGTGCCGAAGCTGGCGTCCTGCTGGTCGCCGCGGTCGATGTCCATGGTGACCGACACGACGACGAGGGTCGCCAGGAAGCCGAGGACCGCACCGCCGAGGATGAACACGCCGAACTTCGGTGCCCGGCGGATGGTGACCTCGTCCGGGGTGGAGACGGCGTTCGGGGCCGGCGCGGCGGGCGCGGGCGTGCGCTCGTCGGGACCGTCGTCGGGTCGGGGTTCGGATCGGGCGGAGTCGCTCACGCGTCCATTGTCCCCCACTGTGGGTGGTGGTCCGGTCTGTCCTGTCCCCCGCGGCCGGGGCAAGATGGTCCAGACGAGGAGCGGGAGGTGGTGGGGTGCGAGACCGACCCGTCGACGACCGTCGTCGCCCACGGACCCCGGCGAGGGTGCCGTGGCCGATCGTGCCGCGGCGCGAGGAGGACCGTGCGGTCGCGGTCGTCGCCGAGCACCGCTGGAGCGTCGCGATCGTCGGTGCCCCCGGACTCGGCAAGACCTCGACGGCGGCGCGTGTGACGGACCGGGTCGCCCGACGCGACGCGACCGGACGGACCCTCGTCGTCCCGATCACGGCCGTCGCCGCCGGACGCTCGATGCCGTTCGGCGCCGTGGCGGACCGCTTCGGGGAGCTCCCGGCCGCCCTGGCCGAGCTCGTCGACGACGCCGTCGCCGCCCAGCGCCTGCGCGAGACGACCGACCTCGCCGACCGGGACGTGCTGCTCCGCGTCGACGACGCCGACCACCTCGACGCGATCTCCGCCCGGTACGTCGCGTGGCTGGTCCGCGACCAGGGCGCCCGGCTCGTCCTGACCTGCAGGGACTTCACCGCACTGCCCGACCCGCTGCGCGCCCTGTGGCAGGACGACCTGCTCGAACGGATCGACCTGGCACCGCTCGACCTGCGCGAGACCGGCGAGATCGTGGCCGCGGCACTCGGCGCCCAGCTCGAGACGGCGTCCACCGAGCGCGTGCACCGGGCGACCGCGGGCAACCCGCTGTACCTGCGCGAGGTCGTCCGGGCCGCCCTGGCGTCCGGCGCGCTCGAGCAGACCGCGTCCGGGTGGTACTGGCGCGGCCGCGTGACGGCGTCGAACAGCCTGGCGGACATGTACCGCTCGGAGCTCGGCGCCCTGCCGGAGGACCTGCGGGACGTCGTCGACATCGTGGCGCTCGCCGACCCGATCCCCCTCGAGCGGCTGCTGCGGCTGGTGTCGGGCGGGGACGTCGACCGGGTGGTCGCGCTCGGCCTCGTCACGATCGACACGGCGGACGACTGCGCCCGGGTCGTCCGTCCGTCGCACCCGCTCGTCGGCGAGGTCGTCCGGGCGCTCGTGCCGGTCGCCCGGCGTGCGGCCCTGTTCGCGCGCGCCAACGCCTTCCGGACCGACAGCCCCGAGGGCGCCCCGCCCGCCGCTCGACTCCGTGCCGCGCTCTGGGCGCTCGACTGCGGCGTGCTGCCACCCGTCGGGCAGCTGCTCGACGCGACCCAGGTCGCCGTCCGGCTGCAGGAGCACGAGAGCGCGATCGCCCTGGCGTCCGCCGCACTCCGCACCGCCCTGACCGCGCGCGAGCGGGTGACGGCGCGCTGCCTGCGGTCGATCGCGCACTCGTACAGCAGCGGGCGCGAGGCCGGCCGCGTCGACGCCGAGGCCGCCTGGTCCCTCGCGCGCTCCCGTCCTGCCGAGGTCGGCGACGCGATGGTCGTCGAGGCCTGCGAGACGCTCGCGAACATCCGGCAGTTCCACGACGACGACGTCGACGCCGCGGTGGCCCTGGCCGAGGCGGCGGCCGGCCTCGTCGGTCCGGAGACGGCCGAACGCCTGCGGATCCTGCGCCTGGCGCACCTCGGGTGGGGCGGCCGGTTCGAGGAGGTCCGCGCCGAGGTCGAGCGCTCCGGGGTCCTGCAGCAGCCCACGGTGTCCGTCGCGTTCCTCGCGCTCGCCCCCTGCGCCGTGATGGCCCTCGCCACCGCCGGACGGCTCGACGACGCCGCCGGGCTGGCACGACGGGCGCTGGCGACCGCGGTCGAGCACATCGAGGAGGCCCCGTGGGCCGTCGGCGAGGTGGTCTCCGTGACGCACCAGCTCCAGGTCTGGCGCGGGGACGTCGCCACGATGCTCACCGAGATCCCGGTCCGCCGGGCGAGCCCGTTCCTGAAGTACGACTTCACCCTCGAGCTGATCGGCGTCGGCAACCAGGCGATCGGCCAGCGGCGCTGGGACGACGCGATCGCTGCGCTCTCGGCCGCGTGCGAGCGGTACGACGTGGCCGACCACGGCGGGTTCGCGGCCTACCCGTGGGCCCGGCTCGCGATGGCGAACGCCTACGCCGGGCACGCCGAGCAGGCCGCTGCCGCACTCGACCGGGCACGGAGCACCCCGCTGCGGGCGATGCGGATCACCGGCGAGCAGGTCGCGATGTCGATCGCGTGGACCGAGGCCGTGCTCGGCAACCCGGCCGGGCTCCGGCACGCGGACGAGATCACCGCGCGGGCGACGGCGAGCGGCGCGTGGCTGCACGTGATGTACGCCGAGACGCTGCACTTCGCCGACGACGTCATGCGCGGGCACGACGCCACGGTCTCGCGGGAGCGCATGCGAGCCGCCGCGGCCCGGGTGGACGGGCCGCTCGCGAACGCGGTCGTCGAGTACGCCGACGCCCTGCGCGCCGAGGACCGGTCGCGGATCGCCGAGGCAGCTGCGGTCCTCGCGACGCACGGCATGGCGGTCACGGCCGGCCGACTGAAACCCCCACTGACCCACCGGGAGTACGAGGTGGCGGAGCTCGCGGCACGCGGGCTGAGCAACCGGCGGATCGCGGAGTCGCTCGGCCTGTCCGTCCGGACGATCGACGCCCACCTGTCGCGGGTCTTCGCGAAGTGGGACCTGCACGCGCGGTCGGAGCTCGCGGAGATGCTCGGGCCGCGCTGACGGTTCTCGTGTCGCCCCGTCACGAAATCGTCGACAACGAAACCCAGGGTTCGTTGTGGATTGCAGCACGACGCGCCGCGATGGTTGACAACGCAACCCGCAAGTCGCGTACCTTGGAGTCCGTCGCCGGGTTCGGACCCGTTCGGGTCGGGTCCGAATCCCGGCGACTTCCACGCTACGGGGACGGCCACGCAGGGCACATCGGTAGGACCTACCTAATCCCGTGAGCCTCGTCGAACAACTCGTCGGTCGAGCCGGCTGCTCCCGGCGGTGACGTTCCGTGACGTCGTCGTTCAGGTGGCGGTGCGGACTGGCAGGAACGCCGTGATGTCCGCGCGCGAGCCCGAGGCGCTCACCCGCGCGGCGGCGACGGCCTCGCTCCACCGCAGGGACCCGGTCGCCAGTGCGATCCAGGTCGCAGCGTCCGTCTCCACCACGTTCGGCGGGGTCCCCCGGGTGTGCCGTGGACCGGGCACCGCCTGGACGGCAGCGAACGGCGGGACGCGGACCTCGACGCTGTTGCCCGGGACGTCGTCGGCGAGTCGCTGCAGGGTCCACCGGACCGCGGTCGCGACGTCCGTCCGGACCGTGGAGCCCCCGAGCACCGCGGTGAGCGCAACACGGCCGACGGCGTCCTCGATCCTCTTCGGCGGCATGTCCACAGGCTAGCCGTCGCATCGCGGGCGGCGTGTCGCGCTCGGTAGGGTGATCGGGTGCGAATCCTCGTCCTCGGTTCCGGTGCCCGCGAGCACGCGATCATCACGGCCCTCCTCGCTGAACGCGCAGGGCACGTCATCACGGTGGCCCCCGGCAACGCCGGCATCGCGGCCGACGTCGAGACGGTGTCGCTCGACCCCACGAACGGCGCGCTCGTCGCCGAGTACGCGATCGAGAACGGCGTCGAGCTCGTCGTCGTCGGACCGGAGGCACCGCTGATCGCCGGTGTCGCGGACCCGCTCCGGACCCGGGGCATCCCGGTGTTCGGCCCGAGCAAGGCCGCCGCACAGCTCGAGGGCTCCAAGGCGTTCGCGAAGCGGATCATGGCCGAGGCCGGGGTGCCGACCGGACGCCCGGTGTCCGCCGGCAGTGTCGAGCAGGCCGTGGCCGCGTTCGACGAGCTCGGGGCGCCGCACGTCGTCAAGGCCGACGGGCTGGCCGCCGGCAAGGGCGTCCTGGTGACCGAGGACCGTCAGGCCGCGATCGACCACGCCACGTACTGGCTGCAGCACGGCCCGGTGGTGGTCGAGGAGTTCCTCGACGGCGAAGAGGTCTCGCTGTTCTTCCTGAGCGACGGGCACGACGTCCGCCCGCTCAGCCCCGCGCAGGACTACAAGCGCCTGGGCGACGGCGACGCCGGCCCGAACACCGGCGGCATGGGCGCCTACTCCCCGCTGCCCTGGCTCGACGAGCGCTGGGCCTCGGAGCAGGCCTTCGTCGACGAGGTCACCGACCTGGTGGCGCTGCCCACGGTCCGCCGGCTCGAGCACGAGGGCACGCCGTTCGTCGGGCTGCTCTACTGCGGGCTGATCGTCACCGAGCAGGGCGTCCGGGTCATCGAGTTCAACGCGCGGTTCGGCGACCCGGAGACCCAGGTCGTGCTCCCCCGCCTCGCCACGCCGCTGAGCGGACTGATGGCCGCGGCGGCGACCGGACAGCTCGCATCGGCGCCGCGTCCGGAGTTCCGGCCGGAGGTCGCCGTGACGGTCGTCCTCGCGAGCGAGGGCTACCCGGAGAACCCCCGCACCGGTCGGGTGATCACGGGCATCGACGCCGCGAACGCCCGGGACGGCGTCTCCGTCGCCCACGCCGCGACCGCCGTGCTCGACGACGAGCTCGTCGCCACCGGCGGCCGGGTGCTCAGCGTCGTCGCGGTCGGCACCGACTTCGCCCAGGCGCGGGAGCGCGCGTACGCCGGCCTCGGCGACATCGCGCTCGAGGGCGCGCAGTACCGCACCGACATCGCCGCGAAGGTCGCCCGGTGACCGCCGCACCCGTCCTGCCCGGCTGGCGGCACGTCTCGTCGGGCAAGGTCCGCGAGCTCTACGTCCCCGAGGGCACGGCCGACGTCGCCGACGCGACCGAGCTGCTGCTCGTCGCGTCCGACCGGGTCAGCGCGTACGACTTCGCGCTCGAGCCGCCGATCCCGGGCAAGGGCGAACTGCTGACGCGGCTGTCCCGCCACTGGTTCGACCGGCTCGCGGACGTCCCGAACCACCTGATCCCGGACGGCTCCGGCGGGACGCCCGTCCCCGAGTCCGTCGCCGCGCGGTCGATGCACGTGCTCCCGCTCGACATGTTCCCGGTCGAGTGCGTCGTGCGCGGGTACCTCGTCGGCAGCGGCTGGGCCGAGTACCGGGAGTCGGGCAGCGTGTGCGGCGTGCCGCTCCCCGACGGCCTGTCCGAGGGCGACCGCCTGCCCGAGCCGATCTACACGCCGGCGTACAAGGCACCGCAGGGCGAGCACGACGAGAACATCTCGTACGAGCAGACCGTCGAGCTCGTCGGGGCCGAGGACGCGGCGACCCTCCGTGACCTGTCGCTGCGGGTCTACGGTGCCGCGGCGGCGATCGCGCTCGAGCACGACGTCGTGATCGCCGACACGAAGTTCGAGTTCGGTCGCGACGCCGACGGCGTGGTCCGGATCGCGGACGAGGTCCTGACGAGCGACTCGAGCCGCTACTGGGACGCCCGCTCGGGCAACCGCACGGACTCGTTCGACAAGCAGATCGTCCGTGACTGGCTCAGCGCGCACTGGGACCGCCAAGGCACGCCGCCGGTGCTCCCCGACGCGATCGTCGAGCGGACGGCCGCGCGCTACCGGGAGCTCATCGAGCGCCTCGGCGCCTGACGCACCGCGCCTCAGTCGCGCGCCAGCACCACCACGGTCAGGTCGTCGCCCGGGTCGTGCTCGAGCGCCCGCGCCCGGACCCGCGCGAGGAACGCCTCGACGTCGGGCTCCTCGCGCCAGAGCGCCCCGAGCCGGGACAACGCGGCGAGCGTCGAGTCCCAGAGCTCGAGCGCGCCGTCGCTCACGATGATCAGGACGTCACCAGGCGCGAGGTCGACCGCCCCCGGGGTCCGCCCGAGCCCAGCCGGGTGCAGCCCGATCGGCAGGTCGCTCGACAGCAGGGTGCGCTCGGCGCCGTCGGCGCGCATCTGCAGCACGAGGCCGTGCCCGGCGTCGACGAAGTCCAACCGCCCGGTCGCCGGGGTGAGCCGCCCGTGGAACATCGTCGAGAACGACGACGCCCGGCCGAGCTCGGGTGCGACCTGGTCGTCGAGCGCGGCGACGACGTCCCGGGGGTGGGCGTCCGGACGGGCGAGCAGCGCCCCGCGGATCGTCGCCGCGAGGAGGCCGGCCGACATCCCCTTGCCCATCACGTCGGCGACGGTGAGGTGCAGGTCCGTCCCGGTCAGGTGCCAGTCGTGCAGGTCGCCCGAGACGACGCCGTGCGGGACGCTCATCCCGCCGATCCGGTAGCCGGGGACCGCCACGGGCGTCGGCTGCAGCCCGGCCAGCACGTCGCGGAGCCGGTCCTCGTCGGCGCCCGCGGCGAGTTCGCGCTCCGCCCACAACCCGAGTTCCTCGAGCAGCGCGAGGTCGTCAGGGTCGAGCGCGCGGGGCGTCGGGTCGATCAGGCAGAGCGTGCCGACCTTGACGGCGTCGTCGCCGACGCGCAGCGGGACCCCGGCGTAGAACCGCACGTTCGGGTCGTCGACCACCATCGGCATGTCCGAGTAGCGGGCGTCGGCCCGGGCGTCCGGCACCACGACGGGCCCGGACTCCGCCAGGGTCCGACCGCAGAACGTGTCCTGGAGCGGGATCGTGGGACCGAAGACGGTGTCGCTCGACTGCGACTTGATCGTGACGACCTCCGTGCCCGCGAGGTTGAGGAAGGAACCGGTGACCCCGAACGCGTCCCGGGCGATCCGGGTGATGCGCTCGAAGCGCTCCTCGGGTCCGCCGTCGACGACGTCGAGCGCGGCGATGAGGGCGGCGCGACGGAGTGCAGCTGGTGATGATCCGACGGAGGTTGGTGAGGTCCCCTGGTGCATGCCCCCCACGGTATCCCTCCGGGCGACCCGTGCCGCGTCCCCCGAACGGAGGACCCCTCAGACCCGCGTCCCGAGGGCCGGACTCCGAACGACGGCACCCGAGGCACCGCGACACCGACCCCTGACAGATGTCACGCCGAAGTCGTGACGACCGGCACCCGGGTGCCGCCCCGCCCGACGGGATCGTGGAGCCATGAACGAGACACCGGTCATCCAGCTCCGCGGGCTCCGCAAGCGCTTCGGCGCCGTCACCGCGGTCGACGGCGTCGACCTGACGATCCGTCCGGGCGAGGTCGTCGCCCTCCTCGGTCCGAACGGCGCCGGCAAGACCACCACGGTGGACCTGCTGCTCGGCCTGGCGACCCCCACCGAGGGCGACGCACGCCTGTTCGGCACCGACCCCCGCTCCGCGGTCGTCGACGGCCGTGTCGGCGCGATGCTGCAGGGCGGGGCGCTCCTGCCCGACGTGACGGTCCGCGAGGCGGTCGCCCTCGTCGCCGCGGCGCACCGCCGCCCGATGCCCGTCGCCGAGGCCCTGCGCCGGGCACGCTGCGAGGACATCGCGACCCGTCGGGTCTCGAAGCTGTCCGGCGGGCAGCTCCAGCGGGCACGCTTCGCGGTCGCCGTCGTCTCCGACCCGGACCTGCTGGTGCTCGACGAGCCGACCGCGGCGATGGACGTCGAGGCCCGGCACGTCTTCTGGTCGTCGATGCGGGAGTTCACGGACGCCGGCCGCACGGTCGTCTTCGCGACGCACTACCTGGACGAGGCGGACACCTTCGCGGACCGCATCGTCATCCTCCGCGACGGCCGGGTCGTCGCGGACGGCACCCCCGCAGCCGTCAAGGCGACAGCGGCGACGCGCACCGTCCGCTTCGCGGGCGTCGCGGAGGACCGGCACGTCGCGTTGCGCGGTCTGCCGGGAGTCGTCGGACTGGAGGCGCGGCACGACGCCGTCACGCTGCGCACCGACCGCAGCGACGACACGCTCCGCGCCCTGCTCACCGCGTTCCCGGAGGCGCACGACCTGCAGGTGGTCGCCTCGACCATGGACGACGCCTTCCTCGCCATCACCGCCGACCGCACCGCCACCACGACCACGAGCACGAGCGGGAGCACCACCGAGACCGAAGGGGTCCTCGCATGACCACCACCACCGCCACCCCGGCCGCGACCACCACCGCGTCCACCGCTCCGTCCACCGTCGGCTCGTCCCGCACCACCGCCGGTCGGCTCCCGGTCCGGTACGTCGTGCTCGAGACGCGTCGGCAGCTCCGCAACGTCAAGGCGATGGTCTTCACGTTCGCGATCCCGGTCGTCATGCTCCTGGTCTTCGGTGCCGCGTACGGCGGCCAGGTCGACCCCGTGACGCACCTGCCGTTCCTGGTCGTCACCACGCTGCAGATGACGGCGTACGGCGCGATGATGGCCGCGCTCAGCCAGGCGTTCTCGCTCGTGACCGAACGCTCGATCGGCTGGAACCGCCAGCTCCGCGTGACGCCGCTGTCCGGGTGGGCGTTCCTCGTCTCGAAGCTCGTCGCGGCGATGGCCTTCTCGGCCGTCTCGGTCGTGGTCACCTTCGCGATCGCGATCCTCGGGATGCACGCGTCGCTCGGCGCCGGGCACTGGGCCGCCGCAGGGCTCGGCATCTGGGCCGGGGTCGTGCCCTTCGCGCTCATCGCGATCCTGGTCGGGCAGTTCGCGAAGCCCGCGTACGCCCAGCCGCTGTTCATGGTCGTCTTCATGGGCCTGTCGATCCTCGGCGGACTGTGGGTCCCGCTGTCGGTGATGCCCGCCTGGATGGGGTCGATCGCGCACCTGCTGCCGTCGTACTGGCTCAACCGGATCGGCCAGATGGGTGCCGGGGCGACCGGTTCCGCGGGGATGACCGAGCCGGCCCTGGTGCTCGTCGGGTGGACGGTCGTCCTCGCCGCGGTCATCGTGTGGCGCTACCGCCGCGACGCGGCGCGCTGGTGACCGGTCACGACGGTCGTACGCTGACCGACGTGACGGACCTGTCGGAGGTGTCGGGGGTGGACAGCACCAGCCCGACCGAGGCGCGGGGCGCGGACGACGCGCCCCGCGCCTCCCGGCCGTCCGCCCGTGCCTTCCCGTGGGCCGCCGCACCGGGCGCCGACGACGCCGAGGTCCGCGTCGCCCGCCGCCGCTGGTACGGCGGCGCCGCCTTCGGCCTGCTCTGGCAGGCCCTGCTGCTCGTCGCGGTGTGGACCGACGGCCGCACGGTCGACGAGCACGTCTCGGCGACCCTCGCGCTCGCGGTGCTGTACGTCGGGTACCTGTTCGCCCCGGAGGCGATGTGGCGGCACGGACTCCGCCGGCGCGTGGTCGTCCTGGCCGTGCTCGCCGCCTACGCGGGACTCCTGCTCGTGCCCGTCGGCCCGGCCGCGGTGTGGTCCTGGTTGCTCGTCGTCGCCCTGTCCGGGTTCGTGGCGGTGCGGCTCTGGGTCGCCCTCGCCGTCCTCGGGGTCGTCGTCGCCGCCGAGCTCGTCGTCGCCGCGGTCGTCGGGTGGGACGCGGCGTCGAGCACGGGCATCCTGTTCGCCCCGATCGTGGCGGTGTCGATCGGGGCCTCGATGGTGTTCTTCGGTCGCCAGCGCGAGGCCGAGGACCAGCTCGGGGTCGCGCAGGACGAGCTCACCCGGCTCGCGGTGGTCGAGGAGCGCGCACGGTTCTCCCGCGACCTGCACGACGTGCTCGGGCACTCGCTGACGGTCGTCACGATGAAGTCCGAGCTCGCGGCGCGGCTGGTCGACGTCGACCCGGCCCGCGCGAAGACCGAGATGCAGGACGTCGAGCGGCTGTCCCGCGAGGCGCTGCAGGGACTCCGGCAGGCGGTCAGCGGGTACCGCCAGGCCGACCTGGACGCCGAGCTCGTCTCCGCGCGCTCGGCGCTGGACGCGGCCGGGGTCGTCGCGGAGCTCCCCGCGACGGGGGACGCGGCGGCCGGGGACGTCCGGAGCCTGTTCGCGTGGGTGCTCCGCGAGGGCGTGACGAACGTCGTGCGCCACGCAGCGGCCAGCCGGGCCCGGGTGACGCTGACCCGGACCACCCTGACGATCGAGGACGACGGCACCGGAGCGGTCGACGCCCCGGCGCCCGCCGGACCGCTCGACGTCGGCGGCAACGGCCTGCGCGGACTGCACGAGCGAGCCGACGCCGTCGGGGCCACCGTGACGACGGGCACGAGCGACCTCGGCGGGTTCCTGCTGCAGGTCGAGAGGAGACCACGGTGACCGACCCCATCCGCGTCCTGCTCGCCGACGACCAGGCGCTCGTCCGCGGGGCCCTGGCGTCGCTGCTGTCGCTCGAGCGGGACATCGACGTCGTGGCGCAGGTCGCCCGTGGAGACGAGGTGCTCGAGGCCGCCCGGACCTCGCGGGCCGCCGTGGCCCTGCTCGACGTCGAGATGCCCGGCGCCGACGGCCTGACCGCCGCCGCGACCCTGGCCCGCGAGCTCCCGGCGTGCCGGTCCCTCATCGTGACGACGTTCGGCCGCCCGGGATACCTGCGGCGAGCGCTCGAGGCGGGCGCCGCGGGCTTCGTCGTGAAGGACACCCCCGCCGAGCAGCTGGCCGACGCCGTCCGCCGGGTCGCCGGGGGCTTCCGCGTGGTCGACCCGGTGCTCGCCGCCGAGTCCCTGGCCGCCGGCCCGTCGCCGCTCACCCCGCGGGAGACCGACGTGCTCGTCGCGTTCCGCACGGCGTCGACCGTCGCGGGGATCGCCGCGGTGCTGCACCTGTCCGAGGGGACGGTGCGGAACCACCTGTCCGCGGCGATCGGCAAGACGGCGGCCCGGAACGCGACCGAGGCGCTACGGGTCGCCGCCGACAACGGCTGGCTGATCGGCACGTAACCTGGACCGGTGCTCCGACGTCCCCTGCTCGCCCTCGCCGTGGCCGCCCTCGGCGCGCTGTCCCTGACCGGGTGCGGTGCGCACGACTCGACCGGGCAGATCGCCGTGACCGTCTCGGGGAACGCGGCCGAGCACCCCTACGAGGTGCGGGTCTACGCGGCGACCGGCAAGCTCTCCGAGCACCAGCGGGTGTTCCCGGGCGGCACCGCCGACTTCGCGGGGGTCCCGCTCGGCAGGGTGACGGTCCGGGCGACGGACCTGTGCTCGGCGAAGGCCACCGTCACCGACGACCACGTCGCGACGGTGACGCTCGCCACCACGGGCTGCTGACGACCCGGCACCGGGGCGCCGACGACCCGGTCAGTGCGTGAGCAGCACCTTGACGAGCCCGATCGCGAACGCCACGGCCGCGAGCACGATCCCGCCCCAGAGTCCGAGGAACGACGGGCGCCGCCCGCTGAACCGCTGCAGGAACACCCCGACCAGGCCGATGCGCACGACCAGGATGACGATCGCGGCCGTCTGCGCCCACGGCGCCGGCAGCCACCCGGCCCACGCCACCGCGTAGAGCACGGCCGGGATCAGCCCGGAGGTCGCGATCGGGTTCGCGTCGCGCAGGATCGCCCCGACGGTCTCGCGGTGCTCCTCGTCGTCTCCGGTGTCCCCGATCGCGTGCGCGACGACGTGGGACAGCACGTGCGCCAGGTACGTGAGCACCGCCGTCGCGAGGACCGTCAGCACCGCCGCCCCGTGCGCGATCTGCTCCGGGGAGACCGCGATCGCGACGGCCAGGACGGTGATGTTGCCGTAGATGTAGGACGACATCCGGTCGCGCAGGCGCTCCAGGGGGAACGTGGACGGGTCGGGACGCTGGCGACGGGGTCGGGATCGGCGGAGCACGGTCCCATCCTGGCCCCCGGAGGTGCCAGGCTGGGCGCGTCGGCGCACCGCAGCGTCGACGGACAGGAGGCACGACACATGTCCCAGCGCCCACTCGACCCGCGCCCACTCGACCCGCGCCCACTCGACCAGCGCCAGCTCGCCCCGCGCCCTCTCGCCCTGGTGACCGGGGTCGGCCGCCGCGCCGGAATCGGCGCGGCGATCGCCACCCGGCTCGCCGCCGACGGCTGGGACCTCGCCCTCTCCTGGTGGGGTCCGTACGACGCCCGCGTGCACGGCGGGGCCGACCCCGACGGGGTGGACGCGGTCGTCGCGGAAGCCGAGCGCGCGGGGGCACGCGTGACGCGCCTCCCGGTCGACCTGGCCGACCCGGAGCAGGCGGCCGCACTCGTCGGCCGCGCCGAGGTGGAGGCGGGCGCCCCCGTGACGGCCGTCGTGATGTCGCACTGCGAATCGGTCGAGTCCGACTACGCGACCACGACGCTCGAGTCCTTCGACCGGCACCTGGCGGTGAACGTCCGGGCGCCGTTCCTGATCGTGCAGGCGTACGCAAGGCGGCTCCGCGAGGGCGCACCCGCCCCCGAGGACCGCCGCCGGGTCGTGGCCCTGACGAGCGACCACGTCGGCTTCAACCTGCCGTACGGCACGAGCAAGGGTGCGCTCGACCGGCTGATGGTCGGCGCGGCCCAGGAGCTCGGCGACGTGCACGTCAGCGCGAACGCGGTGAACCCCGGACCGAACGACACCGGGTGGTTCACCGACGAGGTCCGCGAGGCCGTGGTCGCGCAGACCCCGCTCGGACGCCCGTCGACGCCCGCGGACACCGCGGCGCTGATCGGGTTCCTGCTCGGTCCGGACGGCGGCTGGGTGAACGGGCAGCTGCTCAAGACGGACGGTGGGTTCAGCGCCCGGTAGTCGCGCCTGCCGATCCGGTCGACGCCGATTTGGTTGACGCGTCAACCAAATCGGCGCACACTGGGTGCATGCACACGCAGGATCTCCTCGCCGCGGACACCGGGATGGGCGCCGTCACGCTCCGGGTCGCCGACCTCGACACGATGGTCGCGTACTACCGCGACGGCGTCGGACTCACCGTCCTGACGCAGGACGGCGGCGTCGCGGTGCTCGGCCGCGGGACGACCCCGATCGTGGTGCTCGAGCACGCGCCGGCGATGCGGCACGCCGCCCCGCACGAGGCCGGGTTGTTCCACACCGCGATCCTGTTCGACACGCAGGCCGACCTGGCGGCAGCGCTCTACTCGGTCGCGACGAAGTACCCGCGCACGTTCACGGGCAGCGCCGACCACCTGGTGAGCAACGCGTTCTACTTCCAGGACCCCGAGGGCAACGGCGTCGAGCTGTACTGGGACCGCGACCGCACGGAGTGGTCGTGGACGCACGGCATGGTCGACATGGCCACCATCTACGTCGACCCGAACGCCTTCGTGCAGGAACACCTGACCGCCGCGGCGCTCGAGTCCGCGCAGTCCCGCCCCGGCCGGGTCGGGCACGTGCACCTGTCCGTCGGGGACGTGGCCACCGCGAAGGCGTTCTACGTCGACCGGCTGGGCTTCGCGACGACCGCGGCGATGGGCGACCAGGCGCTGTTCGTCAGCGCGGGCGGCTACCACCACCACATGGCGATGAACACGTGGAACTCCCGCGGTGCCGGACGCCGGCAGCTCGGGCTCGGGCTGGGACTCGTCCGGATCGAGGTCCCCGGGGCCGACGACCTCGGCGCGCTCGTGTCCCGCATGCACGACACCGGGGTGCAGACCGCCGACGACGGCCGGACGGTCGCGTTCGAGGACCCGTGGGCGAACCGCATCGAGGTGACGGCGCCCGGTCGGGGCTGAGCGGCGCGGGCGCGCGCGGACCGGCTCGCCGACTGGCCGCGAGACTCGGCTGTCCGGACACGTTCGCGGGTCGGACGCCGCGAAAGCGTCCGCATGGACGAGTCTCGCGCTCGGCCCGCAGCCGCACCCGGCAGGATGGGCACGTGAGCGAAGACATCCGGTGGGAGGTGGTCGAGGAGAGCGCGCTGTCGCTCCCCGACCACGAGGCGATCGCGGCGATGCTCGGGCAGGCCTTCCCGAGCTGGTCGCACTGGTACGTGGGCGGCCGGGACTACGCCGGCATGCAGCCCGAACGCCGGGTGGTCGCCCGGGACGCCGACGGTGTGGTGCTCGCCCACGTCGGGATCCGCCGCATGTTCATCACGGTGGGCGGGCAGGACGTCCTGGTCGGCGACACCGGCATCGTCGCCGTCACGCCTCGACTCCAGGGCACCGGCATCGGCCGCGAGCTGCTCGACCGCACGCACGCGGTCCTCGAGGGACTCCGCGTCCCGTACGGCTTCCTCGGCGCCGGCGAGGACCGCATCCCCTTCTACGCACGCATGGGCTGGCACGAGATCGCGGGTGCGGTCGGCACGTTCTCGGCCTTCACGGCCGACGGGGCCGGGGTCACCGAGACCGAGCAGGGCGGCTGGATGGTCCGGCCAGTCACCGCGGCGCTCGAGGACTGGCCGACGGGGGAGATCCTGCTGAACGGCCAGCAGGTCTAGTCCCGGCCCATCAACGGAGTGGAGGCGCGGTGCCAGCTGGCACCGCGCCTCCAGTCCGTTCTGTCGTTACGCCTCGACCGCGACCTCCGCCGGGTCCTCGTTCGATCCCGGCGCGCTCGGCGCGACGGCGGCGCGCACGCGCGCCCCGAGGTCGGCGTCGACGCTCGTCCAGTAGGCGAACACCCGCTCGCGCAGGTCGTCGCGCGTCACCTTCGAGACGTGGCCGGCGATGTTGCCGACCAGGCGCTCACGGGCGGCGTCGTCGAGGACCTCGCGGTAGAGCGTGCCCGCCTGACCGAAGTCGTCGTCCTCGGGGTGGAGGGTCGCGGCGGAACGCTGCAGCGCGCCGTCGGACTCCCAGCCGGGAGCGTCGTCCGTCGCGGACGGGTCGGCGTGCGCCCCACCGAGCGAGTTCGGCGCGTAGACGGGGACCTCGGACTTCTGGAAGTCGAAGCGCATGGCGCCGTCCTTCGAGTACGAGTGCACCTCGTTCTTCGGGGCGTTCACCGGCAGCTGGGCGTGGTTCGTACCGACGCGGTAGCGGTGCGCGTCCGCGTAGCTGAAGATGCGCGCGAGGAGCATCTTGTCCGGGCTCGCCGCGATGCCGGGGACGAAGTTCGACGGCGCGAAGGTCGCCTGCTCGATCTGCGCGAAGTAGTTCTCCGGGTTGCGGTTCAGCTCCATCGTCCCGACCTCGATGAGCGGGTAGTCCGCGTGCGGCCACACCTTCGTCAGGTCGAACGGGTTGAAGCGGTAGCTCTCGGCGTCCGCGTACGGCATGACCTGCACCTTGAGCGTCCACTTCGGGAAGTCACGACGCGCGATGGCCTCGTGCAGGTCGCGGATGTGGAAGTCCGCGTCCTCGCCGGCGATGCGGTCGGCGTCTTCCTGGGTCAGGGTCTTGTGGCCCTGCTGCGTCTCGAAGTGGTACTTCACCCAGAAGCGCTCGCCCTCCGCGTTGATCCACTGGTACGTGTGCGAGCCGAAGCCGTCCATGTTGCGCCAGCTCGCCGGCAGACCGCGGTCGCCCATGAGCCACGTCACCTGGTGGGCCGACTCCGGGGAGAGGGTCCAGAAGTCCCACTGCATGTCGTGGTCGCGGAGGTGCGAGCCCGGCAGGCGCTTCTGCGAGCGGATGAAGTCCGGGAACTTGATGCCGTCGCGCAGGAAGAACACGGGGGTGTTGTTGCCGACGAGGTCGTAGTTGCCCTCGGACGTGTAGAACTTCAGCGCGAAGCCGCGGGGGTCACGCCAGGTGTCCGGGGAGCCCTGCTCGCCGGCGACGGACGAGAAGCGGGCGAGCATCTCGGTGGTCTGGCCCGGCTGCAGGAACGCGGCGCGGGTGTAGAGCGGCTGACGTCGTGCGTGACGGTGAAGGTACCGAAGGCGCCGCCGCCCTTGGCGTGCACGACCCGCTCCGGGATGCGCTCGCGGTTGAACTGGGCGAGCTTCTCGACCAGGTAGTGGTCGTGCAGGGCGATGGGGCCGTCGGCGCCGACCCCCATCGAGTGCTGGTCGCTCGAGACCGGGGCCCCGCTGTTGGTGGTGGTCGTGGGGGTGCCGGCCGGCTGGCCGGTCGGGGTGCCGGCCGGCTGGCCGGTCGTGTTCTGGTCGGACACGGTTCCTCCTCGGAACGTTGGTTCGGTCAGGGATGCTCGGGTTGCTCGTGGGCCACGGGGGTGGCGGTGCCGTCGGCGGCTGC
This sequence comes from Curtobacterium sp. Csp1, assembly GCF_013347185.1. NCBI lineage: Bacteria > Bacillati > Actinomycetota > Actinomycetes > Micrococcales > Microbacteriaceae > Curtobacterium > Curtobacterium sp. Csp1. The sequence continues at coordinate 1,860,051 of NZ_CP054594.1, forward strand.
GGACTGCTCGGCTGCGGCGCAGCGCTCGCAGATGCCCCAGTAGGTGACCTCGGCCGTCGTGACGGCGAATCCGTGCGTCTCGGACGGGGTCAGGCAGGGTGCGTGACCGACCGCGCAGTCGACGTCCTGCACCGCACCGCACATCGTGCAGACGACGTGGTGGTGGTTGTCGCCCGTCCGCCGCTCGTAGCGCGCCGGACTGCCGGCCGGCTCGATCCGCCGCACGAGCCCGGCGCCGGTGAGGGCCCCCAGCACGCCGTACACCGCCTGGTGGCTCGTCGTGGGGAGCTCGGCGGCGAGCGCCGTGAGGACGTCGTCGGCGGTCGCGTGCGGCATCGTGCCGAGGGAGCGCAGGACGGCCAGTCGCGGGGTCGTCACCCGCAGGCCGGCGGTGCGCAGGAGTTCCGCGTCGGTGTCCATCCCGCCCCCTCGTCGGTCACTGTCTTGCATCGGTCAAGACAACAGTAGCGGTCCACCGCCCCGAGCCGCGAGCACCGGCCGGGTCCGCGCGTGTCGTCACGATCGGGTCGCGATCAGCTGGGACGCGGCTGGACCGGGCGGGAGCGCCGGTACGGTCCCTCCATGGGGGCAACAGCGGGAACACTCGTCCGGCAGGCGATCGCGCAGCGGGACCTGGTCGTCGACCTCGTCCGGACCACGTGCGTGGTCCTCGTCGTGGTGGTCCACATCACGATGGTCGGCGTCGCGGTCGGCCCCGACGGCATCGCGGTGACGAGCCCGTTGCAGGAGGCGCCGTGGTACGTCGCCGCCACGTGGGTCGGGCAGGTGATGCCGCTGTTCTTCGTCGTCGGCGGGTTCGCGAGCGCGGTGGGATGGCGGAGCACAGTCGCGCGGGGCGGTGGGGCGCGGGACTTCGTCGCGACCCGGCTCGTGCGACTGTTCCGCCCGGCGATCCCGCTGTTCCTCGTGCTCGCGGTCGCCCTCGGTACCGCGACCGCCCTCGGCACGCCGCCGGAGCTGCTCGGCGAGGTCGCGTTCGGCATCGGCTCCCCGCTCTGGTTCCTCGCCGCGTACGGCATCACCCAGTGCTGCGTCCCGCTCATGGCGCGGCTGCACGCCCGGGCTCCGTGGCGGACCCTCGGTGCACTGCTCGTGCTCGCCGCGGCGGTCGACGCGGTCCGGTTCGCCACCGGCGTCGCGGAGGTCGGGCTGCTCAACCTCGGTCCGGTGTGGCTCTTCGCGCAGCAGCTCGGCTTCCTGTGGGCAGACGGCTGGTTCGCCCGGCGCTCCCGGCTCGTGCTCGTCGGCGGGGCGGTCGCCGGGTACGCGGCGCTCGTCCCCCTCACCTCGGTCGGGCTCTGGGCGCCGGACATGCTGCAGGACCTCAACCCGCCGATGCTCCCGCTGGCGTTCCTCGCGGTCGCGCAGGCGTGCCTCGTGCAGCTCGCCCACGGTCCGCTCTCGCGACTCATGCGGACCCGGGGCGCCCAGGCCGCCGTGTTCGTGGTCGGCCGGGACGGCATGGTGGTGTACCTCTGGCACCTGCCGCTGTTCATCGCCCTGAACGGCATCGCCCTGCTCCTCGGTGCGCCGTTCCCCGAGCCCGGCTCAACGGTGTGGTGGGCGACCCGGCCCGTGGCGCTCGTGGTGGTGCTCGCCGTCGCGATCGGGATCGCCCGTGGGCTCCGGTGGTTCGACCGGCCGCTCCCCCGCCTGGAGCCCGGCACGGACCGTCCGGGCTGGCCGGTCCTCGCCGTCGCGGCACTCTGCACGATCGGCCCCGCCTTCGCGGTGATGCAGCTGCACCTGTCGCTCGGGACCGCCGTGGTCGGCGCGGTGCTCGTACCGCTCGGGGTCGTGCTGCTCGGGCGGACCGTGCGGCTGAACTGATCCTCACCGCGCCGGGGCCCGTGCGCGGGCACACCGAGGCGTCGACGGCAGAGGATGGCGGGGCACCGACCACGCCCTGTTCTCCCCCGGAGGTTCCCCACGCCGCAGCCCGCCGAGTTCTGGAGCACCTGGCAGTTCGACCCCCTCGCCGCCGTGCTGCTCGCCGTCGCCGCCGTCGCGTACGGGTGGTGGATCGTCGGAGCACGCCGTCGAGGCGCGCGCTGGTCCGGATGGCGGACGCTGTCGTTCCTGCTCGCGCTCGTACTGTTCGGGCTCCTGCAGTTCGGCGTCGTCGGGCGGTACGACCAACTGCTCCGCTGGGCCTTCACCCTCCGGCTCGCCCTGCTCTTCTTCGCCGTCCCGACGTTCGCCGCCCTCGCCGCACCGGTCTCGCTGCTGCGGCTCGGCGGCCCTGGACGCCTGGCACAGCTCGCCGATCGCGCGATGGGGTCCCGCCCGATCCGGGTCCTCGGCAACGCGATCGTCGCCCCGGTCGTGGGGCTCGTGCTGTTCGCGGTGCTGCTGACCCCGCTCGCGGCGACCATCCGGGAATCCTCGGGGTGGGCGGTCGCGATCACCGTCCTCGTGCCCGTGCTCGGCTTCGGGTTGCTCGCGCCGCTGTCCGAGCCGGGCGTGCTGCGGAGCTCGACGTTCGTCACGGTCGAGTTCCTGCTCGCCTTCGTCGAGCTCCTGCTCGACGCGGTCCCCGGCATCGTGCTGCGCGTGACGAACCACGTGCTCGACGGGTCGCTCGTGCACGTCCTCGGGCAGCCGTGGTTCCCGAACCCCCTCGAGGACCAGCACCTCGCCGGCGACCTGCTGTGGTTCATCGCCGAGGTGGCCGACGTCCCCGTCCTCATCATGCTGTTCATCCGGTGGCAGCGGACCGACCGCCGCGAGGCTCGGTCCGTCGACGCGCTCTCCGACGAGGAGATGGAGGCGCTCACCCGCGAGCACCTGCAGCGCCGCGGCTGAGCCCGGTGCGGCGGTGGCGCTGGCGAGCGGGAGCCGCCCCCACGCAGGACCGGCCCCGCACCGCCCCGTGATCGGGGGCGGCGCGGGGCCGGGCTGGGCCGGGATCGGCGCAGCGCGGGTCAGGCGTCCGCGTGACGACCGTGGTGGTCGGTGGCTGCCAGCTCCTCCTCCGCGGTGGCCGGCGCCGGAACCGCAGCATGCGCACCCGCGCCGACCCGCTCGGCCTCGGGCTGCGTCGGCACCGCCCCGGTCTGCTGCCACTGCACGGTCTGCTTCGGCTTCGCCAGGAACAGGGCCGCGACGATCGCCACGACGAGCACCAGGGCCGGCAGCACGAGCGACTGCCCCATCGCCGTGGCGAACGGCTGCTGCAGGAACGCCGGCAGCGCACCGACTTGCTGCTCGGCGCCGCCGCCCGACGACGAGCCCGCTCCGGACGGGAAGTTCGCCGTGATCCGGGCCTCGATCAGCGCCGCGATCCCCGCGGAGCCGAGCACCGCACCGATCTGCCGGGTGGTGTTGTAGACGCCCGACCCGGCACCCGCGAGCGCCGGCGGCAGGTTCCGCGTCGCGGAGACCGAGAGCGGCCCCCACATGCACGCGTTCGCGAGCCCGAGCAGCGCACTCGGCAGCAGCGTCCAGCCCCAGTCGGCACCGGACCACAGGAGCGACCCGAACCAGAAGAGGGCGCCGGAGAAGCAGGCGAGACCGAACGCCCCGACCCACCGCGGGCTCCACTTGTTCAGGTTCTTGCCGACGAGCGGCGCGAGCCCGGCGGAGATGACGGCCTGCGGCACGAGGAGCAGCGCGGCCTGGGTCGGGGTGAAGCGGAGCACGTCCTGCGCCCACAGCATGATCGGGAGCGCGAACGACGAGATCGCGACGCCCACCGCGGTGATCGCGATGTTCGCGAGCGTGAAGTTGCGGTCCTTGAACAGCCCGAGGGGCAGCAGCGGCTCGCCCTTCTGCGTGCCCTGCCACACGACGAACGCGGCGAGGACGACGATCCCGGTGATGATCAGCGACCAGACGGAGATCGGCCCGGTGATGGTGCCCCAGTCGTAGGTCTCGCCCTCCTGGATGCCGAAGACGAGCAGGAACATGCCGACGGCGGACAGCACGATGCCGAGGTAGTCGAAGCGGTGCCGGCGGCGCTCGAAGGTCGGGACGAACCGCTGCGCGAGCACGAACGCGACGACGCCGACGGGGACGTTCACGAAGAAGATCCACTCCCAGCCGAAGCCGTCGACGAGCAGGCCGCCGACGATCGGGCCGACGAGCGAGGCGACACCGGCGACGGCACCCCACAGGCCCATCGCAGCGCCGCGGTTCTGGGGCGGGAAGATGCGGGTGATGACGGCCATCGTCTGCGGGGTCATCATGGCGGCGCCGAGGCCCTGCACGACGCGGGCGACGATGAGCACCTCGATCGAGCCGGCCAGGCCGCACCACAGGCTGGCGAGCGTGAAGACGACGAGCCCGACCTGGTACAGCACCTTCGGACCGAAGCGGTCGCCGAGCCGGCCCGTGATGAGCAGCGGCACCGCGTACGCGAGCAGGTAGGCGCTGGTCACCCAGATCACGGCGTTGATGTCCGCGTCGAGCGCCGAGGCGATGGTGGGGGTCGCGACCGACACGATGGTCGAGTCGACGAGGATCATGAAGAACCCGACGACGAGGGCCCAGAGCGCGGGCCAGGGCTTCTTCTCGTGCGTGGTCGGGGCGCCAGTGGTGGTGGCGGAGGTCATCGAGTGTGTTCCTTGCTGCTGGTGGTGGTGTCGGGGAGGACCGGGTCGGTCCAGGGGACGGCGCCGTTCCGGAGGCGTTCCGTCGTGGCACGGAGCCACTCGATCTGGGCGGTCAGCATGGCACGGACGTACGACACGTCCAGCCAGTACCGCTCGGGCAGGTCCTTGCCGCGGACGACGTCGAGGATCTCGTCGGCCTCGTCCCGCTGCCGCTCGAGCGCGTGCACCCGCCGGCCGAGCGCGTCGACGGCCTCGGCGAGGGGCAGGTTCTCGACCTCGGCGAGCGCCAGGTGGAACACCGGGTACTCGTCGGCAGGGTCGGCGAGCATGCCGACCAGGCCGTCGTGCAGCACCGTCCACCCGCTCTCCGTGATCGCGTAGGTGGTGCGTTCCGGTCGGTTGCCCTCGCGGTCGGTGCCGACGACCTCGGCGAGGCCGAGCTCCACGAGGCGGCCGACCTGGTGGTAGAGGGTGCCCGGCCGGACCTTGACGTTCCGCCCGTCGCGCCGGTGGGTCATCGTCTGGAACATCTCGTACGGGTGCGTGGGGCCCTCTGCGAGGAGCCCGAGCGCGGCGAACGCGAGCGGCGTGAGCGACGCCATCCGTGCCTCCAGTCCGACATGACGGATTACTCCGTCCCGATCATTCGACTTGGAATGTACGCCTTGGAGCAGCCATCGGCAACCAGACGGGCGCGTCCTCCACAGGCGCGCACCGCGCGTGCAGTTCCGCACAGGAGGCACGGTGCGGTCCCGGCGCGTCGCGCGCGGACCGTAGACTGGTCGCGTCCCACCCAACCCACCCAAGCGCTGGAGTGAACACGTGCCAACCATCGTCGTCGAGGTCATGCCCAAGGCAGAGATCCTCGATCCCCAGGGCAAGGCGGTGGGCAACGCGCTCGCCCGTCTCGGCAAGGCCGACCTGACCGACGTCCGCATCGGCAAGCGCTTCGAGATCGCCGTCGACGGCCCCGTCGACGACGCGAAGCTGGCCGAGGTCCGCGAGATCGCGGCCGACGTCTTCTCGAACGCCGTGATCGAGGACGTCGTCTCGGTCACCGTCGCCGAGCAGGCGTGAGCCGCATGCGGATCGGCGTCATCACCTTCCCCGGCTCGCTCGACGACCGCGACGCCCAGCGCGCGGTCCGGCTGGCCGGCGGCGAACCCGTCGCGCTCTGGCACGGCGACCACGACCTGCAGGGGGTCGAGGCGATCATCCTCCCCGGCGGGTTCTCGTACGGCGACTACCTGCGTGCCGGTGCGATCGCGGCGAAAGCCCCGATCATGGCCGAGGTCATCGACGCCGCCGGCAAGGGCATGCCCGTGCTCGGCATCTGCAACGGCTTCCAGATGTTGGCCGAGGCACGACTGGTGCCGGGCGCGCACACCCGCAACGCCCACCAGCAGTTCATCCGGCGCGACCAGAAGCTCCGCGTCGAGAACGCCGGCACCGCGTGGACCTCGGGCTTCGACGCCCAGCAGGAGATCACCATCCCGCTGAAGAACGCCGACGGCCGCTTCGTCGCGGACGCCGACGAGATCAAGCGCATCGAGGACAACGGTCAGGTCGTGTTCCGCTACGTCGGCGTGAACCCGAACGGGTCGATCGACGACATCGCGGGCGTCTCGAACGAGCGCGGCAACGTCGTCGGGCTGATGCCCCACCCCGAGCACGCGACGGAGCCCGGGTTCGGCCCGGACACCCCCGCGGCGATGGCCTCCGGCACGGACGGCCTCACCTTCTTCACCTCCGTGATCGAGTCGACGCTGGTCAAGTGACCGCGGCCACGACTCCAGTGACAGGGAACGACAACACCGTGACGACCCACGTTCGCCCGAAGCCCGACACCGTCCAGGACGCCGCCGCGACGCCCGACAAGGAGCAGCCGTACGAGGCCCTCGGGCTCAAGGCCGACGAGTACGCGAAGATCCGCGAGATCCTGGGGCGCCGCCCCACCTCGGGCGAGCTCGCGATGTACTCCGTGATGTGGTCGGAGCACTGCTCGTACAAGTCGAGCAAGAACTACCTGCGGCAGTTCGGCAAGAAGGTCACGCCGGAGATGACCAAGAACCTCATGGTCGGCATGGGCGAGAACGCCGGTGTCGTCGACGTGGGCAACGGCTGGGCGGTGACCTTCAAGGTCGAGTCGCACAACCACCCGTCCTACGTCGAGCCGTACCAGGGCGCCGCGACCGGTGTCGGTGGCATCGTCCGCGACATCATCTCGATGGGCGCGCGTCCGGTCGCCGTGATGGACCAGCTCCGCTTCGGCGCGATCGACCACGAGGACACCGCCCGCGTCGTGCACGGTGTCGTCGGCGGCATCTCGTTCTACGGCAACTGCCTCGGTCTGCCGAACATCGGCGGCGAGACCTACTTCGACCCGGTGTACCAGGGCAACCCGCTGGTGAACGCCCTCGCGGTCGGTGTCCTGCGGCACGAGGACCTGCACCTGGCGAACGCCTCCGGCGCCGGCAACAAGGTCGTGCTCTTCGGTGCCCGCACGGGTGGCGACGGCATCGGCGGCGCGTCGATCCTGGCGTCCGACACCTTCACCGAGGGCGGCCCGACCAAGCGTCCGGCGGTCCAGGTCGGCGACCCCTTCGCCGAGAAGGTGCTCATCGAGTGCTGCCTCGAGCTGTTCCAGAAGGAACTGGTCGAGGGCATCCAGGACCTCGGCGCCGCCGGGATCTCGTGCGCCACGTCGGAGCTCGCGAGCAACGGCGACGGTGGCATGCACATCTCGCTCGACGACGTGCTGCTCCGCGACCCCACGCTCACGGCAGAGGAGATCCTCATGTCGGAGAGCCAGGAGCGCATGATGGCCGTCGTCCGTCCCGAGAAGCTCGACGAGTTCCTCGCGGTCGTCGGCAAGTGGGAGGTCGAGACCAGCGTCCTGGGCGAGGTCACCGGCACCGGCCGTCTCGTCATCGACTGGCAGGGCCAGGAGATCGTCAACGTCGACCCGCGCACCGTGGCCGTCGACGGGCCCGTTTACGACCGCCCGGTCGCCTACCCGACGTGGATCGACGCCCTGCAGGCCGACACCGCGGCCTCGCTCGACCGTCCGACCGACGGCCCGGCGCTCAAGGCGCAGTTCCTGCAGCTGCTCGGTTCGCCGAACCTGGCGTCGAAGAACTGGGTCACCAACCAGTACGACACCTACGTGCTCGGCAACACCGCGCTGTCCTTCCCCGACGACGGCGGCATGATCCGCGTCGACGAGGAGACCGGACTCGGCGTCGCCATCGCGACCGACGCCAACGGCCGGTACTGCCAGCTCGACCCGAAGCAGGGCGCACGGCTGGCCCTGGCCGAGGCGTACCGGAACGTCGCCGTCACCGGTGCCGTCCCGGCCGCGGTCACCGACTGCCTGAACTTCGGCTCCCCCGAGAACCCCGAGGTCATGTGGCAGTTCTCCGAGGCGGTCGAGGGCCTGGCGGACGGCTGCATGGAGCTCGGCATCCCGGTCACCGGCGGCAACGTGTCGTTCTACAACCAGACCGGCACCACCCCGATCCACCCGACCCCCGTCGTCGGCGTGCTCGGCATCATCGACGACGTCGCGCTGCGGGTGCCCTCGGGTTGGCAGGACGACGGCCACAACATCTACCTGCTCGGCACGACGAGCCTGGAGCTCGACGGGTCGGCGTGGGCCGGCACGGTGCACGGGCACCTCGGCGGACGCCCGCCGGCGGTGGACCTCGAGCGCGAGAAGGCCCTGGCGGAGTTGCTGTACGCGGCCTCCGGCGAGCAGCTGCTGACCAGCGCCCACGATCTGGCGGACGGCGGCCTCGGCCAGGCCCTCGCCGAGTCGGTGCTGCGGTTCGGCCTCGGCGCCCGGGTGGTGCTCGACGAGCTCGAGGCCCGCGACGGCGTCGACACCGCGACCGCACTGTTCTCGGAGTCGACCGGCCGCGTCATCGTGACCGTCCGGCGCGAGGACGACGTGCGCTTCCAGGGCCTGTGCGAGGGCCGGGGCTTCCCGGTGCTGCGCATCGGCGTGACCGACGCCGCGTCGGGCACGCTCGAGGTCCAGGGCGCGTTCGAGGCAACGCTCGACGAGCTCCGCGGCACGCACGCCGCGACGCTGCCGGCGCGTTTCGGCGACGTCATCACCGAGGACGTGACCGAGGGCTACGTCGGCCGCGGCCCGCTCGACACCGACGGCGCGTTCTCGCCGCGGACCGACAGCTGATGTCGATCCGGCGGACGGCAGCGGCGGTGGTCGCCTCCGGCCCGGTCACCCGGGTCGCGCGGTGATCGTCACCCTGCCGTTCGCCGAGCTCGTCGACCGCTTCGGCCCCGTGCCGGACGGCGTCGAGCTCGACGTGTGGGACGTCGAGGGCCCGTACGGCCGCCCCGACGAGGTGGCCCTCACGCTGCTGCCGTTCTACTTCGGCGGACGGCACCGCTGGCAGTACGTGCACGAACTGCCGAACCTGCGGCTGCTGCAGCTCCCGAGCGCCGGCTACGAGCACGCGGTGCCGCACGTCCCGGAGCACGCCGAGCTCGCGAACGGCCGCGGCATCCACGACGACGAGACCGCCGAACTCGCGGTCGGGCTCGCACTGACCTCGCTGCGGGAGATCGCGGCGTTCCAGGCCGACCGTGCCGCCGGGGTGTGGGATGCACGGCAGACCCGCTCCCTCGCGGACCGTCGCGTCACCGTGGTCGGCTACGGGGCGATCGGCGCCGCGATCGCGACCCGGTTCGAGGCGATGCGGTGCCCGGTGACCGTCGTCGCACGGACGGCTCGGGAGCAGGACGGTCGGCAGGTGCACGCCTTTGGCGACCTGCCGTCCCTCGCCGCCGACACGGACGTCCTCGTGCTCATCACCCCGCTGACCGACGAGACCGAACGGCTCGTCGACTCGGACCTGCTCGCCGCGCTGCCGGACGGTGCCCTCGTGGTGAACGTCGCCCGCGGCAAGGTCGTCGACACCGACGCCCTGGTGGCGGAACTCACCTCGGGCCGTCTGAGTGCGGCGCTCGACGTCACCGACCCCGAACCGCTGCCGGCCGGACACCCGCTGTGGACGACGCCGAACACCGTGCTCACGCCGCACGTCGGCGGCAACACCGACCTCAGCGTGCCGCGCACCCTCGAGCTGATGCGGCAGCAGGTCACCGCGCTGGCCGAGGGCAGCCCCTTCCGGAACGTCATCCCCCGCTGACCGGCGAGGCCGCCGTCGGGCCGGCGGGCGTCGCGAGACTCGTCCCCGCGGGCGGTTCCGTGGGTCGGCGACAGCGGAAGCGTCCGCCGACCCGAGTCTCGGGCCGCGCCGCACCGCGCACCGCTCAGTCGATCGGCAGCGCCATGCCCAGGCTCGGCGCCACGTCCTCGAACCCGAGCGACCGGTACAGCCGCTGCCCGGGCGGATCCCCGACGAGCGTGATGTAGGCCCCTCGGGGCGCTCGGGCACGGACGTCCGCGACGAGCCACTCGACGACCGCACGTCCGAGCCCGCGGCGCTGGTGCGCGGGATCGGTGGCGATGTCCGCGATGTGGAAGTACCACCCGCCGTCCCCGATGGTGCGGCCCATCGCGACCGGCACACCCTCGGGGTCCACGACGTGGCACGCCGACCACGACCCGGCGATCGCCCCGGCACCCTGCTCGGGCTCCTTCGGCGACAGTCCCGAGTCCCGTCGGAGGCGCAGGTAGTCGTCGAGCGGGGGCGGACCCACGACGAGCCCGTACCCGTCGGCGAGGGGCCCGTCGGCGAGCACTCCCCCGGACACGGTCAGCCCTTCGCCGACGGTGCGATCGGCAGGACGCACGCCGGGCTCCCGACGGCGATCTGCGCCACGGGTCCGCCGGGCACGCCGTCCTCGCCCACGGGCAGCACCGCCACGGCGTCCGACATCTGGTTGGCGACGAGCAGGAACCCGGGGACCTGCGCGAAGTGCCGCGGCCACACCCCGCCCGAGGATGCGCTGCCGACCACGGCCAGCTCGTCCCCGGTGGTGTCCAGCACGACGATCAGGTCCCGGCCACGGACGGCGACGAGCACCCGCCCGGCGTCGTCGACCTCGATGTGGGACAGGAGCGACTCCCCCACCGGGCCCTGGAAGGTCGCGGCCGAGGCGATGGGCACGAGCGACCCGGAGTCGTCCCGGCGGAGTCGGTACACGCGCCCGTCGAGCTCGCCCGCGACGATCAGGTCGTCGCCGAGCCACACCATGTGCCGCGGCCCGATGCCGGGACCGAGGTGGTGCACGCGGACCAGGTCGATCGCGGGCTCGTCCGTCACGCGGAACTCGTGCAGCGCGTCACCGCCGAGGTCCGCCACCAGCACGGTGCCGTCGGGCGTCCCGATGGACTGGTGTGCGTGCGGCCCCTCCTGCCGGTCCTCGACGGGACCCTCGACGTCGGGCAGCACGCCGGTGACGATCGCGGAGTCCGGCACGACGACGCGGTCGCCCAGCCCGTGCGGCTCGGCGGCGCCGGAACCGACGGAGCTGCCGTCGAGCACTGCGGACGCGTGCGCCTCCGCTGCCGCGAGCCCGATCGCCGTGACCGTCCCGGAGACGTAGTTCGTGACGACGAGCGCGCCGGACGGGTCGACCCGGACGTGGCAGGGGGCGTCGCCGCCGGCGCTCGCGTCCCAGCGGTGCTCGAGTGCGCCGTCGGCGTGGCGGAAGGCCGAGACGCTGCCGTCGGCGGTCTCGGACACGGCGTAGACCCGATCGCCGTCGAGGGCGAGGAACGACGGATCGTCCATCACGGCCGCGGTGTGGGCGGTGGTGCCGTGCACGATCGAGATGCCGGTCGCCGACCCGCCACCCGTCGCCGTGTAGGACCCCACGAGCACGTGTAGGTCGTCGAGCACAGCCAGCTCGTCGAGCGACCCCGCCCCACTCACTTCGCGCCGCCCGCGATGCGCTCGTGGTGGTGGATGACCTCGGCGACGATGAAGTTCAGGAACTTCTCCGCGAACGCCGGGTCGAGGTGCGACTCCGCCGCGAGCTGCCGGAGCCGGGCGACCTGCACCTGCTCACGGTTCGGGTCGGCGGCGGGCATGCCGGCCGAGGCCTTGAGGTACCCGACGCGCTGCGTGTACTTGAACCGCTCCGCCAGCATGTGGATCACGGCGGCGTCGATGTTGTCGATGCTCTGCCGGATGCTCGTCAGCTCGGCGACGGGATCCGGAGCGGCAGGATCGACGGCGGCAGGCACGGACTCGGGCTCGACGGCGCTCATGTCCCGAGCCTACCGGCGAGGCCCACGGGTCCCCAGCGGTCGGAGCGCCCCAGCGGACGGAGCACCACTCCCGGGCTGCGAGAATGGAGGCCATGTCGGTCCTGCTCGTGATCTCGAGCGTGTGTGCGGTCCTCGCGGGCCTCGTCCACGTGTACATCTTCTTCCTCGAGTCCGTCGCCTGGACCAGCCCCCGCGTGCGCCGCGCCTTCGGCATCGCGAGCGAGACCGAGGCGCAGGCCACCCGCGCCCTCGCGTTCAACCAGGGCTTCTACAACCTGTTCCTCGCGATCGGTGCGATCGTCGGCGTCGCCCTGGTCGCGGTCGGCAACGGCGCCACCGGCTGGCCGCTCGTCGTGTTCTCGACCGTGAGCATGCTCGGCGCCGCCGTGGTCCTCGCGGGAACGGGGCGCCGGTACCTCAACTCGGCGTTCGTGCAGGGCTCGCTGCCGCTGATCGCCCTCATCTTCGCGTTCCTCGGCTCGACCTTCCCCGCGTCCTAGCCCGACGCACGCCGGACGCACGCCCGACGCACCCCCGGCTCGCCGAACGCCGGCGTCGTTCCGTCCCATCGCGCGTGCGATCGGAGGACGGAACGCGCATCGGGAGCAGGAAGGAACGGTCTCCTTCGAGCGGATCGGCCTCCCACACGCGGATCGGCACCCCACGCGCGGATCGGCACCCCGAGCACCCATGCCCGGAAGAGCGCCGGGCGCACCCCGAGACGGACGGGAGGCGCGGTGCCGGCTGGCACCGCGCCTCCCGTCCGTCAGCCGGTCACCTCCGGCACCCCTCTTCCGTGGAGCAGAAGACGTCGGGTCGCACGAGGCAACCCGACGTCTTCTGCTCACCCAGGAATCCGGGGGAGCACCGAGCCGAGCGGTACGACGAACCGGACTCAGCCGACCTTCTTCGCCATCTCGTCCGGCAGCCGCTCGAGTGCCCACTCGATCGCCGCGGTCGTCCCGAGCGAGAACGCAGACGAGACGTTCGCGTCGCTGACGACGATGGAGTGGCCCTCCTGCACGGACGGCACCTTCTGGAACAGCGGGTCGGCCTCGGCCTTGGACGCGTCGACGTAGATCGGCAGGATCAGCGTCAGGTCGGCGTTCAGCAGGTCGAGGTTCTCCTCCGACAGCTTGACCGAGAAGGCGTCCCCGGCCTGCTCGTCGATGGCCTTCGGGATCGTGAACCCAAGGTTCTTGAGGAACTCGGAGCGGCTGTCGCTCGAGGCGTAGGCGCCGAAGCCCTCGGACGTGTACGAGCCGACGACGGCGGTCTTGCCCTGGAACTCCGGGTGCGCCTTCTTCGCGGCGGCGTACGCGTCGTCGAGGCCGCTGAGCAGCTTCTTGCCCTCGGACTCCTTGCCGAGCGCCTTCGCGATCATGTCGACCTGCTGCTCGGTGGTGGTGAGGTAGTTCGCGCCGCCCTTGGGGATCGCCACGGTCGGGGCGATCGCGGAGAGCTTGCTGTAGCGGTCCTTGTCGCCCGAGCTCTTGGTGTCGAGGATCAGGTCCGGCTTGAGCTTCAGGATCTGCTCGTAGCTCGGCTCGAGCGTCTGGATGATCTCGGGCTTCTTCGTGTAGGCGTCCTTGAGCCACGGCCCGACGCCGTCACCACCGAAGGCGAGCCAGTCGCTGGCGCCGACGGGCTGCACACCGAGCTCGAGCGCCGTCTCGGCGTCACCCCAGCCGAGGGCGACGACGCGCTTCGGCTGCGAGGGGATCTCGGTGGTGCCGAGCGCGGTGGTGATGGACACCGGGAAGGCGCCGGACGAACCGGACGCGTCGCCGGAGGCCGAGCCGGACGGGGAGCCGCCGCTGCAGCCGGCGAGGACGAGGGACGCGGCGACGACGACGCCGGCAGCCGCGAGCACGCGCCGGACGCGACGCGAGGAGGGGGAGGTACGGATCACGTAGGTAAGGCTACCCTAAGCGCTGACCGGGCGCCGCGCCGTGGATAGGCTCGCGTGCGTGGAGTACTCGGACCCCCACCGCACCCGCCTCGCCGTGCTCGGCTCCCCCATCGCGCACTCGCTCTCGCCCACCCTGCACGCAGCGGCCTACGACGTGCTCGGGGTCGGCTGGACGTACGGGAGGCACGAGGTCGCGTCCGGCGGGCTCGACGCGTTCGTCGCGGGGCTGGGTCCGGAGTGGCGCGGGCTGAGCCTGACCATGCCGTTGAAGCGGGACGTCGTGCCGATGCTCGACCGCACGACCCCGCTCGTCGATGCACTCGGCGTCGCGAACACCGTCGCGTTCCGGCAGGAGGGCGACCGGGTCGTCCTCGCGGGCGCGAACACCGACGTCGAGGGGATCGTCCGACCCGTCGAGGCCCTCGGGCACGTGCCCGGTCAGGCGAGCATCCTCGGCGGCGGCGCCACCGCGGCGAGCGCCCTCACGGCGGCCGTCCGGCTCGGGGCCGTCGACGTCCGGCTGTTCCTGCGGGACACCGCGAAGGCCGGCGCCCTCGTCGACCTGGCGGTGCGGCTGGGCGTCACACTCGAGGTCCTGCCCGTGTCCGCGCTGCCCGGCACCCGGCACGGGTTCCTCGTGTCGACGCTCCCCGGGGGCGCGGCGGACTCGCTCGACCTGCTGCCGTCGGGCCCGGACGCCGTGCTGTTCGACGTGGCCTACGAGCCGTGGCCGACCGTCGCCGCGAGTCGATGGGCGGCCGCGGGCGGGCGCGTGCTGAACGGGCTCGACATGCTCACCGAGCAGGCGATCGGGCAGATCCGGTTCTTCCTGACCGGGGACCAGGACGAGCTGCTGCCCGACGAGGCTGCCGTGCGCCGGGCGATGCGGCGCTCCGTCGGGCTGCCGGACGCGATCGCGGGCTGAGCGCACGACGGGGACATCAGCCGTCGCACCGATCAGGCGACGACGCGGTCGACGTAGAACCAGCGGCCCTGCTCGCGGACGAACTCGCTCGTCTCCTCGAGCGTCCCGCGCTCGTCGTCGGTGCGCCACCACGCGCGGAAGGCGACCTGACCTGCGGAGTCGAACGGGCCTCCAGACCGGGTCGCGACGATGTCCAACCGGGTCCAGCGCTGGGCCGGGTCGAGCGTCAGCTCGTCCGGCCGGGTCCTCGGGTGCCAGCTGCGCAGCAGGTACTCCGGCAGGCCGAGGGCGAACGCGCTGAACCGGGAGCGCATGAGCCGCTCGGCGGTCGGGGCCGCGGCGCCGGCGTGCAGGGGGCCGCAGCACTCGCCGTAGGGGTTGCCGCTCAGGCAGGGGCAGCGCTGGTCGTCGGGGAGCACCCCGGCACGGTAGCAGCGGTGCGCTCGCACTGACTGCCCGCGCCCGTCCGCCCGTCCGTCGGTCGATGGAGCAGAAGACGTCGGGTGCCCGGCCCCGACGCGACGGCCTCTGCTCCATCGAAGGCGGTGCACGAGTGAGGCGAGGGCGTTCTGAGGGCGCAGCACGTCCGCGCACGCAGGGCGTGGGGGTAAGAGTGAGGAGTGTTGCGGCTCGGGTGGCAGGTGATGCGGGGGCTCCTCGGCCAGGTCGTCGACCTCGCGCGGGTCCGCCGTGCCCTGTGGATCGCCGGTGCCGTCGCTGCCGTGGTGCTCGGCGCGCTCGTCGCCCTGCACCTGGTGAACGGTTGGGCCGGGACGGGGAGCCTGCGACCGGGGCTCGTGGTCGCGGCCGTGACGGCCAGCGTGTTCCTGCTCGTCTACGCCTGCTGCCCCACGGCGCGCGAGGTCGGCCCGGAGCTGCGGATCAACGGACGGCAGGTCCGGCCGAACACTGCGTTGGCGGTCCGGTGGGAGGTCCGCCCCTACCTGGACCGCGTCCGGCGCCCGGTGCACCCGGAGCACCGCGAGGCGATCCTGAACGACGTGCCCCTGCTGCAGCGCGGCCTGGTGCGCCGGCTGACCCGGCTCGCCCCGCTGCTGCTCGCCGTGGCGATCGGCGCAGCCGTGGTGCTCACGACAGGACGCGCTCAGGTGTTCGCGGTCCTGTGGCCGTTCGTGTACCTCTTCACACTGCCCGACATGGTGCTCCGGATCGGACGATCCGAACGGGCACGGCGGGACGCCCTCGCGACGCCGCCCGCGGCCCCGGAGCAGCGGCCGCAGTGGCGTCGGGACCCGAGCGGCTCGAAGCTGGGCCTGCCCGGGGAGTGACCGCCGGCCGGGTGTCGGTCCGGGCGGGCACACTGGGCGCATGTGTGGAAGGTTCGTCGTCTCCGACACCACGGCCGATCTGCTGCCCGAGCTCGTCGGTGAGCTCGCCGCGCGCACCGAGCACGTCGACCAGGAGACAGGCGAGGTGCACGCCGGCCTCGCCCCGAGCTGGAACGTCGCCCCGACGGACCCCGTGTACGCCGTCCGGCAGCGGAACGGGCAGCGCGAGCTCCCGCAGATCAGCTGGGGCTTCGTGCCGAGCTGGGCGAAGGACTTCCAGAAGCAGCGCCCGAAGCCGATCAACGCCCGGATCGAGACGGTCGCAACGAGCGGGATGTTCAAGCGGGCGTTCGCGACGCACCGGTGCATCGTCCCCGCGCTCGGGTACTACGAGTGGGTGGTGCGCGAGGACGGCAAGGAGCCGCACTTCGTGCACGAGCCGGGCGGTGCCCTGGCGATGGCCGGGGTGGTGAGCGCCTGGCCGGACCCGACCAAGCCCGAGGACGACCCGGACAAGTGGCGGCTATCCCTGGCGATCATCACCCGGGACGCCCACGTCGCTCCGGGCGAGGTCCACGACCGCATGCCGGCGTTCCTGACCCCGGACGGCTACGACGACTGGCTCGACGGCAGCCTGGGCACGGACGACCTGCTCGCACTGCTCGACCACGAGTCGCTCGCAGTCGCGGCGGGGCTCGAGCAGTACGAGGTCTCGCGGGCGGTCAACAACGTGCGGAACCAGGGCCCGCAGCTCATCGACCCCGTGCGCCGAGCCGACCGAGCGGACGAACCGGTCCCCCTCTTTGGGGACAAAGAACCCCCCGTCTGAGTCGCAGCTGGGAACCGGTGTCCCCAATATCGTGATCAACGGCCGTGTACCCGACACGACCGCTCTTCCCGAAGGACACCCGTGCCCTCATTGCACCGCGCTCGACCGCGCCGTCGAACCCTCCGGCTGGTCGCCGGATCCGTCGCAACGACACTCGTCGCAGGGAGCGCCGCGCTCCTGTTGCCGCACGCCGCGTTCGCGGCCCCGGCCTTCGACGCGTCGAAGCTCTACGCCGTCCAGAGCTCGTCGTCGAACGTCGTGACGATCGACCGGACGACCGGGGCGGCGACGACCGTCCTGACCGCCCCCACCGGTCCGGCGAACAACGGCAGCTTCAACCAGCTCGGCATCTCCGCCGACGGCGACAAGCTCTACATGACCGACAGTGCGACGGTCCGCGAGTACACCGCGTCGACGAACACCTGGGAGTCGACGCAGCGCTCCACGGGCGCGACCGTCGGAACCACCATGGGTGGCGTCAATCCGAAGACGCAGCTGTTCTTCTTCGGCGGGCAGACCAACGGCAAGTTCCTCTTCGACTCGTACGACCCGGCGACGAACAAGATCTCCACCACCCCGGTCACCGTCTCCGCGGCGGGAGCACCCGGCGGCAGCGGCGACCTGGCGTTCGACCGGCAGGGCAACCTGTACTTCGTGTCCAGCTCGGGCGCGAACAACAACTCGAACACCGCGCAGCTCTACCGCGTCAACGCATCCGACCTCGGCGGTGGCAACACGACGGCGACCGCGGTCGGTCCGCTGATCAGCAACACCCCGATCCTGAACTCGCTGGCCTTCGGTGACGACGGCTACCTGTACATCGCGGGCAACGGGACGAACTCGTTCCTCAAGGTCAACCCGGTGAACGGCAAGACCGTCGACACCAAGACCGTCGGCGTCTCGATCACCGACATGGCGTCGAACGCGGTGCCGTCGACCGGCCAGTCGCAGGGCGGCTTCACCGACGGTCGCGCGAAGCCGAGCGACCAGCTCACGACGACCATCAGCGGCGGTGACATCCCGACCCCGGTGAGCGCGACGACGTCGACCGGCAAGGACACCGTCACGGTGGGCCCGATCATCCTGCTGCCCGGGCAGAGCTACACGGTCGACCAGACCCCGGGGAACACCACGACCGACCCGAACGCGTACGACACGACGTACAAGTGCATCAACCTGGTCGACGGCTCGGTCGTCGCACAGGGCACGGGCACCTCGGCGCCGTTCACCGTCCCCGCGGGTGGCGGCGACGTGCAGTGCGTGTTCTCGAACCCGCTCAAGCCGACCGTGACGAACACCTCGTCGACGGGCAACGCACCCGGCCAGCCGGTGACCGTCGACCCGCTCGCGGGCTCAACGGGCTCCATTGACCCGACCACCGTCACGCTGACCCCGAACACGCCGGACTCGATCGTGTCGAACGGCGGCAAGCAGCTCACCGTCCCCGGTGAGGGCACCTGGACCGTCGACCCGCAGTCCGGCGAGGTCACCTTCACGCCGGAGAGCGGCTCCACGAAGAACCCGACGCCGGTCACGTACACGGTGGACGACACCCGCGGCAACCAGACCTCCGGCCAGATCGCCGTGACGTACAAGGGGAACGCGCAGCCCGACACCGCGAAGACCACGCAGGGCACGGCCGTGACGGTCGACGTCCTGGCGAACGACGAGGGCGGCACCGTCGCCTCGAGCGTCGTCTTCCCGACCTCCGGCCAGCCGAAGGGCGCCACCGTGAGCACCGACGGCAAGCAGCTCACGGTCGCCGGCGAAGGCACGTACACGATCGACCAGAGCACCGGCAAGGTCACGTTCACCCCGGACCCCGCGTTCCGCGGCACCACCTCGCCCGTGTCCTACCAGGTCGCCGACGCCGACGGCGCGACGTCCACGGCGACGATCACGGTGCAGGTCGCCGCGGTCGGCCCGACGGCGAAGAACGAGACCGCCACGACGCAGCAGAACACCCCAACCACGGTCGACGTCGTCCGCGACACCGCCCCGGGCGTGCAGGGCGGCACCCCCGTCGACCCGACGACGGTCACCTTCCCGACCACGGGCCAGCCCGCCGGTGCCACCACGAGCACCGACGGCCGCCAGCTGACCGTCCCCGGTCAGGGCACCTACACCGCTGACCCGACCACCGGGGAGATCACGTTCACCCCGGCGCAGGGCTCCACCGGCACGACCACCCCGGTCACGTACCAGGTCGGTGACACCGGCGGCGCGACCGGCACCGGCACGCTGACCGTCACCGTCACGGCCGTCACCCCGACCGCGAAGGACGACACCGTCACGCTCGCGCAGGGCGACACGGCGACGGTCGACGTCCTGGGCAACGACACCCCGGGCAACGCGGCGACCCCGCTCGACCCCACCAGCGTGACGTTCCCCGGCAACGGCACGAAGCAGCTCACCGTCCCGGGCGAGGGCTCGTACGCGATCGACCCGAAGTCCGGCAAGGTCACCTTCACCCCCGAGCCGACCTTCCGCGGCACGACGACGCCCGTGACCTACCAGGTCGCCGACGTCGATGGCCACACCGCGTCGGCGACGATCACCGCGACGGTCACCCCGGTCGGCCCCGCGGCGCAGGACGACACCGCGAAGACCGAGCAGAACGCTCCGGTCGTCGTGGACGTCACCGCGAACGACCAGCCCGGTGTCGCGAACGGCACCCCGGTCGACCCGACCAGCGTGGTCTTCCCGACCTCCGGCCAGCCGAACGGTTCCACCGTGTCGACGGACGGCAAGCAGCTCACCGTCCCCGGCCAGGCGACGTACGTGATCGACCCGACCACCGGGAAGGTCACCATCACCCCGGCGCAGGGCTTCACCGGCACCACCGCGCCGGTGACCTACCAGGTCGCCGACACCGGCAAGGCCACGGGCACCGCGACGATCAGCGTGACGGTCAGCGCCGTCAGCCCGACCGCGAAGGACGACACCGCGACGACCGACCAGGGCAGCGCGACCACCGTCGACGTCCTGGCGAACGACACCGCCGGCAACGCCCAGACCCCGCTCGACCCCACCACCGTGACGTTCCCCAGCACCAAGACGGGCACGACGAGCGCAGACGGCAAGCAGCTGACCGTCCCCGGCGAGGGCACGTACACGATCGACCCGACCACCGGCAAGGTCACCTTCACGCCCGAGGCCACGTTCCGCGGCACCGCCACCCCGGTGACGTACCAGGTCGCGGACTCCGACGGCACGACGGCCACGGCGACGATCACCGTGACGGCGAAGCCGGTCGGCCCGAAGGTCGCGAAGGACACCACCGCGACCACGTCGCAGAACACCCCGGCGACCTTCGACGTCGCCGGTGCCGCGAGCCCCGGCGTCAAGAGCGGCACGCCCGTCGACCCGACGAGCGTCGTCTTCCCGAAGGACGGCCAGCCGACCGGCGCCACGGTGTCGGACGACGGCAAGCAGCTCACCGTCCCCGGTGAGGGCACCTACACGGTCGACCCGAAGACGGGCGTGGTCACGTTCACACCGGCGCCCGGGTTCTCCGGCACCACCACCCCGGTGACCTACCAGGTGAGCGACACCGGCGGGCAGACGTCGAACGGTCAGCTGACCACCACGGTCACCGCGGTCTCGCCGACCGCCGAGCCGGACACCGCCACCCTCGCGCAAGGCGACTCCGCGACGATCGACGTGCTCGGCAACGACCACGGCGGCAACGCGGCCACCCCGCTCGACCCGGAGAGCGTCGTCTTCCCGGCCGCCGGCCAGCCCGCGGGCGCCGTCGGCACCGAGAGCGCGAAGCAGCTCACCGTCCCGGGCCAGGGCACGTACGTGATCGACCCGGAGTCGGGCACGGTCACCTTCACCCCCGAGCCGACGTTCCGCGGCACCGCGTCGCCGGTGACCTACCAGGTCGCCGACGTCGACAGGCACACCGCCACGGCGACGATCACCGCCACGGTCACCCCGGTCGGCCCGGCGGCGAAGGACGACAGCGCGACGACCGAGCAGAACACCCCGGTCTCGATCACGGTCCTGAGCAACGACGGCCCCGGCGTCGAGGACGGCACGCCGCTCGATCCCGCCAGCGTGGTGTTCCCGGCGACGGGCCAGCCGGACGGCGCCGCGGTCAGCACGGACGGCAAGCAGCTGACCGTCGCCGGCCAGGGCACCTACACCGTCGACCCGGCGACCGGGAAGGTGACGTTCGCCCCGGCGCAGGGCTTCGGTGGCGCTGCCGCACCGGTGACCTACCGCGTCGCCGACACGGGCGGGGTGTCCGCTGCTGCGACGATCACCGTCACGGTCACCTCGGTCGCGCCCGCCGCGCACGACGACTGGGCGAGCACCGCGATGGACACCCCGGTGACGATGTCGGTCCTGAGCAACGACGACGCCGGGAACGCCGCGACGCCGATCGTCCGGACCACCGTCCGGCTGATCGACGGCTCCGGCGCCTCGGTGTCCCGCATCGCGGTGCCCCGGAACGGTGTCTGGTCGGTGAACGACGCGGACGGGACCGTGACCTTCACGCCGGAACCGGGGTTCTCGGGTCCGACGCAGGGGAACTACCGGATCACGGACACCGACGGGCACACGAGCGACGCCGTCATGACCGTCGTCGTCGGCACCCCGCCGACCGCGAAGGCGGACCACCGCGACGGCAAGCCCGGCACCGCGACCGTCGTCGACGTCCTCGGCAACGACGGCCCCGGCACCGCGCCGATCGACCCCGCGTCGGTCCGTCTGGTCGACCCGAAGACGGGCAAGCTCGTCGACACCGTGACGATCGCCGGCGAGGGCACCTTCACGGTCCAGCCCTCGGGCACGGTCACCTTCACCCCGGTCGACGGCTACGCCGGCACCGCGCACGTCGACTACTCGGTCGCCGGCGAGGACGGCAGCCGCGCCACCGCGACGGTCTCGGTCACGATCCCGGTCGTGCCCGGCATCACGCAGAACCCGGCGAAGGGCGGCGGCGTCATCGTCACCACCCCGAGCGGCGACCGCCTGGCCTTCACCGGCAGCGACGTGCTGTGGCCCGGCCTCGGTGCCTCGTTCGTCCTGATGGCGATCGGCCTGGGCCTGGTCCTGCTGCACCGCCGTCGCACCGCACAGGAGCGCTGACCGGCGGCCAACGGCCACCGGCCAGCAAGAAGCGACCAGCAACGACGGAGGGCCGGGACACCAGATGGTGTCCCGGCCCTCCGTCGTTGCAGCAGCAGACCAGGTCAGTCGAGCGTCCGCCGGACGTCCGGCAGCAGCTGGTGCAGTCGCTCGGCCAGTCGGTCCTGGGCTTCGTGCAGGGAGCGGAAGTCCCCGACGTACTGCCCGTAGGTGTCCGAGACGAAGAAGTGCGCGCCCTGCTGGTCGACCACTCCCCCGTAGTACCCGCCGTAGTTCGCCGCCCAGAGCCCCGTGTCGGCTTCGGACCAGACGACGTGCGCGCGGGCCGGCGCATCGGGTGACACGACCCCGGCAGCGATGCCGGTGATGACCTCGATGGTCGCCGTGTCCACGGTCACCTCGGCCTGGTGGCTGCTGGTGACGCTCGTGCTCATGGTGGTGCTCCTCGTGATGGTGGTGCTGGTGGAACCGTGCAGTGTGGTGTTGTGCGGTGCGCTGGTGTCGCGGGGCCCGTCCGACGACGGGCCGGGATGGTCGCCGGGCACTAGTCGATCGGCCGGATGACTGCCGGCAGCATGACGTGCAGCTGGTCGGCGAGCTTGGCCTGGGCGTCCTCGAGCGTCGAGAAGTCGCCGACGACCAGTCCGAACGTGTCGGAGGCCACGTAGCGACCGTCGCGCTTGTCGACGGTGCCGCCGAAGTAGCCGCCGTAGTTGGCGATCCACTCGCCGTCGTCTTCCTGGGTCCAGGTGGTCTTGGCACGGGCGGCACGACCGGCGTGCTCGGCTTCCGCTTCGAGGATCGCGATGACGTCGACGGTCTCGGTGTCGAGCGTGACCTCGGCTCGGCTGTCGGTGTTGACGGTGATGCTCATTGTCGCTCTCCTTCGCGATCCGGGGTACATCTGCTGACACCAGAACCGTACGGGGCCGACCACCCGCCCCGCCAGCGATGCCCGCCGATTCACGGTTCGCGCCAATGCGATCGATCGAGCACCCCCGGAATTCCGGGGTTGGGGGACACCGGAACGGGGTACAGGTCCGAAACGGGGTACTCGTTTCGCGGATGAACGACTTCCCGGGGGACGTCGCCGCCGTCGGACGGTCGCCACCGGCCGGGAGGCGCGGCACAGTACGGTCGGTTCCCGTGACCACCGCGAGCAGGACGACCGTCGTGCGGATCGTGCTGTGGGCGGCGGTCGGGCTGCTGGTCGCCCTGATGCTCGTGCCGGGCACCGCGGACGGGTTGCGGTCCGCCCTGGGACGGGCCCTCGCGGCGCTGCGCGCCGTCGGGCACGGCACCCTCGACGTCGACCCGGGCTTCGCGATGGCGATGGTCGTGACGGTGGTGACCGTCCCGGTGCCGGTGCTGCTCGCGGTGGTGGGGCGTGCCTCCAGGCCGGGTGGGGTGCGGCAGCGTGCGGTCGTGAGCTGCCTGCTCGTCCTGGTGCTCGCCGCGGCAGCGGCGGTGCACGCCGACGGACGGTGGGACCGCTTCCGGGACGTCGCGACCGCCGGACTGGTCGGGGTGCTGCTCGGCAGCCTGATCGACGCGGCGGTGCACGCGCGGGAGCGGGCGGCACACGCCTCCGTGCGGAGCAAGCGGGTGGCGTGGACGATCGCGGGTGCATACGGGCTGCTCGTCGTGCTCGTGGCGACGTGGGGGACGCCGGTCGACGGCGGGATCCACCCGTGGCTCGTGCGGGCGATCGCGGCCGGGCAGCGGCTCGGGGCGCCGTCGTGGCTCGGGTACAGCGCGGTCGAGTTCACGGCGAACGTGGTGTTCTTCGCGCCGTTCGGGTTCCTGGCCGTGCTGCTGCTCGGCGCCAGGCGGTGGTGGGTGGGGATGCTCGGCGGGTTCCTGGTGAGCTGCGCGATCGAGACGACGCAGGCGCTGTTCCTGCCGGCGCGGTTCGCGTCGGTGGACGACGTGCTCGCGAACACCTCGGGGGCCGTGCTCGGGGTGCTGCTGGGGGTCGTGGTGCTGGGGCGGGTGCGGCGGAGCTGAGGCATCTCCGTGTCCCTGCCAGGGGCGCGCGTAGCGTCGGCAGCATGACCCGACGCGGCGACCCCGGATGGCGCTTCTTGATGGCGTCCCGGACGATCACCGCGAGCATCATCACCCTGTTCGGGTTCTTCATCCTCGTCACCGATCCCGGCTCAATGTGGGTGGGCGTGGCGCTCGTGGTCCTCGGCGCCTTCGCGCTCGCGCTCCTCGCCGTCGCTCGTCGCCGCGGCCGGTACTGACCGCCTGCGGCCTTGTTGCACTCGGCATGCTGTCCGAGTTCGGCACTTGCGGCTGAAGAAGCACAGAGCGCGCCCCTGCCGGAAACATTCGTGACCTACCGTCAGCGCATGGCCCGACCCGAACGCCGCCCCTACCGTCCGCCCTCGATGTTCCCGTGGTGGTTGTGGATCGCCGCGCCGCTGGCGGTGGTCGCCGTCGTGGCGGTCGCGTTGCTCGTCGCCTGAAGACCACACGTCCCGCGACGAGAAGAACCCCCCGGCACCGAGGTGCCGAGGGGTTCCGTCAGTCGAGCGAGGCTCAGACGGTCTCGCGCTGGCGACGGACCGACTTGCGGACGACCAGCAGGCCACCACCGAGGACGATGGCGCCACCGGCAGCCCAGAGGCCGAGCGTGGAGATGGTGCCACCCGTGAAGGCGAGCTCACCGGGGGTGCCGGTGTTGCCGTTGGCGGCGACCGAAGTCGCGCCGGCCGGGGCGATCGTGAAGGTCGCGAAGCCGGTCACACCGGAGGTCGCGCCCGTCGCGGTCAGGTTGTACGTGCCCGAGCCACCGGCCGGGAACGTGACGCGCACGGTGAGCGATCCGTCGGCGTTCGCGGTGTAGTCCTTCGAGACGGTCGTGGTCGGCAGGGCGCCGAGCGTGACCGCACCGGCACCGGTGACCTGCACGCGGACCGACTCGTTGTCCTGGAAGGCGCCCGGCGTGAAGGCGACCGTCGCCGTGCCCCCGGCGGTGTAGCTACCCGAGACCGACACGTCGGAGTCCGGCGTGTACCCAGCAGCGTTGGCCGCGGTCGGGATGGCGATGAAAGCTGCGCCCGCGAGGACGGCAGCGGCGATGAGCTTCTTCATAGAAGTGTTTCCCCTAGTGATCTGATCCTTCAGACCCTGACACCCAGAGCCCGTGCACCGCTCGCAAGCCACGTGGTGCACGCGGTTGCTATGGCGAAGTTCCCTCAATCTAGCGGGAATACCCAGCGTGTTGCCACCAGATCCGTAACTTCCTCCAGACGTCACCTCAGAGACACCGATTCGCCCGATGGTCAGCATCGTGTAACACGGAGTTCACACGAGCGGAAAACCCCAGTTCATGGCCGAGGTCAGCGCCACTCACAGGCCCAGATTCGTACCCCTGTGAGCCCGATGAGCACGCGTCGAGGGCGCTCAGCTTGCATCGGTTCCCCTCGGTCTGGGGGTAGCTGGATCCGCGTTTCCTGGAGCAACGCGACCGTTCATCACGTTGCCAGGACCTGCGCGGGTCTATGGTTCGCGATCAGCCTTGCGGCACCGGCGCAGCGCAGTCGAAGCGCAGCGGCAGGGTCTCGGTCTGCTCGACGCCGGGGGTGGACAGCACTTCGGTGCCGGCCTTCGCGTTCTTCGCCTGCCCGAGGAAGGCGACGCGGAACGTCGCGCTCTCGCCCGGTGCCAGGACGGTCCGTAGCTGCGCGACCGGGTGACCGTCGTCGGTCGCCGTCTGCACGCCGACCGCCTTGCCGTCCTGCGAGGCGCCGAGGAAGATCGCGTTCGTCGGCGCGTAGACCGCGATGAGCGTCTTGATCTCGCCCGGTTTCGTGCCGTAGGTCCCTCCGCCTGTAACGTACGCAGGCAAGCTCGTGGCGGCGTCTGCCGGCGCGGTGTTCTTGATCGTCACCTCGACCGCGGAGGTCGGCAAGCCGTCCTTCCGGCAGACCGACGACCCGACCGAGACCGTCTTCTGCAGGTAGTAGTCCATCTTCGAGCCGGTGCCGTCGTTCAGGTAGACGCCGAACTGCCGGGTCTCTTCGTCCGCCGTCGGCAGCGCGCCGGAGACTGCCGTACCGTCGATGAGCTGTTCCTCGGACGCGTCGGCGCTCCAGAGCCGGAGCCGTCCCTCGCCCGCCGACTGCGTCAGCGCGGCGACGAACTGCTTCGCGTTGAACCCGCCGCTCGAGACCTTCTCGAACACCGCGCTGGCCGCCGAGGCGAAGAACGCGTCCTGCATCTTCGGGTCGGAGTACTTCGCGTACGCCTCGCTCAGCAGCAGCTTGACGGCGTTGTCGGACGTGAGCGTGTCACCGGTCGCGAGCTGCACGGGCCCGGTCGCCTTGAGGAGGTAGCCGAGGGTCACGGGGTCGATGGCGATGACGCCGTTCACCTGCTGGCCGGTCTCCCGCCGCCACATCGCCTGGGCGAGCTTGCCGGAGACGTCGAAACGGGGGGTGAGCGTCACGTCCTGCATGTACTGCCCGGTGATGTCGCCGTAGAGCGCCTTCGTGCCGTCGTCGAGTGGGAGCACCGACTGCGGGTACGGGCCGAACGAGGAGCCCGACCGCTGGTCACCGAACGCGACGGAGCCGTCGTTCACGTTGAGCAGCGCCACGGCGCCGGGAATGCCGCCCCCGGCACGCAGCTCGGCGTTGTTCTGGAAGAGCAGCAGGTACTGGCGGTCGCCGTCGGCGCCGAGCATCGCCGGGGCGAGCTGCACGACGCGGTTCGCGGTGTCGACCTGCCCGTGCACGGACGTCAGGGCGTTCCGAAGCTGGTTCACCGCGGACGTCACCGGAGAAAGCGTGTTTGCCGTGTCGATCGCATCGGCGTCCGTGACCGCCTTGTCGATCGTCGCGGTCGCCCTTGCGACCGGTGCCTGCGCCTGCAAGAGGGGCTGCAGGTCGACCTTGCCGTTCTTCGGCGCGAACGAATCCGTGCCGAGCTTGCCGACGACACTCGCGACGGGGCTCACCGCGCCCTGCGACACGTCGTCGACCACGCCGGCGATCTGCCGGACGGCACGCAGGTTGGTGCCGAAGAACGGAACGTGCTCCGAAGCACGCCAGATCGGATCGCCCGTCAACGAGCGGGCCGCGCCGGCCTCGTCCTCCAGGTGCGCCGCAGTCTTCTCTGCGCTCGCGGTGTCGCCGCCGGTCAGCTGTGTCCGGAGCGTCTGGACGTCGGCGACGGCGTTCTCCAGGTGGCCCTTCGCGAGCACACCGCGCACCCCCACCCAGGCGACGGCGAGGATGACGAGCAGGACGACGGCCAAGACGATCCACAGCACGATCCGGGCCCTGTTCCCCCGGCGTACAGCAGTGCGTCGCGACTCGGGCAGGTCGGACATGAAGCGATCTTATGGCCCGTTCCCCGAATCTTGGCCCTGCGGCGCCTGTCCAGCACCTGGCCGCGCCCTCGTCAGCGCTGATACCAATTGTGCTGCCCTTCAGGTGCAAGAGCTCGTCAGACAGCTCTGCTGAGTCCCTGAAGGATGCGTGCGCGGGGCCTGCAGCAGGCAAGCCTGGCCACGACTGAGTTCAGAGTGTCTTCGACGAAGTTGCCACAGCCAAGCGCCTCAGGGGAGAGGCAGCGGGGTGCGCTCATGGGGCCAATCGACACGTGAATCAGGTCTAGAGAGGCCATTCCGGCGAGGAGCCCGCAGAGTCCTGCGCTTCCGTCATTGACGCAATCGCCTCACGAAGTGAAACGGCCTGGGCCGCATCCTCAACCGACAGACTCACGAAACCGACCCTGCGGGCCTGCTGCGTGACCTTCGGCTCGTACGCCAATCCGAGGACTCTGGCTCCTGAGCGCGCCGCAATCAGACATCCGTGCAAGCGCATCGAAAGGACGTTGCGAGAGTCCTCGAGAGTTCGGCTAGCCACGTCCAGACCCGACACAATCGGCCACTCAGGGTGCCCGGCGGCGACCCGGAGTCGCTCGAGCGCCACGCGATCGTCATCTCCTTTCAACTCGCTCATCGATACGAGGACGACGCGGTCGTTCTCGTCGACAACTTCCGCGAGGCACCGGGCGATGTTCTCCGTGACACGCTCGGCGTCGAACATGAAACCCTCGTCTCGCGAGGGCGGCTCCCATTCTCGGAGGTTGACCGCCCACTCGTACGTCCGTCGCGAAGACGACTTAATCGCCCTCCACGTCACCGGGTCACCCACGACTTCGATGTCCGCGGCTGCACACCCAATCTCGATCAGGCGCTCGGCCGATTCCTGGTCACGAACCAGCGTCCTTCGAGCACCACGTACGGCACACCGGTAGTTCCGAGCGGTGCGAGCGCTTCGTATGGGGCCGACGCCGACGCCAACAAACGCATAGGGCACCCGTAAGACGCGTGCCACAGCGGCTGCCCGAGTGAACGGCCTGTAGAAGAGCGCACGCCGATCGTCGAGTAGCCCGCCGCCCCCGATGAGAACGCCTCTAGAGCGAGCGATCGCCCGCACCAGGGCAAATCGCTCTCGGATCGACCCGCCCATCTCAAGGCCGTTCGCCTTGTCGATGGCGCGCACCTTGGGCCCTCCGACCAGACGGGCTCGGTGCCCGTTGTCGGCCACGTAGTCGCGCAGCTCCTCTGCAAGCAGATCGTCACCTGCGTTCTGCCACCCTGCGGCTCCGACGATCAATATCTGATCCAACTTGCTGTCCCCTGTCCGACAGACGCCAGCGTCCCGGTTCGGACGCGTACTGTTCATTCTCACAGAAAAATGAGCACCCGTCGCACGCTCGGCTGTATTCGTCTCGTTTCCCCTCGCCTAGGCCTCTCCGGTTCGCTTGCTGTCCATCTCCTCCCCACCACACGCCCTAGGGCCCTCGGCTGAGAGCACAGCGCGCGCGCTGCATCAACTGGTCTGGAGACCGCGTGATCGAACGAGGTCCGGGCTTGACAGACGGGTACGGCCTGTTGACTCCACTAGCCTGTCGTCATGCCTGGCCGTGTCCGCCGAATCATCACGAACATCGTCCTGATGCGGCACATCGTGCCTGCTAGAACTCGCGTGACGATGATGGCCGCGATCGGGTACGAGATCGCACCGACAGCGGTCATCCGATCTCGAACGCTGATCAAGACGAGCCGATTGAAGGTCGG
The DNA here is from genome assembly GCF_013347185.1 of Curtobacterium sp. Csp1. Classification (NCBI taxonomy): domain Bacteria; kingdom Bacillati; phylum Actinomycetota; class Actinomycetes; order Micrococcales; family Microbacteriaceae; genus Curtobacterium; species Curtobacterium sp. Csp1. The sequence goes on from NZ_CP054594.1 coordinate 1,888,986, forward strand.
CGAACGTTCATTCATCAACCACTCATGCTTCATCGACGATGGAGAGATCGTCCTTGGGGCGCACGTGTACGTCGGTCCGCGCACAGTGTTTGCGGCGACAACGCACGAAATCGGGCACTCTGCGCAACGCGCCGGCCGTAGTGTCGTCGATTCGATCCACGTAGGCGATGGATGCTGGATCGGTGCAAATGTGACGGTCCTAGCTGGGGTGCGTGTAGCAGCAGGTTGTGTCATCGCCGCTGGCGCAGTTGTCGCCAGCTCCACGGAAGCGGACGGTTTGTATGCGGGCGTCCCAGCGCGCCGCATCCGTGATTTGCCCACCTGAAGGGTCAGGCGCCCGACGCGACCGCCGGCGTCGCCTTCGTGCGTGAGAAGGCGATCATGGCGCCGAGAGCCAAACCGATCTCGCTGACAACGATCGCGAGACCCATCCGCTCCGGGCCAGAAGAAGCGAATGACACCGCCCAAATAACCTGGATCACAGCAGCCGACATGTAGGCGATGGTCAAGCCCAGCGATCGACGTCGGGCCAGCAAGCCCGCGCTGAGAACAGAAGTCGCGATCGAGATGGGGACCTGCAGAACGACTGATTGCACGGTGCCCACCGCACCTTCGGCGGACGGCCCGAACAGCAGGGGAACGTAGATCGGTGCTGCGACCACGAGAGCCGCGCAGGCGATGCAGCCTGCGACGAAGCCAAGGACTGCGTCGCGGAGGACACGACCTCTAAACCCGTCGCTGCCCGATCGCCTCGCGTAACGCGGTAGCAGGATCGACTCGATGATCTGCGCCGGGATGCTGAAGATCAGGAGGAGCCGAGTCGCGAGCGCGATGTCGACCAGGTTCGCACCGCCCGACAGCGTTGACGAGAGAATCAAGAGCACTGACGCGTAGAAATGCACGGTGAGGGTGTACCCGAACAGTCCGAGGCCGTGCTTCCAGTCCGAGAGCAAGAACGCCAGCGACGGGCGCCCGAGCAGGTCGCCAGGTCTTGTCCCCGCACGCAAATTACCTACGAGCGCCGTGGTCAGAGCTCCCAGCGGATAGGCGGCAGCGATGAGCGGAAGCGGCAGAGCCGAGCTCGCCGCGAGGACGCCGACGCCCGCCGTGACGACGTTCCCAGAAATACGCGCAGCGGCGATCGAGGCGACGTCTTGTCGTGCTTGTAGGACGTAGCTCGTCGACGATGCGATCGCGAACGGCGTCGCGGCGAGCACGATCGCGAGGGGCCACCCTGCGCTCGAAGCGACTATCGGCACGACGACCAAGCTCGCGACAAGCGTCAGACCGAGCTGCGTTCGCGCAGTACCCCGCACGATCGCACGAACGCTCTCCCCTCCGACGATCCGAGTGACCGCCCCGGTGCCCATCCCGCCGTCACCCGCGACCGTCGCGTAGGCCAGCAGGGACTGCGCGAGCGTGATGACGGCCACTTCAGAGAGGCCCACGCGACGAGCGATGACGAAGGTCACGGAGAACGCGACCAGTCTCGAGATCCCTTCCGCCAGGAACAAGAGGCCGCCATCTCTCAAGAACCTAAACACGTGCCTCCGAAAGGCCGGTGATGTCTCGGCCCGGCAAGTCCTCGCTCGTCCTGCCATCAGCCATCAGTCCCCACGCAAGACCAACCCAGAACCACGTCTCGAACAGCCAGAGCACGCTCGTTGAAAGCGAGAACAACAGGTAAGGAACGGCGAGAGCGAGGACCAACCCCCCTCTCTTCCGCGTAACGAGAATGATCACCACGATGGACGCACCCAGAGCTACCGTGGCGAGCGCGAGAAGACCACCGTCATAGACGAGTTGGAGCGGTAGGTTTCCGATGTAAGCGGGCAGGTTCAAGAAGGGCCTCGTCGGATCAACGTGACGCTGTCCAAAGGAGTTCCAGCCGAGGCCCAGCAGCGTGGAATCGGAGCTCTTCCACTCTTCAAAGGCCAAGGTGTTGAGTTGCAGGCGGAGCCCGCCAGTTCCACCCGACGTGTCGAACAAGTTGCCGAACTTGGCGAAGCCACTGTCACCGCCGGAGAACAGAAGCCACATACTGGCCACTCCGCCAATGAACCCAGCGCCTAGGACGAGACCTCGAGCTGAACGTCGACAAACGAAGACAACGCAGAGGCCGAGGATCAGTGAGACCAAAGCCGCACGGGTGTGCGTAGTGAGGATTGCGATCGGTGCGGCCATCACGAGGCCCCTCTGGACGCCCCGGTTGATGGCGCCGAGTGGATTCCAAGCGGCCACAATCCCCCAAAGGCAAAGCAGGCCGGCGAGGACGTTCGCTTCAATCGATGCCACGTAGGATGCGTATCCTCCGTAAGTCGGGTCGACCTGCACTCCTACTTTCGAAAGCCCGGCGGATGCGGCCGCCCAGAAGAGGACGGCAAGCGCTGAGGAGATCAACGCGATCACGGCGCCGATCCGGATCATCCTCTTCCATTGATCCGGATTGCGAGCGATCCACACGGCGGACACCACGCTTAGAAGGCACCAGATCAATACACTGAGCGATTTGCTCAGCTCGGGTGAGCCGATGACCGATGACATCGCTCCGAGCAAGAGCCACAGGAGAACAGCGCCGATCGATACGACAGTAGATACGGGCAGCGAGCGCCCGGTTCTCTTCGGCGAGAGCAGCGCTATTCCGGCGAGGAGACCAGCAAGTGTCTCTGGTCGGAAGTTGAGCCCTCCAACATCCACATTGAGACGCGTAACGAACATGCCTGCGACGAGGAGGATGGCCAGCCTGGATGGCTTGGTGAGGATGAAAAGCGCAAAGTAGATACCCACCAAGGCTGCCAGTGCGACTCCGAACGGGTTCATGCCGCGTTCTCCGAGGAGCCCGATCGGATCGTGGCCAATCGCGCCGCACGCTCAGCCGTGCTCGGAAGTTCGTCAAGGTCCACCAGGACGTCAGACGCCCAGATCTCACTTCGGAAGTATTCGGACCAGCGATCGGCGGGCAAAGCCGTCACTACCTCGGGATGTTCGTCTGCCAACTGCTGCGTTGCTTCGAATGGTGTAGCGATGACTGCGAGGCCTGCTGCAAGGTAGTCGAAGACCTTCAGAAAACTACTTGCACGAGTGTAGTCGTTGTCTCGAAACGGAAGCATCCCAACCGACGCGGACGACATGACCTGCATTGCTGAGTCGTAGTCCAGATCGCCGAGGAAGTACACGTTGTCCCCTGCAAGCGCTGGCACAGCCTCTGTTCCGCCGCCGATGATGACGAAGTTCCAGTCAGTGTGCTCAACGACGATCCGTTCGAAGAGCCCCATGTCGACGCGCTCGTTCCAGCCCCCGACGTAGACCGCAGTCCTGCCGTTCAGCGAACGTACCGCCCTCGGGGTGTTGTTGAAGATCGCTTTGACTCGCTCAAGGTCCACCGCGTTCGGAAGCACCTCGACAGGTACGCCAGACTCGGACGACAACTCCGAAGCGAGACCTGATGTCACAGCGAAGACGTTGTCCGCGGCCTGAGCGCTCTGGATCGCAAGGGAGAGGTTGGCGTTGCGTGCATGATCGTCCCTCAGCCAGACATATCCCCAGTGCCGGTCGATGACATCGAAGACACGCCAAGTCCACCTCGGGCTGGCGACGATCTCCGGGAACATCCACCAGTAGGCGATGAGGCCCGGTTTCGACAACCCTCGCCGACGCAGTTGCACATCGATGCGCCTCATCAGGACGCGCCGGACAACGGCGCGTGTGAACGCTGGCCTCACCAATGGAAGCCAATCGGCCCACGGCGGAGGTCCGACGAGGATGAGATCGTGCCCCTCGGGGATCGCGCGCGATTTGCGGGAGCCTCTCGAGCGGGATAGCACGGCCGCGATTCGAGCCCGGATCGGACGAGGATCTGCCCGGCTGACGTACAAGACAGGCACGGAAGAGCTCAGCGCACGGGCAGTCTGCATCGACGTCTGGTTCGCGGTCGTCTCCCATGCAGGGCCGCCGAGCACGACGACACTGTCGACGTTCACTTGCTTTCCAGAGCTGTCAACACGGCCTCAAGACGGCGCACTCGTGCCTCCGATGAAAAGACGGACGAAACCGCTTCGCAACTTGGTGACCTCCAAGAACGATGACCTTTCCATGCTTCGTCAAGTGCGTTTCCGATTGCGCGGACTGAGTCGTCTCCACGCGGGACCCTCACACCGTCTACGACGCGAAGTACCTCGGCCGCACCGCCGTCGTCGAAGCCCGCTGCACGCACTCCTTCTGCCCAGGCCTCCACTGGTACGAGCCCGAACGGCTCCGGCCTGTCCGGGAAACAGGCGACGATGTCCAGCTGCTGGGAGATCGACGTAAAGCCGGGCACTTCCCCGAGCAACTCGATCTGATCGTGACCGCCTACGAGTGCCTTGACATCGTCGTAGGCCGCCTCTTGTCCCGGGTAGGGCGACCCGACCAACAGCAACCTCCAGGTGGGCCGGTCGGAGATTCGAGCGAGGAACGCCTCAGTCACCTCTCGATGTCCCTTGTGCCCGTTGACACGTCCGACAACGGCGATGGTGAAGCGTTCGGAAGGCGTCGACGGCTCCCGCACTGTCCACGAGAAGGCGGGGTAGGTGACGTGCAAACGCGACCTGCTGACGCCGAGACCCGCGAGCCATGCGGCAACAGCCCGGCTGCACGCGAACACTGGTGCCGAGTTCGGGACGACCAGGGCACGGACGAGCGCTGATCCGAAGCTCCCGAGCAAGAGCTCGTGAACGGAAAAGTAGAACTGCTTGCGCCGGACCACGAGGAGCGGAGCATACAGGGCTAGGGCCAGCGTCCAAAGGACCACGAGATCCGCATCCCGAAGGTACGAAGGAAGCACAGGAAGCCGAAGGGCGTCCCGCAATCGCGAGCGCCGTAGAACGGCGATCTTTGGGTCGATCCTCACCAGTGCACCGTTGTCTTCGAGTGCCGATGTGAGCGGGCCGCGAGCTGGGAGGGCGACGGTCACAGTGTGGCCGATCTGCTGCAAGGCAGCGACTTCGTCGAGCAGAACGCGGCTTGCGCCGTAGACGTCGTTGCTTCCGTGCATGATCGTCACTTGCATCGGACAGCCTCAAGCGCCTCGAGCCAAGCTGTTCGCACACGGGCCGGCGAGAAGTTCTCTCGAACGTGCTGTCTCAACCGTTCCGCCTCTTGCTGCGCTCGCGAATCGTCCAGGAGGTCGATCACCCGTGTCACCAGCAGCTCCTCATCGCTCATCAGGACGTCCGAAGGCGCGCCGTCGAACGGAGCGACCTCAGGCAATGCACCCGGCCCCGCATGCGCGACAGGTGTGCCGTGCACAGCAGCCTCCACAGCAGGGAGACAGAAGCCTTCGTCGATCGAGGTGACCAGGACACAGATGGCCTGTTGGTAGAGGTCGGACAGAGCGACCTCCGAAACGCTTCGGTGAACTCGGATCCAGCTCTCGTTCCCACTGACAGCGGCCATGAGCGCATCCTGGTCGTTGCCGCTGCGGACGACGAGGTCCAGCCCGATGTCCTCTCCGCTGCGTGCCCGGGCCGCCTCTACGACCGCAATTGCCAGAGGGAGACGCTTGTGACGATCCGCAGATGCGACGACGAGCACGCGGCGGTTCCGCTGGGCGCGGTCGCCCTTCGGTGAAGCCAGCTCCACCGGCCAGGGAATCACTTTCACCATCGCGCTCGGCCACCGGTTGAGGATCTGGCGCCTTGAATGCTCGGATGGAGTCACAACGAGGTGAGCCGCTCTTGCTGAGAGACCGAACGCAAGATGGGCGTACCAGCGGAATGCTGTTCCGAAGTAGGCGGGGTGGTCGAGCACCATCGTGTCGTGCATCACAACGACGCTTCGAACACCGCCGATCGCCCAACCGGTGTTCGTGCAGTGAACAATCAGCTTTGCTCCTGCTCGCATCGCGCGGAGCGGAACGATCAGGAAGTCCCAGAGCAACATGAACGCGAGTCGCAGCGCTCGCCCTTCCGGCTCTCGGCGAGGCGCTGCTATCCGGACGTCAAAGTCGTCACGGATCGCTTCCTCGACCCGACGAGCGCCGCGACTCGATCCGCTGCTCCCTCGCACTGAGATGAAGTCATTGATCATGACGCGCTCAGCCACGTTGCACCCCGCGGTACAGCTCCGCGAGAGCCGCATCGAACTGATCCTGCCCCCAGGCCAGGGTTCGCGCTCGCGCTTCCCTACCGAGTGCTTCATGCAGAGACGGATCCGCAATCCAGACGCTGATGCGGGCCAGGAGTTCCTTGATCGTTTCCACCGGGAGCGGAGCCTCCAGATCCTGCAACGACCACGGGACAGGATCGTCCAGGAGAAACTCCGGCGTCCCCACGACCTCGGAGATCGACGTGTTTCGGAAAGCGATCACCGGACAGCCCACGGCCATTGCCTCAGCAGGTGGTAGTCCCTGACCTTCGTAGGCAGACGGGTAGAAAGTGGCGAGCGCCCCCGCGTAAAGCGTTGCGAGGCGTTCGTCGGTGGGGTTCGACTCGACCGCCACGGGCCAGTCTCGGACTGCCTCAAGCCCTCGGCCCGCGACCACCATCTCGACGCCGATTTGTCGAAGGCTCTCAGCGACCGGCTTGATCCAATGAAGCCTCTTCCGTGTGTCCGTGGAGCGAAAATCAGCAAGCGCGACCACGTATTGCTTCGAGTCCTGACGGTATCGAGTAGCGACCCGCGCGTCGCTGTACGGAGCCCCGATGGGGAGCGGGAGTACAGGGATGTCGGTCGCGCTCCTTCCAAGGCGAGCCTCGACTCGTTCTGCGGTGTAGCGGGAGTTAGCAACGATCACGTCCGCTCGACGCGCGTTGGCGAAATGCAGACGGCTCTTCAGGCCCAGCTTGCGGTAAGCCTTCAAGTCCAGCGGTATGACGTCCTGAATGGAACAGACCCAAGGCCGGTCCTTGACGAGAGGTAGGTGGTAGGCCCCGGTCGCGTGATAGGCGATCTTTGCGCGGTTCTCAGCTCGCAACGCTCGGTTCACACGGAGCGGGAGTACATAGTCCTCGGGCAGCCCGACGATGTCAGTCGCATCGGTCACGCGATGGGCGGCTGCCCCGAGGACAGATGCGTACCGTCCCAAACCGCGGTCGCTGCCGTCCGCACTCAGGGCGATCTGATCGATGAGGATGCTGGTCATGATTTTTGCGTCCCTCTCGCCGGGAGCAGCAGTCGAAGCGCCTTCTCGTAACTCTCGGTCACTCCTCGCCACGTGTAGTGCTCTCGGGCCCGCGCTTCGCTCCGCGCGCTGATCTGCCGTTGCAACCCCTCGTCGCCAAGCACTCGAGCCAGGGCGCTGGTGATACTCGCCGCATCCGCCTCCACGAAAAGGCCGTGCTCGTTACCGAGTACCTCGCGGTTGTAAATGGTGTCACGAGCGACGATCGGGGAACCCAGCATCATCGCTTGCACGAGCGCCGGATTCGTACCTCCGACACTGTGGCCGTGAAAGTATGCTCCGGCGCCGGACCAGAGCGCGTGGAGTACCTCATCGTTGGCCAGGTGGCCGAGCCAATGGACTCGCGCGAACCGCTCGTCCAGATCGCGGGCTCGATTGTCAAGGTCGCCGCCGTACCCTTCGGATCCGACGATCACGACGTCATGGTTCGGCGCCAGAACTTCGACTGCATCGAAGAACTCGTGCACTGTGTTCTCGGGGACGAAACGCGCGACGAGAAGGACGTACTTCCCCTTGCCAAGCCCGGCGGGAAGCACACCGCCACTGTCTTCGATCGCGCCGTACGGGATGAAGGTGCTGTCCCGGCGATACCGCGACTTCCAGAAGTCGCCGATGGCGCGTGCATCAACGATCAACGTTTCAGCGAACATCGCAGAGAGCCGAGCGCCGAGCCGGAATACCAGCTTCGCGGCTCTGCCCCACTTCGCGCGCTCCCACTCGATACCGTCCACGTTCATCGCTACCGGGATGCCGCGCAGCTTGAGAAGTGGAAGCCAGTAGCCATTGGCGACGTTCATGACGAGCGCTACATCAGTTCTTCTCCGGATAGCGTCTGCTGTAGCAGTGAGGCCGTACGAGAGAGTGCTGAACGCCTTGGTCTCGAGTCCGCGCGTGGTACGCGTGATGATGCGAGGATCCCCCTCCCCTCCCTCATCAGCAACTCGCCCGCGCCCGTACACCGTAACTTCCCATCCCGCGTCCGCGAGGGCCGGAGCAAGGTGGCGGACGGCCGTCTCGAATCCTCCGTAGAAACTCGGATATCCCCGGGTACCGATGATCGCAACCCGCGGCTGGCGGTCGACTGTTTTGGTCACTTCTTGCTCCAGTCGCGTAGGAACGGACAAAGTTCACTCGGGGTCAGGCCGACGCTACGAAGTTCCGCACCGGTTGATGAGCGGAGCGGGCCTGTCAATACGCGCCCTTCGACGCGGTGACGGCGCGGACCGTTCTCCAAAGCAGGATCACGTCGCCCGTGATGGACCAGTTCTCCACGTAGTACAAGTCCAACCGCACCGAGTCTTCCCAGGACAGGTCCGAACGTCCGCTCACCTGCCAGAGGCCAGTGAGTCCGGGCTTCACCAGGAACCGTCGGTGCACGTGGGAGTCGTACCGCTCGACCTCGCGGGCGAGCGGCGGACGCGGCCCGACGAGGGACATGTCGCCGACGAGCACGTTGAACAGCTGCGGCACCTCGTCCAGGCTGTACCGCCGCATGAACGCACCGATCCGGGTCACCCGGGGGTCGTTCTTCATCTTGAACAGGACGGCGTTGCCCTCGGCACGGTCGAGCGTGCTGAGCTCCTGCAGACGGGCCTCGGCGTCGACCACCATCGAGCGGAACTTGATCATGCGGAAGGTCGAGCCGTTCAAGCCGACGCGCTCCTGCAGGAAGAACACGGGTCCAGGAGACGACGTCTTGACGAGGAGCGCGAGGACGAGCAGCACCGGGGACAGGACGATCAGGAGCGCGGCTGATCCGACCAGGTCGAAGGCCCGCTTCGTGTAGAGCTTCCGACCGGAGTACGTCGGGGTCTCGACGTGGATCAGCGGCAGGCCCTGCACCGGTCGGGTGTGGATGCGTGGACCACCGATGTCGGTCAGGCTGGGCGCGACGACCAGGTGCTGCCGGCCGGGTTCGAGCGACCAGCTGAGCTGGCGGACCCGCTCGGGCGGCAGGTCGTCCGAGCTGGTGATGACGACGGTGTCGGCCCCGGTCACCTGGAGCGCTGACGCCACGTCGTCGATGCCGCCGAAGCTCTCGATCGTCGAGCCGTCCAGGACACCACGGGTCCCGTTGGACACCGCGGCACCCACGACCCGGTAGCCAGCCTCGGGTGTGCGGGCGAGCTCGCGACCGATGTGGAGCACGCTCGCGGTGGACCCGACGAGCAGGACCCGGGCGGAGTAGCCCCCGTGCTTGCGCTCGGCGACGAGCCACTGCCGCCACATCCATCGCGAGAGCAGCAGGACCAGGATCCCGACCGGGAACGCGATCAGGACGTAGCCACGGGCCAGGTCGACGTGCAGCAGGAACGCTGCGATCGCGAGCAGGCCGAACACCCGCACGCTCGAGTCCGCGACCAGGCGGTACTCCGCACTGCCGGTGCCGATGACGCGGGCTCCGCGGGTGTCGTACAGGGCGAGGGCCGTCATCCACACGACGATCACGACGACGGAGATCGCGAAGTAGCTGAGCCGCAGGTCAGCGGTGTTCGTCGCGAGGTTCGAGCTGAGACCGAGCCAGGCGATCTGCACGCCGAACACGACCCAGATCAGTGCGAGCAGGTCCGTGACGAGCACGCGCCTCGAGTACGTGCGGCTCCACTCCTGCGTCGCCGCAGGAGCAGATGTCGGCCGGACCCGCTCCGCCGTCACGGTCGGCCCCGGCTCACCACGTCTTGCCCCCGTCCGCGGACACCGCGACCGTGTCGCCCGCCCACATCCACACGGACTGCCCCGCCCGGTCGATCGCGATCGGCCCCGTGGTCGGCGCCGGGTTGCACCCCACCGGGGTGGTTGGCGTCGCCGGCGTGACCCCGATGGCGGTCATGGTCTCGACCTGCACGCCCTCGCACGCCGACGCCCCGACCCGCGCGAGCGTGTACGAGTTGCCGTCGACCGCGACGCCGCGGACGCCGCCGAGCGGCACGTCCACCCACGCGGCGGTCCCGGTGCGCCACTCGACCTGGCCGTCGCAGACGACGATCGCGGTGCGGGTGCCCTGGAACGCGTCGAGCGGCTCCGGGCACGGGTTCGCGACGGTGGTGGTGCCGAGGCGCACGCCGTCCGGCGTGATGCCGGCGCCCGAGGCGCCGGCTGCCGCCGCCTTCCAGGTCACGCCGTCGTCGACGGAGGTCCGCTCGGTCGCCTCGCAGCCGTCACCGACGGCCTCCAGCAACGAGAGTCCGTCCGTGGTCGCGCGCATCCCCCACACGGCGCGCACGTCGTCGCCCAGGGCGACGGGCGTCCACGTGGTCCCGCCGTCGACGGTGTGCTCCAGCACCACCTGCGCGACGGAACACGACGCACTGGAGGCACGCCATGCCTCCCGTCCGTCCACTGCGGACAGCAGACGGCGGGCCGGGCTCTGGGACGCACCCTGCGCGGACGCGTCCGGTGTCGGGGTGGCGGACGCCGACGGCGTCGGCGTCGCGTCCGAGGACGCTCCGAAGGTGGGGACGGGTCGGGGTGAGCCGACCGCCTCCGGTGCGGTCCGTCCCAGCGCCATCGCGACGAGCACGACGTCCACGACGACCAGGAGCACCACCACGGCGGCGACGCCGATCAGGGTGTTCCGTTTCAGATCACTGCCGAGGCCTCGGGCCCCCCGGCCTGCACGCATGTCGTCCCCCGGTCTCAGCGGTCGGCCCGGCGCAGCGTGCCGAGCTTCCCACGCGCCTTCTTCGGCGCCTTCGTGTCGGGCTGGGTGGGCTCCGCCTCGTCCAGTCCGTAGCCGTAGCCGTAGCCGTAGCGGCCGTAGCCGTACGCACCCGGTCCGCGCACCGGCATCATCGTGATGACGAAGCCCGCGATGGGAGCACCGACGTTCTCGAGCGACGCGACGGCGGCGGCGAGCTGGCCCTTGTGGGTCTTGCCGGAGGCGACGGCGAGGATCGCGCCGGACGCCTTCTTCGACAGGATCGCCGCGTCGGTGACGGGCAGCAGCGGCGGGGCGTCGAACAGCACGTAGTCGAACTGCCCCTCGAGCGTCGTGATGAGGTCCTGCATGGCCTTCGAGCCGAGCAGCTCCGACGGGTTCGGCGGGATCTGACCAGCCGGCAGCACGACCAGGTTGCCGCGGCCCCAGGGCTGGGCGACGTCCTCGAGCGAGGCGCGGCCGATCAGCACGTCGGTCAGCCCGGCGGAGCCGTCGACCTCCATGTACTCGCCGACGCGCGGACGGCGCAGGTCGGCGTCGATCAGGATCACGCGGAAGCCGGCGCTGTCGAGCGCGATCGCCAGGTTCGCGACCGTGGTGCTCTTGCCCTCGGACTGCATCGACGACGTCATCACGAAGGTGCGTGCGCCGGTGCCCAGGTCGAGGAACTGCAGGTTCGTGCGGAGCGTGCGGAAGGACTCGGCGCGCGGGCTGCGCGGGTCGACCTGCACGATGAGCGGACGCTCGGAGGCCTTGCCGTCGAAGGCGATGCCACCGACGACGGGCTTGGCGCTGATCTTCTCGACGTCGGTCTCGGTGCGGACGCGGTTGTCGAGCGTCTCGCGCAGCACGGCGATGCCGACGCCGAGCGCCAGGCCGACGAGCAGACCCAGGGCGATGTTCACGGGGACGTTCGGGCTGACCGGGCTGAGCGGGACGTCGGCCTGCTTGACGCGGGTGAGCTTGACGGTGCTCGTGCCGTTCGCGTCGGTGGCCTCGATGTCCTGCACGACGTTGGTCAGGCTCGACGACACCGCGTTCGCGATCTCGGTCGCCTGCACCGGGTTCGTGTCGTTCACGGTGATGGAGATGAGCGTGGTGCTCGTCGGCGCCGTCGCCGAGACCATCTTCGCGAGCTGGTCCGCGTTCATGTCCAACTTGAGCGACGAGATCACCGGCAGGAGCACGATCGGCGTCTGCACCAGGTTCGAGTACGTCAGCACGCGCTGCTGCGTGAAGGTGTTGCCCTGCGCCAGGTCACTCGCGCTGCCAGACGTCTCCGTCGACACGAACACCTGGGCAGAGGCGGAGTACACCGGCTTCTTCAGCAGGGAGAAACCGGCCGCGGCCGCCACCCCCACCAGGGCGAGCACCACGATGAGCACCCACCCCTTGCGGAGCACAGTGATGTAGTCGCGCAGTTCCACGCGGCCGTCCTTCCCCGATCCTCGCCGTCCCCGTGGTCCCACACAGGCTCTGCGGGGGTTTTCCCAGCAGACGGCATTCAAATAGTGTCACATGATCGAGGCCCACTCGGCTGTTCTCCGCGATCCGCGTCGGGGGTCCTCTACGCTCGCCCCATGACGACCCAGCCGGAAGCGGCCGCCCACGAGCCATCGACCGCCCGGCAGCGGGACCTCGTCGCCCTGCTCATCGCACTCGTCGTGGCGGTCGTGCTCGCCCGGATCGTCAGCACCCTGACGCTCCGCGGGGCGATCCCGACGCCGGTGCTGCAGGTGCTCGTCGGCGACCTGTCGGTGTGGGTGCCGCTCGCGCTCGGTGCCGTGTGGGTGCTCGCGCGGACGGGCCGGGGCACGCTCTCCCGGTTCCGGATCGAGCTCGGCGACCTGGTCTTCGCGCTCGGCATCGTGATCTTGGCGCGGGTGCTCGACGTGGTCCTGGCGATCTCGTTCACGGGAACGACCGGGCTGACCCCCGCGCCGTCGCTCGGGGCTCCCGACGTGGGGTTCCTGGTCGTGTCGGCGATCGGCATCGTGCTCGTCAGCCCCGTGCTCGAGGAGCTGTTCTTCCGCGGCCTGTTCCAGCGCATCCTGGCCGACGAGCTGACCCCGCGGACGCAGTGGCTCGCGGTGGTGCTGACGGCGTTCCTGTTCGCCCTGTCGCACCTGTTCCTGGGCTCGGCGACGACGACGCTCGGCGGGTTCCAGGTGTTCGTGACGACGTTCGTGCTCGGGCTGCTGACCGGGACGCTCGTCGCGATGACGAACCGGATCGGCGCCGCGGTCGTGGCGCACGTGCTGTTCAACGCCGTGGCCGTCGTCGCGACCTGGCCGCGGTAGCGCGGCCGCTCGGATCAGCGCGGCCGCGCGGCGTCAGCGCAGCGCGCGCAGGGCGTCCGCGATCGGCGCGAGCGCCGCGTCGATCTCGTCCGCGACCCGCACGTGCGTCTCGTCCGAGCGCCGGTAGGGGTCGTCGACGTCGTCGTCCGCCGGGTCGGCCGGCGGCGGCACGGTCCCCCGGAGCCGGGCGACCCGCTCGACCAGGTCCTGCGCCGTCTCGATGCCGGCCAGGTCCTCCGGTTCGAGCCCGTCGAGCACCCGCGCGAACTGCTTGATCGTGAACGCCCGCTTCGCCGCCCGGGGCGCGAGCGACACCACGGCTGCGCGGTGCGACCGCTCGGCCGTCAGCACGAGGTCGGCCGACGCCGCGATCTGCTCCGTCAGGTAGCGGGACCGGTGCGTCGACGGGTCACCGCCGAGCCGGGCGGACTGCGCGGCCGCAGGGCCGTCCATCGCGGCACCGTCGTCGGCGATCGTGCCCGCCGACTCGACCGTGAACGCGTGCGCGTCCGGGCCGAGCCGGGCGGTCAGGACCTGGGCACCGAGGGGCGATCGGCAGATGTTGCCGCTGCAGACGAACAGGACCCGCATGCTCAGAGCGCCGCGCCGAGCAGGTCGTGGCGCACGACGATCGCGTCACGGCCGGGGCCGACACCGATCGCGGAGATCCGGGCGCCGGACATCGCCTCGACCGCCAGCACGTAGTCCTGGGCGTTCTGCGGCAGGTCCTCGAACGAGCGGGCACCCGTGATGTCCTCGGTCCAGCCGGGGAACTCCTGGTAGATCGGCTTCGCGTGGTGGAAGTCCGACTGGTTGACCGGGACCTCGTCCACGCGCTGGCCGTCGACCTCGTACGCGACGCACACGGGGATGGTCTCGAGGCCGGTCAGCACGTCGAGCTTCGTCAGCACGAAGTCGGTCACGCCGTTGATGCGGGCGGTGTACCGGGCGATCGGGGCGTCGTACCAGCCGCAGCGGCGCGGACGACCGGTTGTGGTCCCGAACTCGAAGCCGTTCGCGCGGAGGAACTCCCCCGACTCGTCGAACAGCTCGGTCGGGAACGGGCCGGCGCCGACGCGGGTCGTGTACGCCTTGACGATGCCGATGATCCGCTCGAGCTTGCCCGGCCCGATGCCGGAACCGGTCGCGGCGCCACCGGCGGTCGCGGACGACGAGGTCACGAACGGGTAGGTGCCGTGGTCGACGTCGAGCATCGTTGCCTGCCCGGCCTCGAACAGGACGGTGTCGCCCCGCTCGAGCGCGCGGTGGATCTCGAGCGCGGTGTCGGCGACCATCGGACGCAGGCGGTCCGCGAAGGACAGCAGCGACTCGACGACCTCGTCCGCGTCGATCGCGCGGCGGTTGAAGACCTTGACGAGCAGGTGGTTCTTCTGGTCGAGGGCCGCCTCGACCTTCTGCCGGAGGATGTTCTCGTCGAAGATGTCCTGGATGCGGATGCCGACGCGGTTGATCTTGTCGGCGTAGGTCGGGCCGATGCCGCGGCCGGTGGTGCCGATCTGGCGCTTGCCGAGGAACCGCTCGGTCACCTTGTCGATGGTGCGGTGGTAGTGCGTGATGACGTGCGCGTTCGCCGACACGAGCAGCTTCGACACGTCGACGCCGCGGGCGCGCAGGGCGTCGAGCTCCTGGAACAGGACCTCGAGGTCGACGACGACGCCGTTGCCGATGATCGGGGTGACGCCGGGCGTCAGGATGCCGGACGGCAGCAGGTGGAGCGCGTACTTCTCGCCGCCGACGACGACCGTGTGCCCGGCGTTGTTGCCACCGTTGAACTTGACGACGTAGTCGATGCGGGAGCCGAGGAGGTCGGTGGCCTTCCCCTTGCCCTCGTCACCCCACTGGGCACCGATGATGACTGCTGCGGGCATGGAGGTTCTCCTCACGTTGGCGGAGGACCGCACCGGCGGGCTGGGCCGATGGTCCACCCGAGTCTATCGAACGGTCACCTGCCCGCTACCTCGCGCAGTCGGACCGGGTCGCGTCGCGACGTGGTCGCGACCCACGGACGGACGGGAGGCACGGTGCCAGCTGGCACCGTGCCTCCCGTCCGTCCGTGGTGACGCTGGATCCGAGGTGACGCTCCGCGGTCAGGCGCGGAAGAAGTCCTGGTAGGACGGATCGCCGACCGGCTGGGAGTGCCCCGGCTCGGCGAGGCGCTCGGCCACCATGGCCTGGATCGCGTCCGGCGGGGTGAGCCCACGGCGGCGCCACTCCATCGGGTTGGCCCGGAGCTGCATCAGGGTGCTCTGCGTTCGCATGGGACGACCTTCGCACCTGTTGCCTAGTTTGTCTAACTACATGTCCTGTTGCCGCACTCAGGTTGCGCCGGACGTGCGGAACGCCCCGCCACCGAGGGGTGACGGGGCGTTCCGGGTGGTGCGTCAGCGACGCGGAGCCACCTTAGCGGTCGACTTCGAGGTCGCCGAACCGTCCTGGTACCCCGTCGCCTTCGCGGTGACCTGCACCTGGAAGCGGTGTCCCTGGTCGGTCGTGCCGAGCGAGTAGCGCTCGCCGGTCGCACCCTTGACGGCCACGCCGTCACGGAGCCACTGGTACGAGTACGTCACCTTCTTGCCGTCCCACGAGCCGTGCTGCGCGCGGAGCGTCTTGCCGACCTTCGGGTCACCCGAGATCGTCACGGCGCTGCCCTTGCGGAGCGCGAGCGTCGGCGCGGTCTGCGCCGCCGCGAGCGTGTCCGCCTGGTCGCCCACCGCGTTGCCGAGGTGGAGCAGCAGGATGCGGGCGTTCGTGACGTCCGCGGGACGCGTGACCTGCAGCGAGCCCTGGTCCGCGAAGAGCACACCGGTGGTGGTGCCCTGCGCGAAGGTCAGCGCCGGCTTCGACGGGTCGTACGTGGCCGAGTCGGTCTCGTCGACGACGGAGGAGCCGCTCGTGGCGAGGGCCGGGGCGTACGCCGACTCGGTCAGGACCGAGTAGTCGAACGGACCGGTCGCGCCGATCGTCGAGGCCGAGACCGTCAGGACCTTCACGGCGCTGTCGAACGTGTTCACGTCCTGCCCGGCGGTCCCGCCGCCCAGCGGCTGCGAGTCGACCGTCTTGCCCGTCGCCAGGTCCACCGTGGTGGCGAACGTGGCGTCGACCGTGGCCGACTTCGCGTCGTACACCAGGTAGTCCGGCTTCCCGTCGCGGTTCGTGTCGATCATGACCTCGACGTTGGTGACGGCGCCCGGGTTGGCGTCGGCACCGGCGGTCTGGACGCCGAACGCGAGCGTGTCGGACGCCTTGTCGTAGTTCGCACCGTAGGAGCGGATGTCCGCGGCCTGGAGCGACTGCTTCGCCGAACCGGCCGGGAACGACTCCTGCGGGTCCGTCCCGCCGAGCACGAACGGCGCGACGACCGAGTGGTACCCGGTCACGGCGTCGCCCTGGTCGACCGCACGCCCGGTGAGCGCGAGGTCCGCCGTGGTCTGCGTGCCCGAGAACGCGATGTCCTTGCCGTGCACCGCACTGACCGGCTTCGGGGCCACGTAGGCGCCGAGACGGAGCGGGTTGAGCGACGAGTCGGTCGGCGTGAAGGCCACGACACCCGACGCCGCGGCGACGAACTCACGCTGGTAGCCGGACTGCACCGACTCCTGCGTGGGGTCGATGACGCGACGGAGCTTCGTCGGGTCGGCGATCGTGAACGTCAGCTTGACCGTCGCGGTGCCGTGGGCCGGAGCCGTGACCCGCTTCGTGCTCAGCGTGAACGCGACGCCCGGCTGGTCCACCTGCGGCTGGTAGGCCACGTCGTAGGTGTGCGGACGGCCGTCGGTGTTCTCGATCTGCAGCGTGCGGGACTCGGTCGTGGCACCGCTGACCTCGACGACACCGTACGAGGCGGTGACGAGCTGGTCGTTCTCGATGCTGCGGACCGTGGTGCCGGCGGTGACCGCCTGCAGCGCGTCGACGCGGCCGGTGCCCTGGCGGAGCAGCGTGGCCGTGCGGTCGCCCTGGCGGACGTCGTGCGTCGCGGTGTTCATCACGGCGGCCTTGACCTGCGGGGCCGTCCAGGACGGGTGCGACTGGAACGTCAGCGCGACGATGCCGGCCACGTGCGGGGTCGCCATCGAGGTCCCGCTCATCGACATGCGGCCGTCACCGGTGCCGTTGGCCGCGGAGATCACGTTGACCCCGGGGCCGGCGACGTCGGGCTTGACGATGTCGTCGAACGATCCGTGGACGCCACGGCTGGTGAACGGTGCGAGCGTGTTCACGTTCGCCTGGTCGGTCGCCAGCTGGAAGCCCTTGAGCTCCTGTGCGAAGCGCACGTGCAGGGTCCCGGCCTGGGCAGCGGCCTGGAGGCTCGCCACACTGTCCGACGTGAGCTCGGCTCCCGGGATGGTCGCGTTGCCCGCGATGCCGGAGTCGAAGCTCGTCACCGTTCCGGCCAGCAGGACGCCGACACCGCCGGCTGCCTGGACGTTGTTGAAGCGG
Organism: Curtobacterium sp. Csp1; assembly: GCF_013347185.1. NCBI lineage: Bacteria > Bacillati > Actinomycetota > Actinomycetes > Micrococcales > Microbacteriaceae > Curtobacterium > Curtobacterium sp. Csp1. The sequence continues at coordinate 1,906,561 of NZ_CP054594.1, forward strand.
ACGCCCGAGCCGCACTCGAGTGCGCCGTCGGTCCACTTCAGCCAGACGACCTTGCCCTTGACCTCGGCGGCCTCGTCGGCGCTGAACGCCTGGCAGCCGTCGATGTTCGTCGACGGGACGACGACGTCGCCCTCGACCGGCAGGGTGCCCTGGTAGTTCTGCGAGTACTGCGCGCGGTAGGTGTTCGCGACGTCCGCGGGGGCGGTCGCCTGCACACCGTCGAAGAGCGACTGGCCGGTGGCGCTCGCGGCCACGGTCAGGGCGCCCTCGGCGTTCCCCGGCGAGCCACCGATGTCGGTGAAGTCGTCGGCGTTGCCCGAGGCGATGACCGGCAGGACACCGCGGGCGGTGAGCGCGTCGATCTTGGCGTTGTCGGGGTCGTCCGGCGCGCCGTAGTCGGAGCCGAGCGACAGGTTGAGGACGTTGATGTCCTTGCCCTCGGTCAGGGCCTTGCCGACCCAGTCGAGCGCGGCACCGGTCAGGTCGGTCGAGCCGCCGTCGTCACCGAACACCTTGAGGGCGTACAGCCCGGCCTGGGGCGCGGTGCCCGGGCCGACCCACATGTCCTGCACGGTCTGGTTCGTGAGCTTCGAGTAGTCGCCGCGGAAGGTCTTCTTGTCCGCCGTCAGACCGAAGCCCGCCGCGGTGCCCGCCACGTGCGTGCCGTGGTCGCCGCCCTTGCCGTCGATCGGGTTCGCGTCCGGCTTCGGGGTCGGGTCGTACGCCGCGCTCGAGGTGTCCGCGTTGTAGGTCGGACCGGCGAAGTCGTAGCCGCCGAGGTACTTCGAGCCGTCGTACCAGCTCGGGTCGGGGGCGTTCGTGCTCGCGAGGGCGGTCTGGTACGCGGCCGTGGTGCCGGGGCCGCCGAAGTCCGCCTGCGTGTAGTCGAGACCGGTGTCGAGCACGGCGATGTTCACGCCCTTGCCCGTCTTCCCGGTCTGCTGCCACGCGTCGAGGGCCCGCGTGTAGACGTCGCTCGCCGCGTTCTTCGGGCTGACGCCGTCCGCGCCCGGCTTGACCAGGTCGGGGTCGACGCCGCTCGGGGCCTGCGACGCATCGCCCGGTGCCGGGTCGACGATCTTCTTCGGGGTGAGCGGGATGATGCTCTCGACGTCGGAGCGCTCGGCGATGCTGCGGAGCGCGTCGACGTCGGCGACGACCGCGACGCCGGGGACCGTGTACTCGGTCGAGTACAGCTCGGTGGCCTTCGCGTCCGACTGCTTGACGGCGGCGCTGACCGCGTCGACCGTCGACGCGATCGCCTGCACGCGCTGCTTCGCCTGCGTCGACTGGGTCTTCGACTTCGTCAGGTCGCCGCCCTTGGCCTTCGCGTCGACCGCGAGCGCACCCTCGCCGGTCGTCCGCACGAACGCGGCGATCGTCTTCGAGGGCTTCGCGTCGCGGAGCGGCTGCGCGAGCTTGAGGTCGGCCGACGACAGCCCGGTCGGGGCGGCGTTCGCGGCGCCGCCGACGGCGAGTCCGCCGCACGTCAGGGCCACGGCGGCGATGCCGGCGGTCAGGACGCGGGTGAGCCGGCGGTGCCGGATTGGGGTGGTGGGGTCTGTCTGATCTGGTGTTGCACGGTTCGGTGTAGCTCTGGTCACAGGGCGCACTCCTCGGGTTCCGTCCGTGGTGGGAATTCCTGTGAAGTTATGCGGTCGCTCACAGGCACCGCAGTCCGCACTTCGGGGGACTGGCCCCCGTCCGGGGGTACACGATCTGTGAACTTGCACACCGCTGTGCACGATCGTACGATGGTCGCCGTGACCACCGCAGACCAGCCCGTGCGCGCCCCCCGGCGTGACGCGACCGAGAACCGCGCCGCCCTGATCGAGGCCGCGAAGACCGTCCTGCAGCAGGACCCGGACGCGTCGCTCGAGACCATCGCGAGTGCCGCCGGACTGTCCCGCCGTGCGGTCTACGGACACTTCCCGTCGCGGGACGACCTGGTCCGCGAGCTCGTCACCGCCGGGGCCGCCCGGATCGCCGCCGCCATGCCGACGACCTCGGACCTCGGGGTCCTGCCGCCGGCGTCGCGCCTCGCCGTGATCGCGGTCGCGCTCTGGTCCGAGGTGTCGCACGTCCGCTCGATGGCCCGGATCGCCGTGCGCTCGCCGTTCGCCGAGTCCGTGGCCGAGGTCTTCGCGCCCCTGCGGGCCCAGGTGCGCGAGGCGTGCACGCTCGGGATCGCCGAGGGCTCGATGCGCGACGACGTCGACCCCGCCACGCTCGGCCGACTGGTCGAGGGCGCGTGCATCACCGTCCTCGACGAGGCCACCCGCTCGGGCACCACCGACGAGGCCGGCCGGCGCATGGTCGTGCTGTCGGCCCTCGGCACCGCCGGGATCGACTGGCGGACGGCACTGCTGTCCGAGCCGGTCGCCCCCGTGTCCCCCACCACCACGACCACCACCCCGGAGGCCCGCGCATGACGACGCTCGAACTCGACCACGTCGGCATCGGCGAGGAGCCCGGCGCGGCGCTGCCCGTCGTGTCCGCCGTCGCCGGACCCGGGCGGCCCGGGGTCGTCGCCGTCGAGACCGAACAGGCACCCGTGCTCGCGTCGCTCGTCGCCGGCGGCCGGATGCAGCCCGAGACCGGACGGGTGCTGCTCGACGGACACCCGGACGCGGGGGCGGTGCGCACGGCGTTCGCGCTCGTGGACACCCCCGGGGTCGCCGAGCCGTTCCCGGTGCTCACGCTGACCCAGGTCGTGCGCGAGGAGCTCGCGTTCGCCGGGCAGCGGCCCTCCCGCCGGCACGTCGACACCGTGCTCGACGAGCTCGGGATGCGGGAGTACGCCGACACCGCCGTGCAGCGGGTCCCGACGGGCGTGCGGGTGCGGCTGCTGGTCGAGCTCGCGCTGCTGCGGGACGGGGTGACGGGCATCGTGCTCACCACCCCCGAGCGGCACGGGGGCGCCGTGGCGGAGTGGTTCGCGGTGGTGCGCGACGTCGCCCGCCGCGGCGTGACCGTCGTCGTCGTGACCTCCAAGGCGGCCGCGGCGACCGTCGAGCAGCTGCTCGACACCATCGGGACGGACACCGTGTCCGACCCGCACCAGACCGAGGGTCCCGACGACGTGACCGTGACCGACGGAGGCCCCACGAGCCTCCCGGCCGACACCGACCACCTGCCCACGGAGGCGACAGCGTGACCATCCCCTCGCTCATCCGCGCCGAACTCGCGCGGCTCACCGCGACACCGCTCGCACGCCTGGCGTTCATCGCCCTGATGATCGTGCCGCTGCTCTACGGCGGCGCGTACCTGTGGGCCAACCGCGACCCGTACGCCAAGCTCGACCAGGTCCCGGCCGCGATCGTCGACCAGGACGCCGGCGCGACCCTGGACGGTGAGCGCGTCGACTACGGCGAGGACGTCACGAAGCAGGCCCTCGACGGCGCCGACTTCAAGTGGACCGAGACCTCCGCGGCCGACGCACGCTCGGGCGTGCGCAACGGCACCTACGACTTCGTCGTGACCATCCCGCACGACTTCTCGGAGTCGCTCGTGTCGGCGCAGGGCGACGACCCGAAGCGCGCCGAACTCGTCATGACGACGGCGGACACCAACTCGTACCTGGCGTCCACCATCGCGGAGCAGGCCGGCAAGACCATGCGCACCGCCGTGGCGGAGCGGGTCGGGAAGCAGGCGGCGAAGACCCTGCTCGTCGGGCTCGCGGACGTGCGGGACAGCCTCGGCGACGCCGTCGACGGGGCGGGCCAGCTCGCCTCGGGGGCAACCTCGGCCGCCGACGGGGCCCGGCAACTCGCGTCCGGGACGGACCAGCTGTCGGCGGGGGCGTCGCAGCTCGCGGCGGGGACGGCCGAGCTGCCGTCGCAGACGCGGCAGCTCGCGGACGGGGCCGGCCAGGTCGCGTCCGGGGCGTCGTCGCTGGCATCGGGACTCGCCGACGCGCAGCGGCAGACGGCGGACCTGCCGGCGCAGACACAGCAGCTCGCCGGGGGTGCGAAGCAGGTGTCGGACAACCTGACGTTGCTGACCAAGAAGACCGACCCGGCGCTCCAGGCGCTGCAGATCGCGTCGCCGGACACCGTCACGGCCGCGATCACCCAGGCCGCCGCCGACCGCGGGGTCACCCTGACGCCGGAGCAGCAGGCCGTGGTCGCCGCGACCGTGCAGGCCCAGCTACAGGACGAGAAGACGCAGCAGCAGCTCGCCGACGCGAAGGCGGCGCTGCAGGGGTTCGACCAGCTCCGTGACGGGTCGCAGCAGGTGACGGACGGGGCCGCGCAGCTCGCCGCCGCCGCACCGACGCTGTCGAACGGGATCGCGTCCGCCGCGTCCGGGGCGTCGCAGCTGTCGACCGGCGCGTCGCAGGTCTCGGCCGGCACGTCGAAGCTCGCCGACGCCGCGCCCACGCTGTCCTCCGGAGCGTCGTCGCTCGCCTCCGGTGCCGCGTCGGCCGCGTCCGGTGCGTCGTCGTTGTCGTCCGGGGTGGACCAGCTCGAGAGCGGCTCGAAGGAGCTCGCGTCGAAGCTCGACCAGGGGCGCACGAAGATCCCGGCGTCCACGGCGTCCCAGCGGAACGCGCAGGCATCGGTCATCTCGGACCCCGTCAAGGTCGGCGACGACAACGTGGCCGCCGCGTCGAACTACGGTGCCGGGCTCGCGCCGTTCTTCATCTCGCTCGCGGCCTGGATCGGCATGTACGCGCTGTTCCTGATCCTCAAGCCGATCTCGAAGCGGGCGATCACGGCGGTGCGGAAGCCCCTGTCGGTGGTGCTCGGCGGCTGGCTGACGCCGGCGCTCCTCGGGGTGGTGCAGATGGCGGCGCTGTTCCTGATCGTGCGGTTCGCGCTCGACCTCGACGTGGTGCACGCCGGGTCGACGGTGGGCGTGATGGTCCTGGCCTCGGCGACGTTCGCGGCGATCATCATGGCGCTCAACGTGCTGCTCGGCTCGGTCGGTCAGTTCCTCGGGCTCGTGCTCATGCTCGTGCAGCTCGTGACCGCCGGTGGGACGTTCCCGTGGCAGACGCTGCCGGGTCCGTTGGCGGCGCTGCACTTCGCGCTGCCGATGACGTACTCGGTCGATGCCCTGCGGCAGACGATGTACGGCGGGTCGATGAGCGCGGTGTGGTCCGACGTCGGGGTGCTCGCGTGCTGGCTGCTCGGCGCGCTGCTGGTGTCCCTCGTGGTGACGGCCCGGCAGACCCGCACGCGGACGCTGCGCGACCTGCGGCCGAGCCTGATCGGGTAGCGGCGGGGCCCGGGCCGGCGGCCGGAGCCGGGCCGGCGGTGCCGCGCGGCGCTGCCGCTCCGCACAACCAGAAGCACGCCGTGCCGCGGAAGTCCGTGGCGCGGCGTGCTTCCCGTTGTGCGGGAGCACGCCGAACCACCGGGCCCGAGACAGGTGAGACAAGACCCCCGCACCCATGTCCTGACAACCGCGGAACGGCGCCCGCTACGATCGAGGGACACCACAGGAGGTCGACGGAGATCATGGGACACGGCACGCCCGCCAGCGCAGACGGCACGCCAGCGACGGCGGAGCACAAGCCCGCCACCATCTACGACGTGGCCGCCCGTGCCGGGGTGTCGAAGTCCCTCGTCTCGCTCGTGCTGCAGCGCTCCCCCCGGGTGAGCGACCAGCGCCGACAGGCGGTCCTGACGGCCATCCAGGAGCTCGACTACCGCCCCTCGACCGCCGCGGTCTCGCTCGCCGGCACCCGGAGCCGCACGATCGGCGTCGTGCTCGACGACTTCCGGAACCAGTGGTTCGTCGACCTGCTGACCGGTCTGCGCGAGTCGCTCCAGGACCAGGGGCACCGCCTGGTGGTGGCGGACCGGTTCCTCAACACCGGCCTCGACGCCTCGCCGGTCGAGGGATTCCTGTCCATGCGAGTCGAGGGCATCGTCATCGCCGGCGAGCCCGACACCGACCTCGCGATCCCCGCGAGCATGCCCGTCGTGGTCGCCGGCGGTCGCGCGACCCTCCCCCGCGCCGACACCGTCGCCAACGACGACCGCGCCGGCGGCCGGATGGCCGCAGAGCACCTGCTGTCGCTCGGGCACACGCGCATCGGCTTCGTGGGCGCGAGCTCCGCCGCCTCCGCGGAGCGGCTGACCGGTCTGCGGACAGAGGTGCCGACGGTCGTCACGAGCGTGATGCGCGGCGAGCCCACCGAGGCCGCCGGCGCCCAGGCAGTCGGGCACCTGCTGGACGAACACCCCGACGTCACGGCGGTGTTCGCCGCGAACGACGTCATGGCGCTCGGTGCGCTGTCCGCCCTGGCCGACCGAGGCCTGCGCGTCCCCGAGGACGTGTCCGTGATGGGATACGACGACACCCCGCTCGCCGCCACCGCGTACGTGGCGCTGACGAGCATCGACGACCGGAGCGTGGAGATCGGCCGCGGCGCCGGGGAGCGGTTGCTCGCCCGCATCGCCGACCCGACCGCACCAGCGCAGGAGACCCTCGTCGAGCCCCGCCTGGTCGCCCGCCGGACGACCGCACGACGCTAGCCGCGGCGCTCGCCGCAGCGCGCCGCCCGCCTGGTCAGGAGGCCGGCAGCGCCGCGTGCTGCACGACCCACGCGTGCATGACGATCGCAGCCGCCGCCGAGGCGTTGATGCTCCGCGTCGACCCGAACTGCGTGATCTCGAGGTGTGCGTCCGCCCCCGCGACGGCCGCCTCGGTGAGCCCCGGCCCCTCCTGCCCGAACAGGAACACGCACCGCTCCGGGATCGCCGCCGTCTCGATGCGTTCGGCCCCCGGGGTGTTGTCGATCGCCACGACGGGTCGGCCCTCGTCGCGCATCGCCGCGAGGAACGCGTCGACGTCGGGGTGGTACCGGACGTGCTGGTACCGGTCGGTCACCATGGCCCCGCGCTTGTTCCACCGCCGCCGTCCGACGATGTGCACGGTCCCGGCCAGGAACGCGTTCGCGCTGCGCACGATCGACCCGATGTTCAGGTCGTGCTGCCAGTTCTCGATCGCCACGTCGAACCCGTGCCGACGGGTGTCGAGCTCGGCGACGATCGCGTCCATCGACCAGTAGCGGAACCGGTCGACGACGTTGCGGGTGTCCCCGGCGGCGAGGAGCTCCGGGTCCAGCCGCGGGTCGTCCGGCCACGGCTCGGGGTGCGGCCCGACGCCGTTGGTGGTCGCCTCGTGCGTCGGCGGCAGCTCCGGCGCGTGGTCGCCCCGGTGTGCCGGTCCCGTCGACGGGACCACGGGGTCGGACGGGAGGCGCTCGGTCACGCGACCAGCGTACGGTGCGTGCCCCGCGCCTCCCGTCCGGCGACCGGCGTCACCGCCGGCCGGACGCGGTCAGTACCCCGTCGGGTACTCGACCGTCGGGGCGCTCGCCGCGACCGCGACCAGCGCGATGACGAGGACCACGTACAGCAGGGTGATCACACCGCCGACGATGACGGCCGCGAGCGCGAGGCCGCGGCCGCCCTCGCCGCGCTTCCGGGTCTGCGACATCGCGACGAAGCCGAGGACGAACCCGACGATCGGCGCGACGAACGCCGCCACGAGGGCGATGATCGCGAGGGTGTTGGTGCGCGGCGGAGCAGCGGGCGCTGCTGCGTACGGCTGGTACTGGGGCTGGGGCTTCTGTTCTGACACGGCCAACGAGCCTAGGGTGACGCGGATTTCGTTGAGAAGTGCCAACCTACGTCGTGCCCGGGCGCAGGAACTCCTCCGGGTCCTGCCCCTTCCCGGTCGACGCGAAGATGCGCTTCCGGTCGCCGGGCCGCGCCGGGTCGTACAGCACCGTGACCGCGCGTCCGAGCTCCGGGCCCTCGCCGGGTGCGAAGCCCTCGGTCCGCTCCACCCAGCGCCGGACGCCCTGCAGGTCCACGAACGTGAACGTCCACCGCAGCAGGGTCCGCGCCGCGTCCGGTGTGGTCGCACCGCTGACGGCGGTGACCTCACCCGTGGTCCGGCTGCCCTGCTGCAGGACGTCGGTCAGGCGTGCGCGGCGGCTCCCCCGGCCCAGGCGCGTGACACCGCCGGCGACGCAGGCGAGCACGGCGAAGACCGTCACGAGCGCGGGGAGCAACCAGACGGTGGCGTACCAGACCCAGTCGCCGACACTCCAGGCCTGGTCGTGGCCGAACGTCGGGTCGACCTCGGTCCCGACGCGATCCGGGGCGGGCCACTGCGTCTGCGTCGTCCACCACAGGAACGCCGCGGCCCCGACGAGCCAGAGCGGCAGCACGCCGATGCCCGCGACGTCGCTGGTGCGACCGGACCAGCGGTGGTTCCAGCGGGTGTAGACCGCGGCGGCGACGAGCGTGCCGACGACCGCGACGGGGGCGGCCCACAGGGCGGTGTCCGGGTCGGGGCTGTGCGAGAACACGCTGTTCAGGTTCATCATCCGGAACACCAGGACGAACTGCCCGATCGCGGCGCCGCCGACCGCGCCGGCGGCGACGACGAGCAGGCCGCCGAGGACCGTCATCGCGAGGGCGAGGGGCGTCCGGCGGAAGCGGGCCTCGCGTTCGCGGCGGGCCTGCTGCGGGTCGACCGTGCTCACCGGTCTGCCTGGGGCGCTGCGGCTGCGTTCGTCGAGCGCACGCGTGCCTCGATCCCGCTGAGCAGGATCTCCAGGCCGAGCTCGAACCGCTCGTCGTAGGAGTGCTCGCCGAGGATCTCGCCGACGAGCCGGTGCCGCTCCGGACGCCCGGCGTCGGAGTCGCCCCGGCCGACCTGCACCCCGGCGTGCCCGACCACGAAGTCGTACACGACGAAGAACGCGTACATGGCGTCCCGCTCGCTCAGCCCGGCCTGCCGCAGGGCGCCGACGACCTTCGCCACGACGGCGTCGGACTCGGTCGAGGCGAGCGGGGCGCGCTGGCTGTGCGACTCGAGCACGAGCGGGTGCGTGTGCATGAGCTGCCGGAAGGTCCGGGCGAACACGCAGACCACCTGGCGCCAGTCGTCCGGCCAGACGAAGGTCGCGGTGAACTCGTCGACGGTGCGGCGGACGAGCTCGGCGTGCAGGTCGTCCAGGCCGCCGATGGTCCGGTGCACGGTCATCGGGGCGACGCCGAGGCGGGCGCCGAGGGCGCGGAAGGACAGGCGGTCGAGGCCCTCCTCGTTCGCGATGGCCGTCGCGGCGTCGACCACCTGGTCGCGGCTCAGCACGTTCGGCCGGCCGCGGCGGCGCGGGGCGGGCTTCTCACCCGCCGCCGCTGACTGCTCGCGTTCCGTTGCCGGGCTGGCTGTGGTCGGGCGGGGTGCGGCGCTGGGGGTGCCAGGGTCGACGAGCACGGAAGGGCCTCCTGATCCGGATCCGGTACGTGTACGGAAAAGCCTAGGGCAAAGCCGAACGCCGCTCGGTGTCCGGTCGGCCAGTGCTCGGTGGCCGACCGGCTGCCGAGCGCTCCCGGTACCCTGGGCGCATGGCGACCCGCGACGACGTCGAGTGCTGGCTGACCGACATGGACGGCGTGCTCGTCCACGAGAACCAGGCGCTCCCGGGCGCCCCCGAGCTCATCCAGCAGTGGCTCGACGAGGGCACCGAGTTCCTCGTCCTGACGAACAACTCGATCTTCACGCCGCGGGACCTCAGCGCCCGCCTGCGGAGCTCCGGCCTGCACGTGCCCGAGGAACGCATCTGGACGAGCGCCCTGGCGACGGCCGACTTCTGTCGCTCCCAGATGCCCGGCGGCTCGGCGTTCGTGATCGGCGAGGCCGGCATGACCACCGCCCTGCACGAGGCCGGGTTCATCATGACCGAGACCGCACCGGACTACGTGGTGGTCGGCGAGACGCGGAACTACTCGTTCGAGGCGATCACGAAGGCCGTCCGGCTCATCCGCGACGGTGCCCGGTTCATCGTGACGAACCCGGACGCGACCGGACCCTCAGCCGAGGGGGTCCTGCCGGCCACGGGTGCGATCGCCGCGATGATCGAGAAGGCCACCGGGAAGCAGCCGTACGTCGTGGGCAAGCCGAACCCGATGATGTTCCGGTCGGCGATGAACCGGATCGGGGCGCACTCCGAGAACACGGGCATGATCGGCGACCGGATGGACACCGACGTGCAGGCCGGCATCGAGGCGGGGCTGCACACGGTGCTCGTCCTGACCGGCATCAGCGACCAGGCCGAGATCGACCGCTACCCGTTCCGCCCGAGCGAGGTCATCACGGGCGTCCACGAGCTCGTCCGTCCCGAGCCCGTCGAGGTCGAGATGTAGCGAGGGCGCCTGCCGGCCCGCGCCTCACTCCACCGTGACGAGCGTGCCGAGCGGCAGGGCGTCCACCGCCGCCACCGCCTCGGCGGACAGCCGGACGCACCCGTGCGACACCGCACCCGAGGTCTTGGCGTTCCAGTGCAGCCCGATCAGCCCGCCGTCGTGCCCGCCGTACGGCTCGTCGGCGGCGCTCGAGTGCAGCGAGGTGAGCTGGATCGGGTGGTCGCCGGTGCCCTGCGACGGGTCGACGTACCGCTGCTCCAGGTAGCCCGTGACCCCGGTCGGCGTCGGGGTGTCCGCCGTCCCGACGCCCGCGGCGAAGTGCTGCTGCACCGCTCCGGTCGACGCCGAGACGATCGACACGGACTGCTCCTTCGTCGAGATCACGACGCGCGAGGTCGGCGCCGGTGCCGCCGTCAGCAGGGCCGTCGGCACCCACGCCGCGGTCTGCGCCGCGGCACCGCCGGCTCCGGCGGCCGAGGGCAGCTGTCGCCGCGCGGGCGTCAGCACGAGCTCCCACGGGCCCTGCCGTCGCACACCGACGACCGTGGTCGGCTGCTGCAGGAAGTCGTCCTTCGCGAGCCGCGCCACGGGGGCGGTCCGAGCGTCACCGAACAGCGGGGCGTCGGCGGTCAGGTGGAACACGTCGACCGAGGTGGTCGTCCGGTCCCACGGGAGCAGCCCGCCGATCACGGCCGAGTACTGCGCCTCGGGCAGGGCGGCGAGCGCCGCGGCGTCGACGGACGGAACGCTCGGCGCCGAGGTCGCGGACGCCGTGGCCGCGCGGGTGGTGCCGGCCGCGGGGGCGGGTCCGCCGCCGACCAGGAGGGGGAGGGCGATCGCGGCCGCCGCGACGGCGGCGGCGACGCCGCCGACGGTGGTCCAGAGGGTGGTGCGCTGCACGGGGTGTCTCCCGGTGTGGGGGTGGTGGGGAGGACGGACGGGAGGTGCGGTGCGGGCGGGCACCGCGCCTCCCGTCCGTCAGGGGTGTGCGTCAGCCGCTGACGACGGGCAGGTGCACGCCGACCGGGACGGTGCCGGCTGCGCCGGCCGTTCCCGAGCCGCCGGTCGTTCCCGAGCCGCTGGCCGCCGCGGTCACCGTGATGCCGAGCGGCGACACGAGCACCGAGGCACCCGACGCGTCGACCAGGTCGAGCGTGTGCGATCCCGCTGCGGTCCCCGCGGGGATCGTGACGGAGCCGGTCGCGGTGCCGTCGGCGCCGACCGTGAGCGTGCCGACCGTGACCGGGTCGGAGTGCAGCACGACCTGGAGCGTGGCGCCGGCGGCCAGGCCGGTGCCGCGGAGGGCGATGGCGCTGCCGGCCCGGACCGTGGTGCCCTGCGGGGCGGTCAGCACCCCGGTGACGACCCGGACGGCCCCACCCGTGGAGAGCACCTTCGCGCTGCCGTCGGCCTGGATCGCGACCGTGGCGCTCGTCGCCGCGGCGAGGTCGAGCCGCTCCCACGAGCCGTTGGCGGACCCCGTCTGGTCGAGCGGGTAGCCCGAGTCGATCTCGGTCTGCGCGAGCACAGCGGTGCGCTGCGCGTCGGTCAGCGTCGGGAACGCCGTGAGGAGCAGGTTCGACGCGCCGGCCGGCACGGATGGGGCCTGGCCCGCGACGCCCGTGCGGGCGAAGCCGTAGGTGAGGCGCTCGTGGTAGACCGACACGGCCGATGCACGGTCGGTGACGACCTGCGCGGTGCCGCCGGGCATCGCCTGGCCGCCGTAGGGGTCGTCCGTGTAGGGCTTCTCGGCGGCGATGCAGGACGCCAGGGTCCCGCCGCACTGCGCCTCGAGGTACTTGACGAGCTCGGCCCGGGCGGGCTCGAGGACCTGCGTGCGGTACTGCGTGTCAGACCAGCGGGTGGCGAGGGCGGCCTCGCCGTCGATGCGTCCGCCCATGATGTCGAGCGGGTAGTGCACGCCGAGGACGATGCGGTCGTTGCCGGCCTCCGAGGTGCGGGCGAGGATCTCCGGTGCGAGCTCGGGGACGAGCGTGGCGAGGGTGATGCCGGCCTGGTACGCCGTGGTGGTGTGCCCGGACGGGTACGAACCGCCGGTGCAGATGCCCTTCTGGCCGTAGCCGGCGTCGAGCACGACGTCGTTCGGCGAGAACTCGTGCGTGGTGTCCGTCGTGGCGGGCACGCGCGTGATCGTGAGGTTGCCCTTCGCGTCCGCCCACGCCTTGCCGGTGCGGTTCGCGGCGAGCGACGAGGCGTTCACGGTCGCCGGGTTGCAGTTCACCTGGTCGTCCCCGGCGGGCAGCGTCGCCGCGGGGTCGGACGGCAGGTAGGGCCGCGGGTAGCTGAAGTGCGCCTTGGCCGCTCCGGTGCCGACGTAGGCGCCGCTCGTGCCGTTCGAGGAGTTGATGAGGGCGTTCGTCAGCGGCAGCGAACCGTCCAGGCGGCCCTTGACGAACAGCTTGCCGAGCACGTCGCCGAGGCCCTGCGAGACCGTGAACGACTGGTCGTACGCAGTGTTCGTCGCGTTGTTGTACTCGGCGTCCTGCAGCGCCGTGAACTGCTGCGCCTTCGTGGCGTGCTGGTTGATCCAGCTCGTCAGCTCGTCGTTCTTCGCGAGCGTCGCACCGTCGTCGACGGTGCCGTGGAGGTTGTTCGTCCCCGTCGAGGTCCAGTACTGGTCGTAGCCGTTCAGCAGGCTGATCAGGTTCGGCGGGGTGGAGTCGCTCGGGTACGTCGTCGCGGCCTGGGCGACGAGCGGTGACCCGATCACGAGGGCGGTCGCGACCGTCGCGACGGTCACCCCGCGGAGTGCGGTTCTGCGCATGTGTGGTGGTCGCCCGCGGGCGACGCCCCTTTCCTCGATGTACCGGTGTGGAAACACCGCGACGCTAAGGAGGGGTGGTTGCCGGTGGGGGAACGATCCCCCTCCAGCGGGTGAACCGGACCGCAGGCTGTGGGCATTCGCAGCGTCGGGCGGCCGGCGCGCGGGCCGACCGGGCGGTCCGTCACGTGGGCCGTCGATCCGTCCGTCGGTGGTTCAGACCCCGGCCTGGAGGCTCGGCTCGGCTCCCCGCCCCGCGTCCACCCCGGCGGGCGGCACGTCCCGCCACCGGCGCTGCAGGCGGCGCGGCCGGTCGTCACGCCATGCGACCAGCCCGCCGGCGACGAGCCCGAGGGCGAGTACGCCGAAGGACACGAGGCCGACGATCCCGACGGGCAGGAGTCGGCCGAGGTCCGTCGTGTCGACCGTGGCGGACACCGCGATCGACCCGAAGTCCCAGAAGGCGTGGAGCAGCACGGGCAGCAGCAGGTTCCCCGTCAGCCGACGTGCCAGGTACAGCGTCGAGCCGAACGAGGCCGCGAACCCCACCTGCAGCAGGGTCGCGCCGACGGCTGCCCCGGCGAGGACGTTGAGCAGGTGCAGGAGCCCGAACAGCACGCACGAGGCGATCCACACACCGAACTCGGGCAGCCGGCGCCGGAGCCCGACGAGCAGGACCCCGCGGGTGAGCAGCTCCTCGAACACCCCGACGAACAGCACGCCGAGGGTGAGCAGCACGAAGTACCGGACCGGGAGCGCCGACCAGTCGACGAGCGGCAGCCGCGCGGCGCACACCACGGCGATCAGCACGACGGTCACCGAGGTCCACCGCAGCGGGGTCCGGTCGTGGTCGACCGCCGCGCCAGGCCACCAGCCGAGGGCGGTCACGTACACGCAGAGCACGAGCACCGCGATGCTCTCGGGCAGCACGAGGGCGTGCACGACGCTGTCGACCGTCTGGCCGAGCGTGGCGTAGTCGTCGCTCGGTCGGGACCGCCAGGCACTGACCGCGGCGAACGCGACGAGCGGCAGCAGCCCGAGCAGGAGCGACGACGGGACCGGCCAGCGCGGACGGCGACGGCGCACGGGCTCGGTCGAGGTCACGTCCCGTTTGTACCATTGACCCATGCGGCTCCCCTCCCTCAGCACCATGGCCGAGGACTACGTGAAACTCGTGTGGAAGGCCGGGGAGCGCGGCGGGCAGGGGCTCGCGACCCGGGACATCGCCGCGTCGCTCGGGGTCTCGGCATCGACGGTGTCGGGGAACCTCCGGAAGCTCGACCGCGACGGTCTGATCGAGCACACCCCCTACTACGGCGTCGTGCTCACCCCGCTCGGGCAGCAGGTCGCCGTGGCGATGGTCCGGCGGCACCGGCTGATCGAGACGTTCCTGGTGCAGCGGCTCGGGTACTCGTGGGACGAGGTGCACACCGAGGCCGAGGCCCTGGAGCACGCCGTGTCGGAGACGTTCCTCGAGCGGGTCGACGCCGACCTCGGACACCCGACGCACGACCCGCACGGCGACCCGATCCCTGCCGCGGACGGCACCGTCCCGGCGTCACCGGGCACGCTGCTCGGGTCCGTGGAGCCCGGCTCGTGCGGGGTCGTCGACCGGGTGTCCGACGACGACCCGTCCCTGCTGCGGTACTTCGACGAGCTCGGGGTCGGGCTCGGGACGCACCTGCGCGTGGAGCGGGTCCGGGACTACGCGGGCGTGATCGCCGTCACCCGTCGGTCCGCCGACGGCGCGGTGTCCCTCGTCGACCTGCCGGCGGCCGCGGCGAGCGCCATCTGGCTGACGCCCGACCCGCACTGATCCGCGCGGACGCCGCCGAGCGCCCCACATCTGTCACGCTCGCCGGAGCGCCCCGACGACCTCTGCACGCTCGACGGGACGCACGCGGCGTGTCCCGCCCGCTCGTGCTGCCGGAGACGACGACACGCGCCGCACTCTCCGTCGAGGTGCCGAGATTCCGGCATCTCGACGCGTCACGCGGCCGCCCGTGGAACCTCGGCGTCCCGCCGAGGGCGAGTCTCGGCACCTCGGCGCTCACGCTCGGGCCGGTCCCCGGTCCCCGGTCCCGGTCCCCTGCCCGCCGAGCGCCCCACATCTGGCACGCTCGGCGGAGCAACCCGACGACTTCTGCTCGCTCGACGGAACGCACGCGGCGTGTTCCGCCCGCTCGCGGCCCCGGGAAGCGGCGCACTCGTGCCGGGAAGTGCCGCACCCGCAGCCCCGAGCAACACCCGTCAGGTGCGGACCGCCGCGGCCCCCGCCCGCCGGAACGGCGCCGCGAGCGTCGGCAGGATCGACGACCGGTGCACCCAGAACACCACGAGGGCCGCGACGAGGTGCACCACGCTCAACACCCACCGCCCGCTCGTGTCCGTGACGACGAACTGCACCGCGAACAGCGCCACGAGGGCGATCGCCGACCACCGGTGGAAGCGCAGCGCGATGATGATCGCGACCCCGAGCACGGTCTGCGACGCGGTGAGCATGAACTCCTCGACCTGCCGGCCGTCGAGCGGCAGCCCGCCCGTGGTCCCACCGCCGAGCACGTGCGCGATCGGCAGCGACCCGACGAGCAGCGACCACTGGTTGACCTTCGACGCGATGAGCGTCCCGATCGCGGCGCCACCCATCCCGCGCAGGGCGAACAGCGCGGCGACGATGAACTCGGGCGCCTCGGTGGCGAGCGGCGCGAGCCACTGCACCAGGAAGTAGCTGTCGATGCCGAGCGCGCTGCCCGAGGCGACCAGGGCCTCGGCGAAGGGCTCCGCCGACGACAGGATGACCGCGGCGGCGACGACGAACAGCGCGACGATCGTCCAGCGACGGGCCCGCGTCGGCATCGAGGCGATGTTGCCGGCCATCCCGACCATCTCCTCGTCCTCGTCGTCCCCGTCGGACACCTTCGACGCGCGCCACAGGTAGGCGACGAACGCGGCGAGCAGCACGAACCCGAACCACATCGGGATGGAGCCCATCAGCGGGATGAGGAACGCGACGACCGCCAGGAGCGCCAGGAAGCCGATGTCGAGCCGCGAGGACGTCTCGAGCTGCAGCACCTTCGTCGCCGAGGCGGGCAGCGAGCCGGCCTTGACGGAGCGACGGGCGACGAGCAGCGAGAGGATCACGACGAGCGGCCAGCCGAACCCGAGCAGCAACCGGTTCGAGCCGGTCATGTTCGCGGCGGCGAACTGCTCGTAGGCGGGATCGTAGCCGGAGCGGAACGCGTAGTACAGGTCGACGGCGTACTCGGGCAGCACGGCGATGAGCGCCAGGATCGCGATGGCGAGCGCACCGGAGATGTCCTTCTGCGCGGCCTCGGCGGCCCAGGCGAGCAGGAACGAGGCAGCGACGACCGCCCCGCCGAAGACGAGCAGGTCGACGACGGCGTTCGGCGCGAAGCCCGTCACACGGAAGACGACAGCGGGCAGGGCGAGCACGATGCAGATCGCGATGCGGCCCCAGGCGCTGCGGCCCATCCGGGGTGCGTGTGCCCGCTCGGTGGCGGTGGGCGTGGAGGTGTCGATCACGGGGTGGTCCCTTGGTCGGGCCGCACCGGAGCACAGGGGTGGGAGCGCTTCGGCACGACAGAACGGCCGAAGGTCTCGCTCGCCCGCCGGGTGGGACCGGACGGGTGGTGCACCGGGCCGATCGTCGTGATGGCCAGTGTGTCGACGCACGCGCTGGGAGCTACTCCCCTTCGCCCACCACCCTGCCCGTCCCGATCCGCACGTGCAAGCCGATCGGGCCTGTTCGGCGACCCGAATCCGGGTGTTCCCCGGCCCGCCCCGGAACCCCGGGAACCGGTCGCGGCGACCCGCACCGCACGACACGCGCGGCCCGACGAGTGCGGCCCGACGAGTGCGGCCCGACGAGTGCGGCCCGACACAGGGGCCCCAGGGACGGACGGGAGGCACGGGGCGGGCCCGCCCCGTGCCTCCCGTCCGTCAGGTGGTCAGCCGGACGCGCGCTTGCCGCGTCCCAGCGCCATCTCGCGTCGTGCGCGCTCGACGGCGAGCGCCGACCCGGCGTCCGGGTCGGCGAGGAGGCGCTCGGTGTCCGCGACGTGCTCGCGGACGGCGTCCCCGCGACGCTCGGCCGCCTCGGTGAGGACGGGTCCCGCGACCTCCGGACCGAGGGAGGCGAGCGCGCGGCTCAACGCGAGCCGACGCTCGCGGTCGCCGGAGCCGAGCTCCCGGGCGAGCCGACGGGCCAGCGCCGGGCGCTCGCTCTCCGGTGCGAGCAGCGCGGCCGCGCGCCAGGCGGTCCGGGCGACGCCGGGGTCCGGGTCGCCGAGGGCATCGGCCACGGCCGGGTACACCGAGGCATCGCGGATCTTCGAGAGGGTGTGGAGCGCCTGTGACCGGGCCTGCGCCTCCGGTCGGTGCAGCTGCTCGACGAGCCGCGGCACGGTCAGCTCGGCCGGCAACCGGACCAGCGACCACGTCAGCGCCTCGCGCACCTGCAGGTCCGGGTCGACAGCGCAGCGCTCGAGCAGCAACTCGAGGTCGGCCGGGTCCGCCGCGGTCCCGAGGGCCATCACGGCGCGCAGGCGCACGGAGGAGCGGGGGTCGGTGAGGGCGTCGGCGGTGGTGGTCATCCCCTCATGGAACACCCTGCCACCGACGGGACAGCGCGCTGCCACCGGCGGATCGGGGAGTCAGACGACGGGCATAGCGTGGGGCGGTCCGGGCACGCTCCGGACCCGTACGGGCGACCCGTACGACCGATCCGCACGACCAGGAAAGGACCTCCGCATGCCCCGCATCGGAACCAGCGACCTCCACGTGTTCCCCCTCGCCCTCGGCGGCAACGTCTTCGGCTGGACCGCCGACGAGCAGACCTCGCACCGGGTGCTCGACGCCTACACCGGTGCCGGCGGCGACTTCATCGACTCGGCGGACGTCTACTCCGCCTGGGGCGACGGCAACGAGGGCGGCGAGTCCGAGCGCGTCATCGGCTCGTGGCTCCGAGCCTCGGGCAAGCGCGACGACGTGGTGATCGCCACGAAGGTGTCGCAGCACCCGCAGTTCCCGGGGCTGTCGGCGTCGAACGTCGCCGCGGCCGCCCGCGCGAGCCTCGAGCGGCTCGGCACCGACCGGATCGACCTGTACTACGCGCACTTCGACGACCAGGACACCCCGCTCGAGGAGACCGTCCGCGCGTTCGACCAGCTCGTCCGCGAGGGCCTGGTGCGGTACACGGCGATCTCGAACTACTCCCGCGCACGTGCCGAGGAGTGGATCCGCATCGCGAAGGCCGAGGGACTGGCGCTGCCGGTCGCGATCCAGCCGCACTACAACCTGGTCACCCGCGAGCCGTACGAGTCGGAGATCGCGCCGCTGGCCGCCGCCGAGGGCCTGGGCGTCGTGCCGTACTTCGCTCTGGCCGCCGGGTTCCTGACGGGCAAGTACCGCACGAAGGACGACTTCGCCGGGCGGGACCGCGAGGGGCAGGTGTCCGGGTACTTCTCGGACCAGGGACTCGCGGTGGTCGACGCCCTCGACACGATCGCGCAGGCGCACGGCGTGGAGATCGCCTCGGTGGCGCTCGCGTGGCTGCAGGGCCGCCCGGACGTCGTCGCGCCGATCGCCAGCGCCCGGAACACCGAGCAGCTGCCGGCGCTCCTGGCGTCCGCCGAGCTCGAGCTCACGGCGGACGAGGTCCGGACGCTCGACGATGCCTCGGCAGCGGTCCCGACCGAGGCCTGACCCGCGGCTACGGCCGCGCTGAGCCGCGGGCGCTGGTGCCGGACTACTTGCCGTCCGGCGCCAGCGACCCGGTCAGCATCTGCCCCTGCGCACGGGTCGCGAAGCACGAGATGAACGTGTTGCCCTGGTCCCAGGTGGCCTGGTCGGGGGCGTAGGAGCCCTGCACCTGCACGTCGCCGACCTTCGCGGCCGCCGCGGTGTCGATCGCCTCGGAGCTCTGGCAGGTCTTCGCCGCCTGCTCCGCGAGGGCCTCGGGTCCGGGCCACTGGCTCGCGGACACCTGCACGCGGGCGGTGAGCTGCGCGGTGTGCGGCGAGGAGCAGTCGACCACCGTGTAGCTCTGGTCCCACGCGTTCGTGAACGGGGACAGGCACTCCCCGCCCGCCAGGTCCGTCCACGGGTGCACACCGGGGGCGGCCTGCGTCGTGGCGAACTGCAGGGTCGCGGCCGGTTGCTGCTGGGTGGACCCCTGCGCCGTGCCGGACTCGGGGGTGGCCTCGGGCGTCGCGGGGGCCGAGGCGGCCGCGGTCGAGCTCGGTGCCGGCGTCGACTCCTCGATCGAGCCGCCGAGGATCCAGCGGGTCAGGGCGAACACGGCGACGAGCAGCACGACGATGAGCACGACGGCCCCGCCGATGAGCAGCTGCTTCCCGCGCTTGCCCTCGTTCTTCAGGCGCGAGACGCCCTCGTCGAGCAGGACCGCGGCGCGGTTCGGCTGCGCGGGTTCGGCCGTGGGGCGCGGTGCCCCTGCCCGGTCGGCCGAGGGGACCGCGGGCATCATCCGCGTGCCGGTCTCGTGCGGGTCGTACCCGGTGGCGCCGAGCTGCCCGACGGCGGCGGTGCCGAACAGGTCCTTGATGGCGCTCGTGTCGCTGGTCTCGCGGCCGTCCCACTCGGACTGGTCGATCTCGTCGCCTTCCCCGACCCCGGGGGCGCCCGACCGGCGGGGGCCCGGCGTGACGTCGTCGTCGCGGTCGGCTCCGTGGCCGACGTCCTGCCGGTCGTCGATCGGGAACGGCAGTCGGGTCGTCGCCGCGTCGGACGCCGGACGCGGTGCCGGCTCGACCAGGGGCGGGACGGGTGCGGCGGTCGCGTCGGGTGCAGCCCACCACGGGGTGGCCCCGGTCGGCGGCTCGGAGGACGCAGCAGCTGACGACGGCTCCGGCGCAGCCACCGAGGCGACCGGCGCAGCGGGCGGCGGCGCGATCGGCAGCACCGTCGTCCCGTCCGCGGGGGTGTCGACCTCGCCCGAGACGACGTCGTCGTCCGCCTCGTCCGCGAGCGACCACGAGCCGGCGCCGAACGCCGTGGTGTCGAACGAGTCGGTCGTCAGGGTCGTCGGGACCTCGCCGGTCTCGTCGTCCCGGATCGCCCAGTCGAACGGGCGCTCGGTGGCGCCGCGCTCGTCGTCCCCGACGCCCTGCAGCCGCAGCAGCTCGGTGAAGCTCGGCGGCTCCCCGGTCGAGGGAGCCGGCGTCGGCGGGAGCACCCCGTGCACGCCGAGGGGCTGCGCCACCGGGCCCGTCGGGGTCACCGGCGGCGGAGGTGTCTGCGCACCGGTCGCCCGACCGAGCCAGTCGACGTCGCTGCGCCCCTGGCCGAACGGGTCGGTGCGACGGCGTTCCTCGTCGACGGCACGGTTCTCGGCCGCGCGCTCGTCCCGGTGCGTGAGCGCCGTCGGCAGCGTGATGGAGGAGGGGTGCTGCGTCGTGCTCGTCGGCGGCACCGGTGCGGCCGGCGGGATGCGCTCCCCGAGCGTCTCCCGCTCGTGCTCGGCGCTCGCCTGCGGGTTGACCGAGGGTGCCTGCAGCTCGTCGTCCATCCGGATGGCCTGCGTGGCCCCGGCGTCGTCCGGCTCGCGCGCGGCCGGCACCGAAGGCGTCACCGCCGGCGGCACCGGACGCTCGGCCAGCGGCGCGGGACGGCCGTCGGCAGGCTCTGCAGACTCGGCGGCCGAGGCCGGCGCGGTCGGCACGTCCGACGTGAACGGCTCCGGCAGCGGCGCGCCCGTCTCCCGGGCGGCCCGCTCCGCCTCGCGGCGCTCGCGCCGCGAGGGCCACTCGTCCGCCGACCGGGGCGCACCGAAGATGTCCGCGGCGCTGCGGAGCCCGCGGAACGGAGCGTCCGAGGCGGACGCGCGCTGAGCCTCCAGGCCGTCGTCCCCGTCTGCCGGGCCGGCGGTGTCCTCGGGCTCGCGCGCGTCGTCCGGACGCTCCCCGGTCACGCGCTCAGCCCCAGGTCGGCCAGCCCGATCGCAGCGAAGTAGGGGTACCCGGCCGCCTCGATGCGCTCCTTCGCGCCGGTGTCGCGGTCGACGACGACGGCGACGGCCGCGATGATCGCACCCTCGCGCTCGAGCGCCTCCGCCGCCTTGAGCGGCGATCCGCCGGTCGTGGAGGTGTCCTCGAGCACGACGACGCGCTTGCCGCGGACGTCGGGGCCCTCGACCTGCTTGCCGCGACCGTGGTCCTTCGGCTCCTTGCGCACGACGAACGCGTCGTAGGTCAGGCCGCGCGCGGCCGACTGGTGCAGCACGGCGCTCGCGATGGGGTCCGCACCCATGGTCAGGCCACCGACCGCGTCGACGTCCGGGACCTGCTGCAGCAGGTCCGTCATGACCTGTCCGATCAGGGGTGCGACGCGGTGGTCGAGACTCACCTTGCGCAGGTCGATGTAGTACGAGGCCTGCTTCCCGCTGGTCAGCGTGAAGTCGCCGTGGAACACGGCCTCGTCCGAGATGTGCTGGATCAGCTGTTCGCGCGCGTCGGTCACAGCGCACCAGGGTAGTCGGTCACCCCGGGATCGCACCCGTCGGCCGTTCCCCGCCACCCGCAGGCGGCGCTCCGGACGGCTCGGTACGCTCCGCCTCATGTCCCACGACGCACCGGAGCCGCGCGCCTCGGTCGCGTCCGGACCCGCTTCGGCGGCCCACCGCCGGTGGGTGGCGACGGTCGGCCGGGAGGCACTGGGCGCGGTCGTCGCGCTGGCCCTGTCCGTCATCGCGTTGCGTCACGTCGTCGCGACCGAGCGGGTCGCCCTGCTCTGGTACGACGCGGACTCCGTGCTGCTGCCGCTCGTGGAGCGCTCGATCCGTTCCGGGCAGCCGTTCGAGTGGGCGATGTCCCCGGCGCTGTTCTTCTTCCCGGAGCTGCCGGTCTACCTGCTCTGCTCGCTCGTGACGGCGACGGCCCAGCAGGCCCTGGCGCTCAACGGCGTCCTGGTGTTGCTCGCCGTGTACGCCCTGGTGCGGGCGGCTGCGAACGAGCTCATGCCGTCCGCACGGCGCTCGGCGCGGATCGCGACCGCGGCGGTGGCGCTCGGGTTCGTCACGCTGCTGGTGCTCACGGAGTCGTCGGCGACCGCCACGTCGCTCGAACTCGCGTCGCTGCTCCTCACGACGACCTACTACTACGGCGCCCTGCTCGCGATGCTCGGCACCGCGGTGCTCGTGCTCCGTGCCGTCCGGACCGGTCGGGCGTCCGTGACCGGGCTCGTGGTGCTCGTGCTCGTCGCGGCGTGCACGACGGCGTCGAACCCGCTGTACGTGCCGTGGTCCGCGGCGCCGGTCGTCGTCACGCTCGTGCTGCTCGCCGCTGCACGACGGCTGCCGTGGCGCCCGGTCGCCCGGTTGTCCGGGGCGCTCGTCGCGGGGTCGGTCGTCGGGTACCTGCTGCGGATCCCGCTCCGGCCGTTCGTCTCCCTGGACCCGTCGACGTACGTGCACCCCGAGCACGCAGGCGGGACGCTGTCGTTCTTCGCCGCGCTCACCGACGACCGTGCGGGATCGGCCGCCGGGGACGCGGGCCTGCTGCTCCTGTTCGCGGGCGTGCTGCTCGCCGCGGGCGGGACGGTCTGGGCCTGGCGGGTCCGGACGTCGCGCACCGTGCTCGTCGCGACCGCGCTGCCGCTCGTCACGGTCGTCGCGGTGTCGGTCGGGGTCGTCGTCGCCGGGTCGGACACCCCGCGGTACCTCGAGCCGATCGTCACGGCCCCGCTCCTCGCGCTCGTGGCGGTCGCCGAGCTCACCCGCACCGCCGTCCGGACGACCCGCGTGCACCGGCCCCGCCGCGGGCTCCGGCTGACCCTGGCGGTCGCGGCCGCCGCGGTGCTCCTCGCCGGGGTCGCGACCGCGCCCGGCACCGTCTCGGCCGTCGCGCACGCCCGGTACGGCTCGGTCTCGTGCCTGGACCGGTGGGCGGACGGTCGGCAGGTCACCGGCGTCGGGCAGTTCTGGACCGTCCGACCGCTCGCCGCCTACGCCGCGTCCGACGTGCAGCTCCTGCAGGTGCGGGACACGTTCGACGCCTACCCGTGGCTCGTCGACCTCGGGGCCTACCGGGACGCCCGGCCGACGTTCGTCGTGATCGGGGCGAACGACGTCTGGACCACCGCGGTCGAGGACTCGCTCGGCTCCCCCGCGTCGATCATCCACTGCACCGGGTACGACGTGTACGACTACGCCGGGACCGCCGGCGCGGCGGTGCTGCGGCGGGACGTGGTGGGGAGCGCCGACGTGATCCGGCGCGAGCGGGGGTTCTGAGCGGGCGGCTGGCGTCCGCGCGTCGGCGTGCGGCGCGTGCCGTGCGGCGCGTGCCGTCCGTCGTGTGTCGTTCGTCCATCGGACTTGTCCACAGCGGCGCGCCGTCGGACCGGGATGCCTGAACGGATGTATAGGCTCGACTCCGTGACTCGTCCCACCAACGGCCGCATCCCCCGCACGTCCCTCCGGTTCCGCCTCGCCGCGACCGGACTGGCGCTCGCCGGCCTGCTCGGGACGGTCCTGCTGGACGCGCCGAGTGCGAGTGCCGCGAAGTACCCCTCGTGGGACGACGTGATGGCCGCCCGCGGGCAGGAGTCCGCGAAGCAGGAGCAGATCACCACGATCCGGGGCATCATCGACGGCCTCGCGACCCAGGTGCAGGAAGCCGAGGCCGAGGCACAGCGGCTCGGCGACGAGTTCTACGCCGCGCAGAGCGACGCGCAGGACGCCGCCGAGAAGGAACAGAAGCTCCGTGCCGACGCCGAGGAGCACGCGAAGGTCGCCGAGCAGAGTGCCGCCCAGGCCGGGCAGCTCGCCGCGCAGATGGCCCGACACGGTGGCGCCGACGTCACGGCCTCCGTGCTGTCCGGCGGCGAGTCCGCGCGCGACCTCCTCTACGACCTCGGTGCGCTGAGCAAGCTCTCCGAGCAGTCCGAGCGGGTCGAGGCCGCAGCGACCGCGGACGCCGCCGTCGCCCGCTCCCTCACTGCGCAGGCCGACCGGGCCTCGGCGGAGCTCGACCGGCTCGCCGCCGCCGCGCAGGAGCGGATGGACGCCGCCCAGGCCGCGGCCGACAAGGTCCAGTCGGCCTACACCGAGCAGCAGGACAACAAGGCCCGGCTCGACGCCCAGCTCGCGACGCTGACCTCGGGGCGGGTCCGGACCGAGGCCGAGTTCGCCAAGGGCGAGGCCGAGCGCAAGGCCGCGATCGAGAAGGCCGCGCGCGAGGCAGCAGCGGCCCGCGCGCGCGAAGCAGCAGCCGCGGCAGCTGCCGCGAACAGCGGCGGCGGTGGCGGCGGTGCTCCCGCGCCGAGCGGTGGCGGCGGCGGCAGTGTGGGTTCCGGCTCCGGCACCGGTTGGGTCCGTCCCGCCGGCGGCTACGTCATCAGCCCCTACGGCTACCGCGTGCACCCGATCACCGGGCGGGTCACCAAGCACGACGGGCTCGACCTGACGAGCGGCTGCTCGACGGCGATCGTCGCGGCGTCGGCCGGCACCGTGGACTACGTCGGCTGGTACGGCGGGTACGGCAACTACGTCCGGATCAACCACGGCGGTGGCGTGAAGACCGCGTACGGGCACATCGTCAACGGCGGCTTCCGGGTCTCGCCTGGCCAGCAGGTCTCGGCCGGGCAGCTCATCGCCCTCGTCGGCTCGACCGGCAACTCGACCGGGTGCCACCTGCACTACGAGGTCCACATCAACGGCGCCACGACCGACCCCGCGCCGTTCATGGCGGCACGGGGCGTCGGCTTCTAGCCCGCGGTTCGTCGGCTTCGAGCACGCGGTCGATCGGCCCGCGCTCCGGCGGCACCGGTAGGTTCGATCCCATGCGCGTCGCGACCTGGAACGTCAACTCCGTCCGCACCCGAGTGGGCCGGATCGTCGACTGGCTGGTCCGCGAGGACGTCGACGTCCTCGGCATGCAGGAGATCAAGTGCAAGCCCGAGCAGTTCCCGGTGGAGGCGTTCGAGGCCGCCGGCTACCAGGTCGAGGCGCACGGCCTGAACCAGTGGAACGGCGTCGCGTTCGCCAGCCGGCTGCCGATGGAGGACGTCACCCGTGACTTCCCCGGCCAGCCCGGGTTCCTGAAGGGCCACGAGGGACCGGACCTGCCCGTCGAGGCCCGCGCGATGGGCGTCACCGTCGACGGCGTCCGGCTGTGGAGCCTCTACGTCCCGAACGGCCGCGAGCTCGGCGACCCGCACTACACGTACAAGCTCGACTGGCTCGAGCAGCTGGCCGACCGGACGTCCGAGTGGCTCGAGGCCGAGCCGGAGACACCCCTCGCGCTGATGGGCGACTGGAACGTCGCGCCGCTCGACCGGGACGTCTGGGACGTGGCCGTGTTCGAGGGCGCGACGCACGTCAGCGAACCGGAGCGTGCGGCGTTCCGCGCGTTCGAGTCCCGCGGCCTGCAGGACGTCGTCCGCCCGATCGTCCCCGAGGGCTACACGTACTGGGACTACAAGTCGCTCCGGTTCCCCCGCAACGAGGGCATGCGCATCGACTTCGTGCTCGGGTCCCAGGCCTTCGCCGACGTCACGGTCGGCGCGACCATCCACCGCGACGAGCGGAAGGGCGACGCCCCGAGCGACCACGTCCCCGTGTCGGTCGACCTGGACCTGGAGACCTCGCTCGACGACGACCGCCCGATGATCTTCTGACGCGTCCCCTCTCGCCCACCTGCTCCCACCGCGAGCGGGCAGGACACGCCGCCCGCGTCGCGCCCCGCGGGCGCAACACGCCGCCACGGGCCGCCGAGCGGCCCAGATGTGGCACCTTCGCGACCTCGCGACGGACGGGAGGCACGGTGCCAGCCCGCCCCGCGCCTCCAGTCCGACAGTCCCCACCCGCCACCGCGAGCGGGCAGGACACGCCGCCCGTGTCGCGCCCGGCGGGCGCAACACGCCGCCACGGGCCGCTGAGCGGCCCACATCTGGCCCACTCGGCGCCGCCGCCCGGGCGCGCACGCTACGGGTGCAGCACCGCCGCGACCACGACGAGCACCGGCACCGCACCGATCGTCGAGACGAGCACGACGTCCCGCGCGACCGGGACCGCCGCCTGGTACCGCTGCGCGTAGTTGAAGACGTTCTGCGCCGCCGGCAGGGCACCGAGCGTCGTGAGCACGAACACGTCCTGCTCGTCGAGCCGGAACACGAGCCGGGCGACCACGAACGCCACGAGCGGCATCACCACGAGCTTCAGCCCGGCGGCCACGAGCACGTCCGCCCGGATCGCGGGGTCCCGCAGCGGGGTCGCCCCGTGCAGGCTCATGCCGAAGGACAGGAGCACCACGGGCACCGCGGCGGCCCCGACGAGGGCGAACGGCTCGAGGACCGGCGTCGGGATCTCGATCCGGAGCGCGGAGCACACCAGACCGAGCAGCGACGCGATGATGATCGGGTTGCGGAAGGGTCCGGCGACCCGGCTCCGCCAGGTGCCCCCGGTGGCCGTCGCCGCGTCGAGGACGGTGAGCGCCAGGGGTGCGAGCACGACGAGCTGCAGCAGGATCACCGGGACGACCGCGGTGGCCTGGCCCAGGACGTAGACGGCGACCGGCAGCCCGATGTTGTTCGCGTTCACGTAGCCGGAGGCCAGCGCCCCCACCGTCGTCGTCGCGACCGAGCGCCGGAGCACCAGGCGGAAGACCAGCACGGCGACGAGCGCCACCGTGACGGCGCTGATCAGCGAGACCCAGAGCATCGGCGACACCAGCGTCTCGATGTGCGCCGTCGCGATGGTGTGGAAGAGCAGGCAGGGCATCAGGACGAAGAAGGCGAGCCGGCTCATCACGAACTGGGCGTGCGGGCCGAGCAGCCCGGCGCGACCGACGACGTACCCGGCGGCGATGATCGCGCCGATGATCGCGAACCCGGTCAAGACGCCACCCATCGCCTCCATCCTGTCAGCCCGGTCCCGGACGGACGACCATGTGACTGCTCACAGACGCGCTCGGACGGGAAATGCGCGACGCATCGGTACCGTTGCACGCACCATGACCTCGACGCCCGACACGCTCACCCGTTCGACCGACTCCAGCCAGCCGCTCGTGCCGCTCCTCGAGGAGCGTTGGAGTCCCCGCTCCTACGACGAGACCGCCACCGTCACCGACGCGCAGCTCGACGCGCTGCTCGAGGCCGCCCGCTGGGCCCCGTCCGCGATGAACCACCAGCCGCGCCGCTTCGTCGCCGGCCGCCGTGGCACGGACACGTTCCGGAAGATCAACGACAACCTGCTCGGCTTCAACGCCGCGTGGGCGTTCCGCGCGAGCGCCCTCGTCGTCGGTGTCCTCGAGACCGTGACCGAGGACGGCGACGAGCGTCCGTTCGCGCAGTACGACCTCGGCCAGTCCCTCGCCGCGCTCACGGTCCAGGCGCACGCCGAGGGCCTGCACGTCCACCAGATGGCGGGCATCGACGCCGAGGGTCTCCGGGCCGCGTTCGACCTGCCGGAGCGCTTCCGGCCGTACACCGTGACGGCGATCGGCACCGTGGCGGACCCCGCGCAGCTCGGCGACCAGGCCGCGGAGCGCGAGGTCGCGCCGCGCACGCGGCTCCCCCTCGACGAGGTCGTCCTCGTCAAGGAGTAGTCGACGAGCGTCGGACCAGTCCGCCCCCGTGGAGCGCTCCAGCGCCACGGGGGCGTACCATGTCCGGACATGGATCAGGACACGACACCGGACCCCACGCAGGACTCGACACCGGACCCCACGCAGGACACGACACCGGACCCCACGCAGGACTCGACACCGGACCCCGCGCAGGACTCGACACCGGCCCCTGGCCAGGACCCCGCCGAGCCGGCCCCGGAGATGAACTTCTACACCCGCAAGTGGGTCCGCCCCGAGGACCTCAACGCCAACGGCACCCTGTTCGGCGGCAGCCTGCTGCGCTGGATCGACGAAGAGGCCGCGGTGTACGCGATCATCCAGCTCGGCAACGGCAAGGTCGTCACGAAGTACATGTCGGAGATCGTCTTCGTGTCCTCGGCGAGGGAGGGCGACATCGTCGAGATCGGCCTCGTCGCGACCCGGTTCGGCCGCACCTCGCTCACGATGCGCGCCGAGGCCCGGAACCTCTTCACGCACCGGAGCATCTTGACCATCGACGAGGTCGTCTTCGTGAACCTCGGCGAGGACGGCAAGCCCGCCCCGCACGGGTACACCGACATCACCTACGCGCGCGACCGGGTGCCCGCGACGCACCGGGCCTGACGACCGCCCGCACCGGCGGAGCACGACGGATCTGGCAGGATCGAGGGCATGACCACGCCCCGCCTCGTCGCCTTCGACCTCGACGACACCCTCGCGCCGTCGAAGTCCCCGCTCGACCCGCGCATGCTCGAGACCTTCGCGTCGCTGCTCGCCACGGTCCCGGTCGCGGTCATCTCCGGCGGGAACTTCCAGCAGTTCGAGCAGCAGCTCGTGACGCCCCTGAGTGCCCGCGACGGACTCGTCCTCGACGACCTCCACCTGCTCCCGACCTGCGGCACCGCCTACTACCGCTGGTCCGGGTCGGACTGGGCGCTGCAGTACGCCGAGGACCTCACCGACGACGAGAAGTCCCGTGCCCTCGCCGCGGTCGAGACGCAGGCGAAGGCCGCCGGGTTCTGGGAGTCGGAGACCTGGGGTCCGATCCTCGAGGACCGCGGGTCGCAGATCACGTTCTCGGCCCTCGGCCAGTCGGCCCCGGTGGACGTGAAGAAGCGGTGGGACCCGACCGGCGAGAAGAAGGACCACCTCCGCCGGCTCGTGCAGGCCGAGCTGCCCGACCTCGAGGTCCGCTCCGGCGGCTCGACGAGCGTGGACATCACCCGGAAGGGCATCGACAAGGCCTACGGCATGCGACGCCTCGCCGAGCTCACCGGCATCGCCCTCGACGACGTGCTGTTCGTCGGGGACCGCCTCGACCCCGAGGGCAACGACTACCCGGTCAAGGCGCTCGGCGTCCCCTGCCACGCGGTGGAGGGCTGGGAGGACACCGACGCGTTCCTGACGGAGCTGATCCCGACGCTGCGCTGAGCGTGCGCTGACGCGCACCGGACGGACGGGAGGCACGTGGCGGGCCCGCCACGTGCCTCCCGTCCGTCATCCGGTCACGTCCGCGACGCGGCTCGATCCGACGACGCCAGGCCCGGCTGGGTCCGCTCAGGGGATGCTGCGGACCGCCTCGACGAAGGAGCGGATCCGCGCGACGTCCTTGACCCCGCGCTCCGACTCCACACCGCTCGACACGTCCACGCCGTCGGGGTCCAGGGCCTGGACCGCGGCGGCCACGTTCGCCGGGGTGAGCCCTCCGGCGAGGATCCACGCCTCGTCCACCTTCCCCGCGATCGTCGCGGGGTCGACGAGCCGCCCGCTACCCGGCACGGCGGCGTCGAGGAGCAGCAGGTCGTGGTCGAAGGCCGCGCGCTGCTCGGGCGTCTCGCGCAGGAAGTCGTCGGCGGCGACGGCCCGGATGGTGAAGAACCCGGCGTCCCGCGCACGGGCGAAGTCACTCGCCGACTCGCCCCCGTGCAGCTGCAGGGTGGTGAGCCCGACCTCGGACGCGATGCCGACGATCTCGTCGATCTGCTGGTCACGGAACACCCCGACGGCATCGATGCCCTCCGGCACCCGCTCGACGAGCTCCTTCACGAGGTCAGCCGTTACGGTGCGGGGGCTGCCGGCGGCGAAGACGAACCCGACCGCGTCGGCACCCGCGTCCACGGCGGCGTCGACGGTCTCGGGCGTCGACAGACCGCAGATCTTGATCCAGCGCTGGTCGCTCATGGACCCATCCTGCCAGGGACCTGGGTCGTCGGAGGCCGGGTCAGTGCAGGGTGCCCGCGATGTACGCCGCGGTGCACGCGGCGAGCACCCCGAAGGCCGCGAACGACCCGACCAGGACGTTCCGACGACGCCAGCGCCGGACCGCCGCGAACGTGCCGCGCCGTGCGTGCCGGTGGGCGGCGCGGTGCATCTTGTGGTCGCGCTTGTGCTTCGTCCGCTCCGGGCCGAGGGGCACCGGGCCGGTGATCTGCGTCGACCCGCCACGGAGCGCGTTCGCGACGGCGACCGCCGTCGGACGGCGGGCAGGGTCGCGGTGGGTCATCTTGGCGAGCAGGTCGTGCCAGTCCGGACCGACCGAGTCCGGGACCTCGGGGTCGTGCCGCAGCCGGGCGAGGGCAGCCTCGATCAGGGTGCCCGAGTACTCCTGCTTGCCGGTCAGCGACTCGAGGAGCACCAGGCCGAGCGAGTACACGTCGGTCGCGAAGCCGATCGGCTCCCCCGCGACCTGCTCCGGGCTGAGGTACGCCGCGGTGCCGATGATCGTGCCGTCGTTCGTCAAGCGGGAGCCGTCGACGAAGTGCGCGACGCCGAAGTCGGTGAGCTTCACGGCACGGGCGAAGCCGGAGGCGCCCTCGTCGTTGATGAGGATGTTCGCCGGCTTCACGTCGCGGTGCACGATGCCGCGCGAGTGCACGTACGCCAGGGCGTCGGCGAGCTGCGCCCCGAGGTCGGCGACCTCGTAGTTGTGCAGCGGGCCGCCCGCGAGCCGGCGGAGGAGCGTCGTGTCGGCGATGAGCTCCATCACGATGAAGCGGTGCGGGCCGTCCCCGAACTCGTGGGTGCCGGCGTCGTACAGCGGCACGAGACCCGGGTGCGACAGCATGCTGAGCAGCCGGATCTCGCGCTCCTGGCGGACCCGGTCGGCCGTCGTCATCGAGTCCGGCGTCGCGAAGAGCTTGACCGCGACCGCACGGTACGTGTGTTCGTCGCGAGCTTCGTAGACCGACCCCATGCCGCCCGTGCCGATGAGCTTGACGAGCCGGTAGCGGCCCGCCAGGACCGTGTCGGCCCGCGCGCTGTCGACCAGGGTCATGCTGTACTTCGATCCGTCGGGAGTCATCGGGTTCCGCGGCAGACGCCGGCAAGGTGACTCACGGTCAACGGTACGCGTCCCACCTCGGATCCGCGGTGCCGTTACGACATCGTGATGGGGGACAGATCCCCGTGGATCCGCGGAACTGCGGGGGTAGCGTCCGGGTTCCCGGAGAGCCCGGGACTACGCAAGGAGGACATCGTGGCGCTGTCGAAGGGCGACGAGGTGCACTGGAACACCTCGCAGGGCAAGACGACCGGCAAGCTGGTCGAGAAGAAGACGAAGGACTTCACGTTCGACGGGCAGGACTGCAAGCCGACGGACGACGACCCGTACTGGATCGTCGAGTCGGAGAAGTCCGGCAACAAGGCCGCGCACAAGGAGTCGGCCCTCACGAAGAAGTGACCGCTCAGTCGTTCGCGGGTGCCGCACGTCGGCGCCCGCGATCGGCGCGTTCCGCCCGGGCACGCCGGACCCGTCGCACCACGAACGTCACCACGACGACGGCGATCGCGACGTAGAGCACCCGGTCGATCCACTCGGTGTACTGCTCGACCTTGTCGTACTGGGTCCCGAACGCCGCTCCGAGCAGCACCAGGCCGCTGTTCCAGATGCCGCTCGCGATGATCGTGAACACCGAGAACGTGCCGAGGTGCATCCGGTCGGCGCCCGCCGGCAGCGAGATCAGGCTCCGCACGATCGGCACGAACCGGCCGAAGAACACCGCGCTCCTGCCGTGCCGGTGGAACCAGTCCGCGGCCTTGCGGAAGTCGTCCTCGTCGACGAGCGGCAGCTTCCCGAGCCAGCGCACGGTCCGTTCGAACCCGATCACCGCGCCGAGCCAGTAGAGCACGAGCGCGCCGAGGTACGACCCGAGCGTCGCGAGCAGCAGCACGAGCACGAGGTTCATCCGCCCGGCTCCCGCCAGGAACCCCGCGAGCGGCAGGATCACCTCGGACGGGATGGGCGGGAACACCGTCTCGACGAAGAGCATGATCGCGACGCCCCACTCGCCGAGCGCGTCGATGACCTGCAGCACGAAGCCGGAGAGGCCACCGAGGTCCTCGGTGCCCGCCTCCTGACCCGCACTCCTGGTCGAGGCGGGCAGGGTCGGCGGCAGCGTGAGGGCGGTCGTCATGGGTCCACTCTGTCTGAGCGTCCTGCCAGGAGTCAGCACGCCACCTGAGCGCGAGCCGAGTGGGCGTGGTGCCGACGCGCTCGGCGACGTGTCGCCGAGGTGCCACGACTCGCCGCTGCGTGGGCGCCCGGGTGCGACGGACGGCCGCTCCGGACCGCGAGGTACCGGAATTCCGGCACCTCGACGCACAGGGCGGGCAGGGCGGGAACGGGGGTGCGGCAGACGGACGGGAGGCACGGTGCCAGCTGGCACCGTGCCTCCCGTCCGTCAGGGCGTCGCGTCAGACCGCAGCGGGCGCGCGCTGGCCGATCGTCTCGCCGGCCACGGCCGCCTGGTCGGCGGCCGCCGCCTCGGCGGCGGGTGCCTTGCGCACCCACTTCTTCAGGCCGACCAGGACCAGCGCGGACACGACCGTGCCGGCCACGATCGCGACGATGAACATCGCGACGTCCCCGATGGCGAAGAACACGAAGATGCCGCCGTGGGGTGCGCGGGAGGTCACGCCGGCCGCCATCGAGATCGCACCCGTGACCGCGGCACCGATCATCGACGCCGGGATGACGCGCAGCGGGTCGGCTGCGGCGAACGGGATCGCGCCCTCGGAGATGAACGACGCACCGAGCAGCCACGCGGCCTTGCCGTTCTCGCGCTCCGGCTTCGTGAAGCCCTTGCGGTACAGGACGGTCGAGGCGAGCGCCAGGGCCAGCGGCGGGACCATGCCCGCGGCCATGACGGCGGCCATGATCTCGAACGGGACGACGTTCGTGGCGGTCCCGGCACCGAGCCCGGCGACGGCGAACGAGTACGCGACCTTGTTGACCGGGCCACCGAGGTCGAACGCCATCATCAGGCCGAGGATCACGCCGAGCAGGATCGCCGAGGCGCCGTTGAGCGAGTTGAGCCAGTTCGTCAGCTGCGTCATGAGCCAGGCGATCGGGCCGCCGAGCACGAGGAGCATCAGGCCGGAGGCGATGATCGACGCGAAGAGCGGGATGATCACGACGGGCATCAGGCCGCGGAGCCAGCGCCAGGTCGGGATGCGCCCGATCCAGTACGCGGCGGCACCGGCGATGAGACCACCGACGAGCCCGCCGAGGAAGCCGGCGTTCATGAAGACGGCGATCGACCCGGCGACGAAGCCCGGCGCGATGCCGGGGCGGTCGGCGATCGCGTAGGCGATGTACCCGGCGAGTGCGGCGACGAGGAACCCGAGGGACACCCCGCCGATCTGGAACGCGGCGGCGCCGAGGTAGTAGCCGAGGCCCTCCGGCGGCAGGTTGAGCAGCGTGTAGTTCGTCAGCGTGTACACCGCGTTGTTCTGCCCGGAGTCCCCGTGCGGCAGCGCGATGGCGTAGCCCGCGAGCAGGAAGCCGAGCGCGATGAGCAGACCGCCGCCCGCGACGAACGGGATCATGTAGCTGACGCCGGTGAGCAGCCAGCGCTTGAGCGCCTGCCCGAAGTGCTCGTCGGCCTTGTTCGACTCGGCGGTCGTCGCAGCCCCGCCCTGCACGCGTGCGGCGTGCGGGTCGTCCGCGGCGCGGAGGGCCTCGGCGATCATCTTGTCCGGCTCGTCGACACCGCGCTTGACCGGTCCGGACACCAGCGGCTTGCCGGCGAAGCGGTTGCGGTCGCGGACGTCCACGTCGACCGCGAACACGACGGCGTCGGCGCGGGCGATCAGGGCGGGGTCGAGCGGCTCGACCTGCGAGGAGCCCTGCGTCTCGACGTGCATCTCGGCACCGGCGCGCTCGGCGGCGGCGACCAGGGCGTCGGCGGCCATGTAGGTGTGCGCGATGCCGGTCGGGCACGCGGTGACGCCGACGATGACCTTGCGGGCACCCGAGCCCGTGGTGGTGGGGGCCGGGGCGGCGGCAGCGGGCGCCGGGGCGCCGACACCGGCCTCGGCGACCTCGCCGCCGACCTCGCGCTGCACCAGGTCCACGACGTCCTGCGGGGTCGCGGCCGCGCGGAGCGCCGCGGTGAAGTCGTCGCGGATGAGGGCACGCGCCAGGGTCGACAGGACCGTCAGGTGGTCCTTGTCCGCACCCTCGGGCACCGCGATCATGAAGACGATGTCCGCGTCGCCGTCCGGCGCACCGAACGGCACCTTCCGCGCCAGGCGGGAGAACGCGAGCGTCGGGCTCGAGACCGAGGCGGACCGCGCGTGCGGGATCGCGATGCCGCCGGGCACACCGGTGCCGACGCTCGCCTCGCGCTTGATCGCGTCCTCGGCGAGGGCGCTGCCGTCGGCGGCACGGCCGGTGGCGGCGACGCGGTCGGCGAGCACGCGGATGACGTCGGAGGACGTTCCGCCGAGGTCCTCGTCGAGGCCGACGAGCTCCGCGCTGATGAGGCGCTGCGTCGTGTCTGCGGACATGGGGTTGCTCCTTTGCAGTGGCGCCGAGGCGCGGGCATTGCTGTTCGGGGGTGGTGCTGCGAAGTGGTGGTGCGGTGGGGGTCGGTCAGGCGATCGGTGCCGGGACCTGCGTCGGGTGCAGGGTCCGGACGGTCACGCTGCCGGGGTCGGTGTGGTCGAGGGCCGGCACGTCGCTGCCGGGGAGCGCCGCGGCGGCAGCCCCCGTGGCGACGGCCTGGGCGAGCCGCTCGGCGGGGGTCGCACCGGCGACCTCGGCGAGCAGGTAGCCGGCGAGCGAGGAGTCCCCCGCGCCGACCGTCGAGCGCGCGACGATGCGCGGTGCGGCGGCGGCGAAGGCGCCCTCGTCCGAGACGAGCACGGCTCCGGCGCTGCCGAGCGTGAGCAGGACGGCGTCGACGTGCTTGTCGCGCAGGCGCTGGGCGGCCACCGCGGCGGCGTCCGGGTCCTGCTCGTACGCGTCCGGCTCCCCGCCGACGACCTCGGCGAGCTCCTCGGCGTTCGGCTTCACCAGGTCGATGCGCTCACCGGACTGCAGCAGCGCGGTGAAGGGCAGACCGGACGAGTCGACGGCGATCCGGACGGTGTCCCCGTGGCGCTGGCGCACGGCGCGGACGAGCACGGCGAGCGCGTCGTCGGGCAGCCCGGGCGGCAGGGAGCCGGCGAACACGACCCAGCGAGCGGCGGGCCCGGTCGCGGTCGGTCCGGCGGCGTCGGCCACGAGCGCGGCGAGGTCGTCCAGGCGGCCGGCGAGCGAGGGGCCGGGTTCGTTGAGCTTCGTCGTCGTGCCGGTCGGCTCGGTCACGGTGACGTTCGAGCGCAGCGGGGCGCCGATCGGGAGCGCCGCGGTCGGGATGCCGCGGGTCGCGAGGCCGAGCAGGACGGGGTCGAGCTCGTCGCCGGGCAGGACGGCCAGGGTGTCCCCGCCGCTGGCGACGACGACCCGCGAGACGTTGACGCCCTTGCCGCCGGGCTCGGCCGTCGTGTGCACGGCGCGCTGGACGGCGCCGCGGTGCAGCTCGCCGGCGAGCTCGATGGTCCGGTCGAGGGACGGGTTGGGCGTCACGGTGACGATGCGGGTGCTGGCGGTGCCGTTCATGCGACCACGACCTCCACGTCGGCGTCGGCGAGCGCACCGGCGAGGTCGGCCGGGGGCTCCTGGTCGGTGACGAGCGTGTCGATCTCGTCGAGGCGGGCGAAGCGCATGAGCGCCTCGACGCCGTGCTTGGCGGCGTCGGCGAGGACGACGCTCCGGCGGGCGGCGAGCACGTAGGCGCCCTTGACGCCGGCCTCGTACTCGTCGGGCGTGCTCAGGCCGAAGCCGGCGGACAGGCCGTTCGTGCCGACGAAGGCGACGTCGGGGCGCAGGCCGGCGATCTGCTCGACGGTGGCGGTGCCGACGGCAGCGCTCGTGACCCCGCGGACCCGGCCGCCGAGCAGGTGCAGCTCGACGTGCGGGCTGTGCTGCAGGGTGGCGGCGATCGGGACGGAGTTCGTGACGACCGTCAGCGTGGCGCCGGGGGTCGCGGGCTCCCACCGGGCGAGTTCGGACGCGACGGCTGCACAGGTCGTCCCCGCGTCGAGGGCGATCGAGCCGGTGAACGTCGCGGGCACCAGGCGCATCGCGGCGCGGGCGATCGCCGACTTGGCGGGGCCGTGCTGCCCCTCGCGCTCGGCGACGGTGAGCTCGACCACGCTGGAGCGTCCGACCGGGACCGCTCCCCCGTGCACCCGGCGCAGGACGCCCGCGGTCTCGAGCAGGTCCAGGTCGCGGCGGACGGTCTCGGTGGTGACGTCGAAGTGGTCGGCGAGGTCGGCGACGGAGACCCGGCCGGCACGCTGCAGCTGCGCGGCGATCGCGTCGTGGCGCTCCGTTGCGTACATGTCCGAACTCCTTCGTTCCCGTTGGTTTCGAGAACGATACGACGCTGAACCACAGGAACGCAACTGTTCCAACGCAGAACAAACAGGCGGGTGGATGTGCCCGGTTCGGCTGCCTGTGCGGCGTACCGGCGCCGCGGGTGCGGGGTCCCGTCCCGGCCCGCGTCGGAGCGACACCGGGCGGACCCGATGACGCTCCGACGCGACCGCCCTCAGACCGCTGCGAGCGCCGAAGTCGGGGGTATCCGCGCTGCTCGTGCCGCCGGGTAGATCCCGGAGACGCCGCCGATCACCACGGTGGCGCCCAGCCCACCGCCGACGGCCCAGAGGGGTACCGCGATCGGCCAGCCCTGAACGAGCGCGAAGACGACCGTCACCCCGAGTCCGATCATGACGCCGGCGAGCCCACCGATGAAGGACAGCAGCAACGACTCGACCAGGAACTGGTCGCGGATGGTGCGACGCCGGGCACCGAGCGCCCGTCGCACACCGACCTCGGCACGGCGTTCCAGCACGGTGATCACCATGGTGTTCGCGACACCGATGCCCCCGACCAGCAGTGCGACACCGCCGATGCCGATGAGCAGCCCAGTGAAGGAGTCGTCGGTGGCGTTCTTCGCGGCGAGCGCGTCGGACGGCCGGGTGACGGCGACGTCCTGCGGGCTCAGCGGACTGATCGCACGGGCGAGCCGGGAGCGCACCTCGGCCACCCGCTCGCCGTCGACACGCGTGTACACGGCGGTCGGGTGCCCGTCGAACCCGGCATCCGCTGCGAACCCGCGCGGCACGTAGACCTGACCGTCGAGGTCCGGTGCGAGCTCCATCGGTGCCAGCACCCCGACGACCTGGACCCACTGCCCGCCGATCCAGACGCGGCTGTCGGGGCGCACCTCCTGGATGCCCAGGGCCTCGGCGGCGAACGATCCGAGCACCACCTGGGCGGGTGCGTCGGCGTGGGGGTCGAGCCATCGTCCCAAGGCCACCTCGCCGCCCAGCACCCGCGGCAGGTCGCCCCACGCCGCCATGACACCCAGGCCCTTGGACTGCGCGGCCGGCACCAGGCTGTTGCGGTACACCCGGGCGTCGGGAACGGTCCCGACACCCGAGACGAGCTCGACCGCGTCCTGCCGGGCGATCGAGTCGACCGCCGTGGACGGCAGCGGTGGGGTCTCACCGAACCCCTGCGCCTCGGTCACGGTCAACACGTTCGTGCCGAGCCGGTCCAGGACCTGGTCGAGGGCCGCCTTGCTCGAGGACGAGATCCCGACGACGGCGATCATCGCCGCGATGCCGATGGCGATGCCGAGCGCCGACAGGACCACCCGCCCGGGACGTGTCCGGAGCCCGAAGACCCCGAGTCGGAGCAGGTCGACGGGGGCCAGCGCAGCTCGGCGGCTCATGCGGCACCCGCCGTCGCCCGGACGCCGTCGGCGATGCCGCGGACCGCGGACACGTCGGTGCCCGAATCGGCCTGGACCCGCCCGTCACGCATCCGGACGGCTCGGGGCAGCGATGCCGCCAGGTCCAGGTCGTGGGTGATGACGAGCACGGTGGTGCCGCCCGCGTTGAGCTCGCGGAGCAACTCGACGATCGCGCTGCCCGAGGCGCTGTCGAGTGCCCCCGTCGGCTCGTCCGCGAGCAGGATCGTGGGCGAGCCGACGATCGCACGGGCGATCGCGACCCGCTGCTTCTCCCCGCCGGACAGCTCGTTCGGACGGTGGTCGACCCGGTGTCCCAGTCCGACCTGACCGAGCGCACGGACGGCACGGCGGAGACGTTCGCGACGCGGGGTGCCGGTGTAGAGCAGGCCGTCCGCGACGTTCTCGCAAGCGGTCGCCCCGGACTGCAGGTGGAAGTGTTGGAAGACGAAGCCGATGTGCTCGGCACGCAGCGCCGACAGGTCGTCGTCCCGCATCGCGCCGACGTCGTTCCCCGCGATGTGCAGGGTGCCCGAGGTCGGCCGGTCGAGCGTGCCGACGATGTTGAGCATCGTCGACTTGCCCGACCCCGACGGCCCGACGACCCCGACGAGTTCGCCGGTGGCGACGTCCAACGACACGCGGTCGAGCGCGCGGACGTCGCCGTAGACCTTGCTGACGTCCCGGAGTGCGAGGACCGGCGCAGCGCCGCCCTCGGCCGTGCGGGCGCCGTCGTCCGTGCTCACGAGGGCACCACCACGCGATCGCCCTGGCGCACGGCGCCGTCGATGGCGGCACGGCCCTCGGCAACGAACGACACGGTCACCGGGACCCGCTCGGTCGCCCCGGACGACCGGACGACGTCGAGCGCGAACGCCTTCCCGTCGCCGGCGACGAGGGCCGCGACCGGGACGGAGAGCACGTCGTGTGCGGACTGCCCGGACGCCGTCACCTGCACCGAGCCGCCTTGTGGGACGTCCCGGTCGCCCGGGTCGAACGCGATCGTGACCTCGACGGTGCCGTCACCCTGGTCCTCGTCCTGCCGGGTGTCGACGACCGCCCCCTCGACCGGGTCGCCGACACCACCGATCCGCATGCTGACCGTCGTCCCGACCGCGAGCCGCTGCTCGTCGGCGGGCTGCACGGTGACGAGTGCCACCGGGGTGGTCCCCGTGAGCTGCAGGACGTCGCCGTTGACCGGTGCGCCGAGCTGCGCCGTCCGCGACGCGACCCGGACCTCGCCCGGGACGAACGCGATGTCGTCGGCGCCCAGGGAGCCGTCGACGGTCAGGCCGTGGTGCTCCTGCCACTGCCGGACGGCTCGCTCGGTCCGAGGCCCGAAGACGTCGTCCACCGAGACGCCGTAGCCGAGCGCGGCGAGGTTCTCGTTCAGCTGGTGCACGTCGGCGCCCTCCGCGCCGCGTGTCAGGTCGCGCCAGAGCGGGACACTGCCGTACATGGCCCGGACGGGATGCTCGTCCACGGCGTACAGCGGCTGGTCCCGGGCGATCACCTTTCCCGGTTCGGGCAACCACGTGACCGTGCCCGTCGCGCTCCCCGGCAACGGCACCGGTCGGTCGAAGCCGAGGCTGCCGGAGAACACCTTCGTGTCGGTCAGGTCGCCCTTGGTGATGGTCGTCGTCGCGGGTGCGGGGGTCTGCCGTGCCGACGCCGGCGCGGAGTCCGCCGGTGTGACGACGCTCCAGGCGGCGACCCCGGCGCCCAGGACCGCGGCCACGAAGCACGTCGACACCACGACGTGACGTGCGCGCGATGCCGCCATCAGTGCACCTCGACGTCGTAGGCCTCGGCCAGACACGCCTTCTCGACCGGACCGAACGCCGTGGCGTCCTCCGGCTCGTACGCAGCCTGTCCCTGGGCGTCGTCGGGGTAGTCCTCGAAGCCCTGCCGTCGGACGCACTCGCCCAGCGCGCGGTCCGCCTTCGGGTCATGCGGGAGTTCGGCGGCGCCTGCCTGTCCGTCCGGGCTGACCTGCTTCGAGCACGCCGTGATCGCCTCGTCGAACGCCTCTGGCGAAGCGCCGTCCGGCAGGGTTGCGGTCGTGCTGTCACCCGTGTCCCCGCTGTCGTCCCACTCGAAGCCCTTCGATCGGATGCAGTCGCCGAACGCGGCGTCCTCGGCAGCCTTGCTGTTCGCCGAGCTCTGACTGCTCGGCTTCGTGGTGGTCCCGCTCGACGAGCACCCGGCCAGGAGCGCGGGTGCGAGCAGTGCGGCGGCGACGACGCCGAGGACGGTCTTCGTGGTGATCACGGGGGTCTTCCTGGTGCGGTTCTGGTGAGGGGCGGAGGTGGACGGACGCATCAGCGGTCGACCGCCTGGGTGTCGGGCGCGAACTCGGCCAGGCACGCCGATGCGGCGTCGGCGAACCCGGGTTCGTCCGCGCGGGGGTAGTCGTTGAAGTCGAGGACGCCCGGCTGTTGTTCGGGCAGGTCGTCGAAGCCGCGGTCGCGGATGCAGTCGGCGACCTTGGCGTACTGCCGCTCCCACTGCTGCTGCTGCGCGGCATCGGCGCGTTCGACACCGACCTGCTCCGAGCACTCCTGGGCCTGTCGGGTGAACGCCTGTCCGTCACCGCCGTCCGGTGCCGGGTAGGTACCGGTGCGGACCGACTCGTCGTCCGGGTCCTCGACGTCCAGTCCGGCGTCCCGCATGCACGCACCCCACCGAGCGCCGACTCCGCTGGCGGAGGACGTGGAGTCGGACGACGCCGGTGAGGACGTGCATGCAGCGAGCGACAGCGGCGCTGCGACGATGAGGGCTGCGACCACGGTGCAGCGGACCATCTTCTGCCATGTCGTGTGTGTCATGTTCCGAGTTCAGCAGGTACCGTGTTGCGCCAGCGTCACCCGGCGGGTCCCACCGACGAAACACCGACCGCGACCCGGAGGCCGCCTCGCTCGCCGGGCGCCAGGACGAGGCTCCAGCCGTGCGCGGTGACGATCGCGGTGATGATCGACAGCCCGAGACCGCTGTGCCGGTGCGAGCCGGTCTGTGCGCCACGACGGAAGGGCTGCGACAGCGCGGCGATCTCCGTCGCGGGGACGTCCGGTCCGCTGTTCTCGACGACGAAGCCGCCCGCGTGCAGCTCGACCCGGACGACGCCGCCGGGGACGTTGTACTCGACGGCGTTGTCGAGCAGGTTGCCCAGCAGCTGCTGGACGAGGACGGGTTCTCCGACCACCCCGTCGGGCGCGGTCCCCTCGACCGACAGGGAGACTCCCGTCACCGCAGCAGCGGCGCGGACACCGCCCACCGCAGCCGCGACGCACGATCCGAGGTCGACCAGGACCGAGCTGCCCTCCAGACCGCGTTCGGCCTCGGCGAGGACCAGGAGCGACTCGACCAGGTGCTCGGTCCGCCGGTTCTGCTCGAGCATCTCCGTCCGCGCAGCGACCACGTCGGGTGGTGTGGCGTCGTCCGGCAGTCCGATCTGGAGCGTCGCACGCTGGACGGCCAGCGGCGTCCGCAGCTCGTGCGCCGCGTGCGACACGAACCGGCGCTGGGCCTCGAACGCGGCCTCGAGCCGGTCGAGCAGCGCGTCGATGGTGCGGGAGAGGCGGCGGAGTTCGTCGTCCGGACCGTCGAGCGCGATCCGTTCGTCGAGCGTCGTCGCCGAGATCCGGTTCGCGGTGGCGGTGATCCGGTCGATCGGCGAGAGCATCCGTCGACTGACGAACCAGCCGATCCCACCCGCCAGGCCGCCGGCCACCACGACCGCCGACGTGGACCACTGCCACTGCTGCTCGGCGACGACCGCGATCAGCGCCACCTCGCGGTCCGCGTCGGCCACGTCGGCACCCTGCGGACCACGATCGTCCGGCAGGAGCTCAGCCCGTCCGCGCCGCGACGCTTCCGTGGACACCACCCCCTCGATGGCTGCGAGGGACCACTGGGACGCCAGGTTGACGAACGCGAGTGATGCCGCGACGAGCGCCATCGCCGCCAGCGCGAACGTCAGAGCCGTCCGCGCCCGGAGACTCAGCGACCGCCAGCGCCACCGCGACCGCCAGCGCCACCGCGACCGCGACCGCGATCCGGCACGTGGTCGCGGTCGCCTGCTCACAGTGCGTACCCCTGACCCGGCACCGTGCGGATCGGGTCGGGGGCGCCGAGCTTCCTGCGCAGCTTCGACATCGTCACCCGCACCGCCGACGTGAACGGGTCGGTGTGCACGTCCCAGACCTTCTCGAGCAGCTCCTCGGCCGAGACGTACCGACCGTCCGCCCGCAGCAGCACCTCGAGGACGCCGAGCTCCTTCGACGTCAGGTCGAGCGGACGCCCGTCCCGGGTCACCGTGCGGCGGTTCGAGTCGAGCACGAACCCCGCGCGGTCGAGCACCGGAGCGACCGGCGCGACACTGCGTCGGCCGAGCGCCCGCACCCTGGCCACCAGTTCCGGGTACTCGAACGGCTTCGCCAGGTAGTCGTCCGCGCCGAGTTCCAGGCCGTGCACCCGGTCGGCGAGGGTCGTCGCCGCGGTGAGCATCAGGATGCGGGTGAGCGCGCCACGCGCCGCGAGTCGGCGGGCCACCACGTCGCCGTGCAGACCCGGCACGTCACGGTCGAGCACGACCACGTCGTAGTCGTTCACGGCGAGGAGCTCGTCAGCGTCGTCCCCGCGGTACGCGACGTCCGCCACCATGCCCTGCCGTGCGAGGCCCCTGGCGATCAGGTCGGCCAGTGCTGTCTCGTCGTCCACCACCAGGATGCGCATGTAGCGATCACATCTGATGTTCCAGTGGACCGGCTGGGAACTCAGCGGTCGAACGGTACCTCGCCGTGGTCGCTCACACCGGCACGCTGGCGGTACGCCAGGTGCCCTCCGAGGTAGCCGCCGACGCTCACGACGAGCAGTCCGGCGAACCCGGTGAGCTTGCCGACACCGTGGTTCCCGGCCCGGCGCTGCATCCACGACAGGCCGTACAGCGAGATGCCGATCCAGTTGACGGCCTGGTGCACCCAGCCGGTACGCAACTGCTCACGGTCGAGCTCCGCCCAGTCCACGTAGCCGGCGACGCTCGCGCCGCTCGCGGAGACCAGTCCGACACCGACCAGGGTCTTCGCGGCCCGGGCGTTGCCACGACCGCCCAGCAGGTCGAGCACCGCCGCAGAGATCCAGGCGCCGAGCGGGACCTGCACCATCAGCGGGTGGACGGGGTGCCCGAGCGGGACGCCGTGCAGCAGCTGCCGCAGGGCTCGGGGACGCGCCGTGGCGCGGACCACCGCGCGGTCGAGGTCGACGGCCTTGTCGAGGACGCCGGCCCCCTCGATGGTCTCGGTCAGGCGACGGAACACGCGCAGCTCAGGCATGCGTTGCACGGTAGGCCTGGAGGCGCGGTGCCGGTCCCAGGGACCGGCACCGCGCCTCCAGGCCAGATGCCGTGCACCCGCCGCATCACTCCTCGACGATCTCCGCCAGTTCGAACGGTTCGACGACGAGCGCGTCGCCGCCGTCGGCGACGTCCACCCGCACCGTGTCGCCGTCGCGCACGGCCCCCGACAGGATGCCGCGCGCGAGCTGGTCGTCGATCTGCCGCTGCATCAACCGGCGGAGCGGGCGCGCCCCGTACACCGGGTCGTACCCGCGCTCGGCGAGCCAGCCACGTGCCTGCGGCGTGACCGCGAGCTCGAGCCGCCGGTCGGACAGGCGGCGGGCGAGCCGGTCGACGTACAGCGAGACGATCTGACCGAGGTCGTCGCTCGTGAGCGCCTGGAACACGACGATGTCGTCGAGCCGGTTCACGAACTCGGGACGGAACGCCTGCTGCACGAGCTCGCGGACCGCCTCCTCGCGCTGCGCGTCCGACAGGGACAGATCCGTCATGAACTGCGAGCCGAGGTTCGACGTCAGGATGAGGATAGTGTTCCGGAAGTCGACCGTCCGACCCTGCCCGTCGGTCAGTCGTCCGTCGTCGAGCACCTGGAGCAGGACGTCGAAGACCTCCGGGTGCGCCTTCTCGACCTCGTCGAGCAGCACGACGGAGTAGGGCCGACGCCGGACGGTCTCGGTGAGCTGCCCGCCGGCCTCGTAGCCGACGTACCCGGGCGGGGCGCCGATGAGCCGCGCGACCGAGTGCTTCTCGCCGTACTCGCTCATGTCGATCCGGACGAGGGCCTTCTCGTCGTCGAACAGGAACTCGGCGAGCGCCTTCGCGAGCTCGGTCTTGCCGACACCGGTGGGACCGAGGAACAGGAACGAGCCCGTCGGACGGTCCGGGTCGGAGATGCCTGCGCGGGTCCGCCGGACGGCCTCGGACACGGTGCCGACCGCGCTCCGCTGCCCGATGATCCGGCGGCCGAGCTCGGTCTCCAGGTGCAGCAGCTTCTCGGTCTCGCCCTGCAGCAGACGCCCCATCGGGATGCCCGTCCACTGCGCGATCACGGCGGCGATGTCCTCGTCGGTGACGCTGTCGTTGACCATGCGCTCGGCACTCTCGGCCTGCTCGGCGGCGGCGAGCTCGGCCTCGATGCGCGGCTTCTCGCCGTACTCGAGCCGGGACACCGTCTCGTAGTCGGCCTCGCGCTGCGCCCGCTGGCTGCGCATGTTCAGCTCGTCGAGCTGCTGCTTCAGCTCACCGATCCGGTTCAGGCTGGCCCGCTCGGCCTGCCAGCGCTGCTCGAGCTCGTCGAGCAGCGTCTGCCGTCCGGCGAGCTCGGCGCGCAGCGTCTCGAGGCGCGCCTTCGAGGCGTCGTCCTT
Organism: Curtobacterium sp. Csp1; assembly: GCF_013347185.1. Lineage (NCBI taxonomy): Bacteria > Bacillati > Actinomycetota > Actinomycetes > Micrococcales > Microbacteriaceae > Curtobacterium > Curtobacterium sp. Csp1. The sequence goes on from NZ_CP054594.1 coordinate 1,950,902, forward strand.
CTCCTGCTTCAGCGCGAACTCCTCGACGCGCAGCCGGTCGACGGTGCGCTTGAGCTCGTCGATCTCGACCGGGCTGGAGTCGATCTCCATGCGGAGTCGGCTCGCGGCCTCGTCGATCAGGTCGATGGCCTTGTCGGGCAGCTGACGGCCGGAGATGTACCGGTTCGACAGGCTCGCCGCGGCCACCAGCGCGGAGTCGTTGATCGTCACCTTGTGGTGCGCCTCGTACCGCTCCTTGAGTCCGCGCAGGATCGCAACGGTGTCCTCGACCGTGGGCTCCCCCACGAAGACCTGCTGGAAGCGGCGCTCGAGCGCGGCGTCCTTCTCGATGTACTCGCGGTACTCGTCGAGCGTCGTCGCGCCGATGAGCCGGAGCTCACCGCGCGCGAGCATCGGCTTGAGCATGTTCGACGCCGCGACCGATCCCTCACCGCCGCCGGCGCCCATCAGGGTGTGCAGCTCGTCGATGAAGGTGATGACCTGCCCGTCCGACTCGTCGATCTCCTTGAGGACGGCCTTGAGCCGCTCCTCGAACTCACCCCGGTACTTGGCACCGGCGATGAGCGCGGACATGTCGAGCGAGACGAGGCGCTTGTCCTTGAGCGAGTCGGCGACGTCCCCGGCGACGATGCGCTGTGCGAGCCCCTCGACGACGGCGGTCTTGCCGACACCGGGCTCACCGATGAGCACCGGGTTGTTCTTCGTGCGGCGGGTGAGCACCTGCGACACCCGGCGGATCTCGGCGTCCCGGCCGACGACCGGGTCGAGCTTGCCGCTCCGGGCGATCGCGGTGAGGTCGACGCCGTACTGCTCGAGGGCGGTCTTCTGCCGTTCCTGCGAGTCGGGAGCGCCCTGGAGGTTCGCCATGCGGTCCGTCCTTTCCGTGCCGTGGAGTTGTACTTGAGCCTACTCGACTCAACTCATGTGCGCGCGGGATCATTCCGGATCCCGACCGCGCTGACGACGGCGCCGGCGGCGAGCAGGCACGCCATCACGACCGCGGCGCGGTGGAACCCGGCGGTGTTCATCCCACCACCGAGGACGACCCCGGCGAGCGCCACCGTCACCAGGCTGGCGATCCGCGCGAGGGCGTTGTTCACGGCCGACCCGACGCCGGCCCCGGACTCCGGGACCGACCCGAGCACCGCACTGGTCAGGGGCGTCACCATCGTGGCGATCCCGACCCCCACGAGCACCAGGCCCGGGAGCACCGACCACCAGTACGCCCGCGGGTCCTGACCGGCGGCGATCATGAGGAGCGCACCGACGGCGGCGACCGCGGGGCCGGCCGCCATGAACCACCGCGGGCCGTAGCGTCCGGCCAGGACTCCGACGGTGGAGGACAGCAGCAGGAGCAGCAGGGTCGGGGGCAGCGTCGCGAGGCCGGCGAGCCAGGCCGGGAAGCCCCAGACCTCCTGGACGAAGAGCGTCACGACGAAGCCGACCATGCCGAGCGCGCCGTAGACGGACAGCGTCGCCGCGTTGCCGACCGAGAAGTTCCGCGCCCGGAAGAGTTCGAGCGGCACGAGCGGCACCCGACCGGCCCGGGTGACGTGTCGCTCCCACGGGACGAACGCCAGCAGGGACGCGGCACCGACCACCAGGGCCACGACGACCACGGGGGCGGTCCAGCCGAGGCGCTCCTGCTCGATCAGCCCGAGCACCGCCCCGCCGACGCCGAGCACCGCGAGCACCGCACCCGTGACGTCGATCCGCGGCCGGTGTGCCGGGTGCACGTCGCCGGTGATCCGGGTCACGAGCACGATCGTGACGACGATCGGCGCCGTTGTGAGCACGAAGATCCACCGCCAGCCGATCCCGTCGACGATGAGCCCGCCGACCAGCGGACCGAGGATCATCGCCGCGCTCGACCAGCCGGTCCACGTCCCGATCGCCTTCGTCTGCGCCGACCCCCGGAACGCCGCGACGATGAGCGCGAGCGAGCTCGGGGTGACGAGGGCGCCGCCGACGCCCTGCAGCGCGCGGGCGACGATGAGCACCGCCCCGGTGGGGGCGACGGCGCACACCACCGATGCGACCCCGAAGACGACGAGTCCCCACCTGACGATGCGGACCCGTCCGAACGCGTCGGAGAGCGACCCCGCGACGAGGATCAACGACCCGAGCGTCACCAAGTAGGCGTCGACGACCCACTGCTGCACGACGAGCCCGCCGCCGAGGTCCTGGCGGATCACGGGGAGCGCCACGTTCACGACGCTCGTGTCGAGACCCACCACGAACGAGGCGAGGATCGCGACGACGAGCACGGTGCGCCGGTCGTCCCGCAGGGGTGCCGTGGCGGCCGGGGCGCTCATCGGCCCATCATCCTCCGCCGGCGATGCGGGCGCTCCGACCGGCTCCAAGGCGCGCGACGCGAGCTGTCCCGCGCCGCAGCCGGACGGACCCCGGCAACGCCGAAGCCCCCGCGACCGGTGGTCGCGGGGGCTGCCGACAGGACGGGGCTGGGTCCTGGATCCGTGGGGGAACCGGCGGTGCGTTACTGCCGGCTGTCCGAGTTCGGCTGCACCGAGGGGCCGGGGTTGACCACTGGCTGTGCGGGAGCGGCCGACTGCGCCGTGCCCGTGGTGGTGTCCGGCGCGACGGTGGTGACCGTCGTGTCGTCCTTGCCCTTCTTGTCGTCACCCATCTCCTTCTTGAAGATGTTGATCGACTGACCGAGGCCCTTGGCGAGTGCCGGGAGCTTGGTCGCACCGAACAGCAGGATGATGATGCCGAGGATGATCAGCAGGTGCACCCCGCCGAGGCCTTGCAACATGGTGACTCCTTGGATCGAGTTCTGGTCGCCGCTGGTTCCGAGTCGCCGTCGACACGTCGGGCGGAAGTCCGTGGTGCGTCCATGCTAACCCGCACGCTCCCGGAAGCACAGGCGAGCGCCGGAACCGTCACCGTTCGCACAGGCAGACGCCGCACGGCAGCACCCCCGGAGGCCGTTGCTCTCCGGGGGTGCGCCGTTCCGGTCGCGGGTCAAGGCACGGCCGGGGTCGGTGGGCGGCTAGTAGGCGCCGCGGGAACGCAGCACGGACGGGATCGTCCGCGCGAGGATGACGACGTCGTGCAGGAACGACCAGTTCTCGACGTAGTGCAGGTCGAGCCGGACGCCCTCGGCCCAGTCCAGGTCGGAGCGACCGCTGACCTGCCAGAGCCCGGTGATGCCCGGGGTCACGAGCAGGCGGCGATCCGCGAAGTCCCGGTAGACGGCGACCTCGCGCGGGAGCGCCGGACGTGGCCCCACCAGGCTCATCGTGCCGGTCAGGACGTTCCAGAGCTGCGGGAGCTCGTCGAGCGACGTCCGGCGGAGGAACGCGCCGACGCGGGTCACCCGCGGGTCGGCCTGCATCTTGAACAGGGGACCTGCGCCCTGGTTGTACTGCGCGAGGTCGGCGACGCGCGATTCGGCGTCGACGCACATCGTCCGGAACTTCAGGATCGGGAACTCCTGCCCGCCGCGGCCCACGCGCGCCTGCCGGAACAGCACCGGCCCGCCGTCGTCGAGCCGGATCGCCGCCGCGACGACGGCGAACACCGGCGCGAGGAGCACGAGTCCGAGCGTCGCCGCGACGACGTCGAGGACCCGCTTGCCCGCGCGGCGCCGGTAGTCCGGGAGTTCGACGTGCATGAGCGGCAGACCGTCCACGGGGCGCTCGTGCACCCGGCCGGCGGCGATGTCCGCGAGCGGCGACGACACCACGAGCTCGACCCCGCGCTCCTCGAGCTCCCACCCGAGCCGCCGGAGCCGCTCGTGACCACCCCGCACGGCACCCGCGACGACCACGGCCGCGACGCCGGTCGACGCCGCGAGGTCGAGCACCCGGTCGAGCCCGCCGAGCACGGGCAGCCGGACCCCGTCGAGGTCGACGAGGCCGTCCGGGGCCGGGCAGTCCGTGACGACCCCACCGACGCGGTACCCGGCTGCCGGCGTCACGACGATCCGTCGCCCGACGTAGCGGACGTCGTCCAGGTCGCCGACGAGCAGGACGTCCTGCAGCCGCCGACCCCGGGCACGCTGCCCCGCGAGCACGGTGCGGACGGCCTTCCGTCCGAGTGCGAGCAGCACGAGACCGACGGGGAACGCGATCGCGACGTAGCCGCGGGCGAGGTCGAGTCGGACGGCGTACGCGACGATCGCGACCGCGGCGCCGGTGAGCAGGCTCGCCGTGAGGAGCCGGCGGTACTCGTCACCGCCGACCCCGACGATCCGCGGGTGCCGCGTGCGGAAGACCGACAGCATCGTCATCCAGAGCACGACGATGCAGGGCGCGACGAGGAACTCGGTCCACCCCGGCGCGGTGTGCACCGGTGGCACCTCCCAGGGGAAGCGGAGCAGGTGCGCCGTCGTGAAGGCGACGGTGAGCAGGACGAGGTCGAGTGTCGCGAGCACGACCGAGAGGCCGGCCGCAGGGCGTCGAGGCGCGGGAGACGCGGCCTCCGTCGAGTGGATCTGGCGCACTGCGAGCGACATCGACGGCCTTCCGGTTCCGGGGAGGGACCGGTCGGGAGCCGATCCCGCGCCCGTCGGCCGACGGAACGCGGGATCAGTATATCAGAGCAGTGTGCAGTATTTCAGAGGTGTTCGTCGAGTGAGCTCAGCACGAAGGGCTCGCCGAGCCGCCGGACGTCGGCGTCGGTCAGCCCGCGGAGCCGGAAGTCGACCCGCTCCCCCGGCAGCAGCGTCATGAACCCGCGGTCGACGGTGCCGGTCGGGGCGAGCCGGTCGGGCTGGACGAGCAGGTCCCGCACGAGGGAGTCCGCCTCGACGACCAGGTCGTGGCCGTCCCCGTCCGCCGCCGGCGTCACCGTGGTCCGGTACCGCGCCGGCTCCCAGCGCACGTCCTTGTCCGGGGTGGCCGTCCACACCGCGCGCCGCCAGTCCATGTCCGCCACGACGAGCTCGCGCGTCGGGTCGTCGAGGACACCGACCGACTCGGGCAGGGCGACGACCGCGACCCCGGCCTCGGACAGGCGGACGGGGAGCGTCACCTCGGCGAGGATCGTGCCCGCGACCGTCACCCGGCGGACGCGCACGACGCTGTCCCGGCCGGCGCGTGCCGACCGCACGGCGACCTCGACGGGCGACTGCCCGAAGGCGCCTGGTGACACCCCGAGGGACAGCGTGTCGGACAGGGTGACCAACTCGGCCGTCCCACCGGCGGCAGCCGACGGGACGTCGTGTTCCGCGCCTCCAGGCTGGTCGTCAGGAGCCGGACGTGACCCGTCGGTCGGACCCGACGCGTCGGCTTGATCAGACCCGTCGGCCTGATCGGGCCCGCCGACGACCCCGACGTCGCCGGGCGCAGCGGCACCAGCCGCCACGGACCCGCGGGTCACCGGCCGGATCGTCAGCAGGACGTCGTCGTACAGGCGACGCAGCTCGTGCGCGAGCGGCTTCAGCCGCCCCGCCGAGTCGACCGCCGACCACGACGACACCGGCCACAGGTCGTTGAGCTGCCACAGCACGACACCTGTGTTGCGCGGCCAGTGCGTGCGCCAGTGCTCGACGCCCGTCGCGACCGCCCGCGCCTGTTGCAGCTGCGTCAGGTAGTGCCAGCGGTCGAACTCCGACGGGTCCACGGAGCCGAACCGCGGCGCGATCCCGCGGGCGAGCTTCGCCATCCCGTCGTCGGCCTTCTGGTGGTGCACGACGCCCGGCGCGTCGACGCGGAGCGGCTCGTCGGTGACGGCGTCCCGCAGGGTGCGCCACGCGGGCGGCGCCTGCCAGCCGAACTCCGACACGAAGCGCGGCACCGAGTCGCGGTAGTGCTCGTCGGACAGCCGGTTCCAGACGTCCCACGAGTGGTGGGTCTCGTGGTCGACGTCGTTCGCGAACAGGCTCTCGGACCCGGACCACGGCGACGCGACCGTGTAGAAGCGCGACGGGTCGACCGCGTCGACGATCGTCGGCAGCAGGTCGAGGTAGTAGTCGAGCCCCCAGCCGCGGTCGCCGAGTACGTCGGCCCAGCCGTCGACGTCGTGCAGCCAGATGTTCTCGTTGTTGCCGTTCCAGAGCACGAGCGACGGGTGACCGGAGAGCCGCGCGACGTTGTCCCGTGCCTCGGCGACGACCTCGCTGCGGATCGGCTCGATCTCCGGGTACGCCGCGCAGGCGAACGCGAAGTCCTGCCACACGAGCAGCCCGAGTTCGTCGCACACGTCGTAGAACTCGTCGGACTCGTAGACCCCGCCGCCCCAGACGCGGACGAGGTTCACGCCGAGGTCCGCCGCGACGCGCAGCCGCTCGGACACCCGGACACGGTCTACCCGCGACACGATCACGTCGTCGGGGATCCAGTTCACGCCGCGGACGTCGACCACGGCGCCGTTCACGACCACGTCGAACGGCTTGCCCACGGCGTCGTCGGTGGTGTCGATGCGCGCCGAACGGAAGCCGGTCTTCGCCGTGTGCCGGTCCAGGACCTCGCCGTCGACCGTCTGCAGCTCGACGGTGACGTCGTACCGCGGTTGCGCGCCGTACCCCCTCGGCCACCAGCGGAGCGCGTCCGGCACCCGCACGGTCACCACGGTCTCGTCGTCCTTCGGGGTCAGCTGCGCCCGGGACCGCTGTCGGGTCGTCCCGCCGTCGACCGTGGGGCCGGCGACCGTGACCACGAGCACCAGGTCGTCGTCCTCGCCGTCCTGGTCGAGGTCGTTCATCCCCGAGCGCTCGACCCGGACGTGCGCGTCGAGGACCCCCTCCCCCGCCTCGACGTCGACGAGGGGCTGGACCTCGGCCAGTCGGGCCGTCGACCACCGCTCGATCGCGACCGGGCGCCACGGCCCGCTCGTGACGGCGGTGAGCCCCCAGTCCCAGCCGAAGTTCGACGCCTGCTTGCGGACGTACGGGAACGGCTCGTCGTACGGGCCGGGCATCGCACCGGCGCGCGCGGCGACGCGGCCGGCCTCGCGGTAGGCCGACTCGAACAGCAGCTCGAGCTCGCGCCGCCCCGTCGGACCGGGGACGTCGTTGAGGTCGAAGCGGTAGCGCCGGTGCATGTTCCGCGTGGTGCCGAGGACGACACCGTCCAGGCTCAGCTCGGCGACGGTGTCCAGGCCGTCGCACACCAGGTCGACGCGCTCGAACCCACGCGGGTCGACGTCGACGTGCCGCCGGTAGGCCCAGTCGGCGCGGCCGACCCAGGCGGAGGCGTCCTCGTTGCGGTCGAACGTCGGGTCGGCGATCACGCCCTCGCGCTCGAGGTCGGTGTGCACCTGCCCGGGGACAGTCGCCGGGAGCGCGCGACCGACGAGGTCGGCGGGTGCCCCGCTCGGCACCTGGTCCCCCGCGATCGCCACGGTCCAGTCGTCACGGAGTTCCTCGCGCTCGAGGGTCATGCGGGTCCTTCTCTGGGCGGACTGGGTCGGGGCTGACGGGACCGGGCGCGGCTCGTGCCGCCACGGTGGTCCTGACACCGGCCGGCGGTCGTGCCCGTGGCCGGTGGGACCGGACGGGAGGCACGACACCGGTCGCCCAGGCGTCGTCGCATCTGCGCACGCGGGCGTCGTGACGACCGCGTGCGCAGGGGTGCTCCGCGATGCTAGTACGCCCGACTCGGTGCGCCCCAGGGGTGGGGACGGATTCCGCGTCGCCGGGCGCGTGACACCGGCTCCGTGGCAGGGTGGACCGGTGATCACCGTCGAGCTCGCCCGGTCCCTCCGCGACGCCGGACTCCGCTGGCACCCGACCACCGGAGACCGCTTCGTCATCGACAAGCCGGGCGTCGACGACGACGTCTACACGGTGTCCGAGATGACCGTCGAGCGGCACGACTACCCGAGCGGCACCGTGCTCGGCTTCAACGGCACGACCGAGTGGGCGCTCGACTCGGTCGAGGCGTCCGAGTCGCTCTGGCTGCCGCGCGAGGACCAGCTCCGCGAGCTCCTCGGCCCGGCCTTCGTCTCGCTCAGCGCGGGCTTCGCGGTGACGGCGACGATCGACGGCGCCGACCGGGAGTTCCCCGCTCCGGACGCGGCACGGGCCTACGCGGAGGCGCTGCTCGCCTACATCACCGCGTCGCTCGCCTAGCCGGGTCGCCCCGTCGCGGCCTCGCTGGCGGGGCGCCCCCGGTCGGGGGACGCGCCCGTCTGGACGTTCCCGGGAAGCGCGCTGGGGGCCGTTTGGTTGCATGTCGTCATGACCGTTCCGAACATCACGCTCAACGACGGAAAGACCATCCCCCAGCTCGGCTTCGGGGTGTTCCAGATCGAGCCGGAGAACACCAAGGAAGCCACCCTCACCGCCCTCGAGGTCGGCTACCGCCACATCGACACCGCCGAGATGTACGGCAACGAGAAGGAGGTCGGCGAGGCCATCGCCGAGTCCGGTATCGACCGCTCGGAGATCTTCGTCACCTCGAAGCTCAACAACGGGTTCCACGACCCGGATGCGGCGCTCGAGAACGGCAAGAAGTCGGCCGACCTGCTCGGCGGCTACACCGACCTGTTCCTCATCCACTGGCCGCTGCCCACGGTGTCGGACTTCGTGCCGACCTGGCAGGCGATGGAGGAGCTCTACCGCGGCGGCACCGCCCGCTCGATCGGTGTCTCGAACTTCCAGACCCACCACCTCAACCGTCTCGCCTCCGAGACCACGATCACCCCGGCCGTGAACCAGATCGAGGTGCACCCGTACCTCGTCCAGGACGAGCTCCGCGCGTACGGCCGCGAGCACGGCATCGCGACCGAGGCCTGGTCCCCGATCGCCCAGGGCCTCGTGCTCGACGACGAGACCATCACCCGGATCGCCGGCAACACCGGCAAGACCCCGGCGCAGGTCGTCCTCCGCTGGCACATCCAGCGCGGTGACATCGTCTTCCCGAAGTCGGTCACCCGCTCGCGCGTCGAGGAGAACTTCGCGATCTTCGACTTCGAGCTCTCCGACGACGACATGACGGCGATCACCTCGCTCGACAAGGGACACCGCACCGGGCCGGACCCGGACACGTTCGACTACGTCCCGGCCTGACGGCCGCCGGTCGCCCAGGGCGACCCACACGACGACGGGAGGCCCGTGGCGCACGCAGCCACCGGCCTCCCGTCGCGCGTCAGGACCGCCGTGAGGCGGTGACCGTGAACTTGGCGGTCCGCACGACCTGCCGCGTCGGCCCGACCGACCGCTCCAGGAGCGGCCGGTACCGCAGGTGCGAGTTCCAGACGCACCACAGTTCACCGCCGGACTGGAGGATCGTGGCCGCGTTCCGGAACATCGCCTCGGCCGCGTCGGTGCTCACCGTCGTGCCCTCGTGGAAGGGCGGGTTGCAGAGCACGAGCTGCGCCGCGCCCTCGTCGAGCTCGTCGCCCGCATCCGACCGCACGACCGCGACCCGGTCGGCCACGCCGTTCGCCGCCGCCGTCGCCCGCGTCGACGCGACCGCGATCGACGAGACGTCCGTCGCGACCACGCGGACCCGCGGCCGGCGCCGCGCGATCGCGGTCGCGATGACGCCGTTGCCGCAGCCCAGGTCGACCACCGTCCGCGCCGTCGGGACCGCCTGGTCGGCGACGTCGAGCAGCACCCGGGTGCCCTGGTCGAGCGACGTGCCCGCGAAGACCCCGCCGTGTGCGACGAGCGTCATGCCGAGCTCGTCCACGTGCACCGCGCGCGGCCACGGGTTCGTCGTGTCCGCCCGCACGGCGGCGGCGCGCAGGGGATCCTGTGCGACGAGGAGCCGGGACTTCCCCCGCCCACGTGACGGGGTGACCTCGCCGAAGTACCGGCGGAGGACGTCGTTCTGGGACAGCGTCATGTGCTTCGTGACCCCGCCGCACAGCAGCACCACGTCCGGGGCGGCCCAGCGTGCGACGGCACGGGCGAGCTCGTCCAGTCGGTCGTTCGACTTCGAGAGCCGGAGCAGCACGAGCCGGACGTCACGGAAGGCCTGCTCGGCGGTCTCGGCGTGCCGGAAGCCGCGCAGCCCGAACGTGCCGGCGGCGGCCTGGAGCGCCCGGACCCCGGCGAGGGAGTCCTGCACGACCCGGACGTCCGAGGCACCGTGCAGTGTGATCAGCCCGAGGGTGAGCACCCCGGCCCGGTCGTCCACGACGGCGACCTCGCCGGGCTGCCGGACCGCGTCGCCGTGCACGTGCGGCGCCTCGTCGAGCAGGAACCGGTCGGTGCCGTCGATGGTCACCAGGTCCGGTCCCCCGTCGCCGGGGTCTCGCCGGAACTGGTCGGCGAAGTCAGACACGCGCATCCGGTCAGCGTACTGAGCGACGCCTGCGACCGGCACGCCGACGCTTTCGTACCTGAGATGTCCACGGCTGGCCCTCGCCCCCCGCCCGCGCGATCGCGCCCTGCACCCCGCTCGACGGCACCGTGCGGTCCGCGCTCGGGAGTCGCGTCGGAGCACTGCTCGACACCGTCCGGCTCGGCGAGTGGGATGCCGTGACCGATGCGGCTGCCCCGGTCCACCGCAGTTCCATCGCGTCGTGCACGAACCCCGTGCTCTGCTCACGGCTCCGAGGGTCCGTCGACGCCCTGACCTTCCGACTCCGCCACGAGGACTTGCCGATCGCACTGCCGTGGGAACGGATCGTCGCACTGCAGCTCGCGGTCGAGGGCGGCGACGGTCGGCTTGCGGAGCGAGCCCTCCGATCGATGCCCCTGCGCCCCGATCCCGACCACGCGCCTGGGTGAGGACGCACTCGCGCCGGACGTCACCGCCATGTCCACGCACTCGGCGCCTGCACCGACTTGGACACCAGGGTCATCGCGTGCTGGTGACCGTGTGCGTCGGGAAGTCCGCGTCCTCGATCGTCGCGGTGATGGTCGTCGAGCTCACCGTCACCTCAGCGCTGTGGTTCAGGAACTCCGGCTCGTCCCCGTAGGCATCCGCCTCGATGCGCTCGGGTCGCTGCGCCAGGCGCGTGCCGGGCGAGAAGGACACCGCCGGGCCGCCGTCCGCAGTGAACTGGTACTCGATCGACTGCCCGGCTGGAGCCCACAGGAGCGGCTCCTTCCCCCATCGTCCGGATGCCGACACAGCCGTCCCCTGACGCTCACCGCTCAGCCTCCAGGCGCCGCGTTCGATCTCGATGCGGTACCGGTCACCGCCGTAGTAGGACAGTGCGGGGTCCACGCCGTCGTCGACCGAGCGACGCGCTTCCCACCCGTCCCACTCACGTCGCAGGACCACGTCCCGACCAGTGCCGTGAGGACCGGTCCGGTCCGAGCAGTCGACGCCGCGCAGCCGCCCACTCCGAGGACGACCATCGATGCCGCGACGAGCGCGATCCCTTCCCGAACCACCGAACCACGTCCGCGCAAGCGGATGGCCTCCGTTCCGATCAGCGTGAACAGATCGCTCACACTGATACTCTCCGTACGGAAGATCACGACATCGGGCGCCAGAGCACGATCTGCGTGTTCCGCTGCGGTCGCGCCCCGGCGCGGAGTGACACCGCGGCCCCCGTGGTCGTCGCGGCGAACACGCGCGCGCCCGGGCGGTTGATGAGCTGATCCGCGAGGGCCGTCTCGAGCTCACGGACGCGCTCCCGCAGCGCCTTGTTCTCGTTCTCCAACTCGAGCACGCGGCGGATGCCCTCGAGCGAGACGCCCTCGGACCCCAGGCGTGCGATCTCCCGCAGCTGCACGACGTCCCGCATCGAGTAGCGGCGCGATCCGCCGCGGGTCCGGCCGGGCACGACCAGGCCGAGCCGGTCGTACTGCCGCAGCGTCTGCGGGTGCATCTCGGCGAGTTCCGCCGCCGTCGCGATCGCGAAGACGGGCGAGTTCTCGTCCATGTCGGTCACGGCCTCTTCCTCTCCGTCGTCCGCGTGGTGCAGGACCAGCCTGGAGGCCCGGTGCGGCTTCCTGACGGAGCCGCACCGGGCCTCTCCCCACCGGCACGGCCGACCCGCCGCTTCGCGACGGGCCGGCACCGGCAGCGTGGGCCCCGGCCGGTTCGTTGCTGTGGTCGCGCAGCGTCAGCTGCGCGCCTTGGCGAGGAGGTCCTCGCGAGGGTCCTCGTCGGGTAGTGCCGCGCGGAGGGCCTCGACGGCCTCGCGCTGCTTGTCCGACAGGTGCGACGGCACCGCGACCTGCACGGTCGCGAGCAGGTCACCGGTCCCGCTCTTCGTCGCGACCCCGCGTCCCTTGACGCGCAGGACACGACCAGAGGGCGTGCCGGGCGCGACGCGGAGCTTGACGGGCTCGCCGCCGAGCGTCGGGACCTGGATCGTCGCGCCGAGCGCCGCCTCGGCGAACGTCACCGGCACGTCGACCCGCAGGTTGAGCCCGTCGCGCTCGAAGACCGGGTGCTTCCGGACGGAGACGCTGACGACCAGGTCGCCGTCGTCACCCCCGTCCGGACTCGGCTCGCCGCGGCCGCGCAGGCGGATCTTCTGTCCGTCGGCGACGCCGGCGGGGATCCGGACGTTCACCGGCTTGCCGTTGCCCTGCGAGAGCTTGACGGTGTCACCGGCGATCGCAGTGGTGAAGTCGAGCGTCGTCGACGCGGTGACGTCCCGGCCCTTGGTCGGACCGCCGAAGCCGCGGAAGCCGCCGGACGACTGCCCGAAGCCCCCGCCGCCGCCGCCGCCGAACATCCCACCGAGGATGTCCTCGAAGCCACCGGCACCACCGCGACCTCCGCCCTGACCGAAGCGCACGCGCTGCCCGCCCTGTTGGCCGAACATGCCGCCGAAGACGTCCTCGAACCCGCCCTGGGCGCCCGGGCCACCCGCCGTGAAGCGGGCGCCCGAGCCCATGGCGCGGACCTGGTCGTACTCGGCGCGCTGTTCCTTGTCGGAGAGCACCGAGTACGCCTCGCTGATCTCCTTGAAGCGGGACTCGGCCGCGGCGTCCCCCGGGTTGGAGTCCGGGTGGTACTGCCGGGCGAGCTTGCGGTAGGTCTTCTTCAGCTCAGCGTCGCTCGCCGTCTTGTCGACGCCGAGGACCTTGTAGAAGTCCTTGTCGAACCAGTCCTGACTGGCCATCGAGCCCTACCTTCCGTTCCTGGTCGTGACGAGCCTGCTCAGGCCGGGACCGCGACGGCGACCTTGGCCGCACGCAGGACGCGGTCGCCGAGCTTGTAGCCCGGCTCCACGACGTCCGCGACGGTCTGGTCGGTCGCACCCGGCGTGGGCAGCTGCACGATCGCCTCGTGCACCTTCGGGTCGAAGGTCTCGCCCTTCTCGCCGATCTGCACGAGCCCGAACTTGTCGAAACCGCCGCGGATCTTCTGCCCGATGACCTGCATCGGACCGTCCGCGAGGTCCCCGTGCGCCTCGGCACGGGTCAGGTCGTCCAGGGCCGGGAGCAGGGCGCGGACGACCTCGGCGATGACGGCGTCGCGGTTCGCCTCGCGGTCGCGCTCGACGCGCTTCCGGAAGTTCACCAGCTCGGCCTGTGCGCGGAGCATGTCGGCACGCATGTCGGCGACGAGGTCGCGGTCCGCCTGGGAGAGCTTGTCCTCTTCGATGCCGCGCGCGGCGTCGTCCAGGAGCGCCTGGTCCTCCGGGGAGAGGTCCGACTGGGGGCCGCCAGCGGCGGGGCCGTCGGTGGGCACTTCCACGTCCGGCCCCTCCGCCTCGATGAGGTCCTCGGGCTCCTGCGCGTTGGTGGCGTCGCCCTCGACCTGGGGCTCGGCGTCCTCGGGCACGTTGTCCTTGGGATCCGTCATCGTTACTTCTTGTCCTTGTCGTCCTCGTCGTCCACGACCTCGGCGTCGACGATGTCCTCGTCGTCCTGCTGCGCCTGGCCGTCGGCGGTCGGCTGCTCGCCACCGGCCGCGGCACCCGCGTCCTGCTGGCTGTAGATGGCCTGGCCGAGCTTGCCCTGCGACTCGTTGAGCTTGTCGTAGGCGGTCTTGACCGCGTCGTCGTCCTCACCCGCGAGGGCGGACTTCAGCGCGTCGACGTCGGCCTGCACCTCGGACTTGACGTCCGCGGGGAGCTTCTCGTCGTTCTCCTTGATGAGCTTCTCGATCGAGTAGACGAGCTGCTCCGCCTGGTTGCGACGCTCGTTGGCCTCACGGCGGGCCTTGTCCTCGGCCGCGTGCTCCTCGGCCTCGCGGACCATGCGCTCGATGTCCTCCTTCGGCAGCGACGAGCCGCCGGAGATGACCATCGACTGCTCCTTGCCGGTGCCCTTGTCCTTCGCGGACACGTGCACGATGCCGTTGGCGTCGATGTCGAACGTGACCTCGACCTGCGGGACGCCACGGGGAGCCGGCGCGATGCCGGTCAGTTCGAACGTGCCGAGCGGCTTGTTGTCCCGGGTGAACTCGCGCTCGCCCTGGAAGACCTGGATCGCGACGGAGGGCTGGTTGTCGTCAGCGGTCGTGAAGGTCTCGCTGCGCTTGGTCGGGATCGCGGTGTTGCGGTCGATGAGCTTCGTCATCAGGCCGCCCTTGGTCTCGATGCCGAGCGACAGCGGCGTGACGTCGATGAGCAGGACGTCCTTGCGCTCACCCTTCAGCACACCGGCCTGCAGTGCGGCGCCGACGGCGACCACCTCGTCCGGGTTGACGCCCTGGTTCGGCTGCTTGCCACCGGTCAGCGACTTGACGACCTCGGCCACGGCGGGCATGCGGGTCGAGCCGCCGACCAGCACCACGTGCGCGATGTCGTTGACCGACACGCCCGCTTCCTTGATGACGTCGTTGAAGGGCTTCTTCGTGCGGTCGAGCAGGTCGGAGGTCATCTGCTCGAACTGGGCGCGCGAGATGGTCTCGTCGAGGTTGAGCGGGCCGTCGGCCGTCAGCGTCAGGTACGGGAGCTGGATGTTCGCCGACATCTGCGACGACAGTTCCTTCTTCGCCTGCTCGGCGGCTTCCTTCAGACGCTGCTTGGCGATCTTGTCCGTGGACAGGTCGACGCCGTGCTCGTCCTTGAACTTCTTGACCAGGTGGTCGACGATGCGCTGGTCCCAGTCGTCACCGCCCAGGCGGTTGTCGCCCGAGGTCGCGCGGACCTGGATCGTGGAGAAGTCGTCGTCCTTGCCCACCTCGAGCAGGGAGACGTCGAACGTGCCGCCACCGAGGTCGAAGACCAGGATGAGCTCGTCTTCCTTGCCCTTGTCGAGGCCGTAGGCCAGCGCGGCCGCGGTCGGCTCGTTGATGATGCGCAGGACGTTGAGCCCGGCGATCTCACCGGCGTCCTTCGTGGCCTGACGCTCGGCGTCGTTGAAGTACGCCGGGACGGTGATCACCGCGTCCGTGACGTCTTCACCGAGGTACTGCTCGGCGTCGCGCTTAAGCTTGCCGAGCGTGCGGGCCGAGATCTCCTGCGGCGTGTAGCTCTTGCCGTCGATGTCGACCTTCCAGTCGGTACCGATGTGGCGCTTGACGCTCGCGATGGTGCGGTCGACGTTCGTGACGGCCTGACGCTTGGCGGTCTCGCCGACCAGCACCTCGCCGTCCTTGGTGAAGGCGACGATCGACGGCGTGGTGCGGAGCCCCTCGGCGTTCGCGATGACCGTGGGCTCACCGCCCTCGAGCACGCTGACGACCGAGTTGGTGGTTCCGAGGTCGATGCCTACTGCACGTCCCATGGTGTGGTGCTCCTTCTGTCGGGTGCGTGGTTGCGGAAGTCTGCGGACTTGCGTCCGATGGACTCAACTCTACACCTGAGTCCTGTGGACGCAAGGCCGAGCAGCGACACTTCCGTCGAGCCCGTCCCCCTCGCAGTCATGGCGATGTCCCGAGCAGGAGGGAGCACCGGGGACGCACATCACGAAGGCCGCGACGGGACCGCGAGCAGGGCAACCCCGGACGCTCGACGAGGGCGACGGGGCACGCGAGCGCCGCCGACTTCGCCACCATCACTGTACATTTGATATGTTTATATCTCTCCGTCCCGTGCTGGTGCCATGCACGGGACCACTACCGAAAGGGCATGACGCATGACCAGCAAGAAGTCACGGGTCGGGCGGGCGGTCAGCGCCTCGGCGCTCGCCATCGCGACGCTCGCCTCCGGACTCTCGTTCGGGGCCGCTTCCGCTTCGGCCACCACGGCCCCCCAGACGGGAGCCACGTTCCAGCTCATCCACAAGATGAGCGCGAGCCAGTGGGTGGCCGTCAAGCAGAACGGGCAGTACGGGTCGTTCTCGTCCGAAGCGGCCGCCAAGTCCGGCGCAGGGACGTGGACGGCGTACAAGTACGCCAGCGGGACGTTCGCCATTCGCGGTGCCGGGAACACCTGCCTGCTGGCCAACAACCTCGCCCCGACCCCGTCGCTCTACAGCAGCCAGGGTGACAGCTGCCTCGATTCCCCGTCAGGCGTCTTCGCCTGGACCTTCAAGGACAACAACTTCTACAGCCCGAAGTTCAACAAGTACATGTCCTGGGACCGCGAGGACCAGGGCCATCGCACGCAGTTCTGGCTCCGGGACACGAGCGCCTACCGCTTCGACACCATGCCGATCGATCCGGCGTCGCCGGTTCCCCCTGCGGCGAACGGCGGCATCCAAGCCGATTCCTCCCCCACGACGTCGCTCGTGCGCAACCAGCCGACACCGGTGCCGTTCGCGGTCCGGTCCGTTGCCTGGTACAACACAGCCAACCTCAACATCCGACTGACCGCCCCGGCAGGGGCGAGGTTCGACGCGAATCAGACGGTTCCCGGTCAGTACCATCGCAGCGGCAGCACCACGTGGCTGGACTCAGTCGGCTTGACGTTGTCCGACGTGACCGTGTCGACCGATGGCAAGACGTTGACGGGCACGTTCAAGAACGTGCCCGACTTCGCGCAGTTCGACGGCTACGGGATGCGATGGCTGCCGAAGGTGATCGCATCGAACGACACCCTCGCCGGCGAAGGCTCGATGGGGTACAAGATCACCGGCAGCACCGCTGCTGGCACCGTGTCGGTCGACAGCACGAGCCCGACGACCGTTCCCGGTCTCGCCGGTGGCGGCGTCGTGAGCGATGTGTCCAGCGGCGTCCGACTCGAGCGAGGCACTGCGACCGACGTCCCGTTCGCAGTGAAGTCCACCAACCAGTACAGCGCAGCCAAGTTCGAGGTGACCCTGGCGGCTCCCAGCCACAGCACCTTCGCGGCGGACCAGACGGTTGCCGGCCAGTTCCACTACGTCGATGAGGACTGGCAGGGCGCGTCGAGCCTGAACCTGACCGATGTCAGCGTGTCATCGGATGGGAAGAGCCTGACGGGAACCTTCGACAGCGCGAACTCCAGCGGGTTCGGTCAGAACGCCGGCATGGGTCTCCGCTGGATCGCGAAGGTGATCGCTGACAGCGATGCGGCTGCAGGCAACGGCTCCATGAACTACTCCATCAACGGCTCCACGAGCCTCGGGCCGGTGTCGCTGAACTCGTTCACCGCGACCACGATCGAGGCGCCGGCCGTCACGACTCCGACGGCGACCGTGACGTTCGACCAGGACGTGACGAAGAAGGCCACCGTCTCGGGCACCGGGGCGAAGGGTGCCGTGATCACGATCAAGAACGGCACCGACCCCATCGCCAGCGCGACGGTCGGCGATGACGGCACCTGGTCCACCCAGATCGACCCGATCGGACCTGGCTCCCACGAGCTGACGATCGAGCAGACCGGCATCGAGGGCACCCAGACCACGAGCGCGACGGCCGACTTCGGTGCCGCCGTCACCGCCAACGCCCCCACCGCCACCGTCGACTCCACCCTCGCGACGGTCACCGGCCGCGGCGAGCCCGGCGCGACGATCACCCTGCGGGACGACACCGGCACGACCCACACGACCACCACCGATGCAGACGGCAACTGGAGCATCCAGGGCAACTTCCGCCCCGACACCAACCGGGTCACGGTCACCGCGCAGTCGAAGGGTGCCCTGGAGACCACCGTCGCAGCTGAGCTCGACATCAATGTCAGCAACCGGCCCCTCGTGATCACCAGCCCCACCCAGGACGACGCGAAGGCCGACCGGATCACCGCAGGAAAGGTCACCTTCACCGGCACCGCGACGCCGTTCTCCACCGTCCAGCTGCGCACCTGGCCCGAGATCGGCCGCATCCTGTTCACCACCTACGCTGACGAGAACGGCAACTGGTCCGCCACCGGCGAGCTCGCCTCGAGCTACTACGAACTCGCCGGCAAGGAGACCGCGATCGGCGGCTACGTCGACGACATCCGCATGTTCGCCTTCTCGACCGTCGCGTTCCAGGACACCGTCATCACCAGCCCCACCGCCCAGGACGTGATCCTCGGCGGCACGGACCCCGGCGTGGTCTTCGCCGGGACCGCCACCCCCGGCGCGACCGTCGAGATCTGGACCTGGATCAACCCCCGAGGTCGCCTGGTCGCCACGGCCAAGGCCGACGGCTTCGGCAACTGGAAGACCAAGCCCGGCTCCCTCGCCGCCGACACGACCTACAAGCTCAAGGCCGAACAGATCGCCCTGAACGGCAAGACCACCGTCACCGAACTCGGCGACCTGCAGACCGAGAGCTTCCACGCCGTCGACCAGATCGAACGCGACCAGAACGGCTCCGTCACGGACTGGACCCTCCGTGCGACCCCCGGCGCGACCGTCGAGATCTGGACCGGCCCGAAGACCGCCACCTGGGCTCGCAAGATCGGCTCCGGCACCGCTGACGACCTCGGCAAGGTCGCGATCGACGGTACCTACCTTGCGCCCGGCAACGCCTACATGACCAAGATCTACCAGACGACCCCCACCAAGGAAGAGGTCACCGACTACAACTTCACGACCGACCCCGCCTGACGCTCGTCCCACCCCACCCGGAGGGCCCTCGCTCCCAGCGAGGGCCCTCCGGCATTTCGACTCGCAACTGCGATGAAATACTGATATCCTGTGTATAGGAGGAAACCATGATCCGTACTCGTTCCATCATCACCACCATCGCTGCAATCGCCCTGCTCGGTACCCTCACCGGGTGTTCCGGCGCCGATCACACCGACGGCTCCAGCCCGACGCCCACGAAGTCCGAAGCGCCCGCGGCGCTCTCCGAGGGATCGGCTCCCCCGAAGACCGGCGTCTGCGACAACGGGCAGCTGACCGTGATCGCCGAGGACCTCACGGACAACGCCCTGACACTCGACGATCCGTGCGACACCGTCGCCCTGCTGACCAACGGCGCTCAGGTCACGATCGACTTCGACGTCGACATGCTGATCATCGAGGGCGCTGACAACACCATCCGGGCGAAGACCGTCGGCAAGAGCCTCGCCACCAACAGCGGCAACACCGTCGAGTTCCGCGGCTCAGCGCCGGAGAAGGTCAACGGATCCGACACGACCACGTACACCGCGCGCTGACCCGCACCGCGACCCGACCGCGCTCGCTCCACCGACCGACAGGACCGATCACCATGCAGTTCCCCGAACTCCTCCGCCTCGTTCGCCGGGGTTGGGTCACGCTCCTCGCGACGACCCTCGTCGGCGTCGCAGTCGGGGCAGTCGCCTTCCTCACCACCACCCCGGTGTACGAGGCGAAGGCGCAGTTGTTCGTCGCCGTGAAGTCCGTCGACGAGGGCAGCGCGGTCGAGGTCGTGCAGGGCAGCAGCGCCGCGCAACTCAAGGTCAAGTCCTACGTCGGGGTCATCACGAGTTCGCGTGTCCTCACGCCCGTGATCGACGACCTCGACCTGAAGACCTCGCCCGCGGCCCTGGCAGGTCACGTCAAGGCATCCACACCGACGAACACCGTCCTGATCGACCTCGTGGTCGCCGACACCGATCCGAGCCGTGCCGCGCAGATCGCGAACTCCATCTCGAAGAACTTCGCCTCGGTGATCTCGAACGGCATCGAGGCCCCGACCACGGGGGGCTCGAGCCCCGTGTCGATCGACGTCCTCGAGCCGGCCACCGTCCCCACCGCCCCGTCGGACCCGAAGCTCGCGGTCACCCTCGGGCTCTCGGTCGTGCTCGGCTCCGCGGCGGGGCTCGGCCTGCTGCTCGCTCGACGCGCGCTCGACACGCGGATCCACTCGAAGGCCGACCTCGAGGCGATCACCGACGTGCCGGTCATCGGCACGATCGGTCTCGCACCGGACATCGACCGGCACCCGCTCGTCGTGCACAGCAAGCCGAAGGGCCCGATCGCCGAGTCCTTCCGGACGCTCCGCACGAACCTGCAGTTCGTCGACATCGGCGCGAGCGAGCGGAGCTTCGTCATCACGAGCGCCGTCCCCAGCGAGGGCAAGTCCACGACGGCGGCCAACCTCGCCGTCGCGATCGCCGAGACCGGCGCGTCCGTCGTGCTCGTGGACGGCGATCTGCGGCGACCGCGGGGCGCGGAACTCATGGGGATCGAGGGAGCAGCGGGGCTGACCGACGTCCTCATCGGTGCCGCAGAACTCGACGACCTGCTCCAGCCGTGGGGGAACAACGGACTCCAGGTACTGCCCGCCGGCGCCATCCCGCCCAACCCGAGCGAGCTCCTCGGCTCCGTCGGCATGCAGGCGCTCCTCGCCGAGCTCACCGGGCGCTTCGACGTCGTCCTCGTGGATGCACCGCCGCTGCTCCCGGTGACCGACGCCGCCGTGATCAGTCGCTCGACCCGAGGCGTCATCGTCGTCAGTGGATCGAAGCGGGCCACGCGCGCTCAGTTCGCCGAGGCGATCGAGCTCCTCGAGACGATCGGGAGCCGTGTCCTCGGGCTCGTGGCGACCCTCGTGCCGTCACAAGAAGTGCAGGGCTACGGCAGCTACGGCGCCTACGCCGCGTACTACGGGACCACCGCGAGCGCCGCGCCGCTCCCGAACCGCCCGACCGCTCGCCGGTCGCGGTCGGAGACATCGGGACCGTCGCCCGCATGACCCGTCGCCGAGACGCGGCCCACGGCCCGAGGAGCATCCGGCCGCGCATCGTCGTGCACCGAGCGGTCGACCCGCAGTACCCCCGTTCGCAGCGGATCATCGCGGACCTCCGTCGGCGCGGAGCAGACGTCGAGGTGGTCCCGCCGTCGACGACTGGTGGCGTCCTGCGACAGGCGCTCGTCGACGCCGTCCGCCTCGTGCGGGCAACGCGTCGTGGGGACGTCCTGCTGCTCGCCGAGATGCAGCTCAAGTTCACGCCGGTGACCGCAGCCGTCGCTCGGATCCGCGGGGCCCGGCTCGTGGTGGACGGCTTCATCGGTCTGCACGAGACCCACGTCGAGGACTGGCAGGTCACGGCCCCCGGGTCGCCGCGCGCGCTGCGGTACCGACTGCAGGACGCCTTCGCCCGTCGGGTCGCCGACGTCTACCTCGTCGACACCGACGTCCGAGCCACGGCGGTCCGCCGCACAGCACCCCGGACGACCGTCGCGACCCTGCCGGTCGGCGCACCGCGCTGGGCTGCGCACACGCCACCGCGGACCGCCGCCGAGCCGTTGCGGGTCCTGTACTACGGCAACTACATCCCGTTGCACGGAGTCCCGGTCATCGTCCGCGCCCTGGGGCGGGCCGTGTCGCGGCGCGACGTCGTCGCCACCTTCGTCGGCGCCGGTGCCGCCCGTCCGGCGACGGAGCGGGCGGTCGTCGACGTTGGTCTGCAGGACCGCGTGCGCTTCGTCGACCCGGTGTCGACCGACCTCCTCGCGACCGAGATCGCGCGGCACGACGTCGTCCTCGGTGTCTTCGGCACGTCGTCGAAGGCCGCTTCCGTGATCCCGAACAAGGTGTGGCAGGGTCTCGCATCCGGTCGCGTCGTGATCACCCGCCGATCGACGGCACTCGCGGAGATCCGCGACATCGTCGGTGCCCGCCTCGTCGAGGTCCCCGCTGGCGACCCGGTACGACTGGCCGAGGCCATCGAAACGGTCCACCCGACGCCGGACGAGGTCCCCGTGGACGACCGCCTCGAGGCGTACGTCGAGCGGCGCTTCGACGAGTTCTGGGCCAGATTGACCTAATAGTATTTCACATGCTAGGTTTTGGTCGTGCCTTCGAACGCTGCTCTCCGTGAGATCTCGCGCTCTGCGAGCTTCGTCCTCGTGCCGGTCGTGTCCGCGGTCTCCCCGCTCGTGGCGCTCCCCGCGATCGCGGACCAGTACGGTGCCGCGGGGTGGAGTGACGTCGCGATCGGCCTGGCAGCCGGCGGGACCGGTGCCGTCTTCGCAGAGCTCGGCTGGGGCGTCATCGGTCCGCAACGCGTCGCGGGCGATCCCGCTGGTCGTCGCACGCTGTACAGCCGGTCGCTGGCGTCTCGCCTGGTGGCCGTGGCCGTGATCGCCCCGCTCGCGGCCCTCGCGGCCGCGGTGCTCGCGCAGACTGCGCCCGTCGCGGCGTCACTGTGCGCGGTGGCACTCGTGCTCGCGACCCTCACGCCGAGCTGGTACCTCGTCGGCGTGAACCGACCGGAGCTGATCCTGTTGGTCGACAGCCTCCCCCGCGCCGTCTGCGTGCTCGGCGGCGCACTGCTCGTCGCCGGTGGTGGACCGCTCGAGGCCTACGGCTGTGGCCTGTTCATCGCGGCGGTGACCACGGTCGTCCTCGCCGGCACCGTTCCGGGGCTCCCCCACTGGCCGAGCGGTGCCGACTTCCGCGCATCCCTGCGAGTCGTCCTCGACCAGCGCGTCCTGGTGGCCGGTCGCGCCGTCACCGTGTGCACCACGACCGTTCCGACGATCCTGCTCGGCCTGGTCGCCCCGGGCGCGGTCCCGGTCTACGCCGCGGTCGACCGCCCCCTGCGCATGGGGCTGGGGGTCGCGACCGCGGTGCCGACGCGGCTGCAGAGTTGGGTGGGTGCTGCGCTGGAGTCGCAGCGGTCTGCTCGTCTCCGTTCCGCGCTCCTGGTCAACGTCACGCTCGGGGTGGCCAGTGCCGCCGCCGTGCTCGTCGCCATGCCGGTGGCGGTGCCGGTGCTCTTCAGCGGGGAAGTCATCGCCGACAGCGCGGTCGTCGGGTGGGCGGCAGCGCTGGCGCTGCTCGTCTGCTGCAACCGGGGCGGGGGGCTGACGCTCGTCGCACTGGGAGAGGCCAGCTGGATCGCGATCGCCGCCGTGGTCGCGGCCGCGGTCGCCCTACCGAGCATCGCGTTCCTGACACCGTCCTCCGGGGCCGTCGGCACCATGGCGGCCCTGGTGGTGGCCGAAGCGGCGGCGGGCGGCGTGCAGTTCGCCCGCTGCGCACGCCGCTGGCCGCGTGGAGGAACCCGATGACCATCGCCCTCGCAGCCTTCGCCGCAGCGGTCGCCGCCGTGTTCATCCGGCAGTTGTGCCCGCCGCAGGTCGTGCGCGGGTTCCTGATCAGTGCTGCGATCGGGCTCGTCCTCGCCGCCGGCGGGTTCGGCATCCCGGTCGAGATCACCGGTCCGGTGATCGCAGCTGCGGTCGTCCTCTCGACGGCGGCCGCACTCGTCCCCGGGTCGTTCCGAGCCTCTGTCCCGACGAGCTTGACGATCGGTCTGTGGGTCGCCCACGTGACGATCACCCTGGCGCTCGTCTTCCTGGGCGGACTCCGCCCGAGCGCCGCTGTCGAGATCCCGCAGTTCGCCGGCGTCGCCCTGAGCACCGTGCTCGCGGCCGCTCGCTGCACGCCACGCGACGTCCGGTTCGTCCGGCGTGCAGTGGTGTGGTTCGCGGTGATCGAGTCGGTCCTCGCGCTCTTCTTCGTGTTCGTGCTCGGAAGACCTGGCGTCTGGGAGTACGGCGCCGAGACGCCGTCCCCGAACTTCCTGCTCGGGGGCGAGTTCCTGCGCGCCGCCGGCTCGGTGGTGCACCCGCTCCTGCTCGGACTCCTCATCGCGTTCGGCGCCGTCCTCGTGCTGATGGACGAGCGGCTCTCGGGTTGGACGAAGGCCCTCGTCCTGGCGCTCCTGCTCCTCACCCTGGTCGTCACCGGTTCGCGGAGCGTGGTCCTCGCGCTCAGCGCCGCGGTGGTGTGGCTCACGATGACGGCCCAGCGCAGCCGCACCGAACGGGTGCTCCTGCTCGCCGTGGTCGCCGCGGTGGTGGCCGCGGTCGGCAGCGATGACATCGCCCAGGCCGTCGCCGTCCTGCTGGACTCGGGTTCCTACACGAACCGCGCGGAGTCGATCGACTCCGCGCCGGCACTCCTCGGCCGCCCGGTCGTCCAGTCACTGTTCGGTTCGGGGTACGGCTCCGAGCTCGCACTCCGTGAGCTGGGCCACCTCAACCAGAACGGCTTCGAGACCGTCGACAACCAGTACGTGACGACGCTCGCCACACAGGGTGTGCTCGGGCTCGTCGCCCTCGTCGCACTCCTGGCGACCTGGTTCCGGAACGGCGACCGGACCGTCCGCGCGCTGAGCGTCATCGTCGTCGTCGTCTTCTGCTCGTTCGACGCGTTCCGCGCCACGGTGCCGCTCGTCCTGATGCTCTCCCTGCTGACCCCCGGGGCACCGACGACCACGGCTCCCACCGCGCCGGACGCCACCGCGCCGGCCGCCCTCGCCGACGACCGCCCCGTCCGCCACCGATCCAGGAGGACCGTCCGTGCACGCTGACCTCTCCCACGACACCCGCCGTGTGGTGTGCGTCCTCGCGACCCGCGACGGTGGTGATCTCCTGCGCCGTCAGCTCGAGTCGATGGCGGAACAGACCGTGTCGCTGGACGAGCTGGTCGTCCTCGACGACGGTTCCTCGGCCGCCACGCGGCAGGTCATCGCGGCCGCCGCGGACCGTCTCCCCGTCCGGGTCGTCGCCGCGAGCACCCCCGGCGTCCCGGGAGACGCCCTGCTCGCCCGGATCGGACAGAACTTCGCCGCAGCCCTTCGGCACGCACGGATCGGCGCGTCCGACGTCGTGCTCTTCGCGGACCAGGACGACGTGTGGCTCCCTGACCGCATCGAGCGACAGGTTGCGCAGGTCGTCCGCAACGATGCCCTGGCAGTGGCCTCGGACGCGCGACTCATCGATGGTTCCGGCGACCCGCTGCCCGGATTGCTCAGCGACCTCTACCCGCGGCCGGACCGCTTCGCGGACCGCACCCGTGACGCGCAGCTGCACGCCGTGATCCGGACACCGGTCGCGACCGGCGCGGCGATGGCGGTCAGCGGAGCGCTGGTCCGGACGGCACCGTCCGTCCCGACCGGGTGGTTGCACGACCGCTGGTACTCGCTGTGTGCCGCGGCGGCGGGTGCGCTGGTGCTCGACGACGGCCCCGTGATCGAGTACCGGCTGCACGTCGACCAGGCCGTCGGCGCCACCGGGGCGGGGCGGGGCGCTGCGGCTCGACGGCTCGCAGCCTGGCTCCGCGCGCCGGGGAACGCTGGTCGTCGCATCGCGGACCTGCATCGGCTGCGGGCGATCGCCCCACTCGACGTGTCGCGAGCGTTGACCTACCGGAGGCTGTTCGCCGCCGTCGCAGCACCGGCCAAGTGGGGCGCCCGGTGACCGCCGTGCAGCGCGCCGGGATCCTGGTCACCGTCGCGACCTTCCGGCGGCCGGACGGTCTCGTCGCACTCCTCCGGTCGCTCGAGCGGATGGTGGACGCTCCGCCGTTCGACGTGCTCGTCGTGGACAACGACCCGCGGCACAGTGCCACACCTGCGGTCGACGGTGTCCGCGGCGAGCTGGGCTTCCCGGTGCGGCTCGTCGCGGAACCCGCGCCGGGCATCGCCGCCGCGCGCAACGCTGCGCTCCGCGCCGCCGACACGTACCGCTGGGTCTGCTTCGTCGACGACGACGAGGAAGTCGATCCGGGCTGGTTGCTGCGGTTGACGGACGTGCGGCGGCGCTCCGACGCCGACGGTGTGACCGGACCCGTCGAGTTCTCGTTCGCGGTGGACCCGCCACGGTGGGCGCTCCTCGGCAACTTCTTCATCCGTCCGGACTTCGCCGACGGCGCTCCGTGCCCGACTGCGGCGACGAACAACCTGCTGCTGTCCGTCGACGCGTTGCGTGCTCGCGACCTCCGGTTCGACCTCCGCCTGGGGACGACCGGCGGGTCGGACATCATGCTGACCCGGCAGCTCACCAGCAGGGGCGGACGGATCGTCTGGTGCGAGGGTGCCGTCGTCCACGAGACCGTCCCGGCGGCGCGCTGTCGCCCGAGGTGGATCCTCCGGCGGGCCGTCCGCAGCGGCAACACCGAAGCCCTCGTGGCACTCGCGCTCGCGACCAGCGCCCCGGCGCGCTTCGCGGTCCTGCTCGGCGGTCTCGCGCGCATCGTCGTCGGCTCCGGCCGGCTGGTCACTGCGCCGCTGGTCAACCGCCAGCAGCGCGGTGCCGCGGCGCTGCGCACCCTGCTCCGCGGGATCGGGGTCGTGGCAGCGTGGTCGGGCCGGCCGGTCCGCGAGTACGCACGCCCGGTGCCGCAGGAACACCGGTAACGTCGAGACCGTGCGATGGAGTCGAGTGGGCTGGCCCGGGGTCGGGTACGTGTCCCTCGAAGACGTCGAGGGCTACGCCGAACACCTCGCGCGCCTGGTCACCGATGCCCCGCCGTCCGTCGCCGCACTCGCCTCGGTCTCCTGGAACGAGTCCAGGATCGCCGAATGGCAGGTGACCGAGACACCGGGCGGCGACACCGCGGGCATCGACGAGGCCCCCACGAGCTCCGTGCGCGCGGCCGTCGTGGTCCGGACCGACGAGGTCCTCGACACCCCGGACGGCCTGTGGCGCCGGTGGAACCACGCCCGCGTGACGCTCGAGTTCCACCGTGCGGTCCTCGAGCCGGCGGACACGACAGCGCTGGCGGTCCTCGCGGGGGACGTGCAGGTGTCCCGAGGCGAGATCGCGCACGTGGACGCCGACGTGTGGGAGCTCCGGCTGTTGCTCTCCCCCACCGGCGAGCTCGCGGTGCACTTCCGCGACGTGGTGATCGAGGTCCGGCCGGTCGCGGAGTTCGAGTGGGCCGCCCTCGAGGAGCGTCCGGTCCACGGCTGGCACGGCCCGGTGCCGGACGGCTGGCTCGAGTGGGCCGCCCCCGCGGTGCGGGCTGCGGGCCACGGAGACGTCGGCGGGCTGTCACTCGAACTCGACGGCTTCGGGGCGGACCCGGCCGACATCGACGAGGTCGACACCCGATGGGGCTTCGCCCCGCTGCACGCCGCGGCCTGGTTCGACCGTCGCGGCACGACGGAGGCGCTCCTCGAGCGCGGTGCGGACGTCACGCTGCCGGATGCAGCGGGCCGGACCGCCCTGGACATCGCGCGCGAGCGCGGCTCGCGCAAGGCCGAGGAGGCGCTGCTCGCCTGGTTCGACCGGCCCGCTCCGGACGCGACCACCTGATGAGCTGGAGGCGCGGTGCCAGCTGGCACCGCGCCTCCAGTCCGTCGTGGGGTCGCGTCAGCGACGCGTCTCGAGCGCGTTCGCCTGCGCGACCCGGCCGTACCAGCGCGCCGAGTCCTTCGGCGTCCGCGCGAACGTCTCCCGGTCCCACGCCACGAGCCCGAAGGTCGGCCGGTAGCCGGAGGCCCACTCGTAGTTGTCGAGCAGGGACCAGTGCTGGTAGCCGAGCACCTGGATGCCGTCCTCGATGCAGCGGTGGATGCCCTCGAGGGCGCCCTGCGTGTAGGCGACCCGGCGGGAGTCGTCGGCCGTGGCGATCCCGTTCTCGGTGATCATCAGCGGGACGTGACCGGAAAGCTCCCACGCGCTGCGGAGTCCGTCGGCCGAGGCCTCGGGGTAGAACTCCCACCCGGTCAGGGTCGTCTCGACGTCGTCCGCGACCGGCACCGGGCCCGAGGCACCGATGAAGGTGCGGGTGTAGGCCTGCACACCGAGGAAGTCGTCGCCGGCGGCCTGCTCGAGGTACCAGTCGTCGCGCGGGTACCCGTACTCGCGGAGCATCTCCTCGGACCCGGGCTCGCCGTTCGCGCGGAACGCCTGCGTGGCGATGGTCCAGCCGGACTGGATGCCGGGGACCTGCGACAGGACCTCGCGGGAGCGCCGGTGCGACGCGAGCAGCTGGTCCGCCACGTGCAGGTCGGGGTTCGGCAGGCCGTACGCGACGAGGTTCGCGGCGTCCTCGCCGCCGGCGAGCATCGCGGCGATGTTCGGCTCGTTGATCGTGCAGACGAAGCGGACCCCGTCCTGCACGACGGGCAGCGCGGCCTCGGTGTAGCGGGCGAACAGGTCCGCGGCGTCGTCGGCGCGCCAGAAGCCGTCGCGCTCGAACCAGCGCGGCACGGTGAAGTGCATGAGGGTGACGATCGGTTCGATGCCGGCGTCGTGGCAGGCCTCGACCATCCGGCGGTAGTGGTCGACCTCGGCGCGGGAGACGAACCCGCGCTCGGGCTCGATGCGCGCCCACTCGATGCTGAACCGGTAGGAGTTCAGGCCGAGGTCGGCGGCGATGCGGATGTCCTCGCGGTAGCGGTGGTAGCTGTCCGCGGCGTCGCCGGAGGGCTCGACGATGGTGGTGTCCGGTTCGTGCTCGTGCACCCACCAGTTCGAGTTCACGTTGTTGCCCTCGATCTGGTGGGCGGCGGTGGCGGCACCCCAGAGGAAGCCGTCGGGGAACTGCAGCGTGGTGATGATGGGTCCTTTCAGTGCGCCGGCGTCAGTGCGCCGACAGGAAGTCGTCGAACAGCGCGATGGTCGCGCCGGGGTTCTCGACGTGGGGGCCGTGGTAGCTCGTGGGGACGACCTCGTACCGGGCGCCGGTGTCCTCCGCCATCTGCCGCTGCCACGGGATCGGCCAGGCACCGTCCCACTCGCCGTGCGCCACGAGGACCGGCAGCCCGGTCGCGCGGAGCTCGGCGGAGGAGTCGGTGTGGTCCTCGAGGATGTGCCCGCCGGCGACGACGCTCAGGGGGCTCGTCGCGTCGAAGCGGTCGCGGACCATCCGGGCGTCGTCGGGGAGCTCGTCGTCCGGACGCCCGGCCCACAGCGGGTTCGTCGAGTCGAACAGCTGACGGAGGTTCCCGCCGGTGTCGTGCAGGATCGTCAGCTCGGCGACCTTGCGGTAGGGCCAGCCGTACGGCCCGGAGCAGAACTGCACGACGCTCCGGAACGACTGCGGGGACGCGATGGCCGCGGCGCGTGCGATCACACCCCCGAGCGAGTGGCCGATCAGGTGCACGGGGGCGCCGTCGTCGAGCAGGGCGGCGACCCGGACGACGTCGGCCGCTTCTTCCTCGAGCGAGTAGTCCGACGGGCTCGTCGGCGCCGCGGAGTCGGCCTGGCCGCGGCGGCTGATCGCGACCGCGGTCCAGCCGGCCTCGCGCAGGAGCGGCATGAAGGTGCGCCAGTCCTCCTTCGAGCCGGTGTACCCGGGGACGACGAGCACGACGCCCTTCGACGGCCCGTCCGGGACCACGCGGTAGGCGGTGAGCCGCCCGACGGGCAGGTCGATGCCGACGGTGTCGACTCCCTCGGGGGTGGGCAGGTGGCCGAACGGCGCGACGACGGGGAACTCGTGGAGGGTGCTCATGCGAGCAGTGTCCGCCGCGGGTTCGGCACCGCGTCCAGCAGCGCGACCGTGTAGTCGTCCTGCGGGTGCTGCAGCACCTCGGCCGTGCGACCCAGCTCCACCACGGCGCCGTCGTGCAGCACCATGATGTCGTCGGTGATGAGTCGGGCGCTCAGCAGGTCGTGCGTGATGTAGAGGAGTGAGACGCCCCACTGCTCGCGCAGGTCCTCGAGCAGCGCGAGCACGCCCGCGCGCAGCGTCACGTCGAGCATCGAGACGGGCTCGTCGGCGATGATCACCTGCGGGTCGCTCGCGAGCGCCCGAGCGATCACCACGCGCTGCCGCTGCCCGCCGGAGAGCTGGTGCGGGAGCTTCTGCGCGAACTGCTCGACGGGCGTCAGGCCCACGGTCTCGAGGATCTCGAGCATCCGGCGACGGGCATCGCGGCCGCGGAGTCTCGTGTAGTTCGCGATCGGCCGGGACAGGATGTACTCGACGGTGTGCAGCGGGTTGAGCGCCGCGTAGGGGTCCTGGAACACCATCTGCACCTCGGAGCGCAGGTCCTTCAGGCCCCTCCTGCCCAGACGAGCCACGTCCGTGTCGCCGAAGCGCACCGTGCCGCTCGTCGGCTGCTCGACACCGGTGAGCATCTTCGCGATCGTCGACTTGCCCGAGCCGGACTGGCCGACGAGGGCGAGCGACTGCCCGGGCTCGAGCGTGAACGACACGTCGCGGACGGCCTGCACGGGCTGTTCGCCGCGGCGGGGCGCCGGGTACGTCTTCACGAGGTGGTCGACGACGATCGGGTTGCGGGCGGCGCTGCGTTCGCGGGACCCGACGGTGCTGAACGACGAGGTCGTCTGTCGTCGCGTCGCCCCCTCGGACGAACGGAGCGACCGGTCGGGGAAGCCGGGCAGCGAGACCACCGCGGCGCGCGGGTCCGCGTAGTGCGACAGCAGCATCTTCGTGTAGTCGTCCTGCGGGTCGCGGAGGACCCCGAGCGAGCGACCGTCCTCGACGATCCGCCCCTCGTGCATGACGAGCACGCGCTCGGTCGCCTCGAGCACGATGCCGAGGTCGTGGCTGATCAGGATCGCCGTGAAGCCCTCGGAGCGCTGCAGCTCGATGATCGTGTCCATCACGGCGTGCTGCACGAGCACGTCGAGGGCCGTCGTCGGCTCGTCGAACACCATGAGCTGCGGCTCGAGCGACAGCGCGAGGGCGATCGAGACGCGCTGGCGCATGCCGCCGGAGAGCTCCCCGGGGTACCGCGCGAGCATCGTCTCGGGCAGCTTCACCTTGCTGACGAGCTCCCGCATCCGCGCGTCCCAGCGCTCGCGCGGCACGTGGCCGTGGGCCTTGAACACGTCGACGAAGTGGTTGCGGACGGTCCGCACCGGGTTGAGCGCGTTCATGCCGGACTGCAGCACCATCGCGAATCCGCCCTGCCGCTGCTGGCGCAGCGCCTCGTCGTCGAGGTCGCGGATGTCGCTCCCGGCGAAGACGATGCTGCCGCCGTTGGTCCGCGCCGGCGGCTTCTGCAGCCGGGTGAGCGCGTAGCCGAGGGTCGACTTGCCCGAGCCGGACTCGCCGACCAGGCCGACGAACTCGCCCTTGCGCAGGCTGAACGACACGTGGTCGACGGCCTGGACGGCCGTCTGGCCGGCCGACTCGTAGACGACCGACAGGTCGCGGACGTCGAGCAGGACGTCCTGCGTCGCGTGCGTGGCGTCGGACGGGAGGCGCGTGGCGGCGCCGCCACGGGCCTCCAGGCCGTCGCTGGTCACGTCGGGTGTCTGGCCGCTCATGCTGCTGCCTCCTTCTTGCGGCGCGCGCCCTCGCGCAGCCGCGGGTTGGACACGGCGTCGACGCCGAAGTTGATGAGGGTGAGGCTCATCGCCAGGAGGGCGATGCAGAGACCGGGGGCGAACAGCAGGATCCACTGGCCGGTGAGCAGCGCGTTCGAGTTCTGCGCCCAGTAGAGGATCGTGCCCCAGCTGACGATCGACGAGTCGCCGAGCCCCAGGAACTCCAGGCCCGCCTCGGCGAGGATCGCGCTCGTCGCCGCACCGAAGAAGCTGCCGACGATCAGGGACGTCATGTTCGGCAGGATCTCGCGGAACACGATGCGGGTCGCACCGTCACCGGAGAACTGCGCCGCCGTGACGAAGTCGCGGCTCCGGAGGGACTGCGTCTGGGAGCGGAGCACGCGCGCGCCCCAGGCCCAACCGGTCACGACGATCACGGCGATGATGACCGCGATGCCGCCGTTCTGCAGGTAGGCCGCGATGACGATCATGAGCGGCAGACCCGGGATGACGAGGAACAGGTTGACGATGAACCCGATGACCTCGGCGACCCAGCCGCGGATGTAGCCCCAGCTCAGACCGATCGCGACGGCGACGAGCGTGGACAGGAAGCCCGCGACCGCGCCGACGAGCACGGAGACCCGGGCGCCGTAGATCAGTTGGGAGAGGACGTCCTCGCCGGCGGCGGTCGTGCCCATCCAGTGCGCCCAGGTGGCGTCGGCGTTCCGCGCGAAGCCGTTCTGGCTGGCGCCGTACGGGGCGAGGAGCGGGGCGGCGATCGCCACGAGGACGAAGAAGGCGAGGATGCAGATGCCGACGCGGGCCTTGGTGTTGCTCCAGACGACGCCGAACTGTCGTCCTGCTGACCGGAGCTTGGAGGGGGCCTGCTGGTCGTGCTGCGTGTCTTGCGTTCGTACTGCGACGGTTGCGTCGGGTGCCTTGATGTTCGTCATCGGCGCGTCCTCGGGTGGTGGTTGTGGGCAGAGCACGCCGCCCATCGCGAGTTGGTCGTCATCGGCGCGTCCTCGGGTCCAGGACGCCGTAGAGGACGTCCACGATGAAATTGGCGATGAGCACCGACACGGTGATCATCAGGAAGAGGGCCTGCATGAGCGGGTAGTCCTGCCCGATCACGGCGTTGAACAGCAGGTAGCCGATGCCCGGGTAGCCGAACACCTGCTCGACCAGGACCGAGCCGCCGACGACACCGCCGAGGGCCAGGCCGAAGCCGGTCAGGTTCGGCAGGATCGCGTTGCGTGCGGCGTACCGGACGGCGACCGTGCGGCCGCGGAGGCCGTTCGCCTCGGCGAAGGTGACGTAGTCGTCGCCGAGGGTGTTGATCATGGCGTTCCGCATGCCGATGATCCAGCCGCCCAGACTCGTCACGAGGATCGTTACCGCCGGCAGGATCGCGTGCAGGAGCACGTCGCCGACGTACTCGCCGTTCCAGCCGGGGACGCTCGTCGCCGAGGACGCCCCGGTGGTCGGGAACCAGTGCAGGACGTAGCCGAGGAAGAACAGCAGCAGGAGCGCCGTCCAGAAGTACGGGAACGTCGACATGAAGCTGCCGGACAGGGTCGGGAGCGAGTCGAGCCAGGTGCCGCGCTTCCACGCCGCCGCGACGCCGATGAGCGTGCCGATCACGAACGCGAGGACCGTGACCGTGCCGACGAGCACGAGCGTGTAGGGCAAGGCCCGGCCGACCAGGTCACCGACGGGCTGCGGGTAGAACGTGTAGCTCGTGCCGAAGTCGAGGGTGACGACCTGGTGCAGGTAGCTGACGTACTGGTCCCACAGGTTGCCGGAGGGGACGCCGAGCTGCGCCTCGATGGCCTTCTTGGTCGCGTCCGTGACGGGGCCGTTCTGGCTGAGCTTCGCCAGCGCCGCGTCGGACGGGCTGCCGGGCATGAGGCGCGGGAGCACGAAGTTCAGCGTGACCGCGGCCCAGAGGGTGAGGACGAAGAGGACGAGTTTCTGCAGGATGTACTTCACTTGGCCTGCTCCTCCATGATCTTCCGGCCCGCTTCACTGTCTCTGAGTCGCAGCTTCGTGAAGATGAGCAGCGGTGCCGAGTCGTAGTTCTGCGGTGCCATGTACGGGTCCTCCGCGCTCGGCCAGCCGACGAACTTGCCGGTGTTGAACAGGCCCCAGAGCCCGCCGTAGTACATGCCGATCACGGGCAGGTCGTCGTACACGATCCCCTGCAGCTGGTTCAGGATCCGCTGCTGCTCGGCCTTGTCGGTCGTCGCCTTGTACGCGTCGAGGAGCTGCTGCGTGTCGGCGTTCCGGTACCGCTCGAAGTTGTTCACGGTCGACTTGCCGACCGGCTGGTAGAAGTCGCTCGACAGCAGCGAGTTGTAGGCCTGGAAGACGTCGCCGTTCCCCATGCCGCCCATCGCCATGTCGAACTGGCCGTTGTTGATGTTCTGCTGGTACCCCGCGGGCTGCGGCGCCTGGATGTCGACCTTGATGCCGATCTTCCCGAGGTCGCGCTGGACCTGCTGCGCGGCGCGGAGCCAGTCCGAGTAGCCGTTCGCGGTCATGAGCCTGATCTCGAGCTGCTTGCCGTCCTTGACGAGCTTGCCGCCCTGCTGGGTGTACCCGGACTTGGCGAACTCAGCGAGGGCCCGGTCGGTGTCCTGCGTGATCATGCCCTTGTCGGGGATCGACGGGTCGAGGTACTGCTCCTGGTTCGGCAGGATCAGGCCGGTCTGTCCCGCGGCGCTGAGGTTGCCCTCGGACGCGGTCTCGGCGATGTCGTCGCGGTTCAGCGCGTACGAGATGCCCTTGCGGACATTGACGTCGCTGTACGGCGCCTTCGTGAGGTTCGGGATGAGGCCGATCACACCGCCGGCCGGGAACCACCACTTGTTGTCGGGGGACGCCGCACCCCAGGTGCCCTCGACGTCGGAGATGAACGAGTACGCCCAGTCGTAGCCGCGCGTGACGGTGTCGAGCTGCGTGTTCGTCGCCGGCAGGATCAGGTGCTTGATGGCGATCTTGTCCGCCTGCCAGTACCGCGGGTTCTTGTCCATCGAGTACTGCTGGTCGGAGTAGTTGCCGAGCACGAACGGGCCGGTGCCGACGGGGTCCGGGTCACGCCAGGTGGTGGGGTCCTTGATCTTGCCGTAGTGGTGCTCGGGGAGGATGTACGTCGCACCGATGATGTTGAGGCTCGGCACGTCGTCGCTCTTCAGGTGGAAGACGACGTGGTCACCGTCCCGCTCGATGCGGTCGATGTGCTGCCAGGCACCCTTGATGTCCATCGCGGGGAACTTCTGGAGCAGGTCGAACGTGAAGACGACGTCCTCCGCACTGAACTGCCTGCCGTCGGACCACTCGACGCCCTTCCGGATCGTCATGTCGATGGTCTTCGCGTCCGGCTGGCTCCACGAGCTCGCCAGCCACGGGGTGCCCTTGCCGTCGAGGGGGTTGATCTCGATGAGGGGCTCGTACATCCACTTGCTCGCGGTGCGGGCGTTCGAGATGTACGGGTTGAAGTTGCGGTCGAACAGCGGGTTGCCGCGGTCCGCGTTGATGAGCATCGTGTCCTTGCCGATGCTCGGGTCCGGCTGGGAGCGGACCTGGATGCTGCAGCCGGTGGCGGCGAGGGCCACGACGGCGATGCCGGCGAGCGCGGCGGCAAGGCGGCCGCGGCGCCGCGACCGCTCGGGGGCGCGGGTGCGCGGCGCGGCGCGCTCCGGCGTGCGCTGTGGGGGAAGCGTCATTGCTCGGTCGACCTCCGTGTCGAGTGGGTACCCGGACAATGTATGCGCTTACATCACGGGATGCAACCGGCCGTGTTGTTTCCCGGGGTGGGACGCCGTTCGAACGCGGGGCCTCGAGCGTGCACGACGTGCCGCTCGAGTGCGCGGCGAATGGCGCCGAGTGTGCACGACGTGCCGCTCGCGTGCGCGGCGGGTGCACAGATCGTCGGCGGAGAGGGTCGAGCGCGCCGGATGTGGCGCGCTCGTCACACCACCCGACTCATCGATCGTCGGCCGCCGAGTGTGCACGACGTGCCGCTCGCGTTCGCGGCGCGGGTACAGATCGTCGGCGGCGAGGGTCGAGCGCGCCGGATGTGGCGCGCTCATCTCCCGACACGCGCATCAACACCCCGCCGAGGTGCCACGACTCGCCGCGTGCTGCTCGTCGGGGTGCCACTCGATGCCGCCCGGAGCATCGAGAGTCCAGGATCTCGGCACCTCGAGGGCCGGGGCTGGTCGCGGCGGAGAGGAGGGGGCGGGTGCCCGGGGCACTCCGCCGCTACAGCGCGGGCGGGCAGCTCTCGCGCAGCAGCACCTCGACCGGCAGGCGCAACGCCCGCGGCGGCCCCTCCCGCCGCTCGAGCCGGTCGACGATCGCCCGGACCGCGGCACGCCCGAGCTCCCCCATCGGCTGGTGCACGGTCGTCAACCGCGGGCTCGAGAACCGTCCGGCGTCGATGCCGTCGAACCCCGTCACCACCAGGTCGTCCGGCACCCGGAGCCCGCGGGCCCCCGCCGCGTCGAGCACCCCGAGCGCGGACTGGTCGTTCGAGCAGACGATCGCCCGCGGCACCTCGGCACCGTCGAGCAGCCCCGCCGCGAGCTCCCGCGCTCGGGCCCGGCCGAAGTCACCGTGCACGACCCGCACGGACCGGGCCGGCACGTCGTGGTCGTCGAGCGCCTGCCGGAACCCCGCCGAGCGCTCCATGTCGTCCGGGGAGTCGATCGGCCCGGCCAGGTACACGAGCGACCGGATCCCGAGCCGGCCGATCACGTGCGACGCGAGGGTCCGCATCCCCGCCGCGTTGTCCACGCTCACCGAGTCGAACCCGTGCGACCGCCGGTCGTCCGCGAGCACCACCACCGGGACACGGCGGGCGACGTGCTCGAGCAGGTCGTCCGGCACGGTCTGGGCGAGGACCGCGAGCCCGTCGACCCGGCCGGCGACGTCGTTGACGAGCACGTCCCGGGAGGACCCCCGCCCCGCCGCCACCATGAGCGCCAGGCTGCGCTGCCACGCCTCGGTCTCGGCGCCGCGCAGGACCTCGTCGAAGTACAGGTTCGACGAGAACGGCTGTGTCACGTGCCGTCGGTCGTCGACCACCCGGACGCCGCCGTCGGTGACGAGGTCGGGACGCTCGTCCGGTACGACGTCGAACCCGGGCAGCAGGAGCCCGACCACGCCGGTCCGGCGTCCTGCCAGTGCGCGCGCGGTGCCCGAGGGCACGTAGCCGAGGCTCCGGATCGCCGCCTGCACCCTGTGGCGGGTTCCCTCGCGGACCGCGTCGGGCGTGCGGAGCACGCGCGAGACCGTCGCGATGGAGACGCCGGCCTCGGACGCGACGTCGTAGACCGTGGGGGGTGCGGTGCGCTGCGGACCCACGCCGTGCCTCCCGTCCGGTGTCCGTGTCAGTGCCGCGCTCGGCGCGGCCGGACCATCCTAGGCACGGCGCACGACGCGACTTCTCCACAGGTTGCCGGAATCGCTTGCGCTCCGCGGACAGGCGGCGGCACACTGATCCGACCTCAGTACGTCCCGTGAGGAAGCGCATCCGCAGGCCGGGGGCCTGCACCACCCGATGCCCACGCACACAGGAGGAACGCCATGTCACAGTCGACCCGGTCCGGCAGCAAGCACGCCATCCGACTCACCACCGACGAGGCCGAGGTGCGCGACGCGCTGCTCGACCGCACCGAGCACGGCGCCTCATCGGTCACCGATCCGCTCGAGGGGTCGGAGGACGCAGCGCGTCCCTGACGCGGGCCCCGGCAGGCTCGGGCCAGCGACTCGAGACGTTCGCCGCGGCGACGCCCGGACAGGAGGCACGATGCGGGTCGTCCGCGGCCGTCACCTCCACCGGGTGGACACGTCGGGCAGGTCTGCCGTGGGGTCACGTCGGGCTGGCGCGTGAGGTCAGCTCGCGTCGGCCTGGACGTCAGCGTGCTGGTACTCGGTCTCGTCGAGGACGGCCGCCGAGCCGACGATCGTCACGCCCGCACCGCGGAGCCGACGACGCTCCTGCGCGATCCAGCTGAGCAGCCGGTCGTTCGTCCCCGCGACGTGCGCGGCGAGCAGGTCAGCTGCTCGGTCGGCGTCGCCGTCGCGGACCGCGTCGAGGATGGCACTGTGCTCGGCCCACGCGGCGTCGCGCGCCTCGGCGGTGCGCACCTCGATCCAGCGCGTGCGCTCGAGCCGGGTGAGGGCGTCGGCCACGGTGTCGGTGATGAACCGGTTGCCGCCGAGCGCGGCGAGGTCGAGGTGGAAGGTCGATCCCATCCGGATGCCGGCTTCGCGGTCGGGAGCGCCCCGGAGGTCGTCCAGGTGCGCCCGGACCTCGTCGAGCTGTTCGACGGAGGCCCGGCCGACGGCGAGCCGAGCAGCAGCGGGCTCGAGGACCCCGCGCAGTTCGGCGAGCGACGCGATCTCGTCGAGGTCGATGGGCGTGACCGTCCACGAGCGCCCCTCGTGCAGGATGAGGCCCTCGCGCTCGAGGCGGGACAGCGCCGCGCGCACGGGCGTCCGCGAGGCGTGGAAGCGACTCTCGAGTCCGCGCTCCGAGATGCGCTCGCCCGGCGCGATGTCGAGGGTCAGGATCGCCTCGCGCAGGTTGTCGTAGAGCTGGCTCGTCTGCGACACCGGGGCGGCGTCGGTCGTCGCGTCGTCGGTCGTCGTTCCGGTCACGGCGGACCAGCCTAGTGCGGATCGGCCCCGGTTGGTATACCGTGATGGTATACCAATTGGTACCGATCCAGAACGACAGGCTGCACCGATGACCACACCCCGCCGCGCGTGGACGATGCTCGCCCTCGGCGTCGCCGCCCAGGCCGCCGGCACCCTGGTGGTCTCAGCGCCGGCCCTGCTCATCCCACACCTGGTCGCGCAGGGCATGCCGCTCGCGTCGGCCGGGTTGTTCGCCGCCGCACCCACGATCGGTCTCGTCCTCACGCTCATCGCCTGGGGTGCGGTGACCGACCGGGTCGGCGAGCGCGTGGTGATCGCGGGCGGGCTGGCGCTCACCACGGTGACGGTGGTCGCGGCGTGGCTGTCCGCGGGGAACCCGGTGCTGCTCGGCGTGGCGTTCCTGGCGGCGGGCATGACGAGCGCGTCGACCAACGCCGCGAGCGGGCGGGTCGTGGTCGGGTGGTTCCCGAAGGAGCGGCGCGGCCTGGCGATGGGCATCCGGCAGATGTCGCAGCCGCTCGGCGTGACGCTCGCGGCGGTCACGGTCCCGCAGCTGGCCGAGGGGTCCGGCATCCGCGCCGCCCTGGTGCTGCCGTTCGTCCTGAGCGCCGTGCTCACCGTGCTGTGCGCCGCCGGCATCGTCGATCCGCCGCGACCGGCCCGGACGGCTCCGGCCCCGGGCGCTGCCTCGACGACGGCCGCGAACCCGTACCGCTCGTCCGGCTTCCTGTGGCGGGTGCACGCGGTGTCGGTGCTGCTCGTGGTGCCGCAGTTCACGCTGTCGACCTACGGACTGGTGTGGCTCGTGGGGCTCGGCTGGTCGACCCCGGCCGCCGGCCTGCTCGTCGGGGTGTCCCAGTTCGTCGGCGCCGTCGGACGGATCCTCGTCGGGGCATGGAGCGACCGTGCCCGGTCCCGCGTGGGGCCGCTGCGCGTGGTGGCGGTGTCGGCCGCGGCGGTGATGGGCGTGATGGCGCTCGTCGACGTGTCGCACTGGGCGGCAGCAGCGGTGTTCCTCCTCGTCGCGACGAGCGTCACGGTCGCGGACAACGGGCTGGCGTACACGTCGGTGGCCGAGGCCGCGGGACCGTCCTGGTCCGGCCGGGCACTCGGCACGCAGAACACCGGGCAGTTCCTCGCGGCGAGCGCCGTCGGCCCCGGGGTCGGGGCGCTCGTCGGGACGCTCGGCTTCGCGGCGTCGTTCGGACTCGTGGCGGTGCTGCCCCTGCTGGCGCTGCCGCTCGTGCCACGGACGGACCGCTCGCACGACTGAGGCCGACTGCAGCAGATTCACACCGATCTGACATCCTACATATGTAACATCAGCAGCATGCGCGTTGGATGGTTGGACACGGCGAAGGGCCTGGCGATCGCCGGGATCGTGCTGATCCACGCGACGTCCTGGAGCCCCTCGCCCTCGCCCGAGGCGACCTGGCTCCTGCAGCGCTTCCTCGCTTCCCTCCCCGTGTTCTTCCTCGTCTCCGGGATCGTTTCCGGTCGCTCCCTCACCGATCCGGCCGCGACGGTCCGGACACTGGCGGCCCGAGTGCTCCCGCTCTGCTACCTCTACACGCTGTGGCAGCCCGTGGTCCTCGGGTACCGCGTCCTCCGCGACGTGACGGCGGGGACGTCGGTCGACCTCGTCGGTGAACTCCTCCGCGTGGCCGCATCACCGATCCGTCCGAACGGAGAGATCTGGTACCTGTGGGCACTCGCGCTGCACCTCGTCGTCATCTGGGCCACCAGACGCCTCCCGACC
The DNA here is from genome assembly GCF_013347185.1 of Curtobacterium sp. Csp1. Taxonomy (NCBI): domain Bacteria; kingdom Bacillati; phylum Actinomycetota; class Actinomycetes; order Micrococcales; family Microbacteriaceae; genus Curtobacterium; species Curtobacterium sp. Csp1. The sequence continues at coordinate 1,990,354 of NZ_CP054594.1, forward strand.
GCCGCGGTCCTCATCCCGACCTTCGTGATGTGCGCGGCTCTGATCGGCTGGGGCCGCACCGCACTCGGTGACGACACGTGGCACGTCCTCGGACCCGGACTGCAGGGGCTGCCGCTCTACCTGTTCTTCACGGTCGTGGGCGCCCGGGCGGCGTCCCCGATCGTCGCCCGTGTCGAACGCACCGGGCCGACCACATCCGTGTGCGCGCTGGTCCTCTGGGCCGTCCTCGGCGAGCTGCACGCACGCCTCGGCGGCGTGGCCCAGCCCGCGGTGGGGGTCGTCCAGACGATGGTCGGTACCGTCGCCGTCCTGCTCGCCGCCAGGACCGCGACACGGTACGCATGGGCGACGCCGATCAGTGCACTCGGTCGCTGGTCCGTGGTGCCCTACCTGACGCACACGGCGATCATCGCCGTGACCCTCGCCGCGGCGCTGTGGTCCGGGGCGATGCCGCTGCTCGTCGCACACCCGACCCTCACTGTCGCGGGCCTGACGATCCTGGGGACGACCTTCGGTCTCGTCGCGTTCGTGCCGCTCCGGAACACGCCGGTCGCGTTCGCCTTCCGCCTGCCGAGCAGACGCCGCGTGCAGGCCTGAACGCGGGCGACGGCAGGGTCCAGCACACCGGCCGCGGACGATCCGTCGGGGAGCGACCGGTCAGCAGCGCCGCGCCAGCTCGTCGAGCACCGTCGCGAGCGACCGGCCGAGGGATGCGCCCGGGACCGCTCCCCCCGGAGCGCGCCGCACCCGAGTACGGACGGCGTCGGCGACGGCGGCCCCGAGAGCCGCCGGGTCCGCGTCGACAGCAGCGAGCGCCGGGTACAGCCCGGACCGCAGGCCGCCGAGTTCGTTCGTCACCACGGCGGCCCCTGAACGCGCCGCGTCGAGCGGCGGATGGCTCGGGTGCGGGCTCTGCTGCAGGGAGAGCACCACGTCCGCAGTCCCCAGGAGGTCGAACCACCCGTCCCAACTCAGGGTGCCGACCGAGTGGAGGAGGTGCCCGTCACCGAGATCGACGTCCGCGTGCGGCTCACCCGCCGAGAGGAACTCGAGGTCGACACGGTCGCCCGCGAGTTCGCGCGCCGCGACCCGGAGCGCGGCCACCCCGAGCGGGAACATGTTCCGCGGCTTGCCGGGCCTACCGTAGAACAGGACTCGGGTGACGCCTCCGGGGTCTCGCGCGCCGCGCACAGCCTCGGCGCGGTCGATCCCGGCACGATCGAGCTCCGGTGCGAACACGAACCGGGGATCGACCTCGATCCCCTCGTGGCGCTCGAGCGCCTCGGCGACCGGGGTCGAGTTGACACAGTGCACGAAGCCTGCGCGGTAGGTCGCCGAGGCCACCGCGGACGCGGTGGACCACGGCAGGAAGCCGGGCTCGTGGTCCTGCACCAGGTAGACCACCCGGTCGCGGTGGAGCACACCGGCCCGCGCCGCGACGTCCAGCGCGTGCGCCGTGCGCCAGTAGGTCGCGATCCAGACCGTGTCGGCGGCGAACGTCGCGTCGCCCAGGTCCTCGCGTCGGACGACCCGCACCGCCGGAAGCCCGGACGGGACGACCGACGCGAAGCGCTGTGCGAGGAACCGCTCGGTCGTCCGGGTCGATGCTCGGCGTGGAGAGGTGCCCGTCGTCACGATCCGGAGCGTCCGGCCGGTCCGAGCGGCGAGGCCGGCCGCCACGGCGAGCGCCGTCCGCACACCCGCGAACGCCGCGCCGGGGCCGATCTCCTCGAGCACGAGGACGACCTGCCGCCCGGGGCCGTCCGCGGAGATGCCAGCGAGGACGAGACTGCGGTCGGTCAGTCCGTCGTACGCGTGCACCGACGCCGGTGCACGCCGACGCTCTCCCGCCCGGAGCGCTCGTGTCCTGGTGCGGTCGTCGGCGCGGCGGAGCACGGTCGTACCGGCGGCACAGGCTCGCGCTGCGACCGAGCTGATCCCTCTGACTGTTCGACGCATCTGACCAATATATCGCATGTGACGAAAATCGACCGAGATGGATCGAGTCGGGCGGGGCAGCCCAGGGCGGGCGGGATGCGCAGGGCGGGCCGTGCCGCGTCACCCTCAAGCGATGAACCAGCTTTACATATTGCATACAGGATGTCTTCGACCGATCACGTCAGGATTCGTCCGGCTCCGACCAGAGCCCCAGACGAAAGAGGTTCCATGCGAAAGCACATCAAGACCACCGGCGCGACGCTCCTGACCGCAGCGGTCGCAGCCGGTTGCCTGCTCACCGGAGCCGGCCCCGCGTCGGCGCTCACCCTGGACGGTCCGTACGCGGCGAGCGCGCAGTCGCCGGCGCCCACGGTCAAGGACCTGGTCGCCGTCCGCGACGCCAGCACGGGCGACACGACGGTGACCGGCATCGGTCGCGCTGACTCGGCCGTCCTGATCCGGTGGGCGAGTGGCGCCAACTTCATCGCGATGACCGGCTCTGACGGGTCGTTCTCCGACACCCGCAAGGCCGGGCTGCCCATCGACGCCACGGTCTCCGTTCGGTCGACGGTCTCGGAGGCGTGGCAGCCGGTCGCCATCGTCGAGGGCGAACCGACGTCGCCGGTGGTCGCCGAGCCGAACCCCGGCCAGACCGATCCCGGTTTCACCGCACCCGTGGTCGCGCAGCCGGGTCAGGGCGCGGTGGACCCGGGCTTCACCGCACCGGGCGCACCGCAGGCTCCGACCGTGCGCGACGCTCGAGCGGTCTACGACGCCCGGACCGACACCACCACCGTGACCGGGACGACCGTGGCCGACTCGTCGGCGTCGATCCGCTGGCCGGGGTGGATCGGCAGCATCGTCCGGACCGCTCAGGACGGGACGTTCTCGGACAGCCGCAAGGGGAAGTTCACCACGATCAGCGTCAGGGCGCCGTTCGGTGGCGCCTGGCAGACCGTCCCGGTCACCCAGCACCGGTGACGACCACGCCCTGAGGGCTTCCAGCCCCGGACACGCGACGGGTTCCGTCCGGGCAGGCACCAGCTGCCCGGACGGAACCCGTTCGTCGGTGGACCGACCACCGTGCGGTGGCGGCGTACCGGCGCGGCTCAGGCCGGCACGGACGGCCCGACCGGCCAGCGGAGCAGCGCCGCCGCCGGTGCCCCACTCGGCAGGGAAGCCGCGTTCACCAGCACGAGCTCGGCTTCGGTGAGCACGGCGGCCCGGACGAGCGCACACACCGCCGGCACGGGACCGATCACGGGCGCCCCGGCCGCCCGATCCGGCGTGGTCGCGATCCAGGGTGCCGCCCCGAGTGCGAGCAGCGTCTCGTCACCGATCGCCACGGCGTCGAGGGCGACGGTCGCACCCTGTGCCTGCTGCAGGGCCTCGACGACGGGCCCGAGTCCGGTGACGGCCTGGTCGTCCCCGCGCCCGACGTGGGTCCGGACCAGGTCCTCCAGGTCGTGCCGGTGCGTGGCGAGCACCCGGGCCAGGGCGACGCGGGTGTGGTCACCCAGGACGGTCTCGTCGAAGCCGCCCCCGGGCACCTCGCTGACGAGCCCCCGGGCCTTCGAGGACAGCTTCTCCAGGAGCATCGGCCGGGTCTGCGAGTCGCCGGCCACGACGACGAGCGCCGGGTCGAGTCGGGTGACGGCCCTGTCGACGGCCGCAGCGACCTCGGCCGTGTTCTGCCGCCAGACCTCTTCCGTGCGACGCTGCCAGCGCGGCTGCTTCCAGTCACCGAACCCGCCCTTGACCTTGTGCTGGTCGAAGGTCTCGCCGCTGATGCGCTCCTCGTCGTCGGCCGTGGCGGGGTGGCCGAGCCGGAACGCGCGGTAGCCGCCGCCGTCCTTGCCGACCTGCACGACCAGGAACGGCAGATCGATCGGACGGTGGGCGACGAGGGGCACGAGGTCGGGCACGGCCCCGACGCCGATCGCCTCGGCACCGTGCAGGTGGCCGGGGAGCACCTCGCTGAGCACGAGCTCGCCGTCGTGGACGAGCACGTACCGGGCGACCGGGGACGGCATCCCCGGCTCCTGCTCGAACTCGCCGGCGATCGTGTCGACGACCTCGGCGCTCGCGCCCTGGGCGCGGAGGGACTCCTCGACGGCGCGGAGCTTCAGCGCGGCCTGCCGTCGCGGGTCCTCGACGTTGCCGGACACGTCGGCGTAGGCCCACGCCCACGTGCCCCCGCCCTCGAGCCGCTCCCCCAGGACCCTGCGCAGCTCACTCGTCGCGTTCGTCGTCGTCATGACAGCTCCTCTCGGCGGTGCGCCGGGGCGTCACGAACCCCGACGTGTCGTGTGCGCCCCACGATCCCCCCGGTGGCCCGGACGCGTCCACGGCTCGGAGCCGACACCCAGCCGCCCCGGCCGCGGTGCACCATCGGGTCAGGTGACGAGCAGCCGTGAAGAACCGTGAACGGCTTCGTGGAAACACAGCAGCGCTCAGTTTCGTGCTCTACTGGCAGCGGACCCGATCCGCCGACGAACCGGAGACCAGGCAATGACGCCATCACCATCTGGACGACAGCTGTCGAGACGAAACCTGCTGAGCCTCGGGCTCGGGACAGCCGCGGCGGGCCTGCTCGCCGGCTGCGCGGTCCCGGGCTCGACGAACGTGAACAAGGCGGCGGTGATCCCCGCGGCCGGCGGTGACACCGTGCAGATCACGTACTGGGCGTGGTTGAAGGACCTGCAGAAGGTCTGCGACGTCTGGAACGCGAAGAACCCCCGCATCCAGGTCACCGCGAACTGGATCCCGGGCGGCAACAGCGGCGGGTACCAGAAGATGTACTCCGCGCTCGCGGCCGGCGGCGGTCCGGACATCGGGCAGGTCGAGCTCCGACAGATCCCCGAGTTCATGCTCGCGAACGGCCTGGTCGACCTCGCACGCTACGGCGCCAAGCAGTACCAGTCGAAGTACGACGAGGCCGCATGGGCCCAGGTCGAGTTCGTCGACGGCGTCTACGGCATCCCGCAGGACACCGGCCCGATGGGCTTCTACTACCAGACCGCGATCCTGGAGCAGGCCGGCGGCGAACCCCCGGCGACGTGGGACGAGTGGAAGGTGCTCGCCGACAAGGTCCGGAAGACCGGCAAGCAGAACTACCTCGAGGTCTTCCCGGTCGCCGACGCCTCGCCGTTCGCGGCGTACGCGCAGCAGGCCGGCGCCCGCTGGTTCACGACCGACGGCGACGAGTGGGTGGTCGACATGACCGACGACGCCACGCTGCGGGTCGCGGAGTTCTTCGACGGCTGCATCGACGACGGACTCGTCGACACGTCCGCCGGCGCCTACTCCCCCGGCTGGTACGCAGCGTGCGCGAACGGCCGGATCGCTGCGGTCACGAGCGCGAGCTGGGGCGACGCCCTCATCGAGTCCATCCAGGGCGGCGAGGGCAAGTGGAAGGTCGCGCCGATGCAGAAGTGGGACGCGTCCGGCTTCGGCTCGAGCGCGATCGGCGGCTCGAGCGCCGCGGTCCTCGCCAACGCGAAGCACCCGGCCGAGGCGCTCGAGTTCATCACGTGGATGACCACCTCGAAGGAGGGCATCGACGCGATGATCAAGTACTGCGGCATCGGGTGGTCGCCCGCCCGCGACTACATCGGGGCGCAGCGTGAGCAGCCGAGCGAGTGGTTCTCCGGGCAGAACTACAACGAGGAGGTCTTCGTCCCCGCGGCGAAGGAGCAGAACATCGAGTGGTCGTGGTCGCCCGTGACCCAGTCGGCGTTCACCAGCCTGCAGAACCAGTTCCGTCGCAAGCTCACCGGCGGCCTCAAGCTGACCGACGCCGTCGAGCTCGCCCAGCGGGAGATCGTCCAGTCCTTCAAGGACAAGGGCCTGAGCGTGAGGACCGCCCGATGACCGCCACCCAGCCGGGAACCGGCTACCGCACGAGCACGAAGGCCACGAGCGCGCAGAAGCGTGCCCCGTGGATCCTGCTCGCCCCGTTCCTCGCCCTGTTCCTGCTGACGTTCATCATCCCGATCATCAGCGCCCTCTTCCAGAGCTTCACGACCGTCGACCGCGAGGGCCTGTTCGGCGAGGACGGCGTCACCGGCCGCTTCGCCGGCTTCGACAACTACGCGATCGCACTGCAGGACTCCGGGTTCGTCGCGTCGATCGGCCGCATGCTCCTGTTCGGCATCGTGCAGGTGCCGATCATGATCATCGCGTGCACGATCCTCGCGCTGCTCCTGGAGTCGGCGAGCGCCCGCTGGCCCGCGTTCTTCCGCGCGGTCTACTTCATGCCGTACGGCGTCCCCGGCGTCATCGCGACGATCCTGTGGTCGTTCCTGTACGTCCCGGGCCTGTCGCCGATCGTCGACCTGCTGCAGTCCGTCGGGCTGCAGCCGGACTTCCTCGGCGCGAACAGCGTGCTGTGGTCGATCGCGAACATCGTCACGTGGACGTACACCGGCTACAACATGCTCATCATCGTGGCGCAGCTGAAGTCGATCCCCGGCGAGGTCTACGAGGCCGCGAAGATGGACGGCGCGGGACCCTTCCAGGTCGCCTGGCGGATCCAGGTCCCGCTGATCGCCCCGGCGCTCGTCCTGACGACGGTCTTCTCGATCATCGGCACGCTGCAGCTCTTCGCGGAGCCGCAGATCCTGTCCACGGTCGCCCCGGCGATCGACACGGAGTACACGCCGAACTACGCCGCCTACACGAACGCGTTCGCGTTCAACGAGTACGGCGTCGCGAGCGCGCAGGCCGTGATCATCGCGTTGGCCGCGTTCGTCCTGTCGTTCGCGTTCCTGGCGCTGACGAACCGTCCGCCGAAGCACGAGCGCGACCAGCGGAAGCGGGCGAAGCGGGACGGCCGGGAGGCACGGCGTGCGCTCCAGACGCGTGTCACCACCGGCGACGGGTCGCGCACCGCGACCGGCGTCGCGAACCGCAGCACGACCACCGGAGCCGCCACGGGCCTCCCGGCTGACCGCAAGGGGGCGGAAGCATGACCAGTGAACGCATTGACGGACCGCAGTCGCAGGCTCCTGCGGCGCTGGCGTCGCGGCGCCGCTGGCGCGTCGCCCTGAGCTCCAGCGCGCCCGTGACCGACCGGGCCGCCGAGCCGGTCGACACCACGTCGATCACGGCGCACCAGCGTCGCAAGCTGGACCGGACCGGGAAGTCGCAGATCGTCGTGACGGGGATCCTCGTCGTCGTCGCGATCTACTTCCTGGTGCCGCTGTACTGGGTCGTCATCGCGGCGACCAAGACGACGGGCGCGCTGTTCGCGACGAACGGGTTCTGGTTCGGCGGCGAGTTCGCCCTGTTCAGCAACATCCAGCAGGTGTTCTCGTACGACGGCGGGATCTTCGTCCGCTGGATCGCGAACAGCGTCCTGTACTCGGGCGTGGGTGCGGTCCTCGCGACGTACTTCGCGGCCGCGGGTGGGTACGCGCTCGCGAAGTACGAGTTCCGCGGCCGACAGCTCGTGTTCGGCACGATCCTCGGCGGCGTGCTCGTCCCGGGCACCGCGACCGCGCTGCCGCTGTTCCTGCTGTTCTCGACGATGGGCCTGACCGACACGTACTGGAGCGTGCTCATCCCGAGCCTCGTCTCGCCGTTCGGCCTGTTCCTGTGCCGGGTGTACGCGGCGGCGTCGGTGGACACGGCGCTCCTCGAGCAGGCGCGCATCGACGGGGCCGGGGAGCTGCGGATCTTCCACACGATCGTGCTGCGCCAGATGACGCCGGCGCTCGTGACGGTGTTCCTGTTCCAGGTCGTCGGCATCTGGAACAACTTCTTCCTGCCGCTCATCATGCTGGCGGACCAGAAGCTGTACCCGATCACGCTCGGGCTCAACAACTGGCGTGCGCAGGTCGATCGTCTGCCAGAGTTCTACCAGCTCACCACCGGCGGGGTGCTCGTCTCGGTCATCCCGCTCGTGATCGCGATCATCGTCCTGCAGCGCTTCTGGCGCGGGGGCCTCACGGAAGGATCGGTCAAGGGTTGACCAACGCTGTTCACTCGTCCTCCATCACCACCAGCACCACGCCCGATGCGCTCGACGCACTCGACGCGCTCGCCTCGACGGCACCGGGCTCGGACACCCGGCTCGCGCCGCGGGCCTGGTTGCACACCGACGCCCCCTCCCTGTCGCTCGACGGGGACTGGGACTTCCGGTGGTCGCCGGTCGCGGACGTCCCGCTCCCGGGGGTGGAGGACGGGTGGGGCAGCCTGCCCGTCCCGTCGCACTGGGTCCTGCACGGGCACGGTGCGCCGAGCTACACGAACCTGCAGTACCCGTTCCCGATCGACCCGCCGCACCCGCCGGAGGAGAACCCCACCGGCGACCACCGACGCACGTTCTCGCTGCCGTCGTCGTTCGACGCGGCGGCCCGCGTGCTGCTCCGGTTCGACGGCGTCGAGTCGCACTTCCGGGTGTGGCTGAACGGCGAACTCGTCGGATGGTCGACCGGGTCGCGGCTGGCGACCGAGTTCGACGTGACCCCGCTGCTCCGCGCGGGTGACAACGAGCTGCTCGTCCGCGTGCACCAGTGGAGCGCCGGCTCGTACCTCGAGGACCAGGACCAGTGGTGGCTGCCCGGGATCTTCCGTTCCGTCACGCTGCTCGCCCGCCCGACCGCGCCCGTCGACGACGTGTTCGTCCGAGCCGGCTGGACCGCCACGCTCGGCGACGCCGCGACCGCGGGCACCGCCGCCTCGGGACGCCCGTCGACCGGGACGGGGACCATCACGTTCCCGACGCTCGACGCCGCGTTCCCCGTCCGGTTCACGGTGCCGTCGCTCGACGTGGACGTCACCTGGGACACCCCGGAGGACGTCGCACCGATCACGGTCGAGGGCGTCGAGCCGTGGAGCGCCGAGCTCCCCCGGCTGTACGACGCGACGGTGTCCACCGGGACGGCCGCCGGCGGACGTGCTGGCGGTGAGACGGTCGCGCTCCGGCTGGGCTTCCGCACCGTGCAGATCGTCGGCGACCGGTTCCTGGTGAACGGCGAGCGCGTGGTCTTCCACGGTGTGAACCGGCACGAGACCCACCCGGTGCGCGGGCGGGTCTTCGACGAGGAGCACGCCCGCGCCGACATGGCGCTGATGAAGCGGAACAACGTCAACGCGATCCGCACCTCGCACTACCCGCCGCACCCCCGCGTGCTCGACCTGGCCGACGAGCTCGGGTTCTGGGTCGTGTTGGAGTGCGACCTCGAGACGCACGGCTTCCTGTTCACCGACTGGGTCGGGAACCCCTCGGACGACCCGGCCTGGCGCGACGCGTTCCTGGACCGCATCGCCCGCACGGTCGAACGCGACAAGAACCACGCGTCGATCGTGATGTGGTCCCTCGGCAACGAGTCCGGCACCGGACGGAACCTCGCCGCGATGTCGCAGTGGGTGCACGACCGCGACGACGAGCGGCCCGTGCACTACGAGGGCGACTACACGGGTGAGTACACCGACGTCTACTCGCGGATGTACCCGACGCTGCAGGAGACCGAGTCGATCGGCGGGGGGACCCCGACGCCGCTCATGGAGTGCGGTCCGGCCGAGGCGGCACGGCAGCGCTCGAAGCCGTTCCTGCACTGCGAGTACGTACACGCGATGGGGAACGGCCCCGGGCAGATCGCCGAGTACGAGGCCCTGGTCGACCGCTTCCCCCGGCTGCACGGCGGCTTCGTGTGGGAGTGGCGGGACCACGGGCTGCTCGCCCGGACCGCCGACGGCACGGACTACTACGCGTACGGCGGCGACTTCGGCGAGGTCGTGCACGACGGCAACTTCGTGATGGACGGTCTCGTGCTGCCCGACGACAGCCCCACCCCGGGACTGGCGGAGTTCGCCGCCGTGGTCGCCCCGATCCGGTTCTCGCTCGGCGAGCGGACCGTGCTGGTCGAGAACCGGTTCCACTCGGCCTCGACCGCGGGACTGCGGTTCTGCTGGACGCTGAGCCGGAACGGTGTCGTCGAGGCCTCCGGACGCTTCGCCCCCGGCGTCGTCGCCGCGCGGGAGTCCGCCACGGTGCCGGTGCCGGACGAGGTGCTCGCCGCCGCGACGGCCGCACCGGCCGCGGGCGAGGAACTGTGGTTCGACGTCACCGCGGAGCTGGCGGGCCCGACCGCGTGGGCGGACACCGGCCACGTCGTGGCACGCGCCCAGCGGCTCGTCGCGAGCCGACCGGCGGACGTGCCACGGGCCTCCAGGACGGGGTGGGAGGGCGACCGTCTCGGCGAGGGGACGTTCAGCGCCCGAGGCGACCTGGTGTCCTGGAAGGGGCACGAGGTGGCGGGGCCGCGCCTGGAGCTGTGGCGCGCACCGACCGACAACGACAGCCTGTCGTCGCAGGGCGGGTACGAGACGGCCGACCCGGTGCTCACCGCGGGCGTCGGTGACCCGGACGCCCCGGCTTCGGCAGAGCGCTGGCGGGACCGCGGGCTCGACCGGCTGACGCACCGGCTCGTCGCGGTGACCCGGACCGACCACGGGCTGGCGCAGCGCGTGCGCGTGGCGGCGGCGAACAGCGGATGGGGCGTCGACGTGACACACCGCTGGACCCTGACCGACGCGGGACTGCTGCTGCAGACGGACGCGGTGCCCTTCGGCGCCTGGGACGTCACGTGGCCCCGGATCGGCGTCCGGTTCGACCTGCCCGCCGGACTGCTCGACGGGTCCGCCGACTGGTTCGGGACGGGGCCGCTGGAGTCCTACGCGGACTCGTCGCACGCCGCACGCGTCGGACGGTTCAGCGCTCCGGTGCGCTCGCTCGGTGTCGAGTACTCGATGCCGCAGGAGACGGGGCACCGGCCGGAGCTGCGTGCACTGTCGGTGGGTCCGTTCACGGTGACGACGGTGGGGGCGCACCGGGCGGGCTTCACGCTGTCGCCGTGGACCGCGCAGCAGATCGGGAAGGCGATGCACCCGTACGAGCTGCCGACGCCGGACCACACGTACCTGTACCTCGACGCGGCGCAGCACGGGCTGGGGTCGCGGGCGTGCGGGCTCGACGTGCTGCCGGAGCACCAGCTGTGGCCGCAGGCGTTCTCGTGGAGCGTGGTGCTCGGGTAGGGCGCCGGGCCGCCGATGGCGGCACCTGCGTGGTGCGGTGCACCTGCGTGGTGCGGTGCACCTGCGTGGTGCGGTGCACCTGCGCACAAGGGAAAGCACTCCGTGCCACGCGATTGCGTGGTGCGGAGTGCTTTCCGTTGTGCGGGACGCGACGCGGGCCTCCAGCGGCGCGCAGCGTCCCGGCGCGAAGCCCGGCGCTACTGGCCCGCGGTGAGCGCGCGGAGCGCCTCCGGGTCGCTCTGGTCGAGGAAGTCCGTCAGCCGCTCGGGCTCGCCGGGCTCCTCGATCGCCTCGGCCGCGCGCCGCAGGGCGAACAGCGCCCGGAGCACCCCGCGGTTCGGCTCGTGCGACCACGGCACGGGTCCGGCGCCACGCCAGCCCGCCTTCCGCAGGGCGTCGAGGCCGCGGTGGTACCCGACGCGGGCGTAGGCGTAGGACTCCAGGGTCGCGCCGCGCTCCCAGGCCTCGTCGGCGAGGAGCGCCCACGCCAGGCTCGAGGACGGGTGCGACACGACGACGCTCGACACGGGAGCGTCGGCGGCGAGCGCGGCGGTCACCTCCGGCTCCTCGGGCAGCAGGGTCGCGGGGTTCGCGGTCGGGTTCGGCAGCAGGTTCTCCGGCATGCGTCCAGCCTGTCACCTCTTGCCTGTCATCTCTTGCCTGGGGCCGGGTCCAGCCGTACGGTGGGTGACACCTCGTCGTCACCGCGGGGCTGCCGGGGCGGGAGACCGACCGGCGGCACGGGTGGCGGACACGGGGGTCCCCGACGGAAGAGCCGCCTTGCAGTCGATCACCGGTACCGCGCAGTCCTCGCGCTGACACCGTGATCGTCGCGCCCCGTCGGGCGTGTCCGCGCCGTCGACCCCTCCGGGTCGCCGCGGGTCCGGTGTCGTGCGCCCAGCTCACGATCCGGGAGGCACCCCCATGCCCGCAACACCCTCCGTCGTCCTGCACGACGTCACCTTCACCTGGCCCGACGGCACCGTCGCGCTCGACCACCTGTCCACCGCCTTCGGGTCCGGCCGCACCGGCCTGGTCGGGAGGAACGGGGCCGGCAAGTCCACGCTGGTCCGGCTCGTCACGGGGCAGCTCCACCCCACGTCGGGCACCGTCCGCACGTCGGGTCCCGTGGACCTGCTGCCGCAGCGGCTCGCCACGCGTCCCGAGGACACGGTCGCGGACCTGCTCGGCATCCGCCCGGCGCTGACGGCGCTCCGCGCGATCCTCGACGGGGACGCCGCCCCGGAGCACTTCGACGCCGTCGGGGACGACTGGGACCTCGAGGAGCGGGCCGTCGCCGCCCTCGACGCCATCGGACTCGCCGCGATCCGGACGGGTGCCGCCGTCCTGGACCGGCCGATCGCGACGCTGTCCGGCGGGCAGGCCGTCCTGGCCGCGGTCGCCGGCATCCGACTGCGCGGCCGGCCGATCGCGTTCCTCGACGAGCCGACGAACAACCTCGACCGCCGTGCCCGTGGCCTGCTGCTCGACCTGGTCGACGACTGGCGCGGGACCCTCGTGGTCGTCAGCCACGACCGCGAGCTCCTGGAGCACGTCGACGAGACCGTCGAGCTGCGGCAGGGCTCGGCGACCGTGTACGGCGGGACCTACGCGCAGTACGAGGCGCACGTCGCCGTGCAGCAGGCGGCGGTCGAGCGCGAGGTCCGGGTCGCCGAGCAGCGGCACCGCGCCGAACAGCGACAGCGCATCGAGGCCGAGACGAAGATCGCCCGCCGCGCCCGTTCGGGCCGGAAGGCCGCCGAGGGCATGCCGAAGATCTTCGCGAACGAGATGCGGAAGCGCGGTGAGCAGACCGCGGGGAAGCTCCGCACCGGGTACGCCGAGGACGAGGCCGCGGCCCTGTCGGCGAAGCACGAGGCCGAGTCCCGCCTGCGCGACGACGAGTCCCTGCACGTGACCCTGCCCGACCCGGACGTCCCGGCGTCGCGGCGCATCGCGACCGTGACGGTGCGGGGCCGGGAGACGATCGTGCAGGGGCCCGAGCGGGTCGCCGTGGTCGGGGACAACGGGGTCGGCAAGAGCACGCTCCTCGACCAGCTCGTCGGGGTGCCGGACGCGCGGGAGCACCCGCTGCCGGAGACCTCGGCCGTCCCGCACGTCGACCGGGTGGCGTACCTGCCGCAGCGGAAGGACACGCTCGACGACACCGCTTCGGTGCTCGACAACGTCCGGCGGGACGCCCCGCACGTCCCGGTCGCCGAGGTCCGGAACCGCCTGGCCCGGTTCCTGGTCCGCGGCGACACCGTCGACCGCCCGGCCGGGGCCCTGTCCGGCGGGGAGCGCTTCCGGGTGGCGCTCGCCGCGCTCGTGCTCGCGGACCCGCCGCCGCAGGTGCTCGTGCTCGACGAGCCGACGAACGACCTCGACCTGACGAGCGTCGACCAGCTCGTGGACGCCCTGCGGGCCTACCGCGGTGCGCTCGTGGTGGTGAGCCACGACGAGACGTTCCTCGAGCGACTCCACCTGACGACGAGGATCGAGCTGCGGTAGCCCGGGCTGGTCAGCGCCGCCGGGTCGGCCGGATCGCGAGCGACTCGATCGTCCCGCGCTCCGGCAGGTCGACCACGGTGCGGACCGCGGCGGCGACGTCCTCCGGGGCGAGGTAGTACGCGGTGTCGTAGTCTTCGCCGAGCTTCTCGGTCAGCGCCCGCTGCATGTCGGAGTCCGTCCGACCGGGGTGCACGCTCGACACTCGCACGCCGTTCGCCCGTTCCTCGTCGCGCAGGGCGTCAGCGAACGCGCGCAGGGCGAACTTCGACGCCGCGTACACGCCCCCGCCCGGTCCGGCGACGAACCCGGAGCCGCTGTTCACCGGCACGACGATGCCCCGCGCCGCCCGGAGTGCCGGGAGCGCCACCCGGGTCAGCTCGGCGACCGCGAAGACGTTCGTGGCGAACACGGACTCCCACACGTCGCGCGGGGTGTCCGCGATCCGGGTGCCCTGCTCGACCCCGGCGGAGTGCACGAGCACGTCGAGCCGGTCGGGCAGCGGGGGCAGGTCACCGGCGCCGAGGTCCCCGACGAAGGGCGCCGCGCTCGGCAGCTCCGCGACCAGGGCGTCGACCGCGGCGGCGGTGCGGCCACCGACGAGGACGTGGTGCGTCCGCCCGAGGTCGAGCGCGATCGCGCGGCCGATCCCCCGGGTCGCGCCCGTGACGAGGGCGACGGGACGGGTGGCGGCAGGTGCGGTGTCGGTCATCCCACCACCCTACGGACGGTGCGCGGCGGACCCGCACCGTGCCTCCAGGCCGTGGACCGGAGGCGGTCAGTCCTTGGTGCGTCCCGCGCTCTCGCGGATTCGGATGCCCTCGAGCACGTCCTTCGCGTGCTGCTCGTCCTGCTTCTCGATCTGCCGGGTGTCCCGCTCCGGGAGCTGGATGTCCTCCTCCGCGCGGATGCCCGCCTGCAGCTGCCGCCCGCGCTCGAGCTCGGCGTCGAACTCCGCACCGAACAGCAGCGCGTTGTTCGTGATCCAGATCCACAGCAGGAAGATGATCACGCCACCGAGGGACCCGTACGTCGCGTTGTAGTTCGAGAAGTTGCCGACGTAGAAGCCGAACCCGACGCTCGCCACGATCCAGATGGTGATGGCGAGCATGGCCCCGCCGCTGACCCACTTGAACTTCGACTGGCGGATGTTCGGCGCCCAGTAGTACAGGACTGCGACGATCACGATCATGATCGCGAGCAGGATCGGCCACTGCACGATCGAGACCACGAGCGCGGCCGCGTCGCCGAGGCCGACGACGTCCCCGAACGTTCGCGCCAAGGGCCCGGAGACGAGCACGAGCAGGCCGACGACGAGCAGCACGACCGTGAAGAGCGTCACCCCGAGCATGGTCGGGCGGAGCTTCCAGATCGGGCGGCCCTCGCGGACGTTGTAGATCCGGTTCATCGCGCGGCCGAACGCCCCGACGAAGCCGGACGCCGACCAGAGCGCGCCGAGCACACCGACGATGAACGTGATCGGGGCCGCGGGCGAACGGACGAGCCCCTCGATCGGGCTCTGCAGCAGGTCGGCGACCTGTCCGCCGCCGACGTTCCGCACGACGTCGAGCAGGGTCTCGATCGTGTCCTTCGGGTTCGACACCAGGCCGAGGATCGACACGATGGCCAGCAGGCCCGGGAAGAGCGCGAGCACCGTGTAGTAGGTCAGGCTCGCGGCGAGGTCCGTGCACTGGTCGCTCGAGAACTCCCGGAGGGTCTTCTTGAGCGTGTAGGTGAAGGACGGCTTCGTGAGGTCCGCCGGGCTGTCCGGCTTCCGGGGGTCGTCCGGCGCGGGCTTGTGCTGCAGGTCGTCCAGGTCGTGCTGCTTGCGCGCCATCGGCTCAGCCCTTCGTCTTCGCGAGGGCCTTCGCCGCCGCCTTCGACCGCTTCGCGGCCTGCTTCCGGTTCGCCGTCGCCCGACGCTGCACGGCCGAGATGCCGGCCCGCTGCTTCACGCGGTTCCGGTGCACCGGGTCGCGTTCGAGCGAATCCTCGGCCGCCTTCCGACGGGCCTTCCGCCCCTTGCGTCCGCCCTTCGCCTGGTCCGGGTCCGGCTCGCCGCGGGCGCCGAACGGCAGCAGGGCGGTGAACGCCGTCGACGCCGGCGGTCGGTCGAGGTGCCCGGCGTCGGTCCGGCCGATGCGCGCCCCGAGGACGATCGCCGCGATGCCGGTGACGGCCGTGATGCCCATCGCCACGAGCGGGGTGGGGTCGCGGTGCCAGCGCTGGCGCGCCTTCGCGACGGCGAGCCGGGTGCGCGCAGGCACGTCCGAGCGCCGCCGGATCTCGGCGACGCTGTCGGTGAGCCGCTCACGCGTGCGTACGTTCGCGAGCTCCAGCTCGGGGAGACTGTCCTTGGCCATGCATCGTGCCTACCAGTGCGGGACCGGCGTGGTCTCAGCGGAGCCGCCCGGCGCAGCCGGACAGCGGACGGGAGGCACGTGGCGGGCCCGCCACGTGCCTCCCGTCCGGTGCGGCGCGCGCTGCTGCGCCGAGCGGCGCGGGTCAGTCCGGGAGGACGACGTCCTCGGGGACGCCGGAGACCGCCGAGCGCCCCGCCGCCTCCATGACCGCGAGGCTCCGTAGGTTGTCGCGGCCGCTCGTCTCGGGAGCCGGACCGCCCTCGACCGACCGGGCGAAGGCCTGCAGCCCGCCCTGCCGGTCGGCGTGCTGCATCGAGGGCAGCTCGACGGGTTCTGCCGCCGCGTCCTGGTCCTTCCGGAGCGTGACGCGGTCACCGGCGACCTCGCTCGGCGAGCCGTCGCGGCTCGTGAACCAGAGCTCGCCGTCCTCGCCCTGGATGCTCCACTCGCCGGCCCAGGCGGTGCGCGGCGCCCGGCTCAGCCAGCTGCCGCGGTAGCTCACGACGAGGCCGCCCTCGAGCTCGATGACCATCGAGGTGATCGCCTCGTCCTGGTACTTGCTGTACGACGGGTACGAGGCGCGGGCGTACACCCGGACGGCCTCGCGACCGGTGACCATCCGGAGCAGGTCGAAGTGGTGGATCGCCATGTCGTTGATCATCGGGTGCGGGAACCGGTAGTGCGGGTAGGTCTCGACGGGCTCGTCGTTGTCCCACTGCCGGAAGTCGATGTCGATCGCCGAGAGCTCCCCGACGGCGTCCGCCTCGAGCAGCTCCTGCACGACGCGGGGCGCCGGGTACCAGCGGTAGTTCTGGCTGACCTGCAGCACGAGGCCGAGCTCCTCGGCCCGGCGGACGGCCTGCAGCGCCTCGTCCGTGGAGTTCGCGAACGGCTTCTCGACGAGCACGTGCTTACCGGCCTCGAGCGCCTCGAGCGCGAGCGGCACGTGGGTGACGGCCGGAGCGGTGATGACGACGGCGTCGGCCTCGACCGCGGCGAGGGCCTCGGTGAGGGACGCGAACGCGCTGCTCTCCGGCATGCCGAGGTCGGTGCGGACGGCCTCGAGCGTGGCCGCACTCGGGTCGACGAGCCCGACCACCTCCACTTCGGTGACCTGCGGGATGGCGGTGCGGGCCCAGTTGCCGCCCCACCCTCCGAGACCGACGTGGATGATTCGGACCGTCATGCGTGCACTCCTTCGTGACCGGCGCCCCACGACTCCCGCGGCGCGTGCGTCCAGTCTGTCAGGGGCTGCGGCGGGGGCGCGCAGGCGGGCGGGATCGTCTGCGTCTCGTCGGTGGAGCAGAAGACGTCGGGTGTCCGCGGGCCGACTCGACGTCTGCTGCTCCATCGACGGTCGGAACGACGGACCGCCCGGCGGCGGAACGGCGGGCGGGCCGGTCCGGTCAGTGCGTGAACGCGTAGGCGATGAGCGCCATCGTGACGATGAAACCGGCGAGGTAGTTGATCCAGAGGAACCGCTTCCACCCCGCGTTCGCCGACTCGGCCCCGGCGTCCGTGACGTTCCACCACGGCAGGACGTTGAGCGCGTACGGCACGACGACGATCGCCGCGATCGGCCCCGGGAAGTCCGAGAACAGCAGCGCGACGCCCGCGACGAGGTACGCCACGAACGCCAGGCGCACAGTCGCCCGCGCGCCGATCACCGTCGCCACGGAGCCGATCCCGCCCGCCCGGTCCGCGAGCACGTCCTGCACCGCTCCGAACGCGTGCGAGGCCACGCCCCACAGGAAGAACGCCACGCACACCGCGACGAGCTGCCCGGTCCACACGGGCCCCGCGAGCGCCAGGCCGTAGACCGCCGGCGACACGAAGTGCGTCGACGACGTGAGCGAGTCGAGGAACGGCTTCTCCTTGAAGCGCAGTCCCGGCGCCGAGTACGCGATCACCGCGAACACGCTGATGGCGAGCACCAGCCACGACCACGGGCCGTTGCCGGACAGCGCCCCGAGCACGACGAGCGCCACGAGGAACGGGACGTTCGTCACGACCACGGCCCAGAGCGTCGTGCGGTGCACGCTCTTGTCGAGCAGGGCGCCCTCGACGCCGCCCTTCCGCGGGTTCCGCAGGTCGGACTCGTAGTCGAAGACGTCGTTGATCCCGTACATCGCCAGGTTGTAGGGCACGAGGAAGTACACGACGCCGACGAGGAACGCGACGAGCGAGAACCCGCCGCCGCCCTCGACGCCGACCCCGCTGCCGAGCAGGTAGGCCGCCCCGAACGGGTAGGCGGTGTTCACCCAGCTGATCGGCCGCGACGACACGAACAGCGCGCGCAGGGTCGACGGCCTGGAGGCAGTGGTGGCGTTCACGGGGTCTCCTCCGGTACGGGGGTGGAGCGGTCGAACAGGACCCACAGGCTGGGCAGCAGCACGACGGCCGCGATCGAGTACGCCAGGTCCTCGACCGGGATCACACCGATCTTCAGCCCGCTGATCAGCGATGCGTCGTACGCGACGACGCCCGTGCCGACGATCACGTTGTCGAACACGATCGTCATGACGAGCAGGGCGATGCCCGCGACGACCGAGGTGGCGACAGCGACCCGGCGGGAACCCCGAGCGGCGGCACCGCCGCGTCCCCGACGCCGCGCGACGACCCCCGCCACGACCGCGACGACGGCGACCACGGCGAAGAACGGCAGCGCGAGGAGCGCGTAGGTGGCGTTCACGACCGTGACCGTCCCGCGGCCGATGCCCGGCGTTCGAGCACGGGTCGGACGAACCCGACCAGGTCCATCGTCGTCCAGCAGAGCAGCACCAGGAAGAAGAGCTCCTCGAGCGGGACGTCCGGTGCGAGCAGGATGCCCGTCAGCAGGTCCTGCGGACCGATGAAGAAGATGCCGAGGGCGACCCCGGCGACGTCCCACACCATGAAGAACACGATGCCGACGGCCATCACGGTCGCCGCCCGCCACGGTGCCCGCCAGAAGAACAGGCGGTAGCGGGCGTCGAGCACCGCGACGCCGGTGATCGACACGAGCAGTCCGGCGAGGTACAGCCCCGGCATCAGCCAGCGGTCCGCGACGAACCCACGGGCGAGGGCAGCGGGGTCGGCAGCGGTTCGGTGCTCGTGTCGCCGTGGATGCGCTTGAGCAGGACCTCGGCGCTGATCAGGCACATCGGCAACCCGATGCCCGGGGTCGTCGAGGCGCCCGCGTAGTAGAGCCCCTGGACCCTGCCCGAGACGTTCTTCTCGCGGAAGAACGCGCTCTGCGCCAGCGTGTGCGCCGGCCCGAGCATCGAGCCGCTCCAGGCGTTGTAGTCGTCGGCGAAGTCCTGCGGGCCGATCGTCCGGCGCACCCGGATCCGGTCCCGCAGGTCGGGGACACCGGCGCGCTCGGCGATGACGTCGATCGCCCGGTCGGCGATCCGCTCGACCTCGGCGTCGCCGGCACCGTCGATGCCGCCCTTGCCGATGGACAGGTCGGCCGGCAGCGGTACGAGGACGAACAGGTTGCTCGTGCCCTCGGGCGCGACGGAGTCGTCGGTGAGCGAGGGCGCGCACACGTAGATCGACGCGGGGTCCGGCACGTGCCGGTCCTTGCCGAAGATCGCGCCGAAGTTCGCCTGCCAGTCCTCGGTGAACACGAGGGTGTGGTGCAGCAGCCCGGGGACGGGGCCGTCGACGCCGAGGTACGCGAGCACGGCGCTCGGACCCGGATCGCGCTTCCGCCAGTGCGCCTCGGGGTAGGTGCGGTGCTCGGGGCCCAGCAGGTGCAGCTCGGTGTGGTGCAGGTCCGACGCGCTCACGACGAGGTCGGCCGGCAGGGTGTGCCGGGCACCGGTCGCGTCGCGGTGGACGACACCCGTGACGTGGCCGTCCTCGACGAGGATCTGCTCGACCGGCGACTCGGTGGCGATGGTGACGCCCTCGCGCCGGGCCACGCGCTCGACGGCGGCGATGACCTCGGTGATGCCGCCCTTCGGGTAGAGCACTCCGTCGGCCAGGTCGAGGTGGCTCATCAGGTGGTACATGCTCGGCGCCGCGTACGGGCTCGTGCCGAGGAACACCGCCGGGTAGCCGAGGACCTGCCACAGCCGGCGGTCCCGGACGGCCTTCGACGCGAAGGTCGACAGCGGCTGGAGCAGCAGGCGCGCGAGCTTCGGCAGACGACGGAGCACGTCGGGCGCCGCGAGCTTCGTGAGGTCCTCGAAGGTCGTGTACAGGAACCGGCGGACGGCCATCGCGTACGTGTCGGCCGCCGAGTCGAGGTACTTCCGCATGCGGTCGCCGGCACCGGGCTCGATCGACTCGAAGAGCGCGATGTTGGCCTCTCTGTCGGCGAGCAGGTCGATCGGTTCGTCGTGCCCCTCGGAGTACACGCGGTAGCCCGGGTCGAGCTTGATCAGCTCCATCTCGGCGTCCGCGGAGGTACCGAGCAGCTGGAAGAAGTGGTCGAACACCTCGGGCATGAGGTACCACGACGGCCCGGTGTCGAACCGGAAGCCGTCGCGCTCCCACGAACCGGCGCGGCCACCGAGCTGGTCGCGCTGCTCGAGCACCGTGACGGCGTAGCCCTCCCGCGCGAGCAGTGCGGCGGACGCGAGTCCGCTGATGCCACCGCCGACGACGACGACACGACGGGCGGGCACCGTGCGTCCCGGGGTGGTCGGGACCGCCTTCTGACCGGAGGCGCGTGGCGGGGTCACCGCGAGCCTCCCGTCCGGTGGTGCGCGGCCCGGGACGCGAGCGGCGCGCGTCCGGCGAGCACCTGCGCGGCGAGCCGGGCCTTGACCGGGTTCGGGACGCGCACCCGGCTGGTGACCAGCCGGTCCGCCGGAGTCGCCGCGATGCGGTCGTTGAGCTCCTGGAACAGCGCGTGCGCGAGTCCGACGGCCTTGCGCGCGTCGGCGGGGAGCAGCGGCACCGTCAGCGCGGCACGGTCGAGGTCGGCCTGCACGTCGGCGACCAGGCGGCGCTTCGTCGTCTCGTCGAACGAGCGGATGTCGACGCCCGGGAAGTACGAGCGGCCGAGGACCTCGAAGTCGGCGTGCAGGTCGCGGAGGAAGTTGACCTTCTGGAACGCGGCGCCCAGGGCCCGCGCGCCGTCCACGAGCACGGTGTCGTCGAACGTCGGCCGGCCCGCGCGGTGCACGAAGGCACGCAGGCACATGAGCCCGACGACCTCGGCGGAGCCGTACACGTAGCGGTCGAAGGACTCCTGGTCGTGCTCGGTCTGCTCGAGGTCCATGCGCATCGACGCGAAGAACGGCTTCGTGAGCTCCGGGCCGAACCCGGTGACGCGGGCGGTGCGGGCGAAGGCGTGCACGACGGGGTTCACCGAGAAGCCGAGCGCCATCGCCCGCTCGGTGTCCGCCTCGAGCTCGTCGAGGACCGTGCGGGCGAGGTCGTGGTCGAGCCCGGCCTCGGTCGCGGGACCGTCGACGACCTCGTCGGCGACGCGGACCAGGGCGTAGACGTTCCGGATGTGCTCGCGGGTGTCCTTCGTGAGCAGCCGGCTGGCGAGTCCGAAGGACGTCGAGTAGCGCTCGATGACCACCCCGGACGCAGCCTCGGCCGTCGCGTCGTACAGGGGCAGACGGGGGGGTGCGGTCTGGGTCACCGCACGCGCTCCAGCAGTTCGGTCACGAGGCCCTCCAGTCGGTCGGCGAGGTCGTACGGCAGCGCCGCGAGCTCGGCTCGGGCGAGTGCGGCGTGCTCGGCGATCCGGGACTCGGCAGCCGAGCGGGCGCCGCAGGTCTCCAGGGTCGCACGGAGTTCGGCGGCACGCTCCTCGGTCAGGTCGGGGTCGCCGAGGTACGGCGCGATGTCGTCCCAGCAGTCCGTGGTGGCCGCGTAGGCGACGAGCATGGTGCGCTTGCCCTCGCGGAGGTCGCCGAGGACGGACTTGCCGGTCGCGGCCTCGTCGCCGTACACCCCGAGCAGGTCGTCCACGATCTGGTAGGCGATCCCGATCTCGCGGCCGAAGGCCCCGAGCGCCTCGACCACGAACTCCGGAGCGCCGGCCAGGACCGCGCCGGACTGCAGCGGCGCCTCGAACGAGTAGACGCTCGTCTTCGCCCGTTCCATCGCGAGGACCTCGTCCACCGAGGGCATCACGCCGTGCGCCAGGTCGACGTCGGTCATCTCGCCGGCCGCGCTCGCGAAGACCGCGTCGTCGAGGATCTCGAGCAGCCGGGAGCGTCGCTCGCCGGTGACGCCCGAGGCCTCGATGAACCGGGCCGCGGCGACCAGCGCCAGGTCACCGGCGATGACGGCCGCGCTCACGCCACGGTGCTCGGCGGTCGGCAGTGCGAGGCCGCCCGTCGTGCCGGTGTCGCGGAACGACCCGGCGACGTTCGGCTCACCGCGGCGGGACCAGTCGCGATCGATGACGTCGTCGTGCACGACCAGGGCGGTGTGCAGGAGCTCGTAGGCGGCGGCGACGTTCGCGGCCGCGTGGTGGTCGGTGCCGCCGAGGAAGCCGTAGGCGGTGAGGACCATGCGGGGACGGAAGCGCTTGCCGCCCATGCTCGCCTTGCGGAGCACGCGCCAGAGTTCCTCCGACGGGCGGCCGAAGCGACGGGCCCGGGCCGAGGACACGGTGAAGAAGCGTTCGATGCAGTCGTCGACCAACCCCAGGTCGATCTGCGCCACGGTGGCCGCTTCCTCGCTCATTGGCCTAACCTATCGGGGCAGATGAACACTTTCCCGGAAACCGTCGTCCTGCTGGCCGAGGACCGTACCCCGGTCGGCACGGCGGACAAGTTCGCGGTGCACACGACCGACACTCCCCTCCACCTGGCGTTCTCGTGCCACGTGCGGAACACCGACGGCGACGTCCTCGTCACCCGTCGTGCGCTCTCGAAGAAGACCTGGCCCGGGGTGTGGACCAACACGTTCTGCGGCCACCCCGGCCCGGACGAGGCGTTCGAGGACGCCGTCGCCCGTCGAGCGTCGCGCGAGCTGGGCATCACCGTCCGCGACGTCGAGCTCGTGCTGCCCGACTTCCGGTACCGCGCGGTGGACGCCTCGGGCATCGTCGAGAACGAGGTCTGCCCGGTGTTCCGCGCCGTGACCGACGACGTCCCGGCGCCCGCGGACGACGAGGTCGCCGAGTGGGCATGGGTCTCCGAGGACGCGCTCCGGGAGTCCGTCGCCGGAGCACCCTTCGCGTGGAGCCCGTGGCTCGGCTGGCAGTTGACGGAGCTCGAGCGACAGGGGCTGCGCGTCACGCGCTGACCCGGCGCGCGCCCGGCACCCCCTGTGCCCGGAGCCCGGCGCCCGCAGCGGGACAGCGCCCGCAGCGGAACGGCGCGCTGCGACCTGCAGCGCGCCGTTCCGACCGGATCGCTACGCCCAGGCGACGGACACGCACTTCGCGATGGTCCCGGTGGTGAAGCCCGCTGCGGCGGCCAGGCACCGCGTACACAGCACGGCGGTGGCGCACGCGGCGCCGCACGCGAGGCCGAGGACCGCGATCACCGCCCAACTCACCCCGATGCTTTTGAGACAGGTGTTCAGCCGGTTCCAGTCGAGCCCTCGCGTCCCGGTCGGCGAAGCGGACGCACCCTGCTCTCCCCGGTGCAGTTCAACGTTCTGCACGAGCGCACCGTCCTGCCACTGCGCGAAGTGCACCGACGTGATCGACGTCATCGCCGCGACCATCTCCGTGACGGTCGTCTGCCCGGCGGACGTCGTGAACGCGACCTTCGTCATCTCCGGCACGTCCGTCCCGACGAGCGGCACGGAGACGACCGTCGCCGAACCGAACCGAACCGGAACGCCTGCGCTGCTGCACAGTCCGCCGAGAGCGCGGACCGCGGCACGGAGGCCCGGGTCCGGGTCCGAGTCCGGGTCCGGGTCCGGGTCCGGGTCCGGGTCCGGGTCCGGGACGATGCCAGCAACGGGCTGCTGCGACCTGCTCCCCGAAGACGTCGAGGAGCATGTGCGCACAATGGGCGCATGACGACCGCCCACACGCCGACGAGCGCCGCGGTGCTGTTCGACCTGCTCGCCGACGACCCGGTGGTCGCGAGTGTCAAGGACCCGGGCTCGCTCGACGCCGTGCTCGCGTCGGACCGCGGCGTCGTCTTCCTGCTCTACGGCAGCGTGCTCGACGTCGCCGACACCGTCGAGCGCTGCAAGGCCACCGGCAAGACCGTGCTCGTCGACGTGGACCTGCTCGACGGGTTCGCCGCCAGGGAGGTCGTGGTCACCTGGCTCGCGGCGAACACCCGCGCCGACGGGGTGCTGTCGACGAAGGCGAACCTGGTGCGGGCGGCGAAGCGGGCCGGGCTGGTCGCCGTGCACCGGTTCTTCCTCGTCGACTCGTTCTCGTACCACCAGCTCGCCCGGGTCGTGGCGCAGTCGCAGCCGGACGCGGTGGAGATCCTGCCGGGGTGCGTGCCCCGCGTGCTCACCTGGTTGCGCGACGACGTCGACGTGCCGATCGTCGCCGGCGGTCTCGTGTGCGACAAGGCCGACGTGGTCGCGGCCCTCGGTGCCGGTGCCGTCGCGGTCGCCTCATCGAACCGGGACGTCTGGGGCATGTGACCACCCCGCGCTGGTGGTCCCGCCCGGACCGGGGTAGCGTTGCCCCTCGGTCACGACGGGTGGCCTCGGTCCGTCCAGCACGGACGGACCAGCACGACGAACCGGAAGGGCAGGTGAGGCGCGATGTCGGGTGACCATCCTCGATCGGGCCGGACGACCGCCGCGGTCGTCGCCCTGCCCGTTCGCTGACGTACGCCCCCGCTCCCCCGGGACGCCCGGGCGCGTGCACACCCGTCCCGGCCCGCCCGGGTCTCGCGCCGGCCTGCTCCCGACACTCGAGGAGCACGACATGGCACTCATCGACAACGCCGTCTACGTCGCTGGACGTCGCGTCGGCAGTCCGTCGACCCTGTCGCCCGACACCCGGGGCGACCTCGCCTGGATCGGACTGCTCCGTCCGGACGATGCCGAGCTCGCCGCCGTCGCGAGTGAGTTCGACCTGCACGAGAACGCCGTCGAGGACGCCCGGAAGGGCCACCAGCGCGCCAAGCTCGAGCGGTACGGCGACACGCTCTTCCTGGTGCTCCGACCGGCCTGGCACCGCACCGACACGAACGAGGTCGAGTTCGGGGAGGTGCATCTGTTCGTCGGCGACCGCTTCGTGATCAGCGTCCGGCATGCGGCGAAGCCCGACCTGGCGGCCCTGCGCTGCCGCGTCGAGGCCGACCCGGAGTTCCTGGCGAAGGGCTCCGAGGCCGTCACCGCGGCGGTGCTCGACGAGGTCGTCGACGGCTACGCGCCGGTCGTCGAGGTCCTGCAGGACCAGGTCGACGCCATCGAGGACCAGCTGTTCGCCGGCCAGGTCGACCCGGGTGTCTCGAAGCGGATCTACCAGCTGCTCAGCGAGGTCCTCGCCTTCCAGCGCGCCACGACCCCGGTGCCCGCGATGGTCCAGGGGCTCCTGCGCGGCGCTGACAAGTACGGCGTCGACGACGAGGTGCAGCACCGCCTGCGGAACGTGCTCGACCACGCGCTGCGCGTCACGGAGCGCGTGGACTCGTTCCGGGCCCTCCTCGAGAACGCACTGACGCTGCACGCGACCCTCGTCAGCCAGGAGCAGAACGAGGCCATGCGCCGGATGACGAGCGCGAGCCTGGCGCAGGGCGAGGAGAGCCGGCAGCTCGCCCGCGCCGCGCACAAGCAGGGCGAGGAGGTCAAGAAGATCTCGTCGTGGGCGGCCATCCTGTTCGCCCCCGGGCTGATCGCCGGCGTCTACGGCATGAACTTCGACCACATGCCCGAGCTGCACTGGCGCTACGGCTACCCCGCCGCCATCGTCGCGATGCTCGCGCTCGCCGGCATCCTGTGGGTGGTGTTCCGGAAGCGGAACTGGCTCTGACCCGCCCGCCGTCCGGTCGCATCGGCGACCGTCAGCCGACGATCGCGGCCGTCCGCCGGTAGAGCGGGTCGGTGTGCGCCGCCGCGTCCGCGTGCACCGCGCGGAGTGCGTCGTAGACCGCGGCGTTCCCCGGGTCGGGCCGGAAGCGGTCGCGCTCGACGACCATCGCCTGCACCGCCTCGGCGAACGAGGGGTGCACCCCGGTCGCGACGGCCGCGCAGATCGCCGCACCCCGACCGGCCGCACCGTCGCCGACCATGCGGATCGCCTCCCGCTGGAACACGTCCGCGGTGATCTGCATCATCAGGTCGGACGACGACCCGCCGCCGGACACGACCACGCGCTCGTGCGTCGTGTCGAGCTCGGCGGCCATCGCGTCGGTGCGCTCCCGCATCGTCATCGCGATGCCCTCGAGGATCGACCGGTACACGTGCGCCCGGCCCTGCCGCCCGTCGAAGCCGAGCAGCGACCCCTTCCGGAACGTCGCGTCCGACGGCGCGAGCCAGTCGAGCACCGCCAGGAGTCCGTCGGAGCCGGCCGGGACGGCGGCGGCCTCACGGTTCAGGCGTTCCTCGACGCGCTCGCCCGCGGCCTCGGCGGCGGCCGCGGCCTCGGGGCCGAGCAGGTCGCGGAACCAGCTCACCGTCCACATGCCGCGGCGGATACCACCGGACTCGTACAGGTAGCGACCCGGCTCGGACCCGAAGTTCGTCCAGCAGTCGGTCCCAGTGCGGTTCCGCGCCCCGACCGACATGCCGGCGATGTAGGTGCCGAGCGAGACGAGCAGCGTGGTCGGGTCGAGCAGGCCGCAACCGAGCGCCTCGACGGCCTTGTCGTTCGCGGTCGCGACGACCGGCAGTCCCGCGGGGAGCCCGGTCGCGGCGGCCGCGGCAGGGGTGACGTGCCCGAGGACCTCGCCGGGATCGACGAGCTCGAACAGCTGGTCGCGGCGCATCCCGGTGGCGGTGTACGCCCGCGGGTCGTCGGACCAGCGCCAGGTGTCGGTGTCGATCGGCCAGACGCCCTGGTGGTTCGCCGCGGCGTCCCGGAAGCGACCGGTCAGGCGGTGCGTGACGTACCCGGAGGACGACGTGACGAAGGCGACGTCGTCGCGCTCGGCGGCGAACGGCCCGGACACCCGCGCGTCCATCCACGACTGCACCGGTTGCGCGAGGGACCCGTCGGCGCGGAGCACGGCACGGCAGAACCGGATGGTGCAGAGACCGACGCCGACGATCTCGGCGGGGTCCCCGGAGAACGCCGCCATCGCGATCCGGCACGCGGCCGCGATCGAGTCCCACAGGTCGTCGTCCGGGTGCTCGACCACCCCGGGCGCCGGGGTGTGGTTCGGTCGTAGCGGGACCCGCCCCTCGGCGACGACCCCGCCCCGCTCGTCGAAGACCGTGACCTTCGACGACTGCGAGCCGTTGTCGATGCCGACGAGGTACCGGGTCATGCGCGGGTCGCCCCGAAGTCGGTCACCGGGTCGGCGGCTGCCGGCTGGATCGCCCCGGGTGCGGGGAAGATCGTGCCCTTGTTCATGATGCCCTTCGGGTCGAACTGCGCCTTGAGGCCGTGCATGATCGCGAACGCCGAGCCGTGCTCCTCCTCGACCCACGGCGTGCGGTACTTGCCGACGCCGTGGTGGTGGACCATCGAGCCGCCGTGGCGCAGGGCTTCCTCGACGATGATCGCGTTGAGGGGGATGTGGTACTTCTCGATCTCCTCCTCCGGGGAGCAGTCGATGCGGTAGTCGTACACGAAGTACATGTTCGTGCCGGTCTGGTAGCTGTGCGACGAGTGCCCGCCGAGCATCGTCAGGTCGTCGGCGTGCGGGTACTCGGTCCGGATGCGGCGCATGACGGCGTCGTACACGTCGCCGACGGCGGACCAGTCGGCGGAGATCTCCGTCGTGTAGCCGAGGTGCCGGTCACGGAGCATCGTGGCCTTCTCGGCGTCGATCTTGTCCTGCCCCCAGTTGAGCTGGTCGAACCACTGCTCGATCCGGGCCGGGTCCACCTTGGTGTGCGGGTGCTGGTCGAGCACACGCTGGATCTCCTCGCTCGTCGCGCGGACGATGCCCTTCGGCCCCTCGGCGACGAAGACGACCACGCACTTGCCCTGCGAGAAGTCCGCGAAGTGCTGGTTCGCGTCCTCGGGCGAGTAGAGCCGGACGACAGACGGGTGGAAGCCGTTCACGACGACCTCGCGGAGGATCGCGATGCCGGTCCGCATGTCGTCGACGAGTGCGCCGTGGAACTCGTTGTTCTCGGGCTGGTACCGGAAGACCTTGACGGTGACCTCGGTGATGACGCAGAGCGCACCCTCGTTGCCGATCACGACGTGGCGGATGTCCGGGCCGGCCGAGCGGCGCGGGACGGCCTTGATCCGACGGACGGCACCGCCGGGGAACACCGCCTCGAGCCCGACGACCATGTCCTCGATCGCGCCGTAGAGGGTCGAGAACTGCCCGATCGAGCGGGTGGCGACGAGCCCGCCGTACTGCGCGAGGGGCTTCGACTGCGGCGAGTGCCCGGTGGTCAGGCCGCGTGCACGGAGCTCGTCCTCGAGGCGCTGCAGCGGAACGCCCGCCTGCACCGTGACCTGCATGTTCTCCTCGTCGACGCGCAGGACGGCGTCCATCCGTGAGCAGTCGAGCACGATCGTGTCGACGACGCTCGTCTCGAGGCCGCCCTCGGTGCCGGTTCGA
Organism: Curtobacterium sp. Csp1; assembly: GCF_013347185.1. Taxonomy (NCBI): domain Bacteria; kingdom Bacillati; phylum Actinomycetota; class Actinomycetes; order Micrococcales; family Microbacteriaceae; genus Curtobacterium; species Curtobacterium sp. Csp1. The sequence goes on from NZ_CP054594.1 coordinate 2,018,774, forward strand.
CCGGTGCGGGGGACGACGTTCACGACGTGCTCGTCGGCGAAGGCCAGGACTGCGGCGACGTCCGCCGTGGACTCGGCGTTGACGATCGCCACCGGCGTGGGGGCGTCGTGGATGCCGTGCACCGCCTGGTACTTCTTGAACCGGTCGACGCTGGCCTCGGCGAGGTGCTGCGGGTCGGTCTCGAGCTGGTCGGGCCGGACGACGGTGGCCAGGTGCGCGAGGATCTCAGCGCGGTCGAGGGTGGCGATCGAGTCGATCATGGGGTGCACCTTTCGTTGGTGGCGTGCGGTGGGTCTGGTCGTGGGGAGCGCGGACGGGAGGCGCGGGGCGGGCCCGCCACGGGCTTCCCGGCCGCGCCTGGTCCCGTCGATGGGCGACGCGGGTGGTCGCATCAGCGGACGAGGTAGCCGCCGTCGACGGTAAGCGTGTGGCCGTTGACGTAGTCGGATGCGCGGGAGGCGAGGAAGACGGTCGCGCCCATCAGGTCGGCGACGTCGCCCCAGCGGCCGGCCGGGACGTGGTCGAGCACGCGCTGGTTCGTCTCCGGGTCCGACCGCGTGCGCTCGGTGATCTTCGTGGCGAAGTACCCGGGCGCGATCGCGTTGACCTGGACGCCGTGCTGCGCGAGCTCGTCGCAGTACGCCTTCGTGAAGCCGACGATCCCGTGCTTGGTGGCCGCGTACGCCGGGGACCACTGCCCGCCGAGGAACGCGAAGAGCGACGCGATGTTGATGATCTTCCCGGAACCCTGCGCGACGAAGCGCTTCCCGACCGCGTGCCCGAGCGCGAACGGTGCGGTCAGGTTCACGGCCACCATCGGGTCCCACTTCTCGCGGTCGAAGGCGTCGACCTCGTCGAGCAGGCAGATCCCGGCGGAGTTGACGAGCACGTCGATCCCGCCGAGCTGTTCCTCGCACGCGGTGACGATCCGCTCCGGGGCGTCTGCGGCGGTGAGGTCGACCTCGAGGAACGCGTAGCGACGGCCCTCGGCCTCGACCAGGGCGCGCGTGGTGCCGTCGTCGTCGACGACGCTGGGGACGAAGACGTCGGCGCCGGCCTTGGCGAGCGCGAGCGAGAACGCCTGTCCGAGCCCGGAGTTGCCGCCGGTGACGATCGCCCGCTTGCCGGCGAGCGAGAACAGGTCCAGCGAGAAGTCGCGGATGTCCAATGGGGGTCCTTTCGTGGGGGTTCAGGCGGCGACGACGACGTCGTCCGCCGGACGGCTGCGGAGGTCACGCGCGCGGACGCGCATCGTGACGGTGGTGAGCAGGACGCCGAGCACGGCGGCGACGACGAGCACGGCGAACATGGCCGTGTAGCCGCCGCCCTGCTGCGGCACGCCGTTCGCGGGGTCGCCGACCCACCAGGCACCGAGTGCGGGCAGGAAGGCGTCGGGCAGGTACGCGATGCCGGAGGCCAGGCCGATCACACCGCCGCGCTGGGCGAGCGGGACCTCGACCTCGCCGACCTGCGCCCAGTAGACGCCGCGCGAGGTGAAGACCGCCAGGCACATCACGACCATGAGCGCGACGGCGACCCCGACGAGCGCCGGGTCGTGCGGCAGGACGAGGAACCCGACGGCGCTGACCGCTGCGACGACGAAGGCCCATCGGAGGAACGCGGGCGAGGACCGCGTCCACCGGTCGACGAGCACACCGCCGACCGGTCCCCCGACGATCTGGAACACGTAGGTCCGGACGACCCCGATCGCCCCGAGGAGCACGACGGGCACCGCGAAGCCGTCCTGCAGCAGCGGTGTGAGGTACCCGAGCAGCGTGTAGAAGCAGTACATCAGCATGATCGAGCCGCCGATGAGCCAGGTGTACTTGTTCCGGACCGCGGCGGCGAGCTCCCGGAGGGACACCGCCTGCCGGTCGACCTGCGCGAGGGCACTGCGATCGGTCCGGACGACGACCAGCACGAGCACCGCGGACAGCAGGCAGAGCACGCCGTAGATCCGCATCACCCAGAGCACCCCGACGGTCTCGGCGATCGCGGCGGCGACGATCCCGGCGCCGACGAACCCGACGATCGTCGACGTGATCCCGCGGACCCCCTCGAGCCAGCCGAACAGCGTGCCCTGCTGGTCCGCGGACCCGAGCATCGACACGAGCTTGACGAGCGACGACCAGTAGAGCCCCATGCCGAGCACCGCCATCAGCACGTGCGCGACCACGACCCCGGTCTCGCCGGGGACCGATGCGAGGTACAGGTCGACGGCGCCCATGCCGGCGAGTGCCACGACGATGAGCACCTTCGGTGGGAACCGGTCGGCGAACCAGCCGCCGCAGAAGTACATCACCACGGCGACGGCGCCGAACACCGACGTCACCTCGCCGTAGCGCTGGACCGACAGCCCGAGCGCATGCGCGGTGTCGGCGAGGAACACGAACCGGATGTAGGCGACCTGGAAGATGACGCCTCCGGTCATCGACAGGACGACGAAGCTCGTCAGGGTGCGGGCACGGGTCACGACCACTCCTTCGTGGTGGATCGGGGGGGGGTGAACGAGCAACGAAAAAGCGGCACCCCCAGCACGTGGTGTGCTGCGGGTGCCGCTGTTCTCTGAGGTCTGGAGCGACTGCCGTCCTCGGGCGGACGGCCGATCTGCAGTTGTGCGACCCGGTGGTGACATACCGGATACGCCGTGAACCGTAGCGCACGACCCGCGACTTCGACAAGTCGGCTGGCGTGCAGTCCCCGGACGTGCATAATGATCTGGCTCGGAATGTGAACGTGCACATCGAGGTGCCACGGCCCCGGGCGGGAGAGAGCAACGATGGCGTCACCGCGGACACAGCAACCGCGCTCGCCCAGCATCCGCGACGTCGCGCGGGTCGCCGGCGTCTCGCACCAGACCGTGTCGCGGGTGCTCAACAACTCCGACGCGATCCGTGCCGAGACCCGCGACAAGGTGCTCGCCGCGATGGAGCAGCTGCAGTACCGGCCGAACCGGGCCGCGCGGGCGCTGGTGACGAGCCGGACGCACACGATCGGCGTCCTCACGGCGCAGCGGTCGCACTACGGTCCGGCAGCCACGATGCAGGCGATCGAGGACGCCGCCGTCACCCGCGGCTACTCGGTCACGACGTCGAACATCGCCGACGCGACGGACACCGCCGTGCGCGACGGCCTCGGGCACCTGCTCGACCAGGACGTCGAGGGGATCATCGTGATCGCGCCGCAGCAGCGCGTGTTCGACCTCATCGAGGAACTCGGCATGCGGACGCCCTACGTGGCACTGCGCACGAGCGTCGGGGACGGCCCCTCGACCCTGTTCGTGGACCAGATGGAGGGCGCCCGGCTCGCGACCGCGCACCTGCTCGACCTGGGTCACGAGTACGTCCGGCACATCGCGGGGCCGCGGGACTGGATCGAGGCCGAGGCCCGGATGCAGGGTTTCCTGCGCGAGATGAGCGACCGGGACATGCCCGTCGTCCCGCCGATCCTGGGCGACTGGACCGCCGACTTCGGCTACCACGCCGGTCGGGAGCTCCTGCGGTACCGGGACTGCACGGCGATCTTCTGCTCGAACGACGCGATGGCGCTCGGGGTCATGCACGCGGCGCGCTCCTACGGGCTCGACGTGCCGGGTGACCTGTCCGTGGTGGGCTACGACGACATCCCCGAGGCGAAGCACCTCTGGCCGCCGCTCACCACCGTGCAGGTGGACTTCCCCGAGCTCGGCCGCCGGTGCGTGGAACTGCTGCTGCCCGCCGCGGAGCAGGCGCTCCGCCCGGTGGACCTGGTCCCCCAGCTGGTCGTGCGCGGCTCGACGGGCGCGCCCCGGCGTCGCTGACGCGACCCACCACCGGCCTGGAGGATCGGGGCGGGCCCGCCCCGCGCCTCCCGTCCGTCCGTCCGTCCGTCCGTCCGTCCGTGGAGCAGCAGACGTCGGGTGCCGCCACCGGGCCCGACAGTTGCTGCTCCACAGATGCCCGTCGCGCCCACCCGGCGCGCGCGGACCGGAGGTCCACCACCCCACCTCGGGGGTGGTGCGCGACCGTGATGCGCCAGATCACGCGGGCCGTTACACAAACGCGACCAATCCGAATTGACAGCCGCGTCGGGGCTGTGCGTAAATTACCTCCGTTCCGCCGATGTGAACGGTCACATGACCGTCACACGACGAGGACACCGGACGCGACAACGAGGTCCACACAGGACTCCTGTGCCCCCGTTGCCGCAGCTTCACCACCCGAAGGACTGCCGCACTGCAGCGGCAGAAGGAGATGCACCGTGGCGTCAACCCCACAGGGACCGGACCTGGCCACCAGGTCCGTCACCAGCGCCGAGACGATCCTCGAGATGCGTTCGATCACCAAGGAGTTCCCTGGTGTGAAGGCGCTCTCGGACGTGTCGCTCAGCGTCCGCGCCGGCGAGATCCACGCGATCTGCGGCGAGAACGGCGCCGGCAAGTCCACGCTCATGAAGGTCCTGTCGGGCGTCTACCCGTACGGCACCTACAGCGGCGAGATCGTCTACGAGGGCGAAGAGGTCCGCTTCAAGGACATCAAGCAGTCCGAGCAGGCCGGCATCGTCATCATCCACCAGGAGCTCGCGCTCATCCCCGAGCTGTCAATCACCGAGAACCTGTTCCTCGGCAACGAGCCCGGCCGCTTCGGCGTGATCGACTGGACCAGCGCCCAGCTGCGCGCCCAGGACCTGCTCGCCCGCGTCGGCCTCGACGAGGACCCCGACACGCAGATCAAGAACCTCGGCGTCGGCAAGCAGCAGCTCGTCGAGATCGCGAAGGCCCTGCACAAGGACGTCAAGCTCCTCATCCTCGACGAGCCGACCGCCGCGCTCAACGAGAACGACTCGCAGCACCTGCTCGACCTGATCGTCGGCCTCAAGGGCAAGGGCATCGCGAGCATCATCATCAGCCACAAGCTCAACGAGATCGAGCAGATCGCCGACGAGATCACGATCATCCGTGACGGCAAGGCGATCGAGACCCTGAACGTGAAGGGCGACGGCGTCAACGAGGACCGCATCATCCGCGGGATGGTCGGTCGGTCGCTCGAGAGCCGCTTCCCGGACCGCACGCCGAAGATCGGCGAGGTGTTCTTCGAGGTCAAGAACTGGACCGTGCAGCACCCGCAGGACCCGTCGCGCCTGGTCGCCAAGGGCTCGAACTTCCACGTCCGCCGCGGCGAGATCGTCGGCTTCGCGGGCCTCATGGGCGCCGGCCGCACCGAGCTCGCGATGAGCATCTTCGGGCGCTCGTACGGCAACTTCATCGATGGTCAGATCATCAAGGACGGCCACGAGGTCAAGATCGCGAACGTCCAGCAGGCGATCGCGAACGGCCTCGGCTACGTCTCCGAGGACCGCAAGGCACTCGGGCTCAACCTGCTCGACACGGTCAAGCGCTCCACGGTCGCGGCCGACCTGCCGAAGATCTCGAAGGGCGGTGTCGTCGACTCGCTCAAGGAGTACGACGTCGCCGAGAAGTACCGCAAGATGCTCCGCACGAAGGTGCCCTCGGTCGAGGACAACGTCGGCAAGCTCTCCGGCGGGAACCAGCAGAAGGTCGTCCTGTCCAAGTGGATGTTCACCGACCCGGACCTGCTGATCCTCGACGAGCCGACCCGCGGCATCGACGTGGGCGCGAAGTTCGAGATCTACGGCATCATCCAGCAGCTCGCGGCGCAGGGGAAGGGCATCATCCTCATCTCCTCCGAGCTCCCCGAACTCCTCGGCCTCTCCGACCGGATCTACACGATCTTCGAGGGCCAGATCACGGCTGACGTCCCCGCCGACCAGGCCGATCCAGAAACGCTCATGCGCAGCATGACCTCCGCGCGGAAGGGCGCCACCGTCTCATGAAGAACCTGAAACTGCTCTTCGGCAAGGGCAACAGCATCGGCCAGTACGGCATGATCATCGCCCTCATCGCGATCCTGATCATCTTCTCGATCTGGACCGACGGGCTGATCCTCGAGCCGACGAACATCATCAACGTGTTCCTGCAGTACTCCTACATCCTCATCCTCGCGCTGGGGATGGTCATGGTGATCATCGCCGGGCACATCGACCTGTCGGTCGGCTCGGTCGCCGCGTTCACGGGCATCATCGTGGCGCAGTCGATGTCGCAGTGGCACTTCCCGGCGTGGGCCGCGATCCTGCTCGGCCTCGCGGTCGGCGCGGCGGTCGGCGCCTGGCAGGGCTTCTGGGTGGCGTTCGTGAAGGTCCCGGCCTTCATCGTGACCCTGGCCGGTCAGCTCATCTTCCGCGGTGCGAACCAGATCATCGGCAACTCGACGTCGGTCCCGACGCCGAACACCTACAACACCATCGGCTCGGGCTTCCTGCCCGACTTCGGCCCGGACTTCGGGTTCTCGAACGGCACGGTCATCCTGGGCATCATCACCTGCCTGGTCCTCGTCTTCCTCGAGTTCCGTGGCCGCCAGCGTCGCAAGAAGATGCAGGCCGAGCTCGTCCCGCTGTGGGTGTCGGTCGTCCGCACGGGCATCCTGGTCGCCGTCACCCTCGTCGCCACGTACCTGTTCGGTCACGGCCCGGCGGGCACCTCGATCCCGATCGTCGCGATCATCCTCGGCGTCCTGACCATCGTCTACGGCTTCCTCACCAAGAACACGATCTTCGGTCGCCAGGTCTACGCCGTCGGTGGCAACGCGAACGCCGCGGTCCTGTCCGGCGTCAGCGCCCGCAAGGTCAACTTCTTCGTGATGATGAACATGTCGGTCCTGGCCGCCGTCGCCGGCATGGTGTTCGTCGGCTACTCCGGTGCCTCGGGCCCCGCTGACGGCACCGGCTGGGAGCTCGACGCGATCGCCGCCGTGTTCGTCGGTGGCGCCGCGGTGGCCGGTGGCATCGGCACGATCTCGGGTTCGATCATCGGTGGTCTGGTCATGGCCCTGCTGTCGAACGGTCTCTCCCTGGTGGGCCTCGAGTCCAACAAGGTGCAGATCATCCGCGGTCTCGTCCTCCTCGTCGCCGTCGCCTTCGACGTGTACTCGAAGTCGCAGGGTCGTCCGTCCCTGATCGGCGGGATGTTGAAGCAGTTCCAACGCAAGGACACCGAGCAGAACACGGTGGCCGCCCAGCAGCCGCGGTCCATCGAGGACCAGCCGGAGAAGGTCAACATCCAGTAACGCGTGCCGGGCGGCCGCTCCGGTGTCCGCCCGCTCGATCCCCTCACCAACACCGCTCCACTCCTCAACGAAGAGAAAGCAATCTCATGCGCAAGAAGCTCATCGCCGGCATCGGTCTGGCACTGGTCGCGGGCCTCGCCCTCAGTGGCTGCTCGGCCCGTGGCAACGACACCGGCTCCGGCTCGTCGACCTCCGGCGCCTCGAACGTCCAGATCAAGAAGGGCGACCTGATCGGTGTCGCCCTGCCCGCCAAGACCTCGCAGAACTGGGTCCTCGCAGGTGCAGCCTTCGAGAAGTCGATCACGGACGCCGGCTTCAAGGCCGACATCCAGTACGCAAAGGCAGACGGTCCCGTCCCGGACCAGCAGGGGCAGATCCAGGCGATGGTGACGAAGGGCGCAAAGGCCGTCATCATCGGCGCCGCTGACGGCTCGCAGCTCGGCACGCAGGTTGCCGCCGCCAAGAAGTCCGGCGCGCTGGTCATCGCCTGGGACCGCAACATCCTGAACACTGAGAACGTCGACTACTACGTCGCGTTCAACAACTTCAAGGTGGGTCAGCTGCAGGCGCAGGCCCTGCTCGACGGCATGAAGGCCAAGAAGCCGAACGGCCCGTACAACATCGAGCTCTTCTCCGGCTCGCCCGACGACGCCAACGCGAAGGTCTTCTTCAACGGTGCCATGGACGTGCTCCAGCCGAAGATCGACGACGGCACCGTCAAGGTCGTCTCGGGTCGCACCAGCTTCTCGGACACCAACACGCAGGGATGGCTCGCGCAGAACGCCCAGTCGCGCATGACCGACATCCTGACGAAGTCGTACACGAACACCGAGCTCGACGGCGTCCTGTCGCCGAACGACACCCTGGCCCGCGCGATCCTGACCGCCACCAAGGCCGCCGGCAAGCCGAACCCGATCGTCACCGGTCAGGACTCCGAGACCGCCTCGATCCCGCTCATCATGAAGGGCGAGCAGTACTCGACGATCTACAAGAACACCACGGAGGAGGCCCAGGCCGCCATCGACCTCGTCTCCGACGTCGCGAACGGCAAGACCCCGAAGACCACCGAGGACAAGAACAACAACAATGGTGTGAAGATCGTGCCGGCCGTCGAGCTGACCCCGGTCCTGGTCACCAAGGAGAACGCGGTCGAGGCCTACAAGGGCAACAGCACCCTCGAGGACCTCGCGAAGCAGGGCTGATCCCCTTCCGCAGCAACACCACAGCAGCACCAGCACCGACGGCCCCGTCTCGCTCCGGCGAGACGGGGCCGTCCCGCGTCCGCAGCAGCTTCGACAGCCCCGAGACGTCGAAGAAACACAGGCATCACATCGACACACCGATCGCGAGCCCGGTCTTCACGACCTGCCCGAACCGCCGGAGAGCGCGCAACGTCGCAATCGCCAAGAAGCGTTCGGCGCGGACGTCCCACCCCGCGGGACCGAAGGCAGCGCACAGAAGTAGGAACGAGCTGGTCGGCCCGAAGGGAAGGCCCTTCATGCGGGCAGGGGCGCATGTGTAGACACCACGACTGGCCTGGCCTGAGCGCGGGCCGCACAGGACAGTGCTCACTCGGGTGCGACTTGATTGAAGTGAGTTCTACCCGGCAAGCGCCCGCGACGTCCACAGCGGCACACGACGGCAGCTCAATCCACCTCCCCGGCGGACGTCACGGTTCGGGCGCATGCACGACTCAGTCCAGGGACAGACCATCCCCGATCGTCACCGGTCAGGACTCCGAGACCGGCTCGATCCCGCTCATCATGAAGGGCGAGCAGTACTCGACGATCTACGAGACCCCGGTCCTGGTCACCAAGGAGAACGCGATCGAGGCCTACCAGGGCAACGACACGCTCGAGTCGCTCGCGACGGCCGGTAGCTGACCCGACCAACGAGCAAAAAGCCCCATCCCCTGCTGGGGCTTTTCTGTACCCCATGGTCCACCAAAACACCGACTTACGATCCAAGATCCGCGTGCGTAGCGTCAGTATTCGGGGGGCGGTTGGTCGCCTTCTGAGATCAAAGGAGATCAAGATGAAGTTGGCTACGAAACTCGCAGCTGGTGCAATCATGGCCGGCGCCCTCATCGGTGGTATGGCCCTACCCGCCAACGCGGTCGGAACGAGCGCGCAGACCTGTCCGGGCGGCTCCGCGGTCGGCCACTCCTCGACCAACGGTGGCGCGGACACGAACGCGGTGAACTGCAGGGACGCACTGAAGGTCGCGGTTCGACAGCACTACAGCGCGACCGGCGGCAAGGTCTACACGACCAGCTGGAAGATCAGCGGGAACTACGTCCTGACAGTCAAGCAGGCCAATCCAGGGTACCCAGTGCTCTCGGCGGACCACTACTACGTCGCGGGCGTTGCGGGGATGAAGCCCATCTTCTCGGAATGATGCGCCTGATTGCATCATCGTTGGTGGCCCTCGCATTGATCGCGGGGGCCACCGCCTGCTCCTCCTCCGATTCGTACGTGCAAGCCGAGATGACCGGGAGCACTGATTCACCCACCACGGGCGCTCCAATTTCGGAGTCCGACTACAAGAGGGCGTTCGATACATTCCGGAAGTGCAGTCAAGACTCCGGCGTGCAGATCACCGTCACCGGCTCCGAGAACGAGGTGATTCAGTACGTGTTCGAGCAAGGCGGAGAGTCCAAGGTCGACAAGTGCTATCAGAACGACTTCGCCGCGGCAGACATCGCGTGGCAACAACAGCGCCTCGCTGCGGGCACCGCGACACCTCGCTAGACGACTCCGAGACGGACGGGAGGCACCTGACGGGCCCGCCTTGCGCCTCCCGTCCGTCCCTCTGGTCGCGTCGCGACCGGTCGTGCGTCAAACGGTCCCGCGTCAGGCGGGACCGCAGTGCGTGTCGCGCATCCGCCGGACCGCCGCGCACAGCGACGGGACGTCCGTCCGGGCCGTGCCGAACACGACCGACGGCGTCGTGTCGAAGTACCGGCGGGTGAGCCGCTCCCCCAGCAGCGACACCCGCGACCACGGGATGCCCGGCTCGGACGCGGTCACCGCGACGGGGAGCGCGCGGACCGCCTCGCCGATCTCGACCAAGCGCATGCGCACGGCGTCGTAGACCAGGGTCTCGGGCAGTGCGTCGTCGGCGACGTACTCCTGGATGAGCCCGCACGCGTGCACCAGATCGTCGAGCCGGTGCCGCAGGTCGCGGTTCACAGCGGCACCGCGTCGCGGCGGGCGTCCTCGCCCATCCCGGCCGCGTCGGTGACGTCCACACGCACCCCGAGCAGTTGCTCCGCGGCGTCCTGGATGCGGAGCAGGCTGAAGAGTCCCGTGCCCGGTTCCAGGTCGACCATCAGGTCGACGTCGCTGCGCGGCCCGTCGTCCCCGCGGGCGACGCTGCCGAACAGCCGCGGGTTCGCGGCTCCGAAGGACTCGACGACCTCGACCAGCTCCTCGCGGAGCGCGGCGACCCGCTCGCGCAGCGACGGCGGGTCCGGCACCGGACGCAGGTCGAACACCGTCTCGAACCCGGCGGCACGGACGAGCCGCTGCAGGGCGGCCAACGAGGGTTCGCGGCAGCGGTTCTCGTACGTGCTGATCACACTCTGCGTGACGCCCGCGCGGGTGGCGAGCTGCACCTGGGTGAGCCCGGCCCGCATCCGGGCCTCACGGAGGATGTCGGACGCCGCCACCGGCGGCGCCGCGTCTGGGGGTGGAGCGACCATGCCGCCACGATACACAGCATGCAACATTTCCCGCGTGCCGATGTGCACGCGGGATCCGGGTCAGGCGTCGCGCTGCGAGACGTCCGCGCGGTGGAAGTTCAGCGCCGAGCGGGACGGCGTCGGGCCACGCTGCCCCTGGTAGCGCGACTGGTACTCGGCGGAGCCGTAGGGCTTCTCGGCAGGGCTGGACAGCTGGAAGAAGCAGAGCTGGCCGATCTTCATGCCCGGCCAGAGCTTGATCGGCAGGGTCGCCACGTTCGACAGCTCGAGCGTCACGTGTCCGGAGAAGCCCGGGTCGATGAAGCCGGCGGTGGAGTGCGTGAGGAGCCCCAGGCGACCGAGCGAGCTCTTGCCCTCGAGCCGGGCCGCGATGTCGTCGGGGAGCGTGACGACCTCGAACGTCGAGCCGAGGACGAACTCCCCCGGGTGCAGCACGAACGCCTCGTCCGGGTCGGTCTCGACCAGGCGGGTGAGCTCGGGCTGGTCCTCGGCCGGGTCGATGTGCGGGTACTTGTGGTTGTCGAACAGCCGGAAGTACTTGTCGAGCCGGACGTCGATGCTCGACGGCTGGACGAGCGAGGCGTCGTACGGGTCGAGCCCGATCCGGCCCTCGGCGAGCTGGGCGGTGATGTCGCGGTCGGAGAGCAGCACGGTGGGAAGCCTAGCGGCAGGCGGTCCGCCGTCGGTATGCTGCTCGGCTGCCCTCCGGGCGGCGGACGACGGCCGTCCGACCGGCCGAGTGGGGGACCGACCATGAGCACGTACACCGTCGAGGAACTCGTCGTGCCGGCGACGATGGACGACGATCCCGAGCGGGTCCGCGCGTTCTGCGACTGGCTGGCGGTCTCCGACGCCGCCGAGGTCGCCGTGCACGGACTCACCGAGCTGTCGTGGAAGCCGGCCGAGTACCTGCCGATGTGCCACGAACCCGGGTCGCCGAGCCGCCTGTTCGTCGTGCGGGACCCGAACGGCTCGGTCGTCGGCGCGGGGTCGTACGACACGAAGACCGAGCCCGGGACCACGAACTGCTGGCTCGCGGTCGGGGTCCGGCCGGACCGGCAGCGCCGCGGGATCGGGACGCTGCTCGCCGACCACCTGGAGGGGCTCGCCCGCGCCGAGGGCCGCACGCAGCGCAAGACCTACGCGGTGTCGCGGCAGGTCGGCCCCGCCACCGGCCCGGGGTTCGTCCCGGCGCCGACCGGCTCCGGCGCGGTCCCCGAGGACGAGGCCGGCGTGCGCTTCCTGACCGGCCGCGGGTGGCACTTCGGTCAGGTGAACCGGATCAGCCGGCTCGGGCTGCCGGCCGACGCGTCGGTCGTCCGGGCCCTGCACGAACGCGCAGCCTCGGCCGCCGGGCCGGAGTACCGCGTCCACACGTGGACCGACCGCACGCCGGACGTCTGGCTCGACGGGGTCGCGCTGCTGCACACCCGGATGAGCACCGACGCCCCGTCCGGCGACATGGCGGAGCCCGAGGACGTGTGGACCGCCGACCGTGTTCGGCAGTCCGAGGAGCAGCTCGCCGACGGCCCGCACACCATGCTCACCGTGGCCGTCGAGCACGTGCCGAGCACCACCCTGGCCGGTTTCAGCCAGCTGAAGGTGCCGCACGACGCCTCCCGCGCCGTGATGCAGTGGGACACGCTCGTGCTGCGGGAGCACCGGGGGCACCGGCTCGGGTGGCTCCTCAAGGTGGTCGGGATCGAGACCGTCGAGCGGGACTTCCCGGGGCGGCCGTCGATCATCACGTTCAACGCCGAGGAGAACCGGCCGATGCTCGACGTCAACGAGGCGGTCGGGTTCGTCGGGGTGGGCAGCGAGGGCATCTGGGAGCAGCGGGACTGACGGGAGCCGGGTGTCAGGTGGGCGACCTACCATTGGACGGTCATGACCGTCACGTCAGCCGCCACGCAGCCCGGGGACACGGCACCGGACCCCGCCCCCGTCGCCAGCCGGAACTCCACCGTCGCGACGGTCCTCGTCATCGCGATCCCGCTCGCCGTCGCGTGCGCCGTGCTCGGCATGACCGTCACCGGCGCGTTCACCGCCGGGCAGCAGCTCGTCTCGGCGGGCGAGCTCGTCGAGTACGGCCTGCCGGTCGCCCGCGTGGTGCACGACACCACGGCCGCCCTGACGATCGGTCTGCTCGTCGTGGCAGCGTTCGCGCTCCCCGCCAAGAAGCAGGACCACGGCGCGATGTCGAGCGTGCAGCACCGTGCCGCGCGCTGGGCAGCGTCGGCCGGGGCCGTGTGGTTCCTCGCCGCCGTGGTCGGGATCGTGCTCACCGGGGCGAACACCCTCGGCGTGCCGCTCACCAGCCCGGTGTTCGCGCGGAACTTCCTGCTGTTCGCGTTCCAGGTCGAGATCGGCCAGGCCCTCGTGGTGTCGGCCGTCGCCGTCCTGGCCGCCACGGTCGTCGCGGCGTTCGCGACCCGGGCCACGACGCTCGCCGTCGCCACGGTCCTCGGGCTCTTCGCGCTCCTGCCGCTCGCCCTGTCCGGTCACGCGGCCGGGTCGCTCGAGCACGCGAACGCCGTGAACTCGCTCGCGGTGCACCTGGTCGCCGTGTGCGTCTGGGCCGGCGGGCTCGTCGCCGTGGTCGTCCTGCGCTCCCGGACCAAGGGCGCCACCGGACGCGTCGTCGCCCGGTACTCCACACTCGCGGGCTGGGCGTTCGCGGCCGTCGCGTTCTCGGGCATCGTGAACGCCTCGCTCCGGCTGACCGGCCCGCTCGACCTCGTCACGACGACGTACGGCTGGCTCATCACCGTGAAGGTCACCGTGCTCGTGCTGCTCGGGCTCGCCGGTGTCGTGCAGCGCCGGAAGCTCGTGCCGGGGCTCCTCCGCGACCCCCTCGACCGTCGGCTGTTCGTCCGATTCGCCCTGGCCGAGATCGTCTTCATGGCCGTCGCCATCGGCGTCTCGGTCGCCGTCTCCCGCTCGCAGCCGCCGATCCCGCAGACGCCGGAGACCGGCGAGGACACCCGCTCCGGACTCATCGGGTTCCCGTACCCGCCGGCGCAGACCCTGCACACGTACCTGACGCAGTGGCACATCGACTGGGTGTGGCTCGCGCTCGCCGTCGTCGGGGCCGGCTGGTACCTGCTCGCCGTCCGGAAGCTCAAGCAGCGCGGCGACTCCTGGCCCGTCGGCCGGACCATCGCATGGCTGCTCGGCTGCGCGCTGTTCATCTGGACCACCTCGGCGGGCCCCGCGGTCTACGGGATGATCCACTTCTCGTCGCACATGGTCCAGCACATGCTGCTGATGATGTTCGTGCCGCTGCCGCTCGTGCTCGGCGGTCCGGTGCTGCTCGCCCTCCGCACGCTCCCGGTCCGGAACGACGGCTCCCGCGGCGCCCGCGAGTGGCTCATGCTCTTCACGCACTCGCGGTACATGCAGTTCCTCGCGAAGCCCGCCGTCGCCGGGGTGATCTTCGCCGGGTCCCTCGTGGTGTTCTACTTCACGCCGGCGTACCAGTACGCCATGCAGTCCCACGAGTGGCACGTCGCGATGGTCGTGCACTTCGTGTTCAGCGGCTACCTGTTCTTCTGGGTCTTCGTCGGCGTCGACCCGGGCCCGAAGCGTCCGGCGTACCCGATCCTCATCATCGCGCTGCTCGCGACGCTGGCCTTCCACGCGTTCTTCGGCGTCGCCGTCATGACCTCGCAGTCCGTGTTCGCGATCGACTGGTTCCACGCGCTGGGACAGACGGACGACGCCGCACTGCTCGCCGACCAGCACACGGGGGGCGGGATCGCGTGGGGCGCCTCCGAGCTGCCGATGGTGTTCGTCGCCCTGCTCGTCGTGCGGAACTGGGTGCGCACGGACAAGCGGGACGCCAAGCGCCTCGACCGCAAGGCCGACCGCGACGGCGACGCCGACCTCAAGGCGTACAACGAGCGGCTCGCCGCCATGCACGACCGCGACTGACCGGCCCGGAACCGTCCCGGCAGCAGCCGCGCGGCGCTAGTCGCCGTGGACGATGCAGAACGCGTCGAGGTCCATCGACGCCTCGAGTGCGGCCGCGACACCCTGCTCCCCCGCGGCGCCGATCGGCGTCACCGTGTCGACCCACCACAGCGGCGTCGACAGCGACGGGGCGTCCGGCAGGATCCGTCGCACCTCGTCCATGGAGTCCACCCGCCGGACCCCGAGCACCGTGATCACCGGCGTCGCCGCGTCCCGGCAGACCTGCAGCACGGGACCGTCGTCGAGCGCCCGCACCCCCCAGGTCTCGTCGTGCAGGAGCAACGCCTCGGCCACGTCACGGGTCTCCACCGGCCCGCGGCAGAGGAGCGTCACGTCACGCGGCACCCTGACCGCCCCGCTGTCCACCGGTGCGCTGCGACCCGGCGTGCTCGCCTCGGTCGTGTCCGTCGAGGGCGCCGTCGTCGTGCGCGGGGTCGAGCGGCGCACCGCCGACGAGCTGCAGGAAACGGTCCTCGTCGATCCGGTCCAGGAACGCCTCGAGCGCCTCCCACCCGTCGTCGAACCGCACGACCAGTCCCCCGCCGCCGAACACCGACGTCGTCGTGCGCGCGGGCGGCCAGACACCGTCGCGGTCCAGGAACGCCGTGGCCTCGGCACCCACCACGACCGCGAGGGGCGACGGTTCGCCGTGCGAGGCCGCCCGGACCAGGTGGTCCGCGTCCCCGCGTCGCTGCATCACGACGCCGAACACCGGCTCGACCTCGTCCGCAACCCGGTGCACCGCGTCCAGGAGCTTCGACGCGAGCGCCGGGTCCGCGCCGTCCTCCGGGATCGTCAGCACCGCCGACATCGTCTCCACGACCACGCCGTCCACCAGGTGCGCGGTCATCGTCGCCGAGAACCCGTTGCCCACCGCGTATGACGTCGACACCCCGGGTGCCTCGTGCTTGGCGTACTGCGTCACGACCCATCGGTCCCACGGCACCGTGAGCGGCTCGCTCGTGCCCCAGTGCGTCGGACACGTGCCGACGGTGTCGCAGAGCGCCTCGATCGCGGTGCCGATGTCGACCGCGCGGTCCGCGTGGTGGCGGAGCGTCAGGTCGATGCTGATCTGCCGGACCGAGTCGGCGACCTCGGGATGTGCCGGCGACGGCGGGCCGACCAACTCGGGCCCGTGCTCGACGAAGTCCTCGACGCCGGAGGCGGCGACCCCCGTCCGCCCGTCCCGCAGCGATCCGTCGGCCTCGTCCACCGCCCACGCGGCGTGGTGCGCGCCCAACGCGTGCCGCAGGGCGGGGGTGAGTGCTGCCTCCCGTCCGGTGCGGAGCACGACCGTGCGTCCGGACTCGGCGGCGCGACGCAGGAGGGCGGCCAGCGACTCGGTCAACCAGACCACCGGCGAGGCGGACCGGACCACGATGGCGGGGCCGACCACGTCGTCGATGAGGGGATGCCTGACCATCCGGGTCCTCCTCGCGTCGGGGGCTCGATCCACCTGGACGGTACACACGGCGACGACACCTGTCCGTCAGGTGGGGCACCTCACAGGGGAGACCCAACGAACGGCCTGGAGGCACGGGGCGGGTCCGCCGCGCGACGCGCGGCCGGGTGCTCGGCTGGCATCCAGCGTGGAATCCGCTAGGCTTGCTTCGTCCCGCTCGGCGGGATGCGCGAGTGTAGTTCAATGGTAGAACTCCAGCTTCCCAAGCTGGTAGCGCGGGTTCGATTCCCGTCACTCGCTCTCTGTGGGATTTGGCGCTTCTCGGGCGTCTCCTGTCCTCTCTGCTTCTTCACTCCTCTGGGAGCGACGTCCGCGTGTCGGCTGTCGTCGGCCTGTTCTCGGCGTCGCCCTGGAGACGATCGGGCACCGGAGCGATTGCGCTCTCGGCGAGCGGCGACGCCTGTTCGGATGGCGTCCCTTCATCGCGAGAGCTTGCGGACCACCTATGTGCGACAGCCGGTCCCGGATGCCTGGTGGCGGTAGCGGCACCGCGCCGCTGGGTGGACGGCCGCCTGTTGAGGATCGGCTATCGGGACGCCTCAATCGCGAGCTCGGCGACCTCGACCACAGCGTCGGAAGGCATATCCGGGTAGTAGTTCTCGCGCAGCTGCTGCGCGAAGAGCTGCATGTCAGTCTCAGGAGGCTGGTGGGCTTGTTCGGCAGTGAGGCTGTCGAGCCGGTATCGGTGCACGGCGATCACGGTGCCGGGGACCGGTCCTGCCGTCGGGTGTTCATCGAAGATGAACACGGCTGCTCCCACCGGTACGTCCTCGTTCCACCGGACGGTGGTGACCTTCTCGCCGGACATCACTGCCTTGTGGTGCTTGCGATGGAAGTGGATCGTGTTGGGTGCTGCGCTGACCATGCACCCACTCTGCCGTAGCGGCTGAGTGCGGCGATCGAGGTGCCGGTGATGATCTGCTGCGGAGGCCGCACACCCGATTCGGATGGCGACAGACCGTAGAAGACGCCACATGCCGCGAAGACCACCCCGAGGACGATGACGGTGACTGGGCGTTTGGCGTTGAAGAAGTTGATCGGGTACTCCTTGCGGATCAGCGGCCGTCGATCGGGCTGGCCTTTCTTGCTGCCTGCCCGCCGATACGACGGACACGCGCTTCGCCGAGTGGCTGCGTCGTCAGACGGGCCCTGCCATGGTGATCGATCGGCTCGGGACACTCCTACGCTCGGGTCATGGGGACGAACAAGGATCAGCGGCTGAACGTGATCGTCGGGAGCACAGTGGGGATCGTCGGGGGTCTGGGGATCCTCATTTCAGGAACACTCGGCCTGTTCGGTACCTGATGGAGTTCCCTGCTGGTCCCGTCGGCAGTGGGGTCATCGAGCATCAGACGATCGACCGGATGGGCGACGTGGGCTACGGGGACTGTGGCGGCGCGATCATTTCGAGGAATCCGCCGAGCACGCCCTCGAGGTAGATGATCCGTGTGCCGACTCGGGCGCCTTCGGCCATCCGATGGGGCGCCCCGACCGGTCTCCAACCGTGCGCAGTGCAGAGCTCGAGCACCCGGTCGATGTCCGCGACCGTGAGCGCGATGTGCACTGCGCACGGTGAGTGCAGGCGAGCCGGCGGACTCAGGCGTCCGGGGCGGGTCGTACTGCAGCAGCTCGATCCGGTGGGGCCCCAGGGTCACCGTGGCGCCGCGGATCACCGCTCCATGGACGCCGGCGCTCGCCGCAGTGACGTCCGCGGCGAGCGTGAAGGTGCGCTCGAGCGTGAAGCCGAGACCTGCGCACCAGAGCTCCAACGCCTCATCGAGGTCGGCCACGGTGAAGCCGGAGTGAGCAACGTCGCAGACGAGCGGTGGTGCCGTGACATCAGTATCCGGTCCGACAGGCCGGCCTGGAGGAGCAGGGCATCGAGGGCCGATCGGCTACCGAGCCGATGCCGGACCGCGGTTGACCTGTCAGTCGACGCCCGTCACCGATGCCTCACGCTCGCGGGCACCCCTCACCGACGGCCGCGCACCGATCGATCGATGAGGAGGCCACGGTACCGGGTGATCCTCGTCAAGCGTTTCCTGGGCAACTGCGACGACGACGACACCGACCGGTGTTCAGCAGACACTGCGCAGGTCCGACTGAGTCCTCATCGGACAGCCGCTGCGAGACCGACGACGTCGTCGCACTCGAGGATGAGCGTCGAGCCGTCCCGCATCCTGAGTTCCGCAGCAGTCCCGCCGCGCTGGAACACTGCCGGCGGCTTTCTCGGTGCGCGACGGACACCGACACCGCCGTACGTCACCGGGTCGATGACCGTCTCGCTGACCGAGGTGATCTGCACGGTCGGAACCGCCTTCCGGAAGAAGGGCGTCAGCCACACCACGAGCCTGCCTTCCCGCACCGTGATCACGAGCGATTGGGTCGCCGCGGCCAGTCCGATCAGGGTGCCGATGCTCAGTACGGTGACCAGCATGCTCGCGTCGGCAACGGACCGGCCGGGCATCGACGGCACGGAGGCGGCGAGCGCAGCAGCACTCCCGACAGCGACGATGGTCCCGAGGAGCACGATCCAACTCGGCGCACGGTGGCGTTCACGGAACACGAGCGACCGTTCCTGCTCGGCGTCGCGAGCGGTGGATCTCTCGTTCTTTTCCGTCACGGGGAGGTCCGCCTGCTCGGCGCCGGGGGGAGTTCCAGACGTCCGGAGCTGTGCAGGACCAGGAGGAGCAAGCCGATCAGGAGCGGTACCGCGAGGAAGGTCACGGAGCCGCTGTCACCGACGTAGCCGCGGAGCCTGTTGAAGCTGAGCGCCCCGACGTAGGGTGCCAGGCTCAGCACGATCGTGAAGGCAGCTCGCCAGTAGCGTGCGAGCGCCAGCCCGATCGCTGCGAGCTCGAGGACGCCGGTCGCGTACCAGGCGTAGAGGTTCCCGTTCCAGATCGATCGGCTGGAGAGCCACTCGCTGAGGCCGCTCGTCGAGACGTAGCTGAGCGCGCCGAGCAGG
The DNA here is from genome assembly GCF_013347185.1 of Curtobacterium sp. Csp1. Classification (NCBI taxonomy): domain Bacteria; kingdom Bacillati; phylum Actinomycetota; class Actinomycetes; order Micrococcales; family Microbacteriaceae; genus Curtobacterium; species Curtobacterium sp. Csp1. Next base: position 2,038,000 of record NZ_CP054594.1, read on the forward strand.
GCCCAGCCGACCGCCGCTGCGGCGGTGTGGTGCGACCGGTGTGGTCGTCCGAGGGCTGCGACGACGGCACACGTGCTGAGCAGGAACAGCGTCGCTCGGTCGACGCTCCACACGCCGGACGGGGAGGCGAGGAAGTACGGCGTCACAGTGGCGAGCAACACCAGGATGAGCAGTGTTGCCCTCCCGACCGCCCACCGCCCGGCCAGAGCCGCGGAGAGCGCGACGCCCCAGAGCGCGGCGTACACGAAGCCGGTGTCACGGAACGGTCCGATCTGGACCATCAGTCCCGGAGCCGGATTGCTGTGGATCCACGGCGACCAACTCGTGAAGACGAACTCGGCCAGCCCGAGGCCGGCCCCCATCGCGAGCGCGGCGGTGCTGGCGGCGTTCCGGACCTCCGGGAGGACGATGCGGTCGAGGCGCGCCTCGATGCCGTGACCCGCGATCGCCCACTGTTCCTGGCGGGTCGGATGCGTGCGGTCCTCTCCGTCCGCCACGTCGAGGAGGGTTCCCACGAAGGCTTCACCGTGGACGGCCCGCCACGAACGGGGGTACCACCCGAGGAGGCGACGGTACCGGCGCTCCAGCGCGCTGGTCATGCTCCGAACGCCCGACCGGGTGCGACGGACGGTCGGCGGAGTCCGGCTTCGAGTGCTCGTACCTTGAGGGCGAGCCGGTCGGTCTCGTCCTCCAGACGTCGCGTCCCTGCCGAGGTGAGCGCGTAGTAGCGCCGGAGACGCCCGCCGATGACCTCGTCTCCGGCTCCCTCCACGAGACCGTCCGACTCGAGTCGCTCCAGGGTCTTGTAGAGCGTCGTCACGGCGAGCGCGACGTTGCCGGCGGAGAGTTCGGCGACGGACTGGATGATCCCGTAGCCGTGCGCCCGCCCACGAGCGAGCGTGGTCAGGACCCAGAAGGCTGGCTCGCGGAGTTCAGGTGTGCTCACGCTGCGAGCATATTCCCATTGTGGGAGTATGTCCACGATGAGAATGATCACAGCGGTCCGGCAGAACGGTGAGGCAGCCCCGCAGCGGTACGACCTGCGCCCCGTCAGAGATGAGATCGCGGTGCGCCACTTCTTCCCCATGGCACTGCCAGGATCGGACATCGCGGAGCGTTGGCGGGCGGGTGAACGCTTCCGCTCAGACGACGGAGAAGCCGTCAGCTGGACCTGTCGGTGGCTGCCGCTCGAGGACGCTCACGTGCTTGCCGCCGGGCTCGGAGCGCAGGTGGGTGCAGCGACAGCGTCGCTCACTCCGACGCGAGACGGTACGCGGCACCGTCCGGCGACCGGCTGAGCACACCCGCATCGACCGCATCGCGTCGGACCAGTGCCACGTCCTCGACGAACATCGCGAGTGCAGCGTTCAGCGCTTCCTCGGGCACGCTCCGCCGGGCGGGGAGCCGATCGAACACCGTCCGCACGATCGCGTTCGAGAGCTCCTGGCGCTTGCTCGCCTCCGTCGGTAGCGCGCTGATCCGTCCGACGTGCAGGACGGCACGGTCGGTCAGCAGGAGCTCGATCGCTTGCCTGGTCTCCGACAACGCCCCCTCGTCGACGGTTCCGTCCGGACCGACCCAGTCGAAGCCGGACATCGGGATCGTCGGGTTCATCGTCGCTGCGACGACCTGCCGTGCACGCCGAAGCGCATGTTGGATGCCCGAATCGAGTCCTCCCTCGTCGGTCGCGTGCCATCGAGGATAGCGACGGACGCAGACCCCCCGGCCGACCCCGCCTTCCGGAGAACGAGACCGTGGCCCCACAAATGTAAGCGCTTCCCCACAGAAATCCCCCGCCACTACGGTTCTTGCCGACGGAGCGCGACCGGCGCACTCCCCGACGAGAGCAGGACCCATGGGACTGATGGACAAGTACAAGGCGCTCTTCACCGGCCCGGCGATCGACGTCGCGTCCGAGATCGGCCGGTTGCTCTCGGACGGCGACCGCGTGCTCGTCCACAGCCAGGTGGTCCCGAGCGGCTTCAAGCGTGGCGGTGGCGGCGTCGGCGTCGACGGCCGGCTCATGAACCTCGTCACCTCGGCGGTCGAGACGGCCGTCTCGCGGTCGCAGCACACCGGCGGCGAGGAGGGCTCCACCGCCCGCACCCTGCCGAACGAGGCCGGCCCCTACCTGATGGTCATCAGCGAGCAGTCCCTGTCGATGTGGGACCTCGGGATGACGGGCAATCAGCTCCCCGCGGAGCACCTCGTGACGATCCCGCGGGCGCAGGTCGCGTCGATCGTCGACACCGGGAAGACCGCGCAGGGCGGGGTTCCGGTCGCGCGCCTCACGTTCGCCGACGGCTCGTTCGCGGACCAGCGCCTCATCAGCAAGCCGGGCCCCGAGTTCTGGTCGATCGCCGGCGCGATCTGAGCGCGCAGCGCTCCGCTCCAAAGCCGGCGACCCACCGGACGGGAGGCCCGTGGCGGGCCCGCCCCGGGCCTCCCGTCCGTCCCGTGGGCTTGTCCGGCCGACGGCGGTCCGGCTGGCGCACTCGCGTGCCGGCCGCGACGAACCCGGCCTAGCCTGCCGCTGTGGAGCGGATGAGCAGGGTCCTGGGCAGCGCCGCCGCGGTGGCGCTCGTCATGGTGGGCATCGCGTCGTGCACGTCCGCACCGCCCGAGGCGGCGCCCTCCGCGGCCGCGGCCAGGACCGGGAACCCGGCGCCCGGACTGCACACCGTGCGGCTGACCACTGCGGACGGCGCGCGCGCCGGACGCGCTGCGGGGCGCTCCCTGCGCGTGCCCGGCGGCTGGCGCGCCGAGGTCTGGGCGGACGCCCCCGGTGCGCGGATGGCCGCGTGGCTCCCCGACGGCAGCATGCTCCTGACCACCGGCTCCGAAGGGGAGCTGCTGCGCCTCGAGCCGCGCGGCGGGGTCCGGGCGCCGACCGTGCACCGGCTCGCGACCGGACTCGACGACCCGCAGGGCGTCGCGGTGACCGAGCAGGACGGCCGGACCGTCGTGGTGCTCGGCGAGGCGACCCGCATCGAGGCCTGGCGCTACGACGGCGGGACGCTCGGCGACCACCGGGTCCTGGTCGACGGACTGCCGACCGGCGGGCACGGCGGCAAGTTCGTCGCGGTGCGGAACGGCGTGGTCGCCTACGACATCGGCTCCGCGTCGAACAGCGACGGCGCCGATCGCCGCGACCACCCCGACCGCGCGGTGATCCGGCAGGTGCGGCTCGACGGGACCGGGAACACGCTGCTGGCCACCGGGGTCCGGAACGGCGAGGGGCTCGCGCACGCGCCGGACGGCACGCTCTTCGCCGCCGTGAACCAGGCCGACCAGCAGCCGTACCCGTTCCACGACGGCAGCGGGCACTACGGGCAGCGCGTGCAGGCCTACGTGAACGAGCACCCGGACGACCAGGTGACGCGGATCACGGCGGGGGCCGAGCTCGGGTGGCCGTTCTGCCAGCCGGACTCCCGTGGGAAGCCCGACCTGCTCGACCTCGGGTACGTCGACGACCCGGCGAACAACCCCGACGGCAAGGCCCTCGACTGCGCCACCGTCACCCCGACGATGGTCGGGCTCCCCGCGCACAGCGCCCCGGTCGGGTTCGTGTTCACCCGCGGGAGCGCCCTGCCCGCGGCGTACGCGGACGGGGCACTCGTCACGACGCACGGGTCGTGGGACCGGGAGCCACCGCGGCCACCGTCGGTGTCGTACAGCGCCTGGGACGACACCGCGCACACCCTCGGCCGGCCGCGCACGATCGTCGAGGGGTTCCAGGACGACGACGGGTCGCGGTGGGGTCGGTCGGTGGACGCCGTGCCCGGCCCGGACGGCAGCCTGTACGTCACGGACGACACCGCCGGGCTGGTCTACCGACTGACCCCGGGGTCCTGAACCGGGGCGCGCGTTGCGCCCGGTCCGCAGGGCGGGTGCACACCGGACGGGAGGCACGTGGCGGGCCCGCCACGTGCCTCCCGTCCGGTGTGGGGCCGGGTCCGACGGGGCCGGGCCTGTTGGATCAGGTGCGCGCGAAGGCGGACGCGAGCGCGTCGGCGACGTCCTCGAGCGCGCGGCGCGAGCGGTCGACGTGCCCGGTGAAGGAGAGGAACGCGTGCGGGACCCCCGGGACGACGACGTGGTCGACCGCGACCCCGGCGGCCCGGAGCGCCGCGACGTAGCGGGTGCCCTGCCCCAGCAGCGGATCGACCGCGGCCGACACCACGAGTGCCGGGGCGACGCCGCGCAGGTCCGGCGACCGGAGCGGGGAGGCCCGCAGGTCGGACCCGTCGCCGTCCGGTCCGAGGGAGGTGTCCCAGAACCAGTCCATCTGCGCCGCCGTGAGGACCGGGCCGTCCGCGTGCACGCGCATCGACTCGCTGTCGTCCGCGTGGTCGACCACCGGGTGCACGAGGACCTGGAACACCGGCCGTGGGCCCGGACGACTCCGCAGGGACTGCGCCACGACCGCCGCGAGGTTCCCACCCGCGCTCTCCCCGAACAGCGCCACGCGCTCGGGGTCGCCGCCGAGTTCGTCGGCGTGATCGAGGACCCAGGTCGTGACGGCCTCGGCGTCGTCGACCGCGGCCGGGAACGGGTGCTCGGGGGCGAGTCGGTAGTCGACGGAGACGACCAGGCACCGCGCGCGGGCGCACACGACCCGTGCGAGGTGGTCCTGGCTGTCGAGGTCGCCGAGCACCCATCCGCCACCGTGCAGGAACACGGTGACGGGCAGCGCGCGGTCCTGGTCCCGGTTCGGGTCCGGGACCAGGTCGGGCTCCGGCTCCGGCTCCGGCTCTGGCTCTGGCTCGGGCTCGGGCTCTGGCTCGGGCTCGGGCTCGGGCTCGGGCTCGGGCTCGGGCTCGGGCGGGGTGTAGACCCGGACCGGCACCGGGCCGTGCTCGGTCGGGACGGTGCGGTCGTCGACCCGACCGACCCGGACCGGCGGACCGGCGAGGGCCGCGAACCGCGCGGCCTGCGCGCGCTGGCCCGCGACGGTCGCGGGACCGCCCGCTCCGCCCTCCTCCGCCAGGCGCGCGAGGAGCTCACGGACCTGCGGGTCGAGCGTCATCCCTTGACGGCCGATCCGGCGACGCTCTGGATGAAGTACCGCTGGAACGCGAGGAAGACGATCAGCACGGGCAGCACCAGCAGGGTGCCGAACGCGAAGGTCTGCCCCCAGTCGACGGGCTCCTGCCCGGAGAACACGCTGATCTCGAGCGGCAGCGGGCGGGCGGTCGGGTCCGACGTGACGATCGACGGCCAGAGGTACGACCCCCACGAGCTCAGGAACGTCAGGATCGCCACGGTCGCGAACACCGGGCGGGCGTTGGGGACGACCACGCGGACGAACGTGCCGAAGGCGCCGAGGCCGTCGAGCCGTGCGGCCTCCTCGACGCTCTTCGGCAGGTTGAGGAAGAACGTGTAGAACAAGAAGATCGAGAACGCGTTCGCGATGAACGGGATCATCTGCACCACCAGGGTGTCCCGCTGTCCGTTGAGCAGGTACAGCAGCGGGACCGCGACGGACTCGAACGGCACGATGACGAGCAGCACGACGAGCAGGAACACCAGGTTCTTGCCCTTCCACTGCAGCCGTGCGAACGAGTAGCCGGCCATGGCGTTGACGACGAGTCCGCCGACGACGACCACGAGCGAGATGAGCACCGAGTTCGTCATGAACTGCCAGAAGTACCCCGTGGCGTCCGAGTCGAGTGCCCGGAAGACCCCGCGGTAGTTGTCGAGCGACAGGTGGATCGGCAGGAAGCCGGTGAAGCCGTCGAGCACCTCGCTGCTCGGCTTGAAGCTGCCGAGCAGCAGGTAGTAGACGGGCGCGAACATGAGCGCCGACAGCACGATCAGGATCGCGTAGGACCCGGCCTTGGACGCCACGCGGCGGGGGCGGATGGTGGTCAACTCTCACTCCTCTGTCGGAGCACGGCGCGCTGGACCAGGGCGACGACGACGATGATCACGAAGAGCACGACGGAGATCGCGGTGGCGCGACCGACGCTGTTCTCGGTGATGATCGCGTTCGTGGCCTGGTACAGGACGGTGCGGAGGGCGTTCTCGTTGCCCCCGGCGGTGGTGATCAGGATGTACACCTGGTCGTAGACGCGGAAGGCGAAGATCGTGGTGAGCAGCACCACGAAGATCAGGGTGTTGCGGACACCTGGCACGGTGATGTGCACGAACTGCTGGAACCGGTTCGCCCGGTCCAGTCGAGCCGCCTCGTACCGCTCCTCGGGGATCTCCTGCAGCGCGGCCAGGATGATGACCATCTGGAACCCGACGCCCTGCCAGATCGACAGGGCGATGACGGACAGCATCGCGGTGGCACCGGAGCCGAGCCAGTCGTGCGGGCCGACCGCTCCCCCGGTGACGGTCTCGACCGCGCTGTTGAGCAGACCGCTGCCGCTCCGGTCGAGGATCACGCGCCAGATCACGGCGACGAGGGCCATCGGGAAGACGACCGGCATGAAGAAGAACGTGCGGAAGAACCGGATGCCCTTGAGCTGCTGGTTGAGCAGGACCGCGAAGACGAGCGCGAGGCCGGTCTGCAGCGGGATGACGACCACCGCGAAGAACAGGTTGTTCCCGAGCGCGCGGAGGAACTGCGGCGCCTCGACCGGGTCGGTGAACAGCCGGACGTACTGGCTGAACCCCACGAAGGTCGGCGGGCGCGGCGAGCCGAGCTGCACGTTGAAGAACGACAGCCCGATGGCCGCGACGAACGGGACGGCGATGAAGAGGACGATGCCGGCCATCGCGGGCAGGGCCATGAGCGGCCCCGCGACGAGGTCGCTGCGCTGCCGACGGAGCTGCCGGGGAACCCGGCGACGCCGTTCGGCGATCGGTGCAGCCGGCGCGGCCGGCGGCGGGGTGGTCGTGCTGGTCACGAGGACTCCTGGTCTCCTGGTTCTGCGGGGTGACCGGGGGTGGGGGCGTCGGACTCCGACGCCCCCACGGCCGATCACTTGTAGTCGTTGTTGTCCGAGTAGGCCTGGTCGATCGACTTCGCAGCCGTGGTCAGCTGCTCCTTCGCGTCGGCGCCGCCCCAGACCGCGGACAGCGCGCTGGCGAACTTCGACGTGATGACCGGGTACCCCGGGGTCACCGGGCGGTAGACGGCGATGCAGCTCTTCGTGATCGCGGTCGCCGGGCACGACTGCTCCAGCTGCTGGCCCCAGAGGGCGAGGCCGCCGCCGGACTGGTAGACGCTCTGCGCGGAGAACGCCGACTTGGTCGCCGCGGGGGCGCCGTTCGCCTCGGTGATGGCCTTCACGTTGGCGTCGTTGAGCAGGTAGTCGAGGAACGCGCCGGCAGCCTTGCCGTGCTTGGTCGACGAGCCGATGCCCCACGTCCACGAGCCGGCGCCGACCTTCTCGCCGTCGCCGAAGTTCGGCAGCGGCAAGGCGACCAGGTCGCTGCCGATCGCCTTGGAGTAGGTCGGGTAGTTCCAGTGGCCGCTCAGGCTCAGCGCGACGCGGCCGTTCGGGAACGCGTTGCCGTCGGTGTTCGAGTCGACGTAGGGCTTCCAGGACGCGATGTCCTCGAGGGCCTTCACCGAGTCGGACGAGTCGAGCACGCCGGACGCCTTGTCGCCCTTGATGAGGTTGCCGCCGGCGGACTGCAGCATCGGCGAGAAGCCGTAGGTGCCCCACTCGCCGTTGAGCGCCGACTCGGACAGGTCGAGCGACTTGCCCGACGAGTTCGCGGCGGCGAGCTTCTTGAGCGCGTCGGAGAACTGCTCCGGGGTCCAGGCCTCGGACGGGGACGACGGGATCGAGACCCCCGCGGCCTCGAGCAGCTTCTTGTTGCCGTACAGCCCCATCGCCGAGCTGTACTGGGCGAGGCCGTACAGCTTGCCGTCGTACGTGCCCTCGGCGATCGAGCCGTCGGTGGCGTTCGACACGGTCGACTTCGACACGGAGTCGGTCAGCGGGGCGAGCTTGCCGTTGTAGGCGTAGCTCGCGAGCGTCGGGCCGTCCATCTCGAGCACGTCGGGGAGCTTGTTCGTCGGGGTGTTCGTGACGGTGCTCGTGTAGGTGTCGCCCGAGATCAGCTTGAGCGTGACGTGCACCTTCTTCTGCGACGCGTTGAAGGACTTCACGGTGTCCTGGATCGCGGTGACCTCGCTCGTCTGGCCCTGGTGGCCCCAGACGGTGATGTCGCCGGTGCCGTCGCCGGCAGCGCTGCCGGATCCGGAACCGGCCGAGCAGCCGGTGAGTGCGGCGGCGGCGACCGCGAGCACCGCGATGGCCACCCCCGATCGACGGGCGATGTGCTTGGTGTTCATGGTTCTCCTCTGGAGGGGTTCTTCGGGTCGGGACCTCCGGGTCGCAGGCGCTGCGCCGTGGAGCCGGAGGGGTGTGGAGGGGAAGTGAGGGGTCGGGGTCGGGGTCAGCGCGCAGCCGCGCCCGCGGACGTGGTCGCACGCAGGACGAGCTGGCCGTCCACGACGTCGACGTCGACCGGGTCGGTGAGCACGCCGGGCAGCGGTTCGCCCGGGGCGCCGTTCTCGAAGGTCACCAGGGCCCACGAATCGTCGCGGCGCTGCACGAGTCGGCCCGAGTACCGGGTGGCGTCCGTGAGCGGGACCGCGCGGGTGACGTCGAAGGGACCGGTCGGGTCGTCGATCGGCATCGCCCACGTCCCGGGGGTGGTGTCCGCGGCGGGGTGCACGGGGCTCAGCGCCTCGGCCGGGCACGAGAACAGCAGGAACCAGTGGCCCTGCACCTGGACGACCTGCGGGACCTCGAGGTGGACGAAGCCGGAGCCCGGACTGCTGAGCGGCGGTCGGACCTCCCAGTGCTCGAGGTCCGTGGACACCGCGTGGCCGATCACCCCGCGCTCGTCGAGGGGGCCCGCGTTCGTGCGCGCGGTGACGAGCATGTGCCAGCCGTCCCCCGCCGGGTCCCGGAACACCCAGGGGTCGCGCCAGGCCTCCTCGCGGAAGACCGCGCCGTCGGCGTCCGGTGCGGCGCCGAGCGTCTCGTACCAGCGGGCGTCGGCCCGGGTCACCGGGCCCGGGCGCTTGACCCAGGTGCGGAGGTCCTCGGACACGGCGACACCGACGGTCTCGACGTTCGTGTGGTCGGGCTCGTCGGCGAGGAACCGGGTGCCCGTGTAGAACATCCGCCACAGGCCGTCGTCGCCGCGGACGACACTGCCGGTCCACGTCGTCGTCGCGTCGTGGTCGTCGCCGGACCCGGGGCCGAACGGCTGCTCAGCCCGCTCCCAGTGGACGAGGTCGTCGCTCACGGCGTGGCCGATGCGGGCGGCGCGGTGGCGTCGGCCCTCGTCTCCCAGGGCTGTCGGCGCCTGCAGGAAGAACACGTGGTGGCGAGCGCCGTCGTCGGCGAACCAGAAGTCCCACACCCAGTGGTCGGGCACCCTCAGCACGGCGCACCGCACAGACGGTCAGGGTCGGTCAGGAGGAGGTCACACACTGCTCGGCACCACTCTTCATCGAGGTCATCATCGGTTGCACCCACGTTGGTGAACCGGTTGATCACGAATGGTGTACCGGTTCACCACCTGCTGTCAAGCCCGTATGATGAGCGAATGCGCAAACAGTCCGCGGAGTTGCCGTGAGCGCGCGACGCGTCACGCTCTCGGACGTGGCCCAACAGGTCGGCCTGTCGAAGGCAGCGGTCTCGCAGGTGCTCAACGACCACCCCGCATCCCGGGTGTCGGCGGACGCCGCCGCGCGCATCCGTGCCGCGGCGGGCGAGCTCGGGTACCGCCCGAACCTGACCGCGCGGTCGCTGACGACCCGTCGCTCCGGGGTCATCGGGTTGGTGTCCGAGGCGATCACCACCGACCGGTTCGGCAGCGGCATGATCCGCGGTGCCCTGGCCGAGGCGAAGCGGCAGGGCCACGTGCTGTTCATCACCGAGACCGAGGACCAGCAGGACGCGATGGCCGCGGCGTTCGGGGTCCTCATCGACCACCAGGTCGACGGCCTGGTCTACGCGTCGATCCGACCGCACCCCGTCGACCTGCCCGACGTGGGCGGGGGTATCCCGACGGTGATGCTCAACGCCGTCGCGACCCGACCCACGGCGACCGTGCTCGCCGACGAGCGCGCCGGCGGCGAGGAGATCGTGCGGCTGCTGCTCGACGCCGGGCACACCGACGACGTCGTCCTGATCGGGCGGGACCGATCGGCGACCGTCGAGTGGAGCACCGCCGCGATCGAACGACGGCTCGACGGCATCACGACGGCGCTCGACGCACACGGGGTCGTGCCGGTGGCCGAGGTCGACTGCCATCCGTGGGACCCCGACCACGGGTACGCCGCGATGCGCGACCTGCTCGCCGCGGGTCGACGCCCCGCCGCCGTGATCGCACTGAACGACCGACTGGCGTTCGGTGTCTACCGCGCGCTGGCCGAGGTGGGCCTGTCGGTGCCGGACCAGGTCTCGATCGTGTCGTTCGACGACGACGACATCGCGCTCTACCTGGAGCCGACCCTGACGACGGCCGCGCTCCCCTACGAGGCGATGGGCGCCCTGGCCGTCCGGCTGCTGCTGCAGCCCGACCTGGTGCCGGCCGAGCACCTGGTCCCGATGCCCGTGCGGGTGCGCGGGTCGGTGTCGGCGGTCCCGGCGGACATCCGGTCGTTCGACCGGCCGCACTGACGCTCTACTGCGTCGCTACGCCGGGACCGACGCCCGGGCGCAGCGGACCGGGTCAGTGGATGCGGAGCTGCGCGACCATCGGGCAGGCGAAGGGGTCGCGGGCGGTCAGGCCGACACGGTTGAGGTAGCGGACGACGATGCCGTACGACCGCAGCAGTGTGGTCTCGGTGTAGGGCACGTCGAGGGTGTCGCAGTGGTCCCGCACGAGCAGCCGCGCCTGCCGGAGCGCCGGCCGGGGCATCGAGGGGAACAGGTGGTGCTCGACCTGGAAGTTCAGACCACCCATCAGGAACGACACCCACCAGCCGCCACGGATGTTGCGGGAGGTCCGCACCTGCCGGGAGAAGAAGTCGACCTTCGCGTCGTGCGCGATGGTGGGCATGCCCTTGTGGTTCGGCGCGAACGAGGCGCCCATCATCACCCCGAACACCGCCAGCTGCACACCCAGGAACGCGCACGCCATCCCGAACGGCAGGAACCAGAACACCACCGTCAGGTAGATCGCGAACCGCGCCACGAGCAGCGTGCCCTCGAGCACGCGACCCTTCGTGTCCGGACGGCCACCGGCGCCACGGACGACGGAGACCACCGCGTGCCGGTGCAGGTTCACGCCCTCGAGCGTCAGCAGCGGGAAGAACAGCCAGCCCTGGAAGCGCAGGAAGGTGCGCATGAACGGTCCCTTGGCCGCAGCGGCGTCCTCGGGCAGGAACCGGATGCCGTCCGGCTCGATGTCCGGGTCCTTGCCGACGGTGTTCGGGTTGCCGTGGTGGCGGGTGTGCTTGTTCATCCACCACGAGTAGCTCAAGCCCACCAGGAACGTGCCGACCCAGCGGCCGGCATGGTCGTTCCACTTCTGCGACGCGAACACCTGACGGTGCGCGGCCTCGTGCGACAGGAACGCGAACTGCGTGAACAGCACGCCGAGCACCCCCGCGACGATCAGCTGGAACCACGAGTCACCGAGGAACGAGAACACGACCCACGCCAGCGCGAGGGTGGCGACGAGGCCGCCGAACAGCGACCAGTAGAAACCGCGGCGGCGGCGCAGGAGACCGTGGTCCTTGACCTGCGCGAGGAGTGCGGAGTAGGTGGAGGTGCCGGAGCGGCCGCCGTTCCCGGGACGGGTGCGGGTGAAGCCGGGGGCGAGCGGGATCGTCGTCATCGGACCGATCTCTTCGAGGTGAGCGGTCCTTCGACCGGTCCGGGAGTACACGCGTTCGCGCTTCCCGGAACCGTAGGTCGCGCAGATGTGTGTTCGCCTACACCGCGCCGGATGGTCTGTCCGGAATCCGTGCCGTGTGCCGCGACTACCCTCGACGCATGGAACGCACCGCGAGCGCCGAGCCCACCACGCACGTCGTGATCGGCGGCGGGGTCGTCGGCGTCGCGACGGCGTGGGCGCTGACGGCCCGCGGCGAGCGCGTCCTGCTCGTCGAGCAGCACGCCCGCGGCCACGACCGGGGATCGTCGCACGGGGCGACCCGGATCTTCCGGCAGGGCTACACCGACCGGGAGTACGTCGCGCTGACGACCCGGGCGCTCGCGCTCTGGGACGCGCTGGAGCGGGAGTCGGGCGAGACGCTGCTCGACCGGACCGGTGCGGTCGACCACGGGCGTCCCGAGGTCGTCGACGCGATCGCCGCCGCGCTGGCGGACGGAGGCATCCCGCACGAGCGCCTCTCCCCCGCTGACGCCGCGGCACGCTGGCCGGGGATCGCGTTCGAGGGGCACGTCCTCGCCCACGCGACGGCGGGCCGGATCCGGTCGGCGGTCGCGATCGAGACCTTCCTGCGGCTCGCCGAGCGGACCGGCCTCGCCGAGTTCCGGTTCGGCACGCGGGTCACGCAGGTCGAGGACCACGGCGACGAGCTCACCCTGACCCTCGACGGCGGCGGACCGGGTTCCCACGCACCACGGACGATCCGCAGCCGGTCCGTGGTCGCGGCCACCGGGTCGTGGGCCCCCACGCTGGTCGGCACGGTGCTCGCCGGACGCGGGGCGCGCCTCCCGCCCGTCCGCGTCACCCAGGAGCAGCCCGCCCACTTCCCAAGCCGCCTGCCGGACGAGGCATGGCCGAGCTTCGTGCACTGGGCCGACGGCGACGACGTGTACGGCCTGCTCACCCCGGGCGAGGGCGTCAAGGTCGGGTTCCACGGGACGGGACCGGTCGTCGACCCGGACGACCGGGACTTCGCCCCTCGACCGGACGAAGCCGCGCGCCTACAGGCCTACGTGGCGCGGTACGTCCCCGGGGTCGACGCGAGCCGGCCGACCTTCATCAGCTGCCTGTACGACACCACCCCCGACGAGGACTTCGTGATCGACCGACGAGGCCCGCTGACGGTCGCGACCGGGTTCTCCGGGCACGGGTTCAAGTTCGCGCCGCTGCTCGGCGAGCTGGTGGCGGACCTGGCGACCGGTGGGGCGCCGCACCCCCGCTTCGCGCTCGGATCCCGCTAGCGTGGTCGGGTGCGCGTCGTCATCGCTCCGGACTCCCTGAAGGGCACCGCGACCGCGGTCGACGTCGCGGGGGCGGTACGTGACGGCTGGCTGACCGAGCGTCCCGACGACGACCTGGTGCTCGTGCCGATGGCTGACGGGGGCGAGGGCACGCTCGACGCGTTCGCCGTCGCGTACCCGGACGCCGAACGGGTGCCGGTCCGGGTGACCGGGCCGGACGGCCAGCCGGTCGGCACCCACTGGCTGCGGCTGCCGGACGGTCGGGCGGTCGTCGAGCTCGCGGCGACGAGCGGACTGCCGCTCCTCGGCGGCGTGCTGCGGCCGGAGACGGCGACGAGCCGCGGCTTCGGCGAGGCGATCGCCGCGGCGCTCGACGCCGGTGCGACGGGGCTCGTGCTCGGGATCGGCGGGAGCGCCTCGACCGACGGCGGGCGACCGGTGCTCGAGGCGCTGGGGCTGGACGCGGGCGACGCGGGCGACGTGGGCGGCGCGGACGGCGCGGCGAGCGCCGCCGCCGGCGGTCTCCGGCCGCTGCCCCCTGGTGGGGTCGTCGTGCTCACCGACGTCGTGTCGCCGCTGCTCGGACCCACCGGCGCCGCCGCCGTCTTCGGCCCGCAGAAGGGCCTGCCGGTCGACCGGATCGCCGCGGTGGACGCCCGGCTGGCCGAGTGGGCCGCCCGGTTCCCCGCGGTCGACCCGACGTCCCCCGGGGCCGGAGCGGCCGGCGGCGTGGGCTTCGGGCTGCTCGCGTGGGGTGCGACGCTCGTCCCCGGAGCCCGTGCGGTCGCGGACCTGCTCGGGTTGCCCGGGCTGCTCGACGGGGCCGACGTGGTGGTCACCGGTGAGGGCCGCTTCGACGAGCAGAGCGCGGCGGGCAAGGTGCCGTCGGTCGTGCTGGCGCTCCGGGACGCGCACGCTCCCGCCGCCACCGCGCTGCTCGTGGCCGGCGAGGTGGACGCTCCGCTCGACGCCTTCACGGCCGCGGCCTCGCTCGTGGTGCTCGCGACGCAGACGACCGGCGAGCCGGACGACGCCCTGCGGTACCCGCTGCGGTTCGCGACGGTGGCGGGCCAGCGGCTCGCGCGGCTCGTCGGCTGAGCGCGAAGCGCGGAGCGCTGAGCGCGAAGCGCGGAGCGCTGAGCGCGAAGCGCCGAGCGACTCGGCGCCCGCCCCGCACCCCTGGGACACGCCCGCCCGCTCCCGGCAGGGGGACCCCATCGCAACCCCCCTGTCCCCAGGACGCGGGACCACACTGGTCGGCGGGCCGCACCCGGCCCGCGAAGCACCACCACGAGGAGACCAATGCGCACCGTCAACGCGTACGCGGCACCGTCGGCCACCGAGCCGCTCGTCAAGACCACCATCACCCGCCGTGACCTCGGCCCGAACGATGTCGAGATCGACATCGCCTACGCCGGCATCTGCCACTCGGACATCCACACCGTCCGCGGCGAGTGGGGCGAGATCCAGTACCCGCAGGTCGTCGGCCACGAGATCGTCGGCCACGTCTCCGCCGTCGGCAGCGACGTCACGAAGCACCAGGTCGGCGACCGTGTCGGCGTCGGCTGCATGGTGAACTCCTGCGGCGAGTGCGAGAACTGCGTCGCCGGCGAGGAGCAGTACTGCCTGAAGGGCAACATCCAGACCTACGCGGGCGTCGACCCCGCCGACGGATCGATCACCCAGGGCGGCTACTCCGAGGCCGTCGTCGTGAACGAGGACTTCGTCCTCCGCGTCCCGGAGTCGCTCGACATCGAGCGCGTCGCCCCGCTGCTGTGCGCGGGCATCACCCTGTACTCGCCGCTGCACCACTGGGGTGCCGGCCCCGGCAAGAAGGTCGCGATCGTCGGCCTCGGCGGGCTCGGCCACATGGGCGTGAAGATCGCGTCGGCCCTCGGCGCCGAGGTCACCGTCCTGTCGCAGACCACCTCGAAGCAGGAGGACTCGCTCCGCTTCGGCGCGGTCGCCCACTTCGCGACGAAGGACCCGAAGACGTTCGAGGAGCTCCGCGGCTCGTTCGACCTCATCATCAACACGGTCTCGGCGAAGATCCCGGTCGGCGCGTACCTGAGCCTGCTCAAGGTCGACGGCACGATGGTCAACGTCGGTGCCCCGTCCGAGCCGCTCGAGGTCCCCGCCTTCGCCCTGATCCCGCGTCGCCTCAGCTGGGCGGGCTCGGCCATCGGCGGCATCCGCGAGACCCAGGAGATGCTCGACTTCTGCGCCGAGCACGGCATCCTGCCGGAGACCGAGCTCATCTCGGCGGACCAGATCAACGAGGCCTACGAGCGCGTGCTCTCCTCGGACGTCCGGTACCGCTTCGTGATCGACACCGCGACGCTGGCCTAGTCAGCACGACGGGTCGCGTCCGCGACGCGACCAGTCGACGGACGGGAGGCGCGGTGCCGGCTGGCACCGCGCCTCCCGTTCGTCATCCCGCCTGTCCGGCGCGCGCGGCCCTTGTCCGCGGAACGCGACCGACGAGTCCGACCCACGCGACACGCTGCGCGGTCCGGGCACGCGGGGGGAGGCTGGGCCGATGACCTCCACGGCGAACGAGGGACCCCGGTCCCTGGTCTCGGTGTCCGGCACGGACACCGACGCGGCGGTCGCCGACCTCGCGGGCATGTACGCCGGCAAGTCCTGGCACTCGTCGCACGTCGACGACGACTACTGGTACCGCTACGTGGCGATCGGCGACGACCGGATGAGCATCCGGCGCTCCCAGATGCACGGCTCCCTGCGCGGCGACGTCGCCGTCGAGGGGCAGGTCGTCGTGCAGTGGATCGACTCGGGGTCCGCGACCGTCGACGTGGGGCGCAACGCGGTCCGCATGCAGCCGGGTGTCCCGACGCTCTTCCCGATCGAGCAGCGCTTCGACATGGAGTACCGCGACTGGGACCAGCGGCTCGTGCACCTGGACCGCGACCTGGTGCTCGACGTCGCGTCGGAGCGGTACCTGGTCGACGGCACGCTCGCGTTCGACCGCTTCACCCCGCCGGACGCCGCCGCAGTGGACCGGTGGCGGACTGCCGTCGGCGGCTCGGTGCGGGCACTGCGCGACGAGGGTGCCGAGTCCCTCGCCTGGCACGAGGCGCAGCGCGACGTCGTCCGCGCCCTGCTCGACCTGTACCGCTTCCACGGCGAGACGGCCCCGGTCGGCTGGGGCGAGCACCGGAACGTCCGTGTCCGTGCGGCCGTCGAGACGATCCACTCCCGCGCGCACGAGCCGCTCACGGTGTCGGACATCGCGCGGGCGGCGGACCTGAGCGTCCGCGGGCTGCAGGAGTCCTTCCAGCGGGTGCTCGAGCGCACGCCGATGGAGTACCTGCGCGAGGTCCGGCTCCGCCGCGCCCACGACGACCTGCTGCGGTCCGAGCCGGGCACGGTGTCGGTCGCGGACGTCGCGGTCCGGTGGGGGTTCACGCACATGGGCCGGTTCTCGGGCGAGTACCTGCGGCGGTTCGAGGAGTACCCGAAGCAGACCCTGCGGCGCTGACGCGGCGCGCTGCTGGCTGCCGGTGTTGCGCTGCGCGGTGCCGGGATCGCGCGGCGCTGCTGCCGCGCGCGCCGCGTGTCAGCTGATCTCGTCGCCGGAGGGCAGCGCGCCGCACCAGTCGACCGAGGCCGCGTCGATGCTCGCCTCGAGCGCCCCGGAGGACGCGTCGACGATGCTCACCAGGTCGCTCGTCGCCGACTTCGTCGCGACGGCGAGGAACTGCCCGTTCGGCGACGGGCAGACCGCGGTGATGCTCGCGTCCGCGGGCACGACGACGGGCAGCCGGGAGGCTCGGCTCGCGTCCACGCGCAGGATCCGCTGGGCGAGGGTCCCGTCCGCACGCACGTCGCCCACCACCCGCACGTAGGTGTCGTCGTCGAGCTGGGCGATCCGCCCGAGGTAGGCGGCGTCGGTGCTCCCCGGCGGCGCGGCCAGGGGCGTGCGCTTCCCGTCCGTGAGGTCGAGGCGGACGACCCCCGTGCCCGTCTCGACCACGGCCGTCGTCCCCGTGCCCACGAAGCCGTGCAGGTAGGTGGCGCTCCCGAGCCGCACGGGGTCGGTCTGCCCGCTGACGTCGACGAGCACGAGGTCGTCCGAGCCGGTCCGGACGAGGGCCCGCTCGGTCCGCGGGACGTACGCCCACTGCGCGACGGTCATCGGGACGGCGCCGGCGGTGGGCTTGCCGTCCGCGGCGACGGCGGTCGGCAGGTGCGTGCCGGTCATGTCCACGACGTACAGGCCGACGTCCCGGGACTGCCCGGTCGTGGTGTCCGCGTACTCGAACCCGAAGGACGCGCCGTCGTCGGCGACGTGCAGGGCGGTGACGCGGCCCTCGGCGGTCGGCAGCGTGAGGTGCTCCACGGGCGCGGACGGGTCCTGGACGCCGCCCGCGAGCGAGACGATGTCGACGGCGGACCGGCCGTCGGTGCCGCTCACGACCACCAGGGAGCGGCCGAGCCGGGCGTACTCGGTGATGTCGGCGGCCTGGTAGACGGTCGTCGCACCGCCGGCGTCGAGGGATCGGCGGACGATCCGGTCCTTGCCGGCGCTCCCCGCGGTGCCGCTCGTCCCGCTCGTCCCGCTCGTGCGGCTCGCGGCCGGGACGAGCGCGAGCACGTCGGTGCTGCCCGTCCGGATCGTCGTGCGGAGCTCCGACGTCGCGGGCTGCCCGGGTGCCCGCACGCCGGCCACGGCGATCTCGTACGAGCGGTCGTAGGCGAGGGGTCCGGCGAACTCGACGGCGATGGTGTTGCCGCTCGACGTCACCGTGTGTGCGGCCGCCGGGGTCACCGTCACGTCCCCGGCGGACACGCGCTGCAGCGCCTGGTTCGCGGTCAGGATCACCCGCTGCGCCGGCCGGGACACCAGCCCGCTCGGGTCGTAGGTGACCTCGCGCAGCCGCGGGCCCTGCTGCGCGCCGATCACCGCGGCGACGGCGCCGACGAGCACGAAGACCGTCAGCGACGCGACGAGCCGGCGGCGGAACCGGTCGCGCGGCCGGCGGCGCAGCTCCGGGGTGCGGTCAGTACTCATACGGGTCCGACGGCTGGGCGATCCGGGTGACGCTCGCGGCCCGGATGACGCTCCGTGCGTCGGCCGACGGGTCGGGGTTCGCCGCGAGCTTGCCCTCGACCCGGACCCACTGGTCGGCGTCCGGCACGGTGCCGTCGGTGACGACCCCGAGTCCGACGGGCTGGGCATCGACGGCGCAGCAGCTGATCACGAAGCGCGTGAGGGTGAACGTGCCGTCGGCGCCGGGGACCACGAACCCGGTGAGCCGCACGGGCTTGCCGACGAGCGACGAGGTGTCGGTGGTCTGGCGGATCACCGCGGCCCAGTCCTTCACGCCGTACTGCGAGGTGTCGACGCCGGCACTGCCGAGGAGCGCGACGTCCTGCGTCCCGGTGGCGTTCGACAGCGTCGGGGTGTCCACGCTCCGCTGCTGCGCCGTCCGGGCCGACAGGGTCGCCGGCGGCAGCACGAGCATCGCGACCGTGACCCCGACGGTGACGAGCGCCGCCGCACCGCCGAGCACCCGGCCGAGGACCCGGCGGCGGTTCGGCGCGGTGGACGCGCCGTGGCCGCCGTGCCCGTCGTGGTGGTCGCCGTGGTCGTCGTCGGCCTCGTCGTCGTGCCGGTGCCCGTGACCGCGTGCGACCACCACGAGCCCCGCGACCGCGGCCGGGACCGCCACCGCCGCGAGCACGATCGTGAAGACGTCGTACCGCGGGTTGATGTACAGGTCGAGGTGCCCGACGGCGGCGAGCCACAGCGTGCACAGTGCGACCGCGAGCACCGATCCGAGCCCCAGGTACGCGGGGCCCTTGTCAGACGAGGACATTCATCACCAACCCGACCGCTGCCGTGAACAGGGTGCAGACGACGGCGAGCAGCACCAGGAAGCGCGCCCGGAAGGTCGTCCGGAGCAGGGCGATCATCTTCACGTCGATGATCGGCCCGATGAGCAGGAACGCCGTGATCGACCCCGGCAGGAAGGTCGAGGCGAAGGACAGGGCGAAGAACGCGTCGACGTTCGAGCAGAGCGACACCGTCATGGCGAGGAGCATCATCGCCGCGACGGACAGCACCGGGTTCGCCCCGATCGCGACGAGGGTGGACCGGGGCACCGCGACCTGGATCGCCGCGGCGAGTCCGGCGCCGACGAACAGCGCCGGCATCATCGTCGCGGTCTCGCCGCCGAACTGCGCCGCGCTCTCCCGCCAGCGGTTCCGGGCCCGCGGTGCGCCGACGGCTGCGCGGCACCGGGCCTCGAACGCGGGCAGCAGCAGCTCGGCCGGGCGGCGGTGCGCGGCGACGATCCACCCGACCAGGTTCGCGAGCACGAACCCGCCGACGATGCGCACGACCAGGATCCAGCCGGACCACCCGAAGGCCTGCGCTGTGCTGATGATGACGAGGGGGTTGAGGATCGGTGCCGCGACCAGGAACGTGACCGCCTCCGCCGGGGTGAAGCCGCGCAGCATGAGCCCGCGGGCCAGCGGGACATTGCCGCACTCGCACACCGGGAAGAGCATCCCGATGAGCGAGATCACCGCGCGCCGGGGCAGCGGGCGCTCGGGCAGCAGCTTCTCGAGCACGCCGACGGGCACCCACACCTCGACGACGATCGACAGCACGATGCCGAGCACGACGAACGGCAGCGACTCGACCACGACGCTGATCGCCAGCGTCAGGAAGTCCTGCACGACGTCCGGTAGCCCGGTCGTCCCGACGCTCGGCGACGCGACGCGCACGGCGAGCAGCACCACGACGGCACCGAGCACCAGGCCGGGGCCGGTGAGCGTGCGGGTCGGGGTGGGGCGAGTGGGGGCGCTCGTCACCGGGACAGGATAGGCGAGGAGCACGTCTGCTCCCGCCGAGCCGCGCGGTGCCGGGCCTCAGGCCGTGGGCAGGCCCGTCAGGTGCCGGTCGAGCAGCGCGATCGCCCACTCGCCGGACTCCCCCGGGGCCAGGCGTGTGACGTGCACGCAGAGCCCGTCCACGAGGGCGTGCAGCCGACAGGCCTCGTCGACGCGGTCGTCCTCGGGCACCCCGACCAGCGCGACGATCCGGTCGCACCAGGCGCGCATCTCGGCGACCACCCGGTCGAGGGCCGGCCGGAGCGCGTCGTCCGTCAGCGCCGCGTTCCCGAGCGCCAGGTAGACGTCGAGCTCGACGATGCGTTCGTCGTCGAGCGGCAGGAGCTCGACCAGGATCCGCCGCGCGGTCTCGTCGTCCGGCAGCCCGGCGGGGATCGCGTCGATGCGCTCCCGCGTGCGGTCGAACACGAGCGTGATGGCGTGCTCGCGCATCGCGGCCTGGGTCGGGAAGACGTACCGGACGGTGCTCGGCGGCAGCCCGGCCTCGGCCGCGACGCCCCGGACGCTCAGCGCGCCGAGGCCGTCCCGGGCGAGCACGCGGCACGCGGCGTCGGACACGTCGACGCGGCGCTGCTCGAGGTCTTCGCGCGTGGTCATCCGTCCATACTCGCACGGTCGTGCGAGTCGTGCTACCGTCGGTCCGGTAAGAGTCGCACACTCGTGCGACTCACGCCGGAACGAGGAGAGGAGCTTCCCATGGCCTGGCTGGTCCTGGTGGCGTCCGGCGTGCTCGAAGCGGTGTGGGCCACCGCGCTGAGTGCGTCGAACGGATTCAAGAAGGTGGTCCCGACGATCGTGTTCGTCGCCGGCATGGCGCTGAGCATGGTCGGCCTGGCGTTCGCGATGCAGGCGATCCCGGTCGGTACGGCCTACGCCGTCTGGGTCGGGATCGGCGCCTCGCTGACCGTGGTCGTCGCGATCCTGCGCCGTCAGGAGGCCGCGTCGCTGGCCCGGGTCGCCCTCGTGCTCGGTCTGGTCGCCTGCGTGGTCGGCCTCAAGGTGGTGAGCTGAGGTGGCGTGGCTCGTCCTGTTCGTCAGCGCCGCGCTCGAGACCGTCTGGGCGACCGCCCTCGGCGCGAGCGACGGCTTCAGCCAGCCGGGTCCGACGGCCGTCTTCGCCGTCACGATCGTCGTCAGCCTCGTGGCGTTCGGCTACGTGCTGCGGCACATCCCGATCAGCACCGCGTACGCCGTGTGGACGGGCACCGGCGCCGCGCTCACCGTGCTGTGGGGCATGGCAACCGGAGTGGAGCCCGTCACGGTCCTGCGCCTGCTGTTCATCGCCGGGATCGTCGGCTGCGTCGTCGGCCTGAAGCTGGTCCCCGCCCGCCCGGCCCCCGCCCGCCCAGCCCCCGCCCGCACCTCGCACTCCGATCCGCGCGTCGGAGACTGATCCGCGCACAGGAGGCCGATCCGCGCATGGGAGGACCGGAGATCCGGCTTCCGATGCGCGGATCGGCATCCCAGGTCGGTCGCGATGGGACGGAACGTCACCGGCGTGACGGACGGGAGGCACGGTGCCAGCTGGCACCGTGCCTCCCGTCCGTCAGGTGGTCACGTCTGCGGTCAGACGGACGCGCCCGTCCAC
Source organism: Curtobacterium sp. Csp1 (assembly GCF_013347185.1). NCBI lineage: Bacteria > Bacillati > Actinomycetota > Actinomycetes > Micrococcales > Microbacteriaceae > Curtobacterium > Curtobacterium sp. Csp1. The sequence continues at coordinate 2,059,531 of NZ_CP054594.1, forward strand.
GCGTCCTCGGCCGCGACGTGGTCGCTGCCGACGGTGCCGGCGGCGAGCGCCGCGGCCACGCGGTCCGCGTGCGACGGCGGGTCCGACGGCACGTGCGCCGGACGGTCCGCGTCGTTGATGCGACGGAGCTCGGGGACGATGTCCTCGGCCAGGATGTCGATCTGCTCGAGCACCGTCTTGAGCGGCAGCCCGGCGTGGTCGATGAGGAACAGCTGGCGCTGGTAGTGCCCGACGTGGTCCTTCATCGTCGCGTACCGGTCGATGACCTGCTGCGGGGAGCCGACCGTGAGCGGGGTCTGGGCGGTGAAGTCCTCCATCGAGGGGCCGTGACCGTAGACCGGGGCGTTGTCGAAGTACGGGCGGAACTCGTTCCACGCGTCCTGCGAGTTCTTCCGGGCGAAGAACTGCCCACCGAGACCGACGATCGCCTGGTCGGCGGTGCCGTGCCCGTAGTGCTCGAAGCGCTGGCGGTACAGACCGACCATCTGCTCGGTGTGCTGGATCGGCCAGAAGATGTTGTTGTGCAGGAAGCCGTCGCCGTAGTAGGCCGCCTGCTCGGCGATCTCGGGCGTGCGGATCGAACCGTGCCAGACGAACGGCGGGACGCCGTCGAGCGGACGCGGGGTCGACGTGAAGCCCTGCAGCGGGGTGCGGAACTTGCCCTGCCAGTCCACGACGTCGTTCTCCCAGAGCTGGCGGACGAGCGCGTAGTGCTCGATCGCCAGGTTCACGCCCTGGCGGATGTCCTGGCCGAACCAGGGGTACACGGGGCCGGTGTTGCCGCGGCCCATCATGAGGTCCATGCGGCCGTCGGAGATCACCTGGAGCATCGCGTACTCCTCGGCGATGCGCACCGGGTCGTTCGTGGTGATCAGCGTCGTGCTGGTCGACAGGGTGATGTGCTTCGTCCGACCGGCGAGGTAGCCGAGCATCGTCGTCGGGCTCGAGGCGACGAACGGCGGGTTGTGGTGCTCACCCGTGGCGAAGACGTCGAGGCCGGCTTGGTCGGCGTGCTCGGCGATCGTCAGGATGTCCTTGACGCGCTGGGTGTCGTCCGGCGTCCGGCCGGTGGTGGGGTCCGTCGTGACGTCGCTGACGGTGAAGATGCCGAACTGCATGGTGCACGCCTCCTGGCTTGCTCGCTCGCGCCGGTCTGTTCGCCAGCGGCCAATCGATGCGTTTGCATCGACTTGATGGGTACAACGTAGCGCAGGCGGCGGCATTCCCGCCATCTCCCGGCTCCGGGCGACTCTGGCCGGAGGATCCGGCGTCCGCCCGACACCGGCCCTCGCCCGTCGCTGGCTTGTGATGGAGCAGACGATGTCGGGTCCTGCGCCGCTGCCCGACGTCGTCTGCTCCATCGACAGGGTCGGCGCGCGTGGGCGGCGTGGGCGGACGGGCTCGGACGGGCGGGCGTCAGCGCTGGGCGGGCAGTGCGGCGGTGTCGGTCCGGTCCGCGTGGTGCTGACGGTCCGCGAGCCACACCACGGAGACCACGGCGAGCACGCTCGCGCTCGACGCCATGCGCCCGGCGACCAGGATCGCGCCGTGGTCGTGCGAGCCCCCGGCCAGCCCGACGACGAGCGCGACGACGCCGACCAGGAACGTGACAGCGGTACCGATCAGCAGGATCGCGGTCACCACGCGCCGCGGACCCCGGCTGCCGTCACGGTCCCCGCGCTCACCGCGGTCCACCCGGGGGCCGACCGCGCGGACGACGCCCACCCAGAACAGGGCGATGGCGCAGGCACCGACGATGTCGCTCACCCGGTGCCAGCCGTAGACCACGGTCTGGTTCGCGACGAACACGGCGTACGCGGTGCCGAGGAGGGTGACGACCCCGCGGAAGCGCCTCGGCGTCACCATGAGCACGGCGAACAGGGCGGCCAGCGCGATGGTGGCGTGGCCGGAGGGGAACGAGTTGGGGGTCGTCGACTGGGCGATCTCCGGGCGCTCGGCGATACGCTTCACGAGCGTCGAGGTCGCTGCCGACGCGAGCACCACGACACCTGCTCCGAGCCCCACCGCGAGCCGGCGTCGGGCGAACGCCACGGCCGCGATGACGACGACCAGCAACAGGATGACCGGCACCGAGATGACGTTCAGCGCAGTGTCCGAACCGAACAGGTCGGACTCGCGGACCCCGCCCAGCGCGGCGTCCTCGACCCGCTGCCCGACGGACGTCAGCACGGCGGCCGCGTAGACGGAAGGAACGATCACGAACCCCAGAGCCGCAAGCAGCCCCCACCGGAGCCGTCGCGAGACGCTCGGTCCCCGCGACTCGGGTGCCGTGCGGTCGGGCGTTCGGGTCACCGGACTGGTCCTCCTCGGTGTGGCGGTCATCGGCCTCCTCGTGCGCCTGGTTCCTCGGGTGCGATTCGGACGGTCGGGGCCGGTCACGATACCGTTGGTCCGCCGGTCTGCGCCTGTGAACGAGGGGAGCACCCCCTCCGGGAGCGACGGCCGCACCGCACGCGGCACACGGGCGGACGCACCGGCTCCGTACGCCGGCGGGCCCACCGCCACCACCCTGTACCAGGAGGAGACCGAAGTGGCCATCAAGGAACCGAGCATCACCGCCTCGCCGAACCGCGGCCTGGCCCTGACGGCAGGTGCCCTCCTCGCGCTCTGGGGCTTCCTGGGCTTCTTCCTCGCCGCCGACGGCGACCCCGGCTTCTTCAGCCGCCAGGGCGGGATGCTCTGGAACGCGTTCGGCGTGAACCCGGCGATGTCGCTGCTCTGGGTGCTCCTCGCCGTGGTGCTGCTCATCACGGGCCTCGGCACCACCATCGGGTCGCGGAACGGCAACCTGCTCGTCGGCATCGTGCTCGTCGTCATGGCGGTGTACGGCTTCGCGCTCGGCAACACCTCGGCCAACGTCTTCGCCCTGACCTTCGCGGACAACCTGTTCCACGCGATCGTCGGTGTGGTGCTGCTGCTGACGGCGTTCGGCGCCGACCGTGAGAACATCCGCGCCATCCGCGGTTCGCGCCGCATGGACGTCACCGTCTGATCGACCGCTCCCCCGACGCCCCGTCCACCCCGGTGGGCGGGGCGTCGTCGCGTCGGGGGGCGAGTGCTGGCGCGCGAGCGGGCAGGACACGCCGCGCGTCGTCCGCCGAGCGTGCGCGATCCGTCGGCGGTGACGCTCGATCGCGCCAGATCTGGGCCACTCGGCGGACGACGATCGTCGGATTGCGGGCGCGTCGGACGAGCGGCGGACGCGGTGGACCTCAGGCGTCGGCGTCGGGCTGGCGGGCGGCCTCGAGCTCGGTCGCCACGATCCGGGGAGCCTCGGACATGAAGCGTCGGACGTCCAGGTCGACGATGATGTCCTGCGGCCGGAGTGGGCGCGTCAGGTACAGCCCTTCGAGCGAGGTCAGCCGGGACAGCGCGACGTAGGTCTGCCCGGCGCTGAACACCCGGTTGCCGAGGTCCACCACGGCGCGGTCGTACGTCGAGCCCTGCGACTTGTGGATCGTCACCGCCCAGGCCAGGCGGAGCGGGAACTGCTGGAACTCCCCCACGGTGTCCTTCTTGAGTTCCTTCTTGTCCGGGTCGTAGGAGTACTTGAACTTCTCCCACACGGACGGCTGGACCTCGAACGACTCCCCGTCGACGTCGACCCACACGGTGTCACGGATGGTCGTCACGACGCCGAGCGTGCCGTTCACCCAGCGCTGGTCGGGGTCGTTGCGCAGGAACATCACGTGCGCGCCGGGCTTGAGCTCGAGCGCTTCGTCGGCCGGGAAGTTCCGACCGCCGAAGTCGCCGTTGACGTCGGCCCTGGCGGTCTTGACCTTGCCGGGGAGCCGGTCGAGCGCCGCCTTGTTGATCCGGGCCACGGTGTCGTTCCGGGTCGCGAGCGTGATCGCGTCGTCGGGTGCCGGCCGTGCCCCCGCGGCGTTGAGCTGCCCGGCGACGTCGGCGGTGACGCGCCCGTGCCGCACCGCGGTGAGCATGGCCGCGAAGGCGTCGTCACGCTGCCGGTGCACCTTCGCGAGTTCGACGATGTGCAGCTCGGCCTCGAGCCACACCTTCGCGTCGAAGAACCACATCGACCGGTAGTGGTCGGTGAAGTAGGCGCGCTCGTCCCCGTCGCCCGGGACCGGCGGCAGCTGGTAGGGATCACCGAACATCACGACCTGGACGCCGCCGAAGGCCTCGAACTGCCGTCCGCGGGCCTTGCGCAGCGAGCGGTCCATGGCGTCGAGGAGGTCGGCGTTCACCATCGAGACCTCGTCGATCACGAGCGTGTCGATGGTGTTGAGGAGCTTGCGGGTCTCGGGTCCCTGGCGGAGCTCGGCGTCGGCGATGAGTCCGATGGGCAGGCGGAAGAGCGAGTGGATCGTCTGCCCGCCGACGTTCAGCGCGGCGACCCCGGTCGGTGCGCAGATCACGACCTGCTTCTCGGTGTTCCACGACAGGTGGTTCAGGAGCGTGGACTTGCCCGTCCCGGCACGACCGGTGATGAACACGTGGTCGCGTGTCGTCTCGATGTACTCGAAGACGGCCCGCTGTTCGGCGCTGAGCTCGACGGCCATCAGGCGTCCGTCGTCACCGGTTCGGTCGGCCGCGGGTCCGTCACGGCGCCGCGGTCCCGACGGAGTCGGAGCAGGACGACGACCACGACCGTGACGAGCAGGGCCGATCCGGCGACGACGAGGACCACCCCGCCGCGCGCCTGGTCGACGAGCGGGTCCGGACCCCACGTCCGCCCCATCGCCCCGAACCACGACGCCTGCACGAGCCCGAGCGGCCCCTGCAGCGCGACGCCGAGCGAGACCACACCGGCCGCGACGACCACGGCGCCGGCGATCCGGACCAGGGCGGCGGGGACCGAGGCCGAGCGGGCACCGGCGGCGACCGGCGTGAGCAGGGTGGGGACGGCGAGGAGCCCGACCAGGAGCAGGCCGACGTCGACGAGTGTGCGGCCGGTCGGGTCGCTCACCGACCAGCGCAGGACCTGGGTGCCGTAGAGCGCCCACCACACCGTGGCGAGGAGCACGAACGCCGGGAAGGGCTGCACGAGGTACCGCACGACGCCGTTGTCGACGAGGAGCCCCGTCCATTCGCGGACCCCGGTGCTGTCGTCGTCACGCGTCTGCACCGCGGCGCGGACGAGCCGGACCGGCGCCGCGGCCCAGAGGAGCGCAGGCACCACCAGGCCGAGGACGACGTGCGCGCCGACGTTCGCCGAGACCAGGAAGCGGTCGTAGGTGTGCAGCGAGCCCGAGGTCGCGACGACCAGCGACACGAGCGCGATCCCCATCGCCACCGACCGGCCGACCGGCCAGCCCTGCCCGCGGTGGCGGAGCCGGACCACGCCCGCGACGTACGCGGCGGCGACGAGCACCGCGGCCATGAGCCAGAACAGGTCGATGTTCCACGCCGTCAGCCAGCCCCAGGCGCCCGGGTCACGGGGCAACGGGTCGTCGGTCAGGAGCTCGGCGGGCGACGGGTTGGTGGTCTTGCTCAGCGCGACCTGGTCGACCGGGGTCGCGGTGCGTCCGAGCGCAGCGGCGAACCCGCTCGCGACGCCCATCACCGCGAGCTCCACGAGCACGAGCGTCCAGAAGGGTCCGCGGCGACCGGGCTCGGCGGTGAGTGACCGGATCGTCCGACGGCGGTGCACGGCGCCGAGCACGCCGACGGCGAGGAGCGCCGCGGACTTCACGATCACGAGCACGCCGTACGGGCTGCCGAGGTTCGAGAAGGCCCCGACCCGGATCTGCGCCGAGGCGACGCCCGAGACCGCGACGAGGACGAAGCACCCGAGCGCGATGCTCGAGTACCGCCCCACGACCAACGGCAGGCGATCGCCGCCGAGGACCCCGCGGAGCAGCACGACCAGCACGAGTCCGCCGACCCAGAGCGCGGCGCCGACGAGGTGCAGCCCGAGTGCGGTCACCGCGGAGTCGTGGCTCGCGGTGCCGGCGGCGTGCCCCTGCTGCGCGATCGGGATCAGCCCGATCATCGCGATGCCGGCGGTCAGCGCGACCATGCCGCGTGCCCGGACGGCGAAGCACAGGACCGTGACGGCCGCGGCGACCAGGACGGTGACGAGCCAGGCGAGCCCGAGGTCGGTGCCGGTGAGGAAGACCCCCATCGACTGGCCGAACTGCTCGTCGAGGCTGATCCGGGAACCGGCGACGCTGAGGAACGTGAAGAAGGTGGCGACGGCGGCCGCGACGGTCCACACACCGGCCGCGCCCGCCGCGATGTCGATGGCTCGGTTCCACTCCGGGCGGCTGCGCGAGAGTCCCACCGTGGTGAGCGCGAGCCCGCCGATGGTGGCGGCCGCGGCCAGGTCGACGACGAGCCGCGCGATCGGCAGCCCGAAGCGCACGACCGCGCCGGGGTCGGCGATCAGGGCACGGTCCGCGCCCCCGCCGACGACGAGCGCGACGAGGAGCGACACGAACCCGACGAGCAGCAGCACGGCGGGGCCGGCGATGCGCGCGATCCGATCCACCCGACAAGCCTAGGCGCTGCCCGGAGCGACCACCCACCCGACGGAGCTGCCTGTGGGCGGTGGTCCGCGCCTCCAGGCCGGTGCAGGAGTGTCGCGGACCGCCGGCCGGACCCGGGAACGGCAGAAGGGACGGCCGCAGCCGTCCCTTCCGTGTGGTGCAGTGGTCTTACTTGACGGCTGCCTTGAGCTTCGAGCCGGCGCTGACCTTGACCGAGTCGCTCGCGGCGATCTCGATGGCCTCACCCGTCTGCGGGTTGCGGCCGGTGCGTGCGGCGCGGTGGGTCTTCTCGAAGGCGATCCAGCCGGGGATGGTGACCTTGGTGCCGTCGGAGACCGACGACGAGACGACGCTGAACAGCGCGTCGACGACGCCGTTGACGGTGGCCTGGCTCTGGCCGGACTCCTGCGCGACGGCAGCGACGAGCTCGGTGCGGTTCAGTGACTTGTCAGCCATGGATGTCCTCCTCGGACTTCTTGCAGTGTCGGTGGGACGTGCGGGACGCCCGCCCGCCCGGAGCGGGTGCCCTGGACGTTCTGGACCGGCGGGCAGGACACCCGGCGGAACCGTCAGCGAACCTACCAGCCGGACGGGTCGTCGCGGACCGACTCGCCCGGATTTCCGGGGTTGTCGAGGGTCTGGTGAGGTCCGAGTGACGGATGTGACGGCCGTGTACCCCGGTACGGGTCCGCGGACGACGAACGCCCCGTCCCTCGGAGGGGACGGGGCGTTCGCTGGAGCCGGTGCTTACCAGGAGCTCTTCGTGATGCCGGGGAGCTCGCCACGGTGGGCCATGTCGCGGAAGCGGACACGGCTGATGCCGTACTCACCGAGGTGGCCACGGGGGCGGCCGTCGATGGCGTCGCGGTTGCGGTAGCGGACCGGCGACGCGTCGCGGGGGAGCTTCTGCAGGCCGACGCGAGCAGCCTCACGCGACTCGTCGGTGCCGTTCGGGTCCACGAGGGCCTTCTTCAGCTCGAGACGACGCTCGGCGTAGCGCGCGATGACCTCGGCGCGCTGGTTGTTCTTCGCGATCTTGCTCTTCTTCGCCATGCTTAGCGCTCCTCACGGAAGTCGACGTGCTTGCGGATCACCGGGTCGTACTTCTTGAGCACGAGGCGGTCCGGGTTGTTGCGACGGTTCTTCTTGGTCACGTAGGTGAACCCGGTGCCCGCCGTGGAGCGGAGCTTGATGATCGGACGAACGTCCTGACCCTTCTTGGCCATCAGATCTTCTCCCCTCGGGCGAGCAGGTCCTTGACGACGGACTCGATGCCGCGTGCGTCGATGACCTTGATGCCCTTCGCGCTGAGCGTGAGCGTGACGTTACGACGAAGCGAGGGCACGTAGTACGTCTTCTTCTGCACGTTCGGGTCGAAGCGACGCTTCGTCCGGCGGTGCGAGTGCGAGATGTTGTGTCCGAAGCCGGGGGTGGCTCCGGTCACCTGGCACACTGCTGCCATGGTTTCCTCCTGAGGTACCGAGCGACCGGACGGCCGCTCCCAAGTTCACTTGCCTGGCGCACACGCGGAACGTCCGGGGACGATCCGAGGGGGTTGTGTGCGCCGCCCAGGCTCGCGGACCCTGTCGAAGGGCCGGGAGCACCGCGCGACCGCGGCGTTCGCGACGGTCGGAGGGCTTGGAACAACTGGGTCTGCCACGCGGACGCAGCGGACCAGGGGACAACGTTACGGGACGGCCGCGCGTGTCGCAAGCCGGGGCCGACGGGCCGGGTCGGGCGGGCAGGCGGCGGAGCGGCGGGGCGAGGTGGTGCGGGCAGCGGGGGCGAGCGGGCCAGATCTGGCACGCTCGGCACGCGGCGACGACGAAGTTCGCCCACTCGACGACTAGCGCATGGCATGTCCTGCCCGCTCGACGAACGCCGGCCCGCTCGACGAACGCCTGCCCACTCGACGAACGCCGGCCAGCGCCGGCGCCGAAGATCGCCCTACGCCGCCGCCGTCGGCCGCGGCGCCAACGCCTGTACCAGGAGCTCCCCGAGCTCCGTCGGCGCCGTCATCATCGGCCAGTGCCCGGTCTCGAGCCCGACGATCGTCAGGTCCTCCACCGCCGAGAGCTCCGTCGTCCAAGCGTGGTGCTCCGCGACCATCGCCGCGAGCTCCGTCGCCGGGACCTCGCACGACACCACGGTCGCCGGGATCGTGTGCCGCGCGGCGTCGGCGTAGTGGAACCGGTCCGAGGGCACCGCCGCGGGCTCCGGGACCGCCCGCTGCTCGAACGCCGCGCGGAGTTCCGGGGTCATCCCCCGCACGGTCGCCGGCTCCCAGACGTCCCACGACGGCAGCGGCACGACGCCGTCGACGACCGGGAGCTCGTCGTTGACGCACCCGCCCTCCGGTCCCGGGAAGGTGTCGACGTACAGCAGGTGCGCGACGAGCGCCGGTCGCTGGTCCGCGGCCATGAGCACCATCGGCCCGGCCCCGGAGTGCCCCGCGAGCGCGACGGGTTCCTCCGGCGTGGCCACGTCGTCGAGCACGGCCACGATCGCCGCGACCTGCTCGTCGAGCGTGTCGCCGTCGCGCGTGATCGTCTGGACCGAGTGCCCGGCACGCTGCAGGACCGGGGTCACCTCGTCCCACGCGCTCGCGTCGAGCCAGAACCCGGGCACCAGGATGACGTGCATGCGCCGGAGACTACGCGCCGGTCCGCGACGCCGTGCACACCGCGCACTCGCCGAAGATGTCGACGACGTGGCTGGCGTTCGTGAAGCCGTTCGCGGCCGCGACGTCCTGCGCCCACCGCTCGACCGGGTCGGCCTCGATCTCGACCGTGCGGCCGCAGTTCCGGCAGATCAGGTGGTGGTGGTGCGTGTCGGTGGTGCAGGCACGGTAGAGCGACTCGCCGTCCTGCTGCAGCGAGTCGGCGTCACCCTCGGTCGCCAGGTCGGCGAGCGCCCGGTAGACGGTCGCCAGGCCGATCGTGGACCCGTCGTCCCGCAGGTGCTGGTGCAGCGCCTGCGCGCTGACGAACCCCTCGGTGCTCGACAGGGCGGTTCGCACCGCCTCGCGCTGCCAGGTGTTCCGCTTCGGCTTCTGCACGGCGTTCACGCGGTGACTCCTTCCCTGCGGCCCGCGTCGGTCGACGCGTCGGCTCCGCCGGCCGGGAGGCGCGGCTCGCCCCCGGCGGTCTGCTCGCGGACCGCGACCCGGTCGCGTCCACGGCGGTCCCTCCTGGAGCCGACGACGCGGCAGACGACCCAGATGAGGAACGAGATGGTGGTGACGTACGGACTGATCGGCAGCCCGCCGCCGAGGGCGAGCAGGATGCCGCCGACGACCGACACGACCGCGAACACCGTCGACAGGACGGGGACGACGACCGGGTGCGAGGTCAGTCGGAGCGCTGCGGCGGCCGGGGTCACGAGGAGCGACAGGACGAGCAGCGCGCCGACGATCTGCACGGACACCGCGGTCGCCAGGCCGAGCGCGAGCATGAACACGAGCGCGAGCGTCCGGACCGGGACCCCGGCGGCCGCGGCGACGTCCGGGTCGACCGAGGAGAACATCAGCGGGCGCCAGACGAGCAGCAGCGTGACGACGACGATCGCGGACACGACCACGAGCGAGGTGAGCTGGGGGTTGTCGACCGAGACGATCTGGCCGGTGAGCAGGCCGAACTTGTTCGCCGCGCGGCCCTTGTAGAGCGCGAGGCAGAGGATGCCGAGACCGAGGCCGAAGGGCATCAGGACGGCGATGATCGAGTTGCGTTCGCGGGCCCGGGAGCCGAGCAGGCCGATGAGCAGCGCCGCGACGACCGACCCGACGAGCGAGCCGGTGACGACGTTCGCGCCGAACAGCAGCGCCGCGCTCGCCCCCGCGAAGGACAGCTCCGAGATGCCGTGCACCGCGAACGGCATGTTCCGGGCGACGACGAACGGGCCGATCAGGCCGCCGACGATGCCGAGCACCGCGCCGGCCCAGATCGAGTTCTGGACGAGCACGAGCAGCTCGCCGTAGTCCTGGAACGAGAAGACGGTCGACAGCACGTCCATCAGATCCGCCCTTCGTCCGGCACGGTCGCCTGCGGGTCGGGGTCGCAGTGGTGGTGCGCCCCGGTCTGGTCGTGGGGTTCGTTGCCGCCGACGATGACGATGCGTCCCATGGTCCGGACGACGTCCACGGGGGTGCCGTACAGGTCGCTCAGCACGTCGGCGCGCAGGACCTCGTCCGGAGTGCCGATCCGGAAGCGCCCGCCGGCGATGTAGAGGACGCGGTCGACCACGTCGAGGATCGGGTTCACGTCGTGCGTGACGAACAGCACCGCGGCGCCCTGCTGCTGCCGCTGCCGGTCGATCAGTTCGGTGACGCCGCGCTGGTGCCGCAGGTCGAGCGAGATGAGGGGCTCGTCGCACAGGAGCAGCGCGGGGTCGGCCGCGATCGCCTGCCCGACGCGGGTGCGCTGCTGCTCGCCGCCGGACAGCTCGGCGACAGGGGCGTCCGCGAACGCCGTCGCGCCGACCTCGTCGAGGATCCGGTCGATCCGCGCGCGCTCCGTACGGCTGGCCGGCAGCACACCCCAGCGCGAACCGGTCACGCCCTGCGCGACCATGTCCCGCGCGCGGAGCGGGGTCCCGGACTCCATGAGCCGCTGCTGCGGGATGTACCCGATCCGCCGGTGGCCGCGTCGGACGGGCTGGCCGAGGAACGACATCGTGCCGCTGGTCAGGCGCTGCTGGCCGAGGACCGTCCGCAGGAGCGAGGTCTTGCCGGCGCCGTTCGGCCCGAGCACGGCGACGAACTCCCCGGGTGCGAGATCGAGGTCGAGGTGCGACCACAGTGCACGGGAGCCGTACGACAGCGCCGCGTCACGGAGTTCGAGCACGGCGGAACCGCCACGGCCGGGGGCCGCAGCGGTTCGCGAGGGGGTCTGGACGGCGGTCACTTCGCGAGGGCCGCCGTGATCGCGTCGATGTTCGCCTGCTGCCACGAGACGTAATCCTTCCCCTTCGGGAGGGTCTCCGTGACACCGACCACCGGGATGTCGGCCTGGTCGGCTGCCTTCTTGACCTGCTCGGTCTCCGGGCTGGACGTCTGCTCGTTGTAGGCGAGGAGCCGCACGGTCTTGTCGCTGAACAGCTTGAGCGTGTCGTTGAGGGCGGCCGGCGGGACGTCGTCGCCCTCCTCGATCGCCTCCGAGAAGGCTTCGGGCGTGACGTTGTCGAGGCCCATCGCCTCGAACAGGTACCCCGGGACGGGCTCGGTGTAGGCCACCTTGTCCCCGTCGACCTTCTGCTTCTCGGCGGCGGTCTGCGACTCGAGGTCCTCGAGCTTCGTGGTGAGCGTCTTCGCGTTCGCCGCGAAGGTGTCGGCCTGCCCGGCGTCGAGCTTCGCCAGCCGCTGCTCGACCTCGGCCACGAGCTTCACCATGGTCGGGTAGCTGTAGAACACGTGCTCGTTGAACTCCTTGTCCCCGTCCTTCTCGAGCCCGGAGAGGTCGACCACGTTGATGGTGGGGGCCTTCGTGTTCGCGGACTTCGCGAGCGTGGTCATGAAGTCGTCGTAGCCGCCCCCGTTCTCGATGAGCAGGTCGGCCTTCGAGACCGCGAGCTGCGTCTTCGCGCTCGACTCGAACGAGTGCGGGTCCTGCGACGGGTCGTCGAGGATGCTCGTCACCTCGACGTCCTTCCCACCGATCGACTGCACGATCGAGCCGTAGACGTTCGTCGAGGCGACCACGCGGACCGTGCCGTCGCTCGACGCGCTGCCTGGGGACGAGGAGGTCGCGCAGCCGGTCAGGACGAGCGCGGCGGCGCCGGCGACGAGCGGCAGGGCGAGGAGGCGGCGGTTCTGCATGCTGACGACCGTAGGCCTACTTGATAACGATTGTCAAAACCGATCTCATGCGAGCCTGTTCAGACGGGCGGGCGCGCTCCGCTCACGCTCCGAGACGCTCGAGCGCGTCCCGGATCCCGATGGCAGCTTCTCGGAACCGGTCCGGGACGGTTCCCCCGAGTCGGCCCTCCAGCACCGCCCACGCGGTGCTGTCGTCGCCGACGAGCAGCGAGAGCAGACCGAGGTCATCGAGCAGCCCCGGGTCGGCCTCGGACCCACCCAGCAACTGCGCGGCGACGCGAGACCGGATCTGCCGCGCCTGCTGTCGGAGCGCCTCGCGCTCGATGGAGAGTGCCAGCGAGTCACGGTCCGCGACGTCGAGCTGCTGCTCGGAGGTCTCGAGCGTCGATCTGGCTTGCGAGACCGCACCGCGCTGCAACTGGCTCCCGATCAGGTCCCGGATCGCAGCGACGTGGGGTTCCCCTTGGAAGGCGATCGTCTGCGGCCCAAGGACGATCGCCGCACGAAGGTCAGCCTCGGTGGCCTCGTCGGTCCGGAGCGGCCGGGCGTCCCGGCTCCGGTAGTAGTGGTCCTTCGCGGTCGCCTCACCACGTGCCACGACGGCGTCCAGAACCTCTTGGTTCCTGCGGGCCTTGTCGGCTCCAGCAGCGCCGTCGTACCCGTCGTGCACGAGGTCACAGTCGAGGTCGACCTGGAGGACGACTCCGCCGCGGACGAAGAGCTCCTCGTGCAGGGCGCCCCGGTACCGGACCAGACCGTCCGCTCGTATCACCCGACCCACCCGCGAGACCGTCCCGCGATTGCCGTCCCAGACGCGGAGCGAGACGCCCAGCCGGCCGCTCGCTGGGTGCTGCGAGAAGTGTCGCAGCACTTCTTCCAGCGACTCGGATGCCTGCGGCACGAACACTTCATCGGTGTCGACGAACACGACCCAACCCTCGCCGGCCGCATCCAGTCCCGCGTTCCGCGCCGCCGCGAAGTCGTTCCTCCATCGGCACGGGATCGCGGTGACCCGCAGGTCCGGTCGGTCCGCGGGCCGCATCTCCGACACGTCGTCCACTCCGACGACCAGGACGTCTGCTCCGGGTGGGAGTGAGGACAGCGTCGGACAGAGGTCGGTTCCCGGGACGGACGCCAGGATGCAGTACGTGACCGTCGACGAGGACTCCGTGGCATCCGGACGCCGGTTCGCGGAGGACATCAGGATGTTCCCGCGCGCCACCTTCGTCAGCACGGCGATCCGACGGAGGAGGAACGCGCGTTCTCGGGCCGAGGCCGTGGCGCCCATGGCCGCGCGCGCACTCGGGACGTCCCAGCACCCGTCAGACATTCGGCACCCCGACTTCGACCACGCGCGTGGCCAGGCTGTCGAGCGCCTCGCTGTGCGACACGAGCAGCACGGCAGAGCAGAGTCCCAGCCCCATGATCCGGTCCACGATCACGCGTTGGGTCGCGACGTCGAGCATCCGGGTCGCCTCGTCCAGGATCAGCAGACGGGGCCGATCGACGAGCGCCCGGGCGATGCCGACCCGCTGCGATTCGCCTCCGGAGAGACGGACGTGCGGCGGTCCGATGGGTGTCGCGTAGCCCAGCGGGAGCCGGCTGGCCAGGTCGTCGAGACCGACCGCCGTACAGATCCGATCGACGTCCTCGATGTCCCGACCGAACGTGACGTTGTTCAAGAGTGTGTCGGCCATCACGGCCACGGCATCGGGGACGTACCGCACGGGCTCGCCGCCGGCGTCGCGGAGCGGTTCCCCGTCGAGCGCGATTGAGCCGGTCCAGTCGTCCTCGAGACCCGCCAACACCCGGCAGATCGTCGACTTCCCCGCTCCGTTGGGACCTCGCAGCCCGACGACCTCACCGCTCTGGATGCTCAGCCGCGGGAGGTCCGCGAGGACGCTCCCGGCCGCGACGACACGCAGCGCCTCGACACGGAGCAACGGTGCCCCGTCGCCCGCATGCGCGCCGCCGGAGACCGGGAGCGCAGCCCGCGCGAAGGAGATCTCCTCGATCCGTTCCGCGCTGACGGTCGCCCGCTGGACGTCCTGCTGCAGACCAGCGAGCGCGAACGCAGCTCCCGACATCATCGGGAGCAGGACCGCGAGCGAAGCGAGCGAACCCAGCGAGAGCGTTCCTGCCTGGACCTGGAAGGCCATCAGGGTCATCACGACGATCAGGACCACGCTCCCGGCGAAGGCCGTGGAGAACTCGAGCGCTGCGGAGACGAGGAAGACCCGTCTGGTCTGATCGATGAGTCCGTCGAAGGCCGCACGCAGTCTCGGTCGCTGGTAGGCGACCCAGGCTGCCCCACGGTTCGTCACGGAACCCTCGACGACTTCGACCATGGCTTGGGTCAAGGCACTCTCCGCGCCCGCGGCACGCCGTTGCAGTGACTCGATTCGCTTCCCCTTGATCCACCTCGCTGATGCGATCGCCGACACACCGACCAGACACGCGAGTGCTGCGACCGGGCTCTGCAACCCCAGCACCGTCACCGCACCGAGCAGAGTGGCAGCGCTCAGGATCCCGGAGAGCACCGAGTCGTGGACGAACGACCGCATCTCGGACAGGTCCGTGAACCTGGCCATCAGGTCTCCGGGGGCGTACGCCCGGAAGGCAGTACCCCCCAGGGAGAGCACCGTCGTCCCGTAGCCGAGCGCGAGTTCGCGTTCCATGGACACCGAGCTCGTGAAGGCCTTCCGGGTCGAGAGCCAACCGAAGGTGGCTCCCGCGGCTGCGACGAGCAGCGTGATCATCCCGATCGCGACCAGTGCGGCAGACGAGAGTGCGCCGGCGGCGGCGAGATCGACGAGGACCCGGACGAACTGGGACACTGCGAGGCCGGACGCTGTCGCGGCGAGCGAGAGGAGAGCAACACCCGACAGACGGCCGCGAGCGCTCCAGAGCAGTCCACGCACCACCTCTCCCCCGCTGCGGTCCTCGCGCGCACTCGCCGGCCTCTCGCTCGGCACCACGGTCATCAGGTAGCCCGAGGTGTCGAGGGCCGCCTTCCGGACCCATCCTTGGTCGCCCGCTGGGTCGGTCACCCGGACACGGTCGCCTCGCTGACGGTCGATTGCCACGAAGTGCCCGCCGTCACGGTCGAGGTGCAGGACCGCCGGGAGGTACCGATCGCTCACCTGTCGGAGATCGTCGAACCGGTAGCACGTCGCGTCGAACCCGTTCCGGTCCGCGACCCGCTGCAGCTCCAGCAGGGACATCGCCGTCTGCGAGCGTCCGTACAGCTGCCACATGCGCCCGACGCTCCGGCGCACCCCGTAGCACCCCATGACGGAGCTCAGCGCGGCGACGCCGCAGTCCGAGTCGAGACGTTGCGGGACGTGCGGTGCACGCTTACGGGAACCGTGGTCCGGGATGCCTGACGACCTCACAGCGCTCCTCCGGGCTGACCGTACAGGTCACGGAAGGGCGCGCTGTCCTCCCCGAGGCGATCCGTGAGCTCGATGAGTACGTCGACTGCGCGGGCCGCGAGATCACTCGCCGGGTCACCGGCCGACCCACTCTGCAGGTGGCGCGCGAGGAGCGCACGGGTGCGCGCGCACTCGACCTCGGCGAACAGCAGCAGCGCCCGAGCGCGGAGGAGCGCGAGCTCGAGCGCGCCCGGCTCTCCGAAACGGCGAGCGGCGGATTCGTGTTCATGCGCCTCCAGGACGGCACGAGGACCGCCGTCCAGGAGCAGCCCGACGAGCAGGGAGAGTCGCGCACCCAGCTCCTCCTCGAGGGACAGACTTCCGGACGCGATCGCATCCTGGAGCACCTGTCGGCGCTCCGGACTCTCGGATTCCGCGGCCAGTTCCTGCGCGTGCGCGAGAAGTCGCCGGCCCTCGGGCCCATCCTCGGCTCTCCAGCCCTCGATGATCGTCGTGTTCCGACGGCGTCGCTCGGCCACCTCCGTCTCGTACCCGTCGTGCGCCACGGTGACGTCGAGCGCAACACGTTCGACCTGACCGTCGGCACGGAGGACAGGCACCTCGTGGAGCCGCCCGCTCCACCGCACGGCTCCGCGCACCCGGAACAGACGCGGCAGGAACGGCGTGACTCCGGCAGTCTGATCGAGGACGGTGACACCACCGATGATGCGATCGCGTAACGGGCGCCTCTCCAGGGCCCGAGCTGCATCGACGACCCGTTGAGCGTGACCGGGGAGCAGGAACTCGTCGTCGTCGACGAACGCCACCCAGCCGTTCTCCAGCTGGTCCACCGCGAAGTTGCGTGCTGCCGCGAAGTCACCCGTCCACTGACGCCGGACGACCTCCACGTTCCGGCCGCCCACCGACCGAAGGAGGTCGAGCTGCCCCGGTCCGCTGTCGACGACCAACACACGAGCGTCCGCGGTCAGACTCTCGACACAGCGCAGGACACGAGTCGGGTCGCCGGCGCTCACGACCACGAAGACGAGTGAGCCGTCGTCGACTGGAACGTCTGTTGAGTCGATCGGCCAGAAGGTGCTCGACGCGAGGGTCTGCGCCCGGACGGCACCGAGGCCGACCGGCAGATCCCCCGGGGAGCGGAAGACATCAGTTGTTTGCATGCTTCTCCATGCGGGCACCACCGACCGCGGCGATGCGATCGATGGCGCCCGGTCAGAACTCAGTGACAGATGCAGGTACCGCAGCTGCCGCTGCTCGGCGGCGCCGGCTTGCTGTGCAGGATCGCGTACGCAGCCATCTTGCCGACCCAGGACGGCGAACCGATCCCGATGAGGCCGACCGAGCCGCACTTGGGCCCGTACTTGTAGTACCAAGCGCGGAGCTTGTCGATCCACGCCCCTCCCCGGACCTCGTTCAGCTCGTCCTGATCGATGATCTGCTGGAGCAACATCTCGCGTGCCGTCATCGGCATTCCCCTCTCTTCCGCGTCGGGAAGGCTCCCCCGGGCTCCGAGAGTCAAGCGGCCCGTGACGAGCGTGGTCCAGCCCCCCACACGGACTTCATCCTCACGACGGACCCCGTTCCGTCACTCGGACAGCGCAACAGTCGGTCGGTCGCCGTCGGACCGGTCCGGGCGCCCGGAGTCGAGCGAACTGCCCGTGGCGTCGACTCGCTCGACGGCCAGCGTCCGGTCAGGGCCTACAGTCGAGTCGACCGGGCAACTCCGCCCAGGTCGATGTCCTCGTGAGGAGGAGGGTGCCGTGGCAGGAGCCATCGCCGTGCTCGCCGCAGCCGGAGTCCGAGTCGGAGTCCCGACGACGGGCACGCGGCGCCAGCGGGGTCAGCGGTGACCACCGTCCGGACGCCCTTCGCGGGTCCGGTCGTCGCCCTGGCGGACGTGCCGGATCCGGTGTTCGCCGGACAGCTCGTCGGCGCCGGGGTCGCGGTCGACCCCACCGGCGTCGAGGGCCCCGTCACCGCTGTGGCCCCGGTCGACGGCTCGATCGTCAAGCTGCACCCGCACGCGTTCGCCCTGCAGGGCGCGGCGGGGACCGACGTCCTCGTGCACGTCGGCATCGACACCGTGAAGCTCGGGGGCGAGGGCTTCGAGCTGCTCGCGGCCGAGGGCGACACCGTCCGCGCGGGCGACCCCGTCGTGCGGTTCACCCCGTCGGTGATCTCCGCCGCCGGCTACTCCCCCGTCTGCCCGGTGGTGGTGCTCGGCAGCGCGCCGGACTCGGTCGAGCAGTCCACCGTGGGCTCGGTGCTCACCGACGGCGCCACGCTCTTCACGGTCTGACACCGCGCGCAGCGCGGGACCGGCGGTGGAGGTCAGGCGGCCGGGCTGGTCGCCGTGACCTCCATCTGCACGCGGTAGCGGTCCGAGCGGTACCAGGAGCGACTGTGCTCCACGGGCCGGTCGCCGGAGTACGACACCCGGTCGAACTCGAGCACGGGCGCACCCGTCCTCGTCCCGAGCAGGGTCGCGACGTCGTCGGCGGCGGACTTCGCCGCGACGGTCTGCTGTGCGCGGTCGATCGGGGTGTCGTACTCGGTCGCCGCGAGCGAGTACACGGACCCGGACAGGTCGTGCTCGAGCAGCCCGGGGAACGCGTCCGCCGAGAGCCACGCGTCGTCGATCGACACCGGTGCCCCGTCGGCCATCCGCAGGCGCTTGAGGTGGTACGCGGTCGCACCGTCCCCCAGGCGCAGCGCGGCCACGGTGTCGGCGGGCGGCACGGTCTCCTCGCGGACGAGCACGACGGTGGTCGGGACGTGGCCGAGCGCCCGCATCTCCTCGGTGAAGGACGCCAGGTGCAGCGTCGACTGCACGGGCCGGTGGGCGACGAAGGTCCCCTTGCCGCGCACACGCTCCAGGTAGCCCTCGTTGACGAGCTGCCCGAGCGCCTCGCGCACCGTGATCCGCGAGACCCCGTACTCGGCGATGAGCTGCCGCTCCGAGGGGATGGCCGCACCGGGGGCGAGCCGGGTGGTCGCGAGGTCGAGCAGGATCCGCCGCAGCTGCTGGTGCTTCGGTTCGGCACCCTCGGTGATGCGGCTCGTCATGCGGGTCCCTCTGCTCCGTCGCTCGGCGTACTGGTCGTGCAGGTGGTCATGCGCGGACATGACCAGTGGGCCTCACAGTAGCGATTCGATCGGTGTTCGCCAACGTCGTGACAAGATGACGCCCGTGACCACGGTGGTGATCGTCGACGACGAGACGCTCGTCCGCTACGGCTTCGAGCTCATCCTCGGCGCCGCGGCGGACATCGAGGTGCTCGCCACGAGCGGGGACCTGGACGCGGTGGAGACCGTGCGGCGGCACCGACCCGACGTCGTGCTGCTCGACGTGCGGATGCCCCGGGTCAACGGACTGCAGGTGCTCGCCCAGCTGCGCGAGCTGCCCGAACCGCCCGCCGTCGCGATGCTCACGACGTTCGACACCGACACGCAGGTCGTCGCCGAGGCGATGGACGCCGGTGCGGCCGGCTTCCTCCTCAAGGACACCGACCCCGAGTCCCTCGCCGAGTACGTCCGGGCGCTGGCCCGCGGGGGCATCGTGCTCGCCCCCGGCGTCGACCGCACCCGCCTGTTCGCGCTCCGCCGGAGCACCGTCCCGCCGGAGCTGTCCGACCGAGAGCACGCCGTCGTGCGACTCGTCGCCGAGGGCGCGAGCAACCCCGAGATCGGCCAGCGCATCGGCGTCAGCACCGGCACCGTGAAGGAGGACGTGCGCGCCCTGCTCGCCGCCTTCGGCGTCACCACGCGCGTCCAGCTCGCGCTCCGCGCGGCCGAGGCCGGACTGCTGGATGGCTGAGTCCGCCGGGCGGGTCCGGGCCGCGCTGACGCGTCTGGACGGGAGGCTCGAGGGACTCGTCGACGCCGGCCTGCGCCGGGCGCGCACCCGGAAGGCGCCGTGGTGGGTGGTCGACGCCGTGTTCCTGGCGGCTGCGGTCGTCGACGCGGTGCTCGACCTGTCGGGAGCCACCACGACGGAGATCACGCTGTCCCTGGTCGCCGCCGGGGCACTGGTGCTCCGCCGACGCTTCCCCGTGCTGACCTTCGCGCTCACGATGCCCGGGCTCTTCATCGGCTCCGGGGTCGTCGCGGCGAGCATCGCACTCTTCACCCTCGGCGAGCGCACGAGTCGACGGTGGCTGATGCTCCTCGCCGCGGTCGTGCAGTTCGTCGGGTTCAGCGGCTTCGTCGTCGGTCCCCCGCAGCAGCTCGACGAGATCGTCGTGTCCACCGTCTACGCGCTCATCTTCGCCCTCGGACCGCTCGCGATCGGCATGCTCGTCCGCACCCGGGCGGTGCTCGTCGACCGCATCGCCGAACTCCGGGCGTCCCGCGCCGAGGAACGCCGTCGGGGCGCGGAGGTCGCGCTGTCCCGCGAGCGGGCGCTCCTGGCCCGCGAGATGCACGACGTCGTCTCGCACCAGGTCACGCTCATCGCGGTGCAGGCCGGCGGGATGCAGATGGCCGGACGCGACGACCGGGAGCGCGAGTTCGCGCGGACGATCCGGCAGCTCTGCGTCGTGACCCTGCAGGAGCTCCGCGAGATGGTGCAGGTGCTCCGCGCGTCCGGCGGCACCGACCGCGAGATGGCGCCGCAGCCCCTGCTCGGCGACCTCGACCGGCTCATCGCGGCGAGCGGCCTGGAGACCTCGGTCGCGGTCGACCTGCCGGACACCCTGTCGCAGCCGCTGCAGCGCGCCGTCTACCGCTTCGTGCAGGAGGGCCTGACGAACGTCCGGAAGCACGCGCCGGGGGCGAGCGTCCGGATCAGCGGTCGGCTGCACCACGAGCAGGTGCTCGTCGACGTCGTGAACGGGCCGCCGCGTGCCGAGCGACTGGAGCTCCCGGGGTCCGGTCTCGGGCTCATCGGACTGGGTGAACGCGCGTCGCTGCTCGGCGGTCGGCTCGAGTCCGGCCCGCAACCCGGGGACGGCTTCGCGCTGCACCTGCGCCTGCCCGTCGAGCACGTCCCGCCGGAGGTCGCGGTCGGAGCACCACCGCGCGGGTGACCGGCGATGGCCGATCGGCCACCCGGGTTCACGCCACCGCCCGATGCCGGAACGGTGGCACCTCGGCTGTGATGACACCGTGGCACCCAACACCCTCGTCGCAGCACTCCGCCGGCACCCGGTCTCGACCGCCGTCGCCGTGGCCTCCGTCGTCCTCGTCGTCACCGCACGCATCGCGCACGCCGAGCCGGACTTCCCGCACCACCCGCCCGTCGCCTGGGCCGCCCTCGTGGTCGTCGTGCTCGCCACCCTGCTCGCAGAACGCACCCTCGGATCGCTCCGCACGGCGGCCATCGGCGTGCTCGCTCCCCTGGCCGCCGCCGGGACGACCCTCCTCGCCGTCACGGTCGGCGCCGCCATGGGCGAGGCGCACGCCGAGACCGCGGCGGGCCAGCCGCTCTTCGCCCCCTCGATGGTCGCGACGGCCCTCGTCGGCGCCGCCTCCGCGACGATGCCCGTCGGCCGCCGTCGCCGGATCCGGGCCGTCCTCTGGACGGTCGTCCTGACCCTCGTGCTGTTCGCCGGGCACGGGTCCGACACCGCGCGTGCCCTCGCGACCCTGTTCGGGACCGCAGCCGGCGCGATCGTGGTGCGCCGTGCCTCCCGGCCGGCCCCGGAGCGCCCGCGGACCGCCGCCCGTCCCGCCGTCCAGCCCCGTTCGGTCGTCGTCGCGACGCTCGCGTCGCTCGGTGCCGGCACGCTCGTGACCCTCGTCGTGCCGCAGCCGGACGGCGTGCTCTCGCCGTTCGCGGACGCGATGAGCGACCGGGCGACCGTCCTGGTCGGCATCCTGCTCCTCGCCGCCGCCTGGCTCGTCCACCGCGGCCGTCGGACCGGTGTCGTCCTGGCCGCCGGGCTGCTCGTCGTGCTGACCGCCGTGCTCGCCGACGTGTTCCTCATCGAGCCGATGAGCGAGGGCTTCGTGCAGTGGCGGGGCCTGACGATGGACGAGGTCGAGTGGCAGGTGACGCTGCTCGGCGCCTGGGCCGTGCCCGCCGCCGTGCTGCTGGCCGTCGTACTCCTGCGCGGCCGGCTCGTCCGGGCCCGCTTCGCCGCGGCGACCCTCGGCGACACGGGCTACCGGGAGATGCTCCGCGACGGGGACGCCGGTACCCTCGGCCACATGGGGACGTGGACCGGCAACGCCACCTGGACCCACCCCGACGGGCTGGGCGCGGTGGCCTACCGGGTGCACGGCGACGTCGCCCTGACCGTGTCCGACCCCGCCTGCGCCGCCCGTGACCGCGCCGAGGTCGTCACCGCCTTCGCCCGAGCCTGCGAGCGGAACGGCTGGACGCCCGCGTTCACGAGCGTCCACGAGTCCGTCCGCACGATCCTCGCCACCGAGGGCTGGGCGTCCTTCCCGGTCGGCGTCGAGTCGGTGCTCGACGTGACGACGTTCGACCTGCGCGGCAAGAAGCGGCAGGACCTCCGGACGGCGTCGAACCGCGCCGACCGCGAGGGCCTGCGCGACGAGTGGACGACCCTGGCCGCGCTCGACCCGGCGATGCGCGCCCAGGTCGAGGCGATCTGCACCCGCTGGGCGGCCGACCGGCGTCTGCCGGAGATGGGCTTCACGCTCGGCGGCTTCCGCGAGCTCGACGACCCCGACGTGCGGCTCCTGCTCGCCGTCACCGCCGACGACCGCGTCACCGCCGTGACCAGCTGGCTGCCCGTGCACGAACACGGCACCCTGACCGGCTACACGCTCGACGTGATGCGCCGCGGCGAGGACGGGATGCCCGGCGTCATGGAGTTCCTCATCGCCCGCACGGCCCTGCGTGCCCGCGAGGCCGGTCTGACCACCATCAGCCTGTCCGGCACGCCGCTCGCGCCGCACACCGACGCCGGCTCCTGGGTCGCCCGCGGGTCCGCGCTGCTCGCCCGGGTGCTCGAGCCGGTGTACGGGTTCCGGTCCCTGCAGCGGTTCAAGGAGAAGTTCGGCGCCCGGCACGAGCCGCTCTGGCTGGTCGTGCCGAGTGCGTTCCAGGCACCCCGGGTGGCCCGGGCCCTGACGAGCGCGTACGTGCCCGGACTCCGCCCGAAGCACCTGTGGGCCCTCCGGCAGGCGCACACCGCCACCGCCGAGCCCGTCGCGCCGGCACCCGTCGGCGCGGGCAGCCGGTGAGCCCGACCGAGTGGCTGCTCGCGACGCCGCTGCAGGCGCCGAACAAGCTCGTCCCGATCGACACGGCCTTCGTCGTCCTCGCCCTCGTGGTGCTGCTGCCGGCGGTCCGGCGGTGGCGTGACCGCGCGGCCTGGCGACGGGTGGCCTGGCGAGCAGGGATCGCCCTCGCCGGCGCCGGACTGGTGCTCGTCGCGTGCTGGTTCACGACCTCGGTCGTCGACCTGTTCGGCGTCGCACTGAGCCCGGTCACACAGATGTGGAGCGCCTTCGCCGGTGCCGCCCTCGCCCTGGCCGTCACCGGGATCGTGCACGGCGGCGGGTGGCGGCGGGCCCTCGCGATCGTGCTCGTCCCCGCGGCGCTCGTCGTGCCCGCGCTCGGGATCAACGTCGAGTTCGCGAAGTACCCGACCCTCGGCACCGTCGTGCAGAGCGACCCCTACCCGACCTACCACGCGGGGGCCCGGTCGACCGCGCACCCGACCCCTGGCGGCCCGACGGCCTCCGCCACCCCGGCGATGCCCGCGTCCGGGCAGATCGTCTCCGCGGACATCCCGGGCACGCGCTCCGGCTTCCACCCCCGGCCGGCGGCGATGTACCTGCCGCCGGCGGCGCTCGTCCCGGACCCGCAGCCACTCCCGGTCGTGATCGCGTTCTCCGGGCAGCCGGGCGCCCCGAGCGACCTGTTCACCGCCGGACAGCTCGCCACGCCCCTCGACGAGTACGCCCGGGCCCACGGCGGTCGAGCGCCCATCGTCGTGTCGGTCGACCAGCTCTCCTCGCCGGGGCTCAACACGATGTGCGTCGACTCCCGACTCGGGAACGTCGACACCTACGTCACGCAGGACGTCCCAGCGTGGATCCTCGCGAACACCCCCGCGACGACCGACCGCAAGGCCTGGGGGCTGACCGGGTTCTCGCAGGGGGCGACCTGCACGATGCAGTTCCTGTCCGGTCACCCGGGTGACTTCGGCGCTGCCCTCGCCGTCTCGAGCGAGCTGCAGCCGATCGACCAGAGCCCGCGGCACAGCGCCGACGAAGCCTTCGGCGGCTCGATCGCGCGGTGGCAGGCCGCGGCGCCGATCGCCCTGCTGCGGCAGAACGGGCTCGCCGGGCACAGCGTGTGGCTCGTCGCGGGGTCGGTGGACGGGGAGTTCACGGCGAACGCGCGGAAGCTCGGCGCTGCTGCGACGGCAGCCGGGGCCCGGGTGTCGGTGTCGAGCGCGCCGGGGAGCGGGCACGACTGGAACACCGTGCAGTGGGCGTTCCGGACGGACGTGACACCGTTCTGCGACGCGCTGTTCGCCCAGTGATCGAACAACCGATATACAACGTTCCAGAGGCCTGGACATCAGTTCCGGTTGCTGCCATCGTGGTCGTGCCCGTTCCGGGCACACCACGAAGGGGGAACGATGAACCGCACACACAAGCACATGCTGGTCGGCCTCGCGCTGACCGTCGGCCTGGTGGCCGGCACCGCCGCGACGGCGACGGCCGCGCCGCTCGAGCAACTCGGGTCCGGTCCTGACGCCGGCGGTGTCGTCCTGTCCACCGCGGACACGACCACGGTCTCGAGGACGACGGGCGTCGGCGGGACAGCCCGCGGCGGCGACGGAGCGTTCTGGCAGTACGGCGTGAGCGGCGGCGACGTCTGGTCGAACTACTTCCGCGAACGGAGCTGTCACGGCGCGACGGCGGTGGGGAAGAAGACCAAGCGCGTGACGAACGTACCGGGCGGCAGGTACGCCTACGCAGCGACCCCGAAGGCCGGCAGCGGCAACCAGGCGTACTACCACAACTGCTGACACGCAGGGCGGGCGCCCCGGCGGCGCCCGCCCTGCTCGGGGACCGAGGGGAACGCACGTGTCGCACCGGATGCTGCAGCTCGCATACGCCGTGCCCGCCGTCCTCGCGGTCGTGCTCGGCTTCGTCGGGCTGCTCCAGGTCGCGGAGTCCGGCGCGGTCGGTAGCACCGGGACGGTGACGGCCACCGCCGGCGCCGCGACGGGATCCAACGAGCGCGTCGCCGCGGCGCTCGAGCGCGTCGCCCGGACCGAACACGTCACCATCGTCCGCTTCGTCGCCGACCGCGCCTCGCCCGTCGATCGTCGGACGGCGCTCACGACCGGGGCACCCGGGACGCGTGGCGCGACGTGGCTGCGGACCGGCTACCCGGACTTCTCCCGTGGCATGTCCACCCGCGTCGAGCCGATGGCGGCGCTGGTCGAATTCGACCCCACCGGGACCTACGAGCTCGACGGGAGCGACCTCGCCCGGAGTGCGACGGTCGACGCGCTGCGCAGCGTCGGCTACGAGGCGTCGTCGGAGGCGATCCCGCTCGCACGGCGGCTCGGCATGAGCGACCGACTCGACGGGACGCTCGGGCTCGTGGGACTCGTGGTCACCGGCGCGGTCGTCCTGTGCCTGGTCGGGACCGTGGGAGCCCCGCGGCGGTACGCGGTGCAGCAGGCGTTCGGCCGGAGCAGCGGCGCGGTCCTGCTCGGCGAATGCTCCGTCGTGCGAGAACTGCTCCCCCTGATCGGGGTCGCTGTCCCGACGGGAGCCGCCGCGCTCTGGTGGTACAACCGCCTCGCGGACGTGGGCCCGTTCGTGCTGGCGGTCGCGGCGATCGCCGCCGTGCTCCTCCTCCCCGTCATCGCGGCGCACGGCGTCGGCGTCCTGGCCGCGCTCCGCGTGCCGATGGCGGAGGGGGTCCGCGGTGCGCGCCCGACCGCCCCGCTCGTCGCACTCGCCCAAGTTGCGCGGTTCCCGGCGGTGCTCCTGCTCGTCGCCGCGGTGTTCGACCTCGTCGGCGCGACCGCGGTGGCGCGGTCGGGTTCGATGGACCGCGACCTCCGTGCCGCCGGTGCGAGCGTGCAGCTCTGGGTCACGCCGGACCCACGCCCGGTCGACACGCAGGAGTACTGGGACCGCATCGGGGACTTCGCGGCGTCCGCACTCGTGGACGGCGGCGCGATCCTCGCCGCGCCGGTCGAAGTGCCGGTCGGTGCCGCGCGCTCGACCGTCCCGGTGCTGTTCGTGGACGACGGGTACCTCCGGCTCCGGGACGTCCGCGCGACCGACGGCTCGCGTGTCTCGCCCGGCAGCACCCGACCGGCGGTGTGGCTCCCGGACGGGACGGACCTCGACGGGACGGGGCTCGTCCGGGCGCTTCGAGACTGGGACCTGCGGAACGCCGCAGAGCCGGGCGTGCACCTGTCAGCCGTCCGGCTGGCCGACGGTCCGCTCTACACCTTCCCGGGCGACGCGACGACCCCGACGTGGCTGGACGACGCCGCGCTGGTCGTCGTGCCCGACCCTGCCCGTGTCTTCACACCGGACCAGCTCGGGTCGTGGCTGTCGAGCGGCGACGTCGTCTTCCGCACCCGGGCCGACGCCGAGCGCAGCATCACCCGCGCTGGGATCGGACGCGAGTTCAGTGCCGTCGTCGACGTCGGGCAGGCCGCGGCCGAGGAGGCACGACGCGCGCGCCTCGCCGTCGGCGTCGGGACGGCAGCGGTGGTGAGCGGGCTCGCCGTCGCGGTGTCGCTCTCGGTCCTCGCCACCGCGGCACACCGACGGCGTTCCGGCCGACGGCGCTTCGTGCTCGCCACGGCCGGGGTGTCCGGACTCCGCGCGGACCTGGGGCTGTTCGCGGTCGAGTTCATCCTCGTGGCCTGCGGAGTCGTCGCCGTCGTCGAAACCTGGGTCGGCCGACGTCCGGACGGGACCGGGTTGCACTCCGTGCTGGACCCCGTCGCCCGCGCGGCGGACCCCGCGGCGCTGCTCGCTGCCGCGGTCGTCGTCACCCTGGCCGCCGTCGGAGTGGTCGTCGTCGGCTCGACGGCCCGGACCGTCGTCCGGGAGCGAGGAGCAGGAGCGCGATGATCGAGGTCCAGGACGCGTCGAAGCGCCGCGGCGGTCGGCTGTTGTGGCACGGGTTGTCCTTCCGCGTCGAACCCGGGGAGGTCCTCGCCCTCCGCGGCCCGAGCGGTTCAGGCAAGTCGACCCTGCTCGACTGCATCGGCCACCTCGACACGCTCGACGCCGGCCGCATCATCCTCGACGGTCGCACCGCCGGTGGGAACGCCAGGCGCGCACGCCACATCCGGCGGGACCTGCTCGGGTACCTGTTCCAGGACTTCGGGCTGGTTCCCGACCTGTCCGTGACGGCGAACATCGAGCTGGCGCTCCCCGGTCCACGGCACCGGGTCGGTACGGCGCCGTCGGTCACCGCCGCACTCCGGAGCGTCGGCCTGGACCGCCGCGGTCCGGACCGTGCTCACGAGCTGAGCGGCGGGGAACAACAGCGCGTCGCACTCGCGCGACTGCTCGTGAAGCAGCCCCGCATCGTGCTCGCCGACGAGCCGACGAGCGCGCTCGACGACACGAACGCCGAAGTCGTGCTCACGCACCTGGAGGCGCTGGCTGCGGCCGGCGCTGCGATCGTGGTCGCCACCCACTCCGACGCGGTCAGCGGCTGGGCAGACAGGAGCCTGACCCTGACGACCGCGGACTGACCCGACGCGCAGGAGACGGGCGACAGGTGCCGAACCCCGACGAACGCGTCAGGCGTTGCGCACGAGCCAGGCGAACTGGTCGTCCGTGAGTGCCCGGTCGGCCCACACCTGGCGCTCCACCCCGTCCGGCAGCGGCGCGGCCGAGCTGCCCTGCCACACCATCGCGAGTCCAGCCGCCCGCAGTACCGCTGCGGACGCCGGGTTGTTCGTGAGGACCCGGCCCGTCACCGGCACGTGGGCGTCGACCCGGGCCGCCGCGTCGACGGCGGTTCGGGCGATCTCCTTCGCGTGGCCGTGGCCCCAGGACTCAGGCGCGAGCCGGTAGCCCAGGTTCCACACGTGGCCGGCGGTCATGTCGACGCCACCGACGCCGACGAACGTGCCGTCGGTCGTCCGGACGGCCCACGAGCCGAGCCCGTGCCGCGCGCGACCACCGATCTTCCGCTGCACCATGTCGATGGTGGACGAGCGGGTCGTGTGCCGCGCCGTCGGCAGGTGCGTCCACGTGCGCGCGTCGGAGAACAGCGCGTGCACGTCGTCGATGTCCGCCGGGGTGAGCGGCGTCAGCACCAGGCGATCCGTCCGGATCTCCTGCGCCGGGGTCAGGAGCTGGTGGGCCATGCACCGATCATCGCCCGCGCCACCGACAACGCGGTGAACACCACGCGACGTCCGCGTGATCCGGCCCGGGCGCGCGGGGAGCCGCAGGCCGGCCGATCTTCACTCTCTGACCGTTTTTCACTGTACAGTGAAAACATGTCTGCGGGTGAAGAAGCGAGGCGAGCGTTGCAGGCCGCGCTCCCCCCTGGGTCCGTGGTGCTCGCGCCGAGGTCCGACGGGCACTTCGTCGCGACGCTGCCGGACGGCTCCCGTCGCGCGTTGCACCTCGGATGGGCCGGGTACGGCTACCCACGCGACGTGCAGCGCACCCTCGCCGATCCTGACCTGGTCCGCGCGCGCGACGACGACCACCTGATCGTCGTCGCTGCGCACGCGGTCTCCGCCGGGGCTCGACAGCTCCTGCAGGCCGCGGGAGCATCCTGGGTCGGTCTCGACGGCTCGGCCAGCCTGCACCTCGGGACGGTCTGGGTCGACCGAGACGCCACCCGCGAGCATCCCGCGTCCGGCAGCGTCGCTTCGTGGTCACGGGGCCGTGCAGACGTCGCGGAGGCACTGCTCGCGATGCTCTCCGGCGACCGCTCCCAGGGGCCGTTGCCCGTACCCGACGTCGAGAGCATCGCCCGGCTGTCCGGCCGATCGCTCGGGACCGTCGCGAACACCCTCGCCCGCTTCGACGCCGAGGGGTGGACGAGCGCCGGCGGCCGATCCAGGGGCAGGCTGCTGACGAACGGACCGGCACTCCTCGACTCCTGGACGGCGTGGGAGACGTCACAGCGGAGGCGCTTCGACGGGTTCCACTCCGTCCACCGTCACCCCGAACGGGTTGTCGCACAGCTCGTCGAGGCCTTCGGGAACTCCCTCATCCTCACCGGGGTGTCCTCCAGTGAGACCGCAGTCCCGACGTTGACGGGGAGCTGGGTGGTCACGGCCTACGTCGAGACGACGGACGGATGGCCGGACATCGATGCGGGGACGCGCCGCGCGAAGCTGATCCCGGCCGCAGTACCGAGGCTCCGCCTAGCGCCCGCGACGCCGGTCATCCGGGACACGACCACGGTGCGCGCAGGGATCCGTGTCGCCTCCTCGGCTCGGACCTACGCGGACCTCCGCGCGGGCGGCGACCGGGAGCAGGAGGCGGCCGACCGGTTCCGCAGCACGACGATGCCGGCGTTCTCGTGAGCGGTCCCGGTACTCCGCGGACCAGGCGTGCGCGCGAACTCGCAGAGTCGGCGTACGGCAGCCTGTTGCGGGCGGTCGGGCACCGGCGGGACCGGCTCCTGCTCATCGGGGGTCTGGTGCCCGAACACCTCGTCGAGTCAGAGGACCCGCACCAGGGGACGAACGACGTGGACGTGCTCCTCGACATCGGCGTGGTCTGGGACCGCGACGAGCTCGACTTCGCCTGGCTCGAGGATGCGCTCCGCCGCGTCGGCTTCGTCCCGGCATCGCCGAACACCGGCTGGCGTTGGGTCGTGGACGTCGACGGGTTCCCCGTCCTGGTGGAGTTCCTCGTCGACGTGGCCGACAGCCCCGACCAGGAGATCGCGCTCCCGGGCGCGAGCACCCTCGGCGCGAAGAACCTCCGCGGTCCGGGGCCGGCGCTCCGGGACGTCGAGTCCGCCGTCGTCGCCGGGCAGGACACGAGGATCACGGGCCTCGGCGGCTACCTCGCCGCGAAGGGAGCCAGTGCCTACTGGCGGCGGGGCGACAAGGACCTGTACGACTTCGCCTGGGTGCTCGTCGCGGATCTCCGCGCCGCGCAGCCTCGCGCCGCCGCAGCGGTGTCGACCGTGCTCGACCGGGACGGCGACCGCGACCGGACCGACGCGGTGCTGGCGGCCTGTCGCCTGTTCGACGACGACCGATCCCCCGGCGCGCTGGCGTTCGCGGAACTCTCCGCCGCGGCGGGGAGCACCGACACTCCCGAGGAACTCGCGCTCGACGCGGTCGTCGCGGTCGAGGCCTTCGGTGCAGCGCTGCGCTCACTCCTGGCTCACCGGCAGGAGCACTGAACCCGCAGGCGCTCAGTCGAGCAGGAGCGCCGGCTCCTCGATGATCGACGCGATGTCGGCGACGAAGCGCGAGGCCACGTCGCCGTCCACCACGCGGTGGTCGAACGAGGCGCCGATCGTGGTCACCATCCGCGCGCGGACCTCGCCGTCGACGACCCACGGCTTCGGCTTGATCGTGCCCATAGCCACGATCGCGACCTCGCCCGGGTTGAGGATCGGCGTCCCGGTGTCCATGCCGAACACCCCGATGTTGGTGATCGTCACGGTGCCGTCGGCCATCTGCTTCGGCGTGGTCTTGCCGTCGCGGGCCGTCAGGGTCAGCTCCTCGAGCGCCTGGGCGAGCTCGAACAGGGACATGTCCTGCGCGTCCTTGATGTTCGGCACGATGAGCCCGCGCGGGGTCGCCGCGGCGATGCCGAGGTTCACGAAGTGGTGGACGATGATCTCCTGGTCGGTCCAGGTCGAGTTCACCGAACGGTTGCGGCGGACGGCCCAGATCACGGCCTTCGCGAAGACGAGGAGCGGCGACACCTTCACGCCGGCGAACGTCGGCGACGCCTTCAGGCGCTTGACGAACTCCATCGTGCGGGTGGCGTCGACGTCGACGAACAGCGAGACGTGCGGCGCGGTGAACTTCGACGTGGTCATCGCGGTCGCGATCGCCTTGCGCACGCCCTTCACCGGGATCGTCTCGCGGCGGACGTCGCCCCACTCGGGCGTCTCGATGTTCCGGAAGACGCCGGCCTGCTTGGCGTGCCGGATGACGTCGTCGCGCGTGACCTCGCCGGCGAGCCCGGTGGGCACGACCTCGGTCAGCTCGACGTCGAGGTCCTTCGCGAGCTTGCGGATCGGCGGCTTCGCGAGGACGTTCACGGCGGCGAGGGCCTTGCGCGGGCGCGTGCCCTGGGCGGCGACGGCCTGCGCCGTCGAGTCCTCACCCGGGTCCGACGCGGCCTCGGCAGCCGCCTGCGCGTCCGCACTGGAGGCACGGCTCGCCTCGGCCGCGAGGGCTGCGGCCCGGCGGGCACCCGGCTTGCGACGCGACGGGGACGTGGTCGCCGAGCCGTAGCCGACGAGGACGGCCCCGGAGGACTCGTCGGAGCCGACGACCGTGGCGTGGTCGGCGACCTCGGGGGCCGCCGCGGCGTGACGCGCCGCCGGCGGCGCCGCGGCGGCGGGAGCGGCCGGAGCCGCAGGCGGGGTCTGTGCGGCGGGGGGCTGCGCCACGGGGGCCTGCGCGGCGGGAGCGGGCGCCGGGGTGGACGCGACCACGGGCGAGGTCGGGACGCTGTCGGCGACCGGCGCCGTGCCTCCCGGCTGGACACCGGTGGGTGCACCGGAGGCGACCGACGCGTCGGACTCGACCCGGATGATCGGCTTCCCGACCTCGACCGTGTCGCCCTCGGACACGAGCAGTCCGGTGACGGTGCCGGCGAACGGCGACGGGAGCTCGACGAGGGACTTCGCGGTCTCGATCTCGACGAGGACCTGGTCCACGGCGATCTCGTCCCCGATCGCCACGCGCCACTGCACGATCTCGGCCTCGGTCAGGCCTTCGCCCACGTCGGGCAGGGGGAATTCGGCGGTGGCCACTACGGCTCCTTCGACGGTCAGGACGGTTCTGGTCAGTACGCGAGTGCGCGGTCGACGGCTTCGAGGACCCGGTCGGCGTCGGGCAGGTGCAGGTGTTCGAGCTTCGAGACCGGGAACGGCACGTCGAAGCCGGACACCCGCAGCGGCGGCGCCTGCATCGTGTAGAAGCAGTGCTCGGCGACGGTCGCGGCGATCTCGCTGCCGACGCTGACGAAGCCGGAGGCCTCTTGTGCGATGACGAGGCGCCCGGTCTTCCGCACCGAGGCGAAGAGCGGCTCCCAGTCGATCGGCGAGATCGAGCGGAGGTCGATGACCTCGCAGCTCGTGCCCTCGGACTCGGCGAGCTCGGCGGCCTGCATGAGCGTCGCCACCATCGCGCCGTGGCCGACGAGGGTGACCTCGCTGCCGGTGCGGGCGACGCGCGTCGTGTGCATCGGGACGTGGCCGCCGATCAGGTCGACCTCGCCCTTCGGCCAGTAGCGGGACTTCGGCTCGAGGAAGATCACCGGGTCCTTCGACGCGATGGCCTCCTGGATCATCCAGTACGCGTCGTTCGGCGTGCTCGGGCTCACCACGCGGAGACCAGGGGTGTGCGCGAAGTACGCCTCCGGGGACTCCTGGTGGTGCTCGACGGCGCCGATGTGCCCGCCGTAGGGGATGCGGATGACGAC
The DNA here is from genome assembly GCF_013347185.1 of Curtobacterium sp. Csp1. Taxonomy (NCBI): domain Bacteria; kingdom Bacillati; phylum Actinomycetota; class Actinomycetes; order Micrococcales; family Microbacteriaceae; genus Curtobacterium; species Curtobacterium sp. Csp1. Next base: position 2,091,780 of record NZ_CP054594.1, read on the forward strand.
CGGCAGCGACATGTGCGCCGGCAGTCGGTTCTGCATCTTCGCGAGCTGCGAGGTGATCTGGTCGAAGCCCGGCCAGACGAAGCCGTCGAACTGGATCTCGACGACCGGGCGGTAGCCGCGCAGGGCGAGCCCGATCGCGGTGCCGATGATGCCGGACTCGGCGAGCGGGGTGTCCCGGACGCGCGCGGCGCCGAACCGCTCCTGCAGGCCCTCGGTGATGCGGAAGACGCCGCCGAGCTGGCCGATGTCCTCGCCCATCAGCAGGACCTTGTCGTCCGCCTGCATCGCCGCGGCGAGCCCGGCGTTGAGCGCCTTCGCCATCGGCAGGTTCGGGGTGGGGTCGCTCGGGACCTCGCCGGCACCGGGGTGGGCGCGGAGCGTGTAGTCGAAGAGCTGCTCGGTGGTGCTCATCAGTGGGAGCCCCCTTCGTAACCGGCCTCGTAGCGTTCGAGCCAGGCCTGCTGGTCGGCGACCGTCGGATGCGGCTCGCGGTACACGTTCTGGAACATGACGTCGATCGACGGCGGGGTCAGGGCGACCGTGCGGCGTCGGACGTCGGCGGCGATGTCCTCGCCCTCCTCGTCGAACACGGCGAGCTGCGCGTCGGTGACGCCGAGGCTGCGGAGGTACGCGGCCGACCGGCTGATCGGGTCGCGGCGGACCCACTCGGCCAGCTCGTCGTCCTCGCGGTAGCGGCTCGGGTCGTCGGAGCTCGTGTGCGCACCGATGCGGTACGTGTCGGCCTCGACGAAGGCGGGACCCTGCCCGCTGCGGGCGTGGTCGGTCGCGACGACGGACGCCGTGTACGAGGCGAGGACGTCGTTGCCGTCGACCCGGACGCTCGGGATGCCGAAGCCGCGGGGGCGGTCGACGAGCGGACTCGGCGACTGCGTGGTCACCGGGACGGAGATCGCCCAGTGGTTGTTCTGCAGGAAGAAGACCACGGGGGCCTTCGTCGAGGCCGCGAAGACGTAGGCCTCGTTGACGTCGCCCTGGCTGGTCGCACCGTCGCCGAAGTAGACGATCGAGCACGAGTCGACGTCGGGGTCACCGGTGCCGACGACACCGTCGAGCTGCTGGCCGAGCGCGTAGCCCGTCGCGTGCAGCGTCTGCGACCCGATGACGAGGGTCGAGACGTGCGTGTTGCCGCGCTCGTCCGGGTTCCACCCGCCGTGGGTCTGCCCGCGGTACATCGCGATGATCTCCATCGGCTCGACGCCGCGGTGCATCGTGACGGCGTGCTCGCGGTACGACGGGAAGACGTGGTCCTGCGCCCGGAGCGCGAAGACCGAGCCGACCTGTGCGGCCTCCTGTCCGTGGCTCGGCACCCACAGGCCGAGCTGTCCGGTGCGCTGGAGGTTGTGCCCGGCGTGGTCGAACCGCCGGGTGAGGACCATCCGGCGGTGCATCGCCAGCAGGGTCTCCTGCGGGATCGCCCGGGCAGCGGCGGCGTACTCGGCGTTCTCGTCGGTCTCCACGAACCGGCCCTCGGGGTCGAGGAGCCGGACGGTGGTCGACTCGGGTGCCGCGGCGCGGAATGACATGCCGGTCAGCGTAGCGGGCGGTCCGAGGGGGCCATCTGGAGGTCCTCCACAAGCGAGGCCGCTGTTTCGAGGAGTGTTTCCACAGCCTCGTGCTCGCCGATGGAGATGCGGATCCCCTCGTTCCCGAAGGCCCGGACGATGATCCCCGCGCGGTCGAAGGCATCGGCCGCATGTGCGGTACGTTCCCCGGTCGGCAACCAGACGAAGTTGCCCTGCGCGTCCGGCACGTCCCAGCCCTGGTCGCGGAGCGCGGCGACGATCCGGTCGCGGGACTGCGCGAGCTCGGCGACGCGCTCGAGCAGTTCGTCCTCGCGCTCCAGGCTCGCGAGCGCGGCCGCCTGTCCCTGCGCGGTCACGGACAGCGGGATGGCGCACGCGCGGACGGCGTCGAGCACGTACGCCGGGCCGAGGGCGTAGCCGACGCGCAGACCCGCGAGGCCGTACGCCTTCGAGAACGTCCGCAGCACGACGAGGTTCGGGTACCGCTCGAGCAGCGGAGCGCCCCGGACGGCGGTCGGCTCGGTCACGAACTCGGCGTAGGCCTCGTCGAGCACCACGAGCACCGACGACGGCACCCGCGCCATGAAGGCGTCGAACTCGGCGGCGGTCACGACCGGTCCGGTGGGGTTGTTCGGGGAGCAGACGATCACCATGCGCGTGCGCTCGGTCACGGCGGCGGCCATCGCGTCGAGGTCGTGCCCGCCGTCCGGCCGGTTCGGGACCTGCACGCTCGTGGCGCCGGCGACCGTGACGACGCCCGGGTAGGCCTCGAACGAGCGCCACGCGTAGACGACCTCGTCGCCGGGCGCGCTCACGGCGCGGGCGAGCTCGTGCAGGATCGCGACGCTCCCCGGGGCGACGTGCACCTGGTCCGGGGTCAGGCCGAACCGGTTCGCGAGCACCGCGCGGACGGCGAGGGCGCTGGCGTCCGGGTAGCGGTTGAACGCCGTCTGGGCCTGGACCGCCTCGACGACGCCGGGCAGGGGCGGGAACGGGTTCTCGTTGCTCGAGAGCTTGAAGGCGTCCGCGGCGGCCTGCCGACCCTGCTGGTACGCGGGGAGCACCGCGATCTCGGGCCGGATGTGCACGCGCGTGTCAGTCACGCAGACAGCGTAACCGCGTGTCGGTCACGCAGACGGCGTGACCACCGACTCAGCGGAACCGGCGGTGCCGCCGGGCATCATGGCGGCATGCGATTCCTCGTCCGCCTCGTCGTCAACGCCGTCGCGCTCTGGCTCACGACCCTGATCGTGAGCGGCGTCACGGTCGTCCCGTTCGGCACCGGCGACACCACCGCCGTCGTGCTGACGTTCCTGCTCGTGGCGTTCGTGTTCGGCCTCGTGAACGCCGTCGTCGGCACGATCATCCGGGTCGTCGCGTTCCCGCTCTACGTCCTGACGCTCGGGCTCATCTCGCTCGTCGTGAACGCCGTCCTGCTGCTCATCGTCGCCGGGATCTCCGACGCGATGGGCTTCGGGCTGCAGGTCGAGTCGTTCGGCTGGGGCATCGTGGGTGCCTTCGTCCTCGCCGTGTTCTCGTGGCTGATCGGCCTGTTCGTGCGCCCCGCGCTCGACCGGCGCCGTCGGTGACGCGGGCCGGGCGACCGACCGGCACCGTGCCTCCAAGCCGGTGACCGTCGCGCACACGCGCCGCGACCCGTCATGATGAGCACATGACCGAGGACGGCCCAGCACCCTTCCGCGTGTCGTTCGTCTGCAGCGGGAACATCTGCCGATCGCCGATGGCAGGCATCGTCTTCGCGCAGATCGCGGCGGACGCGGGGATGTCCGACCGGTTCCACGTGGAGTCGGCCGGGACCGGGGACTGGCACGTCGGAGAGCCCGCGGACGAGCGCACGATCGCGGCGCTCGCAGCGCGCGGATACGATGGCAGCAGGCATCGCGCCCGCCAGTTCGACCCGGACCGGTTCCCGGACCTCGACCTGGTGGTCGCACTCGACCGATCCCACGAACGCGTCCTGCGCTCATGGGCACCGACCATGGACGACGCCGCCAAGGTGACGCTCCTGTTGCGGTACGACGACGCCTGGCCCCAGCAGACCGACGTACCGGATCCGTACTACGCGGACCGGCACGAGTTCGACCGAGTGCTCTCGACCGTCGAGCGGGCCTGCCGGGCGCTCTTCCGACAACTCGAACCGGCAGTCCGTCAGGGAGCCCCATGACCCCCCTTCCCCCGCAGCCGATCAGCCCGCTCGACGGGCGGTACTACCCGGTCGTGCACACGGTGGGCGAGCACCTCTCCGAGGCCGGCCTGAACCGTGCGCGCGTCGTGGTCGAGGTGGAGTGGCTCGTGTTCCTGACCGACCACGCCATGTTCACGACCTCGCCGCTGAGCGTCGACGACAAGGCCGCGCTCCGTCGGGTCGTCGAGACCTTCGGGCAGCAGGAGATCGCCGAGCTCGCCGAGATCGAGGCGACGACCCGTCACGACGTCAAGGCGGTCGAGTACTTCGTGCGCCGTCGCCTGTCCGACCTCGGGCTCGACGCCATCGCCGAACTGACGCACTTCGCGTGCACGAGCGAGGACGTCAACAACCTGTCCTACGCGCTCACCGTCCGGGACACCGTCGAGCAGGTGTGGCTGCCGGCCTACCGCTCCGTGATCGCGACGCTGCGCACGATGGCAGAAGAGCTCAAGGCCGTGCCGATGCTGTCCCACACCCACGGGCAGCCGGCCACCCCGACCACGCTCGGCAAGGAGCTCGCGGTCGTCGTCTACCGGCTCGAGCGCGTCCTCGCCCAGATCGAGGGCGGCGAGTACCTCGGCAAGTTCTCCGGCGCGACCGGCACGTTCTCGGCGCACCTGGCCGCGGACCCCGAGGCCGACTGGCCCGCCCTGTCGAAGGAGTTCGTCGAGGGCCTCGGCCTGACGTGGAACCCGCTCACGACGCAGATCGAGTCGCACGACTGGCAGGCCGAGCTGTACGACCGGGTCCGGCACGCGAACCGCATCCTGCACAACCTGGCGACGGACGTGTGGACCTACATCTCGATGGGGTACTTCACGCAGATCCCGGTCGCGGGCGCCACAGGCTCGTCGACCATGCCGCACAAGATCAACCCGATCCGGTTCGAGAACGCCGAGGCGAACCTCGAGATCTCGTCGGCGCTGTTCTCCACGCTGTCCGAGACGCTCGTCACGAGCCGCCTGCAGCGCGACCTCACCGACTCCACCACGCAGCGGAACATCGGCGTCGCGTTCGGGCACTCGCTGCTCGCGCTCGACAACCTGCGCCGCGGCCTGGGCGAGATCGCCGTGAACCAGGTGCGGCTGGCCGAGGACCTCGACCACAACTGGGAGGTGCTGGGCGAGGCGGTCCAGACCGTCATCCGGGCCGAGGTCACCGCGGGGCAGTCGAACATCGAGGACCCCTACGCGATGCTCAAGGAGCTCACCCGGGGCAAGCGGATCGGCCAGGACGAGCTCGTGGCCTTCGTGAGAGGGCTCGACATCTCGTCCGGCGCCAAGGCACGACTGACGGCCCTGACGCCGGCGACGTACACGGGCCTGGCGGACGAGCTGGTCGACCACCTCGAGGTCTGAGGCCCGGGCCCGGGCAGGTCCGGTCCGGTCCGATCCGGTCAGCAAGACGCAACCTCGGCGGCTCCTCGCAGCGGTACTCCGCTGCGAGGAGCCGCCTTCGTTGCGTCGCGCGAGTGGCGGGACGCCACGACCGGACTGGAGGCACGGTGCCGGTCCGGTGCGCGCCTCACCCGCCCCGGGTGGTGACGTCGCGTGCCTCCGCGACCAGCGCCCCCAGGACGGTCCGGACCGCGGGCCGGACCGCGAGGTCCGGCCGCACGAGGGCCTCGATGCGGCGTCCGGCGCGGACCGCGCGGAGCTCCGCCAGGTGGAAGCGACCGGCTGCCCGGGTGCCCGACGTGTACCGCGGGACCAGGGCGACGCCGTGCCCGGCCGCGACGAGGTTCTCGATGACCGGCAGGTGGATCGTGCGGAAGCCGACGTCGGGCGGGGTGTCGGTCGCGGCGGCCATGGCCGTCAGGACGCGGTCGATCGGGTAGCCCTCGGGGACGCCGATCCAGGGTTCGCCGACGACCTCGTCGATGCGGACCCGGTCGCGGTCGGCGAGCGGGTGCCCGAGCGGCAGTGCCACGTCGAGCGGCTCGCGCAGCAGCGGGACCGTCTCGAGTCGTTCGCGCCCGGCGGGCGGCGCTCCGTCCGGCCGGTGCCCGATGACGACGTCGTGGTCGGCGGTGAGCGGCCCGAAGGCATCCTCGTCGACGTCGACGTCCACCAGGACCAGGTCGATCGCGGGGTGGTCCCGCATGCGCGTGAGCAGCCCGGGCAGCAGGAGTTCCGCGGCCGAGGGGAACACCGCGAGGTCGACGCGGCCGACCGTGCCGCCGAGGTGTTCCTGCCACGCGGCGTCCAGCTCCGCGACGGCCGTTGCGACGCCGTCCGCCAGGCGCGCGAGCACCCGGCCGTGCTCCGTCAACCGGACGCCCCGGCCGGCGCGCTCGACCAGCGGCACGCCGACCTGGCGCTCGAGGGTGCGGAGCTGTTGCGAGACCGCGCTCGGGGTCCGGTGCGTGGCCGTGGCGACCGCCGTCACGCTCCCCCGCCCGGCGAGCTCCCGGAGCACGGCGAGGAGCTGCACGTCGAAGCCGACCATGAAGCGAGGCTACAACGTCGATGCGGAACTCTGCGCTGGTGCTGCACGGTCGGCACGCGCGACGATCGGGAGGTGCGCTCTCGTGACCGACTCCTCGCCGTCCTGGTCGCCGTCGTCTGGGGACTGAACTTCCCCGCGACGGCGCTCGCCCTCGAGCACTTCCCGCCGTTCCTGCTCGCCGCCGTCCGGTTCACGCTGCTGGCCGTGCCGACGGTGCTGTTCGTCCCGCGGCCGAGGATGCCGTTCGGACGGCTGCTGCTCGTCGGTACCGGCCTCGGGGTGCTCCAGTTCGCGTTCCTGTACCTCGGCATGGCGGCCGGGCTGCCGTCCGGGCTGGCCTCGCTCGTGCTGCAGGCGTCGGCGCCGTTCACGGTCGTGCTCGCCGGGGTGTTCCTGCGCGAGCGGCTGACCGGACGACAGGTGGTCGGCGTGACGATCGCGGTCGCAGCACTCGCGGCGATCGCGGTCCACCGTGCCCAGGCCGCGGCGCTCGTGCCGGTCGTGCTCGCGCTGTGCGGCGCGCTCGGTTGGGCGATCGGCAACGTGGCCACCCGCCGCGCCGGTCCGGTCAACCCGCTGCACCTGACGCTGTGGTGGTCGATCGTGCCGCCGGTGCCGATGGCCGTCCTCGCACTCCTCGTCGAGGGACCCGAGCGCGTCGGCACAGCCCTCGGCACGGCCTTCACCGCGGCGGCGCTCCCCGCGGACCTCGGGCTGCTCTACATCGTGCTCGTCGCGTCGCTGGTCGGGTACGGCATCTGGTCACGCCTGCTCGGTTCCTACCCGTCGAGCACGGTCGCGCCGTTCTCGATGCTCGTCCCCGTGGTCGGCGTGCTCGCGTCGTGGGTGGCCTTCGGTGAGGTCCCCGACGTGGTCGAGGTGGTCGCCGGCGCGGTGGTGGTCGCGGCGGTGCTCTGGTCGTCCCGGACGCCCCGAGTCGTGCCGACGACGGAGACCGTGGCGGTGCCGCCGCACTCGGAACCCGCGGCGGTCGCCGGACCCGAGCCGCTGCCGGTCAGCCCCGGTGCTGACGGCGCTCGGCGATGATCCCGGCGAGCGCCCCGCGCAGGTCGGGGTGGCGGAACTCGTAGCCCGCCGCGAGCAGCCGGGTCGGCACCACCCACCGGCTCTTCAGGACGAGTTCGGTCTCGGTGCGGATCGCGAACGACCCGAGCTCGAGCATCCAGCGCCAGGTCGGGATGCCGATGCGGCGCCCGACGGCATCGCGGATGGTCGCCATCACGGTGCGGTTGTCCGACGGCTCCGGGCTCGACACGTTCACCGGACCCTCGATCTCCGGGTGGTCGCGGACGAACCGGACGACCCCGACGACGTCGGCGACGTGCACCCAGCTGAAGCGCTGCCGCCCGTGGGTGTGCCGGTCGTGGTGGTACGTCCCGGCGCGCAGTCGGGAGCGTGTCGGGAACCACGGGCCGTCGTACTGCGGTCCGCCGAGGCCGGTCTGCGCGAGTCGGAGGAGCGGGACCAGGGCGCTGCCGTCGCCGAACACGATGGCCATGCGCAGTGCGACCCGACGGGTGGCGGGCAGGTCGGCGTCGAAGAACGCGCGCTCCCACGCCCGGGCCACCGAGACCGAGAAACCCTCGCCGAGCTCACCCGTGTCCTCGTCCTGCGGTCGGTCGTCGGCGTGCCGGTAGATCGTGGCGGTGGACGCGTTCAGCCAGAGCGGCGGCGGGTGCTCGGCGGTGCGGATCGCCTCGGCCAGCTCGAGCGTCGTGTCGACCCGGGACCGCAGGATCTCCGCGCGGTTGCGGCGGCCGTAGCGGCAGTCGACGCTCTTCCCCGCCATGTTGACGACGAGCGCGGCGCCGTCCACGAGCTCGCGGATGCGCATGGTGTTGCCCCACACGGCGTCGCCGGAGCGTCCGACCGTGACGACCTCGTAGCCCTCGTCGCGGAAGGCGTCCTGCAGGTACCGCCCCACGAAGCCGCTCGCCCCCGCGATGACCACCCTCGGCTGCTCCGGTGCCATCAGCCATCCCCTCGTCGACCGGTGTCGGGCTCGACCGCGTAGCGGAACGTCCCCTCGTACCGGTACAGCGTGCCGAGCACCGGCGCGTGGAGCACCAGGGACACGCGCTGCACGTCGGCATCGTCATCGAATCGTTCCACGAGCGTCACACGCGGCGCGACGCGGGCCGGGACGACCAGGTCGCGCCCGAACGCCCGCAACGACACCCGGGTGGAGACCAGCCGGAGCGCACCCGCCCCCGGCCCGGTCGCGTCGACCTCGGCGCGCAGCAGCGCACTGAGACGCCCGCGGCGCCCGAGGTGGTCGACCAGCCCGTCCGGTCCGGCGGCGATCGCGTCCACCATCGTGCGGGACCCGGAGCGGAACCGGAAGGTGCGGCGCGCGACCACGGCGATCTGAGCCTGCCGGCCGTCCGCAGCCCCGCGACCGACGCGAGCCGGGCGGTTCTCGACCGTGAACGGGACGTCCCGCTCCCAGACCGGGAACAGCACCCCCTCGTGGGCGAGGCACGCGAGGACCGGCCACAGCCAGCGTCGCGGTGTGCCGACCACGGCGAAGACGCCCTCGCCGCGACCGACGTCACCGGCCGGGACCGGACCGAAGTACGTGCGGAGCCGCGGGTGCAGCCGGGCCAGCACGTCGGGCGGGATCGTCAGCTGCCACGGCGACACGGTCACGTGCCGAGCCTGGCACGTCGTCGGTGCGACTGCCTACGATCGAGGGCATGGGTCACGACCACGGGCACACGCACGGACACGCCTCCGAGCGGGCACTCCTGGTCGCGTTCTGCATCTCGGCGGGCATCCTGCTGGCCGAGGTCGTCGGGGCGGTGCTGACCGGGTCGCTCGCACTGCTCGTCGACGCCGGGCACATGGTCGTCGACACGGGCGGTCTCGGCATCGGACTCGTCGCGACGCGGCTCGCCCGGCGCTCCCCCACCGCCCAGCGGACCTGGGGGTACCAGCGGGCCGAGGTGCTCGGGGCGACGGCGCAGGCGGCGATCCTGCTCGCGGTCGGCGTCTACGTGGTGATCTCCGCGGTCCAGCGGCTGTTCGTCCCGGCCGAGGTGCACGCCGGACCGCTCCTGGTGTTTGGCGTCGTCGGACTCGTCGGGAACCTGGTGGCGTACGCGGTGCTGCTCCGGGCCTCCGGCGAGGGGTTCACGTCCCGCGCCGCACGACTCGAGGTCCTGAACGACACGCTCGGCTCGGTCGCGGTGATCGCCGCGGCCGTCGTCCTCGGGCTGACGGGGTGGCAACGGGCGGACTCCGTCGCCGCGATCTTGATCGGGCTGCTCATCCTGCCGCGCGCGGTCCGGCTGCTGCGGGAGACCGCGAACGTCCTGCTCGAGTCGACGCCTCCAGGGCTCGACCTGGACGACGTGCGCGCGCACATCCTGGAGCTCGACCACGTCATCGCGGTGCACGACCTGCACGCGACGCTCGTCGCGACCGGGGTGCCGAACCTGACGGCGCACGTCGTCGTGGACGACCACTGCTTCTCGACGGCGCACGCACCGCGGATCCTCGACGCGTTGCAGCAGTGCGTCGCGGAGCACTTCGACGTGCCGGTCGAGCACTCGACGTTCCAGCTCGAGCCGGTGTCGCACCGGCGGCACGAGCACGAGGTGCACGCGTAGGACGTGCCGGTGTCGGTCGGCGTCAGCAGCCGTCGTCGCGGGTCGGGTAGGCGGTGATCACCCGGTCGGTGGTCGCCGAGACGATGACCGTGACGAAGGGCTCGTCGTCGGGCTGGGAGCCGTCGTCGAAGCGGACCGGTGCGGCGAAGCAGACCTTGCCGTCGCCGGCGTCCACCGGGTACCCGTCCCGCGGGGAACCGAGTGCGGTCTGCACCGCGGTGAGCATCGCGTCGTCCCAGTCCCGGCTGCCGTGTCCGGCGACGACGTCCTGCCAGTCGCGGGTGTGCCGGACGCGGATGTGCTCGTAGCCCTGGGCCGACGTCCCGCACTGCAGGACGACCTCGCCGAGCGCGGCCGTCTCGTAGCGTGCGACGACCTGGCGGCTGCTCGACCGGCACTGGTCGAGCACGTCGGCGCCGGGCAGGTCGGGGCCCTCGCGCGGGATCGTGACGGTGACCTCGTCGGGGGCCTCCGCCGCGCTAGTGGCGGTCGTCGCGGTGGGTCCGCTGCCGGGGGCCGGGTCGTCCCCGCTCCGCTCGGTCGTCAGCACGACCCCGGCGGCGACCAGGCCGCCGGCGATGACCGCGGCGAGGCCGGCGAGGGCTGGTCGTGTGCGCTTCCGGGCCATGCCCCCAGTATGCCGGGCCGCCCGGCGCCGGCGGGGCCCGTGCGGCTGCGTCCTACTCGGCGTTGGCCGCCAGCCGGACACCCGCCACCAGGGCGAGCACGACCACGAAGACCACGTACCCGAGCAGCACCGGTAGCGTCGGGACCACGAGGAGCGCCGCGCCGACCGCCACCACCGGGACCGTGAGCCCCGCGTAGGCGATCAGGAACGTCGCCGCCAGCACACCGCCGCGCTGCTCGGGGCCGACGAGGGACCCGGCACGGGCGATCGACGCGCGGAACAGCAGCCCCACGCCCGCTCCGGCGACGACCCCGCCACCGATGAACCCGCCGACCTGCAGCACGACGGCGGCGACCGCGAGGACAGCGAGCCCGACGACCAGGAGCACCAGCCCGAGCTGGACCTGCCGACGCTGCGCGAGCCGGGCGAAGACGATCTGCGACACCGCGCTCGCCGCGAACACCCCGAACGTGGTCGCCCCGGCCGCGAGCCGGTCGGTCACGTGGAACGTCGTCGCGAGGAAGGTCGGCGCCACCGAGGTGAAGAGCCCCTGCACCGCGAGCGCCGCGAACGCTGCGGTCCCGGCCGCCCAGAACGCCCCGGCCTGCCCGGCAGGTGCCTGCATCCGCTGCGGACGGTACGGCACCGGCTGCTCGGGACGGTCGACGGTCTCGGGCGCCGCGAGCACCACGACGAACGCGACCACCAGCGCCACGACGAACACGACGTACGGCACGACCAGCGGCTGACCGACGAACTCGGCGAGCGCTCCGCCGAGGAGCGCCCCGAGCGACAGCCCGCCGAGGTTCACCGCCCCCGCCGCCACGCTCGCGCCCTTCGCGGACGCGTCCGACCCGGTGGCCCGGACGCGGAGCTCGCCGAGGTGCGCGGTGGCCGTCGCGGTGAGGAGCCCCACCCCGAAGCCGGTCACGAGCCGGGCCACGAGCAGCCCGGCGACGTCGTCCCACAGCAGGAACAGCACCGCGGCGACGAGTTCGAGCGCCACGGACACCAGCACGAGGGGGCGGCGTCCGTGCACGTCGCTGAGGTGCCCGGCGAGGAACAGCGACGCCACGACACCGACCCCGTAGGCCGCGAAGACCACGGTCGTGGTGAAGGTCGGGAAGCCGTCCCGCGCCTGGTAGATCACGTAGAGCGGGGCCGGGACGGTCGCGAAGGCCATGACCGCCAGGAACGCGAACGCGACGGCCCAGAAGCCGAAGCCGTGCCGGCGCCGGGTGTGCGCGCGGCGGCCCCGAGGGGCCGGGACCCGATCGGCAGCGGCGGTGGGAGCGGGAGCGGTGGTCGAGGACATGCCTCGATGGTCGTCCCGCGAGCGGCATCGAGTCCAACGGTTCTCCTTGATGGCCGCCATCGACCTGGTCGATACTCGTCGGGTGGAGACCCGCCTGCTCGAACAGTTCGTCGCCGTGGCTGCCGAGGGCAGCGTGACCCGTGCCGCCGAGCGCCTGTGGGCCGCGCAGTCGACCGTCTCGGCGGGCATCGCGTCGCTCGAACGCTCGCTCGGCGTCCGGCTGTTCGACCGGACGGGCCGCCGGACCATCCTCACCGCCGCGGGCGAGGACCTGCTCCCCCACGCCCGGGCCGTCCTCGACGCCCTCGACCGGATGCGCGACCTCGCCACCCTGGACGACGCCGACCTGCGCGGACGGGTCCGGCTCGGGATCTTCACGAGCATGGACATCGTCGACCTCACCGGGGTGCTCCGTCGGTTCCGGCAGCGCCACCCGCTCGTCGCGGTGGAGCTCATGACGTCGCCGACCGGGACGACCGGGCTCGTCCACGACCTGGTGGCCGGACGACTCGACCTCGCCTACACGGGGTTGCCCGCGGTGCCGCCGGGCATCACGGTCGAGCCGCTGCGGGAGATGCCGTTCCGCGTGTTCGTGGCGTCCGACCACCCGCTCGCGGGAAGGACCTCCGTCGGGCTCGCCGAGCTCGCCGGTGAGCCGTTCATCGACACGGCGCACGGGTTCGGCAACCGGATCATCCTGGACACTGCCCTCGACCGGCTCGGGATCCGGCGACGGATCGTCGCGGAGATGAACGACATGCCCGCCGTGGTGCGGTTCGCGACCGCCGGGCTCGGTGTCGGGGTCGTGCCGGACTCCGGCGTGCAGCACGACGGCGCGGTCCTGGAGCTCGAGGACGACGTCGCGCCACTGCGGATCGGGCTGGCGATGCGGACCGACCCGGAACCCAACCGCGCGACGCGGGCGCTGGCCCGCGACGTCGTTGCGGCCCGGCGGGCGGCCTGACGGGACCCACCGACGGACTGGAGGCACGGGGCGGGGCCCGCCACGTGCCTCCAGGCCGTCAGTCCCCCCAGACCTCCCCGACGATCGCGGGCAGGAGCCCGTTCGTCGGGAAGTTCGACTGGTCGATGACCAACCAGGTGTCCCCGCGGACGTACGTCGTGCGCGCCCAGTCCGTGCCGTACTGGGGGTCGCTCCGCACGGCGCGACACGTCCGGATGCCGTCGCGCTCGTCGCAGGTCGGCGACCAGCCCTGGAACGTCGTCCGCTCCAGCTCGGCCATCTGCTCGGGCGTTCCCGTGCCGAGCGTCACGGCCAGCCCTGTGATGTCCGCCTGGGAGTCACGCCAGAGGCAGTACAGGGTGGTCGGCCCGGCGAGCGGATCCCGCCTCGTCGAATCCTTCTCCGCCTGGATCTGGTTCGCGGCGGGACTCCCCGGGTCGGGGAACACCTGCATCAAAGGCGCGTCGCCGAACAGGCGGTCGTAGTCCGACGCCGGCACGATCGCCCGGCAGTCGGTCGGGACGGACGCCACCGTGTCCGGGGTCGACGTCGGCCGGGGTGTCGGCCGGCCGGTGATCGGCGCCGAGCTCGGGGTCGTCGCGGACGGCGCCGGCTCGGGCTGCTGCGTCTGCGCGGGCGCTGCCGCCGGACGGTCCTGTTGCGTGAGCGTCAACGCGACCGCACCGGTCGCCGTGCCGAGCGCGAGCAGCGCCACGACGCCGACGACGATGCCGGACCGTCCGCGCCGCCGGGCCGGCCGCGGGGTGGCGCGTTCGAGGACGTGCTGCTTCATCGAGACGAGCATGCGCTGCAGGTCGTCTCCCTCAGGGGGTTCAGTGTTCATCGTACATCACCACCTTCTTGAGTCGACGACGGTTGCGGGAGACGCGTTGGGTGACCGCGCCGACGGACAGACCGAGGAGTTCCGCGGCCTCGGCGTACGAGTGCCCCTCGAGCAGGCACAGCTCGCAGATGCGCCGGTCGAGTTCGGGCAACGCCGCGATCTCGGCGCGCACCCAGCGGAGCGTCTCGGCGGCCTCCCCGTGGTCGGACGGGGTCGCCAGGGTCTCGGGCAGCTCGTCGGCGCGGTGCTTGGTGCGCTTCCGTCCCGCGTTGAACGCCAGGTTGCGGCACACCACGAGCAGCCACGGCAGCACCGTGTCCGCCGGGAGTTCGAGCGTCGCCGAGCGCTGCCAGAGCGTCAGGAAGGCGTCCTGCACGACCTCCTCGACGTCCTGCCGGTCATCCGCGAGCGCCCAGGTGTACCGGGTGAGGGTCGCGGCGTAGCGGTCGAACGCGCGGGCGAGCGCGCCACGGTCGCCCGTGGCCATCGCCCGGACGAGCATCGCGTCCGTCTCCGTGGTCACGTCCACACCCCACCTCCCTCACCCTGGAGATGTCGGCAGGACCCGCGGTCCTGACAGGACCGTTCACGATTCGTGACCTCGGGCGTGTCGTGCCTGCGTCAGCCGCGGGCCCCGGGCCGGGCGGGCTGGGCGGACGTCAGTGGAAGTCGTCGCCCTCGACGCGTTCACCGGGGGCCTTGTGCCCACCGAGCATGTCGTTGTCGTCCTGGTCGCTCGACGACGCGAGCTGCAGCATCGCGAGGACCACCACGACGACGATGAAGGCGATGCCGAGGAAGACCAGGGCGAGCACGAACTCCCGCGTCGAGAACAGCACGACGAGGCCGATGAACACGGCGACGATCGCGGAGATCACGAGGAGCTCCGCCGGACGGAGACGGTCGCGACGGCTGGGGGCGTTCATGCGTGGGGTGCTCCGTCCGGGGCTGCGGTCGGCGCCGCCGTTCCCCACTTGTGCGAGAGTCCGGCGATCACGTGGAAGACCGCCGCGATGGCGAGGTAGGCGCCGAGCAGGCCGACGAGGACGATCGAGGCGTCGAGGGTGCCCGACACCTTCTCGATGCCGCCGAGCCGCTGCGAGTAGTCCGGCGGGGTGAGCAGGAAGGCGACGGCCAGCAGCAGGGTCAGGCCGCCGATGGTCGTCCAGTCCCGGGCGAACGGGGACCGGCCCCGTGCCCGCAGCCCCTGCGTGAGCTCGAGCGCCCCGGTCAGCACCGCCCAGGCCACGACGACCGCGATGAACGCCGGCAGACCGAGGCCGCTCGTCACGAAGGCCGCGACCGCGGCGACGACGTCGATGCCCGCGTGCACCAGTGTCGTCCGCCGGGATCGGGGATCGTCCGTCAACCGCCGGGTCCCCGCGACCGCGAGGACGACCGCGTCGACGAGGACCACCACGCCGAACAGCACGAGTCCGTACCCGGCGGCGTGGTTGGCGGAGAAGGTGATGACGACGGCCACGACTGCGGCTGGGACGGCCCGGAGGACGGGGATCGGCCAGTACCGCGCGCGCTTGTCGGCGTCGTCGACGGAGTCGGACACGAGACCTCTTTCGGGCATGCGGGTGGTGGCCCAATCGTACCGCCGTGCCCGCTGCGAGCCGACCGGACGGCGGCGGCCGGCGCTGAGGGAGCACCGAGCCGCCGCACTCCGGCCACCAGCCGGTCAGCCCCGTCAGCCGCCGGCCGGGTCCGTCGTGTCCGCGCGCGCCCTGCGGCGTCGGACCGCCCACCAGCCCGTACCGCCGAGCGCCGTCACCGCCGCACCGACGAGCGCGAGCAGACCGAGGCCGGACGAACCGGTGTACGCGAGCGACCCGCCACGCCCTGGTCCGGATCCGGGTCCGCGTCCGCCGGTGCCGGGTCCTGCTGTGTCCGTGGCCGGTACGGGTGTGGGCGAGGCGCCCGTCCCGCCGCCGCCGTCGCCGTCGGCGCCCCCGTCTCCGTCGCCGGGGTCGACCACCCCGACCGCGACGCCGGGTGACGGGTCGCCCCCGTCCGGGTCGGACGGCGAGGTCGCCGTCGCGACGTTGACCACGTCGGAACCGTCCCCGCGGTAGGTCTCGTCGAGGACCGTCCGGATCGTGAAGGTACGACGCTCCCCCGGCGCGAGGGTGTCCGCCGACCGGCACGTCACGAGCTGTCCGTCCGCCGTGCAGTCGTCGTCCGACCCGATGAAGCGCACGGCGGCGGGCAACTCGTCCGTGACGCCCACACGCTCGGCGTCGACGCTCCCGTCGTTCCGGGCGGTGAGCGCGTAGGTGAGCGCATCGCCCGGGCGGACGTCGGTCGCGGGCTCGACGGACTTCTCGGTGCCGAGCCGCGCGACGGGTCCCGGTCCGGGTCCGTCGTCGTCCCGGACACGCGTCTCGGCCACCGAGACGTTGTCTTCGACGAAGGTGTCGGCGAGCCCCGACGCCGGTTCGAGCACCGCACGGCTCGTCAGGGTGCCGGTCGCGTCGTCCGGGACCGTGCCGGTCACGGTGACCACCGCACCGGCACCCCGTGGGAGCCCGAGGTCGGTGGACACCGCACCCGTCCCGCTGCCGGCGCCGCACGTGCCGCCGTCGACCCCACGACACGTCCAGGAGACGTCCCGCAGCCCTGCCGGCACGTCGACCGTCAGGCGGCTCGGATCGGATGCACTCGGCCCGGCATCGCGCGCGACGACGTCCCAGCGGACCTGCTCGCCCGCGGTGACCTCCGGTGCCAGGTCCTGGTCGACGGCGAGGTCGACCGGCACCTGCACCCGGAGCTCGTCGACCTCGTGCACGTCGACGTAGCTGCCGGTCGACGCCGCGAACCCGAGCCGCAGCGTCGGCGGCAGCGGCGCCTGGCCGTCGCCGTGGAGCGGCACCTGGTCGAGGACGGTCCGGAGCGCACCGGCCTCGGTCTCGAGCCGGACCGTGAGCGCGAGGCCGCCGTCGTCCTGCGGCAGCAGCGTCACCCGTACGGTCCGGGGCTCGGGTCCGTCGGTCTGGACACCGCGCGGGACGT
This sequence comes from Curtobacterium sp. Csp1, assembly GCF_013347185.1. Lineage (NCBI taxonomy): Bacteria > Bacillati > Actinomycetota > Actinomycetes > Micrococcales > Microbacteriaceae > Curtobacterium > Curtobacterium sp. Csp1. The sequence continues at coordinate 2,108,382 of NZ_CP054594.1, forward strand.
CGGTGCCGGCGACGTACCGGTAGCCGTCGAGTCCGTCGCCCGATCCGCGGACCACCACCGAGTCCGGCGCGGCGCCGGGGCCGGACAGGTTGAGCGGCAGCGAGAAGTTGCCGTACCGGTCGATGGCGACGCCGGCGAAGGCCCCGGGCAGTCCGGGCAGGTCGCAGGGGTGATCCCCACCCTGGGTCTCGTGGAAGCGGCAAGCGTACCCGAGGCCGGCACCGGACTGGCCGACACCCTGCGGTGCGGCGCCGTCGGCGAGGAACAGCAGCAGTCCGTCCGCCCCCGCACGCGTGCCCTCGTGGTACATCGCGTAGTCGAACTCGATGTCGAGCCCGAGGTCGGACGAGAACGTGTCGTCCGTGGACCACGCCCCCGCCTGGCTGAGCTCGTCGTCGGTCAGCCGGAGCCGTCCGTCGACGATCGCGGCGTCCCCGCTCAGAGTGCCACCGGCGACGTCCGAGAAGTCGGCGACGTAGGGGAAGGGCAGCGAGCCGGCGGACGACGGCGCGACGAGCACCGCGGGTCCGCCGAGCAGGCCGAGCGCCGTGGCCACGCCGGCGGCGACCAGTCCGGGCCGTCGGCGCCACCAGCGCCTCGAGCAGTCCGTCGCGGGTCGGGCAGGACGGTCAGCGGGCGCGGCGGATGCGGCGGGTGGGCCGCCGGATGGGGATGTGTGTCGGTTCATGCCCCGATCGTCGCGATCAGGGAGCACTCGCTGACGGCGCGTTCTTCACACTGTGGAGAGCAGCCCGCCGCCGGTGGCCTGGGGAGGAAGGAGCTGGTCGGTCAGCTGAGCCAGACCGTCGTCTCACCCGGCAGCGTGTGCTCGTCGTCGAGCGGCCCAGAAGCGACGACGACCGCGCCCGCGGGCATCGGCACCGGCGTCGTCCCGAAGTTCGTCACGGACCGCCAGCCGTCGTGCCGCGCGAACGCCACGACGCCGTCGCCCGCCTCGACCCAGTGCAGTTCCTCGCCGCGCTGCAGCCGACGCCGGGCCGCCGTCGCCGCGCGGTACAGCTCGAGGGTCGACCCCGCGGCGCCGTCCTCGGCCTCCACCGACCACGCGCCGAAGTCCTCGGGCTGCGGCAGGTGCGGCGCGGTGTCGCCGAAGCCGAACGACGGCCCGGAGCGCGTCCACGGGATCGGCACGCGGCAGCCGTCCCGACCCTTGACCGTGTGCCCGGTGCGCAGCCACTTCGGGTCCTGCAGCTGCGCGTGCGGGATGGCCGCGGCCTCCTGCAGGCCGAGCTCCTCGCCCTGGTAGACGTACGACGAGCCCGGCAGCGCGAGCACGAGCAGCGTCGCCGCCCGCGCACGCCGGAGCCCGCGCTCCCGGTCGAGCACCGGGTCGGTGCCGTCGGTCATCAGCCAGGCGTCGGTGTCGGTGCCGTCGGGCAGCCCGTACCGGGTCGCGTGCCGGACGACGTCGTGGTTCGAGAGCACCCACGTGCTCGACGCTCCGGACTCGGCGGACGCAGCGAGGTTCCGTTCGACGATCGTGCGGAACGAGTCGGCGTCGAACGGTGACTCGAGCAGGTCGAAGTTGAACGCCTGCCCGAGCTCGGTCGGCCTGGCGTAGAGCACGCGGCGCGGCGCCGGCGCCCAGGCCTCGGCGACGGCGGCGCGGGGCGGGTCGTACTCGTCGAGCACGGTCCGCCAGGTCGCGAAGATCTCGTGCACCTCGTCGCGGTCGTACAGCGGGTCCGAGCCGTCGAGCGGCAGCGCCTGCTCGTCCGAGTGCCGGTACGGCGTCGACAGGTCCTTCGCGAGCCCGTGCGCGACGTCCACGCGGAAGCCGTCGACCCCGCGGTCGGACCAGAACCGTAGCGTGTCCTCGAAGTCGGCGCGGACCTCGGGGTTCGACCAGTCCAGGTCGGGCTGCTCCGGCGCGAACAGGTGCAGGTACCACTGCCCGTCCGGCACCCGGGTCCAGGCGCTCCCGCCGAAGTTCGAGACCCAGTCGCTGGGCGGCAGCGACCCGTCGGGTCCGGAGCCCTCGCGGAACACGTACCGCGCGTGCTCCGGCGACCCCGGTTCCGCAGCGAGCGCCGCCCGGAACCACTCGTGCTGGTCGGAGGTGTGGTTCGGCACGATGTCGACGATCACCCGCAGGTCGTGCTCGTGCGCGGCGGCCAGCAGGGCGTCCGCGTCGGCGAGCGTCCCGAGTCGCGGGTCGACGTCGCGGTAGTCCGCCACGTCGTACCCGCCGTCGGCGAGCGGCGACGGGAAGAACGGGGACAACCAGATCGCGTCGACGCCGAGCGCGGCGAGGTACGGCACGCGGCTCGTCACCCCGGCGAGGTCGCCGAGGCCGTCGGCGTCCGTGTCCGCGAAGCTCCGCGGGTACACCTGGTAGACGACGGCCTGCCGCCACCAGTCCGGGTCGGTCGTGCGGGGTGTGCTGGCGGGCGTCCGAGGGGTGCTCACCCGGTCAACCTACCGAGCCAGGGCCGTGTCGGGAATGGGTGACCCAGCCGGCTCATTGGTTGTTCCTGACACCATTCGTGTCCCGAGAGAAAGGATCTCCATGACGAACGTCCTCGTCCTCGTCGGCAGCCTCCGCGCCGGCTCGATCAACCGCCAGCTCGCCGAGGCGGCCGACCAGCACGCTCCGGAGGGCATCACGCTCTCGACCTTCGACGGCATCGTCGACCTGCCCTTCTACAACGAGGACATCGACGGCGACACCCCGCCGGCCGCCGCCGTCGCGTTCCGCCAGGCGGTCGCCGACGCGGACGCCGTGCTGCTCGTCACGCCCGAGTACAACGGCACGATCCCGGCCGTGCTGAAGAACGCGCTCGACTGGGGTTCGCGTCCGTTCGGCGCCTCGCCGCTGTCCGGCAAGCCGCTCGCCGTCATCGGGTCCGCCTTCGGCCAGTACGGCGGCGTCTGGGCACACGACGACGCGCGCAAGGCCGCCGGCATCGCGGGTGCACGCGTCCTCGAGGACGTCAAGGTCGCCATCCCGCAGTCCGTCGTCCGCTTCGCCGAGACGCACCCCCGTGAGGACGCCGAGGTCGTCGAGCTCGTCCAGGGCGCGCTGCGCGCGCTCGCCGAGGCCGCTGCGGAGCCCGTCGCGGCCTGATTCCGCAGTCGCCACCCGGTCGCGTCGGATCGCGACCACGGGACGGACGGGAGGCGCGGTGCCAGCTGGCACCGTGCCTCCCGTCCGCTCGTGACGACGGACCGCTAGACAGGCGAGATACCAGAGGGGTTACCCTGAACGCCATGTCGACGCAGGAGATCACGGAGGCGTCGGGGTACTGGTTCCCCGACGACGACGCCACCCAGCGCGGTGTCGCCGTGCTCAACGCGCTCCGCCGCTACCGCGCCGCCGAGACCGCCATGCGCCGCCGCACCCGCGACTCGATGGGCATGGGCGAGACCGACCTGCTGGCGGTCCGGTACCTGCTGCAGGCGCAGCGCGCCGGCCGCATCGTGAAGCCGAAGGACCTGGCGGCCTACCTGAAGATCTCGTCCGCGTCGACGACGATCCTGATCGACCGGCTCGTGAAGTCGAACCACGTGCGCCGCGACCCGCACCCGACCGACCGCCGCGCGCTCGTCATCACCCCGACGACCGAGACCGACGACGAGGTCCGCGCGACCCTCGGGGTCATGCACCGCCGGATGATGTCCATCGCCGAGGGCCTGACCGCCGACGAGGCCCGCGTGGTCGCGACGTTCCTGGAGCGCATGCGCGGTGCCGTCGACCAGGTCGACGCCGCACCGGCCCACTGAGTCCTCCGCGGGGGACACCTCCGTCCACGGGCTCTGGGAACCGTGCGGGCCGGACCGCGTAGACCGGAAGGGTCAGCACCGATCCGGAAGGAGCCGATCATGCACGCATCGGACACGCTCGCCAAGAACCTCCAGGCCGTCCTCGTCGACCTCATCGACCTGCACCTCCAGGGCAAGCAGGCCCACTGGAACATCCTCGGGACCAACTTCCGCGACCTGCACCTGCAGCTCGACGAGATCGTCGACGCCGCACGTGAGTTCGCCGACGACACCGCCGAGCGCATGCGCGCCCTGTACGCCGTGCCGGACGGCCGCTCGGCCACCGTCGCCGCGACCAGCCACCTCGACGCCTTCCCCGAGGGCGAGGTCACCACGCACGACGCGATCGACCTCGTGACCCTGCGCCTGTACCAGGCCACCGGCACCATGCGCGACGTGCACGACGAGGTCGACGACGAGGACCCGACGACCGCCGACCTGCTGCACGGGTTCATCGAGCGCCTCGAGCAGCTCGCCTGGATGGTCTCCGCCGAGAACCGTGCCCCGCGCACGCCGCTCGCGTCGGCCACGAGCCCGGCGACCGCCGAGGCCTCGACGCACGCCTGACCGTGGACCTCGGGATCCAGGGCAGGACCGCCCTGGTCTTCGGTGGCGACTCCGGCATCGGCTGGAACACGGCGCGCATCCTCCTCGCGGAGGGTGCGACCGTGGTCGTCACCGACCTCGACCAGGGCCGTCTCGACACCAGCGCGGACCAGCTGGAGGCGCCTCCGGGCAAGCTCTTCGCCTTCGCCGCGGACGTGACCGACGCCGGGAGCCTCGCCGCACTGCACGACCGGGTGCGCGACGCCGTCGGCGAGATCGACATCCTCGTGCAGTCCTCGGGCATCACCGGCGCGCAGGGCCTGTTCCACGAGGTCGACGAACAGGGATGGCTCGACACCATCGACGTCGACCTGATGGGCCCGGTCCGCATCACCCGCGAGTTCATCGCGGACCTGCGGAACGGCGGCTGGGGCCGGATCGTGTACCTCGTGTCCGAGGACGCGTCCCAGCCGTACGACGACGAGCTGCCGTACTGCGCCGCGAAGGCGGGCGTGCTGTCGTTCGCGAAGGGACTCTCCCGCTCGTACGCCTCCGAGGGGCTGCTCGTGAACACCGTCAGCCCCGCCTTCATCCACACGCCGATGACCGACGCGATGATGGACGAGCGGGCGAAGGAGCGGGGCACGTCCTTCGACGAGGCGGTCACGAGCTTCCTCGACGAGCAGCGCCCGTACATGGAGCTCGGCCGCCGCGGTGAGCCCGAGGAGGTCGCGAACGTCGTCGCCTTCCTGTGCTCCGACCTCGCGAGCTTCGTCAACGGGTCGAACTACCGGGTCGACTCCGGCTCGGTCGCCACCATCTAGACACCCATCCACACGAGGGACGCACATGACCGACTTCCGGTACCTCATCGTCGGCGGCGGCATGGTCGCCGACGCCGCAGCCCGCGGGATCCGCGAGATCGACCAGGACGGCTCGATCGGGATCCTCAGCGAGGAGCACGACCGCCCGTACGCCCGCCCGGCCCTGTCGAAGAAGCTCTGGACCGACCCGGAGTTCGACTGGGACGAGAAGGTCGACCTGCACACCGAGGAGACCGGCGCGACCTTCGTGCTCGGGTCCGCGGTGACCGCGATCGACCGCGCGGCGAAGACCGTCACGACCGCCGACGGCCAGACCCACGGCTACGAGCGTCTCCTGCTCGCCACCGGTGGCAAGCCCCGCGGCCTGCCCGGACTCGAGCCGTCCGACCGCGTCCTCGACTACCGGAGTGCGGCGGACTACCGGAAGCTCCGGGCCTTCGCGGACGCCGGGGCACACGTCGCCGTCGTCGGCGGCGGGTACATCGGCACCGAGATCGCGTCCGGCGTCGTGCAGAACGGGGCGAAGGTCACGCTCGTCGACCCCGACGAGACCGTGGGCGCGCGGATGTTCCCCGACGGGCTCGCGCACGCGTTCCAGCAGCGTTTCGTCGACCACGGGGTCGAGCTGCGCCTCGGCCGCCGGGTCGAGTCCGGCACACAGACGGCGGGCGGCGTGACCCTGACGCTCGACGACGGCTCCGTGCTCGAGGCGGACGCGGTCGTCGTCGGTCTCGGCATCGAGCCGCAGACGCAGCTCGCCGCCGACGCGGGCCTGACGGTGGACGACGGCATCGTGGTGTCCTCGACGCTGGTCACCGACGACGAGTCGGTGTTCGCGGCAGGCGACGTCGCCGAGTACCCGGACCGGATCCTCGGCACGCGCCGCGTCGAGCACGTCGACAACGCGCAGCAGCAGGGGCGCCAGGCCGGCCGGAACCTCGCCGACGCGGACGAGACCTACGACCACACGCCGATGTTCTACTCGGACGTCTTCGACATGGGCTACGAGGCCGTCGGGCAGGTCTCGACGAAGCTGCACACCGTCGAGGACTGGCAGGAGCCGAACGTCACCGGCGTCGTCTACTACCTGGACGACGACGACACGGTCCGCGGCGTCCTGCTCTGGAACGTCTGGGACAAGACCGACGACGCCCGCAAGGTGCTCGCCGAGGCGCACGCGCTGACGCGCGACATGCTCCCCGGACGCATCACCGCAGACGCGTAGACCCACACCAGGGCGACCCGACTGGAGGCCCGGTGCCGGTCCGACGGACCGGCACCGGGCCTGCAGTCCCGTGCGTCCGGCACCACCTGCCGGACCGTCAGCGGGACGCGGCTACCGGCCCCGCACCTCGGGCGCGACCTCGTCGACGACCTCGCGGCGGTCCTCCGGGTCGACCGGGATGCCGTCTCCGTCCGCCATCGCGACCGCGTGCGCCGACTTCGCCTGCTCGAGCGCACCGTCGTCCCCCCGCGCCATCCCGGCGAGCTCGATGAAGCGGGACTTCAGGACCAGCCACGCCTCCTTCGCGCTGAGCCGCGCCAGGTCGGACGACGTCGTGGTGTCCCGGACCCGCTGCAGCGACCCCACGCCGCGGTCGGTGATCCGCCCCGCGACGTGGTCGACCGCGAGCCGCGCGACGGCGTCCGCCTGCGCGTGCATGACGGAGTGCGCACCGTCGACGACCTCGCGGAGGACCGCGTGCGGGAAGACCCGCGCCAGGTTCCGCACCCAGTCCCGCGGGACGAGGGCGTCGTGCTCACCGCGCACGATGAGCGTCCGCGCCTGCACCTCGGCCGCGCGGTCCTCGATCGGGAAGGCGATCATCCGCGGCAGAACCTTCCGGAACCAGTGCCAGCCGCACAGCGCGTACGCCGTGATGCCGTGCCAACGGACCGCCGCCGGCTCGTGCAGCGATGAACGCAGGAACCGTCCGGCCGACTGCCGGATCGTCCGGGCGCGACGGTCGACCACCGGGCTGATGAGGACGAGGTCGCGCAGCTCGGGTCGGCGCGCGGCGACCTCGGTGACGACCTGCGTGCCCATCGAGTGCCCGACGAGCACCGGGTCCTCGAGCCCCAGGTCGTCGAGGACCCGCTCGACCGCGTCGGCGTACCGCTCGATCGACACCGCACCCCGGAAGCGCGGGACGCCCGCGAAGCCCGGCAGGTCGAGCGCGTGCACGGGGCCGTTCTCGTTGAGGTGCGGGGCGAGCCGCTCGTAGTAGGTCGCGGCGATGCCGAGCCCGGCGACGAGCACGAACGCCCGCGCACCCGGGTGACCGATCGAACTGACCCGGACGTAGGTGCCGTCGACGGCGATCCGGTCGACCTCGACCGTGACGTCGGCGTCCTCGGCGTCCGCGAGCCGCCCGGCCGGGTCCGGTGCCGGCGCAGCCGTGCCGCCGTCGGGCGCGCTCCCCTCGCTCGGCGCGCTCCCCTCGCCGGGCGCGGTCCCGTGGGTGTGCGGGGTGGTGTCGTCCTCGTGCACGTGGGCCTCCCGTGTTGCTGGCGACCGCCCACGATACCCGCGGTTCAGCCGCCGAACGCGGACGCCGGGCTGCCGTGCACGCGAGTCCGCACAGCGAACACGGCGCCGGAGTGCGGCGCGCGCTCGAGCTGCTCCTCGGTCGCGTTCTCCCGCGCGGTGCCGATGAAGAGCGTCGACCGGTCGGGTCCACCGAAGGCCACCGAGGTGACGTTCGGTGCCGGCACCTCGACGGTCTCCAGGTGCTCGGCGGCCGGGCTCCAGCGCTCGACCCGGCCGCCGCCGTACACCGCGGTCCAGAGACACCCCTCGTCGTCGCGGACCAGGCCGTCGTGCGCGGCACCGCTGACGAACGGCTCGAGGTCGCCGAGCTCCCCGTCGGGCCCGTAGCTCCCCCGGTAGATCGTCTGCGTGCTGGTGTCGGTGACGTACATCACGGAGCCGTCTTCGGACCACTCGATGCCGTTCGTGACGCCGAATCCACCGCGGAGCACCCGGACCGATCCGTCCGGCTCCACCGAGTACAGCGCACCGGCCGGGTCGCGGTCGGTGAGGTCCATGCTGCCGACGACGAACCGGCCGAACGGGTCGCACTTGCCCTCGTTGAAGCGCATGTCCGGCGTCGCGTGCCGGACCCGGGCGAGTTCGCGCTCGACGGTCCCGCGCGCGTCGGTGAGCACGACGGTGTCCCCGAGGGCGGCGACGAACCCGCCGGTGGCCCGCGGCTGGAAGCTCGCGAGGGGCGGCGGCAACGCGACGCTCGACTCGACCGTGCCGTCGGCGCGGGCGGTCGTGAGCAGACCGAGCGTGATGTCCGTCCAGCGGAGTCGCTCGTGCTCGGGGTCCCAGACGATGCTCTCGACGAGGACGGCCTGCTCGTCGCAGAAGACGGTCACGGGTCCGGAGGTGGCGTCGGTGTGCATGCTCCGTCCCTACCGGTGGACGCCTCCGCACGCGTCCAACATGTTCAGCGTCCGCGACCCCCGCCGGGCGTCGTGGCGTCGGTCAGAGGCGGGCGTACTTCGCGCGGAAGAAGCTGTAGACCCCGTAGGCGAGGAACCCGATGCCCACCAGGACGAGCACGACCCCACCGCCCGGCATGCCGTGGATCACCTGGAACGCCCCGTCGAGCCCCGTCGCCTGGCTCGGGTCGCTCCGGAACGCCGCCACGACGATGAGCACGCCGACGACCACGACCGCGATGCCCTTGCCGACGTAGCCGACGATCGCGAGCACCGTGACGGGCCGGTCGATGGTGCTCGGCAGCGGCACGAGCTGCTTGCGGAAGGAGCGACGGACCCCGGTCACGACGAGACTGACACCGATCGCGATCGCCACGACGCCGGCCGCGACGAGCACGAACACCCCGCCGGGCGTCGCGAGGGCCTGCGCCGCGGCGCCCCGGCTCGAGCCGCTCGAGCTCTTGCCGGCACCGAGCGCGAAGGTCACCGCCGTGTACGACACGACGCCGTAGACCACGGCCTTGCCGGCGTCCTTCGCGCGGGCGGCCCAGGCGCGGGTGCTGTCCGACCGACCGCCGACGACCGCCTCGACCGCCAGGCGCAGGGCGAGCGCCGCGGTGCCGACCGCGACGACCCACAGCAGCACGATCCCGCCGGGGACCGCGGCGAGCTGCTGGAGCGCGCCGGACTGGTCGGTCTCCTCGCCGGACGCGCTGCCGATGCCGAGCAGCACCACGAGGTACCCGACGAGCAGGTGCACGATGCCGCTGCCGACGAACCCGGCGCGGGCGGTGGTCTCGAACCACCGGCTGTCGGCGATGCGCCGCGCCTGTCGTCCGGTCTCGCGCGCTGCCCGTTCCGCCTGGTCGCTCATCCTGACCAGCGTGCCCGCTCCGCGGCACGCTGTCCGTGACGCGCCGCTGCGCGCACCGGACGGGAGGATCGTGGCGGGGTCGCCACGATCCTCCCGTCCGTCGGTCAGTCGCCCTTGACGTTGACGACCTGCCGCAGCGTGTGCCGGATCGCGACCAGGTCGGTCGCGTCCGCCATCACCTGGTCGATCGGCTTGTACGCGGCCGGGATCTCGTCGAGGAACGCGTCGGTGTCCCGGTACTCGATCCCGACCATCGCCTCGCGGAGCTGGTCGTGCGTGAACGTCCGCCGCGCCGCGGACCGCGAGAACAACCGACCGGCGCCGTGCGGGGACGACTCGAGCGACGGCTTGTTCCCGAGGCCCTCGACGACGTACGACGCGGTCCCCATCGACCCGGGGATGAGCCCGGGCTGGCCGGCCTTGGCCTGGATCGCACCCTTCCGGGAGACCCACACGCTCTTGCCCCAGTGCGTCTCCCGCTGCGTGAAGTTGTGGTGGCAGTTGATCCGCTCCTGCTCGTCGACCGCGGTGCCGAGCACCTCGGACAGCTGCCGGACGACCCGGTCCATCATCTCCTCGCGGTTGAGCAGGGCGAAGTGCTGCGCCCACCCGAGCTCGGCGACGTACCGCGTGAACTCCGGGGTGCCCTCGACCAGGTACGCCAGGTCAGGGTCCGGGAGCTGGATCCACCAGCGCTGCATCAGCCGCTTGGCGACCGTGATGTGCCGCTGCGCGATCTTGTTGCCGACGCCCCGCGAGCCCGAGTGCAGGAACAGCCAGACCCGGTCCTGCTCGTCGAGCGAGACCTCGATGAAGTGGTTCCCAGACCCGAGGGTGCCGAGCTGGTTCCGCCAGCCGCCGTGCACGCCCGCCGGGTCGAACCCGGCCCGCTCGGCGAGTGCCTCGAGCTCGGCGATCCGCGGCTCGGCGGTCGCGACGATCTTCCGGTTCGATGCACCGGCGGACAGCGGGACCGCCCGCTCGATCTGCTCGCGGAGGGGCTGCAGGTCGTCCGGCAGGTCCCCGGCGGTGAACTGCGTCCGGACCGCGATCATGCCGCAGCCGATGTCCACGCCGACGGCCGCGGGCATGACGGCCCCGAGGGTCGGGATGACCGACCCGACGGTCGCGCCGAGCCCGAGGTGGGCGTCCGGCATGAGCGCCAGGTGCGGGAACACGAACGGCATCCGTGCCGTCGTGCGCGCCTGCTGCTCGGTGTTCTCCTCGAGCAGCGAGGCCCAGCTCAGGAGCTTGTCGTCGATCTTCTTCATGGGGGTGCCTTTCCGTCGTGACGGTTCGACGACGGCCGGGTGGCCGTCGGTGGTGACGGTCCGGGGCGAGCGGGACCCGCGCCTCCTGGTCGGTGCCGAGCACCGGTGGAGGAACGACGGGAAGGACGCCCCGGGCCGGGTGGGCACGGGACGTCGGGAGACGGGCCGTGCCTACGCGGGGTCGCGGAGGGACTGGTTCGCGTACTGCTTCGCGGGCAGCACGACGAGCGCTTCGAGCTGGCGCTCGACGCTGCGTTCGTGGTGCTGCACGGTGTGCACGGCGGTCCTTCCGAGGTGCCCGGGGCGGGCGGTGCTGCCCGCCGGGTCTGTCCGGGCGGGCCTGCCCGTCGGGTGTCCGGGCGGGCAGGAGGACCGACAGTAGTGCGACACGCCCGGAGTGCACAAGTCGCCCGGGCGTGTCGCAGTCGGGAGGCCCGGTTCGGCCCTCCGGGGTGGGGTACGTCCGGCTGATGGTCACCTCCACGTCGCGGGCAGGCTGGCGGCATGACGGAACGCACCCGCGACACCCCAGACGCGCACGACAACGAGGAGCGCACCGACGGCTCCGTGCCGCTGCGGTCCTACGGTGCGATCGGCGACGGTCGCACGGTGGCGCTCATCGCGCTGGACGGTCGCATCGACTGGCTGCCGATCCCCTCGATGGACTCCCCGCCCGTGTTCGCGAGCATCCTCGACGCCGAGCACGGTGGTCACGTCGCGCTGCGGCCGACCGGTGACGCGACGGTGGAACGCCGGTACCTGCCCGGGACGAACGTGCTCGTCACCACGTGGACGACCGACTCCGGGTCGTGCACCGTCACGGACGCGATGGTCACCGGCGTGGCCGGACGCCTGCCGTGGGCGGAGATCGGCCGGTGCGTGCAGGGCGTCACGGGCAGCGTCGAGATGGAGTGGGCCGTGGTGCCGGGCACGCTGCTGAACACCGCGGAACCGAACCGCCTCGACACCGCGAACGGGACCGTCATCGGCATCGACGGCGTCACGATCGGCATCGTGCAGCACGGGTTCGAGCCGATCCACGACGACGGCCCGCGCTTCTCGGGTCGCTTCACCACGAGCGAGGGGTCGAAGTCGATCCTGACCATCGTGGGCACCGAGAACGAACCGATCTTCCTGCCGGAACCGGAGCGCACCCTCGACGCGGTCGACCGCACGATCGCGAACTGGTCGACGTGGTCGGAGACGTTCTCGTACGACGGTCCCTGGGCCGACGCCGTGCAGCGGAGCGCCCTCGCCCTCAAGCTGCTCATCTACTCGCCCACCGGTGCGATCGCGGCCGCGCCGACGACGAGCCTGCCCGAGGACCGGACCGGCGGCAAGAACTGGGACTACCGGTTCGCCTGGGTCCGCGACCTGTCGTACACGGTGCACGCCCTGACCCGGTTCGGGCTCCGCGAGGAGACGCACGCCGCCGTGTCGTGGGTGATGCGCACCATCGCCGAGCACGACGAGACCATGCCGATCTTCTACGACCTGAACGGCGAGAAGACCGACGGGGTCGAGGAACGCGACGTCCCGGGCTGGAAGGGCATCGGCCCGGTGACGATCGGCAACCGCGCCGGCGACCAGCTCCAGCTCGGCGTGTGGGGCGACGTGTTCGAGATCCTGCGGCAGTACGTCCGGGCCGGGAACGTGCTCGACCGGCAGACGGCCGGTGTGCTCGAGCGGCTCGCCGACGACGCGTGCCACCGCTGGCCCGAGGCGGATTCGGGCATGTGGGAGCTGCAGGACACGCAGCACTACGTGTCGAGCAAGATCGGCTGCTGGCAGGCGCTCGACGCGGCGGTCGAGCTCCACGACGCCGGGATGATCGACGGCCCGCGCGACAAGTGGATCGAGAACCGCGAGCTCATCGAACAGTGGGTCGCCGACAACGGCTGGGACGAGGAGCGCGGGTACTACGTGATGTACCCGGGCAGCGACGCCCTGGACACGTCGATCCTGCTCCACGCGATGTCGTCGTTCGACCGCGGACCGCGCATGGAGTCGACGATCCGGGCGGTGGAGGAGCAGCTGCAGCGCGGCCCGCTCGTCTACCGGTACTCCGGGATGGACGCCGAGGAGTCGCCGTTCGTCGCGTGCTCGTTCTGGCTCGCCGCCGCGATGGCCTGCGTCGGCCGGGTCGACGACGCCCGCGAGCTCATGGACGCGATGGTCGAGCAGGCCAACGACGTCGGGCTGTTCAGCGAGATGCTCAGCGAGGACGGCGACTTCATGGGGAACATCCCGCAGGGGCTGTCGCACCTCGCCCTGATCCAGGCGGCGCTGACCATCGAGGAGGTCGCGGCGGAGTCCTGAGCCGCCTCCTGAGCCGCCTCCTGAGCGGACTTCTGGGTGCGCTGTCGCCCGTGCGTTGCATCATGGGACGACCATGAACGACGTCGATGCCCGGATGGACCGGCTGCGACGAGCCGCGCGGTACCGGTACCAGCAGCTCGTCGACAGCGAGGTGGAGCGAGGCTCGCTGGACCCGGACGAGGTCCGCGAGGAACGCCGACTGCTGCGTGCGCAGGACGTCGGACAGCACGCGCGCATGCTCGTCGAGCAGGCGGAGCGCCGCGGGGTCTTCGACGGCAACCCGTACCACGGCAAGCCGCTGCCCGGGAACGACGGCCGGCACGACCCGGACTGGTGGATCAAGGCGAAGATCGAGCGCGAGGACATCCGCGGCATCGCCCCGCCCGCCTTCGCCCTGCGCACCGAGGACGCCGAGCTCGACGGGCACCTCGATGCCCTCGCGACCGAGGACGACGTCCGCGCGGTGCTCGTGGACTTCAACGCCCGGGTGAAGGAGGCCAGACGGCAGCTGCTCGGCGGCCCGCCGGTGGTGACCCCGATGCGGGACGTCGACGCCGAGGTCGAGGCCTGGGCCGCCCGGCGACGCGACCGGCTGGCTGCGGCGGCCGAGGTGGCGGAGGCGGCCGAGCGGGCGGCGCGACCGCGCCGGTGGTGGCGCCGCCGCGACTGAGCGCACGCGACCTGCCCGGCGCGACCGGGCCGCCACGCGCCTCCCGGTCCTGCACACACGACGACGGCCGGTCCCTTCCGGGGCCGGCCGTCGTTCGTGTGGTGCGGGGGTGTTACTTGATCTGTGCGGTGATGGTCGCGGTCCCGACGAGGAGACCACCCTTGACCGCGTCGGTCTTGAAGGTGCTGTTGAGCAGCTTCGCGGCGTCGTCGGAGACGTGGACCGTGGTGCCGGTCAGGATCGCGTTGTCACCCTCGAGCTGCAGCGGCTTGAGCGTGCCACCGTGCAGCGAGAACAGGTACGCGTTGGACGCTGCGACCTGCCCGTTGACCAGCACGTCACCGTAGAGCTTGGACGAACCCGGGTTCACCACGAAGTTCTCCAGCGTCACCGTCGTGTCACCGGCCTTGAGCGTCAGGCCCGAGTCGTCGTGGTTCAGCAGCCCCTGCACGTACGGGCGGTAGTTGCCGTCCGGCGACCAGTACGTCACCGAACCGGCCGTGATCGGGAACGACACCGACCCGTTCTCCAGCTTCGCGTTGCCCGACACACCCGGGGTCAGGCC